>NZ_JAGFOA010000001.1:0-471576 GCF_017592545.1 Microbacterium stercoris
GGGAGCGATCCCCCGGCCCGCTTTCGCATCCCCGCGGCGCCCCGCCCGGGCCGACCCCGCGCCACCCCCGCGCCACCCCCGTCCCGCCCGGATGTCCGCCTCGCGGGGGAGGAGCGTGCGCCGTCCATTCCGTACGGTGAAGGGATGACCCTTCTCGTGCGCGGCGCGCGCGGCGTGCGCGGCCTGCTCACCCCGGCCGCCGACGCCCCCGCCACCGACGCAGCGGCCGCCGCGCGACCCGCGCCGAACCGCAGCGAGCTGCGCCGCGACGCCGCGCTCGCGGTCGGCCTCTTTGTGGCCGCCGTGCTGAGCGTGGCCCTGTCGACCGTGTCTCAGCTGTTCACCTTCCGCGACGACTCGGGCGCGTGGCCGCTCGTCTTCGCCGCGCTGGGCACTCTGCCGCTCGCGCTGCGCCGGCGCTTCCCCCTCACGATCGGCGTGGTGATCGCCGCGGTCTACTTCGTCGGCGCGAGCCTCGAGGCCACCGAGCTCTACGTCAGCCAGGTGACCGTGTTCATCGCGTTCTACACGGTGGGCGCGTGGGCGACCGACCGGCGCCGCGCCACCTGGGGCCGCGCGCTGATCATCATCGGCATGTTCATATGGCTGCTCGTCTCCACCTACGCCGGGGCGGTGAACCCGGATGAGCGGATGCCCGACGCGTCGCCGGGCGCGTTCTCGCCCTACGTCGCCTACATGCTCATCCTCTGGCTGATCAACATCGCGTACTTCGGCGGCGCCTGGTATCTCGGCGACCATGCCTACGCCGCGGCGCTCGACCGCGAGGCCCTGCGGCGACGCACGCGCGAGCTCGAGGAGGAGCGCGAGATGTCGGCCGCGCAGGCCGTGGCGCTCGACCGCGTGCGCATCGCCCGCGAGCTGCATGACGTCGTCGCGCACCACGTCTCCGCCATGGGAGTGCAGGCCGCCGCCGCACGCACGGTGATGGATCGGGATCCCTCGGGGGCGCGCGACATCCTGCAGTCGGTCGAGGGATCCGCCCGCTCGGCCCTGCGCGAGCTGCATCTGCTGCTCGACACGCTGCGTTCGGGCGAGGGCGCCGACGACTCCGGGTCGACTCTGCGCCTCGACGACCTGAAGGACCTCGCGCGGGAGGCCTCGGCCGCGGGCACGCCCACCACGCTCACCGTGGTCGGCGAGCCGCGCGAGGTGCCCGAGACGGTGCACGTGAACCTCTACCGCATCGCGCAGGAGGCCCTCACGAACACCCGCCGCCACGCGGGGCCCGATGCGACCGCCGATCTGCGCCTGCGCTACCTCGCCGACGCGGTCGAGCTCGAAGTGACCGACACCGGACGCACCGCGGCGCACGCGCGTCCCGGTCTCGGGCAGCTGGGCATGCGCGAGCGCGCGATCGCGTCGGGCGGCTCGCTGGAGGCACGGCCTCGCGACCGCGGCGGATACCTCGTGCGCGTGCGGGTGCCCTCGGGCGGTGCCGGATGATGCCCCGCGTGCTCCTCGTCGACGACCACGCCGCGATGCGGCTCGGGTTCCGCACCATCCTCGAGGCCTCGGGCATCCGCGTCGTCGGGGAGGCGTCGACGGGATCCGAGGCGGTTGTGGCGGCGGCGACACTGCGCCCCGACGTGATCCTGATGGACGTGCAGATGCCCGACATGGACGGGATCGAGGCGAGCCGCCGGATCCTGCAGAGCGGCGGATCCGCGCAGGTGCTGATCGTCACCACCTTCGACCGCGACGACTACCTGTTCGCGGCGCTGGATGCGGGAGCGAGCGGGTTCCTGCTCAAGAACGCCGATCCCGAGGACCTCGTGTCGGCGGTGCGCGTCGTCGCCGCGGGCGACGCGCTGCTGGCGCCCGAGGTCACCCGGCGCGTCATCGAGAGGCACGCGCGCCTGGCTCCCCCGGCGGCCCCGCGGCTCGCCGTCGAGCTCACCGAGCGCGAGCGCGAGGTGCTGCGGCTGCTCGCCGAGGCCCTCAGCAACTCCGAGATCGCCGCCCGCCTGCACATCGGCGAGGCCACCGTGAAGACGCACGTGTCGAACCTGCTGCTCAAGCTCGGCGCCCGCGACCGGGTGGCGGCGGTCGTCTTCGCCCATCGGCACGGGCTCGCCTGACCCGCCGCACGGGGGATCAGGATCTCCGCCCGGCGGGGGATCCGCCGCATCCGCCACCTGCCTAGCGTGAGTGTCATGGATGAACAGGATCGCCGATGCTGGCGTTGACCGGGATCGAGAAGAGCTACGGCGAGCGAAGAGTGCTCGATGACGTGTCGTTCGCCGTCGCACCGGGTCGTCTGACGGGTTTCGTCGGCGGCAACGGCGCGGGCAAGACGACCACCATGCGCATCGCCCTCGGGCTGCTGGCGCACGACGGCGGGCAGGTGACGCTGCACGGCGCACCGGTCACGGCCGCAGACCGCCGGGGCTTCGGCTACATGCCGGAGGAGCGCGGGCTGTACCCGAAGATGCGGGTGCTCGAGCACATCGTCTACCTCGCCCGCCTGCACGGTCTGTCACGCGCGGATGCGCACACCCGCGCCACGGCGATCCTGGAGCGCCTGGGGCTCGAGGAGCGCCTGAACGACAACATCGAGGCCCTCTCGCTCGGCAACCAGCAGCGCGCGCAGATCGCGGCGGCGCTGGTGCACGACCCCGAGGTGCTCATCCTCGACGAGCCGTTCTCCGGTCTCGATCCGCTGGCCGTCGACGTGGTGGCCGGCGTGCTGCAGGAGCGCGCGGCCACGGGCGTCTCGGTGCTGTTCTCGTCGCACCAGCTCGACGTGGTCGAGCGGCTCTGCGACGACCTCGTGATCATCGCGGGCGGCACGATCCGTGCACAGGGATCCCGTGACGAGCTGCGCGCGCAGCACGCCTCCCGCCGCTTCGAGCTGCTCACCTCCGCCGATGCCGGCTGGCTGCGTGAGGAGCCCGGCGTCGAGGTGCTCTCGTTCGACGGCGGCTATGCGGTCTTCGAGGTGACAGATGACGCCGCCGCGCAGCGCGTGCTGCGTGCCGCCGTCGAGCGCGGCGACGTCGCCGCGTTCACCCCCCAGCGTCCGTCGCTGGCCGAGATCTTCAAGGCGGTGATCGTGTGAGCGCCCCCGCACCGCGCGCCACGGCGCGCCCCGAGGCGAACCTCTCGCCGCTGCAGGCGGTCTGGCTCGTCGCCGAACGCGAGATCGGCGGCAAGCTGCGCAGCAAGTCGTTCCTCATCTCCACCGCGATCCTGCTGCTCCTCGCCCTCGCCGGCGTGCTGTGGGGCGGCTTCCAGGCCGGATCGACGGAGGCCACGCCCGTCGCCGCCACGAGCGGAGTGGCCTCGGACGTGCGCGGGCTGAGCGGCATCGAGGTCACCGAGGTGGCCGACCGTGCCGAGGCCGAGGAGCTCCTCGCCGATGGCACGGTCGAGGCCGCCGTGCTCGACGACGCCGATTCGCCCACGGGGATGCGCGTGCTCGCCGAGACCGAGGCCCCCGGCTCGCTGCTGTCGCAGCTCTCGCTGTCGCCGACGGTCGAGCTGCTCGACGCGGACGGGGCGAGCGAAGGCCCGCTGCGCTACCTGCTGGGCATCATCTTCGGCGTGGTGTTCATGATGTCGGCCGTCACCTTCGGCTCTCCGATCACCATGAGCGTGATCGAGGAGAAGCAGACCCGCGTGGTGGAGATCCTGATCTCGGCCATCCCGGCCCGTGCGCTGCTGGCCGGCAAGGTGCTCGGCAACACGATCCTCGCGATCGGGCAGATCGTGCTGCTCGCCGCCGTAGCGGTGATCGGGCTCATCACCACCGGGCAGACCACGATCCTGCAGGGTCTCGGCGCCCCGATCGTGTGGTTCGCGGTCTTCTTCCTGTTCGGGTTCCTGCTTCTCGCGGCGATGTTCGCGGCGGCGGGGTCCCTGGTGTCGCGTCAGGAGGACGCCGGCCCGACCCTGCAGCCAGTGATGTGGCTGACGATGATCCCGTACTTCCTCGTGCTGTTCGTCGGGGAGAACCCGGTGGCGATGGCGATCATGTCGTACGTGCCGTTCTCGGCGCCCGTGGCGATGCCGATCCGGCTGTTCTTCGGCGAAGCCGCCTGGTGGGAGCCGCTGCTCTCGATGGCGATCATGCTGGCGTCCTGCCTCGCCGTGGTCGTGCTCGGAGCGCGGATCTACGAGAACTCGCTGCTGCGTATGGGCGCGCGCGTGAAGCTCGCCGACGCGCTGCGGGGCTGACGGCCCACGCACAGGGGCGGGCCGGGGGATCACCTCCGGCCCGCCCCTTCGTGTGTCAGCTCTCGCTGCCGACCTCGGCCAGGATCTCGGGCCAGCGGCGGTCGAGCACGCGTCCGCCCCAGACCACCCCGCCCCAGACGGCCAGGCCGCCGAGCACCAGGCCGCTCAGCAGCGACAGCCACCCGAGCCAGGGGTTCCACAGCGCCGCGATCGCCAGGCCGAAGGGCAGCCCGCCGACGATGCCCGCCGCGGGCATCATGATGAGCAGCGCGAGTAGCGACTGGATGCCGCCCGACGAACCGCGTCCGAGCGGGCTGGCCTCCGGCGCGGGTGCCCGCCCGGGAAGCCAGGTGCCCACCAGCGCCCCCGCGCCCGCCGCGATCGCGGAGAGGCCGATGGACGACCCCAGCGCCGCCGGCAGCAGCTCCCAGGCGCCGGTGAACCCGCAGGCCGCGATCGAGAGCACCACGGCCGAGGGAACGGCGATCACGAGCACTCCGAGAACGCGACCGGCGCGATCCGACGATCCGCGCAGCCCCACCAGCACGTGCAGGGCGACCGCGTTGTTGTCGTAGGCGACATCCATCTGCACGATGGTCGCCACCATCAGCGCGCTGATCGACGGCGCGAGCACGATCATGTTCCGCAGCACACCCAGGTCGAACTCCTCGGGCTGCAGCACGATCGGCACCACGAACAGGATCGGCAGCGCGACCAGCGCGACCGTGTTCAGGATGTGCCGCGGGTCGCGTCGCCGGTACCGGAGCGCGCGGGCGGCGATCGCTCCGGCGGGGGAGGCGGGCAGCATCCGGTCGAGCAGCGCTCCGCCGCGGATGCGCCCGCCGCCGCGGTTGACGATCGGGGCCACCAACCGCGCCGCGAGCATGGCGCGCGCGGCCAGCCAGAGGGCCGCGAGGGTGACGAGCGCGATGACGAGCCGAGCCGTCGCCACGCCCACGGCGCCCTGCGAGATCGCCGCGGGCACGCCGAAGGCCGCGCCGAGGGGCGTCCACGCGGCGACCGCGGCGAGGTCGGTGACGGCGGCACGGGGGTCTTCAAGCGAGGCGAACGCGCTCACCCCGAGGTTGAGGATCACGCCCGAGAAGATCAGCACGAGCGCCACGAGCACCGCGACAAGATCGCGGGTCTTCCGTCCCGCCAACCAGGACGCCAGCAGCCCGGCCACGACTCGCGCGCCCAGGATGCAGATGGCGAAGGCCACCGGGAGCATCACCACCGCCGCGATGACCGCCGGCCACGACGCCGACCATCCGATCAGCGACAGCAGCAGGAACACGAGGGTGAACATGCCGCCGATGCCGAGAGCGCTCGCGGCGAGCAGGCCCGGCAGCAGCTGGGAGGCACGCACGGGCAGCAGCGAGAAGCGCTCGGGAGCGAGAAGCTCATCGGCGCTCACGAGCACGGCGCCCGCCCACCAGCCGAGCGTCACGACAGCGCCGAGCAGCACAAGCACCATGGCGGCGAGCTCGGGCGCGGTCACGCGCATGGCGATGAGCCCGGCCCCGAGGCCGAACAGCGCACCCAGCGCCATCAGGCCGAAGACCACGAGCGACACGATCATCCACGGGTTCTTGGTCAGCTGGTGCCCCAGCTGACGCCACCGCAGGCTTACGAGGAGCGCAACCATGCGAGCGTCTCCTCTCCGAGGTCGTGGCGCCCCACGAGCGTGAGGAAGCGCTGCTGCAGCGACTCTCCGGCACGCACCTCGTCGAGGGATCCGTGCGCGAGCAGGCGCCCCTCCGCGACGATGGCGACGCGGTCGCAGAGCGACTCGACGAGCTCCATCACGTGACTCGACATCACGACGGTGCCGCCGCCGGCCACGAAGGCACGCAGGATCTGCCGGATCGTGTCGCCCGAGACCGGGTCGACCGCCTCCAGAGGCTCGTCGAGCAGCAGCAGGCGGGGAGCGTGGATCAGCGCGCACGCCAGCCCGATCTTCTTGCGCATGCCGGCGGAGTAGTCGACGACGAGGGTCGATCCGGCGTCGGCGAGACCGAGGGCATCGAGCAGCTCACCCGAGCGCGAGACCACGTCGGCCTCGGCCATGCCGTGCAGCAGGCCGGTGTAGCGCAGCAGCTCGGCGCCCGTGAGGCGGTCGAACAGTCTCACGCCGTCGGGCAGCACGCCCATCTGCCCCTTGGCGGCGGCCGGATCCTGCCAGACGTCTCGCCCCATCACGTAGGCCGTGCCGTTGGTCGGGCGCAGCACACCCGTCGCCATCGAGAGGGTGGTGGTCTTGCCGGCGCCGTTGGGGCCGAGCAGGCCGAGCATCGAGCCGGGCGGCACGTCGAGCGACAGGTCGTTGACCGCGACCTTTCCGGAGGGGAACACCTTGGTGAGGTTGCGCAGGGCGAAAACGGGCGGGACAGGGGAAGGGGCTTCCATGCTCAGCACGCTATCGGCGGGCCCGGATGGCGCGCATCCGTCCAGAGACGGAGACGCGATCCGGATGCGCGATCCAGCTCTGCGGCCGGTCAGGCGACCGAGGCGAGGCCCCAGGCGATCATCAGCACCACGACTCCGAGGGCGAGAGCCACGGCGAAGCATCCGATGCCCCTGCGCGCCGCCTGCTTCGTCTGTTCGCCGTAGGCCGCCCGCAGGGCGGGCGAGAGGGCACCGGATCCGTCCCGCGCGGCACGGCGCACGCCGTCGACCGCCCCGCGCAGGTCGGCGGCGGTGATCTCGCCGTCGAGCAGCTGGGCGGCGTGGCTCTGCAGCCCCGCGCCGATACGTCCGAGCTGCTGCCGCTGGGCATCGTCGAGTCTCGCCCCGACCGCCGCGACGGCGGAGGCGATCCGGGGATCCTGCGCGATGTCCTGCGCCCGGTCGGCGACGCGGCGTGCGGCCGGATCGTCGCCGGCGACCTGCGCGATGCGCTGGGCTACCACGCCGGCGACGTGTCCCGGATGCGCGCGCGACGCGGCGAGCGCCTGCTCGACCTCACCGCGACTGGCGCCGATGGCATCGAGCGCGCCCGCGACATCGCCTCCGCGCAGGGCGGCGAGCGCCTCCTCGAGGTCGCGGTCCGCTCCGACGGCGACGCTCGGCGCGGCCCCGGTCGCGGGCGCGGAGGCGGCGTGCGGCGGGTCGGCCTGCGGGGCGGCGTCTTGCCGCGGGATGTTGTGCGGCGAGGCGGCGTGCGGGGCGGCCATCGCGGTCCAGTCGCCCACGGCGGGCAGACCCAGCGGCCTCAGCTCGGGCAGCTCGACGCGCCCGATGGAGAGCAGCTCCGCCAGATCGGGCAGCCCCGGCACCTCGGCGCGGGGCGGCTGAAAGCCCGTCGCACCGCTCGTCTCGTCGCCCATGCGCACATCCTGCCGCACCTCGGCGCCCGCGATGTCGACAGAATGGAGACGCCCCACCCGATCCGTCCCCAGGAGAGCCATGCCGACCGCCTCACAGATCACCGATTCCGTCACCTATCACGGCGAGGGTGCGGTGTGGCATGAGGGCCTGGGCGGCCTCCGCTGGGTCGACATGCTGGAGGGCGACGTCCTGTCGCTCGACGAGCGCACCGGATCCGTCTCCAGGCTGCACACCGGGTCACCCGTGGCCTGCGTTGTGCGCCCGCGCACGACGGGCGGATTCATGGTCGCGCTCGAGCGCTCGTTCGCCGCCTACGACGCCGACGAGCGCCGCGAGTGGGAGACCCCGCCGCTGTGGGAGGGCGCCATCCGCTTCAACGAGGGCGCGGTCGACCCGAAGGGCCGTCTGCTGCTCGGCCAGATGGCGTACGACGCGGCCGAGGGGGCGTCTGCGATGTTCCGCCTGGGCGCGGACCGCTCGGTCGAGAGGCTCTTCGGGGGCCTCACCATCTCGAACGGGCTGGGGTTCACCGCCGACGGTTCGCGCGCGTACTTCGCCGACACCGCGACGGGGCGGATCGACGTGTTCGACGTCACCGACGAGGGCGAGCTCACCGAGCGCCGCCCGTTCGTGACGATCCCCGAGGACGCCGGCGGCCCCGACGGACTGTGCGTCGACGTCGACGGCGGATTCTGGGTCGCGCTGTACAACGGCCATGCCGTTCGCCGATACAGCGCCTCGGGAGAGCTCACCGAGATCGTCGAGGTGGGCGCCGCCCGGGTCACTTCCTGCGCGCTCACACCCGACGGCACCCTCTACATCACCACCTCGCGCGAGGGCCTCGCCCCGGGCGAGGAGCCCGCCGCGGGCGCGCTCTTCCGCGCCTCCGTCGGCGTCGCGGGCGTGCCGATCCGCACCGTCGAACTCTGACCCCCGGCGCGCCGGCCGACCGACGCCGAGCGGGTGCGTGCCCGCCGACCGGGTGCGTGCGCGCGCACCCGGTCGGCGCAGGCGCACCCGCTCGGCGCCGGGGCCAGCCGGCCGATCATCCCGCCGATGTATTCAGGGTCGCCTCGCGATGTATGTCGCGCTCTTTCACGCGGTCGGCGCACCGCGCGCCCATAGCGTGAAGACATGGGACCACATCTGACACCCGCGATCGTCGCGGTGCTCGCCGGTGTGCCGGTGGCCGTTGCCCTGTTCGTGCCGTTCGTCGCGGGAGAGTACCGCCGACGCGGGCGTCTCTCGGTCGGGCGTCTCCTGCTGTGGATCTCCTCGCCCGTGTACGCCATGGCGCTGTGGACCTACACGCTGCTGCCGCTGCCGGATCCCGCGACGGTCGTCTGCGCGCCCGCGCAGCTGCGGCCGGGTCAGTTCATCGCCGACATCCTCACCTTCGACGTCTCGTCCGTCGGGGCGATCCTGCGCAACCCGGCCGTGCAGCAGGTGGTGCTCAATGTGGTGCTGTTCGTGCCGCTCGGGATCTATCTGCGCTGGCTGTGGGGCCACGGCGTGGTGGCGGCGACCGCGGCGGCGCTGACCGTCTCGGCGCTGATCGAGGTCACCCAGCTCACCGGCCTGTTCGGCCTCTACCCCTGCGCCTACCGCGTGTTCGACGTGGACGATCTCCTCGCCAACACCCTGGGCGGCCTGATCGGCGCCCTCATCGCGCTGCTGTCGGCGCGTCGCCGTCCGACGGAGGCACTGCCCACGCGTGTCACCGCGGGGCGCCGATTCGTCGGCATGCTGTGCGACCTGCTCACCGTCACCGTGCTCAGCGTCCTGGTGGGCATGAGCACGCGGCTCGTGCAGATCGCCGCGCTCGACATCCCGTCGTCCGATCGCTCCGCCGAGCAGCTCGCGACCGCGCTCGCCTCGCTTGTGCCCTTCATCCTCTGCGGCCTGGTCGCCGCGGTGACTGGCCGCACGATCGGCGATCACGCGGTCGGCATCCGGTTCGCCGGGCGCAAGGCGGGCGTGCGGCGCTACGTCTTCGGCATCGGCGGCTTCCAGCTGCTCGGCATGGTCAGCGGGCTCGACACGCTGTTCGCGGTGATCAGCGTCGTCGCCATGGTGGCCACGGCAGACCGCCGGGGTCTGCCGGGCCTGCTGCTTCGCCGCGCACCCGAGATCCACGCCCCCGCGGCGGCACCGCACCCCTGACCCGCGCCAGCGCGGCGTGCCCGCCGAGCGGGTGCACGCCCGCCGAGCGGGTGCGTGCGCGCGCACCCGCTCGGCGCCGGAGCACCCCCTCGGCGCCGAGCTACGCGGCGGTCACAACCAGCTGGCTGCCGTCGGCCGAGACGTCGACGCGCACAGCCTCGCCGTCCTTGACGCCGCCCGACAGGATCGCGAGAGCGAGGCGATCCTGGATCTCCTGCTGGATGAGGCGGCGCAGCGGGCGCGCGCCGTAGATCGGGTCGTACCCGCGCTCGGCGAGCCACGCCCGCGCATCCGGGGTGACGGCGAGGGTGAGGCGACGATCCGACAGGCGCTTCTGCAGCAGGTCGACCTGCAGCTCCACGATCTGGGCGAGGTCGTCCTGCGACAGCGCCTGGAACATCACGATGTCGTCGAGGCGGTTCACGAACTCGGGCTTGAACGCCTGGCGCACGAGCTGCATGACCTGATCCCGCTTGGCGTCGGGCGCGAGGATCGGATCGATGAGGATCGGCGATCCGAGGTTCGACGTCAGGATCAGGATGACGTTCTTGAAGTCGACCGTGCGGCCCTGGCCGTCGGTGAGGCGGCCGTCGTCCATCACCTGCAGCAGCACGTCGAAGACCTCGGGGTGCGCCTTCTCGACCTCGTCGAGCAGCACCACGCTGTACGGGCGCCGCCGCACGGCCTCGGTCAGCTGGCCGCCCTGCTCGTAGCCGATGTAGCCGGGAGGGGCGCCGACGAGGCGCGAGACCGAGTGCTTCTCGCCGTACTCCGACATGTCGATGCGCACCATGGCGTGCTCGTCGTCGAAGAGGAACTCGGCCAGGGCCTTGGCGAGCTCGGTCTTGCCCACTCCGGTGGGGCCGAGGAACAGGAAGGATCCGGTCGGCCGGTTCGGGTCGCTGATGCCCGCACGCGAGCGACGCACCGCATCCGAGACGGCCTTGACGGCGTCCTTCTGGCCGATGAGGCGGCGACCGAGCTCGTTCTCGAGGTGCAGCAGCTTCTCGGTCTCGCCCTGCAGGAGGCGTCCCACGGGGATGCCTGTCCATGCGGCGATCACGGCGGCGATGTCGTCGTCGGTGACCTGCTCGTTGACCATCCGCGGCTCGTCCGATCCGGCATCCGCCTGGGATTCGGCCTCGGCCAGCTGCGCCTCGAGCTGGGCGATGGTCTCGTACTGGAGCTTGGACGCCTTCGCGTAGTCGGCGTCGCGCATGGCGCGGTCGCGCAGCGTGACGGCCTCGTCGAGCTTCTTCTTGAGGTCGCCGACGCGGGTGAGGCCGCCCTTCTCGCGCGCCCACCGGACCTCGAGCGCACGCAGCTCGGCCTCGGACTCGGCCATCTGCTCGCGGAGCTTGGCGAGGCGCTCCTTGGAAGCGTCGTCCTTCTCCTTCTTGAGCGCCAGCTCCTCGAGGCGCATGCGGTCGACCTGCCGCTTGAGCTGGTCGATCTCGACGGGCGACGAGTCGATCTCCATCTTGAGACGGCTCATGGCCTCGTCGATCAGGTCGATCGCCTTGTCGGGCAGCTGGCGGCTGGGGATGTAACGGTTCGAGAGGGAGGCGGCGGCGACGAGGGCGCTGTCGGTGATGGTCACGCCGTGGTGCGCCTCGTAGCGGCCCTTCAGGCCGCGCAGGATCGCCACCGTGTCCTCCACCGATGGCTCGCCCACGTACACCTGCTGGAAGCGGCGCTCGAGGGCCGCGTCCTTCTCGATGAACTCGCGGTACTCGTTGAGCGTGGTGGCGCCGATGAGGCGCAGCTCGCCGCGGGCGAGCATGGGCTTGAGCATGTTCGAGGCCGCGACGGATCCCTCGCCGCCACCTGCGCCCATCAGCACGTGCAGCTCGTCGATGAAGGTGATGACCTCGCCCTCCGACTCGGTGATCTCCTTGAGCACGCTCTTCAGGCGCTCCTCGAACTGGCCGCGATACATGGCACCCGCCACGAGCGCCGACATGTCGAGGCTGATGAGGCGCTTGTCCTTGAGGCTCTCGGCGACGTCTCCCGCGACGATGCGCTGAGCCAGGCCCTCGACGACCGCGGTCTTGCCGACGCCCGGCTCGCCGATGAGCACGGGGTTGTTCTTGGTGCGTCGCGTGAGCACCTGACTGACGCGACGGATCTCACTGTCTCGCCCGATCACGGGGTCGAGCTTTCCGGCGCGCGCACGCTCGGTCAGGTCGATGCCGAACTGCTCGAGGGCGCTCTGCTGCTCTTGCTGCTGGTCTGCCATGCGGTCCTCCCCGGTGGTGATCTGCTCTCGTGGCGAACTTGAGCCGCGTCGACTCAAGTTTACCGGATCCCTCCCGAATCCGTCGAGAGGGCGCGAGCGAATGGAGGCGCCGAGCCCTCCTCGGTCGCCCCACCCCCTCCGAAATACCTACAGACATACCCACGCGATATCCACCACTCTGGGGGGATGCCCGCGACGCACGCCCCCTTCGCAGCCTCGCGACCCAAGCTCGCAGTCGCCGGCACGGTCGTGACCGTGCTGGGCCTGGTCGCCGCCGCCATCTCGATCCTCGGACTCCTGCAGGTGCTCTACGTGGCCGTCTCGGCCGAGGGCAGAGAGGCGCTGTGGAACCTCTACGGCGTGGCCGCTTCGGTGGTCGCCGGTGCGATCGCCGTTGTGCTCGGCGCGATCGGCTGCTTCTTCGAGGACACCGTGCGCCTCGCCCGCGTGGCGGTGATCACCGGCATCGCCTCTCCCGGCGCGGTGCTGCTGCTCGGCTGGACCACCAGCTGACCCGATCCGGATCCGGATCCCCCGGACAAGGCCGCCGTCGCTGATCACAGCGGGGGCGGTCTTTTTTGCGAGCGGCCGAGTCGCTCCGCAGCGCCCAGCCATACTTTCTCGTGCCGGAGAGGCATGTGCCGGAGCTATGGCTCGCGGCGCCGACCGCAGCGGCGAGCGCAGGAACCCCCGGTGAGATGCCGTTTCCTTGGCATACCTATGGGCCGAGGGATATGCGCGTATCCATGGTGCAACAGAGGGCAACCCGGCGAGCGCGCCCGCTGCCCGCTTCCTACCGTGAAGGGGTCCCCACCGGCCCACGTCAGGAATCCTCATGTCGTATCCCGTTCCGTTCTCGTTCGAGCTGTACCCGGCGCGCACCGAGGCCGGCATGGACATGGTGGCCGAGACGGCGACGGCCCTCGCGGCGGCCGGTCCCGAGTTCGTCTCGGTGACCTACGGCGCCGCCGGATCGTCGAACGACCGCTCTCTCGGTCTGCTCGGACACCTGCACGGGGCGGGAGCCCGCACCGTGGCGCACCTCACGACCGTGGGCCAGACCCGCGCGCAGCTGGTGGAGCGCGCCGAGACGTTCCTCGCCGCGGGCGTGCGCGACTTCCTCGCCCTGCGCGGCGACCTGCCGGCGTCGGGGGATGCCGGGGAGCTCGACGGCCCCGTACCGCTCACCGCCCTGCTGCACGAGGTGGCCGCACGCCTCGGTGTGGACATCTCGGTCGGCGTCGCGGCGTACCCGCAGGGACACGGCCGAACGGGCGACATCGCCGGCGACATCCGGGCCCTGCTCGCCAAGCAGGCCGCGGGAGCCTCCTACGCGATCAGCCAGGTCGTCTTCGAGGCGTCGGCCTACGGATCCTTCGTCGCGGCGGCGCGTGCCGCGGGCGTCACGATCCCGATCATCCCGGGGCTGATGCCCGTGAGCACGTCGCAGAAGCTCGAGCGCGTGGCGGAGCTCACGGGAGTGGATGCCCCGATCTCGCTCGTCGAGGCGCTGCTCGCGGCCGGCGACACCGACCGCGAGGTCGTCGCCATCCGGTCGACCGCCCGGCTCGCGCAGGAGCTGCTCGCAGCCGGCGCCCCCTCGATCCACCTCTACGCCTTCAACCGCCACGAGACGGTGCTCGCCGTGCTCGACGAGCTGACCAGCGCCGCTCTCGTCTGACCCCACCGCGGCGCGCGGCCCGTCAGGCGGCGCCCCTCTTCCTCTTCCGTCCCACTCGCTCGACCAGCGAAGGGTCCACAGCTCCGGCTGTCGCACCGCTCGCGCACCCACTTCCGCCCTCAGGAGGCTCGAAATGACCGCATTCCCCGCCGGCACCGTACTCGGCTACCCCCGCCTCGGCCCGCAGCGCGAGCTCAAGCGCGCACTCGAAGCGCACTGGGCCGGACGCCTCGACGCGGCCGGGCTCGAGGACGCCGCGCGCGCCCTCCGCGCCCGCACCCGCTCCCACCTCGCCGCGCTCGGCCTCAGCGCCGACGGCTCGGCCATCCCCGAGGCCTCGTCGCTCTACGACCAGGTGCTCGACGCGATCGTGGCCACCGGCGCCGTGCCCTCGCGCTTCACGGCCCCCGGGCCCGACTCGGTGCTCGACGCCGACGGCGGGGTCAGCCTCGCCGGGTACTTCACCCTCGCCCGCGGCTCCGAGGCGCATCCGGCCCTCGAGATGACGAAGTGGTTCGACACCAACTACCACTACCTGGTTCCCGAACTGGCTCCGGATCAGGCCTTCCGCGCCGATCCGTCGCGTCTGGCCGCGCAGGTCGCCGAGGCGCGCGCGCAGGGATTCGTCACGCGCCCCGTGCTCGTGGGCCCCGTCACCCTTCTCGCGCTGGCCAAGCCGGCCGCGGATGCCCCGGAGGGCTTCCAGCCGCTGTCGCTGCTCGACCGCCTGCTGCCCGTGTACGCCGAGCTGCTCTCGGCGCTGCGCGAGGCCGGCGCCGAGTGGGTGCAGCTCGACGAGCCCGCGCTGGTCTCGGAGTCCCTCGACGCGACGCCCGCCGAGCTCGCCGCGGCGGCCGCGCAGGCCTACGCCGTGCTCGGCGCGCTCGAGGCGCGCGCGCGCCTGCTCGTGACCACGCCGTACGGCTCGCCGTCGGAGGCGGCGTGGGCCGCCCTGACCGCGGCCCCCGTCGAGGCGCTCGCGATCGATCTGGTGCGGGGCTCGCTGCCGGCCGCCGCGCCGGGCCTTGCCGACAAGACGCTGGTGGCCGGTGTGGTCGACGGTCGCAACGTGTGGCGCGGCGACCTCGCGGCCGCCTTCGACACGCTCGAGGCCGCGGCTTCGCTCGGTGCCGCCGCCGTGACCGTGGGCACGTCGACCTCGCTGCAGCACCTGCCGCACACCGTCGCCGACGAGACGGCCCTGGATCCGCGCCTCGTGTCGTGGCTCGCCTTCGCGGACGAGCGCGTGGCGCAGGTGACGACCCTCGCGCGCGGCCTGGGCGAGGGGCGCGCGGCGATCGCCGCCGAGCTCGACGCCGCCACGGCCGCCCTCGCCGACCGCGCCGCGGCCGACGGCGTGCGCGTCGAGGCCGTGCGCGCCCGCACCGCCGCCCTCACGCCCGCCGACATCGAGCGCCTGCCCGCGCACGAGCGCGCCGTGATCCAGCAGGACCGACTCGCCCTGCCGATCCTGCCGACGACGACGATCGGGTCGTTCCCCCAGACCGCCGAGCTGCGCATCGCGCGTGCTCAGCACGCTCGCGGCGAGGCCACGACCGAGGCGTACGAGGAGGTGCTGCGCCTGGAGATCGCGCGCGTGATCGGGCTGCAGGAGGAGATCGGCCTCGACGTGCTCGTGCATGGCGAGCCCGAGCGCAACGACATGGTGCAGTACTTCGCCGAGCACCTCGACGGCTTCGCGGTCACGCGCAACGGCTGGGTGCAGTCGTACGGATCGCGCGCCACGCGACCGTCGCTGCTCTGGGGCGACGTGTCGCGCCCCGCGCCGATCACCGTGCGCTGGGCCGAGTTCGCGCAGTCGCTGAGCGAGAAGCACGTCAAGGGCATGCTCACGGGTCCCGTGACCATCCTCGCCTGGTCGTTCGTGCGCGACGACCTCGCGCTGGGGGAGACCGCGCGACAGGTGGCGCTCGCGCTGCGCGACGAGATCGCCGACCTCGAGGCGGCGGGCATCGCGATCGTGCAGGTCGATGAGCC
Source organism: Microbacterium stercoris (assembly GCF_017592545.1). Taxonomy (GTDB): domain Bacteria; phylum Actinomycetota; class Actinomycetes; order Actinomycetales; family Microbacteriaceae; genus Microbacterium; species Microbacterium stercoris. Next base: position 15,609 of record NZ_JAGFOA010000001.1, read on the forward strand.
CGCGCTGCGCGAGCTGCTGCCGCTGCGGGCCGACGCGCAGGAGGAGTACCTGCGGTGGTCGGTCGACGCGTTCCGCCTCGCCACGGCGGGCGCGGCGCCCGAGACCCAGATCCACACGCACCTCTGCTACTCGGAGTTCGGCGTGGTGCTCGACGCGATCCGCGGCCTCGACGCCGACGTCACCTCGATCGAGGCCGCCCGCAGCCGTGGCGAGGTCATCGCCGAGCTCGCCGCCGCCGGCTTCGACCGCGGCATCGGCCCGGGTGCGTACGACATCCACTCCCCGCGTGTTCCCTCGACCGACGAGGTGGCGGCGCTGCTCACGCTGGCCGCCGAGCAGCTGCCGCTGCGCCAGGTCTGGGTCAACCCCGACTGCGGGCTCAAGACCCGCGCCTACCCCGAGACGATCGCCGCGCTGACCCACCTCGTCGAGGCCACGGCCCGCGTGCGCGAGACCGTCACCAGCGACGCCCTGGTCTGAGGTCGCCCGCCTCTCCCGCCCTCTCGCCGGGCTCACCGGCTCAGGGGTGGGAGAGGCGTCCGCCTCATATCGTTGGGGTACGCACTAATATGGGAGATCCCACCCCAGGGCATCAAAGGAGATCCCATGCAGTTCTTCGCGGACGGCTACCACCCCGGCGACCCGACCATCGCGCCCGAGCACCCGCAGCGCTGGCAGCCCGGCCTTCCGGCCGAGATCGATGTGCTCATCGTCGGCACCGGCCCCGCGGGTCTGGTGCTCGCCGCCCAGCTGGCGCGTTTCCCCGGCATCCGCACCCGCATCGTCGAGCGCCGCACCGGCCCGCTCCTGCGCGGCCAGGCAGACGGCGTCTCGTGCCGCTCCGTCGAGATGCTGCAGGCCTTCGGCATCGCACAGAAGCTGCTCTCGGAGGCGTACTGGGTCAACGAGACGATCATGTGGCAGCCCGATCCGGATGACCGTCGCCGCATCGTGCGCACGAGTCGCGTGCAGGATGTCGCCGACGGACTGAGCGAGATGCCCCACGTGATCATGAACCAGGCGCGTGTGCACGACTACCTGCTCGAATCGGCGCGCGCACAGCCCGCGCGTCTCGAGCCCGACTACGGCTGGGAGTTCGTCTCGCTGCAGAGCCCCGACGATGACGGACCCGTGCTCGTGACGCTCGCGCATCGCGACGACACGGGCGAGGCGACCGGCCGCACCCGCACGATCCGGGCCCGCTATGTGATCGGGGCCGACGGCGCCCGCAGCCGCGTGCGCACCGCGATCGGCCGCGCGCTCTCGGGCGACGCCGCGAACCACGCGTGGGGTGTCATGGACGTGCTCGCCGACTCGGACTTCCCCGACCTGCGCTTCAAGACGATGATCCAATCGGACGGACACGGATCGATCCTCCTCATCCCCCGCGAGGGCGGACGCCTCGTGCGCGTGTACGTCGATCTCGGCACCGTCACCGACGAGAGCCGTGAGCGCGTGCGCGCGATGACCGCCGCCGAGATCACCGACATCGCCAACGGCGTGCTGCACCCGTACTCGCTCGATGTGAAGCAGACGGTGTGGTCGTCGGTGTACGAGGTGGCCCAGCGCATCGCCGACGGCTTCGACGACGCCGCGGGACGCGACCGCGCACCGCGCGTGTTCATCGCGGGCGACGCCTGTCACACCCACTCGGCGAAGGCCGGCCAGGGCATGAACGTGTCGATGCAGGATGCCTTCAACCTCGGCTGGAAGCTCGCGGCCGTGCTCGAGGGACGGGCCGACGCGTCGCTGCTCGAGACCTACGACGCCGAGCGCCGCCCGATCGCGCAGGAGCTGATCGACTTCGACAGGGAGTGGTCGGCGATGCTCGCGCAGCCCGCGCAGGATCCGGATCACCCGGAACGCGGCGGCGTGACGGCCGCCGAGCTCGCCACGTACTGGGCGCGACAGGGTCGCTACACCGCGGGCGTCGCCGCGCGCTATGCGCCGGGCCGGCTCACGGGGAAGGGCACGCACCAGCACCTCGCGACCGGCTTCGAGATCGGCACCCGGTTCCACTCGGCCGAGGTCGTGCGGGTGGGCGACGGGCGACTGCTGCAGCTCGGGCACACGCACGAGGCGGATGGCCGCTGGCGCCTCTACGCGTTCGCCGACGCCGGCGAGCAGGCGCTCCGCGCTCTTCTCGGCTGGCTGAGGACGGATCCGTCCTCTCCCGTTGTGCGCACAAGACGAGACGGCGACGACATCGACGCGCTGATCGATGTGCGCGCGATCCTGCAGTCCCCGCTGCACGACGTCGACTTCGCGGGGCTGCCCGAGATCCTGCGGCCGCGCACCGGTCGCCTCGGGCTCGTCGACTACGAGAAGGCCTTCACGGCCGCACCGACCGGGTCGGCCGCGACCGCGGGCATCGACATCTACGGCGAGCGCGGCGTCTCTCGCGAGGCCGGGGCGCTGGTGGTCGTGCGCCCGGATCAGTACGTGGCGCATGTCCTTCCGCTCGATGCGCGCGGCGAGCTGACCGGGTTCTTCGAGGGCATCCTGTTGTCGGCGTCGTAAGCCGCCTCTGCGGCAGGATGGCCTGATGGAGAGCCTGGTCGACGAGGAACCCGAACCGCTGCGCCACCTCGGCCACCTGCTGCGCCGCGCGCAGCAGGTGCACCTCGCGGCGTGGCAGCGCGAGGTCTCGCGCGACATCACCAGCGTGCAGTACGCCGCGCTCGCCGTGCTCGAGCGCCTGCCCGGATCGAGCCAGGCGGTGCTCGGCGCCGAGCTCGACCTCGACCGCTCGACCATCGCCGACCTCGTCGCGCGGATGACGCGCCGCGACCTCATCGCACGCACGACGGATCCGGACGATCGCCGCCGCAACGTGCTCGAGCTCACGGCCACGGGCCGCCAGACGCTGGAGGCACTGCGCCCGCGCGTCCACGGCCTCGAAGAGGTGCTTGTCGGATCCCTCGCGCACGCCGATCGGGCCGAGCTGCGGCGCATCCTGCGCGCGATGCTCGCGGAGGCCCAGCGCGACGGCCTCCTCGCGAGCGAGTAGCCCCCACCCCCTCGCTCGTCGAGCGAGCGCCAGCGAGTCGAGACGCCCCAAACCCGCCGGCGGCTCCAGCCCGCGGTCGTGACACCCGTTTCGACTCGCTCCGCTCGCTCAACGAACGAACCAGCACCTCCGCCCGAGGTCGTGACACCCGTTTCGACTCGCTCCGCTCGCTCAACGAACCGGCCGGCGAGCGGGCCGGGTCAGCCGCGGAAGGCGGCGTGGCCGGTGATGCGCTGCCCGAGGATCAGCGTGTGCACCTCGTCGGTGCCCTCATAGGTGCGCACCGACTCGAGGTTGTTCGCGTGGCGCAGCGGCGAGTAGTCGAGCGTGATGCCGTTGCCGCCGAGCACCGTGCGCGCCTGGCGGGCGATGTCGATCGCGATCCGGGTGTTGTTGAGCTTGGCGACCGAGATCATGTGGTGCTCGAGCGTTCCGGCGTCCTTGAGGCGCCCGAGGCGCAGGGCCACGAGCTGGGCCTTGACGATCTCGAGGGCCATGTTCACGAGCTTCTCCTGCGTCAGCTGGTAGGCCGCGAGGGGCTTGTCGAACTGGATGCGCTGCTGCGAGTAGGCCAGGGCCGCATCGAAGCTGTCGCGCGCCGCGCCCACCGCGCCCCACGCGATGCCGTATCGCGCCTCGTTCAGGCACGAGAAGGGCCCGCTCAGGCCCCGGGCTCCCGGCAGCATCGCCGACTCGGGCAGACGCACGTCGGTGAGGGTGATGTCGCACTGGATCGATGCGCGCATCGAGAGCTTCTGCGTGATCGGCGTCGCGACGAACCCGGGGGTGTCCGTCGGCACGACGAAGCCGCGCACGCCGTCGTCGGTCGCGGCCCAGATCACCGCGACGTCGGCGATCGAGGCGAGGCCGATCCAGCGCTTCGCGCCGTTGAGCACCCACTCGCCGCCCTCGAGCACCGCCCGCGTCTGCATGCTGGAGGGATCCGATCCGGCCGTCGGCTCGGTGAGGCCGAAGCATCCGACGGCCTCGCCGCGCGCCATCCGCGGCAGCCACTCCTGCTTCTGCTCCTCGGATCCGTGCTTGGCGATCGCCGACATCGCGAGAGAGCCCTGCACCGACACGAACGTGCGGATGCCCGAGTCGCCGGCCTCCAGCTCCTGCATCGCGAGTCCGTACTCGACGGCCGATCGCCCGGCGCATCCGTAGCCCTTCAGGTGCATTCCGAGCAGGCCGAGCTCGGCCATCTCGGGGACGATCTCGACGGGGAAGCGCGCGTCGTCGTACCACTCGGCGATGTTCGGTCGGATCCGCCGATCGACGAAATCGCGAACGCGGTCGCGGATCTCCTGCTCTTCTGCACTGAATTCGGCCGAGATGTCGAGCAGATCGCTGGGGTCGGTCATGATGTGAGTCTGACGCCCCGAGGCGAGGATCGGAAGGGCCGATCTGCCCGGCGCCCCATCTGGTGGCGCCCCGTCGCACGGGCGAAGCTGGTCGGACGACAGCAAGGGAGCAGTCATGACCGTCGAAGTGCAGAGGATTCTCGTGATCGGCGCGGGCGCAATGGGCCGGCAGATCGGCGCCGTGTTCGCCCTCGCCGGATACGACACGACCGTGGGCGACGTGTCGCAGGACATCGTCGACGCGGCGCGCGACGAGATCCGCACCCGGATCGCACGGCTCGCCGAGAAGGGGCAGGTGGACGATCCGCAGGCGGCGCTCTCGCGCCTGACCTGGACGTCCGACTGGGACGACGCGGCGCGGGAGGCCGACCTCGTGGTCGAGGCCGCGACCGAGCGGCTGGAGCTGAAGCGGCAGATCTTCGCCCGGGTCAGCGAGCTCGCGCGACCCGACGCGATCCTCGGCACGAACTCGTCGACGATCCCGTCGTCGCTGCTGGCCGACAGCATCCGCAATCCCGAGCGTCTCTGCAACATGCACTTCTTCAACCCGGCGCTCGTGATGGCGTGCGTCGAGATCGTGCCGAACCCGCAGACCTCGCAGGAGACGATCGACACGGTCGTGTCCGTGTCGCAGCGCACAGGCAAGGAGGTCGTGCTGCTCAAGCGCGAGATCCCGGGGTTCATCGCGAACCGGCTGATGCAGGCCGTGCTCGACGAGGCGATGCGCCTGCACGCGTCCGACGTCGCCACGATCGAGGACATCGACGCGGCCGCGCGCCTGGCGCTCGGACACCCCATGGGGCCGTTCCAGCTCATGGATCTCGTCGGCAACGACGTCATCAGCTTCATCCATCACGCCGAGTTCGAGCTGACGGGCGACGAGAGCGCCAAGCCCAGCCCCGAGCTCGAGGCGCTGGTGGCCGAGGGGCGGCTCGGCCGCAAGGCGGGACGCGGCTGGTATGACTACTCCTCCTGAGGGCGGGCCCCTCGCGGGAGTGGTGGTCGCCGACCTCAGCCGGGTGCTGGCGGGGCCCTACTGCACGATGATGCTCGGCGACCTCGGCGCGACGGTGATCAAGGTCGAGAGTCCGCAGGGCGATGAGACCCGCACGTGGGTGCCGCCGGAGCGCGACGGATCCGGCACGTACTTCCTGTCGGTCAATCGCGACAAGCAGTCGATCGCGCTCGACTTCTCCGCGCCCGACGACCTCGCGCTGGTGCGACGCATCGTCGACCGCGCCGACGTTGTGGTGCAGAACTTCAAGCCCGGCGGGCTTGTGCGGTTCGGCCTCGACTACGAGACGCTGAGCGCCGCACGCCCGGAGCTCGTCTACGCCTCCATCTCGGGGTTCGGATCGACGGGCGGCGCGGATCTGCCGGGCTACGACCTGCTCGCCCAGGCGGTGAGCGGCATGATGTCGGTCACCGGATCGCCGGACGGCGAGCCGACGAAGGTGGGCGTCGCGGTCTTCGACGTGATCGCGGGGCTTCATGCCGTCACGGGCATACTCGCGGCGCTGCGCGCCCGCGACCTGACCGGCCGGGGCGATCACGTCGAGGTCAACCTGCTGTCATCGGCGCTGTCGGGCCTGGTCAACCAGGCCTCGGCATATGTCGCCGGCGGCGTGGAACCGGGGCGCCTGGGCAACGCGCATCCGTCGCTCTACCCCTACGAGCCGTTCCCCGCGCGCGACCGCGAGATCGTGATCGCGGTGGGCAACGATGCGCAGTTCGCCCGGCTCGCGGATGCCGTGGGGCTGGAACCGGATCCCTCCTGGGCCACCATGCGCGGACGCAACCTCGCGCGCGCCGACGTGCGCGCAGCCCTCATCGAGCGCCTGGCCGCGCGCGATGCCGACGAGTGGTTCGCGGTGCTGCGCGCCGCGGGCGTGCCGGCCGCGCCGATCCTGTCGATCGGCGGGGGCGTCGCCCTCGCCGAGGAGCTGGGGCTCGCGCCCGTCACCCTCGCGGGCGACGTGCCCACGATCCGCCACCCCATCGGCTTCGCGAACGCGACCCTGCCGGATCCGGTCGCCCCTCCCGCCCTCGACGCCGACCGCGCCGCGGTGCTGGAGTGGCTGGGCGAGCAGTAGCCCGGGGTGGCTCGGCGCAGCGGCGTTGACTAGTCCCGCGCGGCGTTACTAGTCCAGGCGGGACCAGTAATCCCGCGGAAGACTAGTCAACGCCAGGCAGGTGGCCCGGAGTTCGTGCCACGACCTCGGCTCAGGCCGCGACGGCCTCACGCACGGGGCAGGCGAACCGCGCGCGGTACGCCGTGGGGGTGAGGCCCAGCACACGGCCGAAATTCTGGCGCAGCACGGCGGCCGATCCGAAGCCGCACTCGTCGGCGATGCGGTCGAGGCCCCACTCGGTCTGCTCGAGCAGGCGCTGGGCGTGGATGATGCGCTGGCGTGCGAGCCACGCCGCCGGCGTGGTGCCGTAGTCGGCCTTGAAGCGGCGGGCGAACGTGCGAGGCGACATGTGCGCGTGCTGCGCGAGCAGCTCGACGGTGAGGTCGCGGTGGAGGTTCTCGAGCGCCCAGTCGGCCACCGGCGCGAGCGAGAGCCCCGTCGCCTCGGGCACGGGTCGCACGATGAACTGCGCCTGGCCGCCGTCGCGCTGCGGCGCCACGACCATACGCCGCGCGATGACGTTGGTCGCCTCGGCGCCGAGCTCCTGCCGCAGCAGGTGCAGGCAGGCATCCAGGCCCGCCGCCGTGCCGGCGCTCGTGATGATCTTGCCGTCCTGCACGTAGAGCACATCCGGATCCACGTCGATCTCGGGATACATCCGCGCGAGGCGGTCGGTGTACTTCCAGTGCGTGGTCGCGCGGCGACCGTCGAGCACGCCGGCATCGGCGATCGCGAAGGCCCCGCTGCACACGCTCAGCAGCCACGCGTCACGGTCGACGGCGGCCCGGATGACATCGAGCACACGCGGGTCGACCGCGCCCCACTGCTCCTTCGGCACGGGGGCGACGACCACGAGGTCGGCTTCGTACGCGAACGAGAGGTCGAGGTCGACGTTGAGCGAGAAGCCGAGCTTGGTCGTGACCACGCCGGGCTCAGGCGTGACGACGCGGAAGTCGAAGTTCTCGATGCCGTCGTCGCTGCGATCGAGGCCGAACGCCTCACACGCCACGCCGAACTCGAACGGCGAGAAGCCGTTCTGCACGATGCACGCGACGGTCTTCATCCGGATCCTCCTGGCAGTTTTCCGATGCAATGTGTCGATCCTGCCACTGTTGGCAGGATCTTCGCAATCGCAGGATGACTGCCATGATGATTCTCGTGGTGGCGCTGGTGATGTCGGCAGTCGGCGTGGGCGCGACGGTGCGCGCCCTCGCGTCGGACGGGATGCGAAGGGTGCCGACCCGGCACGCGGCGGAGTGAGGGCTCGCATCCCCGCTCGTCGAGCGCGGAAGGAGCGACCGGGGCGAAGCGCCTAGACGCCCGTCGCGCGCCGGTAGACCTCGATCATCGCGGCGGTGCGCGACGACTGGCGGAACTTCGTCGGCATCTGCGGATCGGGCGCCGGCGCGGTGCCGTGCTGGATGTCGGAGGCCGCCTTGCGCAGCGCCGCGGCGAGCGCGGTGATGCGCCCCGGCTCGTCATCGGCGATGGCGACGGGCCAGACGCCCGCCCCGACCTCCGCGGCGATGTCCGGATCGCTGACGACGGCGGGCGTGCCGAGGGAGGCGGCCTCGAAGGGTGTCATGCCCTGCGTCTCGAAGCCGATCGACGTCTGCACGAGGGCGTCGGCTGCCGCGATGCGGCGCAGGGTCTCGTCGTACCCGAGCCGGCCCGCGAAGGTCACCGGCAGGCGGTGCTTGGCGACCAGGCGCTGGGCGGCCGCGAGCTGGGCTCCGCCGCCGATGATCTCGACCTCGCAGGTCACGCGCGCCTCGGCGAGTGCCTCGAGGAAGGGCAGCAGGCGCTTCTCGGGGCTCATGCGGCCGAGCCAGACGAAGCGCGGCGGCCCCGCCGTGCGCTCCGGCGCGGCTTCGGCGCGCACCCGATCCAGCAGCTCGTCGTCGATGCCGTTCCACACGACATCCACGCTCGGGAACACGGCGTGCTGCTCGAGGCGGCGGGCGAAGTGCCCCGACGGCGCCGTCACCGCCCGCGCGCCGAGCGCGAGCCCCCGCAGGTACGCCCATCCGTCGACGCCGGTGGCGAGTCCGCCGATCCTGCCGCGCAGCGCCCCGCGCCGCCAGGCGTTCAGCGCGCGCAGCACCAGGGCGGGGAAGGGCGCCGTCGCCTCGATGCCGACGTCGACGCGGTTGTGCATCGTGTGCACCACCGGCAGGTCGTGCCGCGCCGCAAGGCGATAGCCGAGGAACGCGCCCCAGAAGTCGGCCTGCACGTGCACCACGTCGACGGGCGGTCGCCCCGCGAGTCCGGCGTCGATGGCGCGGTCGGCACGCCGCCCGGGCCAGGTGAGCGAGTACTCGCGATCGGGGGTGATCGGAACCGACGGAAGGTCGAGGTAGGCGGGATCATCCGGATTCACGCGCGCTCGCGCCCCGTGCCGCCGCGGTGCGACGATCGTCACCGTGTGACCCGCCCACTCGAGATAGCGGCGCTGCAGGCGCATGGACACCTGGGCGCCGCCGAGCGACTCGACGTGCTGATCCGCGAAGATCACAACGTGCATGACGGCAGCGGATCCGATCCTGGTCAGGTGTTTCCGGTCGCTTATGCGGCCGGCTTCTCGCCCCGGCCGCTCTGGAGGTCGCGGGGATCCGCACCGCGATAGAGCGCCTCGAAGGTGTCGAGCGTGCGGTTGATGTCGTGCACGAGCACGCCGTCGAGCGAGGCCTGCTGCATGCGCAGGTACTCCTCGGGGCGTGCGGTGAGCACGGTGGTGAGCTTGGCGGCGAGCTCGTCGGCGTCTCCGGGCTTGAAGAGGTAGCCGTTCTCACCGTCGTGCACGAGGTGGGGGAGCGCCACGGCGTCGGCGGCCACAACGGGCAGGCCCGAGGCCATCGCCTCCATCGTTGCGATCGACTGCAGCTCGGCGATTGACGCGATCGCGAAGACCTTGCCGGCCGTGAGCGTCGCCCGCAGGTGCTCGTCGCTCGAGCGTCCGTGCAGCACAACGCGGTCGGCGATGCCGAGCTCGACGGCCAGCTGCTCGAGCGCGGGCTCCTGGTCGCCCTGGCCCACGAGATCGAGCTTCACGTCGAGCGACGGGTCGAGCTTCGCGATCGCGCGCAGGATGACGTCGACCTGCTTCTCGGTGGTCATCCGGCCCACGAAGACGATGCGGTTCTCGCTGCGGGGCGTGAGGTCGGCCGTGTAGACCGTGCGGTCGATGCCGCAGCTGATCGGGATCACGCCCTGGATGTCGATGGACTTCTCGAGGAAGTCGGCCGCTCGGCGCGTGGGTGTGGTGACCGCGCGCGTCATGCCGAAGGTGCGCTTGGCGTCGTCCCACGCGAGCTTGACCAGGATGCGGTTTGCCCACTCGGGCAGGGTCGTGTGGTCGAGGATGTTCTCGGGCATCACGTGGTTGGTCGCGATGACGGGGATGCCGCGCTTGCGGGCCTCACGTGCCAGCCCCCGGCCGACGACGATGTGCGACTGGATGTGGACGACGTCGGGCTTGACCCGGTCGAGCACGCGGCGCGCGTGGTGCTTCGAGCGCCACGGCCAGACGAAGCGGATCCACTCGTGCCACCACAGCCTCTGCGACGGCAGGCGATGCACCGTCATCTGCTGGCCCTCGATGACCTCGGTGCGGCCGGGCTCGTCGGCGAAGCGGGTGTTGGGCGCCGCGACGTGCACCTCATGGCCGCGCTGCACGAGGCCCGCGGCGAGGCGCTCGGCGAAGCGCGCGGCGCCGTTGATGTCGGGCGCGAAGGTGTCGGCGCCGATCAGGACGCGCAGCGGACGACGCTGCTCGGAAGCGGGAGAGTCGGTCACGTTCGGCCTCACTGGTGCTGTTCGTGGCGGCACGTCGCCCCGGCGCGGGTCGGCTCGGGGGACGGGAAGTCGGAGATCCGAGCCTATCCGACCCTCCTCCGAGGCCCCAGGAGGCATGCCGCGCCCTGTGGAGAGCGGATCCCGCCCGCTCAGCCCTGCTCGGCCCCGCTCAGCCCTGCTCAGCCCTGCTCAGCCCACCAGGCCAGCAGGCGGCGCTCGGCCTCCTCCTGACCGAGCACACCCTCGTCGAGGCGCAGGTCGAGCAGGAAGCGGTACGCCTGGCCGACCACCGGGCCCGGCTTCACACCCAGCAGCTCCTGGATGCGGTTGCCATCCACCTCCGGGCGGATCGAGTCGATCTCCTCCTGCTCCCGCAGGGTGACGATCCGGGCCTCGATGTCGTCATATGCCGAAGCGAGCATGCGGGCCTTGCGCTTGTTTCGCGTGGTGACGTCGGCACGGGTCAGGATGTGCAGGCGCTCGAGCTGGTCGCCCGCGTCGCGCACGTAGCGGCGCACTGCCGAGTCGGTCCAGGCGCCCTCCGCGTAGCCGAAGAAGCGCAGGTGCAGCTCGATGAGCGTGGTGACCGCGTTGATGGTGTCGCCGTCGAAGCGCAGAGCCTGCAACCGCTTGCGGGCCATCCGCGCACCCACCGCGTCGTGGTGATGGAAGGTGACCGCACCGCCCGGCTCGAGCTTGCGGGTGCGGGGCTTGCCGATGTCGTGCAGCAGGCTGGCGAGGCGCAGCGGGATGTCGGCGCCCCGATCCGGGAACCGCGCCTTCTCGTGCCCGATCGCCTGCTCCAGCACCGTGAGCGAGTGCTCGTACACGTCCTTGTGATGGTGGTGCTCGTCGACCTCGAGACGCAGCGCCGAGACCTCGGGCAGGAACTCCTCGATGAGGCCGGTCTCGACGAGCACGCGGATGCCGCGCACCGGATCGTCGGTGCCGAGCAGGCGCGTGAGCTCGCCCTGGATGCGCTCCGGGCTGACGATCGAGAGGGTGCCGCGCAGCTGGGCGATGGCGTCTCGTGTGTCGTCAGCGATGTCGAAGCCGAGCTGCGACGCGAAACGTGCCGCTCGGAGCATACGAAGCGGATCGTCGCCGAACGAGACGGCCGGATCGATGGGCGTGCGCAGAATGCCTGCGAGCAGGTCCTCGACACCGCCCGTGGGGTCGATCAGCTTCGCCTCGGGCACCTTGAGCGCCATGGCGTTGACCGTGAAGTCGCGGCGCACGAGGTCGGCCTCCAGCGAATCGCCGAATGCGACGGTGGGCTTGCGCGTTGTGCCGTCGTACTCATCCGCGCGGTAGGTGGTGATCTCGACCTGCTCGCCCTGCACTCTCGCGCCGATCGTGCCGAAGGCGCGTCCGATGTCCCAGTGCGTGCTCGAGATCGGCCGCACGATGGACAGGATCTGATCCGGCGTCGCGTTCGTGGTGAAGTCGAGGTCGTGGGTGTCGCGGCCGAGCAGGGCGTCGCGCACCGGGCCGCCCACGATCGAGAGGTCGAAGCCCGCCTCGGCGAAGGCTCGCGCCAGGGTGGAGATCACCGGCGAGGCCGCCAGCTCGCCGAGACGTGCGATTCCGGCGGCCATGTTCAGCATGGTCTCCAGTCTACGGAGGGTGGTCCCCACCCACCCTCGCCCGCGTTTCACGTGAAACCATGGACGGATGCTCGCCGTCGTCCTCGCCCTCGCCAGCGCGGCGGCCTATGGCGTCTCCGACTTCCTCGGCGGCCTCTTCGCCAAGCGCGACAGCGCCTGGACCATCGCCCTGTGGGGTCAGGCGGGTGCACTCGTCGCGGCGGGAGGGCTCGCGCTGTTCTTCGGCGGCGCGCCCGCCGGGGCCGATCTCCTCTGGGCCGCGGTGTCGGGCGTGGGCTCCGGCCTCGGCGGAGCCTTCCTCTACCGAGGCCTCGCGAACGGCCGGATGAGCGTCATCGCGCCGATCTCGGCCGTGATCAGCGCCGCTGTGCCGGTCGTCACGGGCGTCGTCACGGGGGAGCGCCCGTCGGGGCTGACCTGGGTCGGGATCGTCGTGGGGCTCGTCGCGATCTGGCTGGTCGCGCGCGCCCCGGATCCCTCGGGCGCGCCGCGCGAGGGAACGGGGGCGTCGATCCGCGACGGTCTTCTCGCGGGCGCGGGCTTCGGCACCTCGTTCGCGGCGATCGGTCAGATCCGCGACGAGGCGGGGCTGTGGCCGAACGCCGCGAGCATGGTGGTCGCGATCGTGGTGCTGCTGGGCGCCGTGCTGCTGGTGCGTGCGCGCATCCTGCTTCCCCCACGCCGGGCGCTGGTGGCGATGACGCCCGGAGTGCTCAGCGCCGCGGCGCTGGCGTTCTTCCTCTTCGCGAGCCAGGCGGGGCTCCTCACCGTGGTGTCGGTGATCTCGTCGCTCTACCCGGCCAGCACTCTGGTGCTCGCCGCCCTCGTGCTGCGGGAGCGAATCCTTCCGGGCCAGGCGGTCGGGCTCGCCGCCTGCGCGGTGGCCGTCGGTCTGGTGGCCGCCGGATAGGCGCCCGTCAGGCGAACGCCAGGAACCCGTCCATCAGCAGCTCGCGCACGCGCGGAAGCAGCTCGGCGCGGAGCGCTGCGGGATCCACCTCGAGCAGCGAGGCGATCGCGTCGATCAGCGTTCCGACGGGCAGGTCGCCGTCGCACGCTCCCACGAGTGCCGCGAGCCCCGGATCCACACCGATGGCCCGGCCGAAGCCCGCCCCCTGGCGCAGCTCGATGACCTGCGGGTCGCCGACGCCCGGAAGGTGATGCCGCGCCTCGGTGACGTCGGCCGCGGTGCGCAGCGTGACATCGGCGAGCGCGTCGTCGGAGAGGCCGGCGACGCGGTCGAACGCCTCAAGCGCCGCGGCGAGGTGCCCGCCGAGCCCGCCCTCGGAGGGAATGGGCTGGGTCACGCGCTCGTAGCGCGTGAGCCTCGGCCCTCCGACGGCACGGCGCAGCAGCACGTAGCCGAAGCCCACCGCGCTCACTCCGCGCTCAGCGAAGTCGTCGAGCCACGCACTCAGCAGCCCGTCGTGGGCGGGGGATCCGGGCGCGGTGCCGCCATCGCGGATCCACATCTCGGCGTACTCGATCGGGTTCAGCTGCTCACGCTCGACCACCCATGCCTCGAGCGGAATATCCGACTCCTCGACCCATCGGCGCACGCGCTCCAGGCCCGGCACCCCGCCACGGGTCTCCCAGTTGCCGAGCAGCTGCGCCACACCGCCCGGAGTGAGGTGAGCGCCCACTCCGCGCACGACCTGCTCCACGAGCGCGTCGCCGACCAGGCCTCCGTCCCGGTACTCGTAGCCCGGAACACCCTTCGCGCGCGGGGTGATGACGAACGGCGGATTCGACACGATGCGATCGAACGACTCGCCCTCGACGGGCTCGAACAGGCTGCCGTGACGGGTGTCGATCCGCTCGTCGCGGTTCAGCATCGCGTTCAGCCGTGCGAACAGCAGCGCGCGCTCCGACAGGTCGGTCGCCACGACCGCATCGGCGTACCGGCGCGCACGCAGGGCCTGGATGCCGCAGCCCGTGCCGAGATCGAGCACACGCCGGGCCGGCGTCGGGAGCTGAAGACCGGCGAGCGTGAGGGAAGCCCCGCCGACGCCGAGCACGTGATCCTCGGCCAGCGCGCCGCCACCCGTCGCGATCTCATCGAGATCGCTCGCGAACCACCACTCGCCGGTGCCCTCGGTGTCGAGATACGACTGCGGCCGGATGATCGCTCGCGGGGTCACCAGTTCGGTGACCGAGGCGAGTCCCAGCGACGCGAGCCCCGCGGATCCGAGCGTCGGCAGCGCCGCGTCGACCGCGGCCACGGGCTGGGCCACGCCCAGCACAAGCAACCGACCGAGCGTGGCGAGCGCGTCATCGCGGTCGCCCAGGCCGCGCAAGGCGGGCACGCGCAGGCCACGACCGATGGCATCGTCGGCCTCGACGCCCCATGCGGCGCGCAGCGCCTCGGAGCGGAAGCGCGCGGCCTGCAGGTCGGCGGCGAGAGCGGCGCAGAGCGCGGGATCCGGGTTCGGAGTCATGCGTCCATTCTCGCCCGCACCCGCCTGCGCCCCGCTCCCGCGCCCCGCCCGGCGACGCGCCCCGCCCGAGCGCCCCACCGCCGCTCGTCGAGCGAGGGAGGAACGACCGAGTCGAGACGCCCCAGCCCAGCCCTGCACCCCGCCCGGCGCCCGCCCCAGCGCCCCACCCCCCGCTCGTCGAGCGAGGGAGGAACGACCGAGTCGAGACGCCCCAGCCCGCCCGCGCCCGCCCCGCGACGCGCGGCGACGCGCGCCCCGGATCAGCCGAGCACGACGGCGAAGCTGAGCGCCGCCGACGCCACGGCGATCAGAGTGATCACGAGCGCGGGCACAAAGGGCTCCTTGCGGCGGATGTGAACCACCGTGGCGCCGGCCATGATGATGACGAGTCCCAAGGCCGCGAGGGGCGTCAGGATCGGCGCGATGCCGGTGGCGAGGGGCAGGATCAGGCCGAGCGCGCCGAGAACCTCGACGATGCCGATGAAGCGCGAGAATCCGCCGGGGAAATCGTCGACCCAGCCCATGCCCTTCTCCTTCAGCTTCTCCGGGGCGGAGAGGGCCTTCATGCCGCCCGAGAGCAGCATGAGCGCGGCGAGGATGCCGTTGACGATCCAGGTGGCGATGAGCATGGGTTTCCTTCTGTTACTGACTTACGATGTGTGAGCTACCTCATGATCCGTGATCATTCAGGCGCATACAAAAGGCACATCCGTGTGCCTGACCAGGAGGGATCCGGATGGGCGACGCCACCGAGACCGAGTACGCCTCCGCCTGCGCCGCGGTCAGCGACAGTGACAGTCGCGCGATCCGCGCGGTGCTCGATCGCATCGGCGACAAGTGGTCGCTGCTGGTCATCGGCGAGCTGAGCCACGGAGTGCGCCGGTTCACCGGGCTCCTCCGAGGCATCCCGGGCATCTCGCAGCGCATGCTCACGCTCACCCTGCGTCAGCTCGAGCGCGACGGACTTGTGACGCGCACGGTGCACGCCGAGGTGCCGCCCCGCGTGGAGTACGAGCTCACACCGGTGGGCGAGACCCTCATTCCGCACGCCATCGCGCTCGCGCACTGGGCCGTCGAGCACTACCCCTCGATCGAGACATCCAGAGCCTCCTTCGACGCCGGATCCTGATCCGGATCCCGCAGAAAAAGATCTGGCACTCTCGGGTCGAGAGTGCTAAAACAGGTATCGAGTCCAGAGGGCTCGACCCTCGGGACTCCGTCCGAAGAATCAGCGCTTCAGACAAAGAGGAGGATCACGATGGCGATGTTCTTCGACCCCTTCCGCGAGTTCGACCGCGTGGCCGAGCAGCTGTTCGACCGTCAGGGTCCGCGGCTGATGCCGATGGACCTCTACCGCGACGGCGATCACTACGTGCTCAGTGCCGACCTTCCCGGCATCGATCCGGGCAGCGTCGACATCGACGTGGACGGCCAGCTGCTCACCATTCGGGCCGAGCGCACCCCGCGCAGCGACGACGGCGTGAAGTGGATCACGCGCGAGCGCTCGACGGGCTCCTACCTGCGCCAGCTGAACCTGGGGCAGGGCATCGACACGGCCGGCATCTCGGCCACCTATGACAACGGCGTGCTCAGCGTGCTGATCCCGATCAGCGAGCGGGCGAAGCCGCGCAAGGTCGAGGTGCAGCGGTCGGTCGGCGGCGCGCAGGACGTCACGCCCGAGCTGACGACCTGACGCACTCCTGGCTCGTCGAACGAGCCGACGAAGAACGAGCGAGGCGAGACGCCCCGGCCTCACGCGAAGGCTAGGCGTGTCTCGCCTCGCTTCACGCGCGCGCTCGCCCGGCGCACGAGCGAGCGCGACGAGCGGTGTCACACGTCGCGGCGCGCGCCCTCCGACGGGGTGATGGTGAAGCAGACGGGCGCGGTGTAGCCGCGCTCGGCGAAGGCCGCCTCGACGGCGGTCGTCACCTCGGCGACGGCGTCACGCGAGATGAGCGCGATGGCCGAGCCGCCGAAGCCGCCGCCGGTCATCCGCGCGCCGACCGCGCCGGCCGCGAGCGCGCCCTCCACGGCGGTGTCGAGCTCGGGCACCGAGATCTCGAAGTCGTCGCGCATCGAGGCGTGCGAGGCGACCAGCAGGTCGCCGATCGCGCGCGGACCGGCCGCGGCGAGCGCCTCGACGGTGTCGAGCACCCGCTGGTTCTCGGTGACGATGTGGCGCACCCGCCGGAAGGTCACGTCATCCAGCAGCTGCTGGGCGCGCGGGAGATCCGCGACCGTGAGGTCGCGCAGCCACGGCACGCCCATGGTGGACGCGCCGAGCTCGCACGAGGCACGCCGCTCGCGGTAGCCGCCCGAGGCGTGCGCGTGCTCCACGCGGGTGTCGATGGCGAGCAGCACGAGGCCCTCGGCCTCGAGCCCCAGGTCGACGGACCGCGTCTCGAGCGTGCGGCAGTCGAGGAAGGTCGCGGCATCCGAACGGCCCATGATCGACGAGACCTGGTCCATGATGCCGGTCGGCGCCCCGACGGCCTCGTTCTCGGCCTTGCGGCCGACCTGGGCGAGTTCGAGCGGGGTCAGCTCGAGCGCCCAGAGGTCGTTCAGGGCGAGCGCGACGGATCCTTCGATCGCCGCCGACGACGAGAGTCCGGCCCCCACGGGGACGTCCGATGCGATCGCGATGTCGACGCCGGCGACCTGGTCGGCCGCGCGGCCGGCCGCGGCGAGCGCCGCCCACGCCACGCCCAGCACGTAGGCCGCCCACTCGGGCACACGGCCGGCGGCGACCGCTGCGCCGGGCTCCCCGTCGAACATCGCGAGGTCCGCGAGGCGCAGCTCGACCGGATCCGGAGCGAACGTCGACGAAACGCGGATCGCCAGATCCGCATGCATGCCCACCGCGGCATACGTGCGGTGCTGAATGGCGAAGGGCAGCACGTAGCCCTCGTTGTAGTCGGTGTGCTCGCCGATGAGGTTCGCGCGGCCGGCGGACGACCAGACGCCCTCGGGGGCGTGCCCCGTGCGCGACTCGAACAGGGCGCGCGCGTCGTCGAGAGCGCTCATGACAGGACCTCCGGGATGGTGGCGAGGGCCTCGCCCAGCCGGTCTGCGGACTGCTCGGGCGGGATGTCGCCGATCCAGGCGCCCATGGCGGCCTCGGATCCGGCGAGGAACTTGAGCTTGTCGGCCCCGCGACGCGGCGACGTGAGCTGCAGGTGCAGACGCGCGCTGTCGCGAGCGACGTCAACCGGGGCCTGGTGCCAGGCGGCGATGTAGGGCGTCGGGGTGCCGTACAGCGCGTCGACACCGCGCAGCAGGCGCAGGTAGAGAGGGGCGAGCTCGTCCTTCTCGGCCGAGGAGAGCTCGGCGAAGTCGGCCACGTGGCGTCGCGGGGCCATGTGCACCTCGACCGGCCAGCGGGCGGCGAACGGCACGTAGGCGATCCAGTGCTCACCCTCGAGCAGCACGCGCGGCCCGGCGGCCTCGAACTCGATGATGCGCGCGAACAGGTCCGCTCCCTCGCGCTCGATCGACTGCAGCAGCAGCTGCGTGCGCGGCGTCACGTAGGGGTAGGCGTAGATCTGGCCGTGGGGGTGGGGGAGCGTGACGCCGATCTCGGCGCCGCGGTTCTCGAACACGAACACCTGGCGCACGCCGGGCAGGGCCGACAGCGCGGCCGTGCGGTCGGCCCACGCCTCGATCACGGTGCGGGCGCGCGTGACCGAGAGCGATCCGAAGGATCCGACGCGGTCAGGGCTGAAGCACACCACCTCGCACCGCCCCACGGAGGTGCGCGAGCGTCCGAGCCCCGGGGCGGCGAGGTCTTCGAGGCCCGAAGCCGGGTCGATCGCGGCGGGCGCGTCGCCGACGGCGACGTCGAGGGCCGGCCCGAACGAGGGGGAGCGGTTCTCGAACACCGCGACGTCGTACGCGCTCGGCAGCTCCGACGGGTTCGTGGGCGTCTGCGGGGCGAGCGGATCGAGGTCGGCGGGCGGCATGACCACGCGCGACTGGCGCGACGCGGCCACCGAGATCCAGTCGCCCGTGAGCACATCGCGCCTCATCGTGGCGGTCTCCGGACGCGGGGCCAGCTCGCGCGCGTCGATGGCTCGCTCGGCCGGAAGCGCCGTGCCGGGGTCGTCGTAGTAGAAGAGGTCGCGGCCGTCCGCCAGGCGGGCGGAGCGCTTCACGACCCCCGCGCCGAGCGTGGCGGCGGGCAGGTCTGCGGACTGCGTCATCGGTATCCTTCGAACGCGCGCTCTCGCGCATGTTGACGTCAACATGGATGATAGAACGAGAGTGCAGGATCCGGCAACGAGAGCGAGCAGCGGATGTCCAGAAGCGTGTCGGCAGCGGATGTCGCCCGCCTTGCCGGTGTCTCCGGTCAGACGGTGTCCCGCGTGGCCAATGGCTCCGAGCGCGTCGATCCGGGCACCCGGGCACGCGTCGAGGCGGCGATGCAGCAGCTGGGCTATCGCCCCCACCGGGCGGCACGGGCGCTGCGCACCGGCCGCACGCGCACCATCGGCGTGCTCGTGCGCACCTTGGCCTCGGTGGGCAACGCCCGCATGCTCGAGGCGCTGGTGTCCGCGGGCGCCGCGCACGAACACGCCGTGCTCGTCGTCACCCTGGCCGATGACACCCCCGAGGCGGCGAAGGCGGCGCTGGCCGGACTCGCCGATCACGGCGTGGACGGCGCCATCGCCCTGAACGAGGCGACCCCGAGCGTGCAGGCCGCAGGCACCGCCTCGTTCCCGCTGGTGGCCGTCGACGCGTCGCCGGAGGCGGGGCTCATCGCGCTCGAGTCGGATCACGCCGGGGGAGCCGCCGCCGCCGTGCGGCATCTGCTGGACGCGGGGGCGGCAACCGTCCACCACCTGGCCGGGCCGGCCGGATCCTTCGCCGCCGATGAGCGAGAACGCGGCTGGCGATCCGCGCTCTCTCACACGGCGGGGCAGGATGTCGCGGGTCGGGCGGATGAGGCGACCCCGCCGGATCCGATCCGCGGCGACTGGACCGCGGCATCCGGATTCACGGCGGGGCGGACCCTCGCCGCCGATCCGTCCGTCACGGCGGTGTTCGCCGCGAACGACCAGATGGCGCTCGGTCTGCTGCGCGCCCTGCGCGAGGCGGATCGCGCCGACGTGGCCGTTGTGGGCTTCGACGACGTGGTCGACGCCGCGCACTACCAGCCGCCGCTGACCACCGTCGCCCAGGACTTCGACGCGCTCGGCGCCACCGCGGTCGATCTGCTGCTCGCCCGCGTCGCCGGCACCGAGGTGCCCGCCCGCACCGTCATCCCCACGCGGCTCGTCCTTCGCGGGAGTGCGTAGCCTGCGGGCTCGGCGAGGGGCGTTGACTAGTCCCGCGCGGCATCACTAGTCCAGGCGGGACTAGTAATCCCGCGGAAGACTAGTCAACGCCCCGACGCTAACCCACCCCGCGCCCCACACGACCACGCGGGCCGACCCGGCACCACGCCGCGCGGGCCGACCCCGCGCCTCATCGCACCGCGGCGGTCGCGCTTCCAGAGGTTCCGCAGGCATCTCCGTAGAATCGAGTCACTGCGGGCGACGTTCCGCGGAAAACACACCATGACGCCGAACACCCCTCGAGCGCGGGCGCCCCGCCGCCTGCTCGCCGCCCTCGCTGCCGCGGTCTTCACCGCGCTCTCGGGCGCGATCGTCGCCCCCGCGTACGCCGCCGTCGAGGAGCAGCCCGAGCCCGAGCTCATCCTCGCGTCGAGCGTGCGCGGCGTCGCCCACGCGGGCGCGGCGCTGAGCGCGTCACTCCAGATCGCCAATGCGGGCAACGAGCCGCTGCCCGCATCCACCGCCGTGCTGCAACTGGGCACTCGACCCCTCGCCGACCGCTCGGCCCTGCGCTCGTGGCTGGCGGGACTGGATCCGGATCTCCCGCTCACGTCGATCGGCTCGACGGCCGGATCCGCGGTGGCAGCCGACGGCTCCACGGAGGTGTCGCTGACCGCGCCGGCCGAAACGCCCGCGCTCGCGGCGCTGACCCCGGGTGTCTATCCGCTGCAGGCGACCTACGGCGGAGCGACGGCGCAGTCGGTGATCGTCGTCGGCGCCGAAGCCGAGCCCACCAGCCTGATCCTGCCGATCACCGCGCCGGTCGAGAACGCCGGCCTGTTGAGCGCCGACGAGCTCGCCTCGCTGACCGCCCCCGACGGCGCGCTCACCGCGCAGCTCTCGGCGGCCGCGGGCACTCCTGCCGCCCTCGCGGTCGATCCGGCGATCCCGGCCGCCATCCGCGTGCTCGGCGAAGACGCGCCGCTGAGCGCGATCGAGTGGCTCGAGCGGCTGATGCTGCTGCCCAACGACCGCTTCGCGCTGCAGTTCGGCGACGCAGATGTCGCCCCGCAGCTGCAGGCCGGGCTGCCGGCGCCGCTCTCACCGCTCTCGCTGGAGGGCTACGAGGCCGCGGCCGAGCCCGAGCCGACACCCACCCCGACGCCGACGCCCACCGAGAAGCCCGCCGCGGTCGGTTCGGACGAAGAGGACCTCGACCTCGCCCGCTTGCTCTCGATCGGCGACGACGCCATCGATTCGGTGTACTGGCCCGCCCCGGGTCAGGCGACGCCGGCCGTGATGGATGCCCTCCGCGCGGCGAATCCGGACGCGATCGCCGTCACGCCGTCCGAGGCGACACAAGAGGGGGCATCCGGATCTGCGGTGCCTGCCTCCGGCGCGATCGCGGGCGGGGGAGCGGCGCTGGTCTACGACACGGATGCCTCGGCCGCGCTCGACGCGGTGGTGCGCGCCGCGACCGCAGCGGAGCGCTCCGCAGCCTCGGCCGTCGCCACGGCCGAGCTGTTCTTCGCGGGACGGGAAGCGGGCGACGCCCCCGTGCTCGTGGCGCTCGACCGCGCTCTGAGCACCAGGCTGAGCATGGCAGAGGAGGGCGAGGCCGGCGACGCCGCTCTGGACGACCTCGCCGATCGCCTGAGCGCCGCGATCGACCTCGTGGCGCTCACCTCGACGATCGCCCCCCAGCACCTCGACGATGTGCTGGCCGCCCCTGCGCAGCCGATCACCCCCGTCGACGCGACGCCCGACGCGGCGCGCGTGGCCCTGGCCGCGAGCATCGCCGATGCCGAGTCGAGGGTCGGCGTGATCGCCACGGTGCTCGAGACACCCGCCATGCTCAACGGCCTGCAGCGCGCGGAAGCGCTCCAGGCGCTGGGCGTCGGATGGGCGGCTCGCACCGACGAGTGGCAGGCGGTGGCGACCGGGTTCGCCGATCGCACGGCGGCCCGGGCCGACGCGGTCGCCATCCAGGAGCCCGCCCCCGTGAATCTGCTCAGCGCCGGCGTCAACCTGCCGGTCTGGGTGCGCAACGACCTGCCCTGGCCCGCGACGCTCACGCTGCGCGCCAGCCCGTCGGATCCGCGTCTCGTCGTCGCCGACACCACCTCGGTCGTCGCCCAGCCCGCGAGCCGCACGCAGGTGCAGGTGCCCGTGCAGGCGCGGGTCGGCAGCGGCGATGTCGACATCGCGCTCACGCTCATCAGCCGGGACGGACACCGGATCGGACCGTCGCAGACCGTCGATGTCAGCGTGCGTGCCGAGTGGGAGACGATCGGCGTCATCGTGCTCGGTGTGCTCATCGGCGGCCTGCTCGTCGCGGGCGTGATCCGCACAGTGCGCCGTCGACGCAAGACGAAGGATCCGGATGCCGCGGCACGCGCGGACGACGACGTCACCGAGGGAGACGCATGATGGCCGGCCTCGGACGCGCGAGCGCGATGATCGCCGCGGGCACACTGGTGTCCCGCGTGACCGGACTGCTGCGATCGGTTGCGCTCGTCGCCGCGATCGGAGGCTTCGGCAAGGCGTCCGATGCGTTCGGTATCGCGAATCAGCTGCCGAACTACGTGTTCCAGGTGCTCTCGGCCGGCCTCATCACCGCGGTGCTCGTCCCCCAGATCGTGAAGTGGTCCGCGCGAGACGACGGTGGCAAGGCGCACCTGTCGAAGCTGTTCACTCTCGGGACGGTCGTACTGTTCGCCGTCACCTTGATCGCCACCGTCGCCGCCCCTTGGCTCGTCCGATTGATGGGCGCCAACTGGCCCGAGTACCAGGTCGCGCTGGCAACCGCGTTCGCGTACTGGTGTCTGCCCCAGGTCTTCTTCTATGGAATGTTCGCGCTGATCGGCGAGACCCTCAACGCCCGCCGCGTGTTCGGGCCGTATGCCTGGGCACCCATCGTGAACAACGTCGTGACGATCGTCGGCTTCGGCGCGTTCATCCTGATCTTCGGGGGCGAACGCAGCGCGGTCGACCAGTGGGATTCCACGACCATCGCCGTGATGGGCGCAATCACGACCTTCGGCATCGTCGCCCAGACCGTCGTGCTCGTCTTCTTCTGGCGCCGCACCGGTCTGAGTCTGCGCCCCGACTTCGGCTGGCGCGGGCTGGGTCTCGGCGAGGTGCGCAACCTCGCCGGTTGGAGCTTCGGAATGCTGCTGGTGGGCCTCGTGGTCTCCACGGTGCAGCAGCGCGTGATCTCCGGCGCATCCGGAGACAACGCCTCCGCCATGGTGTGGTTCAACGCCTGGCTCGTCTTTATGCTGCCGTACTCGATCATCGTGATGTCGATCGGCACCCCCTACTTCACGCAGCTCTCGGAGCACGCGTCGGCAGGGCGCGATAAAGAAGTGCGTGCCGACATCGGGCGATCCATCCGCACCCTCGGCGTGCTGATCGTCATCGCGGCGGCCGCGCTGATGGTCGCCGCGGTGCCCGCGTCGCGCATCTTCACCGGCAGTGAGGAGGAGGCCGTCGCCGCGGGCCCCGTGCTCATCGGCTTCCTCGTGGGTCTCGTGCCGCTCGCCGTGCAGTTCGTTGTGCAGCGCACCTTCTACGCCTATGGCGACACCCGCACGCCCTTCTTCTTCACGGTGTTCCAGGCGGCGATCGCGATCGGCCTCGCCCTGCTGATGCCCTATGTCGCGTCCCTCGGCTTTCTCACGGCGACGATCGCGCTGTCCCAGTCCCTCTCGAGCCTCGCCCAGGTGATCCTGGCGACATGGCTGCTGCGCCGCCGCCTCGGTCCGCTCGGCATGGTCGAGAACGTCTGGGCGCTCATCCGGTTCACCCTCGCCGCGATCCCCGCGGGCGCGGTCGCGCTCGTTGTGTACATCCTGAACGGCGGCAACGACGGCTGGATGGCTGCCGCGGGGGTCTCCGGCATCCCCGGCAAGCTCCTCGCCGCGGTCGGCACCGGCGTCCTCGGCGTCGTCGCCGTGGTGGTCTACGTGGCGATCCTCGCGCTCTTCCGGGCCCCCGAACTGCGCACCGCCACGGGCCTCGTGCGTCGTCTCGTCGGCCGCTGACCCGCGCTGACCGCGCCCGACCCTCGCGAGGCCACACCCGCCCCCACGAGGGCACATCCCGCGCGCGGGGGCACACCCCGAAGCATGCGCCCTCTCGAGCGAGATGTGTCCCCGCCGCCCGCACGCGCGCCCCTACGCACCTTTCCCCGGTCGGCGTCAAGCCTCTCCCGCCGTCCCGTCGGCACTGATTCTCTGGGAATCCGTCGCGGAGAGGCCGCGCGGAGAGAGGCACCCTCATGAGCACCGCAGCGACCCGCGGCAACGGACGGTACGCGGAGACCCCCGTCCAGAAGGCCGCCCTCGTGTTCGGCATCGTTTTCTTCATCGTCGGCATCGCCGGATTCATCCCGGGGCTCACGTCGAACGTCGACGCGCTCGAGTTCGCCGGCCACGAGTCGGGAGCGATGCTGCTCGGCATCTTCCAGGTCTCGATCCTGCACAACATCGTGCACCTGCTCTTCGGCGTGCTCGGCCTGGTCACGGCCCGCACCTTCAGCGGCTCGCGAGGCTTCCTGATCTGGGGTGGCGCGATCTACGCCGTGCTGTGGATCTACGGCCTTGTTGTGCCGCACGACCACCAGGCCAACTTCGTGCCGCTGAACACCGCCGACAACTGGCTGCACTTCGTGCTGGCCGCGGCGATGATCGCGCTGGGCGTTCTGCTGGGTCGTCGCGTTCGCGACGCTCGCACCGTCTGACGCATCCGGATTCGTCCGCTTCCACGTCCGGGCTATTCCATAGATGTTGATCTATGGAATAGCCCGGACGTACGATGTGTTCTGGCAGTCGAACCAAGGAGGCACTCGTGCGACAGCTCACCATCATCGGATCCGGCCCGGCCGGTTTCACCGCCGCCATCTATGCGGCGCGTGCCAACCTGAAGCCGCTCGTCGTGGCGTCGTCGGTCGAGGTCGGCGGTGAGCTCATGAACACCACCGAGGTCGAGAACTTCCCCGGATTCCCCGAGGGCATCATGGGTCCCGACCTGATGGCGAAGATGCAGGAGCAGGCCGAGAAGTTCGGCGCCGAGATCGCCTACGACGACGTCACCGAGCTGGATCTGTCGGGCGACATCAAGAAGGTCACGCTCGGAAGCGGCCAGGTCGTCGAGACCGAGGCGCTGATCTACGCGACCGGCTCGGCCTACCGCAAGCTCGGCCTTCCGGGCGAGGAGCGACTGAGCGGCTACGGCGTCTCGTGGTGCGCCACCTGCGACGGCTTCTTCTTCCGCGAGAAGGAGATCGCGGTCGTCGGCGGCGGCGACTCGGCGATGGAAGAGGCGACGTTCCTCACGAAGTTCGCGTCGAAGGTGTACATCATCCACCGCCGCGACACCCTCAAGGCCTCGAAGATCATGCAGGAGCGCGCGCTGGCGAACCCGAAGATCGAGTTCATCTGGAACGCCGAGGTGGTCGACATCCTGGGTGATGGCGCCGTCACCGGCGTGACCCTGAACGACACCGTCACGGGCGAGAAGCGCGACCTGGCGCTCGAGGGCCTCTTCATCGCGATCGGCAACGACCCGCGCACCCACCTCGTGCACAACAAGCTCGAGCTCACCGAAGAGGGCACGATCGCGGTCGACGGCCGCTCGTCGCGCACCTCGACCGCGGGTGTCTTCGCCGCCGGCGACGTGATCGACCCGCACTACCGTCAGGCCGTGACGGCCGCTGCATCCGGCACGGTGGCGGCTCTCGACGCCGAGCACTACCTCGCCGCGCGCGGCGACGCCGGAGCCCCGCTCGTCACGGGCGACCAGCTCGACCAGGACGTCGTCACGGTCTGAGCGGAACAAACGAGCGGATACGCGCGTTCTCCCTCTTCACAGGACTTCCGATTAAGGAGCAATCATGACCGCCAAGGCCACCACCTCGGCCACGTTCGAGCAGGACGTGCTTCAGGCCGAGGGCCCCGTCCTCGTCGACTTCTGGGCTGCCTGGTGCGGCCCGTGTCGTATGGTCTCCCCGATCCTGGACGAGATCCAGTCGGAGAACCCCGACAAGATCACGATCCTCAAGCTCAACGTCGATGAGAACCCCGACCTCGCGATGAAGTACCAGATCACGTCGATCCCGGCGATGAAGGTCTTCCAGGGCGGCGAGGTCGCCACCACGATCATCGGCGCAAAGCCCAAGTTCGCCCTCGAGCAGGACCTCGCAGAGTTCCTCAAGTAAGAGCGCTTCACACAGAACCCCCGGCCGCACGGCCGGGGGTTCTGTCGTTCCCGGGTGCGGCGTTTCGACTCGCTCCGCTCGCTCAACGAGCGGGTGAGGGGCGGAGCGGGGAAGGGGAGGAGCGGGGTAGGGGAGGAGCGGGGTAGGCGCAGGGGCGGGGCCGTTGCCCTCACCCTTGCCCCTCCTTCCCTCGTTCGTTGAGCGAGGGAGGAACGACCGAGTCGAAACGCCTCACGCGCGCAGCGCCCGCCGATCCTGCGCGCTTCCAGGAATATATGGACCATTCGTCCACTTAGGTATATAGTGAACGCATCGTTCATATAAACCACTCCTGGAGGAAACCATGAACACCACTGAGAACCCCACGCGCGTCGCCCTCGTCACCGGCGGATCGGGCGGCATCGGCACCTCGATCGTCGAGCGTCTCGCCGCCGACGGCTTCGCGGTCGCCGTGCACTACGCCGGTCGCGCCGCGGCCGCAGAGGCGGTCGTCGCCTCCGCCGTCGCGCAGGGCGCCCGTGCGATCGCCGTGCAGGGCGATGTGGCCGATGAGCACCAGATGGCCCGTGTGTTCGACTCCGTCGAAGCCGAGTTCGGAGGCATCGACGTGGTCGTCAACACCGCGGGGATCATGATCAACGGCCCGATCGCCACGTTCGATCTCGCCGACCTCGACCGCATGCACCGCACCAACATCCGCGGCGCCTTCGTCGTCTCGCAGCTCTCGGCCAACCGCCTGCGCTCCGGCGGAGCGCTGATCAACTTCTCGACCAGCCAGACGCGCGGCCAGCTGGCGGGTTACGGCCCGTACGCGGCGAGCAAGGCGGCGGTCGAGGGGATGACCCTGGTGCTGGCGCGCGAGCTGCGCGGCAAGGACATCACGGTCAACGCCGTCGCCCCCGGCCCCGTGGCCACCCCGCTCTTCCTCGAGGGGAAGAGCGACGAGCTGATCGAGCACTTCTCGAAGGTCGTGCCCCTCGAGCGCCTCGGTCAGCCCGATGACGTCGCCGAGGTCGTCGCGCTGCTCGCCGGTCCCGGCCGCTGGATCAACGGGCAGACCCTGTTCGTCAACGGCGGCCTCGCCTGATCCGAGCGACCAGAGCCGATCAGATCCGAACCTCAGCGAGAGAGAAGACAGTCATGTCCACACAGAACATCGTGCTGATCACGGGCGCATCCAGCGGCTTCGGAGCCCTCACCGCGCGTGCGATCGCGCGCTCGGGCGACGTCGTCTACGCCGGGATGCGCGAGACAAACGGTCGCAACGCGCCGGCCGTGCAGGCCGCCGCCGACTGGGCCACGGAGCATCGCGCCGACCTGCGCGCGATCGAGCTCGACGTCAATGACGTCGCCTCGGTCGAGACGGCGGTGCGGCAGATCCTCGCCGAGCACGGTCGTATCGACGTGCTCGTCCACAACGCCGGACACATGGTCGTCGGTCCCGCCGAGGCCTTCACGCCCGAGCAGCTCGCGGAGCTGTACGACGTCAACGTGCTCTCCACGCAGCGCGTGAACCGCGCCGTGCTGCCCGGGATGCGGGAGCGGGGCGAGGGCCTGGTCGTCTGGGTCGGCAGCTCGAGCACCCGCGGCGGCACCCCGCCCTACCTCGCGCCGTACTTCGCCGCCAAGGCGGGCATGGATGCGCTGGCGGTCAGCTATGCCGCGGAGCTCGCGCGATGGGGAGTGGAGACGTCGATCATCGTGCCCGGATCCTTCACCCGGGGCACGAATCACTTCGCGCACTCCGGACGGCCGGCCGACGCGGATGTCGAAGCGGCCTACGAGACCCGCTACGCCGGCCTGATGGAGCAGGTCGCGACGAAGCTGGCCGCGCTCGCGCCGGCGGACGCCGACGCGTCGATGGTCTCCGACGAGATCGCCCGCGTTGTGGCGCTGCCGCGAGGCGAGCGCCCCTTCCGCGTGCACATCGACCCGGCCGACGACGGATCCGAGGCGGTCTCGTCAGTCGCGGATCGCGTACGCGGGGAGTTCCTCACCCGGGTCGGGCTCGACGACCTCCTCACGATCACACGATGAGCATCCCGCCCCGCGGCGAGGGGTGCGCCGCCCCCGCACGGGCGCGCCCCTCGGCGCGGGCGCTCGCACCGAGCCTCGTTAGAATTCACACGGATCCCCGACCCCCGAGGAGAGCTGTGTCCGAGCAGGAAACGCCCCCGCGTCGCGGTCGCGGCCGGCGCCCCGCAGACGAGGTGCGCACGGACGTCTACAACGCGGTCGGGGAGCTCCTGCTGTCCGAGGGCATGGCCGACCTGACCTTCGAACGCGTCGCGCGCATCGCCGGCGTGAGCAAGACGACGCTCTACCGCTGGTGGCCGAGCGTGGGTGTGCTCGCCCTCGACTGCTACAAGCACGCGGTCGAGACGCGCTTCGCCTTTCCGGACACCGGCGACATCCGCACGGATCTCCTCACGCAGATGACCTCCTTCGCGGACGTCATGACGCACACCCCGGGCGGACGCATCCTGGCCGAGCTGATCGGGGCGTCGCAGACCGACCCCGAGCTGTCGGCGACCTACCGCGAGCTGTACTCGTCCGAGCGCCGCGCGCTTGCCGTCGCCCGCCTCGAGATCGCTCAGCAGGCCGGCCAGATCCGGGAGGGCGTCGACCTGCGTGTGCTGGTCGATCAGCTCTGGGGCGCGATCTACCACCGCGTGCTCATCCCGGACGAGCCGGTCGACGAGGCCTTCATCACGGCGCTGGTCGACAACCTGCTCGGCGGCGTCGCGCCGCGCTGAGTCTCGCCCCTCGCCGAGCCCCGCGCCACGCCGGGCCGCCCGGCAACACACCGATCCCGCGAGCACACACCCGGCAGGATGTGGTCTCGCGGGATCGATGTGCCCTCGCGTGAAGACGGTCAGACGAGCACGTCCTCCAGTCGCGCGTAGCTCGTCTCCATCCCATCCGTCATGCCGGTGGCGAGCACGGTCTCGCGCATCTCGGCGCTCGGATACGTGATCACCAGCGTGAGCAGCGTGCCGCCCTCGACGGGCGTGAGGGTCAGCTCGTTGCGGGCCGGATCTCCGGGCATGCCGATCATCGACTCCGTGGTGACCTCGCGGTGCGGCGGCTCCGATTCCAGCAGTTCGCCCTCGAAGCCGAACCCATCGGATCCGTCCTCCCGGGTCCACTCCTGGCGGAAGCGCCCGCCGACCTCCGGGGCCTGTTCGGCCACGGTCATGATCCAGCCGTCGGGGCCCTTGAGCCACTGCTTCATCAGCTCGGGCTCGTGGTGCGCCCGCCACACCTGATCGACGGATCCGCGGATCACCCGGCTCACGCGCACCTGGGTGTCGCCGATCAGCTGGGCGGCGACAGGCAGCTCGGCGGCGAACGAGCGCAGGTCATCGAGCACGGCGTCGATCTGGCCCATGGCCGCCTTCGTGCCCTCTTCCATCCCCATCTCGACGAGCTGCTCGAGCGCCTCGAGCGAGGGGAACGTCGCGACCGTCACCAGCCGCGAGCCGCCGTCGGTCTCCTCGAACCCGAAGGTCATCACCGTCAGGGGCAGGTCGGTGTTCAGCGTGCCGTCCTCGCGAGCGAAGCCGTCACGCACGGTGAACGAGCGCCCCTCGTCGACGGCGTCGAAGAGCCACAGGCCGCCGGCCCGCTCGCCGTCCGGACCGGTCATGTAGTAGTGCGACTCGCCGCCCTCGAACACGTCGTGCCGCGTGAAGGTGGCGGGCCACTCGGGCGGACCCCAGAAGCGCTCGATCTGGCGCGGGTCGACATAGGCGTCCCAGAGCCGGCGCACGGGCACCGGGAAGTCGGCCGTGATGGTCATCGTCAGGGCGTCGAGGTCCTTCTCGACAGAGGTGAGAGGCATGGGTGTCTTCCTCGGTTGATTCGGTCAGTCGTGTCAGTCATCGGTGAGCAGCTCGTCGAGGCGCGTCATGCGGCCCCGCCAGATCTGCTCGAAGCGGTCGAGCAGCGCCTGGGCGCGCTTGATCCGCTCCGGATCGCCGCGGACGATGCGTTCGCGGCCCTGCGGGTGCTTCGTCACAAGACCCGCCCCTTCCAGCACAGCGACGTGCTTCTGCACCGCCGCGAAGGACATGTCGTAGGCGGCGGCGAGCTGCGACACCGTCGCCTCTCCCTCGAGGGTGCGGCGGAGGATGTCGCGGCGCGTCGCATCGGCGAGTGCCCGGAACATCCGGTCGATCTCGTCGTCGGTGAGCTCAGTTCGTACAACCATTTGGTTGTACGATAGCGCATCCCGAGGCGATGTCAACAGGGTGTTTGTCGGAAGCGTGCCGTGCCGCGACATCCGGTCACCGCAGGGGACGGAAGAACTCGCGCAGGTCGCCGACGAGCACCTCGGGCACCTCCATCGCGGCGAAGTGACCGCCGACCTCGTGCTCCTTCCAGAACACGATCTGATCGTTGTCGCGCTCGGCGAACACCCGGATCGACCGGAAGTCGTTCCTGAAGATCGAAACGCCCGTCGGCGCGTGGTTGATGCGCGCGCCGACGCCCTCGCCGGCGTTGAACCGCGCGTCCTCCTTGTACTGGCGCGCCGACGAACCTGCGGTGTTGGTGAACCAGTACAGCGAGACGTGGGTGAGGATCTGGTCGCGGCTGAGTTCTGTGGGCCGGTCGAACGTCGCCATCAGCTCGTTCCAGGCGAGCTGACCTACCGGAGAGTCGGCAAGGGCGTGCGCGATCGTCTGCGGCCTGGTCGACTGCAGCGACGCGAAAGCCGAGATCTCGCCGAAGTTCTTCAGGATCTCGAGCGCCTCGAAGTCCTTCGGGCCGAGCTGCTCGAACTCGGCCGGGTCGCCGCTCGGGAAGGAGAACAGCTGCAGCACGTGGGTGCCGACGAGCCCGTCGGGCGCGAGGATGCCGAGTTCCCGACCGACCAACGATCCGCCGTCACCGCCGTGCGCGCCGTACCGGGCGTAGCCGAGTCGCTTCATGAGCGTGTCCCACGCCGCCGCGACACGGGCCGACCCCCAGCCGGCCTCGGTGACCGGCCCGCTGAAGGTGTAGCCCGGGAAGCTCGGCACCACGACGTGGAAGGCGTCCTCCGCGCGGCCGCCGTGCGCGACCGGGTCGACGAGCGGGCCGATCATGTCGACGAACTCGCGCGAACGATCCCGGCCAGCCGTGCGTGAGCACGATCGGGAAGGCGTTCGGCTCGGCAGAGCGCACGTGCAGGAAGTGGATCGGCTGCCCGTCGATCGTCGTCATGAAGTGCGGGAACGCGGTGAGTCGCGCCTCTACGGCGCGCCAGTCGAACTCGTCACGCCAGTACTCGGCCATCTCGCGCACCTTGGCAAGGCTCGCCCCGTAGGCCGGGTCGCCGCCCGGAACCTCGGTCGTGTACCTCGTGCGGGCGAGACGGTCGCGCAGGTCGTCGAGATCCGCGGCGGGGATCGAGAACGTGAACGGGCTGACCTGGTGGTCGCTCGCCTCGGTGGTCGGAAAGGGGGTCTGCAGGGTGCCGGTGTTCGGCTCGTTGTTCGTCATGCCCGTACGGTAGGAACCAATGCGGAAGACGAGCTTCCGCGAAACGAGGCGTCCGTGAAACAGACCGCGACACGTGTGCTGCAGGTGCTCGCGCTCCTGCGGCAGCGGCCCGACTGGTCGGCGACGGAACTCGCCGTCCGAATGGATGTCTCGACCCGCACGATCCGCTCGGATATCGGGCGCCTGCGCGAGCTCGGCTATGTCATCGACGCCACCAGCGGACGAGGGGGCGGCTACCGGCTCGACCGCGCCAGCGACCTGCCGCCGTTGATGCTCGACGACGATGAGGGCATCGCCGTCGCCATCGCGCTGCACCAGGTCACCTCGAACGCCGTCGCCGACATCGACGCGAGCGCGGCCCGGGCTCTCGCGAAGCTCGAGCACGTGCTGCCACGCCAGCTGGCCGATCAGGTGAACGCGATGACCGTGGCGACGGCACCGCGGACCCGCGACCGTGGGCCGAGCGTCGAGGCCCCGACGCTCGCCACGATCGCCCAGGCGGTGCAGCGCGCCGAGTGGCTGAGGTTCGAGTACACGCCGTTCCAGGGCGAGGCCTCGCTTCGACGCGTCGAGCCGCACCGGCTCGTCAGCTGGGGCCGACGCTGGTACCTCGTGGCCTTCGACCTCGAACGCGACGACTGGCGCAGCTTCCGCGTCGACCGCATGGCCTTGCGCCCGCCCACCCGGCGACGGTTCGAACCCCGGGGCCTGCCCGCCGACGACGTCGCGGCCTACGTGCTGCGGGGCGTCGCCTCGGCGGGGTGGCGGTTCAGAGCCCGGGTACTCGTGCACGCGCCGGCGACCGTCGTCGCCGAGAAGATCGATCCCTCGGTCGGCCTCGTCGAGGCGATCGACGACAAGAGCTGCGTCTTGATCACCGGCGCCGACCACCCCATGACGGTCGCGGTGTACCTCGCCCTGCTCGACGAGGACTTCACCGTCGACGGCCCCGCGGAACTGACCGAGGCGATTCAGACGCTCGCCCGGCGATACGCGACAGCGAGCACGCAGCGCAGGGAGGCGCCCGGCGCCGCGGAATCAGAATCCCGGGATCGGTGACGACAACCGTGGAGGCGCGGCGATTGATGCCGAGTTCACGCGGAGCATCCACTGGTCGCCGCGTGCCCCGCGTCCCTACGCTTGAAGGATGACCGGAGTCACCACATGAGCGTGCACCTGCTGGGCGGCGGGGCGCTGGAGCCGACGGACGCGCCCCTGTACGCGCCGTTCGTCGCCGAGGCGACGGCCCTCGCCCACGCGAACGGACGAAAGACGCCCCGGATCGCCGTTGTGTCGATCCACCCGGGCGGCCCGGAGAGGGCCGAGGTGCTGGTGCGCGTGCTCAGCGCGGCGGGCCCCATCGAGGCCCAGGTGACGAGTTCGCTCGGGGGAGAGGCCCTGCCACTCGCTGCCGTGACGAACGTCGACGGGATCGTCATCGGCGGCGGCATCGTGGAAGACGTTCGGGCGGGCCTCGCGCCGCTGTTCGACGAGCTGCGCGGGAAGGTCGGGGAGGGTGTGCCCTATCTGGGCGTCTCGGCCGGCGCCATGGTCGCCGCGCGCCACGCCCTCGGCGGCGGCACCCGGATCGGCGGGAGGCCCGTCTGCCCGGAGGATCCGGATGATCCGGGTCCCGAGCTCGAGGTGCAGGACGGCATCGGCCTCATCGAGCCCTCGATCGACGTGCACGTCGCCCAGCGCGGCACGCTGTCGAGGCTGGCCGCGGCCGTGGAGTCGGGACTCATCGGCGGTGCGCTCGGCATCGACGAGCGCACCCTGCTCGTCATCGACGACGGGCGGCAGAGCGTCTCCGGCAGCGGCAGCGTATGGCAGGTGCAGCAGGGTGACGGCGGTGCGCTGATCTCGACGACGCGCGCCCGCTGATCCGGATCAGGATCAGCGCGGGTCGCTCACGCGCACCACGGCGTCCCAGCGGCGGTGCGTGTTCTCCTGGCCGATGAGCCGCCAGACGGCGCGCGTCAGCTCGGGGTACTCCTGGGCGATGAGGCGCAGGAGACGCTGGTTGCGGGCGTGCGTGGGGCGCAGTCCGCCGTCGGCCTCGATGTGCTCGGCACGCAGCGTGAAGACGACGAGCTCGTCGACGGTGGGCAGATCCTCCATGAACTCCCAGGGATCCTCGCCGCCGCGCAGGCGCTCGTGCACCAGGGCGGCGAGCTCCTCGGCCGCCTCCGCGCGCAGCACCTCGACGCTCGCGCGTCGCTGGGGCAGGGAGGCCGGATCACTCACCCGACAAGGCTACGCGCGTGCAGCAGGGGAGGGGCCGTAAGAGGCGGAGCTACCGCCGCGCGGAGTACATCAGCTCGGGACGCCCGGCGTGGCCGTAGCGCGGCTCGCGCGCAGCGAGACCCGCCTCCACCAGGCGCTCGAGGTACCGGCGCGCGCTGACGCGCGACATCCCGAGCTGATCGCCGAGCTCGGCAGCGGACACCGGTTGACCGTGTGCCTCGAGCGCCGACGCGACGCGTTCGAGGGTGAGCGGAGAGACGCCCTTGCGCGCACCGGCCGAGGCGAGCGCGTCGCGGCGCATGAGCTGGTCGACGGCGGTCTGGTCGAGCTCGGAACCCGCCGCCAGGGCGGAGTCGCGCTCCAGGGTGCGCCACACGTCGTCGAGGCGCTCGTGCAGCGCCTGCATGGGGAAGGGCTTGACGAGATAGTGGTGCACGCCGTGGGCACGGGCCACGCGCACGGTCTCGAGGTCGCGCGCCGCGGTGACCGCGATCACCTCCACGCGCGATCCGGACACCCGGGCCCGCCCGAGCACCGAGATGCCCGACATGTCGGGCAGGTAGACGTCGAGCAGCATCACGTCGGGCTCGAGCTCGGCGAGCGCCCGGAGGGCCTCCGAGCCGGTCGACGCGACGCCTACGACCTCGTACCGCGGATGCCGCTCGACGAACCCGCGCGTCACGTGTGCGACGGCGAAGTCGTCCTCCACGATGAGGCACCGCACCTTGCTCATTACCGCACCTCGCTCATGACCGCACCTTGCTCATGACCGCACCGCTCGTTCCGCCCCGGCCCCCGGCCCGACGGGCGAGGGCAGCCGCACGACGAACCGGGCGCCGCCGGCCGGCGAGGTCTCCACCCCGACCCGGCCGCCCAGTCGCTCGACGATGCGCGACACGAGCGTCAGGCCGTATCCGCGCTGCATCGCCCCGTCCTTCGTCGAGTAGCCGAGGACGAACACGTCCGCCCCCTCCGGCACGCCGGGGCCGTCGTCGTCCACCGCGATCTCCAGCCCGTCGGGCGACCCGACCACTCTCAGCTGCACCCGCCCTCCGCGGCCCGCGGCGTCGATCGCGTTGTCGAGCAGGTTCCCCACGACGGTGACGAGATCGGCGTCGTCGCCGGCGCCGGCCGGCAGCAGCGAGTCGTCCGAGATGGTGAGCGCCACGCCCCGCTCGCGGGCCCGCGCGCGCTTCGCCAGCAGCAGCGCGGCGAGCTCGATGTCGCGGATGCCGCCGTGCCGGTCAAGGGGATGCGCGTCGAGCCGAGTGATCGCCCCGCCGTCGCCGCTGCGCTCGATCACGCGCATGGCGGCATCCGTCTCGCCCAGCTCGATCAGGCCGCCGAGGGTGTGCAGGGTGTTGGCGAACTCGTGCTGCTGCGCGCGCAGGCCCTCGGCGAGGCTCTGCGCTCCCGCGAGCTGCTGCAGAGCGTGGTCGAGCTCGGTCCGATCCATGAGGATCACCACGGCGCCCACAAAGCGCCCGTCGACCCGCACGGGCGCCGCCCGGGCCACAAGCACCCGCTCTCCGGACAGCACAAGCCGCTGGGGCGCCTCTCCGCCGTCGTGGCGCACCTGGTCGACCAGCGCGGCCAGATCCTGCTCCAGCAGCTCGTCCACCGCCGTGCCCACCACGCCGGCGGGCGAGTCGAGGCCGAGCAGGCGCGCGGCGGCGTCGTTGCAGAGCGACACCCGCCCCTCCTCGTCGAAGGCGATGAGTCCCTCGCGGATGCCGTGCAGGGTCGCCTCGCGGGTCTCGAGCATGCCCCTGATCTCCTCCGGCTCGAGTCCGTAGATGCGACGGCGCACCATCCGCGCCGTGAAGGTGGCCGCGACCACGCCGATCACCGTGGCGGCGCCGAGCGCGATCGAGAACCCCGTCATCTCGCCGAGGAAGTCGGCTCGCAGCTCCGACTCCAGGATGCCCACCGACACCTGTCCCACCACCGC
Organism: Microbacterium stercoris; assembly: GCF_017592545.1. GTDB lineage: Bacteria > Actinomycetota > Actinomycetes > Actinomycetales > Microbacteriaceae > Microbacterium > Microbacterium stercoris. Next base: position 51,134 of record NZ_JAGFOA010000001.1, read on the forward strand.
GCCGTCCGTGCCGAAGACCGGAACCTTGACGCGCCACGACTCGCCCAGCGTGCCGGTCTGCGTACCGGTGTAGATCTCGCCCGAGCGCACCGCATCCGGATCGGTCGACACCCGCTCTCCGATGAGGCCGGGGTTCGGATGCGAGAACCGGATGCCTTCGGCGTCGCTGACGACCACGTAAGCGACATCCGAGGACTCCCGGATGAGCTCCGCGATCGGCTGGATCACGGCGGACGGATCCGGATCGTCGAACGCCTCGGTGACGGAGGGCAGCTGTGCGACCGACTGGGCGACGGCGATCATCCGATCCTGCGATGCCTCGCGGATCTGACGCTCCTGCATCCACATCGCCGAGAGACCGACCGTCACCACGATCACGAGCACGATGACGACCTGCAGCAGCACCAGCTGCGTGCGGAGCGTCATCGCCTTCACCACCGCTTCATCGTAGGTCGACGCGGTTTCACGTCCCACGGCCGTGGCGGGACCGTAATGAACGAAACCTTCCGTTGCGACCACAAGCCGCGCGACGTCGCCCCGCCTCCATACGCTCCGGAGATCAGCGGCACCGTCGCCGCGCACCTGTCGGACTCGAGGAGGAGCCCACATGTCACAGCACACCGTCTTCCGCGCACGCCCCCACCTGCGCCTCACCGCCTTCGCCGCCCTCGGTGCGGCGGCCCTCGCCCTCACCGCCTGCGCCGGCGGCACGGGCGCCGGATCCACTCCCGGCGGCGACGGCGGGGGAGAGGCGAAGCCCGCCGCGATCGACGCGGTCAAGGTCATCGCCCCGGCCGACCCCGGCGGCGGATGGGACCAGACCGCACGCGCCCTCGCCCAGTCGCTCACCGATGCGAAGCTCGTGAGCTCGGCGCCCGTCAGCAACATCGGCGGCGCGGGCGGCACCGTGGGCCTTGCCTCGCTCAAGACCGAGACCGATCCGAACACCCTGATGGTCACCGGCAGCGTGATGGTCGGCGCGGTCGAGACCAACCAGTCGGAGGTGCGGATCGAGGACATGACCGCGGTCGCGAAGCTCACCGAGGAGCCCCTCATCGTCGTGGTGCCCCCGGACAGCGAGTACGACAGCATGGAGGACTTCGTCGAGGCGTGGGCGAAGGCCGGCGCCGACATGGCCGTGACGGGCGGGTCGGCCGGTGGCATCGACCACATCCTCGCGGGCATGCTGCTCACCGACGCGGGAGTCGACTCGGCCGATGTGCCGGACACCCTCAACTACATCGCCAACTCGGGTGGCGGCGAGGCTCTCACCATGCTGCTGGGCGGCCAGGTCGACGCCGGCATCTCGGGCGTCGGCGAGTTCGCCGAGCAGATCAAGGCGGGCAAGCTCAAGGCTCTCGCGGTGTCGTCGGCCGAGCCCGCCGAGCTGCTGCCCGACGTGCCGACGCTCGCCGACGAGGGCATCGACATCACGCTCACCAACTGGCGTGGTCTGCTCGCCCCCGGCGACCTCGACGACGCCCAGGTGAGCGCGCTGCAGGATCTGGTCACGCAGCTGCACGAGAGCGAGTCCTGGACCGCCACCCTCGAGGAGAAGGGATGGACCGACGCCTTCCTCACGGGCGACGAGTTCACCTCGTTCCTCGAGAGCGACATCGCGACGACGCAGGACACCCTGCGCACCATCGGGCTCATCGAGTGATGTCCGAGCCGCAGCCGATCACGCGCCCCGGGGAGGTCGTCGCCTCCCCGGGCTCCGGGCCGTCCCGGGAGCGCCGGATCGGGGAGCTCGCCTTCATCGGCGTGATCCTGGTGTTCTCGATCGTGGCGCTCGTGATGACCGGGTTCATCCGCGAGCCGGCCGGATCATCGAACGTGCTCGGCGCCCGCGTGGTGCCGTACGCGGTGAACGGGCTGATGCTCGTCGCCTCGATCGGCGCCTTCATCGCCGTGCTGCGCGGCGACGTCGGGGCCCCCGACGAGGGGGAGGACATCGATCCTGATGCCCCCACCTCGTGGCGCACGGTGGTGCTGGTGGCGCTAGCGTTCGCCTCGCTCATCGTCACCATTCCGCTTCTCGGCTGGCCGGCCGCCGTGACGATCCTGTTCACCGGCGCCTCTCTGGCCCTCGGCTCCGGTACGTGGTGGAAGGCGCTGCTGATCGGTCTCGGCCTCGGTGTGCTGACGCAGGTCGTCTTCGGCACCCTGCTGGGCCTGTCCCTCCCGCCGTTCGGCGACGTTCTTCCGGGGGTGTTCGGTGGATAGCCTGCAGCTGCTGATGGACGGCTTCGCCACCGCCCTGCAGCCCCAGTACCTGCTCTACGCGTTCATCGGCGTGCTGCTCGGCACGGCCGTGGGCGTGCTGCCGGGCATCGGCCCCGCCATGACCGTGGCGCTGCTGCTGCCCCTCACGTACACGCTCGATGTGACCAGCGCGATCATCATGTTCGCCGGCATCTACTACGGCGGCATGTACGGCGGATCGACCACGTCGATCCTGCTGAACACCCCCGGCGAATCGGCATCGATCGTGACCGCGCTCGAAGGCAATCGCATGGCCCGAATGGGCCGTGCCACCGCGGCTCTCGCGACCGCCGCGATCGGATCCTTCATCGCCGGCACGATCGCCACCGCGCTGCTGACCCTGTTCGCGCCCTTCATCGCCGACTTCGCGATCACCCTCGGCCCCGCCGACTACTTCGCGCTGATGGTCGTCGCCTTCCTCACGGTGGGTGCGCTGATGGGAGGCTCGCCCCTGCGCGGGCTCGTGTCGCTCTCGGTGGGCCTGTTCCTGGGGCTCGTCGGCACCGACACGCTCACGGGCCAGGCGCGTTTCACGTTCAACATCCCGAACCTCGGCGACGGGATCGACGTGGTCATCATCGCGGTCGGCCTCTTCGCCCTCGGCGAGGCGCTCTATGTGGGGTCTCGGATGCGCCACGGCGAACTGCCGATCATCCCCGTATCGGGCAGCTGGCGCAGCTGGATGAAGAAGAGCGACTGGAAGCGCTCGTGGAAGCCCTGGCTGCGGGGCACGTTCATCGGCTTCCCGATCGGATCCATCCCGGCGGGCGGCGCGGATGTCGCGACGTTCCTGTCGTATGCGACCGAGAAGAAGCTGGCGAAGGAGCCGTACCGTCGCCAGTTCGGCAAGGGCGCCATCGAGGGTGTCGCCGGCCCGGAGGCCGCGAACAACGCCGCGGCTGCGGGTGTGCTCGTGCCGCTGCTCACGCTGGGCCTGCCGACCACCGCCACCGCGGCGATGATCATCACGGCCTTCACCACGTACGGCATTCAGCCGGGGCCGCTGCTGTTCCAGAACCAGCCGGCCCTGGTGTGGGCGCTCATCGCGAGCCTCTACATCGGCAACATCGTGCTGGTGGTGCTGAACCTGCCGCTGGTGGGCATGTGGGCGAAGGTGCTGCGGATCCCGCGTCCCTACCTCTACGCGGGCATCCTCGTGTTCGCGGGCCTCGGTGCGTACGCGGCGAACTTCACGGTGTTCGACATCGGCGTGCTGCTGGTGCTGGGTCTCGTCGGGTTCTTCATGCGCCGGCATGGCTTCCCGGTGGCGCCGATGGTGGTCGGATCCATCCTGGGTCCGATGGCGGAGGAGCAGCTGCGCAAGGCGATGGCGATCAGCCAGGGCGACCCGTCGTACCTCGTGCACAGCCCGGCGTCGATCGTCATCTACGCCTCGCTTGCCGCGCTGCTCGTCGGCGGCTTCTGGCTCAAGCGCCGCCAGGCGCGCTACGAGGCGTCGATTCCCACGGTGGACACCACGGCCATCCGCACGGTCGACGCGGAGGTGAACTCGTACGACCGCTGATCCACCCCTCGATCGCTCGCCGCACCGGCCGAGCGCGAAGAAGGCCCCGAACCCCTGCGGGTTCGGGGCCTTCTTCGTGGGATCAGTGGTCGCGCAGCTTGGCGATCAGCTGGTCCTTCTTCAATCCCGAGTAGCCCTCGATGCCGAGCTCCTTGGCGCGCTTGCGCAGCTCGTCGACGGTGCGATCCTCGTAGTCCTCCGCTTCGCCGCCACGGTGTCCTACGGCGCCGCGACCGTCACGAGCGGCGGCATTCGAGATGCGGGCCGCCTTCTCCTTGGAGTTTCCCTCGTCGCGCAGCTTCTCGTAGAGCTCTTCGTCCTTGATGCTGCGGTTCGGCATGTCAGAACCCCTTTCCTCCTGTCACGGGCAGCACGGCACCCGAGGTGTAGGTCGCCTCTTCGCTGGCGAGGTACACGTAGGCTCCGGCGAGCTCGGAGGGCTGTCCCGCCCGGCCCAGGGGAGTGTCGCCTCCGAAGTCCTTCACCTTGTCGGCGGGGAAGCCTGTCGCGGGGATCAGCGGCGTCCAGATGGGGCCGGGAGCGACGGCATTGACCCGGATGCCCTGGGGCCCCAGGTCCTCCGCGAGGGCCTGGGTGAAGGCGACGAGCGCCGCCTTGGTCATCGCGTAGTCGATGAGGCCGGGGGAGGGGGCTGAGGCCTGGATCGAGGCGGTGACGATGATCGACGAACCCTCGCTCAGGTGCGGCAGCGCCTCACGGGCGAGGACCATCGTCGAGACGAGGTTCGTGCGGAAGGTCTTCTCGATCTCCGACACGGGCAGATCCTTCACACCCTCGCGCTGGCGCTGGTAGGCGGCGTTGGGGATCAGGATGTCGATGCCGCCGAGCTCTTCCCGCGTCTTGGCCACCACATCGATGCAGGCCTGCTCGTCGGTGAGGTCGGCGGGCAGAAGAAGCGCCTTCCGTCCGGCCTCCTCGATGTACCGCTGGGTGTCCTGCGCGTCCTCTTCTTCCTCCGGCAGGTACACGATGGCGACGTCGGCACCCTCACGCGCGTACGCGATGGCCACCGCTCGGCCGATGCCGGAGTCGCCGCCGGTGATGAGCGCCTTGCGTCCTTCGAGGCGGCCTCGTCCGACCCAGCTGTTCTCGCCGTGGTCGGGCTCGGGGGCCATGGGGTCGGTGAGCCCGGGCTGGTCGGGCTGCTGCTGGGCGGGGAACTGGGTCGTCGTCTCATCGCTCATGCCCCCGACGCTACGGACGCACGCACGCTGGGTGCAGGGTCTTGACATCCCCGCCCTCGGAGAGCAAGCTCCGCCGCCCCCCGCCCCGCCGACCCCTCGCTCGTTGAGCGACCGCAGCGAGCTCTGCGAGCGCAGGGAGTAGAAACGCCCAAGCCCAGCTCGCGCCCGGGCCGCGTGCTCCAGCCCCGCGGGCCGCAACCCGCGAGCTCCAACCCCGCGGGCTCAAACCCCCCGGGCCCGCCCCCCCGCTCGTTGAGCGACCGCAGCGAGCTCTGCGAGCGGCGGGAGTCGAAACGCCCAAGCCCACCGCGGGCCCAACCCCGCGAGCCGCAACCCGCGAGCTCCAACCCCCGGGCCCGCCCCCCGCTCGTTGAGCGACCGCAGCGAGCCCTGCGAGCGCAGGGAGTCGAAACGCCCAAGCCCTGCCCGGGCCCCAACCCGCGGGCTCGACCCCCGGGCTTCGCCGCCGCTCGTTGAGCGACCGCAGCGAGCCCTGCGAGCGCAGGGAGTCGAAACGCCCAAGCCCAGCCCGCAGCCCCAACCCACAGGCGCGAACCCGCGGGCCCGAACCCCCCCGCTCGTTGAGCGACCGCAGCGAGCTCTGCGAGCGCAGGAAGTCGAAACGCCCAAACCCACCGCGGCCCCATCCCGCGGGCTCCACCCCGCGGGCCGTAGCCCCAACCCCTCGCTCGTTGAGCGACCGCAGCGAGCCCGGCGAGCGCAGGGAGTCGAAACGCCCCAGCCTCCCCCCGGGCCCCAGCCCGCGGGCGCGACTCCCGCGCTCGAAGCCCCCGCTCGTTGAGCGACCGCAGCGAGCCCTGCGAGCGCAGGAAGTCGAAACGCCCAAGCCGATCCGCGCCCCACCCCGCGGGCTCGAACCCCGCGGGCCGCAACCCGCGAACTCCAACCGCGAACTCCAACCCGCGCCACGCTGGCACGCGCCCCGCCTGCCCCCTCGCTCGTTGAGCGACCGCAGCGAGCCCTGCGAGCGCAGGGAGTCGAAACGCCCTACGCCAGCTCAACGCGTTTCGACTCGGTCGCGGGCTCCCTCGCTCAATGAGCGCGGGTGGTCACGCTCCACGCGGGCCACACCCCACCCGACGCCGTACGCCAGCTCAACGCGTTTCGACTCGGTCGCAGGCCCCTCACTCAACGAGCGCGGGGTGCTCACCCCGCGCGGGGCCACCCCCGTCCCACGCCCAACGCGGCTCGACGCGTTTCGACTCGGTCGCGGGCTCCCTCGCTCAACGAGCGCGGGTGGTCACACTCCACGCGGGCCACACTCCATCCGAGGCCCTACGCCAGCTCGACGCGTTTCGACTCGGTCGCGGGCTCCCTCGCTCAACGAACGGGGTGATCACAGCTCACACGGGCCACCCCTGTCCACGCCCTCGCCCGACGAACGCGGTGGCCATACCCACGCGGCCCAGCCCACCCGACGCTCTACGCCAGCTCGGCACGTTTCGACTCGGTCGCAGGCTCCCTCACTCAACGAGCGCAGTCATCACAGCTCACGCGGGCCACCGCTGTCCCGCGCCCCGAAACACCCCAAACCACCGGCCCGCAACACAAAGGGGCCGATGTTTCACGTGAAACATCGGCCGCCTCGAGTCGGTTCAGGCTCCGTAGCCCTCTTCGCCCAGCTCCGAGAGGATGCGGTTGAGATCCTGGATCGTCGCGAAGTCGATCTTGATCTGCCCCTTGCGCGAGGTGAGGTCGATCTTGACCTTGGTGTTGAGGCGGTCGCCGAGGCGCTCCGACACGTCGTTGAGGAACGCCCGGCGCGCGCCCGCCTTGGGCTTCGGGGCCTTGCTGGCAGCGGTGCCAGACTCGGCCGTGACGACCTTGGCGGCGGCCTCCGCGGCGCGGACCGAGAGATCCTCGTTCACGATCTTGTCCGCAAGCTTCTGCATCGCGTCGGCGTCCTGCAGCGACAGGATCGCGCGCGCGTGACCCGCGCTGAGCACTCCCGCGGCGACACGCTGCTGCACGGGGACGGGCAGGCGCAGAAGGCGGATGGTGTTGCTGATCTGCGGACGAGACCGTCCGATCCGCTTGGCCAGCTCCTCCTGGGTGGTGCCGAAGTCCTCGAGCAGCTGTTGGTAGGCCGACGCCTCTTCGAGCGGGTTCAGCTCAGAGCGGTGAAGGTTCTCAAGCAGCGCATCGCGCAGGAGATCCTCGTCGGCGGTGTCACGCACGACCGCGGGGATCGAGGTCAGTCCGGCTTCGCGCGAGGCGCGCGTACGGCGCTCGCCCATGATGAGCTCGAATGTGCCATCGCCCTTGTCACGCACAACCACGGGCTGAAGCACACCGAACTCGCGCACGCTGTGCACCAGCTCGGCAAGGTCCTCCGGGTTGAAGTGCGTGCGCGGCTGACGCGGGTTCGGCACGATCTTGTGCGGATCGATGTGGACGAGCCTCGCACCCGGCACTGCGAGAAGTTCCGCCTCCGCGGCGGCCTCCGCCGCCTTATCGGCTGCCTCCGCCGCCTTCTTGGTTGGCGCCCCGGGGAAGAACACGTCGACCGGGCGCTCCGATCCGGAGTCTGCCGTCGGGATGAGCGCGCCGATGCCTCGCCCCAGTCCTGTTCGCTTCGCCGCCATCAGGCTTCCTCTCCATTGGATCCACGTCGCACGATCTCCACCGCGGCCTCGCGATAGGCGATCGCGCCCGCCGAGTTTCCGTCGTACGCGATGACCGTCTGCCCGAAACTCGGGGCCTCCGAGATCCTCACCGATCGGGGGATCATCGTCCTCAGCACCTCCTGCGAGAAGTGCTCGCGCACCTCGTCGGCCACCTGCTGGGCCAGCTTCGTGCGGCCGTCATACATGGTGAGCAGGATGGTCGAGAGGTGCAGCTTCGGGTTGAGGTGCTTCTGGATCATCTTCACGTTGCCGAGCAGCTGGCTCAGGCCTTCGAGGGCGTAGTACTCGCACTGGATCGGAAGGAACACCTCCTCCGCCGCGGTGAAAGCATTGATCGTGAGCAGTCCGAGTGAGGGCGGGCAGTCGATCAGGATGAAGTCGAGCGGCTGCGCGAGGGAGGCCAAGTACTCGTCGATGGCGGTCTTGAGTCGCTGTTCGCGTGCCACCTGCGTGACGAGTTCGATCTCCGCCCCGGCAAGGTGGATGTTGCTCGGCGCACAGAAGAGGAGTTCGCTCTCGGGACTCTGCTGCACCACGTCGTCGAGAGGGAATCCATCGATCAGCACGTCGTAGATGCTCGGCACATCGGCGGAGTGGGGGATGCCCAGGGCCGTGGACGCATTGCCCTGCGGATCCAGATCGATGACCATCACGCGACCACCGAGCGACGCGATCGCGGCCGCGATGTTGACCGTCGTTGTGGTCTTGCCCACGCCGCCCTTCTGGTTCGACACCGTGAGGATTCGGGTGCGACCAGGGAAAGAAACCTCGACGTTCGCCAGCGCACGTCGGCGAGCCGAGAGATCGGCCAGCTCACGAGCGAGAGGGGTGTCGTCGGGCAGTGAGAACGAGGCCGTCTCGGACTGTTTCACGTGAAACACTCTTCCCTTCGGAGCGGTGGGTGAATCCACTCTAACTGCCGCATCCGACACCGCCGCGTGTCGCCGCGGCGCGACACGTTTCACGTGAAACATCCGCACGACCCACACCCGTCATGCCGACGTTTCACGTGAAACATCGGCCCCCGCAACCGGATATGCGGCTCCTGACCGCCCTCACGCAAGCAAGCGCAGCGCCCCCGGAGCCACCTCGACGCGCACGGGCAGGGTGCCGATACGCTCCCCATCGCCGTACACGGCCGGCCAGTCGGCGGGGGCGTCCGAAGACTCCATCGTCACCGTGCGCGCGCGGACGGCGCGTAGGTCTTCTGACTGCAGATGCTTGCCAGCGATCATCAACGGAAACAGCTTCCCGGCCGTGAGTGCACCGACATCTCGCGCGAGGATCAGGTCGAGCAGACCGTCATCGAGCAGGGCGTCGGGTGCGACCCGGATACCGCCCCCGATGGTCGAGGTGTTGGCAGCCGTGACCAGTGCTCCGCGGCTCTCCCACCTGAGGTGATGCTCTCCCGCGACCGCGGACGATTCGATCATCACGCCCGGGAATCGCTCCAGCCCAGCGCGTAGTGGGGGAGTGAGGTCGACGCCCTCCACCTGCAGGCGGTAACCCCACGATCGATACGACAGGATCTCCCGCACCGCGGCAACAACATACTTCGATGCTCCCTTGGGGAAGCGCATCCGGTTCGCGCGGGCATTGACGGCCGCGTCCAGCCCCGCGGACACTGCCCCTGCCACCCATCTCGGTGCACCCCCCTCTACACCCGCACCCTCCACCCGCAACAAGTCCAGCGAGCGCGGAGCGGTGCCGTCGACCACGCGGCGCATCACCGCGGCGATGGCGTCGGCGGGCACGAGCGGGACTCCCGTCGCCGCGGCGAAGTCGTTACCCGTGCCGACGGGGATCAGGCCCAGCGGAACGTCAGTCTGCGCCACGGCCTGCACGCCGAGATGGACCATGCCATCACCACCGACCACGACGAGTGCGTCGATGTCGCGCAGTGCGCCGCGCACGTTCGAAAGCGCGACGTCGGCGCTCAGCGCGGACAGTCCGACGATCTCGCAGCCGGCGTCGACGACCGTTCGCGCGAAGCTCGCGCCGACTTCTTTCGCGGTGCCGCCGCCGGCTGCCGGATTGACCACCATGCCGATGCGTCGCACGTTCACGTCCCCACGCTACCGGCCCGTTTCACGTGAAACACGCACATAGAAGCGGGTACCCCAGTGCCACTCAATTGACCCGCGTTTTGCACGAGCAAACGCCCGCCTCGCTTTCGTCGTGCGAGCGCCGCGAGTCGAAGTGCACTTACGCCCGCGGGCGGCTCGGCGCGTTTCGACTCGGTCGCAAGCTCCCTCGCTCAACGAACGATGGGAGGGGAGCGTTCGGACTGCGCACTCACCCTCCCGCTCGTTGAGCGAGCGCAGCGAGTCGAAACGCCCTCACCCCCGCGGGCAGCTCGGTGCGTTTCGAACGAAAGAGGGGAGGGGAGCGATCGAGCCGCGCACTGATCACCCTCCCGCTCGTTGAGCGAGCGGAGCGATTCGAAACACCCTCCTCCCCACGGGCAGCGCGGCGCGTTTCGAACGAGGGAGGGGAGGGGAGCGACCGAACCGCGCACTGATCACCCTCCCGCTCGTCGAGCGAGCGGAGCGAGTCGAAACGCCCTCATCCCCACGGGCGGCTCGGCGCGTTCCGAACGAGAGGAGGGGCCCGATCGAAGCGGGCACTCACCTTCCCGCTCGTTGAGCGAGCGCAGCGAGTCGAAACGCCCTCACCCCCGGGCGGCAGCTCAGCGCGTTTCGACTCGGTCGCAAGCTCCCTCGCTCAACGAACGAGAGGAGGAAGCCCGCTACGCACTCGAGTCGGGCGTAAGCCGCCTCACTCAACGCCTTTCGCCGCGGCGTCCGTTTCACGTGAAACATCCGCACGCCAGAGCGCCGCAGCACCCGCAACCCACCCCAAAAGCCGAGGGCCGGTGTTTCACTTGAAACACCGGCCCTCAAGACAAGAAAGGCGTGTCAGCCGCGCACCGTGGCGCGCACAACGCGCGTCTCCTCGCCGAGAACGCCCTCGCCGAGCACCTCGACGCGGACATCCGACAGCTTGTACTTGCGAATCGCCTTCGCCGCCGCCTCGATCTCAGCCGGAGCACCCGAGCCCTTCAGCAGGATCAGTTCACCGCCGTCGCGCACGAGGGGTGCGGTCCACGGCAGCAGGGTCCGCAGAGCCGAGACCGCGCGCGCAGTCACCGCGTCGAGCACACCCTCGTACCGGCCTGCGTCCTCAGCGCGAGCGCGCTCGACGATCACGTTGTCGAGCCCGAGAGCCTCGACCTGCTCCTCCAGCCAGGCGACCCGGCGCTCCATGGGCTCGATGAGAACCCAGCGGATGTCCGGACGCGCGATGGCGAGCACCAGACCGGGAAGGCCGGCCCCCGAACCCACATCGCCCACCGTTCCCCCGGCGGGGAACAGGGGAGCGGCGATCGCGCTGTTCAGGATGTGCCGGGTCCACAGTCGCGGCACCTCAAGCGGGCCGATGAGCCCGCGCTCCTCGCCGTGCTCGGCCAGTGCACGCGTGAACTGGCGGGCCAGCTCGATGCGGTCGCCGAAGAGCTCGGCCGCGGCCGAAGGCTCCTGCTCGAGCTCAGCCACGTCGGATGACGGTGTGACGGTCGGCTCCGTCGCCATACGACTCGGAGACGAGGCCGCGCTCAGCCACGATGTCGTGGATGAGCTTGCGCTCGTAGCTCGACATCGCGGGCAGCGACGCCTGCGAGGCGCCCTCATCGAGGCGCGAGACCGCCGCGTCCACGAGCTTCTCCAGCTGCGCCCGGCGAGCATCGCGCGACCCGTCGACGTCCAGGATCAGGCGCGAGAAGCGGCCCGTCTTCGCCTGCACAGCGAGCCGCGTGAGCTCCTGCAGGGCCTGCACCGTGTCGGGGTCGGCCAGCACACCGAGCGAGTCGTCATCCGACTCGACCGAGACGTACGCGCGGCCCTGCTTGACGTCGAGCGTCAGGTCGCCGTCGATGTCGGCGATGTCCAGCAGGCCCTCGACGTAGTCGGCGGCGATGTCGCCCTCAGCCTCGAGCTCGGCCTGGGTGGGCGCGTCACCGGTGACGGGAGTGGTGCTCATGTGATGTCCTCGAGAATCCAGAATGCCTGATCAGAAGGTATTACTTGGCCGGGGTGCCCGCAGCGCCGGAGTCACCGTCGTGCGGTCGCTGCCCCTGCTTCTTCGCGCGCTGCTTGCTCATCGGCTGCTGGCGCTTGGGCTGCTGCGCCTTGCGCTTCTCGTTCTCCTCGAGCAGGCGCTGCTGCTCGGCCTCGTACACGGCCATCGGCACGATCTTGCCCTTGGAGTCGAGCGCCTTGCCCTTGCGCGCCAGACGCTCCTCGCGGGCCTTCGCGGCCTCCGATCCGGGCGTCGGCATCTCGCGGATCACGATGAACTGCTGCACCATCGTCCAGATGTTGGAGAAGAACCAGTACATAACGACGCCGAGCGGGAAGAAGACGCCCGAGAAGATGAAGCCCAGCGGCAGGATGTAGAGCATCACGCGCTGCATCTGGTAGGCCTGGCCGGTCTTGGCCTCGGGGGAGAGGTTCTTCGAGATGATCTGCAGCTGAGTGTAGAACTGCGACGCGATCATCAGGATGACCAGCACAACGAGGATGATGATCGTCGCGGTCTGGCCGGCGCTCCACGCCTCACCAAGGGTCTGGTGGAAGGGCGCGATCTCGAACAGCTTCGAGTCGTTGAACTGCTTGGTGAGCTCGGCGTTGAGCAGGCCGACGCCGCCGACGCCCTGCTGCGCGTGGTGCTTCACGTCGGAGAGCGTGTAGTACATCGAGAAGAAGATGGGCATCTGCACCAGCAGCGGCCAGCAGCCCGACAGCGGGCTCGATCCGTGCTTCTTGTACAGCGCCATGGTCTCGCGGCTCATGGCCTCGCGAGAGAGCTGGTCGCGCTTGCCCTTGTAGCGATCCTGGATCTTGCGGATCTCAGGAGCGAGCTCCATCATCGCGCGCTGGCTCTTGATCTGGCGCACGAACAGCGGCACAAGCGCGCCGCGCACCACCAGGACGACACCCAGGATGGACAGCATCCAGGTGACACCGCCGGTCGCGGACAGTCCGAGCGACGTGAACAGCCAGTGCCAGCCGACGAGGATGGCCTCAACGGCCCACTTCAGGGGCCAGAGGATGATTCCGAAGAAATCCACGAGTGGATCAGTCCTTTCGAAGGGGCACGACGAAGCCGTGAGGGGTGAGGTCGTAGCGGAAGGCTCGGTGCGGACGGACATCGTCCTCGCCACCGGCCGCCCAGGGATGGCAGCGCGCGATCCGCGCGGCGGAGAGCGCGGATCCCTTCACGAGCCCGTGCTGCTGCACGGCCGTGACCGCGTAGGCGGAGCAGGAGGGGTAGTAGCGGCACACATCGCCGTAGAGCGGGGAGATCACGGCGCGGTAGCCGTGCAGCATCGCGATCCCCGCGTTGCGGGGCGCGAGCAGAGCGGCCGTGAGCGCGTCGGAGACCCCGGATACAGAAAAGCGCGCTGTCCCGGACGCCGAAGCAGGCAGCACGCTCACTTCGGCTCCCTCCGGTCGCTCGATGCATCGATAGCTCGAGCGGCCCGTCGGGCGAGACAGCGCGTCACTTCTGCGCGCAGATCCTGATACGTCGCCGTCGCGGAGGACGGCAGGGCGCGGATCACCACGTCGGCTCCCTCGCGGACGTCGGGAAGCGCCTCGGCGCAGATGGCCTTGAGGCGCCGGCGCACCGTGTTGCGTGTGACCGCGTTGCCCACGGCCTTGCTCACGATGAAGCCGAACCGCGCGGCGCGCGGTTCGGCTGTCAACACGACGTGCGTCACCGAGTTCGCACCCGCGCACCGAGCGCCCCTGCGGACGACGAACCTGTAGTCGTCGCCGCGGGTGAGGCGTCTCGGCCGCGCGAGCACGGTCCAGCGGGAAGCCGGAGCTGCGGCTTAGGCCGACAGCTCGGCGCGGCCCTTGCCGCGGCGGGCGGCGAGGATCGCGCGGCCGGCACGCGTGCGCATGCGAGCGCGGAAGCCGTGCTTCTTGGCGCGACGACGGTTGTTGGGCTGGAAGGTGCGCTTGCTCATGGAATCACTCCGGAGAAGATGTCACCGGGATCGATACTGCCGGAGACGGTTGGGATGGTATGGGAATGCCGAGAAGGCATAAGTCAACCGACCTAGGTTACGTCTGGGCGCGTGATTCACGCAAACCGGCCCGACAACCTGACAGTATCTCCACAGCCCACGCGCCCCGTCGGGAGGGACACGCTCCCGCGACGCGGGAATCGCATCCGGATCCGATCTGCTCGTTTGCCGATGCGCGATCCGGCGACTAGCGTTGCACGAGTTATCCACAGGCCCGGGCCCCCGAATGGCGCGGCTGCACCCCGTAACAGGAGGATGCCCTGTGGATGGATGATGACTTCTCAGGGGGACCCATGACCACGCCCGATGTCCCGGTCTGGCGGGCGGTGCTCGCGGAGCTTGAACACGACGCCCGCGTCACGCCGCAGCTGCGCGGATTCCTGAGTCTGACAGTGGCCGAGGGCGTGATGGGCGGCACCCTCTATCTCGCGGTGCAGAACGACCTCACCAGCCAGCAGATCTCGAAGCGACTGCGCGAGCCGATCATGGACGCCCTCGCGAAGGTCGGCGGCGACGCCCAGTCGTTCCGCGTCACGGTCAACCCGGATCTGTCGGACACGGCCCCTGCCGCCCCTCTCGCGGCCGCCGAGACGCCGGCCGCTCAGCAGGTCCCGCAGCGACCCGTCGAGTCGCCGGCGGAGTCGAACACCCCCAGCCGCAACGACACGCGCCTGAACCCGAAGTACACCTTCGACAACTTCGTGATCGGCCAGTCCAACCGCTTCGCGCACGCCGCCGCGGTGGCGGTGGCCGAGGCGCCGGCGAAGGCCTACAACCCCCTCTTCATCTACGGGGACTCCGGCCTCGGCAAGACCCACCTGCTGCACGCGATCGGCGATTATGCGCAGAGCCTGTTCGCGGGCGTCCGGGTTCGCTACGTGTCGAGCGAGGAGTTCACCAACGACTTCATCAACTCGATCGCGAACAACCGCGGCGCCGCGTTCAACGCGCGCTATCGCGACGTCGACATCCTGCTGATCGATGACATCCAGTTCCTGCAGGGGAAGGCCGAGACCCAGGAGGCCTTCTTCCACACGTTCAACACCCTGCACGACCACGACAAGCAGGTCGTGATCACGTCGGATGTCGCCCCCAAACTGCTCACCGGCTTCGAGGACCGCATGCGCAGCCGTTTCGAGTGGGGCCTCATCACCGACGTGCAGGCGCCCGACCTCGAGACGCGCATCGCGATCCTGCGCAAGAAGGCCGCCTCCGAGCGCCTCTACATCCCCGACGACGTCGTGGAGTACATCGCCACCGTCGTCTCCACGAACATCCGCGAGCTGGAGGGCGCCCTGATCCGCGTCTCGGCCTTCGCCAACCTCAATCGGTCGGATGTCGATGTGCAGCTCGCGCAGAACGTGCTGCGGGACATCGTGGATCAGACCGAGGACAACGTCATCTCGGAGAACGACATCATCACGGCGACCGCGGCCTACTTCAAGCTGACGGTCGACGACCTGTACGGATCCAGCCGCTCGCAGGCGGTCGCACAGGCCCGTCAGATCGCCATGTACCTGTGTCGTGAGCGCACCAACCTCTCGCTGCCGAAGATCGGCCAGCTGTTCGGCGGTCGCGACCACACCACCGTCATGTACGCGTATCGCAAGATCAGCGACCTGATGAAGGAGCGCCGCTCGCTCTACAACCAGGTCACCGAGATCACCACGCAGCTCGGTCGCCGCTGACCGCATCGTCTTCCAGGGCCGCTCCTCCATACGGATGAGCGGCCCTTCGCGTTGCCCGGGTCCCTGAGGCGCCATTCACGCGGCCCTGGCGTGTATGCCGTCAGGGTGCTCGTTTCGCGCCGCCATCTATGCCCTGAAACGTTCTTGACACGCCGGAGCGGACGGCTCTATAAGGGTTCTCCCCATGTGGAAAGTGCTGTGGATAACTGTGGAGACCCGCCGGTGACCATGTGAACGACATGCGGGCGGGGTGTGGAGACGCCTGTCAGCACGGCAGACGACACCCGGTCGCCGTCCACGTCGCGTCCGCACCAGATCCACAAGTCACAGAGATGTAGTTCCTTAGAAATCACAAGGATCCACAGAGTTATCCACATTTTCCACAGGGGCTACTACGACTACAGAACAACAAGTTTCCGCAGGGCTCCCCGATGACCTTCACGGGCCGTCGGCCCCGAATCACACGATTCCGGGGCGGGGGCTAGCATGGGATTCCCACGGGCGCTGAGGTCCGTGACGATTGTTGTGATTCGAGGGGAAGCACCCGTGAAGTTCCACGTGAACCGTGACGTCTTCAGCGAGGCAGTGTCGTTCGTCGTCAAGCTGCTGCCCCAGCGCAACCCTCAGCCGATCCTCGCGGGCGTGCTCATCGAGGCCACCGCCGACGGACAGCTCGCGCTATCGGCCTTCGACTACGAGGCCTCCGCTCGCACGACGATCGAGGCCACGATCGACGAGCCCGGCACGATCCTGGTGCACGGCCGTCTGCTCTCGGACATCGCCAGCCGCCTGCCGAACGCTCCGATCCAGATGACGACCGAGGACGACGGCAACATCGCCCTCACGTGCGGCTCCGCGCGCTTCGCGCTCGCGTCGATGCCGGTCGAGGAATACCCCGCGATCCCCGAGGTCACCGGCGAGTCCGGCCTCGTTCCGGCCGACGACTTCGCCACCGCGATCTCGCAGGTCGCCTTCGCGGCCTCGCGTGACGACGTCACCCCGGTGCTCACCGGCGTCCAGCTCGAGGTCGCGGGCCAGCAGCTCAGCCTCGTCGCCACCGACCGCTATCGCGTTGCGCTGCGCGACATCGACTGGGACGGCGGCCAGGAGGAGGCCCACGCGCTCGTTCCGGCGCGCACCCTGACCGAGGTCGGCAAGACCTTCTCGCACGGCGGCAACATCTCCATCGCGTTCTCCGGATCGGGTGACCGCGAGATCATCGCGTTCACGGCGGGCAACAAGACCGTGACGTCGCTGCTGATCAAGGGCAACTTCCCGCCGGTCCGTCGCCTCTTCCCCGCGCAGACCGACCACTACGCGGTCGTCAGCACGGCCGACCTCACCGAGGCCGTGCGTCGTGTGGCCCTCGTGCTCGACCGCTCGGCGCCGCTGCGTTTCAGCTTCACGACCTCCTCGGTGACGATGGACGCCTCGGGAGGCGACCAGGCGCGCGCGTCCGAGTCGGTCGATGCCCACCTCCAGGGCGAGGACGTCACGCTGGGCCTCAACCCGCAGTACCTGCTCGAGTCGCTCTCGGCGGTGAAGAGCGAGTTCGTGCGCATCACGTTCACCTCGAGCGACAACGCGAACAAGCTCAGCCCCGTGCTGATCACGAGCCAGACGTCGGTCGACCAGGCCGGCCAGGACTCGTTCAAGTACCTGCTGCAGCCCAACCTGCTGCTGCGCTGAGACTCGGCGTATCGCGGGAGGCGAGACGGCGACGACTCGGCTGCTCCTCCTTCGCTCACCGACCGGAAGGACCGCGCTTCGCGCGCAGCTGTCATGTACGTCGAGCACCTCTCGCTGAAGGACTTCCGCAACTACGCGGAGGCCGAGCTCGCGCTCGGGCGCGGGGCGAATGTGCTGGTGGGCCGCAACGGTCAGGGCAAGACGAATCTCGCCGAGGCCATCGCGTACCTCGCCACGCTCGGCTCGCACCGGGTGTCCGCCGACGCGCCGCTGGTGCGCGAGGGCTGCTCGGCCGCTTTCGTGCGAGCCCGGCTCGCCCACGGCGAGCGTCGGGTGACCCTCGAGCTGCAGATCAACAAGCAGGGCTCGAACAAGGCCCGGATCGGGGGTTCTCCCGTCCGCACGAACGAGCTTCCCCGCTATGCGCAGGTGGTGCTCTTCGCGCCGGAGGATCTCCAGATCGTTCGCGGCGATCCCTCCTCGCGGCGCCGCTTCGCCGATCAGCTGCTGGTGCAGCGCACGCCGCGCATGTCCGCCGTGCTCGCCGACTACGACCGCACGCTGCGTCAGCGCACCGCGTTGCTGAAGTCGGCCCGCGCCCGCGGCATGAAGGCGCAGAGCCTTCCGACGCTCGACGTGTGGGACGACAAGCTCGTCTCGCTCGGCTCCGAGATCATCGACGCGCGCACCCGGCTGGCGCAGGATCTCGCGCGCCCGGTCGCCGAGGCGTACGCGGCGATCGCGGGCGAGGATCACCGCCCCGAGCTCGAATGGGCGCTCTCGATCCGCGGCGGCGATCCGGAAGACGGCGACGACCACCAGGAGAGCGGATCCGGATCGACCGCAGAGCTGTTCCGCGCGGCGCTCGCCGACAAGCGCGCGGCGGAGCTCGACCGGGGGCTGACGCTCGTGGGCCCGCATCGCGACGACCTGATCCTGCGCGTGCGCGGCCTGCCGGTGAAGGGCTACGCGTCGCATGGCGAGTCGTGGTCGGTCGCGCTCTCGCTGCGCCTGGCGTCGGCCGAGCTGCTGCGGGCGGAGTCGCCGGGCGGGGATCCGGTGCTCATCCTCGACGATGTCTTCGCCGAGCTCGACGCCGACCGCCGCGCGCGCCTGGCCGGGGTGGTGTCGGGGTACGAGCAGGTCATCGTGACGGCGGCCGTCGCCGGCGACATCCCCGAGGCCCTGCGCGAGAACGCCGTCCGCATCGACGCGGGCCGGGTGCTGGGACCGCTGAGCGAGCATCCGCTGGAGCCCTCGGATGTCTCGACTCGCCTCGCTGCCTCGACGAGCGATCGGGATGAGGAGCACGGCGCATGAGCGACGGCGGCCTCCCCGAGACGATCGCGACCTACCTGCGACTGCGCGGCCTCGAGCCCAGCCGGCGCGCGAAGTGGCAGAAGAAGAAGCGCGACCGCGACGACGATGACAAGCAGCCGTTCACTCCCGGACGGGATCCCGGATCCCTCGGAGATGCGCTGGATGTGCTCACGCGAGCCAACGGCTGGGAGAAGCAGCTGTCGCGCGAGGACCTGGTGCGCCAGTGGGAGGACGTCGCCGGCGCGGAGACCGCGCAGCACTCCAGCCCCGTGTCGTTGAACGAGGGCATGCTCACGATCCAGTGCGACTCGACGGCGTGGGCCAAGAACCTCTCGTACATGCGCGCGCAGATCCTGACGCAGATCATCACGAGCTACCCCGAGGCCGGCGTCTCGTCGGTGCGTTTCGTGGGGCCGGACGTCCCCACCTGGAAATGGGGTCCCAGATCGATTCCAGGGCGCGGTCCGCGCGATACCTACGGCTGATCCATCTCCGGGGATGTCCGGGTCGTTTTTCTCGCCTCAGAGGGCCCGCTGCGCCCAGGGGAGAGGGGCTGTCTTGATAGGATGGCGGTGCACCCGACTGAAGATGTGGAGCACCCCCTCAGATGACGATCGACAACCCCCAGGACCCGCAGAGCGCGCCCGAAGAAGCCGTGCAGGCATCCGGTTCGGACGACTCGAAGAAGGTCAGCGGAGAATACGGCGCTGACAACATCCAGGTCCTGGAGGGACTCGAGGCGGTGCGCAAGCGCCCCGGCATGTACATCGGCTCGACGGGACCTCGCGGTCTGCATCACCTCGTGTACGAGATCGTCGACAACTCGGTCGACGAGCACCTCGCCGGCTACTGCGACACCATCAAGGTCACGCTCCTGAAGGACGGCGGCCTGCGCTGCGTCGACAACGGCCGTGGCATCCCCGTGGCCATGCACAAGACCGAGGGCAAGTCGACGCTCGAGGTCGTGCTGACGGTGCTGCACGCCGGCGGAAAGTTCGGCGGCGGCGGATACGCGGTCTCGGGCGGTCTGCACGGCGTCGGCTCGTCGGTGGTCAACGCCCTCTCGACCCGCCTCGACGCGGTCGTCAAGCGCGACGGCTACGAGTGGCGCCAGTCGTTCGAGAACGGCGGCACGCCGACCGGCCCGATCCAGCAGGGCGCCGAGACCGAAGAGACCGGCACCACCATCACCTTCTGGCCCGACGGCGAGATCTTCACCGAGACCCTCGACTTCGACTACGAGGTGCTGCGCACGCGCTTCCAGCAGACGGCGTTCCTCAACAAGGGTCTGCGGATCGAGCTCTACGACGAGCGCGAGGACGCCACCGAGGAGGTGGCGAAGGAGGACGGCTCGACCGAGATGGTCCAGCGCCACAACGTCTTCCACTACGAGCGCGGCCTCGTCGACTACGTCGAGTACCTGAACAAGGTGCGCAAGACCGACCACGTCAACGAGGAGATCATCGTCCTCGAGCAGGAGCAGGCCGACGGCCGGATGTCGGTCGAGATCGCCATGCAGTGGACCACCTCGTACAGCGAGAACGTCTTCACCTACGCGAACATGATCAACACCCACGAGGGCGGCACGCACGAAGAGGGCTTCCGCGCCGCGCTGACGACGCTCGTCAACAAGTACGCGCGCGCCAACAACATCATCAAGGAGAAGGACGACAACCTCACGGGCGATGACGTCCGCGAGGGTCTCACCGCCGTCATCTCGGTCAAGCTGTCCGAGCCGCAGTTCGAGGGCCAGACCAAGACCAAGCTCGGCAACACCGAGGCGAAGGCGTTTGTGCAGAAGGTCGTGGGAGATCAGCTCGCCGACTGGTTCGAGCGCAACCCGCAGCAGGCCAAGAACGTGATCCGCAAGGCGATCGACGCGGCCACCGCGCGCATGGCGGCCCGCAAGGCCCGCGAGACGGCGCGCCGCAAGAGCGTCTTCGAGTCGGCCGCGATGCCCGACAAGCTCAAGGACTGCACGTCGAAGGATCCGTCGATCTCCGAGATCTTCCTCGTCGAGGGCGACTCGGCCGGCGGCTCGGCCGTCGGCGGCCGCGACCCGCACACGCAGGCGATCCTGGCGCTGCGTGGCAAGATCCTGAACGTCGAGCGCGCGCGCATCGACAAGGCCCTGGGCAACAAGGAGGTCCAGGCCATGATCCAGGCTTTCGGCACGGGCATCGGCCCGGAGTTCGACATCGACAAGGCCCGGTACCACAAGATCGTGCTGATGACCGATGCCGACGTCGACGGCCAGCACATCACGACGCTGCTGCTGACGCTGCTGTTCCGCTACATGCGCGGTCTCGTCGAGGCCGGTTTCGTCTACCTGGCGATGCCCCCGCTCTACCGCCTGAAGTGGACGAACGCCGCACACGAGTACGTCTACAGCGACCGTGAGCGCGACGCGCTCCTGAAGGAGGGCGCGGCCGCCGGCAAGCGCATCCCCAAGGAGGCGGGCATCCAGCGCTACAAGGGTCTCGGCGAGATGAACGACCACGAGCTGTGGGACACGACGATGAACCCCGAGACGCGGACGCTGCGTCAGGTCACCATCGACGACGCCGCCGCAGCCGACGAGATCTTCTCGGTGCTGATGGGTGAGGACGTCGAGTCGCGACGCTCGTTCATCCAGCGCAATGCGAAGGACGTGAGATTCCTCGACATCTGATGACTCTGTCGACGCGCAGCGAGACGCCACCCGGTCGTCGAGCGAGCGAAGCGAGACGAGACGTCGCAAGCCGACCTCACGAACTGATCTGAGACGAAGAGAACATGACTGACGAGAACAACGACGAGCAGCGCCCCGACGCGAACGCGGCCCACAACCACGGCCGCATCGACCAGGTCGACCTGCAGTCGGAGATGCAGCGCAGCTACCTCGACTACGCGATGAGCGTCATCGTCGGGCGCGCGCTGCCCGACGTGCGCGACGGCCTCAAGCCCGTGCACCGCCGCGTCGTCTACGCGATGTACGACGGCGGCTACCGTCCCGACAAGAAGTTCTCGAAGTGCGCCCGCGTCGTCGGCGAGGTCATGGGTCAGTACCACCCGCACGGCGACTCGGCGATCTACGACGCCCTCGTGCGCCTCGTGCAGCCGTGGTCGCTGCGCTACCCGCTGGCACAGGGGCAGGGAAACTTCGGCTCGCCCGGCAACCAGGGCGCGGCCGCCCCGCGTTACACCGAGACCAAGATGGCTCAGCTCGCGCTCGAGATGGTGCGCGACATCGAGCAGGACACGGTCGACTTCCACGACAACTACGACGGCGAGACGCAGGAGCCGACCGTTCTGCCGGCCCGCTTCCCGAACCTGCTGGTCAACGGATCCGTCGGCATCGCGGTCGGCATGGCCACGAACATCCCGCCGCACAACCTGCGCGAGGTCGCCGACGGCGCGCTGTTCGCGCTGGAGAACCCCGAGCTGCCCCGCGAGGAGCTGCTCGACGGCCTGATGCAGCGCATCCCGGCCCCCGATTTCCCGACCGGCGCGCAGATCCTCGGCACCAAGGGCGTGCACGAGGCGTATCGCACCGGACGCGGATCCATCACGATGCGCGCGGTCGTCGAGATCGAGGAGATCCAGGGCCGCACGTGCCTCGTGATCACCGAGCTGCCGTACCAGGTGAACCCCGACAACCTCGCGGTGAAGATCGGCGAGCTCGCCCGCGAGGGCAAGGTCACCGGCATCGCCGACATCCGCGACGAGACCTCGGGTCGCACCGGTCAGCGCCTCGTCGTTGTGCTCAAGCGCGACGCGGTGGCGAAGGTCGTGCTCAACAACCTCTACAAGCACACCGAGCTGCAGACGAACTTCGGCGCGAACATGCTCGCGATCGTCGACGGCGTGCCGCGCACGCTCTCGCTCGACGGTTTCATCGGATACTGGATCGCCCACCAGCTCGAGGTCATCGTGCGTCGCACGAAGTTCCGCCTGCGCAAGGCGGAGGAGCGGATGCACATCCTGCGTGCGCTGCTGAAGGCCCTCGACGCGCTCGACGAGGTCATCGCGCTGATCCGCCGCTCGCCGACCGTCGACGAGGCCCGCGAGGGACTGAAGTCGCTGCTGGACATCGACGACATCCAGGCCGAGGCGATCCTGACGATGCAGCTGCGTCGTCTCGCGGCCCTCGAGCGTCAGAAGATCATCGACGAGGCCACCGACCTCGAGGCGCAGATCGCCGAGTTCAAGGCGATCATCGCCGACGAGATGCGTCAGCGCGCGATCATCCGCGAGGAGCTCACCGAGATCGTGTCGCGCTTCGGCGACGAGCGCCGCACGCACATCCTCCACGGCTTCGACGGCGACGTGTCCATGGAGGACCTCATCGCCGAGGAGGACATGGTCGTCACGGTCACGCGCGAGGGCTACGTCAAGCGCACCCGCAGCGACAACTACCGCTCGCAGCGACGCGGTGGCAAGGGCGTGAAGGGCGCGCAGCTGCGCGCCGACGACGTGGTCGAGCACTTCTTCGTCACCACCACGCATCACTGGCTGCTGTTCTTCACGACGAAGGGCCGCGTCTACCGCACCAAGACGTATGAGCTGCCCGAGGCCGGCCGCGATGCGAAGGGCATGCACGTGGCGAACCTGCTCGCGCTGCAGCCGGATGAGCAGATCGCGCAGATCATCGAGCTCAAGAACTACGAGGCGGCCGAGAACCTCGTGCTCGTCACGAAGTCGGGTCTGGTGAAGAAGACGCGCCTCGCCGAGTACGACTCGAACCGTCAGGGCGGGATCATCGCCATCAAGCTGCGCGAGGACGACGAGCTCGTCTCGGCGCTGCTGGTGAACGCGACCGACGACATCCTGATGATCAGCCGCGGTGGCCAGTCGCTGCGCTTCTCGGCGACCGATGAGGCCCTGCGCCCGCTCGGTCGCTCGACCAGCGGCGTCAAGGGCATGTCGTTCCGTGAGGGCGATCACCTGCTGTCGGCGTCGGTCGTCACCGACGAGGGCTACGTCTTCGTCGTGACCGAGGGCGGCTTCGCCAAGCGCACCGCCGTCACCGAGTACCGCGTGCAGGGCCGAGGCGGTCTCGGCATCAAGGTGGCGAAGCTGTCGGATGAGCGCGGCGGGCTCGCGGGCGGTCTGATCGTCTCCGAGGACGACGAGGTGCTCGTGGTTCTCGCCAAGGGCAAGGTGGTACGCTCGGCCGTCGCCGAGGTCCCTGCCAAGGGCCGCGACACCATGGGCGTGCTCTTCGCGCGACCTGACAAGGACGACCGCATCCTCGCCATCGCACGCAACACCGAGCGCGCCGTGGCTGCGGACGACGAGAACGACGGCGAATCCACGGACGAGTCCGCGCCCGAGACCCCCGGAGAGAACGCATGAGCACGGTAGCCGACAAGCTCGCCAAGAAGTCGACCCACAAGTCGAGCTCCAAGCAGGTGCGCCTGCGCCTCGTCTATGTGGACTTCTGGTCGTCCGTGAAGCTGTCGTTCCTCGCGGCGGTGGCGCTGGCGATCGTGACCTTCGTGTCGTTCTTCCTGATCTACATGGTCGTGCAGACGACGGGCCTCATCGCCAAGGCGGATGAGTTCTTCAAGAGCTTCACCGACGGCAGCATCGCGATCTCGCAGCTGATCGGTCTGCCGCAGGTGATGGCGTTCGCGACCGTGGTGGCGATCCTGAACCTGGTGGTCGTGACCGTGCTCGGTGCGGTCATCGCGGGCATCTACAACCTCGCGGTGAAGGTCACGGGCGGACTGCTCGTCGGCTTCACCTCGAACTGACCCGCCCGGGACGTCGCCCCGATTCGCGAACCCCTCACGGATCGGGTAAAGTCTTTGAGGTTGAGGGCGCAAGCCCGAGGCCCACGGGGGTATAGCTCAGGCGGTTAGAGCGCTTCACTGATAATGAAGAGGTCCCAAGTTCAAGTCTTGGTACCCCCACCAGAAAAGCCCCTCGCGAAAGCGAGGGGCTTTCTCGTTGCCCGGTCGGCCCATGGCGCGGCTCGCAGGTCTCCGCACCTGAGTGCTCGGCGTGAAAGGCCACCTCGAGACGCATGTAAACTCATTCAGGTTCACCCGAACGCGGGGCCTTAGCTCAGTTGGTAGAGCGCCTGCTTTGCAAGCAGGATGTCAGGAGTTCGAATCTCCTAGGCTCCACAGACACCCCTGGTCAGTCCAGGGGTTTTGTTTTTTCGCAGGCTGGCGTGCGGACGGGCACGTCGTCACCGGGCGACGCGGTCAATCGGCGTGCTTCGGGGTGAGCCAGACGGTGATCGCCAGTCCGAGTGCGCCGCCGATGAGCTGGGCGATGACGAAGCCCGGCGCGGAGGCGGGGGCGATACCCGCGAAGGTGTCGGAGAACATCCGGCCGATCGTGATGGCGGGGTTGGCGAAGCTCGTCGACGCCGTGAAGAAGTATGCGGCGCCGATGTAGGCGCCCACCGCGACCGGAGCGAGCGCACCACGGCCGGTGCGGGCCAGCACGAAGATCACGAGCACGAGGCCGGCGGTCGCGATGATCTCCGAGAGCAGGTGGGCCGGCGTCGCGCGCTCTGTGGTGCTCCACGCGATCGGCGCCGCGAACATCGCGTTCGCCAGGATCGCGCCGGCGATGCACCCCACGATCTGCGCGGCGGCGAAGGGGGCGACCCTGCGCCACGCGCGCGTCAGGAACGCGTCGGCGAGCGTCACCACGGGGTTGAAGTGCGCCCCGGAGATCGGCTGCAGCAGCAGGATGAGCACGCCGAGGCCGAGTGCCGTCGCGAAGGCGTTCTCGAGCAGCTGCAGCCCGACGTCATCCGGCGACAGGCGCTGCGCCATGATTCCCGAACCGATCACGACGGCCGCGAGCAGGAGGCTGCCCAGGAACTCCGCGGTGAGCGGGCGCAGGGTCTCGGTGCGATCCATAGATCGCAGTCTATATGTTGAGTGAGCGGAGGCCCTGCCCGAGGGTCGACCCTTGCCCGTGCGGCGGCCTCAGCCGCGCAGCACGTCGGCGATGCGGTCGAGTGCACCCGGAACGAGCGCGTAGTAGGCCCACGTTCCGCGCTTGCTGCGGGTGAGGAATCCGGCTTCGGTGAGCACACGCAGGTGGTGAGAGACGGTGGGCTGGGCCAGGCCCAGCGGCTCCTGCAGGTCGCAGACGCAGGCCTCCGATCCCTCGCTCGCGGCCACGAGCGACAGCAGGCGCAGGCGTGCCGGATCGCCGAGGGCCTTCATCGTGCGCGCGAGATCTTCGGCGTCGCTCTGGCCGAGCGGCTCGCGGGTGAGCGGCGCGCAGCAGGCGGAGGGCTGGATGATCTCGAGCTGAGCGGGCATACATTGATGGTAGTCGATATTGACAGACATCGATAGAGGGCGCAGACTTCCTGATTGTGACCACGCTCACCGAACTCGCCCCGTCCCGCCCCGCCGCCGGCGACCGCCTCTCGGCGCTTCCCGTCGCCATCATCGGCGCCGGCCCCGTCGGCCTCGCCGCTGCCGCTCACCTGCACGAGCGCGGCATCCCGTTCGTGGTGTTCGAGCGCGGCGCCGTCGTCGGCGCGGCCGTGCGCCAATGGGGCCACACACGCCTCTTCTCGCCGTGGGAGCACCTGGTCGACGATGCTGCCGCGCGCCTGCTCGCCGGCACCGGCTGGGAGGCACCCGTCGCCGGTCGCGCGCCCAGCGGATCCGAGCTCATCGACGAGTACGTGGCGCCCCTTGCCGCGCATCCGGCGATCGCCCCGGCGATCCGGTCGGGTGTCGAGGTGGTGGCCGTCACGCGCGAGGGGATGGACCGCACCCGCACGGCGGGCCGCGCAGCGGCGCCGTTCGCCCTGCGCCTGCGGTTGGCTGACGGCGCGGTCGTCGACGAGACGGCCCGCGCCGTGATCGACGCGTCGGGCACCTGGGGGCAGGCGAACCCGCTCGGATCAGGCGGTCTCGAGCCGCTCGGGTGGGAGGACGTGGCCGACCGCGTGCTGCCCGCGCTGCCGGACGTGCTGGGCGCCGATCGCGAGCGCTTCGCAGGACGCCACACCACCGTGGTCGGGGCGGGTCATTCCGCGGCGAATACGCTGCTCGCGCTCTCGAGGCTCGCGGAGGACGAGCCGGGCACCCGCGTCTCCTGGCTCATCCGTGGCGCCGCCGCTCAGCGCATCTCGACCGACGGCGACGAGCTGCCCGACCGCGGATCGCTCGGCACGCGACTGCAGCGCCGGGTGCGCGACGGGCGGATCGCGCAGGTCGACCGCTTCGAGATCCTGCGGGCCGAGAGCACCGGCGACGGCGTGCGCCTGCAGGGCCGCCGCGGGGGAGAGGTGGCGACGCATGACACCGACCTCGTGGTGGTGGCGACCGGCTTCCGCCCCGAGCTCGGCATGCTCCGCGAGCTGCGGCTCGACCTCGACGAGGTGGTCGAGGCACCGCGCGCGCTGGCACCCCTCATCGATCCGAACGAGCACTCCTGCGGCACCGTGCGGCCGCACGGCTACCGCGAGCTCACGCATCCGGAGCAGGGCTTCTTCATCGTCGGCATGAAGAGCTACGGCCGTGCGCCGACCTTCCTGCTGAAGACGGGATACGAGCAGGTGCGCTCGGTGGTGGCCTGGCTCGCGGGCGACAGCGCCGCGGCGGAGCGCGTCGAACTTGTGCTGCCCGAGACCGGTGTGTGCTCGACGTCGTCGGGCGACGGCGGCGACTGCTGCGGCCCGGTCGTGGCGAAGAGCCCGCAGCCCATCACCCTGCAGGCGCCGGCCGGCCTGACGCTCCTTCCGCTCGCCGGAGCCTCCGCGGGTGGATCCTGCGGGGTCGACTCCGCCGACGGCTGCTGCGGATGATCCGGATCCGTCCCCTCAGCCCCGGCGACTGGCCCGCTGTCGAGCGCATCTACCGCGAGGGGATCGCCACTGGCGAAGCCACCTTCGAGACCGAGCCGCCCACCTGGGAGGCCTTCGACGCGGGCAAGCTGCCGGAGCTGCGGATCGTCGCGGTCGACGGCGACGACGTGCTCGGCTGGGCGGCGGCCTCTCGCGTCTCGACGCGTGAGGCGTACCGCGGCGTGATCGAGCACTCGGTATATGTGGCCGGGGCCGCACGCGGCCGGGGTGTCGGGCGGCTGCTGCTCCACGCGCTCGTGGAGGCCGCGGACGCGCAGGGATTCTGGACCATCCAGTCGGCGATCTTCCCCGAGAACACCGCCAGCCTGCGGCTGCACGCGGCCGCCGGATTCCGGGAGGTCGGCCGGCGCGAGCGCATCGCCCGCGCGCAGCTCGGCCCGCGCGCGGGAGAGTGGCGCGACACGATCCTGCTCGAGCGTCGCCGCGCCGACGACTGAGTCGCGCTTCCCTGAGCCGCGTGCCCTGCTTCGCGTGGAGCGAGAACCGGTCCGGCACGCGGACATAGACTCGGATCTATGGGTTCCCCGGCCGCTCTCGCGACGATCGCGGATCCGACGCGCGCGCGGATCCTGAGTCTTCTGCTGGGCGCGCCGGAGGGGCGGCTGCGCGTCGGCGAGCTCGCGGAGGCGATCGGCCTGCGCCAGCCGACCGTGAGCTACCACCTGCGCCTGCTGCTCGAGGACGGCGTCGTCACGCGCACGCAGGAAGGGCGAAACGCCTGGTTCGCCGTGGCCGCCGAGCGCGAGAACGAGCTGCGTGCCGTGCTCGGTGGCGAGGGCGACAGCGCGCCGGATCTCGAGCGCATCGTGGCGGATCTGACGACGCGTTTCCGGGGGACGTTCGGCCCCGAGACCATCGACGCGTACGTGCGCGAGAGCCTCTCGCTGCTGTCGCGCGACGCGGTTCCGAAGCAGCTCGCCAGTCGCACCGCGGCCTTCGCCGCCGAGCGACTCGAAGCGCTCGCGCGGGCGGACAGCCCGACCCGCGAGAAGCCCGAGGTGCTGTTCGTGTGCGTGCAGAACGCCGGTCGTTCGCAGATCGCCTCGGCCATCCTGCGTCACCTCGCGGGCGACCGGGTGGTTGTGCGCAGCGCCGGATCCATGCCCGCGCTCGAGATGCGCTCGACGATCGCGACCGCGCTCGACGAGATCGGCGTGCCCCAGGGGTCCGAGTTCCCGAAGCCGCTGACCGACGAGGCCGTGCGCGCGGCGGATGTCGTGATCACCATGGGCTGCGGCGACGCGTGCCCGATCTACCCGGGTCGGCGCTATCTCGACTGGGATCTCGAGGATCCGAAGGGTCTGCCGCTTGAGCGCGTGCGCCCCATCCGTGACGAGATCGAGCGCCGGGTGCGCGGTCTGCTCGACGAGCTGCTGGATTAATACATAGATCCTGATCTATGCTTTTGGGTATCCGACCGAAGGAGACCCCATGAGCGCCACGCCCACCGTCCTGTTCGTCTGCGTCCACAACGCCGGCCGCTCGCAGATGGCCGCCGGCTGGCTGCAGCACCTCGCGGGCGAGCGCGTCGAGGTGCTCTCGGCGGGCTCGGCGCCGAAGGACGAGATCAACCCCGTCGCCGTCGAGGCCATGGCTGAGGCCGGCATCGACATCTCCGCCAACACTCCCAAGGTGCTCACGGTGGATGCCGTGCGCGAGTCGGATGTGGTCATCACGATGGGCTGCGGCGACGCGTGCCCGATCTTCCCGGGCAAGCGCTACGAGGACTGGCAGCTCGACGACCCGGCCGGCCAGGGCATCGAGGCCGTGCGCCCGATCCGCGATGAGATCAAGGCGCGCGTGGAGGCCCTCCTGGCCGAGATCGCTCCGGCGACCCAGTCGGCCTGATCCGTTCACCCCTGCGCAACCCGCGGTGCCTAGCGTGAGCGTGACGAGCGGGGGATGCCGTGGTGGGAGACGCCCCTCGGGAACACACACCGAGCGGATCCGGATCACAGGGAGTGCGCGAGAGCACATCCCCGTGGATGTCCGGTGACGGCGACGATGTGACGCCGGTGGCGCCTGCCGCGCCCGAGCCGTGGCAGCCGTGGCGCCTGGCGGCGTTGAGCCTTGGTCAGGTGGTCAGCTGGGGCATCCTGTTCTACGCGATGATCGTCGCCGCGCCCGTGGTCGCGGAGGACACCGGATGGCCGCTGGCGCTCGTGACGGCGCTCTTCTCGGCGGGGCTCGTGGCCTCGGCGATCGCGGGCGTGCCGGTCGGGCGCTGGCTCGACGCCAAGGGGCCGCGCGGCGTGATGACCCTCGGCAGCGTGCTCGGTGCGGCAGGCCTGATCGTGGTGGCCGGCGCCCCGGAGCCGTGGCTGTTCGGGCTCGGCTGGGTCGTCGCCGGCACCGCCCAGGCGGCGACGCTGTACCAGGCCGCGTTCACGGTGCTGGCTCGCCGATACGACCTGCGTCGCCGCGGGGCCATGACGATCCTCACACTCGCGGGCGGGCTGGCATCGACGATCTTCGCGCCGATCGTCGCGGGCCTGCTGTCGGTCATCGACTGGCGCTCGACGTTCGTGGTGCTGGCGGGTGTGCTGGCGGTCGTCACGGTGCCGTTGCACTGGTTCACACTCGAGCGGCGATGGCCGCCGCTGCTCCCGACGGCGGTCGCAGAGGTCGGTCCGGGCGTGCGCGCGGTGCTGCGCAGCCGACGGTTCTGGGCCCTCGAGGGCGGCACGCTGCTGCTCGTCGCCGCGCTGTACATGGTGACCCTCTCGGTGATCCCCCTGTATTCCGAGAAGGGCATGGATTACGGGCTGGCCGCCTGGGCGCTCGGCCTTCTCGGCGCGGGGCAGGTCGCCGGACGGCTGCTGTACGTCGCGATCCCGCGCACGTCGGCGCCGCGGGTGCCGCTGGTCGCGACGGCGGCGACCGGCGCGGTGGCGCTCGCATTGATGGCCCTCACCCCCGGACCCACCTGGCTGCTCATCGCGCTGGCCATCGTCGCCGGCGCCGTGCGCGGAGCCCAGACGCTCGTGCAGGGTTCCGCGGTCATCGAACGCTGGGGCGCCGCGACCTACGGGTCGCTCAATGGCGTCTACGCCGCTCCGATCACGATCGTCGCCGCGCTCGGGCCCGCACTGGGGCCGATGGCCGCCGCAGCCGTGGGCGGATACGGCGTGATGGCGCTGATCGCGTCGGGATGTGCGCTGCTCGCGATCGTCTTCGCACGGGCATCCTGACCGCTGTCAACCCCCGTGCGTGATCCGGCGGCCGTTCGTAGCGTGGTTGTCCTACGGAAGGAGTCGCACATGGGATTCGATGACAAGGTCAAGAACACCGCGCAGGACCTGTCCGGCAAGGTGAAGGAAGGTGTCGGTGACGCGACCGACAACGAGCGTCTCGAAGCCGAGGGCAAGGCCGACCAGGCCGGTGCCCATGTGAAGCAGGCTGGCGAGCACGTCAAGGACGCTGTCAAGGACGCCACCGACGGCCACTGACCGACCGCAGAAGGCGGGCCACCCGAGAGGGTCGCCCGCCTTCTGGCT
The DNA here is from genome assembly GCF_017592545.1 of Microbacterium stercoris. Taxonomy (GTDB): domain Bacteria; phylum Actinomycetota; class Actinomycetes; order Actinomycetales; family Microbacteriaceae; genus Microbacterium; species Microbacterium stercoris. The sequence goes on from NZ_JAGFOA010000001.1 coordinate 81,898, forward strand.
GTTCCGGATCAGGATCGGCGCGCTCCGAGCGCAACCGCACCGGCGAGCACCGCGAGGCCCGCCGTGCCGAGGAAGAGCCATGAGAAGCCGCCCGTGAGGGCCTGTGCCTCGGCGACCCCGGCGGCGCCGAGCGCCTCCGTCCGCATGGTCGCCACCGCGGCGAGCACCGCGAGGCCGAGCGCTCCGCCGATCTGCTGGCTCGTGTTCACGAGGCCGCCGGCAAGGCCCGCCTCGCCGCCCTCGACACCGTCCACCGCGAGCTGGGTCGTGGTGACGAACGCACCGCCCATGCCCACGCCGATCAGCAGGCTCGGGCCGAGCAGGTGCGCGACGAAGTCCGCGTCGGCCGGCGCGAAGGCGAGCCACACCAGCCCACCCGCGAGCATCACGAGCGAGCCGGCGAGGGTCATCCGCGCTCCGGCCTTTGCGATGAGGCTCGGCACCACGCCCGCGGCGACAACGAGCGCGCCGGCGAGCGGCAGCTGGCTCAGGCCGGTCGTGAGCGCGTCGTAGTGCAGCACGGCCTGCATGTAGACCGACAGCGCGAAGAACAGCGCCACCATCGCCGCACCGACCAGCAGCATCACGACGTTGCCGACCGTCAGATTCCGATTGCGGAAGACAGCGAGCGGCACGAGCGGATCGGATGCGCGCCGCTCGACCGCGACGAACACGGCCCCGAGTACGGCGGCGAGGAGACCCAGGCCCCAGACCACGGGGTGCGCGAGCCCGAACTGCTCGATCGCGCTCGCGGCGCCCACCGCGGCCAGGAGCGCGCCGGTGATCGAGGCGGCGCCCGGCAGGTCGAGACGGGACGGTGCCGTGGCGCCATCACGCGTGATGAGGAGCGGGATCGCGATGAGCACGACCGCACCCACCGGCACGTTCACGAAGAAGACCGACTGCCATCCGAGGCTCGCGGTGAGCACGCCACCGAGCAGCACGCCCGCGGCCGACCCGATGCCGGCGACGGCGCCCCAGACGCCCAGCGCCTTGGCGCGCTCGCCCGCGACGGGGAACAGGTGTGTGAGCAGCGCGAGCGCCGCCGGGGCGAGCAGAGCTGCCGAGGCGCCCTGCACGGCGCGGGACGCCAGAAGCATCTCCGCTCCGACCGAGAGGCCGGCCGCCGCCGAGGCCGCGACGAACCCGGCCGTGCCGATCAGGAACACCCGGCGGTGGCCGTAGCGGTCGGCGAGACGCCCGCCGAGCAGCATCAGGCTGCCGAAGGCGAGCACATAGGCGGTGATGACCCAGGCGAGCGCCGTGGTGTCCATCCGCAGCTGCGCGCCGAGCACGGGCAGGGCGATGTTGACGATGGAGGCATCCAGCACCACGAGGAACTGGGCGAGGGCCAGCACGCCGAGGGCCAGCCAACGGCGTGGCGAGCGCGCGTGCGCCTGGGTCGAGGGGGAGGCGAGAAGGGTCATGCGCTTCTTCCTTTCAGATGGAGAGTGATTCAACACTCACTCTTGAGGTCAAAAGAGAACCCGCGCGACGCGGGTGCTCGGGATGGGTTGGATCAGTCGGGGTGGCGGATGCCGCGGGTCAGCAGCTGCGCCCACGGCTCGGGGATCTCTTCGAGACCGACCGTGACGATGAGATGGCAGAGCTGCCCGTAGGCGACGAATCGCTGCACGGCCTCGTCTGAGGCGCCCGAGCGATCCTTCGCGAACGTGGTGATGCGCGCGAGACCGGCGCGCAGGGCGGATCCGATCTCCGGAACGTCGGCGACCGACTGCGCGTGCACCTGCAGCATCAGCAGCGCGCGGTCCTGGATGAGATGCGCGTACGCATCGCCCATCGCGTCGAGCACATCGTCGGCGCCCGGTGATGCGGCGGCATCCGCGCCCTCTGCGACGGCCTCGAGGATGCGATCGAAGCAGAGCTCGAGCGCCGCGACGAACAGGGCCTCCTTGCGGGGGAACAGCTTGAACGCGTACGCGGGGGAGATCTTCGCCTCGGCCGCGACGTCGGCGACCGTCGTCGCGTGCAGGCCGCGCTCGGCGAACCGGCGCAGCGCGGCGTCCGTGACGACGGGTCGCCGTTGCTCGGCGGTGGAGAGGACGGATCCGCGGGGGCTCATGAGAGTGACTGTACACTCACTCATCGAGTCGGTGCAACCGAGGATCGTGACGCCCCGGGGATGCAGTACGCCAACGTAAGACGCCGAAGATCGCCGATCCGCCCCGAGATGCCCGATTCGACTAGCCCTGGAGGGGGTCTAGACCGGCTTTCGCCGGTTGGTGAAGTACCAGACAGTTACGCACACGTCAGTGGCGATCAAGAACAGCAACGAGGCGTTCGCGGCGATCCACATCAGATGCGCATTCGGCAACATCGACGATGGGTCATATCCGGCGCCCGACTCCACCCCGTTGATTGTTGCGGCGTCTGCGATGTTCCAAAAGAAATAGAACGCGATCAGTGCGGTGTTCAGGAGGAGGAGCGCGATCGCTCCCAGAATCGTTGCGATGGTGCCCAGCGGGAGACTCTGCGTTCGTCGCGTTTCGGGGCGTGCTTCCGTTGCACTCATGAGTGATGAATCCTCCGTATCCGCGGCTGGGAAGCTTCGAATCTGTGACCACTCTTGCACATTGCGTAGCTCATGGCCGCGGCCACGGTCCCGACCGGGTCGGCAGCTCTGGCGACACGAAGCAGAAAAGCTCAGCGCCTCGCGGAAAAGCTTGAGTAGGAAGCAGCCAAGCTGGAAAGGACGGTCCAGAATTTGCGAGATTAACCACCGAAAGGCACTGGCGCCGCATAAATACGCACGTCATTTGTTCCTCCCGCGGACTGATCATTCCCGTCGCGGAGAAAGCTGCTGCCCGAGTGCTGTATGCACCGCTCCACCTCCTTGGAACCGGGGGACCGTCCTGTGGGTCTTCAGGGGCTGCTCCGCCCTCGTTCGAAGAGCCGGCAGGCTCACTAGGCTGTCCCCATGGATATGCGCGTCGCGGCCTACTGCGTCATCGTCGACGATGAGGATCGGCTGCTGCTGACGCGGTGGATCGAGGGCCGCGTTCCCGCGTGGTCGCTTCCCGGCGGTGGGCTCGAGCCCGGCGAGGATCCGGCCGACGCGGCGGTGCGCGAGGTCTGGGAGGAGAGCGGCTACAAGGTGCGGCTCGACGGCATCCTGGGTGTCGACTCTCGCGTGGTGCCCGCTCGCAAGCGCCTCGCTCAGGGCGCAACCGGCCCGCTGCACACCCTGCGCCTCGTCTACAAGGCCACGATCGTGGGCGGCGAGCTCACGCATGAGGTCGACGGATCGAGCGACATGGCCGAGTGGATCCCGCTGTCGAAGGTGCACGGGATCGAGCGCGTGTCGCTCGTCGACGCCGCCCTGACACTCGCCGGACTGAAGCACTGAACGGAGCATCCATGTACAACCGCCTGCTGCTCGTCAACGGCCCGAATCTCAACCTGCTCGGCACGCGCGAGCCCGAGATCTATGGGCGCGAGACGCTCGACGACGTCTTCGCCCTGGCGAGGGCGACCGCCAAGGAGGTCGGTTTCGACCTTCGCGCCTTCCAGTCGAACCACGAGGGCGCGCTGATCGATGTGATCCACGAGGCGAGGGCGGATGTCGACGGCATCGTCATCAATCCGGGCGGCCTCACCCACACGTCGGTTGCGCTGCGCGATGCCCTGGCCGGCGTCGAGCTGCCGTTCGTCGAGGTGCACATCTCGAACGTTCACGCGCGCGAGGCCTTCCGCCACCACTCCTACCTCTCCGACATCGCCTCGGCCGTGATCGTCGGGGCCGGCGTGCAGGGGTACGAGTTCGCCGTGCACCGCCTCGCGACGATCCTGCGCTGATCCGCGCTGCGGCAGTGGCCGCGATCGCCTGCCGGGTGGTCTGACCACACAAGGGGGAGGGTGTGAACAACGGGTCCGACCGAGCATGATGGGTCGGATGGACGATGTTCAGCTGCGGGCCTTCCTCGAGGCGGCGCCCGACGCGATGCTGCTGGTCGACGATGCCGGCGTCATCCGAGAGGTCAACCCCGCAGTCTCCGTCGTCTTCGGCCACCACCCGTCGTCTCTGATCGGACAGCCGGTGTCGATGCTGTCGCCGCCGCGCCTGCGGGAGAGACTCGCGGCGCTCGCCGGGGGGAACCACTCGCGGCGCATCGACGCCCGAGACGTGATGGCGCTGCACGAGGACGGCCGCGAGATCCCCGTGGACATCAGTCTCACGCCGGTCCCGGGGCCCGGCAGGGGCCAGGTCTGGCAGCTCGCCGCCGTGCGTGATGTCAGTGAGCGCGTCCGGCTTCGCGATCAGGCCGAGGCAGCGGCGGCACAGCTGCGCGGATTCCTCGACTCGGCGCCGGATGCCATGGTCGTGGTCGATTCGCGCGGGATCGTCCAGTACATCAATCCCCAGGTCACCGAGATGCTCGGGTACACCCCGGAGGAGGTGCTCGGGCGCAGCGTCGACCTGTTCGTGCCGGATCGGGTGCGCGAGCACCATGGGGAACTGCGACGTCGGTATGCCGAGCATCCGGTGCGGCGAACGATGGGATCGCGCGACCTCACCGCGCGACGCAAGGACGGCAGCGAACTCGCCGTCGGCATCAGTCTCGGCCCGATCGGCCAGCCGGATGGCAGCTGGACGCTGGCGGCGATCCGGGACGTGACCGAGACCCGCGCTGTGGAGCAGGAGCTCGAGCAGGCCCGGGAACAGTACCGCCGGCTCGCCGAGCACGATGCGCTGACCGGGCTCGCCAATCGCAGACGGCTGGAGCGGGAGCTGAACCACCACGTGGAGCTCTGCCGAGCGCAAGGACCTCGCGGCGCCCTTCTCTCGCTCGACATCGACAGGTTCAAGTCGGTCAACGACAGGCTCGGTCATCCTGTCGGAGATGAGCTGATCGTCCGCGTCGGCCGGCACCTGCGCCGAGCCGTGCGAGCCGGGGACATGGTCGCTCGCCAGGGCGGAGACGAGTTCTCCGTGCTCCTGCACGACGGCGGATTGGAGGATGCGCGCCGGGTCGGGGTGCGCATCGTCGAGGAGGTCAGGGAAGCGGGCGCATTCCTCACAGCGCACGGGATCCACGTGTCCGGATCCGTCGGCGTGATCGCGTTCGAGCAGCTCTCGGGGCCGGCGCTCTCGTCCGAGACCGCGATGATCCGTGCGGATGAGGCGCTCTATGCCGCGAAGAAGACGGGGCGCGACGGCGTGGTGGTGTTCGACGACCGCCGGCTCACGCCGCCGTCCGACGCGAACTAGCCCCGGATCGTCTCGATCGGCTCGGAGATGTCGGCGACGGTCGCGCCGTAGGCGTCGATCAGGGCGTCGGCATCGACGGACAGGCTGTAGCCGTGCGCGCCCGCGCCCATCGAGACGCGACGCCCCACGATGCGCTCGTCGGCGAAGACCGGCCAGTCGTGCGTGCTTCCCAGCGGGGTGATCGTGCCGCGCTCGTAGCCGGTGGCTGCGAGGGCGAGCTCGGGCTCTGGCAGGCGCAGTCGGTTGGCACCCAGCAGCGCCCGCAGCTTGGGCCAGGAGATCGAGCGGTCGCCCGGGATCAGCGCGAAGAGGTAGTTGTCATCGCCGCGGCCCTTGACCACGAGCGACTTGACGATGTCGGCCGGCGTGATGCCGCGCAGCTCCGCCGCCTCCTCCAGGGAAGACGCGCGCGGCGACTCGATGACCTCGATCTCGAGGCCGCGAGCCGCCGCGGCTTCCCGTACCCGGGAGGTGGCTTCAGAGGTGCCCACTACTGGGCGTCGGGCGAGGCCAGCGGGTCGTCAGCGACCCACAGCTCGTCGTCGGCTCGCAGCGTCTGCCAAGCGGCGTAGAGCACGGCGGCCGCAGCGGCGACGCCGAGCACGAGCGCGATCACGGGGCCCGCGCCGCGCTTCTTCTTCGGCGGTGCGACCGGAGCCACGTGGCCGGTGAACTTCTGGCGGGCGTCGTTGGCCGCATCCAGCGCCGAGAGCGCCTTGCCGACGACACCGCCCACGACCGGAACGACCCTGTGGTCGAGGAAGTGCTTCGAGGCCTTGCGGCTCTCGTCCACGTACGGCGCGACGCGGTCGACGACCGGAGCGACGTACTCGTGGTACTTCTCGTCGACGACCGGGGCGATGTGCTCGCGGTTGTAGTGACCGAGCTGACGACCGGCCTCGCGGGCCACGTCGGACGCGCCGGCCAGGACGACCTGCTGCGCTTCCCACAGCTGGGCGGCCGACTGCTGCAGCCGCTGGAGTTCCTTCTTGCGCTTCTTGCTGAGGCTCATATCGGTGCCCTCCCTGTCGCTGGGATGTGGTGGTTCCCTCATCCTGCCAGATCACCCGTTCAGCGGCAGGGGGATTCCAGGGGCCTTGACAGGTGTCCGGAAGCGGTGCAGTGTCGGCGGCCTCTGCGAGGATGGACCCATGCCTCAGCACACTGCCGTTGCCACGCTGCACACCAACCACGGCGACATCGTCGTCAACCTCTTCGGCGACCAGGCCCCGAAGACGGTCAACAACTTCATCGGCCTGTCCGACGGATCCGGTCAGTGGACCGATCCGCGCACCGGCAAGCCGGGCGAGGGCGCGCTCTACAGCGACGTCATCTTCCACCGCATCATCCCGGGCTTCATGATCCAGGGCGGCGACCCGCTCGGTCAGGGCGTCGGCGGCCCCGGCTACACCTTCGACGACGAGATCAGCCCCGAGCTGAACTTCAACGAGCCCTACAAGCTCGCCATGGCGAACGCCGGCAAGCGCCCCAACGCCATCACCGGCAAGCTCTCGGGAACCAACGGCTCGCAGTTCTTCATCACGACCGATCCGACGCCGTGGCTGCAGGGCAAGCACACGATCTTCGGCGAGGTCGCCGACCAGGCCTCCAAGGCCGTCGTCGACTCGATCGCCGCAGTCGAGACGGGCGCCCAGGATCGACCGCGCGAGGACGTCGTCCTGCACTCGGTCGAGATCGCCTCGGTCTGAGCTGACGCAGGCCCCGCCGCCATCGTGACCACCTCAGACGTCTCCCGCGATCCCGCGAACTACTGCTATCGGCATCCCGATCGGATGAGCTTCGCGCTGTGCCAGCGCTGCCAGCGCACCATCTGCCCGGAATGCCAGACGCAGGCGGCGGTGGGAGTGATCTGCCCCGAGTGCATGCGCGAGCAGCGCAACGGGCGCAGCACCGCGCAGAAGCGCGCGGAGCGTCGATGGGGTCGCGGTGGCGGCGTCGCCGTCCGGGCGGGTGCCGCACCCGTCACCAACTGGATCGTCGGCATCACCGCCGGCTTCTTCCTTCTCGATCTGCTGCTCGGCCTGTTCGGCGTGAGCGTCGCCCAGTGGCTGGCGTTCGCCGCACCGACGCTGTATCCGCAGTACTTCGGCGTCTTCGAGCCGTGGCGCCTGCTCACCTACATGCTCGTGCACGGCAGCTTCATCCACGTCGGACTGAACCTGCTCTCGGTCTGGATGATCGGCCGCGTGCTCGAGCCCATGCTCGGGCGCTGGCGCTTCATCGCGCTCTACCTCGTCGCAGGGCTCGGTGGTGCCGTCGCCGTCGCGTTCCTCGCCTTCGGCAGCACGGTCGTCGGCGCGTCGGGTGCGCTGTTCGGCATGCTCGGCGCGCTGCTCGTCATCGGCCGCACGCTCGGCGGCGACGTGCGGGGCATCCTGATCATTCTCGGCATCAACCTGGTGGTCGGGTTCCTCCTGCGTGCGATCTCCTGGGAGGCCCACATCGGCGGCCTCATCGCGGGACTTCTCGTCGGGTGGGTCTTCTCCACCACCCGGCGTGCGGACCAGTCGCGCAGACAGCTCATCCTGCTCGGCGTGATCGTCGTCGCCCTGCTGGCGCTCCTCGCGGTGCCGCCGCTCATCTGGCTGCGCTGACATCGGAGTTATCCACAGAGTTATCCCCGGCTGGGGATGGAATCACACCGTTGTGATTTCGCCGCCCTCCACCGGTGGAAAAACCTGGTGATAAGTAGAAAAGCGCCCCTCGACCGAGTCGAGGGGCGCTTCGTTTTCCAGAGGCTGTGGATTACCGCCAGCGAGTGGTCATGAGGAAGCCGATGAACGCGATGCCGAAGCCGATCACGAGGTTCCAGGCGTCGATGCCCGGGATGGGGAACTGCATGCCCGACAGGTAGAACACCAGGATCCACACCAGGCCGATGAGCATAAAACCGACCATCACCGGCTTGAACCACACCGGGTTCGGGGCGGCGTCGACCGCGGGACGCTCGACGGCGTCGTCGTCATTCGGGCGCGCGGGCTTCTTGGTTCCTGCCATGGGGCATATCCTACCGGCCGCGTAAACTGGATCCGTGACCACTGTGGGGGAGCTCAGGGGCGCGCGTCGCCGGCCCCGGCCCCGAAGTCGTGCCACTTTCGCGAGCGTGCTGGGCGAGATCCTGCTCACCTTCGGCGTGGTCATCCTGCTCTACGTGGTCTGGCAGATCTGGATCGGCGATCTGATCTACGGGCAGACGTCCCGGGCGGAGGCGCAGGAACTGTCGGCGCAGTGGGCGCAGAGCGCCCCGGTCGCACCGGCGCCCGAGCCGATCGCCGACCCCGAGACCCAGGCGGTCACGTACGAGCCCGCCGCGGTGCCGCGTGATGAGGACGGCGTGCCGTGGGCGATCATGCGGGTGCCGCGCTGGGGATCCGACTACGAGATCAAGATCGCCGGCGGGGTGAGCAAGCCCCGTACCCTCGATCGCACCTGGATCGGCCACTACCTCGACACCCAGATGCCGGGTGAGGTGGGCAACTTCGGTCTCGCCGCGCACCGCACCACCTTCGGCGCACCCTTCGCGCGCCTCCCGGAGCTGCGCGTGGGCGATCCGCTCGTGATCGAGACCGAAGCCGGGTGGTACGTCTACCGCTTCCGCAACCTCGAGTACGTGCGGCCCGACGCCTACGACGTGCTCGCCGACGTGCCGCAGGCCCCGGAGGTCGCTCCGGGCGAGCGCTACATCACCCTGACGAGCTGCTCGCCGAAGTTCTCCATGACCGAGCGCATCGTCGGCTATGGCGTCTTCGATTCGTTCCTGCCGCGCGCCACCGGGGAGACCCCCGCGGCGCTGACCGAAGGGCTCATCTGATGTACGCCGCCCTCTGGCGCATCCTGCCCGGCCCCTGGTTCGTGAAGCTGCTGATCGTGCTCGCGCTGGTGGCGGCCGCGCTCTACGGACTGTTTATGTACGTGTACCCGTGGATCGCCACGACCTTCGTGCCCGACGGCGGCACGATCCAGTAGACGAGCCGGCCGAGCGGTTCACTCACCGGTGCAGTAGGTGAGGGTGATCGTCGAGTGCACGGGCACATCGCCCACGGCCGACTGCTTGTGCACCAGGGGGCTTGAGCCTTCGGCCTGGCATCCGGCATCCTCTGCGGGGGTGACGACGAGGCCCTGAGCCTCGAGCTCGCTCTGAGCGAGGGCCAGCGTGCCGCCGGTGTAATCGACGATCGTCACGCGACCGGAGGCGACCACGAGGTTCACGGTCGAACCCGAGGGCACCTCGTCGCCCTCCACGACATCGCGGCCGTTGACCTGGGCCGAGATCACGGTGCCCGCGGCGAGCTCCGGGTCGTTGCGCGGCGTCACCGTGCCCACGAGCAGCTCGGCGCCGTCGATGGCGGCGCGCGCGTCGGCCTCGCTGGCCGACACGAGCTTCGGGACGACCGACACCTTCGGGCCCTCCGACACGACGACGGTGACCTCGGTTCCCGGTTCGACCTTCTCGCCCGCGGCCGGATCCGTCCGGATCACCACGCCCTCGACGACGGTGTCACTCGGCTCGGTCGTCGGAGACGACACGAGGTCCTCGTCCGTGAGCTCCGCGGATGCGTGCTCCAGATCCATCCCCGCCACGGTGGGCACGATCCTGGCGCTTGCGGGCACGGGATTGAGCGGATCCGTCTGCACCACCCAGAACAGCAGGGAGGCGACCAGCACGGTGATGAGGGCGACACCCGCCCAGATCCACGCCACCGGCGGGCCGGACTGCGTGCGTGTCATGGTGTTGTCGGTAGAAAGCTGGCGAAGCGAGCGGGCCGTCTCGGCCGCGCGGCGCGGGTCTTCGCCGTAGAGCTGGGTCGTGAGGGAGCCTACAGCCCGCTTCGACGGGGCCTTGCCGTCGGATGCGGCGTCGAGCGCTTCGCGGAACGAGGCCGCATCCGGGAAGCGCTGTGACGGTTCCTTCGCGAGCGCGCGCAGCACGACCGGATCGAACGCGCGGGGCGACGTCTCGTTGACGAGCGACGGCGTCACCGGGGTCTCGCTGACGTGCTGGTACGCGACCGCGACGGGGGAGTCGCCGCGGAAGGGCGGGCGTCCGGTGAGCAGCTCGTAGAGCACGATGCCGGTCGAGTACAGGTCGGCGCGACCGTCGACGGGTTCGCCCTTGGCCTGCTCGGGCGCGAAGTAGGCGGCCGTGCCGAGGATGGCCGTGGTCTCGGCCACCGTCGAGGAGGTGTCGGACACCGCGCGTGCGATGCCGAAGTCCATGACCTTCACCTGGCCGGCGTCGGTGACCATGACGTTGCCGGGCTTGATGTCGCGGTGCACGACCCCCGCTCGGTGCGAGTACTCGAGCGCTTCCAGGATGCCGTCGACATAGCGCGACGCGTCGGCGGCGGGCACGGGACCCAGGGCGATGAGGTCCTTGAGCAGCACGCCGTGGACGAGCTCCATCACGATGAACGGGATCGGGCGATCGGCGTTCACATCGGCCGCCACGTCCTCGCCGGCATCGAACACGCGCACGATCGCCTGGTTCGCCATGCGCGAGGCCGCCTGGGCTTCGAGCCGGAATCGCGTGCGGAACGCACTGTCGCCGGCGAGGTCGCGCTTGAGGATCTTGATCGCGACGTCGCGGCCGAGGGTCAGGTCATACCCGCGATAGACCGTCGCCATGCCGCCGCGCCCGATGAGCGCGCCGATGCGATAGCGCGCGCCGAGCACGCGCCCGTCGAGGGCGTGTGTCTCATCTGCGGTGCGTTCTTCCACGGCCTGCTTCTGATCGGTCATCTCGTCCCCCCGGACCCGACGTCTGCGGTCGCGAACTGCTCGGCGGCTGCCGGTCAGTTCGCGGTGGTTCCCTCCGCAGCGGGCTCCTCGGTCGGATCCGGCGTGGGAGTGGTCGGCGGCTCGACGGGCGGGGTCACCAGCGCGACCGAGCCCGTGGGCGACGGCTCCGATGCGCGCGGCGCCACGTCACCGAGCGTGCAGCGCACCTGGTAGTACGCGGAGACCTCTGAGCCGGAGTTGGACGCCTGCACGGCGGCCGACGTGGTCGCACCGTCGAAGTCGGCGGTCTGCGCGCCGTTCTGCTGGAACACCGCGTTCTGCAGGGTCACCGTGTAGCCGGCGCGGTCCGGCGCGGACGCCGGGCAGTTGACGGGCGACCAGCTGACGCTGAAGACGCTGCTCGGCGCGGTCTGGCTGATCGGCGCGCCGTTCAGCGAGAACGTCGGGGCGTTCACGGGCGGGGCGATCGAGGCGATCGGTCCGTAGGTGCTCGCGGTGATCGGCATGCTCTCGTCGACGAATCCGCCCGGGGTCACCTCGTAGATGAGGCCCTCCTGCGAGAGGTCGGAGGCCTGCATGCTGCCGACGCCGCAGTTCCAGGTGAACTGGCCGTGCTCGGCGAGCTTGGCGCTCGCCGCGTCGCACGTCAGACCCTCGAGACCGAGCGCGTCGATGTCGACACGCGCCACGGTGGGCGTGGGCGTCGGCGAAGGCGTCGGCTTCGGTGTGGGATTGGCAGCGGTCGTGGTGGGCGTCGGCTTCGGATCGCCGCCGAACAGCTGGTCGCCGAACAGGCCGAAGATGGCACCGCCCAGCACCACGAGCAGCAGCACGATGAGCGCGATGAGCGGCCAGGTCCACGGGCTGCGCTTCTTCTTGGGCCCCGGCTCGGCCGGCACCTCCTCCTCGTCGCCGATCGGCACGGGAGTCGTGTTCGGCAGGATGCGCGTGGCGCTGTCGTCGCCGGGGCGCAGCAGCTGCGTGAAGGTGTCGTCGGCGCCCTTGGCGGCCAGAGCCGTGCCGGCGGCGATCGCGGGCACCGCGGCCGCGGCAGCGGCGACGTCTCCGCGGCGCAGCGCATTGGCCGCTCGCGCGACGACCGCGGCGGAGGCCGGGCGATCCTCGGTCTTCTTGGCGATCATCGCGAGCACGAGATTGCGCACCGGCTCGGGGATGTCGTCCTGCAGCGGCGGGGGCTGCTCGTTGATCTGCGCCATCGCGATCGCGACCTGCGACTCGCCCGTGAAGGGCCGGCGGCCGGCCAGCGACTCGTAGGCCACGATGCCGAGGGAGTAGATGTCGGTCGCGGGCGACGCGGGGTGGCCGGACGCCTGCTCGGGCGACAGGTACTGCACCGTGCCCATGACCTGACCCGTGGCGGTCAGCGGCACCTGGTCGGCGATGCGGGCGATGCCGAAATCGGTGATCTTCACGCGCCCGTCGGGCGTGATCAGCAGGTTTCCGGGCTTGATGTCGCGATGCACGAGGCCTGCCGCGTGTGCGGCCTGCAGGGCCGAGGCGGTCTGCGCGACCACGTCGAGCGCGCGCTCGGGCTGCAGACGGTTCTCGCGCTCGAGCACCGTGGAGAGAGCCTCGCCGGGCACGAGCTCCATCACGAGGAAGGCGGATCCGTTCTCCTCGCCGTAGTCGAAGACGCTCGCGATGCCCTCGTGGTTGACGAGCGCGGCGTGGCGGGCCTCGGCGCGGAAGCGCTCGAGGAAGCCCGGGTCGCCCATGTACTCGTCTTTGAGGATCTTGATCGCGACGGAACGCCCGATGACGTGGTCGGTGGCCTCCCAGACCTCGCCCATGCCGCCGATCGCGATCCGCGAATTCAGCTCGTATCGTCCGCCGAAGGACACGCCCTGTGTCGGCCTCATCTGCTCAGCACCGCCTCCATGACCTTCTTCGCGATCGGAGCCGCGATCGTGTTGCCGCTGCCCGATGTCCCCTGACCGCCGCCGTCTTCGACGAGCACCGCCACCGCGATCTCGGGGTCGTCGGCCGGCGCGAAGCCCGTGAACCACAGCGTGTACGGGTTGTCCCCGCCCATCTCCGCGGTGCCCGTTTTTCCAGCCACGTCGACGCCTTCCATTCTTGCACCCGTGGCCGCACCATCCTGGACACTCGAGACCATCGCCTCGGTGACCTGCTCGGCCGTCTCCGAGCTCATCGTCTCCCCGAACACCGAGGGCTCGAAGGTCTGCTGGGTGGACAGATCGGCACCGACGACCTCATCGACCGCGTAGGGGTTCATGAGGGTGCCTCCGTTGGCGATCGCGGCCGAGATCAGCGCCACCTGAAGCGGCGTCGCGGTGACCTGGCCCTGACCGAAGCCGCTGAGGCCGGTCTGCGCGTCGTCGGTGATTCCCGCGGGGTAGCCGGACACGGCGGCGGCGAGAGGCGCGACGGCGAGCTCCTGGTTGAACCCGAGCTTCTCGGCCATCTCGCGGATCGCCTCGTCGCCCAGCTTGATGGCGAGCTCGGCCATGGGCACGTTGCAGCTCAGGCGGATCGCCGTGGCGATGGTGGTCGTCGCGCCCGGGCCGCAGGTGGTGCCGCTCGAGTTGGCCACCTTGTGGTTCGACTGCGGCAGCGTGAACGTCGCCGGGTTGGGGAGCTGGCTCGTCATCGTGTAGTCGCCCGACTCGAGAGCTGCGGCCGCGACGACGAGCTTGAACGTCGATCCGGGAGGATTGACGTCTCCCGCCAGCGCGCGGTTGAGCAGGGGGCGCCCCGGATCGTCCTCGAGCGCCGCGTAGGTGGCGTTGGTGCCGTCGGGGTCGTGGGTGGCGAGGGTGTTCGCGTCGAAGCCGGGCGTCGACACGAGAGCCAGGATCCGGCCCGTCTTCGGCTCGATCGCGACCACGGCGCCGGTGAAGCCGGCCTGGGTGAGCCCGTCGTACGCGGCCTTCTGCGCGGCGGGGTCGAGGGTCAGCAGCACCGACGATCCGCGCGGCGGCTGGCCGGTCACGATCTGGTCGATGCGCTGGAAGAACGCCGATCCGGCGGTGCCCGACAGCTCCTGGCTCATGGCCTGCTCGATGCCGGTCTGCGAGCCGAGCGACGGGTTGAGGAAGCCCGTGACGTGCGACCACATGGGCGAGTCGAGGTACTGCCGCTGCCAGACGTAGAGGTCGCTCGACGGCACGGAGGTCGCGATCTCCGATCCGCCCGCGACGATCGCGCCGCGTTGCGTCTCGAAGCCGTCGAGGGTGGTGCGACGGTTGTTCGGATCGTCGGCCAGTTCGTCGGCCTGCAGCACCTGGATGGTGCTCGTCGAGGCGAACAGGCCGAGGAACATCACCAGCACGATGATGGAGAGGCGCCGGAGCTCCTTGGTCATGCGCTCTCACCCCCTCGGGACACCCGGGGCATCTCTTCTCGCTTCGTGTGCTCGATGATCGCGGGCGTCATCCGATCACCGCCCTCGGCTGCTGGCGCACGGCGTCGCTGATGCGCAGGATGATGCCCACGATGATCCAGTTCGCAAGCAGCGAGGATCCGCCGGCCGCCAGGAACGGGGTGGTCAGACCCGTGAGGGGGATGAGACGCGTGACGCCGCCGACCATGATGAACACCTGCAGCGCGAGCGTGAACGACAGCGCGGTCGCGAGCAGCTTGCCGAAGTCGTCCTGGCCGGCGACGCCGATGCGGAGGCCGCGGGCGACGAAGACGAGGTAGAGGCAGAGGATCGCGAACAGGCCCGCGAGCCCCAGCTCCTCGCCGAGGCTCGGGATGATGTAGTCGCTCTGCGACACGGGCGTGAGGTACGGGCGGCCGAGGCCCAGGCCCGTGCCGATGAGTCCGCCGTGCGCGAGCCCGAAGATGCCGTTCACCAGCTGGTAGCTGCCGCCCTGGGCGGCGATGAGCTCGGGGTCGAACGCGTTCAGCCAGGCGCTGAAGCGGCCGTGTACGTACTCGAGCACAAACGAGGCCGCGATCGCGCCGCCCACGGCGAGCAGCACGCCGATGAGCACCCATCCAGTCTTGCCCGTGGCGACGTAGAGCGTCGCGACGAACATGCCGAAGATCAGCAGACCGGTGCCGAGGTCGCGCTGCACCACGATGATCGCCATCGAGATCAGCCAGATCACGAGCAGCGGTCCGAACTCGCGTGCCCTCGGGAAGGTGAATCCGAGGATGCGGCGTCCCGTCGAGGCGAGGCTCTCGCGGGTGCGCACGAGGTAGCCGGCGAAGAAGATCGCAAGGCAGATCTTCGCGATCTCGCCGGGCTGGAAGTAGTACGGGCCGATGTGGATCCACACGAGGGCGTTGCCGCCGCCCCGGATGCCGGGGATGAACGGGAGGATCAGCAGCACCACACCCAGCAGGCCGAAGATGTAGGTGTACCGGAACAGCACGCGGTAGTTGCTCAGCACCCAGACGAGCGCGCCGCACAGCACCACGCCGATTCCGGCGTAGATGAGCTGGCGTCCCGCGGCGCCCGCGTCGGTGCCGGCGGCGCCGGAGATGCCGAGGCGGTAGATCATCGCGAAGCCGAGGCCCGTCAGCAGCGTGGCGATCGGCACGACGAACGGATCCGCCTGCGGTGCCTTCAGGCGCAGCACGATGTGCAGGATCAGCACGAGCGCGCCGAGCACACCCTGCGAGATCAGCACGCCCGATTCGATCGAGCCGAGCTCGCCGAGCTGTGAGAGCGCCGTGGCGACGATCGTGAGGGCGATCGCGAACAGCGTCAGACCCAGTTCGCGGTTGCGCTGGGGCTGCGGCTGCCGCACCTTGCGCAGCGCCTTGAGGACGGCGGTGTCGGCCGCGGGGGCGGTCATCCGGCTGCTCCCGTCGGGGTCGGGGTGGGCGTCGGGGTCGGGGCGGGCGTCGGCGTCGGGGTCGGGGTCGGCTCGACGGGATCCGGCAGGACGGATCCGCGCAGGCGCTGCACGATGGCCTCCGCGTCCGCGAGCGAGCGGGCGCTGATCGTCAGCTCCACGCGGTTGCGCTGATACGGCGACAGGTCGGCCAGGAGGATGTCGGTGTCCTCGTGCGGCGAGGACAGCGAGATCGGCCCGAGCGATTGCTGGATGCCGCGGTAGATGACGACGGAGTCATCGTCGGCGCCGACGAAGTAGCGCGTCTGCGTCCAGTTGAAGAAGAGGCAGAACCCGGCCACGACCACCGCAGCGAGCAGCACGATGAGGGCGATCCCGCCGATGCGCCGGCGACGCGCGCGGCGGCGATCCTCCTCGATCAGCTCCTCGAGGTACTCGGGCTCCGGCTCGAAGTGCGTGGGCTCGTTGGCGGCCTGGCGGTTCGGGTGCAGCCAGCTCGTGGGCAGCAGCGTGCTGCGCGTGGCCGCCGGCACCTTGATGCCCTGCGGGTTCGAGGCGGCGCCGACGATCGTCGCGGTGCCGCTCACGAGCGGATGCTGGCCGCCGACGTCCACCAGCACGATGGTGACGTTGTCGGGGGCTCCGCCGTCGAGCGCGTACTTGAGCAGCATGTCGGCCGTGCGGCCCGGGGGGAGCCCGAGCTTCAGCACCTTCTGCAGGTGGGTCTCGTCGACCACACCGCTCAGGCCGTCCGAGCACAGCAGCCAGCGGTCGCCCGGACGCGTCGGCATGATGAACGTGTCGACTTCCGGATCCGGATCCATGTCGCCGAGCACACGCATGAGCACCGAGCGACGCGGATGGAAGCGCGCCTCCTCGGGCGTGATGCGGCCCGAGTCGACGAGGCGCTGCACGAAGGTGTGGTCGGTGGTGATCTGGGTGAGCGCGTTGTCGCGCCACAGGTAGATGCGCGAGTCGCCGATGTGGGCGATGACGGCGAACTCGTCGACCATCGCGATGGCGCTGACCGTGGTGCCGAGACCGGCGAGCTCGGGGCGGCGCGAGGCGATCTGGATGAGGTCGCCCGCCGTGCCCGCGATCGTCTCGCGCAGGGTGACCTCGGCCTCCTCGGGGGATGCCCACGTGTGGTCGAGCTCCTGCAGGGTGGTCACCGCGACGCTGGAGGCGACGTCGCCTCCCGCGTGGCCGCCCATGCCGTCGGCGACGACGAACAGATTCGAGCCCGAGTAGCCCGAATCCTGATTGTTCGATCGCACCTTTCCCGTATGGGAGAGGGCGGCGCTCGATCCGATGAACATCCGGCGGGCGCTTACTTCCGCAGCTCGAAGGTCGTGGCGCCGACCTTGATCGGCGTCGAGGTCTGCACCGCGACCGGCGAGTTGGGCTGCACGCGCTCACCCGCGTGGAACGTGCCGTTGGTCGACTCGAGATCCTGCAGCATCCACTGCTCGCCCCACAGCACAAGACGCGCGTGCTGGCTCGAGGTGTAGTCGTCGCGGATGACGAGGCCCGTCTCGCTCGAGCGTCCGATCGTGAGCGAATCGGTGCCGAGCGGCAGCTCGAGACCCGCCTTCGGGCCCGAGGTGATGACGATGCGCGAGGCGGTCTTGGTGGTCGCCGGAACGCGCGGCGCGGCATCGGGGGCGGCGCGGGGGATCGACGGCGGCGTGGTCGGGGCGGACGCTCTGGGCGCGCCCTTCGCCGGCGCGGCGGCGGCCGCGCTCGGAAGCTTGCGCACGCGCACGCCGAACACGTCGGAGCGCAGCGCGAACACCACGGCGAACACAAACAGCCACAGCAGCACCAGGAAGCCGATCTGCAGGATCAGCAGGGTCAGCGAACTCACGTCGGTCACCTCCAGTCCCCGTTCTGCGGCAGGATCCGGGTCGACGATGTGCGGTCGACACCGGTCGGACGCCGCGTCTGGGGGGACGCGAGCGGCACCACGTGGAAGACGATGTCCGTGCGGCCGATGGTGATCGTCTGGCCGTCGCTCAGGCCCGACTGCTTCACCGGGCGGCCGTCGAGCTTCGAGCCGTTGGTCGATCCGAGGTCGCGCACCATGGCGCGCTCGCCGTCCCACAGGATCTCGACGTGCGCGCGGCTCGTTCCGGCGTCGTCGACCGTGATGTCGGCGTCACTGCCGCGGCCGAGCACGGTGCGCGCCTTGACGAGCGGATAGCGGCGGCCCGCGACGTCGATGACTGCTCGCCACTCGACCTCGCCGCCCTCGGCTGCCTGCGAGTCGACCTGCACCGTGCCGGTGGTGATCTCCTCGCTCGCACGGATCTGCAGGCGCAGCGGACCGGCGAGGCTGTAGCCCTGCGACGACGCGTGGCCGCGCAGCATCGTGTCGAGCTCGGTGATCAGCGCGCTGCCGAGGGCGCGCATGCGCTGCTCGTCGGCGGGGCTGAGCAGCACCGTCAGATCATTGGGGGCGAGGATGCGGTCGCGCGAGACGACGGCGGCCTTCGTGTCGAGCTCGCGCTTCAGGGCGGAGGCGATCTCCACGGGCTGAATGCCGCTGCGGAAGGTCTTCGCGAACGCCTTGTTCACGGCGCGCTCGAGACCTTGCTCGAAGCTGTCCAGTAGTCCCACGGGTCTCCTCTATCCGGCCGACCGGTAGCGCCATCGTAGCCAGACACCCTGGAGAGGGTGGGTGGGGGCGGCCGGTTTCGCGCCAGGCGCGGTCGCGTGATAATCTCAGGAAGTTGAGTTCGGAGCGATCCGGTCTCATGCGCGAGTGGCGGAATAGGTAGACGCGCTGGCTTCAGGTGCCAGTGCCCGCAAGGGCGTGGGGGTTCAAGTCCCCCCTCGCGCACAGCACAGAAGAAGGCCCCGGTGAGAACCGGGGCCTTCTTCTTTTGTGTGTGCCGCCCGCTCGGCCCCGGCGCGTCGCCCGGGGCCGAGCGGGCGGATCAGGGCTGATCGGATGCCGTGCTGGCCGTCGCCGCCTCGAGCGATCGCTGGATCGGCCGATAGTGCTCGATGACCGCCTGCTTGTAGCCCTCGACATCCCCATTGAGGGCGCATCGCAGCATGTCGCCGTGCGCGGCGGCGGTGTCGGCGATGTCGTGCGGCGGCACGATGCCCAGCTGGGGCACGACCGCGGTGTGCACGTCCCAGAACGCGCCCACGAGCTGCATCGCGAGCTGATTGCCCGTGATGGCGAACAGCTTCGTGTGGAAGGCGCGGTCGGCTTCGAGGAACACCTCCCCGCGCGACGCGCGGTCGACCATCTCGTCGACGAGGGCGCCGAGCTCGTGCGCCTCGTCGCTGCCCATCGCGCGCGAGACCACGAGGTCGGCGAGAGCCAGATCGAGAGCGAGGCGCACCTCGACGACCTCGCGCAGCGCGTGCAGCGACCCCTCCGGGGAGAGCACTCCGCGGAAGACGAGGGCCTCCACCATGGGTGCCAGCGACATCTTCCCGACGTAGGTGCCGTGTCCGTGGCGCACATCGACGATGTCGAGCGTGGACAGCTGCCGGATGGCCTCGCGCACCGACGAGCGCGACACATCGAGAGTCTCGCAGAGCTCGCCCTCGGTGGGGAGGGGATCGCCGGGCTTCAGGTTTCGCGTGAGGATCAGCTGCTTGATGTCGTCGGCGGTTGTCGTGCGGCGCATTCGCGATCCGCGCTTCACCTCGTCCGGCATGACGTCTCCATCTCTAGGGTCCTCCGAAGGTTACAAGTTCATCTCGGCGTTGTGTGCCGGGGCCTCCTGTCCTAATCTTACGTACGACGTCAGATGTCTGACAACAGGTTCTCAACCCAAACAGGAGAAACCATGAATCGCTTCCCCACTCGCCGCGCGGGTCGGCGGGCGGCCTTCGTCGCCGGCACTGTCGCCGCCGCGATCGCGCTCGCCGGATGCGGCGCATCCGCGAACACCCCGTCGAACGGCTCCGCCGCCGGAGAGATCGACACCGACGCCGTCATCGAGGCCGGCATCTCCTATTCGCTGAACGGCAGCTTCGACCCGATGATCGCCTCCGGGGCGGTCACCGTCTCGGCGAACTGGCACATCTTCGAGGGGCTCGTCGATCTCGACCCGGTCACGCGCGAGCCCTATGCGGCCCTCGCCGCGGAGCTGCCCACGAAGGTCGACGAGACGACCTACGAGGTCGACCTCCGCAAGGACGCCACCTTCCAGAACGGCGATCCCGTCACCGCGGACGACGTCGTCTTCAGCTACGAGCGAGTGCTCGATCCGGCCAACAACTCGCTGTTCACCAGCTACGTCGACTTCATCGACACCGTCACGGCCGTCGACGACGACACCGTGCGCATCACCACCGACTTCCCCTTCTCCCTGATCAACGATCGCCTCGGCATCGTCAAGATCGTGCCGAAGTCGGTTGTCGAGGCCGACCCCGACGACTTCGGCGTGAACCCGATCGGATCCGGCCCGTACTCGCTGGTGTCGGCGACCCCCGAGGACAAGCTGGTCTTCGAGCGCTACGACGACTACAACGGGCCGCGCCCGGCGCAGGCCGCCGGTATGAACTGGAACCTGCTGGCCGATGCGTCCGCGCGTGTGACGGCGCTGTCGAGCGGCACCATCCAGGCGATGGAGGACGTGCCCTACATCGACGTCGACTCGCTCGCCGCGACCGCCGACGTGGAGAGCGTGCAGTCGTTCGGCCTCCTCTTTATGATGTTCAACACGAAGGCCGCGCCCTTCGACGACGTGCGCGTGCGCCAGGCGATGCACTACGCGCTCGACATGGACAAGATCATCGAGACCGGCATGCTCGGCAACGCGGAGGCGGCCACGTCCTTCCTGCCCGAGGACCACCCGAACTACCACGAGGCGTCGACGGTGTACACGTACGACCCGGAGAAGGCGGAGTCGCTCCTCGCGGACGCCGGTGTCTCGGACCTCACGATCAACCTGCTCACCACCGACACCGGCTGGGTCAAGGAGGTGGCTCCGCTCATCAAGGAGTCGCTCGATGCCGTGGGCGTCACCGTGAACCTCGAGATCCTGCAGTCGGCCGCGATGTACGAGCGCGTCGACTCGGGCGACTACACCGTCGCCGTCGCGCCGGGTGACCCCTCGGTGTTCGGCAACGACCCCGACCTGCTGATGAACTGGTGGTTCGCTCCGGGTGTGTGGACGCAGACCCGCACCCAGTGGGCCGGCACGCCCGAGTTCGACGAGCTGACGACCCTCCTCGACACGGCCGTCCAGCAGGAGGGCGACGAGCAGCAGGAGAACTGGAACGAGGCGTTCGACCTCATCGCGGAGCAGGCCACCCTGTACCCGCTGTTCCACCGTCAGCTGCCGACGGCCTGGAGCGGCCAGCAGCTCGTGGGCTTCGCGCCCGTCCCGACGACGGGACTGTCGTTCCTCGACGTCGGCGTCGCCGCTCAGTAAGCCCTGAGCACCGCGGGGGCGCGCCCCGCGCGCCCCCGCCCTGATCCTGAACATCACGGAAGGACGGCTTCGTGTCCCACACGCTCCGCCTCATCGGCGTGCGGCTCCTGCAGCTGCCGATCATGATTCTCGGCATCACGTTCCTCGTGTTCTTCGTGATGTCCTTCTCGCCGGTCGATCCGGCGCGCAACGCACTCGGTGAGACCGCGTCGGCCGAGGCCCTCGCCGACTACCGCGCAGCCAACGGCCTCGACCTCCCGCTCCTCGCGCGCTACGCGGCGTTCCTGCTCGGTCTCGTGCAGGGCGATCTCGGCACCTACTCGGCTCGCCGACTGCCGGTGATCGACGAGGTGGTGCGGGCCTTCCCGGTGACCCTCTCGCTCACCTTCCTCGGCCTGCTCATCGCCGTCGTCATCGCCTTCGTGCTCGGCATCCTCGCCGCCGTCTACCGCGACCGCTGGCCCGACCAGGCGATCCGCATCCTCGGCGTGGCCGCGCTGTCGACCCCGTCGTTCTGGCTCGCGATCCTGCTGATCCAGGCCTTCACGCTTGCCCTCGGCGTGCTGCCCGCATCGGGACCTCTGCCCCCGTTCGGGCAGAACCCCGGCGGATGGCTGGCGCGGATGACGCTGCCCGCCATCGCGCTTGCGGTGCCCGTGATCGGCCAGCTGTCGCGGGTGGTGCGCACCTCGATGGTCGAGGAGCTCGACCGCGACTACGTGCGCACCGCACTGGGCGCCGGCATCCCGCGCGTCGTCGTGGTCGGCCGCAATGTGCTGCGCAACGCGCTGATCACCCCCGTGACCGTGCTCGGCCTGCGCATCGGCTACCTGCTCGGCGGCGCCGTCGTCATCGAGATCATCTTCGCCATCCCCGGGATGGGCACGCTCATCCTCAACGGCGTGACCAACAACGAGCCCAATCTCGTCCAGGGCGTGACGCTGGCGGTGGCGCTGGCCTTCGTCATCATCAACATCATCGTCGACCTCCTGTACGTGCTCATCAATCCCCGAATCCGGGCGGTGTGACCCATGCGACGCAAACTCACTGAACGACTCTCCGTTCCCGGGCTCCGCTTCGGCGGGCTGTCCGCGGGATCCGTGATCTGCATGGCGATCCTCGCGATCATCGCCATCGCGGCCGTCGCGGCGCCGCTCGTCGCGGCCTTCGACCCGCTCGCCTCCGGCGCGCCCGTGCAGGCTCCCAGCGGCGAGCACTGGATGGGCACCGACCGGCAGGGACGCGACATCTTCTCCCGGCTCGTCTACGGCGCGCGCTACTCCCTCGTGATCGGCATCGGCGCAACGCTCGTGGCTCTCGTGGCGGCCTGCGTGCTCGGCACGATCGCCGCCACGGCGCCCAAGTGGATCTCCGAGGTGCTGATGCGCGTGATGGACATCGTCATGTCGTTCCCGGGCATCGCGCTCGCCGCGGTCTTCGTGGCCGTCTTCGGCAAGTCGCTGCCCGTGCTCGTGCTGACCATCGCCTTCCTGTACGTGCCGCAGCTCACCCGGATCGTGCGGGCGAACATCCTGGACCAGTACGGCGAGGACTACGTCTCCGCGGTGCGCGTGATGGGGGCGCCGACACCTCGGATCATCGTCAAGCACGTGGCGCGAAACGCGATGGCGCCCGTGCTCGTGTTCGCGACGATCCTCGTGGCCGACGCGATCGTGTTCGAGGCGTCGCTGTCGTTCCTGCAGGCGGGCGTGCCCGATCCGGAGCCCAGCTGGGGCAACGTCATCGCGGCCGGCCGCAACCTGCTGATGTCGGGTGCCTGGTGGGCGACCTTCTTCCCCGGACTGCTCATCATGATCACGGTGCTGTGCCTCAACATCCTCTCGGAGGGGCTCACCGACGCCATGGTGTCGCCGCGTGCGCGCAAGCTCACCGCCGACGCCGCCAACTCCGAGGAGGCGCTGTCCGACCTCGAGCAGGCGGGGGTCGACGACACCCACACCCTCGTGACGATCGACACCGCGGTCAACCTCTCGGTGCCGAGCGGTGTGCCGGATGCGCTGCCCAGGGCGACGGCGGTCGTGCCGCTCGACGAGCGGCTGGCGCAGCTGCGCCGCACCGAGCTCGCCCGGACCGACCGTCTCGTCTACGCCTCGGACGCGCCGCCGCTGCTGGAGGTCGAGGATCTGCGCATCTCGTTCCCGCGGCACGGAGACGTCGACGTGGTCGACGGCGTGAGCTTCACCGTCCGCCCCGGGGAGACGATGTCGCTCGTGGGCGAGTCCGGCTGCGGCAAGTCGATCACCTCGCTGGCGATCATGGGCCTCCTCGACCCCAAGGCGGATGTGCGGGGGCGCATCACGTTCGACGGCCGCGACCTGCTGTCGATGTCGCCGAAGGAGCGCAACGCGCTGCGCGGCCACGAGATCGCGATGATCTACCAGGACGCGCTCAGCTCGCTGAACCCGGCCATGCTCATCCGCTCGCAGATGAAGCAGCTCACCTCCCGCGGCGGCACCCGCACCGCGGAGGAGCTGCTGGAGCTCGTTGGTCTCGATCCGCAGCGCACGCTGTCGTCGTACCCCCACGAGCTGTCGGGCGGCCAGCGCCAGCGCGTGCTGATCGCCATGGCCCTCACGCGCAACCCCCGACTCGTCATCGCGGATGAGCCGACGACCGCACTGGATGTCACGGTGCAGAAGCAGGTCGTCGAGCTGCTGATGCGGCTGCAGCGCGAACTCGGCTTCGCCATGGTGTTCGTCTCCCACGATCTCGCGCTCGTGGCGGAGCTCACGCATCGCATCACGGTGATGTACGCCGGCCAGGTCGTGGAGCAGGGCACAACGCGCGAGATCCTCACGCAGCCCGTGCACGAGTACACGCGTGGCCTGCTCGGGGCGGTGCTGTCCATCGAGGCCGGCAGCGACCGGCTGCATCAGGTCGCCGGTGTTGTGCCGTCGCCGCGTGACTTCCCGAGCGGCGACCGGTTCGCCCCGCGCTCGTCGGATCCGGCGCGATACCGCGGCGTGGCGCCCGTGCGTCGCACGATCCCCGGCACCGAGCACAGCTACTCCGCGCATCCCGAGGATGCGCCCGTCGAAGCGATTGGAGCGGGACGATGAGCGAGACGATCATCGAACTCGACGACGTGCGCGTGCGATACCGCGCGCGGAACTCGACGATCTTCGCGCCGAAGCACGTCGATGCGCTGGACGGCGTCTCGTTCACGGTGAAGCGCGGGCAGACGCTCGGCATCGTGGGCGAGTCCGGATCGGGCAAGTCGACCTCGGCCAAGGTGCTCATCGGACTCGAGAAGCCCACCAGCGGCCGCGTCGTCTTCGCGGGAGAGAGCGTTCGCTCGTTCACCCCGGCCGTGCGCAGGCGACTGGGCCGGATCCTGTCGGTCGTGTTCCAGGACCCGGCGACGGCGCTGAACGCCCGGATGACCGTGCGCGACACGCTGATCGACCCCATGCAGGTGCACCGCCTCGGCTCGCCCGCGTCGCGCGACCGCAAGGTGCGCGACCTGATCGGGCTGGTCGGGCTGCCCGCTTCCGCGCTCGACGCGCTGCCCGGTCAGCTCTCGGGCGGCCAGCGGCAGCGAGTCGCGATCGCACGGGCCCTCGTGCTCGACCCGCAGGTGATCATCGCCGATGAGCCCACCAGCGCCCTCGACGTCTCGGTGCGCGCGCAGATCCTGAATCTGCTGACCGATCTGAAGACGCAGCTCGGCCTCGGCATGGTGTTCATCTCGCATGACATCCAGACGGTCCGCTACCTCTCCGACGAGATCGTCGTGATGAACCGCGGCCGTGTCGTGGAGGCGGGTGCCGCCGACGCCGTCTTCGACTCACCCACCGACCCCTACACGCGTTCGCTCCTCGGAGCGGCACCCTCCCTGCTCGATCCCCGCACCACCCTCTGAATCGAAAGCGCCATCATGAACACCCGCACCACCACCCCGGCCGTCTTCTCGGGAGTCGTGCCGCCCGTGGCCACCCCGCTCACGGCCGACGGCGCCGTCGATCACGCCTCCCTCGCCTCGCTCACCGAGCACCTCATCGAGTCGGGCGTGCGCGGTCTGTTCGCCCTCGGCTCGACCGGCGAGACGGCGTACTTCACCGACGCCCAGCGCGTCGAGATCGCCCGCACGATCGTCGACACCGCCGCGGGGCGCGTGCCCGTGATCGCGGGCGCCATCGGTCTCACGGCAGCGACGATCAGCGAGACCGCCCGTGCCATCGCGGCCGTCGGCGTCGACGCGATCGTGACGACCGCCCCGCTGTACACGCTCAACTCGACGGCGGAGGTGGCGGAGCACTTCCGCGCCATCGCTCGCGCCATCGACGTGCCGCTGTGGGCCTATGACGTGCCCGTGCGCGTGCACAAGAAGCTCGACATCGACATGCTGGTCGCGCTCGGCGCCGAGGGCGTCATCCACGGGGTGAAGGACTCGTCGGGAGACGACGTGTCCTTCCGCCGTCTGATCGCGGCCAACCAGGCAGCCGGGCGTCCGCTCACGCTGCTGACCGGTCACGAGCTGGTCGTCGACGCGATGGCGCTCGCAGGGGCGGACGGTGTGGTCCCCGGTCTCGCCAACGTCGAGGCGGCGGGCTACGTGCGACTGTGGGACGCCGCCGAGCAGGGCGACTGGGAGGCGGCGCGCGCCGAGCAGGAGCGCATCAACCAGCTGTTCCAGATCGTCTTCCAGGTGCAGGGGCTCTCCGGCGACGCCACGGGCGTCGGCGCCTTCAAGACCGCCATGCACGCGCGCGGTCTCATCGCCACGGCCGCGATGGCCGCGGGCGTCGAGCGGCTGTCGGCGGACGCGGAGGAGCGCATCCGCGCGATCCTCGACGAGCTGGCGCTCCTCCCCGCCGCGTCCTGATGCCCGACGTCGTCCTCGCGGTCGATCTCGGGGGAACGAACACGCGCGTCGCGCTCGTCGATCGTCACCGGGAGGTGCGGGCGACGGCCTCCGGCCCCACGCCCGGCGCGGCGGGGGCCGAGGCGATCGTCACCACGATCGTGGGCCTCGCCGTCGGACTTCTCGAGGCGAACCCGAGCTCGCGCCTGTTCGGCCTGGGCGTGGCCTCGGCGGGAGTGGTGGATCGAGCGCGCGGCGTGATCGTCTCGTCAACGGACACCCTCGCCGGATGGGCGGGCACGCCCCTCGCGCGGTGGCTGCGCGAGGGGATGGGCGAGCGGCTTCCCGCCGGAGCGGCGATCGAGATCCAGAACGACGTCGACGCGCACGCGTGGGGCGAGTTCCGCTTCGGCGCGGCCCGCGGCGCGTCGAGCGCTCTCGTGGTCGCCGTGGGGACGGGGATCGGCGCCGGCGTCATCGTCGAGGGCCGGCCGCTGCGCGGGGCCCGTCACGTCGCGGGGGAGATCGCCCACCTTCCCGCCCCCGGGGCCGAGTCGTTCCGCTGCCCGTGCGGTCGCCGGGGCCATCTGGAGGCGATCGGATCGGGCGTCGGCCTGCATCGCCTCTATCTGGCGGCCGGGGGCGACCCCGCCGTCGCGGACGCCAAGCAGGTCGTCGCGCGGGCGGCACGCGATGAGATCGCGGCCGCCGCGATCGCGCGGTCGGCGACGGCCGTGGGGCGGGCTCTGGCCGGGGCCGTGAGCCTGCTCGATCCGGAGCTCGTGGTCGTGACCGGGGGAGTCGCCGACATCGGGGAGTCCTGGTGGTCGCCGATGCGCGCCGCCTACCTCGCCGAGGCGATCGACGCGCTGCAGGATGTCGAGCTGCGCGCGGGCTCGGCGGGAGGGCACGCGGCGCTGCGCGGCGCAGCGGATGCGGTGTGGGAACAAATCGAAGGAACAGCATGAGATTCGAGTGGAACGAGATCCGCGGCCGGCTCGAGGGCGGCCTCGTCGTGTCGTGTCAGGCCTATCCGGGCGAGCCGATGCGCGACCCCGAGACGATGGCGCGCATCGCGAGGGCCGCCGTGGCCGGCGGTGCCGCCGCCGTGCGTCTTCAGGGGCTCGATGACATCCGGATGGCGCAGGACGTGACCGTGCCGATCATCGGCCTGTGGAAGGACGGGAAGGACGGCGTCTTCATCACCCCGACCCTCGAGCACGCGCGCGCCGTCGCCGAAGCCGGGGCCGACATCGTCGCCCTCGACGGCACCCGCCGCGCACGCCCGGATGGGCGCACCCTCGAGCAGACCATCGCCGAGCTGCGCTTCACGCACGATGTGCTCGTGATGGCCGATTGCGGATCCGCGGAGGACGCGATCGCCGCCGCCGCTGCGGGGGCCGACATCGTCGGGACGACCCTCGCGGGGTACTCCGGCGAGCGTCCGAAGACGGCCGGGCCCGATCTGGACCTCATCCGGGAGATCCGCGAGGCGGTCTCGGTTCCGGTGATGGCCGAGGGTCGCATCCACACCCCGGCCGACGCGGCCGCCGCCCGCGCCGCCGGCGCCTGGGCGGTGTGCGTCGGAACGGCGATCACCCACCCCACGACGATCACCGGCTGGTTCGCTGCCGCGCTGGAGGAGGCGTGATGCAGCTCATCATCGACACGGAGCACAACCTCGCCCTGTGGGCGGCGGACCGGTACGAGCGTCTCCTCGCGGAGGTGCCCGAGGCCGTGCTCGGCCTTGCGACGGGATCGAGCCCTCTGAGGGTCTACGACGAGCTCGCGGCCCGTGTGGCCGCTGGCACCATGAGCTTCGCCTCGGCGCGGGCGTTCACACTCGACGAGTACGTGGGGCTTCCTGCTGGCCACCCCGGCAGCTATCGGCGCGTGATCGACGAGGACTTCGCCCGCCGCGTCGATTTCGCGGACGGCGCGGTGCAGGGCCCGGATGGCACTGCCTCGGATCTCAGTGAGGCCGCCGCGGAGTACGAGCGGCGGATCGTATCGGCGGGCGGGATCGACCTGCAGATCCTGGGCATCGGCACCAACGGCCACATCGCCTTCAACGAGCCCGGGTCGAGCGTGCACTCCCGTACCCGCGTCGAGGTGCTCTCCGAGCAGACGCGCACGGACAACGCGCGATTCTTCGGCGGCGACATCGATGCGGTGCCGACCCGGTGCCTCACGCAGGGCATCGGCACGATCCTCGAGGCGCGGGAGATCATCCTGCTGGCCATCGGGGCGAACAAGGCATCGGCCGTGGCGGCCATGGTGGAAGGGGCGCCCAGCGAGCGGGTGCCGGCCACCGCCCTGCGGTCGCACCCCCGCGTCACGGTGCTGGCGGATGCGGCGGCCGCCGCCGCGCTCACGCCCGAGGCTCGCGCCTCGGCCCGCTCCGCCGACGCGGTGCGCGCATGAGCGGTGCGCTCCCGCCGATCGTGATCAGTGCGTACGCCGCCTCGCCGGCGTACGCACGGTGGGATCCGGCGCTCGAGACCGAGCTGTTCCGGCGGCTGAGCGAGCTCCCCGGGTTCGGCGGGTTCGAGGTGCCGTGGCGCGGGGCCGTGCACCCGCATGATCCGGAGTGGTTCGGGCACCACCTTCCGGAGGGCGCCCCGCTCGTGTTCACCGGGCTCCCGCACGTGATGCAGCGCCTCTCCGTCGATCCCCGGTACGGACTCGCCTCGCCCGACGACGCCGGTCGGCAGGCCGCACTGTCCGACCTGCGCGCGCAGGCGGAGGACCTCCGTCAGCTGCACGCCCGCACGGGCATCCGGATCGCCGCGGCGATGCTCCACAGCGGCCCTCGGGGGGAGGGAGACGCGGCGGCGCTCGCGGCGTCGCTGCGGGAGCTGCACGAGTGGGACTGGGCAGGGGCGGAGCTCCTCCTCGAGCACTGCGATGCGGCCGTTCCGGGGCAGGCGTGGGAGAAGGGGTTCCTCTCGCTCGAGGAGGAGCTGCGCGCGATCGCCGACGCGGCCACGCCGACCGGCGTCTGGATGAACTGGGGACGCTCGGCGATCGAGCTGCGGGATCCGGACGCCGTGGCCGCGCAGATCGCCACCGCGGCCGGCAGCGGGCGCCTGCGCGGCGTCGCGTTCTCGGGCGCCGCAGCCGAGGACGGACCCTACGGGACGGCGTGGGCCGATGCGCACCTGCCGATCGCGACGACGGATCCGGCCGCCGGCTCGCTGCTCGATGTGCCGCGCATCGCCGCCGCGCTGGAGGCCGCGGGGCCGCTCGGTCTCCTCGGCCTGAAGATCAGCCGGCGCCCGCAGGATCGGACGGCGCGGGAGGTGGGGGAGACGGTGCGGGCGAACCTCGATGCCCTCACGCAGGCCCGGAGCCTGGGGAGCGCGTGATGGACGCGTTTGCGGTGACCGGAGCGCGGGTCGTGGGATGGCGCGCCGGCTCGATGCGGGACATCCGGGACGGATGGGTGCTCGTGCGAGAGGGGCGGATCGTCGATGCGGGCGCCGCCGCCGCAACCCTCCCGACCGGCGTCGTCCGCCTCGACGCGCGAGCGCTCGCGGGGCCGTCGCCTCTTGTCACCCCGGGCTTGATCGACATCCACAATCACGGCGGCGGCGGTCACGCGGTCGAGAGCGGTATCGACGCGATCCGCGGAACCCTCGCGGCCCATGCCGCTCACGGGGTCACCCGGCTTGTCGCTTCGCTCGTCAGCGCACCCGAGCGGGAGCTGCGCGCGCAGCTCGCCGCCATCGCCGAGGTGGCCGACGCGGATGGCGGGCTGCTCGGCGCCCACCTGGAGGGGCCCTGCCTCGATCCCGGCCACCGCGGGGCGCACGATCCGCGCGCGTTGAGGGAGCCGGATCCGGATCTGCTCGATCGGCTGATCGCGGCCGGGCCGGTGCTGCAGGTGACGCTCGCGCCGGAGCTCCCCGGCGCGGACGCCGCGATCCTGCGTCTGCGTGCGGCCGGGGTCACGGTGGCCCTCGGGCACACCGGCGCCGACGCGCAGGTGGCGCGCGCGGCCTTCGATTCGGGCGCGACGGTGCTCACGCACGCCTTCAACGCCATGCGCGGGCTGCATCACCGAGCGATCGGCCCGGTCGGGGCCGCGCTCGAGGATCCCCGGGTCTTCCTCGAGGTGATCGCCGACGGCATCCACCTCGATCCGGTTGTGGTCCGCACGCTGTTCGCCGCGGCCCCCGAGCGCGTGGTGCTGGTGAGCGATGCGATGGCCGCCGCGGGTATGGCGGACGGCAGCTACCGGCTCGGCGGGCTCCCCGTGGAGGTCGCGGACGGCCGGGCTGTCGTCGCCGGCACCGAGACGATCGCGGGCTCGACGCTCACCCTGGGCCGAGCGGTGCGCAACGCCGCCGAGTGGGGGATCCCGCTGCTCGATGTGATCTCGGCCGCGACCGTCGCCCCCGCGCGCGCCCTGGCGCGTGACGACCTCGGAAGGCTGGACGACGGACTCCCCGCCGATCTCGTGCTCTGGGACGGCGACCTGCGTCCGATCCGCGTCTGGCGGGAGGGCGAGATCCTCTCCACCGTCGACGGGGCGGAGCAGTGAGCGGCGGCGCGTCGGTCGCGCGCGGCCTGCGGCCCGCGCTGGAGCAGCTCACGCGCGAACTGCCGAACCGCCTCGCGGATGTCGACGACCTGCTGCGCTATCGCCGCGCCTCAGAGGAACGCGGCACCACGGCCGACGCGCTGAGCCGGGCGCACCGGCTCTCGACGCACGAGCTGATCGTCGAGGGGAACGCCGTGACGGTCTTCCGCCCGCAGACGGATCCGGTTGCCCGGGCGGTGTTCGTGCACGGCGGCGGTCTGATCGCCGGCAACCGGTTCGACGGCGTCGACATCCTGCTGCGTCACGCGAACGCCCTGGCTCTCGAGGTCTGGACGCTCGACTATCCGCTGGCCCCGGAGGGCAGGTTCGGTGAGATGGCCGCGGCGGCGCTGGCCGTGCTTCGCCGAGCGGGCGCCGACGGACGCAGGCTGCTGCTGGCGGGCCAGAGCGCGGGGGGCGCGGTCGGGGCGACGGCGGGCCTGCTCGCGCGCGACGCGGGTGTGCCCTGTGACGGACTGCTGCTCGTGTGCCCCATGCTCGCGCCCGGCGGCGCGGAGCGATCCGACGCGGATCCGTCCTGGGATGCGGTCACCGATTCGACCGCGTGGGCGGCGGCGCTCGGCGAGGGCGATGTGCCTCCGGGACGGCGCACCGACCTCGCGGGCCTGCCCCCGACCTACCTCGACGCGGGCTCGGTCGAGCTGTTCCGAAGTGCCATCGCCGATTTCGCCGAGGGCCTTCATCGCGCAGGAGTGGCGACGGAGCTGCACATCTGGTCCGGGGCGTTCCATGCGTCGGACTGCGTCGCCGAAGCGGCCCCCGCATCGGCCGAGTCGCATCGGGTGCGTGCGGGATGGCTGCGACGCTGGCTCCTCGACGAGCTCTGAGGCAGGGCGGGCGCGGCGGAGCGTAATGGGAGCCGTGTAGCCTGCGAGGTTGCTCCGAGTACCCCGGAACGACGTGCGTCAGCCAAACCGTGAGCTCGCTGAATCCTGTCCCCCGAAAGGGGGACAGGAGCCGGAATACTACGCTATTCTGTGGGAGACGTCCCCTGATGGCCGTCCGACCCTCACTGGATCCCCCCTCCGGTGAGGGTCGATTTCTTTTGTCGTTCTCTACCCCTTTGCGGGTTCCTCGGTTACCGTGAGGGAGGACGGCGCGATGTTCGCGTCGGCTTCACACAGATAGAACGGCAGTAAATGGCTACGCAGGGCACCGTCAAGTGGTTCAACTCGGAGAAGGGCTTCGGCTTCATCTCTCCCGACGAGGGCGGCTCTGACGTCTTCGCTCACTACACCGCGATCCAGTCTTCGGGCTACCGCGCTCTCGAGGAGAACCAGCGCGTCGAGTTCGAGATCGCCCAGGGCCCCAAGGGTCTGCAGGCGGAGAACATCCGCCCGCTCTGATCCCTGGCGATCACAGCACGTCGGCCGCCTCGGCGGTCTGACTGAAAGGCCCGGTGCTTCGGCACCGGGCCTTTTCCATGCCCGCGGCGATTCCCGCCGCCGGCGCGCCTCAGCCGAGGCGCGCGTAGTCGGCGAGGGCCTTCGCGTCCTCCGCGTGCCGGATGGCGCGGCGCGCGGCATCCAGAGCGGTGACAGGATCGGCCGCCTGCCGTGCGGCGGCGAGCTCATCGCGGGCGGCCTCGAGACGC
This sequence comes from Microbacterium stercoris, assembly GCF_017592545.1. Lineage (GTDB taxonomy): Bacteria > Actinomycetota > Actinomycetes > Actinomycetales > Microbacteriaceae > Microbacterium > Microbacterium stercoris. Next base: position 114,105 of record NZ_JAGFOA010000001.1, read on the forward strand.
ACACGGCAGTCGAGGGCCCGTGCGTGCGTCGGCATGGCCGCCTCCGCGCGGCTCACCGCGCTGCGCGCGGCCGCCAGCGTGCCGGGAAGGGCTGTGCGCGCGCCATGCAGTCGCTGCTGCGCCGTGCGCGCGTCGGCCAAGGCGGCATCCAGGCGCTCGCGCACGCGGGCGATCTCGCGGTTTGCCGAGACAGGACGCCGCGCCGCGGTGGGGGAGATGCGCGCCAGCTCCTCGCTCGCCCAGGCGATCTCGGCGCCGAGCCGCTCGGCGTCGTCGGGTTCGAGTGCCGCTCGGATGCCCGTCGCCGAGCGCACGGCCTCGTGCGCGGCGTCGAGCTCGCCCGCCACGGCACGGCCGGCCTGCACAACGTGGGTGTGCGACTCCTCGAGCAGACGGGCGGCCGCGTCGGCGCGGCGCAGCGCGCGCTCGCCGAGCGCGAGATCCTCGTGAGCCGAGCGGGACGGATCCGCGGCCTTCTCGCGTGCGGTGTCCAGGTGATCCCGGGCTTCGGCCAGAGCGGATCGCACCGACTGCGCCGCCTGGGACGCATCGGTCCACTCCTCGCGGTCGACGAGCTGCTCGAGCTCGCGCAGCAGCGCCGCCGGGTCGCCGACGCGGGCGGTCAGCTCCGCGAGGTGACCTTCGGCGGCGGCGACCTGATCGGCGGCGCTGACGTGGGTGGCGATCCACGCCGCGTGCTCACCGCGCGCGGACTCGATCGCACGGGACGCCGTCTCGATGCGGCGCAGCACGTCGCGGGACACGCGCACCGCTTCGGCGGGCAGCGTGTCCGGATCCGTCATCGCGCGGTAGGCGGTGAAGGCGGCGTCGCGGGTGTGCTGGGCGGTCATCCGGGTGCGGCGCAGCGAGGCGGGAGCGCCGCCGCCGTACAGCGCGCCGGAGAGGCCCACCTCGAGCTCGAGCTCCTCGATCGCGTCGTCGAGGGCGACCAGCGCGGCACCCGCCTTCTCGGTCGCCTCGGTCGCGCGCCGTCGCGCCGCCGGGCCGCGCCGGATCGCGCGGATCGCGAACGCCGCAGCCACCAGCACCACGGCGGTCGTGCCGAAGACGACGAGAGCGGGCAGCACCCAGTCCCAGGGGCCGGCCTCGGGCTGACCCATCCGCGTCAGTCCTCTTCGGCGATCAGCAGCTCGCGCAGCTGATCCGGATCGTCGACGACCGCGATGGCGCCCTGCTCCTCGCCGGGGTTGCCGAAGCCCCACCGGTTGTAGATGACAGGCACACCCAGCTCGGCGCCGCCGTCGACGTCGTGGTGGCGGTCGCCGATCAGCACCGGGCGCGACGTGTCGACGCCGGCCGCGGCGAGCTGCTCGAGCGCGCGGGCGAGCACGGTCGCCTTGGTGTCGAGCACCTCGGGGGCGGGGCTCGCTCCGACGATCGCGGTGAACGCGTGGTCGAGCTCGTAGTGCGTGAGGATCGCCTCGACCTGGTTCTGCGGCTTCGTGCTGGCGGTCGCCTGCGGGATCCCCGCCTCGTGCACGGCGCGGATCAGCTCGGGCACCCCCTCGTACAGCGCCACCGACGACGCGTAGCCCTCACGCGAGGCGAGCTCGCGGTAGGCGACGACGGCCTCGGTCGCCTCTTCCGCGGTCAGCATGCCGCGCGCCTGGAACGATTCGAGCAGCGGCGGACCGATCCAGTGGCGCAGCTCCTCCGGGGCCGGAGGCGTGCGGCCGAAGTCGCTCAGCACCCGGGTGATGCGCGGCATGATGCCCGCCGACGCATCGGCCACCGTCCCATCCACGTCCCAGAGGATGCAGGACCAGGGCGACGAAGTCATGGATTCACCCTACCGACGCCGGTGGCCGTGCCCCGCCCGGGGCGTGGCGGCCCGCGCGAACGGACACGGACGGATCCGCGTCAGAAGAGGCGGGGAGCGCCCGACTCGATGCCCTTCATCTCGTCGTAGTCGAGGATGAGCACCCGGATGCCGCGGTCCTCGGCGAGCACGCGGGCCTGGGGCTTGATCTCCTGAGCGGCGAGCACACCGCGGATGCCCGAGAGCAGCGGGTCGCGGCCGAGCAGGTCGAGGTAGCGGGAGAGCTGCTCGACGCCGTCGATCTCGGCGCGGCGCTTCACCTCGACGGCGATCGGCATGCCCGAGGCCTCACGCACGAGCAGGTCGACGGGACCGATGGCGGTGGGGTACTCGCGGCGCACGAGCTTGGCGCCCTCCGAGATCAGGTCGACCTGCTCGGAGAGAAGGCGCTGCAGATCCGACTCGACGCCGTCCTTGATGAGACCCGGATCGATGCCCAGCTCATGCTTCGAGTCGTGCACGATCTCGTAGATGTGCACCGTGAGGGCGTCGCCGGTCTTGGCGTGCGAGACCTTCCACGTCTCGGTGACGCCGGCCTCGGCGAGCTCGGCGCTCACCTCCACCACGTCGAGGCGGCACGGCGGGCTCATCCAGTTGAGCGGCTTGTAGGAGCCGCCATCGGAGTGGATGAGCAGGCTGCCGTCGGCCTTGTGCATCAGCACGCGCGTCGCGAGCGGCAGATGCGCGTTGAGGCGGCCGGTGTAATCCACGCTGCAGCGGGCGATGACGAGACGCACCGGATGAGCCTAGCCCGGGTTGGCGCCGAGGGCGGGTTGGGGCGTCTCGACTCGCTGCGCTCGCTCGACGAGCGACGGGGGGTTGGCGCCGAGGGCGGGTTGGGGCGTCTCGACTCGCTGCGCTCGCTCGACGAGCGATGGGGGTGGCGCTCGACGAGCGACGGGGGTCAGCGCCGGAGGGGGCGGGCGGCCGAGGAGGCGATGCCCGAGGCGATCGTGAGCACCACGATGATCCAGAGGGTGTTCAGCAGGCCGATGTGGTCGCTGATCACGCCCAGGATCGGCGGGCCGGCGAGGAACGCGACGTAGCCGATCGTCGCGGCAGCCGAGACGCGGGCGGCGGCCTTGGCCGGATCGTCGGCGGCGGCCGACATGCCCAGGGGGAAGCCGAGCGAGGCGCCCACGCCCCACAGCGCCGCGCCCACCAGCGCGAGCGGAAGGTTCGGCGCGAGGATGAACAGCGTCAGGCCGGCCGCGGCCGTGAGGGCCAGCGCGCGCAGCACCCACACGCGTCCGAAGCGGTCGACGAGCGGGCCGCCGAACACGCGCACGGCCGTCATCGCGACCGAGAACACCGTGAGGGCGAAGGCGCCGAGCGCCTCGTCGCCTCCGTGCCCCTCGACCACGCCGAGGGCGAGCCAGTCGTTGGCGGATCCCTCGGCGAACGCCATGCCCAGCATGATCACGCCGATCGCGTAGGTACGGGGTTCGCGCCAGGCCGACAGGGCCAGCGTGAGGCGCTCGCGCCATCCAGCTCCGTGCTCGGCGGGGTCCGGATCGGTCTGCGCGCGCGAGGGCACGTTGGCGATCGCGGCGATCGCGATCAGCACGATCAGCACCGCGATGGAGGCCGCGTGCGCGAGCACGTTGACGCCGATGCCCGCCAGCGCCGCACCGACGCCGGCGCCGATGACGGTGCCGAAGGAGAAGAAGGCGTGGAACAGCGGCAGGATCGTCTTGCCGCCGAGCTGCTCGATCGCCGTCGCCTCGACGTTCATGATGACGTCGATGCAGCCGTTGCCGAAGCCGAACAGGATGAGGCCCGCCATCACCACGGGGTACGACACGAACAGGTCGGTGCCGAGACCCACCACCGCCACGCCGGCGGCGAACACCAGCATCAGCGTGAGCATGCCGCGGCGCGCGCCGAAGCGCGCCATCACGAGGCTCGAGGTGCTGAGGCCGACGATCGACGCGATGCCGGAGGCGAGCAGCAGCGCGCCGACCTGCGCGTTCTCGATGTCGAGAGACGCCTTGATGGCCGGCACCCGCGACGCCCAGGTGGCGATGCTCAGACCGCTGGTGAGGAAGATCGCGAAGATCGCGGCCTTCCACCGCAGCACCTGCGCGGGGGAGAGGGTCTGCTCCGGTGCGCCCGACGGATCCGTCGTCACGAGGGATCCGGAACCGGTGCCGGGGTCAGCAGGTCGGCCACCGAGTCGAGCACCTCGCTCGGGCGGTAGGGGTAGCGCGCGATCTCGGCGTCGTCGCTGATGCCGGTGCGCACGAGCACGGTGTGCAGGCCCGCCTCGATGCCGGCCACGACGTCGGTGTCCATGCGGTCGCCGATCATGCCCGTGTTCTCGGAGTGCGCGCCGATGCGGTTGAGCGCGGAGCGGAACATCATGGGGTTCGGCTTGCCGACCACGTAGGGCTCGCGGCCGGTGGCCTTGGTGATGAGCGCGGCGATCGCGCCGGTCGCGGGCAGCGGGCCCTCGGCGCTCGGGCCCGTGGCGTCGGGGTTGGTCACGATGAAGCGCGCGCCCTTGCCGATGAACCGGATCGCCTTGGTGATCGCCTCGAAGGAGTAGTTGCGGGTCTCGCCCACGACCACGTAGTCGGGGTCGGTCTCGGTCATGATGAACCCGGCCTCGTGCATCGCGGTGAGGATGCCCGCCTCGCCGATCACGAACGCGGATCCGCCGGGCGCCTGCGACTTGAGGAAGTCGGCGGTGGCGAGCGCGGACGTCCAGATGCGCTCCTCCGGAACCTCGATGCCCGACGCGCGCAGGCGCGCGCTCAGGTCGCGGGGCGTGAAGATCGAGTTGTTCGTGAGCACGAGGAACGGGGTGCCCTCATCGCGCCACTTGGCCAGCAGCTCGGAGGCACCGGGGATCGCCAGGTTCTCGTGCACGAGCACGCCGTCCATGTCGGTCAGCCAGCATTCGATCTCATCGCGTCGCGCCATGAGGTAAGCGTATGGGCGAGAGCGGTTCCGGGTGTGATCGGGACATCCGTCGCCCGGTCGGTGAGTCGCTTCGCGCAGGAGATACGGTGGTGCTGTGATCACCCGAGGCAGAGCCGTCCGGGATCCGGACGCGCTCCCGGATCTGTCGGACCGCATCTACCTGGTCACGGGCGCCAACGCCGGCCTCGGCTACTTCGCGAGCGAGCGTCTGGCCACCGCCGGGGCCCACGTGATCCTGAGCGGCCGTCACCCCAACCGCCTCGCCGCCGCGCACGATGCGATCGAGGCGCGCGTGCCGGGCGCCTCCGTCGAGACGCTGCTCCTGGATGTCGCGAACCCCGGATCGATCCGCGCGGCCGCCGCCTCGCTGCGCGGCGGGCTGTTCTCGCGGTCGCGCCTGGACGGCGTGTTGATGAACGCCGGGATGGTGCACACGCCGCGCACGCGCGAGCTGACCCGCGACGGGCGGGAGCTCGTGTTCTCGACAAACGCGCTCGGCCACTTCGTGCTCGCGTCCGAGCTGCTCACGCTGCTGTCGAGATCCGCGTCGCGCCGGCAGCACGCGCGCATGGTGTGGCTCGGGTCGATGTCGACGCACCTCGGCGTCGCCGAGCCGTTCGACTTCCAGCTGGAGCGCAAGTACGAGGCGTGGCACGCCTACGTGCAGTCGAAGCTCGCCGTGCACGCGCTCGGCATCGAGGCCGACGCCCGTCTGCGCGCGCATGACGTGCCGGTCGACAGCGTGGTGGCGCATCCGGGTTATTCGATCGGCGGTCGCACGGAGCGCGTCACCGGCGTGAACGAGCCGGGGCGCATGAAGAGGTTCCGCGACGGCCTGCAGCCCTTCGCCCAGGGCAAGCGCGCGGGCGCCGAGTCGCTGGTGCACGCGCTCGTCGACCCCGACGTGCGCGGGGGCGAGTACTGGGGCCCGAAGCTCTGGACCAAGGGGCGCCCCACCCGCCAGAACCCCTCGAAGTGGGCGCTGGATCAGGATGTGCGCACGCGCGTCTGGGAGGAGTGCGAGCGCCTCACCGGCATGGAGTGGCCGTTCGCGCGCGCCGCGCGCGCGGCGCGGTAGCTCGCCGGGGCTGGCTCGGCGGCGTGCCGGGGTGGCTGAGAACACGTGTTTTCAGCGAGAAACCGTCGGATCTGAGCCGAAAAGGCACGTCCTCGTGGAGAGCACGTGTGGTCAGAGCACCAGCGCGTGCTCGATCGCGAGCATGCCCGCGCCGATGAGGCCCGCCTTGTCGCCCGTGCGGGCGGTGGCGATCTGCAGGTTGCGGGTGGCCAGCGGCATGGCGCGCTGGTAGACGACCTCGCGCACGCCCGCGAGCAGGTGCTCGCCGGCCGCGGCCATCTGGCCGCCGATCGTGATGACCGAGGGGTTGAGGAAGCTGATGCTCGCCGCGAGCACCTCGCCGAGGTCGCGGCCTGCCTGGCGCACGGCCTGGATGGCCCGGAGGTCGCCCGCGCTCACCAGCTCGACCACGTCGCGCGCGCTCGCCGCGTCGACGCCGTGCTCGCCGAGCTCGGCGGCCACCGCGGGGCCCGAGGCGAGGGCCTCGAGGCAGCCCTCGTTGCCGCAGCGGCACAGCACCCCCGTGCCGCGCGAGACTCGCACGTGGCCGATGTCGCCCGCGATGCCCTGGGCGCCGCGCTGCAGGCGTCGGCCCGAGATGATGCCGGCGCCGATGCCCGTGGCCACCTTCACGAAGAGGAAGTGCGCCACCGGATGATCGAGGCGGCTGTGCTCGCCGAGGGCCATGATGTTCACGTCGTTGTCGACCAGCACCGGGGCGTCGATGTGGTCGGCGAACCACCCGGGCACATCGAACGCGTCCCATCCGGGCATCAGCGGCGGCTTCGACGGACGCCCCGTCTCGAAGTGCACGGGGCCGGGCAGGCCGATGCCGATCGCGATGATCGCCGCGCGGTTACGTCCCAGCTCGGCCAGCAGCGGATCCACCAGCTCGAGTGCGCGACCGAGCACCGGATCCGGACCCTCCGCCACGCTGATCGGCGCGCGCTGGTGCACGAGCACGTCGCCGATGAGGTTGGTGAGGCCGACGCGCACGTGGCTCGCGCCCACGTCGATGGCGAGCGCGAGGCGCGCCTGGGGCTGCAGCGCGATGCGACGGGGCGGGCGCCCGCCCGTGGAGACGCCGGGATCGGCCGCGCCCACCAGGCCGAGATCGCGCAGGGCATCGAGACGCAGATTCACGGTGGAGCGCGCGAGGCCGGTGACGGCCGCGAGGTCGGACACCGTGCGGGGAGCACCGTCGCGCAGCAGCTGGAACAGCTCGCTCGCGTCGACCCCGCCGAGTGCGGATCCCCCGTTGGACATGGCGTCAGTTAACCAGAACTGTCGGCGCGAACGTGAAATCCGTCGACGAACTGGCACACTTTCGTTGACAGACGACAGAAGCAGGGCATAGCTTGGGGCGCGTCAGGGCGGTTCGCGGTATTTCCTATCGGATCTACGCGTACTCGCCAGAAAGACTCGATGAGGAGCTCTCTTGGCCACCAGCCTCGTGCCTGCCGACGAACTGTCGGTTCAGCTGTACACGGTTCGCGAACATCTCGCGCAGGACCTGCCCGCCACCCTCGGCCGACTGGCCGAGATCGGCTACCGCAACGTGGAGCCCTTCGGGCTCACCGACCGAGCGGATCAGCTGGCGGAGCATCTGCCCGCCTTCGGCCTCTCGGCCCCGACGACGCACGTGCATCTCGTCGGTGAGGACGTCGATCTCGAGGGCGTCTTCGCCGCCGCGAAGAAGGTCGGTGTCTCGACGATCATCGACCCGCACGTGCCGGAGGCCAACTGGACGACCCGCGAGGGCATCGAGCGCACCGCCGCGGCCCTCGCGGCGATCGCCGACCGCGCGGCCGACCACGGCCTGCGCGTCGGGTACCACAACCACGCCTTCGAGCTCGAGCACCGCATCGACGGCGTCTCGGCGCTCGAGGTGTTCGCCGCGGCCGCTCCCGAGCAGGTGGTGCTGCAGGTCGACACCTACTGGGCCGAGGTGGGCGGCGAGCCCGCTCCCGAGCTGCTGCGTCGTCTGGGCGACCGCGTCGTCGCGCTGCACGTCAAGGACGGCCCGCGCACCAAGGCCGACAAGGACCAGGTCGGCGTCGGCGACGGCATCCTGCCCATCGCCGACATCCTCGCCGCGGCACCCGGGGCGCTTCGCGTCGTCGAGCTCGACGACCACTCCGGTGACGTGTTCGAGGCCGTCGCGCGTTCGTTCGCGTTCCTGACGGGAGGCCGCGCGTGACCGGCACCGGCAAGGTCGGTGTCGGCGTCGTCGGCGCGGGCACCATCAGCGACCAGTACCTCGAGAACCTCACCGCCTTCCCCGACCTCGATGTGCGCTTCGTCGCCGACATCGACACCGCGCGCGCCGCGGCACAGGCCGAGAAGTGGGGCGTCGCCGGATCCGGCACCTACGACGAGCTGCTCGCGGATGACGCGATCGAGATCGTCGTGAACCTCACCATCCCGGCCGTGCACGTCGAGGTCGCGCTCAAGGCCGTCGAGGCCGGCAAGCACGTCTGGGGCGAGAAGCCCTACGCGCTCGACGTGCCGAGCGGGCGGGTGCTGCTCGAGGCCGCGCAGGCCGCGGGCGTGCGCGTCGCCGTCGCACCCGACACCATCCTCGGCGCGGGTCTCCAGACCGCGTTCCGGGCGGTGCGCGGCGGCGAGATCGGCGCCCCGCTCACGGGCCTGGCGCTGTTCCAGTCGCCCGGCCCCGAGTCGTGGCACCCGAGCCCGGAGTTCCTGTTCGCCAAGGGCGGCGGCCCGCTGTTCGACATCGGCCCGTACTACCTGACGACCCTCGTGCAGATCTTCGGATCCGTCTCGAAGGTCTACGCGCACGGATCCACCTCGCGCACCACGCGCGTGATCGGCAGCGGCCCGAAGGCCGGCACGGAGTTCCCGGTCGAGGTGCCCACGCACGTCTCGGCGCTGCTGGAGTTCGCGAACGGCGGCAGCGCCCAGATCGTGTTCTCGTTCGACTCGAAGCTGCGTCGTACGGGCTTCGTCGAGATCGCCGGCACCGAGGGCACCGTGGTGTTCCCCGATCCGAACAACTTCGACGGCGACACCGTGATCCACGGCGAGGACGGCGAGCGCGTGCTCCCGGCCGAGGGCTCCACCTACTCGCGCGGCACCGGCGTGGCCGAGCTCGCGCAGGCGATCCGCGAGGATCGCGCCGAGCGCGTGCCCGGCGAGCTGGCGTTCCATGTGCTCGAGGTCATGGTCGCGATCGCCGAGTCCGCCGAGACCAAGACGCCGGTCGAGCTCACCTCGACCGTCACCCCGGCCGAGTCCCTGGATCCTGCGTGGGATCCGTCGGTCGCGACCCTCTGACATCCGTCAGTCCTCTCTGACCCGACCCGTCGGCGCCTGCCGGCGGGTCGGGGAGGGAACCCATCACCACACCACGCGAAGTCCCCACCTCAACGAAGAGTTATCAGGAGTGAAGCGATGAAGAAGAACACCCGCTGGGCGGCGCTCGCCGCCACCGCGACGATCGCGGCGATGGCACTGGCCGGCTGCAGCCCCGCATCCACCAACGGCGGCGGAGGCGAGGGCGGCGAGGGCGGCGAGGCCGGCTCGCTCGAGGGCCAGAAGATCACCTACTGGGCCTCCAACCAGGGCTCCTCGATCGAGATGGACGAGGAGGTGCTCGGCGAGTCGATCGACCGCTTCACCGAGGAGACCGGCGTAGAGGTCGAGCTCGAGGTCATCCCGTGGCCCGACCTGTACAACCGCATCCTCGCGGCCGTCTCCTCCGGCGAGGGCCCCGACGTGCTCAACATCGGCAACACCTGGGCTGTGACGCTGCAGGCGACCGGCGCCTTCGAGAAGTTCGAGGGCGCGGCCCTGGACGCCGTCGGCGGCAAGGATCGCTTCGTCGAGACGTCGTGGGCGACCGGCGGTGCCGAGGGCCAGCCCGTCACGTCGGTGCCGCTGTACGGTCTCGCGTACTCGCTGTACTACAACACCGCGCTGTTCGAGGAGGCCGGCATCACCGAGGCCCCCAAGACGTGGGACGAGTTCATCGAGACGGCCCAGAAGCTCACGAAGGACACCGACGGCGACGGCAAGACCGACCAGTGGGGCTTCGCGCTCGCCGGTCAGCGCGTGTCGAACAACGTGCACCAGGCGTTCGTCCGCGGCCTCCAGCACGGCGGCGCCCTGTACACCGAAGACGGCAAGCCCGACTTCGCGAACGACGGCGTCGTCGCGGGTGTCGCCGACTGGCTGAACCTCATGGGCGAGGACGGCGTCGTCGACCCGTCCAATGCGGAGTTCACCGAGGGATCCGTGCTGCCGGGCGAGCTCATGGACGGTCGCGCCGCCATGATCTTCGACCAGGCGTCGGGCAAGACCTTCGCGAGCGAGGGCTTCACCGACTTCGGCGTCGCGCCGATCCCGATGCTCACCGAGGACGCCACCGGCCTCGAGGGCACGCAGAGCCACGTCGCGGGCATCAACGTGTCGGTGTTCGCGAACTCCGACGCCAAGGAGGCCGCGCTCGCCTTCGTCGGCCACCTCACCTCGGACGAGGAGCAGGTGCTGCTGAACGAGGCGTACACGTCGCTGCCCGTCGTCACCGCGGTCATGGACGACGAGGCCTTCTCGACGCCCGAGGCCACGGCGAAGAAGGAGACCTACGCCAACCACTCGCAGCCGATGCCGCTCTACCCCTCCGAGGGCCAGGCGGAGACGCTGATCGGCGAGGCCATCGCCGGCCTGTTCTCGAAGATCGCGCAGGGCGAGACGGTCGACGAGGCCGCCATCAAGAAGGCACTGGAGGACGCCCAGGCCCAGATGCCCGCCAGCTGAGGCTGACGCACTGAATCCGGTCGCCCTCCGTCGTTCGCTCGAGCGTCTCGACTCGCTTCGCTCGCTCGACGAACGGGGGAGGGCGGCCCCTTCTCACTCTGGAGTCAAAGATGACCACCAACGCCACCGTCACGGAGACGATCACCACGGATCGTCGCCGTCGCGGCCCTGAGCCCGCCGGCAGACGCCGCCGGTTCGACTTCTTCCCCTACGCGCTCATCGCCCCCGCGGGGGTCATGGAGCTGCTGATCCACATCGTGCCGATGATCCTCGGCGTCTGGATCGCGTTCCTCTCGCTCACCCAGCTGACCATCGCGAACTGGGTGCAGGCGCCGTTCGTCGGCCTGCAGAACTTCCTGCTCGCGCTCGACCCGAATGGCCCGATCGGCGAGCAGTTCTACGCCGCGCTGCTGCGCACCATCTTCTTCACGATCATCGTCGTGGTGCTCGCGTGGAGCCTCGGCATCTTCGCCGCGGTGCTGCTGAACTCCAAGTTCCGGGGCAACGGCGCCCTGCGCACGCTGTTCCTCGTGCCCTACGCCCTGCCGGGCTTCGTCACCACGATCGCCTGGGCGTTCATCTTCAACCAGCGCGACGGCATGCTCAATCGCCTGCTCGTCGACGATCTCGGTCTCCTGCAGGATCGGCCGTTCTGGCTGCTCGGCGGCAACTCCCTGATCGTGGTGATCGTCGTCACGGTCTGGCAGTTCTGGCCCTTCGCCTTCCTGATGCTGCTGGCCGCGCTGCAGTCGATCCCGGATGAGGTCTATGAGGCCGCATCTCTCGACGGCGCGAGCCTCTGGAAGCAGTTCACCGGCATCACGCTGCCGATGATCAAGCACGCCAACGTCGTGCTGCTGCTCATGATCAGCCTCTGGGTCTTCAACCAGTTCGACGTGCCGTACCTGCTGTTCGGACCGGCCTCGCCGGAGGAGGCGACGCTGATCTCGCCGCTCATCTACCAGCAGTCGTTCAACAACTGGAACTTCGGCGTCGGCGGCGCACTCAGCGTGCTGCTGCTGGTCGTCCTGCTGGTCGCCAGCGCGTTCTACATCCGCCTCGTGATGCCGAAGGGTCAGACGATCGATGATTGAGACACGCGGATTCAAGATCCTCCGGGCGTTCGGCCTCACCTTCCTGTCGCTGATCGTCATCGTGCCGCTGTATGTGATCCTGACCACCTCGGTGAAGCCGCTGAAGGACGTGCGCGGCCTGTTCCAGTGGTGGCCGAGCGAGTTCACGATCGCGCCGTACTTCGACATCTGGCGCACCGTACCCCTCGGGCAGTACTTCATGAACAGCCTGATCGTCACCGTCTGCGCGACGACCGCGTCGGTGATCCTGGCGATCCTGGCGGCGTACGCGCTGTCGCGGTTCCGGTTCCCGGGGGCGCGCACGTTCAGCCTGATCGTGCTGTCGACGCAGATGTTCCCGGGCATCCTGTTCCTGCTGCCGCTGTACCTGATCTTCACGCAGATCCAGCGCACGATCGGGATCCAGCTGACGGGCTCCTATCTCGGCCTGATCATCACGTACCTGACCTTCTCGCTGCCCTTCTCGATCTGGATGCTCTCGGGCTTCTTCGCGGCCATGCCGCGGGCGCTCGAGGAGGCGGCGATGATCGACGGCCTCGGCCGGTTCGGCGCGCTGGTGCGCGTGGTGCTGCCGGTCGCCCGCCCCGGCATCATCGCGGTGGCCGTGTACTGCTTCATCACGAGCTGGTCCGAGGTGCTGTTCGCCTCGGTGCTGACCCGCGAGTCGACGCGCACGCTGTCGATCGGTCTGCGCGCCTACGCCTCGCAGACCGACGTGTACTGGAACCAGATGATGGCGGCCTCGGTCGTCGTCTCCCTGCCGGTGCTGATCGGGTTCCTGTTCGTGCAGCGACAGCTGATCTCGGGCCTGGCGGCCGGAGCCGTCAAGTGACGGGCGGCCTGCCCGGCGCGGGTCTGCGGGTCGGCATCGTCGGCGGCGGGTTCATGGCCCGCACCCACGCTCATGCGGCACGTGCGGCGGGGGCCCAGGTCGTCTCGATCCTGTCGTCGTCGCCCGAGCGCACGACGGCGGCGGCCCGCGAGCTCGGCGTCGAGGGCGAGGCCGGATCACTCGATCAGCTGATCGAGGCCGTCGACGTGGTGCACGTGACCACCCCCAACCGCTGGCACTTCGAGCAGTCGCTCGCGGTGGTCGAGGCCGGCACCCACGTGGTGTGCGAGAAGCCGCTGGCGACCACGGCCGCCGACGCGGAGCGCCTTGTCGAGGCCGCCTCGGGTGTGGTGGCCACCGTGCCGTTCGTCTATCGCTTCCACCCCATGGCGCGCGAGGCGCGCGCCCGGGTGGCGGCGGGCGGCATCGGCCGGCTGCTCACCGTGCGCGGCGCGTACCTGCAGGACTGGCTGCTCGCCGCATCCGACGAGAACTGGCGCGTCTCTGCCGCCGAGGGCGGGGCATCCCGGGCCTTCGGCGACATCGGATCGCACCTGGTCGATCTCGTCGAGTTCGTCACCGGAGACCGGATCACCCGGATCGCCGCGCGCACGCAGACCGCCCACGCCTCCCGCGGGGGGCAGCGAGTGGACACCGAGGACGGCGTGGCGCTGGTCGCCGAGCTCGCCTCGGGCGCGCTGGCGTCGCTGCTGGTGTCGCAGGTCGCGGCGGGACGCAAGAACGCCCTGACCATCGAGGTGTCCGGATCCGACGCCGCCCTGCAGTTCGAGCAGGAGCGTCCCGACGAGCTCTGGGTCGGCGGACGGGAGGCGTCGTCGCTGATTTTGCGGGACGCCGCGATCCTGTCTCCGGATGCCGCGAGACTGTCCCTGGTGCCGTCGGGGCACCCCATGGGGTACCTCGACGCGTTCACCGCCTTCGCGCGCGACACCTACGCGGCCGTGCGCGGAGAGGAGCCCTCCGGGCTCCCGCGCTTCGCCGACGGCCACCGCGCCGCCGTGATCACCGAGGCCGTGCTCGCCGCGGCCGCATCCGACAGCTGGACCGCCGTCCCCTCGGTCGGCGTCCCCTCGCACGAAGGAGTGCTCCGATGAGCTCGCATCCCGTCACCCTGTTCACCGGACAGTGGGCCGACCTGCCGTTCGAGGAGGTCGCGCGCCTCGCCTCGGAGTGGGGATACGACGGCCTCGAGATCGCCACCTCGGGCGATCACCTCGACCTGCAGCGCGCCGACGAGGACGACGCGTACCTGCGGTCGCGCCTCGAGGTGCTCGACAGGTACGGCCTGAAGGTCTGGGCGATCTCGAACCACCTCGGCGGGCAGGCGATCTGCGACGATCCGATCGACTTCCGCCACCAGGCGATCCTGCGCCCGTACATCTGGGGCGACGGCGAGGCCGAGGGTGTGCGCCAGCGCGCCGCCGAGGAGATGAAGCGCGCCGCCCGCGTGGCCCGCAAGCTCGGCATCGACACGGTCGTCGGCTTCACCGGATCGAGCATCTGGCAGTACGTCGCGATGTTCCCGCCCGTGCCGGCCGAGCGCATCGACGACGGCTACCAGGACTTCGCCGACCGCTGGAACCCGATCCTCGACGTCTTCGACGCGGAGGGCGTGCGCTTCGCCCACGAGGTGCATCCGTCTGAGATCGCCTACGACTACTGGACGACGGTGCGCACCCTCGAGGCGATCGACCACCGCGAGGCGTTCGGCATCAACTGGGATCCGAGTCACATGTTCTGGCAGGGCGTCGACCCGATCGGCTTCATCACCGACTTCGCGGATCGGATCTACCACGTCGACTGCAAGGACACGCGTCTGCGTCCGGCCTCGGGCCGCTCGGGCATCCTCGGCTCGCACCTGCCGTGGGGCGACCCGCGCCGCGGCTGGGACTTCGTCTCGACGGGGCACGGCGACATCCACTGGGAGGACGCCTTCCGCGCCCTCGGCTCCATCGGCTACGAGGGCCCCATCTCGATCGAGTGGGAGGACGCCGGCATGGATCGCCTGCACGGCGCGAAGGAGGCGCTGGGCTACATCCGCTCGCTGCTGTGGAAGCGCCCCGAGGCCTCGTTCGACGCGGCGTTCTCGAACCAGTAGGTCGCTGCGGCGCGCGGGGTGGGGCCTCGGTGGTGGCGCGCGTTTCGACTCGCTTCGCTCGCTCAACGAGCGGGGGGGTGGGAGACCCTTCCTCGCTCGTTGAGCGACGGAGCGAGCTCTGCGAGCGCAGGAGTCGAAACGCGCCGAGCCTCCGTCAGGCGCTGAGCCAGATGACCTCTTCGGCGCCCGCGGGGAGTCCCGCGACGGGCACCTGCAGCTGCGACCCCACGGTGATGCCGGCGGCCTCGATGAGGCGGAGCAGGCCGGGGTCGCGATCGCTCACGCGCAGCACCCGGCCGATGTGGCCCGCCGGAGCCTCGGCGAGCAGCACAAAGCCCTCCCGCTCTACAGCACCGGAGGGATCCGGGATCGGATCGCCGTGCGGATCGAAGCGGGGCCGGCCGAGGCGGGCGTCGATCGCCTCGAGCAGCCGGTCGCTGATGGCGTGCTCGAGCACCTCGGCCTCCTCGTGCACCTCGTCCCAGGCGTAGCCGTACTCGGCGACGAGCCACGTCTCGATGAGGCGGTGGCGACGCACCATCTCGAGCGCGCGCTGCTCGCCCTCGGGCGTGAGGCGCACGGCGCGGTAGGGCTCATGGGCGACGAGGCCGAGGGCGGCCATCTTCTTCACCATCTCGGTGACGCTCGACGGGGCGATCCCGAGCTTCGCGGCGAGCACCGACGGCGTGATGGGGGCGTCCTGCCATTCGGTGTGCGCGTAGACGGTCTTGAGGTAGTCGTCGATCGCCGGAGAGACCATGCGTTCCAGGGTAGAGCGGCGCCAGCGCGAGACTCACCTCGCGTGGGCGACCGGCCCTTGCGCCGCGCTCAGGCCCCCGTGGCCACGAGCCAGAGCAGCAGCGCGTTCAGCGTGATGATGAACGCCGATGCGAGCACGCCGAGCACCGTTGTCCACACGCGGTTGCGGTACTCGCCCAGCGTGCGCTTCTGCGCCGTCAGCACGATCAGCGGCACCAGTGCGAAGGGGATGCCGAACGACAGCACGACCTGGCTCACCACGAGCGCGAGGGTCGGCTCGATCTGCGTGGCCAGGATCAGCAGGGCCGGGATCAGCGTGAACAGGCGGCGCAGCAGCAGCGGGATCCGCACCTTCAGCAGACCCTTCATGATCTCGGCCCCGGCATAGGCCCCGACCGAGGTCGACGCGAGGCCCGAGGCGAGCAGGCCGATCGCGAACGCCGTGGCCACCCACGAACCCAGCCCGTCGCGTATCGCGGCGTACGCGCCCTCCAGGCTGTCGGTGCCTGCGATGCCCGGCAGGTTCGCTGCGGCGAGCAGCAGGATCGCGAGGTTGACGGATCCGGCGATCACGAGCGCGATCGTGACGTCCCAGCGGGTCGCGCGCAGGATGCGCTGCACGCCGTGTCCGCCCTCGTGCAGCACCCGGTGCTCGCGAGCATCGCGTGCGGCGATGCGGCCGTGCTCGGTCCAGCCGAAGTGGTCGCGCGACAGGGCTGAGTGGGCGTAGATGGCGTGCGGCATGATCGTCGCGCCGAGGATCGAGGCCGCCAGCAGCACGGATCCGGCGTCGGTGAAGCGCGGGACGAGACCGCCGAGCACTTCGGATCCGTCGGGCGGGCCCACGAAGACGCCCACGGCGAAGCCGATCGCGATGATCACGAGCAGGCCCGTGATCACGAACTCGAACGGCCGCGCGCCGCGCAGCGAGTGGATCATCAGGAGGGCGAGCGAGACGCATCCGGTGATCACGCCGCCCCAGAGCAGGTCGATGCCGAACAGCAGCGTGAGCGCGACCGCCCCGCCGATCACCTCGGCCACGTCGGTGGCCATCGCCACCAGCTCGGCCTGCAGCCAGTACGCGCGGCGGGCCCACTTGTTGGTGATCCGTCGGCCGAGGATCTCGGGAAGGCTCTGCCCGGTGACGACACCGAGCTTGGCGGAGAGGTACTGGATGAGCCACGCCATCGTGTTGCCCAGCACCACGACCCACACGAGCAGGTAGCCGTAGCGGGCGCCGGCGGTCATGTTGCTCGCCACGTTGCCCGGATCGAGATAGGCCACGCCCGCGACGAGGGCCGGTCCGAGAAGCCACACCGCGCGGGGCGGACGCACCGGGCGCGGCATCGGCTGGGGCGGCTTCTTCGCCGTCGTGATGTCTCCCACGGACACAGTGTGACAGATTTTTAGGCGCACCGAAATCTCTTGGAGGATAGCCTTCTGAGATGGAGGAGATGCGCACGCACGGCGTGGGCCCCTGGCCGGGCGAATGGCCGAGCGAGCCGTGGTTCGACCCCGAGCTGCTCGAGCACGGCGACAGCCGCAACGTGATCGACCGCTACCGCTACTGGCGCATGGAGGCGATCGTCGCCGACCTCGACCTGCAGCGGCATCCGTTCCACGTCGCCATCGAGAACTGGCAGCACGACATGAACATCGGATCGATCGTGCGCAGCGCCAACGCGTTCCTCGCCGACACCGTGCACATCATCGGGCGGCGCCGGTGGAACAAGCGCGGCGCGATGGTCACCGACCGCTACCAGCACGTTGTGCACCACGAGGACGTCGCCGGCTTCGCCGCGTGGGCCGCCGCGGAGGGCCTTCCGATCGTCGCCGTCGACAACGTGGGCGACGCCGTGCCGGTCGACAAGGCAGCCCTCCCCGAGCGCTGCGTGCTGCTGTTCGGCCAGGAAGGCCCCGGGCTCTCGGCGGAGGCGCTCGCCGCAGCTGCCTCGCACATCGAGATCACCCAGTACGGATCGACCCGCTCGATCAACGCATCGGCCGCCGCGGCCGTCGTGATGTACGAGTGGTGCCGCCGCTACGCCGGCTGATCCGGACGCGGGCGCCCGGCGTGGGCGCCCGGCGGGGGCGGGCGGCGCGGGCGCCCGGCGGGGGCGGGTGGCGCCGCGCGATGTAGCGGGTGAGGCGCGTCGCGATTGTGGCGACGGGCTGCATGCAGGCGCGCGGACACGGCAACGGTACAAGTGCCGGACGGCACGAGTCCACGTTGTCCACGGAACTCGGAAGTGCCTGTAGCCCCGGGACGATCCCCTGCATTTTCGTTCTCTGTACATCGGATCCGTCGTTGCAGGTGGACCGAACGTCTGGTCCGTTGCCGGGGTCGCAACGTCTGTCTGGGGGTGTTCGACGATATGAAGCAGCGATACACAGCCACCAGCGCGTTTGTGTTCGCGGGACTCTGGGTGCTCGTGGCGCTCATCGGGATGTCGGCACAGAGCCTGCCGTTCATGGTGGGGGGCGGCGTCCTCGCCGTCGCGTTCGCCGTGCTCGCCGTGGTGCTTCTGGCACGGCGGTCGAAGCCCGATACGCGCTGATCGGGGCGCTCTCGTCTCGGCTCTGCCGGGATCGCCCGCCGACGGATCCGCTCAATCGCCGAGCAGGGTGTCCACCACGCCACCGAGCAGTGTGGTCGGCGTGGAGGTCGGCGCCGGGGCGGGAGTAGCGGGCGCGGGTGCGGGTGCTGACGGGGCCGGAGTCGACGGCGCGGGCGTGGTCGACGGGGCCGGGGTCGCCGGGGGAGGAGGCGTCGTCGGCGGGGGTGTGGGTGTCGGTGTGGGCGTCGCGGTCGGTGAGGGCGTCGGCGTGCCCGTCGGCGTTGGGGTCGGCGTGGGTGTCGGTGTCGGCGTCGGGGTCGGCGTTCCCGTCGGAGTGGGAGTGGGCGTTCCCGTCGGGGCGGGAGTGGGCGTGGCGGTGGGCGGAGGAGTCGTGGGCTTCGCGGGCTGGGCGGGCTTCGCGGGTGCGGAGGGCGCCGGCTTGCTCGGCAGCGACGCGGGCTGCGGCTGCCCGGTGCCCGACGAGGGCTTCCACGGCGTGATGGCCGGGCGCGTGCTGGTGCCGCCGAGATAGGGCTCGGGATCGACGGCCTTGCCGCCGAAGCGCACCTCGAAGTGCAGGTGATTGCCGAAACTGTGGCCCGTGTTGCCGACGAGGCCGATGGCATCGCCCATCTCCACCCAGTCGCCCTCCTCGACCACGCGGCTGCCGTGGGTCAGGTGGCCGTAGAGGGTGACCATCCCGTCGGCATGCAGGATCATCACCGCGACGCCGTATCCGAAGTGGCTCTCGCTCGAGAGGATGACGATGCCCGGAGCCGCGGCGCCGACCGGGGTGCCACCGGCCGCGGCGATGTCGAGGCCCTGGTGCCGTCCGCCACGGGCGGCGAAGCGATCCGTGATGAAGCCGCCCGAGGCCACCGGCCAGGCGAGCAGCCCCGCCTTCGTGAGGTCGAGGTGCTCATCGAAGCGGCTGAGGTCGACCGCGACCCCTGCCTTCCGAGCCGCCTCGATCAGGGCGAGGCGCTCCTCGCGCTTCGCCTGCGCCAACTCCTCGGGGGAGGTGGCGCTGTACGAGCTGGTCGGCAGCGCGGCCGCGGCCGCGAGCTCCTCGGCGAGGGCGACCGTCTCATCCGGGAGCCCGAAGCCCTCGAACGTCGGCAGATCCTGCTCGGGGGCGCCGTGGCCGTGCTCGTGGCCGTCGCCGTGGCCTTCGTCTTCGTGCACGGTGCCGGTCTGGTGCACGGCGAGCGCGGGTGAGGCGGTGACCGAGGTGCGCGGCGCCGACCAGAGGGCGTGCGGCGAGGCCTCCGACGGCAGGGCCGCACCCGTGGCGGCGACGGTGAGACCCAGCAGCACGAGCGCGGTCGTCACGTGCGTCGCACGCACAACAGCCAGCCGGTGCGGACGCGGCACCGGTGGACACTGGACCTGATTCGCGCTCGGTACGTGCATATGGTGTCCCCCCGCGGCCCATGGTGCGCCTCTTCGCGCCGTCGCGAAACCCCCTTCTCGAACTTTGTCCCGCCGCCCACCGGTCTGGAGCCCGGCTGCCGAGCGGCGTACCGTCGTCCTGACGAGGAGGTCGCCATGATCCGCACACCCCAGATCCGCCCGTTCCTATGGTTCGACGGCAGCGCGCGAGAGGCCATGCAGTACTACTGCGAGGTGTTTCCCGACAGCCGGATCGACCGCATCGACGAGTACCCCGCCGCTGAGCTGGACGAGCACTTCGAGGGCATGTCGGGCAAGATCATCAACGGCGAGTTCACGCTGGCGGGCCAGCCATTCGGCTGCCTCGACGGCGGGCCGTACTTCACCTTCAACGAGTCGATCTCGTTTGTGGTGGCCTGCGCGGATCAGGCGGAGATCGACTACTACTGGGAGCGCCTGTCGGCCGTTCCCGAGTCGGAGCAGTGCGGTTGGTGCAAGGACCGCTTCGGCGTCAGCTGGCAGATCGTGCCCGCGCACATGGAGCGGCTGATGAAGACGCCCGCGCAGGTGCAGGCGATGATGAAGCAGAAGAAGATCGTGATCGCGGAGCTCGAAGCCCTGGCCTGATCCGGGCGATCGACCTGCGGGTGGTCAGCGGCGGGGCGGTCAGCCCTGTTCGCGGCCCTGCGACACCCAGGCGAGATCGAACGAGCGCTCGCCCTGCACGCGCGCCGCGAGGGCGTCGAGGCGGGTGACATGCTCGTCGCTCAGCTCGATGTCGGCCGCCGCGAGGTTCTCGTCCACACGGTCGGGGAAGCGCGTGCCCGGGATCGGCACCACCGGGATGCCGAGCGTCCTGCCCTTCTCGTACAGCCAGGCGAGCGCGAGCTGGGCGGCGGTGATCTGCGCCTCGGCCGCGATGGCGAGCACCTCGTCGAGCACGGGCTGGTTGGCCGCGAGCTTGTCCGGCGCGAAGCGCGGGAACTTCGGGCGTCCATCGGCCTCGGTGATGGTCGCCGGGTCGTAGGCCCCGGTGAGCCACTGCCGGCTGAGCGGCGAGTACGGCACGAAGCCGATCCCCAGATCCTTCACCGCCGGCAGCACGTGCGCCTCGACATCGCGGCTGACGATGCTCCACTCGGTCTGCACGGCGGCAATGGGATGCACGGCGTGCGCTCGCCGGATCTCGGCGCCCGTCGCCTCCGACAGACCGATGTGCAGGATCTTGCCCTCCTGCACGAGCTCGGCCAGCGCCCCCACGGTCTCCTCGATCGGCACGTTCGGGTCGACGCGGTGCTGGTAGTAGAGGTCGAGGTGGTCGGTGCCGAGGCGGGTGAGGCTGAGCTCGATCTGCTCGCGCAGGTAGGCGCGATCGCCGCGCACCGTCCTCTTGCCGATGCCCCCGCCGGGCACGATGCCGAACTTCGACGCGAGCTGCACCTCTTCGCGACGGGTCGAGATGAGCTTCGAGATGATGGTCTCGCTGCGGCCGAGGCCGTAGAGGTTCGCGGTGTCGACGAAGGTTACGCCGCTGTCGACCGCGTGGGTCAGCGTGCGCAGCGCGTCCTCGTCGGTGACGGGGCCGTAGACGTCGCTGAGCGACATGGCACCGTAGCCCTGCCGACTGACGCGCAGCCCGTCGCCCAGTTCGATGAGGCCGGTTGTGGTGCGGGTCTCGGTCACCCGAGCCACCCTAGATCCGGTGGGCGAGCATCCGGGTCGTGTGTGTCATCCGATGACGCCCGGTGTCAGCCGGCGACGCTCATCCAGCGGGTGCCGCGCACGCGCAGCCCGAGACCGAGCATCCGCGCCGCCATGTAGATGAGGAAGAACGCGATGGTCAGCCACGACAGACCGGCGGATCCCTCGGGGCGCGCCGTGGAGATGATCCACAGCGCGGGCAGGAAAGGCACGAGGTTGAGCACGCCGACAACGGCGAGGTAGCGGCCGTCGCCGGCGCCCATGAGCACGCCGTCGAGCACGTAGACGACCCCCGCCAGGGGCTGGGCGATCGCCATGAGGAGCAGAGGCAGGGCGATGAGCGCCGCAAGCTGCGGATCGCCCGTGAAGGCCAGGCCGATCACGCCGCTCAGCGCGCCGATCACCACGCCGATCGCCAGCCCGAACCACCCGCCCCAGGCGATCGTGCGGCGCAGCACGTGGCGCACCGCGTCGGGGTCGCCCGCGCCGAGATGCTTGCCGATCAGCGCCTGAGCCGCGATCGCGAGGGCGTCGAGCGCGAACGCGGCCGTGGTGGCGATCGTGAACACCACCTGCCAGCCGGCGAGCTCGTCGGTGCCGAGCGCGGTGGCCGCGCCCACCGTGAGCAGCAGGGCGACGCGCAGGCTGACGGTGCGCAGGAACAGCCAGCCTCCGGCTCGGGCGGATCCGCGGATCCCGTCGCGGTGCGGCCGGAGAGACGCGTGATGACGACGCGCGAGGCGGTGCACGATCAGCGCATAGGCGACGACCATGCCCCACTGCGCGACCACGGTGCCGATCGCCGACCCGGCGATCCCCCAGCCGAAGCCGTAGATGAAGAGGAGGTTGAGCGCGGCGTTCGCCACGAAGCCGACGCCGGCGATCCACAGCGGCAGCACCGTGTTCTGCAGGCCGCGCAGCAGGCCCGTCGCCGCCATCACGATGAGCATCGCGGGAAGGCCCCACATCGAGATGCCGAGGTACACCTCCGCCTGCTCGGCGACCGCGCCGGCGGGCCCGAACGCCGCCACGAGCAGCGGGGTGGCCAGCGCGCCCGCGGTGGCCAGCACCGCGCCGAGGCCGAGAGCGAGCCACATGCCGTCGATGCCCACCGACACCGCGCCGCGCTCGTCGCCCGCACCGAACCGGCGCGCGACCCCCGGCGTGGTGGCGTAGGCCAGGAACACCATCAGCCCGGCGATCGTGTTGAGCACGGCGCTCGCGATGCCGAGACCCGCGAGCGGCTCGACCCCCAGGTGCCCGACCATCGCGGCATCCGCCATCAGGAACAGCGGCTCGACCACCAGCGCGCCCAGCGCCGGCACCGCCAGTCGCAGGATCTCGCGATTCAGGTGAGCGGTGCGGGTCACCTCTCGAGGCTAGTCCGGGGCTCCGACACGGGCGGCGTGGGTGGGGGTGGGTGGCGCGTGGGGTGGGTGGCGCGTGGGGTGGGTGGCGCGTGGGGCGGTGGCGCGTGGGGCGGTGGCACACGCTGCGCTCCGACAACACATGCTTCTCGCGACGGGCCATCATTCGGCATGTGTTCTCGCGAGTGCGATGTGCTCTCGCACCCGGTAACGCGGACGCACCCCCACATGCCCCGCTCCGGTGACACATGGTGCTCTTCGGAGCCCATCGGGTGTTCCGTGAGAACACATGCAACGCGCGAGGGCACATCGTTCGAGACGTGTTGTCGCGCGCGTGATGTGCTCTCGCGCGCCGGGGCGCATCCGGCGCTCTGGGTGCACATCCTGCGGCCGGGACACATGCTTCTCGTCGGGGCCCATCGGGTGGTCTGTGAGAACACATGCAACTCGCGAGGGCACACCGTTCAGGATGTGGCCTCGCGAGCGTGATGTGCTCGCGCGGCCAGCCGGGCCCGGCCCGGGGCGTCCTCGTGGATCGCTACGGTCGGATGCCGAACTGCTCGAGGCGCGCGCGCAGAGTCTCCGGGGTCTTGATGTGGGCGTCCATCCATCGCACGAACGGTGCGCCAGAGTGTCCGCGGATCCAGTCGCCGCGCTCCTTCTCATCCAGCAGCGCCTCGTGAGACGTGCGTCCGTCGAGGAATGCCGGATCGGTGTACTTGACCGCTCCGTCGAACTCGCCGAGGTTGCCGTCGAACCCCAGGTCGACGAACCACCTCTGCCCGTCGGGTCCGGTGAACGGCACCTGCAGCTCGAACGATCGGAAGCCGATGACACGCAGCAACCAGCGGCTGGCGCTTTCCCCGGGCGATCCTGACCGCTCGTCCGCGAAGGCGATCACAACGCGCGCCTTCCGCACCCCTCGACCACCGGAGGCACGGGCGAGGCGCTCTGCGACGAGCCCCCGCAACTCCTCTGCGCCCCCGCGTCGAGTGCGCTCGGCCGCACCCAGCGCAGCGTCGGCGAGCGCGACTCCCGCTTCGAAGGGCAGCTTGCGGATCATGTCGGACACCGTGCGCGACAGTGAACTGACGCGGATTCCGTCGATGACGACGATGTCCGATTCTGGCAGGAGGGTCCGATGGCGAAGGACGTTTCTCGTGGACGAGGCGGCGCGGCCGGTGCACACCGTGTGCAGTCGCTCCTCCTTCACTCGGAACAGCGGCAGCGCGTGGTGGGATGCGGCCGTCTCGAACGCGAACACCGTCGACGGCGACATCGCCGCGTAGGCGCGCGACCGCGCCCGCTGTCTGCCTTCGACGAACTGCGCGTCCCATTCGGCGGACGCCGCGAAGTGCCCTCGCCGCACGCGAACCAGCCGCCGGGCGCCGATCTCCCTGCGCACGGCGTCGGGTGAGCTTCCCCGTAGCTCGAGCTCGCGGAGCGTCAGAAGGCGCACGTCTCGATCGCTCGCTCGGATGTCCCGCGTCTGTCCCATGAAGGGAAGTGTGGCGATCCGCACGTTGTCTGCCCCTCCGATCCGGCAATCGGGGACGGATCTGCATCACGCACCACCCTGTGAGCGACTCTCCCGGAGCCGCTCGCACGCGGGCCGCGACCAGCTCCCGATCCCGGCGCCCCCTCAGAACCGCGGGGGCACATGATCCGCGTGGAGGGACATCCTGTGGGGTGTGGCGTCGCGCGCAGGAGGTGTCGCCGGCGCCGCCACCGGGGCGCGGCGTTGCTACCCGGGGCAGGTTCTTCGGGCCGGGGCGCATGCGGATGGGCGGGGGCACATGTTCCGCGTGGAGGGACATCCTGCGGGGTGTGCTGTCCCGGGCGGGATGTGTCGTCGGCCCCCGCCCGCGGCGCTCCCGGCACCGGCTCAGCGGAGGAGGAGCGGGAGGGACGGATCCGCGTGGTCGATGAGGATGCTGGCGCGCGTGCGCGGATCCTGCTCCTCCAGGTAGATGTCGCACGCGGCGAGATAGCGCGCGTCGTAGAGCTCGCGCGAGGCGTCGGCGTCGGCGCCGCGGGCGACGTCGCGCTGCACACCCCGCTCGAGCGCGTGCTCGCGCGGCGCGTCGAGATAGATGACCTCGTCCCAGTGGTCGCGCAGCTCGTCGCGCTGGATGAAGGTGGCGTCGAAGACGAGGATCGCGTCGTCGGCCGCGTCCGCGAAGCGCGGGGCCACGCGGTCGGTCTCGAGGTCGTGCAGGTGCTCGGCATAGCGTCGTGTGCCGTCCGGGCCGAGCGGCTCGAGGGTGAGCAAGCGCAGGGAATCGAGCGCGTAGGCGTCCTCGTAGTAGCCGCGCGCCGAATCGCGGCCCTGGCGGTAGCGCACCGCGCGCTCGTTGTGGAAGCCGTCGGAGTCGAGGCGGATGACCGGGCGCGGCCCCTCCGCGAGCAGGGCGGCGAGCTCGTCGCCGAACGTCGTCTTGCCGGATCCGCAGACGCCGTCGATGCCGATGCGCAGCGGATGTCCCGGATCCTGCGCTCGGAGGCGGGCGGCCACGGCGTCGAGCAGTTCACGTCGCTGGAGGGTCATCGCGCCACCCTACGGGGCGTTCGCCCGAGGCGCACGGGCAGTTCTGCCGCGATGTCGGCGCCCGAGCCTAGGGTGGGATCCATGACTGACGCACGTGCGCGATCCGGTATCGCGATCGAGGAACTGAGCGACACGATCCGTCCGCAGGACGACCTCTTCCGTCACGTGAACGGATCCTGGATCGATCGCACCGAGATCCCCGGAGACAAGGCCCGCTGGGGCTCGTTCCACCTGCTGGCCGAGCAGGCCGAGAAGCACGTGCACGAGATCATCGAGGATTCGCAGCAGGCCGAGGCGGGCACCGACGCCCGCAAGGTCGGCGACGTCTACGCATCGTTTATGGACGAGGAGCGCATCGCCGAGCTCGGCGCGGCGCCGCTGGCCGAGCCGCTCGCGGCCGCCGACGCGGTGGTCGACATCGCGTCCTTCCTCAGTACGGTCGGCGCACTCGACCGTCAGGGGGTCTCGAACGTCATCGGCGTGTTCGTCGAGCCCGATCCGGGCGACCCCACCCGCTACGTGCCGTTCCTCGTGCAGGCCGGCCTGTCGCTGCCCGACGAGAGCTACTACCGTCTCGACAACTTCGAGGGCACACGGGCGAAGTTCCGCGAGCACGTCGAGAAGATGCTCTCGCTCGCGGGCATCGCGGATGCCGCGGCTCAGGCCGACCGGATCGTCGCGCTCGAGACCGAGATCGCCTCGCACCACTGGGACAACGTCCGCAGCCGCGATGCCGTCGCCACCTACAACCTCAAGACGTGGAACGAGATCGAGCAGCTCACCGGGCTCGACCTCACGCCGTGGCTGGAGGGCACGGCGCCGGGCAACCCGCAGGCGTTCGCCGAGGTCGTGGCCTATCAGCCGTCGTTCCTCGAGGGCCTCGGCACGCTGCTCACCGACGAGCGCATCGACGACTGGAAGGCGTGGCTGCGCTTCAAGATCGTGCGCGCGGCGGCCCCGTACCTCACCGACGAGTTCGTGAACGAGAACTTCGCGTTCAACGGCACCGAGCTCACGGGCGTGCCCGAGATCCGCGAGCGCTGGAAGCGCGGCGTCTCGCTCACCGAGGGCGCGCTGGGCGAGGCCGTCGGCAAGGTCTACGTCGAGCGCCACTTCCCGCCGGCCGCCAAGGCCGCCATGGACGAGCTCGTCGCCAACCTCATCGAGGCCTACCGCCAGAGCATCACGCAGCTCGAGTGGATGGGCGCCGAGACCCGCGAACGCGCGCTGAAGAAGCTCGACTCCTTCGTGCCGAAGATCGGCTACCCGGCGAAGTGGAAGGACTACTCGGCGCTCGAGATCGATCCGGCCGACCTGCTCGGCAACGTGCGCCGCGCAAGCGCCTTTGAGCACGACCGTCAGATCGGCAAGGTGGGCAAGCCCATCGACCGCGACGAGTGGTTCATGACCCCGCAGACGGTCAACGCGTACTACAACCCGCTGATGAACGAGATCGTGTTCCCCGCGGCGATCCTGCAGTACCCGTTCTTCGACGCCGACCGCGACGACGCCGCGAACTACGGCGGGATCGGCGCCGTGATCGGTCACGAGATCGGCCACGGCTTCGACGACCAGGGCTCGCGCTACGACGACAAGGGCGCGCTCAACGACTGGTGGACCGAAGACGACCGCGCCGCCTTCGAGCAGCGCACCAAGGCGCTGATCGCGCAGTACGACGCGCTCACCCCCGTCGGGCTCGACGAGTCGCACAAGGTCAACGGCGCCCTCACCATCGGCGAGAACATCGGCGACCTGGGCGGTCTCGGCATCGCGATCAAGGCCTACGAGCTGTCGCTCGGCGGCGCGGATGCCCCGGTCATCGACGACTTCACCGGCATCCAGCGCGTGTTCCTGTCGTGGGCGCAGGCATGGCAGCAGAAGGGCCGCGAGGCCGAGACCATCCGCCTCCTCACGATCGACCCGCACTCGCCCAACGAGTTCCGCTGCAACCAGATCGTGCGCAACATCGACGCGTTCTACGACGCGTTCGGCGTCACCGAGGCGGACGCCCTCTGGCTGCCGCAGGAGGAGCGCGTCACCATCTGGTGAGGCTCATCGCGCGGTGAGACGCCCCGGACCTCTGACGGAGGTTCGGGGCGTTTCCACTCCTCGCTGGCGCTCGTCGGTCAACGAGCAGCCGGGCTGGCGGGATCGGCGCGGGTCAACGAGCGGGCAGGCGGGGCGCAGGCGGGGCGGGCGCGGGGGCGCGCGTCGGTCAACGACCGCGGGGCGCGCGGGCGGGGGAAGCGCGGGGAGCGCGGGCCGGGATCGGCGCGGGTCAGGCCGCGAGCAGGCGCCGGATCCCGCGCACCGATACGGCACGGAAGCCGGCGTCGCGGAGGTGCGCCAGGATCTCGCCCTCCCGACGCGCGAGCAAGAAGCCGCGCCGGATGAGGAACGGCACGGGCTTGCGCTTCTCGCGCACGTCACGCACGAACCGCAGCACGGCGGTCAGCAGGCGCGGTCGCCTGACGCACACGGCGTCTTCGAGGATCCCGGCCGTGCGCGCGGCCTCGGCCACTTCCGCCACGAACACGCCCTCCGCGACGAAGCGCGTCGCCCCGCGCAGCTCGAGCATGCGCGTTCCGTCGGGTCCGTTCGCCGAGATCGAGTAGTTCGGCACCTCGGTGCGGCCCGTGCGCGCCAGCTGCTCGAGCGCGGCGCACGCCTGGTCGAGGTGCCACGAGCCGGGGTGATCCCAGTCGACCTCGCCGTGCGGCAGGCGGGGGAGCGCCGGATCATCGCCCGAGCGGTAGAAGTCGTCGAGCCGCAGCAGCGGCAGCCCGGAGTGCTCCGCCAGCCGCGACTTCCCGGATCCGCTCGCCCCTCCGATGAGGATCACGCGGGCGAGGGGCGCGGGTTCGTGCGGCATCCCTCGATTCTGCCGTGGTCATCCTGCGTTCTCGCCGTTGACTAGTCCTGCGCGGCCTTACTGGTCCAGGCGGGACCAGTAGTCCCGCGAAGGACTAGTCAACGCCGCACGCCGGGCCGCGGAAGCGCTTCGCCTCCGATCGCACTACGGTGGTGCACCGTGAGCAACGACGCCCAGACCATCCGGCTCGACCGACCCGCCGAGCACTTCCAGGAGACCCTGCTGCTGGGCAACGGATCCCTCGGGGCCGCCCTGCACGGACGACCCGGAGTCGATTGGGTCGACCTCAACCTCGACACCCTGTGGTCGGGCGGCCCGCGCGGCCCGCGCGCGCCGAAGGCGCGGCCGATCGCCGAGCTGCGCGCCGCGATCGCCGCGGGCGACCACGCCGCGGCCGACCGTCTCGCGCGCGAGCTGCAGGAGGAGGAGTGGACCCAGTCGTACCAGCCCCTCGGCCGCCTGGCGTTCCGCTGGGGCGCCGACGACGACGCGCTCGCACACCGCGCGCTCGACCTGTCGCGTGCCCGCGTCGAGACCCGCGCGAGCGATGGATCCGGCTTCGACGCGTTCGTCTCGCATCCGGATCGGGTGCTCGTCATCGAGATGGACCACCGCCCCGAGGCGCCCGCGTTCACCTCCCCGCACCCGGCGACCGTGGAGGTGTCGACCGACGGCGAGACGCGGTGGCTCGTCGCCACCGGCCGCGTGCCCGCCTTCGTGGCGCCCGAGTACGTGGGCGACCATCCGGATCCGGTCGTGTACGCCGACGACGCCCCCGACGCCGACGGCACGGTCGCTGCGGGCATGGGCTTCGCGCTCGTCGCGGTGGTCGAGCCGACCGACCGCGGCTCGCGGCTGATCGCCGCCGCCGTCGACGGCTTCCGCGGCTGGGATCAGCGTCCCAGCGCCGAGCTGACGCACCTCGCCGACCGCGCCCGCACGATCGTCGAGGCCGCACGCGTGCAGTCCGGCCTCGCGGCCCGCCACGAGGCCGATCACCGCGCACTGTTCGACCGCGTGCGCCTGCATCTGCCGCAGGGCGAGGACGCGCAGCGCTACTTCGACTTCGGCCGCTACCTGCTGATCGCCTCGTCGCGGCCGGGCACGCAGGCCGCGAACCTGCAGGGCATCTGGAACGACGAGGTGCGCCCCGGCTGGTCGTCGAACTACACCACGAACATCAACGCGACCATGAACTACTGGGGCGCGGAGGTGGCCGCCCTCAGCGAGCTGCACGACCCGCTCTTCGCGCTCGTCCACGACCTCGTCGAGGCCGGACGCACCACCGCGCGCGACCTGTACGGCGCCGGCGGCGCGGTGACGCATCACAACACCGATCTGTGGCGTTTCACCGACGTCGTCAACGGCGATCCGCAGTGGAGCACCTGGTCGAGCGGCCTCACGTGGCTCGCCGCACACCTCGACCTGCGCCTCGACACCGCGCCCGACGACGGCTTCGCCCGCGAGGTCGCGCTGCCGATCTCGCGGGAGGTCGCCGCCTTCGCCCTGGATCAGCTGCACAACGGCCGCATCTCCCCGTCGTCCTCGCCGGAGCACCGCTTCCACGCCCCGACCGAACAGGATCCGGACGCCACGGGTGCCGTCACCGACGGATCCACCCTCGACCAGGAGCTCGCGTACGAGGCGCTGGCGCGGCTGATCCGGCTCTCGGATCAGCTCGATGCGCACGATGAGGTCACGGCGCGCTCCCGCGCGGAGATCGGCCGGATCCGTCTGCCGCACGTCACCGACGACGGCCTGCTCGCCGAGTGGGCACGCGACCTGACCGGCACCGAGCCCGGTCACCGGCACCTCTCCCACCTGTATGGCGTGTTCCCGGGGGCGCGCATCACCGAGACGCGCGCACCGCGGGAGTATGCCGCGGCACGGGCGGCGCTGCGCTCGCGGCTCGAGAACGGCAGCGGCTACACGGGCTGGAGCCAGGCGTGGGTGCTGTGCCTGGCCGCCCGGTTCCGCGACGCCGCGCTCGCGGCGGAGGCACTCGACAAGCTCGTGCACTCGCTGAGCTCCGTTTCGCTGCTCGACCTGCACCCGGCCGGATGGCGGCCCAGCGGGTCGCTCTTCCAGATCGACGGCAACCTCGGCGCGGTCGCCGGCGTGGCCGAGCTGCTCGTGCAGAGCCACGACGACGCCATCGCCCTGCTCCCGGCGCTGCCCGGGACATGGACGGAGGGCGAGGTCGCGGGTCTCCGCGCGCGCGGGGGGCACGTCGTCGACGTCGCGTGGTCGGATGGCCGTCTCGGCTGGGCGCAGCTGCGCTCGCCCGCGGGTGCGCGGGTGGTGCTCGAGGTCGACGCCGCGACGCCGGTGACGGTGTGGGACCCCGAGGGGGGAGAAATGCCCACCACCTCGGTTGCGGCGGCGATCGAGGGACGGCTGCGGATCGCGTGGGCTGCGCCCGCCGGAGGGGTCTCTCGCATCACCGCGATGTGAGTCGCACGCGAAATAACGGATTCGTCTCGCGCTCGGGCGCGTGTTGACGAATCATCCGATCTTCGCTTACATTCGTCGAAGCGGTTCGACGCTTCGACGGGCTACCCGGTCCCGACAGCGACGCAACCGGTCAGTCACGAGGGAGTGAGATGATCCGGCATTCCGATGCCCGCGGGGCACACGGTCACACGAAGGCGGCTGTCGCGTGACGAATCAGGCGGTTCTCCAGGCCGTCTCCGTGTCGGAGGCCGCCCCCGAGCAGACGCACCAGCCGAAGCAGCGCCAGCGCCGCGCGCAGGGCCGCCGCCCCGGCCGCAAGTCGTTCGGACTCTTCCTCTGCATCGCGCCGTTTATGGTGCTGATCTTCCTGTTCTCGTACTTCCCGCTATACGGCTGGATCTACGCGCTCTACGACTACAAGCCGGCGCTGGGCCTCGCGGGCTCGGAGTTCGTGGGCCTGCAGTGGTTCCAGCTCATGGTCAACTCGCCGACGCAGGTCGCCGTGCTCGGCCAGGTGCTGACCAACACCCTGGCGATGAGCTTCCTCGGCATCGCGACGTCGATCCTCCCCGTCGCCTTCGCGATCTTCCTCAACGAGATCAAGACGCCCTGGTTCCGCAGCACCGTGCAGACGCTCACGACGATGCCCAACTTCATCTCGTGGGTGCTCGTCTACATGATCGCCTTCTCGCTCTTCTCGAGCACGGGGCTCGTGAACGACGTGCTCATCGACTCCGGGCTCATCACCGCGCCGATGAAGATGCTCGACTCCGGCGGCGAGCAGGTCTGGATCACCATGACCCTCTGGAGCCTGTGGAAGGGCCTCGGATGGGGCGCCATCATCTACCTCGCCGCGATCGCCGGCATCGATCCGTCGCTGTACGAATCGGCCAAGCTCGACGGCGCCAACCGCTTCCAGACCATGTGGCACATCACCGTGCCGCAGCTCATGCCGACCTACATCGTGCTGCTGATGCTCTCGATCGCGAACCTGCTCAACAACGGCATGGAGCAGTACTACGTGTTCCAGAACGCCTTCAACAAGGAGCACATCGAGGTGCTCGACCTGTACGTCTACAACATCGGCCTCACCGGCAACAGCCTGTCGATGGCGACCGCGGTCGGCATGCTCAAGAGCCTGATCTCCGTGATCCTGCTGTTCACCGTCAACCTGATCGCCAAGCGCACGCGCGGCGCCTCGATCATCTGAGGGCCGGATCATGACCGTCACCGAGACCCGCACGCTCGTCTCCCCGAAGGCGCCGCAGCGCCCGCGCCGCGAGAAGCAGAGCGCCGCCGACTGGGCGTTCCACATCTTCAACTGGACCGTCTTCGCCGTGCTCGCGCTGCTGTGCGCGTACCCCTTCTATTACCTGATCATCAACTCGGTCAGCGCGAACGACGTCTCCGCCCTCGGCGACGTGCGCCTGTTCCCCGTGGGCTTCCACCTCGAGAACTACAGCGAGGTGTTCCAGCTCAAGGGCCTCACGAACGCCACGCTCGTGACGATCGCCCGCACCGTGCTCGGCACCGCCGGCACCGTGCTCGCATCCGCGTTCCTGGGCTTTATGTTCACCCAGGAGCGGATGTGGGGGCGCTCCTTCTGGTACCGCGCGACGGTCGTCACGATGTACTTCAGCGCGGGCCTCATCCCGGTGTTCATCATCATGAAGGCGCTGGGTCTGACCAACAACTTCTGGGTCTACGTGCTGCCGTTCATCGTGCAGCCGTTCAACATCATCCTGGTCAAGACGTACGTCGAGTCGATGCCGCGCTCGCTGCAGGAGGCCGCCGAGATGGACGGCGCGAACATCCTGCAGATCTTCTTCCGCGTGTACCTCGCGAACATGACGCCGATCCTCGCGACCATCGCCATCTTCTCGGCCGTGGCGCAGTGGAACATGTTCCAGGACACCCTGATCTACATCACGGATCAGAGCCTGTACACGCTGCAGTACCAGCTGTACATGTTCATCAATCAAGCGTCATCCCTGGCGCAAGCCGCGCAGAACGCCGGCGGCAATCTCGGCCAGATCGCGGCCGAGGCGACCAAACAGACGGCGACATCCATCCGGATGACGATCTCGGTCATCGTCGTGCTGCCGATCATCTTCATCTACCCGCTGTTCCAGCGGTTCTTCGTCAAGGGCATCATGCTCGGCGCCGTCAAGGGCTGAGCCGTCCCGGATCCCGCAGTCCCCCCACACCCGAAAGGCAAGAACGCAGCAATGAAGCTCACAAGACTGGCCGCCGGAGCCCTGGTCGGCTCCCTGGCCGCGATGTCCCTCGCGGGATGCTCGCTGATCACCGGCGATGCCAAGCCCGAAGGCTCCGGCGAGAGCGCCGACGCCAAGCCCTTCCCGAAGGAGTGGGAGGAGCCGATCACCATCGACGTCTTCGACGGCCTCGCGAACTACATGGGCATCCAGTCCGGATGGTTCGGCAAGATCGTCAAGGACAAGTTCAACATGGAGCTGAACATCATCGCTCCGAACGTCGCCGGAGGCGGTGACACCCTCTACAACACGCGCGTCGCCGCGGGTGAGCTGGGTGACCTCATCATCACCGACAAGGGCGAGAAGCTCGACGAGCTGATCGAGGGCGGTCTCGTGCAGGACGCCTCGAAGTACTACCCGGTCATGGAGTCGGCCTCCGAGTTCGACGCGGCGGTCGAGAAGCTCAACGAGGGCAAGGACGGCGTCTACGCCTTCCCGACTTCGGTCTCGGGCATCAAGCCGACCGAGCCGTCCGAGGGCCTCGAGCCCACCTTCGGCCCCTATGTGCGGTGGGACTACTACGCCGAGCTCGGCTACCCCGAGGTCGGCACGCTCGAAGACCTCCTGCCGATCCTGAAGCAGATGCAGGACGCCCACCCCACGGGCGACAACGGCCAGCCCGCCTACGCCCTGTCTCTGTTCAAGGACTGGGACGGCAACTTCATGAACAACGCGAAGCAGCCGGCGACCTACTACGGCTACGACGAGATGGGCTTTGTGCTCGCGCAGGCCGACGGATCCGACTTCCAGAGCATCCTCGACGACGACTCGGCCTACGTGCGCTCGCTGCGGTTCTTCCAGCAGGCCAGCGAGATGGGCCTCGTCGACCCCGAGTCGACCACACAGAACTACGACACCATGTTCACCAAGTACCAGAACGGCCAGGTGCTCTACTCGTTCTGGCCGTGGCTGGGTGCCGCTGCGTACAACACCCCGGAGCACGTCGCCGAGGGCAAGGGCTTCGGCATGGTCAACATGAAGGACCAGAAGATCTTCTCGTACGGCGCCGAGGTCTACGGCGGCAAGCAGATCCTCGCCATCGGCTCTAAGGCCGAAGACCCGGAGCGCGTCGCCGCGTTCATCGACTGGCTGTACTCGCCCGAGGGCGCCTACGCGAACGGCGCCCAGACGGGTGCGTCGGCCGGCCCCGAGGGCCTCAACTGGGAGATCAACGCCGACGGCGAGCCCGAGCTGACCGAGTTCGGCTACGAGGCGCTGCTGTCGGGCGAGAACGAGGTTCCGGCCGAGTGGGGCGGCGGCACCTACCGCGACGGCGTCTCGGCGCTGAACGTCCCTGTCGTGCTGCCCGCCGACATCGACCCCAACACGGGCTTCCCGTACAACTACACCTTCTGGCCGTCGTTCCAGGAGTCGCAGCAGACCGCCTTCTCGAAGGACTGGTCGGAGCACATGGGCGGCGCGACCTCGACCATGGACTTCCTCAAGAAAAACAACCAGATCACCGTGGGCGCCGGTGGTGGCTACACCTCGCCGCCCGACTCCTCGGAGATCGAGACGCTGCGCAACCAGGTCAAGGCGAAGATCGTCGAGTTCTCGTGGAAGATGTCCTTCGCCAAGGACGAGGCCGAGTTCGACAAGCTGCTGAAGCAGCTGCAGGACACCGCCGCGGGCCTCGGCTACGACAAGGTCTACGAGTTCGACCTCGGCAAGGCCAAGGATCAGGACGAGGCCCGCAAGGCGGTCGCAAAGGAGTTCGGCTGATCCTCCCAGCCGCTCTTCGTTGAGTGCAGGCGGGGTCGGGGCGCAAGCCCCGGCCCCGCCTTTCGCGTGCCCCCCGCCGTTCGTCGAGCGAGCGCCAAGCCCTGCGGGGGGGGGGGGGGGGGGGGGGGGGCCGGGGGGGGGGGGGGGGGGGGGGGCGGGGGGGGGGGCCCCCCCCCCCCGCGCGCGCCCCCCCCCGCCCCCCCCCCCCCCGCCCCCCCCCCCCCCCCCCGGGGGGCCCCCCCCCCCCCGCCCGTAGACTCGATCCCATGCGTATCGCTGTCGTGGCCCTTGGAAAGATCGGCCTTCCCCTCGCCGTCCAGTTCGCCTCTTCCGGTCACGATGTGATCGGTGTCGACGTCAATCAGAAGGCGGTCGACACGATCAACGCCGGCATCGAGCCGTTCCCGGGTGAGGCGCACCTGCAGGAGAAGCTGGCGGAGCTGATCCCGGCGGGCAAGCTGAAGGCCACCACCGACTATGCCGAGGCGATCCCCGGTGCCGATGCGGTGGTGCTGGTGGCCCCGGTGTTCGTGAACGACGAGACCTGGGAGCCGGACTTCCGGTACATGGACGCCGCGACGAAGTCGCTGGCGGCGAACCTGACCCCGGGCACGCTGGTGTCGTACGAGACGACGCTGCCGGTGGGGACGACCCGTACGCGGTGGAAGCCGATGCTGGAGGAGGGGTCGGGCCTTGTCGAGGGCGTCGACTTCCACGTCGTGTACTCGCCTGAGCGGGTGCTGACGGGTCGGGTGTTCGAGGATCTGCGCAAGTACCCCAAGCTGATCGGCGGTCTGTCGGAGGAGGGCAACCGTCGTGCGCGAGAGTTCTACGAGGCGGTGCTGCAGTTCGATGAGCGCACCGACCTGCCCCGCGCGAACGGCGTGTGGGATCTGGGGTCGACGGAGGCGTCGGAGATGGCCAAGCTCGCCGAGACCACGTACCGCGATGTGAACATCGGCCTGGCGAACCAGTTCGGTCTGTTCGCCGCTTCGCACGGCATCGATGTGTACAAGGTCATCGAGGCGTGCAACTCGCAGCCCTACAGTCACATCCACCGTCCCGGCATCGCCGTCGGCGGTCACTGCATCCCCGTCTATCCGCGCCTGTACCTGTCGACCGACCCGGATGCCGACATCGTGCGGGTGGCGCGTCAGCTGAACGCCTCCATGCCGGAGCGTCTGGTGGCCCAGGCCGAGGGCATCCTGGGCGACCTGACCGGCCAGAAGGCCGTCGTGCTGGGCGCTGCGTACCGCGGCGGCGTGAAGGAGACCGCCTTCAGCGGCGTGTTCCCCACCGTCGACGCCCTCAAGGCCCGCGGCGCCGAGGTGCACGTGCACGACACCATCTACTCCGATGAGGAGCTGCGCGGTCTCGGGTTCGAGCCGTACACGCTGGGTGAGCCGGTGGATGTGGCGATCGTGCAGACCGACCACGCCGACTACAAGACCATCACCGCCGCGGACCTGCCGGGCATCAAGCTGCTCGTCGACGGCCGCAACGCCACCGACGCGGCCGTGTGGGCCGGCACGCCCCGCATCGTCGTCGGCACCGCCTCCTGACCGGAACGGCATGAGGAAGGGCCCCGAGCAGAAGCTCGGGGCCCTTCTTCATGCGCACGGTGCGAGGACTGTATCGAAGCGCGGACATCTGCACCGACGGCGGGGATGCGCTTTCGGGTGCCGTGGGCTGGGAGCGGGGGTTTACACACCAATCACATCTGTCACACTGGTGACATGCGTCTTTCCCCCCTCGGACGCCGCTCTTCGCGCGGCCTTCTGGTTGCCGTGGCATCGGTCGCGCTCCTGACCGGCCTGCTGCCGGCCCCCGCACTTGCCGCCGCGACCGAGCCGACGCCGGCGCCGACCGCGACGACAGACGCCGTTCCGACCCCGTCCGCGGAGCCGACGACCGGTCCGGCGTCGCCGGCGCCCGCGTCGCCGGCGCCCGAGAAGCCGGCCCCCGAAGCGGAGGTTCCCCAGCCGCAGCCCACCGCCGCGAGCACGGACGCCCCGCTCCCGGTCGCCAAGGTGCCGATGCAGCGCGACGGTCACGAGGCGGGAGAGCACACCCTCGCCGAGAAGGACCGCGCGGGCGACGAGACGCTCGACCTGGCCGACCCGGGCAACACCCCCGTCCCCGCCGGCGGTGCATCGGGATCCACTGACGGCGCCTCCGGGGCTCGCCTTTCACTCGTGCGCCCCGAGGCCTCCATCGTCCAGGCCGCCCCTGTCGTCGGCTTCTCGGCTGGCGACATCGTGAGCGATCACGTGTTCACCAACAAGGCATCGATGAGCGAAGCGGCGATCCGCTCCTTCATCGACGGCAAGGTCGCGAAGTGCCAAGCGGGCTACACCTGCCTCGAGATGTACCGCCAGAACACGCCCACGCGCGCTGCCGACGCCTACTGCAGCCAGTACACGGGTGGCACGAACGAGGATGCGGCCCGCATCATCTACAAGGTCGCGCAGGCCTGCAACACCAACCCGCAGGTGCTGCTCGTGATGCTCCAGAAGGAGCAGGGGCTGGTCACGCACGTGTGGCCCAGCGACTTCCGCTTCACCATCGCGATGGGCAT
Organism: Microbacterium stercoris; assembly: GCF_017592545.1. Taxonomy (GTDB): domain Bacteria; phylum Actinomycetota; class Actinomycetes; order Actinomycetales; family Microbacteriaceae; genus Microbacterium; species Microbacterium stercoris. The sequence goes on from NZ_JAGFOA010000001.1 coordinate 150,999, forward strand.
GGGCTGTCCCGACACCGCCGCGTGCGACAAGCTCTACTACGGCTTCTTCAACCAGGTCTACGGCGCCGCGCGTCAGATGAAGATCTACGGCAAGAGCTCGTACTTCACCTGGTACGCGCCCGGCGGCACCCGCTCGATCGGCTACCACCCGAACGCCTCGTGCGGGTCGTCCGGTGTGTACGTCAAGAACACCGCCACGGCGGGCCTGTACTACTACACGCCCTACCAGCCGAACGCCGCGGCACTGGCCGCGGGATTCGGCACCGGCGACAAGTGCTCGTCGTACGGCAATCGCAACTTCTACAACTACTTCTCGACCTGGTTCGGGTCGACCCACCAGTTCTCGACGGGCCGGATCTACGGCGCCGACCGCTACGCGACCTCTGTGCAGGTGAGCAGGCAGTATGCGGCCGGACCCTCTGTCGCCTACATCGCCAGCGGCAGCGACTACGCAGATGCGCTGAGCGCGGCTCCGGCAGCGGCGAAGCTGGGCGGACCGCTGCTCCTGACCCAGCCGACACAGCTGCCGAAGGTGGTCAGCGACGAGCTCCTCCGGTTGAAGCCCAAGGCGATCGTGGTGGTGGGCGGCACCGGAGCGGTGTCCGCGTCGGTCTACAGCGCGCTCGCGAAGATCCAGCCGAACATCCGCCGAGACGCCGGATCGGATCGCTACGCGACTTCGCGGGTGGTCAATCAGAAGGCGTTCCCGGGCGGATCGTCGATCGCCTATGTGGCGACCGGCACCGACTTCCCCGACGCGCTCAGCGCCTCGGCCGTGGCCGGCTCGGTGGGGGCGCCGGTGATTCTCGTGAACGGGAAGCAGACCACCGTGGACGCCGCCACGGTCAGCCTCGTCTCCTCCCTGAAGGTGCGCCAGGTGCGCATCGCCGGAGGCACGGCGTCGGTCTCCTCCGGGATCCAGACGCAGATCGCGAAGCAGGCGACCGTCACGCGTCTCGCCGGGGCGGACCGCTACGAGACCTCTGCGGCCATCAACGGGGCGGCGTACTCGACGGCGCCGTGGGTGTTCTTCGCCACGGGAGCCGATTTCGCCGACGCACTGTCGGGGGCGGCGCTGGCCGGCAAGCTCAAGCGGCCCCTCCTCGTGGTGCGCTCGAACTGCATCGCGTCGAAGGCGTCCGATCAGCTCGCACGCTGGGGCTCCTCCCTGCAGACCCTCATCGGCGGGCCGACCCTGCTCGGCACCGGTGTGATCAACCACACCGTCTGCCGCTGACCGCCGGGGTGCGGGTCAGCGACCCATGCCCGTGTAGTTCCAGCCGGCCGCGCGCCACGCGACGGGATCGAGCACGTTCCGGCCATCGAGGATGACGGGGCGTGCCACCCGCGCGGCTGTCTCGACGGGGTCCAGCTCACGGTAGGCGTTCCATTCCGTGACCAGCACAACCACCTCGGCGCCCTCGAGCGCGTCCTCCGCGGACGTGGCGTACGCGAGCTGAGGATGCAGCAGCCTGGAGTTGGGGATCGCCTCGGGGTCGTGGGAGACCACCACCGCGCCGAGCCCGTGCAGGCGCACGGCGATGTCGAGTGCCGGGGAGTCGCGCACATCGTCGCTGTACGGCTTGAAGGCGAGGCCCAGCACGGCGACGCGGCGGCCGTGCGGCCGCCCGCCGAGTGAATCGACGACCAGGTCGACCATCCGCTGGCGTCGACGCAGGTTGATCTCATCGACCTGCTTGAGGAAGGCGACGGATTCGCCTCGTCCGAGCTCCTCCGCGCGCGCTGCGAACGCCCGGATGTCCTTCGGAAGGCACCCGCCGCCGAAGCCCACACCGGCGTTGAGGAACCGGCGCCCGATGCGGGAATCGTGACCGAGGGCGTCGGCGAGCTGGGTGACGTCGGCCCCGACGACCTCCGCGATCTCGGCCATCGCATTGATGAAGCTGATCTTGGTCGCGAGGAAGGAGTTCGCCGCCACCTTGACGAGCTCGGCCGTGGCGTAATCGGTCGCGATGCGCGGGGTGCGCGCGGCGATCGCCGAGGCGTAGACCTCATCGAGGATCGCCGCGTCCTGCTCGCGCGACGCGTCCGCGACCCCGTAGACGAGGCGATCCGGTTCGATCGTGTCCTTCACTGCGTATCCCTCGCGAAGGAACTCGGGGTTCCACGCGAGACGGCCGCCGGCCCGTGCAATGGGCTCGGCCAGGCGCGCGGCGGTGCCGACGGGCACCGTCGACTTGCCGACCACGAGCGCGCCGGGCTTCAGGTGGGGCAGGAGGTCGGCGACGGCCTGGTCGACGTAGGTCAGGTCGGCGCCCGCGCCATCCCGACGCTGGGGCGTGCCGACGCCGATGAAATGCACGTCGGCGTCCGCCGCCTCCGCCGGATCGGTCGAGAAGCGCAGCCGGCCCGTCGCCAGGCTCGCCGTCAGGATCTCCGGCAGGCCCGGCTCGAAGAACGGCGTGCGGCCTGCCGACAGCATGGCGATCTTGTCGGCCACCGGGTCGATGCCCACGACGTCGTGGCCCAGCGAGGCCATCGCGGCCGCATGCACCGCTCCGAGGTAACCGCAGCCGAAGACGCTGAGCTTCACGTGCGCATCGTGACAAGCCCGTGTGAACCGAGGGCAACGGGGAGGTGTCCGAGGAGGGGGCGGGGGCCGCGGATAGGATCGAGGCATGGATCTACTTGTCGTCGGCTCGGGTTTCTTCGGCCTCACCATCGCCGAGCGGGCCGCGAACGCGGGTCGCAAGGTCACTGTCATCGACCGCCGTCATCACATCGGCGGCAACGCGTACAGCGAGAACGAGGCCGAGACCGGCATCGAGGTGCATCGCTACGGGGCGCACCTGTTCCACACCTCGAACGCCACGGTGTGGGAGTACGTCAACCGCTTCACCACGTTCACGAACTACGTGCACCGCGTGTACTCCACCCACAACGACCAGGTGTTCGCGCTGCCGGTCAACCTGCACACGATCAACCAGTTCTTCGGCAAGGCGCTGACCCCGGATGCCGCGCGTGCGCTCATCAAGGAGCAGGCGGGGGAGTACGACGTCGCCACGGCCCGGAACTTCGTCGAGAAGGGCGTCGCCCTCGTGGGTCGCCCGCTGTTCGATGCGTTCTTCGCGCACTACACCGCGAAGCAGTGGCAGACCGAGCCGGAGAAGCTCTCGGCCGACATCATCAGCCGTCTGCCCGTGCGCTACAACTACGACAACCGCTACTTCAACGACACGTGGGAGGGGCTGCCGACCGACGGCTACACCGCCTGGATCGAGCGGATGGCGGATCATCCCAACATCGATGTCCAGCTGAACGTCGACTTCTTCGACGAGTCGCAGCCGCTGAACAAGAAGGCGCTCGTCGGTCAGGTTCCGATCGTCTACACGGGGCCCGTCGACCGCTACTTCGACTACGCCGAGGGCGAGCTGTCGTGGCGCACGCTGGACTTCGAGGAGGAGGTGCTCGAGGTCGGAGACTTCCAGGGCACCTCGGTGATGAACTACCCGGATGCCGACGTGCCGTACACGCGCATCCACGAGTTCAAGCACTTCCACCCCGAGCGCAAGGACACGTACCCGACCGACAAGACGGTCATCATGCGCGAGTACTCGCGATTCGCCACGCGCGACGACGAGCCGTACTACCCGGTCAACTCGACGGACGACCGCTCCGGACTGCTCGCGTACCGCGAGCTGCAGAAGGGCGAGAAGGACGTGCACTTCGGCGGACGCCTCGGCACCTACCAGTACCTCGACATGCACATGGCGATCGGATCCGCTCTGTCGATGTGGCGTAACGAGCTCGGCGGGGAGTGACGCTCCGCTGACACGCGGACGGCCCGGCACACTGTGCCGGGCCTTCCGCGTGTCAGGAGGCGTCAGACGCGCATACGCGCGACCGCTTCCTTGCTGTCGCCGTCGAACGCCACCTTGCCGCCCTGGAGCAGGATGCCGCGTTCGCAGAGCCCCGAGACCATGTCGAGGTCGTGGCTGACGACGACGAGGGTCTTTCCCGCCTTGTGCAGCTCGCGGATCCGGGCGAGGCACTTGGCCTGGAACGGCTCATCGCCGACCGAGAGGATCTCGTCGATCAGCAGGATGTCCACCTCGGTGTGGATCGCCACCGAGAACGCGAGGCGCAGGAACATGCCCGACGAGTAGTGCTTGACCTCGGTGTCGATGAACTGCTCGATCTCGCTGAACGCGACGATCTCGTCGAAACGCGCCTCGGTCTCCTTGCGGCTCATGCCGAGGATCGCGGCGTTCAGAAAGATGTTCTCGCGGCCCGACAGATCCGGATGGAAACCGGCGCCCACTTCGATGAGGCCGGCGATGCGGCCGCGCGTGAGCACCTTTCCCGAATCGGGACGCAGCACGCCCGAGATCATCTTCAGGGTCGTCGACTTTCCCGAGCCGTTGAAACCGAGCAGCGCGACGGCCTCCCCGGGGTTCACCGTGAACGAGATCCCGTCCAGCGCGTGGAAGTCGGTGGTCAGCGGCTTGCGGCGCACGGCTGCGACGACGGTCTCCTTGATGGAGTGCGTGTGCCGCAGCTTGAAGTCCTTGTGGAGGTCGCGTACGACGATGCTCGCGGTGGCGTATGCGGGGTCAGAGGTCTTGTGCAAAACGACCCTCCAGTCGACGGAAGACGAACTGCCCGAGCACAAGCGCCACGATCGCGATGCCCAGGGCGATGAGCGAGTACATCCACAGGTGGGGCAGGGCCTCCGCGCCAGGGGCGTCGAGGGGATGCCAGATGCCGTAGTGGAACAGCTCGACGGCGGTGGTCAGCGGGTTCGCACAGTAGAGCGCGAAGAGCCAGTCCGGAACCGACTGCGCGACCATCTGCCACTGGTACATGACCGGCGAGGCCCAGACCGCGAACATCACGATGATCTCGACGAAGCTCTGGGCGTCGCGGAAGGAGACGTTCACGGCGCTGAACAGCAGCCCGAGCCCCGTCGCCAGCGTCGCGATGATGATCACGCCCAGCACGATCCCGCCGATCTGCATGGCCGTCGGATCCCAGCCGAAGAACAGCGAGATGACGACGACCACGATGATCTGCGGCACCGAGTTGACGGCCGCGACGAGCATGGTCGAGACCGGGAACACCTCTCGCGGCAGGAAGATCTTCTTGATCAGCGGGGTGTTGTCCACGAGCGATCGGGTGGCATTCGAGAAGGCTTCGTTGAAGAACGTCACGATCGTGATGCCCGACAGCAGATAGATCGGGAAGTACTCGACCCGGTCGTTCATGCCGAGGAAGACGCCGATGGCGAAGAAGAACACCGCGAACTGCACAAGCGGCTTCGCGTAGGACCAGGCCCATCCGAGCACCGAGCCGCGGTAGCGGATCTGCACCTCCTTGCGCACGATCAGCGACAGCAGGTGGCGGCGGCGGAAGACGTCCACCAGACCGGCGCTTCTTCCGGGTTCGACGAGCGGCGTGAGCTCGGACGACACGCGTGACATTGCCCTCCTCGGGGGCTGATTCGGGTGACCCCCGACGGGGCTGATCCATCTTAGGCGCAACCCTCCCCGGGGAAGCCTGCAAGGACGCGCTGGTAGGCTCGCCGGGTTCCGCGACCATTCGACGACCGCCGACGAGAGGCCCGACAAGTGACGACAGGATCCGTGCTCGGACAGCCTGCCCTTTTCCGTCTCACCGACGAGGAAGAGCTGCCGACGGATCTGAGTGTCCGCGAGTCGCGCCTCCTCGTCGGAGCGCTGAACTTCCATGCGCTGATGGCCCCGTCCCGCGAGCTCACCGTGCACGCGTACAGCGGCGACTGGTCGTCGCTGCCGCGCACGACCGATGACTCGACCTTCACCGGCGAGTCGACGGCCTACCACTCCCGCGCGTACTCGTTCCGCATGGCGAGCACGGTCGAGCCCGAGCAGCGCGCGCCGATCGAGGCCGAGGCCGCATCCCTCGCCCTGGCCGCGCGTGACACCCGGCACCTCCACGTCTCACGCGACACGGTGCTCGCCTACGACCCGCCGCGCGAGCTCGACGGCAGCGCACTGCGGCGAGCGGCCCGTGCCGTGCGCGCGCGCACGCCGCTCCTCTACGACGAGCTGCGCGACCTCGAGCTGCTGCGGCACCGCCGCCCGCTGCACTCGCCCGTGCGGCGTCACCGCTACGAGCGCGAGTTTCAGCCCGGCGGCGAATACGAGCATTCCCGGATCGTGCCGGCCGGTGCGGTCCAGGACGGCGCGCCCCGTGCCGTCCTCTTCGGCCTGCACTGGTTCGAGCTCGGAGGGGCCGAGCGCTGGGCGTTCGAGTCGGTCCGCATCGCGCGTGATGCGGGCTTCCTCCCGATCGTGCTGACCAACCGCGATTCGCATCAGCCGTGGATCGACCGTCCCGAGCTGGACGGCGCGCTGCTGATCCCGTTCTCGGAGGAGTCGGGTCTGGCGTCCGAGTCGCAGACTCCTGGCGTCGAGGAGCTCCTGCGTGCGCTCTTCCGTCTCTACGACATCCGCGGGGTCATGGTGCACCACAACCAGTGGCTGTACGACCGTCTGGGATGGATCGCCCGCTCGCGCCCCGGCATTCCGATCGTGGACTCCACGCACATCGTCGAGTACCGCGGCGGCGGGTACCCCGTCACCAGCGCGATCCAGGCCGAGGCCATCACCATCCATCACGTGATCTCCCCGACCCTGGCGCGCTGGATGACGCAGGTGCAGGGCATCGAGGCGGACAAGGTCGTGATGGCACCGCTCGGCGGCCTCACGGTCGACGTCAAGGAGGCGGAGTTCCGCGTCCGGGCCGACGGCGAGCGATTCACCGTCGCCTTCGTCGGGCGCATGGCGCGGCAGAAGGCCCCCGAGGTGTTCATCGCGATGGCCCAGAGGCTGCGCCGCGAAGGGCACGACCTGCGCCTGATCATGCACGGCGATGGCGAGATGGCCTCCTGGGTCGATGAGCTCATCGAGCGTGCCGGCCTCGTGGTGGAGCGCCGCCATTCCTCGGTCCCTGTCTCGCAGACCCTCGACGAGTCGCATCTGCTGGTGGTGCCCTCCCACAACGAGGGCCTCACGCTGACGACGCTGGAGGCGATCGCCCACGGTGTGCCGGTCGTGTCGACCGACGTCGGCGGCCAGTCCGACATCATCCCGCGCCGCGCTCTTTCGTCGCGTTACGCGCACCGGGCCGCGGCCCAGCTGGCGCGGGCGGTGGCGAGCGCGATCGACGAGGACGCACGCAGGCAGCTCTGGCGCGAGGAGCGCAAGGCGGAGAAGCGCCTGCTGAAGATGGAGTCCGCGAGCACGTGGTTCGAGAAGGAGGTCCGATCGTGGTGACGGTCGCAGCAGTCGTGGTGACGTTCAATCGTCTGGAGAAGCTCAAGACGGTGATCGCCTCGATCGAGGCGCAGACGCACCCGGTCGAGAAGCTCCTGATCATCGACAACGCATCGACGGACGGCACGGGCGAATACCTGGCCGGTCTCTCCTCCAGCGCGCCCGTCGAGGTCGTGTCGATGGAGAAGAACTCGGGAGGAGCCGGCGGCTTCGCGGAGGGCATGATCCGCGGCTACGCCTCGGGCGCCGATCACGTCTGGATCATGGACGACGACTGCTATCCGCAGCCGGAGGCGCTGGCGAACCTCGTGCGCGGCTTCGACGAGGCCGTCGCAGAACTCGGCGGTGAGGTGCCGTTCGCCTGCTCGGTGGTCGAGTTCACCGACGGCAGCATCTGCGAGATGAACAACCCGGTGCCCACCTGGGATTGGGGACGTCTGCTGGTCAAGGGGCAGCGCAACGTGATGGTCACGGCCTGCTCCTTCGTGTCCGTCCTGATCCCGCGCTGGGCGATCGCCAAGCACGGCGTGCCGTATCGCGACTACTTCATCTGGTTCGATGACCGCGAGTACACGCTGCGCCTGACGAGGGCGTGCCCCGGCGTCCAGGTGCTGGACTCCACGGTCATCCACGACATGGGTGACAACCGCGGCGTGAACTTCGCGATGGTCGATGCCAAGAGCCTCTGGAAGTTCTCGTACGGTGTCCGCAACGAGGCGTCGTACCAGCTGCACCACCGCGGGCCGCTGTACTTCCTCGAGTTCGGAGCGCGTCTGTTCGTGAGCCTGCACCGGGGACGCGTGCCGCTGAAGCTGCGCGCCGCCCTGCTGCGCAAGTGGATCGAGGGCATCGGCTTCAACCCGAAGGTGGAGTACCCGGGCGACGCCCGTCGGTGACGGGCCATCCCGGAATGACGGCTCTGCCGGGCAGGCTCCCAGTCAGTGCATCCCTAGGATGGGGGCTGTGAGCACAGCCCGGGGAGCCAGACGCTACCTGCACTCCCTGTGGCTGCTGTCGGCGCGAGACCTTCGTGTGCGATACGCGACGAGCTGGCTCGGATATCTGTGGTCGGTGCTCGATCCGCTCGTGATGAGCGCGATCTACTGGTTCGTCTTCACGCAGATCTTCGATCGCGGTGCGGGTGAGGAGCCGTACATCGTGTTCCTCATCACCGCGCTTCTGCCGTGGGTGTGGTTCAACGCCGCCGTCACCGACTTCACCAAGGCCTTCACGAAGGACGCGAAGCTCGTGCGATCGACCGCGATCCCGCGCTCCATCTGGATCGGTCGCATCGTGCTGTCCAAGGGCGTCGAGTTCCTGTGCGCCCTTCCCGTGATCGTCGCGTTCGCGATCTTCGGCGGTGCGACGGTCGGCGTCGAGCTGCTGTGGTTCCCCGTGGCGATCGTCGTGCAGGCGGTGCTGCTCGTGGGCCTCGGCCTGATCGTGGCGCCCCTGTGCATCCTGTTCAGCGATCTCGAGCGCACCACCCGGCTGATCCTGCGGGCGCTCTTCTACGCGTCGCCGATCATCTACAGCGTCAAGGATCTGCCGCAGGGCTTCGGCTGGCTCGAGGTCGCGAACCCTCTGGCCGGGGTGTTCACGATGTACCGCGTCGGCTTCTTCCCGGACCAGTGGGACGGCGCGGCCGTGCTGTCGAGCGTTCTCGTGAGCCTTGTGCTGCTGGCTGTCGGCCTGCTGGTGTTCCGTCGCCTCGAGCGTCCGCTGTTGAAGGAGCTGTGATGATGACCGAGCCCGAAGTGGCACCGGTGATCGAGGTGCACGACCTCGGCGTGCGCTTCCGGCGCAACCGCCGTGGCCGCCGCAGCATCAAGTCGATGTTCGCGGACTCGAGCCGGCGTATGCCCAAGGGCGAGTTCTGGGCGCTGCGGGACGTGTCGTTCACGGTGCAGCCCGGCGAGTCGATCGGCGTGGTGGGCCGCAACGGCCAGGGCAAGTCGACGCTGCTGAAGCTCGTGGCGGGTGTGCTGCTGCCGGATGAGGGCGGCGTGCGGGTCAATGCGGGTGTGGCCCCGCTCATCGAGCTCACGGGCGGCTTCGTGGGCGATCTCACCGTTCGCGAGAACGTGCATCTCACGGCGGGCCTGCACGGCATGAGCAAGGCCCGGGTCGCGGCTCGCTACGACGAGATCGTCGCCTTCGCCGAACTCGAGGAGTTCCAGGACACCGCCTACAAGCACCTCTCCAACGGCATGAAGGTGCGCCTGGCGTTCTCGGTCGTCTCGCAGCTGGACGAGCCGATCCTGCTCGTCGACGAGGTGCTCGCCGTCGGCGATCGGGCCTTCCGCGCGAAGTGCTACAAGCGCATCGACGAGCTGCTCGCGGAGGGGCGCACCCTCTTCTTCGTCAGCCACAGCGAGAAGGATCTGCTGCGCTTCTGCACGCGTGGGCTGTACATCCGAGAGCACAGGCTGGTGCTGGACGCGCCGATCGGCGAGGTCATCGAGCGCTACAACGCCGACAACCCGTCCTGACTCCCTGCATCGCCGGGGGCGAGGTCAGGCGTCGGCAGGGTGCTCGCTGAGCGGGGTCATGATGGCCCAGCTGCGGTCGGCGCCGATCTTCCACCCGTCGCGAAGGCCGCGCCACAGGTTGCTCGTGCCGCGCACCGTGTGCTCCACGGCGACCAGGCGGATCAGCTCCTTCACGAGGGTGAGCGCGGAGCCGGTCGCGAAGCGCACCGGGCGGTAGGCGCCATGCGCGCGGAGGTAGTGCTTGATGATGCCCCGGTTGCGCATGATGTAGTACCGGTACGCGTTGCTCGAGGCGTTGAGGTGACGCACGCCCATGTCCCACTGCTTCAGCTCGCGGGTGCGGCGCAGCACGAACTCGTTCACGATCACCGAGGTCGTCTGTCGGGAGGCCAGCCATCCATAGGTCTGGTCGTCCCAGTAGATGAAGAAGCGCGGATCCGGCAGACCGATCTTCGTGACGATGTCGCGGTGGATGAACATGCCCTCGAAGCAGCCCGAGTTCATCTCGCGGTATCCCGAGGCGTCGAAGCCGGCCGGGGCGAACGGGATCGGGATGGCGAGCGTCGGTGCGATGCGGTACTGCCAGTAGAACTCGCTGCCGTCGTAGTCGTAGCGGCGGCCCTGGATGCTCTTGAAGCGCGGTGTCCACACGCCCATGCGGGCGAGGCCGTCGGGCAGCACCTCGACGTCGTCGTCCATCAGCCAGATCCATTCGGATCCGATCTCGTGCGCGATGCGCATGCCCTCGCTGAAGCCGCCGGATCCGCCGGTGTTCTCGTCGAGGCGGCGGTAGACGAGCTCGGTGCCGAGGCGGGGCCGGAACGACTCGACGACCTCGGTCGTGTCGTCGGCGGAGGCGTTGTCGACGACGACCACGTGGCCCGGCTTCGGGTCCATGCGGATGATCGACTCGAGCAGCCCGGTCAGCAGGTGCGAGCGGTTGTAGGTGACCACGACGATCGTCGCGGATGCCGGATCGAACGAGTCGGGCAGCGGCGCGCCGGGCGCGGGGGCGAGGGGTTCGGTCACCCGAAGAGCCTACCCTGCAAGGCCAGACGGTCCCTGGGACGGGGCTTCCGCGAGGTCGCGGATGCGCTCGCGCCAGGAGCGCGACTGACCCGCGCGCACGGCGCAGACCACGAGCATCATCCAGCCGAGCCCGGTGAGTGTGAAGCTCTCGAACATCGAGTCGACGAGCAGCGCCACCAGCATCAGCGGCGTCCACGCGTGCACCAGCGAGCGGCGCTCGCCCGCGACCAGCCACGATCGCACGAGCGCGACCGCGCACATGCCGCCGAAGAGCAGCAGGCCCGCCCAGCCCAGCTGGATGAGTGCGTCGAAGAACGAGTTCAGGGCCGAGGCGTGGTGGTCGTCGAGCGTGAAGTTGATGACGTTCAGAGGGTAGGGGGCGGTGGCATCGTCGCCGCGCAGCCACTGGCCGTGCCAGCCCCAGCCCTGCACCGGACGGGGGCGCACCCAGTCGAGGATCTCGTTCCACAAGTCGGCGCGGATCGAGAAGTCGCTGGCGGCGTCGAGCAGGCGGATGATCTGGTGCCGCAGGATCCAGCACGCGACGAGCACCGCGACGACGACGGCCGCGACGAGGGTGTGGGTGGCGCGACGGCGCTCCGGCGCCGCGCGGCGCACGATTCCCAGAGCGAGGGTGGCCGCGGCCACGGCGACCGCGATGACCAGCACGGTGGGGGAGGCCGAGAACACCGCGAGCAGGCCGGCGAGCGTCAGGGAGGCGATCGACAGCCGCAGCGAGATCGACTGCGTGAGCCATTCGATGGCGAACGTGATGAGCGCCATGACGGCGACGAACCCGAGCATGTTGCGGGTGCCGAAGACACCCTGGATCGGGCCGCCCTGCGCGAGCTGTCCCGCCACCCCGAGGAAGGGGAAGGGGATGTCGAGCAGCACGCCGGAGAGGATCTCGACGGCGAGCGAGAGCGCGAGCATGACCCGCAGCACGTCACCGAGCGCGCGCACGGTCTGCAGCGTGTCGCGCACGTGTGCGATGACGATGGCGAGGAGTCCCCAGGCGAGCAGCTCGAACCAGCCGCGCAGACTGGATGCCTCGTCGAAAGACCAGAACACGCTCGCCAGCGCCCATGCGAAGAACGCGACGAGGGTGGTCGGCGCGAACCGCAGCAGCGTCAGCTCGTCGCGGCGCGCGATCAGGATCGCCACGCCCAGCGCGTCCAGCGCGAGCACGATGGTGAGCAGGGTGACGGATCCGGCGGTGCGCCCGATGAGGAACGACGCGAATCCCGTTCCGAGGGCCGCGAGGGTGAAGGCGCGCGCGAAGTCGGCGGACTGCAGGAGGCGGACGAGCCATCCGGCACGCGGATCGCCGAGGGCGTCGGTCATCGCCGGGGCGTCCTGAGCGCCGGCTGGTCGCCGTCGTGGCCGACGATCGGGGCGAGCTTGATCTTGAACGAGAAGAGCACCGCGAGCGTCCAGCCCCACAGCATGATCGGGCCCGATTCGGTCAGCCCCTGCAGGAGCAGCATCGCCGCGAGCAGAGGGGCAAGCAGCGAGAGGGGCGAGAACGGCCGGTCCGCCTGGAGATCCCACCGGGGCCGGTCGACGGCGAAGAACCAGGACCGCCAGGTCAGCGCGGCATAGGCGAGACCGAGGAGAAGCACCCCGACCCTGCCGAGCTGCAGGAAGGCATCGAGCCACATGTTGTGGGCGTGGAACACCGAGATGCCGTGATCGACGATCCAGCCGTCGAAGGCAGGATCCATCGGCACCCAGGGGCTCGAGAAGCCGTTGCCGTGCACGGGGTGGGTCACCGCGCGCTCCCACACGGCGGTCCAGATCCGGTCGCGGTCGGTGAGCGTGGCCTCGCGTCCGAGCAGCGGCAGCACACGATCCCACAGCACGAGGGCGAGCGCGAGCGCGATCGCGCCGACGCCGACGAACAGCAGGTAGAGGCGGCGGCGATCTCCGGCGGTGCGCGCGCGGCGCATGAGCAGCACGGTGACGAGCACCGCGGTCGCACCGGCAGCGCAGACGAGGGCGGTCGCCGATCCGGCGCGCACGAACAGGATGGCCGTCAGCACGATCCAGACGATCTGCACGGGCGCATAGGGCGGCCGCGAGGCATAGCGGACCGCGAAGACGGCGATGGCCAGCACGCAGAGGATGCCGAGGTAGTTGGCGTTGCCGACGATCCCCTGGATGCGCTCGCCGACGATCCCCTCGAAGAGGTTGCCCCGCACCCAGTACCACTGCGGATCGGGGTCGGCGGGCGGATCGACGAAGTTCGGCAGCAGGGGAGCACGGCGGATCAGCGCGACCCACAGCTCGATCGCGATCGACAGGCCCATCACCCACTTGAGCGCGACGTCGAGGGCGCGCACGATCTCAGCCCACGTGAGAGTGTGCGCGAAGAAGAGGGCCTGCAGCGTGCAGCCCGCCAGAAGAGGCCAGGTCAGCAGCGTCGCGCCCGGCCAGGCCGACCAGATCAGCGAGACGAGCCCCCATGCGACGTATGCGAGAGCCGTCCACGGCAGACGGCGCCACCGCAGTCCGTTGCGGCGGATCACCGGGATCCAGAACGCGATGGCCCCGAGCGTCGTCACGGCCAGCACAACCGCTCCGCCGGCGAGACCGAGCAGGTTCCACCAGAAGGCGTGGGCCATACCGGAGAACAGTGCGAACGCTGCCCAGACCCGCAGCAGCTGGTGCGACGTGGCCTCCCGCTCCGGCGCGGCCGGAGGGGTGTGAGCCGTGTATCGGGTGATCTGGGCCATCGTGCTCAGGGTACCCGGCCCGGGCGAATAGCCTGGTGGCGTGCTGCTGCCGCTGACGAACGCCCCCCGCGACTACGCCTGGGGATCGACGACCCTGATCGCCGCCCTCGAGGGACGTCCGGAGGCCGCCGGGCCCGAGGCCGAGGTCTGGTACGGCGACCATCCCTCCGATCCCTCGGAGATCGCGGACGGATCCGGTCTCACCCTCGACCGCTGGATCGCCCGATCGGGGGCAGAGCACGGCGTCACGCAGCCGCTGCCGTATCTTCTCAAGCTGCTCGCGGCGAACCAGGTGCTCTCGATCCAGGTGCACCCGTCGAAGTCCCAGGCCGAGGAGGCCTTCGCCCGCGAGGCGCAGCTGCCCGCGGACGCCCCGCGCAACTACGCCGACGACAACCACAAGCCGGAGATGATCGTGGCACTGTCCGAGCGCTTCGAGGCGCTCAGCGGGCTGCGCGAGCTCGGTGCCACGCGTCGCCTGCTCGAGTCGCTCGGAGACGCCGCGGCGCCGCTGCGCGCGCGTCTGTCGGACGAGGCGGGCCTCGCCAACGCGATCGGCTGGCTGCTCTCCGGCGAGGCGGCCGACGACGTGGTCGCCATCGAGGCGGCCCTCGCCGATGCCCAGTCGGTGGAGTTCGCGGCCGAGCTGGCCACCGCGCGCCGCCTCTCGCAGTGGTACCCGGGCGATCCGGGCGTTGCGGTCGCGCTTCTGATGAACTACGTCGTGCTGCACCGGGGCGAGAGCATCTTCCTGCGCGCCGGGATGCTGCACGCCTATGTCTCCGGTCTCGGCGTCGAGCTGATGGCGGCCAGCGACAACGTGCTGCGCGGCGGCCTGACCCCCAAGCGCATCGACGTCGACGAGCTGCTGCGCATCCTCGACCCGACGCCCGGCCCCGTGCCGCTGATCCTCCCCGTGGCGGCCGATCGGGGTGCTCGCGGTGTCGAGGCCTTCCCGGCGGACGTGCCCGACTTCGCCCTGCTGCGCGCACGCGTCGCACCGGGAGCGGACGCGGAGGTGCATCTGCGGGGCCCGCTCATCGTGCTCGCCACGGCCGGCGCCGTGACGGTGCAGGGATCGCACGGGGTGCTCGACCTGGTGCCGGGCGGTGCCGCGTTCGTGACCCCCGACGAGGGGAGCATCCGCCTCAGCGGCGAGGGCGAGGCCTTCCTCGCGCAGCCGGGGACCATCGGCTGATCGCGACACGCCGTTCCCGACACGCCGGTGCGGACCAATGAAGATTCATGCGTGCGTTGAGGGTTTACGATCTGCGGCTTGCGCAATCCGAATGACACGGGTGTAATTACTTGAACGTATTCGCGGGCCGAAGGAGTGGGAGAGCGAAATGACTTCATCGCAGTACCGTTCCGGTGTGCCGGACAACTGGTTCGTCGATCCGGTCAATCTGGGAGTCCCGGGCGTCCGCACGCCGCAGGTCGATGAGGACAGCGCCCTCGCCTGGCAGAGCGACGCGCTGTGCGCGCAGACCGATCCCGAGGCCTTCTTCCCCGAGAAGGGCGGCTCCACCCGCGACGCCAAGCGCATCTGCACCTCGTGCGACGTGCGCAGCCAGTGCCTCGAGTACGCGCTGCAGAACGACGAGCGCTTCGGCATCTGGGGCGGGCTCAGCGAGCGCGAGCGCCGCAAGCTCAAGCGCGCCGCGGGCTGACCGGCTCGCGCCGCCTCTGTGGCGGCCATCCGGGATTGAGTGAGCGCAGCGAGTCGAAACGCGCATCGCCTCCCGCCACTTCGGATGACAGCGCCTAGAGTCGAGGGCGATCATGCCCCCTGCCGTTCACGCCATCCTCGTCGCGCGCGCCACACCCGAGGCCGCCGCCCAGCTCGAGCGCACCCTGTCCGCCCTCCGCGCACAGGAGCGTCCTGTCGATCACCTCACCGTGGTGGTCTGCGGTTCGGCCTCCAAGCTGCGCGATCTGATCGACGGATCCGGCGCCGAGGGCGCCATCGAGGCCCCCGCCTCCACGTCCTTCGCTGCCGCTGTGCGTCTCGGCGCCGTGCGGGTGCCTGAGGGGCGCGCCCTCTGGCTGCTCGCGCACGACACCCAGCCCGAGCCGGGAACGCTCGCCGCGCTGTCTGCTGCGCTGGAGCGCGCCCCGTCCGCGGCGATCGCCGCGCCCAAGCTCGTCGACGCGCAGGATCCGTCGGTGATCGTCTCGCTCGGCGTCAGCATGACCCGGTTCGGACGCACCGTCGCGCTCGCGGGCGGCGAGGTCGACCAGGGGCAGCACGACGGCGACGACGATGTGCTCGGTGCCGACGTTCGCGGCCTTCTGCTGCGCAGCGACGCGCGGGCGCACCTTCTGCCCGATCCGGCTCTCGCGGGGGCGGACGAAGGCCTCGACATGGGCGTGCGCGCCCGACTCGGCGGACGGCGCGTCGCGCTCGCGCCGGGCGCCCGACTGCAGGCGCCCGTGGCGGGCATGGCGGGGGTGTCTGAGAATCGCATGGCGCACGCATACGCCGTGCGCACGGCGCAGCTGCACCGCCGCCTCGCCTACGCGCCCGCGTGGGCCGTTCCGCTGCACTGGCTCACCCTGCTGCCGCTGGCCGTGCTGCGGTCGTTTGTGCACCTCGTGGCGAAGGCCCCGGCGCGCGTCCCGGCCGAATGGGGAGCCGCTGTCACGGTGATGGTGCGTATGGCCGCCATCGCGCGCTCCCGGGGGGAGATCCGGCGGTTCCGCACCGGCCCGTGGTCGCAGATCGCGCCGCTGCGGGCCACGGCGGCGCAGCTCCGCGAGCACTCGGACCCTGATGGCGGCGAACCGGTCATCCGGCGCGAGCTCCGCTTCTTCTCGGGCGGCGGAGCCTGGGCGGTGCTCGCGGCGCTCGTCATCTCGGTCGCCGCGTTCCTGCCCCTGCTGGCGTGGCCGGTGCTCGGAGGCGGAGCGCTGCTGCCGATGCGGGAGACGGTTCTGGGGCTGTGGGCGGATGCCGCCTACGGCGCCCGCGCGACCGGCCTCGGTGCGGTGGGCCCGGCCGATCCGTTCGCGGCGGTGGTCGCCCTGCTCGGGTCGCTCTCCCCGGCGCGCCCGGCGTTGGCCCTCGTGATGCTGTGGCTGCTCGCGCTGCCGTTCGCGGTGCTGGGCGGATGGTTCGCCGCGACCCGCGTGTCCGATCGCTCGGGCGTGCGCGCGGCCGCGGCCGTGATCTGGGCCCTCGCTCCGACGTTCCTGACGG
This sequence comes from Microbacterium stercoris, assembly GCF_017592545.1. Taxonomy (GTDB): domain Bacteria; phylum Actinomycetota; class Actinomycetes; order Actinomycetales; family Microbacteriaceae; genus Microbacterium; species Microbacterium stercoris. Next base: position 167,731 of record NZ_JAGFOA010000001.1, read on the forward strand.
CGCTCGTCGAAGGGCGCGCGGCCGCGGTGCTGCTGCACCTGCTGCTGCCGTGGCTGTTCTTCACCGCCTCCGTGGCGCACCGCTCCTGGGGTGCGTCGGGCGCGGCGTCCATCCTGCTGCTCGGTGTGCTCGCATGCGCGCCCTCGCTGGCGCCCGCGATCGTTCTGCTCTGGGTGCTCGGCCTCCTGCTCGCCATCGGGTTCCGGATCCGGCGGGGGCTGGCGCGCGTGCTGTGGCTGATCGTGCCCAGCGCGGTGGTCGCCGTGCCGCTCGTGCAGGCCCAGCTCGAACGAGGCACCCCCTGGGCGCTGCTCGCCGACCCTGGTCGTGTGTGGGCAGGCCACGAGGCGGCAGGACCGCTGCTGCTGGCCTCCGGCTTCCCGACCGCGGATCCTGCGGGGTGGGGCGGCGCGCTGGCGTGGCTCGGCATCGCCGACGCTCCCACGGCGTGGGTGCCGTTCGTCCTCATTCCGCTCGCCCTGCTGGCGCTCGCGGCGCCGCTGACGCCCCGGTGGCGGGCGGGTGCCGCCGGCGTGGTGATCGCGGCGGCGGGGCTCGTCACTGCGCACCTCGCCGCCGGGGTGCAGGTCTCCACCAGCGAGTCGCAGGCCGTGGGCGTCTGGCCCGGCTCCGGGCTCAGCCTCGCCTGGGTCGGTGTGGTGGCCGCCGCGGCCGTGACGCTGGACACCGGCATTCGGCGCCGCGGTCTCGCACGCCTCGCCGCCTTCGCCGCCACGGCGTGCATCGTGCTCCTCTCGGTGCCCTCGCTCACCGCCCTGGCGCGTGACGAGGCCGATATCGCGAACGGTCCGGCCTCGACGCTCCCCGCGTACGTCACGGCCCGCGCGGCCGACGAGCGAGACCTCGGCACGCTCGTGCTGACGGCGCAGCCCGACGGCGGGGTCGCCGCACGCCTGGTGTGGGGTGCCAGCGAGACGCTCGGCGGACAGTCGACGCTGCAGGCGACGGATCCGGTCGCGAGCGACGGAGACCGACGCCTCGCCGAGATCGCGAGCGACCTCGTGAGCGCCAGCTCGGGCCAGGTGCAGGATCTGCTGAGCGAGGCGGGCGTGCGCTTTGTGCTGCTGACGGCCACCACAGACGGTCCCGCCGAGACCGATGCCGCCCGCACGCGCCGCCTCGACGCGATCACCGCCGTCGACCAGCGCCCCGGCTTCGTGCGCGTCGGCGAGACGGCGAAGGGCGTGCTGTGGCGACTGGATGCCGATCCGGCGCCCCGCCCCGCCCTCGATGACCGCCAGCAGGCCACGGCACGCTGGATCCTGACCACCCAGGCCGTCGCCCTGCTGGTGGCGCTGCTGCTCGCTGTGCCGACGTTCGCGTCGCGCCGCGACGCGCGTCGTATGCCCCGCGTCGTCGGTCGAGGCTATGAGGAGGCGGACGCATGAGCTCCGAGCGTCCGGAGGACGAGCGCATCGACGAGGACACCGTCGCGCCCGAGCCCATCGCGTCTGAGCCGGCAGCGTCCGAGCCGGCAGCGTCCGAGCCGACGGCCGCAGCGCAGGCTGAGGCACCGGCCGAGCCGGCGGCTGAGGCGCCGGCCGAGCCCGCGCCGCGGTCCGGCGCGATCCGCCGCCCGACGCGCGCCCAGGTCGGCGTCGGCGCGCGTGTGCTGCTGGGGGCGGCCACGGCCGTCGGAGCGGTGGTCGCCGTGACCGCCGCGGCCGCGGTGCCGTGGCCCGACGTGCAGACGCCGCCCGTCGCGCTGGAGGTGCAGCCGGCGCCGAGCGAGACCGTTCTCGCGTGCGACGGGCCCCTGCTCGCGCTCGGACGCGACCCGCAGAACGCGCAGCAGCTGACCGTCGCGAAGCAGAGCGACATCACCAGCGGCAACGACCGGGGCGACGAGCTCTCCTCCGATGCGCTCGCCCAGCCCACCGTCGAGGGCGAGGCCGCCGCCTCGCGCTTCCGCCAGCTGCCCGACGGCACGGAGGCGATCTCGGCGGCCGCGTCATCCTCCGTCTCGGCCTCCGACGACGACATCGCGGGATTCGCGGCATCCGCCTGCCGCCCTCCGCAGATGGAGTCGTGGATCGTCGGCGGCGACACCGAGACGGGCAGCACGGGCATCCTGCTCGTCGCCAACCCGGGAGACGTCGACGCCACGGTCCAGATCACCGTCTACGGCGTGAACGGCGCGACCACTCCTCCCGGTGCGGAGGCCGTGCCGATCCCGCCGCGCACCCAGGTCGCGCTGCCCATCGCCGGTCTCGCGGGCGGCGAGCAGAGCCCGGTGCTGCGCATCACCGCGACCGGCTCCCCGGTGCGTGCGAGCCTGCAGTCGAGCCTCGTGCGCACGCTGGACCCTGCGGGCATCGACGTGCAGTCCTCGGTGCGGCCTGCCGCCCTCCAGGTCATTCCCGGCGTGCGGGTCGTGGGCGCCGCCGGCTCGGCCGACAGCTCGACGACCATCGCGCGTCTGCTGGCCCAGCAGGACGCGGATGTCACCGTGACGGTGGCGGAATCGGGGTCCGACGGCCGCGTCGTGGGCGATCCGGATCAGGTCGAGCTGCAGGCCGGCAGCCCGCTCGAGGTGGACCTCGGCGCTCTTCCCGAGGGCGAGTACACGGTCACCGTGGACTCCGACGCCCCTCTCGTCGCCGCCGTCTGGCAGACGACCGGCTTCGGCGCGGGCTCCGATTACGCGTGGCACACGGCGGCCCCCGAAGTCGCCCAGCCCACGCTGTTCGCGGTGCCCGAGGGGCCCGGCGCCGCGCTCAGCGTGGTGAACACGGGTTCGGCCGAGGCCACCGTCACGCTCTCGGAGCAGGGCGGCGACAGCGAGGACGTCGAGATCGCCGCGGGAGAGTCGGTCTCCGTGCCCGTGACCGCCGGCAAGCTGTACACGATCGATCCCGGCGGCGCCACGGTGCGTGCGTCTGTCGGCTTCGCCTCCAGCGAGGCGGTCGGATCCTTCGCCCTCTGGGCCGACGCGGCGCGTCCGGCGCCGGTGGTCGTCTACCCGTAGGCCGAGGTCCGCTCCCGGGCGCCGCGTGCGCTCAGAAGAAGCGGAAGCGATCGGGGCCCAGGTCCCAGGGGTCGCGGTCGAGGTAGTCGGCGGCCGCGCGGAACACCTCGCCCTCGATCATCATGCGGCGCTGGGCCTCATCGACGCGGTGCAGCCGGCCGAGACGCTCGATGGGCACGCGGAAGAGGATGATCCGGCGCGCCGTGCGGTCGACCTTCCAACGGGGGATGCCGTCGGCATCGGTCTCACGCGGCAGGCTTCCGATCTCGAAGCTCACCTCGCGCAGCTCGGGCCACGCGCCGCGCAGATACTCGGCGGCCCCGCCCACGGCCACGTCGAAGCGCTCGATGCGCGTGTCGATCGGGGGCAGCGGCGGACGCACCACGGGGCTGCGTCCGACGCGCCCGTGCCGGCCGTGGCGTGCCGCCCTGCCGCCTCGCGGGGCGGAGCGTCGAGACCGTCCGAACAGCGCCATGCCCCCAGCCTACGCAGGATCGCGGCGAGGCGACGAAGCGCGACGAGGGCGCCGACGTAGGGTGGGCCGGTGCGTGAACGACAGTGCTCGAAAGTGGGGTGCGCCCGCGAGGCGGTGACCACCCTGACCTACGACTACAGCGATCAGATGGCCGTGGTGGGGCCGCTCGGCGCCGCGAACGATCCGCACGCTCACGATCTCTGCCTGATCCACACCGACCGCCTCTCCGTGCCGAAGGGCTGGACGGTCATCCGCCACGAGAGCCTGCTCTCGTAGCGTCCGCGCTCAGCGGGCGAGCGCTGCCACACGGGCGGCGCGCGCCGTGAGGGCATGCAGCTCCCGCGCGCGACGCAGCGCGATCACGGCCCGCAGCAGCGTCTCCGGATCGACCGGGGGAGCGGGTGACACGAACGGACGCACCTCGTCCGCCAGCTCGTGGGCGACGCGGCTCCGCGCGGCCGGGTGCATCGCGTCGGCCCCCGCGGCGAACTGCGCCACGCGGCGCGCGAGGCGGTCGGGGAGGCGTCCGACATCGGCGATGGCCGCCCAGGGCTCCAGGCCCGGCGGCAGCGCGATCTCGCGCACCGCGAGGGCCGGCGTGCGGGTGCGCTCGGCGTAGGTGCCGGCCACCAGATCGCCGAGCCGCTGCGACCGCGGCGTGAAGATGCCGATCAGCAGGGCGAGGCCGCCGAAGGTCATCCACACCTCGAGCACGCCGATGAGCGCGCGGATGAACGCATGGCGGAACGAGATCGCCCCGCCGTCGATGCGCACGATCCGGGCTCCCACGGCGAGCTTGCCGAGGCTGCGACCGCGCGTGAGCGTCTCGACCGTGGTCGGCACGATCACCATCAGCACAACGAGCAGGACGATCGAGACGATCTGCATGACGTTGCCCGGCACGACGCCCTCGGCCATCAGCCACGTGAGGCCCAGCACGAAGGCGAGGTACACCAGGATCGTCGCGACCATGTCGATCGCGACGCCCGCGACTCGCAGGATCAGACCGACCGGCTGGATGTCGAGCGCGACCGCCTCGCCGGTGAGCACCTCGTCCTGGGCGATGACGACGACGTTCGCTCGCCTCGTCGGTGGATTCCCGAGGCCAGGGGCGGTCGTCATGCGTACAGTTAAGCACTGTGGACCTCGACGCCCTCCAGACCGCCCGGCGGGACGAATGGGCGCGCCTCGACGACCTCTCCCGGCGGCGCCGTCTGAGCGGCCCGGAAGTCGATGAGCTGATCGCGCGCTACCAGGCCGCCTCGGCGGATCTGGCCGATATCAAGACCTCCGCCGGCCGCACTCCGCAGGGCGATCATGTGTCGACCATCCTGTCCCGCGCGCGCCTCGCGCTCACCGGGGCATCCGACAACGTGCTGCGTCAGCTGCCGCGCTTCTTCCTTCACCAGCTGCCGGCGGCCCTGTGGCGCATCCGGTGGACGACGCTCGCGATCGCCCTCGCCTTTGTGCTCGTGGTCGCGGTGTCCGGGGCCTGGATCGCCTCGGATCCCGTGCTCGTCGCCGCGCTCGGAGACGAGGAGATGCTGCGGCAGTACGCCGAGGAGCGCTTCACCTCGTACTACACGGAGAACCCGGCTGCGGTCTTCGCCGGTATGGTCTGGACCAACAACGCCTGGATCGCCGCCCAGGCGGTGCTGTTCGGCGTGACCGGCATCTTCCCGGTGTACGTGCTCGTGCAGAACGCGATCGGCCTCGGCACGACCGTGGCGGTCATGACAGTCCACGACCGGCTCGACATCATGGTGCTCTACATCCTTCCGCACGGTCTTCTCGAGCTGACCTGCATCTTCGTGGCGTGCGCCGCCGGTCTTCACATGTTCTGGGCCTGGGTCGCGCCGGGGCCCCGCACGCGGGGCGCAGCGCTCGCAGCGGAGGGCCGGTCGCTCGCGGCCGTCGCGATCGGACTGGTGTTCGCGCTGGCGCTCGCCGGCAGCGTCGAGGGCTTTGTGACGGGTCAGCCGTGGCCGTGGTGGCTCAAGATCGGCATCGGCGCGGTCGCGCTCGGGGTGCTGCTGTTCTGGATGCTCGTGCTCGGCCGTCGCGCGGCGCGCGCGGGCGAGACGGGCGACCTCACCGAGTACGAGGCCGGCACGCCCACACTCGTCGCGGGATGACGCGGCCCGGATGCGGGATGCTGGGAGCATGACCCACACGGACGCAGATCTCATCGCCCGCATCGAGGAGGAGGAGCGCGAGCTCGTCCTGTCGCGGTTCGACTACGACGACGCCTGGACTCTTGGCACCACGATCGTGCGCCTCGCCCAGGAGCGCGGCCTGAAGATCGCCGTCGACATCCGCAAGGGCCAGCAGCAGGTCTTCCACGCCGCGCTCGAGGGCTCGAACATCGACATGAGCGACTGGATCATCCGCAAGGTGCGCACGGTGTACCGCTTCGGCGGCTCGTCGTACCTGATCGGACGCCGCTTCGGCGGGGAGTTCAACGCGTCGACCAGCCTGCCGTTCACGGAGTACGTCGCCCACGGCGGCGCGTTCCCCATTCGCGTGCAGGGGGTGGGCATCGTCGGCGTTGTGACCGTCTCCGGCCTTCCCGAGGCGGACGACCACGCCCTCGCCGTCGAGGGGCTGCGTGCCCTGAAGGGCTGAACCCGTGCGACCGCTCATCGAGCCAGCGGGACATGCTCGCTCGATGAGCGGTCAGGGCATCAGCGCCCGATGGGGGCGCCGGTTCGTGTGCCGTCGAAGAGGGCCTTGTAGGCGAAGCCGGCCAGCAGCGCACCGACGATCGGGAACACGATGAACACCCACAGCTGCGCCAGCGCTTCGCCGCCGCCGTAGATGGCCGCGGCGATCGAGCGGGCGGGGTTCACCGACGTATTGTCCACGGGGATGCTGATGAAGTGGATCAGCGCCAGCGACAGGCCGATCGCGAGACCGGCGAACGGCGTGCCGCGGGTGGGGTGCGTCACCCCGAGGATGATCAGCAGGAACAGGCCCGTCAGCAGCACCTCGGCGATGATGGCGGCGCCGATGCCGAAGCCGGCGGGCGACAGCGCGTCGAAGCCGTTGCTCGCGAAGCCGGCGTCCTGGGCCGTGGTGAGCCACTTGTCGGGGCCGAAGAGCCCGATCAGCACGAGCAGCGTGGTCGCGATCGCGCCGCCCACCACCTGGGCGATGATGTAGCCCGTGGTCTCGCGCCAGGGGAACCGGCCGGACGCGGCGAGTCCCAGCGTGACGGCGGGGTTGAAATGGCCGCCGGAGACGGGGCCGAAGGCGTAGGCGCCGACGACGACCGTGAGGCCGAACGCGAGGGCCACGGCGCTGTAGACCGCCGCGCCGCCCTCGGTGAAGTGGTTCGACGCGAACACGGCGGTGCCGACGCCGCCGAGCACCAGCAGCAGGGTGCCGAAGGCCTCGGCGACGAGCTTCGCGCTCGTGGTGGGCGCGGGAGGGGGCGTATGAGCGAGCTCGGTGGGTTCGACGGGCTGCTCGGGCTTGGGATCGGACATGTCATTCCTCTCGTCTGGGACCGGATCTGAGGGGTCCTGCCCGAAGAGTGGCAGGGGCGTCCCGACCGTGCAAGGAAGAAGACGGCGCGTTGCTAGAGACGGCCGGCGGCCTTCAGCGCGAGGTAGCGATCGGCGATGCGCGGGGGGAGGTCGTCGGGCGAGGCGGCGAGCGACTCCGCGCCCGCGCGGCTGATCGCGCGGGCCACCGTCGCGGCGGTCGCGAGCGACGCCTCCGCCGCGGCGGCGCGGTACAGCTCGTCGACGGATCCCTCGGCGCGTGCGGTGCGCTCGAGATCGGCGTCGGCGGCCGTGCCGACCAGCACAACGGTGCCGGCGCGCACCGTCTGGGGCAGACTGCCGAGGAAGCCGCGTGCGGCCTCGGGCGCCTCCTGCGCGGTCAGCACCACGAGCAGCGAGGGGTGCCCGGCCAGCGAACGCGCCTGGCCGAATGCGGCCTCCCAGTCGGTGTCGATCAGCTGCGCCTCGACCGGGGCGAGCGCATCGACCAGCGCCGGCAGCAGGTTGGCTCCCTCGACCCCGGTGACGCGGGCCCGAGTGGCGCGGTCGAACGCGAGAAGGTGCACGTGGTCGCCCGCCCGCTCGGCGAGCGCGGCGAGCAGCAGCGCCGCCTCGAAGGAGGCGTCGAGGCGCGTGCCGTCGCCGACGCGCGTCGCGGCGGTGCGGCCCGTGTCGATCAGGATCACCACGTGCCGGTCGCGCTCGGGGCGCCAGGTGCGCAGCATCGTGCTGCCCGCGCGGGCCGTGGCACGCCAGTCGATCGAGCGCACGTCGTCGCCCCGCACGTACAGACGGAGCGAATCGAACTCGGTGCCCTGGCCGCGCACCTGGATGCTCGTGTTGCCGTCGAGCTCGCGCAGCCGGGCGATCCGCGAGGGAAGGTGACGGCGGCTGTGGAAGGGCGGCAGAACCCGGATCGCGCCGCGCGCGTCCATTCGGCGCTGCACGCCGGCGAGGCCCAGGGGGCCGGCCGACCGGATGACGAGGAACTCGGAGCGCAGCTCGCCGCGGCGCCGGGGGAGCAGCGGCACCGACGCGGTGCGCGCCTCGTGCGCGGGCACATCGAACCGCAGGCGGGTGGTGGGCGCCCCTGCCGTGGGCTGCCATGCGTCGCGGACGGTGGCCCGGATCCGTCGTGCCCCGCGGTTGATCACGCGCAGGCGAAGCTCGACCACCTCGCCCAGCCGCACGCGCGCATGGCCGCCCGTGCCGGTGCGTCCCGGATACGAGCGCTCGATCGCGAGCGCGCGCGGATCCGGCGCCCCCAGCACGTCGACCGTCACCATCGCGGCGCACAGCAGCAGCCAGACGAGCACCACCAGCCAGGGGTTCACACCCGCAGCGCTCAGCGGCACGAGAGGCAGCACGCCGGCGGCGACGAGCCACGGGAGCAGTCCGGTCAGATACATCTGCGGGTCCGACTCAGAGCGGCACGGGCGTCTGCTGGACGACCGAATTCAGCACGGCATCGACCGAGACCCCTTCGATCTCCGCGTCGGGGCGCAGCCGGATGCGGTGGCGCCAGACCGGCACGAGCATGGCCTGCACGTGGTCGGGGGTGATCGCCGGGTAGCCGCCCAGCCACGCCCACGCCTTCGCCGCGGCCAGCAGCGCGGTCGAGGCGCGCGGGCTCGCGCCCAGCTGCACCGACGGGCTCTGGCGCGTGGCCCGGGCGAGGTCGACGACATAGGCGAGCACGTCGTCGGTCACGGTCACCTGCGCGGCCGACTGCTGCGCGGCGCGGATCTCCTCGAGCGTGATCACGGGCACGATCCCACCCAGCTCGCGCGGCGTGAAGCCGTCGGCGTGGCGGCGCAGCACGGCCACCTCGGCATCGCGCGGCGGCAGATCGATCACGAGCTTCAGCAGGAAGCGGTCGAGCTGCGCCTCGGGCAGCGTGTACGTGCCCTCGTGCTCGACGGGGTTCTGCGTCGCGGCGACCACGAACGGATCCGGCAGCGGACGGGTGACCCCGTCGGCCGAGACCTGGCGCTCCTCCATGGCCTCGAGCAGCGCCGACTGCGTCTTCGGGGGCGTGCGGTTGATCTCGTCGGCCAGCACGATGTTGGTGAAGACCGGGCCCTCCCGGAACTCGAACTCGCCGGCCTTCGCGTCGTAGATGAGCGATCCGGACACGTCGCCCGGCATCAGGTCGGGCGTGAACTGGATGCGCTTGGTGTCGAGACCCAGCGCGCGGCTGACGCTGCGCACAAGCAGCGTCTTCGCCACGCCGGGCACACCCTCCAGCAGCACGTGCCCGCGCGCGAGCACCGCGATCAGCAGGCCGGTGACCGCGCCGTCCTGGCCGACAACGGCCTTGCCGACCTCGACGCGCACCCGGTGCACGGCCTGGCGCAGGGCATCGGCTGATGCTCCCTGCGGTTGCGGCTGCGGGGCGGCGTCGTGCTGCGGGGCGGGGTTCTCCATGCGGATTCCTCTCGGCGGTGCGGGGACGGGTCAGATGGGGCGGCCGTCGAGGCGCGCGGCGTCGACCGCGGTCTCGAGCTCGCGCAGACGGTGGCCGAACGCGGCGAGCTCGCCGTCGGTGGTGGGGACGGTGGTCAGGATCGCACGTGTGACGTCGACGGGCGCGCCCAGACGCACGGCCGCGGCATCGGCGACCTCCCGCGGCGCCGCGTTCGGCGGCAGGCCCAGTCGCCGCGCGAGCCGGGCGGTCGCCCCGGCGCGCAAGAGCTCGGCCGCGTGGCCGGGTTCGCCGGCGCGCGCATAGAGGCGCGCCCGGCCCTCGAGCGTCTCGCTGCCGCGCACCGTCACGGGAAGCCGCTCGGCGACGAGCGGGCCGAAGCGGCGGCCGCGCCAGAGAGCGGCGGCGATGCCCGCGAGCGCGAGCAGGACGATCGCGGGGGTCACCCAGGGGGGCACGAGATCGCCGAGTGTCGGCGCGGCGCCTCCGTCCTCGGCGTCCTCGAACGTGGGCACGTACCAGACGACACGATCGTGGGCGCCGAGCAGACCGAGCCCGAGGGCGGCGTTGCCCTGCTGCGCGAGGTTCTCGTTGGTGAACAGCACCGTGCCGTCGATCAGGGTGACGGTGCCGTTCCCGTCGACACCGCCGGCGGCCTGCACGAGTGCGAAGCCGTCGCCGACCGGATAGCAGCCGAGTGCGCCATCCGGAGCGGTGAACCCGCGCCCCGGCTCGATCTCGCCCGCCCGCTGCGCCGCACGCAGATCGCATTCCGGGGCGGTGGGGCCGGAGCCGTAACCGGAGCTCTCGGCGCCGGGGACGAGCACATCGGCGATCTCGGCGGTCGGGTCGAGCACCACGGCGTCCCCTGCGTGCGCGACGAGATCCTCGACCGTCTCCGGTGTGAGCGTCCAGGGATCCGTCAGCACCAGGGTCGAGTCGCCGTCGAGCGCCTCCAGCGTCTCGGAGCGTCGAGAGGTCGGCACGACCTCCACCCCCTGATCCCGGAGCAGCTGGACGATCGCGCGGGCGCCGTCCGCGCCGGGCCCCTCGGGGTCGAGCTGCTCGCGCGCCGCCCAGTCGTCGCGCACGAAGAGCGACAGGAAGGCGCCGAGGATCAGGATCAGGGCGCCCAGCACCAGCCAGCCGCCCACGCTGCGCCGGCGGCTCCGGCGCTCGGTTGCGTCGCGCGCGAAGGGGTCGGCGTCGGCCGCGATGGCGGGGGACGCGGGCGGGATCGTCACGACAGGATCGCCTCCGGCGCGCGCACGGGGGTGGTGCGCGCGAGCTCGTCGTCGAGCGACGCGACCTGCGCATGCCGTTCAGCGGTGCCGCGGCGGCGCAGGTACCGCACGTCGTCGAAGGCGCGCGCGGCGGTGTCGAGGCGCTCGGCGTGCTCCGGGAAGGGGTGGTGGCCCCGGCGGGCGAGTCCCTGGGCGGTGGTGCCCGGAGGCGCCTCGACGATGCCGCGTTCTTCCAAGCCACGGGCCAGCGCGCGGAAGCGCAGCACGATCGCCTCATCCCAGTCGGCGGCTCCCGCTGCCTGCGACGCGGCGGCGCGCAGCTGTGCCGCCGTGCGGTGCTCGGCCTCGCCGAACAGCAGCGCCGAGCTCTCGCGCGTGCGGTGCGCCAGGCGCGGACGCCCCCAGATCAGGATCGCCGCGACGACCAGTCCCACGGCGATCACCACGGCCGCGATCGCGACGAGGGGGCTCCACGGCACGCCGTCGCGCGGCGTGAGCAGGTCGGCGATGAAGTCTCCGATCGCCTGCGCGATGAGGTCGATCGGGGTCGGCTCGGAGGCCTCGTAGACCGGATCGGAGAGCTCGCGTTCGGCCCACCGGCGCGCCTCGTCGCGATCAGGGTCGAGACCCTCGAGCGCAACCCCACCGAGAACGGCGATCACGACTGCGGCGGGTGCCACGTCTGCTCCTGGGGAGGCTGCCACGGCGCCTCGGGTCGGGGCGGGGAGGCCTGCGGCGGCACGGGGTAGCCCTGCGGCTGCGGCGGGTAGCCCGGGTACGCCTGCGGCTGCGGCGGGTAGCCCTGCGGGTGCGGCGGCACCGGATAGCCCTGCGGCTGCGGCGGGTAGCCCGGGTACGCCTGCGGCTGCGCGGGTGCGTACGGCTGCGGTGCCCACTGCTGTCCGTAGGCCTGCTGCGCCTGCTGCGCGGCGGCCTGTTCAGGCGTGAGCAGGCCGAAACCGGGCCGGGGCGTGGAGGCGTACCGGGCGAACGACGGGTCGAAGGTCCACGGATCGGGCAGAGAGATCGACCCGAGCTCGCGCTGCTCGACGTACGACTGGAGGCGCAGGTCGAGGGCCTCGTGGCGCATCCGCGCGTCCACGTACATCAGGGCGCCGCCCGTGCCTGAGACGATCGTCGTGATCGCCGACACGAGAAGCTGCAGCGCCGAGGTCGCGAGGCTGAGACCCACAACCAGCGCGATGGTCGAGCCCACATCGCCGTCGCCCTCACCGAACGGCACGAACACGGCCGGCAGGAACCCCGACAGCAGCTGCAGGGGCGCGGAGGTGATGCTCGAGGCGACGCTCATGATCACCGAGATCAGGATCATCACGCCGAAGGTGGGCCAGAACCGGCGGCGCGTCAGCACCCATGAGCGGCGGATGCCCGCGATCGGCCCCGCCTGCTCGAGCACGATGACCGAGGGCACCAGGTAGAGCTTGGTGCCCAGCCAGGCGTAGAGCGGGATGGCCGCGAGTCCGAGCACCACCGTGAGCCCGATCCATCCGTAGGCCTCCGCGGCCACACCCAGCACGGTCGGCACCGCAAGGATCGCGAGCACCACGATGAACGCGGCCATCTGGAGCAGGAAGAACCCGGTGAGCGACCAGAAGCGCGGGCGCACCATCGCCCACAGCGTGCCCAGCGACGCGCGCTCGCCCACCACCGCCTTCGACACCTCGGCGACCACAACGCCCTGCACGATCACGCTCAGCGCGGAGATGGCGAGCGAGACGACGAAGCCCGTCACCGCGACGATCGCGATCGATCCGGCCATGATCGCGTCATAGTCCGGGGTGAACTCCTCGACCGTGTCGAGCCGCGAGAACGTCGCGACCGCGACCAGCCCGATGATGCCCAGTCCGAGCAGCATCGCGAGCGTCTGCACCGTGACGGCGAAGCCGAGGAGCACCTTCGGGTTGCCGCGCAGCGCGCTGAACGATTTGCCGAGCGCCGTGCTGAACCCGAACGGGTAGAGCGGGACGAGGCCGGGACGCGGCGCCGGGCGCCACGACTGATCCTGGGTCACTTCGAGCCTTTCCGCGTTCGGGCGCTGATATGTGAGCCACGTTACAGAAAGCGGTGGTCTACTAGGCTGATCGGGATCTCCGGGTCTCTCTATTCACGTGGACTGCACGAAGCAAAGGATCTGCGCCTTTATGACCGCCCGCATCCTGGTCGTCGACGATGACACCGCCCTCGCCGAGATGATCGGCATCGTCCTGCGCACCGAGGGCTTCGACACGCTGTTCTGCGCCGATGGCGCCCTCGCCGTCGACATGTGGCGTGAGGAGCGGCCCGACCTCGTGCTGCTCGACCTCATGCTCCCCGGCAAGGACGGCATCGAGATCTGCACGGAGATCCGCGCCGTCTCCGGCGTGCCGATCATCATGCTCACCGCCCGCTCCGACACGAACGACGTCGTCGGAGGCCTCGAGGCCGGCGCGGATGACTACATCGTCAAGCCCTTCAACCCCAAGGAGCTCGTCGCGCGCATCCGCACCCGGCTGCGCCCCGCCTCCGAGGGAGCGGGCGACGTGCTGCGCATCGGCGATCTCACGGTCGACGTCGCCGCACACGAGGTGCGACGCGGACCGAGCGCGATCGCGCTCACCCCGCTCGAGTTCGAGCTGCTGGTGGCGCTCGCCACCAAGCCCCAGCAGGTGTTCTCGCGCGAGGAGCTGCTCGAGCAGGTCTGGGGCTATCACTACAAGGCCGACACCCGCCTGGTGAACGTCCACGTGCAGCGCCTGCGCGCCAAGATCGAGCTCGACCCCGACAACCCGAAGATCGTCACCACGGTGCGCGGCGTGGGATACCGCGCCGGTGCGGTCACCGACGCAGCCACGTCCTGAGGATGCTCCCGGCAGCGCGCTCCGCCTCGGGCCCCACGATGTCGTCGTGGCGCGCGCCGATGACGTGGCCGACCGGGCTCGCGCGCCTGTGGAAGCGGTCGCTGCAGTTCCGCACGGTGCTGATCACGACCGCGCTCGCCGCGATCACGATCACCGTCGCCTGCCTGTGGATGGCCGTGTCGATCCAGGATGGTCTGTTCAACCAGCGCAACGCCGAGGTGCAGGAGTACGCCGCGCGAGCCGTGGAGGACGCGCAGCAGACGCTCGATGCCTCCGACGTCGCGGGCAGCCGCGCGCAGATGCAGTCGCTGTGGAGCGCGGTGCGCGAGGACATGGCGCGCCTGGCGGGCACCGACCAGATCGCCGCGTTCCGCATCGGGCACGATTCGGTGCCGCTCGCGCCGACGGACTTCGGCCGCGGCGGATTCGCCGCCGAGGCCGTCTCGCCCGGACTGCAGGAGCGGGTCGAGTCGCAGGCCACCCAGTGGTGGCAGTCGATCGCGCTGACCGACGCGCACGGCCAGCCGGTGCCCGGCATCATCGTGGGGCAGCAGCTGAACGTGCCGAACATCGGTCCCTACGCGATCTACATGGCGTACGACCTCGCGGAGCAGGCCGAGACGCTTCGCCTCGTGCAGGGCACGCTGTGGGGATCGGGCATCGCCATGGTGCTCATCGTGGTCGCGATCCTGTGGGTCGTCGTGCGCTCGCTCGCCGCCCCCATCATCGAGGCCTCCGCGAGCAGCGCGCGCATCGCGCAGGGCGACCTGAAGGTGCGCATCCCGGTGCACGGCGAGGACGAGCTCGCCACGCTCGGACGCTCGTTCAACGCGATGGCCGACAGCATCGAGTCGCAGATCCAGGAGCTGGCAGAGCTCTCGCTCGTGCAGCAGAGGTTCGTCTCCGACGTCTCGCACGAGCTGCGCACGCCGCTCACCACGATCAAGCTCGCCTCGACGATGCTCAACGATCGCCGCGACGAGTTCGATGCGATGACGGCTCGCACCACCGAGCTCTTGAGCACCCAGGTGGCCCGGTTCGAGGAGCTTCTGACAGATCTTCTCGAGATCAGCCGCTACGACGCGGGATCCGTCCAGCTCGAGCTCGAGCCCACGAGCCTCGCGCACCTCGCCGAGGACGTCATCGAGTCGATGCGCCAGGTGGCGGACCAGCACGGCACCGAGCTGCGCTTCGTCGCCCCGGGCGGCTACGCCCCCGTCGAGATGGACGCCCGGCGGGTGCGCCGCATCCTGCGCAACCTGCTCGGAAACGCCATCGAGCACGGAGAGGGCCGCCCGATCGTCATCACGGTCGACAGCAATCCCTCCGCGGTCGCGGTGGGCGTGCGCGACTACGGCATGGGCATGCGGCCCGAGGATGCCGAGCGCGTGTTCGACCGCTTCTGGCGGGCGGATCCGTCGCGCAAGCGCACGCTCGGGGGCACCGGGCTCGGCCTGTCGATCGCGATCGGCGACGCGAAGCTGCACGGGGGCACGCTCGGGGTCTGGTCGGAGGTGGGCGTCGGCACGAACTTCGTCCTCGCCCTGCCGCGCCGACCGCGCGCCGAAGGCGACCTCCGCCCGGCCGAGATCGACTCGCCCGTGCCCCTCGAGCCGTCCGATGACGCCCTGCACCACGCCCTCGGCCTGACCCAGCCGATCCTGACGATGGATCTCGCCGAGACCGACGAGCTCACCGACATCGGCGAGGTGCGCGACCTCCGCGAGGTCGACGGCCTCACGCATCGGCCGGCGCGCGAGAAGGAGGCCGAGTGATGGATCCGATCCTGCGTCGCGGCAGACGCGCCCTCGGCGTGCTGCTCGCCGTGCTGCTCGTCGCGACGGGCTGCACGAGCCTGCCCATGTCGGGCGAGGTGAAGCCCGGGCGCGAGCCCGGCGAGGTCGCCGGAGAGCCGCCCACGCAGTTCTTCGCGGGCGCGCCGACGCGGGGCGCGACGCCCGAGGAGATCGTGTCGGGCTTCGTCGACGCCGCGATCTCGCCGCTGGGCAGCTGGGAGACCGCGCGGCTCTTCCTCGCAGGCGACCTCCAGGACACCTGGCGACCCGAGGCGGGTGCCATCGTCGACGTCGCCGACAGCCGCAGGCCCGTGCTCGCCGAGCCCGCAGAGCCCGCCGAGGGCGAGGAGGACGCGCGGGAGGCGACGGTCTCGCTCCGCGTTGTGCCGACCGCGGTGGTCGACGAGCACGGCACCTACACGGCCTCGTCGGGCGGCGGCGTCGATCTGCCGTTCCAGCTGCGCAAGCAGGACAACGATCAGTGGCGCATCGTGCAGGCGCCCGACGGCATCGTCATCGACCACCAGAGCTTCCCGTATGTGTACGGCGACCATCGCCTGATGTACTTCGATCCCACCTGGACGTACCTCGTGCCCGACGTGCGGTGGTTCCCCGCGACCGGCAACGCCGCGACCTACGTCGTGCGGGAGCTGGTCGACGGCGCGCCCAGCCCATGGCTCGCCGGCTCGGTCGTGAGCGCCTTCGCGCAGGATCTCGACCTGCAGCCGGATGCCGTGCCGGTCGATCCGGATCAGATCGCGCACGTGTCGTTCAACCAGGTGGCGTCCGGGCTCGACAAGACGGCGCTCAGTCGCATGAAGCTCCAGCTCAAGCAGAGCCTGATCAACGCGGGCGTGCAGGATGTGCGCCTGACGGTCGCGGGCCGCAGCGAGCCGCTGAGCGCCGATGAGCTGACGCAGACGCAGACCCGGCCCGACTCCCGTGCGCTGGTGCTGCGTGCGGGTGAGTTCGGCTTCCTCTCCGGATCGGACATGGTGCCGGTCGACGGCCTCTCCGCCGCCATCGGCGATATGGAGGGTCAGATCGACTCGATCTCGGTCTCTCCGGATCAGAAGGTCGCGGCCGTGCAGCAGTCGACGGGCATCGTCTATCGCGTCACCTCCGAGAGCCCCGATCAGCTCGACGCCGATCGGGCGGATCTGATCGCGCCCCTGATCGACCCGTTCGGGTACATCTGGACGGTGCCATCCGGCAGGCCCGGCGACGTGCGCGCGTGGGACGCGTCTCTCGAGCCGATCCCGATCGAGGCGGGTATCGCCGAGGCCTCCACGGTGCGGGCGTGGGCGATGTCGCGGGACGGGTCGCGGATCGCGGCCCTCGTCACCCAGGGCGGCGAGCACATCGCCGTGGTCGCGAGCGTGCGACGGGACCGCGAGGGCCGCCCCACGGCGCTCAGCAGCACGATGCGCACGACCGAGCTCCCGGGCGCGGGCGTGGACATCGCCTGGATCGAGGACGCGCGGCTGGGCATCGTGGCGCGCGACGAGGAGGCGGAGACTCCGAAGCTGATCGTCATCGACCAGCAGGTGGGCGGACCCGCGACGCGCCTGGACGCCCCCGCAGACACGGTGGCGATCGAGTTCGGCACGCAGGACTCGACCGCACGCCTGCTGTCCTCCACGGCGCAGCTGTACCTTCGTCGCCAGACGTCGTGGCAGCAGACCGGCGACGAGGTCTCGGTGCTCGCGACGCAGATGGGAACGCCGCAGGGCGCCGGCGACTGAGGCTCGTCCCCAGGCGGCTGATGGGCCGGCGGTGATCCCGGATCGCGTGGAGCGCGTTCTTCGGGCGAGCGCTCGGGGCACCCTGATGGCGTGGACAGTACGAGGAGCGGCTGGAGCGGCTGGAGGGTGCTGCGACGGGCAGCGGCCCAGGCCCTCGCTCTGCTGCTGCCGGTGGCCTGCGGCGGGTGCGGCCTGCACGGCGCGGCCCTGTGCGACTCGTGCCGCGCGGCGCTGACGCCGGCGGTCGCGCGCCACGATGTCGCGGGTATGGCGGTCTGGAGCGGCTTGTCCTTCACGGGGCCGCGTGCGCGCGTCGTCCGCGCGCTGAAGGAACGAGGGCGCACCGATCTCGCGCGCGCCCTCGCGCCCGCCCTCAGGGCGGCGCTGCGCGCAGGCGTGACGGGTTCGGCTCGGCGGATCGTGGTGGTGCCGGTGCCCACCTCGCGGGAGGCCATGCGCCGACGGGGCTACCGCGTGCCCGAGCTGGTGGCCCGGAGGGCCGGCGTGCGCGGCGCGAGACTTCTGGCGGCGTCGAGGACGACGGGCGACCAGCGTGCGCTGGGGCGAGAGGCGCGCGCCCGCAACGCGGCCGGAAGCCTGCGGGCGCTGCGCGCGGCCGCAGGGCTCGACGTGGTGATCGTGGACGATGTGCTCACGACGGGAGCGACGCTCGCCGAGGCGCGTCGCGCGCTCGAAGCCGCGGGCGCCCGCGTTGTGGGCGCCGCTGTGGTGGCCTATACACCGCTCCGCTCGGAGAACGGGCGGAGCCCCGTCTGAGCCCGGTGCGTGTCACCCGGTGTCGAACGACAACTGTCTCGATGATGAACGGGATCGCCACGCCCGGCGAATTATCGCGTGACAGACCTCCGAACCGGGTCTAGCGTTGAGCACCACAAGGCCCCGGAGAGCTCTCCGGGGGTCGCGACCGAGGTCCGCTCTTCACCGGACACGTGCCGGGGATGGTGGGCCGCAAGGTCTCACCGCAACAACGGGAGGCACAGGATGGAAACCAACATCTCGGGCGTCGGAGTCGGCATCACCGATCGCTTCCGAACCGTGGTCGAGGAGAAGAGCGCACGCATCGCGGGTCTGGCACCGCGCGCGCAGCGACTCGATGTGAAGGTCACCCATCAGATCCATCGGAACGGCCGGATGGAGAACGACGTCGTCGAGTTGACGGTCGTCGGGAAGGGCCCGGTGATCCGCGCCGAGGCCTGCGAGGCCGATAAGTTCGTCGCGCTGGACGCCGCGCTCGACAAGCTGAGCGAGCAGCTGCGCCGCGCAAAGGACAAGCGCGTCACCGCGCGTCTGCACCCGCGGGGAGCCCACTATGAGAAGGGCTCCGGCGAACTCGAGGGCATCGATGTCGAGCCCGTCGCCGCGGATGCGATCCGCGCCCTCGCCACCGGCGAGATCCCCGTGGTCTCCGATTCGGACGAAGAGGAGGCGTACTCGCCCGTCGTGATCCGCACCAAGGAGTTCACGCCGGAGTGGATGACGGTCGAGGAGGCCGTCGATCGTATGGAGCTCGTCGGCCACGACTTCTTCCTCTTCATCGACGCACGCTCCGACCACCCCAGCGTGGTGTACCGCCGCCGGGGCTGGGACTACGGCGTCATCTCGCTGACGGCCACCGCGCCGCCCAGCCAGGAGCAGCTCGCCTCGTAGCAACCCGCATGAAGAAGGGGGTCCGGCCGTCGGCCGGGCCCCCTTCTCCGTGTGCGCCGCGGGAAGCGGACGAGGTCACTCGAAGATGTCGCCGATGAGGCCGCCGAGCAGAAGACCGCCGACGATGCCGCCGAACATGTTGTCGCCGCCCGCCGGGCGTCGACGGTCATCCCATCCGCCGCCCCAACCGTCGCCGCCGCCGTAACGGCCCTGGTCGATGTCGCGCTGGGCGGCCTGCAGCGCCTCGTTCGCGAGCTGCTGCACACGGCGGGCGAGAAGGAGCGCCTGCTCGCGGGTGTCCTCCGGTATCACGAGCGGCTCGATCTCGGCGCGCACGCGCTGCGCCTCGGCGAGCCGGGTGCGCGCATCGGCGCCGATGTACCCGCGGTGGCCGTCGATGACGCTGCGAGCGACGGCCGTCTGATGGTCGGCGGCGTCGACCGCATGCCGCACGGCCTCGAGGCTGGGCAGCGGGCGGGCGGCACGCTGCCGGGCCTTGTCGACGGCGGCGTCGAGCGCGGCGTTGGCCTCGCGCAGCACCGCCAGGTCGGCGAACGGATCCGTCGGCGTACCGGGAGCGGGGAGCGCCGCGAGCGCCTTCTCGAGAGCCGCAACGGCCGCCGTCACCTCGGACGCGTGCGGCAGGCCCGGCTGAGTGAGCGCTCGGGCGGCGACGATGTCGCCGCGCGAGTCCGCGATGACGTCGGCAAGAGTCGACTGCGCGCGGAGGGACTCGATCTCGAAATCCTCGACGCCGTCGATGATGGTCTCCGCGCGGCGCACCGCCTCGGTCGCCGTCTCCAGGGCGACATTCGCCTCCTCGGGGCGACGGGCCTCGCGGCGGCGGGCGGAGATATCCGCCGAGTGCAGGGCGAATTCGAGCAGCTGCTCGGCTTCCGCGGGGTTCGCCGCGACCCGATTGAGCGCCGCGGTGCTGTACCGCCCCGAGAGGCGCTCGACGGTCTCTCGCGTGAGCGGCAGACGCGCGCGCAGGCGCTCGACATCGCTCCGGATGCGCTCGAGGATCTGCGGCGACTGACGGGCGAGCTCGATGCGCTCCTTGAGGGCGCTGGTGCGCTCATCCAGCACGTCGTCGGCCCACTCGCAGAGCTGGATGATGCGCGCGTTGCGCGTGCGCAGCTCTTCGGCCGTGTCGGGGATCTCGTCGTGGTTCAGCTGGTGAAGGTGGAACGCCTCGCCGAGGTGGGTGCGCACCGCCTCCAGGCCCTCGCGCACCGGGCGCGCCGCGCTCTCGCCCAGCTCCGCGACGGCGAACTCGAGTTCGTCGCTCGTCGTCCGGATGCGCTCGTCGGCGGCGACGAGCGCCGCGCGGGCGCGCCGCGCGAGATCGTCGTCCTTCGCCAGCCGTGCCGCGTCTTCCTCACGCTTGCGCTTGCCCCACAAAGCCATGGCTCGATCCTATGGTCAGGGACGACCCGACCCGAGGGGATTCGCCCCAGGCGGAACGCCCCGCTCAGGCAGAGTCGCGCGCGTGCGCGGTGAGCGTCGCGATCCGCTTCCTGCCCTGGTGGCGCGCGACGAACAGCCAGGCCCAGAATCCGAAGGCGACGGCGCCGATGATCGCGCCCCACAGGCTCGACGCGGAGAACCCGAACGCGTCGGTGTCCATGATGCGGTCGGCGGCGTGGGTCGCGGGCGTCGGGTCGAGCTGGATCCACAGGGTGAGCAGGTTCGGAGCCGCGAGGACGACCGCCACGATCACGAGTGCGATCTTCGCCCACACGGGCCAGCGGTACAGGAGCAGCAGCAGGATCATCAGGGGCACGAGCGTGAAGCCGAAGCCGACGATCAGCCCCACCAGCACCGCGCGTCCGAAGTCCTCCTGTGCGAAGTCGCCGATCAGGCGCGCCCACCAGACAGGCGCCAGGTTGTAGACGAGGAGGAAGACGACGAGCACGGTCAGGATGCCGATGCCCGCGAGCACGAGCCCGCGCCGCCAATCCACCGTCGACGGGTCGGCCCGTATGGTCTCCGCCGTCGATGCGGTGGGCTCATCGGCCTCGCCGTGCGCGGGCACCGCCGTGGCCGGAAGCGGGGCCGGAGCGGTGTTCAGCGGCTGAATCGGCTCCGGTGCTGATGGCTCCGGCGTGGGCGGCTCAGGTGTTGTGTCGGTCATGTGCGTCCCTCCCCAGGGTCGGGCGCGGCGTCCGCGCCTGGCCCCATCCTGACACTCGGGCTCGCGCGGAACGACCCCACCGGGGACACCTGCCCGGAGGGCCGGATCAGTGCAGCGACACCCGCTTGGGGAGGGTCCAGACGAGCAGGAACGAGACGGCGGCCAGAGCCGCGCTCACCGCGAGCGCAGAGGTGGCAGCGGGGAGGAAGTGCTCGGCGAGCACGGTGGAGGCGGCCGCATCGGGGTGCGCACCGCCCGCGATCGCGAGGCCGATGTCGTCGCCGATGCCGTCGAGGTCCGCCACGGCGAACAGCACGCTCGAGACCGCCGCGATGCCCATGGCCGAGCCGATGCGCTGCACGGTGCCGATCACACCGCTGGCGGATCCGGCCTCGGAGCGATCGACGGTGGCGACGATGAACCGGGCGTTCGGAGCGATGAACAGGCCGTTTCCGAAACCCGCGACCGCGAGGGGAGCGATCAGCTCGAGGCCGTTGAGCTGGGCCGCCGGAGTGAGCAGCAGCACAAGCCACACGCCGCCCAGGCCGACCGTCACAAGGGCCGTGCCGATGGCGAGCACACCCCGGCCCAGCCGGTTCGCGAGGCGGTCGCTGAGCGCCGCGCCGACGACGTTGGCGAGCGCGAAGGGGATCGTGACGAGTCCGGTCTCGAGCGCCGAGTGCTGCAGCCCTGCCTGCCACAGCAGCGCCAGGCAGAAGAAGATGCTCGTGAACGAGGCGAAGTAGATCATGGCGAGCACGGTGCCGCCGGTGAACTGACGATGCGAGAAGAGGTGCGGAGGGACGAGGGGGGTCACGCCGCGGCTCGCCAGGTGAGACTCCCAGAACCAGAAGAGGACGAGCAGGATCGCGCCGCCGGCGAACGACAGGAAGGTCCACAGCGGCCACCCCGCGTCCTGACCCTGGATGAGCGGGACGAGCACGGCGGTGATGCCGCCCGCGAGCAGGACGAGACCCAGCGCATCGGTCGAGGTCTTCTCTCCGCCGCCCGCCTGGGGCACGAGCAGGACCACGGCGATCAGGCCGGCGATGCCGATCGGCACGTTGACCGCGAAGATCCAGCGCCACCCGGTCTCGTCGCCGAGGGCTTCGATGAGCAGTCCGCCGACGATCGGGCCGAGGGCGCTCGAGACGCCGATGACGGCGCCCATCACACCGAACGCCTTGCCGCGGTCTCTGGGGGAGAACAGGAGCTGCGCGAACGCGGTGACGGCCGGGAAGAAGAGGCCGCCGCCGATGCCCTGCACCACCCGCGCGATGACGAGTTCGAGCGGGCCGGAGGCCAGACCGCACCAGAGGCTGGCGGCGGTGAACACCGCGAGGCCGGTGAAGAAGACCCACTTGTGGCCGAACCGGTCACCGAGACGGCCGGCGGGGATCAGCACCAGGCCGAAGGCGAGCGCGTAACCCGAGATGATCCACGCGATCGTGGCCTCGTCGGTCTCGAGGGATCCGCGGATCGTCTCGAGCGCCACGTTCACGATCGTCGTGTCGAGCAGCGACATGAACGTGCCGACCAGCAGAACGGCGAAGCCGATCCAGGCGCGGCGGGAGGTCAGAGTGGGGGCGTCGGTCACCGCACAAGCCTCCCACGCGCCACCGACATCCGTTGACCCGGGTCATCCATCCGCGCCGAGGTCGCGTCAGCCCAGCAGCCCCGCGAGGAGGCGCCGCGGGCGTCAGGCGCGGGCGTCCACGGCGCTCGCCGCGGCCCTGGCCGGGCGGCCCCGGCGCGGGCGCTCCGTGTTCAGCTCGAGCGCGAGGGCGTGATCGGGGTGCGCCGCCAGCCTCTGCTCGGTGTGGTCGAGCCAGCGGATCTCGGCCTCGGCCGTGAAGATCAGGGACTCGACGACCAGCGATCGGGCGAGGTCCTCGGGTCCGGTGGGGTTGGTGCCCGCATCGCGCCCGCGGTTGAGCTCCTGCAGTCGGCGCAGCGTGGCAGAGCGCTGGGCGCGGATGACCGCCCCGGCATCGACTCCGGGGAGCGTCGCGGCGAGGGCGAGCTTGATCGCCAGCTCGTCGCGTGTGCCCTGGCCGCGCCCCACGGCGGATCCGAGCCAGACACGCACCTCGTCGCGCCCGGCGTCGGTGATCGCCCAGAACACGTGGCCGTTCTCATCGGCATCGGCGCGTTCGACGAGCCCGTCGCGCTCGAGGCGCTCGAGGGTGTTGTAGATCTGTCCCACGTTGAGGGGCCACGTGGAGCCGGTGCGCCGGTCGAACTCGGTGCGCAGCTGGTAGCCGTAGCAGGGGCCCTGATCGAGGATCGCGAGCAGGCTCTGGCGGACGGACATCGGCGGCTCCCTCCGGGGAATGCTTTCCCCGTATGCATATTCCGGGTATATGCATACCGGGAAAACAACGACGCGTCGCGCATCTGCCGGTCGCGTCGGCGCGTCGGCCGCGACACGCCCGGCGTGCGCGATGATCGGGGCACCGTGAAGCGAAAGCCTGCGGGAGGGCAATACCCATCGTGACCACCGATGCCGACATCATTCGGCGCTCGCTCACGCGACCGCCGGAGTTCGCCGCGCTCTTCGATCGCCACGCCACCCCTGTCGGCCGTTACGCCCGCCGACTGGTGGGAAGCGATGCCGGAGACGACGTGCTGAGCGAGACGTTCCTCGTGGCGTTCCGGCGCCGCGCCGACTTCGACTTCTCGCGCGACTCCGCCTTGCCGTGGCTGTTCGGCATCGCAACCCGGCTCGCGCACCGCCAGCGCGCCGCCGAGGCGAAGCGCTGGCGCATCCTTCAGGCATCGGCGCGCGTGGCGGCCGAGACGGCCGTCAGCGACATCGACGCTCTCGTCGAGCGCGCGGATGCGTCGTCCCGGCTGGCGCAGCTGGCCCCCCGCATCAAGCGCATGAGCGAGGCGGATCGAGACACCCTCGCGCTGTACGCGTGGGGAGACCTCACGAGCGAGCAGATCGCCGACGCCCTTGGCATCCCGGTCGGCACGGTGTGGTCGCGCATCAACAGGATCCGGCGCGTGCTGCGCCTGGAGCTTCCCACGGAGGAGGAGGGGAACGATGGACGAGCTGACGTTCGTGCGTGACCTGGGCAAGGAGATCGGAGCGCCGAGCCCCGCCAAGCTCGCGGCCGCACGCGCCGCCCTGATGATCGAGATCGAGCGCGAGACCGCGGAGGCTCGCCCGGTCGACATCGCCTCGCGACCCGTACGGAGTGATCACCGCCCCCCGCGGGACGCCGTCGCCCCGGTGACGCCCCTCGAACCGCGTCCGCGTCGCGCCGCACGCGTGGGGCGCGCTCTGCTCGCGGCGGCCGCGGTGCTGGCGGTCGCCGGCGCCTCGTTCGGAGCCGTGCAGCTGTTCGGCGCGCTGAAGCCCGACGAGCGCACGGCGGGACCGCTGCCCACGATCGATCCCGCTCTCGTTGTGCCGGGGGGTGCCTACATGCACGTCGAGGAGACCCGAGAGACGGTCTCGGGCTGGGGATCCGGATCTGCTTTCGGGTGGGAGGAGGTCGCCCCCTGGGCCGATGTCGAGGCAGCCGCGGTGCTGTCGTCCGACGCGCGTATCGACCTGCCGCGCGACGCCGGGCAGGCGCAGCTCGACGGTCGGGCGAGCGAGGGTGCGATCCACGTCTCCCAGAGCGAACGCTGCACGATCACCGAGAACGCAGGCGCGCTGTCCGGCGACGCCTCGGCCCAGCTCGTGGACGCCTGTCGTCAGGCCGCCGCGCGTCCGCTGGTTCCGGGCGCCCAGCCTGGCGACGCGGGACGCCAGGAGAGCGTGATCCCCGACGGGGACACCGCGTACCGTGAGGCCCCGTGGGTGCTCGGCGACCTCGCGGGGATGTGGTCCGAGCTCCCCGTGGATCGGGCTCGGCTCGAGGGGACTCTGCGGGAGCGGATGTCGGATTCGAACGTCGAGACGCTGATGGGAACTCCCGCCGCGCTTGCCGTCGCCGCGCTCGGGTGGAACGTCGCGCCGGACACCTTCGTCGATCCGCTGCTCGAGATCATCGCCCAGCTGCCCGACGCCCGAGTGGAGCGGGAGGGCGACCGGATCGTCCGCGTCGAGGCGACGGAGCAGGACGGCGGTGGGAAGGTCGAGGCGAGCTACATCGTCGAGGTCGATCGCGAACTCGGCACCGTCGCCACGGTGAAGTCGATGCGGAGCCTTGATCGCGAGCCCTCGGAGGTCGAGCGCGAGCTTCCGGGTGAGGGCGCGTGGGGCGAGCGGATCACCACGATCGCGTACCCGGTCGACGAGCCCGAGCCGCCGGTCGATCCGGCCGATCTCTCCACGTGGCAGATCACCGGGCAAGGCATCGGCCCGTTCGCGATCGGCGCGCCGTGGGCTGACGCGGTCGCCCGCGTAGCCGAGCTCGGAGGGGACACCAGCAGCGCAGGCGACGCCGGATCGTGCGGTGTCATCTGGGTCACGAAGGGCGAGGTGATGGTCAACGTCTACACGGGCGACGGCGGGACCGTGTCGTCGGTGCGCACCGAGTACAGCGGGCCCAACGGTCCCGCCACGCAGGCGCCCGCGACCGAGAACGGCCTCACGCTGCACAGCAAGGTCGAGGACGTGAAGGCGGCTTATCCCGGATTCGTCGACACCGCGGGCAACGAGCTCACCGGCCCGTTCCTGACCGTGATGGCGGGGGAGGGGAACCGGATCCACTTCGGCTACGCCGCCGCGGGCGGTGGCGACATCACCGACGCGGGCGACGTGTGGGCGATCGAGGTCAATCAGCTGGACGTGCTGCCCTACGAGCACTGCGATGGCGGCGGCTCGGGGGAGGAAGGCGGCGGGGCCGGCGAGATGGATCCGGCGAACTGGGAGATCACCTCGACCGGCATCGGCCCGATCCAGCTCGGCGTCCCGCTCGAAGAGGCGGCTGCGGCGCTCGGGGCAGAGGTGGTGCTCCGATCCGATGACTCGTATGGATGCGACCTGTTCACGTTCGGCACGATCAGCGCGGGCGGGACGGATGGCTTCGTCCGCTCGATCTGGGTGTTCGCTCCCGGCGACAACCACGATCAGCGGGTGGATCCCGCGTCGCTGCCGCGCACCGTCGACGGCATCGGCATCGGAGTCAGCACGGCGGTCGTGACCGACACCTGGGGGCCCTCGAACGCGCAGGGCTCGGGTCTCAACCCCGCCTGGGTCAGGGAGGAAGGAAACGGACGGGTCGCCGCATTCGCCCAGGCGGCAGGGGAGGGCGACGACAACTGGATCAACCTCATCCAGGTGCTCGATTCGTCTCCGGGCGCGGCAGGGTCGTGCTTCGACTGACCACCCGCGGCTGGGCGGGTACGCGCACGGCGTAACCGCCCAGCCACGGCATAGGTCACGGGCGGATAACATGAATCTCGTATGCCCGTTCACGGACGGGCCCGGTGCCGTGCGATCCGCGCGAGGCGCCGCGACCCTTGAGGAGACACACGTGGCCAATCCCTTCGAGAAGCTGCTGCACGCCGGTGAGGGGCGTGTCCGACGCCGCCTCCAGCAGGTCGTCGACGCGGTCAACGCGCTCGAAGAGGACTACACGAGTCTCACGGACGAGGATCTGCGCGGCGAGACCGTCGAGCTGCGCGAGCGCTACGAGAACGGCGAGTCGCTCGACAAGCTGATGCCCGAGGCCTTCGCGGCCGTGCGAGAGGCCGCCAAGCGCGTGCTCGGCATGCGCCCGTATGACGTGCAGGTGATGGGTGGCGCCGCCCTCCACCTCGGCAACATCGCCGAGATGAAGACCGGTGAGGGCAAGACCCTCGTCGCGACGCTGCCCGCGTACCTCAACGCGATCGCCGGCAAGGGCGTCCACGTCATCACCGTCAACGACTTCCTCGCGTCGTACCAGGCCGAGCTCATGGGCCGTGTGTTCCGCGCCCTCGGCATGACCACCGGCGTCATCGTGGCGGGCCAGACCCCCGCCGTGCGCCGCGAGCAGTACAACGCCGACATCACGTACGGCACCAACAACGAGTTCGGCTTCGACTACCTGCGCGACAACATGGCGTGGCGCAAGGAGGACCTCGTCCAACGCGGTCACTTCTACGCCATCGTCGACGAGGTCGACTCGATCCTCATCGACGAGGCCCGCACCCCGCTCATCATCTCCGGCCCGTCGTCGGGCGAGGCCAACCGCTGGTTCACCGAGTTCGCCAAGGTCGCCCGCACGCTCGAGGAGGGCGTCGACTACGAGGTCGACATCAAGAAGCGCACGGTCGGCGTGCTGGAGGCGGGCATCGAGAAGGTCGAGGACTACCTCGGCATCGACAACCTCTACGAGTCGGCCAACACCCCCCTGATCTCGTTCCTAAACAACTCGCTCAAGGCCCTCGCGCTCTTCAAGCGCGACACCGATTACGTCGTGATGAACGACGAGGTCATGATCGTCGACGAGCACACGGGTCGCATCCTGGTCGGCCGCCGCTACAACGAGGGCATCCACCAGGCGATCGAGGCGAAGGAGGGCGTGCCGGTCAAGGCCGAGAACCAGACGCTCGCCACCGTCACGCTGCAGAACTACTTCCGCCTCTACGGCAAGCTGTCCGGCATGACCGGCACGGCCGAGACCGAGGCCGGCGAGTTCATGTCGACCTACAAGCTCGGCGTGATCCCCATCCCGACCAACAAGCCGATGGTGCGCAAGGACCAGCGCGACCTCGTCTACCGCAACGAGAAGGGCAAGTTCGCCCAGGTCGTCGAGGACATCGCCGAGCGCCACGAGAAGGGCCAGCCCGTGCTGGTCGGCACCGTCTCCGTCGAGAAGAGCGAGTACCTCTCGCGCCTGCTCGCGAAGAAGGGCATCAAGCACGAGGTGCTCAACGCGAAGAACCACGCGCGCGAGGCCGAGATCGTGGCCCGCGCGGGCCGTCTCGGATCCGTCACGGTCGCCACGAACATGGCGGGTCGAGGCACCGACATCATGCTCGGCGGCAACGCGGAGTTCCTCGCCGTGCAGGAGATGAAGGCGAAGGGCCTCGACCCGGCCGGCACCGACCCGGAGGAGTACGACGCCGAGTGGGCCGTCGTCTTCGATCGCGTCAAGGCCGAGGTCTCGGAGGAGGCGAAGAAGGTCACCGAGGTCGGCGGACTGTACGTGCTCGGCACCGAGCGCCACGAGTCCCGCCGCATCGACAACCAGCTGCGCGGTCGCGCCGGCCGTCAGGGCGATCCCGGTGAGAGTCGCTTCTACCTCTCGCTCGAGGACGACCTGATGCGCCGCTTCCAGTCGGGCGCCGCCGACGCGCTGCTCGCGCGCACGGATCTGCCCGACGACGTCGCGATCGAGTCGCGTCTCGTCTCGAACCTCATCAAGAACGCGCAGGGCGCGATCGAGAGCCGCAACGCCGAGGCACGCAAGAACGTCCTCAAGTACGACGACGTGCTCAACCGGCAGCGCGAGGCGATCTACTCCGACCGCCGTCACATCCTGCAGGGCGATGACATCCAGGATCGTGTGCAGCACTTCATCGAGGACGCCGTCACCGCCGTCATCGACGAGCACACCTCGGGCGGCCACAACGAGAGCTGGGACTTCGACGCCCTCTGGACCGAGCTGAAGACCCTGTACCCGGTGGGGGTCACGATCGACGAGGTCGTCGCCGAGGCCGGCGGTCGCAAGGGCGGCATCACGGCCGAGGGACTCAAGCGCGAGCTCCTGTCGGACGCGAAGATCGCCTACAGCAAGCGCGAGGAGCAGCTCGGCGAGGCCGCCGTGCGCGAGCTCGAGCGCCGCGTTGTGCTGCAGGTGCTCGACCGCCGCTGGCGCGATCACCTGTACGAGATGGACTACCTCAAGGACGGCATCGGCCTGCGCGCGATGGCGCAGCGCGACCCGCTCATCGAGTACCAGCGCGAGGGCTACTCGATGTTCCAGACGATGATGGGACAGATCAAGGAGGAGGCCGTCGGGTTCCTCTTCAACCTCGAGGTGCAGGTGCGCCGCGTCGATCACGGCGACCACGTGCACGAGGATCTCGAGGTGCAGGCGAAGGGCCTCCAGGACGCCCCCGTCGAGCAGCAGCTCGAGTACTCGGCGCCCAACGACGCCGGCGAGGTCGAGGTGCGCAACGACCGCGGTCAGGTCAACAAGTCCGCCACCACGAAGGCGCAGGGGTCCAGCGCGTTCGGTCACGCGGCCGAAGCCTCCGCGGCAGAGCCGCTCAACCGCGAGCAGCGCCGCGCGGCCAAGAAGAAGTAAGAGCCCGGGCTCTCGTCCTTCGGCCAGGAGGCCACGCGTTCGCGCGTGGCACCCTGGCCGAAGTCATATCCTGGGTCGATGACCAACCCCGACCTGAGCGTCGCGCTCGGCAGCCGCCGGCTGCGGACGCTCGACCAGTCCTCGAAGCTGAAGAACGTCCTCTACGAGATCCGCGGCGCCGCCCTGGATGAGGCAGCTCGGCTCGAGGCCGCAGGTCACACGGTCCTGAAGCTCAACACGGGCAACCCGGCGATCTTCGGCTTCGAGGCGCCGTACCAGATCGTCCGCGACATGATCGCCGCCGTCCCGACCGCGCACGGCTACAGCGAGAGCCGCGGCATCCTGGCCGCGCGTCGCGCGATCGTGAGCCGGTACGAGGAGATCCCGGGCTTCCCTCACGTCGACCCCGAGAACGTCTTCCTCGGCAACGGCGTGTCCGAGCTCATCACGATGACGATGCAGGCCCTTCTCGACGAGGGCGACGAGGTGCTGATCCCCGCCCCGGACTACCCGCTGTGGACCGCGATGACGAGCCTCTCGGGCGGTACGCCGGTGCACTACGTCTGCGATGAGAACAACGGCTGGAACCCCGATCTCGAGGACATCCGCTCGCGGATCACCGATCGCACGAAGGCGATCGTGATCATCAACCCGAACAACCCGACCGGGGCCGTGTACTCGCGCGAGACGCTCGAGGGCATCGCCGACATCGCGCGCGAGCACTCGCTGCTGGTGCTCAGCGATGAGATCTACGACCGCATCCTGTTCGACGATGCGGTGCACATCCCTATGGCGACCATCGCGCCCGATCTGCTCTGCCTCACCTTCAACGGCCTGTCGAAGACCTACCGCGTCGCCGGCTACCGCTCCGGGTGGATGGTGATCACGGGGCCGCAGAAGCACGCGCAGGGATTCCTGCACGGCATCAACCTGCTCGCCTCCACACGGCTCTGCCCGAATGTTCCGGCTCAGCATGCGGTGCTCGCGGCTCTCACGGGCGTGCAGACCATCGATCAGCTCGTGGCGCCGTCGGGCCGTCTGCATGAGCAGCGCGACATCACCTGGGAGAAGCTCAACGAGATCCCGGGCGTCTCGTGCGTGAAGCCGCAGGGCGCGCTGTACGCGTTCCCGCGCCTCGACCCGGAGGTGCACGAGATCCGCGACGACGCCAAGCTCGTCTACGACCTGCTCGTCGCCGAGCGGATCCTGCTTGTGCAGGGAACCGGCTTCAACTGGGATGCGCCCGATCACCTGCGGATCGTCACGCTGCCCGAGGCGCGTGTGCTCGGGGAAGCGATCGAGCGCCTCGGCAACTTCCTGTCGAGCTACAAGCAGTAGTCGTCGACGCAGCCGGATGCCCGGGCGGTGGCGCCCGGGCATCCGCACGCGTGCGGTCAGAGGATCGAGAGGCTCGTCGCGCGCCAGCGGCTGTCGATGCCCTCGAGGCGCATGGCCACCGCGCGGGTGCGGGCGGGCGTCTCCACGATGATCACGGCCTCGATCACGCCGTCGGCGGGGGAGGAGTGACGGATGGACGTCAGCGCGAACGTCGGGCGCATCGCGGGCTGCCGGCGCGCGCTCCGGGCGCGAGTGGCCAGGTTGGCGCGGGTGACGAGCGAGCGATAGGGCTCGTCGGTCAGCCAGCGCGCGAGCTGCTCGGGCTCGCGCACGCCGGCGAGCACCTCGAGCACACCTCGCGTCAGCGCGGTGAGCAGTGGCTCGGGATCGGGGAGGTTCGACGTGCTCGCACGCTGGCGCTGGAAGTGCTCCTCGACCTCTTCGATCTTGCGGAGCAGCGGGCGCTGGGATGCGGCGGACGATCTGTCGGAACGCAAAGGCTGGGTCATCGAGATCCCCCCGGACTCGGTGAGTGGGACAAAAAAGTGGAACTGTTCTAGATTTCAGCAGCGTCCGCGGGTCCTGAGGGCGGCAGATAAGCCCGTGGAGCGTTCGCCGGCTGTGGAGGGAGATCCGGGCCCCCGCGCGGACTGTCCTACGCTCGCGCCATGCGATGGGAGAGATTCTTCGACGATCTCGAGGACCAGCTCGCCGCCGAGTGGGAAGCGGAGCGAGCGGTTCTCGAATCGGAGGCCGAGCGTGTGCGCGTGGCACGCGAGGACCTCCGCACACGGCTCGTCGCGATCGCGCGCGATGCGGAGGCGCCCGTTGTGCTCGAGCTCGCCGATGGATTCGCCGTCGAGGTCGAGCTCGCCACCGTCGGGGCGGACTGGGTGGCGGCCTCCGAGCGCGTCGGTGCCCGTGGGCTCGTGCTGGCGCCGATCGCGGCCATCCGCGGGCTGCGGGTGTCACGAGGCGACCTGCGGCGCAGCGCGCGACCGTCGAGCGATCGGGGTGATCTCCTGGCCGAGCGTGTGACCTTCGCCCTGGCGCTGCGCGACCTGTCGCGCCGTCGGGTCGGTGTCGCGATCGGCGTGGACGCCGGCGCGGGGCGGACACGCGTGCTGGCGGGGACGCTCGATCGCGTCGCGGCGGACCATGTCGATCTGGCCGAGCACGATGCGGGGGCGCCCCGGCGCGAAGCGGAGGTGCGCGGCTACCGCCTGCTTCCCCTCAGCGCGATCGCATGGGTGCGGATCGAGGCCGCCGTCGGCGTGCCGGTCATCTGACGTGGGCCGCGCCCGTCAGGCGCGTGAGCCCCACAGCTCGGGGAAGCTGGCCTCGTTCGACTGGCGCCACAGCGCCATACGACGCGCTTCCTCGACCTGGGCGTCGAGATACTCCGCGACACTGTGGTGCTCGATGCGCCAGCGCGCTGGCGCGCCGACGCGAGCGCCACGCAGACGGCCCTGGTGGACGAGCTCGATCACCTCGTCGACGGTGATGCCGAGCACCTCGGCGACCTGGGCGGGGGGCACCAGACGGCGTGCGGGATCGTCTGCCATAGAGATCATTATGATCCCCGCGCCGCCGCGCGACCGATGGATCCGGTGCCTGTGGAGAACTTTTCGCCCGGATCGAGCGGACTTGGGACGATGCCTCCATGACCAGGAGCAACCGAACCCTCGCTTCCGCCCGAGGGGCCGCCAGACCTGCTCGGGGCGCTCGCCCCGCCTTCTGGGCTGATGCCCGGTTCGTGATCGGCGTGGCGCTCGTGGCTGCGAGCATCGCCGGCGTGTGGTTCGTCGTGGCAGCCGCGCGCCAGACGGTTCCCGTGCTCACGGCCACCACCACACTCGTGCCCGGACAGACCATCACGTCGGCCGATGTCGCGATCGTCGAGGTGGCGCTCGGGCAGACGCTGCCTGCGTACCTGGGCGCGGATCAACTGGGTCAGGGCGAGGTGGCGCTGCGCACGATCGAGGCGGGCGAGCTCGTGCCGCGCGCGGGAGTCGGAGATCCCTCACTCAGCGACCGCACCGCGGTGGTCGTGCGCAGCTCGATCGACGTGCCCGCCGACGTCGAGCGAGGCGCGACCGTCGAGCTGTGGGAGAGCCGGCCCGCCGGCGTGCCCGGCACGTTCGATCCGCCGCGGGTGCTCGTCGCCGATGCCGTCGTGGCGGACGTGATCGAAGAGCACGGCGTGATGGCCTCGGGAGGCGCGGCGCTCGAGCTCGTGATCGACCGGAGTCGTGTGGCCGAGGTGCTGGGAGCGATCGCCGCAGGATCCGTGCTGTCCGCCGTGCCGAACGCGGGCGCCGCCGCGACGGCTCCCGCGCCGACGCCCGCTGCCGAGGCACCCACGGGGGAGGATGACGAGTGATCGCGGTGGTCGCCGCGACTCCCACCGTGGCGCGTCGGCTCTCCGAGGATCTGCGGGATCAGGGGCAGATGGTGCTCGACATCGTGCATCCCGCCGCCCTGGCGAGTCTCGAGCACGATGTGCTCGGGCGTCTCGACGGCGCCGACACGCTCATCCTGGCGGCCGCGGGTGTGCTGACGCCGGATCTCGTGGCCGCATGCGATCGCCGCGGTCTCCGCGTGGTGCTGCTCGCCGACCGCGAGGCGGATCGGCGTGCGGCGCGCGCGTTCGGGCTGCCCGATCCGCTGCCGTCGGATGCGCCGGCCTGGCGCATCGTCGAGGCGGCGTCCGGCCCGGGCGCGGGGGTCGACCCCGCGGCGAGCCCGGGGGGTCGCATCCTGGTCGTCTGGGGGCCCGACGGGGCGCCGGGACGCACCACGGTGGCCATCGAGCTCGCTCTGGCTCACGCGCGGGCGGGCCGCCACGTCGCGCTGGTCGACGCCGACACCCGGGCCCCCTCCGTGGCGATCGCCGTGGGGCTGGCCGACGAGAGCCCGGGATTCGCGTCGGCCTGTCGCCAGGCCGAGTCCGGACTCCTCGATGCCGGTGAGCTGCTGCGGGTGAGCGTGCCGCTGGGGGACGCCGAGGGCCGCGTCGATGTGCTCACGGGCATCAATCGCGTCTCGCGGTGGCCCGAGCTGTCCGCTCCGCGCGTGACCGCGGCGCTGGAGGTCATACGCACCTGGGCGGATGTCGTGGTGGTCGACACAAGCGGGTCCCTGGAGACCGACGAGGAGATCGTCAGCGACCTCGACGGCCCGCGCCGCCACGCCGCCACGCTCGCCGCGCTGGGAGTCGCCGACCAGATCGTGGCGGTCGGATCGCCCGACCCGGTCGGGCTGTCACGGCTGGTGCGCGGTCATGCGGAGCTCCGCGCCATCGTGGGCACAACGCCGGTGCGGGTGGTGATCAACCGCATCCGGTCGGGGCCGCTCGGCGTCGATCCGCGTGGACAGGTGCGACGGGCGCTGGAGCGATTCTCCGCCGTGTCCGACGTGTCGTTCATCCCGGAGGACCGGAGGGCATCCGATGCCGCGCTGCTGTCGGCGCGCCCCGTGGGGGAGGTGGCACCGCGCTCGGGGCTCGCCCAGGCTGTGCGGCGCCTGGCCGGTGAGCTCGACCCACTCCGCGCCCGTCCCGGCAGACGCGGTGCGGAGTCGACCGGGTCACGCTCCGACGGGAGAGGCGCGCGGGCGACGCGAGCCGACATGCGGCATGGGCGGGCGGCCGGTCGCGCATAGGCTGGAGCCGTGTCGACTCTCAGTGACCTCGTCTTCGCCCAGGGACTCGCAAGCGAGGCGGATGTCGAGTGGCTCCACCGCGTCGCCGGCGACGCGCAGCTGCTCGCGGATCTCTCCTTCGCCGACATCGTGATGTGGGTGCCGACGGCCGACGACTCCTTCGTCGCCGTCGCGCACAGCCGCCCCGGTGGCGCGGCCACGCTCTTCTACCGCGACATCGTCGGCGAGCGGATCCGTCCGCAGTGGCAGGCGCAGGTCAAGGACGCGTTCGTGCAGGCGAAGATCGTCGACTCCTCGAGCCCGGAGTGGTTCGAGGAGACGCCCACGCGCGTGCGCGCCGTGCCGATCGCCGAGAAGATGGAGGGCGGTGGCTTGGGTGTGCTGGGAGTGGTCACCCGCCACACGAACCTCGGCGACGTGCGTGCCCCCTCGCGTCAGCAGATCACCTTCAACGACTGCGCCGACGACCTGTTCCGGATGATCTCCACGGGTGACTTCCCGGACGCCTCCTCGCCGACGGGGCCGCGTCGCGGCGCCCCGCGCGCGGCCGACGGCCTCATCCGGCTCGACGTCGACGGCATCGTCACCTTCGCGAGCCCCAACGCGCTCTCGGCGTTCAATCGGGTGGGCTTCGCCGACGAGCTCGAGGGCGAATCGCTCGCCGAGGTGACCAGCGCGATCCTGCCCGCGGCGCGCGACACGAACGAGTCGCTGCCCGTGGTGGTGACCGGACGCGCTCCCTGGCGCACCGACATCGAAGCGCGCGGCGTGACCGTCTCGCTGCGGGCGATCCCGCTGCGTGACCACGGCACGCGCATCGGCGCGATCGTGCTCTGCCGCGACGTCACCGAGCTGCGCCACCAGGAGCAGGAGCTGCTCACCAAGGACGCGACCATCCGCGAGATCCACCATCGCGTCAAGAACAACCTGCAGACCGTGGCCTCGCTGCTGCGCATCCAGGCACGCCGCACCAAGTCGGACGAGGCGCGCGAGTCGCTCACTCAGGCCATGCAGCGCGTCGCGGCCATCGCCGTTGTGCACGACACGCTCGCCAGCGGCCTCGCGCAGATCGTGAACTTCGACGAGGTGTTCGATCGCGTCCTGCGCCTCGTCGCCGAGGTCGCCGCGGCGCCCAACACGCTCGCGCACACCCGATCCATCGGCAAGTTCGGCGCCCTGCCGAGCGAGTACGCCACTCCGCTGGCCCTCGCGCTGACCGAGCTGGTGACCAACGCCGTCGAGCACGGCCTCGCGGGCCTCGAAGGCAAGGTCGAGATCATCGCCGAGCGCACCGACGAGACGCTGGCCGTGCGCGTGCGCGACTCGGGAAGCGGTCTGCCCGAGGGGCAGGTGGGCCGCGGTCTCGGAACCCAGATCGTGCGCACGCTCATCCAGGGCGAGCTGTCCGGATCCATCGAATGGCGCACGCTGTCGGGCGACGACACCGACCTCCACGGCGGAGAGATCTCGAAGGGCACCGAGGTGTACATCGAGATCCCGCTGAAGTGGATCTGATCCGGGCGTGATCGTCGCACGCTGACCCGCGCTGGACACGGCGAAAGGGCGCCCTCCCGGGGGAGGACGCCCTTTCGACTGCTGTGTTCTGCCGCTGTGATGCGGGAGCTGTGGGGCTGGATCAGCCTGCGCGGCGAGCGCGGGCTGCGCGGCGCTTGAGGGCGCGGCGCTCGTCCTCGCTGAGCCCGCCCCAGACGCCCGAGTCCTGGCCGGTCTCGAGGGCGTACTGCAGGCAGACCTCGGTGACGGTGCAGCGAGCGCACACGGACTTGGCCTTCTCGATCTGATCGACCGCCGGGCCGGTGTTGCCGACGGGGAAGAAGAGTTCCGGGTCGACCGTCAGGCAGGCCGCCTTGTCGCGCCAATCCATGCGTATGTGCTCCTCGCAGTGTGGTGGGATTTCGAGCGAACGGTTTTCAGGCGCGCGCGTTCGAGGGGTGATGAAGCGCACCGTTCGGGTCGGATACGCTGGTCATGATGTGAGCTTCTGTTCACGACCCACCACGTTGTGGGAAACATGCCGTAAACAATTGTCGTACCGGCGAGTCCCGAAATCAAGGGTCAAATGTGCCGGTGCGCGCCGCTGCGCGGCTGCAGGCTTCGGCACCGGTCCCGTGAGGAGATCCCATGGCGCGCACGATCCCCAGGTCGGCTGCGATTCTGCTGGCGGTCGAGGCGGTGGGCATCGTGGCCCTCGCCGGCTGGCAGGCGGTCGCGCTCGCGGGAGCCGACACGATCGATCCCGTCAGCTCGATCGCGCTCATCGTGCTCACCGTCATCGGCGCGGCAGCGGTCGGCGCCTTCGCGGCGGCGACGTGGGCGGGTCGGTCCTGGGGGCGCTCGGGCGGCGTGGTGACCCAGCTGCTTGTTCTCGCGGTGGCGCTCGGCGCCGTCACGGGGGCGTTCCCGCATCCGGAGATCGCCCTGGCGCTGACGGTGCCGGCCGCACTGGGACTGATCCTGATCTTCCTCGCCGCGCGTGCGGCGCACCGCGACGAGGGCTCTCAGGCCGAGGGCTGAACCGCGTCCTCGCCCGTCAGGTGACGGGCGAGCATCGTCGCGCCCGCCACCGCGGCGGGCATCACGACGATCGCCGCGAACGGCACGAGGAAGCACACGTGCACGGCCACGCCGAACCCCAGCATGCGCGCCCGGTTGCGCCGGATCAGCAGACGGCGCTGACCGGCGTCCAGGCCGCGCGCCGTCAGCCCGCGCGAGGAGAGCTCGTCCGCGATCACCGAGCCGTTCAGGCCGGCGCCCAGGGCGGCGCCGAGGGGCGCGCCGATCACAGGGACGAGGCCGACGAGGCCCGCGCAGATCGCTGACAGCGCGCCCTTGGTGAACAGCCCGAACGCGTCGCCGATCATGTTGCCCACGCTGTAGCGCGCATCCGGAACGGATCCGCCCAGATCCTGCTCGACCGATCGCCAGATCCGGTCGTAGAACGGCTCGCCGACCAGCAGCGTGAGGGCCGTGAACGTCGCGATCGCGAGCACCAGCGATCCGCCCATGAGTGCGAGGCCGATCGCCCAGCGCAGCGTGTCTCGCCACACGGGCACCCAGGTCTCGGTCCAGGGCGTCGCGGCGTCGACGAGGCCGGGGAGGGCGAAGCCGAGGGCGACCAGGGCGCCGGTGAGCACCAGGAAGACGATGCCGGCGGGGATGAGGCCCGCCGCCATGACCCCCGGACGTCGCCGCCACCATCCGACGCCGTCGATCAGGGTCCGGACACCTCGCCAGAACTCGCGCACCTCCCCAGGATACGAAGGCGCGCTAGGCGCCGCGGAACACCAGCGGGAACACCACGAGCACCACCGCCGCCCACACCACGTACAGCGGCAGATATCTCGTGTGCCACCGACCGATCTCGGCGAATCGCTTCCGTCCGCGGAAGGCCAGGATCGTGAGCCACGCGTGGCCCGCGAGATGCACGAGCACGAGCAGGTTGAGCCCGAGCGCCGCGGTCTTGTTGGGGCTGAAGCCGAACTCCGCGATGCGCACGAGCATCGCGGTGAGCATGATCGCATCGACCGCCACGGCTGCGAAGATCGTCGCGAGCTGCAGGCCGTCGAACCATCCGGGCCGGGTCAGGGGATCGCGCGCCGAGACCGCGTAGAGCGACAGCCCGAGCACGAGGATCAGCACGGCGTCCATCAGGATGAGCAGCTCGCGATCGACGGTGACGAGCGTTCCCGCGGTGGCGCACACGGCGAGCAGCGTCAGCAGCATGATGAGGGTGAGCGGGGTGAAGACGCGGGTGAGCACGGGGGCGATGTTCTCGATGACCTGCTGCTTGGCCTCCACGAGCCAGGCGGCGATGAGCACGGCCCCCGGGACGCAGAGGGGCAGGATCCAGTCGACGTACGCGATCATCACCTGCTCCCCGAAGCCGACGAGGCCGAACACGGACGCCGTGAGCCCCAGCAGCACCACACCCCCGAGGGCGAGGAGTGCGTAGTACACGGCGAACTCGCCCGTGAACCGCACGAAGTCCATGCGTCGGTCGTGCGACAGGATCCGTCCGCCCGCATGCGCGACCCCGACGAGCGCCCACAGGATCACGGGCGCGTGAAGGGCCGCGAGGACGGTGGTGTCGCCGAAGGGCGTCGTGGAGAACTCGGTCAGACGCGTGGGGCCGAACGGCAGCAGGATCAGGGCGAGCGCGACGGCCGCGACCGCCGCGGTGACCCCCACGATCGCCCGCAGGGGGAGGCGGCGCTTCCAGCCGAGGTAGGCGATGAGGAACGGTGCGACATACAGTGCCAGCGTGCGCAGCACGGCCGCCGCCGCGCCGTCATCCGGCTCTCCGCCGGTGGTGAGACCCGCCACGGTCAGGGCGGTCTTGAGCGCGACGCCCGCGCCGAGGCCCGCTGCGATGACGACGAGCGGCTCCTGCCACGCGCGCTTGGGCGGCGCATCGGCGGGGGTCAGGGCGAGTTGCTTCCAGAGGCGGTCGGAGTGCTCCCGGGCGTACTCGCTCGAGACCTGGTCGACATCGCCGAGCCGGCGGATCGCCACGAGGAAGGCTTCGCCCTCATCGAGTCCCGACCGCGTGAGATCGTCGATCTGCGCCCGCAGATGATCCTCGAGCTCGTCGACGTCGTCGGGGGAGATGACCTGGCGGCGCAGCACGTAGCGGCGCCACTCGGCCACGAGTGCGTCCGCGGTCTCGTCGGCCGGCGGAGTGGGAGGGGTGGCGCTCATGCCAGAGCTCCGGCGAGGCGCTGGCCGGCATCGCCGCTCCATGCGCCGCGGAGCGCATCGACCACCACCGACCACTGGGCCTGCCGCTCGGCGAGCGCGGCGGCGCCCGCCTCGGTGATCGCGTAGTGCTTGCGTCGGCGGCCCGTCTCGGCCACGCCCCACTCGCTCGTGACGAGCCCCTGGCGTTCGAGCCGGTGCAGCAGCGGGTAGAGCATGCCGTCGTTCCACGACATCCGACCGCCGGAGAGCGCGGCCACGCGCTTCAGGATCGCGTAGCCGTAGGCCTCGCCGTCGGCCAGGATGCCCAGCACCAGCGGGGTCGCAGAGGCTGCGACCAGGTCCTTGTCGATCCGCATCGTCGTTCTCCTCCTGGGCGTTCCGAAAGGCGATGTACCTCGCAGTACAAGGTATATCGATACCTCGCAGTGCGAGGGAGAGAACTTTCTGGGAATAGTCCGCGCGGTGAGCTGTTGAAGTTGACATCGAGCGACTCAAGTTCAAACTTGATATCAACCGACGCAACTTCTGCGAACCCACCACGCAAGGAGATCCGGCGATGTCCGACACCCCCTCGAACAACGACTTCCCCTCGGGCGCCAGCGCCTTCGACGAGTTCCTCGCCCGCTATCTGCAGGGCGAGCGGGCGCGCGCGAGCCGCTCGATCGACCTCGCGCGCTACATGAGCGCGCGCACGCAGGAGCTGCTGCAGCGCGCAGGCCGCTACGCCCTCGGGCGTGGTCAGGCCGAACTCGACGCGCTCCACGTGCTGCACGAGCTCGTCGCCGACGCGACGGTGGCCGAGGCCATCTCGCACATCGGCGCCGACGCGGCCGCCGTGGCGCGCGCCGCCGAGCAGCGGCTGCCGCAGGCCGGCTCCGCCGCCGATGTCGACGGAGCCGTGGTCACCACCTCCGTGCAGCGTGCGCTCTTCCACTCCTTCCAGGTGGCGCGCTCGTCCGGGGCCACCTACATCGACCCGGAGCACGTGTTCTTCGCGCTGGTGCTCGCTCAGGACACCCCGGCCGGGCGCATCCTGGCCGACGCGGGCATCACGGCCGAGGCGCTCACGCAGGGCGTCCGCGAGACGATCGCGACCGAATCCGGCCCCTCCGCCGAGGCCGCGCCCGCCGAGCAGCAGGGCATGCTCGCCACCTACGGCACCGACCTCACCCAGCGCGCCCGCGACGGCCTGCTCGACCCGGTGATCGGTCGCGCGTCCGAGATCGAGCAGACCATCGAGATCCTGGCGCGCCGCACCAAGAACAACCCTGTGCTGGTGGGCGAGGCCGGTGTCGGCAAGACGGCCGTCGTCGAGGGGCTCGCCCGTGCGATCGTCGCGGGCGAGGTTCCCGAGCAGCTGCGTGAGAAGCGCGTCATCGCGCTGGACCTCGCCGCGATGCTCGCGGGCACGCGCTACCGCGGCGACTTCGAGGAGCGCCTCACGAAGACCATCGAGGAGGTCGTGGCCCACAAGGACGACGTCATCCTGTTCCTCGACGAGATCCACACCGTGGTCGGTGCGGGCGGGGGCGGCGAGGGCGCCATGGATGCCGGCAACATCCTCAAGCCGCGTCTGGCCCGCGGTGAGCTGCACCTCGTCGGCGCGACCACCCTGCGCGAGTACCGCACGATCGAGAAGGACGCCGCGCTCGAGCGCCGCTTCCAGCCCGTGCGCGTGGGCGAGCCGTCGGTGACCGATGCGATCGCGATCCTCCACGGTCTGCGCCCGGCGTACGAGGAGCACCACCGCGTGACCTTCACCGACGACGCCCTGCGCGCCGCGGTCGAGCTGAGCGACCGGTACCTCACCGAGCGGGTGCTGCCCGACAAGGCCATCGACCTGATCGACCAGGCCGGTGCGCGCCTGCGCCTGCGCCTCGGAGCGCCCGCGGACGTCAGCGCTCTCATGGAGCGTCTCGGCACCCTCGAGTCGGAGAAGAACTCGGCCGTCGCGGCCGAGCGCTACGAGGAGGCGATGCGTCTGCGCGACGAGATCGTCGCGCTCCAGCAGCAGATCGACACGCAGGCGAGCGCCACCGTTCCCGCGGTGGTGGACGAGCCGGAGATCGCCGAGGTGATCAGCCGCGCCACCGGCATCCCCGCGGCGCGCATCACCGAGAGCGAACGCGAGCGCCTCGCTTCTCTCGAGACCGACCTGCACGCCCGCGTCATCGGGCAGGACGACGCCGTCGCGGCCGTCGCGAAGGCGGTTCGTCGCAGTCGCACCGGCATGGGAGACGCCCGCCGCCCGGTGGGGTCGTTCCTGTTCCTCGGACCGACGGGCGTCGGCAAGACCGAGCTCGCCAAGGCGCTCGCCGCGAACCTCTTCGACGACGAGGGCGCGATCATCCGCTTCGACATGAGCGAGTTCGGCGAGCGCCACACGGTCGCCCGTCTGGTGGGTGCCCCTCCCGGATACGTCGGCTACGACGAGGCCGGTCAGCTCACCGAGCGCGTGCGCCGCAACCCGTACTCGATCGTGCTGTTCGACGAGATCGAGAAGGCCCACCCGGACGTGTTCAACCTGCTCCTCCAGGTGCTCGACGACGGGCGTCTCACCGACGGTCAGGGCCGCACGGTCGACTTCCGCAACACCGTCGTCGTGATGACGTCGAACCTCGGATCGGAGTTCCTCGCGCAGCGCGCCGGGGCGATCGGCTTCTCGACCGGAGACGGGTCCTACGCGGATGACGAGCTGCGCGCCCGGGTGATGGGCCGGCTGCGGGAGTCGATGCGTCCGGAGTTCCTCAACCGCATCGACGAGATCGTGCTGTTCCGCAAGCTCGAGAAGGCCCAGCTGCGCGAGATCGTGTCGCTGATGCTCGGATCCACCCGGGCTCGCCTCAGCGCGCGGGCGGTGTCGCTCGAGGTCTCGGACGCCGCCATCGACTGGCTCGCCGAGCGCGGGCACGAGCCCGAGTACGGCGCCCGTCCGCTGCGGCGCCTGATCCAGCGCGAGCTGGACGACCGCATCGCCGACCTGCTCGTCGCAGGCGACCTGGTCGACGGCGGCACGGTGACGGTGTCGGTCTCCGACGACGCTCTCGTCGTCGGGGTGGCCGAACTCGCCGTCGCGGCCTGAGGTCCCGCTCTGACACGAAGCGCCCGCGGGGGTCGACCCCGCGGGCGC
Organism: Microbacterium stercoris; assembly: GCF_017592545.1. Taxonomy (GTDB): domain Bacteria; phylum Actinomycetota; class Actinomycetes; order Actinomycetales; family Microbacteriaceae; genus Microbacterium; species Microbacterium stercoris. The sequence continues at coordinate 209,622 of NZ_JAGFOA010000001.1, forward strand.
TTCGTGCGACGATCCGGGAATGGACCAGCGCCTCAGCTTCCTCACTCTCGTCGTCGCCGATGTCGAGGCCAGCGCACGCTTCTACGTGGACGGCCTCGGCTGGAAGCCCGAGCTGCACGCCGCGGGGGAGGTGCTGATGCTGAGGATGGGGGAGCGGATCATCCTGTCGCTCTGGGATCGCAACGCCGCCGAGCACGAGATCGGGCCCGTGCAGTCGGGCGGCACCCCGCCCGTCACCCTCGCGCACAATCTCGCCACCCAGGCCGAGGTGGACGCCGTGATCGCCGAGGCTCGCGCGGCCGGCGCGCAGATCGTGGCCGAGCCGCGATCGCGCGAGTGGGGTGGCTACTCCGGCTACTTCGCCGACCCCGACGGCTACCGCTGGGAGGTCGCGCACAACCCCGGCCCGATCGGCCGGATCGTGCTGCCGGACTGAGTTCCCAGGCGGCCGGGCGCGCCGATCACCCGTGGGGCCAGGCCTCCAGCGCGCGGGTGATCGCCTTGCGCGTTGCGGCGGTGGTGTGACCCACGAGCGCCGTGAGCTCACCCCCGCGCCAGGTGCCGACCGCGACGCCGTCGACGAGCACGGTGGGCCGGAAGATGCCGTTGCCTCCCGGCAGCACGGCTTCGAGCACCTCGGGCGACGCGACGAGCGAGCGATCCGCGTAGCCCAGGATCCACTCGTCGAACCCCGGCACCAGGGTCACTCCCGAGGCCTCGGGGATCTCGGGAGTCCCGATGATCCAGGCCGGTGAGCCCTCGACCGTGACGACGCGCAGGTCATCCACGCGCGCCGCGGCCTCGCGCACGACCGTCTTCGGGAGCTTCAGCCACCAGGCCGCATCGTCGGCCGTGGTCGGGCCGTGCGCGAGCACGTAGCCGCGGATGATGGGCGCGAGGTCGGTCTGTGTCTCGTGCGGTGCAGTGGGCACAAGCTGCTGCTGGGCGCCGGTGAAGGGGCCCCAGTGCGCCAGGCCCTCCTCCGCCAGGTGGAAGATCAGGTGGTACCCGCGGCCGGCGTCGGTGGCGATTCCTTCTGACTGCCAGAGTGCGAGCGCATCCGCGCGGGTGAGCGGGCGATCCTGCAGAGCCGTGGTGAGCAGCCGTCGCGCGCGATCGAGGGTCTCCTCGTCGAGCCCGAGCGCTGCGCGTCGTCGGGCGGTGGAGCGCAGCATGCGCTCGCTCGTGTGATGCAGGATCGTGGCGAGGTGCGCCGGTGTGGTGGCGAACAGCGTGCCGCGCATCGGCCAGGAACGCACGATGTCGCCGCGATCGAACGCGTCCCGCACGTCGTCGAGGGTCGTTCCGGGCCGGGACCGGATCGCGATCGCGCGCAGCACCGCTGGCAGGTCCTGCCCCTGGAAGGCGACCCCTCGCGCCACGACCTCGGCGGGCGACAGATCTGATCCTGCGAGCAAGTGCGACGCGAACCGCAGTCGCCGTGCCTCGACTCCGCTGAGCTCCATGCGCCCACGCTAGCGACGACCTCCGACAACGACGAGGCCCCGCCGGATCCGGAATCGGGCGGGGCCTCGCGGGGGACTGCGCGTCAGCGACGCGCGGCGTACTGCTCGCGGATGACCGGGCGGGTGTCGACCGCAGGGGTCGCCACCGTCTCGACCGTCCAGTTCGGACGCTCGCCCGTGAGGGCCCAGGCCGCCTGCACCGCAGCTCCCGCGGCGACGTACTCGCCCGGCAGCGGCACAACGACCTGTGCGTCGAACACCTGAGCAGCGATGCCCGACACCGCGGGGTTCTGGGCGGCGCCGCCGACCAGGAGCACCCGCTCGACCGCGACGCCGTGCTGGCGCACCGCGTCGAGTCCGTCGGCGAGGCCCGAGAGCATGCCCTCGACCGCGGCGCGCGCGAGGTTCTCGCGCGTCGTCGAGGCGAGGGTCAGGCCGAACAGGGTCGCCGTGGCGTCGGGCAGGTTCGGGGTGCGCTCGCCCTCGAAGTAGGGCTGCAGCACGAGGCCGTCCGAGCCGGCCTCGGCGGCGAGGGCCAGCTCGCCGAGCTCGTGGTGATCGACGCCGAGCAGGCGGGCGATCGCGTCGAGCACGCGCGCGGCGTTCAGCGTCGCGACGAGCGGCAGGTACAGGCCCGAGGCATCGGCGAAGCCGGCGACGGCGCCGCTCGCATCGCGCACCGGCGTGTCGGTCACCGCGAAGACGGTGCCCGAGGTGCCGATCGAGACCACGACATCACCCGCGCCAGCGCCGAGACCGAGCGCGGCACCGGCGTTGTCGCCGCAGCCGGGACCGATCACGAGGCCGTCGGTGAGGGATCCGGCGCCGCCCGTGACGGACTCGGCGGGACCGAGCACGCGGGGAAGGATCACCTCCGACGCGTCGCGACGCAGCGCCAGCGACAGCAGCTCGCGGTCGTACTCGCCGGACTCGCCGTCGAAGTAGGCCGTGCCGCTGGCGTCGGACCGGTCGGTGACGAGCTCTGCGAGCACCGGACCCAGGGGCGATTCGCCCTCGGGGCCGAAGCCGCGCAGACGCCAGGTCAGCCAGTCGTGCGGAAGCGCGACCGCGGCGACCCTGGCGGCGTTCTCCGGCTCGGCGTCGGCCAGCCAGCGCAGCTTCGTGCCGGTGAACGACGCGACGGGCACCACGCCCGTGCGGCGGGCGAACTCCTCGGCGCCGACCTCGGTGGTCAGCGCCGCGGCGGCGTCGGCCGAGCGGGTGTCGTTCCAGAGGAGAGCGTCTCGGATGACCCGACCCTCGGCGTCCAGCGCGACCATGCCGTGCTGCTGACCGCCGACGGAGATCGCCGCGACGTCGTCGAGCCCGCCCGCATCGGCGAGGGCGCTCTGCAGCGCCTCCCACCAGAACCGGGGGTCGACCTCGGTTCCGTTCGGGTGGGTCGCCCGGCCCTGCCGGGCGACCTCACCCGTCTGGAGGTCGCGGACGACGATCTTGCAGCTCTGCGTCGAAGAATCGACGCCCGCGACCAGGGTCGTCATCAGCCGCGAGCGCCCATCAGATGCTCGGTGGCCAGCTGCTGAAGGCGCACGAAGTTGAAGCCCTTGCCGCCGAAGTACGCGTCGGTGTCGAACTCCTCGAACGCCGAGCGGTCGGCGACTAGGTCGGCAGCGGTCTCGCCCTCGTTGAGCGTGGGCAGCACGAGCTGGTCGACCTGGGCGGCCTTCAGCGCCTCCTGGACCTCGGCGTCGGCACGGAACGCCTTCGCGCGCTCCTTGAGGAGGAGGTAGGTGCGGATGTTGGCCTTGGCCGACTCCCAGACGCCGTTCTCGTCCTCGGTGCGCGAGGGCTTGTAGTCGAAGTGGCGGGGGCCGGTGTAGGCGGGGCCGCCGGCGACGCCGCCGTTCTCGAGCAGGTCCACGAGCGCGAAGGCGTTGTGCAGGTCACCGTGACCGAACACGAGGTCCTGGTCGTACTTGATGCCGCGCTGGCCGTTGAGGTCGATGTGGTAGAGCTTCTCGTGCCACAGCGCCTGCGCGATGCCGGCCTGGAAGTTCAGGCCCGCCATCTGCTCGTGGCCGACCTCGGGGTTGAGGCCCACGAGCTCCGGGTGGTCGAGCTCGTTGATGAAGGCGAGCGCGTGGCCGACCGTGGGCAGCAGGATGTCGCCGCGGGGCTCGTTCGGCTTCGGCTCGATGGCGAAGCGCATGTTGTAGCCCTTGTCCAGCACGTACTGGCCGAGGAAGTTGAAGGCCTCCTTGTAGCGCTCGAGCGCCATGCGGATGTCCTTGGCCGAGTCGTACTCGGCGCCCTCGCGGCCGCCCCAGGCGACGTAGGTCTCGGCGCCGAGCTCGGCGGCGAGGTCGATGTTGCGCATGATCTTGCGCAGCGAGTAACGACGCACGCCGCGGTCGTTGGAGGTGAGGCCGCCGTCCTTGAAGACGGGGGCGGAGAAGAGGTTGGTGGTCGCCATCGGCACGATGAGGCCGGTGTCGGCGAGCGCGCCCTTGAGGCGGTCGATCTGCTTCTGACGCTCGGCGTCGGTCGAGCCGAACGCGAAGAGGTCGTCGTCGTGGAAGGTGAGGCCGTAGGCGCCGATCTCGGCGAGCTTCTCGACCACGTGCACGACGTCGAGCGCCGGGCGGGTGGGGCCGCCGAACGGGTCGGCGCCGTTGTAGCCGATGGTCCAGAGGCCGAAGGAGAACTTGTCGTCCTTGGTGGGCGTGAGGGACATAGGAACAGACCCGCTTTCAGCGTCGTCGGTGAATTGTTGTGAAGTAGAACATATCAAGCTCGACGAGGCGTTGCAACGTGCGCGAGGCACTTTCTCAGCGTGTCGCGGAGGCGCGGGCATCCGGGGGTGTGGGAGCGCTCCCACGTTTTCTGCCATCCTGGGGGTGCCCCTTCTTCCCGCCGAGCCCTGGAGTGCCCTCGCCCATGTCCCGATACGACGACGTCCCCCTGCAGTTCCCCGAGGGGTTCCTGTTCGGATCCGCCACCGCGGCCTTCCAGATCGAGGGGGCCGCCGCCGAAGACGGACGCACGCCGTCGATCTGGGACACGTTCAGCAAGACGCCCGGCAAGGTGTGGAACGGCGACAACGGCGACGTGGCGGACGACCACTATCACCGCTGGGAGTCGGACCTCGACCTGATGAAGGAGCTGGGCCTTGCGGCCTACCGCTTCTCGATCTCGTGGTCGCGCCTGCTGCCGAACGCCGGATCCGTGGTCAACCCGAAGGGCGCCGACTTCTACAGCCGCCTCGTCGACGGCCTGCTCGAGCGCGGCATCCGCCCGATCGCGACGCTCTACCACTGGGATCTGCCGCAGGAGCTCGAGGACAACGACGGCTGGGTGAACCGTGAGACGTCGCTGCGCTTCGCCGACTACGCCTCCACCGCCGCCGGCCTCCTCGGCGACCGCGTCGCCGCGTGGACAACGCTGAACGAGCCGTGGTGCTCGGCCTACCTCGGCTACGGCTCGGCGTCGCACGCGCCCGGTCGCACGGAGCCGGCGAACGCCCTCGCCGCGGTGCACCACCTGAACCTCGCCCACGGCCTGGGAGTGCAGGCCATCCGCGCCGCCGCGACGAACGATCCCGAGCTCTCGGTCACGCTCAACTTCCACGTGCCGCTGGGCGACGACGCCGAGGCGAAGCGCCGCATCGACGCGCTCGCCAACCGCGCCTTCACCTCGCCCATGCTGCTCGGCAGGTACGACGACGATCTGCTCGAGGACACCAGGAACGTCTCCGACTGGTCGTTCGTGCAGGACGGCGATCTCGCGCAGATCAACCAGCCGCTCGACTTCCTGGGCGTCAACTACTACTCGACCGTCACCGTCAGGATGTGGGATGGCGAGTCGACCCGCGCGCGCAACGACGGCCACAAGGACGTGGGCGGATCGGCCTGGCCCGGCAGCGAGCACGTCGACTTCCTGCCGCAGGAGGGGCCGTACACCGACATGGGCTGGAACATCGCCCCCGACAGCCTCGAGGACCTCCTGGTGTCGCTGTCGGAGCAGTTCCCGGACCAGCCGCTCGTCATCACCGAGAACGGCGCCGCCTTCGCCGACGAGGTGACCGTGACCCCCGAGGGCAAGCGCGTGCACGACGCCGATCGCGTGCAGTACCTCAAGCGCCACTTCGCCGCGGCCCGGTGCGCGATCGACCGCGGCGTCGACCTGCGCGGCTACATGGTGTGGTCGCTGTTCGACAACTTCGAGTGGGGCTACGGCTACAGCAAGCGCTTCGGCATCGTGCGCGTCGACTACGACACCCAGGAGCGCACCCCCAAGGACAGCGCCCTCTGGCTGCGCGACCTCGTGAAGGCGCACGCCGCGCGATCCGCACCGGCTACCGTCTCAGCATGACCTCTGCGAGCCCCTCGTCCCATGTTCTCCGAGCACGGGGTGAGGGGCTCGTCTGCGCCCTCACCTTCGATGACGGTCCGGATGCGCGCACAACGCCCGCCCTCCTCGACTTCCTGCGCGAGGTGGGCATCCGTGCCGTGTTCGCGGTGATCGACGAGAACGTGCTCGCCCAGGGCGGCGCGGACATCCTGCGTCGCACCGTGGCCGAGGGTCATGTGCTCTGCAATCACTCGACGTCGTTCGCGCCCATGGGCGACTGGGACGCGGGGCGCGTGCGCGCGGATCTGGTGGAGAACCTGCGCATCATCCGCTCGGCCGTGCCCGACGCCGACGTTCCGTACTGGCGCGCGCCGAACGGGGCGTGGGGCATCACCTCGCAGGTCGCCGCGGGGCTCGGCATGCGTTCGCTGGCGGTGGCCAACACCATCCTCGACTGGGAGACGCAGGATGTGTCGGTGCTGACCGACAACCTGCGAGCCGCCATGCGGCCGGGTGAGCTCGTGCTCTGCCATGACGGCGGAGGCGACCGCCGAGGAACGCTCGAGGCCGTCAGAACCGTGGTGACCGAGCGCCTCGCCGACGGATGGCGGTTCACGCTGCCGCGGCTCTGAGCGCCGCTGGTCAGGCGATGAGAAGGTAGAGCGCGCCGACGACGGTGAGCACGATCACGATCCGCTCGAACGTGAGCTGGTTGAGCTTGCCGAGGAGGTACCGGCCGAGGAAGGCGCCCGCCACCACGCCCGGCACCAGGAAGACGTCGAGCAGCAGCGTCGGGACCTGGATGATGCCGAGGCTGATCGAGAACGGCAGCTTCGCGAGGTTGATGCCCGCGAAGAACCACGCCGTTGTGCCGAGGAAGGCGCGCATCGGGAAGCGCGCCGCCAGGAAGTACATCGACATCACGGGGCCCGCCGCGTTGGCGACCATCGTGGTGAAGCCGCCCAGCGAGCCGTACGCGCCCGCGGCGACGATCCCCGCCTTCTGCGACTGCTCGGCGTCGGCGGCCAGCCGGCGACGCCACAGCGTCACGCCCACAACGAGCAGCAGGATCGCGCCGATCACCTTGCGCGTCCACGTGTCATCCGCGAACAGCAGGAAGACCCAGCCGGCGACGAGCCCGATCGCGACGGGCGGGATCAGCGGCAGCAGCGCCTTGAGTCGCGCGTGCTTGCGGTGCGTCCAGATCGCGAACGCGTCGCCGACGATGAGCAGCACAAGCAGCGCGCCGGTGGAGGCGCGCGCGGGCAGGATGGCGGCGAAGATCGCGATCGCGAGCGTGTTGACACCCGGCAGCGCGGTCTTCGACACTCCCACCGCCATGGCCGCGACGAGCAGCGCCGCCCAGGCGAGGGGGGAGAGATCGGGCATCCCGTCAGGCTATCGGCGCCCGAGGGCGCCGGGATGCACGGCCCTCGTTCAGCTCACGACGACGTCGAGCACGAGGTCGCCCGCGGTGAGGCGGTAGTCGCCCTTCCACCCCTCGATGCGCACACGGCCGTCGGCGTCGGTGCGCACCACGGTGGGTGCCTGCCACCATTCCCCGCGGATCAGCGAGTGCAGGCGGTCATAGGCGGGCTTGCGCGAGCCGTCGTGGCGGAGCAGGCCGATCGGCGCGCCGAGCCAGGCGCCGACGTCGGTGATGCCCCAGTACGTGATGGCCTCGACGGCCGGATGATCCGTGAGCGTGCGATAGAGGCGCTCGATCTCATCCGCCTGGCGCGCCTCGCCCTCGGGCGTGGAGGGCCACGTGTCCACGACGTAGTCGTTGAGGTCCTCGATGTGGGAAGGCATGATGTCGCCCGACACGAGGCTCGACTCGGTGAAGTGCAGCGGCAGGCCGAACCGGGAGAAGCGGTCGGCCACCTCGCGCAGCTGCTCCTCGCCGCGGAATCCCTGATGCATGTGCGTCTGCAGTCCGATCGCGTCGATGCGGATGCCCGCCGCGAGAGCGTCCTCGATCACCCGCTCGTAGCGCGCGGACAGGTCGAAGTCGTTGATGAGCAGGGTGGCGGCGGGGTTCGCGGCGCGCGCGGTCTCGAAGGCCAGGCGCACGATCTCGGTGCGTCCCATCCGCGCGGCCAGCCGCGACACGGCGTTCGGCACGCCGTCGGGCTCGTTGTCGAACTCGGGCATGATCGCGACCTCGTTGATCGCGTCCCACGTGTCCACAAGACCCGCGAAGTCCGCGGCCTCGCGCGCGACGCGTGCACGCAGGATGCGCTCCGCGTCGTCGAGGGGGAGCGCGTCGAGCCAGCTCGCCTTGACCGTGTGCCACACCAGCGGGTGCCCCTTCACGCGCACTCCGCGGTCGGCGAACCAGCGGGCGGCGGCGCGCAGCCGCGCCGTGTCGGGATGGCCCTGCTGCGGCTCGAAGCGGCCCCAGTAGAACGGCAGCGTCGCCGTGTCGAACAGCGCCAGCCAGTCTTCGGCGAGCCGCGCCTGGTCGTCCTCGCCGTTCGCATGGCCGATGAGATCGAACCCGATGTTGCCGAAGGCGAACGCGTGGCGCACCTGCTCGACCACGACGTCGGTGTGGGGGAGGGGAGATCCGGATCCATCCGTGACCGTGACGACGGCGGATCCGTGACGAGGATGGGGCATGGTGCTCCTCAGAAGAACAGCGGGGGCTGGGTGGTGTCGCGGACGATGAGCTCCGCGGGCATCTGGATGCGCTCGCTCGCGCCGCCGTCGAGCATCGCCAGCAGCAGGTGCACGGCGGCGGTGCCCATCTCGAGCAGGGGCTGACGGATGGTCGTGAGACCCGGGCGCCCGCTGCCCGCGGCGGGGAGGTCGTCGAATCCGATGACGGACAGGTCGATCGGCACGCTGAGGCCGCGAGAGGCGGCGACCCGGATCGCCTCGAGCGCGGTGACGTCGTTCGCGGCGAAGATCGCGGAGGGGCGATCGGGACGTCCGAGCAGCTCGCCGGCCGCAGCGGTCGCGCGCGCGGCGCGGTAGCCGCCGTCGACGATGAGCGACTCGTCGATCGGGATGCCCGCGGCCATCAGCGCCTCGCGGTAGCCCTGCTCGCGCTGCTGCGCCGACAGCAGGTCGGTGCGTCCGCGGAGGTGGCCGATGCGCCGGTGGCCGAGCGAGATGAGGTGCTCGGTGGCCATGCGCGCGCCGCCGACGTTGTCGGTGTCGACGACGGCCGGACCGGTGGGGCCCGTGTGCGGGTCGATCGCGACGACCGGCACGGAGATCTCATCGAGCGTCACGGTGGGGGTCACGATGATGGCGCCGTCGATGAGGGTGCCGCCCAGGCGCGAGAGCGAGCGCCGCTCCCAGCCCGCGTGTTCGCCGGCGGAGACCGATCCGGCGTAGGCGAGGATGTCGTACGCCGTCTGCTGCAGCGCCGACGAGACGCCGTTCAACAGCTGCAGCGAGAAGGGCTCGAACTCGGCGACCAGCACGCCGATCACCTGCGTGCGGCGCTTGCGCATGGATGACGCGATGAGCGAGGTCTCGTATCCCAGCTCGTCGACCACGCCGAGGACGCGTTCGCTCGTCGCCGCGGCGATGCCGTCGCGCCCGTTCATGACCTTGGACACGGTCGCGACCGACACTCCGGCGGCGTTCGCGACGTCGCGGATCGTGACTCGTCGCGGTGATGTGCGATGCCCTGTTGTGGCGGTCACTGCTGCTCCTTGCATTGCGCCTGCGGATACCGGCGCGTCGCATCCGACTCTGCCTCTTTGCAGGGCCCGTGTTCGACATCCTAGCGTCGAAAACGTTATCGATAACGTTTGACATGTCCCCCAAACGGGTGTCATCGTGTTACGAGACGCCCTGGAGGACCAGGCAGCATCGCCCGGCGGGACGTCCCAAACTCAACGAAGAGGAGAAGCTCACATGAGCGTTCGCAAGGCATGGGCCGCATTCGCGGCTGTCGCTGCGGTTTCCACGCTGGCGCTCGCCGGCTGCACCACCTCCACCGCACCCAGCGGCGGAGAGTCCGAGGGCGAAGAGGGCGGTCCCGTTCAGCTCACCATCTGGCAGAACTCGACCACGGGCCCCGGCCAGGCGTACTGGCGCGAGGCCACGGAGGCCTTCACCGCCGAGCACGAGGATGTCACCTTCAAGATCGAGGACATCCAGAACGAGCAGATGGACGGCAAGCTGCAGACCGCCGTCCAGTCGAAGGACATGCCCGACATCTTCATGGCCCGCGGTGGCGGCAAGCTCGCCGACGTGGTCAAGGCCGGTCTCGTCAAGGACCTCACCGACCTCATCAGCGACGACGTCAAGGCCGACTACGGCGACGCGCCGTTCGCGGCGTTCTCGGTCGAGGGCAAGATCTACGGCGTCCCGACCGCCGTCCTCCCCGGTGGCGTCTTCTACAGCAAGGACCTGTTCGAGCAGGCCGGCATCACCGAGACCCCGACGACGATCGACGAGCTCAACGAGGCCGTCGACAAGCTGAAGGCCGCCGGCATCGACCCGATCGCCGTGGGTGCGAAGGACGCATGGCCCGCCGCGCACTGGTACTACTGGTTCGCCCTGCGCTCGTGCGACAAGGACACCCTCCTCGACGTCGCCACGACCAAGGACTTCAGCGACCCGTGCTGGCTCGACGCCGCCGAGCAGCTCGAGGAGTTCATCGGCACCGAGCCCTTCAACAAGGGCTTCCTGACGACGCCCGCGCAGAGCGTCGCGAACTCGTCGGCCGGCCTCATCGCCAACCACAAGGCGGCCATGGAGGTCATGGGCGGCTGGAACGTGGGCGTGATCGCCGACCTGACGCCCGACAAGAAGCCGCTGCCCGACCTCGGCTGGTTCCCGTTCCCGGCCGTCGACGGCGGCAAGGGCGACCCGGCCGCGATGATGGGCGGCGTCGACGGGTTCTCCTGCTCGGTCGACTCGCCGTCGGCGTGTGAGGACTTCCTCAACTTCCTCGCCTCGCCCGAGTGGCAGGGCAAGTACGCCACGGCGTACTCGGCGCTGCCGGCCTCGGCCGAGGCCCAGGAGGCCGTGACGGGTGAGGTCGAGAAGACCTTCCTCGCCGCCTACCAGGAGTCGCCCTACATGAGCATGTGGCTCGACACGCTGCTCGGCCAGAACATCGGCACCGCCCTCAACGACGGCGTCGTGAAGATGTTCGCCGGCGACGGCTCGGCCCAGTCCGTGATCGACGACGTCACGAAGGCCGCCGAGCGCGACTGACAAACGCATGACCTCGGGCCGGTCCGCGCGAGCGGACCGGCCCGACCCACGACACAAGGACGGGTGACAGACACATGAGCACGACTCAGACCGCGACCGCGGCTGGGAGGAACACCTCCGCCGGGGATGCGCGCAACGCGCCCCGTCCGGCGGCACGCCGTCGGCGCATCGACTGGCGCAAGAACGGTGAGATCGCCCTCCTCTCCGGGCCGGCGATCCTCCTCTTCCTGACCTTCGTCATCTTCCCCGTCTTCCTGGCCGCCTTCTACGGCTTCTTCAAGTGGGACGGCATCGGCGCCCTCGAATGGAACGGGCTGCAGAACTACGTCTGGATCCTCGAGGATCCCGAGTTCCGCGACGCCGTCGGCCACAACTTCGGCATCGTGATCGCATCGATCCTGCTGCAGGGTCCGCTGGCGATCCTGTTCGCGCTGGTCATGAACCAGAAGATCAAGGGCCGCTCGTTCATCCGCATCATGATCTTCGTGCCCTACGTGATCAGCGAGGTCGTCGTCGGTCTCGCGTGGAGCATGCTCATGCAGGACACGGGCGCCATCAACCAGCTGTTCGGGCTGGACATCTCGTGGCTCTCCGACCCGAGCATCGCCTTCTGGTCGCTGATGATCATCATCACCTGGAAGTACATCGGCTTCGCGGTGATCCTCATGCTCGCGGGCATGCAGTCGATCCCGGAGGAGCTGTACGAGGCGGCCGCCATCGACGGCGCCAGCTTCTGGAAGATGCAGTGGAGCATCACGCTCCCGCTGCTCGGACCCACGATCCGCATCTGGGCGTTCCTGTCGATCATCGGATCGCTCCAGCTGTTCGACCTCGTCTTCATCGTCTGGGGCCGCATCGCGCCGAGCGCGGGCGTCCACACGATGGCGTTCTACATGTACACCGAGGGTCACCTGTCGGGTGAGTACGGCTTCGGCTCGGCCGTCGCCGTGCTGCTCTTCCTCATCTCCCTCATCGTCGGCCTCGTCTATCAGCGCTTCGTGCTGCGTCGCGACATCGACGGCGCACTGACCGACGGCCCCGGAAAGGACGCGAAGTGAGCTCCACCACCCTTCTTGTCGCGCCCGTCGACAAGCGCACCCGCAAGCCCAAGGAATACGTCAAGTGGGGAAGCCCCGGCGTCTACCTCGCGGCGATCATCCTCGTCACGATCTGCATCACCCCGGTGCTGTACGTCATCATCGGCGGCTTCCGTGACAACACCCAGTTCACGACCGACCCGGCGGGCTTCCCGAACCCGTGGAACCCGGACAACTACATCAACGTCCTGACCGGATCGAACTTCTGGCCGGCACTGCTCAACTCGCTCATCGTCGGTCTCGGCACCGCGCTCGGCACGGTCGCTCTCGGCCTGATGGCGAGCTACGTGATGGCGCGCTACAACTTCACCGGCAAGACCCAGATGTACTCGCTGTTCGCGGCGGGCCTGATGTTCCCGGCCACCGTGGCCATCACGCCGCTGTACATCATGGTGCGCTCGCTGGGCCTGGTGAACTCGCACATCGGTCTGATCCTGCCGCAGATCGCGTTCGCGCTGCCGACGACGATCATCATCCTCGTCCCCTTCCTCAAGGCCATCCCGATGGAGCTCGAGGAGGCCGCGGCGATCGACGGCACGAGTCGTCTGGGCTTCTTCTTCCGCATGGTGCTGCCGCTCAGCCTCCCCGGCGTGATCACCACGGGCATCCTGGCGTTCGTCGGATCGTGGAACGGCTACCTGCTGCCGCTGTTCCTGCTCGGATCCGACAAGTACACGCTGCCGCTCGCGGTGCAGAACGCGGCGACGTCGCAGTACGCGTCGGATGCGGCCATGATCCTGGCCTACACGTCGCTGTCCATGCTGCCGGCGCTGATCTTCTTCAGCCTCTTCGAGCGCCGCATCGTCGGCGGCCTCACCGGTGCGGTAAAGGGCTGAGCCGCGGCGCTCCGTCCCTTCACCCGCACCACCTGCAGTCCTCAACGGAGAACCACATGACCTCGCACGTCCCTGCCTGGCCCACCACATCGGAGCGCGTCCAGGCGCTCGTCGCACAGATGACCCTGGAGGAGAAGGCCGCCCAGATCGTCGGCTACTGGCTCGACCAGGGCGGCGAGGTCGTCGCGCCGATGGCCGATGAGATGAGCACGTCCAAGGACGGGCGCACCCTCGCCGACATCACGAAGCACGGCCTCGGCCAGTACACCCGCGTGTACGGCACCCGCCCGGTCGACCCGGCCGAGCGGGCGGCCTGGCTGTGGAACGAGCAGCGCCGCCTGAAGAAGGAGACGCGTCTGGGCATCCCCGCCCTCGTGCACGAGGAGTGCCTGACGGGACTCGCCGCCTGGAAGGCCGCGACCTTCCCCACCCCGCTGGCCTGGGGAGCGTCGTTCGACCCCGACCTGGTCGAGGAGATGGGCCGGGTCATCGGCGAGTCGATGCGCGAGCTCGGCATCCACCAGGGTCTCGCGCCGGTGCTCGACGTCATCCGGGATCCGCGCTGGGGACGTGTCGACGAGTGCATCGCCGAAGACCCGTATGTCGTCGGAACGGTCGGCACGGCGTACGTGAGTGGGCTGCAGTCCACGGGTGTGCACGCCACGCTCAAGCACTTCGTGGGCTACTCCAACTCGCGCGCCGGCCGCAACCACGCCCCGGTGCACGCCGGACCGCGTGAGCTCGCGGACGTCTTCCTGCCTCCGTTCGAGATGGCGATCCGCGACGGCGGCGTGCGCTCGGTCATGAACTCGTACACCGAGGTCGACGGGGTGCCCGTCGCCTCGAGCCCCGAGCTGCTGACCGACGTCCTGCGCGATCAGCTGGGCTTCGATGGCGTCGTGGTCGCGGACTACTTCGCGATCGCCTTCCTCGAGGTCATGCACGCCGTCGCCGCCGATCGCGGCGCCGCCGCGGCGTACGCGCTGCAGGCGGGCATCGACGTGGAGCTGCCCACGGGTGACGCATACCTCGCGCCGCTCGTGGAGCGGGTGCGCTCGGGCGAGCTGGACGAGGCCTACCTCGACCGCGCGGTGCTGCGCGCCCTGCAGCAGAAGGAGGACCTCGGCCTGCTCGAGGCCGACGCGTTCGAAGACGAGGCGCCCACCGAGATCGACCTCGACTCGCCCCGCCACCGCGAGATCGCGCACAAGCTGGCCGTCGAGTCGCTGGTGCTGCTGTCGAACGACGGCGTGCTGCCGCTCGCGGCCGACGCCCGTCGCGTCGCCGTGATCGGCCCGAACGCCGACCGCGTGGAGGCCCTGCAGGGCTGCTACTCGTTCGCGAATCATGTGCTCGCGCACCACCCCGACCACGAGATCGGCTTCGAGATCCCCACGGTGCGCGAGGCGCTGGTCACCGCGCTGCCGGATGCCGAGGTCGTCTACGCTCGCGGCGCCGAGGTCGAGGGCACGGATGTCTCCGGCATCGCCGAGGCCGCCGAGCTCGCCGCCTCCGCGGACGTCGCCGTGGTCGTGGTGGGAGACCAGGCGGGCCTCTTCGGCCGCGGAACGGTCGGCGAGGGCAACGACGTCGACTCGCTCGAGCTGCCGGGTGTGCAGCGCGAGCTCGTCGAGCGCGTCGTCGCCACCGGCACCCCCGTCGTGGTGGTGCTGCTGACCGGTCGCCCCTACGCCATCTCCTGGGCGCTCGACGGCGAGACCAAGCCCGGTGCCGTCCTCCAGGCGTTCTTCCCGGGCGAGGAGGGCGGCCCCGCGATCGCCTCCGTGCTCACCGGCGCCGCGGTGCCGTCGGGCCGCCTGCCCGTCAGCCTGCCGCGTTCGTCGGGCTCGTCGCCGTACAGCTACCTGCACCCCATCCTGGGGGGACCGTCCGATGTGACCTCGACGGATCCGACGCCGCTGCGCCCGTTCGGTTTCGGGCTCTCGTACACCGACTTCGCGTACAGCGACCTGCACGTTGATGAGACGGCGGCCACGAGCGGCTCGTTCACCGCCTCGGTGACCGTCACCAACACCGGGGATGTCGCGGGTGTCGATGTTGTGCAGCTCTACGGGCGCGACGTCGTGGCCTCGATCACGCGTCCGGTCGCGCAGCTGCTCGGCTACACGCGGGTCGCGCTCGAGGCCGGTCAGTCGCGTCGCGTCACGTTCACGGTGCCGACGCAGCGCCTGTCGTTCACCGATCGCACCCTCACGCGCGTGGTCGAGCCGGGCGAGGTGCAGGTGTGGGTCGGCGCGCACGCCGAGGCGTCCGCGAAGGCGGTCGAGGCCGACGAGACGACCGGCGGCGCCATCGTGAACGAGAAGAAGGCCGGCCGGCGAGAGCTCCCCGGATCGGCGACCGCGCGCGCCACCGTGACACTCATCGGCGACGTGCACGCCGTGACCGCCGCCGACGCCCGCGTCGTGTCGGTCTCGGTCGACTGACCTTCTGACAGCGGATCCGGGAGGCGGCTCCATGACGCAGGTATCGAACCCGCTTCTGCCGGGCTGCTACCCGGATCCGTCGGTCTGCCGGGTGGGGGACTGGTTCTATCTCGTCTCCTCGACGTTCGAGTACCTGCCGGGCCTGCCCGTGATGCGCTCGCGCGATCTCGTGACCTGGGAGACCATCGGGCACGTGATCGACCGGTCCGGGATGCTCGACTACGACGGTCTCGGGTCATCGGGCGGGCTGTTCGCGCCGACCATCCGGTTCCACGACGGGATGTTCTGGGTCGTCTGCACGCTGGTCGACCGCGCCTCGCAGCCGTCCGAGAGCCCGCGCGGAAACTTCCTGGTGACGGCCGCGGACCCGGCGGGGCCGTGGTCCGACCCGATCTGGCTCGATGTGGACGGCATCGACCCGTCGATCGCGTTCGGGTCCGACGGCAGGGTGTGGCTCCACGGGACGCGTCTTGTGCCGGAGGCCGAGGCCGAGTGGTTCCATCAGACGCAGGTGTGGGTGCGCGAGTACTCGCCGACCGCACAGGCGCTCATCGGGCCCGAGCACATCGTGTGGACGGGCGCCGTGCGCGGCGCCGTCTGGGCCGAGGGACCGCACCTGTACGAGATCGACGGCCGCTGGTACCTGCTGGCGGCCGAGGGCGGCACCGAGTTCCACCACGCCGTGGCCGTCGCGCGCTCCGACTCGCCGACAGGGCCGTTCGAGGGGAACAAGGGCAACCCGATCCTGACGCACCGCCACCTCGGTCGCACGGGTGTGGACGTGATCGGCCCCGGCCACGCCGACCTCGTGCAGGCGCGCGACGGCTCCTGGTGGGCCCTGCTGCTCGCGATGCGCGCGCCCGACCGTCGCCACTATCCGCTGGGCCGCGAGACCTTCCTCGTGCCCGTGACCTGGGAGGACGGCTGGCCGGTGTTCGCGCCCGGTGCCGGTCGTGTGCCCGCCACCGTCGAGGTGCCGTGGGCGCACGAGCCCATGGCCGCCGATTCGTGGCAGCCCGACGATCGCGCGCCCGGCATCGTCGGGCCGGGCGACGCGCGCTGGACGACGCCGCGCGCGCTGCCGGCGGAGGTCGCCCAGGCCGACGCGGACGGATGGATCCTGCCGGCCTCTGCGGCGACCCTCGCCGAACCGACCACGGCGACGTTCGTGGGCGTGCGCCAGCAGCACTTCGACGTCGACTGCACCGTGTCGATCGATGCCTCAGGGCTCGCCGAGGGCGAGACCGCGGGCTTCGCCATCCGGCAGTCGGAGGACGACCACGTCACGGCCGGCTTCACGCGGCGGGGCTCCGGCTTCACGCTCGCGGTGACCCACCGTCGAGCAGGCACCGACATCGCGCTGCACACCGCGCAGGTCGCGTCGGGCGGCTCCGTCGGGGTGCGCGCTCGCGGCTACCGCTATGAGCTCGTCCACGAGCGGACCGGGCACGGCGCGCAGGTGCTCGCGGAGGTCGACGCGCGTGAGCTCGACGCGGTCTCGACCGGCGGGTTCCTCGGCGTGTGGTTCGGCGTGTACGCCACGAGCCACGGGGCGGAACCGCGCGGCACGGCCCGCGCCGACAGGTTCGCCTACGTGCCCGCCTGATCGGGCGTTTCTCCCGGCCGTCGCTGCCGCACATCATAAGGTGGCAGGGACAACAAACTGCAGGGCGGCGGGAAGATGATGCGTGCGACCAGCGTCGAGGGGGTGCGACGCGCCAACCTCGGTGCGGTGCTGCGCCTTGTGCATGAGGCGGGCCCCCGCTCGCGAGCCGTGATCACGGCCCAGACAGGGCTGAACCGCTCGACCGTGTCCGACCTCGTCGCGACCCTGGTCACGGCCGGCCTCGTCGAGGAGCGGGATCCGGATCCGACCCGCCGCGTCGGCCGTCCGTCGCCGATCGTCGCGCCGTCCGAAGACGTGGTGACGATCGCCGTCAACCCCGAGGTCGATGCGCTGGAGGTCGGGGCGGTCACCCTCGGCGGCCGGGTGCGCGTGCGGATGCGCGCGGCCGTCGGCCTGTCGGTCGACGAGGTCGTCGCCGCGGTGGCGCGCATCGTCGACGAGTGGCGCACGGGAGTGCTCAGAGACTGCCGGATCGTGGGCGGCGGCGTCGCGGTGCCCGGTCTCGTGCGCGCCTCGGACGGTGTCGTGCGCCTCGCCCCGCATCTCGGCTGGCGCGATGAGGACGTCACGGTGCGCCTGACGGAGGCCACGGGGATCCCGTTCGTCATCGGCAACGACGCGTCGCTGGGCGCCCGCGCGGAGCGTCTGTTCGGCGCCGCGATCGACCACGCCGACGTCATCTACCTCAACGGAGGCGCCTCGGGCATCGGAGGCGGCCTCGTGCTGCAGGGCATGGCCATCGGCGGGGCCGACGGCTACGCGGGCGAGTGGGGCCAGAGCCGGCCGGGCATCGCGCGGGAATCGGATCGCCGCACGCAGAACGGCGTGCTCGAGGACGAGGTCAACCGCGCCCGCCTGCTCGGCGCCGTGGGCCTGACGGCGGCCGACGACGCGGAGCTCGCCGCCGCGCTCGCGGCGGTGACCGCGCCCGACGCCCTGGAGGAGATCGCGCGTCAGCGCCGCATCCTCGCCGCCGCGCTGGCCAACGCCGTGAACGCGCTCAATCCGTCGGCGATCGTGCTCGGCGGCTTCCTGGCGCTCCTGCTGGAGCACGACCCCGACGGCCTGCTCGAGCTGGTGCGCGAGCTGGCTCTCGCGGCCCCGGGCGAGCACCTGCGCATCCTGCCCGCGGCCCTCGGCGCCGATCGCCTGCTCATCGGCGCGGCCGAGGCCGCCCTCGAGCCGCTCCTGGCTGATCCGCTGGCCTGAGCCGGTCGCCGCGCCTCTGAAAACACGCAGAGGACGTGTTTTCAGAGGGAGGGCAGGTGGCCCGCAGGCCTACGGCAGCACGAGCACGCCGTCGACGCGGCGCGGGATGCCCAGGGGATTGTCCTCGCGCAGAGCGGCGGGGAGCAGCGAGGCCGGCGCGTCCTGGTAGGCGACGGGCCGCTGGAAACGGCGCACGGCGGTTGCGCCGACGGACGTGAAGTTCGCGTTGGTCGAGGGCCAGGGGCCACCGTGATGCTGCGCCCAGCTGACCGCGACGCCCGTGGGCCAGCCCGCGAACAGCACACGACCGGCGAGGCCTTCCAGCGTGCCGACGAGGCCCTCGACGTCCTCGGACTCCTCGTGGTGCACCGTGGCCGTGAGGTTGCCGGGCAGGGCGGCGATCACGGCGTCGCGCTCGGCCTCGTCCCGGTATCGCACGAGCAGGGTGAAGGGGCCGAAGACCTCCTCGAGCAGCTCGTCGGCGTGCTCCAGGAGGTTGGCGGCCGTCGTCGCGGCGACGAGCGGGGCGGTGCCGTCGGGCGCCGCGTCGCCCGCGACGACCTCGACACCCGGCACACCCGAGACGCGATCGACGCCCGACGAGAAGCCGGCGGAGATGGCCTCGGTCAGCAGGCGGCTCTGCGGTGCCAGCAGACCGGGGAGGGCGGACTCGACGGCGGAGCCCTCGGGAACCAGCACCACGCCCGGCTTGGTGCAGAACTGACCGGCACCGAGCTGGAAGGATCCGGCCAGGCCCTCCGCCAGCGCGCCGCCGCGCGCCGCGTCGGCTCCCGGCGTGATGACCACGGGGTTCAGCGAGCCGAGCTCGCCATAGAAGGGGATCGGCTCGGGCCGCGCCGCCGCGCGGTCGAGCAGCGCACGGCCGCCGCGGACGGATCCGGTGAAGCCGACCGCGCGGATCGCCGGGTGATCGACCAGCGCGAGTCCGGCCTCGAATCCCTCGATGAGTGCGAACGTGCCCTCGGGTGCCCCGGCCGCGGCCAGGGCTTCCGCCACCACGGCGGCCATACGGCGAGAGGTCTCGGGGTGGCCCGGGTGGGCCTTCACGACGACGGGACAGCCGACGGCCAGCGCCGAGGCGGTGTCGCCGCCGGCGACCGAGAACGCGAACGGGAAGTTCGACGCCGCGAACACCGCCACGGGACCGATCGGGCGCAGCACACGACGCAGATCCGGGATCGGGGGAGTCGCCGTGGCGTCGGGGTGGTCGATCGTCGCCTCGAGGTACGAGCCCTCCTCGATCACCTTCGCGAACAGGCGCAGCTGCGCCGTGGTGCGCGCGAGCTCGCCGCCCAGGCGCGGCGACGCGGGCAGCGCGGTCTCGGCGGCGGCCAGCTCGATCAGGCCGGCCGCATCGGCGTCGATGGCGTCGGCGACGCCGCGCAGCCATGCGGCGCGCGTGGTGTCATCCGTCTTCGAGACGAGCGCGAACGCGTCCTTCGCGGCGCGCGCGATCGCATCGACCTGATCCACGGTCGTATCCGTCATGAGGGGTCCTTTCGGGAGAGTCAGGCGAACTGCATGCCGAGGCCGAGGGAGGGGCCGCCGCTGACGACGCCGTCGGCGACGGAGACGCCCGTGGCTGCGACCAGCGCACCCAGCGCGCCGAAGCCGGCGTCCTCGACGTCTTCGATCCATACCGTCTCGGGAAGCGTATACGCCAGCTGGGCCGACAGCTCCGGAAGCAGATGGGGAGCGAGCTCGACACCGCGCTCGCGGGCCAGATCGGCGATCTCCCGGAACGGCGTGATGCCTCCCACGCGCACGATGTTCGGCTGCACGACCTGCAGCGCCCCCGCGTCGAGGAAGTCGCGGAAGCGGTGCACCGTGTGCAGGTTCTCGCCCGCCGCGATCGGCACACCGAGCGGCTCGAGGCGAGAGGCGAGCTCGCGGTATCCGGCGAGGTCGTCGGCGCGCAGGGGCTCCTCGATCCAGCCGATGTCGTATGCGGCGAGGGCCTCGATCGCCGTCGTCGCGGTGGCGAGGTCCCAGCGCTGGTTGGCGTCCACGAGCAGGCGGCGCTCCGGTCCCAGCACCGCACGCACGGCGGCGACGCGCTCGAGGTCGCGGGCGAGGTCGGCAGATCCGACCTTCATCTTGATCGCACCGAATCCCGCCGCGACCCAGCGCTCGGCCTGCGCGACGAGCTCGTCGAGCGTGTAGTGCAGGTTGACGCCGCTGCCGTACGCGGGCAGCCGCGTGTGGCGACGGCCGATGAGATCGGTCACGGAGCAGCCGCTGCGGCGGGCGCGCAGGTCCCACAGCGCGAGGTCGAGGCCGGCCAGCGCGATCGTCGTGATCCCGCCGCCGCCTGCCTCATGCACATGGCGCCACAGATCGATCCAGATGGACGGATCCGCGGGGCGGCCGATGGCTGCAGGGATCACGTCCTCGTCGAGCAGGGCCTTCACCGCCGCCCCGCCGATCGACGGCGTCCACGAGAACCCGTGCCCCTCGCCGCCCTCGGCATCGCGCACCGTGACCGCGACGACCCGGATGTCGGTGACATCCGGTCCCCACGGACGCGTGAGCGGGATCCGGATCAGCCGGGTCGCGACCGATTCGATCGCCGGGGCGTCGAGGGGGGCGGTCACTTGATCAGCTCGCGGCCCGCGGCGAGCAGCGCCTCGAGACGACCGACCTGCTCGGAGGTGGGGTCCATCAGCGGCGCGCGCACGGATCCGACGGGCAGACCGCCGAGGCGCACTCCCGCCTTGACGAGCGACACGGCGAAGCCCGGCGTCTCGTCGCGCAGGTCGACCAGCGGTGCGTAGAAGCCCTCGAGCAGGCGCGCCTGCGTCTGCGCGTCGCCCGCGCGGTGCGCCGCGAAGAACGCCACGGCGATGTCGGGCGCCATGGCGAACACGGCGGACGAGTAGAGCGGCACGCCGATCGCCGTGTAGGCCGCCTGGGTCATCTCGGCCGTCAGCAGCCCGTTGAAGAACAGGATGTCGCGACCGGAGCGAGCGGCGGCGTGCACAAAGCGCTGCGCGACGGCGAGGTCGCCCGCGCCGTCCTTGATGCCCACAACGCTCGGGATCTCGAGCACCTTCTCGATGGACGCCGGCGTGAACTGCGCGTTGCCGCGGTGGTACACGATGAGCGGCAGCTCGGTCGCCGCGGCGATGGCCTCGACATAGGCGATGAGCCCGGCCTGCGGACCCTGCACGAGGTAGGGCGGCATCACGAGCAGCCCCTCGGCGCCGAGGCGCTCGGCGGCGCGCGCCGAGGCGATCGCGTGACCGAGCGGGCCGCCGACGCCGGTGAGCACCGGCACGCGGCCGGCGGTGCCCCGGATGGAGGCCTCCACGACCGTCGAGTACTCGTCGATCCCGAGCGCGTGGTACTCGCCCGTGCCGCACGCCGCGAAGACGGCGCCCGGCTCGAACTCGATGCGCTCGGCGACGTGCTGCTCGACGAGCTCGGCGTCGACGCGCCCCGCCGCATCGAATGCCGTGACGGGGAAGAAGAGGACGCGATCGGGGATGGTGAGAGCGGACATCAGGCCTCCTGGTCGGCGGGGACAGCGGTGGACGGGACGAGGGTCCGCAGCTCGGTGCGCCAGGACCGCTGCGCCCGCCAGCCGAGCAGGCGCTCGGCGAGGGCGCTCGAGAACACGGGAGCGTCACCCTCGAGCGACGGTGCCGCGGCGGCCGCCTCGGGCACGTGCTCGGCGAGCAGCCCGGCGGTGGGTGCGTCGGCCAGCGCGTCGGCCGCGCCGACGAAGAACACCGTGCCGTTGGGCACGTCGCTGTCGGCGGGGGCGGCACGTTCGAGCCAGGCCGCCACGAACTCGCCGGCGTCGCGGGCATCGAGGTAGTTGAACAGGGCCACGGCCGAGAGGGAGGGATCGGCGATGCGCTCGGCGAGCGTGTGCCCCTGCTGGGTCGGTGCGCCCTCCCACTCCTCGGGGGCGATCACGAAGCACGGGCGGAACGCTCCGAGCCGCAGGCGATCGCCGTGCTTGCGCACGGCCATCTTCACGATCTCCTCGACCGCGACCTTCGACGCCGAGTAGCCGTTCCAGGGAGCGACAGGGTGATCCTCGTCGAGCGGCAGATAGGCGGGGGCCCAGCCCGACGGAGAGCCGTAGCCGATCACGGTCGGGCTCGACGCCACCAGGAGCGCGCCCGCGCCGGATCCGAGCGAGGCCTCGAGCACGTTCCAGACCAGACGCGTGTTGATGTCGAAGATCTCCGGATCCGGCAGCGCGCCCGGCACCGCGACGGCCGCCAGGTGCACCACCGCGTCGGGGCGGATCTCGGAGAACGCCGCCGCGGCCGCCGCGGCGTCGAGCAGGTCGATCGACAGCTGGCGCGCGGGGGATCCGACGATCTCGCCGCGGTCGATCGAGACGACCTCGTGGCCCGCGGCGGCGAGGGTCTCGACGACCGAGCGGCCGAGGCGGCCGGCGCCGCCGGTGACGACGACGCGGCTCACGACGAGACTCCCGCGAGCGCCGAGCCGGCCGATCCGAGCTCGAGATCGGCGATCCGCACGGCCTGACCCGTCTCGAGCGAACGGTTGCCCGCGAGGCCGACGACCATCGAGCGCACACCGTCCGACCAGTCGGCGGTGCGTCCGAGCGGATCGGGCTGCGCGCCGATGAAGACGTCGCGCAGCAGCACGGCGTCGCCGCCGCCGTGACCACCGACGCCCTCGGGGATCGGCACCTCGACGGCGGGCCGGAAGTGCTTCTGCACCACCAGGCGCTCGCCGACCGGACGCTCGGAGTCATCCGCGACGAGGTCGGGGCGCGCGCTCGGGTCGACGACGGTGCGTCCCTGCTCGTCCACCAGCACCGAGCCGCGCTCGATGACCGTGAGCTCGGCGCGGCCGAGTGTGCCGTTGACCGCGACCGTGTAGCCCTCCCACGGGGAGTGCGCGTTCAGCGAGTACGACATGGTCGCCCCCCGCGCGTAGTCGACGACCAGCGCGAGGTTGTCCTCGATCGTGATGCCCGGATCGAACACGTCGCGATCGCGCAGGTAGCCGTCGTGCTGCTCCTGGTCGAGGTAGAGGCCCTTCCAGGTGGGGTCGCTGCGCAGATCGAGGCTGAAGCTGTCGCGCAGCGGCGAGTCGGTCGTGCCCCGCTCGGGGCGCGGGCCGATGCCGCGGCGGGCCGCGTTCTCCGCGCCGTAGAAGCGCAGGCCGCCCGACGCGTACACGCGCGTGGGCACATCCGCGATCCACCAGCCGACGAGGTCGAAGTGGTGGCTCGCCTTGTGGATGAGCAGGCCGCCCGACTTGTCCTTGTACCGGTGCCACCGGCGGAAGTAGTCGGCGCCGTGCGCCGTGTCGAGCACCCACTCGAAGTGCACGCTCGTGACCTCTCCGATCTCGCCGGACGCGATCACGCGCTTGAGCTCGCTGTTGCGGGGCGAGTAACGGTAGTTGAACGTGATGGTCACGTCGCCGCCCGTGCGCTCGGCGGCGTCCGCGATGCGGCGCACGCCCTCCTCGTTCACCGTGAGCGGCTTCTCCACCACGACGTCGGCGCCGGCCTCGAGCGAGGTGACGATGTAGTCGGCGTGCGTGAAGTCGGGCGAGGTGATGATCACGCGGTCGATCGCGTGCTCCGCGATCGCCTGGCCCAGCTGATCCGGTTCGAACCGCACCGGCGAGCCCAGTCCCGCGTGCTGCGCGAGCGACCAGTCCTGGCGACCGGTGTTGGTGTCGGTCCAGGCGACGAGCTGGGCGACGTCCGAGTGGGTCTCGGCGATCGCGGTGAGGTACATCTGCGCACGGGATCCGGATCCCACGAGCGCGTAGCGGAGTCGAGTCATGACGGGGAGCCGATCACTTGATGCCGGACGTCGCGGATCCCTTGATGAGGAAGCGCTGGCCGAACAGGAAGACGAGGAACAGGGGGACGAGCGAGACGACGCTCATCGCGAACATGGAACCGTAGTCCGAGGAGGACTGCGCGTCGAGGAAGCCCTTCAGAGCCAGCGACGCGGGGAACAGCTCGGGGAGGCGCAGGTAGATCAGCGGGCCGAAGAAGTCGCCCCACGTCCAGATGAACGTGAAGATCGACGTGGTCGCGAGCGACGGGACGATCAGGGGCAGCGTGATCTGGAAGTAGCTGCGCACCTGACCCGCGCCGTCGATGCGGGCCGCCTCGAACAGCTCCTTCGGCAGGCCGCGGATGAACTGCACCATCAGGAAGATGAAGAAGGCCTCGGTGGCGAGGAACTTCGGCGCGATCAGCGGCAGGAAGGTGTTCAGCCAGTCCAGCTCCTTGTAGATCAGGAACTGGGGGACCAGCAGCACCTGGAAGGGCAGCATGATCGAGCCGAGCATCAGCGCGAACGTGAGGTTCTTGAACCGGAACTTCAGCCGGGCGAACGCGTACGCGGCCATCGAGCACGAGACCAGGTTGCCCAGGATCGCACCGAACGCGATGAGCGCCGAGTTGAGCAGGAAGGTGCCGAACGGGTGCTGCAGGTCGTTCCAGCCGTTGACGTAGTTCTCGGTCGTGAGGTTGGTGGTGAAGATGCTGAGGTCGCGGAAGATGTCGGCGTTCGGCTTGAACGAGGACACCACCAGCCAGATCAACGGGTAGAGCATCACGATCGCGGCGGCCGACAGCAGGATGTGCTTGCCGATCGAGCGCAGCGTGCTCAGTCCGGCGCCGGCACGGCGGCGGGGGAGCGGGCGCTTCCCAGCGCGCAGCAGGGTCTCGGTCTCAGTCGTCATAGTGCACCCAGAACTTGGAAAGCCAGAAGTTGAACGCGGTGAAGGCGCCGATCACGACGACGAGGAACCAGGCCATCGCCGAGGCGTAGCCCATGTCGAGCTCGGTGAACGCCTCCTTGTAGAGGAGGAGCGTGAAGAACATGGTCGAGTCGCCCGGACCGCCGGTGCCGCCGGAGACGACGTAGGCCTGCGTGAACGACTGGAACGCGAAGATGATCTGCAGCACGAGGTTGAAGAAGATCACGGGGGTGAGCAGCGGGAACGTGATCGAGAAGAACTGGCGCACCTTGCCGGCGCCGTCGATCGACGCGGCCTCGTAGTACATGTCGGGGATCTGGCGCAGACCGGCCAGGAAGATGACCATCGGGGATCCGAACGTCCACACGTGCAGGATGATGATCGTCCCGAGCGCGTAGTCGGGGTGTCCGATCCAGCCGGGCAGGTCGTGGAGGCCGAACATGCCCAGGAAGGCGTTGACCAGGCCCTCCTTGCCGAACACCTGGCGCCACAGGATCGCCACGGCGACGGATCCGCCCAGCAGCGAGGGCAGATAGAAGACCGAGCGATAGAAGGGGAGGCCCTTCATCCCCTTGTCGAGCAGCACGGCCAGCGCGAGGGCCAGCGCGAGCTGCAGGGGCACCGACACGACGACGTACGTGATGGTGACGCGGAAGGAGTTCCAGAAGCGCGGATCGGCGAACATCTTCTGGAAGTTCTCGAGGCCCGACCAGACCGGCGGCTGAAGCAGGTTGTAGTCCGTGAACGCCAGGTAGAGGGACGCCACGATCGGGCCGATCGTCAGACCGAGAATGCCCAGGATCCACGGCAGCAGGAAGACCAGCGCTGCCTTGTTGTCCGGGTACTTCTCCTTCAGACGCGGCCCGCCCTTCTTGCGCGACAGCGCAATGGTGCGGAGCTCGCTGATGCTGCTCACGTGACCTCCTCGTCAGTGGAAAGGCCAGCCCAACGTCGGGTCGAGGGCCTTTGGCGTGAAAGCGGTTTCACGGGTGACATGATTATGATCACGTCGTGGGGCGTTCGTCAAATGCTTCCGCGACCGCCGGATCCGTCGGGTCCGGCGCACTGACTCGAGGATGAGGAAGCATGGCGGCTAAGCGCAGCGGCGCGACGATCGCGGACGTGGCCCGCGCTGCGGGTGTGTCACCCGCGACGGTGTCGCGTGTGATGAACGACCGGTTCGCCGGCGAGCCCGAGATCGAGCAGCGCGTGCGCGCGGCCGCGGCCGACCTGCGCTACGCGCCCAGTCCGCTGGCCCGGAGCCTCGCCCTCGGCCAGACGCACGCGATCGCCTTCGTGGTGCCCGACCTCGGCAACCCCGCGTTCCAATCGGTGCTGGCCGGGCTCAGCAAGACGGCCGCGCATGACGGCTACCGCGTGCTCGTGGCCGACTCGGGCGAGTCGCCGGCCGACGAGCCCCTGCTCGCCGCAGAGATCCGCCGCCGCTGCGACGCGATCGTGCTCTGTGCCCCGCGTATGGCCGAGGAGGATCTCGTCGCGCTCACCGCCCAGCTGCAGCCGCTTGTGCTCATCAACCGCAACCTCCCCGTCGGCGCGACGCCGTCCCCGTCGCTGTCGATCGACTACCGGCGAGGGATCTTCGCCCTGGCCTCCCACCTGCATGGCCTCGGCCACCGGCGCTTCGCGTACGTGTACGGCCCCGAGCGGAGCGCCTCGAACGCCTTCCGCGAGCGGGGCCTCGACGACTTCGCTCGCGAGCACCCGGATGTGCAGATCGACCGGATCGCCGCCGGTGCGGCGTCCGAGGACGGCCGGGCGGCGGCTCCGCTCGTCGCGCGGTCGGGGGCCACGGCCGCGCTCGCCTTCAACGACCTGGTCGCCATCGGCCTCATCGGCGGACTGCGGGAGCAGGGCCTGCGCGTGCCGGACGACATCTCGGTCACGGGCTTCGACGACATCCCGCTCGCGCAGTATCTGGATCCCGCGCTGACGACCGCCTCGGTGCCGCACGGTGAGCTGGGCGTTGTCGCCTGGAACCGCATGCACGCGCTCATCAGGGGCGAGGACCCGGGGCACGACGTCGTCTTCCAGCCGCGCCTCGAGCTGCGCGCCTCCGCCGCGGCGCCCCGCGCCTGACGCGCCCCGAAGCGGCGGTCGGCCACCGTCGGAAAACGTTTCGCAACGGCCTGATCACGGCTTCCGATGAACGCATGATCCGCGTTGACACGATTCAGTCTGGATGCTACTTTCCCGTGAAAGCGGTTTCACCGGAAAATCGGAAAACTGCCCGGACGGTAACCCTGCGCCGTCCTGCACCGAGATCACGCGGCCCAGGGGGCCGCCTTCCCGAAACGAGGCGCAATGATGCGTATCACCCGGTCGCGCGCGACCCTGACTGCCGCGGGCGGGCTCGCCGCGGCGACCGCCCTGGTGCTGACCGGCTGCGCCGGCTCGAACCCGGCCGGCGGAAAAGCCGAGCCCGCGGGCGATGAGCCCGTCACCCTCGAGATGTCCTGGTGGGGTGACGACCAGCGTGCTGCGCTGTTCGGCGAGGTCATCGACCTCTTCGAAGAGGAGCACCCGAACATCACGGTGAAGCAGACGCCCGTCGGCGCCCCCGACGACCTGTTCAACCGACTCGCGACCGACTTCGGCGCCGGCGGCGACACCGCTCCCGACGTGTTCGCCCTCGGCGGGGCCAAGCCGCAGGAGTACGGCGAGCTCGGCGCGCTGCTCGACCTCTCCACGGTCTCCGACCAGCTCGACACGTCGGGGTACCCCGACTTCTCGCTCACCAACGCGACCGTGGACGACACGCTCTACGGTTTGCCGACCGGCGGCAACGCGACCGCCGCCTTCGTCAACACCGACATCCTCGAGCAGGCGGGCATCGAGAAGCCGGCCGAGGGCTGGAACTGGGACGACCTCGTCGAGATCGCCAACACGGTCGGATCCGCCGGCCTGACGAACGCGCAGGGGCAGCCCGTCTACGGCATCGATCTGCGCATCCACGACATCCTCGGCACCTACACCGGTCAGCTCACCGAGACCGGCATGTACGATTGGGATGGCCAGCTGGGCGTCGACGCCGACGACATCGCCTCGTGGTTCGAGATCGAGAAGGAGCTGCAGGACGGCAAGGGCCTGCCGGACGCCTCGGTCGTCACCGCCAACTGGGCCCTCCCGCCGGACCAGCAGCCGTTCACGCTGGGCCAGGCCGCCATCACCTTCGGCTACTCGAACCTGATGGCCGCCTACTCGGCCGCGGGCGAGGTCGAGATGATGCTCCCGCCGACCGACACCGACCTCTCGGGCGTCGCGCTGCTGCCGTCGGCCTTCTGGTCGATCAACGCCGCGTCGAAGCACCCCGCCGAGGCCGCGATGCTCATCGACTGGTTCCTGCACGAGCCGGCCGCGCTCGAGCTGATCAAGGACACCCGCGGTGTGCCGTTCAGCCCGGACGCGCTCGCCGCCGTGACCCCGGCTCTCGAGGGCCCCAACAAGATCGCGGCCGAGTACGTCGACGTGGTGCTCGACGGCGGCGTCGTCGCACCGCCCCAGCCCGCCGGCGGCTCGATGATGAACGAGCTCTCTCAGCGCATGGAGTCCGAGGTGCTCTTCGGCACCAAGACGCCCAAGGAGGCCGCGGAGCAGTGGATCTCCGAGCTGGACGCCGCTCTGCAGTAAGCCCTCGGTGAGTGCGCCCGAGCGCGCTCTCCCGCGTCCTCCGGACGCATCGGACGGGCGGCCCCTTTCTTTCGGGGCCGCCCGTCCTCACTTCCGCCGACGTCCTCCCGAGGAGAACCGCATGACCACCCCCGCCTCCGAGGCGCTCGCCCGCCTTCGCGCCGCCGCGCCGACCGACCGGATCGCCGGATCGCCGCTGGCGGACGGCATCGCCCGCGAGGGCGTGCGCTTCGCCGCGGTGGGCGGCCCGCTCGAGGATCGCTGGCACGACGCGCTGGCCGACCTGGCCCAGTGCATCTGGACCCTGGACGAGGGGCATCCGGGTGGGGGCGCGCCGGTGCTGAACGAGGGAGGCGTCTACCGCGGATCCTGGATCGAGTCGACGGGAACCATCAACACCGAGATCCTCGCTCGGTTCGCCCCGCAGGTCGCCCGCGACACCCTCCTGCTGTTCGCTCGGCACCAGCGCGAAGACGGAATGATCCCGTACAAGGTGACCGCCGACGGGCCGGCGTTCTCGCAGATCCAGATCGTCACGCCCCTGGCGCGTGTGGTCTGGAATCACTACCTGCTCACCGGGCACGAGGGCGGCCGCGACCGCGAGTTCCTGACCACCATGCAGTCGGCGATCGAGCGCATGGACTCGTGGCTTGCCGAGTACCGCGACACCCTCGGCACCGGCGGGGTCGAGGCCTTCTGCACCTTCGACACGGGCCATGACCTCTCGCCGCGGTTCTGGTTCGCCCCGGACCGCGCGTTCGGGAACGACGCGCGATTCGTCGATCCGGATCACCCGCTGCTGCCCTACGTGGCACCGGATCTGACGGCGAACGTCGCCGCGCAGCGCGCTTATCTCGGGCGGATCGCCGAGGAGCTCGGGGGAGACGCCGCCGTGTGGCAGTCCGCCGCCGAGCGCACGCTCGACGCCCTGTACACCCAGTGCTTCGACGAGGCCGACGGCTTCTTCTACGATCGCGACCGCAACGGCGACCTGCACCGCCTGCAGGGCGACGTGCTCGCGCGGGTGCTCGCGAACGAGGTGGGCGACGAGCAGTTCTTCGCGGCGTCGCTGCGGCGTTACCTGATGAACACGCGCAAGTTCCTGGCGCACTACGGCTTCACGACCATCGCCATGGACGATCCGCGCTTCGACCACGACGCCTCGCGCAACTCGTGGGGCGGGCCGGTGAACTTCCTCGCGCAGCTGCGGGCACCGCACGCGTTCGAGCGGCACGGCCATGTCGCCGAGCTCGCGCTCGCCTCTCAGCCCGTCATCGCCGCGCTGGCCGTCGCCGATCGCTTCCCGCAGTGCCTGGACCCCTGGTCGGGCGAGGCGGGATTCACGGAGGTCTACTCGCCGTCGATCCTGTGGTTCCTCGATGCGATCGAGCGGTACGCGGGCATCCTGCCCCGGCCCGACGGCGAGGTCTGGTTCACCGGCCTGGCCCCCACGCGCCTCGACCACGGCGCCGCCGCGCGCGCCGTGGCGTATGGGCGCCGTGTGGGCGGAGCCGACTTCGAGCTGGTCGCCGACGACGCGCGGGTGGAGGTGCGCCGCGACGGCGAGGTGCTCTTCGGGTTCCCGCGCGGCTGGCGCGTCATCGCCGACCGCACGGGCGCGCTGCAGGCCGTGGTCGGGGTGGGTGCGCGTCCCGTGCGAGGAACGCTGTCGCTGCCCGGCGGGGACATCGAACTCGAGGTCGCGCCCAACGAGCGGGTGGTCATCGCGGACGGAGCGGTGACGTCGCGCGCGAGCGTGGAGTTCGTCGCGCCGGTGTTCTGACAGGCTGAGCCCATGAGCACAGCGCTTCCGATGAACCCGCTCGGCTCGACCGGGCTCCGCGTCACGTCCCTCACCCTCGGCGGCGGCCCGCTCGGCTCGATGCCGGCGCTGTTCGGCGAGGTGGCCGAGGGGCGCGCGATCGAGACCGTGGCCGCCGCCCTCGACGCCGGCATCCGGACGATCGACACCTCGAACGGCTACAGCGACGGCGAGAGTGAGCGCCGGATCGGGCGGGCGCTCGCCGAGTACGGATCGCTGCCGCCCGAGACGCTCGTCATCACCAAGGTGGATCCGCGGGACGGCGACTATTCGGGCGAGCGCGTGCGTCGATCCCTCGCGGAGTCGTCGGACAGGCTCGGCATCTCACCCCTGCCGGTTGTGCACCTGCACGACCCCGAGTTCCACGACTTCGAGATGATGACGGCCCCGGGCGGAGCGGTCGACCAGCTCGTGGCGGCTCGGGAACGCGGGGAGATCGGGCACATCGGTCTGGCGGGCGGCGATACCCGCATCACCTCGCGGTACTGGGAGCTCGGGGTCTTCGAGCTGCTGCTTGTGCACAACCGCTGGACGCTGGCGGATCGCTCCGCGCGGGAGCTGCTCGCGCGTGCCGAGGCGGATGGCGCGGGGCTCATCAACGCGGCCGTGCTGGGCGGCGGTGCGCTCACCGACCCCGCGCGGGTGCCGGGCTCCTACGCGTACGGGCCGGCGGCGGCCGAGACCCTTGAGGCGATCGATCGGATGCGCGATGTCTGCCGGCGCTACGGCACCATGCTCGACGTCGCGGCGATCCGGTTCTCCACGCGCGACCCGCGTATGGCCACCACCGTCGTCGGCATGGCCTCGCCCGAGCGTGTCGCGCCGAACGTGGCCGCGGCCACGGCGGAGCTGCCGGATGCCCTTTTCGAGGAGCTGGAGGCGCTGACCCCGCCGGAGGACCTCTGGCTCGACCGCCGTTGACGGGGTCCGGGTCAGAACGCGCCGCGTGGCGTTCCGCCCGCGCGGCGCTTCCTGACCGCTCGCTCAGCCCCCGGTCGAGGCCCGCACCACGAGCTCGGGATCGAAGAGCACGTCCCGCGGCTCGCGGGCCGGATCGGCGGCCTCGTCGGCGAGGATCGCGAGGGCCGTCGCGCCCATCGTCAGACTCGGCTGGCGGATCGATGAGAGGGGCACGGCCGCCGCGGCGGCGAAGTCGATGTCGTCGTAGCCGATGAGGGCCACGTCCTCCGGCACCGAGATGCCGGCGCGGGTGAGCGCCTGCAGCAGGCCGAGCGCGATCAGGTCGTTGGCCGCGAACACGGCCTCGGGGCGCTGCGCCGGATCGAGGGCCGCGATGCGCTCGCCGGCCGCGATGCCCTCGGCGACCGTGAGCGATTCGACGGGCAGGATGTCGAGGGTCGCGCCTTCGACCGACGCGACCTCGGCGCGCGCGCCCTCCGCGCGATCCGCCACCTGGCGCAGCTCGGCGGGCCCGCCCGCGTACGCGAGGCGTCGATGCCCCGCATCGAGCAGGTGCCGGGCGGCGAGCCGTCCACCCCGCACGTCGTCGACGGCCACCGACGAGAAGCCGGATCCGGGCGCGGTGCGGTCGACGAGGACGACGGGGATGCCGCGTTCGCGCAGTTCGCGCAGGCGCTCGAGCTCGTCGCCGATGGGGGAGATGAGCACGCCGTGCGCGCGCTGCTCCTCGAACAGCGACAGCAGTCGCAGCTCTCGATCGAGCTGCTCGTCGCTGTTGCCGATCAGCACCGACAGGCCGTGCTTGGCGGCCTCGTCGTCGGCGCCGCGCGCCAGATCGGAGAAGAACGGGTTGCGCGCGTCGAGCACCACCAGTCCCACGGTGGTCGAGCGGCCTGCCCGCAGCTGGCGAGCGGCGTCGTTGCGCACGTAGCCGAGTTCCGCGATGGCTGCGCGCACGCGGTCGAGCGTCGTCTCCGGCACCGAGTCGGGTCGGTTCAGCACGTTCGACACCGTGCCCACCGACACTCCGGCCGTCGCCGCCACGTCGCGGATGCTCACGCCCATCTCGAACCCTCTCGATCGGTTCTGACCGACGTTACCCGGATCTGAGTCTGAAACGTCTCAGCGCGCGTCGTCCCCACCCGGATCCACGTTATCTTCGTGTCGGAGCGGTGAGGACGCCGCCATGAAGGAGACACGGATGGCCCTGTTCGACCTGCCCCTGGAAGCTCTGCGCGAGTATCGCTCTTCGGTGCGCGAGCCCCACGACTTCGACGCCTTCTGGGAGGCGACGATCGCCGAGACGCGCGAGGCCGCCTGGGCGGCGCGTGTGGAGCCGGTCGACACGGGGCTGACGCTGGTGAACGTGTCGGATGTGACGTTCTCCGGCTTCGCGGGGGACGAGATCCGGGCGTGGTGGACGGTTCCGGCCGATCGCGAGCCCACGGCGGTGATCGTGGAGTTCATCGGCTACAGCGGTGGCCGCGGCCTCGCGCACGAGGTGTCGAACTGGCCCCTCGCCGGTTACGCCCACCTCACCGTCGACACCCGCGGTCAGGGATGGGGCCACTGGCGGTCGGGACACACCGCCGACCCGCACGGATCCGGATCGGCTGTCCCCGGCGTGATGACCCGTGGCATCGAGGATCCGTCGACGTACTACTACCGACGCGTGTACGCGGATGCGCTCCGCGCCCTCGAGACCGCGCGCGAGCTCGCGCCCGGACTGCCGCTGCTCATCACGGGCGTCAGCCAGGGTGGTGGCCTGACGATCGCGGCCGCGGGACTTGCGGCGATGAACGGGATCGACGTGGTCGGTGCGCTGCCCGACGTGCCCTTCCTATGCGACTTCCCCCGCGCCACCACGATCACCGACAACAACCCGTACCGCGAGATCGCGACCTACCTCGCGGGGCACCGAGGGCGCGTCGAGCAGACCTACGCCACGCTCGCCTACTTCGACGGCGTCAACTTCGCCCGCCGTGCCTCCGCCCCCACGCTCTTCTCGACCGCGCTGATGGACCCGACCTGCCCGCCGTCCACGGTCTTCGGCGCCTTCAACGCCTGGGGTTCGGACGAGAAGGACATCGAGGTCTATCCGTTCAACGACCACGAGGGCGGCGGCTCGTACCAGCGGGCCGTGCAGCTGGGATGGGTGGCGCAGCGCCTGGCGTAGTCCGGGGCGTCTCGACGCGGCCGTAACTCGTCGGTCGACAAGCGCGGGGGATGATCGCCCCGCGATCGACGTGGTGGCGGCCCGGCGTACGCCTGTGGTACAAATGAAACGATTCAATTGACCCATGACGGAGGGGGCTCGACGATGAGCCAGCGCATCTGCTTCACGCTGCGCGTGAAGCCGGAGCTTATGGACGAGTACATCGCCCGCCACAGCCCCGTCTGGCCCGACATGCTCGAGGAGATCGCCGCGTCCGGGCGTCGCGACTACTCGATCTTCCACCTCGGCGACGGACTGCTCGTGGGCACGTACACCACCGACGACGATGCCGCCGCGCAGGCGTATCTCGCCGGGTCGGCGGTCGCCGCCCGCTGGGAGGAATCCATGGCGACCTTCTTCCTCGACCTCGACGGCCGCCCCGACCAGGCGGCGCAGACCCACCCCGAGGTGTTCCACCTCGAGACCCAGCTCGACAACTCACGAAAGGCTCGCTGATGAGCATCCTCACGTCCGAGATCCAGGCCGCCCTCGAGAAGCAGGCGATCGAGCTGCCGTCGTGGGCCTTCGGCAATTCCGGCACCCGCTTCAAGGTCTTCGGCACCCCGGGTACCCCGCGCGATCCGTTCGAGAAGATCGCCGACGCCGCCCGCGTGCACGAGCTCACGGGGCTCGCCCCGAGCGTCGCCCTGCACATCCCGTGGGACAAGGTCGACGACTACAGCGCCCTGCGGGACCACGCCGAGAGCCTCGGCGTGACGCTCGGCACGATCAACTCGAACACGTTCCAGGACGACGAGTACAAGTTCGGATCCCTCACCCACGAGGACGAGTCGATCCGCCGCCGGGCGATCGACCACCACCTCGAGTGCATCGACGTCATGGATGCGACCGGATCCCGTGACCTCAAGATCTGGCTCGCCGACGGCTCGAACTACCCCGGGCAGGCCGACCTGCGCGGACGCCAGGACCGCCTGAACGACTCGCTGCGGGAGATCTACGCGCGTCTCACGGGCGAGCAGCGCCTGGTGCTCGAGTACAAGTTCTTCGAGCCCGCGTTCTACCACACCGACGTCCCGGACTGGGGCACCTCCTACGCGCAGGTGGCCACGCTCGGCGAGCGCGCCATGGTCTGCCTCGACACCGGCCACCACGCGCCCGGCACCAACATCGAGTTCATCGTGATGCAGCTGCTGCGCCTCGGGAAGCTCGGATCCTTCGACTTCAACTCGCGCTTCTACGCCGACGACGACCTCATCGTGGGCGCCGCCGATCCGTTCCAGCTGTTCCGCATCCTCTTCGAGGTGATCCGCGGCGGCGGCCTGAACAACCCGGACGTGGCGTTCATGCTCGACCAGTGCCACAACGTCGAGAACAAGATCCTCGGCCAGATCCGCTCCGTGCTGAACGTGCAGGAGATGACCGCGCGTGCCCTGCTGGTGGATGCGGATGCCCTGCGCGCCGCGCAGGTGGCGGGCGACGTGCTCGCCGCCAACGCCGTGCTGATGGACGCGTTCTACACCGACGTGCGCCCCGCGCTCGCCGAGTGGCGAGAGGGCCGGGGCCTGCCCGCCGACCCGATGAAGGCCCAGCTCGAGTCGGGCCACCAGGCCCGCATCGAGGCCGAGCGCGTCGGCGGCACCCAGGCCGGCTGGGGCGCCTGAGCGCCGCACGAGAACCCGCAGACACACACCCCGAACGAGGACTGACATGACCAACCCCACCGTCGCCGACCTTCTGGCGCGTTCGAACCGTCTCGGATCCGATCCGGTCAACACCAACTACGCCGGCGGCAACACCTCCGCCAAGGGCACCGACATCGATCCGGTCACGGGCGAGCCGGTCGAGCTGCTGTGGGTGAAGGGCTCGGGCGGGGATCTCGGCACCCTGACCGAGGCGGGGCTCGCGGCCCTGCGTCTGGACCGCATGCGTGCGCTCGTGAACGTGTATCCCGGCATCGACCGCGAGGACGAGATGGTCGCGGCGTTCGATTACTGCCTGCACGGCAAGGGCGGGGCGGCTCCCTCGATCGACACGGCTATGCACGGCCTGGTCGATGCCGCGCACGTCGATCACCTGCACCCCGACAGCGGCATCGCCATCGCGACCGCGGCCGACGGCGAGGAGCTGACCGCGAAGATCTTCGGCGACAAGGTCGTGTGGGTGCCGTGGCGTCGCCCCGGCTTCCAGCTGGGCCTCGACATCGCCGAGATCAAGAAGGCGAACCCGCAGGCCATCGGCACGATCCTGGGCGGGCACGGCATCACGGCGTGGGGCGACACGTCCGACGAGTCCGAGGCGAACTCGCTGTGGATCATCCAGACCGCGGCCGACTACATCGCCGCGAACGGCAAGGCCTCGCCGTTCGGCGGTGTGCGGGCAGGCTTCGAGGCGCTGCCCGAGGCGGAGCGCCGGGCCAAGGCCGCCGCGCTGGCCGCGACGATCCGCGGCCTCGCCTCGCATGACAAGCCGATGGTCGGACACTTCACGGACAGCGATGTGGTGCTCGACTTCCTGGCGTCCGAGCGCGCGCCGGAGCTGGCGGCCCTGGGCACCAGCTGCCCGGATCACTTCCTGCGCACCAAGGTCAAGCCGATGATCCTGGATCTGCCGGCGACGGCCCCGGTGGAGGATCAGATCGCGCGCCTCAGGGAGCTGCACGCCGCGTACCGCGCCGACTACACGGCGTACTACGAGGCCCACGCGACGGCGGACTCGCCCGCGATGCGCGGCGCGGATCCGCTGATCGTCCTCGTGCCGGGCGTGGGGATGTTCTCGTACGGCGCGAACAAGCAGACCGCCCGCGTGGCCGGCGAGTTCTACGTCAACGCGATCAACGTGATGCGCGGCGCCGAGGCGCTGTCCACCTACACGCCGATCTCGGACGCCGAGAAGTTCCGGATCGAGTACTGGGCGCTGGAGGAGGCGAAGCTGCAGCGGATGCCGAAGCCCAAGACACACCAGGGTCGCATCGCCTTCGTCACGGGCGCCGCCAGCGGCATCGGCAAGGCCATCGCCACGCGCCTCGCGGCGGAGGGTGCCTGCGTGGTCGTCGCCGACCTCGACCTCGCCAAGGCGCAGGCGGCCGCGGCCGAGCTCGGATCGACCGACGTCGCGATCGGTGTGGCCGCGAACGTCGCCGACGCCGAGGGCGTGCAGGCCGCGATCGATGCGACGCTGCTGGCGTTCGGCGGCATCGACCTCGTGGTGAACAACGCGGGCCTGTCGCTCTCCAAGCCGCTGCTGGAGACGACGGAGAAGGATTGGGATCTGCAGCACGACGTGATGGCGAAGGGCTCGTTCCTCGTCTCCAAGGCCGCGGCCAAGGCGCTCATCGAGCAGGGGATGGGCGGGGATGTCATCTACATCTCGTCCAAGAACAGCGTCTTCGCGGGCCCGAACAACATCGCGTACTCGGCGACCAAGGCCGATCAGGCCCACCAGGTGCGTCTGCTCGCAGTCGAGCTCGGCGAGCACGGCGTGCGCGTCAACGGCATCAACCCCGACGGCGTCGTGCGCGGATCGGGCATCTTCGCCTCGGGCTGGGGCGCCAACCGCGCCGCCACCTACGGCGTGGCGGAGGAGGACCTCGGCCAGTTCTACGCGAACCGCACGATCCTCAAGCGCGAGGTCGTGCCCGAGAACGTCGCCGACGCCGTCTTCGTGCTGACGGGTCCCGAGCTCAGCCGCACGACCGGCCTGCACATCCCGGTCGACTCGGGCGTCGCCGCGGCGTTCCTGCGATGACCGGCGGCGCCGTCGCCGCGGTCGATCTCGGCGCGACCAGCGGCCGGGTGATCATCGGGCGCTTCGACGGATCCGGATCCATCTCGATGGAGACCGTCGGGCGCTTCGCGAACACCCCGGTGCGTCAGCCGGACGGCCTGCACTGGGATCTGCTCGGCCTGTATCGCGGGGCGCTCGACGGGCTGCGCGGCGCCTTCCGGGCCGAGCCCGGGCTGGCATCGATCGGCATCGACTCGTGGGCCGTGGACTACGCCCTGCTGCGGGGCGACCGCATGCTGGGCGTGCCGTTCCACTATCGCGATGAGCGCACGAGCGCGGGCGTCGAGGCCGTGCACGCGCGTGTGCCCTTCGAGCAGCTCTACCGCCGCAACGGCCTGCAGTTCCTGCCCTTCAACACGCTCTATCAGCTCGCCACCGAGGGCGACTGGCTCGCGCAGGCGGAGCAGCTGCTGCTGATCCCGGATCTGCTGGGCTGGATGCTGACGGGGGCACGGGTCGCGGAGCGCACCAACGCGTCGACGACGGGGCTGCTGGATGTCACCTCGCGAGCCTGGGATCTCGACCTCGCCTCGCGGCTGGAGATCCCCGCGGGTCTCCTCCCGTCGCTCGTGGATCCGGGCGCCACGCTCGGGGGGCTGCGTCCCGAGGTCGCGGGGGAGCTGGGCGGGCAGGCCCCGGTCGTCGCCGTCGGATCGCACGACACCGCCTCCGCGGTGGTCGCGGTGCCGATGCGGGCCGATCGCGCCGCGTACATCTCGTGCGGCACCTGGGGACTTGTCGGCGTCGAGACCGAGCACCCCGTGCTGACGGATGCCGCGCGCGAGGCGAACTTCACCAACGAGGGCGGCGTCGACGGGCGCGTGCGCTTCCTGCACAACGTCATGGGGCTGTGGCTGCTGAGCGAGTCGGTGCGCACGTGGGAGGCCGCGGGGCTTTCGGTCGACCTGCCGTCGCTGCTCGCCGCGGCGGGCAAGGTGACCGGGCCGATCGGGCTGTTCGACGCGAACGACCCCGTGTTCCTGGCGCCGGGTGACATGCCGGCGCGCATCGCGGCGTGGCTGCGCGCACACGATCAGCCCGTGCCGTCGTCGCCGGCGGAGTTCGCGCGATCGATCGTCGAGAGCCTCGCCGAGGCGTTCGCGGTGGCGGTGCGCAGCGCGTCGGAGCTGTCCGGCGTGCCGGTCGAGACCATCCATGTGGTGGGCGGAGGGGCGCTGAACACCCTGCTCTGCCAGCGTCTCGCCGACCGCTCGGGACTGCCCGTGGCGGCCGGTCCGGTGGAGGCCACGGCGATCGGGAACCTGCTCATCCAGGCCCGCACGGCGGGTCTCGTCTCGGGCGACCTCGAGTCGCTGCGTGCCGTCGTCGCGGCGGCATTCGACGTCGTGACCTACCTTCCCGCCCGCGCTCGCTGAGCCGCCTCGCCCCTCGCGCGCTCAGCGAGCGATGATGGACTCATGACCAACGCGCTGCGCTTCCTTCTCGGGCTCCTCATCGGCGCGTGCGTCACGGTCGCCGTGTTCGCCGCACGCGGGCTCCGCGTCACCCCGGTCTTCGACCTGCGCCGTGCGCCGGAGCCCGACGAGCCCGACGAGCCCGACCTGGTCGACGTCCCCGACGAGGTGCGCGCGCTCGCCGAGCGGCTGCTCGGTGCCACCGAGCAGTACGGCGCCCCCGAGCTGCGGGCGCAGCTGAGCGAGGCCCGCGCGACGCTGTTCGCGGGGCCGAGCATCGGCTTCGACGTGCCTGCGGGCACGGCCCTCGCGGTGCCGGGAGATGCGAACTTCCCGGTCGTCGGCGTCTACCGCGCGCTCGACGATCGCACCTTCGAGGTCTACCTCGGCGTGCTCGGCGGCCACCTCTCGACCCTGTCGGTGAGCGAGGCGCGCGACTGGACCGAGGCCCAGCAGGAGGAGTGGTTCGAAGGCGGCCGCGGCGTGCACGAGCTGCCGGGCTGGCCGGATCCGGCCTCGCTGGAGCTCTTCATCGAGACGCCGCAGGGCCTCCGGCCGCTCAGCTGAGCCGCAGACCCTCCGCGGTCTCCTCGAGCGGGAAGAAGCGGGCGCGCTCATCCGGGGTGCTGTTCGGCGTGTGCAGGGTGAGGAGAAGCCGCCCCTCGGCGTCGGCGAAGATCATGCCGTGGCCGCCGTCGGCGGGCCAGAGGGGCTCGGCCGACTGCGTCCAGGGGCCCGCGATCGTGCCCGACTGCGACGTGGCGACGCCCATCGCGTAGCCGGTGTCGCCGAAGCTCGACCACAGCATGAGCAGGCGGCCGTCTGCCGTGCGGTGCAGGAACGGCCCGTCCGTCACGAACACCTGCGGGAACTCCGGTCGCGGAATCGAGCGGGCCCAGGAGGCCTCCGATGCACGGAACAGCAGGATCGGATCGCCCGCGACCCCGCGCAGGTCCGGGGTCAGCCGGATGGCCTGCACCTCGCCGTCGCCCACGTCCTTCCACTCGTGGCAGAAGACCAGGTACGGCGTGCCGTCCTCGACGTGGAGGGTGCCGTCGAGGCACTCCCATTCGCGGGGGGTGAGCGGGCCGTCCGACCACGGTTCGTAGGGCCCCTCGGGGCCGCCCGACGAACGCAGGACCTGCGTGCCGCGGCGTTCCCCGTCGGCGGTGAACGTCGCGAACAGGTAGAAGGCCCCCTCGTGCCGGTGCACCTCGGGCGCCCAGTACTGGGTGTGCGACCAGAAGTCGGGTGAGGGGCGGAACGCCGCCGTCGGTCCGTGCCACTCGACGAGGTCGTCGCTCCAATAGGTGTCGAACCCGGTCGCGGGTCCCGACCAGATGTTCTCGTCGGTGCTGCCGAACAGGTGATAGCGGCGGGTGTCCGCGTCGAACAGCACAAACGGGTCGCGGATCTGGATGTGGTCGAGTCGCATGAGGGTGCTCCGGATCAGAACAGGTCGAGGGCCGCGGGGCGGGCAACGCCGCGGATGTCGAGGGTGGGCCAGGCGGGATCGGCGGACAGCACCACAACGGATCCGCCTGCGTCGATCACCACGGTGTCCTCGCTCTTTCCTCCGACGCCGCGGTCGAACGCCCAGGGGTTCCAGGCGAACGCCTGCCCGGCCTGCACGACGTCGCGCAGCCCCGGCGCGGCCTTGGGATCGCGGCCGTTGTAGCCGGTGGGTCCGCCCTGGTGGTGCTTGCGCCACGCGTCGTCACCGAAACCGTGGCGTGCGTAGGCCTGGCGGATGTCGCCGAGCACCTCGTCGAGGGTGCGGTCGGGCCTGGTCGCTGCCCACACGTCGGCCTCGACCTCGAACAGACGGCGCTCGGTCTCGACGACCTGTGCGGAG
The DNA here is from genome assembly GCF_017592545.1 of Microbacterium stercoris. GTDB lineage: Bacteria > Actinomycetota > Actinomycetes > Actinomycetales > Microbacteriaceae > Microbacterium > Microbacterium stercoris. The sequence continues at coordinate 250,157 of NZ_JAGFOA010000001.1, forward strand.
GGCCGTGAGAACTGCACCCATCGGGTGGCGCTCACGTGAAGGCCGTGCCGGCGTCCGGTGATCACGCCCATCGCGCGCGAGCCGAGCGGGGCGTCGGTGGGGAGCGGATGCTGCACGTGCGCGCGGGAGGCGCCCGCGACGAGGGTGACCGCGGGCTCGGCGCCGGCCTCGTAGATCGCACGGGAGAGGGCGCCGGCGAGCTCGCGCTCGGTCATGGTGGGGGTCGCGGCCGAGAGCACGCGGGTGAGGGCGGTCGCCATGTCGCGGCCGAGGGCGGCGTAGCGCGCTCGTTCGACGGGCAGAAGCGCGGCCCGCGCGGCCCGCAGCTCGGATGCGACCTCGGTATCGCGCAGCACGCCGGGCTCGGAGGCCTGGAGGTCGCCGAACCAGTCGATGACCTCGAACTCGGCGCCGCCGATCTCCTCCTCGGCGAGGCGCTGCGCCTCGTTCGCGAGGGCGCGGATCACGGCGGTGCCGTCGCGATGGACGGTCGCCGAGAACACCGGGGCGCCGCCCAGGGGCACGCCGGTTCGCGGACCGTCGAAGTACCAGGCGAGCGCTTCGGGAGTGCCGAGGTGGATGCGGTCGGCGCCGCGGGCGTCGAGGAGCTGGACCAGGCGAGCGTGCTTCAGCTGCCGATCGGCGGTGGGCTCGGGCAAGAGCGTGCTCCTCATCGTCGAGGCGGGCGTGACGCTCTCACCCTACCCGAGAAACCGCTTTCACGATGACGGCGCCGACTCGAGACGGGGCCTGCCGGGGTCTACTTCAGGCGCACGAGGCGCTCGTGCCCGTTCTCGCGCACCTCGGCGAAGTCACGCGAGGTGACGAAGTCGTTGAAGGATCGGAAGCCGAGCGTCTTCTCGCTGAAGGAGGGATCCATCCGGCGCATGTGCTGCTTGACCGCGGAGGTGTGCAGCCACTCGGCGTCATCGTCGTTGCCCTTGCCGAGGCGCAGCGCGCGCTCGAGCAGCCGCGAGGCGGCGGAATGCAGGTCTTCCGGCGGGATCTCATCGAAGGGGACGAGGGTGTCGTTCTCCTCGGTGACGGTGGGAGCGCTCGGCGCCTTTGCTCGCGACGACCTGCGGCTGCGGGCCGTGCCGGGGGCCGCCTCGGCGGCGGGTTCGGGCTCGGGCGTCTCCGGCGCCTCGGGCGACTTCGCCGCGGGTCGTGTCTTCTTGCTCGGCGCGGTGACGCCCGGGAGGGTGTCGTATGCCTCGAACTCGTCGCAGGCGGCGGCCAGCGACTTGGCGGTCGAGCCCGCCACGCCCATGCCGACGACGTAGCGGCCGAGGCGGCGGCAGCGCTGTGCGAGGGGCACATAGTCGGAATCGCCGGCGACGATCACCACGTGCGTCAGGTCGGGAAGGCGGAACATGTCCTCGACCGTGTCGACGGCGAGGCGGATGTCGGCCCCGTTCTTCGCGTAGGCCGCCGCAGGGAACAGCTGCACGAGATCAACCGCGCGCCCGACCAGCTGCTGACGATAGGTCGCGTTGACGGGGGAGGACCAGTCGGCGTAGGCGCGCGTGAGCACGAGTGTGCCGAACGAGGCGGCGTAGTCGATGATCGCCCCCACGTCGATGGTGGCCTCGGCCAGTCGCGCGGCGAACTCGGGATCATCGGCGAGCTTCTGCTTGTCGCGGCTGTACGAGTTGCGTCCGTGTACGCGGTCGTACCAGCTCATCACGATGTTGTCGAAGTCGAGGTAGACCGCGACGCGGCCAGACGATTCAGGCATGTTCAGACTCCCGCCCTGGTCTCGGAGGGGTACTCGACGCCGATCTGGCGGCGGATCTCGTCGAGCGTGCCCATGATGGCGACGGACTCGTCGATGGTGAGCTCGCGCCCGCCGAGCGAGCCCTCGGCCACAAAGCGCTCGGCCGCGAGTGCCTGGTACTGCATGCCGCGCCCCTCGATGTGCGACTCGTAGCGCTCGATCACCGAGCCGTCGGGGGCCGTCACGGTGAAGGAGGTGGGCGTGTACCAGACGCGATCGATGTCGATCCGCGCCTCGGTGCCGACGATGTGCGCGCTGTTCGGACCCGATCCGCGCGCCGAGGAGACCGTGGTCGAGAGGGCGCCCGAGCCGTGCACCATCAGCGTGGCGACCTCCGCGTCGGCACCGGTCTCGCCGAGGCGGGCGGCGGCGTGCACCGTGGTCGGCTCGCCCAGGATGTCCCATGCGAACGACACGGGGTAGATGCCGAGGTCGAGCAGCGCGCCGCCGCCGAGAGGCAGCGCGTTGAGGCGATGCGAGGGGTCGGAGGTGATCTTCTGCGTGTGGTCGGCGAAGACCGTGCGGATCTCGCCGAGCGTGCCCGCATCGAGGATCTCGTGGATGCGGGTCATGTGGGGCAGGTAGCGCGTCCACATCGCCTCCATCACGAGCAGGCCCTTCTCGGCGGCGAGGTCGCGCAGGCTCTCGGCCTCGGCGCGGTTCACCGTGAACGACTTCTCGACGAGGGCGTGCTTGCCGGCCTCGAGCGCGAGGCGGGCGTTCTCGGCGTGCATCGGGTGCGGCGTCGACACGTACACGATGTCGACCTCCGGGTCGGCGACGAGCTGCTCGTACGATCCATGCGCGCGCGGGATGTCGAACTCGGACGCGAAGGCGTCCGCGCTCTCCTGAGAGCGTGAGCCCACGGCGACGAGGTCGAGCCCCGCGGTGCGCAGATCGCGCGCGAAAGAGTGGGCGATGCCGCCCGTAGCGAGAATGCCCCAGCGCAGTCCGGTCATGATCCGAGCCTAGGCGGTGCCGCCGACATCGGTGGGCGCTGGCGGCCGCCGATCAGAGATCGACGCGACGCGCAAAGGTGCGCGGGGGACGCGGGCGGGGGGAGCAGAACGCGTGGGCCTGCAGACGCACGGCCTCGTGCGGCTGGAGCCCCGCGGTGCGCGCGAAGTCCTCGAGCGATGCGAAGCCCCCTCGGCGATCGCGCTCGGCGACCACGGTGCGTGCCCTCTCCCGATCCATACCGGGGAGCTTCGCGAGGTCGCGACGCGACGCCTTGTTCACATCGACCGTCGGGGCCGCCGGCGCGGCGGCCGACCGGTCCACGAGCGCGTCGCGGGTGCGCTCGCCCGCCGCGGCGAGTCCGCGTGCCTCCTCCGGCACGGGCGCGGGCGCGGGCCGGGCCGGCGCGCCGCGGCGCCTCCCGCCGCCCGACCGGGCGCCCCCGGCCGTGCTCGCGGTGCGCGCCCCGCCCGGGGCATCCGCCCGCTCCCGGCGCGCTCGATCGGCGCTCCGCCGCCTCTCCTGCGCGGTCTGGATCGCGCCGTTCCCCTCGGCCACGCGCCGCAGCACGCGGGGCAGCACCACCAGTCCGTGCACGATGCAGGCGACCCACGCGAGGGTGCGGATGATCGTGGCGAGGTCGTCGAGGGAGAGCTCGTCCTCCAGCGGGAGAGTGATGAAGCCGACCGTCGTGTACGCGATAGCGGGCCACCACAGTCGCGGATCGGCGGCGATGAGGGCGGCGATGCCGAATCCCATCCACGACCAGCCCGGTCCGCCCAGCACGGGGACGATCCACAGGGTCGCAAGCAGCAGCCCCATCCAGGAGGCGCGCTGCGGCAGGGCGGGGGTGGTCACGTCAGAGCCGGTCCTTCACGGTCAGGGTCATCGTGACGGTGTCGCCCTCGCGCTGCTCCGACGCGAGCTCGAAGCCGGCCGCGTCCGCGCGCTCGCGGATGCGCTGCGCGACCGCCTGCTGCACCCGCAGCGCGTACGCGGCGTCGAGCTCGGCGAGCAGCTCGGTGCCGCGCTCGGTCAGCTCGCCATCCGAGTGCTCGCCCGTGACATGCGCCTGCCAGATGCCGTCGTCATCCTGCGCCATCTCGATGCGGATGTCGCCGAAGGCCGCCGCGACCTCCTCGCCCACGGTGATGTCCGTCGCGCCGATGTCGGCCAGCGCATGCTCGAGCAGACCGCGGTCCTTGAGTCGCGTGCGCAGTCCGACCGCGCGCTCGCCGCGGGTGGTGCGGGAGGCGAGGGCGTCGCCGGCGTGGGCCGCGGTGCCGGCGGTCAGCAGGCCCGCCGCAGCGAGGGCGAGGGGGATCAGCGAGATCGTGACGCTCACAGTGTGGGCTCCGTTCGGTTCGCGAGGTGGGCGGGGGCGTCATCGCGGGCGCCCAGATCGTGCAGCAGCGACTCGAGCGACGCGTCGTCCGCCCAGCCGTTGACCTCGACGCGCCCGTCGGGCCCCACCCGGATCTCGAGCCGGTCGCGCGCTCCCGCGCCCTTCTCGATGCGCAGGATGTCATCCCGGTGAGCGGGTGTGAGTGCGGTGAGCCCCTGGTTGCGGGAGCCGATCCACGGACGATCCGGATCCGGATGGTCGCGCAGGTATGGTCCGTCGGCGAGCAGATCGGTCGCCGCGAGCAGGCGTGCGATGTCGGGACGCGCCGGCTCCCAGGCACGCAGCTGGGCGTGGGTGTAGCCCGTGAAGGTCATGACCGTGAGCCCCTCCGCCCGGAAGGCCTCCGCGATCGTCGCCGCCGCCCCGGCCTGGTCGAACGGCTCGCCGCCGAGAAGCGTGAGGCCTGTCGAGCCGGCCTCCCGCGCCTCGCGCACGAAGCGCGTCGCGAGGTGCTCTGCGGCCTCGAGCCGCGCGCCGCGGTGGGCCCACAGCTGCGGATTGAAGCATCCTGGGCAGCGCACGTCGCAGCCCTGCAGCCAGAGCGCCGCGCGGAGCCCCGGCCCTTCGGCCTCGGTCGCCGGCACGAACCGCGACCAGCGCGCATACGCGCCGTCGCGCGGCACGGGAGCCGCATCGCGCAGCGTGGGGGCGGCGACAGAGGTCATGAGCCCTCCGCGTGGGAGTGGTCGTGGTCGACATCGGCCCACTGCTCCTCGGCGGAGACCGCGTCGTAGTCGGCGGTGTATGCCGACGACGAGGTCTCGGCGTCGAGCAGGTCCTCGAGAGTTGCGAAGTAGTCGAGGCACTCGGCTCCGTGCATGCCCACCGTCTCCGCGTCGATCGTGCCGTCCTTGCGCACCCGCACGATGATCTGCTTGGTCATCTCCGCTCCGATCCGGTTCTAGAAGTCCACGGTGCGGCCCCCGCGGCCGGCGCCGACGGGGGCGAGCAGGGGAGCGGCCACCTCGGGCCGCTCCGCGGCGGACAGATCCTCCGCGGCGGTCGCGCGCACCGCGCGCACGGCCGCCCAGTCGCGGATGGCCTGCACATCCTCCGATTGGGTCACCGCCAGCGGGATCATGTTCTCGACCGCGTGCACCAGGTCGTCGGCCGTGGCGGGGCGACTCGCCGCGAACGCCTCGTACAGCGCCGCGATCACGGCCTGCTCGATCTCGGCGCCCGAGTAGTTCTCGCTCGCGGCGGCGAGTCGCTCGATCGCCGCCGGGTCGGCTGCGACCTCGTCGAGCCCGTTCCCGCGGCGGGCGCGGGACGCGAGCTGGATGCCCCAGATCACCCGTCGCTCCGACAGGGAGGGAAGGTCGACGAAGAAGATCTCGTCGAAGCGGCCCTTGCGCAGGAACTCGGGCGGGAGCTGGTCGATGTTGTTCGCGGTCGCCACGACGAACACGGGCTTCGTCTTCTCCTGCAGCCACGTGAGGAAGTATCCGAATACGCGGGCCGACGTGCCGGAGTCGGTGGAGCCCGACACCCCCGAGAAGCCCTTCTCGATCTCGTCGACCCAGAGGATGCACGGCGAGACCGCCTCGGCGGTCGCGATCGCCGTGCGCAGGTTCTGCTCGCTCGACCCCACGAGGCCGGAGAAGATGCGGCCCACGTCGAGGCGCAGCAGCGGCAGTCCCCACGACGCGGCGGTCGCCTTCGCCGTGAGCGACTTGCCGCAGCCGGGCACGCCCGTGATGAGCACGCCCTTCGGCGAGGGCAGGCCGAACTCGCGCGCCCTGGCGAGCCACGAGCCCTGGCGACGGCCGAGCCAGCGCTTGAGGTTGCCGAGGCCGCCGACGCCGTCGAGGTCGAGCCCGGGCTCCAGGAAGTCGAGAAGGCCCGACTTGCGCACCGCCTGGCGCTTCTCGTCGTGCACGACCTCGACGTCGAGGGTCGTGAGCCGGCCGTCATCGACCATCGCGCGGGCGTAGGCGTTCTCCGCCTCGTGCATCGTGAGCCCCAGCGCCGCATGAACCAGCCGCTCGCGATCGTCGGGGGTGGCCTCGACCTCGACCTTGCGGTTGGTGGCGATCATGTCGTCGAGCAGCACGCGCAGCTCTTCCGCGGACGGCAGCGGGAACTCGATCAGGGTCGTCAACGTGTCGAGCTCGGGAGGGATCACCCGCACCGGCGAGGTGAGCACGAGCATGCGCGCCGCCTCACCATGGCGGAAGTCGACCGCGGTCTCACGCGTCTTGCGGATGATGGCCGGATCGCCGGGGCGGCCCTCGCCGCCGAAGTGCAGGTGGAGGTCATGGAACACGAAGACCCCGGCGTCGAGTTGATGCGCCGCGTGGTCGAGCGCCCGGACCGGGCTCGTGGTGCCCTCGACCGCGCCCTCGGTGGGATGCACGAGACCGGTCGCGGTGCTCCACGTCCACACCGGCCGCTTCGTCTTCTGCCGATCCGCTGCGGAGGTGAGCGCCTGCACGGCGCGCACCTCCTCGCTGGACTCGAGGTAGATCAGCGGCAGTCGCGCCTTGAAGGCCTGATCGAGCGTCGTCGCGAAGTCCATGTGCTCTCCTGCGTCCTGTTCTGGGCGGGCCGGATCAGCCGGCCGTCTCCCCGTCGATCTCGATGGTCCACGCGCCATCCGTCTCGATCCGGATGAGGATCGGTCCTTCGTCCCACGAGAAGCGCTGATCGATCGATCCGCTCTCGGTGACGGACGGGCCGTCGCCCGCGGGGGTGAAGGTGTCCACGAAGAAGATGCCGTCGCCGCGGTGCACAACGCGCGCGCTGAGGTGGTCGCCCTCGTACAGCAGCAGGGCGTCGCCCTCGCCCGACGAGGCCGCGGTGAGGCGGCGGGCGTCGATCGGGTCGAGCCGCAGGACGGCATCCTCGTCGGCCTCGATCCACACCTCGAGCTCGGCCGCATCCGCGCGCGGAAGGAGGAAGACCTGATCTCCGGCCGACGACATGTACCCGATGGAGTCGGGCCAGAAGTACTCGTCGTTCTCGGGGCTCTCGCCGGGCGGAGTGAGCGACACGTCGATCCAGCCGTCGAATCCCTCGCCCGCGACGAGCTGCTGGATGCGGCCCTCGCGGTCGGTGGGCACGTGGATCACCCCGCCGCCCGCGGGCACCTCGATCGCGCCGTCGTCGGCGATCGCAAGCTCGCGGGGCTCGGCCCGCTCCCACGGGTAGGCATCCGGGTCATCGGGCCGGAACAGCTCGATCGGGGTGCCCTCGAGCACGCCGAGGTCATCGAGCGCGCCCCACGCGGTGAACACGGCGACGAGCGCCCCCGCCATCCAGGCGAGCACCGTGAGCACGCGGATGCGGCGCACCACCGGCGCGTCGAGCGGCGTTCCCCCGTTGCTCACGGGATCGATCCTAGGACCGTGCGCCGACATGCCCCCGCTGTGCGCGGGGGCAGCGGTGCCCGGACGCCGCGGGCTAAGGGAGGACGAGCAGCTTCCCGTCCGCGCCCTCGGACGCGGCCTGCTGCGCGTCGCCCGCGCGCTCGAGCGGGTAGCGCTCGCCGAGCTCGACGTGGAACCGGCCGGTGGCGATCAGGGCGAGCGCGACGGGGATGGCCTCGAGGCGCCACGCCTGCTGCTGAGCGGACAGCGGCGTGGGCGATCCGCCGCTGAAGGCGCGGATGCCGAAGGACGCCGCGTCGGGTCCGCGCACGATGGTCGCGATCCGCGAGCGGTCCTCGAGCAGTTCGAGCGACGCCTCGATCGCCTCATCGGTGCCCGCGCAGTCGAGGATGGCGGTCACGCCGTCGGGGGCCGCCTGACGCACGCGCTCGACGAGCCCGTCGCCGTACGCGAGCGGCTCCCCACCGAGCGCGATCACCCGATCCGCCCGCCGATCGCTCGTGGTGCCCAGCACGCGGGCTCCGGCGAGCGCCGCGAACTGGATCGCGGCCTGGCCCACCGATCCCGAGGCGCCGTGGATGAGCAGGGTGTCGCCGCCCCGGATGCCCAGCGAGCGAACGGTCTGATAGGCCGTGCCGAAGGGCACGCCCAGGGCCGCGCCGACGGCGGCGGAGACCCCGGCGGGTCGCACGAAGACCTTGTGCGCCGGCACGACGACGTCGGTCGCGTACGAGCCGACGATGCCCGTGAAGACCACGGGATCGCCGATCCGGAAGCCGTCGACATCCGAGCCCACGGCCGTCACGTGGCCCGCGCCGTCGATTCCTGTGCCCCGCGGCTCGGTGATCGGAGGCGTCGGGCGCAGGCCGGAGCGCTGCTTGGCGTCGATGGGGTTCACGCCCGCCGCCTCGACGCGCACGGCGACTTCGCCGGGAGCCGGGACGGGAACGGGCACCTCGTTCAGGGCGAGCACTTCGGGTCCGCCGAGCTCGCTGTACTGGATCGCCTTCGCCATGCGGCCAGGCTAGCGCCGGGTCAGACGGCGTGTGCGGGCAGCACGTGGTGGCGCCCGCGCGGCAGCACCATCGGCGCACCCGACACCGGATCCGGGATGACGGTGGCATCGAGGGCGAACACCTCGGAGATGAGCTCGCTCGTCATGACGTCCGCGGGGGCGCCGGATGCGATGAGCTCGCCCGCGCGCATCGCGAAGATGTGATCGGCGTAGCGCGCGGCGAGATTCATGTCGTGCAGCACCATCACGATCGTTGTGCCCTTCGACCGGTTGAGGTCGGTGAGCAGGTCGAGCACCTCGATCTGGTGCGCGACGTCGAGGAACGTGGTGGGCTCATCGAGCAGCAGCACGCCGGTCTCCTGCGCCAGCGCCATCGCGATCCACACCCGCTGGCGCTGACCCCCCGAGAGCTCGTCCACCGAGCGGTCGGCGAGGTCGGTGATGCCCGTCACCTCGAGGGCGTCGGCCACGGCGGCGTCGTCCTGGGGCGACCACGAGCGGAACAGCTTCTGGTGGGGATGACGGCCTCGTCCGACGAGATCCGACACCACGATGCCCTCGGGCGCGATCGGCGACTGCGGGAGCAGGCCGAGGGAGCGCGCGAGCTCCTTCGTGGGAAGCGAGCCGATGCTCTGGCCGTCCAGCAGCACGGCACCCGACTGGGGGGTGAGGAGCCGCGCGAGCGTCTTCAGCAGGGTGGACTTGCCGCAGGCGTTCGCGCCGACGATGACGCTGATCCGGCCGCTCGGGATCGTCAGGTCGACGCCCTTCACGATCGGCGTCGCGCTGTAACCGGAGACGAGGCCGGTCGCCTGCAGGGAGATGCCTTCGGTCACGACGAGCCTCCGGAGCGGTTGGTGCGGATGAGCAGGTAGAGCAGATACGGCGCGCCGAGCACGCCGGTGATCACCCCGACGGGGAAGGAGATGTCGAAGGCGAACTGGCCGATCAGGTCGGCCGCGAGCACCAGGATGGCGCCCATCAGCGCGGCCGGGATCGTGAGCGTTGTGCCGGGGCCCACGATGCGAGCGGCGATGGGGCCCGCGAGGAACGCGACGAACGCGATCGGTCCGGTGGTGGCGGTCGCGAAGCAGGCCAGGGCGACCGCGGCGACGATGAGCAGCAGGCGCGTGCGGTCGACCCGGACGCCGAGCGCGCGCGCGGAGGCGTCGCCGAGCTCCAGGGCGCGCAGCTCGCGCGACAGCAGCAGGATCAGCGGCAGCAGCACCGCCGCGGCGAGCGCGAGCGGGGGCAGGTTGTCCCACTTCGAGCCGTTGAGGCTGCCGGTGAGCCAGCGCATCGCCGTGGAGATGTCCGCATCGCTCGCGCGCTGGATCAGATAGGCCACGACCGCGTCGAGCATCGCGCCGATGCCGATGCCGATCAGGATGAGCCGGCCGCCGGTCGACTCCCCGCCGCGTGCGGCGATGTAGATGAGGGCGGCGGTGACGATGCCCGCGATCAGCGCGAACGCCGTGGTGGCTCCGACGCTCCAGTGCAGGATCACGAGGCTGAGGACAGCGGCGGCGCTCGCGCCGGAGGTGATGCCGATGACGTCGGGGCTCGCGAGCGGGTTGCGCAGCATCGTCTGGAAGGTGGTGCCGGCGACGCCGAAGGCGATGCCCGCGAGCACTCCCGTGATCATCCGGGGGATGCGGAGCGAGCCGACGGTGAAGGAGGCGCCGGCGACCTTCTCGCCGAGGATCACACGGATCACGTCGTCGACGGGATAGATCGTGTTCCCGAGCATGACGCACGCGCCCATGAGCACAAGCAGCACGGCGACGAGGGAGCCGAGGGCGATGCCGCGGCGACGCGTGCGGCGGCGGCGGCCCAGGTGAACGAGCGCGGTGGCGTCGGTCGGAGCCGCCGTGGCGGCGCCGAGCGCGGTGTCGCTGAGGGAGAGCGCCATCAGAGGGCCCTCATCCGGGTGCGGCGGGCGATGATGACGAGGATCGGTGCGCCGACGAACGCCGTCACGATTCCCGCCTCGACCTCGCCGGGGGAGCCGATGAGGCGCCCGATCGTGTCGGACACGGTGAGCAGCGCGGCCCCGCCGAGTGCGCAGATGGGCAGCAGCCACCGCTGATCCGGACCGAAGATGAGGCGCGCGACGTGGGGGATCATCAGGCCCACGAAGGCGATGGGTCCGGCGATCGCCGTCACGGCGGCGCACAGGATGACACCCGCAGCCGAGGCGATGAGGCGACCCGCGGTGACGTTGACGCCCAGACCGGTGGCGACCTCGTCGCCGAGAGCGAGGGCGTTCAGCGTGGGCGCGCAGAGGAAGGCGACGGCCGCGGCGACGACGAGGAGGGGCGTGATGAGACCGAGTGAGCTCCAGTCGGCGCCGGCGACGCCGCCGACCTGCCAGAACCGGAACGCGTCCATGGCCGCGATGCGCGGCAGCAGGACGGCGCTCACGAGCGAGGAGAGCGCGGCGGTGGTGGCCGCGCCCGCGAGCGCGAGCTTGATGGGGGTGGATCCGCCCGGGCCGAGCGACCCGACGACGTACACGAAGACCGCCGCCAGGGTGCCGCCGACGAGGGCGAGCACCAGGTACTGCCACGTCGCGTTGATGCCGAGGAACGCGATGCCGCAGACCACGAAGAGCGCGGCGCCGGTGTTGACACCCAGGATGCCCGGATCGGCGATGGGGTTGCGCGTCACCGCCTGCATGACGGCACCGGAGAGCCCGAGCGCGGCGCCGGCGATGAGGGCGAGCACCGTGCGGGGGATGCGCTCCTGCACCGCGATCGCGCCGATCTGCTGTGCGGTTCGCCCCTCGAACCAGGCGCTGAGCCCGTCGAGGACTTCCTGGAGCGTGACCCAGCGCGATCCGAGGGCGAGGGAGAGCACGACGGAGAGGGCCACGACCGCGATCGTCGCCAGAAGGAACGCGCCGCGACGGCGTGCGGCCGGCGCAGGGCCGACCGCACGCCGTCGCGTCTCGGCGAGAGAGGTCACTTGACCTTCGAGGCCGCGTCGTCGAGGAGACCGACGTACTCGTCGAGCATCCACGGGATCGACAGGGCCGTCGGGGAGACGGCGCCGCTGAGGTCGTCGCCGGCTCCGACCGGCACGACCGCGCCGTTCTGGACGGCGGGAAGCGTGCTCCACAGGGGGTCGGCCTGAAGCGCCGGAAGAAGCGTCTCGTCGCCGTAGGCCACGATCACATCGACGTCGGCGAGCTTGTCGACGTTCTCCGCCGCGATGTCGAGGTAGAAGGTCCCGGCGTCGTCGGCCTCCTTGGCGGCCTCGGGCACTTCGAAGCCGAGGTCGGACAGGAACGCGGCGCGCGAGTCGCCCGTGGCGTAGACCGACGTGGTCGACAGGTCGGCCGGGTTCAGGTAGAGGAAGGCGGCGGACTTGCCTGCGAAGTCGGCGTCGGCCGTCGCGTCGGCGATCTGCTGCTCCAGATCGGCCACGAGGTCCTCGCCCTCGGCGGCCAGGCCGAGGCCCTTGGCGTTGGTCAGGATGCTGTCGCGCCACGGCGTGTACCAGGCGACGCCCGGGTAGGCCACCGTCGGGGCGATCTCGCTGAGCGTGGCGTACTCCTCCTCGGTCGGGCCCGAGTAGGCCGCGAGGATGACATCGGGCTGCGTGTCGGCGATGGCCTCGAAGTCGATGCCGTCTGCGGTCGAGAAGACCACCGGCTGCTCGGCGCCCAGCTTCTCGTACGCGTCGGCGGTCCACTCGTAGACGCCGAGGCCGTCCGATCCGTCCATCGACCAGGTCTGGTCGTCGACGCCCACGGGCGCGACGCCGAGCGCGAGAGCCACGTCCATGTTGCCCCAGCCGATCGTGGCGACGCGCTCCGGCGCCTTCTCGATCACGGTGGTGCCGAGAGTGTGCTTGACCTCGACCGGGAAGGTGCCCTTCCCGCCGGCGGCGGTCGTCGACTCGGCGGCGGGCGCCTCGGACGAGCTCGCGCAGGCGGCGAGTGAGACGGTCAGGGCGGCGGTAGCGACGGTCGCGCCGAGGATGCGGGTGATGCGCAAGGGAGATCCCTTCGAAAGCGTGTGCGGGGACGTCCTCACCCGATGCTGTGGCGGTGAGGCATGCCTAACTTAGCATCCCCTAACTACCGTTTCGAACCGGATCCGTCACAGAGCTTCGCGGTCGAAGGACAGCGGCCCCGGTCCTCCAGTGAGGACCGGGGCCGCCGCGCGGGCGAGCGCCTTACAGGGCGTCGATGGCCGCGTTGAACGTGGCGGACGGACGCATCACGGCCGCGGTCTTCTCGGCATCCGGGCGGTAGTAGCCGCCGATGTCGGCGGGCTTGCCCTGCACCGCGATGAGCTCCTCGACGATCGTCTTCTCGTCGGCCGCGAGCTTCTCGGCGAGCGGGCCGAAGGCCGCGGCGAGGTCGGCGTCCTCCGTCTGCTTCGCGAGCTCCTGCGCCCAGTAGAAGGCGAGGTAGAAGTGCGAGCCGCGGTTGTCGATCGAGCCGAGCTTGCGGCCCGGCGAGCGGTCCTCGTCGAGGAACGTGCCGGTGGCGCGGTCGAGCGTGTCGGCCAGCACCTGCGCCTTGGCGTTGTCGGTGGTCTGCGCGAGGTGCTCGAACGAGGCCGCCAGCGCGAAGAACTCGCCCAGCGAGTCCCAGCGGAGGTAGTCCTCCTCGACCAGCTGCTGCACGTGCTTGGGGGCCGAGCCGCCCGCGCCCGTCTCGAACAGGCCGCCGCCCGCCATCAGCGGGACGATCGACAGCATCTTCGCCGACGTTCCGACCTCGAGGATCGGGAACAGGTCGGTGTTGTAGTCACGCAGCACGTTGCCCGTCACCGAGATGGTGTCGAGGCCCTGGCGGATGCGGGCGAGCGAGAACGCCGTCGCCTCGGCCGGGGCCATGATGTGGATCTCGAGGCCCTCGGTGTCGTGCTCGGGCAGGTACTGCTCGAGCTTGGCGATGAGGTTGTTGTCGTGCGCGCGGTTCACGTCGAGCCAGAACACCGCCGGGGTGTTCGACAGGCGGGCGCGCGTGACGGCGAGCTTCACCCAGTCGCGGATCGGGGCGTCCTTGGTCTGGCAGGCGCGCCAGATGTCGCCGGCCTCGACCTCGTGCTGCAGCAGGGTCTCGCCCGCGCCGTTCACGACGCGGACGGTGCCCGCCTCGGCGATCTCGAACGTCTTGTTGTGCGAGCCGTACTCCTCGGCCGCCTGCGCCATCAGGCCCACGTTGGGGACCGTGCCCATGGTCGCCGGGTTCAGCGCGCCGTTGGCCTTGCAGTCGTCGATCGCGGCCTGGTAGACGCCCGCGTACGACGAGTCGGGGATGACCGCGAGGGTGTCCGCCTCCTTGCCGTCGGGACCCCACATGTGGCCGCCGATGCGGATCATGGCGGGCATCGAGGCGTCGACGATGACGTCGCTGGGCACGTGCAGGTTGGTGATGCCCTTGTCCGAGTTGACCATCGCCAGGGCGGGGCCCTCGGCCTGCGCGGCCTCGAAGGCGGCCTTGATCTCGGCGCCGTTGGGCAGGTCGGCAAGGCCGGCGTAGATCGCGCCGAGGCCGTCGTTGGCCGACAGCCCGGCGGCGGCGAGGTCGGCGCCGTACTTCTCGAAGACCGGCTTGAAGAACGCCTTCACGACGTGACCGAAAAGGATCGGGTCGGAGACCTTCATCATGGTGGCCTTGAGGTGCACCGAGAAGAGCACGCCCTCGGCCTTCGCCCGCGCGACCTGCTCGGCGAGGAACGCGTCGAGCGCCTTCGCCGACATGAACGTGGCGTCGACGACCTCGCCCTCGAGCACCTTCAGGTCGCTCTTGAGGACCGTGACGGATCCGTCCTGCGAGACGTGCTCGATCCGGAGGGTGTCGGCGGCGGGGATGACGACCGACTGCTCGTTCGAGAAGAAGTCGTTCTCGCCCATCGTGGCGACGTTCGTCTTCGAGTCAGCCGACCAGGCGCCCATCGAGTGGGGGTGCTTCTGGGCGTAGGCCTTGACCGACGCGGGAGCGCGGCGGTCGGAGTTGCCCTGGCGCAGGACGGGGTTGACGGCCGAGCCCTTGACCTTGTCGTAGCGCGCGGCGAAGTCCTTCTCCTCGTCGGTCTCCGGGTTCGCGGGCAGGTCGGGCACGTCGAAGCCCTGGGCCTGCAGCTCGGCGATGGCCGCCTCGAGCTGGGGCACGGAGGCCGAGATGTTCGGCAGCTTGATGATGTTAGCGGCCGGGTCGTGGGCCAGCTCGCCGAGCTCGGCGAGGGCGTCGCCGATGCGCTGCTCCTCGGTGAGGCGCTCGGGGAACTGGGCCAGGATGCGTCCGGCGAGCGAGATGTCGCGGGTCTCCAGCTCGATGCCCGCCTTGGCCGCGTAGCTCGCGACGATCGGCAGGAACGAGTACGTCGCCAGCAGCGGCGCCTCGTCGGTGTGCGTGTAGATGATCTTCGACATGCGGAAGAAGCTCCTGTGGTCGGCGCGAATTCTCTCGACTTCAAGATACCTGAGCGGGGGTGCGCCCCTTCAATCCGCCTCCGCGCATTGACCATGACCTACAACCCCCTGGGCATCCGCGCGCCGGCGTGAGACGCTCCGGGCATGACCGACGCCTCGATGACGACGCCCGCCGCCCCGCGCGATGCCTACGTGGTGGGCGGAAACAGGATTCCGTTCGCTCGCGCCGGCAGGCGGTATGCGGACGCCTCCAACCAGGAGATGTTCACGGCCGCCCTCGAAGGACTCGTCGCGCGGTTCGGCCTCGAGGGCGAACGGCTCGGCGAGGTCGCGGGCGGTGCCGTGCTGAAGCACTCGCGCGACTTCAACCTGATCCGCGAGAGCGTGCTGGGATCCTCGCTGTCGCCGCAGACGCCGGCGTACGACCTGCAGCAGGCGTGCGCGACGGGTCTCGAGGCCGCGATCGCGGTGTCGAACAAGATCCGCCTCGGCCAGATCGAGTCGGGCGTCGCAGGAGGCGCCGACTCGATCTCGGATGCGCCGATCGCCGTCAGCGAGGGGCTGCGCCGGGTGCTCCTGAAGGTGTCGCACGCGAAGACCCTGGGGGAGCGGCTGAAGGCGCTCGCCGCCCTGCGTCCCGCCGACCTCAAGCCGCTGTCGCCCTCGACCGACGAGCCGCGCACGGGCCTGTCGATGGGCGAGCACCAGGCGATCACCACCGCGAAGTGGCGCATCACACGCGAGGCCCAGGACGAGATCGCCCTCCGCAGCCACCAGGGTCTCGCCGCCGCCTGGGAGAGCGGGTTCTTCGACGACCTCGTCACGCCGTTCCGGGGGCTGACCCGAGACGACAATCTGCGCGCCGACACCTCGATGGACAAGCTCGCGGCGCTGTCGCCCGTGTTCGGGCGGCGGCTGCTCGAGGCGCGGCCGACCATGACCGCGGGCAACTCGACGCCCCTCACCGACGGCGCCTCGGCCGTGCTGCTGGCGTCGCGGGAGTGGGCCGCCGAGCGTGACCTGCCGGTGCTGGCCCGTGTGGTGGACGCCGAGACCGCCGCGGTCGACTTCGTCGGCGGACACGAGGGTCTGCTGATGGCGCCGGCCCACGCCGTGCCCCGCCTTCTCGATCGCAACGGGCTGACGTTCGACGACATCCACTTCTTCGAGATCCACGAGGCCTTCGCCTCCACGGTGCTCACCACCCTGGCCGCGTGGGAGGACGCCGAATGGTGCCGCACCGAACTCGGTCGCGAGGCACCGCTCGGATCCATCGACCGATCGCGTCTGAACGTCAACGGCTCCTCGCTCGCGGCCGGCCACCCGTTCGCCGCCACCGGCGGGCGCATCCTGGCCACCGCCGCCAAGCTCGTCGCGCAGCGCGCCGCCGAGACTGGTGGCCCCGTGCGTGCGCTCATCTCGATCTGCGCGGCCGGCGGGCTCGGAGCCACCGCCATCCTCGAATCGGTCTGACGCCGCGGGCCCACGACGGGCGCACATCCTTCTTCGCGGCCACCCATCCACAGCGCGAGCGCACATCCTGCGGGATGTGCGCTCGCGACGTGCATGCGCCCCGACGCGTCGTCCGGTGGGGGTGGGACTCGATGGGGTTGGATCGAGGAATGACCTGGAGCCTGCGACGGAGCACAGCCGCGGACGCCGCGTGGATCGCCGAGCTGCGGGCCGCGGTGATGCGGGCCGACCTGGAGCGACTCGGCGTCTTCGACGCTGGGCGGGTACGTGAACGGTTCCTCGGCGCATTCGAGCCGAAGGACACTCGCGTGATCGTGGTGGACGGCCGGGATGCGGGATCCATCGCGCTCCGCTCCGCAGACGACGGCTGGTGGATCGAGCACTTCTACCTGCGGAGCGATCTGCAAGGGAGGGGAATCGGATCGGCCGTTTTCGCGACGATACTCGCCGAGGTTCCGGCCGGCGACCCGATCCGCATCAACGTGCTGCAGGGCAGTCCCGCTCGCGGCCTCTACGACCGACACGGCTTTGTGTCGGAGCGTCAGGATCCGGTCGATGTCTTCCTGGTGCGCGTGGCGCGCGCGACGGAGGCCCCCCGGCGAACGACGAGTCGCTGACCGGCACCGCACTCTGCGGGCAGGTGGCGGCCCACGACGGGCGTCAGCCGCGCAGCGCCTTCTGGATGCGCTGCACGGAGACCGGCTCGGCCGTGCCGAGGCGCTGCGCGAACAGGCCCACGCGCAGCTCCTCGAGGAGCCAGCGGGCGCTCACGAGGCGCTCGGGCGCGCCCTCGGGCAGCGGAACGGCTCCGCCGGCCTCGGTGAACGCGGCGGTGGCCTTCTCGAGCTCGGTCATCCACGCGCGGTCGCGGCCCGGGTTGTCGGGCAGCGCCTCGACGCGCAGGCGCGCGCCCTCGAGGTAGCGCGGCAGATGCTGCAGGCGGGCAAGCCCCGTGTCCGAGACGAAGCCGGGCCGGATGAGTCCCGCGAGCTGCGAGCGGATGTCCGCGAGCGGCCCGAGGAGGGCCATGGAGTTCGCGCTCTTAATGCCGCGCTCGACCTCGCGCGCCGCGGTGAGGATGCGCGCCGCGAGCGAGACGGTCGCGAACACGTCGTCGACGGATCCGCGGGTCACCTCGGCCTTGAGGGCGTCGAAGGCCGCGCGCGAGCGGGGGAGTGTCCTCGCGCGCTCGATCGCGGCGTCCGCCACGGCGGCGCGGCAGTCCTCGATGAGCGCCTTGGCCGACGGATACGGCGACGCGGCGAGCGCGAGCTTCTCGTTGGAGGTGAGGTGCTCCTGCACGTACGACACGGGGGAGGGCACCGTCAGCAGGAGCAGGCGGCGCACACCCTTGCGCGTGTGTTGCAAAGCGGCCTCGGGGGTGGCCTCCACGCGGAGCGCGACCGAGGAGCCCTCATCGACGAGAGCCGGGTAGCCGCGCACGACGCCGCCCGCGACCTTCGTGTCGACGACCTCGGGCAGCTCGTCGACGTCCCAGTCCACCAGTCCGGTGCGCTCGAGTGACACGGGGGCGGTGCCCGCGACCACGGCCGGTGCGGCGCGGCGTGCCTCGCGGTCGAGCGAGCGCGCGACCGACTGTCGGGCGCGGCCGGCGAGCCGATCCTGTAGGGCTCTGAGGTCGCGGTCGGAGCCGAGCGCGCGACCGCGCTCGTCGACCGCGCGGAACGACATCATGAGGTGGCCGGGCACACGCTCGAGCTCGAAGGCATCGGCCGTGACGGGCTGGTTGGCCACGCGCTGGATGCGCTGGGCGAGAGCGGCTCGCAGCGTCTGCGGCGGGCGTCCGCCATGATCCTCGGGGCCCGCGCCCTCGAGCTCGGCCGCGAGCTTCTCGGCCCAGTCGGCGGCGGGCACGACATGGCGCCGGATGGCCTTGGGCAGCGCGCGGAGCAGGGCCGTGATGAGCTCGGCGCGCATCCCGGGCACCTGCCAGTCGAAGCCCGCCGGCTCGACCGAGGCGAGCAGCGCGAGCGGCACCACCACGGTGACGCCGTCGTCGTCGGCTCCCGGCTCGAAGCGGTAGGCGAGGTTCAGCGTCTGGTCGCCCTGCGTCCAGCGGCTCGGGAAGTCGCGCGCATCGGATGTCGCCGACCCCTCCACGAGGTCGGCTTCGCGCATGGTGAGCAGCTTGGGGGTGCGGGAGAGAGCGTCGCGCCACCACTTCTCGAACGAGCGCACATCGAACACCTCGGGCGGGATGCGCGCGTCGTAGAACGCGAACACGGCCTCGTCGCCGGCGAGGATGTCGCGCCGGCGCTCGCGCTCCTCGAGCTTCTCGAGGCGTCGGCGCAGCTCGTGGTTCTGACGCAGGAACGCGGTGAGGTTCTGCGGCAGGCGGCTCGGATCCCACTCACCCTCCACCAGCGCGTGGCGCACGAACAGCTCGCGCGCGCTCGGGCGATCGACGCGAGCGAACTGGATGCGGCGGCGCGGGATGATCTCGACGCCGTACAGCGTGACCTTCTCGTACGCCATCGCCGCGCCCTGGTCCTTCGACCAGTGGGGCTCTGTGACCTGGCGCTTGGCCAGATCGCCGGCGAGCTCCTCGGCCCACGCCGGGTCGATCTGCGCGGCGGTCCGCGCGAACAGGCGGGAGGTCTCGACGAGCTCGGCGGCCATCACGGCCTTCGGGCGGCGCTTGCGCAGCACCGATCCGGGGAACACGGAGAAGCGCACGCCGCGGGCGCCGCGGTACTCGGCGCCGCGTGCAGCGCGCGGATCCTTCGCCTTCTCGCGCTCGTCGAGGATGCCGATCTGGGAGAGCAGCCCGGCGAGCAGCGCCCGGTGGATCGCGTCTGCTCTGGCGCCCGCCTCCCGCACACCCGCCCCGCCGCTCGACGAGCGAACGCCGGCCAGACTCCGGAGCTGGCGGTGCACGTCGAACCACTCGCGCACCCGCACGTAGTTCAGGAACTCCGCACGGCACAGGCGACGGAACGCGCTCGATCCGAGCTCCTTCTGCTTCTCCTGCAGGTGGTTCCAGAGGTTCAGCAGCGTGAGGAAGTCGGAGGTCGGATCGGCGAAGCGCGCGTGGGCCTGATCGGCCTGCTCCCGCTGCTCCTCCGGGCGCTCGCGCACATCCTGGATCGACATGCCCGAGACGATCGCGAGCACCTCCTCGGACGTGCCCGTCTTGTGCGCCTCGATGAGCATGCGGGCGAAGCGGGGGTCGATGGGAAGGCGCGCGATCTCGCGGCCGGTGCGCGTGAGGCGGGGGGAGCCGTCGCGGATCAGCGCCACCGCGCCCAGCTCGACGAGCAGATCCAGCGCGGCCTTCACACCCCGCGAGTCGGGAGGCGTGAGGAACGGGAAGCGCTCGATGTCGCCGAAGTCGAGGGCCAGGGCCTGCAGGATCACCGCGGCGAGGGAGGTGCGCAGGATCTCCGGCTCGGTGAACTCGGGCCGCCGGGCGAAGTCGTCCTCGCCGTAGAGACGGATCGCGATGCCGTCGCTGGTGCGACCTGCGCGACCCGAGCGCTGCTGTGCGGACGCCTGCGAGATGGCCTCGATGGGCAGTCGCTGCACCTTGGCGCGGTTGCTGTAGCGCGAGATGCGGGCCGTGCCCGTGTCGATCACGTACTTGATGCCGGGCACCGTCAGCGACGTCTCGGCGACGTTCGTCGCGAGGATGACGCGGCGCTTGAGCCCCGCGACGGTCGAGCGCTCGAAGACCCGGTGCTGCTCGGCCGCGCTCAGGCGGCCGTACAGCGGCAGCACCTCGGTGGGGGCGCGCTGGTCGCGGTATGCGCCCCGGACGGCATCGGCCGCATCGCGGATCTCCGCCTCCCCGGGCAGGAACACCAGCACGTCACCGGGCGCCTCGCGCTCCAGCTCGCGCAGGGCGAGCACGATGGATCCGACCTCGTCCTCGGCGTCGTACGCCGCCACGTCCGCATCCGCGTCGGGATCGACATCGGCCACCAGCGGCCGGTACCGGATCTCCACGGGGTACGTGCGGCCGGACACCTCGATGATCGGCGCCGGGGTGCCGTCGGCGTCCGCGAAGTGCTTCGCGAAGGACTCCGGATCGATCGTGGCCGAGGTGATGATCACCTTCAGGTCGGGGCGCTGGGGGAGCAGCTGCTTCAGATAGCCCAGCAGGAAGTCGACGTTGAGCGACCGCTCGTGCGCCTCGTCGACGACGATCGTGTCGTAGCGCGACAGCTTGCGATCGCGGTGGATCTCGTTGAGCAGGATGCCGTCGGTCATCAGCGCGATGCGCGTCGCGTCGGACACCTTGTCGGTGAAGCGCACCTTGTAGCCCACGACGTCGCCGAGCGGCACCTCGAGCTCCTCCGCGATGCGCTCGGCGATCGTGCGCGCGGCGAGGCGGCGCGGCTGCGTATGCGCGATGCGCTCCCGCCCGAGCTCGAGCGCGATCTTGGGCAGCTGGGTCGTCTTGCCGGAGCCGGTGGCGCCGGCCACGATGACCACCTGGTGGTCGCGGATCGCGGCCGCGATCTCGTCGCGCGCGCCGCTGACGGGCAGCTCGGGCGGGTAGGAGATCCGCCAGGTGGGGGTGGGCGCGTCAGGCATAGCCCTTCAGTCTAGATCCGGATACGCGTCCGACGTTCTTCGTCAAGCCCGCCCTCGATGTCCCCGCACGCTCGTAGGCTCGGGGACATGACCGTTCCCCGAATCGCACTCAACGACGGACACGACATCCCCCAGCTCGGCTTCGGCGTCTTCAAGGTGCCGGCCGACGAAGCCGAGCAGGCCGTCACGGCCGCGCTCGAGGCGGGCTACCGGCACATCGACACCGCCGCCATCTACGGCAACGAGGAGGGCGTCGGCGCCGCGATCCGCAAGAGCGGCATCCCGCGCGACGAGCTCTTCATCACGACCAAGCTCTGGAACGACCGCCAGGGCGGCGAGGCCCCCAAGGCAGCGATCACCGAGAGCCTCTCGAAGCTGGGTCTCGACTACGTCGACCTCTACCTGACGCACTGGCCCGCCCCGGCGAACGGTCAGTACGTCAACGCGTGGCAGAAGCTCATCGAGATCCGCGACGCCGGTCTCGCACGCTCGATCGGCGTCTCGAACCACCTGGTCGAGCACCTCGATCGCCTCGTCGAGGAGACGGGTGTGGTGCCGGCGGTGAACCAGATCGAGCTGCACCCCGCCTACCAGCAGCGCGAGATCACGGAGTGGGCCGCCGAGAACGGCATGCACATCGAGTCGTGGGGTCCGCTCGGCCAGGGCAAGTACGACCTCTTCCAGGAGAAGCCGGTCGCCGAGGCCGCCGCCGCCCACGGCAAGACCCCCGCACAGGTCGTCATCCGCTGGCACCTGCAGAAGGGCTTCATCGTCTTCCCGAAGTCGGTGCGTCCCGAGCGCATGGTCGAGAACATCAGCGTCTTCGACTTCGAGCTCACCGATGCCGAGGTCGCCGAGATCGACGCGCTCGACCCGCTCGACGGCTCCGGACGCGTGGGCGCGCACCCCACCGAGCTGAACTGACGGGCACCTGACCCGCACACCACAGCGCCCCGGCCGCCACGGACGGGGCGCTGTGGTGTGCCGGGGTCAGTCCGCCCGCGGAAGCAGCACGGTCTTGCCCGGCGCCGCCGGCCGGTCGTCGCGGTCATACGCGGCGCGCCCCGCAGCCAGCGGCATCCGGCGCGCGATGGCGATGTGCAAGCGTCCCTCGGCGAGCACCCCGGCGAGGTCCGCGAGCGCCTGCGCTTCGGCATGCACGATGAAGAACCGGGCGTCGACGCGGTACGCGTCAGCGAGCTCGGCCGACGGTGGCTCTTGCAGGGTGATCACCCGACCGCCCTCGCGCACCGCGCGGTACATCCACTCGGGAGTCCCGGCGCCCACGGTGTCGATCGAGGCGTCGAAAGCCGCCGAGGCGAGCGCCTCCGGCTCGTCGCCGATGAGTGCCGCCGCGGCCCCCAGATCGAAGGCGCGCGCGGCGGACTGCTCCCTGCGCACGGTCGCCGTGACCTCGATGCCTCGCTGGGCGGCGAGCTGGATGATGAGCATCCCGACCGCACCGCTGCCTCCGCGCACGAGCAGTCGCCCGCCCGGTGGGACGTCCAGGTGCGCGCTCAGTGCCTCCCACGCCGTCAGGCCCGGCAGCACAGCCGCGGCCGCCACCTCGTCTGCGACGCCCGCGGGCAGCACGGCGAGCGAGGACACGGGCACCACCGTGTACTCCGCTGCGGCCCCGTCGCGGTCGAAGGGCACGAGCCCGTAGACGCGATCACCCACGGCCAGGCCGCGCACGTCGTCGCCGATCGCCGCGACGGTGCCGGCGAACTCGTGCGACGGGATGATCGGGGTGCGATCCTGGCCGTTCGACTCCCAGGTCTCGGGCCATGTCAGCTCGTCGAGGGTCACCGCCGCCGCGGTGACGCGCACGAGCACCTCGTCGGGGCCGCGCAGCGCCGGCACGGGTGCCGTCTCGAGCACCAGCTGCTCGGCGCCGCCGCGTGCGTGCGCGCGCAGCGCCGTCATCTCGGTCGCGGCGGTCATCGCGTCCACCCCGAGTGCAGCACGCGCTCGATCAGATCGGGCTGTGGGACATCCGGTGAGAAACGCGACAGCACGTCGGCGTTGATCGTTCCGTACGCGGTCTCCGGGCGGTGGCGGATGCCCTCGTGCAGCGCGTGCAGGAATCCGGTCTCGAACTCCTCGCGCGGATGCGCGGCGAGGATCTCGGCTCGCGCCGCGGCCGGGACATCCTGCAGACCGAGGCCGACGACATCCGTCACGATCCCGGCGTGAGTGAGCGCGATCTCGGGAGCCAGCCGGTCCGGGATGCCCGGGGTGGTGTGGAGGGCGATCGCCATCCAGACGGTCTCGATCTCGGCGTCGGAGGCGCCGTGCTCGCGCAGGAAGGCACGGGCATGGTCAGCGCCGTCGAGCTCGAAGCGCTGGGGCGTCGCGCCGGCCGGCTGCGAGAGACCGATGTCGTGGAAGAGCGATGCGATATAGAGCAGCTCGTGGTCGACCGGGGTGCCGAGCCGCCGCGCGTGGAGCGCGGCGAACAGAAAAGTGCGGCGGGAATGGTGGAAGAGCAGCGGGCTGACGGCCTCGGAGACCTTCCGCGCGGCGGCGTTCGCAATCGCGGAGTCCGGGATCGCGACGCCTGCGATGATCTCAGTCATGGGTGCTTCGCTTTCTGGGCGGTGGATGGGGGACGGATCGTCCTGCTTCCACACTCCACCCCCGCCGCGGACCGGCGCCGCCCGACGGCGGCCGGGAATCACATGATTCCGGACATCGCCCGCGCCCCGCATCGAGTGGCGATCCTGGTGTTCGACGGCGTGAAGCTGCTCGACGTCGCCGGCCCCGCCGACGCGTTCTCGGAGGCCAATCGGCTTGGTGCCGCCTACCAGGTGGAGCTCGTCTCGCCGGATGGCGCCGACGTCGTCACCTCGTCCGGAATCGCGCTCTCCGTGCGCCGGGCGGCGTCCGAGGTGACGGACGCGCAGACGGTGCTCATCGCCGGCGGCGACGTGTACCCGCGCACCGAGGTGCCCGCGTCGCTGTCAGCAGCCGCGGCCTCGCTCGCCGGGCGGGCGTCCCGCGTGGCCTCCATCTGCACCGGGGCGTTCGTTCTCGCGGCCGCGGGTGCGCTCGACGGCAAGCGCGCCACGACGCACTGGCGCGTCGCCTCGACACTCGCGTCGCGGCACCCGGCGGTGACCGTCGAGCCCGACGCGATCTGGATCCGCGACGGCAGCACGTATTCGTCGGCCGGGGTGACAGCCGGCATCGACCTGGCTCTCGCGCTGATCCAGGCCGATCATGGCGCCGAGCTGACCCGCGACGTCGCGCGGCTGCTGGTTGTCTATCTCCAACGCGCCGGAGGGCAGTCGCAGTTCTCCGTGCCACTCGCCGGCGATCCGCCGAGGACCCCCGCGCTGCGGCGTGTGGTCGAGATGATCACGGCCGATCCGACCGCCGACTTCTCGGCGTCGGCTCTGTCGACGCGACTCAATGTGAGCGCTCGTCACCTCAGCCGCCTGTTTCACGAGGAGCTCGCGACGACCCCGGCCCGCTATGTCGAGTCGGTGCGATTCGACATCGCCCGGGCGCTGCTGGCGCAGGGCCACACGGCGACCGAAGCGGCCGACCTGGCCGGCTTCCCGAGCTACGAGTCGCTGCGCCGCGTCTTCACGCGGGAACTGCGGATCTCCCCGGCCGCGTACCAGCGGCGGTTCCGCAGCGCGCTCCGCGAGGGCGAGTCCTCGCCGTGATCAGGATGAGCGGCACCTGCACGCGCCCATAAGCTGACCCGGTGAGGATCGCCCTGAGTCGCGTCTTGAGCTCGCCGCGCACCGAGTGGATCGCGCCCCTCGCGCTGACCTTCGTCGCGGCGCTGGTGCGCTTCATCGGCCTCGGGCACCCGCAGGAGCTGGTCTTCGACGAGACCTACTACGTCAAGGACGCCTGGACGCTGCTCCACCTCGGCTACGAGGCGACCTGGCCCGAGAACGCCAACGCGCAGTTCGCCGCCGGGAACACGGGGGTCTTCGCGACCGACGCGGCCTACGTTGTGCATCCGCCGCTCGGCAAGTGGCTGATCGCGTTGGGGCTCGCGCTCTTCGGCGCCGAGAACGCGTTCGGATGGCGATTCTCGGCCGCGTTGTTCGGCACGCTTCTCGTGCCGCTTGTGTACCTGATCACGCGCCGGCTGTCCGGATCGATCGGGGTCGCGCTGATCGCGGGAGGACTGCTCGCGATCGACGGGCTCGCCGTCGCGCTCAGCAGGGTGAGCCTGCTCGACGGCTTCCTCACGTTCTTCATCGTGCTGGCCTTCTGGTTCCTGCTGATCGATCGCGACCGCACCGGTCGGCTGATCGCCGAGAGCGAGCGCTCCGCGGGCGCCGTCGTCTGGAACCGGCCGTGGATCCTTGCCGCCGGCGCGTCCCTCGGTGCCGCCTGCGCAATCAAGTGGTCGGGCCTGTACGTGCTCGCCGGGGTCGGCGTCTACCTCGTCGTCTGGGACGCGCTCCAGCGGCGCAGGTCGGGCTCGCGCGAGTGGTACGCCGCCGCACTGCTGAAGCAGGCGCCGGTGACGTTCCTGCAGCTCGTGCCGATCGTGTTCGTCGTGTATCTCGTGTCCTGGACGGGCTGGCTGGTGACCAGCGGCGGCTACGACCGAGGATCGGATCCGAACCCCCTCCTCGCGCTGTGGAACTACCACCGCTCGATGTACCAGTTCCACGTCGGGCTGGGGACGAGCCACCCGTATGCGAGCCCCGCGTGGCAGTGGCCGTTCCTCACGCGGCCCACCGCGATGTGGCTGAACCGGCCCGAGGCGGGCACGGCGACCTGCGGCTGGGCAGGCGACTGCATCGCCGTGATCGGAAGCCACGCGAACCCGATCGCCTGGTACGGCGCCTGGGCCGCGGTGATTCTCGCGATCGTGCTGCTGATCCGGCGCCGGGCGGGGCGACTGACGTTCCCGTTCGCTCTCGCGCTCCTGGGTCTCGCGCTGACCTGGGGGCCCTGGCTGCTCTACCCGGAGCGCACGATCTTCCAGTTCTACACGGTGACGATGCTGCCCTTCCTGCTCATCCTGCTCGCCCTGGCGCTCGGCTGGCTGGCGCGCGAGCGTGAGCCGCTGGTGCTCGAGGGCGCCACGGTCTCCGAGAGGGCGTACGTCACCCGTCATGCGGCGACCGCGACCCGCGCGTGGCGCACATCTGTGGGCGTCTTCCTGCTGATCGCGGTGGTGGTGGGGCTGTTCTTCCTGCCGCTCGCCACCGGCCTGCTGCAGCCGTACGCGCTCTGGTACGCGCACATGTGGGTGCCCGGCTGGATCTGACGCGAGCCGCCCTCTCGATACGCTGAAGCCGTGATCATCCTCGCGGCGACGCCCATCGGCAATCTCGGAGACGCGTCCCGCCGGCTCATCGAGGTGCTCGAGTCGGCGACGGTCGTCGCGGCCGAGGACACCCGCACGACCCAGCGCTTGCTCGCCGCGCTCGGCATCGACAACCGCCCGCGTCTCATCGCGATGCACGACCACAACGAGCGCCAGAAGGCGGCCGAGCTCGTCGAGCTCGCCCGGGATCAGGATCTCGTGGTGCTGAGCGACGCCGGCATGCCGACCGTCAGCGATCCGGGATACGGCCTGGTCGCGGCGGCGGCCGAAGCGGGTGTGCAGGTCACGGCGATCCCCGGGCCGAGCGCCGTGCTGACGGCGCTCGCGGTCTCGGGCCTGCCGACCGACCGCTTCACCTTCGAGGGCTTCGTCGCCCGCAAGCCCGGAGACCGCCGCCGGGCGTTCGCCGCGCTCGCCGCGGAGCCGCGCACGATGGTGTTCTTCGAGGCGCCCACCCGCGTGGCGCAGACCCTCGCCGACATGGCGGGGGCCTTCGGCGCGGATCGCCGCGCCGCGGTCGCGCGCGAGCTCACGAAGCTGTACGAGGAGGTCGCGCGCGGCACCCTCGCGGAGCTCACCGCGTGGGCCGAGGAGGGTGTGCGCGGCGAGCTGGTCATCGTCGTGGCGGGCGCCGTCGCGCGCGAGGTGTCGGCTGACGACGCGCTCGCGCAGGTGCAGGCGCTCGTCGCCTCGGGCGTGCGCCTGAAGGATGCGGCCGCAGAGGTCGCGGCGCACTCGGGACTGTCCTCGCGCGACCTGTACCAGGCGGCCCTCGCCGCGAGGTCGTGACGCGCAGGGGCTGACGCCGTCGCGCCCGCGGCGGGTCAGGCGGGGGAGGCCTCGGCGATCTCGCTCCACACGCCCAGCAGGTGCGCGCGCGAGAGGCGCTCGGCGTCATCCGGCTCGCCCGCGGCGATCGCGAGCGCGACCGAGAGGTGCTCGTCGAGGGTTCCGGGGGCGGGCACCCGCGGGTGAAGCCCCAGTCGGGTGCGGCCGCGCAGCTCCTCGCTCACGGGCCCCTCCAGGGCGGCGAGCTGAGGGTTGCCGGATGCCCGCAGCAGCGCGCGGTGGAAGTCGACGTCGGCCTCCATGAACTCGTCGGAGTCGGCACGACCCGTGAGCCCCAGATCGCGCAGGCGCTCGGCCAGCGCGCGCAGCTCGTCGCGCTGCGCAGGCGTCGCGCGCGTCGCGGCGAGACGGGCGGCCGTGGGCTCGACGGCCACACGCAGCTCCATCAGCGCCTCGAGCTGCTGCCGTCGGCCGGGGCCCGCGAGATTCCAGCGGATCACCGCCGGCGCGAGCGCATCCCACTGCTCTCGCGGCTGCACGGTGATGCCCACGCGGCGCCGCGAGGTGAGGATCCCCAGGCTCTCGAGCACCCGCACGGCCTCCCGCACGACGGTGCGCGAGGCGCCGTGCTCGGCTTCGAGCTGGGCGAGGGTGAGGACGTCGCCGGGTGCGAGCGCCCCTGCCGCGGCGCGGCGCCCGATGGCGTCGAGCACGTCGCCGTGCATCCCCTGAACCATGCGACTCTCCTTCGGGCCCGAATGGTGATACTTTATCTCCCCGATAAGTACTACCTTTCGCGGATGTCGTGGATGACAACCCGCGTCCATCTCGATTTCAACGGAGAAACCCCCATGGAAGACTGGACCCAGACGCTCGGGGCGGGGCCGCTGCTCGGCATCGCTGCCGCCGCCGTCGCCCTGATCCTGTTCCTCGTCATCAAGGTGAGGCTGCACGCCTTCCTCGTGCTGATCGTGGTCTCGCTGCTCACGGCGCTCGCCACCGGCCTGCCGATGGGCGTGCTGGTGAACGACGTGCTGGTCGCCAACTTCGGCGGCACGCTCGGCAGCGTCGCGCTGCTGATCGGTCTCGGCGCGATCCTTGGCCGCCTCATCGAGTCGAGCGGCGGCGCGAAGGTGCTCGCCGACGGGATGGTCCGCATCTTCGGCGAGAAGCGCGCGGCGTTCGCGCTCGGCCTCACCTCGCTGATCCTGGGCTTCCCGATCTTCTTCGATGCGGGTCTCGTCGTGATGCTGCCGATCATCTTCGCGGTTGCCCGGCGCATCGGCGGCAAGAACCTGCTGCTGTTCGGCATCAGCGGCGCCGCGGCGTTCTCGGTGATGCACGTGTTCCTGCCGCCGCACCCCGGGCCGGTCTCGGCGACCGAGCTCTTCAAGGCCGACCTCGGCGTGGTCATGCTGCTCGGTCTCGTCGTCGCCTTCCCGGCCTGGTACCTGTCGGGCTACCTGTGGGGCAAGTTCGTCAACTCGCGCTACCCGATGATCGTCCCGGCGCTGTTCGGCGCCGCCGATGAGGATCAGCCCAAGAACCCGCCGAAGGCGAGCACGGTCATCCTGATCCTGCTGCTGCCGCTGGTGCTGATCTTCCTCAACACCGGTCTGAACGCGCTCTCCTCGATCAAGGTCGTCGACAAGACCGAGACCTGGGTGCAGGCACTGATGCTCATCGGCACCTCGCCGGTCGCGCTGCTCATCACCGCGCTCGTCGCGCTCCTCGTGCTCGGCAAGTTCCGCGGCGAGAACGGATCGGCGCTCGAGAAGCTCGTCGAGAACACGCTCGGCACGGTGGCGTCGGTCATTCTCATCACCGGCGCCGGCGGCATGTTCGGCGGTGTGCTGCGTGCCTCCGGCATCGGCGCGGCGCTGTCCGAGACGCTGGACGGCCTCGGTCTGCCGCTCATCTTCGCGGCGTACCTGGTCGCGGTCGCGCTGCGCGTGGCACAGGGCTCGGCCACTGTCGCGCTCGTCACGACCGCGGGTCTGCTCTCGCCGGCGGTCATCGCGGGCGGCTACAGCGTCATCGACACGGCCGCCATCACGCTCGCCGCGGCGGCGGGCTCGGTGTTCGCCAGCCACGTGAACGACTCCGGCTTCTGGCTCGTGGGCCGCCTGATGGGAATGGACGTCAAGACCACCCTGAAGACCTGGACCGTGCAGCAGGCGATCGAATCGGTCGTCGGCTTCGTGATCGTGCTCGCGATCTTCGCGATCTTCTGATCCGGCATACCATCCGCTGAAGACCAGAGAGAACGAGGCGCAGGCTGTGACAGCACGGGATGTCGTGATCGGCGTGGACATGGGCACCACCGCCACCAAGGTGGTCGCCTACCGGCCGGACGGCGCGCTGATCGCGAAGTGGCAGCGCGGCTATCCGCTGGAGGAGCCGCAGCCGGGCCACGCCGAGCAGGATCCGCAGCTGATCCTGGCCGCCGTGCTCGCGGGCGTCGCGGCTGTGGCCGCCGAGATCGGCCACGACCGCGTCGCCGGCCTGTCCTTCTCCACGGCGCTGCACAGCCTGATGGCGCTCGACGCCGACCTGCATCCGATCACCCCGGTCATCACGTGGGCCGACACCCGCGCCACCGCGCAGGCCGAGCGGATCCGTGCGGCGACGGGCGGCCTCGCGCTGCACCGCCGCACGGGCACGCCCGTGCATCCGATGTCGCCGCTGACGAAGCTCGCCTGGATCCGCGAACAGGATCCGGATCTCCACGCGCGTGCGTCGCGGTGGGTCGGCATCAAGGACTGGGTGCAGCTGCGGCTGACCGGCTCGCTCGTCACCGATCACTCGGTGGCGTCGGCGTCGGGCCTGATGGACATCCACCGGCTCGAATGGGATGCTGAGGCCCTGGAGATCGCGGGGATCACCGCCGATCAGCTGCCCGTGCTCGTGCGCACGACGGACGTGCTGCCGGGGCTCACGATCGAGACGGCCGCGGTGACGGGTCTGGCGGCATCCACGCCCGTGGTCGTGGGCGCCGGAGACGGCCCGCTGGCCAACCTCGGCGTCGGCGCGGTGCGCCCCGGCGTCGCCGCCTGCTCCATCGGCACGTCGGGCGCCCTGCGCGTGGCCGTGGATCGACCCGCGGTCGATCCGGCCGGAGGCGTGTTCTGCTACGCGCTCACCGAGGACCGCTGGGTGATCGGCGGCGCGATCAACAACGGCGGCGTGGCCCTCGAATGGCTGCGGGGAGAGATCGGATCCGACACCCCGACCGCCCTGCTGCTCGACGAGGCCGCGAGGACGCCCGTCGGCGCGGGCGGGCTGCTGATGCTGCCGCACCTGCTGGGCGAGCGCGCCCCGCGGTGGGCCGGCGGAGCCCGCGGCGCCTACATCGGCCTCACCCGCTCGCACCACCGCGGCCACCTCGTGCGCGCCGCGGTCGAGGGCGTGGCGATGCAGCTCGCGCTCGTCCTCGGCGCGATGCGCGGGGCCGGGTTCGACATCCACGAGATCCGCGCCACGGGCGGCGTGATGCAGCACCCGCTGTGGCCGACGACCCTCGCCGGCGCGTTCGCGACGCCCCTCGCGCTGCTCGACGACGGGGAGGGATCCGGGTTCGGCGCGGCACTGCTCGGCATGAAGGCCCTCGGGCTCATCGACTCGCTCGACGCGGCCGCCGACCTCGTGGAGGTGCGGACGCGGCTCGACCCGGATCCCGCGTCGTCGCAGACGTACGCGGCCCTGATCCCGCTGTTCGGCGGGCTCGCCGACACGCTGGCGCCCGCCAACCGCGTCCTGCGCGATCTGAACCTGCCGCTCGCGTAATGCCCCCAGGTCGCCCGCCTAGGATTGCAGGGTGACTTCCGGCCGTTCGTTCTACATCACCACGCCGATCTACTACCCCTCGGACGTGCCCCACATCGGGCACGGCTACACGACGGTGGCAGCGGACACGCTCGCGCGCTGGCACCGCCAGGCGGGCGACGACACGTGGATGCTGACCGGCACCGACGAGCACGGCCAGAAGATGATGCGCGCCGCCGCGGCCAACGGCCTGACGCCGCAGCAGTGGGCCGACAAGCTCGTGAACGAGGAGTGGCAGCCGCTGCTCGAGACCCTCGATGTCGCCAACGACGACTTCATCCGCACGACGCAGCCGCGCCACGAGGCATCGGTGCAGCGCTTCCTGCAGGACGTCTACGACCGCGGCCACATCTACGCGGGCGAGTACGAGGCGCTGTACTGCGTCGGCTGCGAGGAGTTCAAGCCGGCCTCCGAGATCGTCGACGGCACCGGCCCCTTCGAGGGGCTCAAGGTCTGCGCGATCCACTCGAAGCCGCTCGAGCTGCTGCAGGAGAAGAACTACTTCTTCAAGCTCAGCGACTTCCAGGAGCGACTGCTGCAGCTCTACCGCGACCGCCCCGACTTCGTGCAGCCCGAGTCGGCGCGCAACGAGGTCGTCGCCTTCGTGCAGCAGGGCCTGCAGGATCTGTCGATCTCGCGTTCGGCCTTCGACTGGGGCATCCCGGTGCCGTGGGACGAGTCGCACGTCATCTACGTGTGGTTCGACGCCCTCCTCAACTACGCCACGGCCGTCGGGTATGGCGCCGACGACGAGAACTTCGCGCGTCGCTGGCCGGCCCGCCACATCGTGGGCAAGGACATCCTGCGCTTCCACGCCGTCATCTGGCCCGCCATGCTGATGGCAGCGGGCATCGACGTGCCGCACAACGTGTTCGCGCACGGCTGGCTGCTGGTCGGCGGCGAGAAGATGTCGAAGTCGAAGCTCACGGGCATCGCTCCGCACGCCATCACCGACGTGTTCGGATCCGACGCCTACCGTTTCTACTTCCTGTCGGCGATCGCCTTCGGCCAGGACGGCTCGTTCTCGTGGGAGGACCTGTCGGCCCGGTACCAGGCGGAGCTCGCCAACGGATTCGGCAACCTCGCCTCGCGCACGATCGCCATGATCGGCAAGTACTTCGGCGGATCCGTGCCCGAGCCGGGGGAGTACACCGAGAGCGACCTGGCGATCCAGAAGGTCGTGGCCGACGCCGCCGCGTCCGCCGATGAGGCGATCGACCGCTTCCGCATCGACGAGGCGATCCGCAGCATCTGGACCATCGTCGACGAGCTCAACGGCTACATCACGGTGAACGAGCCCTGGGCGCTGGCGAAGGACGACGCGCAGCGCGAGCGCCTGGCGACCGTGCTCTACACGTGCGCCGAGGCGCTGCGTGCGCTCGCTGTGCTGCTGTCTCCCGTGATGCCGCAGGCGACCGCCAAGCTGTGGGCCGCGCTCGGCACGGAGGGCTCGCTCGGTGCGCTGGCGGATCAGCCCGTGCGCGACACCGGCCGCTGGGGTCAGCTGCCCGCGGGCACCGTCACCCAGGCGCTGCAGCCCCTGTTCCCGCGCATCGAGCAGGCCGACGGATCGTGACCGAGGCACAGGTCCCCGAGACCTACGTCCGCGAGCGGCCTCGGGAGGGACGCAAGGAGCTGCGGTATCCCGAGGCTCCCGCGCCCCTGGCGATCCCGGTCTACGACAACCACTGCCACCTCGAGATCACCGACGGCGACGACCCGCTCACCCTCACGGAGCACCTGGATCGCGCCGCCGATGTCGGCATCGCCGGCGTGGTGCAGGCCTCCGGCGACATCGATTCCTCGCGCTGGGCGGTCGCGGCGGCCGAGGCCGACTCGCGGGTGCTCGCGGCCGTGGCGATCCACCCGAACGACGCGCCCGTGTACGACCAGGCGGGGCGCCTCGACGAGGCCATCGCGGTCATGGACGAACTCGCCGCGCACCCGCGGGTGCGCGCGATCGGCGAGACCGGACTCGACTACTTCCGCACGGGCGAGGACGGGCGCGAGGCCCAGCACCGCTCCTTCGAGGCGCACATCGATCTCGCCAAGAAGCACGGCATCGCCCTGCAGATCCACGACCGCGACGCGCATCGGGACGTGCTCGACACCCTCCGCCGCGTGGGCGCTCCCGAGCGCACGGTGTTCCACTGCTTCTCGGGCGATGCGGACATGGCGCGCGAGGCCGCCGACAACGACTACTTCCTGTCGTTCGCGGGCAACGTGACGTTCAAGAACGCGCAGAACCTGCGCGATGCGCTCGCGGTGACGCCGCGCCACCGGATCCTCGTCGAGACGGATGCGCCGTTCCTCACGCCCGTGCCGCACCGCGGCCGCCCGAACGCCCCCTACCTCGTGCCGATGACGGTGCGCTTCATGGCCGACGAGCTCGGCGTCGAGGTCGACGAGCTGTGCGCGCAGATCGCCGCGAACACCCTCGCCGTGTACGGCGACTTCGGCCAGAGCGCCTGACGCGCACGCCTGAGAGAGAAGAACCATGGTCACCCTGCTCGGCCCCACCGAGATCCGCTCGCTCGCGGCATCCCTCGATGTCACCCCCACCAAGAAGCTGGGGCAGAACTTCGTGGTCGACGCCAACACGGTGCGCAAGATCGTGTCGGTCGCGGGCGTCCAGGCGACCGACCGCGTCGTCGAGGTGGGACCGGGCCTCGGATCCCTCACGCTCGCGATCCTGGAGACGGGAGCGAGCGTCACGGCGGTCGAGATCGATCACCGCCTCGCCGAGCGCCTGCCCACCACGGCCGCAGAGCACGGCGTGCCGGACGGCGCGCTCACGGTCGTCGACGCCGATGCGCTGCGCGTGACCGAGCTGCCCGGCGACCCCACCGTGCTGGTGGCCAACCTGCCCTACAACGTGTCGGTTCCGGTGCTGCTGCACTTCATGGAGACGTTCCCGTTCCTCGACCGCGGCGTCGTGATGGTGCAGGCCGAGGTGGGGGAGCGCCTCGCGGCCCCTCCCGGCAGCAAGGTCTACGGCGCCCCGAGCGCGAAGGCGGCCTGGTACGGCCGCTGGCGCCTGGCGGGCGTCGTCTCGCGTCAGGTGTTCTGGCCCGTGCCGAACGTCGACAGCGTGCTCGTCGGCTTCCAGCGCGACGCGGAGCCGCGCGGCACGGAGGACGAGCGCCGCGCCACCTTCCAGATCATCGACGCCGCGTTCCAGCAGCGCCGCAAGATGCTGCGCCAGGCCCTGGCCGGTGTGCTGGGCGGCACGGCCGCCGGGGCCTCGGAGATCCTCGAGGCGGCGGGTGTGAAGCCGACGGCGCGCGGCGAGGAGCTGGGCATCGACGATTTCGTGCGGATCGCGCGCGCCATCCGGTGATCTGCGGGCACCCGTCGAAACATTTCGCTCGGGCCGCCGCCGTGGTCTTGAGGCCCTCTCGGCATAGGTAGCCTGGGGATCGTGATCTCCGCCACAAGCGCCACCGATCTGCCCGACAGGACCGCCGCATGACGTTCGCGGAGGAGATCCCGTCGGTGCGCGTGCGCGCTCCGGGGAAGATCAATGTCTACCTCGAGGTCGGCGCGCTCCAGGACGACGGATATCACGAGCTGGCGACCGCCTTCCAGGCGGTGTCGCTGTACGAGGACGTGGTCGCGACCATGGCCGACACGTTCAGCCTGACGGTCACGGGCGCGGACGGCGTCGACCTCGACGGTGTGCCCACCGACGACCGTAATCTCGCGCTGAAGGCCGCGCTGCTGCTCGCCGACGCCACGGGCTACGAGGGCGGCGTGCACCTCGACATCCACAAGCAGGTGCCGGTCGCCGGCGGCATGGGAGGCGGATCGGCGGACGCCGCCGCCGCGCTGCTCGCCTGCGACGCGCTGTGGGACACGCGCCTGACGCACCAGGAGCTGCACCGGCTCGCCGCCCAGCTCGGCGCCGACGTGCCTTTCGCTCTCAAGGGCGGCACGGCCGTCGGCACGGGCCGGGGCGACGTGCTCAACCCGGCGCTGGCGCGCGGACGCTTCGACTGGGTGCTCGTCACGAGCGAGGAGGGCGTCTCGACCCCGAAGGTCTACGGGGAGCTCGACCTGCACCGCGAGCGCCACAAGGTCGACATCGGACCGGTCGCCCAGACGCCGTCGGTCGACGTGGAGGTGCTGCACGCGCTGCGAGCGGGCGACGCCGACATGCTCGCCGCGTCGCTGCGCAACGACCTGCAGGTGGCGACCCTGCGTCTGCGCCCCGATCTGGCCGCCGTGCTCGAACTCGGCGAGGCCTCCGGCGCGCTGGCGGGCATCGTCTCCGGATCGGGCCCGACCCTCGCGTTCCTCTGCGCCTCTCCCGAGCACGCGCTCGAGCTCAGCACCGACCTGCAGCGGGCCGGCCACGCCTCGCTGCACGTGCACGGCCCGGTGCCGGGCGCCCGCATCGTCGGCTGACGCCCGGCGCGCCCGTCAGCCCCAGCGCTCCCGCAGCGCGCTGTACTCGTGGCGCCGCAGCGGCAGCACCGCCCCGTGCTTGGTGTTCGGCGGCAGGTCGAAGGCGTCATCCGGAACCGGCTCCCACCGACCCGATGCCGGATCGTCCGACGTCAGCGCGTGGTACCCCTGCGGCATGCGCGAGTACTGGTCGACCCAGAGATACCAGCGCTCGGGCTCGCCGGCCCGGGGGTGCGCGCGGAAGACCAGCGGCCCTTCGACGTGCTCGGCGATGTGCTGGCCGATGCCCCGCGCGACCGTCGTGTAGTCGTCGCTCTCGAGCCCGCCGCCCACCTGCTGGAAGATCCGCCAGGAACCCGGGTATGCGTCATCCTGCTTCGCGAAGCGCATGACGCGCCCGTCGTCGAGCAGCGCGATCGTCAGGTCGATCACGCCGCCCGGGCGCTCGAGCACGATCCGCGGCTCGGTGAAGGTGCGGAAGTCGCGCGTGCGCGACGCCAGGATGCAGGCCGGGCCCGTCGCCCCGGTCGAGTCGCCGGCGTCGGCGGGCAGACCGGAGGCCCAGTGCACGAGGAACTCCCCGGTCGAGGAATCGAGCACGCTCTCCGGCGCCCACGCCATGCCGGCGCCCTCGGGGGCCACGGTGACCGCCCGGGGGGTGCTCCACGTCACGAGGTCGGGGGAGTCCCACACCACCAGATCGCGACTGCCCCGGTGACGGTAGGCGCCCCAGTCGGGGCCCTCCGGACGCCAGACGCGCAGGTCGGTGGCGATGAGGTGGAAGCCCTCCGGCCCGCGCACGATGTGCGGATCGCGCACCCCGCCCGTGCCCGACGTCCACTCGAGCACCGGCTCGCCTCCGTTCATCCGCTCCCACGCGAGCGGATCGTCCCCCCGGGACAGCGAGAAGAAGATCTTCTCGCTGTGCCCGGAGGGATCCTCGACGAAGTGGACGAGGAGGTATCCGAAGCCGTCGTCGCTCATCAGCCCTTGACCGCGCCGAGCATCACGCCCGAGACGAAGTGACGCTGCACGAACGGGTAGATGGCGAGGATGGGGATGATCGCCAGCACCATCGTGACGGCCCGGACGTTGTCCTTGATCGCCGCCGAGGTCGTGCCCACGGCCGCCGCGCTCTCCGCCGTGGTGGTCGTCGCGCCGGCGATGAGGTTGCGCAGGTGGAGCGAGAGCGGATAGAGGTCCGTCTGATCCAGATACAGGAACGCGCTGAACCAGTCGTTCCAGAACTGCACGGAGTAGAACAGCGTCATCGTCGCGAGAACGGGCTTGGACAGCGGCAGGGCGATCCGGGTGAAGATGCCCCACCAGCCGAGACCGTCGATGCGCGCGGCCTCCTCGAGCTCGCGCGGGAGGCTCTCGAAGAACGACTTCATCACGAGGAGATTGAACACCGACATGGCGCCGGGCAGGATGACGGCCCACATCGTGTTCTTCAGCTCGAGCGATGAGATCAGCACGTAATTCGGGATGATGCCGCCGTTGAAGAACATCGTGAACACCGCGATGCCGATGATCACGTTGCGTCCGCGCAGGTGCTCGCGGCTCATCACGTACGCCAGCAGCGTGGTGAGCACCATCGCCACGAGCGTGCCCACCACCGTGTACAGCACCGTGTTGCCGTAGCTGCGCCAGAAGTGCACGTCGTTCGTGACCGCGTGATAGGTGTCGAGGTTGAAGCCGACCGGCAGCAGGTTCACCAGACCGGCCTTGATCGCCCCGCTGGAGGAGAACGACTGGGCGATCAGCGTGACGAACGGGTAGAGCGTGACCGCGCAGATGATCACCAGCGCGATCGCGTTGACGGTGAGATACGTCCGGTATCCCCTCGACTCCTGGGGGAGGCGCCCGCGGGGGCGGGGCTTTCCCGTCAGGATCGTCTCCGTGCGCGGATCGGTGCGCACCTCTACGGGCGCGGGGTTCAGGATCACCACAGGCTTGCTCCAACCGTTCGGCGCGAGATCAGGTTCGCGGACAGCACCATCACGAGCCCGATGCACGCCTGGAACAGGCCGATCGCGGCGGCGTAGCTGAGATTGTTCGACACGAGGCCGACGCGGTACAGGTAGGTCGAGATGACATCGGCCGTCTGGTAGGTGAGCGGCGTGTAGAGCAGCAGCACCTTCTCGAAGCCGACGTTGAGGAACGTGCCGATGTTCAGGATCAGCAGGGTGATCATGGTCGGCCGGATGCCCGGCAGCGTCACATGCCAGGTCTGGCGCAGGCGATTGGCGCCGTCGATGCGCGCCGCCTCGTAGAGCGAGTCGTCGATGGTCGTGAGGGCCGCGAGGTAGAGGATCGTGCCCCATCCGACCGTCTGCCAGACCTCGGATCCGACGTAGATCGTGCGGAACCACTCGGGCTTCTGCAGGAAGGGGATCTTCTCACCGCCCATCGCGGTGATGATCTGGTTGACGGTGCCCTCGAGCGAGAGCAGCTGCATCACGATGCCGACGACGATGACCACCGAGAGGAAGTGCGGCAGGTACGTGATCGACTGCACGATCGTCTTGAACGCCCTCTTGCGCACCTCGTTCAGCATCAGGGCGAGGATGATCGGCAGCGGGAAGCAGACGATGAGCGTGAGGGCGCCGAGGATGGCCGTGTTCGCGAACACGTGCCAGAAGGTCGGGTCAGACAGGAACATGCTGACGTAGCGCAGGCCGACCCACTCCTCGCCGAGGATGCTTCCGCCGGGGCGGAAGCGGCGGAAGGCGATGACGTTTCCGATCATGGGCACGTAGCGGAAGATGACGAGGTACACGATCGGCACAAGGGCCATCGCGTACAGCACGCCGTCGTGGCGGAGCGTTCGGCTCCACGGCACCTGCGCTCTGCGGCGCTCGGTGCGGGTGAGGGATGTCATGGGTGCGTCTCCGTTCGCGAGAGGACCCGGTGGGGCCGATCGCTCCGCCCCACCGGATCCTCGTCGGGATGATCAGCCGTTGTTCTCGGCCCAGCGCTGGGACGCGCCGTTGATCAGGTCGAGGTAGCCCTGGAGGTTCTTGCCCTCGAGCTCGGAGACGAACGCATCCCACTCGGAGAGCGGGCGCTCGCCCATGATGAACTTCAGCGTGTTCGTGTCGACGTGGTCCTTGAGCGGGGTCGACAGAAGCGAGGCCTGCTCCAGCTCGCTCTCGTTCAGCGGTGCCGGCGGGAACGGATCGCGCGGGGTGCGGTCGGTCAGCACGGAGTCGATGTACTCGACGAAGGCGGGCACGTTGTACGACTCCTTGAGCGCGCGCGACTCGGTGGATCCGGTCAGCGGGTCATTCGAGAAGCCGAGGTCCTTCTGGATGTCGGTCTTGCCGTCCGGGTTGATGTTGAAGGCGTCGAGCGAGTACTCGGGGTTCAGCGTGTAGGTGTCGCCGTCCTTCGTGTAGGTCTCGCCCTCGATGCCCCAGCGCAGCATGTCGCGGGCCTCCGGGCTGTAGTACAGCCAGTCGAGGAACTGCAGCATCGCGATGAAGTTCGGGCTCTCCTCCGCCTCCTTCGTCAGCATGAAGCCGTTCCAGAAGTTGCGGGGCTCGACGAGCTGACCGGCCGGGCCGCCCGGGGGAGCGATCTGGAGCACCTCGTAGTCGGTGACGCCGGCCGCATCGAGCGCCGTGTTGAACTCCTGCACGGTGCCGTTCGCGCCGGAGGCGACGAAGACCTTCTCGGACGCGAGCTTCTCGGTGACGGTGCTGCCGCCCTCGACGGCCGCCGTGAACGACTCGGTGTCCAGCAGGCGGTCGGCGACGAGCCCGTGGAAGTACTCGACCATCTCCTTGTAGCCGTCGTTGGTGGCGGCGTACTCGAACTCGCCGGCGTCCTCGTTCCAGAACGTGCCGTTTCCGAAGCCCCACCCGGCGACGGTGCCGAAGGCGTGCGCCGCGTAGTTCAGCATCGACTGGCCCTCGAAGCCGTCGGCCAGCG
This sequence comes from Microbacterium stercoris, assembly GCF_017592545.1. GTDB lineage: Bacteria > Actinomycetota > Actinomycetes > Actinomycetales > Microbacteriaceae > Microbacterium > Microbacterium stercoris. The sequence goes on from NZ_JAGFOA010000001.1 coordinate 289,328, forward strand.
GCGCGCTGTCGGGGTACTTCGCCTTGATCTTCTCGAGGACCGTGCGCAGCTCATCCCACGTCTGGGGGATCTCCTCGCCGACCTCCTCCACCACGTCCTTGCGGACCAGCAGGGTGAACGTCGGGACCGAGACCTCCTGGAGGCCGGGCATCATGTAGTACTTGCCGTCGTCCTGGCGGAGGTTGTCGACCATGTCGCGCAGGTCCCATTCCTCCACGTACTTCTGGAAGTTGGGCATGTAGTCCTCGTAGTCGCTGAGGGCGACGACGGCCCCGGTCGCGGCGAACTGCTTCTCCTCGCCGGTGTAGACGAGGGGGATGATCTGCGGCGCGTCTCCCGCGCTGATGAGGAGGCTGCGCTTCTCGGTGGCGTCGCTGAAGGGGATGTTGGTCAGATCCAGGTGCACGTTCGTGCGCTTCTCGATCTCGTCGAAGACCTGCCACGACTCGGTGATGGGCACCTCGGGCCAGTCGGTCCACAGGAGCGAGAAGTCGATCGGCTCGGTCGCCTTGAACGTCGTGTCCGCCTTGTAGTCCTTCATGGACGCCGCGGTGTTGTCGGCGCCCGCGGCCTCGTCGCCGCCGGACCCGCCGGCGGTGCAGCCCGAGAGGGCGAGGGTGCCTGCCACGGCGAGCGCGATGGCCGCTCGCCCGAATCGGCGCGGCGCGCGCGTGGTGATCCTCTTCATGTCTCTCCTTCGAGAACCGTCCGATCGTCATCGACCGGACGTCGCTGTGCATGGTGGCGAGGGGTGACGCGCCTCCGATGCGGGGGGATTTTAACGTCAAACTAAATCGTTATCGGTGGGGCGTCAAGAGGCAGTTTTATCGATATAGTTCGAGCACTCCGACGCCGGGTCGGCGGATCGTGCGCGATGACCGCGTGCGGATGGGAGGATGCAGACGGGAGGAAAGCCGATGGTCACGATGTCCGACGTCGCGCGCGCCGCCGGGGTGTCCACCATGACCGTGTCCAACGTGCTCAACGAACGCCGACCCGTCGCGCCGGCGACGCGCGAGCGCGTGCTCGCCAGCGTCGAGAGCCTCGGCTACGAGATGAACCAGACCGCGCGCAACCTGCGCGCGGGACGCACGGGGACGATCGCGCTGATCGTGCCCAGCTTCTTCGACTACTACAGCGAGCTCGCCGACGCCGTGGCGCGCGAGGTCGAGCCGCGCGGCAGCCACCTGGTGCTCGAGCGCACCGCCGCGACGGCCGAGCACGAGATGGCCTCGGTCAGCGGCGCCCGCCTGCAGCTGTACGACGGCGTGATCATGTCCTCGGTGGGGCTGGACCGCGAGCAGCTCGACCGCATCCGCCGTCCGAAGCCGATCGTGCTTCTCGGCGAGCGGGACGTGCCCGAGAGGTTCGATCACGTGCGCCTCGCCAACGAGGACGGCGCGCGGATGGCCACCGCCCACATGATCGAGCGCGGATCGCGACGGATCCTCGCCCTCGGTGCGACGCCGGGGGACGGGCACGCGATGACGACCGATCGACGCGTGGGATGGGAGCAGGCGCTCCGCGACGCCGGCCTTCCGGCCGACGAGCGCTACGTCGTGCCCATCGGCGACTACTCGTTCGAGAACGCACGCGCGGCCATGCTGTCGATCATCGATTCGGGGCTGCCCGTCGACGGCGTCTTCGCCATGACCGATGTGATCGCCATCGCCGCCCTCGGCGCCCTGCACGAGCGCGGCCTCCGGGTGCCGGACGACGTGCAGGTGGCGGGCTTCGACGACCTCAAGGTCGGCCGCTTCCTGCCCCCGGCGCTGACCTCGATCGATCCGGGCCATGAGGCGGTCGCCCGCGAGGCGGTGCGCCTGCTGCACCGCCGGATGGATGATCCCGAGGTCGCCGCCGAGCACGTCAGCGTGCCGGTGACCCTCTCGGTGCGCGGCACCACGCGCTAATCCGACGACCCTTTCCGACCCGCAAGACCCCGCAGACCTGCAAGACCCCCACGAAAGGCAGACAGTGACGTCCACCACGACCGCGATCATCAACCTCGACCTCGCGGGTCCCACCATCTCCCGACACGTCTACGGCCAGTTCGCCGAGCATCTCGGTCGCTGCATCTACGGCGGCTTCTGGGTCGGCGAGGACTCCGAGGTGCCCAATGTGCGCGGCATCCGCAGCGACGTCGTCGAGGCGCTGCGCGCGATCCGGATCCCCAACCTGCGCTGGCCGGGCGGCTGCTTCGCCGACGACTACCACTGGCGCGACGGCATCGGCCCGCGCGACCAGCGGCCCCGCATGGTCAACTCGCACTGGGGCGATGTCGTCGAGGACAACTCGTTCGGCACCCATGAGTTCATGGACCTGTGCGAGATGCTCGACGCCGATCCGTACATCTCGGGCAATGTCGGCTCCGGAACCGTGCAGGAGATGAGCGACTGGGTCGAGTACCTCACCCGCGGCGACGATTCCCCGATGGCGGCGCTTCGCCGGGAGAACGGCCGCGACGAGCCGTGGAAGGTGCCGTTCTGGGGCCTCGGCAACGAGGCCTGGGGCTGTGGCGGCCACATGCGCATCGAGACCTTCGCCGCCCTCGCACGCCAGTACGCGACGTATGCCCGCAACCACGGCGACAACAAGCTGTACCGGGTCGCGGCGGGAGCCGACACGGCCGACTACCACTGGACCGAGACGCTGATGCGCTCGTTCGGCGACCTCGCGGCCGATGCGGACGGCGCGGCGCACCCATATCAGGCGCTGTCGCTGCACTACTACACGATGAGCGGCGACTGGGCAGACAAGGGCGCCGCCACCTCGTTCACCGAGGACGAGTGGTACCTGACGCTCTCGCGTGCGCACCGTATGCGCGAGCTGCTCTCGCGCCACTCCACGGTGATGGACCGCTACGACCCGCATCGCAAGGTCGGGCTCGTCGTCGACGAGTGGGGCACCTGGTGGAACGTGGAGGAGGGCACCAACCCGGGCTTCCTGTACCAGCAGAACACGCTCCGCGACGCGCTCGTGGCCTCGACGCACTTCGACGCGTTCCACGCGCACGCCGACCGCGTGGTGATGACGAACATCGCGCAGACGGTGAACGTGCTGCAGGCGATGATCCTGACCGATCCCGACACCAACGCGCTGGTGCTCACGCCGACGTACCACGTCTTCGCGATGAACACCGGGCACCAGGATGCGCAGGCGCTCGATGTGCATCTGCGCGACGTGCCCACCGTCGCCTCCGACGGCCGCGAGCTGCCGCTCGTGTCGGCATCCGCGTCGACGAAGGACGACGGCGCGCTGATCTCGCTGTCCAACCTGTCGACCGACGAGGACCGCACGGTGCAGCTCGATCTGCGCGGGCGATCCGTGGCGGGCTTCACCGCGCAGATCCTGAGCGCGGGCGAGCTGAGCGCGCACAACACGCCCGAGGCCCCGGCGGCGGTCGCCCCGGCCGACCACGCCGGTGTGCGCGCGACAGAGCGCGGCCTCGAGGTCGACCTGCCCGCCCACTCGTACGTGACGGTCTCGCTGCGGCTCGTGTGAGGTCACCGCGAGGATGACGCCCCCGGGTGCCGGATGTCGGCACCCGGGGCTACCCTCGCGGTATGCGCGCACTCTGGCGCGACCATGTGGTCGCCGACTCCCCGGATGATCGGATCATCGTGATCGAGGGCAACCGGTACTTCCCGCCGGACACCCTCGACCGCTCGCTGTTCCACGCCAGCCCCACGCCGTACACGTGCCCGTGGAAGGGCGAGTGCCAGTACTGGACGCTGCGGCACAGTCAGGGCGATCAGCACGACGAGGCGGTCGACGCCGCCTGGAGCTACCCGACGCCCCTGCCCACCGCCATCGAGCGCGTCGGGGGCGACTTCTCCGGCTACGTCGCGTTCGGCGATGCCGTGACGATCCTGCCCTGACCGTGGGAATCGAGTTCCGGGGAGTACGCAAGGAGTATCCCGACGGCACCGTCGCGGTCGACGGGGTCGACCTCGTTGTGCCCTCTCGACGCACGGTTGTGCTGCTGGGCTCGTCCGGCTCGGGCAAGACCACCCTTCTGCGCATGGTCAACCGCATGGTCGACCCGACCGCGGGATCCGTGCTCATCGACGATCAGGACGTGCGCGAGCAGGATGCGGTCGCCCTGCGCCGCCGTATCGGGTACGTGATGCAGCAGGCGGGCCTGCTGCCGCACGTGCGCGTGATCGACAACATCGCCACGGTGCCCCTGCTGAACGGCGTCCCGCGCGGCGAGGCCCGCGGGCGCGCCCGCGAGCTCATGGAGACGGTGGGCCTCGACGCGAAGCTCGCGCAGCGCTATCCCTCGCAGCTCTCCGGCGGACAGCAGCAGCGCGTGGGCGTCGCCCGAGCGCTCGCCGCGGACCCGAACATCCTGCTGATGGACGAGCCGTTCGGCGCCGTCGATCCCATCGTGCGACGCGAGCTGCAGCAGGAGCTCCTGCGCCTGCAGAGCGAGCTGGGCAAGACGATCCTGTTCGTCACGCATGACGTCGACGAGGCGTTCCTGCTGGGCGACGAGGTCGTGATCCTTGCGACGGGCGGACGCATCGCGCAGCGCGGCACGCCGGAGCAGATCCTGAGCGATCCGGCCGATGCGTTCGTCGCCGACTTCGTCGGACTGGCCGGGGGAGAGCGGTCGTTCACGCTGCGCGAGAGGCCCGGGGGCGGCACCGTCGTGGTCGACGGCGCCGGCCGTGTGCAGGGCGTGCTGCGCCAGGAGACGACGGCCCCGTGACCTGGATCGGCGACAACCTGGGGCTGATCCTGGGTCTCACGGTCGAGCATCTTCGCCAGAGCCTGTGGCCGATCGTGTGGGGGCTGCTGCTCTCGCTGCCGCTCGGATGGGCCGCGCACCGCTGGCGCGCGGCCAGGGGGCCCATCATCGTGATCACCGGCCTGCTCTACACGCTGCCCTCCCTGGCGCTGCTGCCGCTGCTCCCCGTCGTGTTCGGGATCAGCGCGCTGAGCGAGCTGAATCTCGTGCTGGCGCTGACGATCTACGCGGTCGCGATCCTGGTGCGCTCCGTCGCGGACGGCTTCGACGCGGTCGACGGAGACGTGCGCCGGGCCGCGGTCGCGCTCGGCTTCGGACCGGCGCGCCGGTTCTGGGGAGTGGAGCTCCCGCTCGCCGGCCCCGTGATCCTCGCCGGGCTCCGCGTCGCGGCGGTGAGCACCGTTGCGCTGGCCACGGTCGGCATCCTGATCGGCGTCAACAATCTCGGCTACCTGTTCACCAACGGGTTCCAGCGTCGCATCGTCGAGGAGATCCTCGCGGGGGTCGTCGCCGTCGCGCTCGTGGCACTGGTCGTCGATGTCGCCCTGGTGCTCGCGGGGCGGGTGCTGCTGCCCTGGACACGGGCGGCCGGGAGGCGCGCGTGAATCTGCTGCTCGACGCCATCGCCTGGCTTCTCGCTCCCGAGCGGCTCACCGGCGCGCATCCTCTGCCCGCCGCGCTGGTCGTGCACCTCGGCTACACGTTCGGCGCCGTCGCGCTCGCCGCACTCGTCGGCATCCCCGCGGGCTGGGCGATCGGTCACACCGGCCGCGGCCGCGAGATCGCGGTCGGCATCTCCGGCGCCGCGCGAGCGATCCCCTCCTTCGGGCTGATCCTGCTGCTTGTGCTGCTGATGGGCGTCACGCAGAAGCCCGCCGCCGCGATCACCGCCTTCGTGCTGCTCGCGATCCCGCCCCTCCTCGCCGGCGCCTACGCGGGGCTCGAGGCGATCGACCGGCGCATCATCGACGCGGCGCGCGCACAGGGGATGAGCGAGTGGCAGATCCTGTGGCGGGTCGAGGTGCCCCTGGGACTGCCGCTACTGGTGGCGGGCCTGCGCTCGGCCGTGCTGCAGGTGGTGGCCACGGTCACCCTCGCCGCATACGTCAGCCTCGGCGGGCTGGGTTACGACATCATCCAGGGCATCGCGCTGCGCCGCTTCGACCAGGTGCTGGGCGGAGCGATCGCGGTGGCCGTCCTCGCGCTGGTGCTCGACGGGGTGTTCGCGCTCCTGCAGCGGGCCGCGACCCCGCGCCACCTGCGTTCCGCGGCGCGGCCGGAGGGGGCCCGGGGCGGGCGTCGCGAGGTTCGTTCGGCATAATGAGTCGACGGGGTTGTGAACGAGCACATCCCCATGCCGCCGGGGCGACGCAGCCGGCGCGGCCGACGCAGGGAGCATCCGGGTGGAACAGGCGAGCGAGCGACGGATGCCCAGCATCCGGGACGTCGCGCGCGTCGCCGCGGTGTCGCACCAGACCGTCTCTCGCGTGCTCAACGATCATCCGAGCATCCGACCCGAGACGAAGCAGCGGGTGCTCGATGCGATCACGCAGCTCGACTACCGCCCGAATCTCGCCGCCCGCGCCCTTGTCACGCGCTCGTCGAACGTGCTCGGGGTGCTCTCGGCCAGCGTCGGCGAGTTCGGTCCCGCGTCGTCGATCGCGGCGATCGAGGAGGCCGCGCGCGCCGAGGGCTACTCCGTGTCGACGATCAATCTCCCCGCCACCACGCCGGAGGCGATCGACACCGCCGTGCGTCAGCTCGTGCGCGAACAGGTCGCCGGCCTGGTGGTGCTGGCGCCGCAGCTGCGCGTGTTCCATGTGCTCCAGGGCATGGCGATCGGCGTGCCCTACGTCAGCCTGCAGACCGCCTCCGGCGCGTCGGGGGAGCGTCACGCGGCCGACCAGGTGGCCGGCGCCCGCCTCGCAGTCAACCACCTGATCGAGCTCGGGCACCGCGACATCGTGCACCTCGCCGGACCGCAGGACTGGATCGAGGCGGAGTCGCGGATGCGGGGTTATCTCGATGCGCTTCTCGACGCCGACCTGCCGACGATCCCGCCCGTCCGCGGCGACTGGACCGCCGACTTCGGCCACTTCGCCGGGCGCGAGCTCGCCCGGCGAGTGGACTTCACCGCGGTGTTCGCCGCGAACGACCTCATGGCCATCGGCCTGATCCACGGCTTCCGCGACGCGGGGCTGGACGTGCCGAACGACGTGAGCGTCGTCGGGTTCGACGACATCCCCGTCGCCCCGCACATCTGGCCGCCGCTCACCACCGTGCACCAGGACTTCCCCGAGCTCGGACGTCGTGCCGTCGCGCTGCTCGTCGCCGACATCCGGGGCGAGGAGCGCCCCGCCCTCGGTCCGCTCGAGCCCCAGCTCGTCGCGCGCGCCTCGAGCTCTCACGGTCGCCGTTCCTGACTTCGGGCTCTTGACAGCCGCGGGCGCGTGAGGGCACGATCAGACCACATGTGAACGGTCACAAACCTCGACGGTGAGGATGCCCGCTGAGCGGGCCGTCGCCGCGGGGCCCGTGGCCCCGACAGCGAGGTCGACGTGAGCAGCACAGCAACCGTTTCATCGGCATCCCCGCCGATCCTCGAGATGCGCGACATCTCGAAGGAGTTCCCGGGCGTGAAGGCGCTCGCGCACGTGAGTCTCACCGTGCACGAGGGGGAGATCCACGCGATCTGCGGCGAGAACGGTGCCGGCAAGTCCACGCTGATGAAGGTGCTCTCCGGGGTCTACCCGTACGGCTCCTACTCCGGCGACATCCTGCTGCACGGCGAGGAGGTGCGATTCCGCGACATCCGCGCGAGTGAGGCGGCGGGCATCGTCATCATCCATCAGGAGCTCGCACTCATCCCGGAGCTGTCGATCACCGAGAACATCTTCCTCGGCAACGAGGTGCGCTCGGGCATCTCGATCGACTGGCGCACGGCGCGGGCTCGCGCGGTCGAGCTGCTGGCCCGGGTGGGGCTGCACGACGATCCGGACACGCAGATCAAGGCCCTCGGAGTGGGCAAGCAGCAGCTCGTGGAGATCGCGAAGGCGCTCAACAAGGACGTGAAGCTGCTGATCCTCGACGAGCCGACGGCCGCCTTGAACGAGAACGACTCGCAGCACCTGCTGGGCCTCATCCGCGAGCTGAAGTCGCGGGGCATCGCGTCGATCATCATCAGCCACAAGCTCAACGAGATCGAGCAGATCGCCGACGAGATCACGATCATCCGCGACGGCCGACCCGTCGAGACCCTCGATGTCGGGCGCGGCGAGATCAACGAGGACCGGATCATCCGGGGCATGGTGGGGCGCTCGCTGTCGAGCCGGTTCCCCGATCGGGAGTCGCACCCCGGAGAGGTCTTCTTCGAGGTGCAGGACTGGGTCGTGCGCCACCCCACCGTCTCGGAGCGCTTCGTCGTCAAGGGCTCGAGCCTCACGGTGCGACGCGGCGAGGTCGTCGGCATCGCGGGGCTGATGGGGGCCGGACGGACCGAGTTCGCGATGAGCGTCTTCGGCCGCTCGTATGGCGAGTACGTGTCGGGCACCATCCGCAAGGACGGCGCCGAGGTCGAGCTGCTCGACGTGCCGACCGCGATCCGGCACGGGCTCGCCTACGTCAGCGAGGACCGCAAGGTGCTGGGGCTCAACCTGCTCGACACCATCAAGCGCTCCACGGTCTCCGCCAAGCTCGCGAAGATCGCTCGGCGCGGTGTGGTCGACGAGCGCCTCGAGCACCGCGTCGCCGAGGACTACCGGCGGGCGCTGCGCATCAAGGCGCCCAGCGTCGAGGTCGGCGTCTCCACGCTCTCGGGCGGCAATCAGCAGAAGGTCGTGCTCGCGAAGTGGATGTTCACGGATCCGGATCTGCTCATCCTGGATGAGCCCACGCGCGGCATCGACGTCGGCGCGAAGTACGAGATCTACCAGATCATCAACGACCTCGCCGCGGCCGGGAAGGGCGTGATCGTCATCTCCAGCGAGCTCCCCGAGCTCCTTGGCATCTCCGACCGCATCTACACGGTCTTCGAGGGGCGGATCACCGACTGCCTCGACGCGGCCGAGGCCACCCCCGAGGCGCTGATGCGCAGCATGACCTCCCTGAACCAGAAGGCGTACGACGCATACGCCGCATCGAGCGAGTGAAGCGAGACGAGATGACCACCGCACCCAGCCCCACGCCTGAGCAGCCGCGCGGCTTCCACTTCAGCGACCTCCGCACGATGTTCGGGACGGGCACGTCCGCCTCGCGTCAGTTCGGCATCCTCGGCGCGCTGATCGTCATCATCCTGCTGTTCCAGGTGCTCACGGGAGGACTGACGCTCTCGAGCGGCAACCTGATCAACGTCGTCAACCAGTACTCGTACATCCTGATCCTGGCCATCGGCATGGTGATGGTCATCATCATGGGGCACATCGATCTGTCGGTCGGATCGGTCGCCGCCTTCGTCGGCATCATCGTCGCGAAGGCGATGGCGGAGTGGCAGATCGCGTGGCCGCTCGCGATCGTGCTCGGGCTGCTGGTGGGCGCGGCCGTCGGCCTCTGGCACGGACTGTGGGTGGCGATCGTCGGTGTGCCCGCGTTCATCGTCACGCTGGCGGGCATGCTGTTCTTCCGCGGTGCCAACCAGTGGATCGGCGATTCGCAGACCATCTCGGTGCCGCGCGAGTTCGTCTACATCGGCGCCGGCTATCTGCCGGAGGTGGCGCTGCCGCTGCCCTTCAACGTGCCCACCATGATCCTCGCCCTCCTGGGCGTCGCGTGGATCGTGTTCAACGAGCTCCGGCTGCGGCGCATCCAGACCCGGATGGGCGCCGCGAAGGCGCCCCTGTGGGTGAGTCTGCTGAAGATGGCCGTGCTGGCGGCCGTCATCCTCTGGGCCGGATGGATGTTCGCGACCGGCCGCGAGGGCACGAGCTTCCCGGTCTCGGGCATCATCCTGCTGGTGCTCGTGGTGGCGTACTCGTTCGTGACGAACAGCACGGTGGCCGGCCGTCACATCTACGCGGTCGGAGGCAACCGCCAGGCCGCTCGGCTCTCGGGAGTGAAGGATCGCCGGGTCGACTTCTTCGTGATGATGAACATGTCGATCCTCGCGGCCATCGCCGGCATGATCTACGTCGCCCGCGCCACGGCCTCGGGGCCGCAGGACGGCAACGGCTGGGAGCTCGACGCCATCGCCTCCGTGTTCATCGGCGGCGCGGCGGTCTCGGGCGGCATCGGCACGGTGATCGGATCCATCATCGGCGGTCTGGTCATGGCGTTCCTCAACAACGGCCTCGCCCTGCTGGGTGTCGGCGCCGACCTCGTCGCGATGATCAAGGGACTCGTGCTGCTCGTCGCGGTCGGCATCGATGTCTGGAACAAGCAGCAGGGCCGTCCCTCGATCACCGGCCTCATCCTCAACCGCCGCAAGGCGGACGCCGACTTCGGCGGCGACCTCATGACTCCCGCCGGCAGCGATGCGGCGGGGAAGCAGGAGACCGCGGCTCGCCGCTGAGTCGCGACCTCGTCCCCCAACAGAAAGTGGCAATCACATGAAGAAGATCGCTTTCACCGCTGTCGCGGCCTTCGCCGCGCTGGCGATCGGGCTGACCGGCTGCACCTCCGAGCGCGGAGGCGGAACCGGCGGCGGCACGGATCCGGGCAGCACCGATGCGCCCGCGGGTTTCGACGCCGGCGCGCGCATCGGCGTGGCCCTGCCCGACAAGACCAGTGAGAACTGGGTGCTCGCGGGCGACCTGTTCACCCAGGGTCTGACGGATGCGGGCTTCGAGCCCGACGTGCAGTACGCCCCCGCGAGCAACACGGTCGCCGAGCAGCAGAACCAGATCCAGGCGATGGTGACGTCCGGTGCCAAGGTCATCGTGATCGGCGCCAAGGACGGCAAGCAGCTCTCGACACAGGTGGAGGCGGCACGGGACGCCGGTGCGTATGTGATCGCGTACGACCGCCTGATCGAGAACACGGAGGCCGTCGACTACTACGTGGCCTTCGACAACTTCAAGGTCGGCCAGCTGCAGGGCCAGGCGCTGCTGGACGGCCTCGAGACCCTCGCGGGCCACGAGGCGCCGTACAACATCGAGCTGTTCTCCGGTTCGCCGGACGACGCCAACTCGGCCGTGTTCTTCAACGGCGCGATGGAGGTGCTGCAGCCGAAGATCGACGATGGCACCCTCGTGGTTGGCTCGGGGCAGACCGACATCGCCCAGACGGCCACGCAGGGCTGGCTGCCCGAGAACGCGCAGGAGCGTATGGACGGTCTGCTCACCTCGACCTACGGCGACAAGGAGCTCGACGGTGTGCTGTCGCCCAACGACACGCTCGCCCGTGCGATCCTCACCTCGGTCGAGCAGGCGGGCAAGAAGCAGCCCGTCGTGACGGGTCAGGACTCCGAGGCCGAGTCGGTGCGCTGGATCATGGAGGGCCGCCAGTTCTCCACGATCAACAAGGACACCACGCTCCTCGTCGAGCAGACGATCAAGATGATCGGTCAGCTGCAGGCCGGCGAGGAGGTCGACGTCAACGACACCGAGCAGTACGACAACGGCGTGAAGGTCGTGCCCGCCTACCTGCTCGATCCGGTCATCGTCACCAAGGAGAACGCCCTCGAGGCGTATGCCAACGTGCCGAGCCTGCTGGAGATCGTCAAGTCGTTCCAGTGATCAGCTCGACAGCACGAGGGGCCGTCCGGTTCGCCGGGCGGCCCCTCGCCGCAGGCCGTCCCGCGTTGCACCTCGCTCGCTGTTCTCGGTAACATCGCGAGGCGCGACGCAGCCGTCGCGCTCTGGTCGCGGCGGACGGAGGGACCATGGCGAGCATCCCCTCCGACAAGCCGAACATCCGGCAGGTCGCATCGATCGCCGGTGTCTCGCACATGACCGTCTCGCGTGTGCTCAACGACCACCCGAACATCAAGCCGGAGACACGGCGGCGTGTGCTCGAGGCCATCGAGGAGCTCGACTACCGCCCGAACCTCGCGGCCCGCGCGCTGGCCACCCAGCGCACCGGGCGCATCGGCGTGATCGTCGAGAGCGCCGTGGCCTTCGCCCCGTCCAGTGTGCTGCGCGCGGTCGAGCGCGCCGCCCGGGCGGCCGGCTACTCGATCACCTCGGTGGCGCTGCACGACGACGATCCGCTCACGCCCCAGGACGCCGTCGACAATCTCACCGCCCAGGGGGTCGACGCGCTGTGCGTGGTGGCACCGCGGTCGTCGTCGGTGGCTGCGCTGCGCAAGATCGCCATCACGGTGCCGCTCCTCGTGGTCAAGGCGGACAGCGATCCGACCTTCCTGACGGTGTCGGTGGATCAGCAGGCGGGGGCGTCCCTCGTCGTCGACCACCTGGTCGCGCTCGGCCACCGCGACATCCTCCACGTCGCCGGACCTCTCGACTGGCTGGATGCGCGTGCGAGGGAGCGCGCGTTCCACGCGCGCGCGAAGTCGTGGGGCATCCGTGAACGGCCGATCGTGGTGGGGGACTGGACGGCCGACTTCGCCTACGACTTCGCGATGGGCCTCACGCGTCTTCCCGAGTACACCGCGATCTTCGCGGCCAACGACGACACGGCCATCGGCCTCATCCACGGCCTGCACGATCGGGGCTTCGACGTGCCGGGCGATCTCAGCGTGGTGGGCTTCGACGACGTGCCTCTGTCGCGCCACTTCCTGCCGCCCCTGACCACCGTGCGACAGGACTTCCACGCGCTCGGCCAGGCCGTGGTGGAGATGCTGCACGCGGCGATGGAGGAGCGTGAGATCCCGCACCTCACCCGCATCCCCACCGAGCTCGTGGTGCGCGGATCGACCGCGTCGCCCCGGGGCGCGCGATGATGCGGCCCGCAGGCGGCGCCGCGCCGGTCGTCGAGCTCGAGGGCATCACGGTCGAGTTCCCCGGTGTGCGTGCGCTCGACGACGTCGACTTCCGCCTGCTGCCGGGTGAGGTGCATGCGGTGATGGGCGAGAACGGCGCCGGGAAGTCGACGCTGATCGGCGTGCTCACCGGCACGATCCGGCCGGTCGCGGGGGTCGTGCGCGTCAGGGGTGAGGAGCGCCGATTCTCGGGCGTCGCCGACAGCCGCTCGGCGGGCATCGCCACCGTCTTCCAGGAGACGCAGCTGAGCCCCAACCTCACAGTCGCGGAGAACGTGATGCTCGGCCGCGAGCGCCCTGGTCGCTGGGGCATCGACTGGCGTCGCACCCGCGCCGACGCGGCCGAGGCGATGGGGCGTCTGGGGCTCGACGACCTCGATCCGCGCACCCCGCTCGCCCTGCTCTCGCCCGCTCAGAAGCAGCTCGTGGCTCTCGCTCGCTCGGTGGTCGACGACCCCGGGGTGTTGGTGCTCGACGAGCCGACGTCGAGCCTCGACCAGGCCGAGGTGCAGGTGCTGATGCGGGTGATCCGCGGACTGCGGGATCGGGGAGTCGCGATCCTGTTCGTCTCGCACTTCCTGGAGCAGGCCTTCGCCATCAGCGATCGGATGACGGTGCTCCGCGGCGGGCGCCGCATCGGCGAGCACGTCACGCGCGATCTCGAACGCGCCGACCTGATCTCCCAGATGCTCGGCAAGGACATCGAGAGCCTGCGGGCGCTGGGGTCGGAGCGCAAGGCCCACCACTATGCCTCGGACAGCGAGCCCGCTCTGCGCGCCGCGGGACTCGGACGCCGCGGCGAGCTGGGGCCGAGCGACATCGACGTGCTGCCCGGGGAGATCGTGGGCCTCGCGGGCCTGCGCGGATCGGGGCGCACCGAGCTCGCCTCGTTGATGAGCGGCACGCTGCGCGCGGACAGCGGGGAGCTGTGGGTCGACGGCGAGCGCGTGTCGCTGCGCGACCCCGCCGGGGCACTGCGCCGGCGCATCGCGATGTCGGCGGAGAACCGCCGCGCCGACGGCATCATCGGCGAGCTGACGGGGCGGGAGAACATCATCCTGTCGCTGCAGGCGCTGCGCGGGTGGACCCGCCCCCTCTCGTCCGAGGAGGGGGCGGCCCTCGTCGAGACGTACATCGACGCTCTGCATCTGGATCCGGCCGACCTCGATCGCCCGGCCGCCGAGCTCTCCGGCGGCACGCAGCAGAAGCTGCTGCTAGCGCGGGCCCTGGCGACCCGGCCGCACGTGCTGATCCTGGACGAGCCCACGCGGGGCATCGACATCGCGGCGAAGGTGGAGATCCAGCGCCGGATCAGCCGGCTCGCCGGCGGGGGAGTGGCGGTGGTGTTCATCTCGTCCGAGCTGGAGGAGGTCGTGCGGCTCTCCGACCGGATCGTTGTGCTCAAGGACCGCGAGAAGATCGGCGAACTGAGCAACGGACCCGGCGTGACGGTCGACACCGTCGTCGAGATGATCGCGGCCGAGCTCGACCTGTCCTGAGGCATCGGATCCCTCCGAGTGTGCTCGGTAACAATCGGCCGTGGCTGATCTGGCTCCCCTTTGCTGGGAACTTCTTGTGTTCCGCGGATTGTTCCCGGTAACATCCCGGCAGGGCCCATCGCTGAGCCCTGCACATCACATGCATTCCGGATCTCAAGGAGGAGATCGATGTTCGCAATGAAGCACATCCGCACGGCGCTGGGTCTCGCCGCGGTCGGCGCGCTCGCGCTGGGTCTTTCCGCCTGCGCAGGCGGCGGCGACACGGCCGGCGGCAGCGAGGGCGGGGGCGACGGCGAGCTGATCAAGGTCGGCTTCGTCGCCGTCGGTCCCGAGGGCGGCTGGCGCCAGGCCAACGAGCAGAACGTGAAGGACACCTTCACCGAGGAGGCCGGCTACGACCTCAGCTACGCGCCCGCGGCGAACCTCGACCAGAAGTCGCAGATCGACAACTTCACGTCGTTCGTCGACGAGGGCGTCGACGTCATCCTGCTCTCGGCGACCGAGGCCACCGGCTGGGAGGATTCGCTCAAGCGCGCCCAGGAGGCGGAGATCCCCGTGATCCTGCTCGACCGCGGCATCGAGCCGGAGGACACCAGCCTCTACGTCACCCGCATCGCCCCCGACAACGTCGAGGTCGCCAAGGAGGTCGGCGCGTGGGCTGCCGCCCAGTTCCCGGACGGCGGCAACTACGTCACCCTCGAGGGCCCGGCCGGCGTCGGCGTGGTCAACGAGCGCAACGAGGGCTTCGAGCAGGGCCTGGGCGATTCGAAGCTCACCAAGGTCGACGCGCAGACCGCGAACTGGTCGACCGAGGAGGGCAAGAGCGTCCTCGAGACGATGCTCAAGGCGAACGACAACGACATCCAGTTCGTGTTCGCGCAGAACGACGAGATGGGTCTCGGCGCCGCGCAGGCGGCGGAGGAGGCGGGTCTCGTTGTCGGCACCGACATCAAGATCGCCACGATCGACGGCACGAAGAACGCCATCCAGGCGCTCGCCGACGGCAAGCTCAGCTACGTGCACGAGTACAACCCGCTCTTCGGCGAGACGGCGCTCGACGTCGTCGAGAAGACGCTCGACGGCGAGAAGGTCGACTCGTACATCATCGTCCCGAGCGAGGCCTTCGACTCGGCCGAGGCGGCCAAGGCCGTCCTGGCGGACCGCAAGTACTGACCCTCGCGGCCGGGCCGGGGGAGGGATCCCTCGGCCCGGCCCTGTCTTTCGAGAACGAACGGGCGATGAGAGATGCAGCGATGAACGAACCACTCGTGCAGATGCGCGGGATCACGATCGAGTTCCCCGGGGTGAAAGCCCTGGACGGTGTGGACTTCCGGCTGTTCCCCGGCGAGGTGCACGCGCTGATGGGGGAGAACGGCGCGGGCAAGTCCACGCTGATCAAGGCGCTCACGGGCGTGTACCGGATCGACTCCGGCACGATCACCGTGGAGGGTGCGGAGCGCGAGTTCGCGGGCACCGGCGACGCGCAGGCCGCGGGCATCTCGACGGTCTACCAGGAGGTCAACCTCGCGCCGAACCTCTCGATCGGCGAGAACGTCATGCTGGGGCACGAGGTGCGCGGCCCGTTCGGCGTCAACTGGCGGGCGACGCACCGCGCGGCCGCGGAGGCGCTCGGTCGCCTGGGTCTCGGCGACCTCGACCCCCGTCGTCCGCTGTCCTCCCTCTCCATCGCGATGCAGCAGCTCGTCGCCATCAGCCGCGCCATGGCGATCCGGGCGAAGGTGCTGATCCTCGACGAGCCCACCTCGAGCCTCGACGCCGCCGAGGTCGAGGGGCTGTTCGCGGTCATCCGCACCCTGCGCGACGAGGGCGTGGCGATCCTGTTCGTCTCGCACTTCCTCGATCAGATCTACGCGATCAGCGACCGGCTCACCGTGCTGCGCAACGGCCGGTTCGTGGGGGAGCATCTCACCTCCGACCTCGACCGGCATGCGCTCATCTCGACCATGATCGGCAAGGATCTCGACGCACTGCGCTCGCTCGGAGGCAGCCGCGGCACCGTGCGCGACACCGATGAGGCGCCCCTCCTCGAGGCCGCGGGTCTTGCCCGTCGCGGATCCGTCGAGGCCACCGATCTGCAGATCCGGCCGGGCGAGGTCGTCGGCTTCGCCGGGCTGCTCGGATCCGGTCGCACGGAGCTTGCCCGACTGCTCTACGGCGCCGACCGCGCGGACGCGGGCACGGTCGAGGTGAGGGGGCGACGCGTCGACCTGCGCTCACCCGCCGACGCGCTCGCGCAGCGCGTGGCGTTCTCGACCGAGAATCGGCGCGACGAGGGCATCGTCGGCGACCTCACCGTGCGCGAGAACCTCATCCTCGCCGTGCAGGCGGAACGCGGCTGGGCCAAGCCCCTCTCGCGGCGCGAGCAGGACGAGATCGTCGACACCTGGATCACGCGCATGGGCGTGCGCCCTTCCGACCCCGAGCGCATGATCAAGAACCTCTCCGGCGGAAACCAGCAGAAGGTGCTGCTGGGGCGCTGGCTGGCGACGGACCCGGATCTCCTGATCCTGGACGAGCCGACCCGCGGCATCGACGTGGGTGCGAAGGCCGAGATCCAGGAGACCGTCGCTCAGCTGGCGGACGACGGCATGGCCGTGGTGTTCATCTCCTCCGAGCTCGAGGAGGTCGTGCGTCTGTCCGAGCGCATGGTCGTGCTCAAGGACCATCGCAAGATCGGTGAGATCGCAGGTGGCGAAGGCGTCACCGCGCAGGAGATCGTGGACATCATCGCTGCGCACGGCACCGAGGCCGCTGTCGCAGAGCTCGACGACATCGAGGCGGACACCGTGGTCGCCGCAGGCGTCGCACACGAAGAAGAGGAGGCGCGATGAGCGCGTCGTCGCGCCCCGCCTGGTGGCGGGAGCTGATCCACCGTCCGTTCTTCTGGGGCATCGTCGCGATCGCGGCGCTCCTCGCCCTGAACGTGATCAAGGATCCGGGTTACCTCGCCATCTCGGTGAACCCGGCCAACGGGAACCTCGTCGGCAACCTGATCGACATCCTGCGGTACGCCGCGCCGATCATGATGATCGCGATCGGGATGTCCCTGGTCATCGCCACGGGCGGCATCGACCTCTCGGTCGGCTCGGTCATGGCGGTCGCGGGCGCCACGTCCATGCAGTTCCTCAACGCCGCGGGGGCGCCCACGTCGGTCGGAGCCGCGCTCGCCGCTGTGGGTCTGTCGGTCGCGATCGCCGGCGTGCTGGGAGCCGTGAACGGCGTGCTCGTCGCGTACGTGGGGCTGCAGCCCTTCATCGCCACGCTCGTGCTGATGATGGCCGGGCGCGGCATCGCCAAGGTCATCACCGGCGGCCAGAACACCTCGGCGACCAACGATCCGTTCCGCTGGATCGCCAACGGCTACGTGCTCGGATTCCCGGTGATCTTCCTGCTCGCCGTGGTCATCGTGCTGATCGTGGCGTGGGTCGTGCGGCGCAGCGCCCTCGGGCTCATGATCGAGGCGATCGGCATCAACCCGAGAGCGAGCCGGATGGCGGGCATCCGCCCCAAGGGCCTGCTGCTGACGGCGTACATCCTGAGCGGTGTGCTCGCCGGCATCGCGGGCCTGATGTCGGTCGGCAGCGTGATGACCGTCGACATCTCGCGCACCGGAAACCAGCTCGAGCTCGACGCCATCCTGGCCGTCGTGATCGGCGGCGCATCGCTCGCGGGTGGCAAGTTCTCGCTCGCCGGGGCCTTCGTCGGCGCGCTGATGATCGCCACCCTCGACAAGACGGTGCTGTTCCTCGGCATCTCGTCCTCCGCCACCCCGGCGTTCAAGGCCATCGTCATCGTCGTGCTGTGCCTGCTGCAGTCCAGCCGCGTGCGCGGCTGGTTCGGCCGCCGCCGCGCGACCCCTTCGGCCCCGGTTCCGGCGGCATCCCCCGTGAAAGAGGAGGTGGCGGCATGACCGCGCTCGCCGCAGCACCCGCCCGCACCGGCGGCTCGGGCATCGGACCGCGCCTGCGACGCCTGGCGACGGCCAACCCGTCGGCCCTGCCCACGATCGCCTCGGTGGTGATCTTCGTGGCGATGGTCGTCTACGGCGAGGTGGCCTACGGCCGCATCGTGCAGTTCAACACCCTCTCGAACCTGCTCATCAACAACGCACATCTCATCGTGCTCGCGGTCGCGCTGACCTTCGTGATCCTGACGGGCGGCATCGATCTGTCTGTCGGCTCGGTCATCGCGTTCTCCTCGGTCGCCGGTGTCATGCTCGCGAACGCCGGATGGGATCCCACGCTCGTGATCATCGTGATGATCGCGGCGGGTGCCGGTTTCGGGCTCGGATCGGGCATCCTGATCCGCTACTTCGGCGTGCAGCCGTTCATCGCCACGCTGGCGATGATGTTCCTCGGTCGCGGCCTCGCGTCGCTGCTGAGCACCCAGCCCGAGCGGCTCGCGGAGGATTCGCCGATCCGCGCCCTGGGCGCCGAGTGGGAGATCGTCGACGGACCCAAGGTCAACGACCTCGTCATCACGCCGGCGGTGCTGATCGCGGTGGTCGTGGTGGCCGTGGCGTACTTCGTGCTGCACCGCACGCGCACCGGGCGCACGGTCTACGCGATCGGCGGATCCGAGAACTCCGCCCTGCTGATGGGTCTGCCGGTGCCGCGTACGAAGGTGCTGGTCTACGTCATCAGCGGTGCGCTGGCCGGCCTTGCGGCGGTGCTCTACACCGCCCGGCTCGGCACCGCGCAGAACATCACCGGCATCGGCTGGGAGCTCGACGCGATCGCGGCGGCCGTCATCGGCGGCACCGTGCTGACGGGCGCGTACGGCTACGTGCTCGGATCCGTCGTCGGCGCGCTCGTGCTGGGCCTGATGAACGTGCTGATCACGCGAGACGGCGGCATCCCGCCGGAGGCGACGACGATCATCACCGGCGGCATCCTGCTGGTGTTCGTGCTGCTGCAGCGCGCCGTGATCGCGCGGCGCCGGGAGTAGCGTCCCGAGCGCGCATCGCGCGTCGCATCGGGGCCGCCGGGTGTTCACCCGGCGGCCCCTTGCTGTGTCGGAGGGCACTCGTAGGGTCGGGTCATGGCCCTCGGATACGACCCCGACTTCCTGACCCTGCCTGTGCCGCTTCCTGGCCTCGGGCGCGACGCGGAGCGCGATGCGGCGGTGCTCGACTACGTGCACTTCACCGTTGTGCTCGACCGGGTGCGGCGCCTCGCCCGGCTCACGGCCGTGAACATCGACGGCGCGGCGCTCGTCGACGTGCCGCGCGGTGATGACTGGCGGCTCGACGACCGGGTGCCCGCCGAATGGCAGGCTGGGCCCGAGGTGTACTCCCGCAACGACCTCGACCGCGGGCACCTCGTGCGCCGCCGCGATCCGGTGTGGGGCGACGACGCGCGGCAGGCGAACAGCGACACGTTCCACTACACGAACGCCGCGCCGCAGGCCTCGGGCTTCAACCAGTCGGAGCAGCTGTGGGTCGGGCTCGAAGATCACGTGCTGGCCTACGCCGACGCGCATGACCACCGCGTATCGGTGTTCACCGCGCCGGTCCTCGGCGCCGAGGACCTGCCCTACCGTGGCATCCTCGTGCCGCTGCGGTTCTTCAAGATCGCCGCCTGGGTGCGCGGCGGCGAGCTGCGCGCCACCGGGTTCGTGCTCGACCAGTCGCGGGCGGTCGATCTCGAAGAGATCTCCCGTGGGGTGCGTGACGAGGTGCCGGATCTCGGCCCGTTCCGCACGTTCCAGGTGCCGATCGCCGACATCGCGGGCCTCACCGGCCTGGATCTCGCCCCGCTCGCGGCCGCCGACGTGCGACCGGCCACGGCCGTCGCCGAGCCGTGGCGCGAGCTGACCTCGCTGGGCGACGTGCGGCTCTAGGCCGCGGGGCGGGCTGGCGCCCCTAGGCTGACGGGAATCCGCGACCCCCACCCGAGGAGGCCTGACGATGGCGTCACGCACCCCGTCCGATCCGATCATCCCCGGCGCCACCGTGCTCGTCACGGGGGCGGCCCGAGGCATGGGCGAGCTCTACGCGCGCCGCGCCGCGTCTGAGGGGGCCGCCGCGCTCGCCCTCTGGGACGTCGACGACGCGGCGGTCACCGCGCTCGCCCGGCAGCTCGAGCGGCCCGGGCTGAAGGTCGTGCCGATCGTGGCCGATGTGTCGCGCCTCGCATCGGTGCGCGACGGCCTCGCTCGCACGGTGGAGGCGGTTGGATCTCCGGACGTGCTGATCAACAACGCGGGCATCGTGCGCGGCGCTCCGTTCTGGGAGCACGACTCCGAGCGCGACATCGAGGGGACGATGCGCGTGAACACCCTCGCGCCCATGTGGATCACCCGCGAGGCGCTGCCCGCGATGATGGCTGACGCGTCGCGGCCCAAGCGCATCCTGAACATCGCGTCGGCGGCGGCGACGATCGCGAACCCGAACATGAGCGTGTACGCCGCGTCGAAGTGGGCGATGCTCGGCTGGAGCGAGTCGCTGCGTCTCGAGCTCGGCCGCAGCGGCGCGTCGCACATCGCGGTGACCACGTTCTGCCCGAGTTACGTGTCGACGGGTATGTTCGCGGGCGCCCGCGGCCCGCTGCTCACGCCGATCCTGACGCCCGAGCGGGCGGTGGACGCGGCCTGGCGCGGCATGCTCGCGGGCCGGCCGATCGTCTCGAAGCCCTGGTCGGTCAAGCTCGGCATGGCGCTGCGCGGTGTGCTCCCGACCCGCGCGTGGGACGTGCTGGCCGACCGCATCTTCCACATCTACTCGTCCATGGACAACTTCACGGGCCGCTCGGGCCGCTGACGCGGCCCGGCGCCGGCGCCGGCGCGCCGCCTCCTCGTTCGTCGAGCGAGCGGAGCGAGTCGAGGCGCCCCCGAACCCCTGCGTGGGCAGGTTCCCTCGCGTTCGTCGAGCGAGCGGAGCGAGTCGAGACGCCCCGAGCCTGGCGCGGGCAGGTTCCCTTCTCGTTCGTCGAGCGAGCGGAGCGAGTCGAGACGCCCCGAACCCGGCGCAGGCGCCTCGCCCTCGGTCGCGCTCCCTCCCCGTTCGTCGAGCGAGCGGAGCGAGTCGAGACGCCCCGAGCCTGGCGCGGGCAGGTTCCCTTCTCGTTCGTCGAGCGAGCGGAGCGAGTCGAGACGCGCCGGGCCTGGCGTAGTCAGGTTCCCTCCGCTCGCTCCCTCTGCCTTACTCGTTCGTCGAGCGAGCGGAGCGAGTCGAGACGCCTCGAACCTGGCGCAGGCGCCTCTCTCTCGGTCGCGTTCCTTCCCGTTCGTAGAGCGGAGCGAGTCGAGACGCGCCGAGCCTGGCGCAGGCGCGGGGTGGCGGCCTGGCTGGTTCGTCCACACCCCGCGTCAGGCGCGGTCGCTTCCCGCGCGTGGTTCCATTCGAACAAATGTCCGAACCTCGTGGGACAATGAACCCATGCCCACCTTCACCGATTCCGCACCTCTCACCTGGGATTTCACCCCGGATGAGCGGTCGCGTGCGCGGGCGGGCATTGCGGAGCTTGCGGCGATCCGCACCGCCCGGGCGGTGCTGGATGCGCGGGAGGCGCGTGCGCAAGCAGGCCTGATGCAGATCGCCCTCGACCAACTCGGGCGGATGCCACGCGCGTCGGATTATGCGTTCCCGGTGCGGTCGATGGCCGCTGAGGTGGCGCTGGCGTTGAAGGAATCACCGCGCACGATTCAGGCGCGCCTGGACAGTGCCTACGACCTGGTGGTGCGGTTCCCCGCCACGACCACCGCACTCGAGGAAGGCCGGATCACGCAGCGTCACGCCCGCGAGATCGTCGAGGCCGGCTCCCGCATCTCCGATGACACCAGCCGTGCGGCGTTCGAAGCCGAGATCCTCCCGGTTGCCGAGCGTTCCACACCGTCACGGATGAAGAAGCAGGTGGCGCTGATCGCGGATCGCCACGAGCCGGAGCCGATCCAGGAGCGGCACGACAGGGCCCGCGCCGACCGACACGTGTATGTGGTGCATCTGCCGGATGCGATGGCCGAGCTGCGCATCCTCACCACCGCCGTCCGCGCCCGCGCGATCCATGACCGCCTCACCGCGCAAGCCAAGGCCCTCGCCCGCGACAACCGCGCCGTCGCCCGCGCCCAGAACGCGGCAACCACCGCACCTACCGCCGCCCCCAAGGCCACGCGCACGCCCGAGGGCACCGCCGCGGGCGCCGACACCCCGACTGCTGCCGACGCCACCGGCGCGCCCGCGGACTCCGGCGCGCGAGTGAACTCTGATAGGGCCACCGACGCGAGCGTGAACTCAGATGCGGCAACCACCGACGCGTATGCGGCCGCCGCCAGCTCGGCCCGCACTGAGCCGGCCCTCGCTGATGAGCTGGCCCTCGCGTTCGCCACCACCCACCCGGATGCCACCAACACCGCCTCGGCCCCCACCGAACCGGTCCCCACCCAGCCGGCGGTGATCGATGATCGTCGCCTCGGTCAGCTGCGTGCCGACCTCGCCACCGACCTGCTCCTCACCGGCGAGCCCACCGCTCACGACCTCGACGCCGACATCACCGCCACCGTCGAAGTCACCATCCCCGTCACCACCCTCCTCGGTCTTGACGACGGGCCCGCACTGCTGGACGGATACGGTCCCATCGACCCCGACACCGCCCGCCGGCTCGCCGCCCGAAGCCCCGGATGGGAACGCATCTTCCTCCACCCCGACACCCGAGCGCTGCTCACCGTCGACCACTACACCCCCACCGCAGCCCAACGCCGCCTGCTGCTCGCACGCGACAAGACCTGCCGCCTGCCCGGATGCGCCACAAAGGCCAAGCACTCCGACATCGACCACACCGTCCCCTACTCGGCAGGTGGACCCACCAGCGTGCACAACCTCGCCTGCCTCTGCGAGGCGCATCACATGATGAAGCACCACGCCCCCTGGACATTCCGCCACCACGGCCACGGCCACTTCACCATCACCACCCCCTGCGGCTACACCTACAACGACGATCCACCCGCCATCCACGCCGCCGCACCCGGTCTGGCACCCGCGCCGGCACCGTTCTGACGCGGCTTCCGCGGGGCTGGCACGATGTGCGCATGAGCGCTGACGAACTCTGGGATCTCGTCGACCGCGACGGCGTCGCCCTCGGGCGCACGCACCGCCGGGGCGACGGCGCGGTGCCGACCGGCACGTTCCACGTCATCGCGGCGACCTGCGCGCACCGCCCCGACGGACGAGTGCTGCTGACGTTCCGGTCCGCACGCAAGGCCTATCCGCTGTCGTGGGAGTTCCCGGCAGGCAGCGCCCTCGCCGGCGAGACCAGCGTCGAGGCGGCGGCTCGCGAGCTCCGCGAGGAGACGGGCCTCACCCCGCCTATCGAAGGTTTCGGTTTCGTGGGGCGCTTCGTCGAGGAATCCGCGCTCGTCGACATCTACGCGGTCGCGCTCGATGACGAACCGCTCCTCGACCTGGATCCCGTCGAGATCGCAGACTCCGAGTGGGCGACCCTCGCGCAGGTCGAGGCCCGGCACCGAGCTGGTGAGTTCGCCGCGCCGTGGGGCCCGCGCCTCGATGAGCTCTGGACATCCATCCGCCCCGCGATCGCGTCGTAGCCGCGGCGCGCCCCGCAGCCTGCCATGCTCGCGACATGACCGATCAGGATCCTCGCGCGGCGGCTCCCGGCAAACGCTGGGGCTGGATCGTGCTCGCGCTGGTCGCGGGTCTCCTCGTCCTGCTGCTGACCGGGCTCCACCACGGCGTCTGCAACGACTCGAGCGACCCGGCGTTGAGCAGCTGCGAGTCCGGCCCCGTCCTCGGCGTCGCAGGAACGTGGCTCGCGTGGATCGCGTACGCCCTCTTCCTCGGGTTCTGCGCCTGGCGAGTCGCGCGCCGCCGATAGCCTCGACGGATGATCCTCACCATCCGCCCCGTGGACGAACGCGACGAGAAGCGATGGAGCGACCTGTACGCCGGCTACCGCGCCTTCTACCGACTCCCGGATGACCCGGCTGCCGTCGCGACGACGTGGCAGTGGGTGCGCGATGGCGAGCACAGCCTCGTCGGGATCGTCGCGGTCGACGAGCAGGATCATCCGATCGCCTTCGCGAACCTGCGGTGGTTCGCGCGTCCGTCGACCGCGACGATCGGCCTCTACCTCGACGATCTCTTCACCTCGCCGGCGGCCCGCGGGCACGGCGCCGCGACCGCGCTGCTGGAGCGCGCCGCCGCCATCGCGGGCGAGCGGGGCGCGAGCGTCGTGCGCTGGATCACGGCAGACGACAACGCAGCCGCTCGATCCGTGTACGACGCCCACGCCACCGCGACCCCGTGGGTCACGTACGACATGAAGCCCACCGCCTGATCCGGCCGCTCACCGCGCGAACGGCCAAGCTCCGCACCGGTTCAGGCCGGCTGCGACTCGATCCAGGAGCGCGCGGCGGCGCCGATCGAGGCGACGACGGCGTCGGGCTGCGAGACGCTGATCGCGTGTGAGGCGCCCGCGACCTCATTCACCCCGCGTGCGCCTGCGCGCTCGGCGCCCGCGCGGAAGACCGCGACGGGGATGTTGCGGTCCGCGTCGCCGAACACGTGCCACGACGCGATGTCCTTCCACGCGGGGCGGGTCGTCGGCAGCGCCTCCGACAGCGCCGCCTCCGTGACCGGGCGCTGCGTCGCGGCCATCAGCGCCGTCTGCGCCTCCGGCACGTCCGCCGCGAACTGGCCGTGGAACGCGTCCGGACGGATCGCGAACTCGCTGCCGCCCGAAGACACCGGGTAGGCGGCGAGGGCCTCACCGAGCGTGCTGCCCGGTGCACTGGTCGAGAGACTGAACGCGCTCTCGCCGGTGTCGGGCGCGAACGCCGACGCGTAGACGAGCCCGACGACGGCGGGGTTCCCGGCGGCGGCCTCGGTGATGACGAGTCCGCCGTACGAGTGCCCCACGAGCACAACGGGTCCGCCGACCGATGCGATGAGGTCCCGCACGTGCGGCGTCGCCGGTCAGGCTGCGGAGGGGGTTCGCGGCCGCGACGGCGCGCACGCCTTTTTCCTGCAGACGCGCGATCACCCCGTTCCACGATTCGGATCCGGCGAACGCGCCGTGGACGAGGAGGACGGTGGGCTTCTCGATGCTCATGATTGCGGCTTTCTGGGGAGGGGAGGGGAGGGGAGGGGGAGGGATGGGTGGGGATCAGGCGCCGAGCGCCTTGCGGAGGACGTGGATCGCCTGCTCGATCGCAGCCGTTGAGGCGGCCGAGGGGCGAAGGGGGTTCAGCATCATGAAGTCATGGATCGTCGCGTCGTAGCGCACGAGCGTGGTGCGCACACCGGCCTCGATGAGCCGCCGGCCATAGGCCTCGCCCTCGTCGCGCAGCACGTCGTTCTCATCCACGACGAGGAAGGTCTCCGGCAGACCCGAGAGCTCCTCTCGCGTCGCGCGCAGGGGAGAGGCGGTGACGTCGCCGCGTGCCGCCGTGTCGGGCAGATACGCATCCCAGAACCAGGCCATGGCGTCGGCTCGCAGGTGGAACCCCGTCGCGAACTCGGCGTAGCTGGGAGTGTCCATGCCGGCGTCGGTGACCGGGTAGTAGAGCGACTGATGCACGAAGGTCACATCGCCCCGCTTCTTGGCGAGGATCGCCAGCACGGCGGCCATGTTTCCGCCCACCGAGTCGCCGGCGACGGCGAGACGGTTCGCGTCGACGCCGAGCTCGGCGGCGTTCGCGATGATCCACTGCGCCGCCGCGTAGCCCTGTTCGATGGCCACGGGGTGGTGCACCTCGGGGGAGCGGTCGTACTCGACGAACACCACCGCGGCGTTCGCGCCGACCGCCAGCTCGCGAACGAGGCGGTCGTGCGTGCCGGCATTGCCGAGCACCCAGCCGCCGCCGTGCATGTAGAGCACCACCGGCAGCGCCGACGCGGCATCCACGGGCTTCACCACGCGCACCTGCAACTCGCCGACGGCGGCGGGCACGGTGTGCCATCGCTCTTCGACCTCGTGCAGGCGGCACCGGTGCCGCCTGCACGTCGTCGAGCAGCTGTCGGGCGCCGTCGACGCCGCGCTCCACGAGGGTGGGCGGCTGAGCCGCCGCCTCGGCGAACGCCTGAGCCTCGGGCTGGAGGAGGGGAGTGGTCATAAGAGGGTTCCTTCCGAGATCGGCACTGATGAGAAGAGGCCCGCCTCGATGCCGGGCTCAGAAGGATGACCGCGCAGCGACCCGCGATGTGACACGCCCGGCGGATGCGCCCAGGTGCGCTCGAATACGCTGGAACCCTCATGGCGCATCTTCTGGGGGCCGAGGCCCTGCACCTCGAATACCCGACCAAGGTCGTCTTCGACTCCGTCTCCCTGGGCGTGAACGAAGGCGACCGCATCGGCATCGTCGGCCGCAACGGCGACGGCAAGTCGAGCCTCCTCGGCATGCTCGCCGGCCTCAAGGAACCGGATGGCGGCCGCGTCACCGTGCGCGGCGGCGTGACGATCGGCGTGCTCGACCAGCAGGACACGCTCGACGACGACCTCACGATCGGCGAGGCGGTCGTCGGCGACATTCCCGAGCACGTGTGGGCGGGTGACCCCAAGGTGCGCGACGTCATCGCGGGTCTGCTCACGGATCTGCCCTGGGATGCGAAGCTCGGCAGCCTCTCGGGCGGTCAGCGCCGCCGCGTGGCGCTCGCCGCCCTGCTCGCCGGCGACTGGGACGTGCTCGCGCTCGATGAGCCCACCAACCACCTCGACGTCGAGGCCATCGCGTGGCTCGCCGCGCACCTCAAGAAGCGCTGGGCTCCGAATGCCGGCGGACTGCTGACCGTCACCCACGATCGCTGGTTCCTCGACGAGGTCTGCACCATGACGTGGGAGGTGCACGACCGCATCGTGGATCCCTTCGAGGGCGGCTATGCGGCGTACATCCTGCAGCGCGTCGAGCGAGACCGTCAGGCCGCCGCCATCGAGCAGCGCCGACAGAACCTCGCCCGCAAGGAGCTCGCGTGGCTGCGCCGCGGCGCCCCCGCCCGCACGAGCAAGCCGAAGTTCCGCATCGACGCGGCCAACCAGCTGATCGAGGACGTCCCGGAGATCCGCAACAAGACCGAGCTCGCCTCGCTGGCCGTCTCACGCCTGGGCAAGGACGTCGTCGACCTGCTCGACGTGTCGGTGTCCTACGGCGACAAGAAGGTCATCGAGAAGGTCGATTGGCGCCTCGCGCCGGGCGAGCGCACGGGCATCCTGGGCGTGAACGGCGCGGGCAAGTCGACGCTGCTCAGCCTCATCTCGGGCACCGTCGAGCCGACGACCGGCCGGGTCAAGCGCGGCTCCACCGTCAAGGTCGCCACCCTCACCCAGCGTCTCGACGAGCTCGAAGAGCACATGAACGAGCCGGTGCGCGTGGTCATCTCGCGCCTGCGCACGACGTACACGTTCGGATCCGGATCGAAGGCGCAGGAGCTCAGTCCCGGCCAGCTCCTCGAGCGCATGGGCTTCTCGAGCGCCCAGCTCTCCACGCCCGTGAAGGATCTCTCCGGTGGCCAGAAGCGTCGCCTGCAGCTTCTGCTGATCCTGCTCGACCAGCCGAATGTGCTGATCCTCGACGAGCCCACCAACGACCTCGACACCGACATGCTCGCCGCCATGGAGGACCTGCTCGACTCCTGGCCGGGCACGCTCATCGTGGTCAGCCACGACCGGTACTTCCTCGAGCGCGTGACCGACAACCAGTACGCGATCCTGGGCCACCGGCTGCGGCACCTGCCGGGCGGTGTGGACGAGTACCTGAAGCTGCGTCAGCTCGAGCAGAGCGCGCCCGTGAAGCCCGCGTCCTCGGCTGCGACGGCTGCCCCGACGGGTCTGCAGGGCGCGGAGCTGCGTGCCGCGCAGAAGGAGGTCACCGCGCTCGAGCGCAGGATCGCCAAGCTCACCGAGCAGGTCGACAGGGCGCGCGCCGCGCTCGCCGACCACGATCAGGCCGACTACGCGGGCCTCGCCCGCGAGATGGAGGCCATCTCGGCCATCCAGGGCGAGATCGACGCGGCCGAGGAACGCTGGTTCGAGCTCACCGAGGAGATCGGCTGATCAGCGCGCCGCTGCGCGGTCGACGGACGCCACCGCCTCCTCGACACCCTGGCCCCACGGCATGCCGTGCCCGGGCAGCACCCACCTCGCGCCCGTCGGGAGCAGCGCGCGCAAAGACTCCAGGGCCTGCTCCGGGTCGTCGGTGAACGGCGCAGGCGCCGGTCCGACCGCGCCCGTCAGCACATGACGCGTGGTGAGCGCATCGCCGACGAATACGGCGTCCGCGACGGGCACCCACACGGCGATGCTGCCGGGCGAGTGTCCGGGCATCCCGATGATCTGCGGCGAACCGGGAAGGTCCAGCGTCTCGCCCGGGAGCGCATCGACGGTCTGCGAGAGCCAGCGCGTGCGCAGCCCTCCCTTGCGCACGGCGTACCCGAGGAAGCTCAGCACCGGACCGAGGCGCAGCGACTGGCGCCCCGTCTTCGGCTTCGCTCCGCCGCGGGCGCGGTCGGCGTCATCGGGGTGCACATAGACGGGCACGGCGTGCTCGCGGCGCAGGCGCTCCGCGAAGCCGACATGGTCGGAGTCTCCGTGGGTGAGGATGAGCCCCTTCACGTCGGCGAGTGAGCGCCCCATCACGTCGAGCTCACGGATCAGGTCTCGCCAGTGTCCGCCCAGACCCGCATCGATGATCGTGATCCCCTCGGCGGTGTCGACGAGATACGCGGCGACGATGTCGTTGCCGATGCGGTGCAGGTGCGGCCCGAGTTCCATAACCCCACGCTACGCAGGGCCCTCGACATTCACGAAGCGGGGCGGTCCACCGAGCCCCGCTCGGTCCGCTCTGCATGCGACGGGATGCCGCGGAGGCCGCCGCGTGCGAACGCGACGATCGCGTCGAGGGCCGGATCGGCGCTCAGGATGCGACCGTGGCCGTATCCGGACGTGCGCACGAGCCACGCCCGCCCCGCGTGGGCCCCCACGAGGGCTTCCGAGGCGGCGAGGGGCACCTGCCTGTCGCCCTCGTCATGCACCGCCAGAAGCTCGACGTGCGCGGGCAGCGGATGCGCGACGGCGTCGAAGCGTCGTCTGACCGACGACTCGCTCTCGCCGAGGCGTCGCGCGAAGTCGTGCGGCATCCGCCGCCGCACGGGCGCGGGGATCGCGGCGAGCTCGCCGAAGCGCTCCAGGAAGACCGCCGGCGACCCTGCGCCGGACACCGCCGCCACCCCGTCGGCGTGCACCCCCTCGCGCACGGCCGTGAGGGCGGCGAGGGCGCCGAACGAGTGTCCGATGATCACGCGGAAGGGGCCGTGGAGGCGCTCGAGCTGCCGGATCGCATCCAGCCAGTCCCGGATGTCCGTGCGGCGGCCGGTCGAGGCGCCGTGCGCGGGCGCGTCGAAGGAGACCACCCGCAGGCCCTCGCTGACGAGCTCGCGCACCAGCGGTGCGAACTGCGATGCGCGGCCGCGCCAGCCGTGCACGAGCAGCACCGCGTCCACTCCCGCTCCCCACGCGTAGGTCCTCACGCTCGCGTCGCGCACCGAGAGCGTGCGACGCGTCGCGGCGATGTCCGTCTCGGCCTGGGCGGGGTGCAGCCGCATGCGCGGCCGCGTCTCGAAGAACATCTCCAGTGCCATGCGGGAGGCGAGAGCGGGGGACAGGCGGGCGACGCCGCGCAGGCTCACCTGTGCGGTGGTCAGGCGATCCATAACGACTCCTTGATGCCGAGGCGAATGTTTACGAACGTTCGTCTGTAAAGATAGCCCTTCCGGCCAGAAAACGCACGACCGTACGTATACTCGCCTCATGAGCATCCCCACTGTCGATGGCCGGCGGCTTCGCGGCGATGCGTCGCGCCGCTCGATCCTGGCCCATGCGACCGACCTGGCTTCGGTCGAAGGGCTCGACGGGGTGAGCTTCGGCCGTCTCGCCGAGGTCTCGGGGCACAGCAAGAGCAGCATCGCGACACTCTTCCGCGGCAAGGAGGCGCTGCAGCTCGCCACGGTCGAGGCCGCCGCCGAGGTGTTCCGCCTGCACGTCGTCGAGCCCGCGCGCGCCCTGCCGCGGGGCGCGCCCCGCGTCGCGGCGCTGCTGCGCGCCACCGTCGAGTACTCGCGGGCTCGAGTGTTCACGGGTGGCTGCTTCTTCTCCGCCATCAGCGCCGACGTCGATTCGAAGCCCGGCCCCGTGCGCGACGAGGTGCGTCGCTGGCAGGCCAGCTGGCGCGGCTACGTCGAGGCGCAGCTGCGCCATGCGCGTGATCTGGGCGAACTGGCACCCGACGTCGATCCCGAGGGCCTTGCTTTCGAGCTGCTCGCCTACTTCACGGAGGCCAACGCCCGGTCGCTGCTGACGGGCGAGGAGCAGCCCTACGACCTCGCGTGCCGCGCGATGCGCGGCCGCCTGCTGGCCGCCGGCGCGCCGTCCGCCGCCCTCGACGAGCTGACCTGATCCGGAGTGAGCCCGAGGGGCGACCTCACGCTTCGGGCGCGGCGTCGAACCCCAGGCTCAGGCGGCGCAGCAGCGTCGCCAGTCGATCACGTTCCGATCCGTTCAGCGTGCCCAGCAGCAGCGCCTCGGCATCCATCAGGCGCGTGATGGCGGCATCCACCCGGATCCTGCCCTCGTCGGTGAGCGTCACGAGCACGCTGCGGCCGTCGCCGGGATCCGCCTCGCGGCGCACGAATCGGCGCCCCACGAGCCGGTCGATGCGGTTGGTCATCGTGCCGCTCGAGACGAGCGTCTGCTGCAGCAGCTGCTTCGGGCTGAGCTGATACGGCTGTCCGGCCCGGCGCAGAGCGGAGAGCACGTCCCACTCCCATGGCTCGATGTCGGTGCGCCGGAACGCGTCGCGGCGCGCGCGGTCGAGATGCCGGGAGAGGCGGTCGACCCGCGAGAGCACCTCCATGGGCGAGAAATCGAGGTCGGGGCGCTGCTGCGCCCACGCGCCGACGATGCGGTCGACCTCGTCTGTCTCGGATGCCATGCGCTCATTATCCCGTGCGCGTTCCCGGCGCGTTCGTCGCGCGGCCGTTCCGGCGCGGGCGACGGGGAATGGCAGACTGGGACCGTGTGCCCCTGCGCGCACATTCCGCCATGGTGTAACGGCAGCACGACAGCCTTTGGAGCTGTGAGGACCAGGTTCGAATCCTGGTGGCGGAGCATGACCGATAACACCGCACTCGCGATCGTCATCCTGGCCGCCGGCCAGGGAACCCGTATGCGCTCGTCGCTGCCGAAGGTGCTGCACCCGATCGGCGGGCGCACGCTGCTCGGTCACGTGCTGCACACCGCACAACAGCTGCCGGCGTCGACGGTGCGCGTTGTGGTGCGCCACGAACGCGACCGCGTTGTGCAGTCGCTCGAGGACATCCCGGGAGTGGAGATCGTCGATCAGGACGAGATCCCGGGCACCGGTCGCGCCGTGCAGCTCGCGGTGGACGGGCTCCCGGCCGACTTCGACGGCGACGTGCTGGTGCTCTCCGGCGATGTGCCGCTGCTCGAAGCCGAGACGCTCGCCGGCTTCCTCGAGGCCCACCGTGCCGCCGCCGCGGAGGCGACCCTGATGAGCGCGACGCTCGACGACCCCAGCGGCTACGGGCGCATCATCCGCGATCACGACGGATCCGTCGCGCGCATCGTCGAGCAGAAGGATGCGTCGGACGACGAGGCCGCGGTCACCGAGATCAACGCGGGCGTCTATGTGTTCCGCGCCGCGTCGCTGCGCGAGAGCCTCGCCCGGGTGGGCACCGACAATGCGCAGGGTGAGATGTACCTCACCGACGTCGTGCGCCTGCTGCGCGAGACCGGCCGCACGGTCGCCGCGCAGGCGGTCGCCGACGCCCGCGTGACATTCGGCGTGAACGACCGCGCGCAGCTGTCCGACGTCGGCGCGATCCTGAACGCCCGCATCGTGCGTCATTGGCAGCGCCAGGGGGTCACCATCCAGGATCCGGCCACCACGTGGATCGACGACACCGCCACCCTCGCGCAGGACGTCACGATTCTGCCGAACACGCACATCCTGGGCGCGACGACCGTCGCCGAGGGAGCGAAGATCGGCCCCGACACCTCGCTCGTCGACTGCGAGGTCGGTGAGAATGCGGTGATCCGCCGCGCGGACGCGACGCTCGCCGTGATCGGCGCCGGTGCGACCGTCGGCCCCTACGCGTATCTGCGCGCCGGTGCTGAGCTCGCCGCCGGTGCGAAGGTGGGAACCTACGTCGAGATCAAGAACTCCCAGATCGGCGAGGGATCCAAGGTGCCTCACCTGTCGTACATCGGCGACACCACGATCGGCCGCGGCGTCAATCTCGGCGCCGGAGCGATCACCGCGAACTACGACGACATCCACAAGCACCGCACCGAGATCGGCGACGAGGTGCACAGCGGCTCCCATAACGTCTTCGTCGCGCCCGTTAAGCTGGGAGCAGGTGCGAAGACCGGTGCCGGAGCGGTCATCCGCAAGGATGTTCCCGCCGGAGCTCTCGCCCTCAGTGTCGCCCCTCAGCGCAATGTCGAGGGGTGGGTCGAGAAGAACCGAGCGGGCACCGCAGCGGCTGACGCCGCGGCCAAGGCCCAGAGCGCAGAGTAAGGCAGCGAATGGCGCGCAAGAAGAGGATCACGACCGAGGACGAGCGCCAGCGGGGCATGGCCCCGGGCATCGTCGCGAAGACCAAGAAGCGCCTCGTTCTGGTGACCGGGGGATCGCACCCCGAGCTGGCGCACGCGGTCGCCGAGCACCTCGGCATCGAGGTCGCGCCGACCGAGCGTCGTGTCTTCGCCTCCGGCGAGATCTACACGCGCTTCGAGACGTCGATGCGCGGCGCCGACGTGTTCCTCATCCAGTCGTTCGGGGCTCCGGTCAACGAGTGGCTGATGGAGATGCTCATCATGCTCGACGCGCTCAAGCGCTCGTCGGCCAAGCGCATCACCGTCGTCGCGCCGTACTATCCGTACTCGCGCCAGGACAAGAAGGGCCGCGGGCGCGAGCCGATCTCGGCTCGACTGGTCACCGACCTCATCGCCACCGCCGGCGCCGACCGCATCATGAGCATCGACCTGCACGCCGCGCAGATCCAGGGCTTCTTCAACGGACCCGTCGACCACCTGTTCGCGAAGTCGATCCTCGCGTCGTACTTCGAGAAGTCGCTCCAGGGCGAGGACCGCGAGACGCTCACGGTCGTCTCGCCCGACATGGGCCGCGTGCGTGTGGCCGACACGTGGGCCGACGAGTTCGGCGCCCCGCTGGCGATCATCCACAAGCGACGCGACCCGAAGGTCGCCAACCAGGTCACCGTGCACGACATCGTGGGACAGGTCGACGGGCGCACCTGCCTCCTCGTCGACGACATGATCGACACCGGCGGCACGATCGTGAAGGCCGCGCAGGCCCTCAAGGCGAACGGCGCCCGCAAGGTCATCGTCGCGGCGACGCACGCGATCTTCAGCCCGCCGGCTGCCCAGAAGCTGCAGGACGCCGCCATCGACGAGGTCGTCGTCACCGACACCGTGCCGCTCTCCGACGACCAGCGTTTCCCGACGCTGACCGTGCTGTCGGCCGCGCCGCTGCTTGCCCGCGCGATCCACGAGGTCTTCGACGACGGATCCGTCACCAGCATGTTCGACGGCGCCGCGTAAGCAGCACCCCTGTTCGTCGGTTAGCCCCCGCTTGTTCTTCGAGCAGCGCCCCGCTCGTTCGTCGCGCAGCGCCCCCCGCTCGTTCGCCGGGCAGCGCCCCTGTTCGTTCGTCGGGCAGCGCCCCCACTCGTTCGTCGAGCGAGCGAAGCGAGTCGAGACGCCCAAGCCCTCCGCGGGCATGGGCGTCTTCGTCTTCGTCCCGGGTTCAGGCGACCGGCTTGGCGGGCAGGTCGACCTCGAAGGTCGTGTCCCCGGGTGTGCTGCGCACGGAGATGGTGCCGTGGTGCGCCTCGACGATCGCCTTGACGATCGCAAGTCCCAGTCCGGTGCCCCCTGTTGCTCGCGCGCGTGAGCGATCCGCACGGGCGAAGCGTGTGAAGAGCTCCGGCAGAAGTGCTTGATCGATGCCGGGACCGTCGTCGTGCACGCGCAGGACCCCGCGTGTCGCTGAGCCGGATCCCTCGTGCGACACCGACACGGTGACCGTGGTGCCCGCGGGGGTGTGCGTGCGTGCGTTGGCGAGCAGGTTGATGACCACCTGATTCAGGCGTGCGGCATCGCCCGCGACGATGACCGGCTCCTCGTCCACCTCGACGCGCATGGTGTGCGACGAGCCGGTGACCCGCTGATCCGCGACCGATTCCAGGGCGAGCTGCGTGAGGTCGACCGCGCCGTAGACCAGCTCCTGGCCCTCGTCGAGGCGGGCGAGCAGCAGCAGGTCCTCCACGAGGCCGGTCATCCGGATCGACTGGGCTTGGATGCGCTCCAGCGACTGCGATGTGATCTCCGACAGGGCCGGATCCCGCAGCGACAGCTCGGAATAGCCGCGGATCGAGGCGAGCGGCGTGCGCAGCTCGTGGCTGGCATCCGCGACGAACGTGCGCATGCGCTCCTCATTGCGCTGCCGCGCGTGCAGGGAGGCGTCGACGTGATCGAGCAGCGTGTTCAGCGCGGCGCCCACCTGCCCGAACTCGGTATGCGGGTTCGCCTGTTCGGCGGGCACGCGCTCCTCGATGCGGACGACGCCCTGATCCAGTGGCTGGCGCGAGACGCGCTGTGCCGTGGCGGCGACGGTGCGCAGGGGCTTGAGTCCCTGACGGATGACCAGGGTGATCGCCGCGCCCAGCACGAACAGCCCGACGGCGGTGGCGGCCGTGATCACGGTGAGCATGTTCCCGATGGTGGCGCGGACGTCGCCTGTGGACTGGCCCATCACCGCCCAGCCGCCCGGGATCGCGCCGTGCAGCACGCGGAACTCGCCGAGCCGCGGCACCGTGAGCGTGTCCACGGCGACGACGGAGGGAGCGTCCTCTGCGGCGGGCACCGTGCCGCCCAGCTGCAGCCCGCTGAGCTGGGCCTCGGTGAGCGACTGCACGTTGTAATGGCCGTCGACCACCGCGCCGGAGCGCACCTGGTCGTCGCTCTCGAAGATGAGGATGGAGCCGGGGGGCAGCTGCGCGAGCCGCAGGTTGGCCGCCGCGTCGACCGCCCCCGAGCGGACGAGCATGGGCTGCGACTCGTTCACCATCGTGCGCACCTGCTGCGTGAGGCGCTCCTCGAGCGAGGCGTTGAGCATCACGCTCGTCACCGCGGCGACGATCACGAAGATGAGCGAGACGAAGCCGAAGACGGTCAGCATCAGCCGCCCCTGGAACGACAGCGTCGGCAGGAGACGCCGACCGGCGGCTTCACCGGCCTCCGGAACGTCGGTGTCGACGCCTCCGGAGGTCACTGCGGGGCCTTGATCATGTACCCGACGCCGCGCACGGTGTGGATGAGAGGCTCGCGGCCCGCGTCGATCTTCTTCCGCAGGTACGAGATGTACAGCTCGACGACGCTCGATCGCCCGCCGAAGTCGTAGCTCCAGACCCGGTCGAGGATCTGCGCCTTCGAGACGACCTTGCGCTCATTGCGCATGAGGAAGCGCAGCAGCTCGAACTCGGTGGCGGTCAGCTCGATCTCGGCGCCGTCGCGGATGACCTCGTGGCTGTCCTCGTTGAGGCTGAGGTCGCCCACGCGCAGGATCGGCTCGTCGTCGGCCGAGTGGGCGGTGCCGGAGCGGCGCATCAGCGCGCGCAGGCGCGCCACCACCTCCTCGAGGCTGAAGGGCTTCGTCACGTAGTCGTCGCCGCCTGCCGTGAGACCGGCGACGCGATCGACCACGGCATCCTTGGCCGTGAGGAAAAGCACGGGCACGTCGTCGCCGCCCTGACGCAGGCGCTGCAGCACGGCCATGCCATCGAGATCGGGCATCATGATGTCGAGCACCAGCGCGTCGGGGCGGAACTCCTTCACGGCCGCGAGAGCTTCGAAGCCGCTGCCCGCGGTGCGCACCTCCCAGCCCTCCATCTTCAGGGCCATGGCGAGGAGATCCGTCAGCATCTGTTCGTCGTCGACGACGAGGACACGAACGGCGGTGCCATCGGGGCGCTGGAGTGCGGGGGCGTGGGGCATGCTCATGGCCCCATCTTGACCCTCTTCCTATGAGGTTTCTATGGAGCGGGCTATGCGTGGGGTGAGAGAAACGGATGCCCGCCGCCATAGCGAATCCATATCCGGATCCGACGAGCGGCAAATGGTCGGTTCGTAGCTTTCCGATGTCGGCGAGTTCCGCCGACCGGAGGAGAACCCATGTACTTGACCTACTTGCGACGCGAGCTGTCCGGCCGCAAGAAGCAGACCGTGATCGTGGCCGCCGGCCTCGCGATCGCCATCGCCCTCGTGCTCATCGTCAACTCGCTGGCGGCGGGCGTTCGCGACGCGCAGGCCGCGGCGCTGCAATCCGTCTACGGCGTCGGCACCGACGTGACCGTGACGGGCGCGCAGTCCCAGCCCGGCGACGGCCCGAGATTCCAGTTCGGCGAGGACGGCGGCACGCAGAACGACGACGGATCCACGAGCCTCAGCCAGTCGATGCTGATGCCCGACCGGATGCGCGGCACCCTCGAGGCGGCGACGGTGGACGCCGTCGCCGACCTCGACGGCGTCGCGGCGGCCTCGGGCGCGCTGAGCCTGACCAACACGACCTTCGACGGCGAACTTCCGCAGCGACCGGCCGAGGGGGAGCAGCCGGACACCGACGTGCAGCCCGGTGAGAGCCCGCAGGGCGGCCAGGGCGGCGGCTTCGGCGGTGGAGACTTCGGCGTCGACTCGTTCAGCGTTCTGGGCATCACCGCGGCGGATGACGCCATCGGGCCGATGTCGTCGGTCGAGGCGGCCGAGGGCCGTCTGCTCGACGCCGAGGATGAGGGCGCGAACGTGGCGGTCATCGACCAGACCTACGCGACCACGAACGAGCTGGCCGTGGGCGGCACGATCGATGTGGGCGGGAACGAGCTGGAGATCGTCGGCATCGCCGCCTCCACCTCCGCCGAGGCGGACACCGCAGCGGACGTCTACATCCCTCTCGACGTCGCGCAGACGCTGTCGGGGTCGGAGGACGCCGTGTCGACGATCTACGTGCAGGCCGCGTCCTCCGAGGACATCGAGGCGGTGCAGGCGGCGATTCAGGCCGAGCTGCCCGATGCCACCGTGAGCACGCAGTCCGACCTCGCCTCGACGGTGTCCGGATCGCTCGCGAGCGCGACGTCGCTCATCACGAACCTGGGCACGTGGCTGTCGATCATCGTCCTCGCCGTCGCCGTGCTGCTGGCGGTGCTCTTCACGATCTCGGGCGTCACCCGCCGCACCCGCGAGTTCGGCACGCTCAAGGCGATCGGCTGGTCGAACGGCCGCGTGGTCGGCCAGGTGGCGGGCGAAGCGGTCGTGCAGGGTCTCATCGGCGGTGCCGCGGGGCTTGTGCTGGGCCTGGCCGGAGTGCTGGTGATCAACCTGGTGCATCCGGTGATCTCCGCGGCTCCCGCCGCGAGCAGCGGGCAGGACGGCGCACCGGGCGGAGGGTTCGGGGGCGGCCCGTTCGGCGGCAGCTCGCAGGCCGTCGCCGACATCGCGCTCTCCGCACCCGTCTCGGTCACGGTGATCCTCGCCGCGATCGGCCTGGCGATCGCCGGCGGCCTCGTCGCCGGTGCCATCGGCGGCTGGCGTGCCGCGCGACTGAGTCCCGCCGAGGCCCTGCGGTCGGTGGCCTGATGAACGACTTGAAGGAGACAGCGGACATGACCATGACCGATGGCACGGACACCGCGGTGGCGACGGCGTATCGCCTGACCGGAGTGACGAAGACCTACGACCAGAAGGGGCGCGAGGTCCGGGCGCTGCGCGGCGTCGACATCGAGATCGCGCAGGGTGACTTCGTGACGATCCAGGGCCCGACAGGGGGCGGGAAGTCCACCTTCCTGCAGATCCTCGGGGCGCTGGATCGCCCCACGAGCGGATCCGTCCTGCTCGGCGAGGAGGACATCGCGAAGGCGTCGAACGGCGAGCTGAGCCGCCTCCGGGCGCACGACATCGGGTTCGTGTTTCAGGGGTTCAACCTCATCCCGACGCTCACGGCCGCCGAGAACGTCGACATGGGGCTCGAGCCCCTGCGCCTGTCGCAGGCCGAACGTGCGCAGCGCGTGACGCAGGCGCTGGCCCACGTCGGTCTGGCCGAGCGCGGCGATCACCGCCCGGGCGAGCTCTCGGGCGGCCAGCAGCAGCGTGTGGCGATCGCCCGCGCCATCGCGAAGCGGCCCCGGGTGCTGCTCGCCGACGAGCCCACCGGCAACCTCGACGAGAGCATGCGCGACGAGATCCTCCAGGTGCTCGAGGCGCTGAACGCCGAAGGGCTCACGCTCATCGTCGTGACGCACGACTCGGCGGTGGCCAAGCGGGCGCGCCGGCGCCTGCGGCTGGACAAGGGTGTGGTCAGCGACATCTGACGCGCCGATCCACTCCCTGAGAGACGCGGGAGGCCGCACCTGAAGACAGGTGCGGCCTCTCGGGTGTTCAGGCGAGGGGAACGCTCAGTGCGTGTCCTCGGCCTCGATCTCGGTGCGGTCACCCGACCACTGCGTGTGGAAGGTGCCCTCCTTGTCGATGCGCTTGTAGGTGTGCGCGCCGAAGAAGTCGCGCTGGCCCTGCACAAGCGCGGCCGGCAGGCGCTCGGCGCGGATGCCGTCGTAGTACGCGAGCGACGACGAGAACGCGGGCGAGGGGATGCCCGCCTGGGTCGCGGCGATCACCACACGGCGCCACGCGGCCTGGCCGCGGGCCAGAGC
The DNA here is from genome assembly GCF_017592545.1 of Microbacterium stercoris. Classification (GTDB taxonomy): domain Bacteria; phylum Actinomycetota; class Actinomycetes; order Actinomycetales; family Microbacteriaceae; genus Microbacterium; species Microbacterium stercoris. The sequence goes on from NZ_JAGFOA010000001.1 coordinate 328,222, forward strand.
GTCGGCGAAGTACGGCGCCGACGCGAGGAGCGGGAGCTCCGGCTGCTCGGCGTACGCGTCGGCGATGCGGTTGAGGAACTGGGCGCGGATGATGCAGCCACCCCGCCAGATGCGGCTCACGGCGCCGTTGTCGATGGTCCAGTTGTACTCGGCGGCGCCGGCGCGGATCTCGTCGAAGCCCTGCGAGTAGGCGATGATCTTCGAGGCGAACAGGGCCTGGCGCACGTCCTCGATGAAGGCGTCGGCGTCGGCGACCGTGAACTCCTCGTCGGGGCCGGGGAACGAGCGGGCCGCGGCGCGCTGCTCCGGGTGCGACGACAGCGAGCGGGCGAAGGTCGCCTCCGCGATGCCCGACACCGGCACACCGAGGGAGAGGGCGGTCTGCACGGTCCAGGCGCCGGTGCCCTTGGCTCCGGCCTGGTCGAGGATGACGTCCACGAGCGGCTTGCCGGTCTCGGCATCGACCTGACGGAGCACCTCGGCGGTGATCTCGATGAGGTACGACTCGAGCTCGCCCTTGTTCCACTCCGCGAAGACCTCGGCGATCTCGGCGGGGGTCTTGCCCGTGCCGCGACGGATCAAATCGTAGGCCTCGGCGATGAGCTGCATGTCGGCGTACTCGATGCCGTTGTGCACCATCTTGACGAAGTGGCCGGCACCGTCGTGACCGACGTGCGTGACGCAGGGCTCGCCTTCGGCGACCGCGGCGATCGACTTCAGGATCGGGCCGAGCGTGATCCACGACTCGTCCGAGCCGCCGGGCATGATCGAGGGGCCCGTGAGGGCGCCCTCCTCGCCGCCGGAGATGCCGGCGCCGACGAAGTTGATGCCCGTCTCGCGGACGGCCTTCTCACGACGGATGGTGTCGGGGAAGTAGGCGTTGCCGCCGTCGACGATGATGTCGCCCGGCTCGAAGACCTTCACGAGCTCGTCGATGACGGCGTCGGTCGGGCCGCCGGCCTTGACCATGATGATCGCCGTGCGGGGCTTGGCGAGGCTCGCGGCGAACTCCTCGTACGAGAAGGTGCCCACGAACTCGGCCTCGGGGTGGGCGGCCAGCAGCTCGTCGGTCTTCGAACGGCTGCGGTTGAGGATCGCCACCTTGTTGCCCTCGCGGCTGGCGAGGTTGCGGGCGAGGTTCGAGCCCATAACGGCGAGGCCCACGACGCCGATGTTGGCGACGGCCTGAGTGGTGGAAGCGTCGGTCACGCGATCTCCTTGCACACGGATCACTGGGGGTGATCTTCATTGGGGACGTGTCTCGGGACGCGGGCGCCGCCGGACAGCGGTAGTCGGGACGGCGCTCGCGTCATCAAGAGCATTCCGTCGCCTACAGATTAGTGCGCGCGCACCTCACCCCGGTTCATGCGGCGTGGTGAGGCGCACGGTCCGGTGGGGTCAGTCCTTGCGGTAGCCCGAGCGACCGAGCGAGAAGAAGGCGCCGGCGACGAGCACGGCGGCGGCGATGCTCATCAGGGCGATGACGGTGGTCACGATGTGCGTGGGATCGATCACGGTGTTCTCCAGGGGGGTTCTCGCGCAGACGAGCGCGGTTCAAATCTACCGGCACGTCCGGTAGGATGGAGACGACCTCGGCGAGGGCGCGCGCTCACAGCGCAGCCGTTATCGACGCGGGACGAGCCTCGTGGCTCTCCTCATGCGTTGCCTTCTGCCAAGCCTGGGTCGAGAGAATCCACAGACCTTCGCCCGACGGATCGTCGCGCGTCCACGAGGAGAACACCATGACTGAGCAGACCACGCTCGACGTCGACGTCCGCACCGAGTTCGGCAAGGGCTTCGCCCGCCGTCTGCGCGCCGCCGGCAAGATCCCCGCCGTCCTGTACGGCCACGGCACCGAGCCGGTCCACGTCGCCCTGCCGGGTCACGAGACCGCCCTCATCGTGCGTCACGCCAACGCCGTCATCGAGCTCAAGATCGAGGGCAAGGCCCAGCTCGCGCTCGTCAAGGACGTCCAGAAGGACCCGGTGCGCCAGATCATCGAGCACATCGACCTCATCGTCGTGAAGGCCGGCGAGAAGATCACCGTCGACGTCCCCGTCGTCGTCGAGGGCGAGTCCTTCGCCGGCACGATCGTCAACCAGGACGCGACCTCGCTGTCGCTCGAGGTCGAGGCGACCCACATCCCCGAGAACGTCGTCGTCAACGTCGAGGGTCTCGAGGACGGCACGCACATCACCGCCGGTCAGGTCGAGCTGCCCAAGGGTGCCACGCTCGTGACCGACGCCGAGACGCTGGTCATCGGCATCACGACCCCGGCCGCCCCGGTCGAGGACGAGGCCGAGGCCGGCACCGAGGCCCCGGCCGAGGAGGCCGCGGCCGAGTAATCGGGCCGCTGTTCTTCGGAACGACTTCCGGGAGGGGGACGCGAGCGATCGCGTCCCCCTCTTGCGTGCGCGATGCGCATGGCGACTTGAGAGGATGGATCCATGGCGGACACGTGGCTGATCGTGGGACTCGGAAACCCCGGACCCCGGTACGAGACGACCCGGCACAACGTCGGCCAGATGGTGATGGATGAGCTCGCCTCCCGTCGGCAGGCCGCGTTCAAGCAGCACAAGGCGAACGCGCGCGTCGCCGAGACGTGGCTGCGTCCGGGAGCCGCGAAGCTCGTGCTGGCGAAGCCCAACTCGTTTATGAACGTCTCGGGAGGGCCGGTCGCCGGCCTCGCGCGCTTCTACGGCACGGATCCGGATCACGTCATCGTCGTGCACGACGAGCTCGACATCCCCTTCGACACCCTCAAGCTCAAGACGGGCGGCGGGCACGGAGGCCACAACGGCGTGCGCGATGTCGCCAAAGCGCTCAGCACGCCGGACTTCCACCGCGTGCGGGTGGGCATCGGGCGCCCTCCGGGCCGGCAGGATCCGGCCGACTGGGTGCTGGATCCGTTCAGCGCATCCGATCGTCAGACGCTGCCGATCCTGATCTCGGATGCGGCCGACGCGGTCGAGCGGATCGTCGAGCACGGCATCACCGCGGCACAGCAGGTCGCCCACGCCCCGAAGGGCTGACGCGCCTCAGAGCGCGAGCGACGCCGAGCCGGCGGCCACGAACACCGCGGCCAGGGCGGTGAGCGCGGTGATCATCGGACCGAGCGCCGAGATCACGATCGCGGCGATGCCCGGCCCGCGGCCGCGGCGCCTCGCCGTGGCGACGATGCCGAGGACGAGGGCCGCGATCCCGAGCGCTGCGCCGCCGTATACGGCGATCTCGCCCGCGAGCACCCAATCGCGCACCGGAGTGAGAAGGCCCCAGTGCGGCGCGTCCGGGAAGTCCGCGAGACGCGGTCCGAGCTCTACGGCCACCTGGAAGAGCGCGACGGTCAGCAGCCCGTTGAGGCCGACGGCGGCCACGAGCGCCAGCACGAGGGCGGTGATCCCCAGCGCGCTCGAGCCCTTCGCGGCGGGCGCCTGAAGCCGCTGACCGTAGCGAGGATCCTGCGGCGGGGCGTAGGGCGCGACCGGCGGGAATCCCGCCCCCACCGCACCCGGGGGCGCGGAGACCGGCTGCGACGATGGCGGGAGAAGGCCGTACGGCTGGTGCGGGGGAGCCGGAACCGGGGGCTGCTCGGGGGTGGTCACCTCGCAATCCTAAGGAGGCCGTCGGCTCCGATGTCGGAGGCCGCACCTAGACTCGACGGGTGAGTTTCCAGGGGATCGTCCGGGCGCTGCAGGGCGCCGAATCGTTCCGCGATGCGCTTGTCGCATCCGCCGTCGACGCCGACCTCTCGCTCGTCGACGGGCTCGATGCCCCCGCGCTCGCCGCGCTGCTGGCGAAGCGCGTCGAGGCGGGCCATCCCGCGGTGATGCTGGCGATCGCTCCCACGGGCCGCCGGGCGGAGAGCCTGGCGGCCGCCCTGTGCGCCGTGATGCCCGACGCCGAGGTGCGCGACTTCCCCTCGTGGGAGACGCTTCCGCACGAGCGACTGAGCCCGAGTCCGGAGACGGTCGGCCGTCGCCTCGAGACCCTGCGCCGTCTCGCGATGTGGGACGGCGCGCATCCGCTCGTCATCACCACCTCCGTCCGGTCGGCCATCCAGCCTCTCGCGAGGGGGCTGGGCGATGCGCAGCCAATCCGCCTCGCCGTCGGCGAGCGAGGGGCCGAGCTCGACGAGGTCGTGCGACGGCTGGTGGAGCTCGCATACGCGCGCGTCGACATGGTGTCGCGCCGCGGCGAGTTCGCGGTGCGCGGCGGCATCCTCGACGTGTTCGCTCCCGTGGCAGACCATCCGCACCGCATCGAGTTCTTCGGCGACGAGGTGGATCAGATCCGCGCCTTCTCGGTTGCCGATCAGCGTTCGCTGCCGGGCGAGGTGCGCGAGGTCGAGCTGGTGCCCAGTCGCGAGCTGCTGCTCACCGACGACGTGCGCAGCCGCGCGCGTCAGCTGCAGCACGAGTTCCCCGGCATCGCCCAGATGCTCGAGAAGATGGGCCAGGGCATCCCGGTCGAGGGCATGGAGTCGCTGACGCCCGTCGTCGCCGGACCGCTCGTGTCGCTCGCCGAGTACCTCCCCGATGGTGCCGCGGTCGCGATCGTCGATCCCGAGCGCGCGGTCTCGCGTGCCATCAACCTCGGCGAGACCAACCGCGAGTTCCTCGAGGCCGCCTGGAGCGCCGCGACGAGCGGCGCCAGCGCGCCGATCAACCTCGATGCGGGCGACTTCGTGTCGCTCTCGCGCCTGCACGACGACGTGCGCGAGCGCCACGGGGTGTGGTGGACGCTGAGCCCCTTCGACTCCGGCGCGGCCGACATCGCGGCCGAGCTCGACGCGCTCGCCGACGACGGCGTCGACGTCGCGCAGCGCCCGGCGCCGAGCGACGTGGGCTTCCGCGTGCGCGGCACCGCGGTGCCGTCGTACGCGGGCAATGTCGACGGCGCCGTCGAGCACGTCTCGGCCCGCCTCGCCGACGGCTGGGCCGTGGTCGTGGCGGCATCCGGATCCGGCCTCGTCGATCGCGCTCGCGACGTGCTGGCCGATCGCGGACTGGCGGCGCGCGTCGTCGAGTCGCTCGATGAGGCACCCGAGCGCGGCATCGCGACGCTGATCCAGGCATCGGTCGAGCGCGGGTTCGAGATGCCCGAGGCGAAGCTCGCCGTCCTGACTGAGAGCGAGTTCTACGGGCGCACCATCGGCGGCGACAGCCGAGTCGTCAAGAAGCTCGCCTCGCGTCGCCGCAACGTCGTCGACCCGCTGCAGCTGAAGCCGGGAGATCACGTCGTCCACGCGACGCACGGCATCGGCCGCTTCGTCGAGATGACGCAGCGGGTGGTCTCGAGCGGCGGACGCAACGCGACCAAGTCGACGCGCGATTACCTCGTGCTCGAGTACGCGCCCTCCAAGCGCGGTCATCCGGGCGACAAGCTGTTTGTGCCCACCGACCAGCTCGATCTGCTCTCGAAGTACGTCGGCGGCGAAGCCCCCGTGCTGTCGAAGATGGGCGGCGGCGACTGGGCCGCGGCCAAGAGCAAGGCCCGCAAGGCGGTGCGCGACATCGCCGTCGAGCTCGTGAAGCTCTACTCGGCGCGCATGGCGGCCAAGGGACACGCGTTCGGGCCCGACACCCCGTGGCAGCGAGAACTGGAAGAGGCGTTCCCGTTCGCCGAGACGCCTGATCAGCTGCAGACCATCGACGAGGTCAAGCGCGACATGGAGCGCCCGATCCCGATGGACCGCCTGCTCTCCGGAGACGTCGGCTTCGGCAAGACCGAGGTGGCCGTGCGCGCCGCGTTCAAGGCCATCCAGGACGGCAAGCAGGTCGCGATGCTCGTGCCGACGACGCTGCTGGTCAAACAGCACCTCGAGACGTTCCAGGAGCGATTCGCGGGCTTCCCCGTCACGGTCAAGCCCCTCTCGCGGTTCCAGACGGCGACCGAGGCGCGCAAGACGCTCGACGGCCTGCTCGACGGAACGGTCGACATGGTGATCGGCACCCACCGCATCCTGACCGACCAGGTCCTCTTCAAGGATCTCGGGCTGATGATCATCGACGAGGAGCAGCGCTTCGGCGTCGAGCACAAGGATCAGCTGAAGAAGCTCAAGACCAACGTCGACATCCTCGCGATGAGCGCCACCCCCATCCCTCGCACGCTGGAGATGGCGGTGACGGGCATCCGCGAGATGTCGACCCTCGCCACCCCGCCCGAGGACCGGCACCCGATCCTGTCCTACGTCGGACCGCGCAGCGACAAGCAGATCGCCGCCGCGATCCGTCGCGAGATGATGCGGGAGGGGCAGGTGTTCTACGTGCACAACCGCGTCACGTCGATCAACGCCGTCGCGGCCCATCTCGCAGAGCTCGTGCCGGATGCGCGCATCGCCGTCGCGCACGGGAAGATGGGCGAGCATCAGCTCGAGCAGGTGGTCGATGACTTCTGGGAGCGCAAGTTCGACGTGCTCGTCTGCACGACGATCATCGAGACCGGCATCGACATCGCCAACGCGAACACGATCATCATCGATCGCGCAGACAAGTACGGACTCGCGCAGCTGCACCAGCTGCGCGGACGCGTCGGCCGCAGCCGCGAGCGCGCATACGCCTACTTCGTCTACGACGAGACGAAGCCGCTCTCCGAGACGGCGGCCGATCGTCTGCAGACGATCGCCGTGCACAACGACCTCGGCTCCGGCATCCAGGTGGCCATGAAGGACCTCGAGATCCGCGGGGCGGGCAACCTGCTCGGCGCGGAGCAGGCGGGCCACATCGCCGGCGTCGGCTTCGACCTGTACCTGCGGATGATCGGCGAGGCCGTGGCGACCTTCCGCGGTGACGAGGTCGAGGGCCCCACCGAGCTGCGCCTGGAGCTGCCGATCGAGGCGCGCCTTCCCGAGGACTACATCGACGCCGAGCGCCTGCGGCTCGAGGCCTACCAGAAGCTCTCGGCGGCGGCCGCGGCGACGGCGAAGGACGACGCGATCGACCTCGTCGTCGAGGAGCTCACCGACCGCTACGGCACCCCGCCGCCGGAGGTCGACGGCCTCATCGCCGCGGCTCGACTGCGTCGCCGTGCGGCGCGCTCCGGGCTGAGTGACGTGGTGGCCATGGGCCGCAACCTGCGCATCGCCCCCGCCAACCTGCCGGAGTCCATGAAGGTGCGACTCGCGCGGCTCTACCCGGGCGCCAAGCTGCTCGCCGGCGGCGAGGCGATGGTCGTGCCCCTGCCGACCGCGGGTGGCGAGCCGCTCGGCGACGCCGACCTGCTGGCGTGGGTGGCGCAGCTGCTCGATGCGCTCTTCCCGGTGCCGCCTCGTGAGGGTTGAATGACGTCATGAGCACCGCAGACATCTCCGTCTCCGACAACGCCGAGCGCTCCCGGTACGAGGCGCACATCCTCGATCCGGAATCGGGCGAGCGTCAGCTTGCGGGGGTGCTCGTGTACGAGGACGCGGATGGCGACGGCGGCTCTCGCACCCTGCTTCACACCGTGGTCTGGCAGGAGCACTCGGGTCACGGCATCGGCGGGCGGCTCGCGGAGACGGCCTTCGCCGACGCGCGTGAGCGCGGGACGAAGATCGTGCCGGTCTGCACGTTCGTGCTGGCGTGGCTCGAGCGTCATCCGGAGCAGCACGAGCTCGTCGCCTGAGGCGTCCGCGCCCGTGGGGGGCAGGGGTGCCCCCTGCCGGCGATGTCGACCCGCGGTAGTCTGAGGCGGTTGCACGGCGCCCCGGCGCCGGATGGGCGCTGTCTCGGGGGAAGCGAATGCGCAGATCGGACCACGTCGGTGTCGGCCATGGGCGCGTGCGCGCCGGATCGGTCTTCGCGGGCGCGGTCGTGGCGATCGCCGCGATCGGCATCACGACGGCGGCGATCGCGTTCGAGGGGAACCCGACCGCGCAGCTCGACCTGCACGACGGCTCCGTGTGGATCACGAAGTCCGACGAGCAGCTCGTCGGGCACTTCAACAACGAGTCGCGCCGGCTCGACGGGCAGCTCAAGGCACCGAGCGCCGAGTTCGATCTGCTGCAGGAACGCGACCAGGTGCTGGTGCACAACGGCGGGGGTGAACCCACGCTGATTCCGCTGGACACCGCGGGGGTCGCCCTGGGCGACGCGACCGACCTTCCGGTCGGGGCCGTCGTCGAGATGGGTGGTGGCACGGTCGCGATCCTCGATCCCGCATCCGGCGCCCTCCACGCGCTGCCCTTCACGGGTGTCGCGTCGTTCTCGGCCGCCGAAGCGGAACCGCTCGCCGAGCTCGGCGAGGACGCCGCGATGACGGTGGCGGCCGATGGCACGGTGTACGCCGTCTCGCCGAAGCAGGGGACGCTGCTGACCATCACGGTCGGCGGCGACGGCACCGCCGAGCGCACGGCCGAACAGCCCCTCGAGGGCCTCGAGAAGGGGTCGGCCGTCGAGGTGACCTCGGTGGGCGACGTGCCGGTGGTGCTGGATCGCGCGCGGGAGCTCCTCGTGGTGGAGGGCCGCGAGGTGCCCGTCGCCGGCGCGGAGGTCGCGCGTCTCGCGGCCGATGTGGCGCAGGGCGACACCGTCACGCTGGCGGTCGAGGACGCGCTGCTCACCCTGCCGCTCGGCGGGGGAGAGGCGGCCGAGACGCGCACCGGATCGTCGGGCGGTCGCCCGGCCCAGCCGGTGGTCGTCGAGGGCTGCGCGTACGGCGCCTGGTCGGGGACCGGGCGCGTGGTGCGCGACTGCGTGGGCACCGAGGCCGACCTCGTCGACAGCATCGCGCAGTACGACGGGAAGGGCGAACTCCGGTTCCGCGTGAACCGCGACGTGGTCATCCTGAACGACGTCGTCACCGGCGGCGCCTGGCTGCCGAGCGATGCGCTCCAGAAGGTCGACAACTGGGACGATCTGGTCGCGCCGGAGGGCGAGGGCGAGGAGAGCGACGAGACGACGACCTCGACCGTGCCGGATCCGCTCCCGCCCGATCGCGGCCCCGACAACAAGCCGCCCGTCGCCAACGACGACGATCTCGGCGCACGGGCCGGACAGACGGTCATCCTGCCGGTGCTGCTCAACGACACCGATCCGGACGGCGACGTGCTCACGGTGACGCTGCCCGACGGCTCGCCCTCGCTCGGCGACGTGCAGCCCATCCAGAACGGGCAGGCGCTGCAGATCAGCGTGCGGCCCGACGCATCCGGCACGGAGAGCTTCCGCTACGAGGCCGACGACGGCCGGGGCGGCACCGATGTCGCGACCGTCTCGCTCACGGTTCGCACCGACGACCAGAACGGGGCGCCCGAGCAGCTGCAGAAGATGCAGGTGCCGCTCGAGCAGGGCGGTGAGGTCACCTACAACGTGCTCCCGGAGTGGCGCGATCCGGATGGCGACCCCATCTTCCTCATGGCCGTCCACGCCGCTCCGGGAGACGAGGTCTCGTTCACCCCCGATGGCCGCGTCACCTACCGGGCCGTGGCCGGGACTCTCGGCCCGCTCGACGTGCCGATCGAGGTGTCGGATGGCACGACCTCGATCGCCGGCGTGCTCGCGCTCGACATCCGCCAGCCCGGATCCAATCCGCCCGTGACGACCGCTGATCACGTGGTGACGCGGGCCGGCGTGCAGGTCGAGGTCGCGCCTCTGGTCAACGACCTGGGCGCCGGATCCGAACCTCTGCGTCTCGCGCGCGTGGACCAGGTGGTCGGCACCGAGATCGAGGCGGACTTCGCCAACCGCACGTTCACGTTCAGCTCCACGAAGGTGGACACGTACTACGTGCAGTACCTCGCCTCCAACGGCGTGACCGCCGTGCCGGGCATCGTGCGCATCGACGTCCTCGAGCCGACCGACGCCGATCGCGCTCCCGTTGCCGTGCGCGACATCGCGATGCTGACGCGCGGCGGCGAGGTGCTCGTCGACGTGCTCGCCAACGACAGCGACCCGAGCGGGGGCGTTCTTGTCGTGCAGTCGATCGACGTGCCCACGACGACGGGGCTGTCGGTGTCGGTGCTCGGGCACGAGACGCTCCGGATCACTGATCGCGCCGCCGCGACCGACCGGGTCACCATCCGGTACCAGATGTCGAACGGCCAGCACAGCGCCCAGGGCGAGGTCATCGTGATCCTCGTTCCGGCGCCGGAGAAGCTGCGGCCGCCGCACGCGAGCGACGACACGGCCGTGGTGCGCGCGGGCGATGTCGTGACCGTCCCCGTGCTGGACAACGACACCCATCCGAACGACGACGAGATGCACGTGGTGCCCGAGCTCGTCACTCCGGCGGACACGGCGCTCGGCGAGTCGTTCGTCTCCCAGGACACCGTGCGCTTCCGCTCCACCGGCGATGAGGGTCAGGCGACCATCGTCTACGAGGTCGTCGACAGCGTGGGTCAGAAGCAGGCGGCCTCCGTCACCATCCAGATCCTGCCGGTCGACGTCGAGAACAACGCGCCTCCCCGTCCCCTCGACCTCGAGGCGCGCGCCGTGGCAGGAAGCCCAGCCACGATCGTGGTGCCGCTGGACGGGATCGACCCTGACGGCGACTCCGTGGAATTCGCGGGCTTCGCCACCGGACAGACCAAGGGCTCGGTCGCGCCGGTGCGTCCGGGCGTCTTCACGTACACGCCCTCGGAGACCTCGAGCGGCGTCGACACGTTCACCTATCGCGTGCGCGATGCGCTCGGGAAGGAGGCGACCGCCACGATCCGTGTCGGCATCGCCCCGGGGGCCGGCGTGAACCAGGCGCCGTTCGCCGTGCGCGACGACGTGGCGACCCGCCCCGGTCGCATCGTCTCGGTGCCGGTGCTCGACAACGACTCCGACCCGGAGGGCGACGACCCGGCTCTCGTCGACGACGGGCTGATCGTGCCGGACGACGTGCCGGGCCTCGACGCCCAGGTCGCCGACGGCAGCCGGATCGATGTGACCGCCCCGGAGGACGAGGGGCAGTACGCGCTGCAGTACACGATCGCCGATTCGCTGGGCGCCGAGGCCCAGGGCGTCGTGCAGATCACGGTCGACGACGAGGTGCCGCTCGTGCCGCCGATCGCGCGCGACGACTACGTGCCCTCCGAGGAGATCATCGACGGGGTCTATGCCGATGTGGACCTGCTGTCGAACGACGAGGATCCCGACGGCCGCGCTGCCGACCTCTCGCTCGCGGTCGACGGCGACGTGCAGGCGGATGCGCAGGGTGTGCTGCGCGTGGAGATCGGCGAGAAGCGTCAGCTCATCGGCTACACCGTCACCGACGAGGACGAGGGCGTCGCACGGGCCTTTGTGCACGTGCCCGGCATCGAGGATCTGCGCCCCACGCTGATCTCGACGGATGCCGTCGAGGTGCGCAGCGGCGAGACGATCGAGCTGCCGCTGGACGAGCACGTCCGCGCCACGGACGGACGCGACCTGATGCTCACCGATCCGGATCTCATCCAGGCGCAGCACGCGGACGGCTCGCCGCTCTTCACCGACGAGCACACGCTTGTCTACACCTCGGTCGACGACTATGTCGGCTCCGACGCCATCAGCTTCGAGGTGACCGACGGCTCCTCGATCGACGACCCCGCCGGTCGGAAGTCGACGCTGTCGATCCCGCTCACGGTGCTGCCGCCGGCGAACGCGGCGCCGACGTTCGTGAACGCCCGCATGTCCGTCGGGGCCGGCGATCCGGAAGCCGCGACGCTGGAGCTCGGACCGCTCGCGACCGACCCCAATCCCGAGGACACCCTGACCTTTGCGATCGAGGGCGCGCCCGAGGGGATCACGGCCGCGGTCGAGGGCGACACGCTGCGCGTGACCGCCGACCCGTCGCTGCGGGGCTCGGCGGGGGTCGTCCAGGTGCGGGTGAGCGACGGCGAGGCCGAAGCAGTGATCGGCGAGGTCGAGATCACGGTGACCGCGTCGACGCAGCCCCTCGCGACGGTCTCGAACGATGCCGTTCCTGACGCCGTGCAGGGCAGAGCCGTCGATGTGCCGGTGCTGGCCAACGACCAGAGTCCCTTCCCGGGCGAGCCGCTGTCGCTCGACATCGTCACGCTGGAGTCCACCGGCGCCGGCAAAGCCGAGATCGTGGGCGATCAGGTGCGGGTCACGCCGAAATCCGACTTCGTCGGCCGGATGACCGTGCGCTATCGCGTGCTGGATGCGACGGGAGACGCGGAGCGGGCGGTCGAGGGACGCATCGTCCTCACCGTGCGCGGTGCCCCGGATGCGCCGGGTCGACCCACCGTGTCGGGCGTGCAGGATCGTCAGGTCACGCTGTCGTGGTCGGCCCCCGCAGACAACGGCGAGCCGATCACCGAGTACCTCGTCACGGGCACGGGCGGATCCGGCTACCAGCGGTCGTGCACCTCCACCCGCTGCGACCTGACCGGGCTGACGAACAACGTCGAGTACACGTTCACCGTGGTGGCCGTGAACGAAGTGGGCCCGTCCGAGCCTTCCCTGGTGAGCGAGGTCGCGCGACCGGACGTGCGCCCGAACACGCCCGCGATGCCCACGGTGACGGACTTCGGCAACGGCGAGCTCACCGTGCAGTGGACGAAGCCGAAGACCGCGGGCTCGCCGGTGTCCGGGTACACGCTCGAGGTGAACCCCGCCCTCCCCAATGGCACGTCCGTGATCGACGTGCCCGAGGCGGGCTCCCAGACTCCGTCGCGGGTCGTGAAGGGGCTGCTCAACGGGGTCACCTACGAGTTCCGCGTGCAGGCGCGCAACGCGGCACCCGATCCGTCCGACTGGAGCGGATGGAGCAAGCCCGGCGGTGTGCCGGCGACGGTGCCGGATGCCCCCACCGCGCTGCAGATGTCGAGCGGGTCCGGGGCGAACGGCGATGCGACCGTGAGTGTGCAGTGGACGCCTCCTGCCTTCAACGGCGGCGATGCGATCGCGGGCTACGAGATCCGCGCGATCCTCAACGGCTCGGTCAAGAAGACGAACACCGCGCTCGCCGGGGCGCGATCGACGACCTTTGCGCTTCCCGCCTCGGGTACCGACTACGAGTTCCAGGTGCGCGCCCAGAACAAGGCCGGGTGGAGCGAACCCGGTGTGGGCCGCGCCCGCGCGTTCACCAAGCCCGGTGCCCCGAGCGGCGTGACCACGGCCGCGGGCGATCGCTCGATCACCGTGCGCTGGAACGATGCGGCCCTCAACGGCGCGAGCGCGTCGTGGGTCCAGTATCAGTTCAACGTGGGCTCCGGATGGTCGAGCGGCTGGGCCAGCGGCGGCGCGAGCGGCAGCGGTGTGATCGGCGGCCTCACGGCAAAGCAGACGTACTCGGTCGCGGTGCGCGCGGTCGTCCACCCGAACGGCGACGCCTCCCAGACGCTTGCAGGAGACGCCGCCTCGGGCCCGGAGGCCACGCCGTGGGGCCCGCCCATCGCGCCGAGCGTCTCGGCGAGCACGCCCAACACGAGCAACGCGAACTGGTCGGTGAACGCGACCTCCTCCGGCAACGGACGGTCGGTGACCCGCGTCATCGTCAAGGTGGGCGGCCGCACCGTCTACGACGGCGCGAACCTCAAGCCGAGCGGAAGCAGCGGCTACAACAGCGGCGAGACCGTGACGGCGCAGGTGATCGTGCAGGGCGGAGATGCGTCCCCCTGGGGCAGCAGCGGCACACTCCTCAAGCCCTGGGCCCCGCCGGGCGCCCCGCGCATCATCCGCACCGAAGAGGGCGACCGCAAGGTGGGCATCGAGTGGCGCGATGACCGCACGGGCACCGATCCGGACGGCCATCTGTCGTGGCAGTTCTCCCTCAACGGCGGAGGGTGGACCACCGACGGGGTGGTGGCCGGGCAGGCCGGCGTGCGCCTGTGGGCGATCACGGGCCTCCAGAACGGCACGACCTACCGCATCCGCATGCGTGCGGTCGAGCACACCTCCGACGGGCGGCTCCTGTACAGCGACCCGTCCGAGACGATGACGCTCACGCCGTACCCCTGCGGCTGCTCGTTCTGACCACCGGGGTGCGACGCCCGTCTGCGTCGCACCCGGTGCGCACCGTAGGCTGGACTCAGGTGTGCCGGGAAGTCTGGTCGGCCGCGGGTGTCGCCCGCGTCGTGTCCCGGCGATCTCGAAAGGCCTCCATGCCGATCCTCCGTTCCGACCGCTTCCCCGCGGTTCTCCTGCTGGCCGCTGCCGCCGCGGGACTCCTCGTCGCGAACCTGCCCATCGGGGCGGGCGTGATCGAGGCGAGCCACCTCCATCTCGCGATCCCCGGCACGCCGATCGACCTCTCGATCGCGCACTGGATCTCCGACGGCCTGCTCGCGATCTTCTTCTTCGGCGTCGCGGTCGAGCTGCAGTACGAGCTGACCACCGGTGAGCTCTCGAGCGTGCGCAAGGCCATCCAGCCCGCGATCGCCGCCGCCGGGGGCGTCATCGTGCCGGTCCTGATCTTCCTCGCGATCGCCGGCGGCGATCCGGCGACCCGTGACGGCTGGCCCATCCCCACCGCGACCGACATCGCGTTCGCGCTCGGCGTGCTCGCCGTGTTCGGACGCGGACTGCCCTCGACGGTGCGCGTCTTCCTCCTGGCCCTCGCGATCATCGACGACATCGTGGGCATCGTCTTCATCGCGGTCCTGTTCGCGAACGACATCGACCTCGGGCTGTTCGCCATCGCGCTGGTGCTGGTGGTCGTGTTCGGCGCCCTGAGCAGGATCGACACCGAGGCCCGCGCGGCCCGGGTGGCGGTGGTCGTGCTCATGACGATCGTCGCGGTCGTCGCCTGGGCGCTCGTGCTCGAATCGGGGGTGCACGCGACGATCGCCGGTGTGCTGCTCGGTCTGGCGGTGCGACAGAACGCCGGAATGCGCACGCGCCACGTGCTCGAGCCCTGGATCAACGGCGCCATCCTGCCGCTGTTCGCGTTCGCGGCGGCCCTCGTCGCGATCCCGCAGGTGTCTCTGGCCGAGCTGTCGCCGGCGCTGTGGGCGATCGTGATTGCACTGCCGGTCGGAAAGGTGATCGGCATCGCCCTGTTCGGGTGGCTGGGTATGCGCATCCGGCCCCGCGGCAGTGCCCCGCACGTCCACTTCCTCGACCTGCTGGCGGCCGGCACGCTCGGCGGCGTGGGCTTCACGGTCTCGCTGCTGCTGGCGAACCTCGCCTACGCGAGCGATGCGGCCATCCGTGACGAGGCGATCCTCGGAGTGCTCGGCGGCTCGCTGATCGCGCTCGTGCTGTCGGCGCTGTTCGTCTCGCTGCGGGCGCGTCACTACCGGGTCGTCGCCGCCGCGTCATAGGGCATGCTCGATTCATGACCTCGGATGCTCTCGCCCGCGCCGTCGACACCATGCGGCAGGTCCGCGACCGGTGCGTCTGGACGCAGGCCATCGATCACCGTGCCCTCGTGCCGTACCTCATCGAGGAGAGCCACGAGCTGGTCGACGCCATCGAGGGCGGATCGCGTGCCGACCTGCGGGAGGAGCTCGGCGACCTGCTCTGGCAGGTGCTGTTCCACACGGAGATCGCCTCGCGCGACGGCGAGGATCCGTTCACGATCGACGACGTCGCCCGCGCGCTCGTCGAGAAGATGGAGCGCCGTCACCCGCACGTGTTCGCGGGCGAGACCGCCGAGACGCCCGAGCGTGTGCTCGAGCTGTGGAACGCGGCGAAGGCGGCCGAGAAGCGTCAGCGTGCGTCGGTGCTCGACGGTGTGGCCCGCTCGATGCCGTCGCTCGCGCTGGCGCAGAAGCTGCTCGGCAAGGCCGGTCAGGTGGGGGTCGGCGCCGAGATCGCCCTCGCGGTGCACGATGCGGAGGAGGTCGGCGCCGTGCCGGAGTCGGAGGAGGAGCTGGGCGACCTGCTGCTCACCCTCACCGCGGCCGCGCGGGAGAAGGGCTGGGACGCCGAGCGCGCGCTGCGCGAGCGGCTCCGCGAGCTCGAATCGGACATCCGCGACGCCGAGTCCTGAGCCTCAGGGGAGGGCCTGCGGATCTGGGAGAATGGATCCGCTATGGCTTCCGTGAACGCTCCGCGCGGCATGCGCGACTTCCTCCCCGCTGACAAGGCTCGTCGCGAGCGTGTGCTCGCCGTCATCCGCGAGCGCTACCGCGCTCATGGCTTCGACGAGATCGAGACTCCCGTCGTCGAGGAGTACGCGCGCCTTCACGCCGGCATCGGAGGCGACAACGAGAAGCTCGCGTTCAACATCCTGCGCCGCGGCCTCGACGCCGAAGCGGTGCGCGCGGCGGCGGACGACCAGTCGGCCCTCACCGACCTCGGGCTGCGCTACGACCTGACCGTTCCTCTGGCGCGCTTCTACGCGACCAACCGCGGGGAGCTGCCCGGCGTCTTCCGCTCGATCCAGATCGCGCCCGTGTGGCGCGCGGAGCGTCCTCAGAAGGGCCGCTACCGCCAGTTCATGCAGTGCGACATCGACATCATCGGCGACGCCTCGGCGCGCGCCGAGGCCGAGCTGATCACCGCATCGCTCGACACGCTCGCGGCGCTCTCGCTCGAGGGCGCGACCGTGCGCATCAACGACCGTCGCGCGCTCGACGGCATGCTCGACGTCTTCGGCTTCGCCCCGCAGGAGCGCCCGGGCGTGCTCATCACGATCGACAAGCTCGACAAGATCGGCCCTTCGGGCGTCACGGCGGAGCTGCGCGAGCGCGGGGCGACGCCGGACGCCGTCGACGCGTTCGAGCAGTTCCTGAATCGTCCGCAGACGCTCGAGGCCCTGCCGTACGGGGAGGCGCAGATCCGCAAGGCCCTGCCCGAGGGCGTGTCCCACGAGGTCGTCACGCACCTCGTCGGCATCGGCGATTCGGTCGCAGCCGCGCGCGGGGGAGAGGTGCCGCTGCTGTTCGATCCCTTCCTCGTGCGCGGGATGGGCTACTACACGGGCACGATCTTCGAGCTCGCGCACCCCTCCGTCTCGTACTCGCTCGGCGGCGGCGGCCGCTACGACGGCATGATCGGCCGCTTCCTCGGCCAGGAGGTGCCTGCGGTCGGCTTCTCGATCGGGTTCGAGCGCATCGTCGACCTCGTCGCGCTCGACGACGCGGGTGCCGCGCCGTCGGTCGTGCTGGTGCACGACAAGGACGTGCCGGTCGCCGAGCTGCTCTCGCTCAAGGCGCAGCTCATCGCCGAGGGCTCGCGCGTGCGTCTCGAGCAGCGTCCGAAGAACATGAAGGCGCTGCTCGAACGGGCAGAGGCCGACGGGTACACGGCGTTCGCGTCGGTGCGTGCCGGCACCACGCGGGACGCCCTGGAGCTCAAGCCGCTCGGCTGATCCCGGCCGCTCTCACTCCCCGGATCGCGCCCGTTCCCGGCGCAGACGCAGGACGCGACCCGCCATGCCGACCGCGAGCACGGCAGCGCCCGCGACGACGCTCTGCCACGGAAGCGTGAACGCGAGCAGCAGGCAGCCGGCCACGCCGAGGGCCTGCATCCCGCGCGGATAGCGACGCACCTCACGGCGCTGGCGCCAGGCCGAGAGGTTCGCGATCAGGTAGTACAGCAGCACGCCGAACGAGGAGAAGCCGATCGCGCCGCGCAGATCGGCGACCGCGACAACCCCGATCACGACGACCCCGACGGCGAGCTCCATGCGGTGCGGCACGCGGAAGCGCGGGTGCACGGCCGACAGGAACGGCGGCAGGTCGTGCTCGCGCGCCATGGCGAGCCCGGTGCGGCCGATTCCCGCGATGAGCGCGAGCAGGGCGCCGAGCGAGGCGGCGGCGGCGCCGATCCGCACGACGGGCGCGGCCCATCCCCATCCGGCTGCGCTGACCGCGTCGGCGAGCGGGGCGTTCGACGAGGCGACCCCGGATGCGCCCAGCGCCCACAGCAGCGATGAGCCGACGGCGGCGTAGACCACGAGTGCGATGACGAACGCGATGGTGATCGCATGCGGGATGGTGCGCGCCGGATCCTTCACCTCCTCGCCCATCGTCGCGATGCGGGCGTACCCGGCGAAGGCGAAGAAGAGCAGGCCCGCCGCCTGCAGGAGGCCGAGCGATCCGAGGGGGAGCTCACCCGCGAACGCAGCGCCCCCGGCGGCCGGTGCGGTGAAGCCCCCGGCCACGGCGATGGCGAGCGCGAGCAGCGCGACCGAGACGATGATCTTCGTCGCCAGCGCCGTGCGCGTGACACCCAGGAGATTCACGCCGACGAGGGCCGCCACGGCGAGGAGGGCGACCGGCCGCTCCCAGCCCGCGGGCGCGGCGTATGCGGCGAAGGTCATGGCCATCGCCGCGCAGCTGGCCAGCTTGCCGATCAGGAAGCACCATCCCGCGGCAAAGCCCCACCAGGCACCGAGCTCCGCCCGGCCGTAGGCGTAGGTGCCGCCGGCGGCGGTGTGCACGGCGGCCAGCTGTGCGGACGAGGTGGCGTTGCAGTATGCGACGACGGCGGCGATCGCGAGGCTCGCGAGCAGCCAGGGTCCCGCGGCCTGCGCCGCCGGGCCGAACGCCGCGAAGACCCCGGCGCCGATCATGGCTCCGAGCCCGATGGCGACCGCGTCGACCAGGCCGAGGCGGCGGGCGAGGGCGGGAGTGGGGCTCGTGGGCATGCGCGGGAGTATATGCGGCACGGGTGTCCTCGCCGCGGCATCGCGGTGGCCGGTCGAGGGAGTCCGCTCGTCGCCGCGGGCATCGGGCATGCTGGGCGGGAGGGATCCCGCGCTGCGGCGCGGCCTGATCGAAGGGACCGCGCATGAGCGCCGCCACTGATACGGCACGGGAGACCGTGCGCTGGAAGGCCGTCGGAGTGTTCGTCGCGACGGCGATCGGCCTCGCCTGGATCGTCGCGTCGCCGCTCTGGCTCGGCGATGGCGTCGCGTCGCCCCTGCTCACGCCGATCGCCTCCGCGATGATGTTCACGCCGGCGCTGGCGGTGCTCGTGGTGGTGCTGCTGATGCGCGTGCCGCGTGCCGATCGCCTGCGGCACCTGGGGATCTGGCCGCTGCGTCCGGCGAAGCGCACCGTCGGAGTCGTGGTGGCGCTCCTGTTCGGCGCACCAGTGGTGGTCTTCGCCGTCGTGCTGGTCAGTGCGGCCCTGGGATTCGTCCGGCTCGACCTCGTCGGCTTCTCCGGGCTCGCCGAGGCGCTCGCGCCCGCCCTGGAAGCCGCGGGCGTCGATCCGGGGACGGTGCCGATCCAGGCGATCGCGATCAGCCAGATCGCCGCGATCCCGCTCGGCGCGCTCATCAACTCGCTCTTCGCGTTCGGCGAGGAGATCGGGTGGCGGGGATGGCTGCTGCCTGCCCTGCGCCCGCTCGGCGTGTGGCCGGCCCTGCTCCTCTCGGGAGTGATCTGGGGGCTGTGGCACGCCCCGGTGATCCTGCTCGGGTACAACTTCGGTCGGACGGATGCGGTCGGCCTCCTCCTGATGGTCGGCGGATGCGTCGCGTGGGGAGTGCTGTTCGGATGGTCCCGGCTGCGCACCGGATCGGTGTGGCCCGCGGTGGTCGGGCACGGCGCCCTGAACGCCGCGGGAGGTCTGGTGGCGGTGCTGGCAGCCGCAGGCGAAACCCCGGACATGGCGCTGGTCGGACCGCTCGGGGTGGTGTCCTGGGTGGTGCTCGCGGCCGTCGTCGCCATCCTGGCGGCCTGCGGACAGTTCCGTCGTGACGTGCTCGGATCCGCGCTGACGCCGCGTCCTGAGAGGACCCTGAGCACGCCCTAGACTGGCCTGCGGGGCTGAGCAGGCCTCACATCGTCCACTGAGAGGAAGTCGTCCCGTGGCACTGATTGAAGCTGTAGGAGCTCGCGAGATCCTGGACTCGCGCGGAAACCCGACCGTCGAGGTGGAGGTGCTCCTCGAAGACGGCACCGTCCAGCGCGCCGCCGTTCCGTCGGGTGCGTCCACCGGCGCCTTCGAGGCGTACGAGCTGCGTGACGGCGACAAGGCCCGTTACGGCGGCAAGGGCGTGCAGAAGGCCGTCGACGCCGTCATCGACGAGCTCGGCCCGGCCATCGAGGGCCTCGAGGCCTCCGAGCAGCGCCTCGTCGACGCCGCCCTCATCGAGGCCGACGGCACCGCCAACAAGTCGCGCACCGGCGCCAACGCCATCCTGGGCGTCTCGCTCGCCGTGGCCAAGGCCGCGGCCGACTCGGCCGACCTGCCTCTGTTCCGCTACCTCGGCGGCCCGAACGCGCACGTCCTGCCCGTCCCGGCGCTCAACGTCATCAACGGCGGCGCGCACGCCGACACCGGCGTCGACATGCAGGAGTTCTTCCTCGTGCCGCACGGCGCCGAGACCTTCGCCGAGGCGCTCCGCTGGGGCACCGAGACGTACCACGTGCTCAAGGCCGAGCTGAAGGCCGGCGGCTACGCCACGGGTCTCGGCGACGAGGGCGGCTTCGCCCCCGACCTGCCCAGCAACCGCGAGGCGCTCGACTTCCTGCTCAAGGCCATCGAGAAGGCCGGCTACACGCCCGGCACCGACATCGCCGTGGGGCTCGATGTCGCCGCCACCGAGTTCTTCTCGGATGGCAAGTACCGCTTCGAGGGCAAGGACTGGTCGGCCGACGAGCTCACCTCGTACTACGAGGAGCTTCTCGCCAACTTCCCGCTCGTCACCATCGAGGACGCCCTCGCCGAGGACGACTGGGACGGCTGGAAGAACCTGACCGACCGCATCGGCTCGAAGGTGCAGCTGGTCGGCGACGACCTGTTCGTCACCAACCCGCAGCGCCTGGCCGACGGCATCCAGCGCGGTGTCGCCAACTCGCTCCTGTGCAAGGTGAACCAGATCGGCTCGCTCACCGAGACGCTCGACGCCGTGTCGCTGGCCCACAACTCGGGCTACACGGTCATGATGTCGCACCGCTCCGGTGAGACCGAGGACACCACGATCGCCGACCTCGCCGTCGCGCTCAACGTGGGTCAGATCAAGTCGGGCGCGCCCGCTCGTTCCGACCGCGTCGCGAAGTACAATCAGCTTCTGCGCATCGAGGAGGAGCTGGGCTCCGCCGCGAAGTTCGCCGGACGCAGCGCCTACCCGCGCTTCCAGGCGTAATCCGCAAGAGTGACGTGAAAGGGGGAGTCGTGACCAGAAGGCCGGCTCCCTCTTCCGCATCCGGGCGTGGGCCCGCCCGTCAGAGCCGCTCCGCGACCGGATCCGTCGCCACCGTGGCGGACGCACGCGAGTGGCTCGGAGGGATCCGGTTCTCCGCCTTCACGGCGATCATGCTGGGGCTCGTCGTGCTGGCGGTGCTGGTGCTCACCCCCACTGTTGCGACGTATGTGGAGCAACGGCAGAAGATCGCCGCGCTCACCGAGTCCGTGCAGGTCACGGAGGGGGAGATCGCCGACCTCGAGCGCGAGCGTGAGCGCTGGAAGGATCCGGCCTACATCACGACGCAGGCGCGGGAGCGGCTCTACTACGTCAAGCCCGGCGAGGTGCGGTTCCTGGTGATCGACGACCTCGACGATGCGACGGTTCCGAACGATCCCGAGCCGGTCAGTGCGGAGGTCGAGGAGCGCGAATCCGACTGGATCGGCGGCCTGATGCGCTCGCTCGCCGGTGCCGCGACCGCGCAGAACGCGGTCGAGATCACGATCGGGCAGCCCGACGAGCCGCAGCCGGCGCAGACACCGGCGCCCTGACGGTCTCTCAGGGGCGCTTCGGTAGCCTGGAGGAGTGACGACGCCTCCCTTCGCCCCTGTCCGCGACATCGACATCGAGGTCGTCTCGGCCCAGCTCGGACGCGAGGCACGAGGCGTCGTCGGCATCGCCGCCCGGTGCGTGTGCGGCAACCCGACGGTCGTGGCCACGTCGCCGCGCCTTCCCGACGGCACGCCGTTTCCCACGTTCTACTACCTGACGCATCCTGCCGCGACGGCGGAGATGTCGCGTCTCGAGGTCGGCCAGGTCATGGTCGAGCTCAACCGCCGCCTCGCCGATGAGCCCGAGTTCGCGGCGCAGTATCGCCGAGCCCACGAGGCCTTCGTTGCCGACCGTGCGCAGTTCGGTGACGTGCCCGAGATCGCCGGCGTCTCGGCGGGAGGGATGCCCACGCGCGTCAAGTGCCTGCATGCCCTCGCCGGCCACGCTCTCGCGGCCGGCCCGGGCGTCAACCCGGCGGGCGATGTCGCCCTGGCGCTGTCGGCATGGTCGCCGGAGCGCTGCGAGTGCGCCGACCCGGGCAAGGCGGGATGAGGCGGCTCGCTCGCCTCGCGGCGCTCGCTCTCGCGCTCGTTGTGCTCACGGGCGCGACGCCCACTCCCACGCCGACGGAGACTCCGACGGTGCGCGAGCGCGAGTACTGGATCGCCGATCTCGGCATCGACAAGGCGTGGGCCGCCACCAAGGGCAAGGGTGTCACGATCGCCGTGCTCGACAAGGGGATCGTCGAGGGGCCGCCCGCCTTCGCCGGAGTGGTCGGCGGAGCCGACATGTCCGGCGTCGGCGCCCCGAACGGGCGCAAGCCGGTCGATGTGAAGGAGCGGGATCACGGCAGCTGGGTCGCCTCGATGGCCGCCGCCCGCGATACGGGCGACCAGGGGGAGATGATCGGCGTCGCACCTGAGGCCTCGCTGCTGTCCGTGTCGCTCGGCTTCGGCGATCTGGCCGCGGTGCCGTTCGACGAGCAGGTCGCGAAGGGCATCGTGTGGGCGGTCGACCACGGCGCCGACATCATCAACCTGTCGTTCACGACCGGGCGGCAGAGCTGGCCGGAGTCGTGGGACGACGCCTTTCTCTATGCGATGACGCACGACGTGCTCATCGTGGTCGCGGCCGGCAACCGCGGCAGCGGCACCACCTCGGTCGGTGCTCCGGCCACGATCCCGGGTGTGCTCACGGTCGGCGGCGTCGACCCGAAGGGCAAGGCCAGTGTGGAGGCCTCCACGCAGGGCATCACGATCGGCGTGGCCGCTCCGAGCGAAGAGCTGCTCGGCATCGGCGCCGACGGCACCCTCAGTGTCTGGCCCGGCACGAGCGGTGCGGCCCCCATCGTCGCCGGTGTCGCCGCCCTCGTCGAAGCAGCCCATCCGGGCATCTCCGCGATCGATGTGATGAACCGGATCATCAAGACGGCTAAGAAGCCGGCGGACGTCTCGAAGGTGCCGGATCCGCTCTACGGCTACGGCGTGATCGATGCTCACGCAGCGGTCACCGCCGACGTTCCCTCGGTCACGAAGAACCCCATGGGCGATCTGGCGGCTTGGGTCAAGGTCAACCGCCGTCAGGAGGCCGGTCCGCTGCCCACGCAGACCGCGGCACCGGTCGAGGTGCCGCCGCTTCCGCCCGTGGAGACGCAGCCCGAGGCCGGATCATCCTTCCTTCCTTCGGCCGAGGAGTTGCGCACGGGCACCCTGCCGCTCTTCGCCCTCTGCGGCGCTGGTATTCTCGTGGTGCTGGGTGTCATCGCGGCTGTGCGACGAGCCCGTTCGGCCCGTGTGCGGCGGTAGCCGGCAATCCCCGATTCAAGGAGTTCTCCCCTCGTGCCCAAGATCCTCATCGTCGGCGGCGGCTACGCGGGCTTCTACACCGCGTGGAAGCTCGAGAAGCACCTGCGTCGCGGGGAGGCGGAGGTCGTCATGGTCGACCCGCTTCCGTACATGACGTACCTGCCCTTCCTGCCCGAGGTCGCGGCCGGATCGATCGAGCCGCGTCACACGGTGGTCTCGCACCGCCGTCACCTGAAGCGCACTCAGCTCATCACCGCGAAGGTGACCGGCATCGACCACGCCAACAAGACGGCCACGATCACGCCCGAGGGCGGCGCGCCGTACGAGCTCGCATACGACCACGTCGTCGTGACCGCCGGATCGGTCTCGCGCACCTTCCCGATCCCGGGCATCGCGGAGAACGCGGTCGGCCTCAAGTCGGTCGAAGAGGCCATCTACGTCCGTGACACGCTGATCTCGAACTTCGAGAAGGCTGCCGCACTGCCCCAGGGCGACCCGCTGCGTCAGCGCCTGCTGACGACGATCGTCGTCGGCGGCGGCTTCGCCGGCATCGAGACCTTCGCCGAGCTGCGCTCGCTGGTGTCGTCGCTGCTGAAGGACTACCCGGGCGTCACCTTCGACGAGACCCAGTTCCACCTCATCGAGGCGATGGGCCGCATCATGCCCGAGGTGTCGCTGCCGACCAGCGAGTGGGTGCTCAAGTCCCTCGCGGAGCGTGGTGCGAACGTGCACCTCGATACTCAGGTCACCTCGGCTGTCGACGGCATCGTCGAGACCTCGACGGGCGAGTCGTACCCCGCCGGCCTCATCGTCTGGACGGCCGGCGTGATGGCCAACCCCCAGGTCACGCGCGGCGGCGACCTGCCGCTCGAGCCCCGTGGTCGCATCACGACGCAGGCCGACCTCCGCGTGATCGACGCCGACAAGAACATCGTCGAGGGCGCGTGGGCCGCCGGTGACGTGGCGGCCGTGCCGGACAAGACCGGCGGACTGCCCGACGGCACCTGCGTCCCCAACGCCCAGCACGCCGTCCGCCAGGCCAAGCGCCTCGCGAAGAACCTCGTCGCGGTCATCCGCGGCGAGGAGCCGGTCGACTACTTCCACAAGAACCTCGGCGCGGTTGCGGGCCTGGGTCTCTACAACGGCGTCTTCCAGTCCGGCAAGACCGCCATCAAGGGCTTCTTCGCCTGGGTCGCCCACCGTGGCTACCACGGTCTCGCGATGCCGACGTGGGAGCGCAAGTGGCGCGTGATCTGGGGCTGGGTGCACAACTTCTTCCTCGGCCGCGACAACGTGCAGCTCGCCGCCGCGCAGCAGCCGCGTGCGTTCTTCGAGGCCTTCGCCTCGCGTCCCAAGCCCCCGATCGAGCAGCCGGTCGAGCCGGTTGCCGCGCCGGCTGAGGCGGTTGCCGCGCCGGCTGAGGTCAAGTAACAGCGCGACAGCGACCGAGAGCCGTCGCCCCTTTGGGGGTGGCGGCTCTCGCCGTATCCCACCGGTAGCGTGGAGAAGCCCCCCGTAGCCCAACCGGCAGAGGCAGGCGACTTAAAATCGCCGCAGTCTGGGTTCGAATCCCAGCGGGGGGACGGCATCCGTCCCTTCCGAGACTCAGTCCCGCTGATCGGAGACGGTGGATCCCCGCGGCCGGTATCTCGATAGGATCGGCGGACCGTGGATCGCATCCGCGCCGTCGCCGCCGTCGTGCGGCCCGAACCGTCGGCAGACGACCATGAGACGAAGGGGGGCGCGTCGCATGGTTTCATCCAGGTTCGACGATGCCGTCGAAGCCGGCCTCGGCGCGGAAGCGGGGCCGATCGCCGATGACTGATGGCACACCGGTCTCCTTCGACATCACCGCCGCCAATCTGAAGGCGCTCGCGACCGAGGGCAGTGCTGTGCTCACGCCTGGCAGCGGATCCAGCACCAGCGAGTCGGTCTCGGACTCGTCGGCCGCCGTGAGCCAGTCGGCGACGGCGACGGTGACGGCGACCAGCCAGACGCCCGCACCGGCGCCCGCGCCCGTGAGTGCGCCGGCGAGCGAGTCTGCCGCGCCGGCGAGCCAGTCTGCCGCGCCTGCGAGCCAGTCTGCCGCGCCTGCGGTGGCGCCCGTGAGCCAGTCGACGTCCGCGACTCCCGTCTCGGGCAGCCTGTCGGCATCGAGCAGCCTGTCGACCTCGTCCTCCGCGTCGCAGAGCGGATCCGCGTCGGGATCCGCGTCCGTGTCCACGTCGGTCTCCGGCTCCGCGTCTTCCTCTGCGTCCGCCAGCGACTCGAGCAGCGTGTCTGCTTCCGCCTCGGACTCCACCGCGCGTGCTGCCTCGACAAGCGCGTCGTCTTCGCTCGCGGTCTCGCAGAGCACTTCCGCCAGCGTGTCGACGTCGGGCTCTGCGGCCGCGTCGCAGAGTGCCTCGGTGAGCGCCTCGTCCTCCGGCTCGACGTCGCAGAGCACCTCGGCCAGTCAGTCCGAGTCGGCGACGAGAGCGGCGTTGCTGGTCAAGACCGCTGCTGCGGCGGCGCCCGCGATACCGAGCTACTCGGACCAGGGGCTGACGAACGCGGGAATCTCCTTCGGAGCGGGTGCCGATCCGCGACTCTCCAGCACCTCTGCCGGCCGGGCCTGGTACTCGTTCACCGGTGTCGGCAGGTACAACGCGAGCACCGTCTCTTACCGCACGGCCATCACGACGTCCGACGGCAACATCACCTCGGCTAACTACGCCTCGGTGATCTCCGCCACGGACATCTCCATCAACGGCGTCCAGGCGCGCTTCGTCACGAACCCGATGTACATCGGCGACACGCTGTTCGCGGGCTACCTGACGACCGGCAGCGGTCTGCTGATCGCCGTCGAGGCGCTGCCCACGGGGGGTATGTCGGTCTACGACATCAGCTCACTGTTCTACTACTTCAGCGGCACGAGCACGCCTGGGAACACACCCAGCCTGATCGTCTCCAACAGCCAGTCCGCAAGCCTCTCGACGATCCAGTCGGCGACCACGAGCGCGAGCGGATCGACGTCTGCGAGCAAGTCGGCGGTGGCCGCGGTCAGCCAGTCCGCCTCGGCGAGCGGATCGTCCTCCGCAAGCGCGTCGGCGCTCGCCTCGGCCAGCCAGTCGGCATCGGCCAGCACCTCAGGCTCCACGTCGGCAAGCGCCTCCGGGTCAGCGTCCGCCAGCCAATCGACATCGGCCAGCGCCTCCGGGTTCGTCTCGGCGAGTCAGTCCGCCTCGGCCAGCAAATCGGCGTCCCTGTCCGTCAGCCAGTCGACGTCGGCGAGTGCGTCGGGGTCCGCGTCGACCAGCGGGTCGCTCTCCTCGAGCCAGTCGGTGTCGGCGAGCAAGTCGAGCTCGGCCTCGGCAAGCGGATCCCTCTCTTCGAGCCAGTCGGGCTCGGTGTCTGCAAGCAAGTCGGGCTCGGTGTCGGCGAGTCAGTCCGGATCTGTGTCGAGTAGCCAGTCGGTGTCTGCGAGCGGGTCGCTTTCTTCGAGTCAGTCGGTGTCTGCAAGCAAGTCGGGCTCGGTGTCGGCGAGTCAGTCCGGATCTGTGTCGAGTAGCCAGTCGGTGTCTGCGAGCGGGTCGCTTTCTTCGAGTCAGTCGGTGTCTGCGAGCAAGTCGGGCTCGCTCTCTTCGAGTCAGTCCGGATCTGTCTCGGCTAGCCAGTCGGTGTCTGCGAGCGGGTCGCTTTCCGCGAGTGGCAGTGCGTCTGCTTCGGCGAGTGGGTCGCTGTCTTCGAGTCAGTCGGGCTCGGTGTCGGCGAGTCAGTCCGGATCTGTCTCGGCTAGCCAGTCGGTGTCTGCGAGCGGGTCGCTTTCCGCGAGTGGCAGTGCGTCTGCTTCGACGAGTGGGTCGCTGTCTTCGAGTCAGTCGGGCTCGGTGTCGGCGAGTCAGTCCGGATCTGTGTCGAGTAGCCAGTCGGTGTCTGCGAGCGGGTCTCTTTCCGCGAGTGGCAGTGCGTCTGCTTCGACGAGTGGGTCGCTGTCTTCGAGTCAGTCGGGCTCGGTGTCGGCGAGTCAGGCCGGATCTGTCTCGGCTAGCCAGTCGGTGTCTGCGAGCGGGTCTCTTTCCGCGAGTGGCAGTGCGTCTGCTTCGACGAGTGGGTCGCTGTCTTCGAGTCAGTCGGGCTCGGTGTCGGCGAGTCAGGCCGGATCTGTCTCGGCTAGCCAGTCGGTGTCTGCGAGCGGGTCTCTTTCCGCGAGTGGCAGTGCGTCTGCTTCGACGAGTGGGTCGCTGTCTTCGAGTCAGTCGGGCTCGGTGTCGGCGAGTCAGGCCGGATCTGTGTCGAGTAGCCAGTCGGTGTCTGCGAGCGGGTCGCTTTCGAGCAGTGAGTCGGGATCTGCGTCGGCCTCAGCCAGCGCTTCGGCCTCAGCGAGCGGCTCGGACTCCGCCAGTGCGTCGACAAGTGGTTCCCTGTCAACAAGTGGTTCCGCCTCAGCGAGCGGTTCGGCGTCGGTCTCGACGAGCGGCTCGCTGTCGGTGAGTGGGTCGGCGTCGGCGTCGACGAGTGGGTCGCTGTCGGTGAGTGGTTCGGAGTCTGTCTCAACGAGTGGCTCGCTCTCGACGAGTGGTTCGGAGTCGGCTTCCACAAGCGACTCGCTCTCGGTCAGCGTTTCGGAGTCGACCTCGACGAGTGGCTCGCTCTCGACGAGTGGTTCGGAGTCGGTTTCGACGAGTGGCTCGCTCTCGACGAGTGGTTCGGAGTCGGCCTCGACGAGCGGGTCGCTGTCGACGAGTGGGTCGCTGTCGGTCTCGACGAGTGGGTCGTTGTCGACGAGTGGTTCGGAGTCGGTCTCGACGAGCGACTCGCGCTCGGTCAGCGGTTCTGAGTCGGCTTCCACGAGCGACTCGCTCTCGGCCAGCAGCTCGGATTCGACCTCGACGAGTGGGTCGCTGTCGACGAGTGGGTCGCTGTCGACGAGCGGGTCGCTGTCGACGAGCGGTTCAGAGTCGGCTTCCACGAGCGACTCGCTCTCGGCCAGCAGCTCGGAGTCGGTCTCGACGAGTGGCTCGGTCTCGACGAGTGGTTCGGAGTCGGTCTCGACGAGTAGTTCGCTCTCGACGAGTGGTTCGGAGTCGGTCTCGACGAGTGGCTCCCTCTCCACGAGCGGTTCGGAGTCGGTCTCGACGAGTGGTTCGCTCTCGACGAGTGGTTCGGAGTCGGTCTCGACGAGTGGCTCGCTCTCGGTCAGCGGTTCGGAGTCCGTCTCGACGAGTGGCTCCCTCTCCACGAGTGGTTCGGAGTCGACCTCGACGAGTGCTTCGCTCTCGATGAGCGGCTCGGAGTCGGCCTCGACGAGCGGGTCGCTGTCGGCAAGCAGCTCGGAGTCGGTCTCGACGAGTGGGTCGCTGTCGACGAGTGGTTCGTTGTCGACGAGCGGTTCGGAGTCGGCTTCCACGAGCGGCTCGCTTTCGGCCAGCAGCTCGGAGTCGACCTCCACGAGTGGCTCGCTCTCCACGAGTGGTTCGGAGTCGGCTTCGACGAGTGCCTCGCTCTCCACGAGTGGTTCGGAGTCGGCTTCGACGAGTGCCTCGCTGTCGGCCAGCAGCTCGGAGTCGGCCTCGATGAGTGGCTCGCTGTCGACGAGTGGGTCGCTGTCGACGAGCGGTTCGGAGTCGGCTTCCACGAGCGACTCGCTCTCGACGAGTGGTTCGGAGTCGGTTTCGACGAGTGGTTCGTTGTCGACGAGTGGTTCGGAGTCGGTTTCGACGAGTGGTTCGTTGTCGACGAGTGGTTCGGAGTCGACCTCGACGAGTGGCTCGCTTTCCACGAGTGGTTCGGAGTCGACCTCGACGAGTGCTTCGCTTTCCACGAGTGGTTCGGAGTCGACCTCGACGAGCGGGTCGCTGTCGGCCAGCAGCTCGGAGTCAGTCTCGACGAGTGGTTCGTTGTCGACGAGTGGCTCCCTCTCGACGAGCGGTTCGGAGTCGGTCTCGACGAGTGGCTCGCTTTCCACGAGTGGTTCGGAGTCGGTCTCGACGAGCGACTCGCTCTCGGTCAGCGGTTCGGAGTCCGTCTCGACGAGTGGCTCTCTCTCCACGAGTGGTTCGGAGTCGGTCTCGACGAGTGGTTCGCTGTCGACGAGCGGTTCGGAGTCGGTCTCGACGAGTGGCTCGCTGTCGACGAGTGGTTCGGAGTCGGTCTCGACGAGAGACTCGCTCTCGGCCAGCAGCTCGGAGTCGACCTCGACGAGCGGGTCGCTGTCGACGAGCGGGTCGCTGTCGACCTCGACGAGTGGCTCGCTTTCCACGAGTGGTTCGGAGTCGGTCTCGACGAGTGGTTCGTTGTCGACGAGCGGTTCGGAGTCGGCTTCCACGAGCGGCTCGCTTTCGGCCAGCAGCTCGGAGTCGATCTCCACGAGTGGCTCGCTCTCCACGAGTGGTTCGGAGTCGGCTTCGACGAGTGCCTCGCTGTCGGCCAGCAGCTCGGAGTCGACCTCGACGAGCGGGTCGCTGTCGACCTCGACGAGTGGCTCGCTGTCGACCTCGACGAGTGGCTCGCTTTCCGCGAGCGGTTCGGAGTCGGCCTCCACGAGTGGGTCGCTGTCGACGAGCGGTTCGGAGTCGGCTTCCACAAGTGACTCGCTCTCGGCCAGCAGCTCGGAGTCCGTCTCGACGAGTGGCTCGCTGTCGACGAGTGGTTCGGAGTCAGCTTCCACGAGCGACTCGCTCTCGGCCAGCAGCTCGGAGTCGGCCTCGACGAGCGGCTCGCTCTCGGTGAGTAGCTCGGAGTCGACCTCGACGAGCGGTTCCGAGTCGGTGTCGACGAGTGGTTCATTGTCGACGAGTGGTTCGGAGTCGGCTTCCACGAGCGACTCGCTCTCGGCCAGCAGCTCGGAGTCCGTCTCGACGAGTGGCTCGCTGTCGACGAGCGGGTCGCAGTCGGCCTCGACGAGCGGTTCGGAGTCGGTCTCACTGTCCACGAGCGGTTCGGAGTCGGTCTCGACGAGTGATTCGTTGTCGACGAGCGGCTCGGAGTCGGCTTCCACGAGCGAGTCGCTGTCGGCCAGCAGCTCGGAGTCGGCTTCCACGAGCGACTCGCTCTCGGTCAGTGGTTCTGACTCGACATCGACGAGTGGCTCGCTTTCCATGAGCGTTTCGGAGTCGGCTTCCACAAGCGACTCGCTCTCGACGAGTGGTTCGGAGTCGGTCTCGACGAGTGGGTCGTTGTCGGCCAGTGGTTCGGAATCGACCTCGACGAGTGCCTCGCTTTCCACCAGTGATTCGGAGTCGGTCTCGACGAGTGGTTCGCTCTCGACGAGCGTTTCGGAGTCGACTTCCACGAGCGACTCGCTCTCGACGAGCGGTTCTGAGTCGGTCTCGACGAGTGAGTCGCTGTCGACGAGTGGTTCGGAGTCGGTCTCGACGAGTGGCTCGCTGTCGACGAGTAGCTCGCTGTCCATGAGTGGGTCGGAATCGGAGTCGGTGTCGACGCGCGGTTCGTTGTCGGCCAGCGGCTCGGAGTCGACCTCGACGAGTAGCTCGCTGTCGGTTAGCGGTTCGGAGTCGACCTCGACGAGTGGCTCGCTCTCGGTGAGTAGCTCGGAGTCGACCTCGACGAGCGGGTCGCTCTCGGTGAGTAGCTCGGAGTCGACCTCGACGAGCGGGTCGCTATCGACGAGTGGGTCGCTGTCGGTGAGCGGTTCCGAGTCGGTCTCGACCAGTAGCTCGTTGTCGGTGAGCGGTTCGGAGTCGGTCTCGACGAGTGGTTCGCTGTCGACCAGCGGGTCGCAGTCGGTGTCGACGAGTGGTTTGCTGTCGGCCAGCAGCTCGGAGTCGGTCTCGACGAGTGCTTCGCACTCCGCGAGCGGTTCCGAATCGGTCTCGACGAGTGCTTCGCTCTCCACGAGCGGTTCCGAATCGATCTCGACGAGTGGTTCGCTGTCGACCAGCGGTTCCGAGTCAGCGTCGACGAGCGGTTCGCTCTCCACGAGCGGCTCGGTGTCGGCCAGCAGCTCGGAGTCGGCGTCGACCAGCAGCTCGCTCTCCACGAGTGGTTCCGAGTCAGTCTCGACGAGCGGTTCGCTGTCGGTGAGCGGTTCGGAGTCGACGAGCGGTTCGGAGTCGGTTTCGACCAGCGGCTCACTGTCGACAAGCAGCTCGGAGTCGGTCTCGACCAGCGGCTCGCTGTCGACAAGCAGCTCGGAATCGACCTCGACGAGTGGCTCGCTTTCGGCGAGTGGTTCGGAGTCGGCCTCGACGAGCGGGTCGCTGTCGGCCAGCAGTTCGGAGTCGGCCTCGATGAGTGGATCGCTGTCGACGAGCGGTTCGGAGTCCGTGTCGACGAGTGGTTCGGAGTCGGTGTCCACGAGTGGGTCGCTGTCGACGAGTGGTTCGGAGTCGGTTTCGACGAGTGGCTCGTTGTCGACGAGTGGCTCGTTGTCGACGAGTGGGTCGTTGTCGACGAGTGGTTCGGAGTCGGCTTCCACGAGCGACTCCCTCTGGGTCAGCGGCTCGGAGTCTGTTTCGACGAGTGGCTCGCTTTCCACGAGTGGTTCGGAGTCGGTCTCGACGAGTGGCTCGCTCTCGGTGAGCGGCTCGGAGTCGACCTCGACGAGTGGTTCGCTTTCGATGAGCGGCTCGGAGTCGACCTCGACGAGTGGTTCGCTTTCGGCCAGCGGTTCGGAGTCGGTGTCGACGAGTGATTCGTTGTCGACGAGCGGTTCGGAAGCGGCTTCCACGAGCGACTCGCTCTCGGCCAGCAGTTCGGAGTCGACCTCGACGAGTGGTTCGGAGTCGGCTTCCACGAGCGGTTCACTCTCGGCCAGCAGTTCGGAGTCGGTCTCGATGAGTGGTTCGGAGTCGACCTCGATGAGTGCCTCGCTTTCCACGAGTGGTTCGGAGTCGGTTTCGACGAGTGGTTCGCTTTCGGCCAGCGGTTCCGAGTCGGTCTCGACCAGCGGCTCGCTCTCCACGAGTGATTCGGAGTCGGTTTCGACGAGCGGTTCGGAATCGGCTTCCGCGAGCGACTCGCTCTCGGTCAGCGGTTCTGTGTCGACCTCGACGAGTGGGTCGCTGTCGACGAGTGGTTCGGAGTCGGTTTCGACGAGCGGTTCGTTGTCTGTGAGTGGTTCGGAGTCGGCCTCGACGAGTGGTTCGCTTTCGACCAGCGGTTCGGAGTCGGTGTCGACGAGTGGTTCGCTGTCGACCAGCGGGTCGGGGTCGACCTCGGCCAGCGGTTCGCTGTCGGCCAGCAGCTCGGAGTCGGCCTCGGCGAGTGCTTCGCTCTCCACGAGCGGTTCCGAATCGGTCTCGACGAGTGCTTCGATCTCGACGAGCGGCT
Organism: Microbacterium stercoris; assembly: GCF_017592545.1. Lineage (GTDB taxonomy): Bacteria > Actinomycetota > Actinomycetes > Actinomycetales > Microbacteriaceae > Microbacterium > Microbacterium stercoris. The sequence goes on from NZ_JAGFOA010000001.1 coordinate 360,786, forward strand.
CGCTCTCCACGAGCGATTCCGAATCAGTCTCGTCGAGTGGTTCGCTGTCGATCAGCGGTTCCGAGTCAGCGTCGACGAGTGGCTCGCTCTCGACGAGCGGTTCGGCGTCGGTGAGTGGCTCCGAGTCGGTTTCGACGAGCGGTTCGTTGTCTGTGAGTGGTTCGGAGTCGGTCTCGACCAGCGGTTCGCTCTCGGCCAGCAGCTCGGAGTCGGTGTCGACGAGTGATTCGTTGTCGACGAGCGGTTCGGAGTCGGCTTCGACGAGTGGGTCGCTGTCGGCCAGCAGCTCGGAGTCGGCTTCCTCGAGCGACTCGCTCTCGGTCAGCGGTTCGGAGTCGACCTCTACGAGTGGCTCGCTTTCCACGAGCGGTTCGGAGTCGGTTTCGACGAGTGGTTCGCTTTCGATGAGCGGTTCGGAGTCGACCTCGACGAGTGGTTCACTTTCGGCCAGCGGCTCGGAGTCGGTCTCGACGAGGGGTTCCTTGTCGACGAGTGGTTCGCAGTCGGCCTCGAGAAGCGGCTCGCTATCGACGAGTGGTTCGCTGTCGGCGAGTGGTTCGGAGTCGATCTCCACGAGTGGTTCGCTTTCGGCGAGCAGTTCTGAGTCCGCCTCGACGAGCGGTTCGCTGTCGGTGAGCGGTTCGGAGTCGGTCTCGACGAGTGCTTCGCTTTCCACGAGCGGTTTGGACTCGGCGTCGACAAGCGGTTCGCTGTCGGTGAGCGCTTCGGAATCGATGTCCACGAGTGGATCGCTATCGGTGAGCAGTTCGGAGTCCGCCTCGACGAGTGGTGCGCTGTCGGTGAGCGGTTCGGAGTCGGCCTCGACGAGTGGTTCGCTGTCGACCAGCGCTTCGCTGTCGACCAGCAGCTCGGAGTCGGTTTCGACGAGTGGTTCGCTGTCGGTGAGCGGTTCGGAGTCGGCGTTGACCAGCGCCTCGGTGTCGGCGAGTGGTTCGCTCTCGGCTAGCGGTTCCGAGTCGATCTCGACGAGCGCTTCGCTCTCCACGAGTGGCTCTGAGTCGGCTTCGGCGAGTGGTTCGGACTCGGTGTCGGCGAGTGGTTCTCTCTCGACGGGTGGTTCTGAGTCGACATGGACGAGTGGTTCGGTGTCGGCCAGTGGGTCGGCGTCGGTGTCCACGAGTGGTTCTCTGTCGACGAGTGGTTCTGAGTCGACGTCGACAAGTGGTTCGGCGTCGGCCAGCGGTTCCGAGTCGGTTTCGACGAGCGCTTCGCTTTCCACGAGTGGTTCCGAGTCGGTTTCGACGGGCGGTTCGCTGTCGGCCAGCGATTCGGAATCGGCCTCGACGAGCGGCTCGCTGTCGGTGAGCGGTTCGGAGTCGGCCTCGGTGAGTGGTTCGCTGTCGACCAGCGGTTCGGAGTCGATCTCGACGAGCGAGTCCCTGTCGACCAGCGGCTCGCTGTCGGTGAGCGGTTCGGAGTCCGTCTCGACCAGCGGGTCTCTGTCGGCCGGCGGTTCTGAGCCGGCCTCGATGAGCGGTTCGCTGTCGACGAGCGGCTCGCTCTCCGCGAGCACCTCCGAGTCGGTCTCCGCGAGCGCTTCGGAGTCGGTCTCGACGAGTGGTTCTCCTTCGCAGAGCGGTTCGGCTTCGCTGTCGGCCAGCAGCTCGGGTTCGGTCTCGGCGAGCGGTTCGCAGTCGGCCAGTGCTTCCGAGTCCACGTCGACGAGCGATTCGCTCTCGGCGAGCGGATCATTGTCAGCCAGCGCGTCGCAATCCGCCTCGGCGAGCGATTCGCTGCCCAGCAGCGATTCCGGCTCGCTCTCGACGAGCGGCTCGGATTCGCTCTCGACGAGTGGTTCGCAGTCGGCCAGTGCTTCCGAGTCCCCTTCGACGAGCGGCTCGCTCTCCACGAGCGGCTCGCTCTCCACGAGCGGCTCGCTCTCCACGAGCACCTCCGAGTCGGTCTCCGCGAGCGCTTCGGAGTCGGTCTCGACGAGCGATTCGCCGCCGAGCAGCGACTCCGGCTCGGTCAGCGACTCCGTCTCGACGAGCGACTCGCTTCCGGCCAGCGACTCGGCCTCGACGAGCGGCTCGCTCTCGACGAGCGGCTCGCTCTCGACGAGCGATTCCGTCTCAACGAGCGACTCGCTTCCGGCCAGCGACTCCGCGTCGACGAGCGACTCGCTCCCCGCGAGCGAATCCGCCTCGGCAAGCGGCTCACAGCCCGCGAGCGATTTGGGCTCGGCGGCACCGGGCACAGCTCCGTTCGCCAGTGAGTCGGCATCGGGAGCGACCCCGCTGGCGGACGGTTCGACGTCCGTCAGCGCGGCTCCTGCGGAAGCGGCTCCCTCCGCGAGCGCGGATTCGACGTCAGCATCCAGCTCGGAGGACTCGGGGATCGCCGCCAGCTCGTCGGCCTCTGCCAGCGAGTCGCAGCGCAACGAGATCTACGAGTCGGTGAGCGGCACGCTCTCGGCGAGCGACTCGGAGTCGTCTGTCGCCGATTCGGTGATCCAGAGCATGTCGCAGGTCGAGCGACAGCTGACCAGCGAATCCGCGGCTCCGAGCCCGACATCGCGGATCGGATCCCTGCTCGCATCCCTGAACATCTTCGGAAACCGGAAGTAGTGGCGCGGCGAGTGAAGCGGGGGAGGATCGACGGTGTCGCACATTCCTGAGGGCAGATTCGCGAGCCTGAAGACGAAGCTGCTGTGGACGGCGCTGTTCTTCGTGTGCTTCATGATCGGGCGGTACATCCCGATCCCGCTGATGCACGGCACGGCGACGGGAACGGGCGTCGAGCTCCTCAGCGCCGCGAACATCGCCACGGGCGGAGACTTCTTCTTCCCCTCCCTGTTCTCACTCGGATTGGGCCCGTGGATGGGGGCGGCGATCCTCTGGCGGTTCCTGTTCATCGGCCGGATCGCCCGCAACCGGAACATCCCGGAGGCCAGCGTCGACCGCGCCCGCAACACGCTCGTGGTGATCCTCGCCGTCATCCAGGCCATCAGCCTCATGGCGACCTACGACGTGGAGGAACTGCCCGTGGGGCCCTTCGCGCCCGTGGTCAACGCGCAGATCCTCATCGTCGTCGCTCTCACGGGCGGTGCCCTGATCGTCGCCTGGCTGGCGAAGCGGAACGAGGAGTTCGGCCTCGGCGGCATCACGATGTTCATCCTGTATCAGCTGATCATCACGGCGCTGCGAAACCTCGAGGTGCTGCCGGCGTCCACGCGCGAGGCGCGCGACGCGGGGGTGCTCTGGGTCGTCGTCGTCGCCTGCGTTGCGGTGGTGGTGATCGGCATCATCGCCGGAAACGCCGAGCTTCGGCTGCACGTGAACAAGGTCGCGATCGACAACGGCTACATCGGGGTCTCGTATCTGCCGATCAAGCTGAACCCGGCCGGCGTCTCGCCCATCATGTACGGGCTGGCGCTGATGACGATCCCGCAGAGCATCGCGGGCGCGGCCGGCGCGGTGATTCCCGGCGCGGATGCCGGAGCGGAGCGCTTCCTGTCCGTCTGGACGCTGAGCAGCCCGGTCGGGTTCACCGCGTACCTCCTCCTCCTGTTCGCGCTCGCCATCTTCTTCGGGCTGTTCACCGTCGATCCGCGGGCGACGGCGAAGCGGATGAGGGACGGCGGCGAGTACTTCGATCACGTCGCTCCCGGACCGCCCACCCGCGCATACCTGCGCCGCCGGGTGATCGCGCTCTCCGCCGCCAGCGGGGTCTTCCTGGTGGTCTTCACCGGCCTGCCGCTCGCGTTTATGGGCGAGTTCCCGAACCTGCAGTTCCTGCTGATGGCGCCGGGCACGCTCATGATCCTGCTCGGCCTGCTCTGGATGCTTCAGGAGGAGATCGCGGACACCAGGATCGGGACGAGGTACGGCTTCGCGTTCCGGGCTCGCGACCGGAGGGTGACCGCATGATCCATTTCATCCCTTCCTGGTACAACCCGGCGCGCCGCTGGTATGCCACCGACAACGCGTGGTTCCACGGCGGCGTCGACGGCGAGGCCGATGACACCGCGACCCGGGTGCGGATCTTCCGACAGGGCGCCGAGGAGACGCGGCTCGTTGTGCTCAACTACGCCCCGAGCCTGCGGCGGTTCCTCCACAGCCACAACATCTTCGACGTGCCCTATTGGTCCTTCTTCGATGAGCTCCAGGGGCTCGAGGACGACTACACGCGGCCCATCGACTTCCTCCAACTCGAGTGGCCCGACGACGTCAGCTTCTTCTACAACCCGTTCATCGTGACGGTCATGCGAGGCGCCGAGGTCTATGCGCGTGTGCACCTGGCGCGTGCCGGGACGCTGCAGTCGATCCGCTACTACGGCGACGACATGCCGACGGTCGAGCGCATCTACGACGACCGGGGATTCCTCTCCAGCGTGCTGATGCACGACGAAGCCGGCCGTCCGATGACTCAGTACTACTTGTCGCGCGGCGGCGACGTGATCCTGAGCGAGGATGTGCCCTCGGGGCGGATCGACATCGTCCAGGCAGAGGATGAGCGGCTCCGTCAGCAGTCGTACGACAGCTGGGAAGCGCTGATGTCGGAGTTCCTCGGCGGGTACATGCAGCAGCACAGCGGAGTCGGCGACACCGTGGTGCTCGCCGTCTCCGAGCAGCACAACGACCTCGTCGCATCCTGCCTCGGCGACCAGATGCTCGTGCTCTCACGGTCTGCCGCGCGCGCCGCGCCGGCATCGAGCGACGTCCTCGTGCGGGCGGCGGCAGTGTTCTCCGACTTCGACGAGCCGCAGGGCGGCGGACGCCGCGCCGCGGCGTGGGAGCGGCTGCCTACGTTGTCGATCTACCCGCTGGAGAGGCGGGCGACCTTCGGCGCGAGCACCAACGAATCGACCGTCTGCATCTCGCTGTTCGCCGACGACATCACCCCCGAGCAGCTCGACTTCGCCATCGCGATGATGGCCCCTCAGCTCGTCGAGGGCGACACGCGCCTGCTCGTGTGCACGTTCCGCCGCCATGACGTCGAGCACCTGCGAGCCGTCCGCAGCGTCATCGCGGGCTACCAGCACCTGGATCTGTCGTTCCTGGAGAGCGACGAGACCACTCGTCTGAGCGTGGACGTCGGCATCGCCGAAGGCCCGGAGGAGAAGATCCAGCTGACGTTTGTCGACGGGGATGCCGATCTGATCCGCACGATGGCGCGCACCCGGGTGCTCGTCGACCTCGGTGCGCGACCCGACATCCGGCTTGCCGCAGCGGCGGTCGACGCCGGCGTTCCGCAGATCAACCGCACCGCTCAGGCGCTGGTCACACATGAGATCAACGGCTACGTGATCGGCGACGACGCGGAGCTCGGTGCAGCGCTCGCGTACTTCCTCTCCGGGCTCGAGCACTGGAACCGATCGCTTGTGCAGTGCCGCGTGCTCGAAGACCTGTTCAGCGCCCCCGAGGTGCTCACCCGGTGGGAGCTCATCAAGGAGGTGGCGACGTATGCGCGTCCTGCAGATCGGCCGTGACGACTGGTCCGCGGCGGCACGGATTCCGTCGGGCGTCTCGTGGGAGTTCGTCGACGCCGGCAGCGAGGCGGGCTTCGATCCGGCGCTCATCGGCCGCGTCGACGTGACGATCCTGGATGCGCCGTGCGAGCCGCGCCACCTGCAGGCGGTCGCCAAGGTCATCACGCCCCACACGCTGCTCGTCGAGCGCAACGTGGCGTCGGGGTCGGATGAGGTCTTGGCGCGTCTCCTCTCGCAGAAGGCGGCCGTCGTACAGGACATGGATGATCGTCAGGCGCTCATCGACCTGCTGCCGAATCGCTACTTCGCGAAGCCCTTCGGGCAGAAGCTCGAGATCCGCCGCACCAAGGTGTCGCCGCTGCACCCCTCGCCCGCCTGGTACGAAGGCAACGCCTACCTGGTGACGGACGTCGATCACGAGGGTGACTTCCGGCAGCTGATGATGTGGAAGGAGAACATCCTCTACGAGAACCATCGGGCCCTCGAGCTCTGGCCCGAGTACGTGAAGGACGGGGAGTGCGAGGTGCAGCTGGTGGTGCAGCTGATCCAGAGCGGGACGTCGGACGTCATCGCGTTCCACCGCACATACTCCGAGGAGGAGCTCGCGGAGCCGATCATCATCTCCGATCCGTCCAGCGGCTATCTGTCCTGCTCGATCTTCGCGAAGGGCCGTGGCCGGGTGAAGGTGGGACCGATCCACTACCGTCACTCGCGAGACGGAGCGGGGCACTTCCTCCCGGGGGGACGGCGGATCGTCGACAGTCGTCGCGAGGAGCTGTTCACCTACTTCCATCCCGGCGACCTCACTCCGCCGCTGAACATCTACTTCTCCGGATATCGCCCCGCGGAGGGCTTCGAGGGGTATTTCATGATGGCCGGCCTCGGCCACCCCTTCCTGCTCATCACGGACCCTCGGCTCGAGGGCGGTCGGTTCTATCTCGCCAGCGACGAGCTCGAGGGGCGCCTGCATGACGTCATCCGCGAGCACATCGACGCCCTGGGCTTCGAGGAGGAGGACGTGATCTTCTCGGGCCTGTCGATGGGATCCTTCGGGGCGCTCTACTACGGATCGCAGTTCCGGGCGCACGCGATCATCGCGGGCAAACCCATCATCGACCTCGGGTACCTCGCCGAGCGCGGCCGCCTCGTGCGCCCCCAGGAGTTCCTCACGATCCTCGACATCGTGAACTTCTGGAACAAGACGAATGCTCAGGGAGAGCCATCGACCGCTGACGAGTTCACGGGTGCGCTCCTGGACCGCTGGCGCGGGGATCCCGGGTTCGGCGAGACGAAGATCCTGATGTCCTATATGAAACAGGACGACTACGACGACGCCGCCTACTTCACGCTTCTGGATTCGCAGTCGGGCAAGGCGACCGAGGTCATCGCGCGCGGATACCAGGGGCGCCACAACGATGACAGCCCCTCGATCGTCTCCTGGTTCGCGGGCCAGTTCCGGCGTGTCATCGATGAGTACACGGAGGCGCGCAATGGCGGATGAGCTGATCGCGACCGTGCGCTGGGGCAGTCTGAACAGCCGGGCGGCACTGTACGGATCGGTGCTGAGCGTCGATCCCTCGGGCGAGGTGCACCTGGCGAACCGCCTGATGCCCAGTGGCACCACCCTGCAGGAGTGGTATTCGTTCACGGACTACCAGGCGGTGCGCGAGGCTCCGACCCTGCCGCTGCTGCGAGGCGGGGCGAGCTACCGGCTGGAGCCCGAGCTGCGTACGGCGCCGGCCGACAGCGTGGTGTTCGACGTCCGCTACTTCGACCGCTTCGATGAGCTGCTGCGCGTGGATGTGCTTCACGCGCCGCGGTACGAGTTCTCCAGCCCTCCGGAGTGCCATCACTACACGATCCGGCTCGCGAACGCCGGATGTGACGAGCTGTGGTTCACCTCCTTCGCGCTCCGAGAGGGGGACGCGGATGCGGAATGACGACGCACGCAATCGGCGGCTCCTTCAGCGCGTGAACGCCCACCAGGACACGATGCGCGCGCTCTCGGATGCCGCTCTGCAGGACAAGACCCGCGAGTTCCGAGCGCGTATCGATGAGGGCGCGACGCTCGACCAGCTGCTGCCCGAGGTGTTCGCCGCGATCCGCGAGGCCGACCTGCGCGTCGTCGGGAAGTTCCCCTACGACAACCAGGTGCTCGCTGCCATCGTGATGCATCAGGGCAACATCGCCGCGATGAAGACGGGGGAGGGGAAGAGCCTCACGGCCACGCTTCCGCTGTATCTGAACGCGCTGGGCGGGGCCGGCGCGATCCTCGCGACGGTCAACGGCTACCTCGCGCGACGCGACGCCGAGGAGTTCGGCGCGGTGTTCGAGTTCATGGGGCTGAGCCTCGCGATCGGCGTGCCGGAGTCGGCTGCGGAGGACTTCACGCCGCAGCAGAAGAAGGAGATCTACGGCGCGGACATCGTCTACACAACGAGCGACAAGCTGGGCTTCGACTACCTTCTCGAGAACCTCGCCGGCACGAGCGAGGAGAAGTACCTGCGCCCGTTCAACTACGTGCTGATCGACGAGGCGGACGCCGTTCTGCTCGACCTCGCGCAGATGCCCCTGGTGATCTCGGGATCGCCCCGCGTGCAGTCGAACCTCTATCCGCTGGCAGACGAGTTCGTCGCGACGCTGCGCGAGGACATCGAGTACGAACACGACGAAGGCACCGGCGTCACGCGTCTCACCGAGCAGGGGATCGCGGCCGGCAACCGGTTCTTCCACGTCGAGAACCTCTACGCCCCCGAGCTGTTCCGGCTCAACCGCCACGTCAACCTCGCGCTGCGCGCGCGAACGCGATTCGAACCGCTCCGCGACTACATGGTGCTCAACGGACGCCTTGTGCTGCTGAGCGCCGTGACGGGCCGGCTTCTCGACGGAAACAAGCTCCAGGGAGGCCTGCACCAGGCGATCGAGGCGCGCGAGGGACTGGAGATCACCACCGAGAACCGCGCAATGGCCTCCGTGACCTACCAGAACCTGTTTCTGATGTTCGAGAAGATGGGCGGCATGACCGGCACCGCGAGGGGATCCGAGAAGGAGCTCCTCAAGATGTACCGCACCGAGGTCGTGGAGATCCCCACCTATCGGCCGATCATCCGGGTGGACGAGCCCGATGTCGTGGTGCGCACGCTCGCCGAGAAGGACCGCCTGGTGATGGATCACCTCGAGGAGATGCGGAAGACGGGCAGGCCGATCCTGGTCACGACCGGATCCGTCCGCAGCTCCATCGCCTTCTCCCAACGGCTCCTCGAGCGCGGCATCGAGCACAATCTGCTCAACGCGCTGAGCGAGGCGAAAGAGGCGGAGATGGTGCGCGAGGCCGGGCGCGCGGGCGCGCTCACGGTCGCCACGCTGATCGCGGGGCGCGGCACGGATATCAAGCTGACGCCCGAGGCGCGCGAGCTCGGCGGGCTGGTGATCATCGGCACCGAGAAGATGCCCAACCGGCGCGTGGACGGTCAGGTGCGTGGGCGCAGCGGACGCCAGGGGGAACCAGGCAGCAGCCGCTTCTACTCGTCGATGGAGGACGAGGTCTTCGTTCGCTTCGGATCGGTGAGCCAGGAGAAGGTGCGGAGGAAGCGGTGGAGCCCGCGGTCCATGCGGCGCCTGCTGGATCGCGCGCAGAGCGCAAGCGAGGAGCGCGCCGCGGGGGCGCGCAAGCTCTCGAAGGACTTCGACATCGCCATGGCTCGGCAGCGCGACCTGGTGTACGACATGCGTGCGCAGATCGTCGCAGGCGGGGGGATGGAGGCGGGGGACCTCGAGCAGATCGCGGCCCGTGTCTTCGCGGAAGCGGCGCGCGCCGGCACGTGGAAGGACGTCGGCAGCCTGAAGCGGTACATCTTCGACAACGTCGGCTACCGGATCCCGGCGGACTTCGCAGAGGTCGAGGTCGACGATCCCACGGCGGTGCAGCGCTTCCTCGTCGGCACGTTCGCGCGCGCGATCGGGGACAAGCTCGACGTGCTCGCGGATGCGGAGGTCTTCGAGAAGTTCCGGGACATCGTCCTGCTCAAGGCGATCGATGTCGCCTGGATCGAGCAGGTGGACTTCCTCGAGCAGCTGAAGACCGTTGTGCAGGACCGGGATCTCGCTCAGCACAAGGTGGAGTACGAGTACCGGCGGGAGGCCTACTTCGCGTTCGAGGAGATGAAGAAGCGCATCGACCGCGACGTCGTGCGACTGCTGTGTCTGAGCCGGATCGAGCGGGGCGCCGACGGCGGCCTCATCATCCAGTTCGCCTGAGGGGTCGGCAGCACATGCGCGTCTTCAACGTCAACAAGGCCGTCGGCCTCGCATCGAGCGGGGTCGAGTATGCCCAGCTGTATCGACGGGAGCTCTTCGCCGAGATCCCGTGGGTGGAGGACTATTACGTCTTCACCGACTACATGGGCACTCACATCAGCTACTTCTCCGACCGGATCGGCATCCCGCGTCACCAGGTGCTCTGGATCTACAACCTGGTGAGCGGGCGCCCCACGCTGCCCTCCACGGTGCTCCTGGCCGACTACATCGCCACGATCGCTCAGCCGCTCATCGATCGTCAGACGTTCCGCCATCACACCGACATCGTGCTCGCGGATCCGGCCGTGCGCCTGCGGATCCGAACCCTGAGCGGCGGGATCGTCGATCGCGTCGAGACGCTCGTGGGGGAGCAGCTGGTGCGTATGGAGCATTACGACGAGACGCTCCACAACGTGGAGCACTTCGAGGGCGGAGCCCTGGCCCGTCGGGTCTTCTACACTCCGGACGGTCGGATCGCGGCGGAGCAGTTCTACCGGGACGGCGAGATCTCCCGTACGGTGATCACTCCGGCTTCGCCCCTGTACCGCACCCCGACCCGTCCGGGGCGGTCCCGCCCGAGCTCGTTCACCGGTGACGTGATCCTCGAGGGGCGCTCAGCGTTCTTCCGCTTCGTCTTCGAGGGCCTGTTCGATCGCGAGGACGACATCGTCATCGTCGATCGCGCGCTGGACGTCATCGACAGCATCTATCCGATGATCGGCCCGCGGCGGCTGTTCTCGATCGTGCATGCGGAGCACTTCGACCTCAAGCAGATCGAGGACGGCGTGCTGCTGTGGAACAACCACTACGAGAACGTCTTCAGCCACCCTGACCTCGTCGATGTCTTCGTGGTCTCGACACACCGCCAGGAGGAGGTCCTTCGGCAGCAGCTCGCCTCACGACTGCCCGCCGACGGGTTCCGCGTCGCGCGCATCCCGGTCGGATTCGTGGATGTCCGGGAGACGCCGCCGACGTACGATCCGGTCGCCCTTGTCACGGCCAGCCGCCTGGCCGACGAGAAGCACCTCGATCTGCTCATCCGCGCGGTGGCAGAAGCTCGCAGTCGCGTGCCCGGCCTGCGGCTCGACATCTACGGCGAGGGTGATCGCGAACCGCTGCTGGCCGCGATCGAGGAGACGGGGACGCGGGACTGCGTGCGTCTGATGGGGCATCAGAAGCTCGAGGGAGTGCTGGGCACGTACGCCCTGTACCTGTCGGCCTCCACCTCCGAGGGGTTCGGCCTCTCCCTCCTCGAGGCGATCGCCGAGTGCCTTCCGATCGTCGGCTTCGACGTCGACTACGGCAATCGCGAGATGGTCGAGCCGGGGGTGAACGGCCTGCTCGTTCCTCACACCTCCGAGGAGGCCGACGTGCGCGCGCTTGCCGATGCGGTGGTCGAGGTGCTGACATCCGGCTCCCTCGACGCCCTGCGGGAGCGGAGCCTGCGCAGAGCGCAGGCGTACACGTCGGCGCACGTCAGAGAGCTGTGGGAGCAGCTGCTCGGAGAGGATGAGCGGTGCTAGCGCTGTTCGATGCGTTCGACGACGCCACGCGAGAACTGATGCGGTCGCTCGAGGCGGCGGAGATCGCGTTCACGCCGGTCATCATCCACTACGACGGCGAGCTGCCGGATGGAGCGCTGAGTCCCTTCACCGCATACACGGGCATCGAGCGCGAGGGCGACCCGCTGTTCTTCAACGAGGTGCCGGTGCCGGCGTGGTGCGAGATCCGGCAGGGGCCGGAGGTCTACGCAGAGGTCCTCCGTGAAGGGATCACGATCGGACGGATCCACTACGAGCCGAACTCGTTCCGTCAGGTCGAGCGGGTCGACTGGCTTTCGCCGGATGGGCAGGCCACCCACACCCACCACTACGACCGCTACGGCAACCGATACGCGACGACCTACCACAGCGGCGGGATGGCCTATCAGACCGTCTACCGGGGGCCGGGGGAGTGGCAGATCGAGGTGCACCACTCGTCGAAGGCGGTGACGATGCAGTCCGCCCGGGAACGTCGCGTCTTCGGCTCGCTCACCGACTTCGTCTCGTTCTTCCTCGATGACCACGGCCTCGCCGACGATTCCGTGCTCATCAATTCGCTCTCGTACCCCCTGTTCGTCATGCGCCAGCGCGCGCACGCCCCGAACACGACCCTGTTCTGGCAGGAGCCGGTCGCGGGCGCGCTGCCCGGCAACATGCTGCTCGAACTCGACGAACCGCGTGCCCTGCGGCGCATCGTCTTCTTCGACGAGAGCCTGCAGCGCGACGTGGCCCTGCAGCATCCGGACACCGGGGTCGAGGTCGCCTACCTGTCCCACCTCGGTCAGTTCGCCGACAAGCGCGGATACGACCCGCGACGGGCGTTCACCCTCACGAGCAGCGACGACATCCCCGTCCTCGCCGACCTGCTCGAGGAGTTCCCGGATGTGACGTTCTCGGTCGCGGCGCTCACGCTCATGAGCGATCGGCTGATGGATCTCCGGCGCACGCACGATAACCTGGTGCTGATCCCCACCATCACCCACCGTGGGATCCGCGCCGAGCTCGACAGCGCGTCCGTCTACCTCGACATCAACGCCGGCGCCCACGTGCTCGATGTGGTGAAGGCGGCCTATCACCTCGACCTGGTTGTGCTCGCGCTCGACCGGTGCGCCAAGGCGCCCCGTCACTCACGCGTGCTGGCGACGGGAGACGAGCTGAAGGCGCTCCTGGCCCGGGTGCTCACAAGCGCGGAGGAGAGGGGGCGGGTGCTCGACGAGCTCCACCGTCAGCAGGGGCCCCGCTCCACGCCGGATGACTATCGGAGGCTTCTCGGCGGACGATAGCGGGCGGACGATAGCGGGCGTTCAGATGTGACGCGCGACTTCGCGGAGGAACCCCCTCGGGTCGTCGGTCCACAGCCGCACGCGCTCGACCGGGTGCGCCCCGCCCTTCGGGCCGATTCCGGGCAGCGTGACCGGCGTGGGTCCCTCGAGGGTGATGAGGATGTTCGTCTCGTCCGCGATCCGCACGGCGAGGGCGGGAACCCCGTCGTCCTCGGTGATCCTCGGCGCTTCTGCTCGTCGACGCGCCGCGCGAGCTCCACCGAGGCGATGTCGTCCCACGAGAGGGGGATGTCGAGCTCCAGGCCCTCGCGCACCCGGATGCCTTCGGGGCCGACCGTGTGCGGGCGCATGAGCATGGCGCACAGGAGGCCGATCATCCAGGTCAGTCCCCAGATCCCGAGCACCAGCATCGAGATCCGCACGACAGGCCACCGGTGGACGATCAGGTCGAGGATCGGGATCTCCACGGCCGAGAGGACGATGAAGATGATGAGGACGGTCAGGATCGGCGCGTGGTACGCGAACCCGGCGCCGTCGCGCGGCACGGCGGGGCGGCGAGCGATCGCGCGTCCGATGCTGGCGTAGATGCGCAGCTCCACCCGCAGGGCTCGCTTCGCGAGGGAGGCGCCCTTCTGCCAGACGGTGGGCCCGACGGTCTCGGTGACGGCGGTCATCGCGCCGTCTCCGCGGATTCCCCCGCGGGCTGCGCGGCCTCGACGAGTTCGGCCAGGCGGCCGGCGATGGCGGCCACCCCGCGTTCGAGAGCCGCGCGGTCAGAGGGGGCGACGGCATCGAGCAGTGTGGCGGCGAGCTCGCTGTGCTCGCGCTGCATCGTGGCCATCTGCGCCGCTGCCGTGTCCGTGAGCTCGATGACCGTCGCACGCCGATCGCGGGGATGGGGCGTGCGGACGACGTAGCCATCGGCCTCGAGCACGTCGATGATGCCGGAGATGTGGCGCGCGGAGATCGACATCGCGCTCGCCAGTTCGCGCTGGGTGGCGGGGCCGCCGTGCTGCAGCACCCAGAGCGCCTGCACCCGCGTGGGAGTGAGACGCGTGCCCTCGAAAGCCCGGGCCATGTCGCGCTGGAAGAGCTCGCTCACGTGGAGGAGGTGATCGAGGACGGTCGGTTCCATATATTTACTGTACTTCATATTTACCGTTGGGAACTATTTGCCCGTCCCCTGTATGGACGACGCGGGCGCTCACGGGCGCCGTCTAGGATGGGGCCAATCACAAGGGGGTTCCTTCATGGAATGGCTGATTCCAGTCGTCATCGTCCTCGCTGTTCTCGTCATCGCGGGCGTCTATCTGTGGGCGACGTACAACTCGCTCGTGCAGCTGAACGTGCGTGTCGATGAGGCGTGGAGCGACATCACGGTGCAGCTCAAGCGCCGCGCCGACCTCATCCCGAACCTCATCGAATCGGTCAAGGGCTACGCCGCACACGAGAAGGCGGTGTTCGAGAACGTCACGCGCGCTCGCGCCGAGACGCTTGCCGCCGGCGGCCCCGCCGAGGCGGGCGTCGCGGAGGGGCACCTGCAGCAGGCGCTGAAGAGCCTGTTCGCGGTCGCTGAGGCCTACCCGCAGCTCCAGGCCAGCCAGAACTATCTCCAGTTGCAGCATGCCCTGATCGACACCGAGGACAAGATCCAGGCGTCGCGCCGCTTCTACAACGGCGGAGTCCGCGAGCTGAACACCAAGATCAAGGTGTTCCCGAACAATCTGTTCGCCCGCAACCTCGGATTCTCGGAGCGCGAGTTCTTCGAGGTCGTCGATGGCGCGGCCATCGCCGAGCCGCCGCGCGTGCAGTTCTGACGCGCCACCGTGTCGGACGGCCGCTCACCCCTCGGGGTGGGCGGCCGTTCCGTCTGCCGGCGGCGAATCGGACCGGAGATCCGAACCGCGGGTGAGCGATGTCGGCGGCCGGTCCTAGAGTCGCGGTGTGAAGAAGGGGCGGATGCGGCGCGGAGCGCTGCCGGTGGAGCGGGTCGAGGAGTCGCCGTACGCGCGTGCCGAGCGCGGACGGTGGCCGATGAGTCTCGCTCCCGTGCGGCAGCTGCTCGACGAGGGCCTCGACCTGGGCCCGGTCACGGTGCTCACGGGCGAGAACGGTGCGGGCAAGTCGACGATCGTGGAGGCGCTCGCCGCCGCGTACGGGATGAACCCCGAGGGCGGTTCGACCGGAGCGATGCACTCGACCCGTGCGACCGAGTCCGCGCTGGCCGAGCACCTCGCTCTGCGCCGCGGGCCGGGCTCCGCGCGCCGCGGATTCTTCCTGCGGGCCGAGACCATGCACGGCTTCTACACATACCTCGAGGAGGTGGGTGTCGGTGCGCCGCTCCACGAGCGCAGCCACGGCGAGTCGTTCCTGGAACTCGTGGAGGAGCGACACTTCCTCCAGGGACTGTGGGTGCTCGACGAGCCCGAGTCGGCACTGTCGATGTCCGGCTGCCTCGCGCTCATCGCCCTGCTGCGCCAGCAGATCGCCCAGGGCTCCCAGGTCGTCCTCTCGACGCATTCCCCGGTTCTCGCGGCCTTTCCCGGCGCGGATCTCTACGAGCTGGGCGACTGGGGCATCCGAAGCGTCGCGTACGACGACCTTGATCTCGTACGCGCGTGGCGCGTGTTCCTCGACGATCCGGGGCGGTTCCTGCGCCACCTCGACTAGCTCAGCGGAGGGTCGCGAGCACGTCTGCTTCCTCGTCGGCGGTGAGGCCGGTCAGCACCGCCCCGGGCGTCGCCTGCAGCCAGGCGAGCGTGTCGCGTGCGGTCTCGGCGATCGGGCGCGCGACGAGGCCGGCCTCGACGGCCGGGCCGGCGCGATGCGTCATCATGCCGTCGTAATCGGGCCTCGGCAGCCACAGGGGCAGCGATCGCGGCCCCATCCAGGGCTGCACGCCGGCGGACTCGAGCTGCGCGTGGGACGCCCAGTGCCACCGCGGGCGCACTCCTGCGCCCGCGGCCGTCTCACGGAGGAACGCTCCGATGGGGGACGGCGCGGCGATCGCATCGAAGACGCCGGATGCGCGGCGCTCGGCCAGCAGCACGAT
Organism: Microbacterium stercoris; assembly: GCF_017592545.1. Taxonomy (GTDB): domain Bacteria; phylum Actinomycetota; class Actinomycetes; order Actinomycetales; family Microbacteriaceae; genus Microbacterium; species Microbacterium stercoris. Next base: position 376,410 of record NZ_JAGFOA010000001.1, read on the forward strand.
CCAATCGGCGAGGTCGCGCACGTCGATCACCTGCACCGGATCATCCGGATCTCCCGGTGCGAGCACCGGCTCGCCCTCGGCGGCGCGGCGCAGCCGATCGACCCAATAGGAGAAGCGGCCTGAGCGGTCGCCGGGGCCCACAACGAGCCCGGGACGCACGATGGTGTGGGACGGCGCGGCCTCGGCGACCAGGCGCTCGCAGGCGATCTTCATCGGCCCGTACGCCTCCGGGTCGTCGCTGTCGTCGAACAGCGGCTCATGCAGCGGCAAGGTGGCGGGTCCGCCGTCACGGGTCGCCTCATCCGCGTACGCGCTGATCGAGGAGACGAAGATCCAGTGCGACGCGCGCAGCTGCGCGAGCGCCGAGCGCACCTGGGAGGGGCGCCGCGAGACGTCGACGACCACGTCGAACGCGGGCCCGGTCAGCGCAGCGGGGAGGGGAGCGTCGCGGTCGGTCGTCACGTGATCCACGCCCGCGGGCGGCGCGCCCGTCACCCCGCGGCTCGCGGTGGTGACGTGGTGACCGCGGGACATCGCCGCCTCCGCCACCGCACGGGACAGGAACACGGTGCCGCCCAGCACAAGGAGTCGCATGCTCGCAGTCTGCCCATGCCGGGCCGTGCCCGGCAGGGGTGTTCGCGCCAGGCGGATCCGCTGGCCCCTTCCCGTGGGCGCGTCGGCGGGCCAGGCTGTCGGCATGAGCGAGAGAACCGGGTGCATCGTCGTCGGAGGGGGACCGGCAGGGATGGTCGCGGGGCTCCTGCTGGCGCGGGCGGGCGTCGCCGTGACGGTGCTCGAGAAGCATGCCGACTTCCTCCGTGACTTCCGCGGCGACACCATCCACCCGTCCACGCAGCTGCTCCTCGACGAACTGGGGCTGATCGAGCGGTTCCAGCGCATCCCGTACTCCCGTCTCGAGGCGGTGCAGGTGCCGGATGCGAACGGCGAGCGGGTGACGGTCGGAGACTTCCGCCGGCTGTGGCATCCGTATCCCTTCATCGCGATCGCACCGCAATGGGACTTCCTCGATCTGCTGGCCGAGGCCGGGCGGGACGAGCCGCACTTCCGGCTGCGCATGCGGACAGAGGTCACCGGGCTCCTTCACCGCAACGGGCGGATCACGGGGGTGCGCTTCATCGACAACGCGACGGGGGAGCGCGGCGAGCTCGAGGCATCGCTCACGATCGCCGCCGACGGACGCGACTCCGTCGTGCGACGGCTGGCTCGCATCCCGATGCGCAGATACCCCGTGCCCTTCGACGTGCTGTGGTTCCGCATCGCGGCGCGCGGTGACGACGGCACCCCGATCGACGTGGGGCGCAATCTCATCCCTCGCGGCGCCGGTGGAAGGCTGTTTGTGCTCATCCCTCGTGGCGACTACGTGCAGGCGGCGATGCTGATCCCGAAGGGGACCGAAGCCGCGCTGCGCAGCCGCGGCATCGATGTGTTCCGCGCCGAGGTCGCCGCCGCGGTGCCGGAGCTCGCGGAGCCCGCGCAGCGGATCCGGTTCTCCGATGTGCACGCGCTTGATGTGAAGCTCGATCGCGCGCGCCGTTGGTGGTCCCGCGGTGTGCTGTGCATCGGCGACGCTGCGCACGCGATGTCACCGGCAGGCGGGGTGGGGGTGAACCTCGCGGTCCAGGACGGCGTCGCCGCCGCGACGCTGCTGGCAGACCCGCTGCGGGAAGCGCGGATGAGCGATGCGGCCGTGGCCGCTGTGCAGCGACGGCGCAGGATGCCGACGGCCGTGACCCAGGCAGCGCAGCGCGTGATCCACGCCGGCATGCGACGGGCCTTCGCCGCGGGATGGACCCCGTCGATTCCGGCGTCCCTGGCGCGGGTGCTGCGCGTGGCGCCCTGGCTCACCGTGATCCCGGCGCTGTTCGTGGGGATCGGCGCCCGGCCCGAGCATGCGCCGGACTTCGCGCGGCGCTAGGCCGCCTCGGGCTCCGGATCGGCCGGGGCATCGAGCACGCGCTCGTGGCGAGCTGCGTCTGCCATGACGAAGGCGAGATCGTCGGTCGCGTCGCCCCACGAGGAGATGGAGATGCGCTCCAGCCCCTGCCACGCGGCGGCCTCGCGGAGCGCACGGGCGACGCGCTCTGCCGCGGACGGCGCCACATCGGCCTCCCACCACGCCGATTGCACACGCAGCGTGGACGCGGCGCGATCGGCCTTGAGGTCGACGCGCCCGACGATGCGATCGTCGACCAGCACGGGAAGCGAATAGTAGCCGAAGCGCCGCTTGGCGGCCGGGGTGTAGATCTCGATGCGGTAGTCGAAGTCGAACAGCCGTTCCGCTCGCTCACGGAACCAGACCACCGGATCGAAGGGCGTCAGGATCGTCGCCGCGTCGACCCGTCGCGGAAGAGCGGCATCGCGGTGCACCCAGGCGGGCTTCGCCCAGCCCGCGACGGTGACGGGAGCCAGCTCGCCGGAGTCGACGAGATCGCTGATGGACGAGAGCACGGCGTTCCGGTCTCGCAGACGGTAGTAGTCGGCGAGGTCGGACGCCGTCGCCACCCCCGAGGCACGAGCCGCCCGCCGCACGAGCTCGCGGATCGAGTCCTCGCGGGAGAGCGTCTGGTCGAGCACGGACGACGGCACCACCTGCTCGGCGAGCGCGTAGCGGCGCTCGAAGCCGCGCCGGCCCGCGATGGCGACCTCGCCGAAACGCCACATCATCTCGAGCGCGCGCTTGACCACATCCCAGTCCCACCAGGGCCCGCGTGCCCCGCGATGGGCGTCGGACTCGATCTCGGCGGGACGCAGCGGGCCGCGTGCGGCGAGCTCGGCCCGCACCCACTCGACCGTCGCCGCGTTCTCGGCATACCACCCGCCGGGCGCACCGTATTTGGCCCGCATCGCGTCCATCCGGAACCGCCAGAGCGGCCAGTCAGCCACGGGCAGGAACGTGGCCTCGTGGGCGAGGTACTCGATGTATGCGCCCGTCGAGCGGGGCTTGCCTCCGGCGCCGTGCCGCAGCACGAGCCGATCGAGATCGGCGGTCTCGTACGCGCCCAGGCGCGAGAACAGCGGCACGTAGTGCGAGCGCGAGAACACATTGACCGAGTCGATCTGCAGCACGCCCATGCGCGCGATCGCGCCGTTGAGCTGGCGTGCCCCCACCGAGGCCGGCTGCGGCCGGGTGAACCCCTGCGCCGCGAGGGCGATGCGGCGGGCTTCGGGGAGCGACAGATGCTGCTTCACCCGGCTCACGCTACCCAGGGCCACCGACATCGCGGTGGACCGTCCGCCAGACGCGACATATTCCGGCGGCGCATATGGCCCGGTTCTAGACTGATCGCGTGAGCGAAGACAAGCCGCGCGCCGGATTCTGGGACGTCTTCCGCCCCCGAGCCGCAGGGACGCACGCCGCCCGCACGCCCGACGTGCCGGCCAGCGCGCCGGCCGGCACCCCGGTGCCTGCCGGCCTGCGCATCGCGACCGCGTACGCGTGGCGCATGCTCGTCATCGCGGGCGCCATCGCGGTGCTCATCTGGCTGGTCATCCAGTTCAAGCTGCTCGTCATCCCTCTGCTGATCGCGATCCTCCTGACGGCGCTGGTCTATCCGGCCATGTCCTGGCTGCTGCGCCATCGCGTGCCCAGATGGGCGGCGATCGCCGTCACGCTCATCGCAACGCTGGCCATCGTGGCGGGACTCGTCTGGCTCGTGGCGTGGCAGATCTCCCGGCAGTTCCCGGATGTCCGTGCCCGCACCGGCGAGGCGATCGACGAGCTGCGAGCCTTCCTCCTCACGCTCGGTGTCTCCGAGAGCGAGATCAACACGTACATCGATCAGGGGCTCGCGCTGCTGCAGGAGCAGTCCGCGGCGCTCTGGAGCGGCGCGCTCGCCCTGGGCTCGACCGTCGGGCACGTGGCGGCCGGGGCCCTGCTGGCCCTCTTCGCCCTCATCTGCATCCTCGCCGACGGCGGCGGCATCTGGAGATGGGCGGTGCACCTCTTCCCGACCTCGGCACGCCGCGCCGTGGATATCGCCGGTCGCAACGGCTGGCAGACGGTCGTCAACTACGCGCGCACCCAGATGCTGGTCGCCACCATCGACGCCGTCGGCATCGGCCTCGGAGCGTTCCTGCTGCAGGTGCCGCTGGCGATCCCGATCGCCGTGCTCGTCTTCCTCGGCTCGTTTGTGCCTCTCGTGGGCGCGATCCTCACCGGCACGGTGGCCGTCTTCATCGCGCTCGTCTACAACGGGCCCTGGATCGCCCTCGCGATGCTCGCGGTCGTGCTCGCCGTGCAGCAGATCGAGGGTCATGTCCTGCAGCCGCTGCTGATGGGATCCGCGGTCAAGGTGCACCCGCTGGCCGTCGTGATGGTGGTGGCGGGCGGATCGATGATCGCCGGCATCCCCGGCGCGCTGTTCGCGGTGCCCCTGGCCGCATTCGTGAACGTGGTGGCTGTGACGCTGTCGTCCGGCTCCTGGCGCACGGGTGGACGGCCGCACGGCGATCTCATCTGGGACACGGTCCCCAAGACCATCGGCCCGCGAGCCCCGGGGCCGGCGCGATCCCGAACCGGGACGATGCTGTCCGAGAGCGACACCGAACCGAACACCGAGCCGAACACCGAGACGAAGGGGAGCGCCGAATGACCACGGTCGATCCTGTCCAGCCCGCAGCCTCCGCCACGGACGCGCTCCCCACGATTCCCGCCCTGTCCGAGATCGAGGAGGCCGCGCGCAGCCTCGAGGGTGTCATCAACCACACGCCTCTGGAGTACTCGCTGCACCTCAGCGAGGTGCTCGGCGCCCCGGTGAGCCTGAAGCTCGAGAATCTGCAGCGCACGGGCTCCTTCAAGGTGCGCGGTGCCACCTACCGACTCTCGCGCCTCACGGCCGAGGAACGCGCACGCGGGGTGGTGGCCGCCTCGGCCGGCAACCACGCGCAGGGCGTCGCGCTCGCCGCGCAGCAGCTGGGCATCCCGGCCACGATCTACATGCCGCTCGGTGTGCCCGTGCCCAAGCTGCTCGCGACGCGCGGCTACGGCGCCGAGGTCGTGCTGGAGGGCCCCACGGTCGCCGTCGGCCTCGAGCGTGCGCTCGAGCACTCCGAGCGCACGGGGGCGATCATGATCCACCCCTACGACCACCGTGATGTCGTCATCGGCCAGGGCACGCTCGGGCTCGAGATCATGGACGACGCGCCGGATGTCGAGACCATCGTGCTCGGCATCGGCGGCGGCGGACTCATCGCCGGCGTCGCGGCGGCGGCCAAGGCCCGCGCCGCGGCGGAGGGCCGCACCGTGCGCGTGATCGGCGTGCAGGCCGAGAACGCGGCGCCGTACCCGCAGTCGCTGACCGAGGGGCGCCCGGTGCAGGTCGACACGAAGCCCACGATCGCCGACGGCATCCTGGTCGGGCGCCCGGGGGACGTGCCCTTCGCCATCATCAAGGAGCTGGTGGACGAGGTCGTCACGGTTTCGGACGACGACATCGCGCGCGCTCTGCTGGTGCTCCTCGAGCGCGCCAAGGTCGTCGTCGAGCCCGCCGGCGCGGTGGGAGTGGCCGCGATCCTCGCCGGGAAGGTGCACTCGGCGGGCCGCACCGTGGCTGTGCTCTCCGGCGGCAACATCGACCCTCTGCTGCTGCAGCGCGTGGTCGCACACGGTCTCGCCGCCTCGGGACGCTACATGACGATCCGGATCCCGCTTCCGGACCGCCCGGGTCAGCTCTCTCGTGTGTCCGAGCTGCTCGCCGAGGCCGGCGCGAACGTGATCGAGGTGCTGCACACGCGGCACGGACAGGGGCTGCAGATCAGCGAGGTCGTGCTGCAGATCTCCGTGGAGACCCGGGGCCAGGATCACCGCGAGCTCACGCTCCAGATCCTGCGCGACGCGGGCTTCCGGCCCGAGGTGCTGCCGGACTGACCCGGAATCGCCGAAGGCCCCGTTCCGCCGTGGAACGGGGCCTTCGCCGTGTGACGACGTGATCAGCCGGTGAAGGTCTCGACCTTGACGATCTCGACCGCGATCGACTTGCCGCTGGGAGCCGTGTAGGTGGTCTTCTCGCCTTCGCGGAGTCCCAGGATGGCGGCGCCCAGCGGGGACTGCTCGCTGTAGACGTCGAGGTCGGTGCCGCCCGCGATCTCGCGGCTGCCGAGCAGGAAACGCTCCTCGTCGCCGAGAACGATCGCGGTCACCACCGTGCCCGACTGCACCGTGCCGTCGGACTCGGGGGCTTCGCCCACCTCGGCGCCCTTCAGCAGCGCCTGCAGGTCGCGGATGCGCATCTCGATCTTGCCCTGCTCGTCCTTGGCCGCGTGATAGCCGCCGTTCTCCTTGAGATCACCCTCTTCGCGGGCGATCTCGATGCGCTTCGCGATCTCCTCGCGGCCCGTGGTGGAGAGCTGCTCGAGCTCGGCGGCGAGGCGGTCGTACGCCTCCTGAGTGAGGAAGTTCGACACGATGGCCCCCTTCATGTCTGCGGAGATGATCCGTCGGAGATAGTGCAAGACGCCCCGGCGTCGTGCCGGGGCGTCAAGGGTTTCTTGGGCGTCAGACTACGTGACCCAGCACGATTCGACCAAACCCGTCGTGGCCTCGGCGACCGTGGGCACCGTCTCGACGTGACGCTGGTGACGGCTGTCGGCGGCCTCGTACTGCACGATCTTCCAGCCCACCACGCCGAAGTCCTCGCTGAGGGCCTGCACCGCGCACGCCACCGAGCGTCCGGCCGGCGCCGTGAACTGGAAGCTCACCTCCACGGAGCGCTCGTCGACCACCGTGAAGCCGTGGCCGTCCACGCCGACGGCGTCCATCTCGGTCGCCACCGTGTTCCACCCGAACCATCCGACGAGCAGCGCGGCGGCCGCGATCACGGCGACCCAGGCGATCCGGCGCCTGCGCGGGTCGCGGGTGCGGCCGTAGCGATCGTCGAGCTGGGCCTGCGTGGTCATGGATCTCCGGAAAGTCAGGCCCGGCGGCGAAAGCTAGGCTGGTACCTCCAGGCTAGAACAGGAGCCCTGTATGCACGCTCTCGCGGCGACCCCCACCCCCCTTCCGACCGAGGGCCCGGATCCCTCGATCGTCACTCCGGGGTTCGAGGGATTCGCGGTCATCGCGATCCTCGTCGTGATCGTGGCGCTCCTGGTGATGGACATGCTGCGCCGCGTGCGCAACACGCGCTATCGCGCCGAGGCCAACGAGGCCCTGGACGCCGAGGAGGCCGAGGCCCGGGAGTCCGCCCAGGAGACGGAAGGCCCGAAGAGCGCGAATCCGGGCGGCGACGAGCCGCATCGCGGGACCGGCGAGACGCGCGGGCAGTAGCATGCAGAGGTCCGTCGGGTGCGCCTCCAGCCCGCGGGCAGGGGGAGGAAGCCGATGGCACGTTCGAAGGAAGCGGGCAAGCTCGAGCGATTCGCCGGGCTCGCGATCCTCGGCCTGACGATCGCGGCGGCGGCGGCCCTGTGGGGTCTTCTCGCCGCAACTAACGTGCGGCCGTTCTGGGATCCCGACTCGCTGCCGCTCTGGGGGCTCACGGTCCGCTACGACCTGCATGCGCCTGCCGTCCTGATCATCGTGGGCGCGCTCGTCCTCGCCGTGATCGCCGGGGTCGGCATCGCGCTCTTCGAGGACACCGTGGTGAAGGCCTTCCGCCGCACCGACCCCGGCGTCGAGAAGCGGCCGCTCGCGCCGCGTCGCGTGATGGCGGAGACGCGGGGCGTGTTCCTCGGCGATGTGACGATCACGGTCGTGATCCCCGCACACAACGAGGAGAACGCGATCGGCGAGACGATCGCGTCGCTGCGCTCGCAGACCACCCCGCCCGAGCGGATCATCGTGGTGGCCGACAACTGCACGGATCGCACGGTCGAGATCGCACGCTCGGCGGGCGTCGAGGTGTTCGAGACCGTCGCCAACGCGCACAAGAAGGCGGGCGGCCTCAACCAGGTGCTCACGGTGATCCTGCCGGATGCGGGGCGCAACGACGCGATCATGGTGATGGATGCCGACACTCAGCTCGCGAACCACGTCTTCCTCGAGACCGCACGGCGGTACCTCACGAACGACCGCGCGCTGATGGCGGTCGGCGGCCTGTTCCTCGGCGAGCCGGGCCATGGGCTTCTCGGTCTGATGCAGCGCAACGAGTACACGCGCTACTCGCTCGAGATCGAGCGTCGCCGCGGGCGGGTGTTCGTGCTGAGCGGCACCGCGACCGTGTTCCGTCCGGAGGCCCTTCGCACGGTCGCGGAGTCGCGAGGAACGCTGCTTCCCGGGGTTCCGGGCGATGTCTACGACACGATCGCCCTCACCGAGGACAACGAGCTCACCCTGGCGATCAAGACCCTCGGCGGGCTCACGCTCTCGCCGCGCGAGTGCACCGTGGTCACGGAGCTGATGCCCACCTGGCGCGCGCTGTGGCGTCAGCGCCTGCGCTGGCAGCGTGGCGCGATCGAGAACCTCGCGGCGTACGGCGTGACACCCGTGAGCGTGCGCTACTGGGCACAGCAGATCGGCATCGGCTACTCGGTCATCGCGCTGTCGTCGTACTTCGTGCTGCTGATCCTGATGATCGTGTCGATGGACACCTGGGTGTGGTTCCCGTTCTGGATCGCCCTGGGGTGCGTCTTCTCGCTCGAACGTCTGGTCACGGTCTGGCGGGGAGGGTGGCGCGCCCGGGTGCTCGCGGTGCTCGTGCTGCCTGAGGCGATCTTCGACCTCTTCCTCGACGTCGTCTTCGTCAAGGGGATCATCGACATGACCTTCCGCCGCGAGGCGAAGTGGACCCACGGCACCGCCGTGACGCGAGACGGGGCGAGCGCATGATCGTGGACGCGGGGCTGCTGCTGCCCGAGAGCTTTCTCACCAGCGACTGGTTCGCCGTTCTCGCGGCCTTCGTCGCGGTGAACACGCTGATGTACGTCGCGCTGGCGACGGTCAAGATCCTTCCGAAGGTGCGGCTCCCGTGGAGCGGGCGGTCGCGTCGCAGCGAGACCCGCTCGATTCACCCGGACGCGCCGATCTGATCCGGCCCTCCGCGGTGCGTCAGGCGGCGTAGGGGGCGGGGCGCCCGAAGTGCCACCCCTGCGCGTAGTCGATGCCTGCGGTGCGCGCGAGCTGCACGTGCTCCTCGGTCTCCACACCCTCGGCGACGGTTGTGGCGCCGATCGCGCGAGCCGTCTCGAGGAAGAGATCGAGTTCACGGTGTGCAGCCGCGTCGTAGCACGCGGTCTGGATGAGCCGTCGATCCATCTTGACGATGTCGGGGTGCAGCACGTTCACCCACTCGGTGGTGGCGTTGGCGCTACCGGCGTCGTCGATGAGCAGCAGCACACCCAGATCGTGGGTGCGGCGGCGCAGGCGGTCGTCGGACTCGGGGCGCGACGTCTCGGCGAGCTCGATGCCCCACAGGCGCCCCGTCGGCAGCAGCGTCTCGAGAACGGGGGAGTCGATGGTCTCGGCCGACGCGTTGAGGGTCACCGCGTACTCGGGGGGAATGGCCTCGGCCGCGATCACCGCGCTGCGCAGCAGCGCCAGCTCCAGCTCCACGAGCTGATCTGCATGGACCGCCTCGGTGAGGTGGTCCTGGGGCGAGCGGCCATCGGCGAAGCGGGCGAGCGCCTCGTAGCCGATGATCGTCTCCGACTCGAGATGGACCATGCACTGGAAGTGGATCTCGTGCGGCGGAATCACGCGGCGCGCGATCGCTGCATCTTGCATGGGGTCACTTCCCTAGAGGGCCAGCCGGAATATCGAGCGTATCCTACCCGCGAGCCGGGGACGAGATGGGTGCCGTAGTACTCTATGGGCAGATCTCCCCCGATCTGATGACCCAAGACGAGAAACTCCCGGCCCGCTCTCACCGGCACCGGAGACCCGAATGACGCGTGTACCCGACCGCGCGACCCGCCCCACGACCGCTGCCCGAGCGAGCGTCGGAGCGCAGATCGTCGCGCTCGATGTGATGTCATCCAGCGCGTGGCTGTGCCTGCTCGCCGCCGCGACGAGCGCCACCGGCCTGGCGGCGGGCGTCGCGTCCGCGAGCGAGTTCGGCGTGGTGCTCGCCATGATCTGCATGCTCGCGCCGCTGTCGGTCGCGCTGGGCTGGACGGTGCCGCCCATCGCGGCGCGAATCGCCAGCCTGACCGTGCTCTTGGGCGTGCTCTCCCTGGCCGCGGCGAAGGGCGGGTTCGCGGACGCGCGTGCGCTCTGGGCGATCGGCACGGTGCTCGCGGTGAGCCTGTTCGGCGTGGAGGTGTCGCTGCAGGTGCGTCGTCGCCTGCGTGCGGCCCTGCGGACGGATCCGCTCACTGGCCTGCTGAACCGCCGCGCGCTGCGCCTGGCCGTGCCGGCACTTTTGGACGAGGGGGCGCGTGAGCAGACGTCGCACTGGGTGATCGCGATCGATCTCGACGGGCTGAAGCCGATCAACGACCGGTACGGCCATGGCGCGGGCGACCGCCTGCTGCGCGAATGCGCGTCGGCGTGGACGCAGGCGCTCGGCCGGATGGGAGTGGTCGGTCGGTGGGGCGGAGACGAGTTCGTCGTCATCGTCGAGGCGGTCGACCGCGGTGCGGCGCGCCGTATGCTGCGCCGTCTGCGCGCCGTCACCCCACACGCCTTCAGCGCGGGACTGGCGCCGCTGACTGCGAGGCGCGGTCTCGACGTCGCGGTGCGCGAGGCGGACGTGCAGCTCTATCGCGACAAGCGAGGCGAGGGATCGACGCGACGTCAGGGGCAGGGGGTCGCGGCGGCCCGCGCGGAGCGTGTGCTGCACTCCTCGCGAGCGGTGCAGTCGGTGGCGAACGACGACTGGTCGGCGGCGCTCGTGCGCGCGGCCGTCGGCGCCGCCGCGATCGTGGCGGTGGCGGCGATTCCCGACCTGGTGCAGGGAGCGGTGGCGCTGCGCGTCGCAGCCGCGGCGGATCTGGCCGCCGGGGGCCTTGTGCTCGTCGCCGCGCTGAAGAGCGGCGCGGCTCTGCGCCGGGCGCTGGTGGGTCTGTGGGTGCTCATCACGGCCTTCACCGTCTTCGCCCGGATCGTCGCCGCGACCGACATGTCATCGATCGCGGTCTCCGTGACCGGGGTCCAGATCCTCGCGATCCTCCTGGCCGCGTACTGGCACACGGCCACGGCCCGCGGCCTCTTCGTCGCGCCCGCGCTCGCCGCCGTGGCGGGCATCGTGGTGCACGCCCTTCCGGGGGCCCCGGGCACGACGATCTCTCCGACCGGCGCCATGGGCTTCGGGATCGCCGTGATCGTCGCCTGGGCGCTGCTCGAGGTGGTCTCGGCCGTGCGGGGTCGGCTGCTCGCTTTCGTGCACCTCGACGAGCTCACGGGCGCGCTGGACCGCTGGGGCTCGGAGGACCGCATCGGGCAGCTGGTGCAGCGATCGCGTCGCACGGGGCGGCCGCTGACCGTCGTCGCGATCGACTTCGACCGCTTCAAGCAGCTCAACGACACGCACGGGCACGAGCGCGGCGACGATGCGCTCCGCCGGGCCGTCGCCGACTGGCGTGCGCAGCTGCGGCCCGAGGATGTGATCGGCCGGATCGGCGGCGACGAGTTCGTGATCGCGCTGCCCGACTGCGATGCCGTGGAAGCCGCGCACATTGTGCAGCGCCTGCGGCGTTCGGCTGCCGATCCGTGGACGAGCGGCACCGCGACGGTGCGCGGACGCGAGACCGCGGGCTCGCTGATGCGCCGTGCCGACGCGGTGCTCGGTGCGACCAAGCGCCTGTACCGCGACGCGGCGACGCGAGCCGAGGCGACGCGAGCTCAGGTGACGCGAGCCGAGGCGACGCGAGCTCAGGTGACGCGAGCCGAGGCGACGCGGGCGGACGACCCGGAAGACGGCCCCGCCGCCCCTCTGCGTCGTACCGCCTGAGCGGCGCGCTTCAGCCGCCGAGCGACCCCGGGTACGGGGAGAGGGCGATGAGCAGCGCCGCCGTCCAGTGGCACAGGAAGGCGAGCACGGTGCACGCGTGGAAGATCTCGTGGAAGCCGAAGTGGCCCGGCCAGGGGTTGGGACGCTTCATCGCGTAGATCACGGCGCCGGCGGTGTAGAGCAGGCCGCCGACGATGACGAGCACCATCATGGCGAAGTTGGCCTGCGTGAGATCGACGATGTACATCACGGCCGCCCAGCCGAGGGCGAGGTACAGGGCCACGTAGATCCAGCGCGGGGCGCCGAGCCAGAGCACACGGAACAGGATGCCGAGGATCGCGCCGGTCCAGACGACCGTCAGCAGCAGGGCGCCCTTGCCCGGCGGCAGCGCCAGGACGCCGAGCGGCGTGTACGTGCCGGCGATCAGAAGAAGGATGTTCGCGTGATCGATGCGCCGGAGGACCGCGTGCACGGTGGGGCCCCAGTTGAAGCGGTGGTAGACGGCCGAGTTGCCGAACAGCAGCAGCGAGGACGTCATGAACACGGCGGCAGCCCACTTGGCGGCCGCACCTTCTGCGAGCACGATCAGCACGATCCCAGCCGCCAGCGCGATCGGGAAGGTGGCGGCATGCAGCCATCCCCGCCACGTCGGCTTGGCCTCGGGGACGGCGTCGTTCGCGACGGCGTCGTCGAGCAGCGGAAGCTGGGGGACGCCATCCACGGAGGTGGGGTCGTCCTGCGGCGTCTGCGTCATGCTCCGAGGGTACGTCGGCACGCATGCCCTGCGCGGCACACAGGGACGTGCGGAGTAGCGTAAGGGGGTGCGAACGATGCGTCAGGGCGAGGGCCGCGGACCGCTGTACCGGTTGTACAGCTCGCGCCTGCGGCGCCAGATCACGGCGGGGTCGGTGCCCGAGCATGTGGCGATGGTGATCGATGGCAATCGCCGGTGGGCCCGCCAGCTCGGATACGACTCCGTCGCGCACGGCTACCGTGCGGGAGCCGCCAAGATCATCGAGTTCCTCGGCTGGTGCGACGCCCTCGGTGTGAAGCACGTGACGCTCTACCTGCTCTCGAACGACAACCTCCGCAAGCGCGACTCGGCCGAGCTCGCCGAGCTGATCGACATCATCGCCCAGCTGGCGCGTGACCTCGCCGACAGCCCCGATTGGCGTGTGCAGCACGCGGGGCGCACCGAGCTGCTGACCGAGGACCTCGCCGACGCGCTCGGTGACGCCGAGCGCCGCACCACGGGGCATGGCGGGCTGCACGTGAACCTCGCCGTCGGCTACGGCGGACGCCACGAGATCGTGGATGCCGTGCGACGCATCATCGCCGCGCACAGCGAGCGCGGCGGCACGCTCGAGGAGCTGGCCGAGAACCTCACGCCGGAATCGATCGGCGAGCATCTCTACACGGGCGGGCAGCCGGATCCGGATCTCGTCATCCGCACGAGCGGTGAGCAGCGGCTCTCCGACTTCCTCGTCTGGCAGAGCGCGCACAGCGAGTTCTACTTCGTCGAGGCGCTCGGCCCCGACCTGCGCGAAGTGGACTTCCTGCGAGCGATCCGCGATTACGCCAAGCGCGATCGGCGTTTCGGCAGCTGACGCGACCGTTTCCGGGTGATCGACAGCTGATCCTGCCAGAATGTCGGTGTGATCAGCACCATCGAGGAGTACCGCGCGACGTTCGACGGGGAACCCGGCTACCTCAACTGGGCGGCCTTCGGACCGTTGTCCTCCACGGTGCGCGACGAGGTCGTGGCCGACCTGGGCATGCTCGGCACCGGGCGATCCAGCAGCATCGCGCACGTGGAGGAGCGTGAGGTCGAGGCGAGGACCGCGATCGCCGGTCTCCTGGGCCTGCCGATCGAGGCCGTGACGCTGCAGCCGTCGACGGCATACGGCCTGATGCACGCCGTGTACGGCCTCGGCGGGGGAGTGCTGGCGTCGCCGGCGGAGTTCCCCGCCATCCCCACGGTGATCACCCGCGCCGCGGACGCGCTCGGCCGGATCCGCCCGCAGTGGCTGCAGACGACGGACGGCTTCGTCACTCCGGAGGCGGTGGCCGACCAGCTCGAGGAGGACACGACCGCACTCGTGGTGAGCCTCGTCGACTTCCGCACCGGCTATCGCGCCGACCTCACTGGCCTGCGCGAAGCGCTGGGCCCGGATCGCCTGCTGATCGTCGACGCGATCCAGGGCTTCGGCGTCGTCGACGCCGACTGGGGCGCCGCCGATGTGATCGCCGGCCATGGCTACAAGTGGCTGCGCGCCGGCCGCGGCTCCGGCTTCGCCACCTTCAACGCGCACGCTCGCGAGCGCATCGCGCCGGTCCTGTCGGGCCACCACGGCGTCGAGGGCGGCCTGACCGTCGATGAGGTGCCGGCTCCGGCGGCGGATGCGAACGCCTACACGGTCGCCCGCGGCGACGCGCTCGCCGCGGCGCGCCTCGCGATCGCGCTGTCCGAGATCGCGGAGGTGTCCGTCCCCGTGATCGAGGAAGCCCTGACCGAGCGCACCGAGCGGGTCATCGAGATCGCACAGCGACACGACATCCGCGTCGCCAGTCCGCTCGACCCCGAGCGCCGCGCGGGCATCGTGGCGCTCGCGCCTGACAACGTCGCGGCACTGGGCGCCGAGCTGGCCAATCGCGGTGTGACCGTCACGGCGCGGTCGGGCATCGTGCGTGTCGCGCCGCACGTCGGCACCGACGACGAGACGCTGGGCCTCCTGGACGAGGCCTGCGCGGCCTACGCGCAGCAGCGCTGAGTCGCGGTTCGGATCGTCGCGTGACGTTCTTGTGAACGCGCAAATCACACTCTTGTAATTCGCGCTCCCGAGGGTGAGACTTTCCGCATCGGGCAAGGCGCCCGGTCGAGTCGGCCATCTGGGACTGCGACTCGTGGCCCCAGGTCGACTCGTCGAAGCCGGGAGTATCCCGGGTCGGGAGTGGCGTGACCATGAGCACTTCAACGCAGGCCGGCCGTCGCAGCAGCACCGATCGCGAGACCGGAGCACACGAGGTCTCCACCCAGAGCGACGCGCAGGCGCTTCGCACCTACGTGCTCGACACGTCGGTGCTCCTCAGCGACCCGCGAGCGTTCTTCCGCTTCGCCGAGCACTCGGTCGTGATCCCGGTCGTGGTGATCACCGAGCTGGAGGGCAAGCGGCACGACCCGGAGCTCGGCTACTTCGCCCGGCAGGCGCTGCGCCACCTCGACGAGCTGCGTATCGAGCACGGCCGCCTCGACTTCCCTGTGCCCGTGGGGGAGGGCGGCACGCTGCGCGTCGAGCTCAACAACACCGACGCGACCGTGCTGCCGAGCGGCATCCGCCTCGGAGACAACGACACCCGGATCCTGGCCGTCGCGATGCACCTCGCTCAGGATGGGCAGGAGGTGACGGTGATCTCCAAGGACCTCCCGATGCGCGTGAAGGCCGCATCCCTCGGTCTCTCCGCCGAGGAGTACCTCGCCGAGCAGGCGGTCGACTCGGGATGGACGGGCGTTGCGAACCTGCACCTCTCGGGCGACGAGATGGCCGACCTGTACGAGAGCGAGGTGGCTTCGCACGCGGACGTGATCGGCATCCCCGTGAACACGGGACTCGTGATCCACTCGGAGCGCGGATCGGCTCTGGGCCGAGTGACGGGCGACGGCGAGCTGCGCCTCGTGCGCGGCGACCGCGACGTCTTCGGTCTGCACGGCCGGTCGGCCGAGCAGCGCATCGCCATCGACCTGCTGCTCGACCCCGAGGTGGGGATCGTCTCGCTCGGAGGACGAGCCGGCACCGGCAAGTCGGCCCTGGCGCTCTGCGCCGGCCTGGAGGCCGTGCTGGAGCGGCAGCAGCAGAAGAAGATCATCGTCTTCCGTCCGCTGTTCGCCGTCGGCGGTCAGGAGCTCGGCTACCTTCCCGGTGACCAGGCCGAGAAGATGAATCCCTGGGGCCAGGCGGTCTACGACACCCTCGGATCCGTCGTCTCCGGGAACGTGCTCGACGAGGTCATCGCGCGAGGGCTGCTCGAGGTGCTGCCGCTCACCCACATCCGGGGGCGCTCGCTGCACGACGCGTTTGTGATCGTGGACGAGGCCCAGTCGCTCGAGCGCAATGTGCTCCTCACCGTGCTCAGCCGGGTCGGCCAGAACTCGCGTGTTGTGCTCACCCACGATGTCGCCCAGCGCGACAACCTGCGCGTCGGACGCCACGACGGCATCGCCTCGGTCATCGAGACGCTGAAGGGGCACGGGCTCTTCGGGCACGTGACGCTGACGCGGTCGGAGCGCTCGGCCATCGCAGCCCTCGTCACCGACCTGCTGGAGATCGGCGAGCTGGCCTGATCCGCTGTGGTTCAGGACGACCCGGGGCCTGCGCCTCGGGTCGTTCTGCTTTCCCCGAACCCGGCCGGATTCCGGGCGGCCGCCGCGCAGGGTAATATTCTGGCGGGCGGCCATCTCAAGGGCCGCTTTTTCCGTGTGCACTGACAAAGGAGCCACAAGCACATGTCTGACACCCGTTCCCGCGCTCGAGAGCGGTCTCTGCCGCCCGTGGCGGTCGACGAGAAGCCCCGGTGGACGCCGCTCAAGGTGGTCGTCTGGGTGGTCGTCGCCCTTCTCGGAGGCACCGGATGGACGATGCTCGCCATCGTCCGCGGCGAGACCGTCAACGCGATCTGGTTCGTGTTCGCCGCCGTCGCGACCTACCTGATCTTCTACCGCTTCTACTCGAAGTACATCGAGCGGCTCATCGTCCGCCCGGATGACCGCCGAGCCACCCCGGCCGAGTACAAGGCGGACGGCAAGGACTACGTGCCGACCGACCGGCGTGTGCTCTTCGGTCATCACTTCGCCGCCATCGCGGGCGCTGGCCCGCTCACCGGACCGGTGCTGGCCGCGCAGATGGGCTACCTGCCCGGCACCATCTGGATCATCGTCGGCGTCGTCCTGGCCGGTGCGGTCCAGGACTACCTCGTGATGTTCTTCTCGATGCGCCGCGGGGGCCGCTCGCTCGGCCAGATGGCGAAGGATGAGCTGGGCCGCTTCGGCGGCGCCGCCGCGATCCTCGCCACCCTGCTGATCATGATCATCATCACGGCGATCCTGGCCCTCGTGGTGGTCAACGCCCTCGGCGACAGCCCGTGGGGCGTGTTCTCGGTGTCGATGACGATCCCGATCGCCCTGTTCATGGGCGCGTACCTGCGCTGGATCCGTCCCGGCAAGATCGGCGAGGTGTCGCTCATCGGCTTCGTGCTGCTGATGGCCGCGATCGTCGGCGGTCAGTACGTGGGCGCGAGTGACTGGGGCCAGGCGATCTTCGGCCTCGACCGCACCGCCATCGCGTGGGGCATCATCATCTACGGCTTCATCGCCGCTGTGCTGCCCGTCTGGATGCTGCTCGCCCCGCGCGACTATCTGTCGACCTTCATGAAGATCGGCGTCATCGTGCTGCTCGCGGTGGGCGTCATCATCGTCAACCCCGTCGTTCAGGTGCCCGCCTTCAGCATCTTCGCCGCGGGCGAGACCGGCCCGGTGTGGGCGGGGGCGCTGTTCCCGTTCCTCTTCGTCACGATCGCCTGTGGCGCCCTCTCGGGCTTCCACGCGCTGATCTCCTCGGGCACCACGCCGAAGATGGTCGAGAAGGAGAAGCAGACCCGCTTCCTCGGCTACGGCGGCATGCTCATGGAATCGTTCGTCGCGATCATGGCGCTCGTCGCCGCGATCTCGATCGATCAGGGCCTGTACTACACGATGAACTCGTCGGCCGCTGCCACGGGCGGCACCGTCGAGGGCGCCGTGGCGTTCGTCAACGGCCTCGGCCTCACCGGCGTCAACGTCACGCCCGAGATGGTCAGCGGCGCGGCCGCCAACGTCGGCGAGGAGTCGATCGTGTCCCGCACCGGCGGCGCACCCACGCTCGCCTTCGGTCTTGCGAACATCCTGCACCAGTGGCTGGGTGGCACCGCGTGGATGGGCTTCTGGTACCACTTCGCCATCATGTTCGAGGCGCTGTTCATCCTGACCGCCGTGGATGCCGGCACCCGTGTCGCGCGCTTTATGCTGCAGGACTCGATCGGCAACCTCATCCCGAAGTTCAAGGACACCTCGTGGCGTCCGGGTGCCTGGATCTGCACGGCCGTGATGGTCGCCGGATGGGGCGCGGTGCTGATCATGGGAGTCACCGATCCGCTCGGCGGCATCAACACGCTGTTCCCGCTGTTCGGCATCGCGAACCAGCTGCTGGCGGCGATCGCGCTCGCGGTGGTGCTGGTGATCATCGCGCGCCGGCGCACCTTCAAGGGGCTGTGGGTCGTCGCCCTGCCGCTTGTGTTCGTCACGGTCGTGACGTTCACCGCGTCGTGGCAGAAGATCTTCTCGTCGACGCCGGCCGTCGGCTACTGGGCCAACCACATGAAGTTCCGCAACGGCCTGGCCGACGGCACCTACGTCGACTTCGCGCCGGGCGCCGATGAGGCCGCGAAGCTCGCCGCCACCGAGGCGACGATCCGCAACACGGCCATCCAGGGCACGCTGTCGATCATCTTCCTCGCGCTGACCGCGATCGTCATCACGATCGCGATCATCCAGGTGGTCAAGGCGTTCCGCGCGACGGAGATCGTCGACCGCGAGGACGCGGCGGTGCCGTCGCGTCGCTTCGCTCCGGCCGGCCTGTTCCCCTCGGCCGAGGAGCGCGCGGTGGAGAAGGAGTGGGCGGCCCTTCCCGCGGAGCAGCAGCCGACCCGTGGTCACTGACACGGCAGGTCGCGCTCGGCCGGGCTTCCTCACGACGCTCGGCCGGGCCGGTCGTGCGCTCTGGTGGTTCTGGAAGGGCGTGACCGGCGAATCCAAGTACGACGCCTACGTCGCGCACGAGCGGGCGGCGCATCCTGATCGGGTGCCGATGACCGCGCGCGAGTACTGGCGCTGCGTCTACAGCGAGCAGGACGCCAATCCCGGAGCGCGGTGCTGCTGAGGCACTGACCCGGCGGGCCCGGATGATCGCTGATCCGCGCCCGCCGGTCGGGTCACCAGGCCTCGCCGACCGGGTGATCGGGCCGGGTGAAGGAGGCGCCGAGAGGCTCGGTCTCGTCGAACTCCGCCAGCGGGGCTCCGCTCTGCCGCCGCAGCGCGACCGCGTCGTCCTTCGGCAGGTAGCCGATCGCCGCGCCCGCGTCGAGCGAGAACCAGGACGGGGCGTTGGCGGAGACGCCCCACACGATGTGGTGGCAGCCGTCGCGCAGGGCGATCGCCGCGTCGGCGAGCCGCGCCGCGTCGTCTGGGGAAAGCCATTGAGCGGCCGCCCGGCCGTCGCCGGGGCTCTCCTGGAAGGTGCAGATGCGCGCCGAGACGACGGAGAGACCGAAGCGATCGGCGTAGAGACTGCCGAGCGCCTCCATCGCGGCCTTGCTCACGCCGTAGTAGGTGTCGGGTCGCGGGCCGATCGGCATCGGCGACCCCGCCTCGCCGACCGGTGCGAAGCCCACGGCATGGATCGAGCTCGCCAGCAGGACGCTGCGCACCCCCGCGCGGCGGGCGGCCTCGAGCACGTTGCGTGTGCCGTCGACGTTCACGCGCAGGATGTCGGCCCAAGACGCCTCGGACGAGAGGCCGCCCAGGTGCACGACCGCGTGGGCGCCGGTGAACAGCTCGGTCAGCGCGTCGAGGTCGCCGAGGTCGCAGGCGAGGAAACCGGCCACAGGGGGCGACGGTGCGACGAGGTCGCTGAGACGGAGTTCTCGCCCCGGACGTGCGAGCCGCGGGGCGATCGAGCGGCCGATGCGGCCAGCGGCACCGGTGAGGGCGACGACCTCGGTTGACATGTTCCGCGCCTTCCTTCTACTGTGAATCCATTCACACCGCTGTGGGCCGAGCATATCCCGGGGAGCCGATGAGCCGCATCCGCCAGGTCGAGGTCATCCCGATGGCGTTTCCCGATCCGCCGCTTCTGAACAGCTGGGGCGTGCATGAGCCTCTCGCGCTGCGGATCCTGGTGATCCTCACGCTCGAAGACGGCACCATCGGTCTCGGCGAGACCAGCGGCGAGCAGCCGATGCTGGGCCGGATCGAGCAGGCGGCGCCCCGCATCATCGGGGGGCGCGTCGACCGACCGGCAGAGCTCGAGCGCGCAGTGCTCGAGGGGCTCGACGCCCGCACCTCCCTCGTCGAGCGACGCAAGGTGTGGTCTCCCTTCGAGGTCGCGGCGCTCGATGCGCGCGGGCACCTGGAGGGGGTGTCGGTGTCCGATCTGCTCGGAGGCGCCGTACGCGACCGCGTCGACTTCGCCGGGTACCTGTTCTTCAAGTGGGCGGGGCACCCGGGGCAGGAAGACGACAGCTGGGGCGCCGCGGACGACGGCGCAGGTCTCGTCGCACAGGCGCGCCTGATGCAGGAGCACTACGGATTCGGGTCTTTCAAGCTCAAGGCGGGAGTGCATCCCCCCGAGCGCGAGATCGCCGCGATGCGGGCACTCGCGGAGGCGTTCCCGTCCGCGCCGCTGCGGATCGATCCGAACGGCGCCTGGCGCCTGGACACGGCTCTCGAGGCGGCCGGACAGCTCGCGTCTCTTGTCGAGTACCTCGAGGATCCGGTGCTCGCGATCGAGGACATGGCCGAGGTGCGCCGCGTCTCGGGGGTGCCGCTGGCGACGAACATGCTCGTCGTCTCGCCGGAGACGCTGAAGCCCGCGGTCGACGCGCATGCGGTGGATGTCGTGCTCGCCGACCATCACTACTGGGGCGGGCTGGCGGCCACCACCGCTCTCGGAGAACTCTGCGCTGCCGAGGGCATCGGGTTGTCGATGCACTCGAACTCCCACCTCGGCGTCTCGCTGGCGGCGATGGTGCATGCGGCCGCGGCGACGCCCGCGCTCACGCACACCTGCGACACCCATTACCCCTGGAACGCCGAGTACGACATCGTTGTGCCCGGCTCGCTCGGGTTCGAAGACGGGGCGGTCGGCGTGCCGACGGGGCCCGGACTCGGCGTCGAGCTGCGCCGCGACGCCGTCGACGCGCTGCATCGCGCCTACGTGTCGTCGGGGCGCGTGGTGCGCGACGACACCGCCTACGCGAGGTCGGTGGATCCGGGCTACGACCCCACCCTGCCGCGGTTCTGATGCGCGCCGTCCATCGGCTGTTCCCGTGGGACGTGGTCGACGATCCGGGTGCCGTCACAGCGCTGCGGGATGACGGCGTCGAGTCGGTTGCTCTGGCCGCCCTCTATCACGGGGTGCGCGCGGTGACGCCGCGGCATCCGTCTCGGCGGATCGTGGATCTGCCGACCTCGGTGTCGATGCTGAGCGAGCCCATGGCGCTTCCGCAGGGTGAGTTCGGATACGCGGCCGCGCGCGCCGCTCTCGAGGCCGGCGGCATCGAGGTCGAGACCTGGGCCGTCATCGGGCACCTCGATCGCGTGCTGCCGGGGCTCGCGCGGGTGCGCACCGCGTTCGGCGACCGCCTCGATCATGCGCCGTGCCTCTCCGACCGCGCCGTGCGAGACACGCTGTATGGTCTCGTCCGGGGTGCCGCGCAGGCGGCGCCGGGTGCCATGCTCCATCTCGAAGCCGTCGGCTGGCAGGGGATCGGCCACGACTCGATGCACAACAAGCTCCATGGCGGCGGACTGAGCGCGGGCGCCCTCGACGCGCTCGCCTGCTGTGTCTGCGACCGCTGCGCGGCGACGGTCGGGTGCGATCCGGATCGGCTCGCCTGGGCGATGAGGGCCCTGGTCGACGGCACCGCCGGGGCGGCCGAGCGCGACCTGCACGCCGACCTCGTCGCAGCCCGCGCGATGACGGGGCGCCGGTTCGCGGCGGACGCCGTCACGGTCGCGTTCGATGCGGGGGCCGGGCGGGTCTCGATGCTCTCCGGAGAGGGCGAGGAACTCCGGGAGTCGGACCGCGTGGACCTGCTCGTGGACTGCTGGGGAGCGCCCGACAGGGGAATAGCGATGCTGGCCGGAGCAGGTGGCGGCATCGCCTATGTCGATGTGCTGTCGGGCGACCCACGCGGGTTCGAGGCGCACTGGCGCGCGCTCGCCGAGGCGGGCGCGCGTGAGGTGCACGTCTATCACGCCGGTCTGGCGTCGACCGAGCGGCGTCGCGCCGCGTCGAGGGCCGCCCGGCTGATCGCGTGAGATCAGCCCGCAGGACTCCGCAGAGAGGATCGGCGGACGACGAGCCGGGGCGCGAAGGCGTCCGCCACGTCGTCTTCGGTCGCGAGATCCAGCAGCAGGCGCACGGCGGCGGCGCCGAGCGCGGCCGACGGATGCCGGACGGTCGTGAGGGGGACGATCGCGAAGTCGGCGAAGTCGATGTCGTCGTAGCCGACCAGCGACAGGTCGCCGGGGATCTCGACGCCGCCGCTGATGAGACCGTGCAGCAGTCCGAGCGCGAGCAGATCGTTGCCGCAGAACACGCCATCCGGCCGCTCTGCGGCGGGTCGCGTCAGGAGGGCGCGAGCGACGTTCTCGCCGATCTCGGCGTTCTGGGCCGGTGTGCGCAGCACCTCGAGCTGCGCATCGGAGGCGGACTCGGCGATCGCCCGGCGGGCACCGGCAAGGCGGGCGTCGACATGCGGATGAGGGCCGCCGACGAACAGCAGGCGTCGTCGTCCCTGGGCGAGCAGATGCTCGCCGGCGAGGAACCCGCCCTGTTCGTCGTCACCCGACACTGCCGGGTAGTCGTGCCGTCCCTCGGCGAGGCCGACGAGGACGAACGGCGTGCCGCGTTCCCGCAGCTCGATCAGCTCGGGCGGCACCCCGCCCACGGGTGTCGCGATGATGCCGCTCACCTGCTGCGACTCGAAGAAGCTCACATAGGCTCGCTCGCGGTCGGGATCATCGCCGCTGTTCGCCGTGATGATGAAGCGGCCGTGCGCTGCCGCCTCGCGCTCGGCGCCCGCCGCGACTTCCGCATACACGGGGTTGCCCGAATTCGAGATGAGCAGCCCGATGGCGAGGCTATGGCCGAGGCGGAGGCGCCGCGCCGCGTCGTTGCCGACATAGCCGAGCGCATCTGCGGCCGCCAGCACCTTCGCGCGCAGCGGCTCGGACACACGGCCGGGCTGCGTGAACGTGTACGAGGCCGTCGCCCGAGACACCCCCGCGCGCGCGGCGACGTCCTTGATGGTCACCGGGGCCGCACGTCTGTCGGTCGTCATGGGCGTCCCTCCGTCTTCCTTGTCGCAGGCTGTGCCGTACGCTAGCCTATCAATTCTGTGAATCGATTCACATCAGTGCCGCATCGGAGCGGCGCGATCCGGTTCCGGGGAGGGGCTCCGCAGTGACGACGACGCCGACGTTCTCGACGCTCTGGGCGGTCAATGGGCCGCTCGAGATCAGCGAGCTGTGCCGCCAGCTCGACGACTTCGCGGCGGCGGGTCTGGACGGGATCGTGTTCCACCCGCGCTTCTACCCGGATCGTCCCGAATATCTCGGTGCGGAGTACCTCGACATCGTCTCGCGGCTCATCATCGAGGCGGATGCGCGGGGCCTCGCGTTCTGGATCTACGACGAGAACGGGTGGCCGAGCGGCACGGTGGGCGGCGAGATGCTTCGCCGTCATCCTGAACTCCGGCAGCGCTGGCTCGAGATGCAGCCCGACCGCGGACAGCTCGCCCTCACCCGATTCGACCACGCGGGTCGGGAGTGGGCGCTGGTGGTGCGCGAGGGGGAAGGAGTCGACTACCTCGCGGCCGATCTGGCCGGGCGATTCCTCGAGCTGGCCTACGAGCGCTACGCGAGAGGCCTGTCGCCCGAGGCCTTCGCAAAGGTCGCGGGCTTCTTCTCCGACGAGCCGGAGTTCGGTCTGGGACACGCGCAGCACGACCTGTCTCCGTACGGCGCGGTGCCGTGGACGTCCGACCTGGCGGAGCGCTTTCGCGAGCGCCACGGTGAGGATCTCGTGGCGATCGCGCCTCGGCTGTTCGTCGACGGGGATGGCGCGGCGATCACGCGCGTGCGCTTCTGGGAGCTCGTCACCGACCTCTTCTCGGAGCGATACCTCGCCAGGATCGACGACTGGTGCCGTTCGCACGGAGTGCGATTCACGGCGCACGTCAAGGGCGAGGAGCATCCGCTCTTCCAGCTGCCGACGGTCGGGTCGCTCGGGGCGGTGTCGCGGGCGATCGGCACGCCGGGCATC
Source organism: Microbacterium stercoris (assembly GCF_017592545.1). GTDB lineage: Bacteria > Actinomycetota > Actinomycetes > Actinomycetales > Microbacteriaceae > Microbacterium > Microbacterium stercoris. The sequence goes on from NZ_JAGFOA010000001.1 coordinate 400,393, forward strand.
GATGCGCTGGGCCGGGTGCCCGGCAACGACTTCTATCCGCGTCAATGCAGCTCGGTGGCGCGGCAGTTCGGCGATGGCCGCGCGATGGCCGAGGTCTTCGGCGGCGCCGGGTGGGGCGCGGCTCCGATCGATCTCGAGCGCAACCTGCGCTGGCTGGGCGGGCACGGCATCACCGACTTCGTGCTCCACCTGAGCCAGTACCGGCTGGATTCGGCCGCCATCGAGGACTGGCCCCCGTCGCATCCGCGCCACGTGAGCTGGGCGGGTGCCTATCGCGAGGTGATCGCACAGGTACGGGAGGCGCTCCGGATCCGGCCCCGACCGGATGCCGACACGCTCGTGATCGTGCCGCAGCGAGCGCTTGCGGAGGTCTTCGAGCCATGGGAGTTCGTCGCGACCAACGTGCACGATGCGCACGACTTCCCCTCCACCGCGGCGGGAGCGATGAACGCCGCCTTCCTCGCGCTGGTCGAACGGCTCAGCGCGGCCGGCGTCGAGTGCGAGTTCGCGGACGAACGGACGCTCGAGCGGTACGCGCAGGTGGACAGCGATGGCATCCGGATCGGCGCGAGCCGGTACCGGCGGGTGGTGGCCGCCGAGGGGGTCCGGCTCGAACCGCAGCTGACAGCCGCGCTGCGCCCCCTGCTCGTCGCCGTTCCCACCGAGAGGCGAGCGCCGGCATCGCCCCCATCGGGCATGGGCTCGGGTGTTGTCCTCCGACCGGAGTGGCGGGTCACGGCGCGACCGCTCAACGAGCTCGTGCTCGAGCCGATCAAGACCGCGGATGGCAGCTGGTCGGCCGTCGTCGAGTCGTCCGGCGCACACGGCGCGGTCGAGCTGCGGTTCGCCGACGACCTCACCTCCTTGGCATGGGGCGCGGAGGAGCCGGCCTGGAGCCGAGGAGTCGACGGGTCGGTGGCCCGTGTGTCCCTCGAGTCGGGTCGGACAGAGGTGCGCTTCCGCACCACAGCGGAATCGTCGTCGCGACCGCGCATGTGGCTCGCGGGGGGATTCCGCGTCGTGCCGCTGGCGTACGAGCGGGGCGAGAGCGCGACGCGCCTGCTGGGCCCGTTCCGGCTCCTGCCGGAGCACAACGGGCCCCTGCACGAGCTGGTGGAAGAGGGATATCCCTTCGCGTTCGAACCGCTCGAGCTCTCGACCGTGCTCCAGCTGCCGCCCGATGCGCAACGCATCGTCGTAAGTGGTGGCCGAGCGGACGCGGCGCTGCTGCGACTCGGCGACGGCGATCCGGTCTGGCGGTGGTCGGCGGACGGCTGGGACGTCGACGTGCCAGCCGGAGCGTCCGGCGAGGTCGTGCTCCAGCTCGCCCTCGTGCCGAGCAGCTTCAATCGCTACGGACCGCACCACCACTACATCGGCGATCCCCAGGTCGTGAGCCCGGCCCAGATGCGCGGTGAGCGCAACTACGCAGACCGCGACGAGGCGCCTCACCTGACCCATGTCTCGGACTGGTGGGTTCGTCGCGCTGTCGCGCCCGATGCCGTTCACGTGCACGTCGCCGGGCCATGGGAGATGTCGGGCGTGAATCCATTGACAAGCGGGGAGACCCCTCGTAAAGTGGCCGTACTGTGAATCGATTCACAACCGCTGCACAAAGGAGTGAAGTGAGTACGACGCTGATCCGGGAGAGCGCAGAGGGGCACGCCTCCGGCCACGATGCATCACCCACGGAGCGCTCTCCGCGCGAGGCGCGGCGCCGCGGTCGCGCCGGCATCGTTGCGCCGTGGTGGTTCGTGGTCCCCGCCATCGCGATCTACGTCTTCATCGTGGTCGTGCCGAGCCTGCGCGGCGCGTTCTTCTCCTTCACCGACTGGAACGGCCTCGGGGCGGCCTGGTCGTGGGTGGGCCTGGAGAACTTCGGCGACGTGTTCACGGATCGCGCGGCTCGGGCGGCTCTCTGGAACACCGTGATCCTGGCGGTGCTCTGCACGGTCATACAGAACGCGATCGGCCTCGCCCTCGCCGTCGGCCTCCACACCGCCGTGAAGTCCCGTCACCTGCTGCGGGTGATCTTCTTCGCACCGGTTGTGCTGACCCCGCTCGTCTCCGGCTACGTGTGGAGCTATCTGCTGTCGCCGAACGGCATCGTCAACGAGGTGCTGCGCGGCATCGGGCTCGGATCCCTCGCACAGGACTGGCTGGGGGATCCGGATCTGGCGCTGTACTCGGTCGTCGCGGCGATCGTGTGGCAGTTCGCCGGCTACTCGATGGTCATCTTCTTGGCGGGCCTGCAGTCCGTGCCGGAAGAGCTGCTGGAGGCGGCGACGATCGACGGAGCGGGCGCGTGGCGACGGTTCTGGCACATCACCTTCCCGCTGCTCAACGGCGCGATCGTCATCAACGTGATGCTCAGCCTCATCGGCGGACTGAAGCAGTTCGACCAGGTGGTGGCGATGACCGGCGGCGGCCCCGGCACCGCGAGCGAGACGATATCGACGCTCATCTACAAGAACGCGTTCCTGCTCGGGGAGTACCCCTTCTCGGTCGCGCTCGCGGTGATCATGACGATCATCATCGCCGTGCTGTCGGCGGCGCAGTACCGCCTGACCCTTCGGAAGGGGAAGTGATGCACACGCGCTATCGCGGTTCCCACCTCGTGCGCGAGGTCGTGCTGATCGCCGTCGCCGCGCTCTGGTTCATCCCGATCCTCGCGCTGGTGAACGTCTCGCTGAAGCCCATCAACTCGCAGACCAACGCACTGACGTTCGCGTGGCCACCCACCTTCGACAACTACATCGCGGCCTGGCAGCAGGCGAGTCTGGGAGCCGCGCTCGCGAACAGCGCGATCGTCGCGGTGATCAGCGTCGCAGGCATCGTCGCCGTCTCGGCGCTGGCGTCCTATCCGCTCGCGCGCGTGACGCGGCGCTGGTCGCGCTGGACGTTCTACGCGGTGCTCTGCGGGCTGCTGATCCCGGCCCAGCTCGCGCTGCTGCCCCTGTACGTGACCATGCGGGATCTGGGGCTGCTCGGATCGCTGTGGGCGGTCATCCTGATCAACATCGGCACGGCCATGCCGTTCTCGATCTTCCTCTACACGACCTTCCTGCGTGACCTGCCGACGGAGTACGAGGAAGCTGCCGTGCTCGACGGATGCGGACCCGTCCGCTCCTTCCTGCAGGTGGTCTTCCCGCTTGTGCGTCCGGCGACCGGAACCGTCGTGATCCTCAACCTGGTGGGCATCTGGAACGAGTTCTTCGTGCCCCTGCTCTACCTGTCCGGAAGCGGAAACACGACCGCGCCAGTGGCGATCTACAGCTTCGTCAGCCAGTACGTCACGGTGTGGCCGCTCGTCTTCGCGGGTCTCGTCATCACGGTGATCCCGATCCTCATCGTCTACTTCTCGCTGCAGAAGTACGTCATCAAGGGCTTCGCCAGCGGCCTCAAAGGCTGACGGACGCCCGCCTACCCGCACCACCCGAACCTGCTTCACCGTATTCAAGGAGGAATCGTGAATCTCGTCCCCACCCGCCGCGCCGGCCTCGGCGCTCTCGCCTTCGGCGCCGTCCTCGCGCTCGTGGGCTGCTCCACCAGCCCCGCCGCATCGTCCTCCGGCGAGGAGGGAGGGGGCGCGGCGAGCGACGTCGTGCTCACCCTCGCCGGCGCGGGTGAGGCCCCGGCCCAGGCCGCCATCGACGCGTTCGAAGCGGCGAACCCCGGTGTCACCGTCGATGCGACGTTCGCGAACGACGACGAGTCCTACCAGCAGACGCTGCGCACCCAGCTATCGGGCGGCACGGCCCCCGATGTGTTCCGCGTGTGGCCGGGAAACGGCAACGCGACCTCTGTGCTGCCGCTGAGCGACGACGGTCTGCTCGCGCCCCTCGACGACGCCGAGTGGGCGGACAGCATCGGAGACGCGGTGCGCCCGGTGGTCGAAGATGCCGACGGAGGGCTCGTCGGCGTGCCGGTCACCGTCGTCGGCATCGGCGCCGTCTGGAACGACCAGGCCGTCGAGGCCGCCGGGCTCACAGTGCCCGACACCTACACCGAGGTGCTGCAGTTCTGCGCCGACGCGAAGGCCGCGGGCAAGATCGCCTTCGCGCTCGGCCTCAAGTCGACGTGGGTCACACAGCTCGTTCCGTATGCGCTCACCGCGACATCCGTCTACGGGCCCGACCCCGACTTCACGAAGAAGCAGCTGGCAGGGGAGACGACCTTCGTCGATTCGGCGTGGAAGGACGCCCAGCACCAGTACCTCGAGATGCGCGATGCGGGATGCTTCAACGACAGCCCCAACGGCATCGGCTACGACGAGCAGATGACGATGCTCGGCAAGGGGGAGGCGCTCGGCGCCGTGCACATCACGTCCGCCGCCGCGAACGCGCAGCAGTACGCGCCCGAGGGCACCACGTTCTCGATGACGCCGTTCCCGGCCACGGACGACGCGGCCGAGACGATGCTGCCGGTCTCGGTCGGCATCGTCTATGCCGTCAACGCCAAGGCGAAGAACCCCCAACTCGCCAAGAAGTTCGTCGACTTCCTCGCCTCGAGCGAGGGGCAGGCCGTGTACGCCACGGCGGCCGGAGCAGCTCCCGCTCTCGAGTCCTCCGACTTCGAGCCCGACGAGGTGCTCGCCGCCGTCGGCGAGTTCCAGGCCGCCGGCAAAGCGCGTCCCTTCCCGGACGTCGCGTGGCCGAACACCAAGGTGCAGCAGGAGCACCTCGCGGGGATCCAGGAGCTCTTCAACGACACGATCGGCGTGGACGAGCTGCTCACTCGCATGGACGAGGCCTTCAACGAAGGCTGACCGAGCCCGCACAGGGATCGGCACGCAGAGCGGGCCCGGGGGCAGATCCTCCGGGCCCGCTCGTCATGAGGAGAGGACGTGCAATGACGCACACATCGATGACCTCCGTACGTCGGAGGCGAAGGATCGGGGCACTGCTTGCGGCCGTGCTGATCGCGACGCTGCTGCCACTGGCACACGCGACGGAGGGGGCCGAGGCCGCACCGGCCGCCGTGGAGACGTATCCGCTGGAGGACGCCTTCCCCGCCTCCCCGGACTTCGTCCTCACGGTCAACGGGCTCGCCGTGCCGGTGCAGGACTACGCGGGCTACGACATCGCGCAGTTCGCGATGGGATCCGGGGACGCCGTGATCCGCATCACCAAGCTGAACAACACGAACATCGGCTCGTACTCGATCAGCCCGCTGAAGCTGGGGCTCGTCGGCACGGTGTCCGGCTCATCGCTCACCTTCACGGTCGACCGCGACGAGTATCTGATCGTCAAGATCGACGGACGCCCGGAGCTGGTGATCGCGATCGATCCGCTGGAGACGGACCGGCCCCCGCGGTCCGGAGCGGGAGTCTTCGATGTCACCGCCGCGCCGTACAACGCGGCAGCGGGCAGCACCGCCTATTCCACCGACGCGCTCCAGACCGCACTGAACGACGCGGCCGCCTGGGGCTCGGCCCACGGCGGCCAGGGCGTCGTCTACGTTCCCGCGGGTGTGTACAGGCTCGGCACGCTCTACCTGCGCTCGAACCTCAAGCTCTATCTCGCACCCGGCGCGGTGCTGCGCTACACGGGTGAGCGCGAGCATTACGACGTGCATTGGCGGAAGAACTCTCAGAGCCGCGACGTCACCTGGTTCCTCTCGACCCGCTACTCGTCCTCGAACATCACGATCGCCGGACGCGGCGTCATCGACGGCAACGGGATGGCATCGCTCAAGCCCGGGAACCTGGGCGTGAATCTGCTTGTGCCGATCTACACGGACGGCTTCCGCGTCGAGGGCATCACGTTCCGCGAGTCGAGCAGCTGGGCGATCATGCCGACGCGTTCGTCGGACATGGAGTTTCGCGACATCAAGATCTTCAACCGGTTCGACATGGGCGAGAACGACGGCATCGACGTGATGGAGTCCTCCGACGTGACGGTGTCGAACGCGATCGGCATCGGCCTCGACGACCCCTTCAGCACGAAGACGTGGGCGAATCACATCGATCTCTTCGCCCGGGTTCCCGGTGATCCGAGGCCGCTGGAGAACGTCACCTTCGACGACCTCGTCAGCTGGACATGGTGCTATGGGCTGAAGGTGGGGCAGGGCGTCTTCCAACAGCAGCGGAACGTGACCTTCCGCAACGCCACCATCTACGACGCCGCAGTCGGAATCGGAGTGCACCACAAGTACGGCAGCGCGGCCGCTCTCAGCATCCAGTTCGAGGACATCGACATCGAGCGGATCCGCCACGACAACGACGGCAACCGCACCTGGATGGCCCTGTGGACAGGAGCCACGTCAGAGGGCTTCGGGCCGGTGGCCGATGTCGATCTGACTCGTATCCGAGTGCGCGATGCCGGCACCACGCCCGCGCGCATCAACGGCGTGCCGGGGGCGCCGATCACCGACGTGCGGTTCGAGGCCATCCGGATGCCGGGCAGCACCACCACCGCGGCCGACCTCGCCGAGATGAGGGTGACGAACGTGTCGGACGCCGGGAACATCCAGATCGTGCGCTGACGCGAGGAGGGCGGCTCTCCGTCGAGAGAGCCGCCCTCCGGGCCGTTCGCGAGCTGCGTCAGCCGGCGTGCGTCATCGAGAGCAGGTCGAGCTTCTCGTCGAGCTGCGCCTCGGTGAGCTCGCCGCGTTCGACGTAGCCGAGGTCGATCACGGCCTCGCGGACAGTGATGCCCTTCTTGACGGCGTGCTTGGCGATCTTCGCGGCGGCCTCGTAGCCGATCATCTTGTTCAGCGGCGTGACGATCGACGGGCTCATGCCGGCGAAGGCGGCGGCACGCTCGAGGTTGGCCTCGAGGCCGGCGACGGTCTTGTCGGCGAGCACACGGGATGCGTTCGCGAGGAGACGGATCGACTCCAGCAGCGCGGTGCCCATCACCGGGATCGCGACGTTGAGCTCGAACGAGCCCGAGGCTCCGGCCCACGCGACCGTGGCGTCGTTGCCGATCACGCGCGCGGCCACCATCAGCACGGCCTCCGGGACGACCGGGTTCACCTTGCCGGGCATGATCGACGAACCGGGCTGGAGGTCGGGGATGTGCAGCTCGCCGAGACCCGTGTTGGGGCCGGAGCCCATCCAGCGGAGGTCGTTGTTGATCTTCGTCAGCGACACGGCGATGGTGCGCAGCGCGCCCGAGGCCTCGACGAGGCCGTCGCGGTTGGCCTGGGCCTCGAAGTGGTCGAGCGCCTCGGTGATCGGCAGGCCGGTCTCAGCCGCGAGCAGCGCGATGACCTTCTGCGGGAACCCGAGCGGCGTGTTGATGCCCGTGCCCACGGCGGTGCCGCCGAGGGGGACCTCCGCGACGCGGGGGAGCGCCGCCTGCACCCGCTCGATGCCGAGGCGCATTTGACGCGCGTACCCGCCGAACTCCTGTCCGAGCGTGACCGGGGTCGCGTCCATCAGGTGCGTGCGGCCCGACTTGACGGCGTCCTTCCACAGCACCGCCTTCTCCTCGAAGGCCTGCGCGAGGTGGTCGAGGGCGGGCACGAGGTCCTCGATGAGCGCCTGCGTCACGGCCACGTGCACCGAGGTGGGGAACACATCGTTCGACGACTGCGACGCGTTGACGTGGTCGTTCGGGTGCACATCGGCGCCGAGCTTCTGCGTCGCGAGCGTGGCCAGCACCTCGTTCATGTTCATGTTCGAGGACGTGCCGGATCCGGTCTGGTACGTGTCGACCGGGAAGTGCGCGTCGTGCTGACCGGTGATCACGTCGTCGGCCGCGGCCGCGATCGCGTCGGCGATCGCGCCATCGAGGGTGCCGAGCTCCTTGTTGGCGAGAGCGGCGGCCTTCTTGATGCGCGCGAGCGCGGCGATCTGGGTCGACTCGAGGCCCTTGCCCGAGATCGGGAAGTTCTCGACGGCGCGCTGGGTCTGGGCGCGGTAGAGCGCGGATGCGGGAACCCGCACCTCGCCCATGGTGTCGTGCTCGATGCGGTACTCGATCTCGGTCACTTCTTCGTTCCTCCGGTAGGGATCGATCGGCGGGAGCGCTGCCGGGTCAGGCGGCGTCGTTCTGGGTGCCCAGCAGCACGTCGGGGACGACGGTGCCCTCGGCGAGGCGGTAGTTGGCGCCGACGATGCCCAGGCGGCCCTCGGCGACGGCGGTGCTGATGATCTCCGAGCGCTGCAGCAGCTCGGCGACGGTGTCGCGCACGTGCTCGCGGCCCACCGCCGTGGCGTCGATGGTCTCGGCGGTCATGCCGTCGTTGGCGCGGAGGACGCGGCGCACCGCGGGCACGATGGGGGCGATCAGGCGCCAGATCGTCGGCGGAAGCACGGGCGCGTCGGCCGACGTCGACTGGATCGCCGCACCGACGGCGCCGCAGGAGTCGTGACCGAGCACCACGATGAGGGGCACCTTCAGCACCTCGACGGCGTACTCCAGCGAGCCGACGATCGAGTCACCCGCGACCTGGCCGGCATTGCGCACGACGAACAGGTCGCCCAGGCCGAGGTCGAAGATGATCTCGGCGGCGAGGCGCGAGTCGGCACAGCCGAACAGCGCCGCGATGGGCGCCTGGCCCTCGGCGATCGAGTTGCGTCGTTCGACGTCCTGGTGGGGGTGCTCGGGGGTGCCGGCGACGAAGCGGGTGTTGCCCGCGACCATGCTGGCCCAGACCTCATCGGGAGTGGGGGACTGCGTCATCTGCTCTCCTCAGCAAGCGCGCGCACCTGCGGCGCGATCATCTCCGCGACCTCGGCGGTGGTCTCCGGGGTCGACGAACCGTACAGAAGAATGTGGTCGGATCCGGCCTGCGTGCCGAGCGCATACGTCACGCCGGCAGTCGCTCCCTCATCGGTCGGGCGCACCTCGTACACCGCCCAGTCGACACCGCCGATCTCGAGCTCATCGGTCGGGGCCGAGCCTCCCAGTCGCTGGGCGGCCCAGACCTCATCGGCATCGAAGCCCTGCACGAAGCGGAGGAAGCTGTCGTCGCCGGGCACGTACAGCACCTCCCAGGACGAGTCGGAGACGACCTTCGCCTCGTTGACGAACCAGCCGTTGCCGTCCCGGCCCTCGGGCTCGGGCACATCCGGCACGATCACCGTGCGGTCGAAGGCGGATGAGGCGGCGGCAGCCTCTTCGGCGACGTCGATCTGACGCGCCTGGGTGAGGTCGCCGCGCGGCACGATGAGGAACATGACCGCGAGGATGACGACTGTCGCGCCGAGCGCGACCAGCAGGTTGCGGAAGTTCTGGCTCTCTCGATAGGCCTTGGTGTTGGCCGCCTTGCGAGCGGCGGTCTCCTGCGGAGTCTCCGGCCGCCCGAGCTCGGCGACGACGCGGGGCTCGCCCTTGGCGCGCGCCATCACTGGTCGTCTCCTGCCGACGACTGAGCGGCTTCGAGGCGCCGCTTCGCGCCGCGTAGCCATTCGTCGCAGCGGGCCGCGAGGGCCTCGCCGCGCTCCCAGAGCGACAGCGACTGCTCGAGGGTCGGCGCGCCCTGCTCCAGTTCGGCCACCACGCGCACGAGCTGGTCGCGGGCCTCCTCGAACGAGAGGGACGCGACATCCGACGGCGTGCTTGCGGACGGATGGGCGGGCTGGGAGGTCACGGGTTCCATCCTACTTTCCGGGCTCCGACGTTCCGTCCGGGGCCTCCGGTGCGCGTGCGTCGGCGGTCTCGCCGGCAGACGTGGCGGCGACCGAGCCGTGCTCGAGGGTCACGACGAGCGCGGTGCCGGCAGGCGCCTGGGATGCCCGGCGCACGATGTCGCCGCCCTCGGTATGGGCGATCGCATATCCCCGGGCCAGGGTCGCCTGGGGTGAGAGCGCGCGCAGCGACGCCCGCAGCTCCGCGGTGCGCAGCTGGCCCTGCTCGATGCGGCGCTCGCTGATGGCCCGGCCCCGGGACACGAGCTGCCAGACGTCCTGCGTGCGGGTCTCGACCATCCGCTCGGGGGTGCGCAGCACGGGGCGCGATCGCAGCTGCTCGAGCTGTGCGGTGTCGTGCGAGAGCCGCTGGGTCAGGCGCAGCGTCATGCGAGAGCGCAGTTGCGCGACGATGGCCCGCTGCTCGCCGACATCCGGCACCACGCGCTTTGCGGCGTCGGTCGGGGTCGAGGCGCGGAGATCTGCGACATCGTCGAGCAGCGGATGGTCGTTCTCGTGGCCGATCGCGCTCACGATCGGCGTCTGGGCCGCCGCGACCGCGCGCACAAGGCGCTCGTCGCTGAACCCCAGGAGCGTCTGCGGGTCGCCGCCGCCACGCGCGATCACGATCACGTCGACCTCGGGATCCGCGTCGAGGCGAGAGAGGGCGGCGAGGATCTCCGGCACACTGCGATCGCCCTGCACCGTCACGTGCTCGGTGCGGAACCGCACCTGCGGCCAGCGCAGCTCCGCGTTGCGGTGCACGTCCTTCTCGGCGTCGCTTCGGGCGCCGGTGATGAGGCCGATGCAGTGCGGGAGGAAGGGGAGGGGCTTCTTCCGGGCCGGATCGAACAGTCCCTCCGACCGCAGCTGGGCGCGCAGGCGCTCGAGCTTCTCCAGCTGCTCTCCGAGGCCCATGTGCTTCATCGCCGAGACCTGGAAGCTGAAGTCGCCGCCCTTGACGTAGTAGTCGGCCTTCACGCAGGCGACCACGTGATCGCCGATCTTGAGGTCGGCGGGGATGCGACCGCGTGTGCTCGACCAGATCACGATCGAGATCTGGGCGGAGCCCTGCAGGTCCTTGAGCCGCGCGTAGATGGCGCCCGCTCGCACGTTCCAGGAGGTGATCTCGCCCTCGACCCAGATCGAGCCCCATCGCTCGATGAAGCCCTTGATGGTCTGGTTGAGACGGGCGATCGAGGTGGGCGCCGCGGCCGTTGAGTCACGCGGGGCGACGCTGTCGGCCGGCGGTGCCTCGCCGGGCACGGCGGCGGGCTGGAACGTCGTCATGTCGTCCGGTCCTCTCGATCGGCGGGAAGCGCGCACGGGGCCCGCTCAGACCCCCGCCGGTAGAATCGAGATGTGAGCGCCACCCCCATCTCGCTGCCCGTGCCCCAGGTTCCGGCACGCCGTGCACACGTACGCACGGAGCCGCTTCAGGATATCCCGGTCCCCGGGCGCAAGCGGGTGCTGCTGGCGGCCCCCCGCGGGTACTGCGCGGGCGTCGACCGCGCAGTCGTCGCCGTCGAGAAGGCCCTCGAGCGCTACGGCGCTCCGGTGTACGTGCGCAAGCAGATCGTGCACAACATCCACGTGGTCACCGAGCTCGAGGCTCAGGGGGCGATCTTCGTCGAGGAGGTCGATGAGGTTCCCGAGGGCGCGCACGTCGTCTTCAGCGCGCACGGCGTCTCCCCGGCTGTCGTCAACGCCGCCGCCGACCGCGGACTCCAGGCCATCGACGCCACGTGCCCGCTCGTGACCAAGGTCCATCGCGAGGCGGTGCGCTTCGCGCGCGACGACCGCCACATCCTGCTCATCGGCCACGCCGGTCACGAGGAGGTCGAGGGCACCGCGGGTGAGGCCCCCGAGCACACCACGATCGTGAACTCGCCCGAGGAGGCCGACACGATCGAGGTGGCCGATCCGAGCCGCGTCGTGTGGCTCTCGCAGACCACGCTCTCCGTCGACGAGACGATGGAGACCGTGCGGCGTCTGCGCATCCGCTTCCCCGAGCTGCAGGATCCGCCGTCCGACGACATCTGCTACGCCACGCAGAACCGCCAGGTCGCGATCAAGAAGGTCGCCAAGAGCGCCGATCTCGTCATCGTGGTCGGCTCCGCGAACTCGTCCAACAGCGTGCGCCTGGTCGAGGTCGCCCTCGAGTACGGCGCCAAGGCCGCCTACCGGGTCGACTACGCCGACGAGGTCAAGCAGGAGTGGCTCGACGGCGTCGAGACGGTGGGCGTCACCTCCGGAGCCTCGGTGCCCGAGGTTCTCGTGCAGGAGGTGCTCGAGCAGCTCGCGGGTGCCGGCTACCGCGACGTCGAGGAAGTGCGCACGGCGGAGGAGGACCTGATGTTCTCGTTGCCCAAGGAGCTGCGCCAGGACATCAACGGTCAGAAGACCGAGCGCGCGCTCGGTGGCCGCATCCGCGCATGAGCATTCCCGGAGAGCCGGCAGGCGAGCGTCCGCGCCCGCAGTTCGGCGAGTACGCCAGCCCGGAGGAGCAGGCGGCCCGCATCCGTCACCCTCTGCCCGCGGCGGCCACGCCCTGGCCCGAGTCGGATGCACCCGATCCGGTCGAGGTGCGCCAGCGGATGACGAACGGTCGTCTGATCGATCGCGCGGTGGCGGTGGCGCTGCTCGCGTACGGCCTGCTGAGCGTCGGGCAGGCGATCCCGCTCACCCTCGATCCGCGCCCGCTCCTCGAGGTGATGGGGCTCGACTCCGACACCATCACCCTGACCTCCGCGGGCGGCTGGGGAGTGGCGGCGATGGTCGCGCTGATCGGCGGATGGCTGCTCACGGCCTGGCTGACGTGGCGCGCGCACCGTCGCGGGTTCCGCTCGGTGCTGTGGATCCCGCTCGTCGGCGGCTTCGTCGCCAACCTCGTCTCGGGCCTCCTGATCACCGGCGCGCTGCTGTCGGATCCGGCGATCCTCGACGCGGTGCTCAGCCGGTCCGGCTCCTGACCGGGACATCCTCGGCGTGAGCGGGTTCGGCGCGACGCGGTGCGCCTTCGTCGCACCTCGCGGATCAGCGGCCAGACTGCCACTGTCATGAGCCCCCTGAGCAAGGTCCGCCGTCTTCGCCTGGCGCGCTTCGGCGCATTCGTTGTGCTCGCTGCGGGGCTCGGCGCCGGCATCGCGGTGTTCGCGAACTCCGCCGTCGGTCCGCGTGAGGCGCCGGCCGCCGTGGCGGAGGAGAACGCCTCGGATCCCTCCAGGTCGATCGATGTGAGGGCGCTTCCCTGGCCGGGCGAGGGGGCGGCGGCCGTCGCCATCGGAGACTCGGGCGAGATCCTGACCCTCGACGACGAGCGCCACCCCATGGCGAGCGTGACCAAGCTGATCACCGCGCTGATGGTGCTGAACGAGAAGCCGCTCGCCGTGGGTGAAGCGGGCACCGAGTACCACTTCGTCGAGAAGTGGAACAACTCGTACGAGGAGTACCTCGCGCGGGACCAGTCGGCCCTGCCCGTTCCGGTCGGCGGCGTGCTGACGGAGTATCAGCTGCTCCAGGGCATGCTGCTGGGGTCGGCGTGCAACTACGCCGACATCCTGGTGACGGATGTCTGGGGCGACAACACGGCATTCGCCGATGCGGCGACCGAGTACCTGGCCGAGCACGGTCTGGATGCCATCACCGTGACGGAGCCCACCGGGTTCGACCCGTCGAACACGGCCACCCCGTCCGCGCTCATCGAACTCGGCCGGCTGGCGCTCGAGAACCCGGTCATCGCCGAGATCGTGGCGCAGCCGCAGGCCGAGCTGCCCGGCGCCGGCCTCGTCGAGAACACCAACGATCTGCTGGCGGATACGGGCGTCGTCGGCATCAAGACAGGCACGCTCGAGGGCAGCAATCTGCTCTCGGCGAAGGATGTCGCGGTGGACGGGGAGACCGTGCGCGTCTTCGCGGTCGTGCTGTCGCAGCCGGATGACGAAGCGCGGTTCACGGCATCGCGCGCGCTCTACGACGGCGTCGAAGCGCAGCTCGCAGCGCCCGGCAAGGACTAGGCGCGGATCCCGCGCAGCAGCACACCCAGCAGGATGTCGCGGTCTGCTGCCGCGCTCAGCCGTGCGGCATGCTCGACGCCGCACACGAGGTGCTGCAGGCGTTCGGCGTCGATGTCGCGCCGCACGACTCCGGCGGCGTGTGCGCGCTCGAGCACGGCGTGCCAGCGAGCGAGCAGCTCGCGCTTGGCCTCGTGCACCTCGGGCGACTCGTCCTCGGCCGCGAGCAGCACCGTCTGGAGGCCGCCCTCTTCGAGCTGCAGCTCCAGGGCAGCGCGGATGAGGCGCTCGAGTGACGCCGCGGGATCCGGATCCGCCACCGCGGCCCGGGTGAGGTCGAGCATCCGCAGCAGGGTGTCGGTCGCGAGGGCCTCGACGAGCGCGTGCGCGGTGGGGAAGTGCCGGTAGACGGTGCCCACGCCCACCTCGGCGAGGCGGGCGACGTCGTTCAGGCGCAGGCCTGCACGCGGAAGGCTCCGCGCGGCCTCGAGGATGCGGCCCCGGTTGCGCACGACATCGGATCGCGGTTCGGCCATGGACTCATTCTGCCATGAAGCGGATGATCGATCCGTTTTCTGCGATATCGTGAACCGGATAGTTCATCCGCTTCACGAGGAGATGCCATGCCCTGGGACCCGCACAACCTGCCCGACCTCGCCGGTCGCACGTACGCCGTGACGGGGGCGACGGCCGGCATCGGCTACTTCGCCGCCGAACAGCTCGCTTCCGCGGGGGCGAGCGTTGTGCTCGCCTCGCGATCGTCCGCGAAGCTCGAGGCGGCGCGTGCGGCGATCCGCGCACGCACGCGGGACGCGCAGGTCGACGTCGTCGTCGTCGATCTCGCCTCCCTCGCCCGGGTGCGCGAGGCGGCGGAGCGGCTCTCGGCCCTGCCGATGCTCGACGGGATCTTCCTCAACGGCGGCTCGATGACGCTCACCCGCGGCGGCCTCACAACCGACGGCCTGCCCGACCTCGTCGGCACGCACGCCGTCGCGAACTTCGCGCTCGTCGCGGGGGTGCTGGACCGGCTGTCCGAGACCGCCCGAAAGACCGGACGCGACGCGCGCATCGTGCACGCTTCGACCGGCTTTGTGAAGCGGTGGAAGCCGCAGATCGCGGATCTGCGCGATGTGCCTCGCAGCCCGGTGCTGGCGTACACGCAGGCCAAGACGGCGACCGAGGTGTTCGCCTACGAGCTCGACAGGCGGCTGCGCGCCGCGGCGTCGCCCGTGCGCTCGCTGGTTGCGCATCCGGGTGTGGGCGTCGATGCGAAGACCCCCGAGCGGGCCGGAGTGCGCGACCACACAACGCGCTATCAGCGCAATCCGTTCACGCCGTGGGCCCAGGGCAAGGACGCCGCGGCCTGGCCCGGTGTGCGCGCGCTCGTCGACCCCGAGGCCGAGGGCGGCGGCTTCTTCGGGCCACAGAACGGCATCCGGGGCGTGCCCGTGCGCGTGGAGCCTCTCGTGCACACCGTGGCTCCGCCGGAGGGTGTCGCGGAGGCGCTCTGGCGGCAGCTCGAGCGACTCGCGGGCGTCGAGCTGCGGCTGCCTGTGGAGCGTTGACGGAGGCGGGCGCGATCCGCGACACGCCGAGAGATCCGGATGTCACAGATCGCGCCGCCGCCCTGTCAACGCGAGTATGAGCATCGTGAGCGCTGACGAGTCGGTCGAGGACCGCGCCGGGATCGCCGAGGCCGTGCGCGTCTTCGAGGAGTGCCGCAGACGCCTGTTCGGAGTGGCCTACCGGATGCTCGGCAGCGTCGCGGATGCCGAGGACGTGCTGCAGGATGTCTGGATCCGCTGGCAGAGCACTGATCGATCCGGCATCCGCGAGCCGATCGCCTTCCTCACCACCGTCACCACTCGTCTCTCGATCAACGCACTGAACTCGGCGCACACACGCCGCGAGACCTACATCGGCCCGTGGCTGCCCGAGCCCGTGAACACCGAGGACGACCCGCTGCTGGGGGCCGAGCGCGGGGAGGCGCTGCAGTTCGCGATCCTCATCCTGCTCGAGAAGCTCACGCCGACCGAACGCGCGGCCTACGTGCTGCGCGAGGCACTCGATTACGAGTACGAGCGGATCGCAGAGATCCTGCAGACCAGCCAGGCTTCGGCCCGTCAGCTGGTGAGCAGAGCGCGCCGGCATCTGGCCTCCGAGAAGCGCGTGTCCGTTCCCGAGCCGGATCAGCGGAGGCTGCTGGAGGCGTTCCTGGCGGCCGCGCAGCGCGGAGAGGCGTCGGAGCTCGAGGCCCTGTTCGCGGCGGACGTCGGCAGCTGGACCGACGGCAACGGCGTGAAGCTCGCCGCTCGCATCCCCGTGCGCGGCGCCGGACGGGTGGCGAAGTTCGTCGCCGCGTTCTCGTCGCACTTCTGGGCCGGCAAGGAGATCGGCTGGACGCAGATCAACGACCAGCCCGCCGTCACCCTGTCGCAGGAGGGGCGCGTCACGACCATGCTGACCCTCACCGCCTCCGCCGACGGCATCACGCGTCTGCTGTGGGTCATGGCACCGGAGAAGCTCTCCCACGTCGAAGCGGCGTGATGGAGCTGCATGGCGAGCGAGAGCTCGAGGTGTTCCTTCTCGGGTATCGCGCGGCGGATCCGGATGCCGTGGTCGAGCAGGTGAGCGTGAACGGTTCCCCGGGCCTGGCCGTGCGCAGCCGCGGCCGCACCGTCGCGATCCTGCCCGTGGAGGTGTGCGTGGATGGCGTGGAGCGCGCGTGGTGGATCACGGATCCGGCTCGCCTCACCGATTGGGATCGCTGACGCCGTCACAAGGAGCGGCGCTGCCTGGTCACACCTGCAGGGGCCGCAATCGGGCGGCCACCCCGACAGCGAAAGGCAAGGCAATGGCGAAGATCGTGGTCATCGGAGGCACGGGGCTCATCGGCTCGAAGGTCGTCTCGAAGCTGCAGGCGTTCGGGCACGAGGCGGTCGCCGCCTCGCCGAACAGCGGTGTGAATGCCGTGACGGGCGAGGGGCTTGCAGAGGCCCTGGCGGGAGCGGATGTGGTGGTCGACGTGTCGAACTCGCCGTCGTTCGCGCCGCAGGACGTGATGGACTTCTTCGTCGCCGGCACCACGAACCTCCTCGCCGCAGAGAAGGCGGCGGGCGTGAAGCACCACGTCGCACTGACGATCGTCGGCACCCAGCCGGGCGTGAACGCGTACTTCGACGCGAAGGTCGCGCAGGAGAAGCTCATCCGTGATTCCGGTGTGCCGTACTCGCTGGTGCACGCCACGCAGTTCTTCGAGTTCGTCGGAGCGATCGCCGACATCTCGGTCGTCGACGGAGCGGTGCGCCTGCCGGGCGGGCTGGTGCAGCCCATCGCCGCCGAGGACGTCGCGACGGCCGTGGCCGACACCGCGGCCAACCGCCACGCGGTCGGCGACATCGAGATCGCGGGCCCCGAGGCCTTCGGCCTCGACGAGTGGGTGCGTCGCGCGCTGGCGTTCCGTCACGACGCGCGCGAGGTGATCCGCGACGACAGCGCCCTGTACTACGGCGGCCCGATCTCGGAGCGCACACTGGTGCCCTTCGACGGTGACGCGTGGATCTTCGAGACGCGCCTCGACGAGTGGCTGCCGGCCAACCCGCCGCGCGCGTGAGGCGCTGAGCCGATCCGCGGATCCGGATCCGTCGATCCGGACATGGCGAGAGGCCCGGGACCAGCTGGTCCCGGGCCTCTCGGCGATCAGGCTGAGCTCAGCGCTGCGACTTGCCGGCCGAGCCGAGCTGCTTCGTGGCCTCGACGACGCGAGCGGCCATGGCCGTCTCGGCGACCTTGCCCCAGGCGCGCGGGTCGTACTGCTTCTTGTTGCCGACCTCGCCGTCCACCTTCAGCACGCCGTCGTAGTTCGAGAGCATGTAGCCGGCGACCGCACGCGTGAACGCGTACTGCGTGTCGGTGTCGATGTTCATCTTGATGACGCCGTTGGCGACCGCGGTGGCGATCTCCTCGTCCGTCGAGCCCGAGCCGCCGTGGAAGACGAGGTCGAGGGGCTTCGGGCCAGTGCCGAACTGGGCGGCGATGCCCTCCTGGATCTCGCCGAGGAGCTCGGGGCGCAGCTTGACGCCGCCCGGCTTGTAGACGCCGTGCACGTTGCCGAAGGTGAGAGCCGAGATGTAGCGGCCGTTCTCGCCGAGGCCGAGGGCCTCGACGGCCTGGGCCACGTCGGCCACCGTCGTGTAGAGGGCGTCATTGGAGCCCTCGTGCGCGACGCCGTCCTCCTCGCCGCCGACGACGCCGACCTCGATCTCGAGGATCGAGCCGATGTTCTTCGTGCGGGGGAGCAGGCCCTTGGCGATCTCGATGTTCTCGTCGAGCGGCACGGCCGAGCCATCCCACATGTGCGAGTGGAAGATCGGAGCGCCGGTCGCCTGGAACTGCTCCTCGCTGGCCGCCAGGATCGGCAGCAGGAAGCTGTCGAGGGCGTCCTTGGGGCAGTGGTCGGTGTGCACGGCGACGGTGATGTCGTACGACTGGGCGACGCGCTTCACGTAGTCGGCCATCGCGAGGGCGCCGACGGCGCGGTTCTTGATGGTGTGGCCCGCGAAGTAGTCGGCGCCGCCGGTGGTCACCTGGAGGATGCCGTCGGAGCCGGCCTCCTGCAGACCCTGGAGCACCGCGTTGATCGTCTGCGAGCTCGAGACGTTGAACGCGGGGTAGGCGAAGCCGCCGGCCTTCGCTCGGTCGAGCATCTCTGCGTACTGATCCGGGGTGGCGAAGGCCATGTGTGCTCCTTGGAAAGTCGTTCGGGATTACGGCCAGTCTAGGGAAAGACCGGGGTTCATGCCGGAGGCAGAGGTCGGGAAGCGCCATCCTTTGCCGTTTTCGAAAGAACGCGGTTTTCTGCATGCCGCGTGCGCGGAATTCCGCGAGGGATCGCCATACGTTGGCCCCATGACTCCCGATCTGGCCCCCCTCCACCCCGACCGCAACATCGCCCTCGAGTTGGTGCGCGCCACCGAGGCCGCTGCCATCCGGGCCGTCCCGTACATCGGACGCGGGGCGAAGGAGGAAGCCGACGGCGCGGCCGTGGACGGGATGCGCGCGTTCCTGTCGACCGTGGACTTCGACGGTGTGGTGGTGATCGGCGAGGGCGAGAAGGACAACGCCCCGATGCTCTACAACGGCGAGCACGTCGGCACGGGGGAGGGACGTGCGTACGACATCGCCGTGGATCCGATCGACGGCACGTCTCTGACCGCCGCGGGTCGCCAGAATGCCCTCTCGGTCATCGCGATGTCCGATCGCGGCACGATGCTCGATGCGTCCAGCGTGTTCTACATGGACAAGCTCGTCACCGGGCCGGCAGGCGTGGGCGTGGTCGACATCCGCCTTCCCATCGGCGAGAACATCCGCCTGCTGGCGAAGGCGCTCGGCAAGCCGGTCGAGGAGATCGTTGTGTCGGTGCTGAACCGGCCGCGCCACGAGAAGCTCATCCAGGAGATCCGCGAGGCGGGCGCGGGCACGCGTCTGATGAGCGACGGCGATGTCGCCGGCGGCATCAACGCGGCGCGTCACGATGCGCGCACCGACATGTGCGTGGGCGTGGGAGGCAGCCCCGAGGGCATCGTCACGGCGTGCGCGATCAAGGCGCTCGGCGGGCACATCCAGGGGCGGATGTGGCCGCGCGACGACGACGAGCGCCAGAAGGGCATCGACGCGGGCCTCAAGATGGATCACGTCTACGAGGCCGACGACCTGGTCAAGGGGAAGAACACGCTGTTCGTCGCCACGGGCGTGACCGACGGCCAGCTCGTCGCCGGTGTGCGTCGCGAGGGCGACTACGTCTACACCGAGAGCGTTGTGCTGCGCAGCCACTCGGGCACGCTGCGCCGGATCTCGTCTGACCACCTGGTATCGAAGTGGCTGTGATGCACTGCTGAGTGGGCATACATGCCCATGTGAGACCCGCCGTGTGACGGAGCTGTGACCGTCTTCGGAGGTTCGTTCTGAGAAGATGGCACGAGCCGTACATCGGGGAACTCAGGAGGGGCGAAGGCATGGCAGTTCAGCACGCGCCGACTCAGCGCACGGCGGCGAAGGCCGTCACCCAGTCTCAGCCCGTCTACGATCCGGCCCGCCGTCCCGACGTGCTGCTGCGCGTGCGCCGCGCCCCCGGACAGGAGCCCAGCGCCTGGTGGTTCATCGGCGCCTTCGTGGGCTTCTCAGGCGCCGTCACGGCGCTGCTGAGCCTCATCCCCGGCTGATCACGCCTCGCCGATCCGCGACGGATCCAGCTGTGCGGCGATCGACTCGGTGACCGCGCGCTCGGCGACGGGACGGTCGTCGAGCCCGTCGAGCAGTTCGGGCGCCGCGAGTCTGCGCACCGGCGCATGCAGCGGCTGCGGATCCGCCATCGCGGTCAGCTTCGTCTCGTCGATGCCCGGGAACTGGCGGGCGGTCACCAGGACGCGCGACTCGAGGGATCCCGCGAACTTGTTATAGCTGTCGACGGTGCGCTCGATGGCGCGTCGCAGGTCTCCGGCATGCTGAGCGAGGGTGCCCAGGCGCTCGTAGAGCTGGTTGCCCAGCGTGAACAGCGTGCGCGCCTCGTCGGACACCTCCTGCTGCGTCCACGCGTAGGCGACCGTCTTGAGCACGGCGAACAGGTTGACCGGCGAGGCGAGAGCGACGCGCTTCGAGAAGGCGTACTCGAGCAGCGTCGGATCTTCGTCGAGCGCGACCGACAGGATGGACTCGCTCGGCAGGAAGCACACGACGAACTCGGGACTCGACGGGAGCCCGGCCCAGTACGCCTTGCGGGCGAGCGCATCGACGTGGCCGCGCACCGCCTTGACGTGCTGCTTGAGCAGCTCGCGTCGCCGGCGCGCATCGTCGCCGGCCACCGTGTCGGGGATGGCCGCCGCGTCGAGGAACGCGTCGAGGGGCGCCTTGGCGTCGATGGCGATGGACTTGTCGCCCGGCAGACGCACCACCATGTCGGGGCGGCCGCTCACGTCATCACCCGTGAGCACCGCCTGGGTGTCGAAGTCGACGTGGCGCACGAGGCCGGCCGACTCGACCACGCGACGCAGCTGAGTCTCGCCCCAGACGCCGCGCGCCGTGGTCGAGCGCAGCGCGCCGGCGAGCGACTCCGTGGTGGCGCGCAGGGCCTCGTCTGAGGCGTGCGCGCGGCGCAGCTGCTCGGCGATCGTGCCGAACTGGCTGTGCCGCTCGCGCTCCATCTCGTCGACCCGCTGCTGCATGCGATGCAGGCTCTCGCGCACGGGGGAGAGGGCCGTGAGCACGGCGCTCTCTCGCCGTGCCCGCTCATCGGCGGCCGCGCGTTCGGTCTGCGCATGTGCGATCGCGTCGCGCCGCAGATCTTCCTCGCGCTCGAGTGCGAGGCGCAGCGCCGCCGTCTCGGCGTCTCGCGCCGCCAGCGATGCGCGGGCGTCCGCCGCATCGCGCGCCGTGCGGGTCGCGTGCGCGAACCAGCCGATCGCGGCCCCCGCGACGAGGGCGACGATCACGAGCAGCAGGCTGAGTGCGTCCATGACCCCATCATGCGCGGGGCCTCC
This sequence comes from Microbacterium stercoris, assembly GCF_017592545.1. Lineage (GTDB taxonomy): Bacteria > Actinomycetota > Actinomycetes > Actinomycetales > Microbacteriaceae > Microbacterium > Microbacterium stercoris. The sequence goes on from NZ_JAGFOA010000001.1 coordinate 421,521, forward strand.
GACATTGCCCGTCAGGCGGCGAGCACCGCCGGCTGGATGCGGTTGAGCTTCGCGCCGATGAGCCCGGGCAGGTCGTCCATGTGCGCCGCACCGGAGCGCCTCGCCGCGTCGATCAGGATGTGCGCGCAGGCGAGGGCGTCGGCGACCGCGTCGTGGTGCGAGAAGCCCGTGAAGCCCGCCGCCTCCGCGGCGACCGGCAGCCGGTACGACGGAAGCTGGTAGACCTTGCGCGCCACCTGCAGCGTGCAGGCGTAGCGATAGGCCGGCAGGTCGAAGCGGGTGACCTCGCACGCCGCCTTCAACACGCCCATGTCGAAGCTCGCGTTATGGGCGACGAGCACGTCGTCCTCGGCGAAGCCGATCAGATCCTCGATCTGCTCGTCCCACGTCAGCGCATCCACGACGTCCTCGGCGGTGATGCCGTGGATCCGCGTGTTCCACTCCAGGAAGTCGTCGTGGCCGGCGGGGGGCCGGATCAGCCAGCCCGCCGTCGCGACGACCTCGCCACCGCGCACCTTCGTCAGGCCGACCTGGCACGCCGAGGCGCGCGATCCGTTGGCGGTTTCGAAGTCGATCGCGGTGAAGTCCAGAGCCACGCTCCGAGTCTGCGCGACGGCCTGCGGGATCCTGCCAGGCGCGCCGCGAGCGCCCGCGTAGACTGGTCTCCCGTGGCTCTTACCATCGGAATCGTCGGCCTTCCCAACGTCGGCAAGTCGACCCTCTTCAACGCCCTGACCAAGAACTCGGTTCTCGCCGCGAACTACCCGTTCGCGACGATCGAGCCCAACGTGGGCGTGGTGGAGCTGCCGGATCCGCGCCTGAACCGCCTCGCGGAGATCTTCGGATCGCAGCGCATCCTCCCCGCTCCCGTCTCGTTCGTCGACATCGCCGGCATCGTGCGCGGCGCGAGCGAGGGCGAGGGCCTCGGCAACAAGTTCCTCGCGAACATCCGCGAGGCCGACGCGATCGCGCAGGTCGTGCGCGGCTTCGCGGACGGAGACGTTGTGCACGTGGATGGCAAGGTCGATCCGGCCTCCGACATGGAGACGATCAACACCGAGCTGATCCTCGCCGACCTGCAGACCCTCGAGAAGGCGATCCCGCGTCTCGAGAAGGAGGTCAAGGGCAAGAAGGCCGACGCTGGTGTGCTCGCGGCCGCGCAGGAAGCGAAGGCCGTGCTCGACACGGGCAAGACGCTCTTCCAGGCCGCCTTCGACGTGACGCCGATCCGCGAGCTGGGCCTTCTCACCGCCAAGCCCACGCTGTTCGTCTTCAACGTCGACGAGGGCGTGCTCGGCGACGCGGATCGCATGGCCGAGCTCGCGGCGCTGGTCGCCCCGGCCAAGGCCGTGTTCCTCGACGCGAAGGTCGAGTCGGAGCTGATCGACCTCGACCACGACGAGGCGCTCGAGCTGCTGCAGTCGCTCGGCCAGGAGGAGTCGGGCCTCGACCAGCTCGCCCGCGTCGGCTTCGAGACGCTCGGCCTCCAGACCTACCTCACCGCCGGCCCCAAGGAGTCGCGCGCCTGGACGATCCGCAAGGGCGCGACCGCCCCGCAGGCCGCCGGCGTCATCCACTCTGACTTCGAACGCGGCTTCATCAAGGCCGAGGTCGTCGCCTTCGCGGATCTCGACGAGGCCGGCTCCATGGCAGACGCCAAGGCCAAGGGCCGCGTGCGCATCGAGGGCAAGGACTACGTCATGCAGGACGGCGACGTCGTGGAGTTCAGGTTCAACGTCTGAGAACGCGCCCTGCGGGAGAGACTCGATGTCTCGTCGGCGGGGCCGTCCCGCGCCTGACCGCCCAGGGGGAGATCTGATGACGTCTGTGACGATCCGTCCGGTGACCGGCGCCGCGGAGTACCCGCGCCTGGTCGAGATCTGGCGCAGCGCGGTGCTCGCGACGCATGACTTCCTCGCGGAGGAGGATCGCCGGCAGATCGAGTCGATGCTGGCGTCGGACTATCTGCCGCAGGTGCTCCTCACCGCCGCAGAGGCGAATGGGCGGATCGTCGGTTTCGCGGGTACCGCTCGCGGGCGCCTCGAGATGCTGTTCGTTGACGCGGCGCTGCGCGGGAGCGGTGTGGGGCGGATGCTGCTCGAGCACGTCGTCGCGGAGCAGCAGGTGTTGGCGCTCGACGTGAACGAGCAGAACGCGGCCGCAGCTCGCTTCTACGAGCGCAATGGCTTCCGCGTGACGGGGCGGAGCAAGGTGGACGAGGCGGGACGCCCGTACCCGCTGCTTCATCTGTCGCTCGCCGCACGCTGCGCTGGATGACACGCACGGCGCGCTGGGCGGTGCGCTCGTAACCCTCGCATCAGCACGAACGGCGTCCGATAGCGTGCCGCCCATGGATGAGTACCTACGTGCTGCGGGCGCGTCCTGGAGTGCGGGGCCTGCAGCCGGCGAATGGATCGGCCCGCTCCTCGACGAGTTCGGGCCGACCCTGGGCCATGCCGTCCCCGCGGGGTACGAGGCGTACGTCGTGGTCCCGATTCCGTGGGGCGAAGAGGATCCCGAACGGCACGACTACCAGGTTCTGGAGGCTCTGATCGAGCAGGTCGCGCCGTTCACGGGCGCGCAGGTCGTTCACACCGCCCTCTGGGAGGGATGGGGCTGGCTGTACAACCGCGACGAGGATCCCCGCACAGCAGCCGGATCCAGCGTTTTCCTCGTAGGGCCACACGACGATGGGGAGCTCAGGCGGGCGCAGGAGGCAATGGCCCGCCGACGCGTCGCACGGCCCGACGCCTCCCCGCTGACGTTGCCGGGGCGGAACTACTTCCTGTGGTCCGGTCCGCTCTCGTCGGTCGGCGCACTGCGGCACACCGGCGACATCCCGTCGCTGATCTGGCCAGAGGATCGGTCATGGTTCATCGGCGCCCCCATCTACACCAGCGAGATCGCGCTGGGAGCGGACGAGCGGGTTGCACGAGCGGTGCTGGATGCGCCGGCATTGCGCGAACTCGGCGCGCGGCGAGCTGGGCGCGACGAGGTGCTTCAGGGGGACGACTGACGTGATGACGAGCCGCCCGACGCGAGTCGCATGCAGACGAGTCGCGGCCGCTCGTCCCAGGACGCGACCTGCTCGAATCCGCGCGATGCGTAGAGTCTGATCACGTCCTGGCGCCAGTCCCAGACCGTGAGCGTTACGGGGAGGGCGCCGGACTCACTGATCGCCGCGTCGAGCAGGGCCGATCCGATTCCCTGACCGCGCACATCCGGTGACGCCCACAGACGCTTGATCTCGACCGAATCCGCGCCCGGCTTCAGCACAACAACGCCGGCCACGCGGCCATCCAGGTCCGCGACGAGGATACGGCAGCTGGCAAGGGTGCCGATCGGATCCCGGACCTCGGCGCGGTATCCCTCGGGAAGGTCGCCCACGGGCGAGAGCTGCCCGCCGGCGTCGTGGGTCGTCTTCTCCCTCTCGGTCTGCGCGAGATACGCGTGCAGGGCTGCACCGATCGCCGGGACGTCTTCAGGGCAGGCGGCGCGGATGTGAGGTCTGGTCGGCACCGCGGGCATGATTCGAATCTTCCAGTGCGCGGCTTCCGTCGCCTACTCCGCTCGGAACCCGGTGTCGCGCCGTGCAGCCGGGCTACGCCTGGTAGCTCGGAGACCACTCGGGAAGCTGCTGCAGAGCCCAGCTATTGCCATCCGGGTCTGAGAAGTACACGAAGGTTCCCCATGCCTGGTCGTCCAGGTCGCTCGCCTCGACGCCTGCCGCGAGCAGGGACTCGCGAGCCGCGGCGGCATCCTTCACGACGCACTGGAGTCCCTTCACCGAGCCAGGGGCCATCTCGGTGAAGTTGGCGTCGAGCACGATGGAGCAGGCCGAGCCCGGAGGCGTGAGCTGGATGAAGCGCACCTCCTCCGACACGGTGTGATCGTGGTCGGCATTGAAGCCGATACCGACGTAGAAGTCCTTCGCCCGGTCGAGGTCGGTCACCGGCACGGCGATCAGCTCGAGCTTCCAGTCCACGTGTGCACGTCCTTTCGTCGAGGTCGATGCCTCAGCGCACCAGCCCGTGGTCAGATCGTCCTCGCCACCGCGCAGGTGCGCAAGAAGCGCTGTGCCCTGCGCAGTCACCACGCTGGCGCAAGGGGGTTATCTCGGCACGCGTCCGTCGGCATAATGGCCGGATGCTCGCGGGACTGGCAGATGTGACCGGCGCCGCGCTGCGCGGCTTCTTCTCGCTGCTCCGGCGCGTGCGTCATCCGCGTCCGATCCATCCGCACGGGCTGGTGCTGACGGGGCGTGCGACGTGGATCCGCGGTGCGGCGCCGTCGGGCATCGACTGGATCGATGACGAGCGTGAAGAGCCGGTTGAGGTGACCGCGCGGCTGTCGCGCGGCATCGGGCTGCCGGCCGGGCTCGCGGACGTGCTCGGCCTTGCCGTGCGGTTCCACACCGTCGAGGGCGGGCACGCTGATGTGCTGCTCGCCACGACCGGCATCGGCTTCCCATCCCGATTCCTGCTCGCCCCGCGGCGCACACCGACGCGCGCGATCTTCGGGAGCCTCTTGCCGTACCGCTCGCCGCAGGGTCCGGTCATGATCTGCGCGCGGGGTGTGCCGTCGCGCACGCTGCCTGCCGACCTTCGGAGTCTGCGACGGTCGCTCGAGCAGCAGCCGTGGCGAGTCCGGATCTATCACGCCGCCCCCACCGGCAAATGGCATCCGTTCGCCGAGCTCGTGCTCCGGCCCGCGGCCGAGCAGGACTCCGCCGCGCTGCGTTTCGACCCGGTGGGACATCCTCTCCCGGGGAGCACCACCTACCCCTGGGTGCGCCGCGTGCGAGACCCCAGCTACCGCGCCGCGCAGGGCGGAACCTCGCGCTAGGACGAACAGGCAAGAGGGAAGGTGACGACTACCGTCGTGAGGGTGGAGATCGTGATCGAGCCCGTGCGGCACGAGGCCCTGATCCGATCGGACGACGTCGCCTCGCTTGCGCGCCTGTTCGACGCGGAGTACCTCGCCGACTTCGGCCCGTGGCACCCGGCGCAGCCCTACGGCTACGCGCCGCACGACGTGCACGTGATCGCGCGGGCCGGCGCGGTGGTTCTCGGCCACGCCGGATGGGGGCGCCGCCGGATCTCTGTGGGCGGCGGCGAGGTCGTCATCGCGGGCGTCGGGGGAGTGCTCGTCGCCGGATCCGCGCGGGGGCAGCGGCTCGGCGAGAAGTTGATGGCCGCACTGGCACGGTCGATGGCGGGCGACGGGGGCATCGAATTCGGATACCTGGGGTGCCGAGAAGAGGTCGTGCCGTTCTACGAGGCGTGCGGGTGGACGCGCGTCACCGCGGCCGAGCGCTCGATCTCGCGCGACGGCATGCCCATTGAGGATCCGCCGGGACAGCCGCTGCTGATCCTGCCGGTCGTGTCCCCTCTCGACGCGTGGCCGGTGGGAGTCATCGACCTGCGCGGGCGGGCCTGGTAGCCGCCGCCGCGCAACGGTTCCGTCGGGATAGCGTGAGCGGGATGGATACAGCAGCGCGGCCCGCATCGTGACAGCTCGCAGCAAGTCGGGCGTCGTCATCGTGTCGCTCACGGCTCTCACGGCTCTCACGGCCCTCACGGCGCTCGCGTCGCTCACGGCGTGTGCGGGCGGATCGCCCGCCTCGGCGCCGCAACTGCCCCCGACGAGCGGCGTGTTCGACTACCAGCTCGGCGGGGTCTCCGACCGCGTCGACGGCGGCGACGCCCTCGTCGAGATCGACGTCGTCGTGAGGGATGCGACGGCCGAGCCCCTCGAAGGCGCGTACAGCGTCTGCTACGTGAACGGCTTCCAGACCCAGCCCGGCGACGAGCGCTGGCTCGATCGCCCCGAGCTGCTGCTGCGTGATGCGGGAACGGAACCCGTGACGGATCCGGCATGGCCCGATGAATACATCCTCGATCCGTCGACCGCGGATCAGCGCGCGGGGATCCTCGAGCTCATCGGTCCCGTGATCGACGGCTGCGCCACCGACGGATTCGATGCTGTCGAGATCGACAACCTCGACACCTGGACCCGGTTCGACGGCATCGACGAGGACGGTGCTCACGCGCTCGCCGCCGCCTATGTCGAGCGCGCGCATCGCGCAGGCTTGGCCATCGCACAGAAGAACGCCGCCGAGATCGCCCCGGTCGCGCGCGACGAGCTCGGATTCGACTTCGCGGTCACTGAGGAATGCGGGGCGTGGAAGGAGTGCGCGGCGTACACCGAGGTGTACGGCGACCACGTGCTGCAGATCGAGTATCCGGATTCGCTCGCCGACAGCTCCCTCACGTTCGCCGAGGTCTGTGACCAGCCGGATCGCGCGCCCCTCGCGATCCTGCGGGATCGGGACCTCGTCGCCGCGGGCGGCGCCGAGCACCTCTACGACGCCTGCTGACCGTCCGGCTCGCCCCATTGCGGTCGGCGGTCGTGCCGACCAGCATGGCGCCATGGGCACCCTGAGCTACACGGCGACCGTCTCGATCGACGGATTCGCAGCCGACGCCGACGGCGACTTCCAGTGGTCCGCACCGGGCGAGGACGTCTTCCGGTTCCACATCGAGCGCATGAACGACGTCAGCGCCGAGATCCTCGGACGTCGCACCTATCAGCTCATGCGGTACTGGGAGGCCGAGCCGGATCCCTCCGAGGAGGTCTGGGGCGACGAGGAGCGCGAGTTCGCACGTCGCTGGTGCGAACTGGACCTCGTTGTCGCGTCGTCGACGCTCGATGAGGCGGACCTCGGAGCGGATGCGCGGCTGATCCGGGATCTGGGGCTTGAGGAGATCCAGCGGATCGCGGCGGGGGCGACCGGCGAGGTGGAGATCTTCGGACCGACGACGGCGGCGCCGGCGATCCGCGAGGGGCTTGTGCGCGACTTCCGGTTCTTCGTGGTGCCGAAGATCGTGGGCGGCGGCCTGCGGGCGATCCCGGAGGACGCGCGGCTCGACCTCGAGCTCGTCGAGCAGCGGGTCTTCGACAACGGCGCGGTGCTGCTGCACTACCGGCAGCGCACCTGACGTCAGCCGGCGCGGGGGCTTGGCCGCACGACGGCGTGGCGCGTAGCCTGAGCCCCGCGAGAGGAGGCACCCCATGTCCACGCACGCCCACAACACCGCGCCCGACCACGAGCCCGCGCCCAGTGAGCCGACCGTCCCCGAGCTGGAGGAGGACGAGACGATCGCTCCGCGCCCCGAGGAGGCGATCGCGGACGTCCTCCGTGCCGATCCGGATCTGACCGATCATCGCGGCTGAGGGTCAGCCCTTCGCGTCCTCTTCCCGCAGGCGGGGTTCGACGCGGAGCGCCGGGGTGTAGCCGGCCTTGTCGGCGTAGAACGCGCGGATCACGTCCATGTCGGCGCGCACGTCGCCCGTCAGCGCGAGGGTCGGGCCGAGGCCGGAGGTCATCGTCGTGCGGTCGACGAAGCCGAGCGTCACGGGCATGCCGGTCTCGCGGGCGATCCGGTAGAAGCCCGACTTCCAGTGGGTGTGCGCCGAACGCGTGCCATCGGGGGTGATGACGAGGCTGAAGATCTCTCCCGACCGGACGCGATCGATGATCTCCCGCACGAGCGCGCCCGGATTCGCGCGATCGACGGGGATGCCGCCGAGCGCCCGCATGATCGGGCCGCGCCATCCGCGGAACAGGCTCTTCTTGCCCATCCAGTGCAGATCGATCCGCAGCGTCCAGGCGAGCGCGAGCATGAGGACGAAGTCCCAGTTCGACGTGTGCGGGGCCCCGAGCAGGATCGTGGGGCGTGTGGGAGCGGGCTCGGAGACGATTTTCCACCCGCTGAAGCGCCAGAACGCGCGGGCGAGGAGGCGACGGATCATGTCGTCCACGGTAAGCGAGCGTGCGCTTGCGTCCGCTGTCGGTAGGAGGAATCGTCAAAGCCGGGCGTGGCCTCTTGCGCTGGATCGACGGGTCCGATCGGATCCGTCTCCGAAAGTCGGGTGCGCGGACGGGGGATTCGCGAGAGTCGAGGGGAAGGGAGCTGTCGTGATCGAGATCCTCAACCGCCTCGTCGCGGAGGTCGAAGCGCACATCGGCGACGAGCTGGATGTCGACGCGCTGGCGGGCGCCATGGGCACCACGGGCTATCACGCGCGGCGGATGTTCTCGTCGCTCGCCGGCATGCCGGTGTCCGAGTACGTGAGGCGCCGGCGGATGACCGTGGCCGCCGCGGACGTGATCGGCGACGAGGAGCTGCTGACGATCGCCGTGCGGTACGGGTACGGATCGACCGAGGCCTTCGGCCGCGCGTTCCGCGCCGTGCACGGTGTCAGCCACGGCGACGTCCGGCGCGACGGCGGCCCCCTTCGCAGCCAACCACAGCTCAGGTTCCGCCTGACCGTCGAAGGGAGCACCCCCATGGATGCCCGCATCACCGAACGACCCGCCTTCCGCCTGATCGGCCACGCCGCGCGCGTGCCGCTGATCCACGAGGGCATCAACCCGCACATTCAGGCGCACATCGCCTCGCTGCCCGCCGAGGAGCACGCTCGCCTCAAGCAGCTCTCCGACACGGATCCCGCAGGCCTGCTGCAGGTGACCGCGGATCAGGATCCGGACGCCGCCGTGGGCACGGAGCTCACGTACCTGCACGGGGTGGCGGTATCGACCGCGACCGCGGTGCCCGATGACCTCGACGCCATCGAGGTGCCCGCCGGGGCGTGGGCCGTCTTCCGCACCTCGGGGGAGCACCCCGCCGCCCTGCAGGCGGCGTGGGCGGCGACGGCGACCGACTGGTTCCCGTCGAACCCATGGCGTCTTCGCCCCGGGCCTTCCATCGTGGCGATCCTCGATCGGGCGCCCGACTTCTCGACCGCGACCTGTGAGCTCTGGATGCCCGTCGAACGCAGCTGAACGCCGACGCTCGCGCTGAACGCCGTCGCCGAGGAGAAATCCACAACGGAGGCCATCCTGCGGTGGATCGGTCCGCTGCCGTGGATTTCTCCTCGGCAGCGGACGCGGACGCGGGCTTCCGGCTGCGACCGCCAATGTCGGAGGGCGTCGCTAACGTCGGCGGCATGAGCTACGGACTCTTCCTGACCCACCGGGCCCTTCCCGGCAAGCGCGACGAGCTGATCGCCGCGTGGAAGCGGCACATGCCCGCCGCCATCGATGCGAATGACGGCCACGAGGCGTACGTGTACACGACCGTCGCCGGCGATCCGGAGGCCCTGATGGTCTTCCAGCAGTACGCGTCACGCGAGGAGGCGGCAGCATTCCTCACCACCGAGCCGTACCTCGCCTACCTCGCCGAGTCGGAGCACCTGCTCGCCGGACCGCCCACCATGGTCACGGCGACGCCCGTCTGGTCGAAGAACGTCGGCTGACCCCGCAGGCTCAGCCTGACGGAGACCGGATCTCCGACGGCGAGCCGCTCGGCCCGCGGTGATTCGGGTCGGATCCGTGCAGCTTCCGGTATTCGATCTCCGCCTCTCAGTCTGTGAGATGCTCCCGCCGTGAGCGCGGGTGCGCGTCTGTTTGAATCCGAATCGACTCCCTCGATTCGGCAGACAGGCGCCACCATGACTTCGCACCCTCCGGGCTGGTATTCGGATCCGGACACGCCCGGCCAGGTGCGCTGGTGGGACGGCATGGCCTGGACCACCAGCGTCGGCCCTGACGGCGCGCCCCCAGCGCATCCGCTGGGCTCGGTACGGGAGAGCCCCGCCAAGCGCCGGATCCGCTGGTGGGGGTGGGCGCTCATCGCCGTGGGTGTCGTCTTCGCAATCGCGGCGCCCCCGATCGCGCTGCCGCTGGCGATCGTCGCGCTCATCACCGGCATCGTCGGCTGGGCCCGCGGCGGACGCACGTGGCTTCGCCTGCGGTCGCGCAAGTCTGCGATGGCGCTCACGGCGATCGCTGCGGCGGCTCTGCTGCTCGCGGGAGGCTCGAGTGCCGTCGCGGGTGCGGCACGCGCACCGCAGGCCGAGGCTAGCGCCTTCAGCGCGCAGAACACGTCGCAGAACGAGCAGCGCACCGCGGAACCCCGCCCCTCGGCGACGCCCACTCCGAAGCCGAGCCCGACGCCGACGGCGACGCCGGAGGTCCGCGAGGAGGTCGTCACGGAGGCCGTCGTGTTCGCCGAAGTCACGGTCGACGACCCCAACCTCGCCTCGGGGCAGACGCGCATCACCACCGAGGGCGTTCCCGGCGAGCGCACCATCACGTATCGGGTCACCACCCTCGACGGGCAGGAGATCGACCGAGTGATCGTCTCGGACGCGATCACCCGTGCCCCGGTCGATCGCGTGACCGCGAACGGCACCTACGTCGCACCGCCGCCGGCCGCTCCCGCGCCGGTGGCAGGGTCGGCAGGGGGCGGTTGCGACGCGAACTACGCGGAGGCGTGTGTCCCGGTGTCCAGCGATGTGGACTGCGCCGGAGGCAGCGGCAACGGCCCGGCCTACTTCGACGGCGTGGCCCGCATCGTGGGCAGCGACATCTACGACCTGGACCGCGATAACGACGGCTACGCCTGCGAGCCGAACTGAGGCGCCAGCCCCGCGGGCTCAGCCGGACTAACCCCGCAGGCTCAGCCTGACCGAAACCGGGTCTCCGACATCAAGGCGCTCGGCGCGCTGCACGGCGACCTTGATCGGGAGCAGGAAGCGGCCGTCCTTCGGCCACATCGCCGTCTCGAACGTGGTGGCCCCGATCGTCGCCGTGACGGGCACCTGGCCCCAGTACATGAGGCCTCGCGCGGCGTCCTTGACCTCGTCGGACAGCTCCGGCGTCAGGGGAGCGAAGACGAACGGCGCCGGCCCCCGCCAGTGGATCAGCTCGGCATCGAACTCCCACATCGCAACGTCACCGTTCGTCAGCGGCCGTCGGAGGACGGAGCATCGTGTCGCCTCACCACTTCTCGAAGAACGCCTGCAGCAGGGGACCGGCCGTCTGGGCGCCCGAGACGCCCGTCTCGACGAACACCGCGACGGCGAGATCGCCGTGGGTGCCGATCATCCAGCTGTGCTTCGCGTACGCGCCGTCGGCGTTCGCATCGCCGTACTCGGCCGTTCCGGTCTTCGCGCCCACCGGCGCGCCCGGAATCGAGGCGAGGAAGGTCGCGGATCCGTCCGTGACGACCGCGCGCATCAGCTCTTGCAGGGAAGCGGCCTCGGCATCGGTGAGGGGCGCCTTCGGGTCGGGTTCGGCGACCTTGCCGTCGATCAGGTGCGGCACCACCGTGCGCCCCGCGGCGATGGACGCCGCGACGGTCGCCATGCCCAGCGGGCTCGCCGTGACGCGCCCCTGGCCGATGAGGTCGGCCGCGCGCTCTGTCTCTCCCTCGGGCTTCGGCACCCCGCCGAGCACCAGCGGGAAGCCGAGATCCGGTGCTTTCGTCAGTCCCAGCGTCGCGGCGGCGGAGGTGATGTCGGCGGGATCGATCCGGTCGCGCGCGCCGATCATCGCCGTGTTGCACGAGTTGGCGAGAGCCGTGCGGAAGCTCACGGCGCCGATGCCCGAGGCGGGATAGTCGTCGAAGTTGTGGAACGTATAGCCGTCGACGTCGAGCGTCGTCGGGCACGCGAGCACGTCGTCGAGCGACAGGCCCGAGCGCAGCAGCGCGAGCGAGGTGACGAGCTTGAACGTGGATCCTGGCGCGTACTCACCGGCCGTCGCGGCATTCATCCCGCCGTTGCCCGGCCCGTTCGCCGCCGCCAGCACCTCGCCCGTCGACGGGCGGATCGCCACGAGCGCACTCGCCGGAGCGTTCTCACCCGACAGTGAGGAGAGGATCTGCTCCGCCTCGGTCTGCATCGCGAGATCGAGGGTGATCGCGACCGGCTTGCCGGCCTCTCCCTTCCACGCGGCCAGCTCGCGACGTGTCTCGCCCTCGACGGCGTGGATGCGGGTGGTCGGCGTCCCGCGCAGCTGATCGTCGTAGGTCTTCAGCAGGCCGGAGAGGCCGACGCGATCGCCCGGCCGGATCGCCCCCTCCGACTTCTCGACGATCTCGGCCGTGGCATCGCCGACCACACCGAGGATCTCGCGTGCGAAGGTGCGCGTCGGTGCGAGCGTGACCTCGTCCGCGACGCGCAGCGCCCCGGGGATCGACGCGAACTCCGGCTTCACGTACTGGGCCTCCTGGCCCTCGCGCACCACCAGACCCTCGACGAAGGCCTGCGCGCCTGCCGCCTCGGCCTGCGCGCGGAAAGCAGCCGGGTCGAGGCCGAGCGCATTCGCGATAGCCTCCGCCGACGTGCCGACCTGGTCCGGCGGCGTATTGGCCTTGTCGAGGCCATAGCGACCGACGGGGCGAGAGGTGACGATGGCGGTGCCGGCCGTGTCGACCACGTCCGCGCGCGGGCCGAACTCGCGAGCGATCTCGATGCGCTCGTTCGGACCGAGCTCGGGGATGAGCGTGTCGGTCGCCCAGTCGACCGCCCACTCGCTTTCCTCGTCTTCGAGGAGCGCCGCGGTGGTCGAGTACTCCCAGGTGTGGCCCTCGATGTCCCACGACCAGTGCAGCTCGACGGTGGCCTTGCCGCCCTCGCGCTCGACGTCATCGGCCGTGACCTTCACGGGGTAGTCGGCGAGCGGTGCGATCTGCTCGTCGAAGACCTCCGTCGCCTTCGGATTCGTCAGCTCGACATCGGAGAGCGTGTGATCCGACAAAGACGCGGCCAGGGAGTCCGCGAGCTTCGCGGTGAGCTCTTCGCCCGGATCCGTGCACCCCGCGAGGGGCAGAAGCAGGGCGAGCACGGCGACACCGGCGCCGAGCCGAGGGGTGATGCGCATGGGGCGAAGACCTTCCGGAAGGGTGCCCCGCCATCCTGGCACGGGTCTCCGACACGGCGACGGACCCCGCCCGGTCGCGTCACCCCCGCTTGCGCGGGAGCATCCACCACTCGACGAACTTCTGTGCGCGGCCGTCCGGCGCGAACCAGACCTCCCACATGTTCGTGTAGTGCTTCTCGCCGTAGTCGACGTGGCCCTTCATGATGGCCAGACGGTCGTCCTCGATCAGCACCTCGAAGTCGAACTGCGGGTCGTCGCCGCGGTCGGAGTCCCACATCTCGACGATCGCCTCGATGCCCCGCGTGGGCTCGGCGTCGTTCGGGCGGAACCAGTACTCCGCGTCGTCGGTGAAGAGCGCCCGCACCTCGGCTTCGTCATACGACCGCCACGCACGAAGGTACCCGTCCAGCCATTCCTGAGCTCTCGTCATGCCCTCCGGTCTATCCGCGCGCGTGCGGGAACGCAACGGCCTGAGCCGGATCCCGTCAGCCCACCGGACCGGCCCGCCCGCGGACCTCCGGGGCCCGGCGCGCGCCGATCCGGATCTCTCACCGGCGACCGCGACAATAGGCGCGTGCCCATCATCGACAACGCCGTGTACGTCGACGGCCACCGGATCGACAACCCCGCGAGCCTCGAGCAGACCTTCGAGTACATGACGTCCCAGGGCGGCATGGCCTGGATCGGTCTCTTCCGGCCGACGAAGGAGGAGATCGCCGAGGTGGCCGACGAGTTCTCGCTGCATGAGCTGGCGGTCGAGGACGCGCTGAACGGCCACCAGCGTGCGAAGCTCGAGCGCTACGGCGACATCTTGTTCACGGTGCTGCGGCCGGCGCGTTACATCGATCGCAAGGAGATGGTGGAGTTCGGGGAGCTCCACGTCTTCGTGGGCCCGGATTTCGTGGTCACGATCCGCCACGCGGAGCGTCCGGATCTCGCGCGGGTGCGTCACCGTATGGAGGGGCGCCCCGACATGCTCGCGCTGGGGCCGCAGGCTGTGCTGTACGCGGTGCTCGACGAGGTGGTGGACGAATACGAGCCCGTCGTCGCCGGGCTCCAGAACGACATCGACGAGATCGAGGATCAGCTCTTCAACGACGACACCGCGGAGCTGTCGCAGCGCATCTACCTGCTCTCGCGCGAGGTGATCGGCTTCCAGCGCGCTGCCGATCCGCTCGTGATGATGCTCGAGGCGCTGCTGCGCGGCGCCGACAAGTACGGCGTTCACATCGAGCTGCAGCGCGCCCTCCGAGACGTGCTGGACCACACGATCCGGATCTCGGAGCGCCTGTCGTCGTTCCGCGCGATCCTGGAGAACGCGCTGACGGTGAACTCGACGCTCGTCACGCGTCGCCAGACCGAGACCGCGCTGGCACAGAACGAGCAGGTGAAGAAGATCTCCGGGTGGGCGGCCATCCTCTTCGGACCGAGCATCGTGGCCGGCATCTACGGCATGAACTTCACCGAGATGCCCGAACTGCACTGGGCATGGGGCTATCCGATGGCGATCGCGCTGATGGTCGTCACCGCCGTGGGGCTCTACGCCGTCTTCAAATGGCGCAAGTGGATGTAGGCGCCGCCCACCCGGCGCACGAGGTCAGTCGTGCTGCTGAGCCCGCTCGCGATCGGTGGGCTCCGCTGTCGCACTGTCAACCCCGCGCCCTCGAACGGCAGCAGGCGTTGAGTGGACTCCACAGGCGCCGTCGCGCGGCGGCGAGAGAAGGAGCACCATGCACGCACTCGCGTTCAACTGCACGCTGAGCCCATCGCCAGAGCCGTCGAGCACCGAGCTGCTGAACAGTCAGGTGCTGCAAGCGCTCGCAGCTCACGACGTGACGGGGGAGCAGATCCGGGTCGTCGATCACGACGTGCGCCCGGGGGTGCTCGACGACATGGGAGACGGCGACCAGTGGCCGGAGCTTCGGCAGAAGGTGCTCGACGCGGACATCCTCGTGTTCGGCACCCCGACGTGGATGGGGCACATGTCGAGCGTCGCTCAGCGCGTGCTCGAGCGGCTCGACAATGAGATCTCGCTGACGGACGACGAGGGGCGTCCGATCTTGGCGGGGAAGGTGGCCGTCACCGTGGTGGTGGGGAACGAGGACGGCGCCCACGCCATCACCGCCGATCTCGACCAGGCACTCACCGACGTGGGCTTCACCATCCCGTCGCAGGGCGGGGTCTATTGGAACGGTGAGGCCATGCAGTCCACCGACTACAAGGATCTGCCGCAGACACCGGAGAAGGTGGCCAGCACGACAGCGACGCTGGCCAGGCATGCCGCGCATCTGGCCCGCCTGCTCGCGGAATCGCCGTATCCGCCGCCCGCCTGAGCACTCGTCCGGAGACGCTGAATGGGGGGGGGCGCCCGCGGGGGGGCCCCCCCGCGGGGGCGGCCCCCTTCCTGTTCTCACTCGTCGGTGACGGGACGGCGGCCCATCCACAGGGCGAACAGCGCTCCAGACAGGTTGTGCCAGACCGAGAACACCGCGGCAGGCAGTGCAGCGAGAGGCGAGAAGTGCGCGGCGGCGAGCGAGGCGGCCAGGCCGGAGTTCTGCATGCCGACCTCGACGGCGATCGCCCGGCGCTCACGCTGCGTCATGCGCAGGCCCCAGGCGGCCAGGTATCCCAGCAGCAGGCCGAAGCCGTTGTGAAGGAACACGGCGACGAACACCAGGAGGCCGGCCTCGACGATCTTGTCGGCGCTGCCACCCACCACCGCGGCAACGATCAGCGCGATCGCGATCGTGGACAGCCAGGGCAGGATCGGCTGGGCTCGCTCGACCCAGCGGCGCAGCAGGAGGCGAACGACCAGGCCCGCGATCACGGGCAGCAGCACCGTCTGCAGGATCGAGACGAACATCGAGGCGAAGGGCACCTCGAGGAACTGTCCGGCCAGCCACAGCGTGAGCAGCGGGGTGAGGATCGGCGCGAGCAGCGTCGAGCAGGTCGTCACGGTCACCGAGAGGGCGGTGTCGCCCCGCGACAGATAGGTGACCACATTCGACGCCGTGCCGCCGGGAGCGCAGCCGACCAGGATCACGCCTGCCGCGAGCTCGGCGGGCAGCTGCAGCATGAGGACGATGACCCACGCGGTGAGCGGCATGATCAGGTACTGCAGCACGACGCCGATCGCGACCATCCACGGCCGCTTCAGGATGCGACTGAAGTCGGGGAGGGTGAGCGTGAGGCCCATGCCGAACATCACGACGCCGAGAAGCCACGGCACGGCGGCGCCGAGCGGTGCGACGGCGCCGGGGAAGGCGAAGCCGATCACTCCGGCGACGATGACGAGGATGGGGAAGACCGTCACCGCGAGGCGCGCGGCGCGGTCGGCGGCAGGGGCGGACGGGCTGGTGGGGGACGGCGCGTCGGCGCGCTGGGTGGTGCTCATCCATCCTGCCTATCACGCGGGACGGCGCTTGCCTTGGTCGGATGGGCAGGTCGGCCCGCAATCACGAAGGGCGCGGAGGCGGCCGCAACGACGAAGGGCGCCGACCTCGCGGTCGGCGCCCTTCTGAGTGTCGGCGTCAGTGCCCGCCGTGGAAGCCCTCGGACGAGTCCTCGGGCTTGCGCACGAAGACGGCCGCGACGACGGCGAGCGCGGCGACAATCGCCGAGAACAGGAACGCCGCGCGAGCACCTGCGGCACCCGCGGCGAGCTCGGCGATGCCCGCCGCCTCGCGGGAGGCGGAGACCGAGGCCATCGTGGTGATGAGCACCGCGACGCCTGCCGCACCCGCCACCTGCTGCAGCGTGTTCAGCACCGCCGAGCCGTGCGAGTACAGCTTCGGTGCAAGGGAGCCCAACGACGCCGAGAACAGCGGCGTGAACGACATGGCCATACCGACCGACATGGTGATCTGTGCGACGACGAGCGCCCACACCGGGGTCGACTCCGTGAGCGTCGCGTAGAAGCCCATCACCAGCGCGACGAGCGCGGTGCCCGGGATCAGCAGGATCGCGACACCCTTGGCGTCGTAGATGCGGCCGATGACCGGGCCCAGCAGACCCATGGCCACGGCGCCCGGCAGGACAACGAGGCCTGCGGTGACCGAGTCGAGGCGCAGCACATCCTGCATGTAGAGGGGCAGCGCGGTGAAGGTGCCGAACATCGCCAGCGACAGGATGCCCATGACGACGATCGAGAGGGTGAAGTTGCGTGCCCGGAAGACGCGCAGGTCGAGCAGCGCATCGTCCTTCTTCTGCAGGGCGATCTGCCGCCAGACGAACAGTCCGAGCAGCACGACCGCGGCGGCGATCATGGCGCCGGCCGCACCCTCGGGCATGGCGGGCGACTTCGATCCGTGCGATCCGCCGATCTGGCTGAGTCCGTAGACGAGACCGCCGAAGGCGAATGCCGACAGGATCACCGAGAGCACGTCGAGCGGCGCCTTGTTCGTCTCGCCGAGGTTGGTCATGAGCTTCGCGCCGATGATGAGGGCGATCACGGCGATCGGCAGCACAACACCGAAGATCCAGCGCCAGTTCGCGACCTGCAGCAGCACGCCGGCGAGGGTGGGCCCGATCGCCGGGGCGAGCGAGATGACGATGCCGACGCGGCCCATGATGCGGCCTCGTGCGTGCGCGGGCACAACCGACATGACGGTGGTCATCAGCAACGGCATGGTGATCGCGGTGCCCGCGGCCTGCACGATGCGTCCGATGAGGAGCACCTCGAAGCCCGGGGCCACCATGGCGATGGCGGTGCCCGCCGTGAACAGCGACATCGCGAGCAGGAACGCCTGTCGCGTGGTCAGACGCTGCAGCAGGAAGCCGGTGGTGGGGATGACGACGGCCATCGTCAGCATGAAGGCGCTCGTCAGCCACTGGCCGAGCTCAGGCGGCACGCCCAGGTCGACGTTGAGGTGCGGGATGGCGATGCTCATCGTCGTCTCGTTGAGGATCGCGACGAAGCCGGCGATCAGCAGCAGCCAGACGACGCGCATGCCCGCGGGGTCGATCTGGGGCAGGGCGCGGGCGATGTCGGGGGTCGGCACGGAGCCCGTGCGGGGGTTGGTGTCGGTGGCGGTCATCGTTCTCCTCGTGGCGGGAAGGGCGAAGCACCCATCGGCGGATCATCGTGTGATCCGGTGCGAAAGCGGGTGGGCCGGCAGAAGTAAGGCAGGAGTCTGCGCGCCGACAACTCAGGCTAACCGCGGCTTCCGACATTACATTCCCGATTTCACCCAGCAATTGTTCGGCGCTCACCCAGCCGGCGCCCATCCGGCGAACGCCCCACCCGCGCAGACGGTCCGGGGATGACGTGCGAGGGCCCGTGGTTAGGCTGGCGAGCATGAGCATGGGGCGCGTGATAGGCGGGCAGGGGCGCGGCGGCGGGGGCCGCACCGTTGATGAGGACGCGCTTCGCAAGCTGAACGCGGAGGCGCCCCGCATCCCCGACCTGCGGCGCCGCGTGGTCGGCCTGTTCCGTCCGTACCGCGGCAGGATCGCCGTCACGGGTCTGCTCGTCATCGCCGGCGCGGCGCTCGGCGCCATCCCGCCGCTGGTGATCCAGCGCATCTTCGATGACGCGCTGTTCCCGATCGACGAGCGAGCCGGATCCGTCGGAGCGGTGCAGATGGACCTGCTTGTGCGTCTTGTGCTCCTCATCGTGGGGCTCTACGTGGTGAGCGCGCTCGTCGGCATCGCGCAGGCCTGGTTCACCTCGAACGTCGGCAACAGGGTTACGGGCGACCTGCGCGTGCGGATGTTCGAGCACCTCCAGGCGATGGAGCTCGGCTTCTTCACCCGCACCAAGACGGGCGTGATCCAGTCCCGGCTGCAGAACGACGTGGGCGGCGTCTCGGGTGTGCTCACCAACACGGTCGCGGCGATCCTCGGCAACATCGTGACCGTCGTCGCCTCCCTCGTCGCAATGATCCTGATCGACTGGCGCCTGACGCTCATCGCGGTCGTGCTGATGCCGATCCTCGTCCTGGTGCAGCGGCGCGTGGGGCAGATCCGCGCGAAGATCGCGGCCGAGACGCAGCAGTCGCTGTCGGAGCTGACGGCGATCACGCAGGAGACGCTGAGCGTGTCGGGGATCCTCCTGTCCAAGGCGTTCAACCGGCAGCGCACCGAGTCGCGGCGCTATTCCGACGAGAACGCGAACCAGATCCGTCTCCAGGTGCGCCAGACCATGAGCGGTCAGGGGTTCTTCGCGGTCGTGCACGTGCTGATGGCGAGCGTTCCGGCGGTCATCTACCTGTTCGCGGGCTTCCTGCTCGCCGGCAACCCGGGCCTCATCACCGCCGGAACCGTGGTGGCATTCACCACGGTTCAGGCGCGCCTGCTGCAGCCGCTCATCGGTCTGATGAGGGTGGCGCTGGACGTGCAGACCTCCGCGGCCCTGTTCGCCCGCATCTTCGAGTACCTCGACCTCAAGCCGGCGATCCAGGACGCGCCCGATGCGATCTCGGTCGAGCACGCGCCCGGCCCGGTGGGGCGCATCGAGTTCCGAGACGTGGTCTTCCGCTACCCCGATGCGTCGGCGGATGCCCGTCCCACGCTGCAGGGCATCTCGTTCGTCGCCGAGCCGGGTCAGCAGGTCGCGTTCGTCGGGCCTTCGGGCGCGGGCAAGACCACCGTGCTCTACCTCACACCGCGCCTGTACGAGGCGGAGTCGGGCGAGGTGCGGTTCTCGGGCGAGAACGTCACCCGCCTCACCCAGGAGTCGATCATCGACCACGTCGGGATCGTGTCGCAGGAGACCTATCTCTTCCACGCGACGATCCGCGAGAACCTCCGCTATGCCAAGCCCGACGCCACGGACGCGGAGATCGAGGACGCCTGTCGCAAGGCGAACATCCACCACATCATCGCGGGGTTCGAGCACGGCTATGACACCATCGCCGGCGAGCGCGGATACCGACTCTCGGGTGGTGAGAAGCAGCGGATCGCGATCGCACGAGTGCTGCTGAAGGATCCGCCCGTCCTGCTGCTGGATGAGGCGACGAGCGCTCTTGACACCGTCTCGGAGCGGATCGTTCAGGAAGCCCTCGAGACCGCTTCGGCCGGCCGCACCACCCTCTCGATCGCCCACCGCCTGTCGACGGTCATCGACGCGGATGTCATCCACGTCATCGACGCGGGGCGCATCGTCGAGTCGGGCACGCACGCCGAGCTCATCGCGCTCGGGGGACTCTACGCCGAGCTCGCCGAGGAGCAGCTCGCCGCCAGCCGCGTGCTCGAGGCCGAGACCGGATCGGCGGAGCCCGATCCCGAGCTGCGCACCCGGCGCGCCGACAAGCCCCCGGCCGATGAGCGCACGGAGCCCGAGGTCACAACTCCCGTCGGCTTCGCCGCCCCGCCGGCCACCGGCCTGCCGGAGGCCTGAGCCGGCAGGCCCCGGGCGTCAGGCGCCGGTGAGCTCGGCGGCGAAGAGCTCGACCGCCTCGCGAGAGGCGGGCGCGAGGTCCAGCGCACGCAGCCGCGGGAGGTCCATCCGAAGGATCTGGCCGACGCGTGCGGCGTGGGGGGCGGGCGGCGCGGGGCCCGGGGGCCCCGCGGGGGCCGCGCGCGCACCCCCCCGCGGTGGGGCCCGCCGGGGGGGGCGGCCGCGACGGCCGGCGCCTCGCGGTGCAGCACGGCGAGGCCGTCGCGCATCGCGTCGAGACATGCGGCGAGCACCAGCGGATCGGCCTCGCGCTGCGTGATCGACGTGCCCTCGGCACGGACGCGCCAGTGCACCACCGGTTCGGCGATCGTGTCGATGGCTCGCGCGCCGACGTACAGCTGCTGCGTCACGGCCTGGTCCTCGTAGAGACCGGCGGGGAACCGCAGTTCGCGCCACAGCTCGGCTCGGCTCACCTTCGACCACGCGACGATGTTGCCGACCACGTCCGGATGCTGATCCAGGGTGACGCCCGTGAATCCGGCGCCGGTGGACGCCTCGACCCACGGCTGCACGGGAGAGGGGGAGTAGCCGCCGGCGTCATCCGGCCGCAGCCGCGAGTACTGCCCGACCGCGACGTCGCTCGCCGAGCGCTCGAGAGAGCCCACCAGCAGTTCCAGGGCGCGCGGCAGCATCACGTCGTCCGCATCGAAGAACCCGACATAGGGGGTGTCGACGAGCTCGAGACCCGTGTTGCGGGCGGCTCCGAGTCCGCGCTGAACGGGGTGCGTCACCACCGTGAACCGCGGATCCCGCTCGGCGAACGTGGAGAAGACGGATCCGGTTCCGTCGACGGATCCGTCGTCGATCAGGATCGCTCGCCACGCGTCGAGCGTCTGCGCCTGCAGCGAGGCGAGGGCCTCGGCCGCGTAGGGAGCGATGTTCCACCCCGGCACGACGACGGTGACGAGGGGAGGGGCGGCTTCGGGCACGACTCGAGCCTAGGCGCGGATCAGCGTCCGACGGCCGCCACGGAGGCGGCGATCGCGTCTGCCACGGGGCTCAGGTGGTCGGCCCAGTGATGGGGCAGGGTGAGGCGCAGCGCCGTCTGTGCGACGTCGCGGGCGATGCCGAGGGCGAGCAGCACGTGCGAGGGATCGGTGCGGCCGGCGGCGCAGGCCGATCCGCTCGACGAAATCACGCCGCGACGCTCGAGCTCGAGCAGCACCGCCTCGCCGTTCACGCCCTCGAAGGTGAACGAGGCGGTGCCCGGCAGCCTTCGCACGGGATCGCCCGTGAGCCGTGCCGACGGAACAAGCGAGAGCACGCGCGCCACGAGTTCGTCCCGCCGCGCGCGCACCCGCGCGGCATCCGCCGCCTGCGCTGCGGCTGCCAGCTCCAGCGCGGTCGCGAGCGCCACGGCGCCCGCGACCGACTCGGTGCCGCTGCGGCGGCCGCGCTCCTGCCCGCCGCCGTGCAGCAGAGGCTCGAGCGGCACGCGCCCGCGCACGGCGAGCGCGCCCGTGCCCTTCGGCGCGCCGAGCTTGTGACCCGAGATCGACACGGCGTCCACGCCGAGGCCGGCGAGCGGGAGCCAGCCGGCGGCCTGCACCGCGTCGGTGTGGAAGGGCACCCGGCCGGCGGCGGCGCGCAGCGCAGGCAGGTCCTGCACGGTGCCGACCTCGTTGTTGGCGTAGGCGATGGAGACCAGTGCCGTGTCGTCGTGCACGGCCGAGGCGACGGCATCCGCCGACACGACTCCGGTGCCCGATACCGGCACAGATGACACCGTGAATCCGTGCATGCGCTCGAGATAGCGCGCCGACTCGAGCACCGAGGAATGCTCGATGGGAGTCGTCACCAGGTGCCGGGCGCCGCGCTCGAGCAGAGCGGCGAGCGCGATCCCCTTGACCGCGAGGTTGTTGGCCTCCGTGCCGCCGGAGGTGAACACGACGTCGCTGCGGCGCATGCCGAGCACGGCGGCCACGCGCGCCCTCGCGTCCTCGAGGGCGGAGGATGCTCGCTCGCCCACCGTGTGGTGGCTCGACGGATTGCCGAACTCGTGCGCGAGGAAGGGGGCCATCGCCTCCCGCACCTCGGGGCGCACGGGCGTGGTCGCGGCGTTGTCGAGGTACAGCATGCTCATGAGAGCGTGACGTCGAGCCCGAGGTCGAGCGACGGCGCCGAGTGCGTCAGGGCCCCGACCGAGATCACGTCGACGCCGGTCTCGGCGATCGCGCGCACGGTCTCGAGGCTCACGCCTCCCGAGGCCTCGACCTGTGCCCGGCCCGCGATCAGCTCGACACCCGCACGCAGCTCGGCGACCGAGAAGTTGTCGAGCATCACGGTGTGCGCCCCAGCGGCGAGAACGGGCTCGATCTGCTCGATCCGGTCCACCTCGACTTCGACGTGCACCGTGTGCGGCAGGTGGGCGATGCCGGCGCGCAGCGCCTCGGTCAGCGCCGCGTCATAGTCGGCCGCGCCCGCGGTGAGCACGGCGAGGTGGTTGTCCTTGGCCATCACCGCGTCCGAGAGCGAGAAGCGGTGGTTGAAGCCGCCGCCTGACAGCACGGCGTGACGCTCGAATGCGCGCAGGCCCGGGGTGGTCTTGCGTGTGTCGACGATCCGCGTGGCGGTGTGCGCCACCTCGGCGACGTACCGTGCCGTGAGCGTCGCGATGCCGCTCATCCGCTGCGTGAAGTTGAGGGCGACGCGTTCGGCGGTCAGCACGGCGCGGGCGGATCCGTCGACTCTCGCGATCACGCTCCCCGGCTCGAACGCGGAGCCGTCGGCGAGCAGCAGCTCGACCGACACACTCGGATCCGTCAGCCGGAAGGCCGACGCGAACACCTCGCCGCCGCTGAAGATCCCCGTCTCGCGGGCCACCAGCTCCGCGCGGGCCACGGTCGTCTCGGGCAGGAACGCCGCGGCCGTGACGTCGCCCCACGGGGCATCCTCGTCGAGCGCGGCCTGAACGACGCGGTCGATGATCGACCGGGAGAGAGGACTGCCGTCGCGCATCAGAGGGCTCCTGCCGTGGCGAGTTCGCGGGACGTGTGGAGGGGCGCGTCGGTGCGCCAGTGGGCGCCGGCGGAGTCACGGCGCGCGAACGCCGCCGCCACGACGGCTTCGGCGACCATCAGCAGGTTGGCGTCCTCATGCTCGGCCACGGTGACCGGATCGCGCGAGCCGGCCCGCCATGCGGCGATCGTCTCCCCGGCGAAGGCGAGGCCGTCGCCGTCGCGCAGCAGGCCGGCGTGCGTCCACATCAGACGCTGCAGCGCGGCGCGGGTGAACACCTCGGCAGCACCGCGGGCTCCGTCGCGCGGGGCGTGTGCGTCCCGCGGCGGCGCGGGGGCGATCGGGCCGTCCCAGGTCGGCAGCGTGCCGCGGCGCGGGCGTCCGGCCTCGGACACGGCCGCGGCCGCGCGTGCTCCGAACACCGCACCCTCGAGCAGCGAGTTCGACGCGAGGCGATTGGCGCCGTGCACACCCGTGCGAGCGCACTCGCCGATCGCGTACAGCCCCGGCAGCGTGGTGCGGCCGTCGACATCGGTGACGATGCCGCCCATCACATAGTGGGCCGCGGGCGTCACGGGCACGGCGGTGGCGCTCCAGTCGAGGCCGCGGTCGCGCACGGCCGCGTCGATCGACGGGAACCGGGTGGCCAGGTCCGGGATCGCGGTGGCGTCGAGGCGGACCGAGCCCGCGGCGGCGCAGGCGCGGGCCACGACGTCGCGCGGGGCGAGCTCGCCGTCCGGGTGGGCATCGAACGCGAAGTGCCGGCCCTGATCGTCGAGCAGCACGGCGCCTTCGCCCCGCACGGCCTCCGACACGAGGAACGGTGTTCCTGTCGCCAGCACCGTCGGGTGGAACTGCACGAACTCGAGATCCTGCACGGCGGCGCCCGCCCGCAGGGCCGCGGCGATGCCGTCGCCCGTCGCCACGAGCGGGTTCGTCGTGCGCTCGAAGACCTGCCCGATCCCGCCCGTGGCGAGCACAACCGCGTCGGCGGCGAGCACCGCGGTGCGGCCCTCGTGACCCACGCGGACGCCGAGCACCCGTCCCTTGACCACGACCAGGTCCTTCAGGAACGCGTGCTCGACGATCCGGACCCCGGCTTCACGCGCCGCGCGCAGCAGGGCGCTCTCGATCGCAAGTCCCGTGGCGTCGCCGCCGGCGTGCAGGATGCGCGGCTGCGAGTGCGCGGCTTCGAGGCCCGCGAGCAGTCGCCCTTCCCGGTCACGGTCGAAGGCGACACCCCAGTCGATCAGCTCGCGGATCCGCTCCGGACCCTCTGTGACGAGGATCGACACGGCATGCGGATCGCACAGGCCTGCGCCCGCCGTCAGGGTGTCCGCGACATGGTCGTCGATGCTGTCCCCGGGGAAGACGACGCCGGCGATCCCGCCCTGGGCGTGCCGGGTCGAGCCCTGGTCCGCGCATCCCTTGGTGACGATCGTGACCTCGACGCCCCGCTGGACCGCGTGCAGCGCGAAGGTCAGGGCGGCGATGCCGCTGCCGACCACCACCGCGTGGGTCGCGCCCATGTCAGTTCGACCGTGCGGGGGCCTGGGGGACACAGGCGAGCATGCGATCGAGCGCGACGCGTGCGGGGTCGGCGACCGAGTCGGGCACCGTGATCCGGTTCACCACACGGCCCGCGACCAGCTCCTCGAGCGTCCACGCGAGGTAGCCCGGGTGGATGCGATACATCGTCGAGCAGGGGCAGACGACCGGGTCGAGGCAGAAGATCGTGTGCTGCGGGTGCTGGGCGGCGAGGCGCTGCACAAGGTTGATCTCCGTGCCGACGGCGAAGGTGGTGGGCTCGGTCGCCTCCTCGATCGCGCGCCGGATCACGTCGGTCGAGCCGGCCTCGTCGGCCGCATCGACGACGGGCATCGGGCATTCGGGGTGCACGATCACCTTCACGCCGGGGTGCTCGGCCCGCGCCTTCTCGATCTGCTCGACCGTGAAGCGGCGGTGCACCGAGCAGAAGCCGTGCCAGAGGATGACGCGCGCATCGTCGAGCTCAGCCGCGCTCGAGCCGCCGAGCGCCCTGTTCGGGTTCCATATCGGCATCCGGTCGAGGGGCACGCCCATGGCCTTCGCCGTGTTGCGCCCGAGGTGCTGGTCGGGGAAGAACAGCACCCGACGCCCTCGGGCGAAGGCCCACTCGAGGACGGTGCGCGCGTTGGACGAGGTGCAGACGATGCCGCCGTTGCGGCCCACGAAACCCTTGATCGCCGCGGAGGAGTTCATGTACGTGACCGGGATCACCGGCAGCAGCCCGTCGGCATCCGGCACGTCGAGCGGGCCGTACAGGTCGGCGAGCTGCTCCCAGCACTCCTCGACCTGGTCGATGTCGGCCATGTCGGCCATCGAGCATCCGGCCGCGAGGTTCGGCAGGATGACCGCCTGCCCGGGCGCCGACAGCAGGTCGGCGGTCTCGGCCATGAAGTGCACGCCGCAGAACACGATCGCCTCCGCGTCCGGCAGGGCCTGCGCGGCCTTGGCCAGCTGGAACGAGTCGCCCACGTAGTCGGCATGACGCACCACTTCCTCCCGCTGGTAGAAGTGGCCCAGGATCACCACGCGGTCGCCGAGCGCCGCCTTGGCGGCGACGATGCGCGCGTGCAGCTCGTCCTCCGAGGCCTCGCGGTACGAGGCGGGCAGCGCGCCCTGGAGGGGCGAGCCGGTGGGGATGACGTCGCCCAGCGAGGCGCCCGGGCCGTAGCCCGGCACGGTGTCGAAGTCCCACGGCGCCGCGGCGAGGTCCGCATCGCACGTCGAGCCGGCGGCGGATCCCGTGGCGATCGCCTGGATCTCGTGGTCGACGGACGGGTCGATCCGGCGGCTGTCGAGCAGGTTCAGAGCGGGCATCGGGCACCTCTTCTGGTCGCGGCGACACTTACTGTGTCGGCGCCAGATTAATGTCCTGATGACCAGAAGTGCAATTCGGGTCAGGATGACCAGAACTAGAGGCCGAGATCCTCCGCTTCGGCGTTGTACCGGAAGAGACGTGCGGGGCGGTGCTTGCCCGTGCGGAACGACTCGGTCGGCACCAGCGCCTCGGAGCCCTCGAGCAGCCGGCGGAAGTTCGACGGATCCAGCCGGCGTCCGAGCACCGACTCGTACACCTCGCGCAGTTCGCTGAGGGTGAACTCGTCCGGCAGCAGCCCGGCCGCGATGCGGCTGTAGCCCACCTTGTTGCGCAGTCGCCACAGCGCGTAGTCGGCGATGCGGTTGTGGTCGAAGGCGAGCTCGGGCAGGTCGTCGACGTCGAACCACTCGACGTTCTCGGGGGCACCCTGCACGGCGCGCTGGGCGTCGACCAGGTCGGATCGCAGAAGTGCCCAGTAGACGACGGAGACCACGCGGGTGGGGGAGCGGTCGACGTCGCCGAAGGTGTACAGCTGCTCCAGGAAGCTCGGCGCGAGGGCGGTGGTCTCGGCGAGTGTGCGCGAGGCGGCATCCTGCAGTCCCTCGGCCGTATCCAGCCATCCGCCGGGCAGCGCCCACTGCTCGAGGTGGGGCTGGCGAGTGCGCCGCACGAGGGGGATCATGAGCCTGTGCGCGTCGGGTTCGGGGCGCAGCGAGAAGATGACGGTCGACACGGCGACCCGGATCGGATCCGCGGCTCGCTCGGTCGTCTGGCTCACGCTCTCGAGACTACTTCGCGGCGGTCGTTCGGAGCGGGGGCGCGGGTCCGTGTCGCCACCAGAACTTGACCCATGTCAACGATTATGAGATGGTTGATGGATGTCAACTGAAACCGCGCGCCCAGATACGGATACTGGGTCTCATCCCGTCATGCGCCCGTCGCAGGTCCTCTCCGCGATCTCCGGCCTCATGGCAGCCATGTTCGTTGTGCTCATCTCATCGACCGTCGTGGCGACTCCGATGCCGGTCATCATGGCCGACCTCAACGGCACCAACACCGAGTACACGTGGGTGCTGGTCGCCGCGTTCCTCACCATGACCGTGACCACCCCGATCTGGGGCAAGCTCTCGGACATCTTCAACCGCAAGCTGCTGCTGCAGATCGCGCTCGTGATCTTCGTCGCCGCCACCGTCGCCGCCGGCTTCGCGGGCCAGATCGGTGGCGAGAGTCACGAGGGCGGCGCCACCTGGCTCATCGCCTGGCGCTTTGTGCAGGCCGTCGGCACGGGTGGCCTGATGGCCCTCGGCCAGGTCGTCATCGCCGACATCATCGCTCCGCGTGAGCGCGGCAAGTACATGGGCATCATGGGCGCGGTCATGGCCGTCGGCCAGATCGCCGGCCCGCTGCTCGGCGGCGTCATCGCCGACACCTGGGGCTGGGAGTGGTGCTTCTTCGTCGGCGTCCCGATCGCGGTCGTCGCCTTCATCATGATGCAGGCCACCCTGAAGGTCTCCAACCACACGCGCCCCGTGCGCATCGACTTCATGGGCATCGGCTTCGTGATCGCCAGCATCGGCCTGCTGATGCTGTGGCTGCAGTTCGGCGGCAAGCCCGACGAGGGCGGCTTCGAGTGGAACTCCGCCCTCAGCTTCCTCATCGCCGGTGCGGGTGTGTTCTTCGCGGCCGCGGCGATCGTCACCGAGTACCGCAGCAAGGATCCGGAGCCGCTGGTCATCGGCCGCGCGCGCGCCGTCAAGCTCGACCTCGTCGGTGCGGCGTTCATCGTCGCGGGCATCGCGCTGCTGCTCATCTGGATCAGCCTCGGCGGCAAGCCCGCCGCGGGCGGCTTCGAGTGGGACTCGGCGGCCAGCTGGACCATGCTCGGCGTGGCCGTGCTGTTCACGCTCGCCGCGATCATCACGCAGTTCGTGGTGGCCGAGCCGATCATCCCGCTGCGCATGCTGCGCGAGCGCACCTTCGCCCTCGCCTCGGTCGCGTCGATCTCGGTCGGCGTCACGATGTTCGGCACGTCGGTCTTCCTCAGCCAGTACCTCCAGTACGCGCGCGGATTCACGCCCACCGACGCGGGACTCGCGACCATCCCCATGGTCATCGGCTCGATGGTCGGCGCCATCGTGGTCGGTCAGCTGATCTCGCGCACCGGCAAGTGGAAGGGCTTCGTCATCGCCGGCGCGGTCATCCTGACCGCCGGTCTGGCGGGCATGTCCACGATCCACTACGACACCGAGATGTGGATGGTGTGGAGCTACATGTTCCTGCTGGGTCTCGGCTCGGGCGTCCTGATGCAGAACCTCGTGCTCGTGGTGCAGAACTCGCTGCCGGCCAGCATGCTTGGCTCGGGCTCGGGCGCCATCGCGTTCTTCCGCAGCCTCGGCGGCACCGTGGGTGTGACGGTGCTCGGATCCATCCTGGGCACGCAGGTGGGCGACAAGATCAAGACGGGCCTCGAGGAGCTCGTCGCGAAGATCGACCCCTCGCTCGGCATCCCTCAGCTGCTGGCTGACAACCCCGACTGCGCCGACAGTCTCGAGCAGATGCAGTCGGGCAATCTGCCCGACATCGCCGCGCTCTGCGAGCCGGTGCGCACCGTCGTCGAGAGCGGCTATGGCGACTCGATCGCCAACCTGTTCTTCCTCGTCGTCCCGCTCGCCATCATCACGCTCATCTGCACGATCTTCCTCCCGAACAAGCCGCTGTCGCGCAAGACCGCGGCGCAGCAGATCGAGGAGGAGTTCGGCGCCGAGCTCGCGGCGCTCGAGCCCGCCGAGAAGGGCGGCGCCGGCTACCGGGAGCTCGTCGAGACCGGGGCCATCCCGGTGCCCGAGGAGGAGCTCGCCCACGCGCGTCGTTCGCGTCGCGCCACACAGCGCAGCCTGACCGAGACCGCTTCGGCGGCCTCGGCCGAGCAGGCGCACTCCGCGGTGGCGGTGCTCGAGGCCGATCCGGCAGAGAACCCCGCTCCTGTCGCGGCGTCCTCGCCGGTCGCTGCGTCCTCGCCGGTCCCCCCGGAGACGCCGTTGGCCGATGCGGCCGCCGCCTCGCGGTTCTCGGTCGCCGAGACGCAGGCCGCGGTCGAGCGCGCCCGGGCGGCGTTCGCCGAGGTGGAGGCGCAGATCGCCGCGGCGGCCGCACACCTCGACACGTACGATCGCCGCACGCAGGAGGCCGTGCGCCTGCAGGCGGATCACGCTCGCGAGGTGCTCGAGGCGGCTCAGCGCCGTCACGAGGACGCCATGGGCGCGCTCTCGGGCCTCGTGCCGGAGCCGGAGTCGACGGAGACGGGAAATGAGCGCTGAATCGTCGATCGACGCCCTCGAGGGAGCGTTCGCGGCCATCGGCCCGCTCTTCAAGAGCCGGATGCTGTCGGTCGCCACGGCGATCCATCCGGAACTCCGTCTCGCGGGCTGGAACGTGCTGCGGCCGGTGCTCCTCGCAGACCGTGAGGGCCGTCCGCTGCTCACCGTCAGCGAGATCGTCGCCCAGACGCACATGGACAAGTCGGTCGTGTCGCGCCAGCTGCGCGACCTGAAGGACTGGGGCCTTGTCACCCTCGCCCGCAGCGAGGGGGACGCCCGGGTCTTCGAGGTGACCCCCACACCCGAGGCGATCGAACGGTACACCGCGATGAAGAAGGCCTCGCGTGCGCAGTACCGCGCGATCTTCCGCGAGTGGGATCAGAGCGACGTCGACAAGCTCACCGAGCTTCTGGGACGTCTTGCCACCAGCTCGCTGAACCGCATCCCCTGAGCCGGATCCGATCCGGTTCGAGAAGGGCCCCTCACCACGGTGAGGGGCCCTTCTCCCGTTGCGGCAATGCCTCTGCACCGAGCCACCACCCCTGAAGGCAATCGGCGTCATCCGCCGTCACAGGCCCCCTCCAGCCGCTAGCCTGGGCGGAGAGACACGGGGTGTCCCCGCACCGAGGGGACTGAGATCACACCCGTATTCACCTGATCTCGTCAGCACGAGCGGAGGGATGTCTTCCATGGCACACGCGTATCCAGACCACATCGACACGAGCGGACGCGGCGGGCCGGTGATCGACGCCGCGGCGATTCTTCGAGAGCTGCGGGCGGGCTCACCGCTCGTGCAGTGCCTCACCAACTCGGTCGTGGTGAACTTCACCGCCAATGCGCTGCTCGCCGTCGGCGCGGCCCCCGTGATGGCGGACATCCCCGTCGAGGCCGGCGAGTGCGCACGCTTCGCATCCGCGGTGCTGGTCAACCTCGGCACGCCGTCGGCCGAGCAGCGCGAGGCGATGCTCGAAGCCTCCGTGGCCGCCCGTGAGGCGGGCACCCCCTGGGTGCTCGACCCCGTGGGCGTCGGCGCGCTGAGCCTGCGCACCGCCTTCGCCGCCGAGCTGCTCGCGCAGCGCCCCGCGGTCATCCGAGGCAATGCGTCCGAGATCCTGGCGCTCGCCGGTGCGGGGGCGGGCGGCCACGGGGTGGACGCCGCCGACGACGTCGATGCGACGCTCGACGTCGCGGTTCGCCTCGCCTCGGAGACGGGCGCGGTGGTCGCCGTGTCGGGCCCCGTCGACCTAATCACCGACGGTGAGCGGATCGTGCGGGTGCCCGGAGGCAGCGCACTGCTCACGAAGGTCACGGGCGGCGGATGCGCCCTGGGCGCCACGGTCGCCGCCTTCTCCTGGGCCGCGGCCTCGGCCGGCTTCGGCGCTCTGGAGGGCGCTGTGGTCGCGCACCTGGTGCATGCCGAGGCGTCCGAGCGCGCCGAGGCGACAGCCGGCGGACCGGGCTCCTTCGCCGTGCACTTCCTCGACGCGCTCGCCGCGGTCACGCCCGAGCGGCTCGCCGCCCGCGATGTGCTCGTGCTCGACGTGGCGGGCGTTCGATGATGCGCGCTCGCCTCGAGCTGTCCACCTACCTCGTCGCGGACGTCACGACCATCACGGGAGCGGGATTCCGGCGCTCGGTCGCCGATGTCGTGTCCGCCGCGGTCGCCGGGGGCGCGGGCGTAGTGCAGATCCGCGGGAAAGAACTCGCGGCGAACGAGCTGCTGCGGATCGTGGAGGCGTGCGCCGAGCGCATCGACGGCCGCGCCGTGCTGCTCGTGAACGACCGCGTCGACGTCGCTCTCGCGGCGCGGGCCGCGGGGGTGCCCATCGACGGCGTGCACGTCGGGCAGAGCGACCTGCCGCCGCACCTCGTGCGCGCCCTGCTCGGTCCGGAGGCGATCGTCGGGCTGAGCGCCAGCCGCGACGACGAGCTCGCCGCACTGCGGCGCCTGCCGGAGGGAACGGTCGACTACCTCGGCGTCGGCGCGGTGCGCGCGACGCCGACCAAGAAGGATCACCCCGCGCCCCTCGCGTGGGACGGCTTCGCCGCCTTCGCGGCGCGCACAGGCGATCTGCCCTGCGTGGCCATCGGAGGGGTGGGCTCGGGCGACGCCGCCGACGCGCAGCGGGCGGGGGCGGCGGGGCTGGCCGTTGTGCGAGCCGTCTGCTCGGCGCCCGATCCGCAGGCCGCCGCCGAGGCGCTCTGTGCGGAATGGAACGCCGCGCAGATCATCGCCCAGAGGACCGAGGCCCTCGCATGATCCCCAACGTGCTCGCCATCGCCGGATCCGATCCGTCGGGCGGCGCCGGCATCCAGGCCGACCTCAAGTCGATCCAGGCATGCGGGGGATACGGCATGGCCGCCCTCACCGCGCTGACTGCTCAGAGCACCCAGGGCGTCAGCGGAGTGCATGTCCCGCCGGTCGGGTTCCTGCGTCAGCAGCTCGACGCGCTCGCGTCCGACATCCGGATCGACGCGGTGAAGATCGGCATGCTGCCCTCGTCCGCGGTCATCGACGAGGTCGTCTCCTGGATCGATGCGCTGCCCGCGAAGCCGCCGATCGTGCTGGACCCGGTGATGGTCGCCTCCTCGGGCGACCGCCTCATCGATCCGGATGCCGTGATCGCGCTCGAGCGGCTGATCGCGCGTGCGGACGTCGTCACCCCGAACCTGCCGGAGCTGGCCGCTCTGCTGGGGGAGCCGGTCGCCTCGTCGTGGCCGTTCGCCCGCGAGCAGGCGGCGCGCCTCGCGCAGCGGCACGGCGTGCTGGTCCTGGCCAAGGGCGGGCACCTGCCGGGCCAGGAGACACCCGATGCGCTGATCGGCGTCGACGGCGCCGTCGCCCAGTTCCTCGGCGCGCGCATCTCGACCACGAGCACGCACGGCACGGGCTGCTCGCTGTCCTCGGCGCTCGCCGCGATCTACGCGCGCCACGGGGACTGGGCGGTGGCCGCCCGCCTCGCCCGCACCTGGCTGCGCGGTGCGATCGCGGCCGCCTCCGAGCTGGAGGTGGGGGCGCCCGGCGGGCACGGACCCCTGCACCACGCCTACGCGCTGTGGGCGGGACAGGCGTTTCCGGGCGCCGGCGCCGAACTCACCACGTGGTGGGACGACGTCGAGCCGATCCGATCCGCGATCGATGACCTGTGGTTCGTACGACAGCTGGCGGACGGAACGCTCGCGCGGGAGGACTTCGACAACTACCTCGCCCAGGATGCGCTGTACCTGCACTGCTACGCCCGGGCTCTCGAGCGCGCGGCCGAACTGGCGCCGACCGAGCCCGAGAGGGAGTTCTGGGCGAGCGGCGCGCAGGCCTGCCTGGAATCGGAGCTCGCCCTGCACGAAGCACGCGTGGGCGCGGTCGTGGGGGCGGATGACGAGCCCGAGCCGAGCGAGGAGACGATCTCCTACCTGTCCCACCTCGCGGCCTCGGCGGGCACGGGCGACTACGGCATCCTGACCGCCGCGATCCTGCCGTGCTACTGGGTGTATCAGGACGTCGGAGAGAAGCTCGCGCGAGTCAACCATCCCGGCCACCCCTACGCCGACTGGCTGACGATGTACGGCTCGCCGGAGTTCGCCGCGTCCACACGCCAGGCCATCGCCTGGGTGCAGCGGGCCGCTCGCACGGCCACGAACGACCAGCTCGGTCGGATGCGCGAGGCGTTCGAGCAGTCGTGCCGGTACGAGCTGGCGTTCTTCGCGCAGCGGACCGCAGTGGCCGTCGCGTGAGCGGCCGGCGCGCACCCTCGTGTTCGGGGGTGCGCGCCGCTAGGCTGACCGCGACAACCGAACATCGGCCCCACGACACGCGCGGGAGAGTCGCCTCACACGAGGTGACACCGAAGGAGCAAGCCTCCCCGCCAATCTCTCAGGTACACGTACCGCGCGGATCGGGCCACTCTGGAAAGCGGAGCGGAGGCTCCCGCCGACGGTGAAAGTCGGATCCGCAGCGATACGGATCCGCCGAAGCTCTCAGGTCCATGACAGAGGGGGAGTTCTCCCGGGTCTCATCCGAGGCCCGGCACCGGACGAACGTTCGTCAGGAGAGCTCTTGGCCCCGCAGCGCACCACCCCCCTCCACAGCGAGCACACCGCGCTCGGCGCGTCCTTCACGGACTTCGGCGGCTGGCTCATGCCGGTGCGCTACTCGTCGGATCTGGCCGAGCATCACGCGGTGCGGCAGGCCGCCGGGCTCTTCGACATCTCGCACATGGGCGAGATCGTCGTGGACGGGCCGCAGTCCGCCGCGTTCCTCGACTTCGCGCTCGCCGGCGCGATCTCGCGCATCCCGGTCGGGCGCGCGAAGTACACGATGATCCTCGCCGAGGACGGCGGCATCATCGACGATCTGATCGTGTACCGGACGGGCGAGCACCGGTTTCTGATCGTCGCGAACGCCGGGAACCGCGAGACCGTGGTCGAGGAGCTGCGCGCGCGGATCTCGTCGTTCGCCTTCCGGCGCACCGCCGAGACGACGACGGGCGGCACCTTCGCATACGTCGTCGGCGATACGGGCGTCGAGCTGGAGGACGTCTCGGACCAATTCGCGCTGCTCGCGCTGCAGGGGCCCGCCGCCGAGCGCATCCTGGGCGAGACCCCGGGGGTGGTGCACCTCTCGCAGCCGCTCGCCGCGCTGCGCGCCTATGCCTGGGCGTCGGCGACGTTCCAGGGCGAGCCGCTGGTCATCGCCCGCACCGGCTACACGGGCGAGGACGGATTCGAGCTGCTTGTGCCCGCACGCCACGCCGTCTCCCTCTGGCGTGCACTGCTCGAGGCAGGGGAGCCGCACCAGCTGGTGCCGGCGGGCCTCGCCGCGCGCGACACCCTCCGACTCGAGGCCGGCATGCCGCTGTACGGCCATGAGCTCTCACGCGGCATCCGGCCCGAGCAGGCCGGACTCGGCCGCGTGATCCCCGCAGGCAAGCGCGACTTCGTCGGCGAGCACATGGCCGACCCGGACGCTCCCGTGCTCATCGGTCTCTCCGCCGACGGGCGCCGCGCGGGGCGCGCGGGCTACGGCGTCTTCCGCGGCGACGACCGCGTCGGCGAGATCACCAGTGGCGCCCTCAGCCCCACCCTCGGCCATCCCGTTGCCATGGCCTACGTCCGCCCCGACGCGGCCGAGGCCCCCGACCTGACCATCGACATCCGCGGCACACGTGTCCCGGCATCCGTCACCGCCCTGCCCTTCTACCGGAGGATCTCATGACCGACCTCACCGCCCTGCAGTACACCGCCGAGCACGAGTGGATCGCCCGCGACGGAGATATCGCCACCGTCGGCATCACGGACTTCGCGGCGGATCAGCTGGGCGACATCGTCTACGTCGATCTGCCGTCCGTCGGAACCACGGTCACGGCGGGCCAGGTGTTCGGCGAGATCGAGTCGACGAAGTCGGTCTCGGAGCTGTACGCGCCCGTCTCCGGCGAGGTGGTCGAGGTGAACGACGCGATCGACGCCGAGCCCGAGGCCGTGAACGCCGACGCCTTCGCCGCCTGGCTGATCCGGGTGCGCGTGTCGGACGAGCCGGTCGGGCTGCTCGACCGCGCGGCCTACACCGAGGTCACCGGAGCAGCCGGATGAGCCGTTCGTACCTTCATCGGCACATCGGAACGAACGACGCCGACCAGACCGCGATGGCCGAGGCGATCGGCGTCGGCGCGGACCGCCGTCGCGCGCTCGAACGCGTGATGGATGCCGCGGTGCCGGCCGTGATCCGTCCGGGTGGGGCGTTCGCGCCCGGCGCGCTCCCCGAGACCGGCGCATCCGAGGCGGAGGCGCTCGCCGAGCTGCGCGCACTCGCCGCACGCAATCGCGTGCTGTCCCCGATGATCGGACTCGGCTACAGCGACACGATCACGCCGCCGGTCATCCAGCGGGGTGTGCTCGAGAACCCGTCCTGGTACACGGCCTACACGCCGTATCAGCCCGAGATCTCGCAGGGCAGGCTCGAAGCGCTGCTCAACTTCCAGACCATGGTCGGCGACCTGACCGGGCTGCCGGTCGCGAACGCGTCGATGCTCGACGAGGCGACGGCGGCCGTCGAGGGGATGCTCGTGGCGCGGCGCGCCTCGAAGAGCACGTCGAACGTCTTCCTCGTCGACGCGGATGCGCTGCCGCAGACGAAGGCCGTGCTCGCCGTCCGGGCCGAGGCGCTCGGCATCGTGCTGCACGAGACGCCCTATGATCCGTCGGCCCCTGCCGCCCCGGATGCCTTCGGCGCCCTTATCCAGTACCCGGGCGCATCCGGGCGCATCTGGGATCCGCGCGACGCCATCGCCGCCGTGCAGGCGCGCGGCGGGCTCGCCGTCGTCGCGGCCGACCTGGTGGCGCTGACGCTGATCGCCTCGCCCGGATCGCTCGGCGCCGACATCGTGGTCGGCTCCACGCAGCGGTTCGGCGTGCCGCTTGGGTTCGGCGGCCCTCACGCCGGCTGCCTCGCCGTGCGCGCAGGTCTCGAGCGGCAACTGCCCGGCCGTCTCGTGGGCGTCTCCGTCGATGCCGAGGGGGCGCTCGCGTACCGGCTCGCCCTGCAGACCCGGGAGCAGCACATCCGGCGCGAGAAGGCGACGTCGAACATCTGCACCGCACAGGTGCTGCTGGCCGTCATGGCGTCGATGTATGCGGTCTATCACGGGCCCGAAGGGCTCTTCCGCATCGCGTCCGAGATCAACGCGAAGGCGAACAGCCTGTGGGCGCGGATCGAGGCTACCGGCGCTCAGGTTGTGCACCGCAGCTTCTTCGACACGCTGACGGTGCGTGTTCCGGGCGCCGCGGGCGACGTCATCGCCGAGGCGCATGAGCGCGGCGTGCAGCTCCACCTGGTCGACGCCGACACCGTCTCGCTCTCGGTGGGCGAGGCCACCACGCGCGACGACCTGGCGTCCGTGGCCGCGGCCTTCCACGCGGTCGCGACGGCCACGCGACCCGCCTTCGTCGGCGAGTTCCGCTCCATCCCGGAGGCCCTTCAACGCCAGGACGCCTTCCTCACGCACCCCGTGTTCCATGCGCACCGCAGCGAGACCGCGATGATGCGCTATCTGCGCGCGCTCGCCGACAAGGACTACGCGCTGGACCGCGGCATGATCCCGCTCGGGTCGTGCACGATGAAGCTGAACGCGGCGGCCGCGATGACCGCGATCAGCTGGCCCGAGTTCGGCCGGATCCATCCGCTCGCACCGTCGGAGGACGTGGCCGGATACCTTGCGCTCATCGCCGAACTCGAGACGTGGCTGGCGGAGCTGACGGGCTACGACGCCGTGTCGCTGCAGCCGAACGCCGGATCGCAAGGTGAGCTGGCAGGGCTGCTCGCGATCCGCGAATGGCACCGTTCGCGCGGCGAGCTGCGCCGCGATGTGTGCTTGATCCCGTCCTCGGCACACGGCACGAACGCGGCCTCGGCGGTGCTGGCCGGCATGCGCGTCGTGGTCGTCGCGACCGCGGAGGGCGGCGACGTCGACCTCGAGGATCTCCGGGCGAAGATCACCGAGCACGCCGATTCTCTGGCCGCCCTGATGATCACCTACCCGTCGACCCACGGCGTCTACGAGGCAGACGTGAAGGACATCACGGCGGCCGTGCACAGCGCCGGCGGCCAGGTCTACATCGACGGCGCCAATCTCAACGCCCTGGTGGGGCACTCCCGCTTCGGCGATCTCGGCGGGGACGTCTCGCACCTGAATCTGCACAAGACGTTCGCGATCCCGCACGGCGGCGGCGGCCCCGGTGTAGGACCGGTCGCGGCCAAAGCCCACCTCGCTCCGTTCCTGCCGACCGCAGAGCGCCCTGTCTCCGCGGCGCCGCACGGATCGGCCGGCATCCTGCCCATCACCTGGGCCTACATCCGGATGATGGGGCGTGCGGGCCTCACCGATGCGACGAGTGCCGCCGTGCTGGCCGCGAACTACGTCGCCGCCCGACTGCGCGATCACTATCCCGTGCTCTACACCGGCGAGCGCGGCCTTGTCGCGCACGAGTGCATCCTGGACCTGCGCCCGCTGCGCGAGGAGACGGGCATCACGGTCGACGATGTCGCGAAGCGGCTGATCGACTACGGATTCCACGCGCCGACCATGTCGTTCCCCGTGCCGGGCACGCTCATGGTCGAGCCGACGGAGTCGGAGGACCTGGGCGAGCTCGATCGCTTCGTCGAGGCCATGATCGCGATCCACGACGAGGCGCGGCGCGTCGGTGCAGGGGAGTGGCCCGCCGACGACAACCCGCTCGTGAACGCCCCGCACACCGCGGCGTGCGCCGTCGCGACCCAGTGGCCGCACCCGTATTCCCGCGAGCTCGCGGTCTACCCGGCGGGGAACAGCGCGGGCAAGTACTGGCCGCCGGTGCGCCGTGTCGACCAGGCCTACGGCGACCGGCATCTCGTCTGCGCGTGCCCGCCGATCGAGGCCTTCGCCGACGCCGGTAGCGTTGCCGGGTGAGCTTCGCCGAGAACCCCCTGCTGCAGAACGACCTCGTCCGTCTCGAGCCCCTGGATCGCACGCACGGTGACGACCTCGCGCAGGCCGCGGGCGATCTCCACCGCATCTGGTACACAAGCGTGCCGGCGCCGGATCAGGTCGCGGCGGAGATCGATCGCCGTCTTGCCATGCAGGCGGCGGGGGAGATGGCGCCGTGGGCGGTCGTCGACGCCCGCACGGGCCGGGCGGTCGGCATGACGACGTTCTGCAACATCGACGAGGCCAACCGACGCGTCGAGATCGGGTACACCTGGATCGCGGCCTCCGCGCAGGGCACCGGAATCAACCCGGCCGCCAAGCTGCTCCTGCTGCAGCGTGCGTTCGAGCAGCTCGACGTGATCGCCGTGCAGTTCTTCACCCACTGGCACAACCACCAGTCGCGCACCGCGATCGCGCGCCTCGGCGCCAAGCAGGACGGCGTGCTCCGCAACCACCGCATCCTCCCCGACGGCACGATCCGTGACACGGTCGTGTTCTCGATCCTGGCCAGCGAGTGGCCGGCCGTGCGCGCCGGGCTCGAATACCGGATCGCGCGCCGCGCCTCCTGATCCGAGCCGTCAGAACACGCCGGGCCAGAGGGACGCGGCGAGGGGATATCCCACGAACGCGATCGTGTCGATGAGCGCATGCGCCACGACCAGCGGCATCAGCCGGCCCCAGCGGCGGTAGCACCAGCCGAACACGATGCCCATGGCGACGTTGCCGACGATCGAGCCGAAGCCCTGGTACGCGTGGTACGCGCCACGCAGGAGGGCGGCCGCGATGATGATCCGCCACGATCCCCAGCCGAGGCGAGACAGCCGATCGCCGAGGTAGCCGATCACCACCACCTCTTCGATGAGCCCCGCGCGCAGGGCCGACAGGATGAGCAGAGGCACCGTCCAGGCCTCGATCCCCGCGGAGGCCTGGACCGTCACGGTGACGCCCAGCGCGCGTCCGCCCGCGTAAAGGGCGAGCCCCGGGATGCCGATCGCCGCCAGGAGCAGCAGTCCGCGGCTGAGGTCGCCGCCGAAGCGCGTGAAGTCGAGTCCCAGCCGGCGCAGCGCATTGCGCCCCGGCTCCCACAGCAGGTAGAGCACGATGCCCACCAGCGCGAGGTCGAAGGCCACGTCCAGCACGCGGTAGATCACGTCCCAGATGACCTCGGCCGACATCGGCTGATTCAGCTGGGCGGACTGCTGCGAGAGGGGAGTGCTGTCGAGCAGCCTTTTCACGAGAGCGAGCACCGCGTACAGTGCCGACTGTCCGACCGTGATGGCCATAACGAGGCCGATCTCCACACGAAGGCGTGTGCGATCAGCGGCGGCGACGGGAGTCGGAAACGGATCAGCCGGGGTCACCGAGCAAGGGTCGCACAGCATCCTTTGTGCAAGCGTTTCCAGATCTGCCAGGCGAGAATCGCCTCGTGCGGGGCGGTGTGATGCATAATGCCCAGCGCTCGCGGTCCGGTGTAAAGCCTCTGTAACGGTTCTGCGCACCATTTCCGTCAGACCGACAAGCGGCTTAGAGTCATCGCATCGCAACGACGCCCTCTTCGGTGTCCGCGCATGTCCCTTACCTTCCCCAGGAGGAACCCTGTGAAGCGCAACAAGATCGCCCTGCCGGGCGTCGTGCTGCTGGGCGCCGCGAGCCTCGTGCTCGCCGGCTGCGCCAGCGGCGGCGGCGAGTCCAACGGCACCGAGAAGCCCGCCGAGGGCTCGTCGACCGCCGTCATCTCGACGAACGGCTCGGAGCCCCAGAACCCGCTGATCCCGACGAACACGAACGAGACCGGCGGCGGCAAGGTCGTCGACTCGATCTTCGCGGGCCTCATCTCGTACAACGCCGACGGCTCGGTCGTCAACGATGTCGCCGAGGACATCACGGTCGACTCGCCGACGCAGCTGACCGTCAAGATCCGCGACGGTCTGACCTTCACGGACGGCACCCCCGTGCAGGCGCACAACTTCATCGACGCCTGGAACTACGGCGCGAAGCTGTCGAACGCCCAGGCCTCCTCGTACTTCTTCGAGGACATCGAGGGCTTCAGCTGGGACGAGGACTCCGAGCTCACCGGCCTCAAGGAGGTCGACGACCTCACGTTCACGATCACGCTGAACAAGCCGGCCTCCGACTTCGGAATCCGCCTCGGATACTCGGCCTTCTACCCGCTCCCCGACGTCGCGTTCGAGGACATGGAGGCCTTCGGCCAGAACCCGATCGGCAACGGCCCGTACAAGCTCGACGGCGACGGCGCCTGGCAGCACGACGTGCGCATCGACCTGGCGGTCAACGAGGACTACGACGGTCCCCGCAAGCCCAAGAACGGTGGCCTCGACATCATCTTCTACGCCACGCAGGAGGCCGCGTACGCCGACCTCCAGGGTGGCAACGTCGACGTCATCGACGCGATCCCGGACAGCGCGCTGGAGACCTTCGAGGACGACCTGAAGGGTCGTGCGGTCAACCAGCCCGCGGCCATCTTCCAGTCGGTGACCATCCCCGAGTGGCAGGAGGGCTTCCAGACGGACGAGGAGGGTCGTCTCCGCCGCGCGGCGATCTCGCACTCCATCAACCGCGACGAGATCACCGACGTGATCTTCAAGGGCTCGCGCACCCCGGCGACCGACTTCACCTCGCCGGTCATCGACGGCTGGAGCGACGAGGTCCCCGGCAGCGAGGTGCTCGAGTACGACCCGGAGCTCGCCAAGGAGCTGTGGGCCGAGGCCGAGGCCATCAAGCCCTTCACGGGTGAGCTCACCATCGCGTACAACGCCGATGGCGGTCACCAGACGTGGGTCGACGCGACGGTCAACTCGATCGCGAACACGCTCGGCATCGACGTCGCGGGCAACCCGTTCCCCGACTTCGCCGGTCTGCTCGACGCGCGCGACAACCAGCAGGTCAGCGCGTT
This sequence comes from Microbacterium stercoris, assembly GCF_017592545.1. Classification (GTDB taxonomy): domain Bacteria; phylum Actinomycetota; class Actinomycetes; order Actinomycetales; family Microbacteriaceae; genus Microbacterium; species Microbacterium stercoris. Next base: position 462,161 of record NZ_JAGFOA010000001.1, read on the forward strand.
CCGCTCCGGATGGCAGGCCGACTACCCGGGTCTGTACAACTTCCTCGGCCCGCTCTACGCGACCGGTGCCGGCTCGAACGACGGCCTGTACTCGTCGGAGGAGTTCGACGGTCTGATCGCCGAGGGCATCAGCTCGACCGATCCCGAGGAGCAGAAGGCCAAGTTCCAGGAGGCGCAGACGGTGCTCTTCACCGACCTGCCCGCGATCCCGCTGTGGTACTCCAACGCCACCGGCGGCTGGGCAGAGGGTGTCGACAACGTCGAGTTCGGCTGGAACTCGGTTCCGCTGTTCCACGAGATCACCAAGGCCGAGTAAGACCTTTCTGATCCGCGCGTGACGAGGCGGTGGCGGAGACGCCACCGCCTCGTTCCATGCACATTGGTCGGTCCATACACGTCACTCCCAGCAGAGTGGGCGCAGAATTGGTCGGCTTGCGGGCATTCCAGACCCAGGATGCCCACTCTTCCCCGTGCCATCGCACGGGCGCACTCACCCCGGAAGGAGGGGGAGGATGCTCGCGTACATCCTCAGACGCCTGGTGCAGGTGGTGCCTGTCTTCATCGGCGCCACGCTGCTCATCTACTTCATGGTCTTCGCCATGCCCGGCGACCCGATCGCCGCGCTGTTCGGCGACAAGCAGCCCCCGGAGGCCGTGCTCGAGCAGCTGCGCGCCCGGTACATGCTCGACCAGCCGTTCATCGTGCAGTATCTGCACTACCTGGGCGGCATCCTGCGGCTCGACTTCGGCACGACCTTCTCGGGTCAGAGCGTGATGGAGGTGCTGGGGCGCACGTTCCCCGTCACCCTGCGTCTTGCCGTGATGGCCATCGTGATCTCGTTTGTGCTCTCGATCGTCATCGGCGGCGCCTCGGCCCTTCTCAAGGGCACGGTGTTCGACCACGCGATGCTCGTCGTCGCGCTGATCTTCATCGCCGTTCCGATCTTCGTGCTGGCGTTCCTCGCCCAGTACTTCCTGGGCGTGCAGCTCGAGTGGTTCAAACCCACCGTCGGGGCGAACAACGACTGGGGCGACCTCTGGCTGCCGGCGATCGTGCTGGGGTTCAGCATCTACGCCGCGAGCATGCGTCTGACGCGCTCGTCCATGATCGACACGCTGGGGCAGGACTGGGTGCGCACGGCGTACTCCAAGGGCCTCTCGCGCGGTCGCGTGATCCCCGTGCACGTGCTGCGCAACTCGCTGATCCCGATGGTGACCGACATCGCGACGAACTTCGGCATCCTGATGGTCGGCGCGACCGTGACCGAGGGCATCTTCAACGTGCCGGGCGTCGGCAACACGCTGTTCCAGGCGATCATCCGCCACGAGACGCCGACGGTCGTCTCCTTCGTGACCGTCTTCGTGATCGTCTACGTGCTCGTCAACCTTCTCGTCGACCTGCTTTACGGTCTGCTCGACCCGAGGATCCGCTATGTCAAGTAACGCTGTGCACTACGTCGCGCCGATCAAGGCCGATGTCGTCGTCGATGCGGTCCGCCTCGGCGAGAAGCCGAGCAATCTCTGGCTCGATGCCTGGCGCGACCTGCGTCGCCGCCCACTGTTCTGGATCTCCGTCGCGATCGTCGTGATCGTGACGGTGGCAGCGCTCTTCCCCGGCCTGTTCTCGCAGCTCCCGGCGTCCGGCCAGGGCGCCGCGAGTCTCGCGAAGAGCAACGCGGGCCCCGAGCCGGGGCACCCGCTCGGCTTCAGCTTCCAGGGCTACGACGTCTGGACCCGCCTGGTCCATGGCGCAGGGGTCTCGCTGAGCGTCGGCATCCTGGCGACCATCATCGGCACGGTCATCGGTGTGATCATGGGCGCGCTGGCCGCGTTCTACGGCGGATTCCTCGACTCGCTGCTCTCGCGCGTCGGCGACATCTTCTTCACGATCCCCTACATCGTCGCCGCCATCGTCGTGATGACCGTCGTGCCGCGCGAGTTCCGCACGGTGCTGGTGCTCGCCTTCGCGATCGGCGGCTTCTCGTGGGCCTCGACCGCGCGCATCGTGCGCGCCGAGGTGCTGCGGGTGAAGCAGTCCGACTACGTGATGGCCTCCATCGCGCTGGGTCTGTCGCGCTTCAAGACGATGCTCGTCCACGTGCTGCCCAACGCCATGGCCCCCGTCATCGTGGTCGCCACGGTCGGCCTCGGAAACGCGATCGTCGCGGAGTCGACCCTCTCGTTCCTGGGTGTCGGCCTTCCCGGCGTCGTCTCGTGGGGCGCCGACATCAGCCAGGCTCAGGCGTCGATCCGCACGGCGCCGATGGCGCTGTTCTGGCCGTCGCTCGCCCTCACGATCACCGTCCTCGCGTTTGTGACGCTCGGCGAGCTGATCCGCGACGCCGTCGACCCGAAGTCGAGGGCCCAGCGATGAGCGCCGCCGCGATGAACAAGGAGAACCCCGTGTCCGGCATCAACACGACCGAGCCGCTGCTGAAGATCCGCGGTCTGAACGTCTCGTTCGGCACCGGCAAGGCCGCGCGCGAGGTCGTGCACGGCGTGGACCTGGAGGTCTACCCGGGCGAGACGGTCGCGATCGTGGGCGAGTCGGGCTCGGGCAAGTCGACCACCGCGACCGCGGTCATCGGCCTGCTCCCGGGCACCGGCAAGGTCACGGGCGGCGAGATCACCCTCGACGGCGTCGACCTGGTGCACGCCGGTCGCCGGGAGATGGAGGCGATCCGCGGGCGCGAGATCGGCTACGTCCCGCAGGACCCGATGTCGAACCTCAACCCCGTGTGGTCGATCGGCTTCCAGGTGGGCGAGGCGATCAAGGCCAACGGCCTCGCCACGGGCCGCCGGGAGGTGCGCGAGCGCACGATCGAGGTGCTGAAACAGGCCGGCCTCTCCGACGCCGAGCGCCGCCTCCACCAGTTCCCGCACCAGTTCTCGGGCGGCATGCGCCAGCGCGCGCTCATCGGCATCGGCCTCGCGGCCGACCCGAAGCTGCTCATCGCCGACGAGCCGACCTCCGCCCTCGACGTCACGGTGCAGCGTGTGATCCTGGATCACCTCGCTTCGCTCACGCGCGAGAAGGGCACGTCCGTGCTCTTCATCACGCACGACCTGGGCCTTGCGGCCGACCGCGCCGACCGCATCATCGTGATGAACCAGGGCGAGATCGTCGAGTCGGGCCCGAGCCGCCTGATCCTCGAGAACCCGCAGCACCCCTACACGCAGCGTCTCGTCGCCGCGGCGCCCTCGCTGGCGTCGCAGCGCATCCAGGCCGTGGCGGAGGAGCGCGGCGTCGAGACCCTCGACGAGGTCGTCTCCGATCACCCCGTGATCGAGGTGCGCGACCTCGTGAAGGAGTACCGCATCCGCCAGGGCGGCTTCCGATCCGTGCCGTTCCGCGCGGTCGATGGGGTCTCCTTCCAGATCCCGAAGGGCAAGACCCTCGCGCTTGTGGGCGAGTCCGGATCGGGCAAGTCCACCGTGGCGAAGATGGTGCTCCAGCTCGAGTCGATCACCAGTGGCCAGCTGCTGATCGAGGGCAAGGATGCATCGAAGATGTCGTCCAAGGAGGTCTTCGGCCTCCGCAGCCGTATGCAGCCCGTCTTCCAGGACCCGTATGGATCCCTCGACCCGCTGCGCTCGATCGGGCACCTCATCTCCGAGCCCCTCAAGGTGCACGGCGTGGGCGACGAGAAGTCGCGCCAGGCGCGCGTCTTCGAGCTGCTCGAGCAGGTGTCGCTGCCCCGGGAGCTCGCCTGGCGCTACCCGAACGAGCTCTCGGGCGGTCAGCGTCAGCGCGTCGCGATCGCGCGGGCGCTCGCGCTCAAGCCCTCGATCGTTGTGCTCGACGAGGCCGTCTCGGCCCTCGACGTGCTCGTTCAGGACCAGATCCTGAAGCTCCTCGCCGAGCTGCAGGCCGAGCTGGGCCTGACGTACCTCTTCATCACGCACGACCTCGCGGTCGTGCGCGTCGCGGCCGACCTGGTCGCGGTCATGGAGAAGGGACGCATCGTCGAGCAGGGCACCGTCGACGAGATCTTCGCGTCCCCGCAGGAGGCGTACACGCAGCGCCTGCTCGACGCGATCCCGGGCGCCTCGGTGAACCTGGCCGGTCACTGATCCCGTGACGGACAAGCCTCTCGTCCTCCGCGCGCCCGCGGGCCTCTTCTGGCTCGTGGGCGTCGCGGTGGTCGTTGTGCTGCTGCTGGTCGACGTCGTGGCGCGCGGATCCTGGTCGCAGCTGCTGCTGGTGGCCCCGTGGACGCTGATCCCGGTGTGGTTCGTCTGGGCCTTCCTGTATCTGCCGCACATCGCGGCCGACCGTGACGCCCTGCACGTGCGCAACCTGTTCCGCACGATCCGCCTTCCCTGGGCGTCGGTGGACGATCTCGTGATGCGCTGGCAGCTCGAGGTCCACCTCACCCCCGACGCCCGGGCCGCGGGCTTCGGCGGGCGCAAGGGCATCGTCGAGGCGTGGTCGCTCACCAAGCGCTGGCGCGGCATCGGGCGTGCGCGGATCGACGAGACCGAGCAGACCCTCGACGTGCTGCGTGGCATGAAGGCGTCGGCCGGTCGGCAGCCCGGAGCGCTCCCGTCGGCCACCCTGAGCCCCGCGCCGCTCGTCGTCGCGGCGGTCATCGCCGTGTGGTGCGTGGCCTCGGTGCTGCTCGCCGGCTGACGGTTCCCGTCAGAACACGCCGCACGTGCTGGCCGGGTCGCGGCGTGTGGTGACGAACCGGCCGGATCCGGCCGGCGATGTCGGATGTCCGGGGTAGCGTTGCGCGGTCGGAGGGGATTGATGATCGACGAGCGGGCGACGCGGGTGCTGATCGCACTCCTTGCCACCTGGGAGAACTGGGAGACCGCGCGCGAGACCACCTATGAGCGGGTGCTCGGCGCGATCCTGTCCGGTAAGCGCGTCGGGCGCAACCTCACGGAGGCCGCGCATCTCGCGGTGGTGCGCTCGGCGCTCGGCCCGCTCTGGCCGCAGCTGCCCACGCTGCTCGACGTGGTCTATGCCACCCACCGCGGCGATGTGATCGCGATGCGCGGCGACGCCGACACGATCGCCGCGGTGTTCGCGTCCGCGAAGCAGGTCGCCCCGGCCACCCGCCCCGCGCGGCCCGCACGCGCGGCGGCTCCCGTCGCGCCACCGCTCGATCCCGCCGAGGCGAAGGCCGTGCGCGAGGTGCAGGACTGGTGCGCCGCGCACCTTCCGCTGGCGGACGGATCCTGGTTCCGGCCGGACGACGCGCAGGCGCGGGTCATCCTGGCGGGGGAGAGGCACACGCTCGTCACCGCGCGGGCCGGATCCGGCAAGACCGCCACGATGGCGGCCCGGGTGGCGCACCTCGTGCGCGTGCGCGGGGTGGCGCCCGAGTCGGTGCTGATGCTCGCCTTCAACGTGCCCGCGGCGAAGGAGCTGCGCGAGCGCATCGCGCGGTGGCTCCCCGAGGGGCGGCGCCCGCACGTGAAGACGTTCGACGCGTTCGCGCGCGCCGTGCTGCCCGAGCCTGCGGGCGGGGGCCCGCGGCTGCTCGATGAGGGCGAGTCCTCGCGGGAGATGGCGCAGCTGCTCGCGCGCGCCGCCTCCGACCCGCGACAGCGTCAGCGCCTGCGCGCCGCGCTCGCGCAGCACGCCATGGCGTCCGGCGACAGCGGCGACGTGATGCACACGCTGCGCGGCGAGCGTGTGACCTCGGCCGCCGAGCGCGCCCTCGCCGACACGCTGCTGCGCCTGGGCATCGTGGGCGACGGCACCGAGGGCGGGCTCGACTATCGCGTGCGGATGGGGGTGAACCTCGACGGCGTGTGGTCCAAGCCGACGATCGCGCTCGTCGATGCGGCGGGCACCGCGCGCCTCGCGATCGATCTCGACGCGAGCGGCGCCGGCAGCGGGCGCACCATCCGCGTCACGCCGGGTGAGGCCGTGAGCCCGGGATTCCTCGAGGGACTCGCCCGCCGACTCGAGCGCGAGGGTGTGCGCACACGTCGTCTCGACCGCGATGAGATCTGGCAGGTCATCGAGCGCCGCGCCACCGAGCGCTTCCGGCGCACCGCCGAGAACATCCTCTCCCGCGCGCGGCAGCTGCGCTGGACGGGCACGGATCTGCGCGTCGCCTGGGCGCGCCACGACGGCGAGCCGCGCCGCGAGCCTCTGGTGGCGCTCTGCGCCGACCTGCTCGACGCCTACGCGGCGCGGCTGACCGAGCTGGGGGCGGAAGACTTCTCGGCCCGCGCGTGGAGGGCGGTCGAGGCGCTCGAGTCCGACGGTCCCCTCGAATCGGGCGATCTGGACGTCGCAGCTCTCCGGCACATCGTGATCGACGAATACCAGGACTTCTCGGCCCGCTTCGCGGGGCTCGTCGACGGTGTGCGTCGCCGCTCCCCCGAGGCGCGGGTGTGCGCGGTCGGAGACGACTGGCAGGCCATCAACGGCTTCGCCGGCTCCTCCCTGGAGTACTTCACGGGCTTCGGCGACCACTTCGCCGAAGCCGTCGCGCTGTCGCTCACGACCAACCGCCGGTCCCTGCCGGCCATCGTGCGCCTGGGCAACGGAGTGATGGACGGGCGCGGCGAGCCCGCCGTCGCCCTGCGCACCGGCGCGGCCCAGGTACGGGAGTTCGGCCTTCCGCAGCTGCGCATCGAGGCGGAGGAGCGCGCGGCGCTCGGCGATGACCGCACGATCGTGGCCGTGACCCGCCTCATCCGCGACCATCGGTCGGCGGGACGCAGCGTCGCGGTGCTCTCGCGCATCAACCGCACCATCGCCCCCGAGACCACCCGGCGGATCGCGGCGGTGATCGGCGAGGAGGCGGCCGCCGGCGTCGAGTTCAGCACGGTGCACCGGTTCAAGGGCCGCGAGGCCGATGCGGTGATCCTGCTCCAGGCCGAGGAGTGGGCGTATCCTCTCATCCACGCCACCTGGGAGCTCTCCCGCGCCTTCGGCGACACGCTCGCGACGCTGTCCGACGCCGACCGTCGTCTTTTCTATGTGGGCGTCACGCGAGCCCGCTCCCATCTGGACGTCGTGACCTCGATGGATCCGAGCCCCTTCTGGACCGGATCGCGCGGTCGCGTCGTGCTCGCGCCGGGGCTCTGGGACCTGCTGCCGCGCGCCGCCGGCGACGCCACGGAACGCGGGGTCGAGGTGCGGGTGTCCAACGGATCCGCACGCGACTTCGAGGCGAGCCGCGCGGCGCTGAAGGAGGCCGGGTTCCGCTGGAGCGCCGAGCGCGAGCAGTGGGTCGCGGTGGTCCGCGAGTCGGAGGCGCGGTCGGGGGAGGTGCTCGAGCGCCCCTGGGCCGCCGATCGCGGCATCGAGATCAGCGCCCACCTTCCCTCGGGCGAGACGATCTGGCTGCGGCAACGGGGGAGATCCGCAGATGAACGCGCTGTCAGGAAGCGATTCAGCGGGGCACGCTAGGATTCCCCCCGGCCCGCTTCCGGGTCACCTCCCCTTTGCAGCAAGGATCCCCTTTATGGCTCGCGCCCTCCGCACCGACCTCCGCAACGTCGCCATCGTCGCCCACGTCGACCACGGCAAGACCACGCTGGTCGACGCCATGCTCCGCCAGACGGGCTCGTTCGGCGAGCACGCGCACGTCGAAGAGCGCGCGATGGACTCGAACGACCTCGAGCGCGAGAAGGGCATCACGATCCTCGCCAAGAACACGGCGATCACCTACAACGGCAAGCACACCGACACGCCGGTCACGATCAACGTGATCGACACCCCGGGTCACGCCGACTTCGGCGGCGAGGTCGAGCGCGGTCTGTCCATGGTGCACGGCGTGGTCCTGCTGGTCGACTCGTCGGAGGGCCCGCTGCCGCAGACGCGCTTCGTGCTGCGCAAGGCTCTCGAGGCCAAGCTCCCGGTCATCCTCCTGATCAACAAGACCGACCGTCCCGATGCTCGCATCGCCGAGGTCGAGGAGGAGGCGCACGACCTGCTGCTGGGTCTGGCGTCCGACCTTCAGGACGACGTGCCCGACCTCGACGTCGACGCGCTGCTCGACGTTCCGGTCGTGTACGCGTCGGGCCGTGCCGGTGCCGCATCGCAGAACCGCCCCGCCAACGGCGAGCTGCCCGACAACGACGACCTCGAGCCGCTGTTCGAGGCCATCCTCCAGCACATCCCGGCTCCCGAGTACGACGACGAGGCGCCGCTGCAGGCGTGGGTCACCAACCTCGACTCGTCGTCGTTCCTGGGCCGTCTCGCGCTGCTGCGCGTCTTCAACGGCGAGCTCAAGAAGGGCCAGACCGTGGCCTGGGTGCGCCAGGACGGCACCGTCCAGAACGCACGCATCACCGAGCTCCTCATGACCAAGGCCCTCGACCGCTACCCGGCCGAGAAGGCGGGCCCCGGCGACATCGCGGTGATCGCGGGCTTCGAGGACATCATGATCGGTGAGACCATCGCCGACCCCAACGACGTGCGCCCGCTGCCGCAGATCTCGGTCGACGAGCCGTCGATCTCGATGACCATCGGCACCAACACCTCGCCGCTCGTCGGCAAGGTCAAGGGCCACAAGCTCACCGCGCGCATGGTCAAGGAGCGCCTCGACCGCGAGCTCATCGGCAACGTGTCGATCCGCGTGAACGACATCGGCCGCCCCGACGCGTGGGAGGTGCAGGGTCGTGGAGAGCTCCAGCTCGCGATCCTCGTCGAGAACATGCGTCGCGAGGGCTTCGAGCTCACCGTCGGCAAGCCCCAGGTCGTCACGCGCAAGGGCGAGAACGGCAAGACGCAGGAGCCCTACGAGCACCTGACGATCGACGTGCCCGAGGAGCACCTCGGCGCCGTGACCCAGCTCATGGCGAACCGCAAGGGCCGCATGGACAACATGGTCAACCACGGCACCGGCTGGATCCGCATGGAGTTCATCGTGCCGTCGCGCGGCCTCATCGGCTTCCGCACGGAGTTCCTCTCGATCACGCGCGGCACCGGCATCGCGAACGCCATCTCGCACGGCTACGACGACTGGGCCGGCCAGATCGTGGCCCGTCAGAACGGCTCGATCGTCGCCGACCGTGCGGGCGTTGTGACGCCCTTCGCGATCATCGGCCTGCAGGAGCGCATGTCGTTCTTCGTCCGCCCGACCGAGGAGGTCTACGAGGGCATGGTCGTGGGCGAGAACTCGCGCGCCGACGACATGGACGTGAACATCACCAAGGAGAAGAAGCTCACCAACATGCGATCGGCGAACGCCGACTCGTTCGAGTCGATGACGCCGCCGCGCCTTCTCTCGCTGGAGGAGTCTCTCGAGTTCGCCCGCGAGGACGAGTGCGTCGAGGTCACCCCCGAGGCCGTGCGCATCCGCAAGGTGGTGCTCGACGCGACCGAGCGCGGTCGCGCCGCCTCGCGCGCCAAGAAGCAGGGCTGACCCTCTTCACACGCGGAAGGGCCGGACGGATCCCCGTCCGGCCCTTCCGCGGTCCTCGGGTCATAAGGGGGGCCCA
>NZ_JAGFOA010000001.1:471586-943814 GCF_017592545.1 Microbacterium stercoris
CGCCGCCCCAGTACGCTGGGCTCCCCCTCTACCCCGCGGGAGGGCCGGCCGGCCCCCCCGCCCGCCCCTTCCGCGTTCCTAGGATCATCTGGTGGCCACTCCCGATTTCGTCCTGTCCCTGCGCGAGAAGATCGGCACGGATCCGCTCTGGCTGAGCGGGGTGACGGCGGTTGTGCTGCGCGACGGCGTCGACGGCCCCGAGACGCTGCTCGTGCGCCGAGCCGACAACGGCCGCCTGACGCCCGTGACGGGCATCATCGACCCGGGCGAGGAGCCCGCCATCGCCGCCGAGCGCGAGGTGCTCGAGGAGGCGGACGTCGTCGCGGTCGCCGCGGCGCTCGTGTGGGTGCACGCGCTGCGTCCGACGACGTACGCCAACGGCGACCAGGCGCAGTACCTCGACCTGGTCTTCCGCTGCCGGTACGTCTCGGGAGAGCCGCGCCCGGCCGACGGCGAGAACAGCGAGGCGTTCTGGCGTCCGGTGTCGCGGCTCGACGACGTGGATGAGGAGATGCGCGCGCGGATCGTCACCGCCGCCGGCGGATCCGACGTGGCGCGATTCGAACGATGATCGGCCGCCGCGACGCGCCCCGGCCGCTCGCGCGCCGGTAATCTCGACCGGTGACCTCCTCCCGCCCGCCCCTCGCAGAGGCGGACCGCAGCGCCTGGAAGCAGTCCTTCGCCGTAGCGATCCCGACGAGCGCGTACGGCATCTCGTTCGGAGCGCTGTCGGTGCTCGCCGGGCTCGACCTCTGGCAGACGAGCGTGATGAGCCTGCTGATGTTCAGCGGAGGGTCGCAGTTCGCGTTCATCGGCGTCATCGCCTCGGGCGGTCTCGCCGCTGCTCCCTCTGCCATCGCCTCCGCCGCCCTGCTCGGCGTGCGCAATGCGGCCTACTCGGTGCGCATGAACCCGGTGGTCGGCCTGTCGTGGTGGCACCGGATCGCGGCGGCGCAGTTCACGATCGACGAGTCGACCGCGGTCGCGCTGGCGCACACCGAGACACGGGCGCGGCGCATCGGCTTCTGGGCGACGGGTCTGGCGATCTTCGTGGGATGGAACATCGCGACGGTCTTCGGGGGCATCCTCGGCGACGTGCTCGGTGATGTGCGGGCGTACGGCCTCGACGCCGCCGCGGCAGCCGCCTTCCTCGCGCTGCTGTGGCCGCGGCTGAAGTCGCGCCAGGCGATCGCGGTGGGCGCGGCGGCGGCCGTGGTGGCCGCCGCCCTCACTCCGCTGCTGATGCCCGGGCTGCCGGTGATGATCGCGGCCGTGGTCGCCGTGCTCGTGGGCTGGTTCAACTGGCTCGGCCGGTCCGAACCGGCGACCTCCTCGCCGGGGGCGGCAGGGGAGGAGCTCCGATGACGCTGTGGGGAGCGATCCTGCTCGCGGGGTGCATCGTGCTCGTGCTGAAGCTCGCCGGGTACCTCGTGCCGTCGGAATGGGTCGAGCGCCCGCGCCCGGCGCGCATCACCGACCTGCTGACGGTCGCGCTGCTCGCCTCGCTGGTGGCGGTGCAGGCTCTCGGATCCGGTCAGGCGCTGGTGGTCGACGCGCGGCTTCCCGCGGTGCTCGTGGCGGCCGTGCTGCTGTGGCTGCGGCAGTCCTTCCTGGTCGTGGTGGTCGCGGCGGCCGTCGTCGCGGCGCTCCTGCGACTGCTCGGCTGGGCCACGTAGCCTGGATCCATGAGCTGGCCGTCGCGCATCCTGATCCTCCTCCTCGCGCTCGTGACGGGAGCGATCTTCGGAGTCGCCGGCACGGTCGCCCACTCCTTCCTGTGGGGTGTGCTGCCGGTGGGCCTCATCCTGTCGCTGGTCGGATGCGCCGCGCTCCTCCTCGGTCTGCGGCTGCTGATTGCCGGACGTCTGCCGACGTGGGCGGCGGGCCTGGGCATGCTCGCGGCGGTGCTGATCTTCTCGGGCAAGGGGCCGGGCGGATCGGTCGTGGTGCCGCAGGCAGCGGAGGGAGCCGTGCCCTGGGGCCTGATCTGGACGTACGCGGTGACGGGTGTCGTGCTCCTGGTCGGAGCCTGGCCCGACCTCTCGCGCCTGCGGCCGCCGACGGCCGCCACGACGGCGGACGACGGCTCCGAGGCGCGTAGACTCGACACGTGACTTATGTGATCGCCCTGCCGTGTGTGGACGTCAAGGATCGCGCGTGCATCGACGAGTGCCCCGTGGACTGCATCTACGAGGGTGAGCGCAGCCTCTACATCCACCCGGACGAGTGCGTCGACTGCGGTGCGTGCGAGCCGGTGTGCCCCGTCGAGGCCATCTACTACGAGGACGACCTGCCCGACGAGTGGCAGGACTATTACAAGGCCAACGTCGAGTTCTTCGACGAGATCGGCTCCCCGGGTGGCGCCGCCAAGACCGGCGTGATCCCCAAGGACCACCCGATCATCGCCGCCCTGCCCCCTCAGGGCGAGGGCCACTGATCCGGTGAGCGTCCGCGACCTCGCCGACTATCCCTGGGACGCCGTCGCACCTTTCGCCGAACGCGCGCGGGCTCACGCCGACGGTCTCGTCGATCTCTCGATCGGCTCTCCCGTCGATCCGACGCCCGAGGTCGTGCGCCGTGCGCTGGCGGAGGCCACCGATGCCCACGCCTACCCGGCCACCATCGGCACACCGCAGCTGCGGGAGGCGATCGGCGCGTGGTTCGATCGCCGCCGCGGAGTTCCGGGCCTGGAGCCCCGCAACGTGCTGCCGACGATCGGCTCCAAGGAGCTGGTGGCGCTGCTGCCGACGCTTCTCGGGCTGGGCGAGGGCGACATCGTTGTGCACCCGCGTGCCGCGTACCCGACCTACGCGGTCGGCGCCGTCGTGGCGGGCGCGACCGCGTTCGCATCCGACGACCCCGCCGAATGGCCGGAGGGCACAAAGCTCATCTGGGTGAACTCGCCCGGCAACCCCGACGGCCGCGTCTGGACCGTCGACGAACTGCGCGCTGCGGTCGAACGCGCGCGCGAGCTAGGCGCCGTGATCGCCGGTGACGAGTGCTATGCGGAACTCGGCTGGGACGCTCCGTGGGACGTCGAGCCCGTGCCGAGCATCCTCGACCCGCGCGTGATCGGCGACAGCCGGGCGAACGTGCTGGCGGTCTACTCGCTCAGCAAGCAGTCCAACCTCGCCGGCTACCGCGCCGCGTTCCTGGCCGGCTGCGCGAAGATCGTCGGCGAGCTGACCACGGCGCGCAAGCACCTGGGGCTGATGCCGCCCGCGCCCGTGCAGCACGCGATGGCGGTGGCCCTCGGCGACGACGCGCACGTGCAGCACCAGAAGCAGCTCTACCGCGCGCGGCGCGACATCCTGAAGCCCGCGGTCGAGGCAGCCGGCTTCACGGTCGACCGCAGCGAAGCGGGTCTGTACCTCTGGATCACCGAGGGGCGCGACGCGTGGCAGACGATGGAGCGCCTGGCCGGGCTGGGCATCCTCGCGGGGCCCGGCGTCTTCTATGGCGACTTCTTCCCGCAGCACGTGCGTCTCTCGCTCACTGCGAGCGACGAGCGCGTCGCGGCGGCCGCCGCGCGGCTGCGCGCGTCGGTCTGATCCGGATCCGTCCTGATTCCGGGTCGGACTGGACGATCCGTCAACGGATCGCCCCCGAGTTGGTCGCTTGTCACAGGTGACCTGCGGGACAAGTAGGCTGTACGAGGTGGGCACGGCATACCGGTGCGCCATCGACTCCCCCTGAATGCGACGAGAAATCGCAACAGACATCGCAAGGAGGCGCCGTGAGCGACGCGGGAAACCTGCCCGAGAAGGCCACTCTCACGATCGGCGACAAGACCGCCGAGTTCCCTGTACTGCCGGCCACGAGCGGCCTGCCGAGCATCGACGTGTCGACGCTGACGCGACAGACGGGCTTCACCGCCCTCGACTACGGCTTCGTGAACACCGCGGCCACGCGCTCGGACATCACGTACATCGATGGTGACCAGGGCATCCTGCGCTACCGCGGGTATCCGATCGAGCACCTCGCCACGCACTCGAGCTACCTCGAGGTCGCCTGGCTGCTCATCTACGGCGAGCTGCCGACCGCGGATCAGCTGGCGGAGTTCGACGACAAGATCCGTCACCACACGCTGCTGCACGAGGACCTGAAGGATCGCTTCTTCACGGCCCTCCCGCACACCGCTCACCCGATGGCGGTGCTCTCATCCGGCGTCTCGGCGCTGTCGACCTACTACGAGAACCAGTCCGACCCGGCCAACCCTGAGCACGTCGAGCTCAACATGATCCGCCTGCTCGCGAAGCTGCCGGTCATCGCGGCCTACGCGCACAAGAAGAGCATCGGCCAGTCGTTCCTGTACCCGGACAACTCGCTCAGCTTCGTCGACAACTTCCTCAAGCTGAACTTCGGCGTGCGCAGCGAGGAATACGAGGTCAACCCCGTGATGTCTCGTGCGCTGGAGCGCCTGCTCATCCTGCACGAGGACCACGAGCAGAACGCGTCGACGTCGACCGTGCGCCTTGTCGGCTCGACCGGCGCCGACCAGTTCGCGTCGGTCTCCGCGGGAATCCACGCGCTGTCGGGCCCGCTGCACGGCGGCGCCAACGAGGCCGTGCTCACGATGCTCGCCCAGATCCAGGAGTCGGGCCAGGGCGTGAAGCGCTTCGTCGAGAAGGTCAAGAACAAGGAAGACGGCGTGAAGCTCATGGGCTTCGGGCACCGCGTCTACAAGAACTACGACCCGCGCGCGAAGCTCGTCAAGCAGTCGGCTGACGAGGTGCTCGAGCAGCTCGGTGTGCACGACCCGCTGCTCGACCTCGCCAAGGAGCTCGAGGCGATCGCGCTCGAGGACGACTACTTCAAGGAGCGTCGCCTCTACCCGAACGTCGATTTCTACACCGGCGTCATCTACAAGGCGATGGGCTTCCCCACGCGCATGTTCACGGTGCTGTTCGCGATGGGTCGTCTTCCCGGATGGCTCGCCCACTGGCGCGAGCTGCAGCTCGACCCCAAGACGAAGATCGGCCGCCCGCAGCAGCTGTTCACCGGCTCGCCCGAGCGCCCCTACCCGGGCGTCTGAACCGGCGCGCACGGCTCCGCACGAAGAAGGCCGCGACCCCCGAGGGGTCGCGGCCTTCTTCGTCGTGTGCGGGCCTATGCGTGAAGCGCGGCGTTCAGCGTGACGCCGACGCCCTTGCGCCGACGCGCCTCGATGGCGCCGGTGAGCGAATTCCGCAGGTACAGCAGGCCGCTCGAACCGGACAGCTGGGCACCCTTGGCGATGCGCGGCGATCCGTCCTCGCCCGGCTCCTCGTCTACGAGGATCACCTTGGTGCCGGCCGTGAGATAAAGGCCCGCCTCGACGACGCAGTCGTCGCCGATCGAGATGCCCACACCCGCGTTCGCGCCGAGCAGCGAGCGAGCACCGAACGAGACACGGTGCTTGCCGCCGCCGGACAGCGTGCCCATGATCGATGCGCCGCCGCCGATGTCCGAGCCGTCGCCGATGACCACACCCTGCGAGACGCGGCCCTCGATCATCGAGCTGCCGAGCGTTCCGGCGTTGAAGTTGACGAACCCCTCGTGCATCACGGTCGTGCCGGGGGAGAGGTACGCACCCAGGCGCACGCGAGAGGCATCGGCGATGCGCACGCCTTCGGGCGCGACGTAGTCGGTGAGGCGCGGGAACTTGTCGAGCGAGACGATCTGGATGCCGTCCCGCTGCAGGAAGGGACGCAGACGGATCGCATCGGCGGGGTGCATGGGGCCGGCATTCGTCCACGCGACGTTCGGCAGGTGGGCGAAGACGCCGTCCAGGTTGAGCTCGTTCGGCTTCACGAGGCGGTGCGACAGCGCGTGCAGACGCAGATAGACATCGGAGGTCGACGCGGGCGCGACATCGAGGTCGATCTCGAGCGTGATGACCTCGATCGACACATTGCGGCGATCGTCGGGGGCGGCGAAGCGGTCGAGGCTCTCGACCTCGTCCGCGAGATTCTCGGACCGCCCGGTGCGCGGGGCGGGGAACCAGGTGTCCAGCACGGTTCCGTCCGCCGCGATCGTCGCAAGTCCGACACCGGCAATCCAACGCTCATCCGTCATGGATCCAGCCTACCGAGTGGGATCGCGCACGCCCCTCCCGTCTTAGGCTGGGGGCTATGCCTCTGGACCTGACGGCGTCTTCGCCGGACATCACGCGCGCGATCTGCGACGTCCCCAGCGAGTCGGATCAGGAGACCGCTCTGGCGGACCTGGTCGAGCAGGCGATCGGAGCGCTCCCGCACCTCGAGGTGCACCGGGATGGCGACACGATCGTCGCCCGCACCCACCTCGGGCGCGCGCAGCGCGTGGTGATCGCCGGACACATCGACACGGTGCCGATCAACGCGAACGTCCCCACCCGCGACATCGAGATCGACGGGCAGTCCTACATCTGGGGCCGGGGAACCGTCGACATGAAGGCGGGCGTGGCGGTGCAGCTCAAACTCGCGGCCGAACTCGTCGAACCCGCGGTCGACATCACCTGGCTCTGGTACGACCACGAGGAGGTCGCCGCCGAGCTGAGTGGTCTCACCCGCCTCGCGGCGAACCGCCCCGACCTGTTCGAGGGCGACTTCGCGATCCTCGGCGAGCCCACCGCAGGCATCGTCGAAGGCGGCTGCAACGGGACGCTGCGCGCCATCGTCCGCACGAAGGGGGTGCGGGCCCACAGCGCTCGCTCGTGGATCGGGGAGAACGCCATCCATGCCGCCGCCCCGATTCTCGCTCGCCTGGCCGAGTACCGCCCCCGCACGATCTCCGTCGACGGCCTCGACTACCGCGAGGGCCTCAACGCCGTGCGCGTCACCGGAGGCGTCGCGGGCAACGTCATCCCCGACCTGTGCGAGGTCGAGGTGAACTTCCGTTTCGCCCCGAGTCGCTCCGAGGAGGAGGCCGTCGCTCACGTGCGCAGTGTGCTGCAGGGTTTCGACGTCGAGATCACGGATCTCTCGGGCGGCGCGCGTCCGGGACTCGACGCCCCGCTCGCGCAGGACTTCGTGCGTGCCGTGGGCGGCACCCCGAAGCCGAAGTACGGCTGGACCGACGTCGCCCGGTTCTCGAAGCTCGGGGTGCCCGCGGTCAACTACGGCCCCGGCGATGCCCTGCTCGCGCACCACGACGAGGAGCGCGTGCTCGTGTCGCAGATCGAGGAGGTCGAGCGGGGGCTCCGGGCGTGGCTCATGACGTCGGCCTGACGACGCTCTCCCGGTTCCGCGCCGTGTGGCGCGGGTGGCCCGCCGTCGCGCGCATCGCGGTGATCTACGTGATGTCGCGCCTGGTGACGACGGCGCTGATGCTCCAGGTCGCGGCCGCGGCGCCGTCCACCTCGCGCTTCGGGCCGAATCCCTCGCTCGGCGACTTCGTGCTCGGATGGGACGCGCAGTGGTACTGGACCGTCGCCGTCTTCGGCTATCCCTCCGCGCTGCCGCGCGACGACGCCGGCACTGTGGCGGAGAACGCGTGGGCGTTTATGCCCGTCTACGCGCACCTGTCCAACGCCGTCGGGCTCGGCGTGTGGGGTACGGGGGCGCTGGTGGTCTCGCTCGTCGCAGGGTTCGTCGCATGTCTCGGCCTGCATGGGCTGCTGCGTCGGCGTCTCGACGACGACGCGGCGATGTGGTCCGTCGCGCTGTTCGCTTCCGCACCGCTGGCCGCTCTGTTCCAGGTCGGCTACGCGGAGGCCCTCTTCCTCGCGTTCCTGATGCTCGCGCTGTGGGCGCTGGCCGCGCGGCGCTGGTGGTGGCTGTACGCGCTGGTGCCGCTGATGGGATACACGCGCCCCGGGATCCTGGCTTTCGCCCTGATGCTCGGACTCTACGGCCTGGTGCGGTGGTTCCGACGGCGGTCGGATGTGCTGTCCTCGTCGGAGATCGTGCACATCCTCGCCCTCGGCGCGCTGGCCGTTGCGGTCGGGTTCTCCTGGCAGATCATCGCCGGCATCGTCACCGGCGTGCCGGATGCCTACCTCCAGACGGAGCTCGCGTGGCGTCGCGGGTGGCTCCCGGGCACGGAGGGCTTCGTCCCCTTTGAAGGATGGCTGGGCGCCGCCCCGCTCTGGTTCTCGCTGTGGGGCCTGCCGGCATGGACCGGGTACGTCGGTCTGGCGCTCATCGTGGGTCTTGCGGCCTGGGGTCTGCTCGCGCGGCGCGTGCGGGCCCTCGGTCCGGAAGTGCAGCTGTGGTCGATCAGCTACGTGGTGTATCTCCTGGCCGTCTTCTTCCCGCAGTCGAGCACCTTCCGCCTGCTCGTGCCGCTCTCGCCGCTGTGGGGCGCCGCGCCGCGATCGCGCTGGGGGCGCATCGTCGCCCTGCTCCTGTGCGTGCTGGGGCAGTGGGTGTGGATCGCCGCCATGTACGGACACGGGAATACGTTCTGGCAGATTCCGTGATCTCCTGGCATATCACGTCATTCGGCGCACCCGGAGTGAGCCATTTGCGCCGTGACCGGTAAACTTGCGTCGGGAGACCACGACGAAAGGAAGCCGAACATGGCAGCCATGAAGCCCAGAACCGGTGACGGACCGATGGAGGCCGTGAAGGAGGGGCGCCTGATCATCGTGCGCGTGCCGCTCGAGGGCGGCGGCCGTCTGGTCGTCTCCGTGAACGACGAGGAAGCGAAGGAGCTTCACGGCGTCCTCGCCCAGGTCGTCGGCGCCTGAGCCGCATCCGTATCTCCGGATAGACGCAGAAGAGGCCGGATCCGCAGGGATCCGGCCTCTTCCGCGTCTGCGGGGATCAGCGCGCGACGGTGGTCAGCTGCAGCAGGCCCTCGCCGATCGGAGAGATGGCTGCGATCACGGCGGGCGAGTTCTGGGTCTCCTGCAGCAGCGTGCGGTAAGCCGAGGTGACGGCGTCGCGGGCGACGGGATCGGCGACGCGGCCGTTGAGCACGCGGGGGACGAGCACCGTGCCGCCAGCACGCACAAGCCGCAGGCCGTGCTCGACATAGTCGAGCACGTTCTCGGGGTCGGCATCCACGAGCACGATGTCGTAGGACGCTTCGTTCATGCGCGGAAGGACGTCGGCCGCGCGGCCGGTGATGAAGCGCGTGCGCGTCGCCGGCACGCGTGCCTGTGCGAAGGACTGTCGCGCCGCGGCGAGGTGCTCGGGCTCGTGGTCGATCGTCGTGAGCACGGCCTTCGGGGCGCCGTGGAGCAGCCAGAGCCCCGAGACGCCCGCGCCGGTTCCGATCTCGATGATCGAGCGGGCGTCGGTCGCCGCCGCGACCACCGCGCACTGCGCGCCGACGCCGGCGCTGACGGGCGCGGCCCCCAGCTCGAGGGCGTGCTGTCGGGCTCGGGCGATGTGCTCGGGCTCGACCACCGTCTCCCGCGTGAATCGGGCGATCGCGTCATGCTCGCTCATGTGTGAAACCTCCTGCTCTCGCTCCAGCCTAGGCTCGCCAGGCTGACGGTCCCGGCAGGCGCGGCGGGTAGTCTTGTGGCCATGAACCTCGGGATCAGCTTCGACAAGATCGTGCTGATCCTCGTCATCGCCGGCCTGCTCATCGGCCCTGAGAAGCTGCCGCAGTACGCCGAGGCGCTGGGGCGGATGGTCAAGCGCGCACGCGAGTTCGCGCAGGGTGCCCAGACCCGCGTGCGCGAGGAGATGGGTCCCGAGTTCGACGATGTCGATTGGCGCAAGCTCGATCCGCGCCAGTACGACCCGCGTCGCATCATCCGCGAGGCACTGCTCGACGATGAGGCGCCGGCGCCTGCTCCGGTCGCGGAGCGCATCATCCAGCCGCCGCGACCGAACGGCCCGCTCGTGCGCGAGCACTTCACCGTCGCCGATCCGCCGCCCTTCGACCTCGAGGCGACCTGACGTCTCAGCGCGCCGGCGCGATGGGGAGCTTGCGCCCCGCGAGGCGGCGCGGCTGAGCGGCGATGCGCTCGGCGAGCCGTGCGATCTCCTGGGACGCGGCATCGTCCGGGTGCGACAGCACGACCGGATCGCCGGCATCGCTCGAGGCGCGCAGCGCCGGGCTGAGCGGAATGGACGCCAGCACCGGCACCTCCGCGTCGTCCACGGAGAGAGCCGCCGCCACCGAGGCGCCCCCGCCGGAGCCGAACAGGTCCATGACGGATCCGTCGGGGAGAGTCATCGGGGCCATGTTCTCGACCACGCCGATGACACGCTGCCCCGTCTGACGTGCGACCAGACCGCTGCGCACCGCGACATCCGAGGCCGCGGCCTGGGGCGTTGTGACGACGAGCACGTCGGCGTGCGGAAGCAGCTGGCCGACCGAGATCGCGACATCGCCGGTACCCGGCGGCATGTCGAGCAGGAGCACATCGAGGTCACCGAAGTACACGTCGGTGAGGAACTGCTGCACCGTGCGGTGCAGCATCGGTCCCCGCCATGCGACGGCGCCCGTTGCGGGGTTGCCGGCGCTGTCGGCGCCCTGAAGGAACATGCCGATGGAGATCGCCTTCACCCCGTGTCCGACCGGGGGCAGCATCAGCTGATCCACGCGTGTGGGCTGAACGACGACGCCGTCCTTGGCGAGCCCCAGGAGCGGCGGAATCGAGAAACCGTGGACGTCTGCGTCGAGCAGGCCCACGGCGAGGCCGCGCTGGGCGAGTGCCACGGCGAGGTTCGCCGTCACCGTCGACTTGCCCACCCCGCCCTTGCCGCTGGTGACGGCGATCACGCGAGTGAGCGAGTCGGGGCCGAACGGCATGCCGCGAACCGGACGCAGCCTCGCGGTGAGGGCCTGGCGCTCCGCGGGGGTCATCACCCCCACATCGATGGAGACGGCGCCGACCCCGGGCACCGATTCGGCGGCCGCGCGCACGTCGGCCTCGATGCGGGCCGCCGCAGGACATCCGACGATCGTCAGCGCGATCTCGACGTTCACGTCGGATCCCTCCGCCGTGACGCCGCGCACCATGTCGAGCTCGGAGAGAGGGCGGCGCAGCTCCGGATCGGAGACGCGGCCGACCGCGTCGCGGACGCGGTCCGCGAGGGGAGTGTCGCTCATGATTCCTTCGGCCTGCTGAGATCGTCTTCCTGATCGTCCGCACGCTCGGCGTCGCGTTCGTCGAGGGCCGCCAGCAGGGCCTTGAGCTCGTCGCGCAGCACGTCGCGCGTCACCGTGCGCTCCTGCACCTCGGCCAGGGCCAGGCGCAGAGCCACGATCTCGCGCGCGAGATACTCGGTGTCCGCGAGATTGCGCTCCGCCCGCTGGCGGTCCTGCTCGATCTGCACGCGGTCGCGGTCGTCCTGGCGGTTCTGAGCGAGCAGGATGAGCGGCGCGGCATACGAGGCCTGCAGCGAGAGCGCCAGCGTGAGGGCGGTGAAGCCGAGGTCGGCCGAGTCGAAGCGCCAGCCCTCGGGGGTGACGGAGTTCCAGACCATCCACACGATGACGAACAGCGACAGCGCGATGAGGAACGTCGGAGTTCCCATCGCGCGGGCGACCCACTCGGTGGCGCGGCCGAACCGGTCGTTGCCCTTGGCGCCGGCGCCGGTGGCCGGTGCGAGCAGAGGCGTGCGTCCGCGCACGGCATCGGGGCGCGACATGTCGCGCGGCGCCATCATCCGCGCCTCACGATCGGGATGGGCGCCGTCGTCGGGGCGGCAGGCAGCGGCTCATCCGCGTCCTGAGAGCGCCAGTCGTCGGGCAGCAGGTAGTCGAGCATGTCGTCGACGCTGATCGCGCCCACGAGGCGACGCGCCTGATCCACGACCGGCACCGAGACGAGGTCGTAGCTCGCCAGACGCCGCGCGACCTCTGCCGCGCTCGCGGTGACGAGCAGCGGTTCGAGGGTGTCGTCGAGGATCGCGCCGATGCGCTCGTGCGGGGGATAGCGCAGCATGCGCTGGAAGTGCACCGCACCGAGGAAGCGGCCCGTGGGCGTCTCGTAAGGCGGCAGCGTCACGAACACGCTCGCGGCGAGGGCCGGGTGCAGCTCATGGCGGCGGATCGTCGCGAGCGCTTCGGCGATGGTCGCGTCCGCGGACATGATGATCGGCTCCGAGGTCATGAGGCCGCCGGCAGTGTCGGCGCCGTAGCGCAGCAGCATGCGGACGTCCTCGGCCTCCTCGGGCTCCATGAGCTGGAGCAGCTCCTCGGAGCGCTCGGGCTCGAGCTCGGCCAGAAGGTCGGCGGCGTCGTCGGGCTCCATGGCATCGAGCACGTCGGCCGCGCGCTCGTCGCCCAGGCGCTCGAGGATATGCACCTGCTCCTCCTCGGGCATCTCCTCGAGGGCATCGGCGAGTCGCTCGTCGGAGAGCTCCTCCGCGACCTCGATCATGCGCTCCTCGGGGAGATCGAGCAGGGTGTTCGCGAGGTCGGCAGGGCGCAGCTCTGCGTAGCTCGCGGCGAGAGCCTCGGCGGACTGGGCCTCGCCGGGGGTGTGCTGCTCGCGCACCTCGGCCCAGGTCGCGAACGCCGTGGGGCCCTTGCTGAAGGGCGAGGCGCTCGTCTTCGGCTTGCGCAGGAACAGCTGGCTGATCGCCCACTCGCCGACGCGGTTCGGCTCGATCGCGACATCCTCGATCACCGCGGATCCGGATCCGTCCACGAAGTGCACACGGCGGCCCACGACCTCGGCCAGCACACGCACCTCGTCGGCGCGCGGCTGGAAGCGGCGCACATTGATGAGGCCGGTGGTGATCACCTGGCCGGACGAGATGGAGGTGACGCGTCCGATCGACACGAACACCTGCCGCCGGCCCGGGATCTCGCAGACCAGGCCGATGACGCGGGGAGCAGCGCTACTTCGATACACGACGACGACATCTCGGACCTTGCCGAGCCGGTCGCCCGCGGGGTCGAAGACAGCGCACCCGGCCAGGCGCGCCGCGAATACCCTCTGCGTGCTCATGCTTCCAGCGTAGTCCGCGGATCCGCCGATCCCGGGCGGCAGGCGGGGCATCTGCCCGGCCGGCAGGGCGCGTGGGAGAATGGCGCGCATGAGCATGATGAGCGGGATGAGCAAGCCGTTCGAGACGGGCGAGACGGTCGCGAGCTTCAAGGACTACGAGAGCGCACAGAAGGCGGTGTCGGCGCTCATCGCGGGCGAGGTCCCGGCCGCGCACATCGCGATCGTCGGCAGCGCCCTGCGCACCGTCGAGAAGGTCACCGGCCGTCTCGGCTACGCCCAGGCCGCGTGGTCGGGAGCGCTCAACGGCGCCCTCCTCGGTCTGCTCTTCGTCGCCCTGATCGCGATCTGGACCCCCGGAGCCTCGTTCGGCTCGCTCGCGGGTTATCTGCTCATCGCGGTCGCCCTCGGAATGCTCCTGCGCATCGCGACGTACGCGATGGTGCGTCGTCGTCGCGACTTCGCGAGTGTCACGCAGGTCTCCGCCGACCACTACGACGTGACGGTGCTCCCGCCCAGCTACCCGAAGGCCCGCCAGGTGCTCGGCGGTGCAACCGGAGTCCGCCCTGCCACGCCGGCACCCGCCGAGCCCGTCGCTCCCGCATCGCAGGAGCCGCCCCGCTTCGGAGTGCGCATCGATCCGGCGGCCCCGACGGCGACGCCGCCGGTCACGCCGCCCGTGCCCGAGACGCCTGCCGCACCGACGGCCGCTCCGGGAGCGGCTGCACCGACCGACCCCGACGCCGACCGGGCGTGAGCCTCGACCTGACGACCGCGACCGATCCCGCCGACGACCCGCGCGCGGTCGTTGTGCTGGCGCACGGGGCGGGCGCCGGCATGTCGCACCCGTTCTACGGGGGCCTCGCATCGGCCCTCGCGGCCGACGGGCTCAGCGTGATCCGCTTCAACTTCCCCTACATCGACCAGGGACGGCGCATGCCCGGTCGCCCGGCCGATGCCATCGCCGCGTGGCGCACGGCTGTCGCGCACGCCGCCGACCTCGGGCTGCCGGTCTGGGCCGTGGGTCGGTCGTACGGGGGCCGGATGGCGTCGATGGCCGCGGCCGAAGGCGACTTCCCGGTCGAGGGTCTGGTCTATCTCGGATATCCCCTGCACGCTCCGGGCAGACCGGAGAAGCCCCGGGCCGAGCACCTGCCTCGGATCACGCAGCCGCAGCTGTTCGTGGAGGGCACGAGGGATCCGTTCATCCAGCCGCTGGACCAGTTCGAGGCCGCCGTCGCGACGTGCCAGGATGCCCGCATCACCTGGATCGAGGGCGGCGATCACTCGTTCGCGGTGAAGGGGCGCAGGCGAGACGCCGAGATGATCGGCGCCGAGCTGGCACCGATCGTCTCGGCGTTCGTGATCTGACGGTCGCTCGCGGTCAGCCGCGCAGGCGGGCCATCCACGCCTCGACCTCGTCGGCCGTGCGCGGGATGTCGGCCGACAGGTTCACGGGGCCCTCTTCGGTCATGAGGATGTCGTCCTCGATGCGCACGCCGATCCCGCGGTACTCCTCGGGGACGGTGACGTCGTCGATCTGGAAGTACAGCCCCGGCTCGATGGTGAAGACCATGCCGGGCTCGAGGGTGCCGTCGTAGTACATCTCGCGGCGGGCCTGAGCGCAGTCGTGCACGTCGAGGCCGAGGTGGTGACTGGTGCCGTGCACCATGTAGCGGCGGTGCTGGCCGCCCCGGTCGGCGTCGAGCGCCTCCTGCGCCGTGACCGGCAGCAGGCCCCACTCGGCGGTGCGTCGCGCGATGACCTCCATCGCGGCCTCGTGCACGGCGCGGAACCGCACCCCGGGCTTCGCGACGGCGAAGGCGGCGTCGGCGGCCTCGCGCACCGTCTCGTAGATGCGGCGCTGGATCGGCGTGAAGGTGCCGCTCACGGGGAGCGTGCGCGTGATGTCGGCGGTGTAGAGGCTGTCGACCTCTGCGCCCGCGTCGATCAGGATGAGGTCGCCGGGAAGCACCGCGCCGTCGTTCCGGGTCCAGTGCAGGAAGCAGGCGTGCGGTCCCGAGGCCGCGATCGTGTCGTAGCCCTCCCAGTTGCCGTCGCTGCGGGCGCGCTGGTGGAAGACGCCCTCGACGAGGCGCTCGCCGCGCGGGTGCTCGATGATGCGCGGCAGCTCGCGGATGATGTCGTCGAAGCCGTCGGACGTCACCTTCACCGCGAGTCGCATCTGGGCGACCTCGTACTCGTCCTTGGTGAGGCGCAGCTCCGAGACGAAGCGCGTGAGCTCGTCGTCCTCGTCGACGACCAGATCATCGTCGGTCGACACGAAGGAGTCGATGTGCGCGGTGGCGATGCCGAGCTCGCCCGCGACGCCGGGGAGCGCGGGGCGGGGACCGATCCAGAACTCGCCGACCGTGGCGTCCGAATAGAACTCGCTCGTTGTGCGGTCGGCGCGCTCGCGGAAATGGAGCGTGACGTCGTGGGCGTCGCCGCGGGGTTCGAAGACGAGCACCGAGTCGGGCTCGGACTCGGTGGCCCAGCCGGTGAGGTGGGCGAACGCCGAGTGCACGCGGAACGGGTAGTCGGTGTCGTTGCTGCGCTGCTTGAGCGGGCCCGCGGGGATGACCAGGCGCTTGCCCGGGAAGGCGGCGGAGACGGCGGCGCGGCGCGCGGCGGCGAACGGAGCCTGCTCGCGGAGCGGCGGCAGCTGCTCCGGTCTCTCGGCCCAGCCCTGCGAGATCGTCGCGAGGAAGCCCTCGGGGTAGGGCTGGCGACGGTTCACGATGCTCTGCGGGGCCTGCTCGGTCGAGGCCGTGGTCTGCTCGCTTGTGGCTTGCTCGCTCATGCATCCATTGTCACACCGGCCGTCGACATCCCGCTCGGCGGTTCCCGCATAGCCTGGAGCGATGAGCACCGCCCCGCGTCGCCTGCACCCTGCCCTCGCGTTCGGCCACGACCTCGTCGCCGTGCTGGTCTTCTGCGCGGTGGGACGCGCGTCCCACCAGGAGGAGGCGACGTTCGCCGGCTACCTCATGACGGTGTGGCCGTTCGCCCTCGCACTGGCGGTCGCTACCGCCATCGTGCTGGCCACTCGTCGCCTGCGCCCGGAGACCTTCGCCGCCGGCGGCATCGTCTGGATCGTCACGGTCGCGCTCGGCATGATCCTGCGCGCCGTGTCGGGGCAGGGCACGGCACTCCCGTTCGTCATCGTCGCGACGATCACGCTGGCCGTGTTCTTCTCCGTGTGGCGACTGGTGATCCTCATCGCGCGCCGCGCGCAGGCGCGTCGCGCCGACCAGGTCTAGCCGGCGGGCTCCAGCTGCACGATGAGCGGGCGGTGGTCGCTGCCTGATCCGTCGAGCGTGTCGAGGACGACGGATCCGGTCGCCTTCCAGTGGTCGGAGTGCATCACGTGGTCGATGGGGGCCGACAGCAGCGTGGGCACATCGGTCGGCCACGTGCCCACCGCGCCGTTGCCGGTGCCGGATGCCGCGTCGTGGCAGTAGCCGAGATCGCCGGATCCTGCCGCCAGCGGGGCCATGTGGTCGAGGGTGGCGTTGAAGTCTCCCGCGATGATCACATTCAGGTCCTTCGGACACTGATCGGCGATCCAGCGCAGGTCGGACTGCCAGTGGTCCATGTAGGCCGGGCGCGGAGCCACCGCGTGCACCGCGACGACCGTGGGCCCGGTGCCGTCCACCGGCATCACGACCGCGCTCGGCAGCATGCCGGTGTTGCTCGAGCCGTCATCCGACGAGTCGATCACGGCGTAATCCCCGAGCTCGGGGGAGATCAGGATGGTCGTGACCCACGATTGCGGGCCGCGCTCGATCTCCTTGTTGTACTGCACGTGGTGCACCCACATCGGGCGGCCGAGTTCGCGCATCTCGATCGCGACATCCTCGCCGACGCTCTGTGCGGTCTCGGGGAGCGCGACGATGTCGGCGTTCATCGCGACCGCCGACTGCGCGATCTGGTTCGCGCCGGTCGCGTCGCCGGCCGTGTTCCAGGTCATCACCCGCACGCTCGACTCCGTCTCGGGCGGCAGGGCCTCGCCGTAGCCGCGCATTGCCAGCGTCAGGCCTCCGGCGATCGCGCCGACGCCGGCCACGAGCGCCATCGACATGGCGAACGCGCGCATCGGGCGCGACAGAGCGAACAGAAGGAACAGCAGCGTGAGGGCGGCGAACGCGACCACCAGCACACCCCGCATCGACACGATCTGTGCGATCGGCATCGTCTGCTCGAGTCGGAAGAACTGGGGCCAGCTGACGATCGCGGTGGCGATGGCGAAGACCACCGTCACGAGGATCCCGAGCAGTCGCAGCACGTCTTCGACCCTAAAACGGCCCCCTGGGAAACCGGCGCACATCGCGCCTCATTCCGCCATGAGTCGCCTGGTCAGGCGCTGATCCTCGCCCCTGTCGCGGCACGCCGCCCCGCGGCGCGGGCGATACGATCGGCGGGTGGGTGAGGCAGACATCAGGTTCAGCGGACCGAGCGACCTGCACCTGCACTCGGTCTGCTCCGACGGCACGGAGCCGCCCGCCGAGGTGATGGCGGCGGCGCACCGCCACGGACTCCGCACGGTCGCCTTGACCGACCACGACACGACGGCGGGATGGGCCGAGGCCGCGCAGGCCGCGACCTCGCTGGGCATGACGCTGCTGCCCGGCATGGAGTTCTCGTCCCAGTACGAGTGGCGCAGCGTGCACATGCTGTCCTATCTGTTCGACCCGGACGATCCGGCGCTCCGAGCGGAGACCGATCGGATCCGCGACGATCGCATCGGACGGGCTGAGCGGATCGTCAACAACATCGCGCGCGACTACGACCTGACCTGGGACGACGTGGTCGCCCAGACCACCGGGGACGCCACGGTGGGCCGGCCGCACATCGCCGACGCGCTCGTCGCGCGGGGCCTCGCCACCGATCGCAGCGCGGCCTTCGACGGACTGCTCCACCCCCGCGAGGGCTACTACGAGCCGCACTACGCGCCCGATCCGTTCCGGGTGGTCGAGCTCGTCACCTCCGCGGGAGGCGTCGTCGTGATGGCGCACCCCGCCTCGGGGCGCGGGATCCTGCCGCTGCCGATGTTGCAGGACCTCGTCGACGCCGGCCTTGCGGGCTTCGAGATCGACCACCGTGAGAACACCGAGAGCGGCAAGCGGCTTCTGCGTCGACTGGTTGCCGAGCGCGATCTCATCGTCACCGGGTCGAGCGACTATCACGGCCGGGGCAAGCCGAATCTGCCGGGGGAGAACACAACGAGCGACGAGATGGTCGCGCGCCTCATCGAACAGGCGAGCGGAATCGATCCCGTGTATCCCGCCTGATCACACGCATACGACGAGACCCCCGCCGAAGCGGGGGTCTCGTCTTCTGGTCTCAGGCGCCGGTCGGGGCGCCACCCGCCGGACGGCGATGGCGGCGGCGACGGCGCGCGGGAGCCGGCTTGCCGTCGTGGTGCTCGGCGCCCTGACCGTCGTGCGTGCCCTGGCCTTCCGGCGCCTCGGCGGGAGCGCCGTGCTCGGCGGCGACCACGTCGCCTTCGCCGCGGCGGTGGCGCGTGCGCTGGCGCGGCTCGCCCGAGCCCTCGCCGGCGCGGCGATCGTTGCGCACGGGGCCGTCCGAGCGGCGCTCACCACGGGCCGGTCGGTCACCGCGCGGCGGGCGGTCGGCCTTGGGCGCGGTGGTGAGACGGCCCTTCGTGCCGGCCGGGATGTTCAGGTCGCTGTAGAGGTGCGGGCTCGACGAGTAGGTCTCGGTCGGCTCGGGCTGACCGAAATCGAGTGCGCGGTTGATGAGGGCCCACTTGTGCAGGTCCTCCCAGTCCACGAAGGTGACCGCGATGCCCGTGCGACCGGCGCGACCGGTGCGACCCGCGCGGTGCAGGTAGGTCTTGTCGTCGTCCGGGATGGTGTGGTTGATCACGTGCGTGACGTCGTCGACGTCGATGCCGCGCGCCGCGACATCCGTGGCCACGAGGACGTCGACCTTGCCCGCCTTGAACGCGGCCATGGAGCGCTCGCGCTGCTCCTGGCCCATGTCGCCGTGCACACCGCCGACGTTGAATCCGCGGTCGCCGAGCTCGTCGACCAGGCGCTGTGCCGCGCGCTTCGTGCGCGTGAAGATGACGGTCTTCCCGCGGCCCTCGGCCTGCAGGATGCGCGCGACGACCTCGTCCTTGTCGAGCGAGTGCGCGCGGTAGATCACGTGCTTGATGTTGGCCTGCGTGAGGCCCTCATCCGGATCCGTGGCGCGGATGTGGATGGGGTTGGTCATGAAGCGACGCGCGAGCGCGACGATCGGGCCGGGCATCGTCGCCGAGAACAGCTGCGTGTGGCGGGTCTGCGAGACCTTCTGGAAGATCTTCTCGATGTCGGCGAGGAAGCCGAGGTCGAGCATCTTGTCGGCCTCGTCGAGGACGACCTCGGTGGCGTGCGACAGGTCGAGCAGACGCTGGTTCGAGAGGTCGATGAGGCGACCGGGGGTGCCCACGACGATCTGCGCACCCGCCTTGAGCGCCTCGATCTGGCCCTCGTACGCCTTGCCGCCGTAGATGGCGACGACCGTGGTGGAGCGGTTCGACGTGAGCAGCTGCAGGTCCTCATAGACCTGAACGGCGAGCTCGCGGGTGGGAACCACGATGAGGGCCTTGACGCCCGGCTCCGGGGTGAGGCCGAGGCGCTGGACCACGGGGATGCCGAAGCCGAAGGTCTTGCCGGTGCCGGTCTTGGCCTGTCCGATGACGTCCTGGCCGGGGAGGGCGAGGGGGATCGTCTGCTCCTGGATGGGGAACGCGGACTCGATGCCCTTGGAGGCGAGTGCCTCGATGATGTCCTGATCGACGCCGAGGTCGGAGAATGCGGTCACGATTGTGAAGTTGCCTGTCCGGCGGCCGTCGCCGCCTGAGGAGATGGATCCACGCCCTTGTCTGCTCCAGGCGCGAAGGCCCCGATCCGTCGCCGGGGACCCGCTCAGCCTACCCGAGCGACCTGTCGTCTCCCCGGGATCGGCGCGCTCACGCTCTAGGCTGAAGCCGTGGTCAACTGGAAGTTCTGGCGCCGTCGCCCGCCCGCCCGGATCCTGCGCCTGCGGTCGCGAGGCGATCTGGGAGACGCGACGCGCGTCGCCTTCGAGGAGCTCGCGCCCGACGCCACGACCTTCCTCGGTCAGGCCGCCTACCTGCAGCTCGGCTACTTCGAGACGCTCTCGCGTCTGATCCGCGCCACCCCCGATCTCGACGAGAAGGAGGCGCTGTCGCTCGCGGCGGGCGCGGCGCTCGTGAAGCACCGCGCCATCGTGGATGTGATCCGCGAGCGGGGCGAGGTGCCGTCCGAGATCATGCGGCCCTTCCAGGCGCAGCTCGACGAGTTCCGATGGGCGACCATCGGCGCGCGGCCGCGGGAGACGATGCTGTCGGTGCACATCACCGCCGGCATGCTCGACGACTTCTACCGCACGCTCGCCGCCGAGTACGGCGACACCGGTCGCAAGGTGGCGCGCATCCTGAACGTGGACAGCGATCGCGAGCTGATCGTCGACCTCATCCGCGCGACGATCGAGGCCGACGACGAGATGCGCTCGCTGCTGTCGATGTGGGCCCGCCGCCTCGTCGGCGACACGCTGCTCGTCGCGCGCGCGGCCCTGCGCCCGCAGCGCCTCGGCGTCGACGACGAGAAGAAGGTCGAGCCCGTCTTCACGGCGCTGATGGCCGCGCACGCGCGACGGATGGATGCGCTCGGGCTGTCCTCCTGAGCCGAGGGTCCGTGGGCGCGCCGCGCTGAGGGGCGTCAGGCGGCGCCGGGCACGACGAAGCCCCCGTCGAGGACGGGGGCTTCGCGGTGCTGCGCTCAGGCGATGCCGGCGGCCTTCGCCTCGGCGGCGTCGTGATGCGCGCGGTGACGGCTGATCGCTTCGGTGCCGGCCCACGAGAGCAGCGCCGAGACGACGATCGTCGACAGCCACGTCCAGGGGCTGGCCTCGCCGAGACCCGACCACGTGCAGATCGCGTAGACCACCGCCGCGGCGGCACCCGAGATGGCGGGGGCGAGCACGACACCGCGCGTCGCACGCCGCGGCACCAGGTAGTGGATGCCGATGCCGATCGAGATCGCGGCGATCAGCGCCAGCAGGATGTACATGTCAGGCGACGAAGCCGACGCGGCGGGTCTCCTCGCTGCCGACCTCGACGAACGCGAGGTTCGCGGTCGGGACGATGTAGGAGTTGCCCTTGACGTCGGTGAGGCTGAGCGGCGTGCCGGCCGAGATCGCCTCGGCCACCGTGGCCTTGATGCTCTCGGCGCTCTCCGACGACTCGAAGCTGAGCTCGCGGCCGGTGTTGATGATGCCGATGCGGATGTCCACGGGTGACTGCCTTTCGTCGTGCGGGAAGCCCCTCGTGCAGGTGCGCGGGCGGCCGTGGCACAACTCTATGGCAGGGCGACGACACGGCAGGCGGATGAACGCCGACAGCGAACGCGAGGGTCCTGTGGCGGGGGCACACGCGGTGTCGGGCCGAAATGTCCGAGGCGCCGCCTAGCGTGGAAGCATGATCTCCGACCCCCGTGAGCGAGGCTGGGACCGCGCACAGGCCCGGGTGCTGTCGCTTCCTGCCGACGCGTCCGGGGTCGTGGTGGGTGCGCCCGGCACGGGCAAGACGGCCGTGCTCGTCGAACGCGTCGCGCGGCTGCTCGCCGACGGAGTGGCGGCCGACGAGCTCGTCGTGCTGACGCCGACTCGCGTGTCGGCCACGCGCCTGCGCGACGAGCTGGGCCTCCGCGTGCAGGTGGCCACCCCCGGGCCGCTCGCGCGCTCGGTGGGGTCGTTCGCGTTCCAGGTGGTGCGCGCCGATGCGGTGCGCCGGGGCGACGAGGCGCCGAAGCTGCTGACGGGCGCCGATCAGGATCGCATCGTGGCAGACATCCTCGCGGGAGACGAGCAGGACGAGGCCGACGGCCTGCGCCTGTGGCCCGAGCACCTGGGTGCACCCGTGAGAGCGTCGAAGGGCTTCCGCTCCGAGCTGCGCGCCTTCCTCGCCGAGCTCGCCGAACTGGGGGTGGGACCCGCAGAGCTCGCCGCGCTCGACGTGCCGGCCTGGACCTCTGTCTCGCGCTTCATGCGCGACTACCGCAACGTGCTCGACGGCATGCGCTCGCCGCATCGTGAGGTCGCGGAGCTGTACGCGGAGGCGGCGGCCGCGTTGCGGGCCGGTGCGGCGATCGCGGGCCTCGAGCGCCTGAGAGTGGTGCTGATCGACGACGCGCAGGAGCTCACGCGCGGCGGCATCGCCGTCGTGGAGGCCCTGCGGGCGCGGGATGTCGCCGTGCTCGCGTTCGGCGATCCGGATATCGGATCGGGTGCCTTCCGCGGCGTCACCCCCGAGCTGTTCGCTCAGCTCTCACGGGCGCTGGGGACGTCGCACGTGCTCGACGGGGAGCATCGCTCGACGGCACGGCTCACCCGACTGGTGCGCACGGTGACGCAGTCGATCGGAGCGGCCGGCGTGGTCGCGCATCGCCGTTCTCCCGGGGAGGAGCTCGAGGAAGACGGCACGATCGAGACGCTGCTCGCGGCGTCACCCTACGAGGAGATCGACCGCATCGCCTGGACCCTGCGCGACTGGCACCTGCTGGGCGGAGTGCCGTGGTCGCGGATCGCCGTCATCGCGCACGACACCCGGCAGCTGACGACGCTGGAGGCCGAGCTCGCGGCGCGCGAGGTGCCCACTCGGGCCGCGGGCGTGCAGCGGCCGCTCGGCAGCGAGCCGGCCGTGCACGACATCGTCGAGATCGTGCGCCTAGGCCTCGCGGACCACGCCGATCGTGATGCCGAGAGCCTGCTCGAGGCGCTGCGATCGCCCTTCGGCGGGCTCGACGGCGTGGGGCTCCGCCGCCTGCGCGCGCACCTTCGCCACGCCGAGCTGGCAGAAGGAGGAAACCGCCCCGCGCGCGAACTGCTGCACGAGGCCCTCGGACAGCCGGCGTCGTTCGACCTGCTCGACACCCCCGAGTCGCGCACCGCCAAGCGCCTCGCCGAGACCCTGCGGCTTCTGCATGAGGAGGGTGCCCGCGGCGCGACCATCCACGAGCTGCTCTGGCTCGTGTGGGATCGCGCCAAGGCGAGCGACGGGCAGCGGCTCGAGCGCGCATGGCATCAGCAGGCGCAGGGCGACGGCCCCGTGGCCGCCGAGGTCGCGCGCGCGCTCGACGGGCTGGTCGCGCTGTTCGCGGCGGCGAAGCGATCGGTGGAGCGCAGCCCGGAGGAGGGGCCCCACCCGTTCATCCGCGAGATCCTCGACAGCGATGTTCCCGAGGACACCCTGTCCGCGCCGGATCGCGACGGCGCGGTGACGCTGATGACGCCCGCCAACGCGCTGGGCGTCGAGTTCGACGCGGTCGTCATCGCCGGCGTGCAGGAGGGCGTCTGGCCGAATGTGCGCCTGCGCGGCGGGCTGCTCGAGTCGTGGCGCCTCGCCGACGTCGTCGCGGCTCGCCGCGAGCGGCGCGGCGAGCCCGAGCCGCAGGGCGTGCTCGACCGGCGTCGCGCGGCGATGCACGACGAGCTGCGGCTGTTCGTGCGCGCCGTGTCCCGCGCCCGCACGCGACTGCTCGTCACCGCGGTCGACGATGACGCGACCGGGCCGAGCGCGCTGTTCTCCTTCCTGCCGCCACCTCGCCGCGACGACGATCAGCGCACGGAGCATCCGCTGACGCTGCGCGGCCTCGTGGCGCGACACCGGCGCGTGCTCACCTCATCCGATGACACGCATGAGCGTGCGGAGGCGGCGGGGCAGCTCGCGATGCTGGCCCAGGCTGATGTGGCCGGCGCGGCCCCGGAAGACTGGTACGGCGTGCGGGAACCGTCGACGGATGCTCCGCTTCGCGATCTCGACGCGGGGCCGGCGCGGGTGTCGCCGTCTCGCATGGAGGCGTTCGAGGAGTGCGGCCTCGGCTGGGTCATCGACAGCCTCGGTGGCGACACGGTCACGGCGCCGAGCGCGGGGATCGGCACCATCCTCCATGCGGCGCTCGAGCGCTACCCCGACGGCGATCTCGACGGGCTGCGATCGGTGGTCGAGGAGCGCTGGTCCGAGCTCGACTTCGAGACCCCGTGGATCGCCGTGAAGGAGCGCAAGCGCGCCGAGACGTACGTCGACCGCCTGCATTCCTACCTGCGCGAGGTGCGCCGAGATGGGGGAGCGCACGTCGTGTCGGAAGCGTCGTTCCGGTTCGCCGTCGAGACCGCTGCCGAGCATGACGCGCCGCCGCGGGTATACGTGGGCGAGGAGATCGACGGTCCGCGACGCGCGATCGTGAGCGGCGTGATCGACCGCGTCGAGACCTACCCGCCGGGCGGGGGCGAGCATGCGCTGGCGCGCTCACGCGGTTGGAGCGCGATGGCTCCCGCGGCCCCAGCGGATGAGCACGTTGTGGTGGTCGATCTCAAGAGCGGCCGCTACGAGAAGCCCGGCGACAACGACGTTCTCGCGCACGGGCAGCTCGCGGCCTATCAGATCGCCGTGCAGGAGGGGCTCGTCGACGGCGCCGCCTCGAGCGCTCTGGCCGGCGCCCGCCTGGTGATCGTGTCGCAGACCCTCGCAAAGAGCGACTACCGCGTCGCACATCAGCACCGGCTCGCAGAGGAGCCCCGCGCCGAGTTCCTGCGGCGTGTCGCGGAGGCGGCGCGCGGCATGTCCGCCTCGAGCTTCACGGCGCAGGTCGACGCCCACTGCACCGAGGGCATGTTCGTCAAGCCGTGCCGCATCCACACCATTCCGTCCGTGAGCGCGTAGGCAGCGATGACACTTCAGATCGACGACATCTCCACCGCGCCCGCCTGGCCGGGAGGACACGGGATCAGCGCCACCGATATCGCGGCAGCGCTCGGTCTGCCGACCCCCACTCCGGAGCAGCAGCGGGTGATCGAGGCACCGCCGAGCCCGGCGCTGGTCGTCGCCGGAGCGGGCAGCGGGAAGACCGAGACCATGGCGGGACGGGTGGTCTGGCTCGTCGCGAACGAGCACGTGCGGCGCGACGAGATCCTGGGCCTCACCTTCACCCGCAAGGCCGCGGGCGAGCTCGCCGAGCGGATCGGCGCGCGCCTCGCCCTCATCGACGAGTACGGCCGCCGAGGCCTGCTGCCGCACCTTCATGCCCTGGTGGCCGAGGGGGCGCTGGCGCGGATCGATGCGGCGGCGACGCCCGCCCAGCGCGAGACCGTGCGCCGCGAGGTGCTCGACGCGCTTGCGGCCGCGCGCGCGACGGGATGGGATCCCGCATCGCCTCGCACCGTGGACGACCTGATGATCCGGCCCCGCGTCGCCACCTACAACGCCTTCGCCGATGCGATCGTGCGCGAGCACGCCGCGCGTATCGGGCGCGACCCCGATGCCGCGATGCTCAGCCAGTCGGCGTCGTGGCTGATCGCGCGGCATGTCGTCCTGCGAGCGCAGATTCCCGGGCTGGAAGAGGTCGAGCGCGCCCTGAACGGTGTCGTCGACGCAGTGCAGAGCCTCGCCGCGGAGGTGCTGGACCATCGCATCGACCTCACCGAGCTCGAGCGCGTGGCCGTCGAGCAGGCGGCGCAGTTCGCGCCCTACCGCGAGAAGGAGGCCGTGGACAAGGCCGCGGCCAACCTTCTCGCCATGCCGATCCTCGTGCAGCTCGTGCGTGAGTACATCGCCG
This sequence comes from Microbacterium stercoris, assembly GCF_017592545.1. Classification (GTDB taxonomy): domain Bacteria; phylum Actinomycetota; class Actinomycetes; order Actinomycetales; family Microbacteriaceae; genus Microbacterium; species Microbacterium stercoris. Next base: position 497,057 of record NZ_JAGFOA010000001.1, read on the forward strand.
AGAAGCAGCGCCGCGGCGTGCTCGACTTCGCCGACCAGGTGAACGGGGCGTTCGACATCGTGGAGCACGCGCCGCAGGTGCGGGCCGACCTCCGCGAGCAGTACCGGGTCGTCCTGCTCGACGAGTATCAGGACACGTCGGTCATTCAGACGCAGTTCCTCGCCGAGCTGTTCGGCGACAGCGCGGCGATGGCCGTCGGCGACCCCCATCAGTCGATCTACGGCTGGCGCGGTGCCAGCGCCGACAACCTCTACGCGTTCGACCGCGCGTTCGCACGAGAGACCCCCGCATCACACTTCAGCCTCATGACGAGCTGGCGCAACGACGCTCGCATCCTCGCGACCGCCAACCGGGTGCTGCGGCCCCTCCAAGGGCGCGGATCGTTCCGGGTGCCCGAGCTCGAACCGCGTCCGGGGGCCGACGAGGGGAGGGTGTCGTCGCGCTTCGAGCTGACGGTCGATGACGAGGCCGCATCGGTGGCGGAGTGGTTCGAGACCGTGCGCTCCGCGCATCAGGGCAGCCGGCCGCACACCGGCGCGATCCTCTTTCGTTCGAAGAAGCACATGCAGACCTTCGCGACGGCACTCGGAGCGCGCGGCATCCCGCATCGCATCCTGGGTCTGGGCGGCTTGCTGTCCACCCCTGAGGTCACCGATGTGGTGTCGATGCTGCGCGTGCTGCACGATCCGACGGCCGGGTCGGCGCTCATCCGTCTGCTCGTGGGGCCCCGCTTCGGCGTGGGCGTGGCCGACATGGCGGCGCTCTACGACCTGGCGACCGAGCTCGCCCGCCGCGACGGCGGTCTGACGCCGCTCGCGGACGAGCTCAAGGCGCGACTGCGCAGTTCGGCCGGGGTGGACGAGGCGGTGTCGATCGTCGACGCGGTCGACTTCATCCGCACAACGCGCGATGACTACCGTCTTCTCGCAGGCATCAGCCCGGAGGGACGCCATCGCCTGCGCCGGGCCGGCGAACTGCTCGAACGCCTGCGCCGCGCGGTCGCGCAGCCGATCCCCGAGCTCATCCGCCTGATCGAGCTGGAGCTGCGCCTCGACATCGAGCTCGCCGCCAACGAGACACGGGGTCCCGCCCGGGTCGCCTCGACGCAGCTGCGCGCGTTCGTCGACGAGGTGAGGGGGTTCCTCTCGGCCGACGAGCGCGGAACGATCGGCAGCCTGCTGGCCTGGCTCGACAAAGCGGAGTCGACCGACGAGCTGATGCCCCGCACCGAGCCGCCTGAGCCGGGGGTCGTGCAGCTTCTGACGATCCACGGGTCGAAGGGCCTCGAATGGGACGCAGTCGCCGTCGTGCGCCTGGTCGACGACGAGCTGCCCAGCCGCGTGAGCGACACGTCGGGCTGGTTCGGCTTCGGCGTCGCGCCCTTCTCCCTGCGTGGCGACGCGTCAGCGCTCCCGCGGTTCGTGTGGGATCCGGCAGGGGCGATGGCCGATGCCGGACCGGATCCCGCCAAGCAGCACAAGGCGGCTCTCGATTCCCTCGCGGCAGGGAAGACGAAGGCATACCCGGATGGCGGCGCGCTCGTCCGTTTCAAAGACGCCTACCGCGACTACCAGCAGGAGGAGGAGCGACGACTCGCCTACGTCGCCATCACCCGGGCGCGCTCCGACCTTCTGCTGACCGGCGCGCACTGGGCGGGCCAGAAGTCGCCGCGAAAGCCGAGCCCGTATCTTCTCGACGCGATCGCCGAGCTCGGCCTCGACGAGATCGGGGAAGTCGACAAGGACGTGAACCCCTACGAGGGAACGGCACTCACGCGCGAATGGCCGCTCGACCCCCTCGGGCATCGCCGCGGCCGCGTGGCCGACGCAGCCGCCCTGGTGTCGCGCACGCCGCCTGCCGCGCCGACCCTGCAGGCGGCGCGCCTTCTCGCCGAGCGCGAGGAGCGCGGACGCGGGCAGGCGCTCGCGGCGCCCACGCGCATCCCTGCATCGCGGTTCAAGGACTACGTCGCCGACTTCGCCGGCACCGTCTCCCAGATCGACCGTCCGCTGCCCGAGCGCCCGTACACGCAGACCCGCATCGGCACGCTCTTCCACCAGTGGGTTGAGCAGCGATCAGGGATCTCCGGTCCCGGGAGCTCGACGGATGACGCGCTCTGGGAAAGCGACGAGGAGCTGTGGGGTGAGGCCGATCTCGCTCCGGAGACCGAGGTCTCAGCCGAAGACGAGGCGACCCTGGAGGGGCTGCGCGAGATCTTCCTGCGCAGCGAATGGGCGACGCTCCAGCCGATCGAGGTCGAGACCGAGATCGACTTCACGATGCCCGCAGCCGACGGTGCTCCCGCGCACATCGTCATCTGCAAGCTCGACGCCGTGTACGAGCGAGACGGTCGGATCGAGATCGTCGACTGGAAGACGGGCAAGGCTCCGCGCACCGCGGCTGAGAGAGAGCAGCGGCTGCTGCAGCTCGCGCTCTACCGGATCGCGTACCACCGTCGGCACGGTGTGCCCGTCGAGGACATCGATGTGGCGCTGTACTACGTGGCGGATGACCTGGTCATCCGGGACGACCGGATCTACTCCGAAGAGGAGCTGGTCCAGCGCTGGAACGCGGCGCGCGCCGCTTCGTCGGCCTGAGTCTTCTCGTCATCCGTTTCGCCGGCCGCGATCACGGGAATCGCGTCGGTGGCGGTGTGATCCGGTGCGCCGCCCTTGCCGCCCGGGGAGGCGAGTCCCACGAACTCCGACGGGTCGAGAGGCTGGGTCTCCTCTGCGGCGGCGGCCGCACGAGCCCGCTTCTCAGCGCTCCACGAGGCATCCGGAGCGAGCGACAGATCGTCGGCGTCGAACGCATCCGTGTGCATCGACGTGTCGACCGACTGCGCGGGGGCCTGCGGCACTCCGGCCAGAGCCGTCATCGCCTCGTCGATATCGGTGCGGCCGTCATCGAGGTCGCCGAGCAGATCGTCGTCTCGCACGCCCTCCGCAAGCGACTCCAGCAGTCCGGACGCGTCATCGACGACCGCCGCGTTGTGCGTCTCGAGGCCGTGGACCAGCCAGCGCGCGAACTCGAGCTCGGCGTGCAGACGAGCGCGCACGCGTACGGCGGCGTCCGGCGCGCGATGGGCGGCGTCGCCGTACGCGCGGAAGATGTCCTTCGCCGCATCCGGCGCCGACGCGACCCAGCGCAGGTCGACCGCGGGGTCGTCGATCGACAGCCCGTGCCAGTCGAGCACTCCGGAGACCTCGGGCGCCCCACGCTGTCCGTCGACGTACAGGAACGACGCAGCCTGCGTGCCGCCGAGGCATACCGACGGCTCGAAGGCCCAGAGGCGGTCGTCCTCGAGAGCCTCCCGCCAGCGCACCGTCAGCCGCACAGGCAGGCGTCCGCTGTGCGAGGCGGCCTCGACGACGCGCCGTACATCGGCACGGGTCTGCTCGGCGGTGCGCTCCCGCAGCCCCGCGGAGCGCACCACAGACGGCGGTAGTGCGTGGAGAGCCGCGAGCGCGCGCCCTACCGAGGTGGCGGCGCCCTCGCCCGGCGGAAGCTGCTCGGCATCGATCAGGTATCCGGAGACGAAGGTCGTCACCACGGCGCGTCCCCGGGGGAGGGCCGTCGCTCCGACGTACTCGGGCGCGGCGAAGGGCAGCATGGCTCGCACACCCGGAGTCAGCGCACGCAGGGCGATGACCTCTGCCGCGATCTCCTGATCGACGCTCTCCTCACCGGCCACGCGGACCACCAGCTCGCGTCCATCGCGCAGTGTCGCCACGGCGGCGTCGAAACGTCCGCCGCCGCCTGCGCTGAGCGGGCGTGCTCCTGTCACCTCGACGTCCGGGACGGCCGCCGAGACGGCCGCGGCTAGAGTGAGAGGAGAGCGTGCCATGCCCCCCAGGGTAGGTCGCAGGGCCGGGCGAAGCGCCCGCGCCACGCCCGCGAGAGCCCATGCCGCGCCTCGCAGAGAGCCACGCGAGGAGCCACGATGCGCCGCACTGAGCGAGTCGAACGAGACGAGGCCGGCCGTTCCGATGCCGCCCTGCCGGCAGCCCGCCCCGATGCGGTGGCTCCGGCGGCGGTCGACCGCTCGGCCGCCGAGCGCGACGAGCCGGGGCTGCTCGATGCCGTGCTCTCCGACCCCGGCACGCGCGTGATGGTGGTGCACGGCGCCCTCGCCGCGCACGCGGCGGGCGACGAGCCCCGCTTGCAGTCGTTCGCACCGGCCGACGTCCCCGCCGGCGCCGAATGGGGCTTTCTCGGTCGAGCGGCCGATGGTGCCGCCGTGGTGGTGGCCGCGTTCGACCCGGCCACTCCGGCACCGCTGGATGCGCACGGCTGGGCGGGCCCACGGGAGATCGGGGCGGCGCTCGATGAGCATGCGGCCGACACCCTGATGGTCGCGATCAGCCTGGGCCGCTGGCTCACCGACTTCGGCCACTGCCCGCTGTGCGGAGGACGCGCCGTGCTGCGTCAGGCCGGCTGGTCGCGCCGGTGCGAGGACTGCGGTCGCGAGCACTTTCCCCGCAACGACCCCGCCGTCATCGTGGCGATCACGGATCCGGCGCGCGAGCGCATCCTTCTCGGTGCGAACGTGAACTGGCGCGGCCGCATGCATTCGTGCTTCGCGGGGTTCGTGGAAGCGGGGGAGTCGCTCGAGACGGCGATCCATCGGGAGCTCTTCGAGGAGGCGGGGGTGCGTGTCACGGACGTGCGCTACGTGCGCTCCCAGCCGTGGCCGTTCCCGCACTCGCTCATGCTGGGCTTCGAGGCGACGGCGGTCGATCCGGACGAGGCTCGTCCCGACGGCACCGAGATCATCTCGCTCAAGTGGTTCACCCGCGACGAGATCGCGGAGGCACTGGCGGGCCGCGGCGAGTTCGGGCTGCCCGGGCGCGCGAGCATCGCGTACCGGCTGATCCGGGAATGGCACGACGAGTGAGCGCGCTCGACGGGCTCGACGAGCACCAGCGCGAGGCTGCTTCGCGCCTGCGCGGCCCGGTCGTTGTGCTCGCCGGCGCGGGTGCCGGAAAGACCCGCGTCATCACGCACCGCATCGCCCACGGGGTGGACACCGGCGCCTATTCGCCGCAGCGGGTGCTCGCCGTCACCTTCACCGCGAAGGCGGCAGGCGAACTGCGTGGCCGACTGCGCGAGCTGGGCGTCGAGGGCGTCTCGGCCAAGACCTTCCACGCGGCGGCGCTGGCGCAGCTGAACTACTTCTGGCCTCAGGTGGCGGGCGATGAAGCGCCGCGCATCGTCGACAACAAGGTGAAGCTCCTCGCCCATGCCGCGGATGGGCTGAAGCTGCGCGCCGACCGCGCGACCCTGCGCGACGTCGCCTCGCAGATCGAATGGCGCAAGGTCACGATGCGCAGCATCGAGAAGTACGGAGCGCTCGGTCGCTCGGTCGGCGCGCTGCGCACCGACAAGCTCGTCGACCTGATGACGCACTACGAGAAGCTCAAGGACGAGCGCCGCCAGCTCGACTTCGAGGACGTCCTGCTCGCCTGCGCGGGCATGCTCGAGGCCGAGCCCCGCGTCGCCGTCGCCGTGCGCGAGCAGTATCGCCACTTCACGGTCGACGAGTTCCAGGACGTCTCGCCGCTGCAGAACCGGCTGCTCGAACTGTGGCTCGGAGACCGCCGCGACCTGTGCGTGGTGGGTGACGCGAGTCAGACGATCTACTCGTTCACGGGAGCGGACTCGCGGTACCTGCTGGAGTTCGGCACGAAGTATCCGGATGCCACCGTGGTGCGCCTCGAGCGGAACTACCGCTCCGAGGCCTCCGTCCTGGAGGTCGCGAACGCGCTGATGCGCGGACGTCCGGGCGCGCTCACCCTCCAGGCCGTTCGGCCCGCATCTGAGCACGCGCGGACGCCGATCGTCACGGCGTATGCCGACGAGGCCTCGGAGGCGGCCGGGGCAGCCGCCGCGATCGCGGCCCAGCTGGAGGCCGGCGCACGCCCCGACGAGATCGCCGTGCTCTACCGATCGCACGCGCAGTCGGCCCAGATCCAGCAGGCTCTCGCCGAACGGGGGATCCCCACGACCGTGTTGGGTGGCGCGCGCTTCTTCGACATGCCCGAGGTGCGCCAGGCGGTGCTCGCGATCCGCGCGGCGGCGGTCGCGCCCAAGGGCGACGACTTCGTCGAGGACGTGCGCACCGCCCTTCGCGGCATCGGCCACCATGACGAGCCACCCGCGGCAGGCGGGGCGCTGCGCGACGCCTGGGAGGCTCGCGCCTCGATCCTGCGTCTTGCCCAGGAGGCACCCGCGGGAGCGACGCTGCGCTCGTTCGCGGATGACCTCATGGCTCGCGCGAAGGATCAGCACGAGCTGGCCATGCGCACGGTGACGCTCTCGACGCTGCACGCGGCGAAGGGCCTCGAGTGGCCTCACGTGCACCTGCTCGGCTTCTCGGAGGGTCTGCTGCCGATCTCGTATGCGCAGACCGATGAGGGCATCGACGAGGAGCGCCGCCTCGCCTACGTCGGCGTCACGCGCGCCGCGCGAACGCTGGCGATCTCGTGGGCGCGACAGTCGGCAGCGGTACGGGGGGAGCGAGAGCCGTCGCGGTTCCTCGCGGAGATCGGCCCGCATCTCGAGTCGGCGCCGCCGCCGCCCCGCACAGGCAATCGGCGTGCGGACGGTGCGAGCGCCACGAGCGGCGGGCGTCCGCTGCGGAACGCACCGACAGCGTCGCGCTGACGCCGCGTGCGGGGCGGGTTGCGCGAGGATCCCGCCCGGCGAGCCGCTGCTGCAGCAGCCGTGCCACGAGCGTGCCGGCCTCCATGGCGCGCACCCGCGGCACGGGGGCCGGAGTCCGGGAGACCAGTTGCGCAGCGATCACCGGCCACGCGTCATCTCGGTCGCGCTCGCGCTGCGCGAGGCAGGAAAGACACGCGGTGCTCCCCGGCTCGACCAGTGGCCCGACGGTCACGGACGCGGTATCGAACACCACCGGGACGTGCGGCAGGTCGTCGGACATCGCCCGTGCGGGCAGATGCGGCGGCACGTGGTGGTGGGCGATGAGGATGACTGCGTCACCTCGCCAGGGTTCGTCGGGCGCGGGCGACCGCGCGCTCACCCCGAGCGCCCCGAGTGCCTCGGAGAGGTCGGCGCACGTTGCCGCGTCCACGCCGTCGGCCGCGCGCAGCTGAACGGTCCAGGTGGGAGCCTCTGACGCGAAGGCGGGTGCGAGGCGCCCGATGAAGGCGTCGTAGTCGGCGGGTTCCACCCGGAGCGCCGTCACCATACGGCGCAGAGCGTCGGCGTCGATGCCACCGGCGAGCGCCGACAGCGCACGCTGCTGCCACAGCGGGGGATCGTGCAGGGTCGCGACGGCGTGCGCGCCGAACTGCAGCGTGCGGTCATCGCGCCACAGCGGCGGATGTGCGGGGTCGAGACGGAGACGGGCCATGGAACCCATCGTGCGAGATCCGTGGCGGCCGCGGCAGGCTCTCCACAGGACCGGCGCGCGCGGCCCCGTGCTCCGGCCCTGTGGACGAGCCTCAGACGGGCTTCGGACCCTCGGGGCCGTCGTCCTCCGGCGCTTCGCCCTGGGCGTCCGGGTCGTCGTTCAGCCCCTCGTCGTTCAGCCCCTCGGCGAGCAGACGCTCGAGCGCATCGTCCATCTCGTCGCGCTGCGGCGCCTCGCCGCGGGCGGTGGCTTCGAGCCGCGCGATCAGGCGCGAGGGATCGTCGATGTCCTCGGCCTCGGGCACGAAGTCGGGGGAGTCCCACAGGGCGTCGCGCGCCTCGACGCCGACCGCATCCGTCAACGCACGCCACATCGCCGCGGCCTCGCGCAGACGGCGCGGGCGCAGCTTCAGGCCGACGAGCGCGCTGAGCGCGTCCTCGGCCGGGCCGCCCACCGCGCGTCGGCGGCGGATCGCCTCCGCGATGCGGTCGAGCTGGGGGATGCGCGCGGTCGCGTCCGATGTGACCACGTCGACCCAGCCCTCGATGAGAGCGAGCATGTTCTCGAGACGGGCGAGGGCGAGCTCCTGCGCCTCGGTCTGCTGCGGAAGCAGCGCGCCCGACTCGAGCGCCTGGCGCAGTTCGTCGAGGTCGGACGGATCGACCCGCGACGCCATCTCCTCGAGACGCTCGGTGTCGATGTGCACACCGCGGGCATACTCGGTCACCTGCGAGAGCACGTGCAGTCGCAGCCACTTCGCGTGACGGAACAGGCGGGCGTGCGCCAGCTCGCGCGCGGCGACGTAGAGCGCCAGCTGGTCGTCGGGGATCTCCAGCCCGCGGCCGAGGTCGGCGAAGTTCTGCGGAAGGATCGCGGCCTCGCCTGCGGGCAGGAGCGGGATGCCCACGTCGCCGCCGGAGACCACCTCGAGCGCCAGCCGGCCCACGACCTGGCCGAGCTGGGTGGCGAAGAGCGAGCCGCCCAGGCCTCGCATCATCTGCCCGGCGTTCGCGACGAGGCCCTGCATCTCCTCCGGCACCTGCTGGCTGAGGGCGGACGTGAGCGCGTCGGCCACGCTGGTGGCGACGGGCTCCGCGAGCTCCTGCCAGACCGGCAGCGTCTTCTCCACCCACTCGCCGCGGGTGATCGCGCGGGGAGCCTCTGCGAGGTCGGCGATCGCGGTGGCCTCCGACAGCCAGAGGTCGGCCAGGTGGAACGCCTGATCGAGGTCGGCACGCTGACCGGCCGTCACGCTGAGCCCGTCCTGGTTCGCGATGTGCAGCGCCTGGCGCCGCGTGACATCCCAGTCGATGCCGTTCGCCGGGGCGTTCCGGAAAGCGCTCTGGAGGTTCTGCATCACCTGCGACAGGGTCGCCGGATCCATCGGAACCCCGGTGAGCCGGGCGAGCTGCTCCGGATCCATCCGCGCGAACTGCGCGGGGTCGAACTGGCTTCCCGTGGCGCCGAAGAGCTGGCGCATCAGCTCCTGGAACTCGTCCTCGGGGGAGCGATCGTCATCTGCCACGTCAGCCGCCTTTCAGCCGGTCACACGGTTGGGATCTACGCTAGTCTCACCCGTCTCGGCCCGTCCCGGCCGCACCTCGAGCGGTCTTACGCCGCCCGCGAACGACGAGTCCGCCCGGTCCAGAGGGAGATCACGTGACGCTGTTCCAGGACGCGCCGAGCGCTTCGGCGCGTCGACGCCGGTCGCGCCCCGAGGAGCGCCGGCTGCTCATCGGCATGTGGTCGATCGTCGCGGCGCTTCTGGTGCTCGTCGCACTGACGTTCCTTCCCACGGCGTACGTCATCCAGCGCCCCGGACCCGTCTACGACACCATCGGCACGGCCGAGAACGCCGACGGCGAGGAGCTGCCGCTCATCGCGATCAAGGGCGCCGAGACGTTCGACGACACCGACGGAACCCTGGATCTCACCACCGTGCAGATTGTCGGAAACCGCGAGCGGACGCCGTCCTGGTTCGAGATCGCCGCCGCATGGCTCGACCCGTCGCGCGCCGTGGTGCCGATCGACGTGGTGTTCCCTCAGGGGCAGACCACCGAGCAGCGCGAGGAGCAGAACTCCACGCTGATGGTCGATTCGCAGTCCGAGGCGACCGCTGCGGCGCTGACCGAGCTGGGGCACGACGTCGGGGCGCAGGTGGTCGTCGCAGGCGTCGCGAGCGACGACGCGCCGGCCGCCGGGATCATCGAGGAGGGCGACCGGATCCTCTCCGCCGACGGCGAGGGGATCGATGATGCGTCTCAGCTGAGAGAGATCATCCAGCAGGGTGACGGCGCACCGGTGTCGATCGACCTCGAGCGCGACGGCACGAAGCAGACCGTCGAGGTCACGCCCGTCGAGGCGCAGGCCGACGGTGAGACCGCCTGGCTCATCGGCATCACGTTGACCACCACGTTCGACTTCCCCTTCGATGTGACCATCCAGCTCGACAACGTCGGCGGCCCCAGCGCGGGCATGATGTTCGCACTCGGGATCATCGACGTGCTCACCCCGGGAGCTCTCAACGGCGGCGAGAACGTCGCGGGAACCGGCACGATCACCGCGGACGGCACCGTCGGACCGATCGGCGGCATCCGTCAGAAGCTCTACGGGGCGCGCGACGCCGGCGCCGAGTGGTTCCTCGCTCCGGCCTCCAACTGCAATGAGGTAGCCGGGCACGAGCCCTCGGGTCTGCACGTGTTCGCGGTCGAGACGCTGGATGACGCGCTGGCGGCCCTCGAAGCGATCACCAGTGGAGACACGGCGGACCTGCCGACCTGTGCCTCGTCCTGAGCACCGGATCCGGATCCGGCGGAGTGACGCCCGCCGCGAACAAGGCAGGTCTCGCGGCTGAGGCATAGGCCTCACTGGGTAGGCTCACAAGGGTGACCTCGACCTCCGCGCCCAGGGCCGCCGCGCCGTCCCCGTTCCGACGCATCGTCACGATCTCGCTCGCCGTGATCGCGGCGCTCGTCATCGCCTTCTTCGCGTTCTCGAACCTGTACGCCGAATTCCTCTGGTTCAACCAGCTCGGCTTCGAGAACGTCCTGACGACGCAGTGGCTCGCCCGCAGCGTGATGTTCCTGATCGGCTTCGTCGGCATGGCGGCGCCCGTCTGGCTGGCCATCTTCCTCGCCTACCGCCTGCGCCCCGTGTACGCGCGTCTGAGCTCCCAGCTCGACCGCTACCAGGAGGTCGTCGAGCCGCTTCGCCGCCTGGCGATGTGGGGCATCCCGGTGTTCTTCGGCTTCTTCGCCGGTTTCGCCGCGTCCGCCCAGTGGGAGACCACCGCGCTCTGGCTCAACGGCGGCGCGGCCGGCGAGGTCGACCCCGAGTTCGGTCTCGACGTCGGCTTCTACATGTTCGCGATGCCGTTCTACCAGGCGCTCGCGGGCTTCGCCTCGGCCGTTGTGCTCATCTCGCTGCTGATGACGGCTCTCGTCACCTACCTGTACGGATCCGTCCGGATCGGCGGCGGCGAGCTGCGCATCTCAAAGCCCGCGCGCATCCAGCTCGCGGTCCTGGCCGGCGTGTACCTGCTGATCCAGGCCGGCAGCCTCTGGCTCGACCGCTTCGACACCCTCGTCTCCGAGGGCGAGCGCATCACCGGACCGGCCTTCACCGAGGTCAACGCGGTGATCCCCGGTCAGACGATCCTCGCCGTGGTGGCGGTTCTGGTGGCCGTGCTCTTCTTCATCACGGCGTTCATCGGCCGCTGGCGCTACCCGCTGATCGCGACGGCGCTGCTGATGGTGACGTGGCTCGTGGTGGGCGTCGGGTACCCCTGGGCCATCCAGAACTTCCAGGTGCGCCCCAACGAGCGCACGGTCGAGATGGAGTACTTCCAGCGCAACGTCGACGGCACCCGCGCCGCCTATGGCCTCGACGGCATCGAGAAGACCGACTTCAGCGCCGAGACGGAGGCGGAGGCCGGCCAGCTGCGCAGCGACGCCGACACCACCGCCTCGCTGCGCCTGATGGACCCCGCCATCATCAGCCCGACCGTCCAGCAGCTGCAGCAGTACCGTCCGTACTACAGCTTCGGCGACCGGCTCGATGTCGACCGCTATGAGATCGACGGTCAGACCCAGGACACCGTCACGGCGATCCGCGAGCTCGATCTGAACGAGCTCGACGAGGACGCGCAGACCTGGCAGAACACCACGATGGTCTACACGCACGGCTACGGCCTCGTCGCCGCCAAGGGCAACGAGCGCACCGCCGAGGGTGAGCCGGTGTTCATCGAGGGCTCGATCCCGTCGTCGGGCTTCCTGTCCGCGCTCGAGTACGAACCGCGGGTGTACTTCGGCGAGAAGTCGCCGCCGTACTCGATCGTCGGCGGCCCGGAGGGCACCGATCCGGTCGAGCTCGACTACCCGCGCGGCACCGACGGCAGCGGCGAGACCCGCACCACGTTCGAGGGCGACGGCGGTCCGAACATCGGCTCGTTCTTCAACAAGCTGCTCTACGCGATGAAGTTCCAGTCGGAGCAGATCCTCTTCTCCGACAACGTGAACGAGGAGTCGCAGATCCTCTACGACCGCGACCCGAAGACGCGCGTTCAGAAGGTCGCGCCGTACCTGACGATCGACAGCGACCCGTACCCGAGCGTCGTGAACGGACGCATCGTGTGGATCGTCGACGCCTACACGACCAGCTCCAGCTACCCGTACTCGTCGGGCGTGAGCCTGTCGGAGGCGATCAGCGACGCCACCACGAACCTGCCGAGCCTGCGCATCGACAACATCAACTACATCCGCAACTCGGTCAAGGCCACCGTCGACGCGTACGACGGCAAGGTCACGCTGTACGCGTGGGATGAAGAGGATCCGGTGCTGGAGACCTGGCAGAAGGTCTACCCGTCGACGGTCGAGCCGATCAGCAAGATGTCGGGCGAGCTGATGAGCCACGTGCGCTACCCGACCGATCTGTTCAAGGTGCAGCGCGCCATGCTCGGCGTGTACCACGTCGACACCGCGGGCCAGTTCTACCAGCGCGACAACGCCTGGACCACGCCGAACGACCCGTCCGACGACGCCGTGCTGCAGCCGCCGTACTACCTGTCGATGCGTATGCCGGGCCAGGAGGATCCCACCTTCTCGATGTTCACGACGTTCATCCCGGAGGGTGGAAAGCGCGACGTCCTCACGGGCTACCTCTCGGTCGACTCCGACGCGGGCAACGAGGAGGGCAAGAAGCGGGCCGACTATGGCAAGCTGCGGATGCTCGAGATCTCGGCGGACACGACCGTGCCCGGCCCCGGTCAGGTGCAGAACGCGTTCGACTCGGATGCCGAGATCGCCTCGCAGATGACCCTGCTCAAGGGTGGCAACTCGGACGTGCTGCTCGGCAACCTGCTGACGCTGCCCGTCGGCGGTGGCCTCCTGTATGTGCAGCCGGTGTTCGTGAAGTCGACCGGAGGCACTCAGTACCCGCTGCTGCGCAAGGTGCTTGTGGCCTTCGGCGACCAGCTCGCCTTCGAGGACACGCTCGCCGACGCCCTCGACACCCTGTTCGGCGGCGACTCCGGCGCTCCCACGGGAGACGAGGATGTCACGCCGACGGATCCGGAGGAGCCCACGGATCCCGAGCAGCCGGCTGACCCGGACGAGGGCACCGTGACACCGCCCGCCGAGAGCGATGACATCGCGTCGGCCAAGGCGGCCGTGCAGGACGCCCTGGAGGCGAAGGCCGCGGCCCTGGCGGCCGACGACCAGGTCGCCTACGCCCAGGCCGATAAGGATCTCACAGCGGCGGTCGAGCGACTGCTCGAGCTCACCGAGTGATCCGCTGACGCGGTGAACGCCGAAGGCCCGGTCCGATCCACTCGGACCGGGCCTTTGGCATGTGCGGGGGATCAGGTGAACGGGAGGTGACACGCCCGGGAATCGCCGAAACGGGCCTCGATTGGCCAGGACCGGATCCGTCGGGTAATGTTTTCTCTTGTGCCGCGGGGTGGAGCAGCTCGGTAGCTCGCTGGGCTCATAACCCAGAGGTCGCAGGTTCAAATCCTGTCCCCGCAACAAGAAGAAGGCCCGGATCCGTGAGAAATCAAGGATCCGGGCCTTCTGCCTTTGCGTTGCGAAGGGCCTCCGCTCTAGCCAACCCTCATGCGTGGGGTTCGAGGCACTCAGACGCCCGGCAACGGAGCGCCCTCGAGCACCTCGGGTCGAAACGCGGCCGTCGCACCGAGCACCTCAATGCCCAGCAGCCGGCCTTCCGCATCCACGTCGAGGATGATCTCCCCGCCGGTCGGCGTCGCAATGCCCGAGACCTGGCGCACGGCCTCGCCCTTGCCAGGGCCGGTGCCGATCACGATGTAGGCCGCGTCTGCTTCGGGATCGAACGTGATGCTCATCTTCGCGATGCTATCGCTGGCGGCCGACATCGGCGGCTGGGGCAGGATTGGGGAGTGGGACGGATCGTGAGGCTGCGAGCTTTGGCCGCCGTTATCGCGGCGGCGAGCCTGGCCGCGATGTCCGGGTGTTCCGCACCGCGTTCGCCGTATGGAGTACGGCGCTCTCGCCATTGCCGAACTGGACAAGGGCATACACGCGCAGGGGCCCCAGTGGGAGTCTCAGCGCGCTGCGGCCCTCGACCGGTTTGAGGCCGCGGAGTCTTATGAAGAGCTATACGGGCTGATGTCACAGCTTGCGTCCGGGGCCGGGGGAGAGCATTCGTCGTTCGTGCCGGCTCCCATCGCTGACACCAGCCGCGCCCAGTACGCGCCGGGCGCACGTTTCGCGAAGCCCACGGTCACGTCCAGTCAAGGCGTGACGACGATCGCTCTTCCCGCATTCCTGGGGACGGAGCAAGCGTCCATCGAGGAATATGCCGAGCCGACGATCGAAAGCATCCGAGCGGCGGTTCCGAACACCTCCTGTGGATGGATCCTGGATCTGCGCGCCAACAGAGGGGGCAACGCCTATGCGATGCTCGCCGCGGTGGGGCCCCTTCTCGACGATGGGGACATCGTGGGGATCAGGACCAAGGCCGGTGCGGAGACGTGGTTGCGCAGTGATGATGGAGCTGTCGACAATCCGCTGTACGAGACGATCGAGGCCGGGTTCACGGTCGATGGTCCGGTTGCCGTCCTCACCAGCTCCAGCACGCTGAGCGCAGGTGAGTTCGTCGCGACAGCGTTCCAGGGACAGGCGGACACCACTCGCGTAGGAAAGCCGACAGGTGGCTTCACGACGTCGAACGAGACACTCACGCTCCCGGATGGATCGCTCCTCATCGTGACCACCGGGTGGTACCTCGATCGGACGGGGCGGTTGTACGACGAAGCGCTGATCCCGGACATCGTCGCTCCGTACACGAGCGCGCCCGAGGAAGCGGATGCGTGGCTGCGCGCCACGTGTCGGGATCAGTGACAGGGCCTTCCGCGATGCCGTTCGTGCCGGCCTCGACGTTCCGGGTGCGGTGAGCTGACCCACCGCACCCGGGAACGCCGGCATCAGCTCACGGGAGCTGCACGGTCAGGACGTGCGCGCCCGCTTCCACGCGTTCGATCCGCTCCGTGTCGCCCCGGCGGAGACGGAGTTCGGACTCGCCATCGGTCGTGACGCGCACGGTGACCGCGCCCGTGAGCCCGGCCTCGTCGAGGTCCACGGTGGCGGTGCCGACGTTGACGAGCGCGAGATCGAGCTCCTGGGCCGGCTCCCTCGTGCCGACCGGCTGCCGGACGAGCTGACGCACCTCGGTCTCGTAGTCGCCGTACGTCCGGGTCTCCGAGGTGACGACCGGCTCGTCGAGCACGGTGTCCAGTGCGCCGGAACGCGCCTCGATCCGGCTCCACCGGTCGTCCGCGTCACGCGGCGTGAGTTCGCTCACCCAGTAGGCGTTGTCCATCGTCAGTCCGAGAGAATCGCGCTGCTCGGCCGGATCCCACCGGTATGCGATGCGCGACGGGGTGCGCTCGATCTCTGCGCCGTCGATGTGCTCGGCGAACTCGCGCCATCCCAGCCACTGGAAGTGGCCGTGCGTCGCGCCCTCGTAGTAATGCACGCGGTGGGGCACCGCCGCCGCCTCGAATGCCGCGCCCCAGGACCGCGTGTTTCCCTCCGCGATGTCCTCGGTGCCCGCATCCATGTACACCGCCATGTTGGCGAGGTTCTCGACCCGGAGCGGATCCTGGGCGTCGTCCCGCGCACCGCCGGCTGTCCGGTAGCCCGCCCCGGAGACGATCCCCACACCGGCGAACGCCGCCGGGTAGTTGGTGGCGAATCGCGTCGCTCCGACGCCGCCCATCGAGTGGCCCGCGACGACGGTTTGCGTCCCGTCGAGCGCGTAGGTCTGTGCCGCGCGGTTCCACACCTCCCAGACATCGAGTTCGGCTTCGTTGATGTACCACGTGCCATCGCCTCGCCCGAGCGGTGAGACGCAGACCGAGCCGCGGTCCTCGCACACCGGTCCGAACAGCTCGTCCTCCTGCGCGCCACGGAAGCCGTTATGGTTGCCGCCGCCCCCATGAAGCAGGATCGACACGGGAGCGGGATGCGACGGATCGTAGGTCGACGGAACATAGACGAGGTAGGGCTGCACCCGCCCGTATACGCGCGGATCCGCCGTGGGAGGCTGGCCGAGCGGCTGCCGGACCTCGGGATGAACCCCCGGCCCCAGATCCACCGATGACACAAACCATCTCGTAGAGAACCCCGTTCTGAGCGGCTCGTCCTCGACCTCGCCCCGGGCGATGCGGCGCCAGTCGAGCGGGAGCGCGAAGGGCGTCAGGTCGCCGTCTGCGAGCGCCCGGCTCTGAGCGCCGTTGTTCCAGCTCGTCGCCATGGCGGTTCCCGGAAGCCGCTCGCCCTCCTGCATGTCTGTGCGGAAAGCCGCGTTGTACACACGCATGTCGGATCGCTGCGGTGCGGCGGCGAATCCGAAGCCGCTCTCGTCCGCGACTCCGGTGGCCAGGCGAACGTTCCAGACGCCGTTGATGCGAAGGAGCGATCGCGGGATCTCGGCGACGAAGGACTTCGCCTCCTCGTCGACGGTCAGAGTGGCCCCGAGTCTCGTGAGATCACGCTGCTGGCCCGCGGCCGTCTCCAGCCGTACGCCTCGGGACGACACGATCAGGAAGGCCTCGGAGCCGGGCGAGGTCACACCGGCGTCGCCCGGCCACCTCGACGTGCCCGTCTCCGGATCGGCATCGGTGTCGAGCGCCCACACCGCGATCGGAAGATCGGCGTCGGCGAGCGTGGTGAAGTCCACGCGCCAGGAGGACGACCGGCCCTTCGCTCCCACGCCGGCGCGGAACACATCCGAGCCGTTCGCATGGGCCGCCTCGTCGGCGTAGGTGAGCGACCCGTCGCCCGTGTCGTCGAAGAGCCAGTCGGTCCACAGCAGCGCGCCGTCGTCGTATCGGGCTGTGCCGGATGTGCGGGAGAACGCCTCGGAGAACGTCCAGCCGTCGGCACCAGGCAGCGCCGGCTCGTCGAGGAATGCCGCCGGTGGGGCCGCGGCGGGGATCTCGACGGGCGCTTCGGTCGATGCCGAGGCGGGTCCGGCGGTGATCGCCGTGGCGGCTGCCGTGCATGCGACGGCAGTGATCGCGAGAAGCCGGCGCGTGGTGCTGGTCGTGGCCGTTCGGTGACCCATGGTCGCCTCAGCCCCGGTTGAAGCGGTCGGGGGTGAAGCGGATGAAGCGCGCCTCGCCGAGGTCGAGCGCGGCCGCAGCCCGGTTCAGCTGATGAGCCGACGTGCCTCCGCCCCAGTGGCCCGTGTCGAGGCGCTCGAGAAGGAGCTCGGCGGCGGCGACGGTCTCCGCGGCCGTGAAGTTGCAATGTCCGGCGGAGGCGACGTAGGTCTGGCGCAGCAGCGAGGCATTGCCCGCCTTCTTCACGCGCTGCTCGTACGCGCTCTGCTGGGCGACCGTCGAGATCTGGTCGCCGACGTTGTTGAGCGTGAGCGTCGGCACCGAGATCTCGCCCGTGAACTCGTATGTCGCCGCGAAGCGCTCGACGGCGTCGGGATCGGCCTGGTAGCGCTCCGCGGCGTTGACCGTCGCCAGGTCGGCCTCGAGGCTGAGCCCGGCGCGCTCATACAGGTCGGCGACGACGCGGCGCGCCTCGGGGGAGGCCTTGCGCAGCTGCTCGGCGTAGTCGATCCCGGTGTTCCACGAGGGGAGACCGCCGAACAGCAGCGTGCTGGTGCGTCGGCTGCTCATTGCCTGCCCGATGTAGGGGAGCGGATCGCCGGCGAGGGCGCCGAACCAGGCCTGCTCATACGTGTCGGCGTCCCGCGGGGAGGGATCGGCGATCGTCTGCGACCACGCGGGCAGCTGGCCGATCGCGGCGGCGAGAGCGATGCGCGCCCGTCCTTCGGGGGTGGCCTGCGCGGCGGTGAGGTGACCGATCCACGCCTGCTGCGCCCCGGAAACGTCCGCGGGGATGTCCACAACGGGCAGCGAGCCCTCCGGATCCAGCAGCTCGGACAGTACGAACACCGTGTCGAGCTTCTGATTCCACTGCGAGACGGTGCCGGAGAGACCACCGCATGCGGCGAGCACCCCGTCGATGCGATCGGGGTGCAGTTCACCCGTCGCCGCGGCGACGAAGCCACCCATCGAGCTGCCCATCGTGATCGCCTGCTCGGGCTCGCCCATCTCGGCAGTGAACACGTCGAGGGCCTCGAGCTGGTTCGCGATCGCCCCGCCGATGTTCCATCCCGTGACGTTCCGGGTGGTGCCGCCATACGCGGCGCCCCGGTCGATGAGCGCCTGTTCGGCGTCGCCGATCGGCCCGGCCGCGAAGTCCATGTCGACGAACACGGTGCCGTTCCAGTCGTCCGGGATGACGAAGCGATACGGCGTGCTGTCTGTGAGTGCACCTTCGAGCACCCGCTCGCCCTCGGCTGCCACGGCGGGCGACGCCGAGAAGGCGAGCCCGGTGGCGACCGCAGAGGCGATCGCGGCGTTCCTGATCCGATGCGTAGTCGGCATTGTCTCTCCCTGTGTCAACGACGTTGTTGTGGGACCCGGCCATCCGTGACCGGCCGATCCGACCTTGGCATCATGTCCCAGGAATATCAACCACGTTGATAACATGCCGGCGCGTTGGGGTGCTGCTCCGTCACTGCGCGAGGAGTCGGTAGCGTGGGGAGAACGGCCGACGAGCGAAGGGATCGACTGTGGCGCGCAAGGTGAGTGGGTCGGCGACGATCCGCGATGTCGCTCAGCTTGCTGGCGTGTCGATCAAGACGGTCTCGAACGTGCTCAACGGCTACCGGTATCTGCGCCCGGAGACCAAGGAGCGTGTCGAAGACGCGATCCGCGCGCTGGACTATCACGTCAACGTCTCGGCGCGGAACCTCGGGCGGGGGAGGACCGGGGCTATCGCCCTTGTCGTGCCGGCTCTGCGCAGCGTGTACTTCGCGGAACTGGCGGACGCCGTGATGCAGGAGGCCTCGGCGCGAGGCCTGACGGTCTTCATCGAGCAGACGAACAACGAGCGGGAGCGCGAACTGCGCGTGCTCGACGGCAGCTACCGGTCCCGGTTTGACGGTGTCATCTTCTCGCCGTTGGCTCTGGGACAGGACGACGTCGGTCTGTTCGATGTGAACTTCCCGCTCGTTGTGCTGGGCGAGCGAGTGTTCGACGTCGGAGCGGATCATGTGACGATGAGCAACGTCGCCGGCGCGCGGGCCGCCACGGATCACGTGCTGGATGCGGGCGCGAAGACGGTGGTGCCGTTGGGTCTGAAGGACGACGCATCATCGAGCAGCGGCACTCTCCGCTTCGAAGGACTCCGTCAGGCTCTGGCGGCGCGGGGTCTCGAGGTCGACCCTCGCTCGGTCATCGGGGTGCCCGACTACTTCCACGCCACCGGGGCCGCCACGATGGCGCAGATACTCGACCGCGGGGTGCGTCTGGATGCCGTGGTCGCCTTCACCGACACGTTGGCGCTGGGGGCGATGTCGGTGCTGCAGGATCGAGGGCTCCGGGTCCCGGAGGACGTGCTCGTCATCGGGTTCGACAACATCGAGGAGTCCGGGTACTCCCGCCCCACACTGAGCACCATCGACCCCGGCACCCGTCTGATCGCCCGTCACGCCGTCGCGGCGCTGGAGGAGCGCATCGGCGCCAACGTGGATGGCATCGCGCGCGAGGAGCAGCGCGCTCCCCGTCAGGTCGTCATCGACTTCGAACTGATCCAGCGACAGTCCACCACCCGCTGATCAGGGCCTGCCAGGTGTCGCGCGCCACCGTGGTTGACGGTAGTACACCGGTGTAGTAAACCGGTGTACTGGGAAGCGCAAGGTCAGCTTTCGCTCCTGCTGGGACGGAGTGGTTCCTCCCGGGGCGGACGCGGCAGCGGTCCGATCGATGCGGATCGGGCTGGTCTTCGTCGCGTTCGAAGACGTCATCACTGCAACGAATGGAAGGCTGTTCAATGGCGAACTATCCATCGGCGACCCGGCACCGCGTCACGCGCGGCGTCGGCGCCGCCCTGGCGCTCACGCTGAGCGCCGCGGGCTTGGCTGCAGTGGCGGTTCCCGCCGCTGCGGCAACGGGTTCTGCGGACTCGGATCCGTGGGAGTCGCAGCGCGGGATCTACCACTACTTCACCGTCCCCAAGACGTCGGTGCCTTCGGGCGCCTGCGGCAACTCGACGGGTGCGGGCGCCGAGCTGGCGGGCAACATCGGGCCGTCGGGCACCTGGGCGGCCGTCGGGCTGGACGCGAACGGCTCCAACTGCGTCGCGAACATCGGTCCCATGGAGCCCGGCCTGTACTACTACGAGTACGTGGCGACCAAGGCCGACCGCTCCAAGGTGACCTTCCGGCACCCCGACGCGACCACGCAGATCGCCTCTCACCCCGACTGGAACACGCTCTTCGTGCCCGGACCCGAGGTCGAGTGGATGGATGACGTGGAGACCGGCGGTGGCACGGTGTCAGCGCTGGAGTACGGCGGTGACGAGCCGGCCATGGTGTGGACGCCCCCGGGCTACACCACCAAGACCGCCAAGGCGCATCCGGTGCTCTACCTCCTCGGCGACGAGGGGCAGTCGGTGAGCGAGTGGCTGGAGCTCGGCCGTGCCGCGCAGATCCTCGACAACCTCTCCCTCGAGGGCGACCTTGCGTCGATGGTCGTGGTCATGGCGGATCTGGAGGGCGACGGTTCTCGCGCGGAGCTGATGGACGACCTCATTCCGGCCGTCAAGCAGGGCTACAACGTCTCTCGCAAGGTGAAGGAGACGGGTATCGCCGGAATCGGCGAGGGCGCGGCGCAGGCGATCTCCCTCGCTCTGGACGAGCCGGGCGTCTTCGGCTCGGTCGGCTCCCTCTCGGGTGCGCTTCCCGCGGGCACCGAGGTGACCGCCGCCGAGGCCCGCAAGGTCAACGCCAAGACCGACCTGATGCGCTTCTACGTGGGCAACACCCTCGACCCGGCGTACAACACGACCTACGAGGCGATGCAGACACTCGCCCAGGCCGGTGTCCGGATCGAGTTCGATGGCGTTCACCCCGAGACGGGCGGCGTCTGGGACACGTGGCGGGAGAACCTCCGTGACTTCGCCAGCCGCGCCTTCCAGCCCCACGTCGAGGATCGCGGGATGAGCGAGGGGCACCGAGAGCTCACGCAGCCCTACACGGCGCCGTCCGTCGGCAGCATCACCACCCCGCACATCGATGACAACGGGATGGTCACCTTCGAGACCGGCACCCAGTGGGCCAACGCGAAGGACGTCGTTCTGTGGGGCAACTGGGCCCCGAACGGCCAGTGGTTCCGTATCCCGCTCGCCAAGCAGGGTGACCGCTGGCGCGCCACCATCGGTCCGATCGACGGGTACTACTACTGGCGCTACGAGGTCGACGGAGTCGCCTTCCACGATCCGGCCGACACCAAGAACACGGAGAACATCGAGAGCCAGCTGTTCGTCCCCGGCGGCGTGCGCACGCCGCTGCTCGCCGACCTCCCTGCGGAGAAGACCGGCGACCTCGCCACGCTCAGCTACTCCGGCGCATTCGGGGCCTCGAAGCTGAAGGTGTGGACGCCGGCCGACTACGACGAGAACCGGGCGGAGCCGTATCCGGTGCTGTACCTCTATCACGGCTTCGGACAGAACTACGCGTCGTGGACCGAGGTCGGTCGCGCAGCCCAGGTGCTCGACAACCTCTACGAGCGCGGCGAGCTCGAGCCGATGGTCGTTGTGATGCCCGGTTATCCAGGCGCACCGTCCGACATGTGGAACGACCTCTCCGGCAGCGTTATGCCGCTCGTGGACGGGCAGTACAACGTCTCCGACGAGCCGGCCGAACGTGCGCTCGCGGGTCTGTCGTGGGGTGGCTACCTCACGCACAACACGATGGTGAACCATCCCGGAGAGTTCGCCTACTTCGGTATGTTCTCCCCGCCCTTCGCCCGCGCGGCGGTGAATCCGTCGACGCCGGCCGGTCAGACGGCGATCGCCTCGACCGAGCTCGTCGATCTGTTCGCCGGCGACGTCGACACCGGTGCGGTGAACGCCATCAACAGCATGGAGTCGAACCTCACCACCGCCGGGATCCCCGTCGTCAAGACGGTCATCCCGGGACCGCACGGCTTCGACGTGTGGTGGCAGGGGCTGAGCGACTTCCTCCCTCGCATCTTCAAGTGAGGCAGGCGATCGCTGTCGCGTGACGCGACGAGGCGGCAGGTCGGAGGCTCCGGCTCTGCCGCCTCGCTGTTGCTCCGGTGTGGGCGATGTCACCACGTCCCGAGCTCACCCGTGCGCGGCGAGCTGAAGAACGATGACGATGAGGCCCAGCGCGGCCTCCGCGCCGAGCACAAGCAGCCGCTGCCACCACACCAGCGGCACGCGTCGCGCAGCGAGGTAGCCGATGCCGACCAGCGCAACGAGGAGGGCGACGGCCCCCGCGGTCAAGGCGGTCTCGGTGCGCCAGAGTCCGAGCGCAGCCGCACCCAGGAACGCCAGCGGGAGCACAACGGCGCCGACGGCGCTGAACGTGGTCGCCGTCGCGTGACGCAGCTCGTCTCGTCGGAGCAGCCTCTGATGCACAACAAGATGCGACACCACGTCCGAGGTGAAGACGGCGAACAAGGTGCCGAGCACGGTGACGGAGAGGGTGATGATCGCCTCGAGAGCGGACACGTGCCCGTGCGCGAGGAGAGTCACGGTGACGGCGAGCGCGGCGAACGTCACATAGATGCGCTCCTTGAGTCGATCTGCGCGCAGTTGGCGGTCGTCATCGTTCACGGAGCACCTCTTTCCGGATCGCGCGCCGGACGGGCGCGGCGTGGCGCGGCGTCGACGAAGCCCGCGAGCCACTGAGCAGAAGGGACTCCGTCGATGAAGACGGCTTTGACGAGCAGGCTGAAGGGGATCGCGAGCACGGCGCCGAGCGGCCCGAGCACCCAGGCCCAGAAGATGACCGAGGCCATCGTCACGGTCATCGACATGCCGACCGCGCTGCCGACGAACCTCGCCGGAAGCAGCGAGGTGATGATCGAGTTCAGCACCACGTACACGGCGATCACCAGCAGCATCCCCGGCCAGCCGTGGTCGAGCAGCGCGAGAAGGGCCGGGGGCACCAGGCCGATGATGAACCCGACGTAGGGGATGAAATTGCAGGCCGTGGCGAGCAGTCCCCACAGCAGCGGGTGGGGGATGTCGAGCGCCCACAGGAAGAGGGCGTCGAGGGCGCCGACGATGATCGCGAACACGCCCGTGACCGCGACGTACCGGCGCACGTTCCGCGCGAAGGCGACCAGCGAGGTCGCCAGGCGCGGGTGATCGCGGTCGAGCGCGGCGGCACGTTGCGTCAGCTGAGCCGACTCGATGCCCATGAAGATCAGGAGGCTGTAGAACAGGATCAGGCCCGTACCCACCGAGATGAGCGACGGGATCTGCGCCGTCAGCCACCGCGCCAGCGCGGCGATGTCCACGCTCTCCAGCAGCTCGCGGATCTGGGGGGTGCCGATGCCGAGGTGCGCGAGGGCATCCGTGACCTCGGTCAGGGACGCGAGCGCCGCGGCGCCGTAGGCGGGCAGGATCGTCGCCAGGCGGGCGAGTCCGTAGAGGACGAGCGCCACCAGGGCCGCCAGGATGCCGAAGGCGGCGAGGATCATCGCGGTCAGGGCGAGCGCGCGAGGCGCCCCGCGTTGTGCGAGTCCCGCGTACACGGGATGCACGAGGATGACCATCACCAGAGCGAGGAATGCCGGGGCGATGAGCCAGGCCAGTTCACGCATTCCCAGGATGACGACGAACACCGCGATCAGCCAGAGGGCGACGGCGGGAAGCCCTGCGGCTCGTTGCGGAGCCGGATCCACAGGCGCCGTCATCGGCTGAGAGGGCCGGCGCAGCCCGGCCCGCGCGCGAAGGCGCTTCACCGTCGGCCGCGCGGACGCTGACGCCGGCTTCCTGGGCGCATCCAGCCGATCGTGATGCCCACCGCGAGCAGCACGGCGAACCAGATCCACATCGGCAGCGTCAGCGTGATCCCGAAGAAGATGATCGGCACGCTGTGCACGTTCGAGAAGACGAAGATCAGCGCCGCGGCGGTCAGGACCAGCGACAGGATCAGCCGCGCGCTCCAGAATCCGTTCTCCTGTGTGTCGCTCTGCCGTGTCATGGTGCCTCCTCGCTGGTGGACGACCCGATGGGTGTCAGATGGTGTCGAGCTTCGCGTCGATCTCGGGGAAACGGATCACGCTCAGATCATCGACCACGGTGCCCCGCGCGATGACCGCGAACGGTGCGGCCAGCGTCCGGAGATCGTCGAGGGGGTTTGCCTCCGTCAGGACGATGTCGGCGGCAAGCCCGGCCGCGATCGTCCCCGTCTCCGTGTCGAGGCCCAGAATCTGCGCGTTCGACTGGGTCGCGGCGTGCAGCGCGCGGGCCGGGCTGAGCCCGCCGACGCGGACGAGCAGGTCGAGTTCCCGCCAGGTGTTGTAGTGGGTCACGAAGGTCAGCGCCGAGTCGGTGCCCATTCCGAGCGCGATGTCGTGCTCGATGGCGGTGCGGATACCCTCGAGCATCTCGTCGAGGACCATGACGGCGTTCGCCTTGTTCACCTCATTGATGCCGGTGACCTCGTTGCCGAGACGCACCAAGGGAAGGCATGCCTGCAGGGTGGGGATGAGCGCGGATCGACCGTGGAGAGCGCGCGGGTTGTCGTTGAAGAGCGCGATGATCTCGTCGTTCATCGCCGCGCCGTGCTCGATGGTGTCGACCCCCGCGCGGAGCGCCGCCGCGATGCCCGCCGCGCTCTGCGCATGCGCGGCGACGAGGATGCCGGCCCCGTGGGCCTCCTCGCAGATCGCCGTCATCTCCTCCTCGGTCATCTCGGGGCGGCCGGCCTGACCGATGGTCTTCGCATCGGTGACGCCACCCGTCGCGGCGATCTTGATGGCCTTCACGCCGCGCTTGATGTTCTCGCGCACGTTGCGGCGGGCATCCCAGGGGTTGTCGCTGATCAGCGCGATCTGCGGCGCGCCGTGCCCACCGGTCACCGCCAGGAGGGGGCCGGATGCGAGCAGCCGAGGTCCGACGAGATCGCCGCGATCGATCGCCGCGGCGATCTCCACGCCCTCGTAGCCCGGGTCGCCGACGCTGCGGATCGTCGTCACTCCGGTCTTCAGCTGCGTGACCACCGCGTCCCTGGTGCGCTTGCGCAGATAGGCGCGCCCCACCGGGCTCTTCATGAAGATCGACACGAGCTTCTCGGCGCGCTCGCTGAGGAGGATCGGCGGCAGCGGCTTGCCTTCCGAGAACAGGTGCGCGTGCGCGTTGATCATGCCCGGCATGGCGAAGCGCCCGGTTCCGTCGATGATCCGCGCCCCCGCCGGGATCGCGGCCGCTGAGGCCGCGCCGACGGCGGAGATCCGTCCGCTCGCATCCGTGACGATCGTCGAGTCGGGCAGCACTGTGCCCTCGCGATCTCCGGTGACGAGGGTGACGTTGCGGATGACGAGCGGAGCAGCCACGTGGATCTCATCTCTCGTGCGGAGTAGGTGCCCCTCACGCTTACCAGGGCGCAGGTACTCGCGGCAAGACTCTGCGCCGGCGCCGGAGCCGGGCTCAGCGGCGGGACCGGGAGGCTCCTCGCCGGGCACCGAGTCGCGGGCGGTCGCGCCAGGCCGCCGTCGACCACAGGGCGAGGAGCACCAGCAGCGGCTGGAAGAAGAGACGGACGAACCGCTTCGCGTCGGTGTCGAGCCCGAAGCCGTCCTTGCCGCCGAGCCACTGCGCGATGTTGCCGGGAAAGATCGCGATGAAGAAGAGCGCGACCGCGAGACCGACGGGAACCCGGCGGCGGGGAACCGCGATCAGCGCCGCGCCCAGCGCGATCTCGGCGACGCCCGACCCGACCACCACGACGTCGGGGTCCACCGGCAGCAGCTCCGGCACCTGGTCGCGGAACTCGACTCGCGCGAAGGTGAGGTGTCCGATGCCGGCGAACGCGAGCATCGCGCCGAGCAGGGTCCGCCCGACGGTTCGGGCCACGTGCGTCTTCGGCCTCGGTGCGAGGAGCTGCCGCCAGACATTCATCGTGATCCTTCTTTCTGTCGAGCGGATACTTGCGCGCCGTCGCGCACGTCGTCCATTCCCGCGGTGAGTCGGTGGAGGGCATCGACGAGCCGGAGCGCGGATTCGATGTCGGGCAGTCCCATCCCGCGCGCGATCGCCGCGGGGATGTGGGCGAGCTCCGCGCGCAGCTCCTGCGCGCGGACGGTCGGGGAGATCATGACCACGCGCTGATCACGCGCGCTGCGGTGGCGCTCGATGAGCCCCTTCTCCTCGAGCCGCTTCAGCAGCGGGGAGAGGGTGCCCGAGTCGAGCTCGAGCGCTTCGCCCATCGCGTTCACTGACTGCTCTCCTTCGAGCCAGAGCGCGACCAGCGCGAGGTACTGCGGGTAGCTCAGCGACCAGGGTTCGAGCAGACTCGTATAGGCCCGGGTCGTGGCTCGGCTCGCCGAGTACAACGAGAAGCACACCATCTGATCGATCCCTGACATCCGGGTAGTGTTGCACGCAATTAGATTGTGCACAACTAAGTTTGTTGGCAGAGGAAGGGCAGGTCCACATGAAGGCACTCATCCACGACGCATTCGGCGATCCCGCGGAGGTGCTCGCGGTCGAGGACATGCCCACACCGCAGCCCGCGCCGGGGGAGGTGCGGGTGCGCCTCAGCCTCTCGCCCATCCACAATCACGACCTCTGGACCGTGCGCGGCACCTACGGTTACAAGCCCGACCTGCCCGCTCGCGCCGGCACGGAGGCGGTCGGCGTGATCAACGCGCTCGGTGAGGGGGTGGACCACCTGGAGGTCGGTCAGCGCGTCGCAACGGGCGGCACCTTCGGCGTGTGGGCTGAGCAGTTCGTCGCGAAGGCCGCATCCCTCATCCCGGTCCCGGACACGATGAGCGACGAGGTCGCCGCGCAGCTCGTCGCGATGCCCTTCTCGGCCATCAGCCTCCTCGACTCGCTGGGGCTGGAGGAGGGCGCCTGGATGATCCAGAACGCCGCGAACGGCGCCGTGGGGCGTCTTGTCGCCCAGCTCGCGGAGGGTCGCGGCATCAACGTCGTGGGGCTCGTGCGGCGCGCCGATGGCGTCGCCGAGCTCGAGGCCCAGGGCATCGGGCGCATCGTCGCGACGGACTCTGAGGGCTGGCGGGATCAGGTGACCGAGATCACCGGGGGCGCGCCGATCCGGGTCGGCGTCGATTCGGTGGGCGGATCTTCCAGCGGCGACGTGATGTCGCTGCTCGCCGAGAACGGCACTCTCGTCGTCTTCGGGGCGATGGCCTCGCCGACGATGGAGATCGGCTCGGGCGACGTCATCTTCCGGCAGGCCACGGTGCGCGGGTTCTGGGGCAGCAAGGTGAGCGCCGCGATGTCGGCGGAGGACCGGGGGCGCCTGATGCAGGAGCTCCTGACGCGCCTCGCCGACGGGACGATCACCCTGCCCGTGGAGGCCGTCTATCCGTTCGCGGAGATCGCGACGGCGGCGCGGGCGAACTTCGCGCCGGGCCGCGCGGGCAAGATCCTCCTGCGCCCCTGACGCGCGGGATGTCGCCCGGAGCGACACCGCCCCGCCCCGCCGAAGCGGGACGGGGCGGTGATCCGCTCAATCGCGCGTGATCGCGATGACGGTCACGTCGTCCTCGGCCCGGTGGGACCGTGCTCGTCGGATGGCCTCGCCGACGGCGTCGGCGGGACCGTGCCGTCGCAGGGTGGTCGCCACGTCGCCGAACGGATCCTCGGGGTCCAGAACGTCGAGAAGACCATCACTGCAGCAGACGAGCGAATCGCCGGGCATCAGCCGGGCGGTGGCGGCGGTGCGCGCCTCTCCGAACCCCATGCCCAGCGGCAGGGCCGGCATGCGCAGCCGCTCCCAGGAGCCGTCGGCGCGGAAGACGAACGCCAGGCTGTGCCCGGCATCGACGAAGGTCACCTCTCCGCTGTCAGGGTCCAGTTCCGCGTGGAATGCGGTCACGAACATGTCGAGATCGCGCAGGTCGGACTCGAGGAGACGGTCGAGCTGCTCGATGGCGGTCGCGAGCGGTCGTTCCGGCGCTGTGCGAAGGGCCGCTCTGGCCGCTGCCGCGACGATCGCCGGACCGGTGCCCTTGCCCATCACATCGGCGAGCGTGAGCCGCAGTCGGTCGTTGTGCAGGAACAGGTCGTAGAAGTCGCCGGCGAGCTCACCCGCCGGCTTCGTCTGCGCCGCGATGGTGTACCCCGGGAGCGAGGGGATCGTGTGAGGGGCGAGCGCCCGCTGCACGATCGCGGCCAGTGCCACTTCGCCCTCGCGCGTGATCTCCTTCTGTACCCAGGCCGCGAGCTCCTCCAGCAGCTCCCGCTGGCGCTGCGACAGCACCCGCGGCTTGGTGTCGAGGATGCACAGCGTGCCGATCTTCTCGCCGCCGGGAGCCTGCAGCGGGTGTCCCGCGTAGAACCGGAGGTGAGGATCGCCGACGACGAAGGGATTCGACGCGAATTGCGGGTCGGCCTCCGCGTTCTCCACGACCAGGGTGCCCGGCTGGCGGATCGTCGCATCGCAGAACGCGTCCTCGCGAGGCGCCTCGCGTCCGCCGAGCCCGATCTCGGACATGCGCCACTGACGATCGCGGTCGAGCAGAGTCACGCTCACCATGGGCACGTCGAACAGCTCCTGTGCCAGCTTCGTGATGCGATCGACCCGCTCGTCGCGCGGCTGATCGAGCAGATCGAGGGCATCGAGCGCGCGCTGCCGACCGACCTCGTCCGAGGTCGCGAGCATCAGCGCACCTGAAGGGTGCCGTCGAGCGCGCCGCCGACGAGGGTGAGCGTGAACGGCACGTCGTCGTCGATGCGGTCCTCGCCGAACTCGATGATCGTGCCGCGCGGAGCCATGTCCATGGTGCAGGGCCCGGTGGCCTTCTCCGCGAACGTGACGGTGCCCTCGCTGCCGGATCCCTCGACCGACTCGACCACGGGCGGGCAGGTCGACGAGCCCCAGGTCAGCAGCACAAGCCCGTCATCGTCGAACCAGCCTGCGGACGGCACAAAATCAGTGGTCGTGCCGGGGGTTCCCGTCGCCTCCGGCTGCGGGTCGAGGTCGATGTCCTCGCTCACCTGGCCGTAGCTCACCTGGAGCACGATCTCCTTGGTCGGGTCGACGCCTTCGGGCAGCGCGCCGATGCTCGCGCGGGGCGCGAGATCGGCGGTGCAGGCGGTGTCCTCCGCCTGGGTGTCGGCGAGGGTGACCGAGACGGTCTGACCGTCTGCGCTCACGTTGGTCACCTGCGGGATGCACGTCGAGGATCCCCAGCTCACGATGCCGAACATACGACCCTCGTCGAGTAGGGCGGCCTCCAGATCGTCGCGGTCGTCGTCGGGCGTCGCGGTGCCCGCCGGGGGAGCGGAGGTGGCGCCGGGCGTCTCGCTGCCGACACCGGAGGCGCATCCCGCGACGAGGAGCGCGAGGGCGAGCGTGGAAGAGGCCGTGAGGAGGAGTCTGCGAAGCGCCATGTGCCTCACAGTAGCGACCGTGCGGACGTTTTCAACCGCGGCGGATCACTCGGTCGGGATCGCCACGATGGGGTCGGTGCTCGGGCGGCCATCGGGGGAGCCGCCGTGCGGTTCGACGGTGACCGCGATCACGTCGCCGGGGCGCATCCCCTCTTCCAGGAGCGCCGTCGTGGTCTCGGCGGACGCGTCGAACACGCCGGCCGGGATCGCCTCGTCGCCGCGCACGTACCAGAGCTCGAACTGGCGATCCTCGGCGATCTCCGGCAGGTCGCGGGAGACGAGCACAGCGGCACCGAGCTCGACCGACCAGTGAAGCGTGGCGTCGCCGCCGCCGGCGACCTCTGCGCCCGCACTGCGCGCGTCGGGAGCGCTCTCGATGCGGTCGAGCGCCACGACGGCAGCCGGCCGGGTGAGGGACTGCGTGGCGATGATCGCCGCCGCGCCGCCTCCGCCCAGGAGGACAAGGGATGCCGCGAGCGCGAACCATGCCCGCGGACCCCATGCTCGGCGCGTCGGCTCGCCGGGCGCGGTGCCCTCGCCGGCGGCTTCGGGCGAGCGGCTCTCCGCGGTCGACGCGGTGTGCTGCGGCGTGGCGGCGATACGCGCCAGCAGCTCTGCCCGGATCCGGTCCGGAGGAGTCACGGGTGAGGTCGCGTCCGCGAGCAGGGCGGCGGTCTCGGTGTCGGCTTCGGCGAGGTCGGCGCGAGTGGCGTCCGCGGAGACGGCGTCGCGATACGCGCGCTCGTCTTCGGGGCTGAGCGCGTTCAGCGCGTGGCCCGCGGCCAGCTCTTCGAAGTCCCGTTCCCTCATGTCCTCACCCCCAGCTCTGCTCTCAGGCGCGACAGGCCGTCGCGCATCCTCGTCTTGATGGTCCCGAGCGGCGTGCTGACGAGGGCCGCGATCTCGCTCTGAGAGTAACCGCCGTAGTACGCCAGCACGATCGCCTCACGCTGCGCATGAGGCAGCGCCCGCAGCCCTTCGACCACGCGCTGCGCGTCCATCCGCAGCTCGATGTCCTCCGCGACGCCGTCGAACGCCACTTCGAGATCTCGCATTCCGATCCGAGCATCGCGATCGGTGCTCGCCTGGGAGGCTCTGACCCGGTCGACGGCTCGCCGGTGGGCGATGGTCAGGATCCACGATCTTCCCTGCCCCTTGTTCGGAGCGAACCGCCCGGCGGATTGCCAGATCTCCAGGAAGACCTCCTGGAGCACCTCCTCGCTCTGCGACCGATCCACGAGGACGCGCAGGATGAGTCCGAAGACACGGGAGGAGAGCATGTCGTACAGCCGCGCGAAGGCGCCCTGGTCGCCTTCCGCGATCTGCGTGAGCAGGAGCGCGACGTGATCGACCGAGGGACCGTCCTCGCTCACCTCGACGCCGTCGATCCCCATGTCCATCAGCATGCCCTACTCACCGCCCTCCGGCCGTCCTCGCCCCTCCCGGTCATCCGAACGTGAACGAGTACACCTCGACGCCGGGCGACACCTGCACCTCCAGTGCGCCCTGCTCCCGTGCCTCGCCGTCGCGCAGCGCGTACGAGCGCGGCGTGCCGGAGACGGTGATCTCACGGGTCTCCACCCCGTCACCGGACACGGTCACCGTGCCCTCGCCGGCGAGCACCATCCGCACCTCCCGGGCCCGGTATTCCAGACGCACGCGAGCCGAGGGCTCCGTCGGGGTCGCGTACTGCGTCTCCACCGACCACCCACCCGAGAGCGCGAAGGTGTCCTTCGCCTGCCGGGCGGGGAATCCGTAATCCGCCTCGCCCCGCCGATAGGGCTCGGGGCCCGCGAAGTTGACGTCCTTGGCCGATCCCAGGAAGGTCTCACGTGTGGTGCTGCCCACGTCCGGCGTGGCGTCCGCGACCTCGGTCTGCGGCGGGAGCGCGACATCCGGATCCGCGTCGACCAGGAGCTCGCGGATCATCTTCTCGGTCGCGGCGTAGTTTCCCTCGCCGAAGGAGATGTGGCGCACGGTGCCTTCGGCGTCCACGAGGTAGTGAGCGGGCCAGTACCGGTTGCGGTAGTTGGTCCACGTCGCCAGACGGTTGTCGAGCGCGACGGGGTACTCGATGCCGAACCCTTCGGCGCCGGCGGCGACATTGGCCTCGCTCTTCTCGAAGGCGTACTCCGGCGAGTGCACGCCGATCACCTGCAGGCCGGCCTCGCGATAGGTCTCATCCCAGGCGACGACGTGCGGGATGCTCCGCTGGCAGTTGATGCAGGAATAGGCCCAGAAGTCGATGAGCACCACGGATCCGCGCAGCTCGTCGAGTGTGAGAGGGGCGCCGCCCGGTGTGTTCAGCCAGGAGTCGATTCCCTTCAGCGCCGGGGCGGTGCCGCAGGACTCGAGCTGCTCGGCACCGTTCGTGCACTGATCGAGATCCTTGTTCTCCTCGGTCACCAGGCCGCCGAGGTCGAGGGCCTCCTGTACCGCCTCGTCTTCGGCGAGCGGACGCTGCAGCGCCTGGGTGTAGTCGGGCACCAGGCGCTGCAGCGCGGCCGGCACGTCGAACGCCAGGCCGACGGCGAGAGCGAGCATGGCGATTCCCGCGGCGATGCGCAGGCCGCGCTCGCGGGTGCGGAAGGCCCGGATGCGCTCGATCACGCTGCGCCCGGCGAGGGCGAAGCCCAGCAGCGGCACCGCGACCCCGAGAGCGAACGCCGTCGTGAGCACCACGGTCTCGGCTCCGATGCGGCCGGTCGATCCGGCCACGATGATGGCCGCGAGCACCGGGCCGGCGCAGGGCACGAACACCGCGCCGAGGGCGAGACCGACTCCGAAACCGCCGCCGCGATTGGCGACCTCGCGTTGGGGGATCCACTGGAAGGGGCGCTCGAGCAGGCGCTCGACCGCCGGGATGATCAGGCCGATGCCGATCAGCAGCAGCACGGCGATGCCGAGCCACCGCACCACATCCTGAGGCAGCCCCAGAGCGCCCAGGAGGAGCGATCCGAACAGCGTCACGATCGTGAAGCTCGTGATGAGTCCGAGGATCACGAGGAAGGGCCGGGCACGCGAGGCCGGCCGCGGGTCGCCCGATCCGCCCTCGAACCGCGCCGACTGGGCGCCGGCCGTGAGGAACACAACCGGGAGAACCGGGAGGATGCACGGCGAGATGCCGGTGATCAGCCCTCCCAGAAAGCCGATGATCGCAAGTGTCATGGGAACTCCTTCTTCGTTCTCGTCGTCTCTGGTTCGGCGCCGACTCCCAACCGGTTTGCTCGGACCTCCAATCCGACGGAGCGAGGGCGCCGAACGACCAGTGAGCGCCGGAAGGCGTCGCACCGCTCGCCTCGGGCGCGTGCCTCACACGAAGGAGAAGGTCATGATGCACAGCAAGCTGAAGGTCACGGGCGCGGTGGCGCTCGCTTTCGCCGCGACGATCGCGCTGAGCGCGTGCACGGGCGGCGGGATGTCCGGCGATGAGGAGGACACCACCACGGCTCCGATGACGAGCGAGGAGCCGACCGAGACGAGCACCGACTCGGCGATGGACCCCGCGGCGAACCTCGTCGGACCCGCCTGCGCCGACTACGCCGAGATGGTGCCGGACGGCGCGGGCTCGATCCAGGGCATGTCGCAGGATCCGGTGGCGGTCGCCGCGTCGAACAACCCGATGCTCAAGACGCTGGTGTCGGCGGTCTCGGGTGAGCTCAACCCCGACGTGAACCTCGTCGACACGCTCAACGGCGACGAGTTCACGGTGTTCGCCCCCGTAGACGACGCGTTCGCCAAGATCGACCCGGCCACGATCGAGACGCTCAAGACCGACTCCGACCTGCTGAGCTCGATCCTGACCTACCACGTGGTGCCCGGCCAGATCGAGCCGGCCGACATCGCCGGAACGCACACGACCGTGCAGGGCTCGGACCTCGAGGTCACCGGCAGCGGCGACGAGTGGATGGTGAACGACGCCATGGTGCTGTGCGGCGGCGTTCAGACCGCCAACGCGACCGTGTACCTGATCGACTCGGTGCTGATGCCCGCCGAGTGATCACTCGAGACCGGGGTCGCGCGGCGTCGCGCGACCCCGGTCTCGCGTCGGCGCGGGCCGCTGCGCAGAATCGACGCGCGGTTATCCTGTGCGCATGTCGTCCGCACGCAGATCCGTGGTGTCCCGGCTGCGTGATCGGGTGATCGCCCGGCGGGGCCCGTCGCTGCATGTCGCGGTCGACGAGGGGGAGGGGCCCGCCGTTGTGCTCGTGCACGGAATCGCCTCGTCCCACGCCACGTTCGAGAACGTCGTTCCTCTTCTGCGAGGCCGTCATCGGGTCATCGCCGTGGATCTCATGGGCTTCGGCGAGTCCCCCTCGCCCCCGGATGCACGATTCACCCTGGAGGAGCACGTCGAGCACCTCGAGCGCACGCTGGCGCGGCTCGACCTCGCAGAGCCCTTTGTGCTCGTGGGGCACTCGATGGGCGCGCTCATCGCCACGCGATTCGCCGCGCGGAGGTCATCGGATCTGATGGGCCTGGTGCTCGTGAGCCCGCCGGTCTACCTCCCGCCGGACCTCGTGGGAGATCCGGTCGATCGCGCGGCGATGGGACTGTACCGGCGCGTCTACGACTTCCTCCGGCGCAAGCGCACCTTCACACTCCGCAACGCGGCGCTGCTTGCACGGATGTCTCCCATCAAGGATGCGTTCGAGGTGAGCGAGCGGAATTGGGAGGCCTTTGTGCTGTCCCTCCAGAATGCGATCGAGACGCAGACGATCGTGACCGACGCCGCGGCGACCGACGTGCGCATCGAGGTCGTCTACGGCACGCTCGACCCCTTCCTGGTGCCCGCAGGGCTGCGCGTCATCGAGCGGATGCGCCACGTCACCGTCCATCGCATCCGCGGAGGCGACCACCTGATCCGACGCCCCATGGCGCGGGTGATCGCGATGGCGGTCGAGTCGTTCCGAACGCGGGAGGAGCGGCCAGGGACGGACATGCTCCCGGGCAGCGCATAAGGTCGGCCGGTAGCTTCGGAGCCCACAGAGGGAGTACTTCCACGCGGCGTGCCCGTCAGTACGGATTCGCGATCGAGTCCCGGGCCGCGGGCCCCGGTCATCCGGGGTGAAGGAGACTTTGGTCGCCGTCGGCTGCGCGCCGACCGTTCTGGAGGACCCACATGAGCAGACTCGACTCCTTCATCCGGCTCGCGAAGAAGGCGATGGACTCCGCGTCGTCGTCGTCCCCGGCCCGCGGAAACGGGCAGGTCCCGTCGGACTGGGGGAGCCAGGCCCGTCCGGCCGCTTCGGGGCCGGGGGCGGCCGCTGATCCGCTCACGCCGCCGCCCGCCCCCGGAAGCGCCGCCGGTGCGCCGTCCGGGTCGGCCGACGACCGCGCCGCCATCGCCCGGTATGACTACCTGCTGCGCACCGCTCGGCCCGACCAGATCGAGCAGGTGCATCACGAGGCGTTCTCCCGTCTCACGCCCGACCAGCGTGAGCAGATCGCCGCGCACATGCGCGCCGAGCTCCCCGCGCACGAGCGCCCCCGCACGGCCCAGCCCACCGACCTCGCCCGGACGGCGGCCCGAGCCGAGGCGGCACATCCGGGCCGGCTGCGCGGTCTGCTCGCGCGGACCGGCGGGGCGGGGCGGGGCGTCGCGGGAGCCGCATTCGTCGGGGGCGGCGCGCTGGGCGCGGTCGCGGGCGCGGCCGTGATGGGCGGCGTCGGCGCCGCGATGCTCGGGCAGGCGGCGGCCGCGGGGATCGATTTCGATGCGCTCGCCCAGGGGGTCGATCTGGACGCGATCGCCCAGGGGGCGGGCGACTTCCTGCCCGGGGCCGGAGAGTATGTGCAGGGCATCGGCGACCACGTCGCCGAGGCAGGGAGCGGGATCGGCGATCTCGCGAGCGGCCTCGGTCTGCCGGGGCTGGACGATCTCTTCGGCCGCTGAGGCCGCCGGCGCCGCGTCAGGGCGCGAACGCGGTCGAGAACGGCCTCGGTGCGCGGCTTGCGGGCTGCGCCGGGCGGGGGCCCGGCGCAGCCGCGGGCGGGTTGGCCGCGGTGGTCTCCGCCCCCGGCCGCAGCACGAGTTCTCGCCCGAAGTGCTCGATTCCGAGCTCCGGCCCGGACGTCAGGCGGTACAGGGTCGTCTCCGGCGTGATGTCCAGGTGCAGCGTGCGGCCTCCGATCCGGATGCCGAAGCTCACCCGCGAGAGCTGCGCGGGCAGGCGCGGGGCGAAACGGAGCCCGCTCACGCCGTGGCGCATGCCGCCGATGCCCGCGGTGATCGCCGTCCACAGACTGGCCAGCGACGCGATGTGGAGGCCGTCGGCGGTATCGCCCTGCAGATCGTCGAGGTCGAGGGTCGCCGCCTCCGCGAGGTAGTCGGCGGCCAGCTCGAGTTGACCGACCTCCGCGGCGATCACCGACTGGACTCCCGCCGACAGTGACGAGTCCCGCACGGTGAGCGCCTCGCAGTAGGTGAACGCCCGCGCCTTCTCCTCCTGCGTGAAGGCCTCATGGGCCGTGTAGAGCGCCAAGACGAGATCGGCCTGCTTGATGACCTGCTTGCGATACAGGTCGAAGTAGGGGAAGTGCTCCTGGAGGGGGTAGCGATCCGGGGCCGAGGACGCGAAGTCCCACAGCTCTCGGCTGGTGAAGCCGGCGGACGGCTCGTGCACTCCGAGTCGTTCGTTGAACGGGATCGTCATGCCCTCGGCCGTGCGCCGCCAGTCGTCGATCTCGTCGGCGGACACCCCCAGCGCTTCGGAGACGTCCGGATGGCGGAGCGCCGCGTCGACGGCGCCCTCGAGGTTCGCCTTCGCCGAGAGGTTCGTGTAGGTGTTGTCGTCCGTCATCGCCGAGTACTCGTCGGGTCCGGTGACGCCGTCGATGTGGAAGAGCCCCGCGTCATCCCATCGCCCGAGGGACACCCACATGCGCGCGGTCTCGACCAGGATCTCCAGCCCGGCCTCGCGCTCGAACTCCTCATCGCCGGTGGCGCGCACGTATCCCCTCACAGCTGCGGCGATGTCGGCGCCGAGGTGGAAGGCGATCATGCTCGCAGGCCAGTACCCGGAGCTCTCCTGCCCGTCGATCGTGCGCCAGGCGAAGACCGCGCCCTTCAGCCCGAGCTGCGTCGCCCTCTCCCGCGCGTGGCCGAGAGTGGCGTGACGCCACCGGAGGGCCTGCGCCGCGCTCGCCGGCGCCGTCGATGTGAGGACGGGCAGCACGAAGGTCTCGGAATCCCAGAACGTGTGCCCCTGGTAGCCGGCGCCGGTGAGGCCCTTGCCGGGGATGGATCGCGACTCGAGGCGTGCGGCCGCCTGGCACACGTGGAACAGCGCGAAGCGCACGGCCTGCTGCAGGCGGGGCTCCCCCTCGATGAGCACGTCGGCGCACGCCCAGTACTCATCCAGATACGCCCGTTGGGCGGCGACGAGCTCGTCCCACCCGATCCCCAGCGCCTCGATGACGGCGGCATCCGCCCGATCACGCAGCTCGGTGGCCGACGGGGAATCCGACCACTCGTGGCCCACCACCTTGACGATGTCGAGCCGGTCGCCCTCGTTCAGATCCGCTCGGATGGTGGTGCGCGCCAGATCGGCGGATGTCTCCGTCGCGATGACGGGCGGGCCACCGGTGCAGCGCACCACGTGATCCATCGCGACCGCCACGCCCAGGCGGCTGCGCCGGGTGACGTGCACGAGCGTCGCCCGCGTGCCCAGCAGGTGGTCTCCGAGGCTCTCCAACGGCGCCGCCAGCGCCTCCTTGACGCGCGGATCCGGATGCACCTCGGTCAGGGGCTCGTTTGCGACGATCTCGGACTGGACGGTGATCGCGCACGGCCCGTCACCCGCACGCACCTCGTAGCGCACCGCCGCGACCGACCGGTGCGTCAGCGACACCAGACGGGTGGACACGATCTCGACCGTGCGTCCCGCAGGAGACGTCCACTCGATCTCCCGGGTCAGCGTGCCCGCACGGAAATCGAGGCGCTGCTCGTGGCGGATCACCCGGCCGTGCCGGATGTCGAAGGGCTCGTCGTCGACGAACAGTCGAAGGATCTTCCCGTCGGGGACGTTGATCACGCTCTGTCCCGCGTCCGGGTAGCCGTATCCGTCCTCGGCGTAGGGCATGGGATGCCGCTCGAAGAATCCGTTGAGGTAGCTGCCGGGCGTGCGGTGAGGGTCGCCCTCGTCGGGGTTGCCTCGCCACCCCAGATGACCGTTGGACAGCGAGAACACCGACTCGCGATGCGCGAGGCCGTGCTCGTCGAATCCGCTGAGCCCGAGGCTCCAGGGAGCGACGTCGAAGGGAAGGGGCCGGGTCATGCGTCGTCTCCTCGTCGCGGCGTCACACTCGGAACCTAACAAGCCCGACCGATCACGCCACAGCCGCTGACATGACCCCCGCCGTCGTGGTATCGACCCGCGCGTCCGGCTGCGTGGACACGGGACTCGCGGCGTGGGCGCGCCAGGCGGGCCTAGGGTCGATCGCATGGGTCAGCGCAGGGTCGGTTTCATCGGGCTGGGGATCATGGGCGCGCCGATGGCCGCGAACCTCGCGAAGCGCGGTTTCGATGTGGTCGTGTGGGGGCGAAGCCGCACCGCCGTCGAGGACGCCGTGACCGCCGGCGCTCGTGCGGCCGAGAGCGTCGCCGACCTGTTCGCGCAGGTCGACACGGTCATCCTGATGCTGCGCGACGAGCAGGCGGTCGACGCGGTGCTGGCGCGCGGCACGGATCAGTTCCCGCACCTTGTCGCCGGACACACGATCGTGCAGATGGGCACGTTCACGACCGCGTTCTCCCGGGCGCTCGCTGATGAGGTCGAGGCCGTCGGCGGTCAGTACGTCGAGGCACCCGTGTCAGGGTCTCGGGGGCCGGCCGTCGCCGGCACACTCGTGGCGATGATCGCCGGATCCGATGACGCGATCGCGCGGGTCGAGCCCCTGATCGACGCGATGTGCGGGCAGCGCTTCCGCTGCGGCGCCGTTCCCGAGGCACTCGCCACCAAGCTGGCGGTGAACACGTTCCTCGTCACGATGGTCACGGGCCTTGCCGAGGCGTTCCATATCGGGGAGCGCACGGGCGTCGACCTCGCGGTCCTGCGCGACGTGCTGGCGGCCGGTCCCATGGCGTCGGTGGTGTCGCAGGGCAAGGCCCTCAAGCTCACCGAGAGCGACCTCTCGCCGCAGGCGGCGCTGGCCGACGTGCTCAAGAATGCGCGCCTCATCGAGCGGGCGGCCGAGGCGGCGGGCGCGGCGCATCCGCTCACGAGCGCCAGCCGCTCGCTGTACGAGGACGCCGTCGAGGCCGGATGGGGCGGCCTCGACATGATCGGCGTGATCGACGCGCTGCGCGCCCGCGCGGACCGCGGCTGAGCAGGTGCCCCCGCGGCATGGGTAGTTCTCACCCTGTGAGTTCATAGGTCGGCGTGACACGCTGAATCTGCACGTCGTCGACCGGGGGGTTGGCGTCGCGCCGGCCGTCAGGCCGTTGGGATCGCGCCTCCAGGGGGAGCCCGCGATCCGCAAGCCCGGATCCGAGCGAAGCCACCCGTGCGACGCTCGGACCCGGGCTTTATCTCTGCCTGCCACCGCACGCGCCCGTCCGCAACCTCTCCGGCGTGGTTTGCCCGCGCGTGCTCCGCGGCGGGAGGATAGGCCCATGACCGGGGATGAACCCTCCACTGAGATGCGAGACGAGACGCCCGCCGAGCGCTTCGATCGCAACTGGAACGACGTGCTGCAGGAGCTGCGCGTCGTGCAGACCGGCACGCAGATCCTCACGGGCTTCCTGCTCGCGCTCGCGTTCCAGCCCACCTTCGTCGATCTCACCCGGGGGCAGAAGGTCTTCTACCTGGTCCTCGTAGTGCTCGCCGGTCTCAGCGCGATCATCGCGTTCGCGCCGGTGGCGCTGCATCGGATCCTGTTCGGGGAGGGCGCCAAGGGCACGATCGTCGCCTACGGCCACGTCGCGCTGGTCACGGCGCTCGCCGTGGTGTCGGTGCTGCTCGTGGGGGTGGTGGGTTTTGTGTTCGACTTCATGGTGAGCACGGCCGTCGCCGCCGCGGTCGCCGCCTGCCTCGCCGTGATCGTGCTCGCGCTCTGGCTCGTCATCCCGCTGGTGCTCAAGAGACGGCAGGTGCGACTGACATGGTGACGACCGGATCCGGATCCCGCGCCCTCGGCATCGCCGTCGCCCAGTTCGCGCCGACGGCCGACGCGTCAGCGAACCTCGCCGAGATCGACCGCCTCGCCCGGCGCGCCGTCGCGCGCGGGGCGTCGGTCGTCGTGTTCCCCGAGTACTCCAGCTATTTCGTCGACCCCTTCGACACGACACTGGCTTCGAACGCGCAGCCGCTCGACGGTTCCTTCGTGCAGACCCTCGCGGCGCTCGCCGGCGAACTGGGCGTGCATCTCGTGGCCGGTCTGCTCGAGAAGGCCGAGAGCGGATCGCGCGTGCGCAACACGGTCGTCGCCGTGGACGGATCCGGAGTCGTCGCGTCGTACCGCAAGCAGCATCTGTACGACGCCTTCGGCCAGCGGGAGTCCGACTGGGTCGAGCCGGGTGAGCTCACGCCGCCGCAGACCTTCCAGATCGCCGGCCTCACGTTCGGGCTGATGACCTGCTACGACCTCCGCTTCCCCGAGGTCGCTCGCGCGCTCGCAGACGCCGGGGCCGACGTGGCGCTGGTGCCAGCCGAGTGGGTGCGCGGCCCGCTGAAGGAGCACGCCTGGGCCACGCTGCTCGCCGCACGCGCCATCGAGAACACGATGTACGTCGCGGCCGCGGATCACCCGCCCACTCTGGGGGTGGGCCACTCGGCCGTCATCGATCCCCTCGGCGTCACGGTCGCACAGATCGGCACCGGCACCGACGTCGCCGTGGCGTGGGCGGACCACGACACGATCGCCAACGTGCGCCGGGTGAACCCCGCGCTGGAGCTGCGCCGCTATCGCGTGCTGCCTCGCGACTGACGTTGTGCGCGGCGACCGCCCAGCGGGCCGCGCGACCGATGTCAGCGCAGAGTGCGGAGCCGCTTCACCGCCTCGTCGAGCACCTCGACCCGCTTGCAGGCCGCGAAGCGGACGAGCGTCGCGTATTCGGCGCGACGGGCGGGGGAGACGAACGCCGTGATCGGGATCCCGACCACGCCGGCCTCGGCGAGCGGACCGCGGCAGAACTCGTCGGCATCGGTCGCGCCCAGCGAGGCGGCGTCCGCCACCGTGAAGTACGAGCCGCGCGGCTCGGAGACGGCCAGTCCGGCGGCACGCAGTCCGGTGCCCAGCAGATCCTTCTTGTGCGCCATGTCGGCGCGCACGCCGGCGAAGAACGTGTCCGGGAGTCGCAGCCCCACGGCGATCGCGGGCTGGAACGGCGACCCGTTCACATAGGTGAGGTACTGCTTGACCGTCAGCGCGGCCGTGACCAGCTCCGCGGGACCGGTGAACCAGCCGATCTTCCACCCGGTCGTGCGGAACGTCTTTCCGGCCGACGAGATCGTCAGCGTGCGCTCCCATCCGCCCGGCAGGGTGGCCACGGGGGTGTGCGCGACGCCGAACGTGAGGTGCTCGTAGACCTCGTCGGTGACGATGATCGCGTTGTGCATGTGCGCGAGACGGATGACCTCCTCGAGCACGGCGCGCTCCAGCACCGCACCGGTGGGGTTGTGCGGGTTGTTGACCAGGATGATCCGGGTGCGCTCGTTCACGACGGAGGCGAGCTCGTCGAGATCCGGCTGGAAGTCGGGAAAGCGCAGCGGCACGGTGCGCAGCGTGGCGCCCGACAGCGCGACGCAGGCGGCGTACGAGTCGTAGTAGGGCTCGAAGACGACCACCTCGTCGTCCGCACCCTCCACGAACGCGAGGAGCGCCGCGGCGAGCGCCTCGGTCGCCCCGGCGGTGACCACCACCTGGGTCGCGGGGTCGATGTCGAGGCCGTAGAAGCGGTGCTGATGCTCGCAGATCGCCTCCCGCAGATCGAGGATCCCGAGGCCGGGCGGGTACTGGTTCGCCCCGGTGGCGATGGCCTCGCGGGCGGCTTCGAGAACCTCCGCGGGCCCGTCCTCATCGGGGAATCCCTGGCCCAGATTGAGGGCTCCGGTGCGCATGGCCAGGGCGCTCATCTCTGCGAAGATGGTGCTCGCGACCGATCCGTCGGCGCGGAGGAGGCCCGCGCCCGCTGCGGTGCGGCGCCAGCCGCCGGGGATGTTCTGCATTCCGTCAGGCTAGCCGCGTCACGAAGTCACAATTCAGGCTTACCGTCGTCATAGGAAGCACAAAGGATGCGGCGCGACGCTGTAAGGGCTTTGGAAGAAGGAGCAGCGATGAACACCGAGCGTTCCGACGAGAACAGCGTCCAGCCTGAGGGCGCCTCCGCCGACAGCACGACCCCGCAGACCGCGGCGGAGCACAATGCTCCGTCCGACCTGCCCATTCCGCCGCGCCCGCCGCTGCCGCCGTCGGCGGCGCAGGCGCCGCAGCACCCGGGCGCCCAGCAGTTCGCTGCTCCCGGCCCGCACGCCTCCTACGGGCAGGCGCCGCAGCAGCCGCACCACGTCTACACGGGCGAGGGATTCGGACGGGGCGCGCACCACGGCGCGCCGGCGGATCACCAGCCCACAACGCCGATGTACGGAGCCACGCAGCCCCTGCCGCACACGTGGAACGGGCAGGATGCCGCGCAGAAGGCGCCGCGCAAGAAGGGCGCGGGCAAGGTCGCCGCGCTTCTCGTGGCAGCCGCGCTGGTCGGCGGCACCGCGGGTGTGGGCAGCTCGGCGCTGTGGGATCAGCTGTCGGGACCGGCCGGGTCGCCCAGCGCCGCTTCCGGGCCCTCGAGCATCACCGTGAACAACCCGGGCTCGGTCAACGAGGCCACCGCGATCGCCACCCAGGTGCTCCCCAGCGTCGTGACGATCGACGTGAGCGGCGACAACCAGGCGGGATCCGGATCCGGAGCCATCCTCACCGAGGACGGCTACGTCGTCACGAACACGCACGTGGTCACGCTCGGCGGCTCCACCGCCGACCCGCAGATCCGCGTCACGACGTCGGACGGGCGCATCTTCAGCGCGGAGGTCGTCGGCACCGACCCCACGTACGACCTCGCGGTCATCAAGCTGCAGGACGCATCCGGCCTCACCCCGATCGAGTTCGCCGACTCGTCGAAGCTCAACGTGGGCGACACGACCGCCGCCGTCGGCGCTCCGCTGGGGCTCTCCAACACGGTGACCACCGGAATCGTGAGCGCGCTCAACCGCAGCATCGAGATCGCGTCGTCGGCCGCGCCCGACTCGGGCGACCAGGCCCAGCCGGATCCGGATGACCAGAACGGCCCCTTCCGCTTCGACAACGGCCAGCCGCAGCAGCAGGGCACGCCGAGCCAGTCGATCTCGATCGCCGTCATCCAGACCGACGCGGCCATCAACCACGGCAACTCGGGTGGAGCCCTGGTCGACGCCAAGGGACGTCTGATCGGCATCAACGTCGCCATCGCGTCGTCGGGCGGAAGCGAGGAGTCCGGATCCATCGGGGTCGGCTTCGCGATCCCGTCGAACATCGTGCAGCGCATCACCGACGAGCTCAAGGAGAACGGCGAGGCCACGCACGGCCTGCTGGGCGCGAGCGTGCAGCCGTCGATCGCCGATGAGGACGCCACCGTCGCGGGCGCGCTGATCGCCGAGGTCACCGACGGCGGCGCCGCCGAGGCCGCCGGCCTCGAGAAGGGCGACATCATCACGAAGTTCAACGGCGTGCCGATCTCCAACGCGGTCGACCTCACCGCGCAGGTGCGTGCGGTCGCGGGTGGGAGCGACGCCACGGTCACCTACGTGCGCGACGGCCGGAGCCGCGATGTCGAGGTGACGCTGGGCCAGCTCACCCAGTAACCGCGTCCCGCAGGGCGCAGGAGGCCACCCCGTCTAGGCTGACGGGGTGGCCTCCTTCTCGTTCCGCGCGGGCAATGCGCGGAAGATCGCGCGGCTGCCGCTGTACGCGCTCGGTCGTCTCGTCACCGCTGTCGTGCCGCGCGGCGAGCGCTGGGTCTTCGGCTGCGGCGCGGGCATCGGCGACGGGCCGCTCGAGGTCTGGCGTGTCGCGCACGCGCACGGGCATGACGCGATGTGGCTGACCGACGACCCCGCCGAGCAGGCTGAGGCCCGCCGGCTCGGAATCCCCACGAAGGCGAAGTCGTCGCTCGCGGGATTCTGGGCGACGGCCCGGGCGGGCGTGATCGTGGTCGCGTACGGCCTCGGCGACGTGAACCCCTACGCCCTCAGCGGTCGTGTGGTCATCGCGCAGCTGTGGCACGGCATCCCGCTCAAGCGC
This sequence comes from Microbacterium stercoris, assembly GCF_017592545.1. Classification (GTDB taxonomy): domain Bacteria; phylum Actinomycetota; class Actinomycetes; order Actinomycetales; family Microbacteriaceae; genus Microbacterium; species Microbacterium stercoris. The sequence continues at coordinate 540,680 of NZ_JAGFOA010000001.1, forward strand.
ATCGGGCTGGATGCGCCCGAGACGCTGCGCAGCCCCGTTCCGTTCGCGACCGATCTGGTCAGCCGTGCGCTCGGCATCCTGTACCGGATGTCCAACCGCCGCATCGACGTGCTGCCCGCCGCATCGCACCTCGTGCGTGCACGGCTCGAGACCGCGTTCGGTGTGCCCGACGACCGCATCGTCGTGACCGGAGAGCCGCGCGTCGACGTGCTCTCCCGCGGCACCGCGGAGGAGCGACGGCGCGACGCTCGTGGCCTTCTGCAGCGGCTCATCCCCGATCTGTCCGACAGCTCCGCGCTGATCCTCTACGCCCCGACCTGGCGCGACGGCGATGCGGATCCGGCCGTGCCGTCCGATGACGACTGGCGGGCCATCGACGAGGTGCTTCGGCGTCGAGACGCCGTGCTGCTCGTGCGTTCGCACCGCCTCGGGGCCGGCGAGTACGCGCCGCCGGCTGACGTGACGCGGGTGCGCGAGCTCGGAGCCGACGTGCTCGGCGACATCACGCCCGCCCTGTCGGGGCTCGACGCGCTCGTCACCGACTACTCGTCGCTCGCCTACGACACCGCTCTCGTGCCGCTTCCCGTGCTGTACCTGGCACCCGACGTCGCCGAGTACTCGCGGCGACGCGGCTTCTACGGCGCCTACCGCGACATCGCGGGTGACGACGCGGCCTCGACCTGGGGTGAGCTCGTGCCGCAGCTCGATGCGCTGCTCGGCGACCCCGAGGTCGTGGCGCACAGAACAGAGCGCGCTCGCCGTGTGAGCGATCACGTGCACGCATTCCGTGACGGCCGCGCCGCTCAGCGCGTCTACGCGGTCATCTCTGCGCGCGCGAGCGCGTCCCCTCGACGGAAGGCGAGTCGATGACGACCCCCGAGACCTCCCCGGCGTTCGCCGGCGCCCGCCTCGAGGATGAGGCCCTGGTGATCCGGGGCACCGGACCGAAGCCCCTCTCCGCCACGCTCACGGGGCGCCGCGCACAGACGCGGGCCCGGATCACCGGCGGCGGCAAGACCTGGACGGTGCGGCTGCCGCTCGTGGCCTCGCGCTGGGGCGGTCCGGAGCTTCCCCTGCCGTCGGGGGAGTACCGCGTGCAGATCGAAGGGGTCGACGTCGACGCCCAGGTGGCTCTGAAGGTGCTTCCCGGGCTGCGGGCGGCCCTGCGCGGAGACCGCCTCGAGGTGGGCGCGCCGGTCGACCCCGCCTATGACACCGCCGACGCCCAGGCCGCGCTCGAGCACCGCTATGCGTCGCACGTCGCGCCGCTCGAGAACGCCGTGTTCCTCGAGAGCTTCTACGGGCGCGTCGCCGGCTGCAACCCGCTCGCGATCGACCGCGAGCTCGCGCGCGTCGCGCCGGGGGTCATCCGGTACTGGAGCGTGGTCGATCTCTCGGTGAAGGTGCCCGAGGGCGCGATCCCCGTCATCGAGGGCAGCCCGGAGTGGTGGCGCGCCCGCAGCGCGGCGCGCCTGCTGGTCGTCAACGACTGGCTCCGCCGTCGCTACGTCGCGCGTCCGGGCCAGCGGGTGCTGCAGACCTGGCACGGCACACCCCTCAAGCGCCTGGCGCTGCACCGTCCCGGCTTCGATCCGCGCCGCATCGGCGCGGTGATCAAGGAGTCTCGCCGCTGGAACGTGCTGCTGGCTCAGAATCCGTACGCCGCGCGCATCCTCCGCAAGGCCTATGCCTTCCTCGGCAGGCCCGTGTGGATCGAGGGGTACCCGCGCAACGACGTGCTCACCACGGGTGACGCCACGACGGTGCGTGCCGAGCTGGGGATCCGGCCCGGCGAGAAGGTGCTGCTGTACGCCCCGACGTGGAGAGATGACCGACAGGAGATCGTCGACTTCCTCGATCCCGAGCAGCTCGCGCAGGAGACCGGATCGGTTGTGCTGGTGCGCGGGCACTCGCGCACCCTGATTCCGGGCCAGGACGCCGAGGGCGCACGCGTCATCGACGTGACGGGCTATCCGGACACCGCGCCGCTGCTGCTCGCGGCCGATGCCCTCATCACCGACTACTCGTCCGTGATGTTCGACTTCGGCGTCACCGGCAAGCCGATGTACTTCCTCGTGCCCGACATGGATCACTACCGTGGCGAGCTGCGCGGCTTCTACTTCGACCTCGCCGAGCGCGCCCCTGGTCCGCTCGTGACGTCGCAGGACGAGCTGATCGCGGCGCTCGCCGAGGATCCGGCCCACTACGCCACGCGGTACGCGGAGTGGACCGCACGGTTCAACGCACGCGAGGACGGCCGCGCCTCCGAGCGGGTCGTGGCCCGCATCTTCGACCAGGGTCTGCTCGCGCGCTGAGCGTCAGGGCAGGGGAGTGTTGCGCCCGCCGAGGCGCGAGGTGTCGACCGTGTCGCCCGCCCCGCGCAGGAAGCCGACGAGGAACCCCGAGCCCCACGCGAGGTGCATCGTGGGCAGCACCGCAAGGGTCCACAGCTTGTCGCGCAGTCCCGTGCCCCCACCCCGGCCCAGCGCGACCAGGATGATCAGCACGGCGTAGAGCGCGAGGGGCACGTAGACGAGGGAGGCGAGCAGCGCCCATCCGCCGGTGAGGGCGCCCGTGAGCTGCATGACGCCCACCACGATCGCGAGCAGCGCGCCCAGCACGAGGGCGGGCGGCGCGAAGAAGCGGATCGAGTTGCGCGCGCCGTAGCGGCGCACCAGCTCGGCGCGCCACGTTCCGGTGGCGAAGAACTGCCGTGCCAGGGCGGGCCAGCTCTCGCGGGGCCAGTAGGTCACCGACAGCGTCGGGTCGAACCACACGCGGTAGCCCGCTGAGCGGATGCGCAGGTTCAGCTCCCAGTCCTCGCCGCGGCGGATCGACTCATCGAACAGGCCGACCTCCTCGAGCACCGAGCGGCGCATCACCCCGAGGTAGGCCGACTCGGCTTCGCCCTCGGGCGCGCCGCCGTGGTAGGCGCCGCCTCCCAGGCCGATGGGGGAGTTGTAGGCGCGGGCCACGGCGCGCTGGAAGGGCGTGCGTCCGGCCGCGGACATCACGCCGCCGACGTTGCCGGCACGTGTGCGGGCGAGGGTGGCCAGGGCCCTCTTGGTGTACCCCGGAGCCAGCTCGGAGTGCGCGTCGACGCGCACGATCGTCGGGTGGGAGCTGGCTCGGATCGCCGCATTCAGACCGACGGGGATGTCGGCGGCGGGATTGTCGACGAGCACGATCCGGCTGTCCTCGGTGGCGAGCTGGCGGGCGAGCTCGGTTGTGCCGTCGCTCGAGGGGCCGAGGGCGAGCACGACCTCGACGGGACCGTCGACATCCTGCTCCAGCACCGTCTCCACGGCACGCCGCAGATAGGCCTGCTCGTTGAGGACGGGCATCACGAAGGAGACCCCGGATCCGGCTTCCTCGACCGGGGCGTCCCGCCTCGCCGCGGCCCGCGGAACGGGGCCGGACGCCTGGGGGGCGGGATCGTTACGCATTCGTCGATCATGTCACGGGGAGCCCGCAGGACCCCTGGTTACCCTGGGACGGTGGGTATCGCCAGGGACATGAAGAAGGCAGCCGGAGACCTCGGGAAAGCCGTCGCACTGATCCAGAAGGCCGTTTCCTCACGCCAGGCGAAGGTCGCGCTGAAGCACGAGATGCGCGCTCGCGGACCGCTGCCGCGGGGAGAGTTCCGGATCGCCGTGTACTTCGCCGACGGCGACGTGAACATGTACCAGATCCGTCAGTGGTACCGCCCTCTCGCCGAGCTGTCGGCGACGCATCCGGTGGTCGTGCTGTCGCGCGCGGCGACCGGGGCCGCATCGCTTCTGCGCGATGGCGCACTGCCCGTGGCGTTCCTGCCGACCGTCGGCGACATCGAGAAGTTCCTGCGTCAGCAGGACATCCGGATCGTCCTCTACGTGAATCAGAACACGCGCAACTTCCAGATGTTCCGCTACGGCGAGCGCTGGCACGTGTTCATCAATCACGGCGAGTCCGACAAGATGTACATGACCACCAACCAGTACAAGGCGTACGACTACGCCTTCATCGCGGGCCAGGCGGCGCGTGACCGCCTCAGCCGCACGCTGTGGGACTTCGACCTCGACCGCAGGACGATCGAGATCGGCAGGCCGCAGGCCGACCACTACTCGGGCGAACTGCCGTTCGCGCCCGATGAGCGCACCGTCGTGCTGTACGCGCCGACCTGGGAGGGCGATCGGCCGGCGGCGTTCTACGGCTCGGTGGCATCGCACGGTGAGAAGATCGTCGAGGGGCTGCTGGCCACCGGCCGCCATCGGGTCATCTACCGTCCGCACCCGCGCTCCGGTGTGGTGGACCCGGAGTTCGGCGCCGCGAATCAGCGCATCATCGCGGCGATCGCAGCGGCGAACGCCGCGGATCCGTCCGCTCATCATGTGTATGACAACGGTCCGGAGCTCGGCTGGCAGCTCTCGATCGCGGACGTGGCGATCGTCGACATCTCGGCCATGGTCTACGACCGCCTCGCGGCGGGCAAGCCGATCCTGATCACCCGCCCCGTCGACGAGCGCGCTCAGATCGACGAGGGCGGCTACCTCGGCGCCTGCGAGTGGCTCACCGTGGACGCGGCCTCCGACATCGTGACCGAGGTGGAGCGCGTGCGCGCCGATCCCGAGGCCACGGCCCGTCTCCAGCACTGGGTGCGCCACTACTTCGGCGACACCACCCCGGGCGCGGCGACGGCGCGGTTCCACGCCGCCATCGACCAGCTCATGGCGAAGTGGGACGACTGGGCCGCGAGGTCTGCGGAGGAGGAGCCGGGGGCGCATCGCGTCCTCGACGCCTGAGTCGCCTCAGGCGCGGCGGTCGGTGAAGGCGTCCCGCGGCACGAGGAGCAGCGCGGCCGCCGCGACCAGCGCGGTGAGCCCGCAGACGAGCCACACCGTGACGTAGCCGGCGAACGAGCCGGCCGTCGACTCGGCGACGCCCCCGGTGCCGTGCAGCAGGGCGATGCCGAACACACACGATGCGATCGCCCCGCCGATCGTCTTGACGCCGTTGGTGAGACCCGTGGCCTGACCGGTGGCCCGCGACGGCGCCGCCGACGCGGCTGCCGCGGGCAGGGCCGCAACCAGCGCACCCGACCCGATTCCCGCCACGACCATGTTGGCGACGACCTGCCCGTATGCGCTGTGGAAGGGCAGGAACAGCAGGTACCCGATGCCCACGAGCACGGACGCGCCGATGAGCGCCATCCGGGGCGTGAGACGCCTCGCGACCACGGGGTAAAGGAGCGCGCCGCCGATCATGGCGATCAGATACAGCCCGATGATGAGCGAGGTCGCGAAACCGGCGGTGCCCAGGCCGTAGCCGTAGACCGCAGGATCGGTGCGCGCGAACGTCGACAGCGGAGCCTGCGCGCCGAGAACGCTGACACCGAACAGCCCGGCCGTGAGGAACACGGGCCACAGCGCGGGGTCGGAGAACATCCGCACGTCGATGAGCGGATCCGTCGAACGCAGCTCCCAGACGGCGAACGGCCAGATCAGCAGCGCCCCGCCGAGTACCAGCGCCCAGGCGAGGAGCCCGCCATCGAGACGCAGCAGGCTGAGGCCTCCCGTGAACGCGGCGAGGGCGAGTGTCAGCAGCACCACACCGGTGGTGTCGAAGCGTCCACCGCTGAGCATCGGAGACTCCTTCACTCCGATCAGGATGACGACTAAGCATCCGGTGACGAAGAGAGCGGGGATGAGCAGCACGATCCACAGCGGCAGGGCGTCCACGAGCGCACCGCCGACGAGGGCCCCCGCGATGGCGCCGCCCTCCAGGGCGGCGACGAGCAGGCCGGCGGCGCGGGCGGTGAGGAGCGATCCGGATCCGCTCTGGCGGGCGCGCGACCAGATCAGGGCGATCTCGAGGGGCAGCCACACGACGTAGAACCCCTGCAGCGCCCACGCGACCAGGAACACGGCGAACGAATCGGTGAAGGGAAGCGCGAACGACGCCGCCGCGGTCAGCGCGGTGGAGACGAGCAGCATGCGCTTGTGTCCGATCATGTCGCCGAGCTTCGCGAAGATCGGCACCACGAGCGCCGAGAGCATCAGCTGCGAGCCCTCGAGCCAGTTCACATCGGCATCATGGATGCCCAGGTGCCGGGCGATGTCCGTGAGCATCGGGGTGTACCACCCCTGCAGCACGCCGCTGGTGAACTCGACGAAGGCGAGGAACCCGACGATGCCGGCGAGCGCGCCGAGCCGCGGCTTCGCGGATGCGACCGAGGTCATGGGCGGGCTCCTGCTTCTGCGGGGAGGCTCGTGAGCAGCGCGATGTGGAAGTCGCGGCCGCGCTCGAGCGAGGCGATCTCGACCCGCTCGTCGACGCCGTGCACCGACGCACGCTGTGCGGTCGACATCTCGAGAGGGGCGAAGCGGAGCACATCCGGGCAGTGTCGATGGAAGTGGCGCGAGTCGCTCGCCTGCATCATCAGGTAGGGAGCGGGAAGGGCATCGGGGAACGCGTGCCGCACCGCGGACGCGACGGCGGCGAAGGCGGGGCCGTCCGGATCGGACTCGGGTGAGGGGTCGCTGCCCTCCAGCACCTCGATCTCGATCTTCGGATCCCGGATGCGCCGGCGGATGCGCTCGAGGCTGCCGGCGACGGTCTCGCCAGGCAGGATCCGCACGTTCAGGGTGGCCGAGGCGCGTGCGGGGAGCACATTGGCGGCGGATCCGCCCTCGGCCATCGTGGCGGCGATGGTGGTGCGCACGAGCGCGGCGGGCTCGGAGCCGAGGCGGGCGAACACGGCGGCCGCCACGGGTGGCGCCGCGGCGAGCAGACGCAGGATCAGCCTGCCTGCCCCCGACGCGCGGGTGGCGAAGAGCGCGAGCATACGCGAGATCGTGGGCGTGGTGCGGGCGCGGAATGTGCCGGCGTCCAGGCGGTGCACGGCGCGGGCGATGCGCCCGACCGCGGTCAGACCGCTCGGTGCCGACGCGTGCCCGCCCTCGCCGAGCGCCTCGATCCGGAACGTCGCGACACCCTTCTCTCCGACCCCGATCATCGCCGCGCGTCCCGCGACGAACGGCAGGGGAGCATCGACCACCGCCCCGCCTTCGTCGAGCACCAGCCAGGGCGTGATGCCCCGCTCCTTGAGGGTGCGGGCGATGGCTGCGGCGGCGTGACCATACGTCTCCTCGTTGCCGCCGAAGGAGAGGTAGACGTCACGCGAGGGTGAGAACCCGGACGAGATCAGGTCCTCGACCGCCTCGAGGATCACGAGCAGAGGACCCTTGTCATCGAGCGCGCCGCGCCCGTGCACGAACCCGCCGTCGATCACGCCGTCGAACGGGCGGTGGGTCCAGCCGTCGGCCTCCGACGCCGGCACCACGTCGTAGTGCGCCATCAGCACCACGGGGTCGCGATCGGAGGCGCCGGGCCAGCGGTAGAGCAGACCCAGATCGGTGATGCGCTCGAGTTCGAGCACGCGATGCGTGCCCGGATACAGCTCCCGCAGCAGTGCGACGAACTGGTCGAAGGGCTCCTGCCCCCGGATGGCGTGCTCGGCGCTGACGGTCGGGATCCGGATCATCCGCGACAGGCGCTCGGGAGCGCCCGCGCGGCGGGGGACATCGTGTTGCGGGCGCGTCATCGCGCCCTGGCTCGGGAGTGCCATGCAGACACAGTAGTGCCCGCGAGGCGTGAGGCCTCGCGGGCCTCCGCTGGACGCAGAAGAGGGACGACGGCGCAGGGCCGTCGGACCTCTCGGGTTGCTCGGGGGATCAGCCGTTGCCGAGCGTGTCCCGTGCCTGCTCGGCACGGTCGCGCACGGTGCCCGCGGCATCCTGTGCGTCGTCGCGCACGTGGGACGCGGCCTCCTGCGCGCTGTCCTTCACCGCGGTCGCGGCCTGCTGGACGGGCTCCTTCAGGTCCTCCCCGACCTGCTGCGCCACGTGCTTGGCCTCGTCGATGAGCGGCTGCGCCTGCTCCTTGACGCCCTCGGCGAGGTGCTTCTCCTTCTCCGAGGCGGGGACCAGGGAGGAGATGAGCATTCCGGCCGCGAAGGCCATCATGCCCACCGCGAGCGGATTGCCCTCGGCCTTCGCGGCCACGCGGTGGGTGGCGTGCGAGGCACCGTCCACGACGGAGTGACCCGCGTCGTGGAGCGAGGATCCCGCATCGTCGGCGGCGCCCATGATGCGGTCGCGCACCGAAGACAGCGCCCCCTTGAGCTTGTCGGTCTGGCGGTGGGCGATCTTCGACGGCGTCACCTTGTCGACGAGGGCGTCGGCGTCATAGCTGAGTTCACGGCGGGTGCGCTCGATGTCGGCGCGGATCGCCTCGGGCGAATCGGTCATCGGTTCTCCTCATTCCTCTTGAGGGCGTCCGGGATCTTCCCCAGCGTCTCCACCGTGCGGGGAGCGCCCTTCACTTCCTTGATCTGATTGCGGCCCGTGAAGAACAGCACCGCGGCGACCGCCGCCCAGATGAGTGCGACGATCACGGCCGACCAGCCCAGGCCGACCAGCTGTCCGAGCGCCCACCAGAGCGCGACGGACAGGAAGAACACCGCCATGAGTGCGGCATATCCGGCGCCGCCGATCATGCCGGCACCGGTGCCCGCCTTGGTGGCGGACTCCTTGAGCTCGGCCTTGGCCAGCGCGATCTCCTGCCGGATCAGCACCGACAGGTCCTGCGTCACCTCACCCAGCAGATCGCCGAGCGAGGTCGAGGCCGCCTTCTGCTCGGAGGGCGTCGGGTCAGAGTCCATCGCGCGCCTCCCCGGTGGAGCCCTGGCCGGTCGCCACACCCGGCTCGCCGAGGGGATCGACGACCCGCGTGCGGTCGTACATCGGCGTCTCCGTGCCCACTCCGGCCGGAGCCGGTGTCGGGGGCGCGTACGCCGGTACTCCGCTTGCCGATGCACCGCCCGTGGGGACGCCGGTGACCGTGCTCCCCGCCGAGGCCTGGCCGGCCGCGCCGCCCGTGCCCGAGGCAGCGTGCTCTTCCTTCGCTCCCTCGGCCAGCGCGCGGGTGAGACGTCCGGCCGCGATGCCGGCGACGAGCGCGCCTGCGATGAAGAGCCCGGGCTTGCGCCGTGCGAAGGTCTTCACCTCATGCACGAGCGAGCCGGGGTCGCGCTGCGAGAGCCAGGATGAGGCATCCGACAACCGCGTCGACGCCATCTCGACGAACTCGGTCGCCATGCCCGGGTTCTCGGAGCCGCGCGCCATCTGCTGCAGTTCGTCGCCGATCGACCGCAGTCCGTCGGCCACTCGCTGCTGCTGCGTGGCCGCCTGCTCCGACAGCTCGCGGCGGGTCTCGGCGTAGACCTGCCGGGCCTGCGCCTTCGTCTCGTGTGCGACGGACGACACCTCCTGCTTGGCGGTCTCGACGACGTGCCCCGCCTCGGCCTGCGCCGTGTCCTTGACCCCGACGGCCTCCTGCTTCGCGGTCTCGGCGGTCCCGTTCCCGCCCTCGACGCTGCCCGACGTTCCGTACCCGGCGTCATTCGATCCGTAGCCCGTCGTGTTCGACGGCGGAACCGCACCATAGTTCTGCGACATGGTCATCCTCTCCGTTACCGCTTGGTCTGGACTCACCATGTAACGCGCGCTGAAGAGAACGCGCCTCCCTCTTGACCTGAGGGCGGGTGCATGGCTACTCGCGCGAGGGTCGACGCCGTCTCGGAGCTGCCCGCCGGTGTCACCGGGGACGCTCGCAGGCCTGTGCAGTCCGCGCTCACCGTGTCGACGCGCCAGCCGGAATGGACCGGCCCGCCGATCCGTTGTAGACTGTGATGCTCGGTGTTCTCCACCGAGAGCGGCCCCTCCGGAGACGGAAGGGCCTGGAAAATCAACAGTGTGGATGTGTCCCCTTCATTCGAGGGATTCACGGGGCTGATCGGTTTCGACAGTGCTTGCGAATCTGCGAGAAGCGGGCCGAGGATGCGGGGTTATCTCGTTAACGCTCCCTGCAAACCAATAAGTGCCAACTCCAAGCGCACTGACTTCACCCTCGCTGCCTAAGCGAGCCTGATAGTCCGTCAGACCGTGGCTGATCCCGACACGGACCCTGGCGTCATCTAGGGATCTCGCTGCGAGACGGTGTCGAGACGTCTCGCGGGACTCTTTCTCGACTGGGCTCGTCGACTTAGGTGTCTGTGACAAAGGTCGGAGCCGAGCAGAACGCTTTCACAGACTGCGCCCGGAGAAGCCCCAGAGACTCAGTGCTGGACGGGGGTTCGATTCCCCCCAGCTCCACGGACACACCCACTCTGTCGAAGGCCCCGTCTTCCCTGCTCACGCAGGGAAGACGGGGCCTTTCGGCGTCCGGCCGGCGTCCGGATCGGGTTTACGCTCGATTCCGTGATCGATGACGTCCAGCCCAAGATCGAACCCATCGTCGTCCAGAAGCCGGCGCTCTCGGACCTTGTGCTGGAGCGACTCATCTCGGCAATCGGCGACGGCGCCCTGGAGCAGGGCGCGAAGCTTCGCGATGCCGAGCTGGCGGCGTCTCTGCACGTCTCTCGGATGCCGGTGCGGCAGGCGCTGCAGCGTCTCGAGCAGATCGGCTTGATCGAATCCTCGCCGAGCCGGTTCACCCGAGTGGTGACCGTGACGAAAGAACTCGCCGAGGAGACGATCGCTTTCGCCGGGTACGCGGGCGGCGTCCTGCTTCGCACCAAGCTCCCGGAGTTCAGCGATCGGGAGCGCGCCGTGCTCATCCGCGAAGTGGCGGATCTCGGTCTCGTCGAGGATCCGGCGACGCTGTCCGATGTCGTGCGCGACGTGCTTCGGAGATTGATCGATACGGGGGCGACGCACTTCCTCGGGCGCATGCTGGACCGGAGCCTCCCGGCCATCTGGTGCAACGTGCGTCGCTATGACGTTCCCGTCGATCAGACGATCCACAAGGAGGCTGTGGACGAGCTCTCCGCGAGCATCCGATCCTCCGACGCGGCCGCGGCGGAGACGGCGATGCGCCGGCTCTTCCGGCTGCCTGTGTGACCCTCACTCCGCGCGTCACGGGCGGTGCCGGATGCGCCGAGCGTCGGCCTGATCCTTCGCCTCCTGGGCGGCGCGCTTCTCGATGACCGTGGTGTCGCGCGGGGGGAGCTGGATGCCGTGCTCGGCGGGGATGCCCGCCTGCAGCTCGCGGGCTCGCTCGAGCTCTGCGTCGAACTGCGCGCCGAAGAGGAGCGCGCCGTTGGCGATCCACATCCACAGCAGCAGGATGACGATGCCCGCGAGCGAGCCGTACGCGCGCTCGTATTGAGAGAAGCTGCTCACGTACAGCGCGAAGCCCGCGCTGGCCAGGGCCAGCGCCACGATCGCGATCAGCGCGCCCACGCTCACCCAACGGAACCGCGGCTGCTTCGAGTTCGGGGTGAAGTAGTAGAGCAGCGCCACGAACAGCGTCACCACGATCACCAGCGCAGGCCACCGCACGATCCGCCACACCAGCAATCCGGTCTCGCCGATGCCGAGGGCCGATCCGGTCGCCACCGCGAAGTCTCCGCCGATCAGCAGCAGCACGGCGCCCACCGACACCAGCGCGATCGCCAGCACCGTGACGAGAAGCTGCGATCCCTTCAGCTTCCAGAACGGCCGCCCCTCGGGCGTCTCCCAGATGCGGTTCAGGGCCCGGGCGAACGCGCTCACGTACAGCGACGCGGTCCAGATCAGGATCACGATGCCACCGCCGAGCGCGAAGCGCACGCCGGACGACCGCGACAGCTCCTCGAGCGGGCCACGGAGCCACTGCGCCGCGTCGGGGTTCGCCTCCTGCAGCACCTGCAGCACCGCCGTCACCGCCTCCTTGTCCTGGCCGATCACGCCCAGCAGCGAGAGCACCGCGACGATCGCCGGCAGCAGCGACAGCACGGAATAGAAAGTGAGGCCCGCGGCGAGATCACGGCATTGGTCGGCGATGAACTCGCGCACCGTCTTCTTCGCCACGAACCACCAGGACAAGCGGTGGATCTCGCTCAGCGACGGCTTGGCGTCGGGTGCCTCGCGGCCCGCAGTGCTGCTCATGACTCCATCAAACCCGCGGGGCGATCCCGATGCCTCCTGCTTGACGGGATCGGTGGGGGCGTGCCAGCCCCGCCGCCCCTCGTCGCCCGGCGTGGGCCTACGCTGGCCGCATGGAGTCGAAGACGCCCGGGACATTCGCCATCGTCGGGGACGGCTATCGCGCGGGGCTCATCGCCCGCGTCGTCTCGCGTCTCACCCCCGGTGCGCTGCGTCTCACGGGCCTCGCGACCCGGCGGCCCGAGCGCGTGCCCGGCCTCGAAGCCGAGTACGGGGTGCGCGTGTGGAGCGATGTCGACGCGCTCGCCGCGGAGTGCGACGCCGACTTCGTCTTCGTCGCGGTGCAGGGAGACAAGGCGCCCGACGTCGTCGCCCAGCTGGTGGCCGCGGGAAAGCCCGTGCTGGTCGAGACGCCGCCGGCGCCGGACGTGCCGGGGCTTGTGGGGCTGCACGAGCTCGTCGGCCGAGGGGCGGTCATCCAGGTGGCGGAGCAGTATCACCTGGAGCCCCTGGTATCCGCGCAGCTTGCTGTGGGGGCATCGGGTCTGCTCGGGGACGTGAAGCAGGCGGACATCGCCATCGCACACGAGTATCACGGGATCAGCGTGCTGCGCCGGGCGCTGGGCGTCGGCTTCGAGCCGGTGACGATACGCGCGCTGCGCCACCTCGCACCGGTGGTGTGGGGGCCCGATCGCGCCGGTGATCCGCAGCGGGAACGCGTCGCGACCTCCTCGCGTACGCTCGCCTGGCTCGAGTGGGGTGAGCGCCTGGGCGTGTATGACTTCGACGACCAGCAGTACCGCTCGTGGGTCCGCACGCCGCGTGTGCAGCTTCGCGGATCGCACGGGGAGCTGCGCGACACGACCGTGCGGCGCCAGGCCGACGGCGCCCCGGTGCGGTCGGAGATCACGCGTCTCGACGCGGGCGGTCCGCACAACCACGAGGGGATGCACTTCCGCGGCTACCAGCTGGACGGCCGCTGGCTCGAGCGCAACGAGCTCGCGCCCGCGCGCCTCGCGGAAGACGAGATCGGCATCGCCCGCGCGCTGCTCGGCATGCGCGACCACGTGCACGGCGGCGCGCCGATCTACTCACTGGCCGACGCGGCCCAGGATCACTACCTCGGACTGCTCATCCGCGAGGCGGTGGCCACGGGCGAGCCGGTGCGTTCCGAGCGGATGCCCTGGGCGCACTGAGACGGTGCCGCGCCCCGTGGGGCCTCAGGCCCGGCGCACCGACATCAGCGCCCAGCCGTCGGGCACGGCGGCGTGCAGTGCGTCGAGGTCGGGCGCCTGCACCTCCTGCAGCTCTCCCCAGCGCGCCATACGCCCCGTTGCCGTCAGCGCGGAGGAGCCCTTGGGCATGGTGACGCTCTGATGGGTCAGCTGCCAGCCCTCGGGCACCTGGGCCTGGAAGGCGCTCGCGATCGCCTCGAGCGAGGCCCCGGCGGCTTCGAGGTCGCGGGTTTCGGTGGGACGGATGACGCCGATGAGCACGTCTTCGATCCTACGTGGCGGTGCCGTTCAGTCCTGCTCGGCGAGCCATTCGTCGAAGGTCTGCCTGCCGATCGTCGCGCCCGCTCCGGGCAGGATCGTATCGCTGCGGATCCCGCGACCGAATCGTCCCGGCAGGGGCACGGTGAGCACCGGGCCCTTCGATCCCATGTGGCGCAGCCAGCGGCGCACGAGCTCGGGCATGCTCTCCACGCGCGGTCCCGCCAGGTCGGGCGCGATTCCCTGGGGCTCGCCTTCGGCGAGGGTGACGAGGGCGGCAGCCACCTCTCGCGCCGCGACCGGCTGCGAGGTCATCGCCGGCACGACGTGCAGGCCCAGCATGCGGCCCTGGGCCGCGGTCTGCGCGGCGAACTCGTGGAACTGTGTCGCACGCAGGATCGTCCAACCGGTGCCGGATGCTTGCACGAGCCGCTCCTGTGCGGCCTTCCCGGCGTAGTAGCCATCGGCGATCTGCGCGGCGCCGACGATCGACAGCGCGACGTGCCGTGTGACGCCGGCCGCGCGCTCGGCCTCGAGCAGCTGCCGGGTCACGGTCTCGAAGAACGCGACGCTCTTACGCCCCGACAGCGTGGACGTGGAGGCCACGTCGATCACGGCGTCGACGCCGGAGAGGGCATCGGCGAGGCCTCGACCCGTGGTGAGGTCGATGCCGGCGGACCGGCTGAGCACCACGGTGTGATGCCCCGATGCGCGCGCGGCGGCGACCACGTGTGCTCCGACGGTGCCTGTTCCTCCGGCGACGGCGATCTTCATGCTGTTGCTCCCTCGTCTGTGCGGATGCTCCCTGCAGTGCTGACAGGACGGATCCGGGGAATGTGACGCGTCTGTCACATCATCGGCGAACCCGCGGTCAATCCTCGTGAGGCCGCGCATCCGGCGCGGCGAGAGGAAGACCATGTCGCACGTCAACATCGCCAAGCTGCACCCCGAGGCCTACCAGGCCACGATGGCACTCAGCGGCGTCATCGAGAGCGCCGCCGAGGCGGCCGGCCTCGACAAGAAGCTCATCGAGCTCGTGAAGATCCGCGCGTCGCAGCTGAACGGCTGTGCGTTCTGCCTGCGTATGCACGCGCGCGACGCCGTCAAGGCGGGGGAGACCGCAGACCGACTCGCGGTCGTCGCAGCCTGGTGGGAGTCCCAGTACTTCACCGATGCCGAGCGGGCCGCGCTGCAGCTGGCCGAGGACGTCACCCTGATGAGTGATCACGGCCGCATTCCCCACCGCGGTGTGCAGCCCGGCGAGCACCTCACCGATGCGCAGGTCTCGGCCATCACCTGGCTCGCGATCGAGATCAACGCCTGGAACCGGGTCGCGATCTCGTCGCACTTCCCTGTCGCTCCCTGACACGGGTCGCAGAGGATCCGGGTCGTCAAGATCCGGATCCTCTCCTCAGGAAGCGGGGAACGACACGAGGGGCAGGGCGTCCTCGGTATCGGCGACGATCACGAAGCCGTCGCCGAACGCGTAGGTCATGCCCCCTTCGGCGAACGGGTCGCCGAAGTACTCGAGCCCGTCGCCCTCCGAGTGCGTCCAGCCCTGTTCCGTGAGGAACGCCGTCCACTTCTCGCGCCCGGACTCGTCCATCGGCGCCCAGCCGTAGATCTGCACGCCGTGGTCGGTCGGCACCTCGGGGTTTCCCCACTTGCAGGTGATGCCGCCCTCAACTTTCGTGGTCGCAGGGTCGCCGAAGGCGAACGGCTCCTCGATCGCGCTGAGGCCGTACTCCTTGAAGTCGGCGACGAGCGTCTCCGGGATGATCGTTGTGCACGTAGGGTGCGCGTCGGGCGCTGCGGCGCCCTCGTTCGCCGGCGTCGTGGTGTCGGGATCGGGCGTCTCACCCTTCGGCGTGCAGGCCGCAAGCGACAGCATCGCCGCGCCGGCGAGCAGGAGCGCCGCCGGGCGACGGAACTCCGTCATGGGGTCACCGAGGACGACGCACCGCGCAGAACCGCGAGGATCGCGTCGTGCAGCACGCCGTTCGTGGCGATGGCAGAGCCGGACGCGATCGTCGGCTCGCCGTCGAACGACGAGAAACGGCCCCCCGCGGCGGCGACGATCGCGGCGGCGGCCGCGAGGTCGTACTCCTTCACGTCGAACTCGCCCACCATCTCGAGGCGTCCCTCGGCGAGCAGCATGTACGACCAGATGTCTCCGTATGCGCGGTCGCGCCAGACGGTGCGCGTGAGAGCGATGAGCGCGTCGAGGTGACCGGCGCCGTCCCACTGCGCGATGCTCTGGAAGCTCACGCTCGCGTCGTCGAGTGTCGCCACCTCCGAGACCCGGATCGGGCGCGTCTCGCCCTCCGCCGTGCGCGTGAACGCGCCGAGCCCCTCCGCGCCCCACCAGCGGCGGCCCCAGACGGGCATGCTGACCACGCCGAGACGGACGACCCCGTCGATCTGCAGGCCGATCATCGTGCCCCAGGCGGGGACCCCGCGCAGGAAGTTCGCCGTGCCGTCGATGGGGTCGATGATCCAGCGGCGCGAGGACCGCTCGCCCTCGCCATACTCTTCGCCGAACACGCCGTCGCCCGGACGGTGCTCGGAGAGCAGCGCGCGAACCGCGCGCTCGGCGGCGAGATCGGCGTCGGTGACGTGCGACCGGTCGGCCTTGCGCGACACGTCGAGGTCACCCGCGTCGAAGCGCGGGAGTGTCTGAGCGTCGGCGGCGTCGGCGAGTCGCAGCGCGAGCTGCAGGTCGTCGTCGAGGGCACCGGGCGTAACGGGGGAGGCGTCCGGGAAGGTCACCCCTCGAGGATACCGGCGGCCCCTGACACGCCCGACAGCGCGCGACCTTCTCCGACATCGCACAGGTTGGGGGCAGCGCCCGTGGTCACTCGGGCAGCGACCAGACGTAGCCGTCGAGTGGCATCGTGTCGGACAGCATATGCCGGGCGAAAGACGCCGTGGGGACGGGGATCGGAGGAGACACGCCCGGAGTCTCGACCGGATTAGCCGGGCCCGTGAACTCCTGGTAATGTATTTCCTCGTTGCCGGAGAGCGCAAAGCGCCTCCAGACAGCATGCACCTCTAGCTCAATCGGCAGAGCAACTGACTCTTAATCAGTGGGTTCAGGGTTCAAGTCCCTGGGGGTGCACCAGAGAAGGCCCCGGTCGCGAGATCGGGGCCTTCGTCGTTCCCGCGCGGCGGCGCAGGAGAACCGAGGAAGGGGCGGCCGGCGCGTGTGCGCCGACCGCCCCTTCCTGGCTCAGACGACGATCACTCGTCGTCGATGCCGTACTGGGCGCGGGCGATCCGCTCGGCGCGATCGGCGTCGCCGTCGAGGAAGGCATCCCGCAGCTCGCGGAAGCTGGCCGCGAGCTCGGGAGCCGTGTCGAGCGGCAGGCGAGTGCCGATGAGGTTGCGCTGGATCGCGATGCCGATGTCCGAGGACATCGCCGAGATGAACGAATTGCTGGCCAGGGCGATCAGCAGGATGAGGATGTCGCGACGGGCGGCGACGAGGTCGCCCGTCTCCTCGAGCCGGTACGCGAGGTCGTCGATCGAGCGCGCCGCCTTCGTGCGCTCGTTCGGCTCGATGCGCGCGATCGCCATGCGCACCAGCGACACCATGTAGTGGCCAGAGAAACGACGGGTGGAATCCGCGAGCTCCGGAGTGACCTCCGTGACGCGGGTGTACCTGCTCGCGGCGGTCTCGATGAGACCGACGCGCTGCAGGCGCTGCAGGGCCTCGCGCACGGGCATGCGCGAGACTCCGAGCTGTTGGGCGAGCTCGTGGTCGCGCACGCGCGACCCGGCGGGGATGGTGCCATCCATGATGGCGTCCGCGATGCGCTCAGCGACGACGTCGCTGAGACGCGTGGCGGAGATCTCGAGGGTCTCGATCATCGTCTTGCTCCTCCCCGGGTACGGCGAACACCGTCCCGGATCCAGATACCAACGGGGGACCTCGACGGCCGAGGGTGAGCGTTCATCCTGCGGGGGTAGGAACCACGGCTGAGTCGAGCACGCGCGTCGGCGACATGAAAGCGGGGCGGGGGGTCCCCTGTCCGAGTCCGATCTGCGTGAGGAAACGATATGCCGGAACATCCGGTAGGTGGGGGAGGAACCGCGGATCTGTGGACATTCGGAGGCGCTTTTCACCCGCGGCCTCACCCCGGGAGGGTGAGGCGTCGAGGGCGCGCCGGGATCAGCGGCGGGCGGCGAGGCGCTGCGCGCGCTTCTCGGCCTCGATCGCGGAGAAGTACTTCTTCTCCTTGCCCTTGATGGGCGAGTCCTGCGGCACCTCACGGCCGACACTGGCCTTGTGGATGTCCAGGATCGTGCCGATCGTCAGAGCGAAGGTGATTCCCCAGCTGAGCCAGGCCAGGCCGGATCGCCACGTGAAGCGCTGGTCATTCGCGCTCCGCAGCATGGAGTATCCGGTCGACAGCGTGCCGATGAGTCCCGTGCCGGTGAGGTACTTGCGCAGAGCCATGTGACCCACGGTAGCGGGCCAAGTCAAGCCCTCGGTGGCGATCTCCTGCCCGGCGGGCCCCGCTGTTAGCGTGAGGGAGAGCCCCCAGGGAGGAGCCCCATGACCACCGAAGATGACCGCGCCGACCTCGTCGTCGTCGCCAACCGCCTTCCCGTCGACCGCGTCATCGGCCCGGACGGATCCGAGAGCTGGCGTCGTTCGCCCGGCGGCCTCGTGACCGCCCTCGAGCCCGTGATGCGCAAGCCCGACCGGGCCTGGGTCGGCTGGGGAGGACAGCCCGATCTCGACCTCGAGCCGTTCGAGTTCGAGGGCTCGAAGCTCGTGCCCGTGCCGCTCAGCGCCGGCGAGATCGAGAGCTACTACGAGGGCTTCTCGAACGGCACCATCTGGCCGCTCTACCACGATGTCATCGCGACGCCCGTCTACCGCCGCTCGTGGTGGGAGTCCTACGTCAAGGTCAACCAGCGCTTCGCCGAAGCTGCCGCGGGAGCAGTTGAGCAGGGCGGCGTCGTGTGGGTGCAGGACTACCAGCTGCAGCTCGTGCCGAAGATGCTGCGCGAGCTGCGCCCCGACGTCACGATCGGCTACTTCCACCACATCCCGTTCCCGGCATACGGCCTCTACTCGCAGCTGCCCTGGCGCCGCCAGGTGCTCGAGGGCCTGCTGGGCGCCGACGTGATCGGCTTCCAGCGGCAGGCGGACGCCGGCAACTTCCAGCGCTCGGTGCGGCGCGTGCTGCACCACACGACCCGCTCGAACGAGATCGTGGTCGCCTCGCCCCAGGACGGCGAGAGCGTCTCGCGCGTCGCGATCGCGAAGTCGTACCCGATCTCGATCGACGCGCAGTCGTATATCGACCTCGCGAACGATCCGGCCGTCATCGCCCGGGCCAAGGAGATCCGCGAGCAGCTGGGCGATCCGAAGACCATCCTGCTCGGCGTCGACCGGCTCGACTACACCAAGGGCATCCGTCACCGCCTGAAGGCCTTCGGAGAGCTCCTCCAGGACGGCCGGCTCCAGGTCGGCGACGCGACGCTCGTGCAGGTCGCCAGCCCGTCGCGTCAGCGCGTCGACGCGTACGCCGAGCTGCGTGACGAGATCGAGCTGACCGTGGGCCGCATCAACGGCGACTACGACACGATGCACCACACCGCCATCCGGTACCTGCACCAGGGCTTCCCGCGCGAGGAGATGGTCGCCCTCTTCCTCGCCGCCGACGTGATGCTGGTCACCGCGCTCCGCGACGGCATGAACCTGGTCGCGAAGGAGTACGTGGCTTCGCGCACCGACAACACCGGCGTGCTGGTGCTGAGCGAGTTCGCCGGTGCCGCCGACGAACTCACGAGCGCTCTGCTGGTGAACCCGCACGACATCGGCGGGCTGAAGGATCTGATCATGCGGGCCGTCGAGATGTCGCCGGGGGAGCAGTCGCGACGGATGCGCGCGCTGCGCCGGCGTGTGCTCGACCACGACGTCGAGGACTGGTCGCACGACTTCCTCAGCGACATCGACAAGATCCGTCGCGCCCGAAGGGACACCGCGAAGTGACCGGATGGGCGGACGCCGTCCGCGACATCGCGGCGACGGACACCCTCCTCGTCGCCCTGGACTTCGACGGCACGCTCTCGCACCTCAGCGATCGCCCGCTCGAGGTGCGCGCTCTGCCGGAGTCGGCCGCGGCCGTGCAGCGTCTGTCGGAGCTGCCGCGGACGACGGTCGCGTTCGTGTCCGGCAGGCAATTGGCGGATCTGCGCGTCATCGGCGAGCACACGGACGACTCGCGCATCTGGCTGTCGGGATCCCACGGCGCGGAGCACTGGCGCCCCGAGGGCGTTCCGCCGGTCGCGGAGGACGAGCCGGATCCCGCGGACGGCACGCTCGCGGCCGAGCTCGTCGCCGCGGCGGAGGCCGCCGTCGACGGCATCGAGGGCGCATGGATCGAGCACAAGGCCTATGGCTTCGCCGTGCACACGCGCCTCGCCGATGACGCGGGCACCTCGCTCGCGAACGAGCGCGTCGACGCGCTGGTGGCCGAGCGGGCACCGGGATGGCGCCGGCGCCTCGCGAAGGACCTGATCGAGTACGCGTGGCGGCATGAGGGCAAGGACAGCGCGATCGCGCGCCTGCGGGACGAGACGGGCGCCACGGCCGTGCTCTTCGCGGGCGACGACGTGACCGACGAGGACGCTCTGCGGAGCCTGCGTCCAGGTGACCTCGGCGTGCGTGTGGGCGACGGGGAGACGGCGGCCGCCGTGCGCGTCGCCGATCCGTTGGAGCTCGCCGACCTGCTCATTGCGCTGGCCGACGCGCGAGCATCCTGACCGAGGTGTGAGCCGGGTGTTGTGCGGAGTGCACTCACGGCCGGGGAGGGTTCCGCGCCGGGCATAGACTTCCGCGTATGGTCGACCTCGCAAATCCGTCCGAAACCCCCGACATCAAGCCCCGCAGTCGCGTCGTCACGGATGGCATCGAGGCCACCACGTCGCGCGGCATGCTGCGCGCGGTCGGAATGGGCGACGAAGACTGGGACAAGCCCCAGATCGGCATCGCGTCCAGCTGGAACGAGATCACGCCCTGCAACCTGAGCCTGGACCGCCTCGCCCAGGGTGCCAAGGAGGGTGTGCACGCCGGCGGCGGCTACCCGCTGCAGTTCGGCACCATCTCCGTCTCCGACGGCATCTCGATGGGCCACGAGGGCATGCACTTCTCGCTCGTCTCGCGCGAGGTCGTCGCCGACTCCGTCGAGACCGTGATGATGGCCGAGCGCCTGGACGGATCCGTCCTGCTCGCCGGCTGCGACAAGTCGATCCCGGGCATGCTCATGGCCAGCGCCCGCCTCGATCTCTCGAGCGTGTTCCTCTACGCCGGATCGATCGCGCCCGGTTGGGTGAAGCTGTCGGACGGCACCGAGAAGGACGTCACGATCATCGACTCGTTCGAGGCCGTGGGCGCCTGCCGCGCGGGCCTGATGAGCGAAGAGGACCTGAAGCGCATCGAGTGCGCCATCGCCCCGGGTGAGGGTGCCTGCGGCGGCATGTACACGGCGAACACGATGGCCTCGGTCGCCGAGGCCCTGGGCCTGAGCCTCCCCGGCTCCGCCGCCCCGCCCTCCGCCGACCGTCGTCGCGACTACTTCGCCCACCGCTCGGGCGAGGCTGTCGTGAACCTGCTCCGCCAGGGCATCACGACCCGCGACATCCTGACGAAGGAGGCCTTCGAGAACGCGATCGCCCTCGCGATGGCGCTCGGCGGCTCGACCAACGTCGTGCTCCACCTGCTCGCGATCGCGCGCGAGGCCGAGGTCGACCTGACCCTGCACGACTTCAACCGCATCGGCGACAAGACGCCGCACGTGGCCGACATGAAGCCGTTCGGCAAGTACGTCATGAACGACGTCGACCGTCACGGCGGCATCCCCGTGATCATGAAGGCGATGCTCGACGAGGGGCTGCTGCACGGCGACGCCCTCACCGTCACGGGCAAGACGCTCGCCGAGAACCTGGCCGACCTCAACCCCGACCCGATCGACGGCGAGGTCATCCACACCTTCGACAACCCGATCCACGCATCCGGTGGCATCACGATCCTGCACGGATCGCTCGCGCCGGAGGGCGCCGTCGTGAAGACCGCCGGCTTCGACGCCGAGGTCTTCGAGGGGCCCGCGCGCGTGTTCGAGCGCGAGCGCGCCGCGATGGACGCCCTCGCGAACGGCGAGGTCAAGGCCGGCGACGTGGTGGTCATCCGCTACGAGGGCCCCAAGGGCGGCCCCGGCATGCGCGAGATGCTCGCCATCACGGCGGCCATCAAGGGCGCTGGGCTCGGCAAGGATGTACTACTCTTGACGGACGGTCGATTCTCAGGCGGCACAACCGGACTGTGCATCGGCCATGTTGCACCGGAGGCGGTGGACGGTGGTCCTATCGCCTTCCTGCGCGATGGTGATCTGATCAGGGTCGATATCGCGGCTCGCTCGATCGACCTACTCGTCGACGACGCAGAGCTCGAATCCCGCCGCTCCGGCTGGGAGCCCCTGCCCCCGCGCTATACCCGAGGCGTTCTGGCGAAGTACTCGCGACTCGTGCGCTCCGCTGCGGAGGGCGCGACGACCGGCTGACCCGTGTCCATTCACGTGGTCCCCCCGACTCGACTCAAGGAACATCACCATGCCCGATTCCGCGGCCTCTGACGCGGCGAAGGTGCTGCCGCGCCCTCCCGCATCCCGCTCCTCCTCGTCCTCCGCTCCCGTGCTCACGGGTGCCGAGGCCGTCGTCCGCTCCCTCGAGCTCCTGGGCGTCGAAGACGTCTTCGGCCTGCCGGGCGGCGCGATCCTCCCCGTGTACGACCCGCTGATGTCCGCCGAGAAGCTGCGGCACATCCTGGTCCGTCACGAGCAGGGCGCCGGTCACGCGGCCGAGGGCTACGCCGCCGCCAGCGGCAAGGTCGGCGTGTGCATCGCCACCTCCGGTCCCGGTGCGACGAACCTCGTCACGGCGATCGCCGACGCCTACATGGATTCGGTGCCGCTGCTCGCGATCACCGGCCAGGTGTTCTCGACGCTCATGGGAACCGACGCCTTCCAGGAGGCGGACATCGTGGGCATCACGATGCCGATCACAAAGCACTCGTTCCTCGTGAAGGACGCCTCGGAGATCCCGGGCGCCATCGCGGCGGCGTACGAGATCGCCTCGACCGGCCGCCCCGGACCCGTGCTCGTGGACATCACGAAGGATGCTCAGCAGGCAGAGGTGCCCTTCATCTGGCCGCCGAAGATCGACCTGCCGGGCTATCGCCCCGTGACCAAGGCGCACGGCAAGCAGATCCAGGCCGCGGCCGCGATGCTCGCCCAGGCCGAGAAGCCGGTGCTCTACGTGGGCGGCGGCGTGATCCGCGCCCGCGCCTCGCAGGAGCTGAAGACGCTGGCCGAGGCGTCCGGTGCCCCCGTGGTGACGACGCTGATGGCACGAGGCGCGTTCCCCGACTCGCACGCACAGCACCTCGGCATGCCGGGCATGCACGGCACCGTGCCCGCGGTTCTCGCCCTGCAGGACGCCGACCTCATCGTCGCCCTGGGCGCGCGCTTCGACGACCGCGTGACGGGCAAGGCCGCGCTGTTCGCGCCGAACGCCAAGGTCGTGCACGTCGACATCGACCCCGCTGAGATCGGAAAGATCCGTACCGCGGATGTGCCGATCGTGGGCGATCTGAAGGACGTGCTCGTCGACCTCGACGCCGCGCTGCACGCGCAGAGCGACCGAACCGATATCAGCGAGTGGTGGGCGTTCCTGCGCGGGCTGCAGAACCAGTACCCCCTGGGCTACACCCCGCCGACGGACGGACTGCTCTCGCCCCAGCACGTGATCAGCCGCATCGGCGAGCTCACGGGTCCGGAGGGCATCTACGCCGCCGGCGTGGGACAGCACCAGATGTGGTCGGCGCAGTTCATCAAGTACGAGCGGCCCAACGCGTGGCTGAACTCGGGCGGCGCCGGCACCATGGGCTACTCCGTGCCCGCCGCGATGGGCGCCAAGGTCGCCCAGCCCGACCGCGTGGTCTGGTCGATCGACGGCGACGGCTGCTTCCAGATGACCAATCAGGAGCTCGCCACCTGCGCGCTGAACAACATCCCGATCAAGGTCGCGATCATCAACAACTCGTCGCTCGGCATGGTGCGGCAGTGGCAGACCCTGTTCTATGACGGTCGCTACTCGAACACCGACCTGAACACGGGCCACGACACGATCCGCATCCCCGACTTCGTCAAGCTGGCCGAGGCGTATGGCTGCCTCGCGATCCGCGTGGAGAAGCCGGAGGAGGTCGATCCGGCGATCAAGCTCGCGCTCGAGACCAACGACCGCCCGGTCGTGATCGACTTCGTCGTGAGCGCCGACGCGATGGTGTGGCCGATGGTGCCGCAGGGTGTCAGCAACAGCTACGTCCAGTACGCCCGCGACCACGCCCCGGCCTTCAGCGAGGAGGACTGACATGACCACGCACGTGCTGAGCCTCCTCGTCGAGGACAAGCCGGGTCTGCTGACCCGTGTGGCCGGGCTGTTCGCCCGTCGCGGCTTCAACATCGAGTCGCTCGCCGTGGGCGTCACGGAGGTGCCGGGTCTATCCCGCATCACCGTCGTCGTCGACGTCGAGGCCCTTCCCCTGGAGCAGGTCACCAAGCAGCTGAACAAGCTCGTGAACGTGATCAAGATCGTCGAGCTCGAGCAGTCGGCGAGCGTGCAGCGCGAGCACATGCTCGTGAAGGTGCGCGCCGACAACACCACGCGATCCAACGTGCTCGAGGTCGTCAACCTCTTCCGTGCGAATGTCGTGGACTACGCCCCCGATGCGCTGGTGATCGAGGTCACCGGCGACAAGGGCAAGGTCGACGCGTTCCTCAAGGCCATCGAGCCCTTCGGCATCCGCGAGCTCGCGCAGTCGGGCCTGCTCGCCCTCGGCCGCGGCTCCAAGTCGATCACCGAGCGCGTGTTGCGCGGCTGATCCGGCCGATCCACCCGCTTCACCATTTTCTGAACCCAACCCACCAAGGAGTAACACCACCGTGAGCACCGAGATCTTCTACGACGCGGACGCCGACCTGTCGATCATCCAGGGCAAGAAGGTCGCGATCGTCGGCTACGGCTCGCAGGGCCACGCCCACGCGCAGAACCTGCGCGACTCGGGCGTCGAGGTCGCCATCGCGCTGAAGGACGGATCGAAGTCGACCGCCAAGGCGCAGGACGAGGGCTTCCAGGTCCTGAACGTCGCCGACGCGACCAAGTGGGCCGACCTCATCATGATCCTCGCGCCGGACCAGCACCAGCGCGGCATCTACTCCGAGTCGATCGCGCCGAACCTGACGGCGGGCAAGACCCTCGCGTTCGCGCACGGCTTCAACATCCGCTTCGGCTACATCGACGCCCCCCAGGACGTCGACGTGATCCTGGTCGCGCCCAAGGCCCCGGGCCACACGGTGCGTCGTGAGTACGTCGCAGGCCGCGGCATCCCGGACATCATCGCCGTCGAGAAGGACGCCTCGGGCACCGCGTGGGCCACCGCCCTCTCGTACGCGAAGGCCATCGGCGGCACGCGTGCAGGCGTCATCAAGACGACCTTCACCGAGGAGACCGAGACCGACCTGTTCGGCGAGCAGGCCGTCCTCTGCGGCGGCATGAGCCACCTCGTCCAGGCGGGCTTCGAGGTCCTCACCGAGGCCGGCTACCAGCCGCAGATCGCCTACTTCGAGGTGCTGCACGAGCTCAAGCTCATCGTCGACCTCATGTGGGAGGGCGGCATCGCCAAGCAGCGCTGGTCGATCTCCGACACCGCCGAGTTCGGCGACTACGTCTCGGGTCCCCGCGTCATCGACGCCGGCACCAAGGAGCGTATGAAGGAGGTCCTCGCGGACATCCAGTCCGGTGCGTTCGCCAAGCGCTTCATCGACGACCAGGACAACGGCGCCCAGGAGTTCCTGTCGCTCCGCGAGAAGGAGCAGGGTCACCCGATCGAGGTCACGGGCAAGGAGCTGCGCGCCCTGTTCGCCTGGAAGTCGACCGACGAGGACTACGTCGAGGGCTCGGCTGCGCGCTGACCCTCTGACGTTCTGACGCCGGGCGCTGAGCCCGCCACAGACCGCTCTACCTGAGCTGGACCAGACCCCCGCACCCACAAGGTGCGGGGGTCGTTCCCGTTTCGGGCGGGTGCCGGATAGGGTGCCGACATGTCCGCGACCCATGCCGAGCTGCGCTCGCTGCTGCAGGAGCGCCGACGTCAGGCAGAGCGGCGGATCGCCGCGCGGGCGGGCGATATCACCGCCGTGGCCGCCGCACGGGGCGATGCCACGGCCGACGACGAGCATGACCCGGAGGGCGCCACGCTGTCGGGGGAGTGGTCTCGTCTGGCGGGCCTGAGCGACGCCGCGCGCGACGAGCTGCGAGAGATCGATGCGGCTCTCGGCCGTATCGAGGCGGGGACGTACGGGATCTGCGAGGTGTGCGGGGAACCGATCCCGCAGGATCGGCTCCGCGCCCGCCCGACGGCGTCTCGCTGCGTGCGCTGCGCGGTGTGAGTCGTCCACAGGAGCTGTTTCGCGGGATCGTCTCCCCGGATCGCCTTGGACCCGTCGGCGCGGACGATGAGGCGCCAACCTCGAGACATGACATACACGGAGGCGGCCGCGCGCCGCATGGCGCAACTGCGCGAGGAGTCCCTGACCGACGCCACGCTGGAGGAACTGGTCGGGCTGATGCTCACCGGCGCGATCCGACGTCAGCTGTGGCTGATGTTCCTCGATGACGACGATCGGATGAGCGAGGCGATCATGCCCACCACCGACTTTCCGGAGGATCCGCACGAGCCTGCCGTGGTCGAAGACCTCGGTCCGGTCACGGCCGCGCGCCTGATCGCCGACCGAATCGGCCGGATCGGCGCGGCGATCGACGTCACGCAGCTCGTGGTGGTCTGGGAGCGCGAGGGAGAGGAGAGCTTCAGAGACGAGGAGCTCGCGTGGGCGGCGGCCATGGCCGATGCCATGGCGGAGACCGGCATGCGCCTGCGAGCGCAGTACCTGCTGCACAACACGGGGCTGCGTGTTCTCGCGCCGGATGACTACGCCCTCGACGCGGCGCGACACTGAGCCCGGTGGATACGACGAAGGCCCGGCTGCGCGGCCGGGCCTTCGTGGTGGCGGTGCCTGCGACAGGCCCCGGTTCAGTAGAGCTGAGCGGACGCCTCGAGCGTTGCGCCCTCGGGCACCTCGCCGGTCATGTAGCCCTCGAACTTCGCGCTGCCGTCGGCCGGGATCCGGTCGGTGGTCGCACGGCCCACGGCGACGGGCTTTCCCGCCGCGTCACGGGCGACGAGGCTGATGTACACGGCCTCCTGGTCCACGGGGAACGTGCTGCTGATCGTGCCCGTGACGGTGGTGAGACCGAAGTCGGTTGTGCCGGTGACCTCACTGAATGTGAACTCGCCCGCGAAGTCGTCCGGGAGCGACACGGCCTCGTTCATCTCGTCGTCCAGGCCGACGAGGTTCAGCTCGGCGATCGGGTCGGCGCCGAGGTCGTAGAATTCGCCGATCAGCACCGTCTTGCCCGGCAGCAGGGTGGCCGACTGCGTGTCGGTGTCCAGCACCCGGCCCGCGGCATCCAGCGCCTCGACATCGAAGAAGAAGTACTCGTACATGGCCGCGCTGTCGGCCTGGTCGAGGGTGACCACGTACCACCACGAGCCCTCCTCGCCCGCGATCTGGCCGAAGGCGAGCTCGCCGACCTCGACCGATCCGCCGGCCGTCTGCTCGGCCGGATCGTCCTGCGGCGCCGACTCAGGATCGGTGACGCCCGAATCCGCCGTCAGCTCGTCGCATTCCTCCTGCGTCAGACCCGCGGCCTCGCAGCTCTCGCGGATGAAGCGGTCGGGGTCGTTCGCCACGCTCGTGACGAACGCCGTCATCGCGATGGCGATCGTCGTGCAGGCGACCAGCGCGACCGCGCCCAGCACGGTGCCGGTGATGGCGAGGCCCTTGCCCGGCTTCTTCTTCGCCAGGGCGATGACGCCCAGGACGATGGCGACGATCGGTACGAGGATGGCGGCGAAGCCCGCGAACGGGATGAAGGCGACCGCGATGCCGAGGATGCCCACGATGCCGAGGACGAGCGCGGCGATCGCGAGCCCCTTCCCCGATCCCTGCGGCGCGGCAGGCCCGCCGCCGTACGGAGTGCCCGTGTACCCGCCCGTCGCGTAGGGGGGAACGGATCCGGGGTGCCCCTGCGATGCGGGAGCACCGGGGAACGAAGCCTCGCCCGTGGGCGCGCCGTAGACGGGGGCCGCCGGTGCGCTGTATCCGGGGGTGGGCGCAGCGTACCCGGGGGCGTCCGGCGAGGCCGGGGGTTCCTGTGCGTCAGCGGCCGGCGGTGTGTAGCTCGGCGGCTCGTATGCGGGAGGTGCGAACTCGAAGCTCGGCGGCTGGGGAACCTGAGGCACCTCCGGCTCCTGCGGAGCATCAGGCTGCGCGGGACCACTCGGCGGCTGCGGCGGCTCGGGCGGAACCGGCGGAACGCCGGTGTCGTCGTTCGGAGGGAGGGACATAAGACTCCTCGGGGGCGCTGTGGACGGTGCGGGACGCCCCGGGGAGACGGTGGAGATCGCCTTCCCCCAGGTGATCCTCCGAGAAACACTAGCGCGGCGAGGGTTCCTGCCCGAGGGGCAGAGCACCCCTGATGCGCGTCCGACGGCGTCTTGCGCGCCACCCGGGTCCGAGAGCTTATGGGCACGGTGTTACGCAACGGTTCCATCTCTCTGGGAGATGGGGTAATAGCAGCCCGCGGGCCCTCGATTAAGATCGCGATATGTCGAAGACTCGCGTGCCGCTCACGGCACTTCTCGCCGCGGCCGCCGCGATCACCCTGTCCGCCTGCGGCTCCAGCGCCCCTTCCGCAGAGAAGCCCGCGGGGGAGGCTGAGCTCTCCACCATCACCGCCGGCTCGCTCACCGTGTGCTCCGACGTGCCCTACGCCCCGTTCGAGGACTTCGACGAGGGCAGCGAGCTGGGCTACACCGGCTTCGACATCGAGATCATGAACGCCGTGGCCGAGAACCTCGGCCTGAAGCTCGTGGTCAAGGACCAGGGCTTCGACGGAATCCAGTCGGGCATCGTCCTGAACTCGAAGCAGTGCGACGTCGCCGCGTCCGCCATCACCATCAACGATGAGCGCAAGGCCAACCTCGACTTCACCGACCCCTACTACGACTCCGAGCAGTCCCTCCTCGTCGCCAACGACAGCGACATCGCCTCGATCGGCGACCTCGACGGCGTCAAGGTCGGTGTGCAGAAGGCCACCACGGGTGAGTCCTACGCCACCGAGAACGCCAAGGGCGCCGAGATCGTCGCCTTCCCGAGCGACGCCGAGATGTGGCCCGCGCTCCAGGCCGGCCAGGTCGACGCGCTGCTCCAGGACCTCCCGGTCAACCTCGAGCACACCAAGGACGGCGCGTTCCAGATCGTCGAGCAGTACGACACCGGCGAGCAGTACGGCTTCGCCGTGAGCAAGGGCAACACCGCCGTGCTCGACGCGATCAACGGCGCTCTCGAGGAGATCCGCGCCGACGGCAGCTACGACAAGATCTACGACTCGTACTTCGCCGTCAACTGACCGCGGTCGACTCCTCCCGGACGGGTATCTCTTGAGCAGACGAACTCGGCGGCTCGCCGCGATCATCACGCTGAACGTCGTCGTCGCGGTCGTGGTCGTCGGGCTCTTCGCCTGGCTGCTGTTCGGTCCCAACAGCGAGCGGTTCCGCGCGCAGTTCCTCTCGCCGGCGGCCGCCGGCAACTGGTGGACCCTGATCTCGGTCGGCGTCGTCAACACGCTGCTGTACACGGCGATCGCATTCGCGGGCGGCATCGTGCTCGCCCTCGCCCTCGCCCTGATGCGGCTGTCTCCGATCGCCACGCTGCGCTGGCTGGCCACGGCATGGATCGAGTTCTTCCGTGGCCTCCCGGCGCTGATCGTGATCATCTTCATGGGCTTCGGTGTGCCGATCGCCTTCGGCTGGTCGCCGCCCGGCGGCCTGGTCGGAGCCGGCCTGCTCGCGCTTGTGCTGGTTGCATCGGCCTACATGGCCGAGACGATCCGAGCCGGCATCCAGGCGGTTCCGAAGGGGCAGACCGAGGCGGCGCGCTCGCTCGGCATGAGCTCGGGGGCGACGATGTTCCGCGTGGTGCTGCCGCAGGCGTTCCGCGTGGTGATCCCGCCGCTCACCAACGAGTTCGTGCTGCTGATCAAGGACACCTCGCTGCTGGCGATCATCGGCGCGGAGCCCCTGCAGCGTGAGCTCACCACGCTCGCGCGTGACTTCCAGGCATCCGGTCTGTCGGCCGGCACCTCGACGTCGCTCGTTCAGGCCGCGCTCCTGTACCTCGTGATCACGCTGCCTCTCACGCAGCTGGTGGCGTGGATGGAGCGTCGACAGAGGAAGGCCACGCGATGACCGCGTCCGCAGACGTGCCCGCGATCGAGATCCAGGGGCTGCGCAAGTCGTACGGATCGAACGAGGTTCTCAAGGGCGTCGACTTCCGTGTCGGATCCGGCGAGGTCGTCTGCGTCGTCGGCCCGTCCGGATCCGGCAAGTCCACGCTGCTGCGCTGCGTGAACCGGCTCGAGGACGCCGATGACGGGCAGATCCTCGTCGAGGGCATCGACATCCGCGATCCCGAGACCGACCTCGACAGGGTGCGGGCCCGGATCGGCATGGTCTTCCAGCAGTTCAACCTCTTCCCGCACCTCACCGTGCTGGAGAACCTGATGCTCGCCCAGCGCACGGTGCTGCGTCGCGGCGCCGCCGAGGCCAAGAAGGTCGCGCTGGAGAACCTCGAGCGCGTGGGTCTGTCGGTGAAGGCCGATCAGCATCCTGCGAAGCTCTCGGGCGGCCAGCAGCAGCGGGTGGCGATCGCCCGCGCGCTCTCGATGAACCCCGACATGATGCTCTTCGACGAGCCCACCAGCGCGCTCGATCCGGAGCTGGTCGGCGACGTGCTGGCGGTCATGAAGTCGCTGGCGGCCGAGGGTATGACGATGATGGTCGTCACCCACGAGATGGGTTTCGCCCGCGAGGTCGCCGACAAGCTGGTCTTTATGGACGGGGGAGTCGTCGTCGAGGAGGGCATCCCCTCTGAGGTGCTCGCTCGCCCGCAGAGCGAGCGCGCCCGCGCCTTCTTCGCCCGCGTTCACTGAGCCCGCCGCGACCGCGCGGAGGGCCTCGGATCCGGGGTCAGGACTCTGATACCCTGGAGTGTCACGCGTGTGCGCGTCGCTTCGGCTTGCTCGGAGATGGACCACGGCGTGATGCACCAACACAATCCAACTGCCGCGGTTCGACCGTGGTCTCGCGCGTCCGGGTCATCCGGGGGTGCAGACCGAGCCGTGGCCCGAGTAAACATCCAACAAGGACAACCCACTAAATGACTAACGCAACGACCGCCCCGGCCACCAAGCAGGTCGCGATCAACGACATCGGCTCTGCTGAGGACTTCCTGGCCGCGGTCGAGAAGACCCTCAAGTCCTTCAACGACGGCGACATCATCGAGGGCACGATCGTCAAGATCGACCGCGACGAGGTCCTGCTCGACGTGAGCTTCAAGACCGAGGGCGTCATCCCCTCGCGCGAGCTCTCCATCAAGCACGACGTCGACCCCAACGAGGTCGTCAGCGTCGGCGACGTCGTCGAGGCCCTCGTTCTCCAGAAGGAGGACAAGGAAGGCCGTCTGATCCTGTCGAAGAAGCGCGCGCAGTACGAGCGCGCCTGGGGCGACGTGGAGAAGATCAAGGAGCTGGACGGCGTCGTCACCGGCACCGTCATCGAGGTCGTCAAGGGTGGCCTCATCGTCGACATCGGCCTGCGCGGCTTCCTGCCGGCCTCGCTCATCGAGCTGCGCCGCGTCCGCGACCTCACGCCGTACCTCGGCCAGGAGATCGAGGCGAAGATCCTCGAGCTCGACAAGAACCGCAACAACGTCGTGCTGTCGCGCCGCGCCCTCCTCGAGGAGACGCAGTCGGCCACGCGCACGCAGTTCCTGAACAACCTGCACAAGGGTCAGGTCCGCAAGGGTGTTGTGTCGTCGATCGTCAACTTCGGTGCGTTCGTCGACCTGGGTGGCGTCGACGGTCTCGTCCACGTCTCCGAGCTCTCGTGGAAGCACATCGAGCACGCCTCCGAGGTCGTCGAGGTGGGCCAGGAGGTCACCGTCGAGATCCTCGAGGTCGACCTCGACCGCGAGCGCGTCTCGCTGTCGCTGAAGGCGACGCAGGAGGACCCGTGGCAGGTCTTCGCCCGTACGCACGCGATCGGTCAGATCACGCCGGGCAAGGTCACCAAGCTCGTTCCGTTCGGTGCGTTCGTCCGCGTCGCCGACGGCATCGAGGGCCTCGTGCACATCTCGGAGCTCTCGGCGAAGCACGTCGAGCTGGCTGAGCAGGTCGTCTCGGTGGGCGAGGAGGTCTTCGTCCGCGTCATCGACATCGACCTCGACCGTCGCCGCATCTCGCTCTCGCTCAAGCAGGCCAACGAGATGGTCGACCCCAACGGCACCGAGTTCGACCCGGCGCTGTACGGCATGGTCACCGAGTACGACGAGAACGGCGAGTACAAGTACCCCGAGGGCTTCGACCCGGAGACCAACCAGTGGCTCGAGGGCTTCGACGAGGCTCGCGAGAAGTGGGAGCAGGAGTACGCCGCTGCTCAGGCCCGCTGGGAGCAGCACAAGTCGCAGGTCGCCAAGGCCCTCGAGGCCGAGGCCGAGGCCGGCGAGGAGTTCTCCGCCGCCGGTTCGTCGTTCAGCTCGGAGTCGGCCGGCGCCGGCACGCTCGCTGACGACGAGGCCCTCGCCGCTCTGCGCGAGAAGCTCGCCGGTCGCTGAGCAGACCGCTCATCGGCTGCGGCCGATGACGATCGGCGAATGACCGCCTGACTCTCTGAGTCGAAAGGGGTCGGATCCTTCGGGATCCGGCCCCTTTCCCGTCTCCGGACGTGCTCCACGACGCCGTGGCGTGCTCCATGTCGCCGTGTTTCGGAACGATTCGTCATATTCACAGGCCTTGGCGACGATGGGGGTATGTCCCCGCTTGCAGGATCCCTCGCGTCCGTCGACGTCGCATCCGGCGGCCTTCGCGCGCGCGGGGGCGCCGTGAGCCTCGGGTCCGTCAGTCGCACGTTCGCGACGCCGACCGGCACCCGTGAGGTGCTCCGGGGCGTCGACATCGGCCTCGCGGCCGGGGAGATCCTGTCTGTCATCGGCCCGTCGGGCTGCGGCAAGTCGACGCTGCTGCGCCTCATCGGCGGCCTCGATTCGCCCACCGCGGGGGAGATCACCGTCGACGGCACCACGCTGTCCGACACCGACGAGCGCACGGCCGTCGCCTTCCAGGAGCCGCGTCTGCTGCCGTGGCGCACGCTCGCTCAGAACGTGCACCTCGGCCTGCCCCGCGGTGCCTACACGGGCGCCGCCGGTCGCCGCGCGGCGCGCGAGCGCGTCGCGGAGCTGCTGCATCTCGTCGGCCTCGATCACGCCGCGGATCAGCGACCCAGCGAGGTGTCCGGCGGCATGGCGCAGCGCGCCTCCCTCGCGCGTGCGCTCGCGCGCAACCCCGAGGTGCTGCTGCTGGACGAGCCCTTCGGGGCCCTCGACGCGCTGACGCGCCTTCGTATGCAGGACCTGCTGATCGACATCCACGCCGCCCAGCCGACGACGATCCTGCTCGTGACACACGACGTCGAGGAGGCCCTGTACCTCGGCGACCGCGTGCTGCTCCTGCGCTCCCTGCACGGCGCCGACGACACCGCCTCCGGCTCGATCGCCGACATCGTCGACGTGCCCGGATCTCGCCCGCGCGACCGCGCCGACCGAGCGCTCGCCGACCTGCGCGCCGGCCTCCTCGAGGGGCTCGGCGTTCCCACCCACCACAGCGACCCCACCGCAGCCGACCCGTACGGCACCCCTGAGGAGACCCGATGAGCATCATCCGCCGCACCGCCCCCGCCTTCCTGCTGACCGGCGCCATCGCGATGCTGGCCACCGGCTGCGTCGCCGGCGAGAACGCCCCGAAGCCCGCCGCCGCCGACGACGCCTCCGGGAGCAGCGCGGCCGAATGGTCGACCGACTCCGTCACGGTCGACTGGGCCACGTACAACCCCCTCAGCCTGATCGTGAAGGATCAGGGCCTCATCGAGAAGGCCCTCGGCGACGACGTCGACGTCGAGTGGGTGCAGTCGGCCGGGTCGAACAAGGCCAACGAGCTGCTGCGCTCGGGATCGGCCGACGTCGCATCGACCGCGGGCTCGGCCGCGCTGTTCGCTCGCTCGAACGGCTCTCCCATCAAGGTCATCGACATCTACTCGCAGCCGGAGTGGTCGGCCATCGTGGTCGGCGCGGACAGCAACATCACCGACGTCGAGCAGCTGAAGGGCAAGTCGGTCGCCGCGACCAAGGGCACCGACCCGTACTTCTTCCTGCTCCAGGCGCTCGAGGCCGCGGGCCTGACGCTCGCCGACGTCGAGGTGCAGAATCTCCAGCACGCCGACGGCCGCGCCGCCCTCGACGGCGGCTCGGTGCAGGCCTGGGCGGGCCTCGACCCGATCATGGCCGCGGCCGAGGTCGAGTCCGGCGACAAGCTGATCTACCGCAACGTCGACTTCAACACGTACGGCTTCCTCAACGCCACCGAGGACTTCATCACGAACCACGCGGATGTCGCGCAGGTCGTCGTCGACGCGTACGAGGAGGCCCGCGCCTGGGCGCTGGAGCACCCGGAGGAGACGGCGGAGCTGCTCGCCGAGGTGGCGGCGATCGACCCCGCCGTCGCGAAGACCGTGATCGAGGAGCGTTCGAACCTCGATGTGTCGGGCGTCCCGGGAGACGACCAGATCGCCGTGCTGGAGAAGATCGCGCCGGTCATCGTCGATTCCGGTGACGTCGCCGGCGGCGAGGCGGCCGTCACCGCCGCGCTCGAGTCGATCATCGAGGACTCCTTCGCGAAGGCGGCCACGAGCAAGTGACCGAGAGCTCGCAGGCGGATGCCGCCGTGGATGCGTCCACGGCGGCATCCGTCGTACCCGGCCTGAGCCTTCCGGATCAGCGCGCTGTCGCGGGGACCGTGACCGCAGCCACCGTGCGTGCATCGCACCCGCTCGGCGCGACCCCGTGGTGGTCGCGCACCTCGGTCCGGGTCGTGGGCGGCCTCCTCGTGCCCGTGGCGATCGTCGTGGTCTGGCTGGCGGTCACGCTCACCGGATTGGTTCCGCCCTTCCGCCTGCCGTCGCCGATCGCGGTCGTGCAGGCAGCCGGACAGCTCATCGCCGACGGCAGCCTCTTCACGCACATCGCGATCTCGACCCAGCGCGTGATCATCGGCTTCCTCGTCGGATCCGTCGTAGGCCTGTTCTTCGCCGCGATCGTCGGTCTCACTCGCTCGGGAGACATCCTGCTCAGCCCGCTGCTGGTGGCGCTGCGCGCGGTGCCGTCGCTGGCCTGGGTGCCCCTGCTGATCCTGTGGCTGCAGATCGGCGAGGAGTCGAAGATCACCCTGATCGCGATCGGGGCGTTCTTCCCGGTGTTCACCACCGTCGCGGGAGCCCTGCGCCGGGTCGATCCTCAGCTGGTCGAGGCGGGCCGCTCCTTCGGCCTGCGCGGTTGGTCCCTGCTGCGCACCGTTCAGCTGCCGGCGGTGGTCCCGTCGCTCGTGTCGGGCCTGCGCCTGGCGCTCGCGCAGGCCTGGCTGTTCCTCGTCGCCGCCGAGCTCATCGCCTCATCGATGGGCCTCGGCTGGCTGCTCTCCGACTCGGGCAACACCGGTCGCGTCGACCGGATCCTGCTGGCCATCGTGCTGCTCGCCCTGCTCGGAACCCTGACCAACGCGCTGCTTGTGCTGTTCGAGCGCGCCGTGCTGAAGAGGTGGTTGTGATGACCCTCATCGATCACGCTGAGGAGGCGCGGCTGGTCGAGACGCGCGCCTACCCGGCGCCCGCAGACTTCGCGGCGCAGGCGAATGTCGGGGAAGAGGCCTACGCGCGTGCCGCGGCGGACCCGACCGCCTTCTGGGAGGAGGCGGCCCGCCGTCTCGACTGGGCGGCCCCCTGGCACACCGCACACGAGTGGGAGCCGCCGGTGCGCGACGGGGATGGCGAGCTCAGCGTGCCCGCCGCCCGCTGGTTCGTGGGCGGACAGCTCAATGTCGCCTACAACTGCGTCGACCGCCACGTCGAGCAAGGCCGTGGCGACAAGGTCGCGCTGCACTTCGAGGGCGAGCCCGGCGACCGCACCACGGTCACCTATGCGGATCTGCAGCGGCGCGTCTCGCAGGCAGCGAACGGTCTGCTCGCTCTGGGCATCGAGGCGGGTGACCGGGTGGTCGTGTATCTGCCGGTGCTGATCGAGACGGTGGTGATCGCGCTCGCGTGCGCGCGCATCGGCGCGGTGCACTCGCTCGTGTTCGGCGGCTTCTCGGCCGAGGCCGTGCGGTTCCGCATCGAGGACACCGGCGCCAAGCTGCTCGTCACGACCGACGGGCAGTGGCGTCGCGGAAAGGCCGTCGAGGTCAAGTCGGCCGCCGACCAGGCCGCGGACGGGATCGCCTCGATCGAACACGTGCTCGTTGTGCGCCGCACCGGCCAGGACGTGCCGTGGACCGAGGGACGCGATGTGTGGTGGCACGACGTGGTCGAGACGGCGTCACCGTCGCACGTGCCGCAGCCGTTCGACTCCGAGCACCCGCTGTTCATCATCTACACGTCCGGCACCACGGGGAAGCCCAAAGGGCTCGTCCACACATCGGGCGGGTACCTGACGCAGGCGAGCTGGGCGCACTGGGCGCACTTCGACGCCAAGGACTCCGACGTGCACTGGTGCACCGCCGACCTCGCCTGGGTCACGGCGCACACGTACGAGCTCTACGGCCCGCTCTCGAACGGGCTCACGCAGGTCATCTACGAGGGCACGCCTGACACTCCGAGCCGGAATCGTCATCTCGAGATCATCGAGCGCTACGGCGTGACCGTCTACTACACGGCGCCCACCCTGATCCGCACCTTCATGACCTGGTGGGGCGACACGATCCCGCAGGAGCACGACCTGTCGACGCTGCGCCTTCTCGGCACGGTGGGCGAGGCGATCAATCCCGAGGCGTGGGTCTGGTTCCGTCGCAACCACGGGCGCGACGAGCTGCCGATCGTCGATACGTGGTGGCAGTCCGAGACCGGCGCCGCCATGATCGCGCCGCTGCCGGGCGCCACGACCCTCAAGCCCGGATCAGCGACCATCCCGCTTCCCGGCATCGATGCCGCCGTGGTGGATGACGACGGCGAACCAGTGGCGCCCGGTCGCTCGGGCACGCTCGTTGTGCGCCGCCCGTGGCCCGGGATGGCACGCACGGTCTGGGGCAACCCGCAGCGCTACCGCGACTCGTACTGGGCCCCCTTTGCGGGCAAGGGCGAGCACGGCGCGTACTACGTGGCGGGCGACGGGGCGACGGTCGACGATGACGGATACATCCGGATCCTCGGTCGCCTCGACGACGTCGTCAATGTCTCGGGTCACCGGCTCTCGACGATCGAGATCGAGTCCTCGCTCGTCGCGCACCCCGCCGTGGGCGAGGCGGGCGTCGCGGGCGTCGACGACCCGCTGACCGGTCACGCCGTGGTCGCCTTCGTCACCGTGCGCGACGAGGTGTCGGCCGACGAACTGCGCGCGCAGGTGGCCCGGGACATCGGCCCGATCGCCAAGCCGCGACACCTCGTGTTCGTGCCGGAGATCCCCAAGACGCGCTCCGGGAAGATCCTGCGCCGCCTGCTGGTTCAGCTGTGGCAGGGCGACACCCTGGGCGACACCACCTCGCTGCAGAACCCCTGGGCCGTCGACGGCATCCGCGACGCCGTCGATGCCCTGCAGAAGCCCGACAACACTCCGAAGGAGAACGCATGACCGAGGAGCACCGTTTCGGGTTCCGCACCCGCGCGCTGCACGCCGGCGGCACCCCCGATGCCGCGACCGGTGCCCGCGCGGTGCCGATCTACCAGACATCGTCGTTCGTGTTCGACGGTGCCCAGGACGCCGCGAACCTCTTCGCGCTCCAGAAGTACGGCAACATCTACTCGCGCATCGGCAACCCGACGGTCGCCGCGCTCGAGGAGCGCCTCGCCTCCCTCGAGGGCGGCATCGGCGCCGTGGCGACGGCGAGCGGCATGAGCGCCGAGTTCATCACCTTCGCCGCACTGGTCGGAGCCGGCGACCATGTCGTCGCCTCGGCCAACCTCTACGGCGGCACCGTGACGCAGCTCGATGTGACGCTGCGCCGCTTCGGGGTCGACACCACGTTCGTGGCCTCCAGCGACCCGGCGGAGTACGCCGCGGCGATCCGCGAGAACACGAAGGTTCTCTACGTCGAGGGCATCGGCAACCCGTCGGGAGAGATCGCCGACATCGAGGGTCTCGCCGAGGTCGCCCACGCCGCGGGCATCCCGCTCGTGGTCGACTCGACGCTCTCGACCCCGTACCTCTCGCGCCCGCTCGAGCACGGCGCCGACATCGTGATCCACTCGGTCACGAAGTTCCTCGGCGGCCACGGCACCACCCTCGGCGGCATCGTGATCGAATCAGGACGGTTCGACTGGGGCAACGGCAAGTTCCCGACCATGACCGAGCCCGTGCCCTCCTATGGCGGCATCAAGTGGTGGGACAACTTCGGTGAGTACGGGTTCCTCACCAAGCTGCGCAGCGAGCAGCTGCGCGACATCGGCCCCTCGCTCGGTCCGACCGCCGCGTTCAATCTGCTGCAGGGCGTCGAGACCCTCCCGCAGCGCATCGACGCGCACCTCGCCAACGCGCGCACCGTGGCGGAGTGGCTGTCGACGGATCCGCGCGTGTCGTTCGTGACGTGGGCGGGCCTCGAGAGCCACCCGCACCACGAGCGCGCGAAGAAGTACTTCCCCCTCGGCCCGGGCTCCGTCTTCGCGTTCGGTGTGAAGCCGCAGGGCGACTTCGCCGACGACGCCGCGGTCGCCGATGCGGCGCGCGCGGCGGGCGAGACGTTCATCGACTCCGTGCGCCTCGCCTCGCACCTCGCCAACATCGGCGATGCGCGCACGCTCGTCATCCATCCCGCCTCCACCACGCATCAGCAGCTCACGCCGGAGCAGCTGGTCTCGGCGGGCGTGCCGGCCGACCTGATCCGCATCTCGGTCGGCCTCGAGGACGTCGAGGACATCATCTGGGACCTGGATCAGGCCCTCACCGAGGCGACGGGAGTCACACGATGAGCGAAGCACCCGGCGGGCTGGTCGCCTGCGAGCTGCCCTGGGCGAAGGAACCCGTCCCCGGACGCACCTGGGTCGGGCCCGGCGCGCAGGCGCGATACGAGATCCTGCGCCGCGCGAAGACGATCGCGATCGTCGGCGCCTCGAACAACCCCGCGCGTGCCAGCTACTTCGTCGGCACCTACCTGCTGTCGAGCTCGCCGTACGAGGTGTACTTCGTCAACCCGCGCGAGACGACGATCCTGGGCCGCCCGGCCTATGCGAGCCTGGCCGACCTGCCGGTGAAGCCCGACATCGTCGACGTGTTCCGCCGCGACGAGGATCTGCCGGGCGTCGCCCGCGAGGCCGTCGAGGCGGGCGCCCAGACCCTGTGGCTGCAGCTCGGCTCGTGGAACGAGGAGGCCGCCGCGATCGCCGAGGAGGGCGGTCTGGACGTGGTGATGGACCGCTGCGTGAAGATCGAGCACGCTCGGTTCCACGGTGGCCTGCACCTCGCCGGCTTCGACACGGGCGTCATCAGCTCCAAGCGCCAGCTGCTCGCCCGCTGACGCGGCAAGACACGAGGAGGCCGGATCCGCCGATC
This sequence comes from Microbacterium stercoris, assembly GCF_017592545.1. Classification (GTDB taxonomy): domain Bacteria; phylum Actinomycetota; class Actinomycetes; order Actinomycetales; family Microbacteriaceae; genus Microbacterium; species Microbacterium stercoris. Next base: position 579,971 of record NZ_JAGFOA010000001.1, read on the forward strand.
CGGGCCTCGTCGCATTCTGGGCGCTGCTGCAGGTTGCTCCGCGGACGCCCGGCTCGTGTCATCCGCGGCGCTCGGGATAGTACGCCCCGTCACCGCTCGCTTCGAGCGCCCGCGCGACGATCTCGATGTGCTCGTGCGCCATCTCCTCGGGCATGGCGGGGAGCACCTGCTCCCAGAACGGCAGGATGGCGCCTCGCCCCTGCATCATGCCTTCCGGACGCGCGTACGCCCAGAGGTGCAGATGAGCGGATCCGTCGTTCCAGCGCATGAGATGACACCGCGCGACCCCGGGGATCCGCTTCACGGCGTTGGAGACTCGCTGGAGCACCGGTCCCATCGCGCTCAGCACATCCAGCGGCGCGCTCTCGAGCAGCACATGAGCACGAGGAGAGATCGTCGCGATGAAGGGCAGGCCCGGTACCGCGAACCCCGACCGCACCGCCCACGTGTCGTTCGCCCAGATCGTGTGCGGGGAAGGACGGCAGTGACCGCACTCTGACGGGTCCGTCTCGCCGTGACGAGGATTCTCCGGCGTGAGCATCTCGGCGAGCGGCAGGAATCGGAGTGAGGTGATACTCGGCACGCCGGCGCCGCTCACCCCGCTCGCATCGAGCGTCTCGCCGATGGGCGACCAGCGGTGCCAGGGGGAGTCAGCCGGGCTCTGGGGAGAGTCATCCCTCGTCATGACCGTATCGAAGCACACCTCGCGGGGCGTATCCCGGCGCGGGTATCCGTGCCGCTACAGTCGGGGCATGATTCCCGAGATCAACTACTGGGCCGTCCTCCTCGCGACGGTGTCGAGCATGCTCGTCGGCACCATCTGGTACGCGCCGAAGGTCTTCGGCACCCGCTGGTCGACGTTGTCCGGCGCGTCCATGGAGGGCACCGGCAAGGACGCCGTTGTGCCGATCGCCGTCACGGTCGTGGTGAGCTTCGTCACCGCGTGGGTGCTCGCGGGCGCCACCACCATCGCGTGGCACTTCTACGAGGGAAGCTACTTCGTGTCGGCTGTCGTGACGGGGCTGCTGCTGTGGGCGGGATTCACGGCGGCGCGGTTCATCACGCACGACGCCTTCGAAGGCCGCCCGTCTGGACTCACGACGCTCAACATCGCCCACGAGCTCGTCACGATCGTGGTGATGGCGGTGATCGTCGGCGTCTGGCCGCCGGCCGGCACCGTCTGACTGCTCGCGCGAAGGGTCAGCCGGCGAAGGCGATCCGGATCACCCCGTCCCCTTCCTGCGTGACCGTCACGCCGCGCAGGTCGGGCACCGCGTGCGTCGGATCGTGCGCGACGGCGTCCGCCCCCACGCCCACCACGCGCATCCCGGCCGCGCGGCCGGCGGTGATCCCGGCGTAGGAATCCTCGAACACCACGCAGTCGGCGGGATCGACGCCGAGCGCCTCGGCCGCCATCAGGAAGCCGGACGGATCGGGCTTGCTCGCGGGGACATCCTCCGCGGTGATCGCGACGGCGGGCACGGCGAGCCCGGCGGCGCTCATCCGGGCCTGGGCGAGCGGCAGACTGGCGGAGGTGACGAGCGCGTGCGGCACCTTCGCGAGGGAGGCGAGAAAGGCCCCGGCGCCAGGGATCTCGACGACCCCGTCGGTGTCCTCGGTCTCGCGTACGAGCATCGCGGCGCCCTCGGCGTGGTTCAGCTCGGCGGGTCGCTCGGGCAGCAGCACGGCCATGCTGCTGTACGCCTGACGGCCGTGGATCAAGGCGAGCACGGTCTCCGGGTCGAGGCCGTGCTCGGCCGACCACTCGAGCCAGATCCGCTCGACGACGGCCGTCGAATCGACGAGGGTTCCATCCATATCGAGCAGCAGAGCGCGCGCTTCGAGGGTTTTCGTCACAGATCGACCGTATCGGTCTTGTCGCCGCCTGCCGTGGGTCGTACGGTGAGCGCGTCGGAACCCAGATGAGGAGGCAGCGATGGCGCACGGAGATGTGACTCACCTCGAGATCCCGGTCGGTGACCTGGAGCGCGGACAGCAGTTCTACGCCGATTTGTTCGGATGGAGCTTCGCCTCACCTCCGGGTTTCGAGGAGTACCCGATGTGGCAGGCGCCCAACGGCGTCTCCGGCGGCGCCCTGACGCCGCGCGAGGAAGGCTTCACGCAACCGCGCTCGGTCGTCGAGGTGGACTCGATCGAGGAGACGCTGCGGAAGGTCACTGCCGCGGGAGGCACCGTGCTCAAGGAGCGCTCGCCGATCAGCGAGACCAGCTGGTGGGCGCTCTTCCGCGACCCCGACGGAAACGAGATCGGGCTGTTCGAAGGCAGCTACGAGGGCTGACCTCGATCCGGTCCACCTCAGCCGATCGGGTCCGCTGAGCGGGGCGGAGGCGCCGTGGTGCCGCGTTCGTGCAGCGTCGGCGTGCCGCCGAGGCGGGCGTGCGGCGGCTCGCCGGCGAGCACGGCGCCGAGCAGGCGCGCGGCCTCGGTACCGTACTGCACCACGTCGTACGACATGACGGAGATGGGCGGGTCGGTGACCTGCGTCAGCATCGAGTCGTCCCAGCCGACGACGCTGAGCGCCGAGGGCACGTCGACGCCGAGGCTGCGCGCGACGCGCAGGCCGTTGACGGCCGTGAGCCCCGAGTCGAAGACGAACGCGGAGTAACCTCCGGCGGCGAGCAGATCGCGCGTGTGCTGCTCGGCCAGCGCCACACCGAAATCGCCGTGCCGGATTGCGTAGCGCACGCCCAGCCGGTCGCACTCGGCTGAGAACGCCTCGTCGCGGATCCTCACGTGCGCGAAGTGCGCGCCGCCGGCGATGCGGGCGATCGCGCGATGCCCCAGGGCATGGAGGTGGCGGACCGCGTCGCGCACGCCGGCGGCGTCATCGGTCCAGGCGGTGGCGAGATCGCCCGTGAGCGACGGGTCTCCGATCGCGACGGCGGGGAGGCCGATGGAGCGCACGACGTCGACGCGCGGGTCGTCGCTCTCGAAGTCGACCAGCACGACGCCGTCGACGCGCTGCTCGGATGTCCATCTGCGATAGGTCGCGATCTCGGACTCGCGGTCCTTCGCGAGCTGCAGGAGCAGGCCGCGGCCCTGTTCCGCGAGCCCGATCTCGAGCCCCGCGATGAGCTGCATGAAGAACGACTCATTCGCCAGGAACCGCGGGTCGCGGCGCAGCACCAGACCGACCGTGTCGCTGCGGCCCTGCGAGAGCATCCGTGCGGCGGCGGTCGGGGCGAAGTCGAGCGAGGCGGCGATCTCGAGGATGTGCGCGCGGGTGCTCTCCGAGACGCCGGGCTTTCCGTTCAGGGCGTAGGAGACCGCGGATGTCGACACCCCGGCCCGGCGCGCGATGTCGCTGATCGTCAACCGCTGCGACGACTTCTTCTTTCCGGGCATGCGATCGACCCTAGGGGATCGGAGAGTGCTTGACAGGTCTGCGCCGTCGTGTCTACGCTCATGCCAACTTAAGCGCTTAAGTGCTTGAGTGCAATCACCCCTTGAACCCATGTCGACGATGACAGGAGACCGATGATGGTCACGAAGAAGTTCCTCACGGCGGGCGCCCTGATCGGGGCGGGCACGCTCGCGCTCGCCGGGTGCAGCGGCGGCGGTCAGGCTGCGGATGGCGGCGACGATGCGGTCGCGGGCACCATCACCGTGCTGACGCAGCGCACCGACATCGTCGACACGGTCTTCCAGGACTACAAGGCCGCCTTCGAGGAGGAGTACCCCGACGTCACGGTCGAGTTCGAGGCGATCACCGACTACGAGGGCGAGATCGCGGTGCGCATGAACACCGAGGACTACGGCGACGTGCTGCTGATCCCCAACAGCGTCAACCCCGACCAGCTCGGCGACTTCTTCGAGCCCATCGGCGACACCGACGAGGTCGCGAAGACCTACCGCTTCGCGTCGGAGGAGGCCTACGACGGCAAGACCTACGGGATCGCCATCACCGGCAACACCAACGGCCTCGTCTACAACAAGAATGTCTGGGAGGAAGCGGGCATCACCGATCTGCCCACGACCCCGGAGGAGTTCCTCGACGACCTGAAGGCGATCGGCGAGAAGACCGACGCGATCCCGTACTACACGAACTACGCCGACGGGTGGCCCCTCAGCCAGTCCGACAGCAACCGCGGCGCACTGGGTGATCCCGACTACTCCAACACTCACGTCGCCTACAGCGACACCCCCTGGGCAGAGGACGAGTGGCACGGCATCGTCGACGGTCTCCTCTACGACATCGTCGAGAACGGTCTGAATGAGGAGGACCCGCTCACCACGAACTGGGAGGAGTCGAAGAACCTGCTCGGCACGGGCAAGGTCGCCACGATGCTGCTCGGCTCGTGGGCGATCACCCAGATGCAGGATGCTGCCGAAGCGGCGGGCGAATCGCGCGACGTCATCGGCTACATGCCGTTCCCGTACCAGGTGGACGGCACGTTCCACGCCCAGGTCGGCGGTGACTACAAGAACGCCATCAACGTGCACAGCGAGCACAAGGCGGCCGCGCGCGCCTGGATCGAGTGGTTCGCGAAGGAGTCGAACTACGCCTTCGACAACGGCGGCCTCTCGCCGCTCGTCGACGGGCCGACCCCGACCACGCTCGGCGACTTCGAGGAGGCCGGCGTGGAGTATGTCGAGATGACGCCCGCGAAGACCGGTGAGGAGAGCTACGAGGCCGACGTCATCAGCAAGGCCGAGATCGACCTCTACGGCCCCGTGTACCGCCAGAAGCTCGTGGACATCGCCCGAGGTGCCGCCGACGGTGACAAGGCGTCGTACTTCGCCGAGCTCAACGAGCGCTGGGCCGCCGCCCGCGCCGAGGTGGGCTGACTCCAGCGCCCGCGCGGGGACGGCGCCGGTGCGGCGCCGTCCCCGTCCGCGCCCGCAGGTGCCCACGAGCGCTGACGAGAGGAACGAGGATGACAGATCTGACAGATGCACCCAAGCTGCAGCCATTGCCGATGCAACCCGGCACCGGCGCGACGCGCACGATCACGGTGCCCGCCAAGATGCGCCGGCGTCGGGGCGCGGGCAACCCGAACGGCACGCGCTGGTTCACCCCGTGGCTGTACCTGCTGGTTCCGGTGGGCCTGCTGGTGGTGTTCACCTACGTTCCCGTGGCGAACATGATCTGGTACTCCTTCACCGACTGGGACGGCCTCGACAAGACCAAGGACGTGGTGGGCTTCGACAATTACGTCGAGATCTTCACGCGTCCCGAGATGTTCCAGGTCTTCTTCGTGAGCCTGTACTACCTGGCCGGATCCGTGATCCAGATGGCGCTGGCGCTCTATTTCGCGACGCTGCTGAGCTTCAGGACGCGCCTGCGCAACTTCTTCAAGGGCGTCCTCTTCTTTCCGTACCTCATCAACGGCGTGGCCATCGGCTTCGTCTTCCTCTACCTGTTCCAGCCGGATGGCACCCTCGATGCCCTGCTGACCGCCGTCGGCCTCGGAACGGATGAGCCGCGCCACTGGCTCGGCGACCCGGATCTGGCGAACTGGTCGCTGGCCGCCACCAGCGTGTGGCGCTACATGGGCCTGAACTTCGTGCTGTTCCTCGGCGCCATCCAGTCGATCCCGAGTGAGCTGTACGAGGCCGCCGAGCTCGACGGCGCGAACCGCTGGCACCAGTTCCGCTACATCATCGCGCCGGGCATCAAGCGCGTGATCAGCCTGTCGTTCATCCTGTCGATCTCGGGCGCCCTGAGCGTCTTCGAGGTCCCATTCATCATGACGGGCGGCGCCAACGGAACCGCCACGTTCGTCATCCAGACCGTCCAGATGGCGTTCGAGTTCCGGCGTGTGGGCTTCGCCTCGGCAATGGCCGTGGTGCTGCTCGCGATCGTGCTCATCGTCACCTGGGTGCAGCGCCGGCTCGTGCCGGACGAGGAGGTCAGCCTCTCATGAGCGCCACCGTCACCCGCCCCCGCGAGATCGTCAAGGCCCGGCCGCGCATCGGCTCCGGCATCGCCGGCACGGTCAAGTACGTCTCCCTCGTGCTCGCGACCTTCGTCGCCCTCGTGCCGCTCGTGGTCGTGCTCTTCGCGTCGTTCAAGACGAAGGAGGAGTACGCCACGACCGGTTCGCTCGCGCCTCCCTCCAACTGGCTCGAGTTCGGCAACTTCATCACGGCGTTCACGCGCGGGAACATGCTGCTGGGCTTCTGGAACACCACGATCATCCTGGTGTTCTCGCTGGCGGGCACGATCCTGATCGGCACGATGGCCGCCTACGCGATCGACCGGTTCCAGTTCCGCTTCAAGGCGCTGGTGGTGGGGCTGTTCCTCGTCGCCTCGCTCGTGCCGGGCGTGACCACGCAGGTGGCCACGTTCCAGATCGTCAACGCGCTCGAGCTGTTCAACACGCACGGCGCGGCGATCATCCTGTTCATGGGCACCGACATCATCGCGATCTACATCTTCCTGCAGTTCATGCAGTCGATCCCGCGCTCGATCGACGAGGCCGCGATGATCGACGGCGCCAACCGCTGGACGATCTACTGGCGCCTCATCCTGCCCCTGCTGAGCCCCGCGATCGTGACCGTCTGCATCATCAAGGGCATCGCGATCTACAACGAGTTCTACCTGCCGTACCTCTACATGCCCTCGCCCAAGCTGGGCGTCATCTCCACCTCGCTGTTCCGCTTCACGGGTCCGTTCGGTGCACAGTGGGAGGTGATCGCGGCGGGAACGATGATCGTGATCCTGCCCACGCTCGTCATCTTCCTGCTCCTCCAGCGTTACATCTACAGCGGCATCACCTCGGGAGCCACCAAATGACCGTCGATCTCCGACACCTGACCGACCGCTGGACCGTGCGCGCACACGGCCCCCGCGTGCCCCCGAACGTGCGCGCCGCGGGGGAGATCCCGGCCCAGGTACCCGGCAGTGCGACAACCGATCTGCTCGCCGCCGGCCTGATCGCGGATCCGTACCTCGACGACAACGAGCGCCTGCAGGCGTGGATCGGCGTCACCGACTTCGAGTACGCGCTGCCGCTGGAGTGGACCGACGACGGATCGGACCGTGTCGACCTCGCCTTCGACGGGCTCGACACGGTCGCAGAGGTGTCGCTGAACGGCGTGAGCGTGCTCGAGACGCGCAACCAGCACCGCTCCCACCGGGTGGCCGCGAAGCAGCTGCTGCGCGAGGGGGTCAACGACCTGCGGGTGCGCTTCACGGCGCCGGTGCGCGCCGCAGCCCTCGCCGAGCGCGAGCTGGGGGCCCGCCCGCACGTCAACCACCACCCCTACAACGCGATCCGCAAGATGGCCTCCGGCTTCGGCTGGGACTGGGGCATCGACACCTCCGCGACCGGCATCTGGCGCTCCGTGCGCCTGGAGAGCTGGTCGGGTGCGCGCATCGCCCAGGTGCGCCCCGTGCCGCGCATCGAGGGACCCGACGGGGTGGTCGATGTGCACGTGTCCTTGGAGCGCGTGTCGGATGCGCCCCTGCACCTCGCGGTGCGCGTGGGCGAACAGGCGGGGCAGCTCGCGCTCGCCGCGGGTCAGGACTCGGCCGTGGTCACCGTGCGCGTGCCCGACGTGCAGCGCTGGTGGCCCCGCGGCTTCGGCGATCCCACCCGCTACCCGCTCGACGTCGCCCTTCGCGACGATCGAGCGGAACTCGACGCCCGATCGCTGAGGATCGGCTTCCGCGAGGTGCGCGTCGACACCACGCCGGATGACGCGGGCACGCCCCTGCGCATCCTCGTGAACGAGCGGCCCGTCTACATCCGCGGTGCGAACTGGATCCCGGACGACGCGTTCCCGCACCGGGTGAACCGCGCCCGCTACGAGGCCCGCATCGCCCAGGCCGAGTTCGCGAACGTGAACCTGCTGCGCGTCTGGGGCGGCGGCATCTACGAGAGCGACGACTTCTACGACCTCTGCGATGAGCGCGGCATGCTCACCTGGCAGGACTTCCTGCTCGCCTGCGCCGCGTATGCCGAGGAGGAACCGCTGCGCTCCGAGATCGAGGCCGAGGCGCGCGAGAACGTCGCCCGCCTCGCGGCGCATCCGTCGCTCATCGTGCTCAACGGCAACAACGAGAACCTCGAGGGCTATCACGAGTGGGGCTGGCCCGCCCGGCTCGACGGCGCCACCTGGGGCGAGCACTATTACCACGACCTGTTCCCACGGATCGTGGAGGAGCTGGCCCCGCACATCGCCTACACCCCGGGAAGCCCGTTCACCCCGGGCGGCACGCACCGTCCGAACGACCCGGATCACGGAAGCGTGCACATCTGGGATCTCTGGAACCGGCGCGACTGGAACGACTATCGCAGCTACACGCCGCGCTTCGTCGCGGAGTTCGGCTGGCAGGGGCCGCCGACCTGGGCGACGCTCACGCGGGCCATCCACGACGATCCGATCTCGCCCGTGTCGCCCGGCGTCCAGGTGCACCAGAAGGCGATCGAGGGCGACGCGAAGCTGACGAGCGGACTCGTCGCCCACACGCCCGTGCCCCGCGACATGCGCGACTGGGTGTGGGCCATGCAGCTCAACCAGGCGCGGGCCATCGGCACCGCCCTCGAGCACTTCCGCTCGCTCTCCCCGCACAATGCGGGGGCGATCGTCTGGCAGCTCAACGACGACTGGCCGGTGATCTCATGGTCCGCGGTCGACGGCGACGGCCGCGAGAAGCCGCTCCTGTACGCCATGAAGCACGCCTTCGCCCCGCGCCTGGTCACGGTGCAGCCGCGCGAGGAGGGCCTCGCGGTCGTGCTGAGCAACGAGACGGACGAGGAGTGGTCCGGATCCCTCACGGTCGCCCGTCACACCGTCGACGGGAGCGAGGTGGCACGCGTCGCGCTCGCCGCAGAGGTCGCGCCGCGTGCCACCGTGACCGTGCCGCTCGGAGAGCTGGGCGTCACGGAGAACGCCGAGGGCGAGCTCCTGCGCGCCCGGCTCGGCGACGCCGTCGGCTGGTGGTTCTTCGCCGACCTGCGCGATGCGGCTCTGTCGTCCGCCGCGCTCGACGTCGTGGTGGGGCCGGCCGCCGGGGGAGTGCGCGTCGACGTCACCGCGCGCACCGTCGTGCGCGACCTCGCGCTGCTCGTCGACACGATCGCGCCCGACGCGGTGGCCGATGACGCGCTCGTCCATCTTCTGCCGGGGGAGAGCGCATCCTTCATCGTCTCGACAGCCGCCGCGGTCGGTCCGTCGGCGTTCGGCGCCCCGGGGGTCATCCGCACGGGCAACGACCTCGTGGCCGGTGCGCCGCAGATCCGGATCGCCGAGGTCTCCGCCGCGACCGAGAGCGCGCTCGAGGAGGAGGTCACCGGTGTCCGCTGAGTGGCATCCTGCCCGGGTGCGTGAACGCCTCGGGTTCGTCACCGGCATGACCTGGGGCTGGACGGGCATTCGCGGCACCTGGGGCACCCCGGAGGCGGAGGCGTCGCTCGACGCGCTCGCCGAGGTGGCGGTCGGATGGAACTGCGTCACCTACGCGGCGCTGCAGGACAAGCCGTCGAGCACCCAGATCCACTGGCGCGACGAGCCCACGGTCACCGACGACGAGATCCGCTGGGCGATCCGTGGCGCGCGCGCCCGCGGGCAGAAGGTCATCCTGAAGCCGGTGGTGAACTGCGCGGACGGCACCTGGCGCGCCTTCATCGGCTTCTTCGAGATCGACGTGCCAGGAGAGCACGGCTGGGCCGACTGGTGGGCGAGCTACACCGAGTTCGTGGTGCACCACGCGCGCATCGCACAGGACGAGGCCGTGGAGCTCTTTGTGATCGGCTGCGAGATGGTGCGCGCCGATCGCCGCGAGGCGGAGTGGCGGGAGCTGATCCGGCAGGTGCGAGCCGTCTACGACGGTCCGATCACCTACAACTGCGACAAGTACCAGGAGGACCACATCACGTGGTGGGATGCCGTGGACGTGATCTCGGCCAGTGGCTACTACCCGTCGGGCGGATGGCCCGCGCAGCTGGATCGCATCGAGAGGGTCGTGCGCGCGCACAACAAGCCGTTCCTGTTCATCGAGGCGGGCTGCCCGAGCCGCGCCGGCTCGGCCGCGCGGCCGAATGACTGGACGTTCGGCGGCGAGGCCGACATGCAGGAGCAGGCCGACTACCTGGCGGAGATGTTCCGCGAGGCCGGGGCACGCGACTGGGTCGACGGCTTTGTGCTGTGGGATTGGCCGGCGCAGCTCTACGCCCGCGAAGAGGCGGCCTCGAACCGCGACTACTGCCCCTATGCCAAGCCCGGCGCGGAGGTCGTGCGGGAGTTCTACGCCTCGCGCAGCTGAGAGAGACTGGGGCCATGCCTCTCCTTGCACTCACCGGCGGCATCGCCTCCGGCAAGTCGACCATCGCCGCCCGCCTCGCCGAACACGGCGCCGTCGTGATCGACGCCGACGCGCTCGTGCGCGAGCTGCAGCAGCCGGGGCAGCCTGTGCTCGCGGCGATCGCCGAGGCGTTCGGCCCCTCGGTGCTGACGCCCGCGGGCGAGCTCGATCGCGCGGCGCTCGGAGCGATCGTGTTCGCCGATCGCTCGAAGCTCGGGGTGCTCAACGGCATCGTGCACCCGGCAGTCAAGGTGGAATCGCAGCGCCGGTTCCGCGCCGCGCTCGACGCCGATCCGCGGGCAGTGGTGGTCTACGACGTTCCGCTGCTCGCGGAGGCGCGCGGCACCGGCGAGTGGGACCTGGTCGTTGTGGCCCACGCGCCCGCGGAGGTGCGCGTGGCGCGGATGGTCGCGAACCGCGGCATGTCCGAGGAGGAGGCCCGGGCCCGCGTCGCCAACCAGGTCTCCGACGAGGAGCGGCTGAAGCTCGCCGACCGGGTGATCGACACCGCGGGCTCGATCGAGGAGACTCTCGCCCAGGCGGATGCGCTCTGGGCGGAGCTGCACGGCTGAGCGATGCGCACGATCGACCTGAACGCGGATCTCGGCGAGAACACCCCCGAGCGGATCGTCGCCGACGACGAGGCGATGCTCGGCATCGTGAGCTCGGCGAATGTGTCCTGTGGCTTCCACGCGGGCGACCCGGATGGCATCCGTGCGACGCTCGCCGCCGCGGTCGCGCGCGGTGTGAGGATCGGCGCGCATCCGGGGTACCGCGATCTCGAGGGCTTCGGGAGGCACGATCGCGAGGTGCCGGCCGCGATCCTGCAGTCGGAGGTCGAATATCAGCTCGGGGCCCTGCTCGGCCTGTCCTCCGCCGTCGGCGGTGCGGTGCGGTACGTGAAGCCGCACGGCGCGCTGTACAACCGCATCGCGTGGGACGAGACGCAGGCGCGGGCCGTCGTCGCGGCGGTGCGCGCGATCGATCCGTCGCTCGTGGTGCTGGGTCTGCCGGGCTCGGCCGTGCTGGCGCTTGCCGAGGGGGCGGGCCTGCCGACGGCGGCGGAGGCGTTCGCCGATCGCGCGTATGCCCCCGATGGTGCGCTCGTGTCGCGCCGCGAGGCCGGGGCGGTGCTGCACGACCCCGTGACCGTGGCCGCCCGGATGCTGCGACTCGCGCACGAGGGGGTGATCGAGGCGATCGACGGTTCCCTCGTTCCCGTGCACGCCGAGTCGATCTGCGTGCACGGCGACAGTGCCGGGGCGGTCGTCCTGGCCCGCGCGGTGCGCAATCAGCTGGAGGCGGAGGGGATCCGGATCTCGCCCTTCGCCGGCGCCCTGTGAGGCGGATCCTGAGCGCGGGCGATCGCGCGCTGCTCGTCGAGACCTCCGACCTCGAGGCGGCGATGCGGCTGCATGCCGCGCTCGTCGCCGAGCCGCTGGACGGCGTTGTGGAGCTTGTGCCGGCGGCACGGACGGTGCTGGTGAGTTTCGATCCTCAGGCGGTGGCGGCGGGGGATCTCAGGGAGCGTCTCGCACGTGCGCCCGTCGCCGAGTCGCTCGCACAGGCGGGCGGTGTCGTCGAGATCCCGGTGATCTACGACGGCGAGGATCTCGATGATGTCGCGGCGCTGCTCGGGGTGTCGCGCGACGAGCTGATCGCCCGGCATCAGGCGGCGAGCTGGCGCGTGGGCTTCGCCGGCTTCGCGCCGGGTTTCGGCTACCTCGTGGGCGACGACGCGCTCTTCGACGTGCCGCGCCGGGCGAGCCCGCGCACGCGCATCCCGGCCGGATCCGTCGCGCTCGCCGGCCCCTACACGGGTGTCTATCCGCGCGAGAGTCCGGGAGGCTGGCAGCTGATCGGACGCACCGACGCCGAGATGTGGGACGTGCGGCGCGATCCTCCGGCGCTGCTGGCGCCGGGCGCCTGCGTGCGGTTCGTCGCCGCATCGCCGAGCGGGTGCTCCAACGCCGATCGGGTGCGCGAACGACTGCCCGCTCGGCGTGAGAGCACCCGCTCGGCGCACGCGGTGGAGGTCGTGGCGACCGGCGTGCAGCTCACGATCCAGGACCTGGGGCGCCCGGGGCGCGCGGCGCTGGGCGTCTCGCCCTCCGGAGCAGCGGATCGTGGCGCGCTGCGGCGTGCGAACCGCGCGGTCGGCAACGCGCCCGGCGAGGCCGCGTTCGAGGTCGCGGTCGGCGGGTCGGTGCTGCGGTTCCGCGGCCCAGGGGTGGTCGCGGTCGCGGGAGCCTCGCTTCCGGCGGTCATCGCGCGCCCGGATGGCTCGGCGTGGGCCGTCGCGCCCGAGCGGCCCACGGCGGTCGCCGACGGCGACGAGCTGCACCTCGGCTTCGCAACGGCGGGCCTGCGCGCGGTGGTCGCGATCCGCGGAGGGTTCGCGGTCGAGCCCGTGCTCGGCAGCCTCGCCACCGACACCCTGGGCGGCATCGGCCCTGAGCGCCCGCTCGCCGCGGGCGCGGTCGTGCCGCTGCGCGGACCGGCGGCCGCTCCGCACGCGGTCGAGCCCGGCGGCATCCCGGCGCCCGCGCCGACCGCTCTCGACGACGTCTCGGAGCTGCGCGTCGAGCTCGGCCCCCGGCACGAGTGGTTCACGGCGGCCGGCATCCGCACCCTCCTGGAGCAGGAGTGGCGGGTGACCCCGCGGTCGGATCGGATCGGCATCCGCCTCGCAGGCGACGTCCCACTCGAGCGGGCGGTGGCAGGAGAGCTGCCGAGCGAAGGCGTGGTGACGGGCGCGATCCAGGTGCCGCCGGACGGGCAGCCCGTGCTGTTCCTGCCCGATCACCCGGTGACCGGCGGCTATCCCGTGATCGCGACGGTGATCGAGGCGGATCTGGATCGCGCCGGACAGCTTCCTCCCGGTGCGCGAGTGCGATTCCGCCTCTCCGGCCCGAATGTCGGAGGCCCCTCCTAGGCTGGAATCATGCAGACGACCCGAAGCGTGCGCCCGTTCGAGGTGGTCAGCGAGTACATGCCGTCCGGCGACCAGCCGAAGGCGATCGCCGAGCTCGCGGCCCGCATCAACGCGGGAGAGACCGACGTCGTGCTGCTCGGCGCCACCGGCACCGGCAAGTCCGCGACCACGGCCTGGCTCATCGAGCAGGTGCAGCGCCCCACGCTCGTGATGGCCCACAACAAGACTCTCGCGGCCCAGCTGGCGAATGAGTTCCGTGACCTGCTGCCGAACAACGCGGTCGAGTACTTCGTGTCGTACTACGACTACTACCAGCCCGAGGCATACGTCCCGCAGACCGACACCTTCATCGAGAAGGACTCCTCGATCAACGCCGAGGTCGAGCGCCTCCGGCACTCCACCACGAACTCTCTGCTCTCGCGCCGCGACGTGGTCGTGGTGTCCACCGTCTCCTGCATCTATGGCCTCGGTTCCCCCGAGGAGTATCTGCGCGCCCTCGTCGCGCTGCAGGTGGGCGAGCGCTACGACCGTGACGCCCTCATCCGGCAGTTCATCGGCATGCAGTACAACCGCAACGATGTCGACTTCTCCCGCGGCAACTTCCGCGTGCGCGGCGACACGATCGAGATCATCCCGGTCTATGAAGAGCATGCGATCCGCATCGAGCTGTTCGGCGACGAGATCGAGGCGCTCTACAAGCTGCATCCGCTGACGGGCGAGGTGCTCGAGAAGCTCGACGCCATCGCGATCTTCCCCGCCACGCACTACGCGGCCGGCACCGAGACCGTGCAGCGCGCCATCAAGACCATCGAGCTCGAGCTCGAGGAGCGCCTCGCCGAGTTCGAGCGCCAGGGCAAGCTGCTCGAGGCCCAGCGCCTGCGCATGCGCACCACCTTCGATCTCGAGATGCTGCAGCAGCTCGGCTTCTGCTCCGGCATCGAGAACTATTCGCGCCACCTCGACGGACGCGCCCCCGGCGCTCCGCCGCACACCCTGCTCGACTTCTTCCCGGACGACTTCCTCCTCGTGATCGACGAGTCGCATGTCACGGTGCCGCAGATCGGCGCCATGTACGAGGGTGACGCCTCGCGCAAGCGCACGCTCGTCGAGCACGGCTTCCGCCTTCCGAGTGCGATGGACAACCGCCCGCTGCGCTGGGACGAGTTCAAGAACCGCATCGGGCAGACGGTCTACCTGTCGGCGACGCCCGGCAAGTACGAGATGGGCATCGCCGACGGCGTGGTCGAGCAGATCATCCGCCCGACCGGCCTCATCGACCCGGAAATCGTCGTCAAGCCGTCCAAGGGCCAGATCGACGACCTGCTCGAGGAGATCCGCGTGCGCGTCGAGCGCGACGAGCGCGTGCTGGTCACAACACTCACCAAGAAGATGGCGGAGGAGCTCACCGACTTCCTCGGCGAGCACGGCGTGCATGTGCGCTACCTGCACTCGGATGTCGACACCCTGCGTCGAGTCGAGCTGCTCACCGAGCTGCGCCAGGGCGTCTATGACGTGCTCGTCGGTATCAACCTCCTGCGCGAGGGCCTCGACCTGCCCGAGGTCTCACTCGTGGCGATCCTCGACGCCGACAAGGAGGGCTTCCTCCGGTCGGGCACGTCGCTCATCCAGACCATCGGACGCGCGGCCCGCAACGTGTCGGGTCAGGTGCACATGTACGCCGACACCATGACCGACTCGATGACGAAGGCGATCGAGGAGACCGAGCGACGCCGCGAGATCCAGATCGCCTACAACAAGGCGAACGGGATCGACCCCACCCCGCTGCGCAAGAAGATCGCCGACATCACCGATCAGCTCGCGCGCGAGGGCGCCGACACCGACGAACTGCTCTCCAAGCGCGATGCCGCTCGCACCAAGAGCGGCAAGGGCCGCACGCCCACGCCGATCCGCAAGCGCGAAGGGCTGGCCGCCGAGGGCGCGCAGCAGCTCGAGCAGACGATCGCCGATCTCACGGGGCAGATGCTCGCGGCGGCCGATGAGCTGAAGTTCGAGCTCGCCGCCCGGCTGCGCGACGAGGTGCAGGATCTCAAGCGCGAGCTTCGCCAGATGGAGAAGGCCGGGCACGCATAGCGCGCCCGGCCCTCTCGGTCGCTCGGCTCAGACGGGCAGCAGCTCCATCCGCTGCCAGACGCGGTGAGCCCCCAGCAGATCGAGCAGCTGAGTCACGGCCTCGGCCGCGTCCCCGGTGGCGATTCCCGGAGCGGCGAGGTCGATGTCGGCGTCCTCGAGCATCGGCGAGGCGGCGGGCGCGGCGGCGATCACCTTGCCGTGACGGAACAGCTCATCGAGCATCCGCAGAGTGCGGGGATCCTTCGACGGACCGAGCGCGAGCAGCGCGTCCAGCTCGATGCTCGCCGCGGTCTGAGCGGAGCGCTGCACCGGCTGCCCGTGCAGCATGCCGCCGTGCGGTGCGATGAGCAGCGGCACGGTGCCGGCCGCGTGCAGAGCCTTGCGCACCGCGATCAGCTCAGCCGAATCGGCGCTCTCGTCCGCCAGGATGCCCACGACGCGACCCGAGACCGGCCACGTCTCGCCGACCTGGCGGAGAGCCGGGCTCGGCTCCACGTCGGCGATGTCCACGGTCGGGGCGGGCGCAGGCAGGCCCAGCGCCTCGGCCACCTGCGCGCAGAGGTCCTCGTCGATGTTGGCCAGCGCCGCCAGCTGGCGCTCTTTGATCGCCTGCTCGTAGCACTTGCCGAGCTCGAACGAGTAGGCCTCGATCACGTGGCGCTGCTCGATCGGCGTGAGCGAGCGGTAGAACAGCGTCGCTTGCGAGAAGTGGTCGTCGAAGCTGGCGGGCTTCGTGCGCTCCTTCACCGACTCGGCCACCGCCGCCGGCACCTCCACGAAACCGCCGAGATCCGCGCCCGCGAGGAACGGGCATCCGCCGTCCAGGGAGTTCGGGTGGTAGGGCGCGACACCGCGGTGCACGGCCGTCTGGTGCATGCCGTCGCGCAGCATGTCGTTCACGTCCGCGTGCGGGCGGTTGATCGGGATCTGCGCGAAGTTCGGCCCACCCAGGCGCGAGATCTGCGTGTCGAGGTACGAGAACAGCCGCCCCTGCAGCAGCGGGTCGTTCGTCACGTCGATGCCCGGCACGAGGTGACCGGGGTGGAAGGCGACCTGCTCGGTCTCGGCGAAGAAGTTCGACGGGTTGGACGTGAGCGTCATGGTGCCGACCACCTGCAGTGGGGCGAGCTCCTCCGGGACGAACTTCGTCGGATCCAGCAGATCGATGCCCTCGAAGGTCTCCTCCGGCGTGTCCGGGAACACCTGGAGCGCGAGGTCCCACTCGGGCAGCGCCCCGGATTCGATGGCGTCGGCGAGATCGCGTCGGTGGAAGTCCGGATCCTTGCCGCCCGCGAGCTGCGCCTCCTCCCACGTGAGCGAGTGCGTGCCGAGGCGCGGACGCCAGTGGATCTTCGCCAGGACGGTCTCGCCCGCCTCGTTCTCGAGACGGAACGTGTGCACGCCGAAGCCCTGCATCATGCGGTACGAGCGGGGGAGCGCCCGGTCCGACATGTTCCACATCGCGTGAGCCTGCGCCTCGGTGTGCAGCGACACGAAGTCCCAGAAGGTGTCGTGCGCCGACTGCGCCTGCGGGATCTCGCGATCCGGGTGCGGCTTGCCCGCGTGGATGATGTCGGGGAACTTGATCGCGTCCTGGATGAAGAACACCGGGATGTTGTTGCCGACGAGGTCGTACACGCCCTCGTGCGTGTAGAACTTCGTCGCGAAGCCGCGGGTGTCGCGCGCGGTGTCAAGCGAACCACGCGAGCCGAGCACGGTCGAGAACCGCACGAACGTGCGTGTGCGGGCGCCCGCCTGGAGGAACGCCGCCTTGGTCACCGAGGCGGCGGCGCCGTTCGCGACGAACTCGCCGTGTGCCGCGGCGCCGCGCGCGTGCACAACGCGCTCGGGGATGCGCTCGTGGTCGAAGTGCGTGATCTTCTCGCGCAGGTGGTGGTCCTGGAGGAGCACCGGACCGCGGGGACCGGCCTTCAGCGAGTGATCGGTGTCGGGGAGACGTGCGCCCTGCGCGGTCGTGAGATACGCGCCCTGCTGTGCCACCGTGCCGCCCGGCAGATCGGTCGCGGCGCCCGTGGGCGTGCGGACCTCGGGGCCGTCCTGATCCGGCTTCGGGGGCAGCGGCCGGCGCGGCGCCGTCGGCTCCTCCAGCGTCGGAGGAACCGGGCTGGGGGAGCCGGGGATCGGGATGTCGTTCTCGCGTGCAGATGCCATGAGGCCTCTCCCTCGTCGTCGTCAGCGGATGCGGCGACGATAAGTCGGGCACGGTGCGCGAGCCGAGAGGGTTGACGTGAGAGGGGAGCGGGCCTAAGCGCTCGGGCAGTGCAGCGTGCCGTCGGCGTCCTCGCGATGGGCGTCACGGCGGAGGCCGCAGTGCGCGCAGGCATCGCCGTCGCGGTTGCGGGGCAGGTTCGGGCTCACCTGCGGCGGGCCGGCGAGGCGGATGAGGGTTTTGTTGAGCCACAGGTACAGCCCGCCCGCCTCTCGGATGCGGGTACCCAGCGGGGTCTTCTCCGTCATAACCCTTAGTGTACTAAATAGCCCGATGTGTGAGACTGGACGAGTGCTCGATCCTGATGACGATCTGCTGAGGCTGGAGAACCAGCTCTGCTTCGCGATCGTGACGGCGGCGCGCAATGTCGTCTCGATCTATCGGCCCGTGCTCGACCCGCTCGGGCTCACCCATCCCCAGTACCTGGTGATGCTGGCCCTCTGGGAGCAGTCGCCCCGCACTCTCGGCGAGATCGCGGAAGAACTGGCCTTCGACCCGGCGACCGCGTCGCCGCTCGTCAAGCGCCTCGAGGCTCAGGGCTTGGTGACCCGCAGCCGCCGACCCGATGACGAGCGCCGTCTCGACATCGAGCTCACCGAGTCGGGCCGCGCACTGCGTGAGCGCGCACTGAGCGTTCCGCTGCAGATCATGGAGCGCGTGGGCATGACCCCCGACGAGGTGGCGTCCCTGCGTGACGCGCTCAAGCCGTTCTCGGGTCGCATCGACAAGTCCCTCTGAGCGGGTCTCCCGCCTGGGATTCCCCTCCGGATCGGCGCCGGATCTTCGAACAAAGATCCAACTGTCGGTGGCCCCGCCTAGACTGGACGGGTGCCGATCGTCCCCGTCTCCAGCCCCGGAAAGATCAGTGTGCGCGGTGCCCGCGTGCACAATCTGAAGAACGTCGACCTCGAGATCCCACGTGACTCCATGGTGGTGTTCACCGGTCTCTCCGGGTCGGGAAAGTCGAGCCTCGCGTTCGACACGATCTTCGCCGAGGGCCAGCGCCGCTATGTCGAGTCGCTCAGTGCCTACGCCCGTCAGTTCCTCGGCCAGGTCGACCGCCCCGACGTCGACTTCATCGAGGGCCTGAGCCCCGCGGTCTCGATCGACCAGAAGTCGACCAACCGCAACCCGCGCTCGACCGTCGGCACGATCACCGAGATCTACGACTACATGCGCCTTCTCTGGGCGCGCATCGGCGTGCCGCACTGTCCCCAGTGCGGGGAGCGCATCCAGCGGCAGACGGTGCAGCAGATCGCGGATCAGCTCAACGATCTGCCCGAGGGCACTCGGTACCAGGTCGTCGCCCCCGTCGTCAGCCAGAAGAAGGGCGAGTTCGTCGACCTCTTCAAGGAGCTCGGCGCCAAGGGCTACTCGCGAGCCATCGTCGACGGCGATCTCATCCAGCTCGCCGAGCCGCCCGTGCTGAAGAAGAGCTACAAGCACGACATCTCGGTCGTCATCGACCGCCTCGTCTCGCGCGAGAACATGCTCGGACGCATCACCGACTCGGTCGAGACGGCGCTCGGACTGGCGGGCGGGGTCCTCCAGGTGAACTTCGTCGACGAAGAGGGCGACGACGCCTGGCAGTCGTTCTCGGAGAAGCTCTCGTGCCCGAACGGGCACGCGCTGCAGCTGACGGAGATCGAACCGCGCACCTTCTCGTTCAACGCCCCCTTCGGGGCCTGTCCGGCGTGCTCCGGTCTCGGGACGCGCATGTCGGTCGATGTCGAGCTCATGCTCGGCGACGAGGAGCTCTCGATCCGCGAGGGCGTCATCGTGCCCTGGACCACCCAGGGCAAGGGCCTGTTCCAGTACTACGAGCGCCTGCTGGTCGGGTTGGCGCACGACCTCAACTTCTCGCTCGACACCCCCTGGCGCGCGCTTCCTCAGGATGTCAAGGACGCGGTGCTGCACGGCGAGGGCTACAACGTCAACGTCCGCTACAAGAACCGCTGGGGCCGCGAGGTGCGGTACGCCAGCGGCTTCGAGGGCGTCGTCCCGTACATCGAGCGGCAGTGGTCGCAGGCCGAGAGCGATGCCCAGCGCCAGCGGTGGTCCGAGTATCTCCGTGAGGTCCCGTGCCCCGTCTGCGATGGCGATCGCCTCAAGCCCGAGGTTCTGGCCGTGAAGGTGCACGATCGCTCGATCGCGGATGTCTCGCACCTCAGCCTCGAAGACGCCCGCGGGTTCATGGATCTCCTGACGCTCACTGATCGCGAGGCGCACATCGCCGCGCAGGTGCTGCGCGAGATCCGCGTGCGCCTCGACTTCCTCATCCGGGTGGGACTGAACTACCTCACGCTCAGCCGGGCTGCGGGTTCGCTCTCGGGCGGCGAAGCCCAGCGCATCCGCCTCGCCACGCAGATCGGCACCGGCCTGACGGGCGTGCTGTATGTGCTCGACGAGCCGTCGATCGGCCTGCACCAGCGTGACAACCGTCGCCTGATCGAGACGCTCGTCACGCTGCGCGACCTCGGCAACACCCTCGTTGTCGTGGAGCATGACGAGGAGACCATCGAGGCCGCCGACTGGATCGTCGACATCGGTCCGGGCGCCGGTGAGGGCGGCGGTGCCGTTGTGCACTCCGGGCCCTACGCCGAGCTGCTCGCCGACACCGCGTCGATCACCGGCGACTACCTCGCCAAGCGCCGTGAGATCCCGACGCCGCAGAAGCGTCGCAAGATCGATCGCAAGCGCATGGTCTCGGTCGTGGGCGCGCGCGAGAACAACCTGCGCGATGTCACGGCCGACTTCCCGCTGGGTGTGCTCACCGCCGTCACCGGCGTGAGCGGATCCGGCAAGTCCACGCTGGTCAACGACATCCTGTACGAGGTGCTGGCCACGCGTCTCAACGGCGCGCGCCGCGTTGCCGGCAAGCACACGCGCGTGACGGGCCTCGAGCACCTCGACAAGGTCGTCCACGTCGACCAGGCGCCCATCGGGCGCACCCCTCGTTCGAACCCCGCCACCTACACCGGAGTGTTCGACCGCATCCGCAACCTCTTCGCCGAGACCCCCGAGGCGAAGGTGCGCGGATACCAGGCCGGCCGTTTCAGCTTCAACGTCAAGGGTGGACGCTGCGAGGCGTGCTCGGGCGACGGAACCCTGAAGATCGAGATGAACTTCCTGCCCGACGTCTACGTCGACTGCGAGGTCTGTCACGGCAAGCGGTACAACCGCGACACCCTGCAGGTGCACTACAAGGGCAAGAACATCGCCGAGGTGCTGGAGATGTCCATCGCCGAGGCCGCCGAGTTCTTCGAGCCGATCCAGGCGATCCATCGCTACATGAAGACGCTCGTCGATGTGGGGCTCGGCTATGTGCGACTCGGTCAGTCGGCGACGACGCTCTCGGGTGGCGAGGCGCAGCGCGTCAAGCTCGCAACCGAGCTCCAGCGTCGCAGCAACGGGCGCAGCATCTACGTGCTCGATGAGCCCACCACCGGTCTGCACTTCGAGGATGTCCGCCGCCTGCTCGAGGTGCTCAACAGCCTCGTCGAGAAGGGCAACACCGTGATCGTCATCGAGCACAACCTCGACGTCATCAAGTCGGCTGACTGGATCATCGACCTCGGCCCGGAGGGCGGCTCCGGAGGCGGGCAGATCATCGCCACCGGCACGCCCGAGCAGGTGGCGACCGTCGACGGCAGCCACACCGGCGAGTTCCTGTCCGAGGTGCTGGGCCTGCGGGCGAGGGAGTCCAAGGCCACGGCCCGCAAGGCGGGTTGATGGCACAGCAGCTCGCGTACAAGCCGAGAGCGGGGGAGATCCCGACCAATCCCGGCGTGTACCGCTTCCGCGACGCCAACGGGCGGGTGCTCTACGTCGGCAAGGCGAAGAACCTGCGCCAGCGGCTGTCGAACTACTTCGCGCCGCTGCACACCCTGCACGAGCGCACGCGCCGGATGGTCACGACCGCGTCGTCGGTCGAGTGGACCGTTGTGCCGACGGACGTCGATTCCCTGCAGCTCGAGTACCAGTGGATCAAGGAGTTCGATCCGCCCTTCAACGTCCGCTACAAGGACGACAAGTCGTACCCGTTTATGGCGATCACCCTGGCTGATGAGGCGCCGCGTGTGATCGTCACACGCAACCACCGCATTCCGGGCGCCAAGTACTTCGGGCCGTACCCGAAGGTCTGGGCGGTGCACGACACCATCGACCTGATGGTGAAGGTGTTCCCGATCCGCACCTGCAGTGACGCCTCCTACAAGCGCGCCATGCAGACCGGGCGCCCCTGCTTTCCCGGTCAGATCGGCAAGTGCGGCGGCCCCTGCTCGCACAAGGTGACGATCGAGGAGCACCGCGCGATCGTCGACGACTTCATCGCGTTTATGCAGGGCGGGGACGAGCGCTTCACTCGTGACCTGACTGCGCGCATGAAGGCGGCCGCCGCCGCGATGGACTACGAGCAGGCCGCGATCCTGCGCGACCGGCTGACCTCGATCGAGGCGGTGCTCAACAAGAGCGCGCTCGTGCTGCCGGCAAACGAGGATGCGGATCTGTTCGGCATCGCCGAGGACGAGCTCTCGGCCGCCGTGCAGCATTTCGTCATCCGCGGAGGGCGCGTGCGCGGCGTCAGCTCGACGACCATCGACAAGGAACTCGACATCTCCGGTGGGGATCTCGTCGACCAGATCCTCCAGCGTGAGTACGGCGACGCCGCCCCCGCCGACGTCCCGCGCCGCGTCCTCGTCCCGGTCCTTCCCCCGGATGCCGCCGATCTGGAGCTGTGGCTGCGCGAGCGCCGGGGCAAGGCGGTCGAGATCGCTGTCGCGCAGCGGGGCCAGCGCGCCGAGCTGCTGCGCAACGCCACGCTCAACGCGCAGCAGGCGCTGCTGCGGCACAAGATGCGCCGTACGAGCGACTACGTCGCGCGCACCCAGGCGCTCAGCGACCTGCAGGAGGCGCTCGGCATGACCGAGGCACCCCTGCGCATCGAGTGCTTCGACATCTCGCACCTCCAGGGCACCAACGTCGTGGGCTCCATGGTGGTCTTCGAAGACGGCCTGCCCCGCAAGGATCAGTACCGGTCCTTCTCGATCGCGCACACGACGGATGACACCGACTCGATCCACCAGGTGCTGACCCGGCGGCTCGCGCATCTCGATCGCATCGAGGACGCCCCGGATCCGGGTCCCGACGTGACCGACCCGGATGCCATCGTCGAGACCGAGACGAAGAGGCGGCGCCGCTTCGCCTATCCGCCGCAGCTGCTGATCGTCGACGGCGGCCGGCCGCAGGTCGAGGCCGCGGCGCGCGCGCTCGCGGATGCGGGACACGAGGAGATCGCGCTGTGCGGCATCGCCAAGCGCCTCGAGGAGATCTGGCTGCCGGGGGACGACTATCCGGTGATCCTTCCGCGCACGAGCGAGGCGCTGTACCTGGTACAGCGTCTGCGTGACGAGGCGCACCGCTTCGCCATCTCGCACCAGCGTCGCAAGCGCAAGCGCGACATCCGCAGTGTGCTCACCGAGATCCCCGGTCTGGGGGAGGCACGCATCAAGGCCCTCCTGCGCCACTTCGGGTCGGTCTCCGCGCTGCGCTCGGCCACCCAGGAGCAGATCGCCGAGCTGCCCGGCATCGGACCGAAACTCGCCGCCACCATCTTCGAGCACCTCCGAGATGACGCGCGGGAAGCCGCCGCCACCGCATAGGCTTGTAATCGATGATCGGCGAGGAGCAGGCAACGGAACCGGCGACCCGCATGGGCGAGGTGCTCATCGTGACGGGCATGTCCGGCGCGGGCCGGTCCACGGTGGCGAACGCGCTCGAGGACCTCGACTGGTACGTAGTCGACAATCTCCCGCCCCAGATGCTGCGGCCGCTGCTCGATCTCTCGGGACGCCTGGGCGATCATCTTCCCCGCGTCGCGGCGGTGGTCGACGTGCGGGGCCGTGATCTGTTCGCGGAGCTGCCCGCGGAGGCGCAGGCGATCCGTGACGGCAACAACCTGCGGGTGGTCTTCCTCGACGCCTCCGACGACGTGCTCGTGCAGCGCTTCGAGTCGGTGCGCCGACCGCATCCGCTGCAGGGCAACGGAACCCTCGTCGACGGCATCCGCCGCGAGCGGGAGATGCTCGCGCCCCTTCGCGAGAGCGCAGACCTGGTCATCGACACCTCGCGCTTCAACATCCACCAGCTGGCCACGCGGGTGGGCGAGCTGTTCGCCGACGCCGACACCCCGGCGCACATCGTCACGCTGCAGAGCTTCGGGTTCAAGTACGGCGTGCCCACCGATGCGGACATCGTCGCCGACATGCGGTTCCTCCCGAACCCGTTCTGGATCGACGAGCTGCGCGGGCACACGGGCGAGGACGCGGAGGTGTCTCGTTACGTGCTCAAGCAGGAGGGCGCGGCCGAGTTCCTCGAGGCCTACGCCGCCGCGCTCAAGCCCGTGCTCGCCGGCTATCAGCGCGAGAACAAGCGCCACTCGACCGTGGCGATCGGATGCACCGGCGGCAAGCACCGCTCGGTTGCGATGACGATCGCCCTCGCCGAGCGGCTGAAGGATGTTCCCGGCGTCGCCGTGCGCCTGCGTCACCGCGATCTCGGCCGCGAGTAGCCGGATCTGGCTCCACCGAGGCGGGTGCGCCCATCCGGTGAACAAGAGGCGCTCCTAGCGCCCCTGGCTGTGAAGTCGCCCCCGGTCTCCGAGCGCCGCACGGACCTCGCCAGGTAGGCTTTCTCTTCGCGCCGGGCATGGCGCGCGCAGTTTTCGAAGTAGGGAGCACGGTGTCTCTGACCGCCGATGTCAAGGCCGAACTGACCGCCATCCGGGACCCGCGACCGACGGTGCGCGTCGCCGAGCTGACCGCTCTTCTGCGGTTCGCGGGCGGCCTCCACTCCATCGCGGGACGTGTGGCGGTCGAGGCCGAGGTCGACACCCCCGACCTCGCGCGCCGCACCGCGCGCGACATCGCCGAGATCTACGGCGTGCGTCCCGAGCTCGCCCGCATCCAGGGCTCCGGCAGCCGCGAGGGCGAGTACTTCGCCGTGCGCGTCGTCGACGGCGGCGAGACGCTGGCGCGTCAGACGGGCCTCCTTGACATCCGCCGCCGCCCCGTGCGCGGTCTGCCGAACAAGCTCACCACCGGCTCGCGCGACGACCTCGCGGCGGTCTGGCGCGGCGCGTTCCTCGCCTCCGGCAGCCTCTCTGAGCCCGGTCGGTCGGCCTCCCTCGAGATCGCCTGCCCGACGGGCGAAGCGGGCATGGCGCTGGTCGGCGCCGCCCACCGCATCGGCGTCGCCGCGAAGGCCCGCGAGGTGCGCGGCGTCCCGCGCGTGGTCATCCGCGAGGCCGAGGCCATCCGCGGAATGCTGCTCGCCATCGGCGCCGTTCAGACCGCGGCCGAGTGGGACCAGCTCCGCCAGCGCCGCGAGGTGCGCGCGGGCGTGAACCGCCTCGTCAACTTCGACGACGCCAACCTGCGCCGTTCGGCGCAGGCCGCGGTCGCCGCGTGCGCACGTGTCGAGCGCGCCCTGGAGATCCTCGGCGAGGATGTGCCGGCTCACCTCAAGCAGGCCGGAGAGCTCCGTCTCGCGCACCGCGACGCGAGCCTCGACGAGCTCGGCCACCACGCCGAGCCGCCGCTCACCAAGGACGCCGTGGCGGGACGCATCCGCCGGCTCCTCGCGATGGCCGACAAGCGCGCCGAGCAGGATGGCGTGCCCGGCACCGAGTCCGCCGTGCCCGCGGGCTCCTGAACCACCGCACCTCTGCTTCGCGCGCCGCCCCGGCCGATCCGAACGGATCAGCCGGGGCGGTTCGCGTAAAGGGGCGTCCAGAGGCTTCCCAGGCTCACTAGGATGAAGAGGGTCCGGTCCCGTCGTGCGCGACGCGGACGTTCACCTCGGAGCGCCGCTTCCGGCGCGGATGGGAAACATCGCATGGCTGTCTACACCCTCCCCGATCTGCCCTACGACTACGCGGCGCTCGAGCCGCACATCAGCGGCAAGATCATGGAGCTGCACCACGACAAGCACCACGCCGCCTACGTGGCCGGCGCCAACACGGCGCTCGAGCAGCTCGGCGCCGCGCGTGAGAGCGGTGACTTCGCGAACATCAACAAGCTCGAGAAGGACCTCGCGTTCCACCTCGGCGGTCACACCAACCACACCATCTTCTGGAACAACCTCTCGCCGAACGGCGGGGGAGAGCCCGAGGGTGAGCTCGCCGCCGCGATCGCCGACCAGTTCGGATCGTTCGCCGCCTTCCAGGCGCACTTCGCCGCCGTCGCCAACGGCATCCAGGGATCCGGCTGGTCCGTCCTCGCCTGGGACGCCATCGGCCAGCGCCTCTCGATCTTCCAGCTCTTCGACCAGCAGGCCAACGTCCCGCTCGGTGTGACGCCCCTGCTGATGCTCGACATGTGGGAGCACGCGTTCTACCTCGACTACCTCAACGTGAAGGCCGAGTACGTCAAGGCGTTCTGGAACATCGCCAACTGGGCTGACGTCGCCGCCCGCTTCGACGCCGCCCGCACCAAGACCGCCGGCCTTCTCATCGCCGGCTGACAGACGGTCCGGATCCCGGCGGGGTGCGTGCCCGCCGGGATCCACCGTCATCCACAAACCGCGCGCGTCGCGCGCATGAGATACAGGAGTCCATCAGTGACTGTCAGGATCGGAATCAACGGCTTCGGCCGCATCGGCCGCAACTTCGTCCGCGCCGCGCTCTCGCAGGGCGCCGACATCGAGATCGTCGGTGTCAACGACCTCACCGACAACAAGGCGCTCGCGCAGCTGCTCAAGTTCGACTCGGTGGGCGGCCCGCTGGGCAAGGACGTCACCTTCGACGAGCAGTCGATCACGGTCGACGGCAAGGTCATCAAGGCCTTCGCCGAGCGCGACCCGAAGGCCCTGCCGTGGGGCGAGATCGGCGCCGACATCGTCATCGAGTCGACCGGTCGCTTCACCAAGCCGGAGGACGCCTCGGCTCACCTGTCCGGTGGTGCCAAGAAGGTCATCATCTCGGCTCCCGCCTCGGGCCCGGCTCCGACGTTCGTGATGGGCGTGAACGAGGAGAAGTACAACGCCGAGACCGACCACGTCATCTCGAACGCCTCGTGCACGACCAACGCCCTGGCCCCGCTGGCCAAGGTCTTCAGCGACGCTTTCGGCATCGAGCGCGGCTTCATGATGACGGCGCACGCCTACACGGCCGACCAGAACCTGCAGGACGGCCCGCACAGCGACCTGCGTCGCGCCCGCGCCGCCGCCGTCAACATCGTTCCGGCCTCGACCGGTGCCGCCAAGGCCATCGGCCTGGTGCTGCCCGAGCTGAACGGCAAGCTCTCCGGCTCGTCCTACCGCGTGCCGGTGCCCACGGGCTCGATCGTCGACCTGACGATCATCACCAAGGACGGCCTGACCGTCGACGAGATCAACGCCGCCTACCAGGCCGCCGCCTCCGAGGGGCGCCTCAACGGCATCCTGCAGTTCTCGACCGACCCGCTGGTCTCGAGCGACATCCAGCTCAACCAGCACTCGTCGATCTTCGACTCGGGCCTGACCAACGTCGACGGCAACCTCGTCAAGGTCTCGTCCTGGTACGACAACGAGTGGGGCTACTCGAACCGCCTCGTCGACCTCGCCGCGTACGTGGGCGGCCAGCTCTGAGCTGAGCCCGTCACCTGACGACGTCTCGAAGGCCCGTCGATCCCGCGTCATGCGGAGTCGGCGGGCCTTCAGCGTTCCCCCAGGGTTGGTAGAGTCGAACCGATGTCTCTTCGAACTCTCGACTCCCTCGGTTCGGTCGCCGGCAAGCGCGTCATCGTGCGCTGCGACCTCAACGTCCCCCTGAAGGACGGATCCATCACGGACGACGGCCGCGTGCGCGCCTCGCTCCCGACCCTCAACGCCCTGATCAACGCCGGCGCACGCGTCGTTGTGGTCTCGCACCTCGGTCGCCCCGAGGGTGCGCCCGACGCGAAGTACAGCCTCGAGCCCGTGGCGCAGCGCTTGTCCGAGCTGCTCGGCAAGCCCGTCTCCTTCGCTCGTGACACCGTCGGCGAGTCGGCTCAGGAGGCCGTGGCCGCGCTCGAGGACGGCGACATCGCGGTGCTCGAGAACCTGCGCTTCAACCCGGGCGAGACCGCGAAGGACGACGCGGCGCGCGGCGCATTCGCCGCTCAGCTGGCCGAGCTCGGCGATGTGCTCGTCTCCGACGGCTTCGGTGTTGTGCACCGCAAGCAGGCGAGCGTGTACGACCTCGCGAAGCTCGTTCCGAGCGCCGCCGGTCTGCTCATCGCGACCGAGCTCGACGTGCTCGACCGCCTCACCGAGACTCCGGAGCGCCCGTACACCGTCGTCCTCGGTGGATCGAAGGTCTCCGACAAGCTCGGCGTCATCGATCATCTGCTCCCGCGCGTCGACCGCATCCTCATCGGCGGCGGGATGCTCTTCACCTTCCTCGCGGCGCAGGGTCACAAGGTGGGCTCGAGCCTGCTCGAGGCCGACCAGATCGACACCGCCAAGGCGTACATCGCCACCGCCGCCGAGAAGGGCGTCGAGCTCGTGCTGCCGACCGACATCGTGGTGGCGTCGAAGTTCGGCGCCGACGCGGAGCACGTCGTGACGGCCGCCGACGCCATCGAGGACACGCCGTTCGGCGCCTCGGGCCTCGGTCTCGACATCGGCCCCGCGTCGGCCGCGACGTTCGCGGAGGCCATCCGCGCGTCGAAGACCGTCTTCTGGAACGGGCCCATGGGTGTGTTCGAGCTGGCCCCGTTCGCGGCCGGCACCAAGGCCGTGGCCGCTGCTCTCACCGACGTCGACGGCCTGAGCGTCGTCGGCGGCGGCGACTCGGCCGCGGCCGTCCGCATCCTCGGTTTCGAGGACTCCGCTTTCGGTCACATCTCGACCGGTGGCGGCGCAAGCCTCGAGTTCCTCGAGGGCAAGAAGCTCCCCGGACTGGAGGTCCTCGGATGGTGACCAACCGCACCCCCCTCATCGCGGGCAACTGGAAGATGAACCTCGACCACCTGCAGGCGGTGGCGTTCGTCCAGAAGCTCCATTGGACGCTGAAGGACGCCAAGCACGAGGACGGCTCGGTGGAGGTCGCGGTGTTCCCGCCGTTCACCGACCTCCGCAGCGTTCAGACGCTCATCGACGCCGACAAGATCCCGTTCGCTCTGGGTGCGCAGGATCTCTCGGTGCACGACTCGGGCGCGTACACCGGCGAGGTGTCGGGTGCCTTCCTGAAGCGTCTCGACGTCAGCCAGGTGATCATCGGCCACTCCGAGCGCCGCGAGTACCACAACGAGGGCGACGACATCGTCGCGGCGAAGGTGAAGGCCGCGCTGAAGAACGAGCTCGTGCCGGTCATCTGCGTGGGCGAGACCGCCGAGGACCTCGAGAAGCACGGCGCCAGCGCGGTGCCGGTCGGGCAGCTCGAGATCGCCCTCGAGGGCGTGGCATCCGATGCCGACATCGTTGTGGCCTATGAGCCTGTCTGGGCCATCGGCTCCGGCCAGGCCGCGACGCCGGAGCAGGCCCAGGAGGTCTGCGCGAAGCTGCGCGAGGTCATCAAGGCGAAGCTCGGCGACGACGCGGCCGCGCGCACGCGCGTGCTGTACGGCGGCTCGGTGAAGTCGGCGAACATCGCCAGCTTCATGCGTCAGCCCGACGTCGACGGAGCGCTCGTGGGCGGCGCGAGCCTGGTCGCCGAGGAGTTCGCGGCCATCATCCGCTACCAGAAGCACGTGGGCGTCTGACGCACCGCGGTATCTGCCCCGCCGCGTGAGCCTCGGCTCCGCGGCGGGGCACCCACTTATACTGGAGTCTCGTGCCGGCGTTCTTCGCCGCACTCACGAAAGGTTCTCCGTGCAGATCATCGAATTCATCTTGCAGGTGCTGCTGGGCATCACCAGCCTGCTCCTCACGCTGCTGATCCTGCTCCACAAGGGTCGTGGTGGCGGTCTGTCGGACATGTTCGGCGGCGGAATGTCGCAGGCGATGGGCTCTTCCGGCCTCGCCGAGCGCAACCTGAACATCATCACGATCGTGCTGGCGCTCGTGTGGTTCTTCTCGATCGTGGGCCTCGGCCTCGTCACGAAGTTCCAGGTGATCTGACGTGGCCGTCGGCGGAAACGCGATCCGGGGCACGCGTGTCGGATCCGGCCCCATGGGCGAGCAGGATCACGGTCACCACACCGAGCGCATCGCGGTGAGCTACTGGGACGGCCTCGGCAACGAGACGGTCCGCTACTACGCGGCCGGCCTGCCGGAGGAGGAGATCCCCGAGATCGTCGATCACCCGCACTCCGGTCTTCCCGCGGGTCGCGACAAGGACAACCCTCCGGCGGTCGCGAAGAACGAGCCCTACAAGACGCACCTCGCGTACGTGAAGGAGCGTCGCACCGACGGCGAGGCAGAGGAGCTGCTCGAAGAGGCACTCCAGAAGCTCCGCGAGAAGCGCGGCCAGTAGGTCGACCCGCGCGGCTTCGCCGCCGTCGCGTATCGACTCGCTTCATACATCGCTTCACACAAGAGAGCCCCTGCCGATCGGCAGGGGCTCTCTTGTGTTCGACGTGCGTGTCAGTAGTCCGGATCGATCAGATCGTCCGGAACGTCTGCGGCAGCGGCCTGATCCACGAACACGACGGTGTCGGCCGTTCCTTCGGCCCCCGCCGCCGGCACCGCGGTGGGCGCCGCACCCGCGAGCATCAGCCCGAGGGCGGAGGCCTTGTCGGCCCCCGCAACGACCATCCAGATGTCCGCCGAGGCGTTGATGACGGGGAGGGTGAACGTCACCCGCTCGGGCGGCGGCTTCGGGGACTGCCTCACGGGCAGCACCGACCCGTCCGTCACGAGCACCTCGTCGCGATCGGGGAACAGCGACGCGATGTGACCGTCCGGTCCGACGCCCAGGAAGCAGACGTCGAACGCCGGCCACGGGCGGCCCTCGACGCCGAAGCGAGCGAGCTCCGCCGCGTAGGCCGCTGCCGCCTCATCGAGCGACAGCTCGTCGTCCGACGCGGCGGGCTCGTGGATGTTCTCCGACGGGATGGCGATTCGATCCAGCAGCGCCGTCCGCGCCTGGCCGGCGTTGCGCTCGGCGTCCGCGCGGGGCACGAAGCGCTCATCGCTCCACCAGAAGTGCACCAGCGACCAGTCGATGTTCGCGGCCCAGCCGTGCTGCGCCACGGCGGCGAGCACGGCCGAACCCATCGAACCACCGGT
Organism: Microbacterium stercoris; assembly: GCF_017592545.1. Classification (GTDB taxonomy): domain Bacteria; phylum Actinomycetota; class Actinomycetes; order Actinomycetales; family Microbacteriaceae; genus Microbacterium; species Microbacterium stercoris. The sequence goes on from NZ_JAGFOA010000001.1 coordinate 610,688, forward strand.
GAGGGAGACGTGGACCGTCCTGCCCTCCTGCGTCAGCTGGGCGAGGCGTCCGACGAACCGATTCGCCACACCTTCGGCGAGCTGGACCTTGTCGGGCAGCACGACCACGCGACGATCGGTCATGTCAGACCGACGCCTTCGGCTCGGCCAGACGCGACCAGCCCTCGCTGATCACGCGGCCATAGAGCGTGTCGGGATCGAGCCGACGCAGCTCCTCCGCGAGGCACTCGCGCAGCGAGCGCCTCGGCAGGTGCAGCTCGTGGTGGGGCTGGCCCGGTTGGGTCAGCCGCGCGGTGGCCTCGTCGGAGCGCTCGAGCAGGATGTCTCCGCTCGCGCGCGTGAGGCGCACCGAGTGGATGCCGTGGTCCCACACCGAGGGCTCCTCGTACTGCCAGTCGACCGGCAGCTCCAGAGCAAGGCCCAGCCAGGCGGCCAGCAGCGCGGTCGACGGGGACGTCGAGGCGCCGCGAACCGTGACGGCGGTGACGGGCTCGTACGGCGGCTGATCCAGCACCGCAGCGAGCTGCTCACGCCAGTGCGTCAGACGCGTCCACGCCAGGTCGGTGTCGCCGGGGGTGTAGGTGCCCTCGAGCTTCGCGAGCAGCTCGGACGGCTCCGGGGCCGTCGAGGAGTCGGTGATGCGACGCTGGGCGATGCGGCCGAGTGCGGATGCGCCCGGGTTCTCGGGGGCATCGCTCGGCCACCAGGCGACGACCGGGGCATCGGGCAGAAGGAGGCCGGTCAGGAGCGTGAGCTCGTTGCCTGCAGCCTTTCCCGTGGCCTCGAGGATGATGACCTCGGACGCGCCCGCATCGGATCCGACGCGGATCTGGGCGTCGAGACGCGCCTCGCCCGCCGTGTCCGTGACGAGCACGATGACACGCATCGGGTGCTCACGCGACGCGTCGTTGGCCGCCTCGATCGCCGCCTCCTCGAAGCCCTTGTCCGACTTGATGACGAGGGTGAGCACACGACCGAGGGCGACCGCGCCGCCCTCTTCACGCGTGTTGACGAGCTGGCGGGCCACCTTGCTGACGGTGGTGTCGGGCAGATCGATGATCACGGGCGCCTCCAGACGCGGCCGTCGCGGGCAAGGAGCTCATCGGCCGAGGGCGGGCCCCACGAACCGGGGTCGTACTGCTCGAGCGGTCCACCCTGCTCCGCCCAGAACTTCTCGACGGGGTCGAGGATCTGCCACGACAGGTCGACCTCCTCGTGACGCGGGAAGAGCGGCGGGTCGCCGAGCAGGACATCCAGGATCAGACGCTCATAGGCCTCGGGGCTCGCCTCGGTGAAGGCGTGGCCGTAGCCGAAGTCCATGGTCACATCGCGCACCTGCGTGCCGTACCCCGGCACCTTCGAGCCGAAGCGGATCGTCACGCCCTCATCGGGCTGGACGCGGATCACGAGGGCGTTCTGTCCGAGCTCCGAGGTCTGACCGAAGAGGTGCTCGGGGGCCTTCTTGAACACCACGGCGATCTCGGTCACACGACGGCCGAGGCGCTTGCCCGACCGCACGTAGAACGGCACACCCGCCCAGCGGCGCGTGTTGATCTCGAGCTTGATCGCGGCGTACGTCTCCGTCGTCGACTGCGGGTTCATCCCGTCCTCGTCGAGGAAGCCGATGACCTCCTCGCCGCCCTGCCAGCCGCCCGCGTACTGACCGCGGGCTGTCGCGACCGACAGATCCTCGGGCAGCGTGACGGCGGCGAGCACCTTCTCCTTCTCGGCACGGAGGTGATCCGCGGAGAGACTGATGGGCTCCTCCATCGCCGTGAGGGCGAGGAGCTGCAGGAGGTGGTTCTGAATGACATCGCGGGCAGCGCCCACGCCGTCGTAGTAGCCCGCGCGACCACCCACGCCGATGTCCTCGGCCATGGTGATCTGCACGTGGTCGACGTAGTTGCGGTTCCAGATCGGCTCGTACAGCTCGTTCGCGAAGCGCAGGGCCAGGATGTTCTGGACCGTCTCCTTGCCGAGGTAGTGGTCGATCCGGAAGATCGCGTCGGCCGGGAAGGCGGCCTCGAGCGCGTTGTTCAGCTCGCGCGCCGTGGCCTGGTCGTTTCCGAACGGCTTCTCGATCACCACACGACGCCAGCGGTCGTCGTCCGCGTTGTCGTCCACCAGTCCCGAGTCCAGCAGCTGCTGAGCCACGACGGGGAACGCCTTCGGCGGGATCGACAGGTAGAACGCGTGGTTGCCCATCGTGCCGCGTTCGACATCCAGGCGGTCGACGGTCTCGCGCAGCCGGCGGAAGGCCTGCGGGTCGTCGAACTCGCCCTGCACGAACCGGATGCCCTGCTGCAGCTGCTGCCAGGTCTCCTCGCGGAACTCGGTGCGTGCGTACTGCTTCACGGCATCCCGGACGACCTCGGCGAAGTCCTGGTCCTCCCAGTCGCGACGCGCGAAGCCGACGAGCGCGAAGCCCGGCGGAAGCAGGCCGCGGTTGGCGAGGTCGTAGACGGCCGGCATCAGCTTCTTGCGGGAGAGGTCACCCGTCACGCCGAAGATCACGAGGGCACTGGGCCCCGCGATCCGGTTCAGTCGACGGTCGGCGGGGTCGCGCAGGGGGTTGACTCCCCGCGCGACCTCGACCGTCACTGTGCCGCCTCGAAGAGCGCGAGGACCTCGGTCTGCGGGTCCGTGAGCGTGAGCGTCACGACCGGGCGGCCGGCAGCGCTGAGCACGGCGGCATCACCGGCGGCCTGAGCCTCGATGAGCTGGCCGAACGTGAAGGGACGCTCCGGGATCTCGACGTCCACCTCCGTGCGCTCCGTGATCTGGAGGAACACACCCTGCGCCGGACCGCCCTTGTGATACTGACCGGTCGAGTGCAGGAAGCGCGGTCCCCAGCCGAACGTGGTGGGGCGACCGGAGTCGGCGGCGACCATCTCACGAAGACCCTGCAGCTGCGGGATCTCGAGCCGGTCGACGTAGGCCTGGATCGACACGTAGCCGTTGTCGGCCAGCGTCGCCCAGAGCGCGTCGAGCACACCCTGGATCGTGCCGCTGGCGGCGAGGGCGGGATCGCTCACGCGCACCTCGACGCCCTCCTCGACGAAGGCCGGAGCCGTGGGCTCCGGACGCGCGTCCAGCAGGCCGCGCGCGGCCACCTTGGCCGACTCGACGTCGGGCTGGTCGAACGGGTTGATGCCGAGCAGGCGGCCGGCGATCGCCGTCGCGTACTCCCACACCACGAACTGAGCGCCCAGCGAGCCGCTGACGAGGATCTCACCCGGGTGGCGGTGCGCGACCTCTTCGGCGTCGTCGACGATGCGGACGATCTGCAGGTCGGCCGGCTTCGACTCGAGCTCGGGGGAGACCGGCAGCAGGACGACGGGCAGGATGCCCGTGCCGAGCTTGCCGGTCGACTCCGCGATGAGCTGCTCGATCCAGTCCGGCAGACCCTGGATGTGGGTGCCGTCCTCGATCAGGCCGAGCTTGTCGCGACGACCCGCGCCGTCCGGCGTCTTCGACGCGGCGATGGCCGCAGCGAGGACGAGGGCCGGGTTCTCGGGGGCGTCGATGGCGACCTCGAGGAGCGAGGCCTCCGCCTCGTCCAGGAGCTCGTCGATGTCGACGCCCGAGAGGCCCGACGGCACCAGGCCGAAGGCGGTGAGGGCCGAGTAGCGGCCGCCCACGTTGGGGTCGGCGTTGAAGACGCGGTAGCCCGCCTCGCGCGCCGACGCATCGAGCGGGGAGCCCGGGTCGGTGACGACGATGATGCGCTCGGTGGGGTCGATGCCCAGGTCGGTGAACGCCGCCTCGAACGCACGACGGTGCGAATCGGTCTCGACCGTGGAGCCCGACTTCGACGACACCACGAGCGCGGTGCGCGCGAGGTCGCCGTTCAGGGCCGCGAGGATCTGGCCGGGTGCGGTCGAGTCGAGGATCGTCAGGTCGACGCCCGCGGTGCGGGTGATGACTTCGGGCGCGAGCGACGAGCCGCCCATGCCGCCCAGCACGAACCGGTCGACGCCCTTCGCCTTGAGCTTGTCGCGCAGCGCGACGATCTCGGCGACCAGCGGACGGGACACCGAGACCGCCTGGATCCAGCCGAGGCGGATCGACGCCTCGGACTCGGCCTCAGGGCCCCACAGCGTGGAGTCGAGGTTCGTCAGGCTCGACGCGACGAGGTCGCCGATCAGGACGGGCAGCTGCTCCGCGACCGCGGCCTCGGGAGCGCCCGAGACCCGGATCGAGAAGGTCATGCCTGGGTTCCCTTCGCACTCTCGAGTGCGCTGGCGACCGTCGCCTGAAGGTCGTGCCACGAGGCGATGAACTTCGACACACCCTCGTCCTCGAGCGTCTGGGTGACGTCGGTGAAGTCGATGCCGAGGTCGGCGAGCTTGGCGAAGAGCTCGTGCGCCTCGCCATAGGCGCCGGTCACGGTGTCGCCCTCGACGACGCCGTGGTCGAACGTGGCGTCGAGCGTCTTCTCCGGCATGGTGTTGACCGTGCCGGCGGCGGCGAGGCCGGTGACGTAGAGCGTGTCGGGCAGCGACGGGTCCTTGACGCCCGTCGAGGCCCACAGCGGACGCTGCACGTTGGCGCCGGCGGCGATCAGGTCGGTCGCGCGCGACTCGGCGAAGCGCTGCTCGTAGAGCTCGTAGGCGAGTCGCGCGTTGGCGAGGCCGGCCTTCGAGGTGAGGGCCTTGGCCTCGTCGGTGCCGAGCGCCAGGAGGCGCTTGTCGACCTCCGTGTCGACGCGCGACACGAAGAACGAGGCGACCGAGTGGATCTTCGACAGGTCGATGCCTGCATCGCGGGCCTGCTCGAGACCGGCGAGGTAGGCGTCGATGACCTCCGAGTAGCGCTCGAGCGAGAAGATCAGCGTGACGTTGACGCTGATCCCGGCACCGATGACCGCGGTGATCGCCGGGAGACCGGCCTTCGTCGCGGGGATCTTGATGAGCACGTTCTCGCGGTCGACCTCGGCGTGCAGCTCCTTCGCCTGGGCGATGGTGGCCTCGGTGTCGTGGGCGAGGTCGGGGGAGACCTCGATCGACACACGGCCGTCGACGCCGCCCGTGGCGTCGTAGATCGGGCGGAAGATGTCGCAGGCGTCGCGGACGTCGGCGGTGGTGATCGCGAAGATCGCGTCGTCGGCGGTCGCACCCTTGGCTGCCTGTGCGGCCACGGAGTCCTCATAGCCGATGTGCGCGGTGATGGCGCCCTGGAAGATCGTCGGGTTGGTGGTGACACCGGTGACGTTCTTCTCGGCGATCAGCTGAGCGAGGTTGCCCGAGGTGATGCGGGTGCGGGACAGGTCGTCGAGCCAGATGCTGACGCCGAGGGCGGACAGCTCTGCGGTGGGGGTGGTGCTCATGCGTTCTCCTTGATGGTCTCGCGAGCCGCGGCGACCACGGCCTCGGCGGTGAAGCCGAACTTCTCGAACAGGGTCTTGTAGTCGGCGGAGGCGCCGAAGTGGTCGATCGCGATGGAGCGTCCCTTGTCGCCGGCCACGGCGTGCCACGACAGAGCCGAACCGGCCTCGACGGTGACGCGCGCGGTGACGGCGGCGGGGATGACCGACTCGCGGTACGCCTCGTCCTGCTCGGCGAACCACTCGAGCGAGGGCACCGAGACGACGCGGGCGTTGATGCCCTCGGCGGCCAGGGTCTCGCGCGCCGTGACGGCGAGCTGGACCTCGGAGCCCGTGGCGATGAGCAGCACGTCGGGCGTGCCGTTCGGGGCCTCGGCCAGCACGTAGGCGCCCTTGGCGGCGAGCTTGGCGGAGCCGAAGACCTCGCCCGAGGCCTCGCCCTCGCCGCGCGCGAACACCGGGATGTTCTGGCGCGTGAGCGCGATGCCGGCCGGGCCGCCCCGGCGCTTGAGCATCTCGAGCCACACGACCGCGGTCTCGTTGGCGTCCGCGGGGCGGACGATGGCGAGGTTCGGGATCGCGCGGAGCGTCGCGAGCTGCTCGATCGGCTGGTGCGTGGGGCCGTCCTCGCCGAGCGCGACCGAGTCGTGGGTCCAGACGAAGATCGTCGGGATGTCCATGAGCGCGGCCAGACGCACTGGGGGACGCATGTAGTCGCTGAAGATCAGGAACGTGCCGCCGAATGCGCGGGTCTTGCCGTGCAGGACGATGCCGTTGAGGATCGAGCCCATCGCGTGCTCGCGGATGCCGAAGTGCAGCACACGGCCGTACGGGCTGCCGCTCCACTCGTGCGTGGACCACTCGGCGGGGATGAACGACTTGGCGCCCTTGATGGTGGTGAGGTTCGACTCGGCGAGGTCGGCCGATCCGCCCCACAGCTCGGGGAGCTGCGCGGCGAGGGCGTTGATGACCGTGCCGGACGCGGCGCGGGTCGAGACGTCCTTGCCGGCCTCGAAGACCGGGAGAGCCGACTCGATGTCGGCGGGCAGCTCGCCCGCCTCGAGGCGGTCCCACAGCGCCTTGCGCTCGGGGTTCGCGGCGGCCCACGCGTCGAAGGACTTCTGCCACTCGGCCCGGACCTCCGCGGCACGCTCGGCGAGACCGCGGGTGTGCGCGATCACGTCGTCAGCGACGGCGAAGCTCTGCTCCGGGTCGAAGCCGAGCACCTGCTTGGTGGCGGCCAGCTCGTCGGCGCCGAGAGCGGAGCCGTGGATCTTGCCGGTGTTCTTCTTGTTGGGCGCCGGGTAGCCGATGACCGTCTTGAGGATGATCAGCGAGGGCTTCGACGTCTCGGCCTTCGCGGCCTCGATCGCGGCGTAGAGCGCGGGGACGTCCTCGACGTACTCGCCGGTCTGCTTCCAGTCGACGACCTGCACGTCCCACCCGTAGGCCTCGTAGCGGCCCTTGACGTCCTCGGTGAAGGCGACGTTGGTGTCGTCCTCGATCGAGATCTGGTTGGAGTCGTAGATCGCGATGAGGTTGCCCAGCTGCTGGTGGCCCGCGAGCGAACCGGCCTCGCTGGTGACGCCCTCCTGGAGGTCGCCGTCACCGGCGACGACGTAGACGTAGTGGTCGAACGGGCTCTCGCCCGCCGGGGCCTCGGGGTCGAACAGGCCGCGCTCGTAGCGGGCCGCGTAGGCGAAGCCCACGGCCGAGGCCAGACCCTGGCCGAGCGGTCCGGTCGTGATCTCCACGCCCTTGGTGTGGCCGTACTCCGGGTGCCCGGGCGTCAGCGAACCCCAGGTGCGAAGCGCCTTGAGGTCGTCGAGCTCGAGGCCGAAGCCGCCGAGGTAGAGCTGCACGTACTGCGTGAGCGACGAGTGTCCGGCAGACAGGATGAAGCGGTCGCGACCGGCCCAGTTCGTGTCCGTCGGGTCGTGGCGCAGCACGCGCTGGTACAGGAGGTACGCCGCGGGAGCGAGGCTCATCGCCGTTCCCGGGTGGCCGTTTCCGACCTTTTCCACGGCGTCCGCCGCAAGGACGCGGGCCGTGTCCACAGCGCGCTTGTCGATCTCATCCCAACGCAGTTCCGTCACCGGATCGCCTTTCAGTGGTGGGGTAAATCACGCCGGCGCGGTGCTCAACGGATCGTGGATCTCGGGGGCACGCATCACGGCGCGGGTGTTTTCCCAGCATACCGCCGGGCATAGGGGACCAGAGGCGGCCCGTGACGGAGCATGACAGGCGCTTTCACGCGCTCTGCGACGACGTGGTGACGAGGGTGTATCGGCTCCTTCACCACGGGGACGCCCTCACGGTGAGGAGGATGCGGGCGCGTCCGTGCGTGCGGGGCGGATCCGGATGCGCATGCCCTAGAATCGAGAGGTCGTTCCCGAGGTCTGAAAGAGGTAGAGCATCGCCATGTCGACGATCGCACCGGAGACCTCGAAGCCGACGGGACTCGGGCGCAGGGTGCGCGCCTATGTGGCGCTGACGAAGCCGCGCGTGCTCGAGCTGTTGCTGGTGTCGACCGTTCCCGTGATGTTCCTCGCCGCGAACGGGCTTCCCGACCTGTGGCTTGTGCTCGCCACCGTGATCGGCGGCTCGCTGAGCGCGGGCTCCGCGGCCGCGTTCAACATGTACATCGATCGCGACATCGATGCGCACATGCAGCGGACCGAGAACCGGCCGATCGTGACGGGGGAGATCACCCCGCGCAATGCCCTGATCTTCGCGTGGACGCTCGCGATCGTCTCCACGATCTGGTTCCTGCTGACCACGAATCTGCTCACGGCTTCGCTGTCGGCCGGCGCGATTTTCTTCTACGTCGTGATCTACACGATGATCCTCAAGCGCCGCACCGAGCAGAACATCGTCTGGGGTGGCATCGCCGGCTGCTTCCCGGTGCTGATCGGCTGGGCGGCCGTGGCGAACTCGCTCGACTGGGCGCCGTTCATCCTCTTCCTGCTGGTGTTCCTCTGGACGCCCCCGCACTACTGGCCGCTGTCGATCAAGTACGCGGCCGACTACGCGAACACCGATGTGCCGATGCTCGGCGCCACCCGCTCGGGTGTGCAGGTGGGCCTGCAGATCATCCTCTACGCGTGGGCGACGGTCGCGTGCTCGCTGCTGCTGATCCCGGTGGCCGACATGGGCCTGCTGTACATCGCATCCGCGCTGGTGCTGGGCGGGTGGTTCCTCTACGAGTCGCACCGTCTCTACAACCGCACGGTCAAGGGACTCGTGGCCGGACCGATGCGCGTCTTCCACGCGTCGATCACCTACCTGACGCTGCTGTTCGTCACGGTGGCGGTCGACCCCCTGCTTCCCTTCTGATCGGGAGCGCGTGGCGCGGCGTCTCGCCGACCGTCGACGCGCCGAGGGCGCTCTGCCGCGCGAAGAGGCCCGCCGCTAGCCTGTCGGCATGTTCTCCTATGACCCGTACGCAGAGCTCGCGACGCTGCGCGACTTCGCCCCGCTGACGCTCACCAGCACGGACATCGCCGAGGGACAGCCGCTGCCGCGCGCGCAGTGGGGCGCCGGGGGCGGAGGCTCGGACACGTCGCCGCAGCTCAGCTGGAGCGGCGCTCCGGAGGGGACCAGATCGTTCGCCCTGTCCTGCTTCGATCCGGATGCGCCCACCGGCTCGGGTTTCTGGCACTGGGCGGTCTACGACATCCCGCTCGATGTCACGTCGGTCGCGACCGGCCAGAACCCTGCCGGCAAGCTGCTCCGCAACGAGACGGGCGTGCCGGGCTTCATCGGCGCGGGCCCGCCTCCCGGCACCGGCACGCACCGCTACTTCTTCGTCGTGGACGCCCTGGATGTCGAGCACCTCGACATCACCGAGGACGTGACTCCCGCGATTCTCGGGTTCCAGCGGCACTTCCACTCGCTCGCGCGGGGTGTCCTGGTCGCCACGGCCACCGCCGACGACTGATCCCGCCGCGTCGCGCGGCCTGTTGTCAGTCGGCGGAGACGGGACGCTTCAGGCGCAGGACGACCACCGTGAACACCGCGGCCGACACTCCCGCGAGCACCATGTGGACGCCGACGAGGAGCTCGGGCAGGCCGTTGCGCGCCTGGATGATGCCCACGATCACCTGCACGGCGATCACGGCGAGCAGGGCCAGCAGCCAGCGAAGCGGACGCAGGCGCAGCCGCAGGGCCGCCGCGGTCAGGGCGAGGGTGAGGGCCAGCAGCACGTAGCCGGGCCACGAGTGCACGTGCGCGAGCACGGTCGCATCGAACCCGGTGCGGATCACGTTGGGATCGCCGGAATGCGGACCGTTCGAGGTGGTCAGCACGCCGGCGCCGATGGTGGCGACCAGGGCGACCGAGGTGACGTGCGTGAGGATCGCGAACCACTTCGGCACCGCACGCTCGCGCGGACCGGGGGCGTCGTATGCGCGCACGAGATACGCCGCCGTCAGCACAACGAGTGCGACCGAGCTGGCGTAGTGGAAGCCGACGATGAACGGATTGAGTCCGGTGAGCACGGTGATGCCGCCGACGAGACCCTGTGCCACGACGCCGATCACCACGAGCCAGGACAGGATGAGCAGGTCGCGCCGGGCGGGTGCGGTGCGGACCGTGACGACGGCAGCCGCGATCACGGCGGCCAGGGCGACGGCGACACCCGCGACGAAGGATCCGCTCACGGCGATCGTCGCGCCGGCGAGGACGACACCGCCCAGGGCGAACCACCCGGTCCGGATGAGCTCACGGCGCGCGCGGATGTGCAGCAGGGTGAGCACCAGCACGGCCAGCGCGAGCAGCCCCACGACTCCGGTCATCGTGCGGTTGCCGAACTCGATGAATCCGTGGATGCCGAGCTCGGGCGTGGGAACAAGCGACTCAGGTGTGCAGAGCGGCCACTCGGAGCAGCCGAGGCCGGAACCCGTGAGGCGCACCGCGCCGCCCGTGCCGATGATGATGACCTCGGCGATGAACGACAGCCAGGCCAGCACGATCAGCGCGGGACGCACACGCTCGGCGGTGCGAGCCGGGTTCGCGGGGGCGAGAACGTCTGCGGACATGACCGTGGAGCCTCCTGGCGGTACCCCGTGAGACAGGTCCGGGGCGGCCCGATGAAAGGGCGGAACCTGTAGAATTCGGGAAGAGCTGCGGATGCGCGCGAGAAGCCTCGCCGCGCCGCCAAGTCTAGGCGCGAGTTTCTACGCGTCTTATGTGAAAGGCCCACCACGGCTGAGAGCGCTGGCATCCCCAGCGCGTCGCCGGGGCGGCTGACACCGTCTGAGGCCTGATGAGGAGAGTGTGACGCCATGTCCGATGTGCTGATCGACCGCCCCGAGCTCGAAGGTCTGGGGGTGTACGAGTTCGGCTGGCACGACGCGGATGCCGCCGGAGCCAGCGCGAAGCGCGGTCTCAACGAGAACGTGGTGCGCGACATCTCGGCCCTCAAAGCCGAGCCCGAATGGATGCTGAAGACCCGTCTGAAGGGTCTCGACCTGTTCGGCAAGAAGCCGATGCCGACCTGGGGCGCCGACCTCAGCGATATCGACTTCGAGAACATCAAGTACTTCGTGCGCTCCACCGAGAAGCAGGCCCAGTCGTGGGAGGACCTTCCGGAGGACATCCGCAACACCTACGAGAAGCTGGGCATCCCGGAGGCCGAGCGTCAGCGCCTCGTCGCCGGCGTCGCGGCGCAGTACGAGTCCGAGGTCGTCTACCACCAGATCCGCGAGGACCTGGAGGAGCAGGGCGTCATCTTCATGGACACCGACACCGCGCTGCGCGAGCACCCCGAGTTCTTCGAGGAGTACTTCGGCACCGTGATCCCTGCGGGCGACAACAAGTTCGCCGCGCTCAACACGGCCGTGTGGTCGGGCGGCTCGTTCGTGTACGTGCCCAAGGGCGTCCACGTGGAGATCCCGCTGCAGGCGTACTTCCGCATCAACACCGAGAACATGGGTCAGTTCGAGCGGACCCTGATCATCGCTGACGAGGACTCGTACGTCCACTACATCGAGGGCTGCACGGCCCCGATCTACAAGTCGGACTCGCTGCACTCGGCCGTCGTCGAGATCATCGTGAAGAAGAACGCCCGCGTGCGCTACACGACGATCCAGAACTGGTCGAACAACGTCTACAACCTCGTCACCAAGCGCGCCGTGGCGCACGAGGGCGCGACGATGGAGTGGATCGACGGCAACATCGGCTCCAAGGTGACGATGAAGTACCCCTCGATCTTCCTGATGGGCGAGCACGCCAAGGGGGAGACCCTCTCGGTCGCCTTCGCCGGTCCCGGGCAGCACCAGGACGCCGGCGCGAAGATGATCCACATGGCGCCGTACACGCAGTCGTCGATCGTCTCGAAGTCGATCGCCCGCGGCGGCGGTCGTGCCGGCTATCGCGGCGAGGTCCGCGTCGACGCGAACGCTCACCACTCGGCCAACACCGTCCGCTGCGACGCGCTCCTGGTCGACTCGATCTCGCGTTCCGACACGTACCCGGCGATCGACATCCGCGTCGACGACGTGCAGCTCGGCCACGAGGCCACGGTCTCCAAGGTCAGCGAGGAGCAGCTGTTCTACCTGCAGTCGCGCGGCATGCCCGAGGACGAGGCGATGGCGATGATCGTGCGCGGCTTCATCGAGCCGATCGCGCGCGAGCTGCCCATGGAGTACGCCCTCGAGCTGAACAAGCTCATCGAGATGGGCATGGAAGGATCGGTCGGCTGATATGACGACGTCGACGACGGCGCAGACCGCGCCGCAGGACGAGCGCGCCCACGTGGACCCCGCGGCGCAGGTCGCGGGCACCACCGTCCCGGTGCAGACCCGCTCGGAGCGCCTCCGCTCGTTCGAGCCCGCCGACTTCGGTGTGCCGACGGGCCGTGAGGTCAACTGGAAGCACGCTCCCGTGGCGCGCCTGAAGGGCGTGTTCGCCCCGGCCGTGGCCAACGACGGCGTGTCCGTCGCGGTCACCGCGGGCGCCGAGTACCTCGCCGCGCCGCTCGCGATCGGTCAGGCGCCGCGCGGCGAGTTCTTCCTGCCCGAGGATCTGCCGGCGGCGATCGCCTGGCAGGGCGCGAGCGAGGCGCTGCACGTGCGCGTGCCGCGCGAAGCCGAGGTCGCCGAGCCGATCGTGATCGAGGTCACGGGCCAGGGCGCCGACCGCCGTGCCGACGGCCACCTCGTCATCGAGGCCCAGGAGCACAGCAAGGCCACGGTCGTGCTGCGCCACTCGGGCGCCGTGCAGTACGCGCAGAACGTCGAGATCATCGCGCGTGACGGCTCGCACCTCACCGTGGTCAGCGTGCAGCAGTGGGATGACGAGGCCGTCCACGTCGCCGCCCACCAGACGCGTGTGGACCGCGACGCCACGGTGCGCCACATCGTCGTCAGCTTCGGCGGCGGCGTTGTGCGCGTGAACCCGAACCTCGAGCTGGCCGGCACCGGATCGAACGGCGAGCTCTACGGTCTCGCCTTCGCTGACGAGGGCCAGCACCTCGAGAGCCAGGTGTACCTGCACCACAAGGGCCAGGAGACCACCGGCGACGTGCTCTACAAGGGTGCGCTCCAGGGTGTCAGCGCCCGCACGGTGTGGATCGGCGATGTGCTCATCGGTCCGGATGCGAAGGGCACCGACTCGTACGAGGCCAACCGCAACCTGGTGCTCACCAACGGCGCGCGCGCCGACTCGATCCCGAACCTCGAGATCCAGACGGGCGACATCAAGGGCGCCGGCCACGCGTCGGCGACCGGTCGCTTCGACGACGAGCAGCTGTTCTACCTGCAGGCCCGCGGCATCACCGAGGAGGAGGCGCGTCGCCTCGTTGTGCTCGGATTCCTCGCCGAGACCGTGCAGAAGATCGGCATCCCCTCCCTGGAGGAGGAGCTGACCGCGCTCATCGAGAAGGAGCTCGCCGAGGGTGCCGAGGTGACCGCGTGAGCGCCACCCGCGTCTGCGGCCTGAGCGAGCTGGTCCAGGATCAGCCGCTCAAGGTCGAGGCCGACGGCGTCGCGATCGCTGTTGTGCTCGACTCCGCCGGAGAGGTGCACGCCATCGGCGACACCTGCACGCACGGCGACATCTCCCTCTCCGAGGGCTTCGTCGAGGGCGACACGCTCGAGTGCTGGGCCCACGGCTCCGCGTTCTCGCTGCGCTCCGGCAAGCCCCTCAACCTCCCTGCTTACGAGCCCGTCCCGGTGTTCGTCGTCACGATCGACGGCGATGACGTGCTCATCGATCCCAGCCTGAAGAAGGAAGTCTGATATGTCCGTTCTCGAGATCCGCGATCTGCACGTCACGGTCGAAACCGACGAAGGCGTCATCCCCATCCTCAACGGCGTCAACCTCACCGTGCGCTCGGGCGAGACCCACGCGATCATGGGCCCCAACGGCTCGGGCAAGTCGACCCTCGCCTCGACGATCGCCGGTCACCCGAAGTACACCGTCACGAGCGGCTCGATCACCTTCGACGGCGAGGACGTCCTCGAGATGGCCGTCGACGAGCGCGCCCGCGCCGGTCTCTTCCTGGCGATGCAGTACCCGGTGGAGATCCCCGGCGTCACCGTGACGAACTTCCTCCGCACGGCCAAGACGGCCATCGACGGCGAGGCGCCGTCGCTGCGCACCTGGACCAAGGAGGTCAAGGAGGGCATGAAGGCGCTGCGCATGGACGACAAGTTCGCCCAGCGCAACGTCAACGAGGGCTTCTCTGGCGGCGAGAAGAAGCGCCACGAGATCCTCCAGCTCGAGCTGCTCAAGCCGAAGCTCGCGATCCTGGACGAGACCGACTCGGGCCTCGATGTCGACGCGCTGAAGATCGTCTCGGAGGGCGTGAACCGCGCCAAGGACAACACCGGGCTCGGCGTTCTCCTGATCACGCACTACACGCGCATCCTGCGCTACATCCAGCCCGACTTCGTCCACGTGATGGTCAAGGGTCAGATCGTGGAGGAGGGCGGCCCCGAGCTCGCCGAGCGTCTCGAGAACGAGGGCTACGCGGCCTACCTTCCTGCCGACGCGCCCCTCGAGGCGTAAGCTCACCGCCATGACCGCGACTCTCACACCCGAGAAGTACGACGAGGTCACCGAGGCCCTCAAGGACGTGATGGACCCGGAGCTCGGCGTGAACGTCGTCGACCTCGGCCTCATCTACGACCTCGCCTGGGACGACGAGAACGATGCGCTCATCATCCACATGACGCTCACGAGCGCCGGATGCCCGCTCACCGATGTGCTCGAGGAGCAGACGGCACAGGCGCTGGACAACGTGGTGGACCGCTTCCGGATCAACTGGGTCTGGATGCCGCCGTGGGGTCCCGAGCGGATCACGGACGACGGGCGCGACATGATGCGCGCGCTCGGCTTCGCCATCTGACCGCGACCGCGCTCACGCGACGATCACAGGGAAGGCCCGGGAGAGATCCCGGGCCTTCGCCGTCGGTAGGCTGTATCGGTGACCCAGCCGCTCGACGCCCTGCCCATCGAAGAGCTCCGCAGGAGAAGCAGCACGAAGTGGGCGAAGTATCCGGACGACGTGCTCCCGCTCTTCGTGGCCGAGACCGACTTCGCGCTCGCTCCGGCCATCACGCGGTGTCTCACCGAAGCCGTGCAGCGCGGCGACACGGGTTACACGCCGCCCACGACACGCCTGCCCGACGCGTTCGCGGCCTTCGCCCAGCGCCGCTTCGGATGGACCGTCGACCCGGCACGGGTGCGCACCACCTGCGATGTGATGATGGGCATCGCCGAACTGCTGCGCGCGGTCACGAGCCCCGGCGATCGGGTCATTATCACCACGCCGGTCTACCCGCCCTTCTTTGCGGTGAACGACGAGTCCAAGACCGATGTCGTGGCCATTCCGCTGTCGAAGCACAACGACGGCTGGTCGCTCGACCTGCCGTCCATCGAGGCCGCGTTCGCCGAGGGCGCGAAGGTGATGCTGCTCTGCAATCCGCATAACCCCACCGGCACCGTGCACTCGCGAGAGACCCTCGCCGAGCTGGCGCGCATTGCGAAGCGGCACGGGGGCTGGATCGTGAGCGACGAGATCCATGCGCCCCTCACACTGGCGGGCGCGACGTTCACCCCGTTCCTCGACGCGGCGCCCGAGGCCAAGGAGGTCGGCTTCGCCGTCACGAGCGCCAGTAAGGCGTTCAACCTCGCGGGGCTGAAGTGCGCCTTCATCCTGACGGACGCGCCCGAGCCGGCACGCATCGTCTCCGCGATCCCCGACGAGGTCGAATGGCGCACCTCGCTGTTCGGCGTCTTCGCGAACGTCGCGGCGTTCGAGGAGGGCGACGAGTGGCTCGATTCCCTGATCGCGCGGCTCGAACTCAACCGTCAGCTGCTCGTCGACCTGCTGGCTGAGCACCTGCCCGAGGCCCGCTACATGCCGGGGGACGCGGGTTACCTCGCGTGGGTCGATCTGAGGGAGCTCGGCTGGGGGGACAACCCGGCGCTGAAGATCCTGCGCGAGGCGAAGGTCGCGGTGCATCTGGGTCCGCTGTTCGGTGAGCAGGGACGCGGCCACATCCGCATCAACTTCGGCACCTCCCCGGCCATCCTCACCGAGGCTGTGGAGCGCATCGGCGCTCTGCGGGGCTGAGGCGGACATGACGGATCCGCTGAGCGCCGAGCCCCACGCCGAGCCCGCACTGCAGTCCTCTTCGGGCGGCGGGCGGCCGAGCATCCTCACCCTGTGGGACCCGCGAGTCGTCTGGGTGACGCTCGGCGCGGTCTCGCTGATCTTCCTCGCCGCTCTCACGGCGATGGCCCTGACCACGGTGATGCCTTTCGTCGCCGAGGACCTCGACGGTGAGGCCCTGTTCGCGATCGCGTTCTCCGGCACCCTGGCGACGGGTGTCATCGGCATGGTGGCGTCGGGTGCCTGGTCGGATCGTGCGGGCCCGGCCGCGCCGCTGTCCACGGCCGTCATCCTGTTCGTCCTGGGGCAGGCGATGGCCGCGACCGCGCCGACCATGGAACTGCTGGTGCTCGGGCGTCTCGTGACGGGGCTGGGTGCGGGAGGCCAGACGGTGGCGCTGTACGTGGTCGTCGCCCGCGTCTATCCGCCGGCGCTGCACGGTCGGGTGATGGCGCTCTTCTCCGCCGCCTGGGTCGTGCCGTCTCTCATCGGCCCGTTCCTCGCGGGGGCGGTGACCGAGCAGCTGCACTGGCGATGGATCTTCGCGGCCCTGGCGGTGCTGGCCCTCGCCGCCTTCGCGATGGTCGCGCCGCGCCTCCGGCACCTCGCCGAGGCGCCGTCCGCCGAGCGTCCCGCCGGTGTGGGACGCCGACTGCTGTTCGCGGTCGTGGTGGCGGTGGCGGCGCTCGCGTTGGGCATGACCTCCGAGCTCTCGTCGTCGCTGTCGCCGGCCCTCGGGTGGGCCGTCGCGGTCGGAGCCGTGATCGTGATCGCGATCGCCATCCTGCCCCTGCTCCCGCAGGGGATGGTCAGCATGCGCCGGGGCCTGCCGAGCGTGATCCTGATGCGCAGCCTGATCGCGGGCTCGCTGTTCGGCGCCGAGGTGTACGTGCCCTACCTGCTGATCGAGCGCTTCGGGTTCTCTGCGATGTGGGCCGGCCTGGGGCTCACCGCCGCGGCGATCGCCTGGGCGATCAGCGCGCAGATCTCGGGCACCCACGGAGACCGGATCGGCAACACCCGCATCGCGGTCATCGGGGTCTCGTTGCTCGCGATCGCGACGCTCGCATGCGCGCTGACGCCGCTCCTGGCGCTGCCGGTCTGGGTGCCGATCGCGCTGTGGTCGTGCGCGGGATTCGGCATGGGCCTGATGTACCCCCGCCAGACGGTGCTGATGCTCGCCTACTCGAACCGCGCCGAGGAGGGCTTCAACTCCTCCGCGCTGCAGATCAGCGATTCGGTGGGGGCGTCCGCGTCGATCGCGGTGATGGGACTGGTGTTCACCTCCCTGGCGGGCACGGACGCGCAGTTCACCGCGGTGTTCCTGCTCGCGCTGGGCCTGGCGCTTCTCGCTCTCGTCCCCGGGATGAGGCTGGGGCACGGACACGAGACGAATCCGGGGCAGAGGTAAGCCTGTCCTAACTTGGTGACGTAGACTGCCGTCTCGTGACCCTCCTCGACGACTCTCCCGTCCGCCCGGCCTACCGTCTGTACCGCGCGACCGTGCAGCGCGTCGAGCGATTGAGCCCGCATTTCGCGCGGGTCGTCTTCGGCGGGCCCGGCTTCGAGCACTTCGGCACGACGGCGACCGACCAGCGGATCAAGATCCTCTTCCCGCTCGCGGACGGGCGGATGGCCGACATCGGCCAGTACGACGAGGAGCAGTGGGCGGGTGACTGGTACGACCAGTGGCGTTCCCTGCCCGAGGGTGAGCGCAATCCCTTCCGCACCTACACGGTGCGTCGTGTCGACTCAGTGGCTGCGGAGCTGACGGTCGACTTCGTTGTGCACCACGACGCCGGTCCCGCAGGGACCTGGGCCGAGTCGGCGCGCGGCGGCGAGGAGGTCGTGATCTGCGGCCCGGACGCCCGCAGCCCCTACAGCAGCGCTGGCACCGACTGGCGTCCGGCCAATGCGCAGCGGGTGCTGCTGATCGGCGACGAGACCGCCGTTCCCGCGATCGGCAGCATCCTGGAGAGCCTCCCGGCGGATCGGACGGCGGATGTCTTCGTCGAGGTGCCGAGCATCGCCGACGTCGGCGTGTTCGAGGTGTCGCACCCGAAGGTGAACGTGCGATGGATCGCACGATCCTCCGGCGGGACGGGAGAGCGCGCCCACGGTGAGGGCCTGATCGAGGCTGTCACGGAGTGGGCAGCGGCCCATGGCGATGTTCTCGCCCTAGCCGCGGCGCCGCGGCCGCAGGAGATCGTCGAGGTCGACATCGACCGCGAGCTGCTCTGGGACAGCCCCGAGGCCATCGAAGGCGAGTTCTACGCGTGGATCGCGGGCGAGGCGTCGACGATCAAGACCCTGCGTCGCCTGCTGGTCTCCGGTCACGGCGTCGACCGTCGCCGGGTCGCCTTCATGGGCTACTGGCGCAACGGCGTCGCCGAGCGCATCGGCTGATCCGCCGCGCGGCTCGCGTCGTGCGTGCCGGCCGCGTCAGGGGGCGCGGCCGCAGGAAGCCCCGCGAGCAGCATGCGCAGTCCGCGCGCGAAGTCGTCCGCGGTCGATTCCGCGATGTCCGCCTCGCCGGCCGGGAAGGCGCCGAAGCGCGCCGCCTGGATACGCTGCTGCACGAGCGAGGCGTGACCGAGGATGAACTGCAGGATCACCCGCGCATCTGCCTGCACATCCTCCGGGACGATGTCCGCGGGGGATGCGTCGCCGACGAGGGCGGCCGCGAGTCGCAGGTGCGCGGCATCCGACCCCAGTCCGAGCGCCTGCGTGCTCAGCACGGTCTCGGCGCCGTCGCGGTGAGCGAGCAGCGCGTCTCTCAGCGCGTGAGCGACCGCGGCGACCTCCTCGTCGCGGGAGCCCGGGGCGACGGGCTGCGCGGCGGCGACGATGCGGTCGGCCACGGCGGCGAGAAGCTCCTGCTTGTTCTCGAAGTGCCAGTAGAGCGCGCTGGGCTGAACCCCCAGCGCGGTCGCGAGACGCCGCATGGACAGATCGGGGAGTCCCGTCTGCTCGAGGAGGCTCAGGGCCGTGTCGATGATGCCGTCGCGGGTGTGCCGTTCGGCTCGTGCGTCGCGGGCATCCATGACGGTCAGTATAGTGAACGGTGTTCAGGTGAACAGTGTTCAGGTGATCGGCTCGCGATCGCCACACCCGAGGAAGGACCCCCATGGCCGCATCCGCCCGACTCGAGGCTCGCGACCTCGCCCGCGTCGCGATCTTCGCCGCGATCATCATCGTGCTCGGCATCGCAGGTCAAGTGCCGCTGCCCTTCGGCGTCCCCGTCACGCTGCAGACCCTCGGCGTGATGCTCGCCGGGATCGTGCTCGGCGCGCGTCGCGGCGCGCTCGCGGTGCTCGTTGTGCTCGTCCTCACCGCGGTGGGCCTCCCCGTGCTCGCGGGTGGGCGCGGCGGGCTCGGCGTGTTCGCCGGGCCGACGGTCGGCTATCTCGTCGGCTGGCTTCCCGGGGTCGTCGTCACGGGGCTGATCGCGCGAGCCGGTCGCGCCCGCATCCGGTGGTGGCGCGCGGCGCTCGGCGGGCTCGTGGGCGGTGTGATCGTGGTGTATGCCTTCGGCACCCTCGGTCTTGTGCTCGTCGCGGGCCTTTCGTCGCTGGATGCCCTCGTCTCGAACGTCGCCTTCCTGCCGGGCGATGCGCTCAAGTCGCTCCTGGCCGGGGTGCTCGCGGCCGCTGTGTGGCGCGCATATCCGCCCGCGTTCGCTTTCGCGCCGACGGCGCGTGCCGAGGTGCGCGCGCAGGCGAAGGCCGACACGGTCTGATGAGCGAGCGCACCGACGCGTCGTCGCCCCCGTCGATCGAGCTCGACGGGGTATCGGTCGAGCTCGGCGGGCAGCCGGTGCTGCGCGACGTCTCGGTGCGCCTCGATCAGTCGCGGATCGCGGTGATCGGCGCGAACGGATCCGGCAAGTCGACATTCGCTCGTCTGCTCAACGGACTCCTCGCGCCGACGACGGGGCGTGTCACGGTGCACGGGATCGACGTGCAACGCGATCCGAGACGCATCCGCGAGAGAGTGGGATTCGTCTTCACAAATCCGGATGCGCAGATCCTGATGCCGACGGTGGCGGAGGACGTGGCGCTGTCGCTGCGGGGGTCCGGTCTGCACAAGAGCGAGATCGCGGCGCGCGTCGCGGCGGCGCTGGAGCGGCACGGGCTGGGGGAGCGGGCCGACCAGCCCGCGTACAGCCTGTCCGGCGGACAGAAGCAGCTTCTCGCGCTGATCTCGGTGCTGATCCGCGAGCCTGCCGTCGTCGTCGCGGATGAGCCGACCACACTGCTCGACCTCGGCAATGCGCGCCGGATCGGTCGGCTCCTCCTCGAGGACGTCGTCGCGCAGACGGTCATCGTCACTCATGACCTCGAGCTCGCGGCACGGTGCGATGTCGCGCTGCGATTCGCGGACGGACGACTCGTCGAGACGGGGGAGCCCGCTCAGGTGATCGCCCGATACCGGGCCGAGCACGGCGACCCCGCACGCGAGGGTCTCGCGCCGTGATCTCGCTCTATCGCCCGGGCAGCAGTCCGCTGCACCGCCTTCCGGCGGGCGTGAAGCTCGCCGGCCTGGTGGTGCTCTCGCTCACGATCTCGATCGGGGCGCGCACGCCGCTCCTCGCGGGGGGTGCGATCGTGCTCGTCTTCGGCGCGTTCGCGCTCGGCGGGTTCGGCCCGGTCACCTGGCTGAAGCAGCTCTGGTTGACGCGCTGGCTGGTCGTCTTCGTGGTCGTGATGCAGCTGATCTTCCTCACGCCGGCGGACGCGATCGTCAACACCACCCGGATCATCGCGGTCGTGCTGCTCGCGAGTCTCCTGACGCTGACCACCCGCACGGCGGACCTGCTCGATGCGCTGCAGGTCGCCCTGACGCCGCTGCGCCGCGTCGGAGTCGACCCCTGGAGAGTGGGGTTCACGCTCACTCTTGCCATCTCGCTGGTGCCCGTCGTCGCCGACTTCGCGACGCGGATCCGCGATGCCCAGCGCGCGCGGGGCGTGCGGCTCGGGCCGCGCGCCGTCGTCCCCCTCCTCGTGATGTCGCTGCGCCACGCCGACGACGTCGGCGACGCGCTCACCGCGCGCGGACTCGCATGAACGAGCAGTCGATCGGCGCCATCCGCGTGGGCGATCACGTGGTGCACGGACGCAATGTCGACGCGCAGACGCGATGCGTGCACTGGCACACCGAACTCGACGTGCTGGCGATCCTGTTCCCGTGCTGCGACCGCTGGTATCCGTGCCACGACTGCCACGCGGACGACGCAGGCCACCCGGCCCAGCCCTGGTCCGCCGATGCGGGGGATCGCCATGCCCTGCTGTGCGGCGTCTGCGGTGGCACCACCCCCATCGCGCAGTACCGCGCGACCTCGCGCTGCGGCGCCTGCGGTCGCGACTTCAACCCGGGCTGTCGCCGGCACCACCACCTCTACTTCCGGTGAGCGACACGGGCGGTCCGGCGCACAGGATCCGTCCGTCCGCGGAAGCTATGCTGGGACGCTGGCCTGCTCCTCCCGGAATCTGCGGCCGATTTCCCGCTTTCTGAAGAACGGACGTCCGCTGTGCTTGCCGTGCACGACCTCGAGATCCGCGTGGGCGCGCGCATGCTCATGTCCGATGTCTCCTTCCGCGTCAGCCCTGGCGACAAGGTCGGTCTCGTGGGGCGCAACGGTGCCGGAAAGACCACGCTCACGAAGGTGCTCGCGGGTGACCTGATCCCGGCCAACGGCACCGTGACGCGGTCGGGCGAGCTCGGCTACCTGCCGCAGGACCCGCGCTCCGGCGACCCCGAGATGCTCGCGCGCACGCGGATCCTGGACGCGCGCGGTCTCGGCACGCTGCAGCTGGGCATGCGTGAGGCGTCGGAGGCGATGGGGTCGGACGACCCGAAGGTCTCCGCGAAGGCGATGAAGCGCTACGCGCACTTCATGGAGCGCTTCGAGGCGCTCGGCGGGTACACCGCCGAGGCGGAGGCCGCGGTGATCGCCAGCAACCTCTCGCTGCCCGACCGCATCCTGGACCAGCCCCTCAAGACGCTGTCCGGTGGTCAGCGCCGCCGCATCGAGCTCGCGCGCATCCTGTTCTCGGATGCCGAGTCGATGATCCTCGACGAGCCCACCAACCACCTCGACGCCGACTCCGTCATCTGGCTTCGCGAGTTCCTGAAGTCGTACAAGGGCGGCCTGATCGTCATCAGCCACGATGTCGACCTGGTCGAGGAGACGGTGAACCGCGTCTTCTACCTCGACGCGAACCGCCAGGTCATCGACATCTACAACATGGGCTGGAAGCACTACCTGCGCCAGCGCGTCGCCGATGAGGAGCGTCGCAAGAAGGAGCGCGCCAACGCCGAGAAGAAGGCGTCCGTGCTGCAGCAGCAGGCCGCCCGCTTCGGCGCCAAGGCCTCCAAGGCCGCCGCCGCTCACCAGATGGTCGCGCGCGCCGAGAAGCTGCTGGCAGGGCTCGAGGAAGTGCGCCAGGACGACCGCGTCGCCGCGCTGCGCTTCCCGAAGCCGGCCGCCTGCGGCAAGACGCCGCTGATGGCGAAGTCGCTGTCGAAGTCGTACGGCGCCCTGGAGATCTTCGCGGGCGTCGACCTCGCGATCGACCGCGGGTCCAAGGTCGTGGTGCTGGGCCTCAACGGTGCGGGCAAGACGACGCTGCTGCGCATCCTCGCGGGCGCCGACAAGAGCGACACGGGCGAGATCCTCCCGGGTCACGGCCTCAAGATCGGCTACTACGCCCAGGAGCACGAGAACCTCGACGTCAAGCGCTCGGTGCTCGAGAACATGGTGTCGGCGGCGCCGAACCTCAACGAGACCGAGGCCCGCAAGGTGCTGGGATCGTTCCTCTTCACCGGCGACGACGTGCACAAGCCGGCGGGTGTGCTGTCGGGCGGCGAGAAGACGCGCTTGTCGCTGGCCACGCTCGTCGTCTCGAGTGCGAACGTGCTGCTGCTGGATGAGCCCACCAACAACCTCGACCCCGCCTCGCGCGAGGAGATCCTCGGTGCGCTCTCGCACTACGAGGGCGCGGTGGTGCTCGTCTCGCACGACGAGGGCGCCGTCGAGGCGTTGAACCCCGAGCGTGTGCTGCTGCTGCCGGACGGCGTCGAGGACATCTGGAACAAGTCCTACCTCGACCTGATCACGCTGGCCTGACCCGCCCGGGCCGCGTCCCGCGGCTCAGGCGTCGAGCAGGGCGTCCTCTTCGTCGGCGTCGCGGTCCTTGCGCGGCGCGCGCCCCGCGCGCATCTTCGCGGCGGGCAGCTCTTCGTCGTCGTCCGCGTCCTCCGCGTCTTCGCGCCGTGCCTTGATCTCGGTGCGGATCATGTACCCGATGAACACGAAGCCCATGATCGCGAACAGGATCCACTGGATCGCGTAGGACAGGTGCGGCCCGGGGTCGTCGGTGGGGGAGGCGAGTTCGGAAGGGCGCGTCGCGGGCGCGGGGTCCTCCGACACCATCAGCAGGTAGAACGACGTCTCGGTCGTCTCGCCTGCCACCTCGGCGACGGAGGGCAGATGGATGGTCGGCAGCTGGCCATCGGGCGCGCTGCGTCCCGACTTCGGCAGCGGTTCGCCCGGGCGCATCCTGCCGATCACGGTCGTCTCGCCTTCGGGTGCCGGTGGGACGTTTTTGGGCACCTCGTGCTCGCCCGGGGCGACCCAGCCGCGGTCGACGACGACGATGCGGCCGTCGGCCAGCTCGAAGGGCACAAGCACCTCGAAGGCACTGGTGCCGCCCTGAGCGCGGTTGCGCACGAGCAGCTGCTGGTCGGTGAGATAGCGCCCGGTCATCACGACGGGATGCCACTCGTCGTCTTCGGGGTCGAACCCCTGGTCGAGCACGGTCGCCGCATCGATCGGCTCGGCGTCGTAGTTGGCCGCGACGAGCGCGAGCATCGTCGCGCGCTCCTCATTGCGAGAGAACTGCCAGTTCGACAGATACGCGCACGCTATGGCGAATGCGATCGCGATCGCGGCATAGACGCTCCAGCGCGCCGCGCGCTGCTTCATCACGCTCATGCGGCGCCCTCCACTCCGGCGGTGACCTCAAGGGGGAAGTCGCGGGCCGCGAGGAACTCGCGCAGGTATCCCACGTGCTCGTCGCACGCCAGCCAGAGCTTGCGGCGCTCGGCGGTGTGGATGCGAGGGTTGCGCCACGCGATGGTCCACGTCGCGGCCTCGTGACAGCCCGCGCGGGAGCAGGTGGGGGCGTCGAAGCCGCCGCCCAGGAGATCGCCGATCATGCCTCTGGCTCTCGATCCTGCTTCTTCGCAGGCGATTCGCTGATCCGGATCACCGTGGGAGGTGTCTGCGGCGCCTCGGCCGGCTTCTCCGCGGCCTGCTCGATCGCGATCTCCGGCGCCTGTGCGGTGGTGGCGGACCGGGCGCTGGCGGCATTCGCACCGACCACCGCGATGTACGGCAGGAACACCGCGCCGACCGCGAAGACCCACGTCCACCAGCCGAAGGGCTGCACAAGAGCTGCCAGGATGACGCACGCGACGCGGATGCCCATGGTGAGCAGGTAGTTGCGCACGCGGTCGCTGGCGTCGTCACTCGGAGAGACGGGCAGCGACGTCGCCGACTGGGCGGCGGAGTGGTCTTTTCTGGGGGATCGCACGATGCATCCAGCCTACGCCGCGCGGCCCCTGTTGGCCTGGGAGTACAGGCCTTCCCAGCGGGGTTTGTGCGCGCCCGCACCCCGGTGCCACACGGTGCGGTCAGTAGGCTGGCCAGGATCGGCGGATCGCCGGATCGGACGGACAGGAGCGAAGAATCGTGAGCATCGACAGCACCGGGCGTGTGGTCCTCGTGACCGGGGGCAACCGCGGGATCGGCCGGGCGATCGCGGAGCGCTTCGTTCAGGAGGGGTACCGCGTCGCGGTGACCGCTCGCAGCGGCGAGGGCCCCGAGGGCACGCTGACCGTGCGGGCCGACGTCACCGATTCGGCCGCGATCGACGCCGCGTTCACCGAGGTCGAGCGTCAGCTCGGGCCGGTCGAGGTGGTCGTCGCCAACGCCGGCATCACCAAGGACACGCTGCTGCTGCGCATGAGCGAAGACGACTTCGACAGCGTCGTCGCCACCAACCTCGGCGGCTCGTTCCGTGTGGTCAAGCGCGCGTCGAAGGGGATGCTCAAGGCCCGCTTCGGCCGTGTCATCCTCATCTCGAGCGTCGTCGGCCTCTACGGGTCGGCAGGCCAGGTCAACTACGCGTCGTCGAAGAGCGCTCTCGTCGGATTCGCTCGCTCGCTCACGCGCGAGCTCGGTGCGCGCAACATCACCGCGAACGTCGTGGCTCCCGGGTTCATCGAGACAGACATGACGGCCGAGCTCGACGAGTCGACCCAGGCCGAGTACCGCAAGGCGATCCCTGCCGGACGCTACGGCTCGGCCGCCGAGGTCGCGGCCGCGGTGACCTGGCTGGCGTCGGACGACTCGGCGTACATCTCGGGTGCCGTGATCCCAGTCGACGGCGGCCTCGGCATGGGTCACTGAACGCGGTCGGCGACCTTCAGGATCTCGCCCGCCAGCAGCGTGGGCTTCGAGAACTGGGGCCAGTGCGCCGTGCCCAGCTTCACCACCTCGAATGACCGGATGCGAGCGACGTTGTCACGCCATGCCGGCCACTGCTCGAGCATCCCGCGCACCTCGGCTTCGTCAGCCGCGCCCGACAGCATCGTGACCGGCACCTCGAAGCGCCGATCGTCGGTCAGGCGCAGCGCGTCGGTCGGCACACGCGCCGGCACGCTGCGCGTCATCGCCGCGGTGCGTTCGCGGGTCGCCTCGTCGAGGTCGCCCGCGTCGTCGCCGAAGAAGTCCCAGCCGGGGAACGCCACCACGCCGTCGGTCACGGGGAACTCCGAGATGTCGGCGCCGTCCGGCGGCGGCACGGTGTCGACGAGCACAACGTGCGCGATGCGATCGGGACGTCTGTCGACGGCGCCGTAGGCGACGTTCCCGCCGCCGGAGTGCCCGACCACGACGATCGGGCCGTCGATCATGTCGATGTGCTCCACCACGCGCTCGACCCAGTCGTGGATGCCGATGTCGGAGGACGCGGCGGCCGGTTCGCCGACGCCGGGCATGGTGAGGGGATGTGCGCGGTGCCCGGCCGCATCGATCGCGGTCGTCACGGGGCCCCAGGAGTCGGCGTCGAGCCAGAGGCCCGGGATCAGGATCACGTCGGTCATGCCCGCAGGCTACGGCCGACCACCGACATCTCGCGAGGGGTCAGTCGGCCACGGGGCGTCCCCGGCCGTGTCGCGGGGCGAAGATCGCTGCGAGCACGCCGACGCCCGCGGGGATGTAGAACATGCCCACGGTCGCAAGGCCGAGGAACACCCAGACGTTGAGCAGCACCGCCGTCACCACCGTGAGCGCCGTGCCGGCCGGTCGGAAGACGACGGGAAGCGCGGCGATCGCCACCGGGATCAGCAGAAGCAGGATCGCCATGGGTCCCATGTACGCGAGCAGCGATTCCCGCATCTCGAACTCGTCGCCGCTCCCCGTGTGGCGGGCGACAGCGACGGCGAACGTCGGAGCGAGGAGAGCGACGAGGCTTGCGACCAGGGTGAGCGCCAGCGAGACGAGGTGAACTGTCGTGCGCGGGGATCCGGGTGCGGCGCTCATACGCCCATCATCGTTCAGCGGTGCGCTCCCCGGCGACCGACCCGAGCGGCAGCCGCTCCAGGACTCGCCACGACCCCGCGTGATCCTCGTAGGTGCCGTAATGCACCTCGGAGATCACCGCCCGGATGGGCAGCGCGGATCTGATGTTCGCTGTCGCGGCCCGCAGCGTCGCGGGAGTGCCGGGCGGCGCGGTGCCGATCGTGAGGTGAGGCACCGCGTCCTCGTACTCTCCGGCGTAGGGCGGGAAGTCGGGGAACGCGTGGTGGACGGCGCTCGTGAGGGCACGGAAGCCGGAGTCATCGGCAGCCCGGAGCCACGCGACCTCCTCTCCGAACCAGCCGATGTCGGTGAATTCGACGAAGAACGCGCTGACCGAAGCGATCACCGCCGCGAGCTCGGCTCGCAGGGACTCGTCGAGTGCGTCGGGGAGCGCGAACGGGACGATGACCGTCACGTGGGGCGGCACGCCGATCTCGCTGGACGTGTCGAGCTGGTCGCGGTGGCGTTCGACGACGGCCTCCGCGGCGAGGACCGGGCAGATGAGAGCGGCGTTCATCGCCTCACCATAACGGGCACTTCCAGACCTACCTCTAGGTATGTCACACTCGCACCATGTCCTCAGACACACGCGACACCCTCATCGGCGCGGCGCAGGAGCTGTACGCCGAGAGCGGGGTCGCCGCGACGACGCCCCGGCAGGTGCTCCAGCGCAGCGGAGTCGGACAGGGGAGCCTGTATCACCACTTCCCCTCGAAACGCGAGCTCGCGATCGCCGCGGTCGAGCGCACGGTGAGCACCGCGCTGGCCGCGGCCGAGGCCGATCTTCACGGCGAGGCCGATCCGCGCTCGCGCCTCGCCGCCTATCTCCAGCGGCCGCGCGATGCGATCAGAGGCTGTCGGATCGGGCGCCTGACCTCGGATCCGTTCGTCATGGCCGACGCGACACTGCGCGACGACGTCGCCGGCTACTTCCGTCGCCTCCTGGACGAGGTCGGCGCGGTCTTCCGCGAGCAGGGGCTGTCGGACGGCGACGCACGCGACCGCGCGACGGCGGCCGTCGCGATCATCCAGGGAGGGTACGTGCTCTCCCGCGCCGCACAGGATCCGGATGCCATGCGCTCGGCCGTGCGGGGCTTCCTCGGTCTGCTGGGGGAGCGATGACGAACGAGACGTGGCTGCGGTCGCTGCCGGCGCTCGCCGGCACTGCTCCCGCCCGGGAGGCGGCCGCCGCGGATCCGGTGCGGATGTTCGACACCTGGATCCGGCTCGCGTCGGAGAGTGTCGCCGAACCTCACGCGATGACGCTCGCGACGGTCGACGCCCACGGAGTGCCGGACGCGCGCACACTGCTCCTGAAGGACTTCGGTGCCCGGGGCTTCGCCTTCGCCGGGCCGCGGCGCTCACGCAAAGGCGCGCAGCTGGCTGGGCGGTCCGCCGCCGCGCTCAGCTTCTGGTGGCAGCCGCTGATGCGTGCCGTGCGGGCGCGGGGCGAGGTGGTCGAGGCCTCATCCGAGGAGTCGGCGGCCGATCTCGCGGCCCGCTCGGCGGCGGCGCGCGACGGCATCGACCCTGCCGACTGGGTTCGGTGGTGGCTGGTGCCGCAGCGCATCGAGTTCTGGCAGGGATCGCCGGACCGCCGGCACACGAGGATCGTCTACACGCACGCCGATGGCGGCTGGCAGCAGGAGGAGCAGGGATGAGCGAGGTCGCATCGCCCGACTGGGAAGTGCTCGAGATCGGTGCACTCGACGAATGGCGCGCGCATCACGGCGGGTTCGATGCGGCGCGGTCGAGGGATGGTCGACGCATCGTCGACCACGAGCTCGCGGCGCAGTACATCGGTCTGTCCGCGAACGCCCTCGTGCCGGGCGAGGAAGCGGGCTACTGGCACACGCACTCGCGCATCGAGGAGCTGTACGTCTTCCTCTCCGGGCGCGGGCAGATGGCTCTCGACGACGAGGTCGTCGAGGTGGGGCCGGGAAGCGTCGTGCGCGTCGGTCAGAACGTGCTGCGCACCTGGCGCGCGCTGCCCGACAGCGATGGCGAGCTGCGGTGGCTGTGCATCCGCGGCGGGGGCGAGCCGCTGCCGGAGTTCCCCGACGACAGCCGGAGGGATCCGGATCGCCCTATGCCCTGGTGATCCGGTGCCGCCGGGTCACGGGAGCAGCGGGATGACCTGGGAGAGGTCCACCGGGCCGATCACGAGCGGAGCGGCGGCGCGCACGGCGGGCTTTGCGTTGAAGGCCAGGCCGAGGCCCGCCGCCTCGAGCATCAGGAGGTCGTTGGCACCGTCGCCGATGGCGATCGTGCGCGACATCGGCACGCCGTTCTCGGCAGCCCAGCACGTGAGCCACTCGCGCTTGGCGGCGGCATCGACGATCGGCCCGTCGACCTCGCCCGTCAGCACGCCCTGCGCCGCGGCGAGGCGGTTCGCCCGCCAGAGGTCCACCCCGAGCGCGGGTGCGATGTCGTCGAGGATCTCGTGGAAGCCGCCCGAGACCACCGCCGCGAGGCCTCCCTTGGCGTGAATGGCGTCGATGAGCGTCGTCACACCCGGGGTCGGCTCGATCCGGCTCTTGACCCGATCGAACGAGGCGACCGGCACGCCCGTCAGCTCCTTCACCCGGGAGCGCAGGCTCGCGGCGAAATCGACCTCGCCGCGCATGGCCGCCTCGGTCGCCGCGGCGACCTCGGCGCCGCGTCCGGCCTCGTCGGCGATCAGCTCGATGACCTCGTTGCGGATGAGGGTCGAATCGGCGTCGAAGACGACGAGGAAACGCGCAGCAGTCACGAGCAACGAGATTACCCGGCCCGCGCGTCCCACCTGCGCCCTCTGGGCTCGCGACTAGGCTGGACGGCATGCCCACCGTGCTCTCCTTTGATGACGTCGTGGTCCGCCGAGAAGGCCGGAACATCGTGGATGGACTCACCTGGGCGGTGAACGACGACGAGCGCTGGGTTGTGCTCGGGCCCAACGGCGCAGGCAAGACGACCATCCTGCAGCTCGCCGACACGCTGCTGCACCCCACCTCCGGAACGGTCGAGATCCTCGACGAGCAGCTGGGTCGCACCGACGTGTTCGAGCTGCGTCCTCGCATCGGCTTCGCGTCGTCGGCGCTCGCCCGTCGCATCCCGAACGACGAGACCGTGCTGAACGCGGTGCTCACCGCGGCGTACTCGGTGCTCGGCCGCTGGAATGAGCAGTACGAGAACATCGACGAACGGCGCGCCCTGCGTGTGCTCGAGGAGTGGCGCCTCGATCACCTCGCCGACCGCACTTTCGGCACGCTCAGCGAGGGCGAGCAGAAGCGCGTGCAGGTGGCCCGCGCGATCATGACCGATCCCGAGCTGCTGCTTCTCGACGAGCCCACCGCGAGCCTCGACCTCGGCTCGCGGGAGGTGCTCGTCGGTCTGCTCGGCGCCTACGCGCAGTCGCCGGTCACGCCGGCGCTCGTGATGGTGACCCATCACGTCGAGGAGATCCCCGTCGGTTTCACGCACGCGCTGCTGCTGCGCGACGGCAAGGTCGTCGCGGCGGGGCCCCTGGCCGAGACCCTCACCGACGCGAATCTCTCCGAGACCTTCGGCGTCGAGGTCACCCTCAGCGAGCAGGGCGGTCGGTACGCGGCTCGCGCTGCCGCGTGACCAACGTCTGGTAGACTCGATCGCTGGTGCCCAAGCACCGAGATCTTCGAACAACTTGGCTCAAAGGACAATCCATGAAGACTGACATCCACCCCGCGTACAACGCGGTCGTGTTCCGTGACCTCGGTTCGGGCGAGACCTTCCTCACCCGTTCGACCGTGACCAGCGACAAGACCATCGAGCTGGACGGCGTCGAGTACCCGGTCATCGATGTCGAGATCTCGTCGGCGTCGCACCCGTTCTACACGGGTAAGCAGCGCATCATGGACTCGGCCGGCCGCATCGAGAAGTTCAACGCGCGCTTCAAGAACTTCGGCTCCAAGTAAGTCCTCGTCTCGGCGTCACGCGACGACCGATCCGAGATGTGAAAGCCCCCGCTTCGGCGGGGGCTTTCTGCGTGTCCGGGGCTATTCGTCGTCGAGTTCGAGCTCGATGGTGTGGGCCGTGAAGTCGATCACGCCCGGGCCCTGGTCGGGTGTGGGGGAGGGCACGGGGATGATCTTCAGCGACTGCGCCTCGCGATCCGCGTCGTGCGCGGACGGACGCCAGACGGCATCGAAGGCGCCGCCCGCGCCCTGAAGGGGATACTTGCGGCGCAGCCTGTCGAGACCGTCGCCCATGCGACGAGGGTAGCCCGTCAGCGGACGGGCCAGGCTCCGTCGACGACCTCGGACGGCTCGATCCGACCGATCCTGATGAAGTACTCCGTGAGGCTGGCCGCCTGCTCGCGCGCCCAGCCGATCTGGCGCGTGTGGAGCTCGAGCACGTCCTCCGGCAGGCGGTCGGCGAAGCGCTCCGCCAGGGCGAGAGCGACGCGGCCCGCGGCGATCGCATCGGCCGAGGCCTCGTGCGCTGCATCGAGAGGCACGGCGTAGTGCGCCGCGACGACGTCGAGTGTGCGCTTGCCCTTGCGGTACTTGTCGAGCGTCTTGTCGATCACCAGCGGATCGATCACGGGCGCGGGAGAATCGAGCGGCGCGAGCCCGTGCCGCTCGCCCTCGTACTTGAGCAGTGAGAAGTCATAGGCGGCGTTGTACGCGACGACCGGGATGCCGCCCGCGAGCAGCGTGCGCAGGGCGTGCGTCACCTCCGCGACGACCTCTGCGGCCGGCCGACCGTTCGCACGGGCGTACTCGGTCGTGATGCCGTGCACGTTCGTCGCGCCCTCGGGGATATCGACTCCCGGATCGGCGAGCCAGTGCTCCTCGTGGATCACGTTGCCGGCACCGTCCAGCAGGCCGACGTAGGCCGTGACGATCCGGTCCTCGGCGACATCGATGCCGGTGGTCTCCAGATCGAACACGCCGATCCGGCTCGTCCAGCGCTCGGGCATCGCGTCGAACGCCGCTTCGATCTCGGCAACCGTCTCGATCTCGACGACCGCATCGACCGTGGTCTCGACCGTAGTGACGGTCTCGATCTCGACGACGGTCTCGACGGTCTCGACCGCTGCGATGGTCTGGACCGCGGCGATGACGTTGGCAGCTGCGGCCTGCTCGACGGGCGGCTCCTCGAGGGAGAAGAGGGCGTCGGGCTCGGTGGCCTGAGACCGTGGCACCCAGGTGACCGTCTCGCCCGGGCTGTCCAGCTCATCCAGCTCGAACAGGGGCGGAGGCTTCGGCCACGACCTCGTCATAGCACACACCGTAGAGGGCGGCTCGGACATTCCCGGGAAGGCACTCCGTAGACTCGGACGATGCCCGTGTCCTCGCCGTACGCCGCCCGCCTCGCCGACATCCCGGTGATCCGCCGCGAGGTCGAGGTGCTCGGCGGCACCACCGCGTACTGGACATATGGACCCGACGACGCGGACGCCTCGATCCTCGCTGTGCACGGATTCCGCGGCGAGCACCACGGGCTCGAGCCCGTCGTGGCGTTCCTGCCGGATGTCCGGGTGATCATGCCGGATCTGCCCGGATTCGGCGAGACGGGCGCCCTGCCCGGTCGTCGCCACGACATCGAGGCCTATGCCGACTGGCTCGACGCCTTCGCCGCGACCGTCGCGCCGGGCGCGATCGTGCTCGGCCACTCCTTCGGCTCGATCGTGTCCTCGGCCGCCGTCGCGCGCGGGCTGCGCGCGCCCAAGCTCATCCTGGTGAATCCGATCGGCGCGCCGGCCCTCGAAGGGCCCCGCGGCATCCTGACGCGGCTCGCGATCTTCTACTACTGGGCCGGCGCGCGTCTGCCGAAGCCGATCGGCACCTGGCTGCTGCGCAATCGGATCATCGTGCGGATCACCTCGATCGCGATGGCGAAGACGCGCGACGCGTCACTGCGCGCGTTCATCCACAACCAGCACGACACGTACTTCTCTCGCTTCGCCGACCGCGACACGCTGCACGAAGCCTTCGTCACGAGCGTCTCGCACGATGTCAGTCAGTATGCCGAACGCCTCACCATGCCCACGCTGCTCATCGCGGCCGACCGGGACGACATCACACCGATCGAAGCGGAGCGGGCGCTCGCGCAGCGGATCCCCGATGCCCGCCTCGTCGAGATCGCAGGAGTCGGCCATCTGATCCACTACGAGAAGCCCGGCGAGGCGGCCCGAGCGATCCGCGATTTCTTGAGCGACTGATGTCCGACCGCTGACGCGGTGACTGCGCCGTGGTGCTACGGCTCGCGGCGGGCGAGCTGCATCAGTCCGCTGACCCGGTACGGGACGGCCTCGCTCATGACGAGGGAGGTCTCGGTGCGCTCGACGCCCTCGATGCTCAGAATGCGCGCGTCCACGTCGAAGAGATGGCGGGCGTCGCGGCACGCGACAAGGGCGAGCAGATCCGTCTGACCCGAGAGACCGTGAACCTGCACGACCTCCGGCACCCCCTGGAGCTCGGCGGTGATGCGCGGCAGCTCGACCTGGCGCACGCCGATCGCCAGGAACGCCTCCAGAGGGAAGCCGAGCGCGGAGGTGGCGATGGATCGCTCGAAGGAGCGGAACACGCCGGCCTTGTCCAGTCGCGCCATGCGCGCCTGGACGGTGTTGCGGGACAGGCGCAGGCGCTCCGCGAGCGCGACCACCGTCGCGCGCGGGTCCTCGCTGAGCGCGGACAGCAGCTCGAGGTCGACGTGATCCAGGGAAGCCATAGAGCGAGACATTAGCAGGCTCACCGACGAGAGTTTGTGCATCCTGCTCAGTCGTTATCGGATCGAGTGCTCAGGGTGGGTCGTCCTGCCCACCGACACTCCGCAGGTTCAGATCAGGATGCGTGATCCTCCCGGATCAGGCGGCGTGTCGCGCGTTCGAGCGCCAGCTGCCGCTCCGGGCCCGACTCCGGCGCCCGACGAAGCGCCCGGATGATCGTGCGACCCTCCGCATAGGCACCGACCACGCGCGGATCCACGTAGGACGTCCGCGCGAGCGTCGGGGTGTTGCCGAGGAAGGCGGCGACCTGGCGCATCGCGTCGGTGACCACACGGCGACGTCGCGTGACCCCGCCGCGGCCGGAGCGCTCGAGCTCATCGGCGCCCGCTGCGATCTCGGTCGCGGCGAGCACCGTCGCGTGCCAGGTGCGGAAATCCTTCGCGCTCGCCTCCATCCCCGTGATCTGCTGCACGTAGGCGTTCACCAGCGCGGGAGTCATGGTGCGCCATCCGTCGCTGCCGCGGTAGGCGAGCAGGCCGCTCGCGTCGTCGCGACGGCGTCGGAGTGTCTCGATCGCGGACACCACCTGCGCGTCATCGATCTCGATGCGGTGCTCCACGCCCGACTTGCCCGTGAAGGCGAACAGCATCGTCTCTCCGCGGCGCGTGACGTGGTCGCGGCGCAGGGTCGTCAGCCCGAAGCTGCCGTGCGTGTCGGCGTACACGTCGTTGCCGATGCGGAAGCACCCGAGGTCGAGCATCCGCACCGCGAGGGCACAGGCACGATCGAGAGGCATGCCGTCGGCTGTGAGGTCGTCCAGCACGCGAACGCGCGCCTTCCCGAGGGCCTCGCCGAAGTCGAGCATGCGGTCGAACTTGGCGGCGTCGCGGCGGATGCGCCAGTGCGGGTGGTACAGATATTGGCGCCGACCCGCGGCGTCGGTGCCGACGGCCTGCAGGTGCCCGTGCGGATAGGGGCAGATCCACACGTCGCGCCAGGCCGGCGGGATCGCGAGCGCGCGGATGCGCTCGACCTCCTCGCTCGGGAGACGGGCACCGTGCTCATCGAGGTACACGAATCCGCGGCCGGCGCCCCGGCGCGTCCAGCCTGGCTGATCCGGGGACGAACGACGCAGGCGCATGCGCCGAGGCTAGCGTCTCGCCTACGCGTACTGGGTCGTGAGATCCGCTGACTGGAGGACGAGGTGGTCGCCGTCGAATCGGAACACGTTGACGGCCGCGTTCTCGACCCGCTCACCCGGGCGGGGCCGCTCGCCGGCGGTGGCGAGGCGGAGCAGTTCGCGGATGACGCCTCCATGCGCCACGACCACCGTGGGCTCGTCTCCGGTGTCGGCGGCCACGTCGGCGATGGCCGCGAGCACACGCTCCGCCAGTTCGGCGGTGGTCTCGCCCCCGGGGACGTCGCCGTGGCCGTACGTGGCGTGCAGATCGGCCACCAGGGTGCCCTCGCCCACTCCGTAGTCCCGCTCGACGAGACCGGAGTACGCGCGCGGCGCCGGAAGACCGAGCACTCCCGCGATGATCTCGGCGGTCTCGCGCGCGCGGCCGAGGCTGCTCGACACGATGCGCGTCCATCCGCCGCCCCGGAGGTTCTCCGCGGCCGTCAGCGCCTGCGCACGACCGATGTCGTTCAGAGGGATGTCCGTACGTCCCTGAACGCGTCGCTCCGCGTTCCAGTCGGTCTGTCCGTGGCGCACCAGCGCGAGAAGAGTCACGTCTCCAGCCTATGGTCGGCGCAGGGCGGGGAGGGCGCGGGCCAGTTCGCCGAGCACCTCTGTCGTTCCCGCGTCGATCTTGACGGTCGCGCGCGAATCGCCGCGCGTCTCGCCCCGATTGACGATCACGACGGGCATCTTGCGGCGGCGGGCCCGCTCGACGAGGCGGATCCCCGAGTTCACGGTCAGCGACGATCCGGCGATGACGAGGCCCTCGCTGGTGTGCAGCAGCTGCTCGGCCTCCCGGAACTTCTCGGCGGGGATGAACTCGCCGAAGAACACGACGTCCGGCTTGAGCATCCCGCCGCACACGGTGCAGGTGGGCACAACGAATCCCTCGGCCGACTCGGGCAGCACATCGCCGTCCGGGCCGAGACGCACGTTGTCGGGGACGGTGATCCACGGATTCTCGCGCTCGACGCGCTCGCCCACGTCGCGGCGGTCGAACACCTGGCCGCAGTGCGTGCAGAACACCCGGCGCATGGTGCCGTGCAGCTCCACCACACGGTGGTTCCCGGCGCGCAGGTGCAACCCGTCGACGTTCTGGGTGATGACGCCCGTGGCCACGCCCTCGCGCTCGAGGACGGCGAGCGCCTCGTGGCCGGCGTTGGGCGCGGCCGAGGTGAAGGCACGCCAGCCGAGGTGCGACCCGACCCAGTACCGGCGCCGCGCGGCCTCGTCGCTCAGGAAGGTCTGCGCGGTCATGGGCGTGCGCTTCGGCGCGCCCTTGCCGCGGTAGTCGGGGATGCCCGAGTCGGTCGACACCCCGGCGCCCGTGAGCACCGCGATCCGACGCCCCGCGAGCGCATCGATCGCGCGGCCGATGTCGGCCGTCGTCAGGTCGTCGAGATCCGATACGCGCACGAGCCGAGTCTAGAACCGCCATGTTTCGTCGGGGTCAACGGGATCGGTCGCGTCCTCCGGCGCGGGAGAATGGACGGATGCAGACCCTCCGCATCGACGACCGCGCCGACGAGCGCCTTGCCGACTACCGCGACCTCACCGATGTCGCGCTGCGTCGAGTGCTGGAGCCCGAGGGCGGGCTGTACATGGCCGAGTCGGCGAAGGTTCTCGCCCGTGCGCTTGCGGCGGGTCACACCCCGCGCTCGGTGATGACACAGGAGCG
This sequence comes from Microbacterium stercoris, assembly GCF_017592545.1. GTDB lineage: Bacteria > Actinomycetota > Actinomycetes > Actinomycetales > Microbacteriaceae > Microbacterium > Microbacterium stercoris. Next base: position 646,835 of record NZ_JAGFOA010000001.1, read on the forward strand.
CTGGCTCCCGGAGCTGGAGACCGTGCTTGCGGGCCGCGACGACGTGCCGGTGTACGTCGTGCCGTCCGACGTCGCCGAGAGTGTGACCGGCTACGACGTGCATCGCGGGGTGCTCGCGTCGATGCACCGGCCCGCTGACCGCCCCGTGGCCGAGGTGCTCGCCGGGGCGCGACTCGTGGTGATCCTGGAGGACATCGTCGACCACACGAACGTGGGGGCCGCATTCCGCGCGGCCGCCGGGCTGGGCGCCGACGCGGTCCTCGTCACGCCGCGCTGTGCGGATCCGCTCTATCGCCGGAGCGTGCGCGTGAGCATGGGCACGGTGTTCCAGGTGCCGTGGACGCGTCTTCCCGAGTGGGCGGAGGCGAAGGATCAGCTGCGCGACGCCGGCTTCCACATCGCGGCCCTCGCGCTCGCCGACGAGGCGGTCTCGCTCGATGACTTCGCCGCCGCGCCGCCCGAGCGCGTGGCCCTGCTGATGGGCGCCGAGGGTGACGGCCTGTCGCGCAAGGCCCTCGCCGCATCCGACAGCGTCGTCACGATCCCGATGTCGGGAGGCGTGGACTCTCTGAACGTCGCCTCCGCGAGCGCCGTGGCGCTCTGGGCCGTCAGCCGCGGCCAGCGCGGCTGATCCCGTCAGAGCTCGGCGTCGAGCCCGCCGTTGCGCAGCGGCATCGCCTCGGGGCGCTTCGCGGTGACGTTGTCGCCCGAGGACTGGTGACGCAGGCGCCGCAGCACCCAGGGAACGAAGTGCGTGCGCGCCCAGACCAGATCGTTCGCGCGCGCCTCGCGCCACGAGAACACGGGCCGCGGATCCGGCTGCATCGGCTGCAGGTCGTTCGGCACGTTGAGGGCGCGCAGCACCATCCGGGCCACCTCATGGTGACCGAGCGGATTCATGTGCAGGCGGTCGTCGTCGAAGAAGCGGCTGTCCTGGATGGTCTTGAGTGCCCACTGATCGGCCACGATGCAGTCATAGGCGTCGGCGATCGCGCGGAGGTTCTCGTTGTAGATCGCGACACGGCCGCGCAGAGGCCGGAACACGGGCGTGAAGTGCGTGTCGATCCCCGTGAAGATCACCACGGTGGCGCCGCCGGCGCTCAGGCGGCGAACGGCGTCCTCGAACTGGGCCGCGACCGCATCCGGGTCCCCGCCGGGCCGGATGACGTCGTTTCCGCCGGCGCACAGTGTGATGAGGTCGGGCTTCAGGGCGATCGCGGGCTCGATCTGCTCGGCGACGATCTGGCCGATCAGGCGCCCGCGCACGGCGAGGTTTGCGTAGGCGAAGTCCTCGACCTGGCTGCCGAGCACCTCCGCCACACGATCGGCCCAGCCACGGTGCCCACCGGGCGATGCCGGCTCGGGGTCGCCGATGCCCTCTGTGAACGAGTCGCCGATCGCGACGAACCGGCGCCACGGGTGCGGCTCCTCGTTGGGGACGAACGGCGTGCGGGGAGCGAGGTCGGACAACGGATCCTCCGGGGTGCGGGAGTGGGAGCGGGAGTGGGACGGGCGCGGGATCGTGCGCGATCGTCAGACTACGCGCGGAGGATTGTCGGCGACCCCGATTACCCTGGAACGGATGCTGTCACCGTCCTATCCGCAGAGAGCCCCGTGGGGCACCGCGGGCAAGCTCCGCGCCTGGCAGCAGGAGGCTCTCGAGGCGTACTTCGAGGCCGACAAGCGCGACTTCCTCGTCGCCGCGACGCCCGGCGCCGGAAAGACCACGTTCGCGCTCACCCTCGCGGGCGAGCTGCTGCGTACCCGCGAGGTCGACCGGATCATCGTGGTCGCGCCCACCGAGCACCTGAAGACGCAGTGGGCCGACGCCGCCGCTCGTGCCCACATCCGTCTCGATCCGGCCTTCCGAAACAGCCACACGACCTTCTCGCGCCAGTACCACGGGGTCGTCGTCACCTACGCGCAGGTTGCGGTGAAGTCCTCCGTGCACCGCTCGCTCACCGAGGGCGGGCGCACGCTCGTCATCCTCGACGAGGTGCACCACGGCGGGGAGGCGCTCAGCTGGGGAGACGCGCTGCGTGACGCGTACGGGCCCGCCAAGCGACGCCTGCTGCTGTCCGGCACGCCGTTCCGCAGCGACGACGCGCCCATCCCGTTCGTCGACTATGCGCCCGACGCGCAGGGGCTGCGCACGTCCATCACCGACTACGCGTACGGCTACGGGCGGGCGCTCGCCGACGGCGTTGTGCGGCCGGTGCTCTTCCACGTGTACTCCGGTCACATGAAGTGGCGCACGCGCGCCGGGGACGAGCTCGAGGCGCATCTCGGGCAGGACAACCTCAAGGACGTCACGTCGCAGGCCTGGCGCACGGCCCTCGACCCCGCGGGCGAGTGGATGTCCGCCGTCCTCAAGTCGGCCGACGCCCGCCTGACGGAGATCCGTCAGCACGTGCCGGATGCCGGCGGTCTTGTGCTCGCCACCGACCAGACCGCCGCCCGCGCCTACGCGAAGCTGCTGCACTCGATCACCGGCCAGCGCGCCACCGTCGTGCTCTCCGACGACAGCGAGGCGTCGGGCCGGATCGAGCGCTTCAGCGAGGGAACCGACCGCTGGATGGTCGCGGTGCGCATGGTGTCGGAGGGCGTGGACGTTCCCCGTCTCGCCGTCGGCGTGTACGCCACCTCGGCATCCACACCGCTGTTCTTCGCGCAGGCCATCGGACGCTTCGTCCGCGCCCGCCGCAGGGGCGAGGCGGCGAGCGTGTTCCTCCCGCACGTGCCGACGCTGATGGTGCTGGCCAACGAGATGGAGCGCCAGCGCGACCACGTGCTCGACCGCGGCGAGAAGGACGAGGACGGGCTCGATGACAGCCTCCTCGAGGCCGCCGAGCGCGAGGAGAAGGCGTCCGACGCGCTCACCGAGGAAGGGTCGTTCGAGGCCCTCGGATCGGTCGCGCACTTCGACCGCGTCGTCTTCGACGGCAAGGACTTCGGGCAGCTCGCCGTGCCGGGCACCGATGAGGAGGCCGAGTTCATCGGCCTTCCCGGGCTGCTGGAGCCCGAGCACGTGCACGAGCTGCTGATGCAGCGCGTCGCCCGCCAGTCGCGCCACCGCTCGGCCCGCGAGGCCAAGGAGGCCTCGGGGGAGCTCGAGCCGTCGATGCCCGCGCCGCTGCACCGCACCCTCAAGGATCAGCGCCAGCTGCTCAACAGCCTCGTCGGCGTCTACGCCCGGCAGACGGGCGAACCCCACGGGCTGATCCACGCCGAGCTGCGACGTCGCTGCGGTGGCCCGGAGGTGGCGAGGGCAACGGTCGCCCAGCTCCAGTCGCGCATCGACCACCTGCGCAAGCGCGTCCGGGCCTGACGTGTACTCCTTCCGCACCATATGGCGCGTCGCGGCGCCGGCCGAGACGGTGCGGGCAGAGCTGACACGCGTCGCCGCGCGCGAATCCGGTGGCTGGTGGCCGGGGTTCCGTGTCGTCGAGCCGGCGTCGCTCGAACCGGGATCCGTCGTTCGAGTCGTCGTCACCGCCCCCTTCGGGTACCGCCTCCGCGTCGCGCTGGAGGTGACCGAGGCGACGGATCGGACGGTCGCGGCGCGCAGCACCGGCGACCTGGAGGGCGCGGGGCGTGTCGAGATCTCGTCCGAAGGATCCGGATCCGCGGTGCGGTTCACCTGGGAGGTCGCCGCGCGCCGTCGCTGGATGCGGGCATCGGGCCCGGTCCTGCGACCCGTGTTCGCGCTGGCGCACGCGCTGGTGATGCGCGCAGGGGAGAGAGGACTTCGGCGGGCGGTCGCTTCGGGCGTCCGAAAACCTGCCAATGCCTCCGGCGATCCGGGCGATTCGAGCGCGGCTGGATAGCGTGAAGGGAACCCTGAACACCCTCTCCCTGGAGGTCCCTTGAGCGCGCCCGACGCCACCCCCGCCGATCGCCGCCGCTGGGCGCAGTACCTCGCCGACGAGCGGGCCGAGGGCAGCGTCTACCGACGGCTCGCCTCGCGCAAGCAGGGGGAGGAGCGCGTGATCCTCGAGCAGCTCGCCGCCGCGGAGGGGCGCCACGAGGCCCACTGGCTCGCGCTGCTCGGTGGCGAGCCGGCTCGCTTGCCGAAGGCCAGCATGGCCACCCGCCTGCTGGCCTGGATGGCTGGGCGGTTCGGCACCATCTTCGTGCTGGCCCTCGCGCAGAACGCCGAGGGACGTTCGCCGTACGACAGTGAGGCCTTCGCCACCCCCGCGATGCGCGCCGATGAGAAGGTGCATCACGAGGTCGTCCGTGGACTCGCGGCGCGCGGACGTCGTCGCCTGTCGGGCACCTTCCGCGCGGCGGTCTTCGGCGCGAATGACGGGCTCGTCTCGAACCTCGCGCTGATCCTCGGCATCGGCGCGGCGGGTGTGTCCTCGCAGGTGATCCTGCTCAGCGGCATCGCAGGTCTCCTCGCGGGGGCGCTGTCGATGGGCGCCGGCGAGTTCATCTCCGTGCGCTCCCAGCGCGAGCTGCTCGAGGCGACGGAGCCGCAGTCCTTGAGCGGCGTGCGCCTGCCGGATCTCGACATCGACGCGAACGAGCTCGCGCTCGTCTACCGCGCCCGCGGGCTCTCCGAGGAGGCCGCGGCCGACAAGGCGGGCCTCGCGATCGCCGAGGCGACCGCAGGCCGGATCGTCAGCCGCACCGGCGCCATCGACACAACGCACGAGGTGGTGGGCGGTGCGTGGCGCGCGGCCGGTTCCAGCTTCCTCTTCTTCGCGAGCGGCGCGATCATCCCGGTGCTGCCCTGGATCTTCGGGCTCACGGGCTTCGTCGCCATCGCCGTGGCCCTCGTGCTCGTCGGCATCGCGCTGATGGCGACGGGGGCCGCAGTGGGGCTGCTCGCGGGCGCCCCGCCGCTGAAGCGCGCGCTGCGCCAGCTCGCGATCGGCTTCGGCGCGGCCGCGGTGACCTACGTGCTCGGGCTCGTCTTCGGAGTCACGCTGGGCTGACCGAGCGGTGCGCTCGCGTGAGCCTCGGCGCCACGGCGCGAAGACACGCGCGGGATCCGACCGCGATTAGCCAGAGTGTTCACGCGGTGGTAATGTTTTACCTCGTTGCGAAAGCGACGAAAGCACCGGACGAAAGTCCGGTCACCCAGTTGCGCGGGTGGCGGAATAGGTAGACGCGCTAGCTTGAGGTGCTAGTGCCCGTATAGGGCGTGGGGGTTCAAGTCCCCCCTCGCGCACAGTTGAAGGCCCCGGAGAGATCCGGGGCCTTCGTCGTTCCCGGCGCGGGCCCGGCTAGGTTGGATCGTATGTCCACACCCGAGCCTCAGCTGGCCGAAGTCGCTCGGATCGCGCGCGATCTGATCCGGATCGATACGACGAACTGGGGCGGCGGGCGCTCGAAGGGGGAGCGCGAGGCGGCGGAATACGTGGGCGCCCACCTCGAGTCGCTCGGCCTCACCCCCGAGTACTTCGAGCCGATCGATCGCCGCACCAACGTGATGGCTCGCGTGCCGGGCCGCGACGCGAGCCGCCCGGCTCTCGTGCTGCACGGCCACCTCGACGTCGTCCCCGCCGTGGCGGAGGACTGGACGGTCGATCCCTTCGCGGGTGTGGTGAAGGACGGGATGCTCTGGGGTCGCGGCGCGGTCGACATGAAGAACATGGACGCGATGATCCTGTCGGCAGTGGGCGATCTGCTGCGCGCGGGGGAGCAGCCCGAGCGCGATGTCGTGCTGGCCTTCTTCGCCGACGAGGAGAACGGCGGTGTCGAGGGATCTCAGCTCGTTGTGCGCGATCGACCCGAGTGGTTCGCGGGCGCGACCGAGGCGATCAGCGAGGTGGGCGGCTACTCGATCCCGGTCGGCGACCGCAGCGCCTACCTCCTGCAGGTGGGCGAGAAAGCGCTGATGTGGGTCACCCTGGTCGCGCGGGGCCGGGCGGGTCACGGCAGCCGCGTGCACCCCGAAAACGCCGTCACCCGTCTGGCGTCGGCGGTCGCTCATCTCGGCGCCACCGACTGGCCGGTGGAGATGACCGAGACGACGCGGCGCCTGCTCGCGGGGATCGCGGAGATCTCCGGGCTCGACCCCGCCACGGATCCGGATGCCCTGGCCGCGTGCACCGGACCGGCGGCCGCCTTCGTCGCGTCGACCTTCCGCACGATCACCAATCCCACCGGGCTGAGCGCGGGATACAAGCACAACGTCATCCCGGACGCGGCCGAGGCGACCGTCGACATCCGCGTGCTGCCGGGTGCAGAGGACGCCGTGCTTGCGGAGGTGCAGCGGATCGTCGGGGACGACATCGAGATCCGGATGTTCCATCGCGACATCGGTCTCGAGATCCCCTTCGAGGGCGCTCTGGTCGATGCCATGGTCGGCGCGCTCGCGGCGCACGATCCCGGCGTCCCGGTGCTGCCGTACCTGCTCGGTGCCGGCACCGACAATAAGGCGCTCGCGGGTCTCGGAATCGACGGCTACGGCTTCGCGCCGCTGAAGCTGCCGCGGGAGCTCGATTTCACCGGCATGTTCCACGGTGTCGATGAGCGTGTGCCGCTCGACGCGCTCGATTTCGGCGTCGGTGTCCTGAGGGATCTGCTGCGCACCTGCTGAGCGGATCATCCGGAAGAAGGATGAGGCGCGCGGCGCGCGTCGCCTAGGCTCGACTCTCGTGCCGTTCATCGAAGCGATCATCCTCGGCCTCGTGCAGGGTCTCACCGAGTTCCTGCCGATCTCGTCGAGCGCCCATCTCCGCATCCTCGGCGAGCTGCTGCCGTCCGCGACCGATCCCGGTGCCACGTTCACCGCGATCACGCAGATCGGCACCGAGGCCGCCGTCATCATCTACTTCCGCAAGAAGATCGGACGGATCATCTCGCGCTGGTTCCAGTCGCTCTCCGGCAAGGTCGCGCGCAACGATCCCGATGCCCGCATGGGGTGGATCGTCATCCTCGGCACCGTGCCGATCGTGATCGCGGGCTTCCTGCTGCAGGACACGATCCGCACCTTCAACCGCAACCTGTGGCTGATCGCGATCGTGCTCATCGTGTTCGGACTGATCCTCGGATGGGCGGACGCCTACGGTCGCCGCACGCGCGAGTTCGACGACGTGACCTACGCGTCCGGCCTCACCATGGGCGTCGCGCAGATGCTCGCCCTCGTGCCGGGTGTTTCCCGTTCGGGCGCGACCACGACCGCGGGCCGCCTGCTCGGCTACAAGCGCACGGCGGCTGCCGAGTACTCGTTCCTGCTCGCGGTTCCCGCCGTGTTCGGCAGCGGCCTGTATGAGCTGATGCACGCGCTCACCGAGCCGGACAACGGCCCGTACGGCATGCCGGAGACGCTCGTCGCCACGGTCGTGGCGTTCCTCGTCGGCTGGGCCGTCATCGCCTACCTGATGAAGTTCCTGCAGACGAAGAGCTTCTTGCCCTTCGTGATCTACCGCGTCGCCCTCGGTGCCGTGCTGCTCGTGCTGCTGTCGACGGGTGCGCTCCAGGCGTTCTGAGCCCTCCGCAGAAGAAGAGCCCCGCGGATGATCCGCGGGGCTCTTCTGCTCTGTCCGTCGTTCCGAATCAGCGCGAGCGTCCGTCCGGACGTCCGTCGCGGCCATCACGGCCGTCTCGGCCGTCGCTGCGACGCAGGTAGCTCTCGAAGGCCTGCGCGATCGCGTCACCCGAGGCCTCGGGCGCGTCGACGGTGTCGCGCTGCTGCTCGAGCTGGCGGATGTACTCGCGCATCTCGTCGTCGTCGGCCGCCGCGGCATCGATGGTCGCCTCCCAGGCGGCGGCCTCGGCGGCGAGGGTCCCGCGCGGCACATCGGCGGCGGCGAGCTCCTCGAGGCGGTCGAGCAGCGCGAGCGTCGCCTTCGGCGAGGGCGTGTGACCGGCGACGTAATGCGGCACGCTGGCCCAGAGGCTGGCCATGGGGATGCCCGCTCGCTCGGCGGCGTCGCCCAGCACGCTGAGGATGCCCACCGGGCCCTCGTAGGCAGAGCGCTCGAGCCCCAGCGTGCGGCGCAGGGCGTCGTTGTCGCTGCCCGCGAAGATCGAGATCGGGCGGGTGTGCGGCACGTCGGCCATCATCGAGCCGAGCGTCACGAGCCCGGTGACGTCCTCGCGGAGCGCGACATCGATGAACTCGGCGGCGAAGGCCTGCCAGGCGCGGGCAGGTTCGACCCCCGTCAGGATCCAGAACTCGGTGCCGCCCGCCCGCGGCGCCACGGGGCGGCGCAGCACGGCCTCGGGCCATTTGAGGCGACGACCGCCCTCACCGTCGTTCTCGACGGTCGGCCGAGTGTACTGATAGTCGAAGTACAGCTCGGGATCGACGGCGAGCACTGTCTCGTACTCGGTCTCCCCGAGCAGATGCTCGATCGCGCTGGTGGCCGCCTCGCCCGCGTCATTCCATCCGTCGAACGCGGCCACGATGATCCGGCGCCCGAGGGTCGCACCCGTCTCGGTGCTCTCGGTGACGGCGTCGTGCTCCACGCGGCTCCTCTCGGTCCGGCAGGCAGGGTGCCAGCGGGACTTCGTCCCAGGATAGGCGCGCGGCGCCCGCCTCGGGCGTGAGTGGGACGGCGCGCACTCACCGACCTTTAGTTGACCGATCGACTAGTACCATGATGACTGCATACGGAAGGACCACACCATGCAGGACATCGTCGACACCGAACTGCCGATCGTCGCCGCCCCGATGGCGGGCGGCGCCACCACGATCGATCTCGTCGCGGCCGTGGCCGACGCGGGTGGCCTCGGGTTCCTCGCCGCGGGCTACAAGACGCCGCAGGCGATGCTTGAGGACATCGGATCCGTGCGCGCACGCGGCCTCGAGCGGTTCGGGGTGAACCTGTTCCTCCCCGCTCCGTCCGGGATGTCTGAGCGGGTTTTCCGGGCGTATGCGGAGACGCTCCAGGACGATGCCGGGCGCTACGGGCTCGACCTGTCAGGGGCGCCGCTGCGAGAGGACGACGACCACTGGCGGGAGAAGATCGATGCGCTCATCACCGATCCGGTTCCCGTGGTCTCCGTCACCTTCGGCGTGCCGGATGCGCGCGACGTGCGGGCGCTGCAGCGCGTCGGCACGCGTGTGCTCGTCACCGTGACGACGGTCGCCGAGGCGCTCGCGGCCCGCGAGGTCGCCCCCGACGGACTCGTTGTGCAGGGGAGCGATGCGGGTGGGCACAGCGGCACCCACGACCCCGCGCGCCGCATCGAGCCCGTCTCGACCGAGGAGGTGGTGCGCGAGGTCGTGGCCGCAGCGGGGCTGCCGGTGATCGCCGGCGGCGGAGTGGACGGCCCCGAGAAGGTGCGCGCCGTGCTCGCGGCGGGAGCTCAGGCAGTCGCGGTGGGAACGCTGCTGCTGCGCACCGATGAGAGCGGGGCCTCGCGGGTGCACCGCGATGCCCTCGCCGATCCGCGATTCGCCGAGACGGTCATCACCCGCGCGTTCACGGGGCGCCCTGCTCGCGCCCTGCGCAACGCGTTCATCGAGGCGCATGAGGCCGAGGCGCCGCTCGGCTATCCGGTGATCCATCACCTGACGCGCGAGATGCGCCAGGCCGCGGCGCGTGCGGGCGACGCCGATCGCGTGCACCTGTGGGCGGGCACCGGCTGGCGCAGCGCGCGCACGGGCCCGGTGGGGGATGCGGTGCGCGACCTCGCCAGACTCGTGTGACCCGCCGCCTCAGGAGACGCGCTCGGTCACGCCGACGAGGCGCAGGCTGCTGGCCCACATCGCGTCGAGCTGTGCGGGGTCGTTGAACAGCTTCGCGAAGAGGATGAGGCCTTCGAGCTGGGCCACAATCGACTTGGCGGCCGCCACGGTGTCCACAGGCTCGATCTCGCCGGATGCGACGGCCTGCTCGAGGTGCGAGGTGATCATCTCGACCTGCTCCGCGAAAACGCCCTGCAGCCGCTCTCGGATGGGCTCGCTGATCGCCCCGACCTCGAGGGCGAGGTTGCCGAACAGGCAGCCGGTGACGGTTCCGGTGCCCGCGAGCGCGTCCGCCTGGATCTGCGTGGTGGCGTCGAAGAGGCGGTGAAGGCGCTCGAGCGGCGACCCCTCGCCATGCAGGATCGATGCCCAATCGCTCTTCTGACGGATCCAATGGTCCTCGATCGTCGCGAGGGCGAGCGCCTCCTTCGAGGGGAAGAAGTAGTAGAACGACCCCTTCTGCACGCCGGCGCGAGCGCAGATCTCCGCGATCCCGACCGCGCTGTACGACTTCTCGGCGAACAGCGAGAGCGCGGCGGCGAGCAGTCTCTCGCGGGCATCGGAGGTGCGACCCATGTCTCGAGTGTAGATCTCAGATTGGTGGGAATAGTTGACCGACCGTCTAGGTTGGATCGAATTATGAACACACAGAAGGTCGCCGTCATCACCGGCGCATCCCAGGGCATCGGAGCATCCCTCGTCACCGCCTACCAGGACCTCGGCTATGCCGTCGTCGCCACCTCGCGCTCGATCGCCGAGGCGTCAGGAGAGAACCTCGTGACGGTCGCCGGCGACATCGCCCAGCCCGCCACCGCGGAGCGGGTGGTCGAGGCCGCCATCGCGCGCTTCGGGCGCATCGACACCCTCGTCAACAACGCCGGCATCTTCATCGCAAAGCCGTTCGCCGAGTACACCGCGGACGACTACGCCGCGATGAAGGCGACCAACCTCGACGGGTTCTTCCACCTCACCCAGCGCGTGGTGCAGCGACTGCTCGAGCAGGGAGAGGGAGGTCACATCGTGAGCATCACGACGACCTTCGTCGAGCATCCGAACTCGTCGGTGCCTGCTGTGCTCGCCTCGCTCACCAAGGGCGGCATCGCCGCGGCGACCCGCTCGCTCTCCGTTGAGCTCGCGGGTGCGGGGATCCGCGTGAACGCTGTCTCGCCCGGCATCATCAAGACGCCGCTGCACCCGGAGGAGACGCACGAGTTCCTCGCCGCGCTGCACCCGGTGGGCACCATGGGGGAGATCTCCGACGTGGCGCGCGGCGTCGTCTATCTCGAGCAGTCGCCGTTCGTCACCGGCGAGTTCCTGCACATCGACGGCGGCCAGATCGCGGGCCACTGAGATGTCCGTCCTGACCGGGGCCCGGATGGATCCGGAGTCCGTCGTCATCGTCCAGCCGCTGCTGGACGCGTGGGCGGCGGCGATCGCGGACGGCGCGCCGACGGCCGTCGCCGCCCTGTTCACGCCGGATGCGCTGCTGCAGGGCTTCGATCCGGCGCCGGGCTTCGGTCGGGCGAGCATCGAGGCGTACTACGCCAAGCAGCCCGCGGGTCTGCGCGCCGACGTCGATCTGCTCGTCGCGCGTCCGCTGGGTCCGGACAGCGTGCTCGGCTACGCGCACGTCGTCTTCCACCGCCCGGAGGGACCGGTGCCCGTGCACCTGACCGCCGTCGCCGAACGGACGGCGGACGGGTGGCTGCTGAGCCACTATCACGTGTCCCGGATCACCCTGGGATGATCCGACCCGTCCGAGACGCGGCTCAGGGGAGCCGCGTCTCGGGCGGCTAGGCTTGCTCGGTGACTTCCCCCTCTGATCTGCCCGCCGCCGTCCTGTGGGACATGGACGGAACGCTCGTCGACACGGAGCCCTACTGGATGGCGGCGGAGACGCCGCTCGTCGAGGAGTACGGCGGCACCTGGACCCACGAGGACGCCCTGAAGATGGTGGGCCTCAACCTCGAGGCGTCGTCGAAGATCCTGCAGGCGGCGGGCGTCGCTCTCAGTCCGCAGGAGATCATCTCGCGTCTGTCGGCCGGCGTCATCGCGAGCTGCGTCGAGAAGGGCGTGCCGTTCCGCCCCGGAGCGCTCGAGCTGCTCCGTGATCTCAAGCAGCACGGCGTGAAGACGGCGCTCGTCACGATGTCGTACCGTCACATGGCCCTGGCGATCGTCGACCTGATCGGATTCGACGCCTTCGACGTGGTCGTCGCAGGCGACGACGTCGAGCGCGGCAAGCCGTTCCCCGACGCCTACCTCCAGGCGGCCGAGCAGCTGGGCGTCGACATCGCCGAGTGCGTCGCGATCGAGGACTCTCCCACGGGGCTGAGCTCCGCCATCGCCTCCGGTGCGGTGTCGCTCGGCGTCCCCAACTTCGTCTCGCTCGACGACGCGGGTGCTGACGCGCTCTGGCCTACGCTCGCCGGGCGCACGGCGGCCGACCTGGGCGTGCTGCACGCGGAGCACGCCCCTCTGAAGGAGAACCAGGCATGACCGCCGCTTCCCGTCCCCGCGGTCCGTTCCGCTACGGCGACCGTGTGCAGCTGACCGGCCCGAAGGCGCGGATGCACACGATCACTCTGCGGGAGGGCGGCGAGCTCCACACCCACCACGGAGTGCTCAAGCACGAGCAGCTCGTCGGGCAGCCGGATGGATCCGTGTTCGAGAACAGCTCGGGCCACGAGTATCTCGCCCTGCGTCCCCTGCTGCGCGACTTCGTGATGTCGATGCCGCGCGGCGCCGCCATCGTGTACCCCAAGGACGCCGCCCAGATCGTGTCGCAGGCCGACATCTTCCCGGGGGCCGTCGTTGTGGAGGCCGGTGTCGGATCCGGCGCGCTGACCCTCTCGCTCCTGCGCGCCGTGGGGCCCGAGGGCCGGGTCATCTCGTTCGAGCGCCGCATCGAGTTCGCGGAGGTCGCTCGCGCGAACGTCGAGACGTTCTTCGGCGAGACGCCGGCGTACTGGGAGGTGCGAGAGGGCGACCTGGCCGAGGCGCTGCCCGAGGCCGTCGAGAGCGGATCGGTCGATCGCGTTGTGCTCGACATGCTCGCGCCGTGGGAGGTGATGGACGCGGTCGTCGATGCCCTGGCACCGGGCGGCGTGGTGATCTGCTACGTCGCGACCGCCACCCAGCTCTCGCGCGTCGCCGAGTACATCCGCGGCACCGGTGCGTTCACCGACCCCGAGGCGAACGAGACGATGGTGCGCGGCTGGCACGTCGAGGGGCTCGCCGTGCGGCCCGACCACCGGATGGTGGCCCACACCGCGTTCCTCATCACGGCGCGGCGCCTCGCGCCCGGCGTGATCCCTCCCGAGGTGAAGCGTCGCGCGTCGAAGAAGAGCTTCTCCGACGAGGACGTGGAGATCTGGACCCCCGGGGCCGTCGGCGATCGCGACATCACCGACAAGAACCTCCGCAAGCGCATCCGTGAGGCGCAGCGCGCAGCCGACGGCGCGCGTCTGGCGGCCGGTCGCGGTGAGGGCCCTGGCGCCTCGGCGGCGTCAGAGGCACCCGCATCGGACGCATAGACTGAACGGCATGCGTAGGAGCTCGGCCGTCCTCTCGATCACCGCACTGCTGACCCTGGGACTCGCGGGTTGCGCGGCTCCCGCCGGCTCGGCGCTCGCCTCCTGCGACCGGGTCGCAGACAGCGACCCGGGCACGATGGGCCTCATCGATGTCTCGGGAGACCTCGCCGATGCGCCCCGCGTCGAGGCCGAGGTGCCGTTCGTCGCGCCGAGCGATGCGTACGCCGACATCGAGCGCGGCGAGGGCGCGCTCATCACGAGCGTCGACCAGCCCGGGGTCCTCGACATCACGCTGTTCGACGGCGAGACCGGCGCTCCGCTGATCGGCACCGCCTACGACGGCGACGTCAGCTCGCTCGGCCCGCTGTCGGGCTGGACCCAGCAGTTCCCGGCGTTCGAAGACGCGCTGCTGTGCGCCACCGAGGGATCGCGGATCGCCGTCGCGATCTCGGAGGACGGCATCGCCCCCGAGGTCCGGCAGCAGTACGCGCAGGCCGGCATCCCGGATGAGGGCTCGCTCATCGCGGTGCTCGACGTGCGCAAGGTGCTGCCGCTGGCGGCGTCCGGGTCGGTGCAGTTCAACTCCGGTCTCGGCCTGCCGACCGTCGTCCGCACCCCCGACGGCGTGCCCGGCATCATCGTCCCCGACGCGAAGGCGCCCACCGACGTGGTCTCGCAGACCCTCATCAAGGGCGACGGCGAGAAGCTGACCGCGCAGGACGCCCCCCTCGTGCAGTACACGGCGGTCTCCTGGGACGGCCGCGAGGTCACCGACTCGACGTGGGGCACGGGCGATGCGGCCCCGGCTCCGATGCAGCTGACGCCCGGACTCTTCGGCGAGGGATTCGCCAAGGCGCTCGTGGGTCAGACGGTCGGCTCGCAGATCATGGTGGTCGTCCCCGACGGCCTCGGCCCGCAGCAGGGCGCGGCCCCGTTCCGCGAGGGCGAGACGATCGTGTTCGTGGTCGACATCCTCGGCACCCTTCCGACCGCACAGTGAGGCGGGACGTCGCGCCGCTCCTGCTGGGGCGGCGCGCGTCCTAGGATGGCCAGGTGGCACAGCGGATCCAGGCGGGTGAGCGTCAGCTCAATCTCATCGTGGCGCTGATGGCCACCGAGATCGGACTGACGAAGCAGCAGATCCTGGAGTCGGTCTCGGGCTACCGTCAGCGCAACGCCGAGAAGGTCGACGCGCTCGAGAAGATGTTCGAGCGCGACAAGGACGACCTGCGCGCGCTCGGCGTGCCGATCGAGACGATCGGCGACAGCGCCGATCCGGCCGATCTCCGGGAGGCGCGCTACCGCATCCCCAAGGCGGAGTACGACCTGCCCGCCGACATCGACTTCACGCCCGGGGAGCTCGCCGTGCTCGCCCTCGCGGGCTCGGTGTGGAGCGAGGGCTCGCTGTCGAAGGACGCCACCACGGGGCTGCGTAAGATCCGCGCCCTCGGCATCGAGGTCGATGAGCCGATCATCGGCTTCGCCCCGCGCATGACGGTGCGCGAACCGTCGTTCGGCCCGCTTCGGGACGCCATCGAGGCCTGCCGCATCGTGGCCTTCGACTACCTCAAGCCGGGGGAGGAGAAACCGCGTAGGCGGACCGTGCGCCCCCTCGCGCTCGTCGACTTCGAGGGGCGCTGGCACGTGTCGGCGCACGACGTCGACGCCGACGGGGAGCGGATGTTCCTGCTGGCCCGCATCGTGGGCGACGTGATGCCGACGCGCAAGGGCTTCGATCCGGCGCTGCGAGACGGCGCGGGCGAGCGCGCGATGGCAGGCCTGCGCGCGGTCGCCGAGCGCAACCGCGCGCTGCTGGAGGTCACTCCCGGCACCGAGGCCGCACTGCGTCTGCTGCGGCGCGCGCAGCCGGCTCCGCAGGGCATCCGCGTGCCGTTCGTCGACCTCCACATCTTCGCGGACGAGCTCGCCTCGTACGGGCCGGAGGTGCGTGTGGTCGACCCTCCGGAGCTGCGCGATGCGGTCATCTCGCGGCTGCGCGCCGCCCTCGCCGCGCACTCGGCGTCGGGGAGCGCGGCATGAGCCGCATGGTGACGCCCGACCTCGTCACGCTGTATCTCACGCTCGTGCCGTATCTGCTGGAGCGCGGCGAGGTGTCGGTCGTCGACGCCGCGCGCGACTTCGACGTATCGCCGGCCGAGATGCGGTCGATGGTCGAGAAGCTCACGGTGATCGGCATGCCGGGCGAGGACGACTACTTCCAGATGCCGAACGAGATGTTCGACATCAACTGGGATCTGCTCGACGAGCAGGACGTCATCGAGATCACACAGTCGGTGGGACTCGAGCGCACGCCCCGCCTCACGGCGCGCGAGGCCGCCGCTCTCATCGGCGGCCTCCGTCTCACGGCGGCCCTCCCGGGCATCGCCGGCACGGAGGTGCTCGAAGGGCTCCTCGCCAAGCTCGCGCGCGGTGCGGCCTCGGCTCCGGCGGAGGTCGTGATCGTTCCCGAGCCTGTCGACGCGGTGCGGGCGCTGGTGGCTCAGGCCCTGCGCGAGCAGGTGTCGCTGTCCTTCACCTACAAGAAGCCCGACTCCGAGCCGACGATCCGCACCGTCGATCCCGTCAAGGTCACCGTCGCCGACGGCCAGTGGTATCTGCAGGGCTGGTGTCACCTGCGGCGCGCGATGCGCAACTTCCTCCTCGAGCGGGTGTCCGATCCTCGTCTCACCGACACTCCGATCACCCACGGGCACGAACCGGTGTCGGAGCTGTTCGAACCGGGCGCGGACGACGAGATCGTCGTCGTGCGCTTCGCGGATGAGCTGGCGCCGCTCGTCGGCGACTACCTGTCGGGCGCCGAGTCCACCTCGCACGACGGCGTGACCACGGCGCGTTTGCGGGTGTCCGATGCCCGCACCCTCAAGCGCCTCGCGGCCCGCCGGTCGGGGCGCGTCGAGATCCTCGAGCCCGCGGCGGCGCGGCGTGCGGCCGCCGACTGGGCGGCGGATGCCCTCGCGCTGTACGGCGATCGGAGCTGACGGCGCTCAGCCGGATCATCTCTCGCGACGGTTAGACTGACCGAGCTTCCCCCGACACGAAGACGGAGATCCCCCATGGGCAACCTGACCGGCTGGCACCTGCTGATCCTGCTCGCTGTCATCCTGCTGCTGTTCGGAGCCGCGCGCCTTCCCGCGCTCGCGCGCAGCCTCGGCCAGTCCGCTCGCGTCTTCAAGAGCGAGGTCAAGCAGATGAAGGCCGAGGACGAAGCCGGCAAGCCCGGCACGCCTGCCGAGACGCAGGCTCCCGGCTACACGCTGAACGGCAACCCGACGGATCGCCTCCCCGGCGCCGACGAGCCGCACAAGCCGACCCAGCCGTAGGCGTCCGTGACCGCGGACTCCGCGTCGTCCGACCTCCCCGTCTCGAAGGACGACCTCCCGTACCGCGATCGGCGGATGTCGCTCGCGGATCATCTCGTCGAACTGCGAAAGCGGCTGATGATCGGCGCAGCCGCGCTGGTGATCGGCATGATCGTCGCGGCGTTCCTGACGGATCCGATCATCCAGTTCCTGCTGGGACCGATCGAGCAGGTCGCGAAGCAGCTCGATGACCCGTTCACGCGCCTCACCTACGCGAACGCGACGGGCGCGTTCGACATGCGCCTGCGCATCGCGTTCGCGATCGGTCTGCTGATCTCCGCACCGGTGTGGCTGTGGCAGATCTGGGCCTACATCATGCCGGGGCTCACCCGGAAAGAGGTGCGCTACACGATCGGCTTCATGGCGTCGGCGATCCCGCTCTTCTTCGCGGGCTGCTACGTCGCGGTGCTGGTGCTGCCGCACATCCTTCTCGTGATGTCCTCGTTCGTGCCGCAATCCGAGGTCGCGTCGCAGATCTACGACGCCGAGAAGTACTACGACCTGGTGTTCAAGACGCTGCTCGCGATGGGCGTGGCGTTCGTCACCCCGGTCTTCCTCGTCGCACTGAACCTGGCGGGGATCCTGTCGGCGAGCGACATCCTCAGGGGCTGGCGCGTCGCGATCGTGATCGCGACCGCGTTCGCCGCCATCGCCACACCTTCGGCGGACATCGTCTCCATGCTGGTCCTGGCGGGCATCCTGGTCGTGCTGTACTTCGCGGCCTACGGTGTCGCATACCTGTTCGACTGGCGAAAGGCCAGACGAGAGAAGGCCCTCGAATCGGAGATCTCGTGACCCTTCATCCTCAGACCGAGTCGTTCGCGGCGGCCCAGAAGTTCCGCCTCGACGAGTTCCAGGTCGAGGCGTGCAAGTCGCTGGAGAGCGGGCGCAGCGTGCTCGTGGCCGCGCCCACCGGAGCGGGCAAGACGATCGTCGGCGAGTTCGCCATCCATCTCGCGATGCAGACATCCGATCAGAAGGCCTTCTACACAACGCCGATGAAGGCGCTGTCGAACCAGAAGTTCCGGGAGCTGCAGGAGGTGTACGGCGCCGAGCAGGTCGGGCTGCTCACCGGAGACGTCAACATCAACGGCGATGCGCGCGTGGTGGTCATGACCACCGAGGTGCTGCGCAACATGCTGTACGCCGACTCGACGGCGCTGCGCGGGCTCCGCTACGTGGTCATGGATGAGGTGCACTACCTCGCCGACCGCTTCCGCGGCGCCGTCTGGGAAGAGGTCATCATCCACCTCCCCGCGGCCGTGCGGCTGGTCTCGCTGAGCGCCACGGTGTCGAACGCGGAGGAGTTCGGCGACTGGCTCGACACCGTGCGCGGCGACACCGAGGTCATCGTCTCCGAAACCCGTCCCGTGCCGCTCGAGCAGCACGTGCTGGTGCGCGGCGACCTGCTGCCGCTCTTCGACGAGCGCGCGGGTGCCGCCGCCGCGCAGGTCAACCACGAGCTCATGCGCATGCGCGGAGGCCAGGCGCACGCCGCCAACAGCGCGTTCTTCGACGCCCGCCGATCGGGCAGGCGCCGCGGCTCCTACCACCGGCCCGGTCCGCCGCGACGCGCCGAGCGCATCGACCGTCCGGAGGTCGTGCACCTGCTCGAGCGGTCCAACCTGCTGCCGGCCATCTTCTTCATCTTCAGCAGGGTCGGCTGCGACGCGGCCGTGCAGCAGGTGCGTCGGTCGGGCCTGCAGCTCACGACGGCGGAGGAGCGCCGCGAGATCCGCGAGGTGATCCAGGATCGGACGGCGATGCTGCCCGACGAGGATCTCGCGGCCCTCGGCTTCTGGGAGTGGGCGGAGAACCTCGAGCGCGGGCTCGCCTCGCACCACGCGGGCCTGCTGCCCGCGTTCAAGGAGGTCGTGGAGGAGCTCTTCCAGCGCAAGCTCGTCAAGGTCGTCTTCGCGACCGAGACCCTGGCTCTGGGCATCAACATGCCCGCGCGCACCGTCGTCCTCGAGAAGCTCGAGAAGTTCAACGGCGAGGCGCGGGTCGCGATCACCTCGGGGGAGTACACCCAGCTCACCGGTCGCGCCGGCCGCCGTGGCATCGACGTCGAGGGCCACGCGGTTGTGCAGTGGACCGAGTCGATGGATCCGCAGGCCGTCGCCGCGCTCGCGTCGCGGCGCACCTACCCCCTCAACTCGAGCTTCCGTCCGACCTACAACATGGCGGTCAACCTCATCGACCAGTTCGGGCGCGAGCGTGCCCGAGAGGTGCTGGAGTCGTCGTTCGCGCAGTTCCAGGCCGATCGCGCGGTGGTGGGGCTGGCGCGGCAGGTGAAGGATGCCGAGGAGTCGCTCGCCGGATACCAGAAGGCCATGACCTGCGAGCTCGGCGACTTCGCCGAGTACGCGGCCATCCGCCGGGACCTCTCCGACCTTGAGAAGCTCAACCGCCGCGACACGACGGCCGGACGAGGCACGCGCGAGAAGCGCGAGCGCGAGATCAACGGCCTCCGTCGCCGGATGACCCGGCACGCGTGCCACAAGTGCCCGGACCGTGAGGAGCACGCCCGCTGGGGTGAGCGGTACTGGAAGCTCAAGCGACAGACGGACAAGACCCGTCGCCAGATCGAGAACCGCACGGGCACCGTCGCGCGCCAGTTCGACCGCATCCTCGACGTGCTCGCCGCGCTCGACTATGTCCGCTTCGAGGGATCCGACGCGACCATCACCGAGGCCGGATCCCGCATGAAGCGCATCTACGGCGACCGCGATCTGCTGGTGGCCGAGTCGCTGCGCACGGGCATCTGGAAGAACCTCGATGCGGCTTCGCTCGCGGCTCTCGCCTGCGCCCTGGTGTACGAGCCGCGCGGGCGCGATGGTGAGCAGGTCGATCCGCGGTCGCTGCCGCGGGGCGCGTTCCGTCTCGCGCTGGAGGAGACCGAGCGCCTCTGGGCGGAGCTCGACGATCTCGAGCAGGACTTCCGTCTCCCCGGCACCCAGCCCGTGGCCACCGGCCTGGCGGGACCCATGCACCTGTGGGCCCGCGGAGGGCAGCTCGATCGTGTTCTCGCGGAGGCCGACCTGGCCGCCGGCGACTTCGTGCGCTGGGCCAAGCAGACGATCGACCTGCTCGATCAGCTCTCGCAGGTGGCCGACGGTGAGCTGGCGCGCACCGCGAGGAGGGCTCTCGACGCCGTGCGCCGCGGCATCGTCGCCTACAGCTCGCTATGACCGGCCCTCAGGCCCGGCCCGCGCGTCCCTCGAAGCGCGGCGGCCGCCACGCGCGCGGCACCGCGCGCCCCTCCGCCCCCATGCCGCTCTGGGCGGCGGTCCTCGCGGCGGTCCTCGGCGGGCTCGCGCTGGATGCCTCGTTCCCGTCTCTGGGTATCTGGCTGCTCGCGCCCGTCGCCGTGTCCCTGTCGCTCGCCTCGCTGATCGGGCGCCGTGCGGGTGAGGCGCTGCTCGTCGGCTTGGCGTTCGGCGCCGCATTCTGGTTTCCGCACATCGACTGGATCTCCCGTTTTCTCGGCGACAATCCGCAGAGCTGGGTGCCGTGGGTCGCGCTCGCGGGCATCCAGACGCTGTTCACGGGTCTCGGGGCCATCCCGATGGCGCTGGCGTATGGGTGGTTCCCCCGAGCGCGTTGGGCTCGCCTGACGCTGCTCCCGCTCCTCATCGCCGCGCTGTGGAGCGCACGCGAACTCATCACCGGCAGCTGGCCGTACGGCGGCTTCGCGTGGGGCCGGATCGGCATGAGCCAGTCCGAGAGTCCGCTCGCGCATGTCGCCTCCTGGGTGGGGGTGACGGGGCTGACGTTCCTCATCGTGTTCCTCTGCGCCGCGGCCATCGAGCTCGTGCGACTGCGCCGAGAGCTGCAGATCGTGGCGTTCACGCCCTTCGTCGCGATCGCGGCGATCCTGCTTCTGCTGCCGGCCTGGCAGACGACGCCGGTCGGCAGCCTCCGCGTGGGCGCCGCGCAGGGCGCCGGACCGTCGGCGTACATGGACGCGCGCGAGCCGTGGGAGCTCATCCAGGCGCAGCTGGACGCGTCGAAGCCGCTGCGCGAGGAGCTGGTCGACCTCGTCGTCTGGCCCGAGGGCGGCGTCGACTACGACCCGCTCCAGGACCAGGCCACCGCGACGATGCTGTCGAATGCGGCGCGCGCTTTCCGCGCGCCGATCCTGATGAACGCGGCGTCCGAGGTGGGGGAGCAGGTCTTCAACACCTCCATGCTCTGGACGGCCGACGGCGTCGACGTCGAGGGCGGCCTGCAGACGCACGCCAAGCGGCATCCGGTGCCGTTCGGCGAGTACGTGCCGGATCGCGCGTTCTTCGCCGCGATCGTGCCCGATCTCATCGGCATGATCGGGCGCGAGTACACCCCCGGTCGGGATGCCCCGACCGTCACAGGGGGCGATGTGGTCGTAGGCCTGGCGATCTGCTTCGACGTGATCGCGGACGACGTGATCCGCGAGGGGCAGGAGGCAGGCGCTCAGGTGCTGGTGTTCCAGACGAACAACGCCGACTTCCGTGGAACCGACGAGAACCTGCAGCAGCTGGCCTTCGCACGGATGCGCGCGATCGAGACGGGTCGCAGCGTGGTCAACCTCTCCACCGTGGGCACGAGCCAGCTCATCGCCCCGGATGGGACGACGCAGGCGGCTCTGGCGGTGGACGAAGCCGGCCTGATGATCGGCGATGTCGAGCTGCGGGAGGGCCTGACACCCGGCGTGGTGCTCGGGCCGTGGGTGCAGCAGGGGCTGCTCTGGGGTGCGCTGAGCGGGATCGTTGCGCTCGGCATCCTGCGCCTTGTCCGCCGACGGGCCTAACATCGGGGGCATGAGCTTCGAGGACACCGGCCTGCCGGCCGACGAGTGGTGGTACAACTCCCGCACGGGTGAGGTCGAGCACGGGCCCGAGTCCGCGTCCCTTCACCGTGTCGGTCCCTTCGCGACGCGAGAGGAGGCCGAGCGCGCTCCGGAGAAACTGCAGGAGCGCTCGAAGGCCTGGGCCGCCGAGGAGGCGCGCGAGGACGGGTGGGGCGACGCGTCGTGAGCTCCTCGGCCCACTAGGCTGATCGAGCGGCATGCCCCTGCCGTGACGGCTGGTGGCCTGCCACACGACGGATCCCGAAGAGGAGACCCATGGACAAGCAGAGGGACTTCGTTCTGCGCACCATCGAAGAGCGCGGCGTCAAGTTCGTTCGCCTCTGGTTCACCGACGTCGTCGGCACGCTGAAGTCGGTCGCGATCGCTCCCGCCGAGGTCGAGGGCGCCTTCAGCGAGGGCATCGGCTTCGACGGGTCGGCCATCGAGGGCCTGACCCGCACCAATGAGTCGGATCTGCTCGCGCAGCCCGATCCGACGACCTTCCAGATCCTGCCCTGGCGCGGGGAGATCGATCCGACCGCGCGCATGTTCTGCGATCTGTCGACGCCCGACGGGGAGCCGGCGGTGGCCGACCCGCGCAATGTGCTCAAGCGCACCCTCGCGAAGGCCGCTGACGCCGGCTTCACGTTCTACACGCACCCCGAGATCGAGTTCTACCTCTTCAAGTCGGGCAAGCCGGGGCACGACGGTCGCCTCGAGCCGGTCGACCACGCGGGGTACTTCGACAACGTGCCCGGCGGCACGGCGCACGATTTCCGCCGTCGCTCGGTGCGCATGCTCGAGGACCTGGGCATCTCGGTCGAGTACAGCCACCACGAGGGCGGCCCGGGGCAGAACGAGATCGACCTGCGCTATGCGGATGCGCTGACGATGGCGGACAACATCATGACCTTCCGCACAGTGATCAAGGAGGTCGCGATCGAAGAGGGCGTGCACGCCTCCTTCATGCCCAAGCCGCTCGCGGGAGAGCCGGGAAGCGGCATGCACACGCACATGTCGCTCTTCGAGGGCGACACGAACGCCTTCTTCGAAGAGGGAGCCCCCCACCAGCTCTCCAAGACCGGCCGCCAGTTCATCGCCGGTCTGCTGCACCACGCGCAGGAGATCGCGCTGGTCACCAACCAGTTCGTCAACTCGTACAAGCGCCTCTGGGGCGGCGACGAGGCGCCGAGCTTCATCACCTGGGGCCACAACAACCGCTCTGCCCTCGTGCGCGTCCCGCGGTACAAGCCGGGCAAGAGCCAGTCCGCGCGCATCGAGCACCGCGGCATCGACTCGGCCGCCAACCCCTACCTCGCCTACGCGCTGATGCTCGCCGCCGGCCTCAAGGGCATCGAGGAGGGCTACGAGCTGCCGCCTGAGGCGGAGGACAACGTCTGGGCGCTCAGCGACACGGAGCGCCGCGCGCTCGGCTACAAGCGCCTTCCCTCCAGCCTTCACGACGCGATCCGCTACATGGAGGACAGCGAGCTCGTCGCCGAGGCCCTCGGCGAGCAGGTCTTCAGCTACGTGCTCAGCAACAAGCGCCGCGAGTACGACCAGTACCGCGCGCAGGTCACGCAGTTCGAGCTGAAGCACAGCCTCGACATCATCTGAGCCCCGGATGTCGGATCGCGCGCAGTCGTCGCTGACGAACCTCGCCCGGATCGGCTTCTCGCGCCTCGACGCGGCTGCCGGACAGCTCGATGAGCTCTCCGAGCTGGTCGGGGTCGACCGGGAGGTGCTGCTCGCGGACGCCGCCTCGGCGGCCGATCCCGACGAGGCGCTGGCAGGCCTCCTGCGCATCGCGTTGCGCCGGAGCGAGGTCGTGAGCACCGTGCTGCAGGATCCGCACGGAAGACGCGTCGCCTGGCGGCTGCTGGGCGCGTCGTGCGGCTTCGCCGATTTCTATCTGCGACGACCGGATCAGCTCGCGCGCTTGATCGAGGCCGGCCGTCGGCTGCCATCGACCGCCGAGCTCAGGCGCGTGATGCACAGCGCGGTCGGAGCGGACGCGGACGGCTTCGCCGCGTCCGGCGACGACTCGGCGTGGATCGGGCTGCGTGTGGAGTACCGGGCCCAGCTCGCGGAGATCGCCTCGTATGACCTGATGAGCGCGGATCCGGTCGCCGTCGTCCACGAGGTCTCCGCCGCCCTGGCGGACGCCGCGGGCGCGGTGCTCGACGCCTCGCTTGCGATCGCGCGGACGAAGGCGCTCGGCAAGGGCGGCTTCGGCGGCTTCCCGCGGGAGGAGATCGCGCAGACGCGGCTCGCGATCCTCGGCATGGGCAAGTGCGGTGCGCGCGAGCTGAACTACGTCTCGGATGTCGACGTGATCTTCGTCGGCGAGGCGGCCCCCGGCTCAGAGCTTGCGGAGTCCCGCGCCATCGAGATCGCGACGCGGCTGGCCATCCAGACCATGCGCGGCATCGACGGCATCGAGGCGGAGCCGCCCCTTTGGGAGGTGGATCCGAACCTTCGCCCCGAGGGCAAACAGGGTGCCCTGGTGCGGACGCTCGAGTCCCACCTGGCCTATTACGACCGCTGGGCCAAGAGCTGGGAGTTCCAGGCGCTGCTGAAGGCCCGGCCTATCGCCGGCGACATCGCGCTCGGCGAGGCGTACGTGGCCGCGACGCAGCCGCTTGTGTGGTCGAGCTCAGGGCGTGAGGACTTCGTCGACAGCGCCCAGAAGATGCGCGAGCGTGTGATGGAGCACATCCCCGCCGCCGACGTCCCCCACCAGGTCAAGCTCGGCCCGGGGGGCATCCGCGACATCGAGTTCGCCGTGCAGCTGCTGCAGCTCGTGCACGGCCGCACCGACGAGGCGATCCGCGTACCTGCGACCCTGCGAGCGATCCCGGCGCTCGATGACGGAGGCTACATCGGTCGTGCGGAGGCGAAGGTCTTCGACCGGGACTACCGCGTGCTGCGTCTGATCGAGCACCGCCTGCAGCTCGTGGGACTCTCCCGCACCCACCTCATGCCGCGCACGGAGGACGGTCTGCGTGTGCTGGCGCGCGCGACGGGGCTGGCCGAATCCGCCAGCGGCATGACCGCCGTCTGGGAGGACATCAAGCGCGAGGTGCGTGAGATCCACGTGCGGCTCTTCTACCGGCCTCTGCTGGGCGCCGTCGCCCGCCTGCCTCAGGACGAGGGGTCGCTCACGGAGGACCAGGCACGCGACCGTCTCGCCGCCATCGGCTTCCGCGAACCCGCCGTCGCCCTGCGCCATATCGCCGCGATCACGAGTGGGCTGAGCAGGAAGGCGGTGATCCAGCGCACCCTGATGCCCGTCATGCTCCGGATGTTCGCGGACGGGGCAGATCCCGATTACGGGCTGGTCGTCTTCCGCCGCATCAGCGAGCGCCTGGGGGAGACCCCGTGGTTCCTGCGGATGCTGCGCGACTCGTCCGGGGCGGCGGAGCGGCTGACCCGGCTGCTCTCGACCTCCCGCTATGCGGGCGAGTTGATGGAGTGGATTCCCGAGTCCGTCGCATGGCTCGACAGCGACGAGCAGATGCGGCCGCGCAGTGCCGCCGCGCTAGAGGAGGAGGCGCGCGCCATCCGCACGCGCCACGAGAACCTCGAGGACGCGATGCGCGCCGTACGGGCCCTGCGTCGGCGCGAGATGCTGCGTGCCGCCATGGGCGCGGTGCTGGGGGCGACGACCGTCGAGCAGGTGGCCGATGCGCTGACCACCATCACCGATGTGACCCTGCGCGCCACGTTGCGCGCGGTGCAGCGCGCCGTGGTGCCGGACGAGGACGTGTCGCTCGACTTCTCGATCGTCGGCATGGGCCGCTACGGCGGATCGGAGCTGGGCTTCGGATCGGACGCCGACGTGCTCTTCATCTATCGGCCGGAGAACGTGGAGCCCCACCGCGCGGAGCAGCACGCGGGGCGGATCGTCGCCGAGCTGCGCCGGGTGTCCGAGGACTTCCGTCTTCCGCTCGAGCTGGACGCAGATCTCCGCCCCGAGGGGCGCAAGGGCCCGATCGTGCGGTCGCTGGACGCCTATGCCGAGTACTACCGCCGGTGGTCGGGTTCTTGGGAGGCTCAGGCTCTGCTGCGCGCGCGCGGCGTCGCCGGCTCGCACAAGCTGCTGGAGGCGTTTATGCGGCTCGCCGACGATGTCCGCTATTCGCCCTCGCCGGACGCTCAGGCGGTGCGGGAGATCAAGCGCATCAAGGCGCGCGTCGAGAACGAGCGGGTCACCTCCCGGATGGATCCGACCCGCCACCTGAAGCTCGGCCCCGGTGGACTCAGTGACGTCGAGTGGCTTGTGCAGCTGCTGCAGCTGCAGCACGCGCATGAGATCCCGGCGCTGCGCACGACCTCGACGCTCGGCGGCCTGGATGCCGCCGTCGAAGCGGAACTCATCACAGAGGAGGACGCGGAGCTCCTGCGGGCCGCGTGGATCCTGGCGAGCCGCCTGCGGTCAGCCAACACGCTGCTCACGGGACAGACCAGCGATCTGCTTCCCACCGACCGTCGGCGCCTCGAGGGCATCGGTCGCATTCTCGAATACCCGCCGCACAGCGCCACCCAGGTCGAGCAGGACTGGCTCGGCACGGCTCGTCGCGCCCGCAAGGTCTTCGATCGCCTGTTCTACGGGTGATCCGGCTGGCTCAGTGAGCCCGCCGCGCCGGGCCTCAAAGGTCGAAGGGCCCGCCGTAGGGCTCGAGGAGATCCCCCGTGTCGCGGGGGTCGTACCGCACCGTCTCGAGCGAGAACACCACGTGGGTCGCAGGCGAGACCAGCACGCTGACCGAGCGATTGCCGACCACCGTGAACTCCACGAACCGGGTCTGCGAGGCCGCCTGTTCGATTCGCGCCTTCAGCGCCTCCACGTCCTGACCCTGAGCAAGCAGGAACGCAGAGCCGTTTACCGTGACCTCCGTACGGACCATCGTCTGCATCTCAACCATGTGGGCACGCTACGCCGCACCGTGCGCCGCTTCGACCGGGTTGCGGGACGTCGCCGAGCGCGCTAGACCCGCGCGTTCCCGCGTGCTTCTGGGCCCCGCCATCGCGCCCGCTGCACGAAAAGAGCCCCTCGAGGTGAACTCGAAGGGCTCTTATCAGGATCTGGGGAGCGTCAGCGGATGCGACCGCCTCCGCTCCCCGACGACCCGGCGGCGATTCTCAGACGCCGTAGTACAGCTCGTACTCGAAGGGGTGCGGACGCTGCGCGGCGGGAAGGATCTCCTTCTCGTGCTTGTAGGCGATCCACGTGTCGATCAGCTCGTCCGTGAACACACCGCCGGCAGTGAGGAACTCACGGTCGTTGTCGAGCGCCTCGAGCGAGTCGACGAGCGAGTTCGGAACCTGGGGGATGCTCTTGGCCTCCTCGGCCGGCAGCTCGTAGAGGTCCTTGTCGATCGGCTCGTGCGGCTCGATGCGGTTCTTGATGCCGTCGAGACCGGCCATCAGCTGGGCCGCGAACGAGAGGTACGGGTTGCCCGAGGCGTCGGGAGCGCGGAACTCGATGCGCTTGGCCTTCGGGTTGGAGCCCGTGATCGGGATGCGGATCGCGGCGGAGCGGTTTCCGGCCGAGTACACGAGGTTGACCGGCGCCTCGAAGCCCTTGACCAGACGACGGTACGAGTTGAGCGTCGGGTTCGTGAAGGCGAGCAGCGCGGGGGCGTGCTTCAGGATGCCGCCGATGTACCAGCGAGCGATGTCCGAGAGCTGCGCGTAGCCCTTCTCGTCGAAGAAGAGCGGCTTGCCCTCCGACCACAGCGACTGGTGCACGTGCATGCCCGAGCCGTTGTCGCCGAAGAGCGGCTTCGGCATGAACGTGGCGGTCTTGCCCCACTGCTCCGCCGTGTTCTTCACGATGTACTTGAACTTCAGCACGTCGTCCGCGGCGTGGACCATCGTGTCGAAGCGGTAGTTGATCTCCGCCTGGCCCGCGGTGCCCACCTCGTGGTGCGAGCGCTCGACCTCGAGGCCGGCGTCGGCCAGCTTCAGGCAGATGTCATCGCGCAGGTCGGCCTGCTTGTCGACCGGCGAGACGGGGAAGTAGCCGCCCTTGAACGGGGTCTTGTTCGCGAGGTTGCCACCCTCCTCCTCGCGCCCGGAGTTCCACGCCGCCTCCTCGGAGTCGACCGCATAGAACGACTTGCCCTGCGAGACCTCGTAGCGCACGTCGTCGAAGACGTAGAACTCGGCCTCGGGGGCGAAGAACGCGGTGTCCGCGATGCCGGTCGAGGCGAGGTACTTCTCGGCCTTCTTGGCGACCTGGCGCGGGTCCTTCGAGTAGATCTCGCCGTTGCGCGGGTTGAAGATGTCGAAGATCATCACCAGCGTCTTGGACTCGCGGAACGGGTCGAGGTAGGCCGTGGTCACGTCGGGGATGAGCTGGAGGTCCGACTCGTTGATGGAGGCGAAGCCGCGGATCGACGACCCGTCGAACATCTGACCGACCGTGAAGAAGTCCTCGTCGACGGACGCGGCCGGGATGTTGAAGTGCTGCTGGACACCAGGAAGGTCAGTGAAACGGATGTCGAGGAACTTGACATCGTTTTCCTTGATGTACGACAGCACCTCGGAAGAGTCGTTGAACATGGAGGCTCCAGAGTGGTGGGACTTAGGGTGGGGATCGCCTGGAACGCAGGTGACTCGACGAAAGTATCCCGGGGGCGTTGCTCGAGGGTGTCCCTCGTGTTTCCGGAATGTTACGCGGGGTCAGGACGGGGGCGGACCGGTGAGGACCGCCGCGCCGCTTAGGCTGGAACGATGAGCGATTCCGGTGACGACTACCCGGGCCACGGCCTTGGGCTTCCGAGAGACGGGCGCGGAAGCATCGCCCACCTGCCGCGAAGGATCCTGGGGCTCGCCGTCGACTGGGCCGCGACCCTGGTCATCGCGAACGCCTTCTTCGCGGGGGAGCAGCTCGCGCCGCTCGCCGTGTTCGCCGTGATCCACATCGTCTTCATCCCGACCATCGGGGGCAGCCCGGGACACCGGATCGCCGGCCTTCGGCTTCAGGCCGCAGGCGGCGGCTGGACCGGCGTGTGGCGTCCGATCGTGCGCTCGGCCCTGCTGGTCCTGGTGATCCCGGCGGTGATCTGGAACAAGGACAACCGCGGACTGCACGACCTCGTGGCGGGCACCGTGCTCGTCCGAGCCTGACCCGATCGGTTCGCGAAACCGAAAAGGCCCCGCCTGGTGGCGGGGCCTTTCCTCGTCTCAGGAGATCGGGATGTCAGCGCGGACGCGGCGCGCGCGCCTTCGTGGGGTCGATGCCCTTCGGGATCGGCAGCGATGCGAGCGACTGCGACATCGACTCGATGCGCTGGATGACGGCGCCCATGGTGGCGCGGTCGATGGCCTTGGGCAGCTTCTTGATCGTGCGCACGAGCTCGGAGATCGGCACCTCGCCCTCGCCGTGGCCCACGTACAGCTCCGTCACGGGCACACCGGCGGCGACGCGGCTCGTCTTCATCTTCTCGTCGCGCATCAGCTTCGTCAGCCGGCCGCGCGCGCCCTCGCCGACGACGACGATGCCGCCGCGACCGACCGCGCGGTACACGGCCTCCTGCGTCTTGGGGTTCACGCCCACGGGCATCTCGCTCGCACGCCAGTTGCGGCCGAGCATGGTCGAGAGGACATGGCCGGATGCGCCGGGCATGCCATCGAGCTTCTTGTACATGGCGCCGGTCGAAAAGCGCGTGAGCGTCATCATCGCTCCGAGCGCGCCGATCAGCAGGCCGGCGATGCTCCACAGAACGATGCCGAGCACATCAGGCTGCAGAAGGAAGCCGAGCGCGACGCCGATCCCGATTCCGAGGAGGGCCACCCCCACCAGCACCCAGCCGACCCACGGGTACACCTCGCGCGTGAAGGTGAACAGGGATCGGATCTGCGAGAAGAAGCCGGGGCGCTTCTCAGCCTGAGGGGTGCGTGCTGCCATACCCTCCAGTCTACCGAGGCGTGCGCTGGCGCTCGACCGCCCCCGCGGTGCTGTGGCTCGTCCACATCCGGCCGTTCGGCCCCGCTCGTTCACATCTCGACCTCCCGCCGCTGGGGCGCTCCGTCGACGCCGCAGGATGGGGGCATGCCCCAGCTGCGAGCTCGTCCCGGCGCGCCGGATCCGCCCGCGGAGACAGCGCGGTCTGCCTCCACGTCGGCACCGCTGACCGATGCCTACCGCCCGATTCGCCGGATCTCGCCGCCCGAGGCGCCTCTCGACGGCGTGCTCGCCGCGGTCGGGGAGCGGCGAGTGCTGCTCGCCGATGCCGCAATGGCGGCAGACGGTGTCTTCGCGGCGCGCGGGCAACCGCCGCAGCACCTGCTGACGCCCCGGGACGTCGTGCGTCGTGCCGACGGGCACGACCTCGAGCTGCCATGGTGCCGCGAACGGGTGACCCGCCTTCTCGATGCGCGAAGCGCACAGGGGCGTCCCCTGGCGGGAGGGGAGATCGTCACGCTCGCGGTGAGCGTGCTTCGGGGCACCTGCGAGGCCTGGGACGACATCGGGCCGGAGGGCGAGCCGATGCCCGGCCGCTGGTGGCTCGACGACGAGGGGCGTCCGCTCTTCGCGCCGATGCCCGATGGTGGCCAGATCGCGCGGGAGGCCGCGGATCTGCTGGAGCAGGCGGCCGCGCACACGCGCGACCGCGTGATGCTCCGACTGCTCGGGCAGGCGCGCGAGGCGCTGCAGCGCCCTCGCCGGCTGTGGCGGCTGATCGGCCCCCTCGAAGACGCGCTTCTCGAAGCATTCGCGTCGCGCGGCATCGAGCAGCCCGACGCGAGACCTGCACGACGGGCGATGCTCGATGAGCCGGAAGTCGGAGCGAGGGAGGCGTTCCGACCGCCCCCGCGTGGGGCACTCACCGCGATGTCCGAGAGCTTCGCCGGCGCAGCGCTCGCGGACCTGCTCGGAGAGACCCTCGACCGCGTCCGTGGCGCGGTGCGGCGTGTTGCGACGGGCAGGAGCGAGGGTGGACGTCGTGTTCCGCTGATGGTGGGTGCGGCCGTGGCAGCCGTGGTACTCGGCGGCGGGCTGCTCTGGCCCACGGACGTGCAACCCGCCGATGCGCGGTCCCCAGGCAGAGGTGGCCGGTCAGCCGCGCCCGGCACCACCGCACCCGCGGTGCCGACACCGGCACCGACCCAGACACCGACTCAGCGCCCGACGGCGCACCGTGAGGACGCGCGCGCTGCCGGCGAGCGTCTCCGCAGGGCGATCGTCGACTGTGCCGCACACGGCGATCCGCTGTGCGAGGTCGTGCGCGAACCGGGCGCTGAGGCGATCGACGATGGCGTGCTCGCCGCGCTGGCGGAGGCCGGTACCACCCAACTGCTGGACGACTACGGCGATGTTGCGGTGCTGCGCGCCGATGGGCCGGAAGGCCGATCTGCGTTGCTGCAGATCGTGCGGCTCGACGGCCACTGGATGCTGCGCGGCGCGCAGCTGCTGCCAGCCGGCTGAGATGCACGGACGCCGAAGGGGCCCGGCCGGCGTGATGCCGGACCGAGCCCCCTCAGGTGGACTGCTCTCAGATGCCGAGGTCGGCGGAGAAGTTCGCCTCCTCCAGGCGGGCCTTGACGGCCGAGAGGAAGCGAGCCGCATCCGCGCCGTCGATCGTGCGGTGGTCGTACGAGAGTGCCAGGTAGACGTACGAGCGGACCGCGATCGCCTCGACGCCGTCGACCGTCACCACGCCGGGGCGCTTGTAGACGATGCCGGTGCCCAGGATGGCCGACTGGGGCAGGAACACCACCGGCGTGTCGAAGAGCGCGCCGCGCGAACCGGTGTTGGTGAGCGTGAACGTGCCGCCGGCGAGGTCGTCGGGCTTCAGCTTGCTGTTGCGCGTGCGCTCGGCCAGATCGGCGATGCCCTGGGAGATCTCGGCGAGCGTCTTCGAACCGGCGTCACGGAGGACGGGCGTGTAGAGGCCCTTCTCGGTGTCGACCGCGATCGAGAGGTTCTCGGAAGCCGGGTAGACGATGTTCTCGCCGTCCAGCGTCGAGTTGATGATCGGGTAGGCCTGCAGTGCTTCCACGGCCGCCTTGGCGAAGAACGGCAGGAAGGACAGCTTGCCGCCGGTCGCGGCGACGAAGTCCTTCTGCACCTGCTGACGGAACGCCGCGACCTTCGTGACGTCGACCTCGACCACGGTGGTGAGCTGTGCCGTCGACGTCATCGACTCGACCGCGCGCGATGCGAGCACCTTGCGGAGGCGGCTCATCGGCACGGTCGTACCGCGCAGCGGCGAGACCTCGAGCTTGGTGGCCGGGGCCGCGGCAGGCGCGGGCGCCGTGGCGGCGGGAGCCGACTTGCTCTCCGCGGCCTTGAGCACGTCTTCCTTGCGGATGCGTCCGCCGACACCGGTGCCCGAGACGGTGGACAGGTCCACGCCGTTCTGGGCGGCCAGGCGACGCACGAGGGGCGTCACGTAGACGTTGTCGTCATCCGCGGTCGGTGCCGGAGCGGCGGGTGCCGGAGCAGCCGGAGTCTGGGCCGGAGCGGCGGACGGAGCCGGAGCTGCGGCGGGAGCCGGGGCCGGAGCAGCGGCGGGAGCCGGAGCAGCGGCGGGTGCGGGAGCAGCGGCGGGAGCGGGAGCAGCGGCCGGAGCCTCCGGGGCGGGCGCCTCGGCGGCGGGGGCGGGGGCGCCGCTGCCGACGCGAGCGAGCACCGATCCGACCTCGACGGTCTCGTCCTCGTTCACCAGGATCTCCTGGATGACGCCGGCGACCGGCGAGGGGATCTCGGTGTCGACCTTGTCGGTCGAGATCTCCAGGAGCGCCTCGTCCACCTCGATCGAGTCGCCGACCTGCTTCAGCCAGCGCGTGACGGTGCCCTCGGTGACGCTCTCGCCGAGCTCGGGGAGCACGATGTCGGTCGCGTCGCCGGCGGGTGCAGCCGGAGCGGTTTCCGCGGCGGGAGCCGGGGCAGCCGCAGCGGCGGGAGCCTCGGCAGCCGGAGCCGCAGCAGCCGGAGCCGCGGGGGCCTCGGCCGGAGCAGCCTCGGGCGCGGCCGGGGCCGCGGGGGCTGCGGAGCCGTCACCGATCTTGGCCAGGACGGCGCCGACCTCGACGGTCTCATCCTCCTGAACGAGGATCTCCTCGATGACACCCGCGACGGGCGACGGGATCTCGGTGTCGACCTTGTCGGTCGAGATCTCGAGCAGGGCCTCGTCGACGGCGATCGTGTCGCCGACGTTCTTCAGCCAGCGGGTGACCGTTCCCTCGGTGACGCTTTCGCCAAGCTCGGGGAGGACCACGGAAGTACTCATGTCGGAGTCTCCTTCAGGGTTTGATGACGTGTTACAGCTTAGTGACGTGCGGACCGCGAATCGGACCGCCTGCGCCTGCGAGTTTCGGCGGAGCGACGCTCAGATCGCGTGCAGCGGCTTCCCGGCGAGCAGCAGGAAGGCTTCGCCGAGCGCTTCGCTCTGCGTCGGATGCGCGTGGATGAGGGGGGCGATGTCCTCGGGATGAGCCTCCCAGGCGACCGCGAGCTGGCCCTCGGTGATCAGCTCGCCGACGCGATCGCCGAGCAGGTGCACACCGAGCACCGGGCCATCGACGCGTCGCACGATCTTGACGAGTCCGCTCGTGCCGATGATCTCGGACTTGCCGTTGCCCGCGAGGCTGTACTCATAGGTGGCGATGCCGTCGGCGCCGTGCGCCTCGATGGCGAGCGCCTCGGTGAGTCCGACGGAGGCCACCTCGGGGTGCGAGTAGGTGACCTTGGGGATCTGCGTCTCGGGCACCGGCACGGGGGAGAGGCCGGCGATCGCCTCGGCGACGAAGATGCCCTGCTGGAAGCCGCGGTGGGCGAGCTGGAGTCCGGGAACGATGTCGCCGACCGCCCAGACGCCCTCGGCCGAGGTGCGCAGGCTCTCGTCGACCGTGACGAAGCCGCGATCGAGCGCGACGCCCGCCTCTTCGAACCCGAGCCCGGAGGTCACGGGACCGCGACCCACAGCGACGAGCAGGTAGTCGGCGCGGATCTCGGATCCGTCCTCCAGAGCGACGGTGACACCCTCGGCGTCCTGCGTCGCCGCGGCGAAGCGCACTCCCAGGCGGGCCTGGATGCCGCGCTTCCGGTAGGCGCGCTCGAGGCCCTTGGAGAGCGCGAGGTCCTCGTTGGGGACGAGGTGCTCGAGCGCCTCGACGATGGTGACCTCGGCACCGAAGGAGCGCCAGACGCTCGCGAACTCGACGCCGATCACGCCGCCGCCCAGGATGACGACCGACGACGGGATGTCGTCGAGCGCGAGTGCGCCCTCGCTGGTGAGGATGCGGCCGCCGATCTCGAGACCGGGCAGGCTGCGGCTGTACGAGCCGGTGGCGAGCACAACGTCCCTGCCGATGTAGGCGTCATCGCCGACGCGCACCGTGCGATCCGCCTCGAGACGGCCTCCGCCGGCCACCACGGTGATGCCGCGCCGGGCGATCAGGCCCTCGAGGCCCTTGAACTTCTTCGCGACGATGCCCTCGCGGTAGGCGCGCAGCGCATCAGGGTCGACGCCGCCGAGCGATGCGGTGATGCCATAGGAAGCCGCGTCGCGCACGGAGTCGGCGATCTCGGCCGCGTGCAGCAGCGCCTTCGTGGGGATGCAGCCGCGGTGCAGGCAGGTTCCGCCGACTTTGTCCTTCTCGATCAGAGCGACCGACTTGCCGAGCTCGGAGGCGCGGATCGCTGCGGCATAGCCGCCCGATCCGCCGCCGAGCACCACGACATCGAACTCTGCGGATCTCGACTCGGTCACTTCGCTCCCTCGCTTGATGTGGTCGCGCGGAGGCGCGTCACAGAACCTCGCCGCCCGCTGCGACGAAGTCGATCAGGGCACGGGTGGTGGCGCCCGTCGGGCCCTTGTCCGTGAAGCCGTACGCGCTGGACGTGCTCATCGCCGAGCCCGCGATGTCGAGGTGGACCCACGGGATGCGCGGAGCGTCCTCGTGGTCGCCGGTGCGCCCGATGAAGCGCTGCAGGAACAGACCCGCGTACATCGAGCCGCCGTTGCGGTTGCCCATGTCGGCGTTTCGCATGTCGGCGACGCGCGACTCGAGCTGCTCGGCGATGTACCCCGGCAGCGGCAGGGGCCACGCGAGCTCGCCGGTGCGGTCGGCCGAGCGCAGGAAGGCGTCCACCGCGTCGCCGTGGCCCATCACACCGGTGTGGCGAGTGCCCAGGGCGACCAGGATCGCGCCGGTCAGGGTCGCCACATCGACGATCACGTCGGGGTTCTCACGGCTGGCGGCGACCAGGCCGTCGGCGAGCACAAGGCGTCCCTCGGCGTCGGTGTTGGTGACCTCGACGGTGGTGCCGTCGAGCATCGTCAGCACATCGCCGGGTCGCGTCGCGCGGCCCGAGGGCATGTTGTCGGCGATGCACATCCACGCCGTGACGCGCACGGGCAGCTCGAGCTGCGCTGCGGCGCGGACGACCGCGAGCACCTCGGCCGCGCCGGTCATGTCCTCGTTCATCCCGAGCATGGATGCGGCGGGCTTCAGCGACAGACCGCCCGTGTCGAAGGTGATGCCCTTGCCCACGAGCGCGATGTGGCGGTCGGCGCCGTCGGGCGCCCACTCGAGGCGCACGAGGCGGGGCGGGCGATCCGATCCGCGACCCACGCCGAGGATGCCGCCGAAGCCGCCCTCCTCGAGCGCTGCCTCGTCGTACACGGTGACGTCGACGCCGAGGCCCTCGACCGCGGTGACCGCGGCGTCGGCCAGCTGCGCCGGGCTCTGGCGGTCAGCGGTCGTCGAGACGAGGTCCTTCACGAGGGCGACCGCCTCGGCGCCGGCGCGGACGGTCGCGAGGGCGCTCTCGTCGACCGGGCCGGGAACGTGGACGAGGACGGTCGACGCACGGCGCTTCTTCGCCGCCTTGTCCGGATCCGTCGTCTTGTAGGAGTCGAAGGAGTACCCGCCGAGCGCGGCTCCCTCGGCGGCGAGGCGCCAGGCGTCGTCGACGCGAGCGGCCACGTGCACCGCGACGGTGCCGAATCCGGTCAGCTGGCGGACGGCCGCGCCGATCGCCTCGCGCACGTCGTCGCCATCCGGCTCGGCCCCGAGACCGACGACGGCGAGCGGCTTGTCGGTCACCTCGGGGGCGTAGACCCGGGCGAAGGAGTTCTTGGCGCCGGTGAAGCCGATCGCCTCCAGCGCGGGCTTCAAGCCGGGGACGTCGAGCCTTTCGCGCTCGTCGAACGACGGCAGGGCGAGGATCGCCGCCTCCGCGCTTTCCGAGGGGAACGAATCTGTGGTCAGCGCGAGCACGGGAATCGGCATGACGTCCATCCTAGGTACGCGCAGAGCGGAAGAGGGCCGCGCCGCACCGACGGCTCGTAGCATGGAGGAATGCCCTTCACCGGTGACATCTACGAGCACGTCGCGAACGGACCCGAGGTCCCGCAGGGGCTGCCGCTCGTGTTCCTGCTGACCGGCTTCACGGATGCCGGTGGCGCCGTCTCCAACCTCATCGACTTCGCGCGCGAGGAGCTCGCGCCGCGGCCCGTCGTCGTGTTCTCGAACGACGCGCTGCTCGATTACCGGGCGCGACGACCGATCGTCACCTTCGAGCAGGACCACCTCAGCGACTACCGCCCGCCGCGCCTCGAGCTCTCGCTCGCGAGGGACGCCCTCGGGCAGCCGTTCCTGCTTCTCTCGGGCTACGAGCCGGACTTCGCGTGGGATGCATTCGCCGACGCGGTGATCCGGTTCGCGGATCGGTTCGCCGTCTCCTCCGTCACCTGGGTCCATGCGATCGGCATGCCGGTGCCGCACACGCGCACGCTCGGCACCACGGTCAGTGGAAACCGCGCTCAGCTCATCGAGTCGCACTCGATCTGGCACCCGCGCACGCAGGTGCCCGCCACCGTCGGCCATCTGCTCGAATACCGCTTCATCGAGGCCGACTTCGACACCGCCGGCTTCGTGCTCCTTGTCCCGCACTATCTGGCCGAGACCGACTACCCGGCAGCGACCATC
The DNA here is from genome assembly GCF_017592545.1 of Microbacterium stercoris. GTDB lineage: Bacteria > Actinomycetota > Actinomycetes > Actinomycetales > Microbacteriaceae > Microbacterium > Microbacterium stercoris. Next base: position 683,183 of record NZ_JAGFOA010000001.1, read on the forward strand.
GCGGGGCTCGATCGCCTGATGGCGGCGACGGGGCTCGTATTCACGCTCGACGACCTCTACGGCGAGAACCGCGAGTACCTCGGCCGCGTCGAGGATCAGATCGCCGGCAACGACGAGCTCGGTGCGATGGTGCGTGGCCTCGAGGAGCGCTACGACGCGTACGCCGCGGGGGTTGTCGGGGGCGGTGTTCCCTCTGTGGGAGGCATCCGCGAGGGAGATCTGCCGAGCGCGGACGAACTCGCCGCCGAGCTCGAGCGCTTCCTGGCGAGCCGGCCGAACACCGACGACGACAAGAAGCCCTGAGGAATAGCACGACCGCTGCGCACGTTGACTTCAGTGTGCGAAAAGCGGGTGCGACGCCACCGCGATGATGCGGTGCGTGAGCGTCCGCAGACCTATGAGACAATGGGTGTCCGACCCGTTGTCGAGACGGCGCATATGATGCGCCGGACTTGACAAGGGTCTTACTAGTGCCCGTACACATCCGGGGGCGCGGCGCGCGAGTGCCGCCGGTGAAAGGCGAAAACGTGACCACAGCCACGAAGACTCCGCGGACCACCGCGAAGAAGAAGGACGCCGAGGTGGAAGAGGCCGTCGAGCCCGCCACCGAGAAGGCGCCCGCGAAGACCACGGCACGCAAGACCGCCGCCGCGAAGGACGGCGCCGCCAAGGCGCCCGCGCGGAAGACCGCCGCCAAGGCGGCGCCGAAGAAGGCGTCGACCAAGAAGGCGAAGGACGAGGACGACGAGGGCGACGAGCCCGTCGAGGTCGAGGAGATCGACGTCGAGGACGAGTCGGCCGAGGAGGAGAGCGCCGAGGGCGAGGCGACGACGAAGGTCGTCACCGAGCCGCTGCCCACCGGCGCGATCGTCATCTCGTCGAGCGACGAGGAGGACGTCCCCGTCTACTCGACGCAGATCACCGGCGCGACGGCCGACCCGGTCAAGGACTACCTCAAGCAGATCGGCAAGGTGCCGCTCCTCAACGCCGCCGAAGAGGTCGACCTCGCCATGCGCATCGAGGCCGGCTTGTTCGCCGAGGAGAAGCTCTCCAAGATGTCCGCGGCCGAGAAGTCGCAGCAGCTGGGACTCGACCTGCAGTGGGTGGCCCGCGACGGTCAGCGCGCCAAGTCCCACCTGCTCGGTGCGAACCTCCGACTCGTCGTCTCGCTCGCCAAGCGCTACACCGGTCGCGGCATGCAGTTCCTGGACCTGATCCAGGAGGGCAACCTCGGTCTGATCCGCGCGGTCGAGAAGTTCGACTACACCAAGGGCTTCAAGTTCTCGACCTACGCCACCTGGTGGATCCGCCAGGCGATCACGCGCGCCATGGCCGACCAGGCCCGCACCATCCGCATCCCGGTGCACATGGTCGAGGTCATCAACAAGCTCGCTCGCGTCCAGCGTCAGATGCTGCAGGATCTCGGCCGCGAGCCCACACCCGAGGAGCTCTCCAAGGAGCTCGACATGACCCCCGAGAAGGTCATCGAGGTGCAGAAGTACGGCCGTGAGCCGATCTCCCTGCACACGCCCCTGGGTGAGGACGGCGACAGTGAGTTCGGCGACCTGATCGAGGACACCGAGGCGGTCGTCCCCGCCGACGCGGTCGGCTTCACGATGCTCCAGCGTCAGCTCGAGAGCCTGCTCGACTCGCTCTCCGAGCGCGAGGCCGGCGTGATCCGCATGCGCTTCGGTCTCGGCGATGGCCAGCCGAAGACGCTCGACCAGATCGGCGACACGTTCGGCGTCACGCGCGAGCGCATCCGCCAGATCGAGTCGAAGACGATGGCGAAGCTGCGTCACCCCTCGCGCTCGCAGTCGCTCCGGGACTACCTCGAGTGAGCGGCACGGCGAACGAGGGCAAGGCGCTCGAGGTTCAGCTGGACGGCGAGCGTGTGCAGCGCATCCCGCTGCGCACGCGCGTCGTCATGCCGGACGACTCTCTCGACGAGGTCATCACGACCTATGCGAAGGATGCCGTCCAGCCGGGTGATCTGCTGTTCGTGACCGAGAAGATCGTCGCGATCACGCAGGGACGCTCGTACCTGCTCACCGACATCCGGGTGCGTCCGCTCGCACGCTTCCTCTCCAAGTACGTCGTCAAGACGCCGTACGGCATCGGTCTCGGCATGCCCGAGACGATGGAGATGGCGCTGCGTGAGTGCGGCACCCCGCGCATCCTCTTCGCGGCCGCGGTGGCCGCCGTCACGAAGGCCTTCGGGCGTCGCGGCGACTTCTACCGCATCGCCGGCGACAAGGCCCGCGCGATCGACGGTCCGACGTCCGGCACGATCCCGCCGTACAACAAGGCCGTGGTGCTCGGCCCCGAGAAGCCGCGCGAGGTGGCCCGCCACCTGCAGCAGCTGCTCGGGGGTGGCGTTGATGTCGCAGTCGTCGACATCAACGACATCGGCGGCAACATCCTCGGATCCACGCTCGACAAGGCGGGGGAGAAGCGCCTCGTGCGCATCCTCAGCGACAATCCGCTCGGCCAGGGACACCAGTCCACGCCACTCGGCATCGTCCGCCCTGCGTAATCCGTAAACAGGAAAGGCCCCTCCTCGGAGGGGCCTTTCCTGTTCTCACCAGCGGGTCTGGACGGAGCCGCGACCTCCTCGGCCGATGCGGCGCAGCTCAGACCGCATCCCCGCCGGGACCGAGCCGTGCCGCGTCAGAACCCGATCGCCTTCTGATAGCGGGGCTTGTGACCGGTGCGGATGCCCGTGACGCTCGGCTTGTTCTCGTAGACGCCCGCGCCCCAGTTGCCCTCGACGAGCACGGGGCCCTCGGGAGTGACGACGACGTCCCAGCCGACGTACGGCACCTCGGGCACAACGCGCGCGGCTTCCTTGATGAAAGCGATCACCTCGTCCATAAAGGGCAGCTGGAACTCGGCGATCGGGAAGCCGGTGTCGGGGTGCTTCTGGTGCACGTGGCCGTGCGAGTCATAGCCGTCGCCGAATGCGCGGCCGTCGTCGTGCAGCATCGTGTAGAAGCCGCCGTACGACATCTGGTCGCTGACCGCCCCGCGACCGAACTTCTGGGCGATCGCGAGGATGTGCACGTCCGTCCCGTCGTTGAACGCCGTGATGCGCGTGGTGTTGACGGTGCCAGGGCAGACCGCGGCGAGGTCATCGTGCTGGCGGATGACCTCCTCGAGCAGCAGCTCGTCGCGCTCGAGCAGTCCGCGGTGGAACGCGTCCCAGTCGCCGACATCCGACGCGTGGTATCGGCGCACGCCGAGGCCCATGTGGCTGACGGGCACCTTCGCGATGAACGTGCCGTGCTTCTCGGCGAAGGCCTTCACCGCGTCCGCGTTGTTCTTGTCGACAATGAGCCACTCCCGCTTGAGGAAGCGGTCGAACAGCTTGTTGAACTCGATCTTGTTCTCGAACAGCACCCTCTTGTCGAGCTGCGCGGTCTGCTTGGCGATGCGGATCGAGACGGGGTGGGTCATGAAGGTGGCGCGCTCGGCCTTGGAGAGGATAGCGAAGTCGTAGTCGACGTAGTCCTGGAAGGCGACATCGTTGCGAGCGGCCGACCACAGCATGTCCGCGAGCACCTTCGGTGTCCAGCTGCCGTGCTGCTCGTGCACCTCCTTCGCGCGCTCCACCACCGACTTCACGTCGATGTTTCGGGCACGCTCCGCGAGGTAGCGGAACTTGCCGGCGAGGCCGAGTCGGTTGTCAGACAATGCACACTCCGTAGGTCATCGGGGCGGTTCGGCCCCCGGGTTAGTCTAGGTCGATGACCTGGCCGAACCCCCGGCGAGCCGCCCCGCTGGCCCGCATCTCACGCTCGGCCCTTCGCTCCAACGCCCGTCTTCTCGCGGCCGATCCGGGCGCTGTCGCCGATCTGCGACGCGACGCGTGGGGCCATGGCGTCGGCGTGGCGGCCGAGGCTGTCGCAGCCGAGGGCATCCGCTACGCCAACGCGGATCGGCGAGACGCTGCGGTGGTGCAGGCGGCCGGCCTCGAAGCGGTCGAAGCAGACCCCGTCGGCGGCGAGCTGCTTTACGGTCTCCCGGGATCGGGGGGCACACCGGTGCTCTCGCTCGCGGCGCCCGTGCTGTCGACGAAGCCCCTGCTGGCGGGAGAGGGAGTCTCGTATGGGTACACCCATCGCGCCACCTCGGACACGCGGCTGGCGCTCATCGCGGGCGGATACGCGGAGGGCGTTGTGCGCGCCCTCGGCAACAACGCCGGTGTCGAGCTCTCGGGCGCCGTGCGGCCCATCGTGGGTCGTGTGGCCATGGACGTCTGTGTCATCGACATCGCGGATGCCGCGGTCGACGCCGGCGACACCGCGGTGTACTTCGGATCCGGTCTCGTGCGCGACGCCCTTGCCGACTGGTCGCGGATCACGGGGCTCACCCCGGCCGAGCTCGTCTGCGCCGTCGGGCTCCACGTCGAGCGGGAGGTGGTCGCGTGACGGCTCAGCTGCGCATCTCTCGCGCGCGTCTCGCACAGAACATCGCCTCGGTGCGGGCGCGCGTCGCGCCCGCCGAGGTCATGGTGGTCGTGAAGGACGATGCGTATAGACACGGCGTCGAGACCGTGGCGAGTGTCGTCCGCGAAGCGGGTGTGTCGTGGCTCGGTGCGATTGATCTGCGGAGCGCCCTTCGCGCGAAGGCCGCGGTCGGCGACGCGGCACGCGTCTTCTGCTGGCTGACGCTCGGCACTGACGAGACGCACAAAGCCCTCACGGGAGGCCTCGAACTCGGCGTGGGGGATGCCGCATACCTCGAGCGCATCGCCGACGCGGCGGCGGGCACCGCCGTCGTGCACCTGAAGATCGACACGGGACTGCATCGCAACGGCGTGCGTCCCGAGCAGTGGCCGGCATTCGTCGGCCGCGCCGCGGAGCTCGAACGCGCCGGGCGCATTCGCGTCGCGGGAATCTGGAGCCACATCTCCGAGGCGAGCGACGAGGACGACGACGTCGCCCGCGCGGCGTTCGATGTGGCGGTCGAGGTCGCCCGTGAGGCGGGCCTCGCCCCCGAAGTGCGCCACCTGGCCGCCAGCGCGGCAGGGTGGGCGCGCGAGGAGTTCCGCTACGACCTGGTGCGTTTCGGTGCCTTTGTGTACGGCGTGCGATCTGCGGACGGTCCCGTGCTACCCGGCATCGTCCCCGTCGCGACTCTCGTCGCGCCTGTCGTGGCGGTGCGCGGCGACGAGGTGGAAATCGGGATCGGATCCCTTGACGGGCTCCCGTCCTCTCTCGCAGGCGTCGCTGATGTCGGCACGCCCGGCGGCAGCCGGGCCCTGCTGCGTGTCGCCCTGGGATCCAGCGTCGTGGCCGCCTGGCCGGGGGCTGCGGTCGGCGACGAGGTCGCGGTGTGGGGCGACGGAGCGCGCGGCGAGTCGTCCTCCACGACGCTCGCGGAGGCGATCGGGACGGTCGGCGAGGAGCCGCTCCTGCGTCTGTCGCCGCTCATCCCTCGCGTCGTCGTCGACTGACCGAGCCAGACGGATCCCTGCCGGCGGACCCGTGGTACACGCGAACGCGCCCGCCCCCTCGAGGGGGACGGGCGCGTGATGCGTGGGGGCGGCGTCAGGGGGCGTCGATGAGACGCGCGGTCTCGTCGTGCCACGACGTGGCGACGGCGCGCAGCTTCTCCTCGTACTTGCGGCCGTGGTGCGCGCAGAAGAGGAGCTCGCTTCCGTTGACCTCGGCGGCGATGTAGGCCTGCGCTCCGCACGAGTCGCAGCGGTCCATCGCCGTGAGGCGGTAGGAGGGGGCGGGTGCTTCGGTGACGGTCATGGTGTCTGCCTCCTCGATGTCGGTTCGGGTCCTGCGAGTTGCATCACATGTAACCACTGCGGGCTGAGAAACCTGCCCAACCCTCGGCCTGTTTCGCTCAGCGCGTACGACGGCCCCCGCCTTGCCAGACGGGAGTAGACCGCCGGGGAGTGTCCGCCCGGGGATGTCCGTGGTCGCGATTAGCATCGAAGATTGTGACTGCCGAGTACTCCGCCCATCATCTCCAGGTCCTGGAAGGACTCGAGGCCGTCCGCAAGCGCCCGGGCATGTACATCGGCTCGAACGGCTCGCCCGGTCTGATGCACTGCCTGTGGGAGATCATCGACAACTCCGTTGACGAGGCGGTCGCGGGCAACGGCTCGAAGATCGACGTGATCCTCCACGCCGACGGCTCCGTCGAGGTGCGCGACCGCGGGCGCGGTGTGCCGGTCGACGTCGAGCCGCGCACAGGGCTCACGGGTGTCGAGGTCGTGTACACGAAGCTGCACGCGGGTGGCAAGTTCGGCGGCGGCTCCTATGCCGCCTCTGGTGGACTGCACGGCGTGGGCGCCTCGGTGGTCAACGCGCTGTCCGAGCGCCTCGACGTCGAGGTCGACCGCAACGGCAAGACCTATGCCATGTCGTTCCACCGCGGCGAGCCCGGAGTGTTCGCCGACGCGCGTCCGGACGCCCCGTTCACCCCCTTCGAGGAGCGCAGCGAGCTGCGGGTCATCGGCAAGGTCGCCAAGGGCGTCACCGGAACGCGGGTGCGCTACTGGGCAGACCGGCAGATCTTCACCAAGGACGCCGCGTTCCAGCTGGACGATCTCGTCACGCGCGCGCGACAGACCGCCTTCCTCGTGTCGGGGCTCGAGATCGTGATCCGCGACGAGCGCCCGCTTGCTCAGCCGGACGGCGAGCTCGTGGAGACCTCGTACAAGTTCGACGGCGGCATCTCGGAGTTCGTCGACTTCCTGGCCACGGATGCGCCGGTCACCGACACCTGGCGACTGACCGGATCCGGCACCTTCAAGGAGACGGTGCCGATGCTCCAGGCGAACGGCCACATGGTCTCGACCGAGGTTGAGCGCGAGTGCCGTGTCGACATCGCGCTGCGCTGGGGCACGGGCTACGACACGGCGATCCGATCGTTCGTGAACATCATCTCCACGCCCAAGGGCGGCACGCACCAGACGGGCTTCGAACAGGAGCTGCTGAAGTTCCTGCGTGACCAGGTCTCTGCGAACGCCCGCCGCCTCAAGGTCGGCGCGAGCGAGAAGCTCGAGAAGGACGACGTGCTCGCCGGCCTCAGCGCCGTGCTCACCGTCACGCTGCCCGAGCCGCAGTTCGAAGGGCAGACGAAGGAAGTGCTCGGCACTCCCGCCGTGCGATCCATCGTCGCCAAGGTCGTGCGCGAGGCCCTCAAGGAGCGTTTCGCGTCGTCGAAGCGCGACGACAAGACGCAGACGTCCATGGTGCTCGACAAGGTCGTCTCCGAGATGAAGGCGCGTGTCTCGGCCCGCGCGCACAAGGAGACCCAGCGCCGCAAGAACGCCCTCGAGAGCTCCTCGCTGCCGACGAAGCTCGTCGACTGCCGCACGCAGGATGTCGCGCAGTCCGAGCTGTTCATCGTCGAGGGCGACTCGGCGCTCGGCACCGCCAAGCTCGCGCGCAACAGCGAGTACCAGGCGCTGCTGCCCATCCGCGGCAAGATCCTCAACGTGCAGAAGGCCTCGGTCAGCGACATGTTGTCGAACGCCGAGTGCGCTTCGATCATCCAGGTGGTCGGTGCCGGATCCGGCCGCACGTTCGATCTCGATGCCGCGCGCTACGGCAAGGTCATCATGATGAGTGATGCGGATGTCGACGGCGCCCACATCCGCACCCTTCTCCTCACGCTCTTCTACCGCTACATGCGCCCGCTCGTGGAAGCCGGCCGGGTCTTCGCCGCCGTGCCCCCTCTGCACCGCGTGATCGTCGTGAACCCGGGCTCCAAGCCCAACGAGACGATCTACACGTACAGCGAGGCCGAGCTGCACAAGCTGCTCGACAAGCTGCGCAAGTCGAACCGGAAGTGGCAGGAGCCCATCCAGCGCTACAAGGGCCTCGGCGAGATGGACGCGGATCAGCTGGCGGAGACCACGATGGCCCGCGACGGCCGTCTGCTGCGTCGCGTGCGCCTGGAGGACGTCGAAGCTGCGGGCCGGGTGTTCGAGGTGCTGATGGGCAACGAGGTCGGTCCGCGTCGCGAGTTCATCGTCGACTCGGCTGATCGCCTCTCACGCGAGTCGATCGACGCCTGAGCCGCAGGGGGTCAGGCGAGCAGCCCCGCAAGGCCTGACCACAGCACCGACACACCGCCCAGGAACGACAGCACGAGGATGCTCCTGCGCGCCGCGCGCTCGGGAAGCCGGCTGGCGATGCGGGCGCCCACCAGCACGCCGGCGACGATCACGCTGCCCAGGATCAGCCACATCCACCAGGTCCAGGCGAGCGTCGCAGAGGGGTCGAGCAGACCTGTCGCGACGACGGTCGTCGCGCTCATGATGAGGAAGAACGGCTGGAGCGCTGCCGCGTAGGCACGCTGTGGCCAGTCGCCGAGGGCGCCGTAGATGCCGACGGCCGGGGCCGCCAGGCCGACCGAACCGTTGAGCACTCCGGCGATCAGCCCCGTCACCGCGACCGGCGCATTGCCGGCAATCGGCTCCGCCGTGCGGTGCAGCCAGGCCGAGAGGCCGACCCCGATGAGGATCATCGCGCCCATCACCGCCTTGAGCAGGGCCTCGTCGACGAGCCGTGCCAGCAGGATGCCCGGGACCACCCCCAGGAGTGCGGGCAGCAGCAGCCAGATCAGCCGCCGCCAGTGCACGAGGCGCCACACCTGTGCCAGCACGAGCAGCGACGCGACGGCTCCCATGGCGTTCATGGCTGTCACCGCTGGGAGCGGTCCGAGTACCAGCACGAGCACGGGCATCGCCACGAGTCCGAAGCCCATGCCCAAGGCACGCTGCCCCATCGCGCCGACGAGCGTGACTGCGCAGATCGCGCCGAACCCGAGGTCGATCAACGGATCAGGCGTCGGGTGCGACGAGGGTTCGTCCGATCGAGGCGATCGAGGCCTCGAGGGGCTGGCCAGAGGCGTCTCGGCGCGCGAGGGTCTCGGGCAGCTTGCGCACAACGCCCGAGGCATCGACGGCACGGGCCGGATCGGGTCCGACCCACGCCAGCGTGATGCGGTTCTCGCCCTTGAGGAATGCGTGCGCGCGGACGCCGCCCGTGGCGCGGCCCTTCGCCGGGAACTCGGAGAAGTCCGAGATCTTCGCCCGTCCGATCTCCATCCCGGCGATGGCGTCGGACGAGCCCGACACGGTGACCACAACGGTCTCGTCACCGATGGCGGCGCCGAAGAACACCACCTCCGCCTTCGGCGCGAGCTTGATGCCCGCCATACCGCCGGCCGGCGCGCCCTGCGGACGCACGGACGCCGCCGAGAACCTCAGCAGCTGCGCGTCGGAGGTCACGAACACGAGCTCGGCCTCCTCGGGAGCTGACGCGGCGCCCACGACCGTATCGCCGGGCTTGAGGCCGATGACCTCGAGCTCGGGCTTGGGGGCGAGCGATGACGGCACGATGCGCTTGACCACACCCTGCGCCGTGCCGATCGCGACGGGCACATCGGACCCGAGATCCACGAGGGTGACGATCTTCTCGGCGCGGTCGGTGAGGCCGACGTAGTCGTGCAGACGTGCGCCGACGCCGAGCTGCACCGAGTTCGCGGGCACCGACGGCAGATCGACGGGATGGAAGCGCACCACGCGTCCCTTCGACGTCAGCGCGCCGACCTCTCCGCGGATCGTCGCCTCGACGGTCGTGAGGATCGCGTCGTGCTTGCTGCGACGCCCCGGCGCCGCCAGCTGCTGGCCTTCTGGCACCTCGATGCGCACGGCGCGGCCCGTCGTCGACAGCGCGATGGTGGTGGGCCCGTCGGCGATCTGCAGATCCGGCTCGCCCTTCTTGCTGCGCGGCGCGGCGGGCTTGCCGTTCATCAGCAGCGTTCGGCGGGGCGTCGCGTGCTTCTCGGCCGTGGCGTCGAGTTCCAGCGCGACCTGCCGGCGCAGCAGCGTGTCCGATCCGAGCAGCTCCTCGAGCGCGGCGATCTCCGCGAGCAGCGCGTCCCGCTCCTGCTCGAGCTCGATACGCGAGAACTTCGTGAGTCGGCGCAGACGCAGTTCCAGGATGTACTCCGCCTGGATCTCATCGAGATCGAAGACGCTGCAGAGCTTCGTCCGCGCCTGCTCCGACGTGTCGGACGAGCGGATGACCTGGATCACCTCGTCGATGTCCAGGATGGCCGTCAGAAGGCCGGCAACGAGGTGCAGGCGCTCCTGTCGCCGGGCGAGACGATAGCGGCTGCGGCGCGTCACGACCTGGAGGCGGTGGTCGATGTAGACGCGCAGCAGATCCTTGAGGCCCAGTGTGCGCGGCTGCCCGTCGACGAGCGCCACGTTGTTGATCGAGAACGAGTCCTCGAGCGGCGTGAGCTTGTACAGCAGCTCGAGCACGGCGTGCGGGTCGAAGCCGGTCTTGACGCCGATGACCAGCCGCAGCCCGTTGTTGCGGTCGGTGAGGTCGGCGACATCCGAGATGCCCTGCAGCTTCTTGGACTGCACGGCGTCCTTGAGCTTCTCGATGACGCGCTCGGGGCCGACCATGTACGGCAGCTCCGTGATGACGATGCCGGTGCGGCGAGGCGCGACCTGCTCGATGGACACCTTGCCGCGCAGCTTGAAGGCGCCGCGACCGGTCTCGTAGGCATCCCTGACGCCGTCGAGCCCTACGAGGATCCCGCCGGAGGGGAAATCGGGGCCGGGCACGAACTCCATGAGCTCCGCGGTCGTCGCCTCAGGGTGCTCGAGGAGGTGGGTGGCGGCCGCGACGACCTCGCTGAGGTTGTGCGGTGCCATGTTCGTCGCCATGCCGACGGCGATGCCGCTCGCCCCGTTGACGAGCAGGTTGGGGTACGCCGCTGGAAGCACGGCGGGCTGCTGGAACTGTCCGTCGTAGTTCGGGATGAAGTCGACCGCGTCCTCGTCGATGTCCTCCGTCAGCGACAGGGCAGGGCGGTCGAGGCGCACTTCGGTGTAGCGAGCGGCCGCCGGACCGTCATCGAGCGACCCGAAGTTCCCGTGCCCGTCGACGAGGGGGACACGCAGCGCGAAGTCCTGCGCGAGGCGCACAAGCGCGTCGTAGATCGCGCTGTCACCGTGCGGGTGGAGCTTTCCCATCACCTCGCCGACGACGCGGGCGCTCTTCACGTGCCCGCGGTCGGGGCGCAGGCCCATCTCCGCCATCTGGTAGATGATGCGCCGCTGAACGGGCTTCAGTCCGTCGCGAGCATCGGGCAGGGCACGCGAATAGATGACCGAGTAGGCGTACTCGAGGTACGAACCCTGCATCTCCTGCTCGAGGGCGATGTCCTCGATGCGCTCCGGAGCGGATCCGGACGTGTTCGCGGATGCCGGGGTCGTGCGCGCCATACTGCTTCTCTCACCTGCTGTCGAAGGGCCCGGGTGCGGGTCTCTGATCGGGCAACGCGCGTCGTGCGAGACTTGCCCGGATGCCTCCCATCGTACCGACGGGCCCCGCGGCGGCCCGGAGCCTCACCGATGTCGCGCCGGACATCCTGCGTTCCCTCGACGGCGGCGGCGCGCTGAAGCCCGCGCGCTCCGCGGTGCTCTTCGTCATCGACGGGCTCGGCGCGATCCAGCTGCGCGCGCACGCGGGTCACGCTCGACGTCTGGCCGCATCGTTCGGGAAGAAGGACGTCGCACGATCCGTGTTCCCGTCGACGACGGCGGCGGCGCTCACCTCGATCCTCACGGGCGCGCATCCGGGCGAGCACGGCCTCGTCGGGTACCGCGTACTGGATCCGGCGCAGGGTCGACTGACGAATCAGCTCAACGGCTACGAGAACGACGGGCTGGATCCGGCGACCTGGCAGCGCCGCACCACGGTCTTCGAGACGGCAGTGGCAGAGGGGCGCCGGGCATTCGCCGTCGGCATGTCGGAGTACGCCAAGAGCGGTCTCACCGCGGCGGTTCTGCGGGGGGCGGAGTACGTCGGCGCCGATGAGGTGCGGATGCGCGTGCGTCTCGCCTACGAGCTGGCAGCGGGGGAGTCCGGCTCGCTCGTCTACTGCTATCTGCCGGAGATCGACAAGGCCGGGCACAGGCGAGGCGTCGATTCCGCCGCTTGGCTCGCCGCGCTCGAGGACGTCGACGCGGCATTCGCCGCCCCGGTCCCGGCGGGGGTCGGCGCGATCGTCACTGCCGACCACGGAATGGTGGACGTGCCTCGGCATCGCCACGTGCTGCTGCAGCACGGTGATCCCCGTCTCTCCGGTGTCGCGCATCTCGGCGGCGAGCCCCGCCTGCTGCATGTCTATCTCGAGCCGGGGGTCGATCCCTCGACGGCGGCATCGGTGTGGACGGAGCATTCCGGCAAGTCCGCGGAGGTGGCCACGCGCGATGAGGCGATTGCCGCCGGGCTGTTCGGGCCTGTCGACGTCGCGGTGCGCCCGCGCATCGGCGACCTGCTGATCGCGGCCCGCGGATCGTGGGCGTTCTACGACGACCGACTCGACGACAAGCGGCCGCAGGACATGGTCGGTCAGCACGGCTCCGTGAGTCCCGAGGAGACGACGGTGCCGTTCCTGCGGCTCGGGGCCTACTCCTAGCCCGCGTCGGGCGCGGCCAAGACGCGAACGGCCCGAGTGGTCAGTCGTCGGTGCGCGCGCCGAAGACGATGTCGTCCCAGGACGGCATGGACGCGCGGCCGCGGCGGCGCGGAGTCTCGTCCTCCTTGGGCGACTCGGCCTGCGCCTCGGGCTCGTCCTCATCGGCGACGGACACGGGGGTGGCGGAGGGAGCCGAGAAGAGGTTCACGAGCGTGCGCCGCTCGACCTCGTGGTGCTCCTCGGGGGCCTCGGGCGTCTCGTCGCCCAGCTCGATGTCGAACGCGGGCGCGGGCTCGCGCTGACCGCGCCGGCGGCGCAGGGCCTCCAGCAGATCGGCGGTGTCGGAGCTGGGCGCCTGCGCGCCGGGTGCGCGCTTCGTCGCGAAGTCCCTGACGGTCGCGGAGGAATCCGGATCGGCGCCCGCCTCCGGCACACGTCGCGGCCCGAAGGCACCCGAATCGAAGCGATCCTCGGAATCGGGCACGTTCTCGGCCGGCGGCACGACGGTGTCGAGCGCGCGAAGACGCGGGATCAGCCCCTCCGGCATCGGGCCCTGGCGCGAGAGCTGGGTGGCGTCGCTGTTCAGCGGCGAGAGGGCGCTCCGGCGAGGTTCGAAGCTCCAGCGGGCATCGTGCTCGACGTCGTTCGCGATGAACTCGAGCTTGACGATCCAGCCCGCCTCCTCCTTCCAGCTCGTCCAGCGCTCGCCCGTGGCGCCGAGATCGGCGAGCTTCGAGCGGATGGCGACTCCGAAGGTCGGGTTCTCGTCCTGTTGCAGCTCGATGCCCATGAGCACGGGCACGGCCAGCGCCTGGCCGACGATGTGCTCGCGCTCGGCGAGCACGGGGCCCTCGAACCGGCGCACGTCCTCGACGCGGGCGTCGAGCAGCTGTGCGACGTCCTCCGCCGACATGCCGGCGCGGATGTGGGTCTGGATCTCACGCGGGCTCGGCAGAGGGACCCGCGGCCCGGCGGGTGCCTGCGCGCGGTCGATCTTGCGGATCTCCGAGCGGAGCACATCGTCGATGGCGAGCGTGAACCGCTGGCCGGCCTCGGTGGCCAAGACCAGCTGTCCGTCCTCGGTTCCGATGATGGTGAGCGATTCCATGCTCAGCCTCCTCTGGCTCGCCTCTGACGCCGCGGCAGATCACGACGCGCCGCGTGCGTTCACGACTCGGCCATGGTTTCACGCGCCGGCGCGAACGCCGGGAATACCGTGGGCGTGCCGCGAGTTCCGTCAGCTGCACGCGCCCGTCGTGCACGCGTATTTGCGTTCACAGCAAAGGGCGTGCAGACTATCGCCGCTCCGCCGCATCTGGCGGGGTGTGCACCACAGCTGATGAAAGAAGTGTGACCCACTCACATGGCAACCGATTACGACGCCCCCCGCAAGACCGAGGACGACGGAAACGAGTCGATCGAGGCCCTCAAGGCGCGCGTGCCCGACACCATGTCGGGTTCGGTGGACGTGGAGGACGCGGACAACCCGTCGAGCTTCGACCTTCCGGGCGCGGACCTCTCGAACGTCGAGCTGGATGTCGTGGTGCTTCCGGCGCAGGACGACGAGTTCACCTGCATGAACTGCTTCCTGGTGAAGCACCGCTCGCAGATCGACCACGAGGGCGCCAACGGCCCGATCTGCAAGGACTGCGCGGCCTGACGCCGCGGCGGGCCCGGGAGGGCTCAGCCGGCGCTCTGAGCGTGACGAACGGCCGCCGCCAGGCGGTCGGGAGTGCGCGATGAGAGCGTCCACGACGACACGGGGTCGTCGGGATCGATGTCCGGAAGGACGACGATCCCGGCGACCCCTCCTCGTATGAGGTGCCACCCTCGTGCGTCGAGGCCGGTCGAGCGCGCCGCGCGGGCCGCCTCGTCTGTGAGTGGGACAGGCTCCCCGAGAAGGGCGACGTCGATGTGCGCGCGGCCCGCGCGCAGCTCCCGCCCGACGACCTCGATCACCGGGGATCCCAGGATGAGCGCGGTGATGACCGCGACGCCGACGGCGAAGCCGATCGCCAGGGAGAGCGCGCCGTCCATGCGGACGAAGACGAGCGAGGCCATCGGCGCCACGACGGCGGCGGAGCCGAGGATCCACAGGGACGGCGTGAGGCGCTCCCTGTAGAGCGGACGGGCGGACTCTGCGCGCGGGGGCTGGGAAGGCCGGGCGGGCGGCGTTGTGTTCTGCATTACCCTCGTGGAGTGACCGAAACCGTGGACGTTCCCATCATCGCATCGGCCCTGCCGGTGTACGCGCACCCCGGCGACGCCGGCGCGGATCTGATGGCGTCTGAGGCCGTGCATCTCGCGCCGGGTGAGCGCGCGCTCGTCGGCACGGGCGTCCGCATCGCTCTTCCCGAGGGGTATGCCGCTTTCGTGGTTCCGCGCTCCGGCCTGGCCGCCAAGCACGGCATCACCATCGTCAACGCGCCCGGCACCATCGACGCGGGCTACCGCGGCGAGATCAAGGTGGCGCTCCTGAACACCGACCCTCGCGAGGCGTTCGACATCGCGGTGGGAGACCGGATCGCGCAGCTGATCCTCATGCCGGTGCCTCGGGCGCGATTCATCCCGGTGGACGAGCTCCCCGACAGCGTCCGCGGTGGCGGCGGGTTCGGATCCACCGGAATTCTTTCCCAGGGAGGGAACGCATGAGCGACGAGCTCGAGAACGGAAAGTCCGCCCCCGGCGACCGCGCCACGGCAGGTCCGCTGGATGAGACCGAGGCCAATCCGGTCCGCCCCTACATCGACCTCGGCGGCATCAAGGTGCTTCCGCGCGAGGGACTGAACCTGCGCCTCGAGGTGGAGGAGCAGACCAAGCGCATCGTGGCGGTGGGTCTGGACTATGCCGACTCCACCCTGCAGGTGCAGCCGTTCGCGGCGCCCCGCACCTCGGGTCTCTGGGAGGAGACGCGCGCGCAGATCCGCGACCAGGTGCGTCAGCAGGGCGGCCGCGTCGAGGAGCGCGAGGGCCCTCTGGGTGCCGAGCTTCTCGCCGAGGTGCCGGTCGTCGCGGGTTCAGACGCCCAGATGCGCCTCGCACGCTTCGTCGGGGTGGACGGTCCGCGGTGGTTCCTGCGCGGTGTCATCGGCGGTGCCGGCGCGTCGGATCCGGTCGCGGCCGAGCAGGTCGAGTCGCTCTTCCGCTCGATCGTCGTCGTGCGCGGCGGGGCCCCGATGCCTCCGCGCGACCTCATCCCGCTGAAGATGCCGTCGACGCCCGCCACGGCCTGAGACGCGCGATGACCACCGAGCCTTCCGCCGGCGACCGCGACGACCGCGCTGAGGCGCGGATGTCGGCCTCCGACGTGCTGGGCGGCGCGTTCGGCGATGCCGCCCGTCGGATCGGGGGCGACTCGGCCGAGGAGACGACGGCCGGTGGCGTCGTCTGGAAGGCCATGGGCGGCTTCCGCGGGGTGCTGGAGTCGATCCTGCCGAGCCTCACCTTCGTGCTCGTCTACACGTTCTGGCCCGAGCCCCTCTATCTGTCCCTCGCTCTGTCTGTCGGCATGGCAGCGGTGTTCACCGTGCTGCGGTTCGCGCAGCGGTCGACGCCCGCGGCGGCTCTCGGCGGTCTTGTGGCTGCCGGCGCTGCGGCCGCACTCGCACTGTGGACCGGCGACGGGCGCGACAACTTCGTCTTCGGGCTGATCACCAACGCCGCATACGGCACCGCCTACCTGGTGTCGGCGGTGATCGGCTGGTCGCTGATCGGACTTCTCGTCGGCTTCCTCGTCGGCGAGGGTGTCGAGTGGCGCAAGGATCGCCGCAAGAGGCGCGTGTTCTTCTGGTTGGCGATCGCGTGGTCGGCGTTGTTCTTCGCGCGTCTCGCGGTGCAGCTGCCTCTCTACCTGGCCCACGAGACGGCGCTGCTGGGCACACTCAAGCTGGTGATGGGGCTGCCGCTGTTCGCCCCGCTGGTGGCGGTGACCTGGCTCGCCGCGCGATCCCTCTACCCGGGACACCGCCTGGCGGGTCGCGACTCCTGACGATGCGTACGGCGTGGTAGATTTATCTCGACGTCAAGATAAATCCCTCATCCCGCGGTGGCGTCCCGCGCCCTCCGCCTGTTAGGTCCGCCTTGCTGGCCGTGCACTCGCACAGGAGGCAGGATGGGGAGCGCAAAGCGCGGTCGACCAGGAGGAGACAGCCCGTGTCAACGGTGAACAGCTTCGGTGCCAAGAGCACCCTGACGGTCGGCAGCACCGACTACGAGATCTTCCGCATCGACGCGGTCGACGGCTTCGAGAAGCTCCCCTTCAGCCTGAAGGTGCTGCTCGAGAACCTCCTCCGCACCGAGGACGGCGCGAACATCACGAAGGAGCAGATCTCTGCCCTCGGTTCGTGGGATCCCTCGGCTCAGCCGAACACCGAGATCCAGTTCACGCCCGCGCGCGTGGTCATGCAGGACTTCACCGGCGTGCCCTGCATCGTCGACCTCGCCACCATGCGCGAGGCGGTCACGGCCCTCGGCGGCGACCCCGACAAGATCAACCCCCTCTCGCCCGCCGAGATGGTCATCGACCACTCGGTGATCGCCGACCTCTTCGGCTCCGAGAACGCTCTCGAGCGCAACGTCGAGATCGAGTACGAGCGCAACGGCGAGCGTTACCAGTTCCTGCGCTGGGGCCAGACGGCGTTCCAGGACTTCAAGGTGGTGCCCCCGGGCACCGGCATCGTCCACCAGGTGAACATCGAGCACCTGGCCAAGGTCATCTACGACCGCACGGTCGACGGCGTCCTTCGCGCCTACCCCGACACCTGCGTCGGCACCGACTCGCACACGACGATGGTCAACGGCCTCGGCGTGCTCGGCTGGGGCGTCGGCGGCATCGAGGCCGAGGCCGCGATGCTCGGCCAGCCGGTGTCGATGCTCATCCCGCGCGTGGTGGGCTTCAAGCTCACCGGCGAGATCCCCGCCGGCGTCACCGCCACGGACGTCGTCCTCACGATCACCGACATGCTCCGCCAGCACGGAGTCGTCGGCAAGTTCGTCGAGTTCTACGGTGAGGGCGTCGCCTCGGTGCCCCTCGCGAACCGCGCCACCATCGGCAACATGTCGCCCGAGTTCGGCTCGACCGCGGCGATGTTCCCGATCGACGACGTCACGCTCGACTACCTGCGCCTCACCGGCCGCGACGAGCAGACCGTGTCGCTCGTGGAGGCCTACGCCAAGGAGCAGCACCTCTGGCACGACCCGTCGCGCGAGCTCGTCTTCTCCGAGTACATGGAGCTCGACCTGGCCACGGTCGTGCCCTCGATCGCCGGCCCGAAGCGTCCGCAGGACCGCATCCTCCTCTCGGAGGCCAAGGCCCAGTTCGGCAAGGACATCCTCAACTACGTCGAGGCGGACGAGGCCCAGGAGGTCGACGGCACGTTCCCCGCGTCCGACCCGGGCAACACCCCGGGCGTCGAGCGCGAGGTCGTGGAGCCGCACCACGAGCACGGTCCGTCCGTGCTCGTCTCGGGCGACGCGCACGCCGCGTCGAACCCCGTGAAGGTCACGACGCCCGAGGGCCAGGAGTACCTGCTCGACAACGGCGCCGTCACCCTCGCCGCCATCACGTCGTGCACGAACACGTCGAACCCGTCGGTCATGATCGCGGCGGGTCTTCTCGCCCGCAAGGCGGCCGAGAAGGGCCTCAAGCGCAAGCCCTGGGTCAAGACGACGCTCGGCCCGGGCTCGAAGGTCGTCACCGACTACTACGAGAAGTCCGGTCTCGACAAGGACCTCGAGGCGCTCGGCTTCTACACGGTCGGCTACGGCTGCACGATCTGCATCGGCAACTCGGGCCCGCTCATCGAAGAGGTGTCGGCGGCGATCAACGAGCACGACCTCGCCGTGACGGCCGTCCTCTCGGGCAACCGCAACTTCGAGGGCCGCATCAGCCCCGACGTGAAGATGAACTACCTGGCCTCGCCGCCGCTCGTCGTCGCGTACGCTCTCGCCGGTTCGATGAACTTCGACTTCGAGACCGACGCGCTCGGCAAGGACGCGGACGGCAACGACGTGTTCCTGAAGGACGTCTGGCCCGCGCCCGAGGAGGTCCAGGAGATCATCGACTCCTCGATCTCGCGTGAGCAGTTCATCACGCAGTACGCCACGGTGTTCGAGGGCGACGAGCGCTGGAAGACGCTTCCCACGCCGACCGGTCCGATCTTCGAGTGGGACGAGAAGTCCACCTACGTGCGCAAGGCCCCGTACTTCGACGGCATGTCGATGGAGCTGACCCCGGTCACCGACATCACCGGCGCGCGCGTGATGGCGACGCTGGGCGACTCGGTCACGACCGACCACATCAGCCCCGCGGGCAACATCAAGGCGGGCACGCCTGCCGCGCAGTACCTGACCGAGAACGGTGTCGCCCAGCGCGACTTCAACTCGTACGGATCGCGCCGCGGCAACCACGAGGTGATGATCCGCGGCACGTTCGCGAACATCCGCCTGAAGAACCTGCTAGTCAGCGCCGTCAACGACGGCGCGGTCGTCGAGGGCGGCTACACCCGCGACTTCACGCAGCCGGAGGGGCCGCAGTCGTTCATCTACGACGCGTGCCAGAACTACCAGGCTCAGGGCACGCCGCTGGTGATCTTCGGCGGCAAGGAGTACGGCTCCGGGTCGTCGCGTGACTGGGCGGCCAAGGGCACGAGCCTCCTGGGCGTGAAGGCGGTCATCACCGAGAGCTTCGAGCGCATCCACCGCTCGAACCTCATCGGCATGGGCGTTGTTCCGCTGCAGTTCCCGGCAGGCGAGAGCTGGGCATCGCTCGGCCTCGACGGCACCGAGATCGTCTCGATCGAGGGCCTGGAGCAGCTGAACGAGGGCGTCACGCCGAAGACGGTCAAGGTCACCGCCACCCCGAGCGAGCACTCGCCCGAGGGCAAGCAGGTCGTGGAGTTCGACGCGGTCGTCCGCATCGACACCCCCGGTGAGGCCGACTACTACCGCAACGGCGGCATCCTGCAGTACGTGCTGCGCAGCCTCGTCTGACGCATCCTGTCGAACGGCCCCCGGTCATCCCGCAAGGGATCGCCGGGGGTCGTTCGTCGTTCGTCGGAATCCCAGAACCCCGGCGTAGGCTCGGGGCATGAGTCTTCTGGACGGGATCCACGGTCCGCGCGATCTCGATGCGCTCTCGCCGGCGCAGCTGACGGACCTGGCTGCGGAGATCCGCGAGTTCCTCGTGGAGAACGTTGCGCGTACGGGCGGGCACCTCGGGCCGAACCTGGGCGTCGTGGAGCTCACGATCGCGCTTCACCGCGTCTTCGCCTCGCCGGACGACCCCATCATCTTCGACACGGGGCACCAGTCCTACGTGCACAAGCTCCTCACCGGACGCCAGGACTTCTCGGCTCTGCGGGCGCGCGGCGGCCTGGCCGGCTACCCTCAGCGCTCCGAGAGCCCTCACGATGTGGTCGAGTCCTCGCATGCCTCCAGCTCACTGAGCTGGGCCGATGGCATCTCGCGCGCCTTCGCCGCGACCGGACGTGCCGACCGCCATGTCGTGGCCGTCGTCGGCGACGGCGCCCTCACAGGCGGCATGACCTGGGAAGCGCTCAACAACATCACCGACGACAACGAGCGCAACCTCGTGATCGTCGTGAACGACAACGGTCGCTCCTATGCGCCGACGATCGGGGGCATGGCCCGCCACCTCAATCGGGTGCGCACCACCGAGACCTACCGCGATCTGTCGAAGAAGTCGTCGAACGTCGCCGGCCGCTTCGGGTCGGTCGGGCGCGCGATCTACCGCGGGGTCCGCGGCGGGACCCACGGCTTCCTTTCTCGCTTCACGAACAACTCCTCGCTCTACTCCAATCTCGACGTGAAGTATCTCGGCCCCGTCGACGGGCACGACCTGCCCGCGCTGCTCGAGACGCTGGCGCTGGCGAAGTCGTACGGCGCTCCGGTGATCGTGCACGTCATCACGGAGAAGGGCCGCGGCTATCAGCCCGCCCGCGACGACGAGTTCGACCAGTTCCACGCCGTCGGGCGCATCGATCCCGCGACCGGCGGGGCGCTCGGCGGGGCTTCGGCACCCGGCTGGACAGACGTCTTCGCGGAAGAGCTCGTCAAGGTGGGGGAGCGGCGAGAGGATGTCATCGCGATGACCGCCGCGATGCTGCGACCGACCGGGCTCGCACCGTTCGCCGAGCGCTTCCCCGAGCGCGTCTACGACGTCGGCATCGCCGAGCAGCACGCGGTCGCCTCGGCAGCGGGGCTCGCCTACGGCGGGCTTCACCCGGTCGTCGCGCTCTACTCGACGTTCGTCAACCGCGCTTTCGATCAGGTGCTGATGGATGTCGCCCTGCATCGTGCAGGGGTCACGTTCGTGCTCGATCGCTCGGGCGTCACGGGACCGGACGGACCCAGCCACCATGGCATGTGGGATCTCGCCCTGCTGCACATCGTGCCGCGGATCCGCATCGCAGCGCCGCGCGATGAGGCCCGTCTGCGCGAGGAGCTGCAGGAGGCGGTCGACGTGCGCGACGCGCCCACGGTGATCCGGTTCCCGAAGGGCGCGGTCGGGGAGGACATCCCTGCCATCGAGCGGCTGTCCGACGGTGTCGACGTCCTCGAGAGGGGCGAGACCGAAGACGTGCTGATCGTGGGCATCGGGCCGTTCGCGCGCCTGGCGCTCGACGTGGCGCAGCGTCTTCGGGCGCAGGGCATCGGCGCGACCGTGATCGACCCGCGCTGGGTGGTGCCGGTGGCCTCGTCGCTCGTCGAGCTCGCAGCCCGCCACCGTCTTGTCATCACTCTCGAGGACGGCATCCGCGTCGGTGGCGTCGGCACGCGCGTGCGGCAGGTGCTGCGCGAGGCGGGCATCGACACGGCCGTGGACGAACTCGGCCTGCCCGATGAGTTCCTGGATCACGCCTCGCGAGAGCAGATCCTCGAGGATGCGGGTCTGACCCCCGCCAAGATCGCCCAGGACGTTGTGGCCCAGGTGCTCGGCACCCGCGTGCCGGTGGCCCGCAAAGAGCCCGGAAAAGGGCTCCCCGCCGTGACCGGCGAGTTCCGCCTGCACGCGCCGAAGAGCTGACGCGCAGCGCCGCGGGGGGCTTTTCCTAGCGGTTCGGAGGGTTTTGTGACGGCGCGTGTCGCGAAGCGCGCGTCGCTCGGGGCATCCTCCCTACGCTCGGGGACATGCAGACGATCATCCTCCTCGCTCTCGTCGGACTCGGAGCGCAGCTCGTCGACGGTGCGTTGGGCATGGCCTACGGCGTCACCTCGACGAGTCTGCTCCTTGCAGTGGGTCTTGCGCCCGCTGCCGCCAGTGCTTCCGTGCACCTGGCCGAGGTCGGCACCACCCTCGCCTCCGGGCTCTCGCACTGGCGCTTCGGCAACGTCGACTGGCGCGCCGCGCTGAAGATCGGCATCCCCGGCGCTGTGGGCGCGTTCGCGGGGGCGACGTTCCTTTCGGGGCTGGCCACCGACATCGCCAAGCCCTACACCAGCGCCATCCTGCTGGCTCTCGGCATCTACGTGCTCGTGCGCTTCACCATCAAGGGGCTCCCGGGCCGGCGCAGTGACAAGCCGCTCACGCTGAAGTTCCTGGCGCCCCTCGGTCTCGTCGGCGGCTTCCTCGACGCATCGGGCGGGGGTGGGTGGGGGCCGGTCGGCACCCCCGCGCTGCTGTCGAGCGGTCGCCTCGAGCCGCGGAAGGTGATCGGAACGATCGATGCGTCGGAGTTCCTCGTCGCGATCGCCGCGTCGATCGGCTTCTTCATCGGTCTCAGCGGCGCGGGCGTCGACCTCACGTGGGTCATCGCGCTGCTGGCCGGTGGTGTGATCGCCGCTCCTCTCGCTGCGTGGATCGTGCGTCTCATCCCCGCTCGCATCCTCGGATCGGCGGTCGGCGGTCTCATCGTGCTCACCAACGTGCGCACGATCCTCACCTCGCTCGAGGTCTCCGATGAGGTGCTGGGACTCTCGCTCGCGGCAATCGCCTTCATCTGGGCGGTGGCCGTCGCGTGGTCGATCAGCGAGCACCGCAAGGCCGTGGCGGCCGGTCTCGCCGAGAAGGACGCCGCCACCAAGGCCGATGAGGCCCGCGAGGCGGCCCTCGTCACGGACTGAGCAGGCTGGGAACGACGAAGCCCCCGCGATTCACGGATCGCGGGGGCTTCGGTATTGCGCTGCGTCAGTGGCCCTCGCTCTGAGGGGGCAGGGCCGCGATGATCGGGTGGTCCTTGGGGGTCACGCCGGTCTTGGCGGCGCCGCCCGGGGAGCCGATCTCGTCGAAGAACTCGACGTTGGCCTTGTAGTAGTCCTGCCACTCGTCGGGCAGGTCGTCCTCGTAGTAGATGGCCTCGACGGGGCACACCGGCTCGCACGCACCGCAGTCGACGCACTCATCGGGGTGAATGTAGAGGCTGCGCTCACCCTCGTAGATGCAGTCCACGGGGCACTCGTCGATGCACGCGCGATCCTTGACGTCCACACACGGCAGGGCGATGACGTACGTCATGCGCCCGCGAGCGCGCCGGAGCGCGAGATCTCGACCTGCTCGTCGCGCGGAACGACCTTCACACGCTCCCGCGTGTAGAGATGCGTCTCGCCGAGCGCGCGCTCATGGGCGTCCAGCGCGAGCCATCCGGCCCACGTCGTGTACTCGACCTCGCGCTCGTCGAGAAGCTCGAGCAGTCCCGTCTCGAGCGGGGTCGTCAGGATGCCGGCCTGCGCGTCGGTGACGAGATGGTCGACGGTCTCCATGGCGTCCGACTTCGTGTGGCCGATGAGACCCACCGGACCGCGCTTGATCCATCCCGTCGCGTAAAGCCCCTGGATGCCCGCGACCCGGCCCTCGATGTTCGAGATGACGCCCTTGATGGGGTCGAACGGGGCGCCGTCGATCGGCGAGCCGAAGTAGCCGACCGCACGGTACACGGCCTGAAGCGGATACTCGGCGAACTCGCCGGTGCCGACGAGGCGACCATCTTCGATGCGCGTGCGCTCGAACCGCATCGCCTCCACCTTCTCGTCGCCGAGGATCTCGGCCGGCGCGTGCCAGAAGTGCAGGTGCACACGGCGGCTCGCCCCCGTGAGCTGCTCACCCCGCCAGGCATTGAGGGTGCGCAGCATGATCTTCATCTGGTTCGTCGACGCGGACGCCAGGTCCACCCCCTCGAAATCCGCCTCATCGAGGACGATGTCGACATCGTTCAGCTCGCCGAGCTCACGAAGCTCGATGGGGGTGAACTTGATATCGGCGGGCCCGCGGCGCCCGAAGACGTGGACGTCGGTGACCGGTGAGGACTCGAGCCCCTCGAGCACGTTGTCGGGGATCTCCGTCGAGCGCAGATCGACCGGGTGCTTGGCGAGCATCCGTGCGACGTCGAGGGCGACGTTGCCGTTGCCGATGACCGCGATCTGCTCCGCCTCGAGCGGCCAGGTGCGCGGCACATCCGGATGACCGTCGAACCAGGAGACGAAATCGGCGGCGCCGTACGAGCCGTCCTTGTCGACGCCGGGGATGTCGAGCGCGGCGTCGCGGATCGCACCGGTCGCCAGGATCACCGCGTGGTAGCGCTCACGCAGCTCGTCAAGGGAGACGTCCTTGCCCACTTCGATGTTTCCGAGGAAGCGGATGCGGCCGGAGTCGAGCATCTCCTCGAGGGAGTTGATGATGCCCTTGATGCGCGGGTGATCGGGCGAGACGCCGTAGCGGATCAGGCCGTACGGGGCCGGCAGCGATTCGAGCAGGTCGATCGCCACTGTGCCGCCGGCCTCCTCGACGGCGTTCGCGAGGAGGTTTCCGGCGTAGATGCCCGCCGGGCCGGCGCCGACAATGGCGACGCGCAGGTCGAGAGGGGAGTCCGAGCTCATGGGGCTTCCTTGTCGTTCGTGGATCAGCCGACGCTCGGGCGCACAGCGCCGCGGAGGTCGGCGGGAGCAGAAGGGCTGAGGGTGACGACATCGCCGATGACGACGACGGCCGGGTTGCGCACCTTCGCCAGGGCGGCGATGTGCGCGATGGTGTCCAGGGTTCCGAAGGTGACGCGCTGGCCGGCCCCGTAGCCGTCCTCGACGATCGCGACGGGGCATCCGCCACCACGGCTGCGGCTGAGCACCTGCGCCGAATGGGCGAGCGTGCCCACTCCCATCAGCAGGACGACCGTGTGGTCGCGCCCACCCGGGAGATCCTCGATGAGGACGTGTCCGGACAGCACGGTGAACCCTGCGGCGACGTCCCGGGCGGTCACGGGGATACCCGCGACGGCGGGCACCGAGATCGCGCTCGTGATGCCCGGCACGACGTCGATGGCGATGCCGGCCTCGACGCAGCGCTGGATTTCCTCGCTCCCGCGGCCGAACACGTAGGGGTCGCCGCCCTTGAGCCGCACGACGTCCCGTCCGGCCCGCGCATGATCGACGAGCAGCTGCGAGATCTCCTCCTGGGTGACGGGATGGTGGCCCGGGTGCTTGCCGACGTCGATGACCTCGGCCGACAGCACGACGCCATCGGCCTCCAGGCCCTCCAGCACGCTGCGGGCCCCCAACCGGTCGGCGACGATCACGTCGGCGCTCTCGAGGGCGCGCAGGCCGCGTACCGTCAGGAGGCCCGCGTCACCGGGACCCGCGCCAACCAGCGTGACGCGGCCCGCGGCGACCCTGTCAGCCACGGACGGTACCGGCGGCGATCGTGTGACCGTCGGCCGGGCGGATGACCAGGAACGATCCCGAGGTGCGCGAGGTCTCGTACGGCTCGAGGGGCAGCGCCTCGGCGAGGCGGATGCGCGCGCGGCCGATCTCGTTCACTTCGAGGCGGTCGGCGGGGACGTGCGCGAGCGAGTCGAGGTCGCGGCGGTCGACGATCTCGTCGACGATGCCCTGCACCGTCTTGGTGCCGTGCTTGACAAGGACGCGCGTTCCTCGGACCAGCGTCTGCTCATCGAGCAGGAACAGGTTCGCGTCGAGTTCCTTGGCGACCGCCGGCTCGGATCCCTCGGCGACGAGCACGCTTCCCCGCGCGGCATCGATGTCATCCGCGAGCTGGATCGCGACCGACTGCGGCGCGGCGGCCTCGACCACCGGCACACCGGCGAGCTCGACGGCCGCGACGGTTGTGACGATGCCGGCGGGCAGCACCTTCACGCGGTCTCCCACGCGGACCGATCCGGATGAGATGCGGCCGGCGGCAGCGCGGTAGTCGCGGAGGCGCTCGGTCGCATCCGGATCGGAGGCGGTGAGCACGGGGGAGAGCCCGCCCTGCGGGCGGAGCACGAGCTGAACGGGAAGGCGGAAGGGTTCTGCCTCGCGCTGCTCGGCGTCGATCGCGGGCAGCGTCTCGAGCAGCTCGAGCAGCGACGGCCCGTCGTACCACGGCGTGCGCTCAGACCGCTCGACGATGTTGTCGCCGGCCAGGGCGGACACCGGCAGCACGCGCACGTCGGTGAGGCCGAGCTCGGCCGTGACCTCGCGCACCTGCGCGGCGACCGGGGTGAAGGCATCCTCGGCGTAGTCGAGCAGGTCGATCTTGTTCACCGCGACGATGACGTGCGGCACGCGCAGCAGCGCCGTCACCGCGAGGTGGCGTCGGGTCTGCTCGAGCACGCCCTTGCGGCCGTCGATGAGCACGACCACGGCGTCGGCCGTCGTGGCGCCGGTGACCATGTTGCGCGTGTACTGCACGTGTCCCGGGCAGTCGGCCAGGATGAACGAGCGCTCTGCGGTTGCGAAATAGCGGTAGGCGACGTCGATCGTGATGCCCTGCTCGCGCTCGGCCCGGAGGCCGTCGGTGAGCAGCGCGAAGTCGATGCCGTCCGCGCCGGCGAAGCCGCGTTCCTTCGAGGTGCGGGCGACCTGCTCGAGCTGGTCGGCGAGGATCGCCTTGGAATCGTGCAGCAGACGGCCGACGAGGGTCGACTTGCCGTCGTCGACCGAGCCGGCGGTCGCGAAGCGGAAGAGCGTCGAGGGGGCGAGCGTGGTCATCAGAAGTATCCGTCCTTCTTGCGGTCTTCCATGGCCGCTTCGCTGATCCGGTCGTCCGCACGGGTGGCGCCGCGCTCGGTGAGGGTGGACACCGCGACCTCCGCGACGATGTCCGACACGTGCGCCGAGGTCGACTCGACGGCGCCCGTGCAGCTCATGTCGCCGACCGTGCGGTAGCGCACCACGCGCTTCTCGACCGTCTCGTCCGCGCGGGGCTCCGAGACGGGGCTGACCGCGCGCCACATGCCGTCGCGGCGGTAGACCTCGCGCTCGTGCGCGAAGTAGAGCGGAGGCAGCGGGATGTTCTCCCGCTCGATGTAGCGCCAGATGTCGAGCTCGGTCCAGTTCGAGATGGGGAACACGCGCACGTGCTGGCCGGGGGTATGGCGGCCGTTGTAAAGGCTCCACAGCTCGGGCCGCTGGTTGCGGGGATCCCACTGCCCGAACTCGTCGCGCAGGGAGAAGATGCGCTCCTTGGCGCGCGCCTTGTCCTCGTCTCGGCGGGCGCCGCCGAAGACGGCGTCGTGCCTCCCCGCGGCGATGCCATCCAGCAGCGGCAGGGTCTGCAGCGGATTGCGCGTGCCGTCGGCGCGCTCGTGAAGGCGACCGTCGTCGATGTAGTCCTGCACGCGCGCGACCTCCAGCGTGAGACCGAGCCGCTCGACGGTCTCGTCCCGGAAGCGGATCACTTCGGGGAAGTTGTGCCCGGTGTCGACGTGCAGCACCGGAAACGGCACACGACCCGGCAGGAAGGCCTTCGCAGCGAGGTGGAGAACGACCACCGAGTCCTTGCCGCCCGAGAACAGCAGAACGGGGCGGTCGAATTCGGCGACGACCTCGCGGATGACATGGATGGCCTCGGCCTCGAGAAGATCGAGGGTCGAAAGGCGCTGGCCGGTGCCCGCTCGCGGGACGGTGAGGGTGTCGCTCATGTGTGGAGTCCGCATTCGGTCTTGTCGAGCCCGGCCCAGCGGCCGGAGCGGGGGTCTTCGCCGGGGGCGACGGGGCGGGTGCAGGGCTTGCAGCCGATCGACGGGAAACCGAAGTTCAGCAGCAGGTTCATCGGCACCTTGTGGAGGGCCGCGTAGGTCGAGAGGTCGTCCCAGGACCATGCGGCGACGGGATTCACCTTCACGAGACCGTTCTTCGCGTCCCACGTGACGAGCGGGGTGTTCGTGCGGGTGGGAGCCTCGTCGCGTCGGACGCCGGTGAACCAGAGCTCGTAGCCCTGGAGGGCCTCGTGGAGCGGAGCAACCTTCCGCAGGTCGCAGCATCTCGCCGCGTCGCGCCCGTGTAGGTCCTTGCCCCACGCCGCGTCCTGCTCTGCGACGGTCTGCTCGGGAAGCACATCCACCACGCGCACATCGAGGGTGCGGGACACCTCGTCGCGCGTGGCGACGGTCTCGGTGAAGTGGTAGCCCGTGTCGAGGAAGAGGACGTCCACTCCCGGCAGCCGGTCGGCGACGAGATGCGGCAGGGCCGCGTCCGCCATCGAGCAGGCGACGGCCAGGGCGCCGACGTCGAAGTTGCGGGCGACCCAGTCGATGACCTGAGCGGGAGTCGCCTCGTGGTCGGTGAGCGAACCGAGCTCCTCGTTGCCGCGGAGAGCGAGGGCC
This sequence comes from Microbacterium stercoris, assembly GCF_017592545.1. Classification (GTDB taxonomy): domain Bacteria; phylum Actinomycetota; class Actinomycetes; order Actinomycetales; family Microbacteriaceae; genus Microbacterium; species Microbacterium stercoris. Next base: position 711,214 of record NZ_JAGFOA010000001.1, read on the forward strand.
TCGAGCTCCTCGGCGGAGCGGCGCACGGTGACGCGCGGGGCGAGTGAGACGGTCATCGCAGCTCCTCCTCGGCGGCTCGGTGCGCCCACTGGGCGAAGGTCTCGTCATCGACGCGCCCGGCCACGTAGCGGGTGGCGACCTTCTCGACGTAATCGGCGATGCCGTCCGCTGCGACCTTCAGCCCGCGAACGGTGCGCCCGAGGCCGGCCTCCTCGCGCTCGGACGAGGCGAGACCACCGCCGAGGTGCACCTGGAAGCCCGGCACCTGGTTGCCCTCGTCGTCGGTGATGATCTGGCCCTTGAGGCCGATGTCGGCCGTCTGGATGCGGGCGCAGGAGTTCGGGCAGCCGTTCACGTTGAGGCTGAGCGGGGCGCGCAGGTCCATGCCGTCGAGGCGCTTCTCGAGCTCGAAGATCGCCTCGCGGGCGTTGTCCTTCGTGTTCACGATCGCGAGCTTGCAGAACTCGATGCCGGTGCATGCGATGGTGCCGCGGCGGATCAGGCTGGGCCGCGCGCTGAACTCGAGCTCGTCGAGTCCCTGGATGAGCGGCTCGACGTTCTCCTTCGGGATGTCGAGCACCACGATCTTCTGATGCGGAGTCAGGCGCAGGCGGGAAGAGCCCTGTGCCTCGATCAGGTCGGCGAGCTTGCCGAGGTTCTCGCCAGAGGTGCGCCCGACGATCGGCGTCGCACCGACGTAGAACAGGCCGTCCTTCTGCGCGTGCACGCCCACGTGGTCACCCGGGGTGAGCGGCTTGGGGGCCGCGGGGCCGTCGGCGAGGCGGTAACCGAGGTACTCGGTCTCCAGCACGTCGCGGAACCTCTCGACGCCCCAGTCGGCGAGCAGGAACTTCAGGCGGGCCTTGTTGCGCAGGCGGCGATATCCGTAGTCGCGGAAGATCTGCGCGACGCCGTGCCACACCTCCGCCACCTGGTCGGGGGCAGCCCAAGCGCCGAGGCGCTCTCCGAGACGCGGGACGGTGGACAGCGCGCCGCCCACCCAGACGTCGTAGCCGATGCCGAGCTCGGGGTGCTCGACGGCCACAAATGCCACGTCGTTGATCTCGTGGACGACATCGTGGCTCGGATGACCGGTGATGGCCGACTTGAACTTGCGGGGCAGGTTCGCGAGCGACTCGTCGCCGATGAAGCGGCTGGTGATCTCCTCGATCTGGGCGGTCGGATCGATCAGCTCATCGACGGCAATGCCGGCGACGGGCGATCCGAGCACCACACGCGGCACATCGCCGCACGCCTCGGTGGTCGACAGGCCGACCGCCTCGAGGCGGCGCCAGATCTCGGGGACGTCCTCGACCCGCACCCAGTGCAGCTGGATGTTCTGACGATCGGTGATGTCGGCGGTGCCGCGACCGAACTCGACGGAGACATCCGCGATGACGCGCAGCTGCTCGGTGCTCAGCTGCCCACCGTCCAGGCGGATCCGCATCATGAAGTACTCGTCCTCGAGCTCGTGAGGCTCGAGCGTCGCGGTCCGGCCGCCGTCGATGCCGGGCTTGCGCTGGGTGTAGAGGCCCCACCAGCGGAAGCGGCCGTGCAGATCCGTCGGGTCGATCGAGGCGAAGCCGCCCTGCGCGTACGTGCTCTCGATGCGCTCGCGGACGCTCAGGCCGCCGTCGGCCTGCTTCCACTCCTCGTTGCCGTTGAGCGGTTCCTTGCCGTCGACCAGCCATTGCCCGTTCGGCTTGCCCGACGGACGGAGCCGTGCGCCGCGCACCGGGGGCGCGATCTCCGTGGATGTCATCTCGGGGTCTCCTCTTGACTCGTCGTCAGGGAAAGACTAAAGACGACCGCCATCGCGCCCTCGGGAAGAGACGTTGTGTGACGAATGCCCACCGCGACGGTAGGAATACCGTCGAGCGGTGCGCTATAGGGCGGCGCGTCCCTCAGATGAAGTAGTCAGGCGTGTCGAGACGCCGATCGGTGTCAGGGCTCACCCATGCCCCGGGCGACTTGACGAGGGCGTCGACGTGGGCCGGCAGGCGGCCGTTGGAGAGATCCTGCAGCGACGTGCGCTCGAGCACGTCGCGCACGCTCGCCCGCAGTGCGACCCACAGCTCCAGCAGGATGCCGCTCGACTGCATCTCGCTCGGGCGCTGATCGCGCACGAAGACGAGCGGTCCGTCGACGGCGCGGATCACGTCGGCGACGGTGATGAGGTGTGCCGGGCGCGCCAGCTCGTACCCTCCGGACGCGCCGCGTCGGCTCGAGACCACGCCCGCGCGGGTGAGCGAGGTCAGGATCGCCTCGAGGAACTTCGGCGGAATACCTTCGGCTGTGGCGATCTCGGCGCTGGTGAGCACGCGCGTGGCGCTCACGAGGAGCACCGAGGCGCGCACGGCGTATTCGGCTCGGGCGGAGATGCGCATGTCCTGATCCTGTCATGACGAACTGAGGGCCGGATCCGTGCGGATCCGGCCCTCAGTGCTGCCGCGTCGCGTGCGCTCAGCGGTGCGCGGCGCCCCGCAGCGGCGGCGTGTGGAACGTCCCGCCCGCGGCGCGCTCGGACGCGCCGGAGCGGTCCAGGTAGGCCGAGGCGCCTCCGTCGATGAACGGCCAGCCCGCGCCGAGGATGAGGCAGAGGTCGATGTCCTCGACCTCGGGCACCACACCCTCGTCCAGCATCAGCTTGATCTCGCTGGCGAGCCCGTCCTCCACGCGGCGGAGGATCTCCGCTTCGGACGCGGGCGACTTGCCGGACTCGATGACCTTCTGCGCCTCCTTCGTCCAGCCGGTGACGCGTCCGTTCTTGTCCTTCTCGACCACAGCGCCCACCTCGGAGAGGCGATGGAGGTTCTGCGAGGCGAAGAAGCGGTCGGGGAAGTGGCGCACCATCGTGTCCTGAACGTGCGCGGCGACCTTCCATCCCACCAGATCGATCAGCTGGAACGGCGTCATCGGGAGACCGAGAGGCGCGAACGCCTTCTCGACCGTGAGCAGCGGCGTGCCCTCGTCGACGGCCCGGGCTGCCTCTCCCATGACCTTGGCCAGCAGACGGTTGACGACGAAGCCGGGGGCATCGGCGGTCAGCACGGCGTTCTTCTTCAGGTTGCGAGCCACGACGAACGCGGTCGCGAGCGCCTCGTCACTGGACTGAGGCGTCTTCACGATCTCGATCAGCGGCATCACCGCGACGGGGTTGAAGAAGTGGAAGCCCACAAGACGCTCGGGGTGTTCGAGCACCGATCCGATCTCCTCGACGGAGAGCGACGACGTGTTGGTGGCCAGGATCGCGTCGGGAGCGATGATCTTCTCGATCTCGCGGAAGACCTGCTGCTTGACGCCGGTCTCCTCGAAGACCGCCTCGATCACGAAATCGCAGTCGGCGTACTCGCTCTTGTCGACCGTGCCGTGCACCAGCGCGTTCAGTCGGTTGGCGGTGTCCGCGTCGATGCGGCCCTTCGTGCGCAGCTGGGCGATCTCGTCACGGATGTACGCGAGCCCCTTGTCGACGCGCGCCTGGTCGATGTCCGTGATGAGCACGGGCACCTCCAGACGCCGCACGAACAGCAGCGCGAACTGGCTCGCCATCAGGCCCGCGCCGATGACGCCCACCTTGGCGACCTTCTTGGCGAGGGCCTTGTCCGGAGCACCGACCGGGCGCTTGGCGCGCTTCTGCACGAGATCGAACGCGTACATGGAAGCGACGAACTGGTCGCCGGAGATGAGCTCGGCGAGCGCTTCGTCCTCGCGCGCGAAACCCTCTTCGATGGATCCGGACTTCGCCTTGTCCAGCAGTTCGAGCGCAAGGTACGGCGACTTCGGCTCCGTGCCGATGCGGCTCTCCAGCATGCCGCGCGCGACCTTGATCGCGATCGGCCATTTCGTCAGGCGCTCGATCTTGCCGGGTGCGTTCTTGCGCTCGACCTTGACCGTTCCGCCCAGCACGCCGTCGGCCCAGGCGAGCGAATCCTCGAGGTAGGAGGCCGGGCCGAAGATCGCGTCGAACATCCCGAGCTCGTACGCCTGGCGCGGCTTGAGCGTGCGGTTCTGCTTGAGAGGGTTCGAGATGACCACCTCGAGGGCGTTCTCGATTCCGATCAGGTTCGGCAGCAGGGTCGCGCCACCCCAGCCGGGCACGATGCCGAGGAACACCTCGGGCAGAGCGATCGCCGCGGCCGAGGAATCGACCGTGCGATAGGTCGAGTGCAGGGCGATCTCGACGGCGCCGCCGAGAGCCAGACCGTTCACGAACGAGAACGAGGGCACCCCGAGCTTCGACAGCTTGCCGAGCACGTGGTGTCCGAGCTGGGCGATCAGGCGCGCGAAGTCCTTCGAGGGCAGGGCGCCCACGCCGGACAGATCGGCCCCTGCCGCGAAGATGTACTGCTTGCCCGTGACGGCGACCGCGTCGATCTCGCCGGCCTCGGCGCGCTTCTTGAGCTCGTCGAGGCGCTCGTCGAGCTCGGTCAGCGTGGCGGGGCCGAGGGTGTTCGGGCGGGTGTGGTCCTTGCCGTTGTGCAGCGTGATCAGCGCGATGGTGCGGCCACTGGGCAGCCGGACGTCGCTCACGAGCGAGTGCGTGACGACCTCCGCGTCCGCCATTGCGAGCAGCGGGGAGAAGTCGATGGTGCTGTAGTCGGTCACTGCGGCGCTCACTTCTTCTTCTTGCCGGTGTAGTGGGGGTTCTCCCAGATGACGGTGCCGCCCTGGCCGAGACCGACGCACATCGCGGTCATGCCGTAGCGCACCTCGGGGTGCTCGGCGAAGTGTGCCGCCAGCTGGATCATGAGCCGCACGCCGGATGCGGCGAGCGGGTGGCCGAGGGCGATCGCGCCGCCCCACGGGTTCACGCGCGGATCGTCATCGGCGATGCCGAAGTGATCCAGCAGCGAGAGCACCTGGATGCCGAAGGCCTCGTTGAGCTCGAACAGGCCGATGTCGTCGATCGTCAGTCCCGCCTTGGCGAGGGCCTTCTCGGTCGAGGGGATCGGACCGATGCCCATGATCTCGGGCTCGACGCCGGCGAACGCGAACGAGACCAGGCGCATCTTCGGCGTCAGGCCGAACTCCTTCACGGCCGCGCCGCTCGCCAGAAGACTGACGGTGGCGCCGTCCGTGAGCGGCGAGGACGTTCCCGCGGTCACGCGGCCGTGCGGGCGGAACGGGGTCTTGAGGGCGGCGAGGCCCTCCATCGTCGTCTCGGGACGACGGCCCTCGTCCTCGGTCGCGAGGCCCCACTGGCCATCCGCGCCCGTGATCGCGACCGGCACGAGATCCGGCTGGATCTTCCCGGACTCGTAGGCTGCCTGAGCCTTGTGCTGGCTCAGCATGCCGAAGCGGTCCGCACGCTCCTTGGTGAGCTGCGGGAAGCGGTCGTGGATGCGCTCCGCGGTGACGCCCATGTTGAGCGCGCCCGGGTCCACCAGGCGCTCCGCGACGAAGCGCGGGTTCGGGTCGGCATTGCCGCCGATGGGGTGGTGACCCATGTGCTCGACGCCGCCCGCGATCGCGAAGTCGTACATGCCGACGCCGATCGACGCCGCCATCGTCGTGACGCTCGTCATGGCCCCGGCACACATGCGCTCGACCGCGAGACCGGGCACCGTCATCGGCAGCCCGGCAAGGATCCCGACGGTGCGTCCGAGGGTCAGCCCCTGGTCGCCCGTCTGCGAGGTGGCGGCGATGGCCACATCGTCGATCCGGTCCTTCGGCACCTCCGGGTTGCGCTCCAGCAGGCCCTTCAGCGCCTTGACGGCGAGGTCATCCGCTCGCGTGTTCCAATACATGCCCTTCTCGCCCGCGCGCCCGAAGGGGGTGCGCATTCCATCGACGAAATAGACATCAGCCAGCTCGGCCACTCTGCCTCCCAGGTTCGGTTGTCTTCAGCCTATGGAGGGGCCTGTGACCCGAGGAACCGGTTGGCCGGGATCGACTAAGCGGGTTCGGGGCCCTCGTCACCCGCCTGCACGGAACGTACAAACGCATCGGCGATAAGTTGTGCGGTCTGCTCGATCTGCCATTCGCGGGCGCCGAGCCCGCGGAGGGCCTCGCCGATGGAGAGCGCGTCGGCGGGAGCCGGAGGCGCCCACGCCACGCGGCGCAGCATCTCCGGTGTGAGCAGGTTCTCGGTGGGCATGTGCAGCTGCTCGGCACGCTCCTCGACCGCCGGGCGCGCCTGCTTCAGGCGCGCGTCGGCCTCGGGGTTGCGGTCGACCCAGGCGCGCGGCGGGGGAAGCGTGTCGCTGGGCACGCGCTCCTGCGGCAGATCGGCGCTCTCGCGACCCGCGACGATCGCGTTCCACCACCGGTCGAGCTGAGAGCGGCTGGCGCGGCCGTTGAAGTCCTTGAGCGATGCGAGCTCGCTCTTCGAAGCGGGGGCCGCGGCGATCGCGGCGACGAGCGCGCGATCCGGCACCAGGCGTCCGGGCGAGACATCCTGCTGCATCGCGTACTCCTCGCGGGCCAGCCAGAGCTGGCGCGCGATGGCGAGGTTGCGACGACCGCGCAGGGTGTGCAGGCCGCTGAGCCGGCGCCACGGGTCGGTGCGCGGCGGCTTCTGCTCCCGGATGCGCGTGGCCTCGAACTCCTGCGCGGCGAACTCGGACTTACCCGCCTCTTCGAGCGCGAGCACGAGTTCGTCCCGCACATCGATGAGGTGTTCGACATCCAGAGCGGCATACTCCAGCCAGGCCTGCGGCAGCGGGCGCGTGGACCAGTCGGCCGCGGAGTGCTCCTTTTTGAGGACGACGCCGATCGTCGCCTCGACGACCGCGGCAAGGCCCACACGCTCCCAGCCGAGCAGCCGTGCGGCGAGCTCCGTGTCAAAGATCTCCGGCGGCAGCAGATCGAGCTCGCGCAGCGACGGGAGGTCCTGGCTTGCCGCGTGCAGCACCCATTCGACGTCTCCGATGGCGGCCTGGAGAGGGGAGAGGTCCTTCAGCGCCGGCGGGTCGAAGAGGAAGACGCCGGCGTCACGCCGGTTCACCTGCACGAGGTATGCCCGCTGCGAGTAGCGGAAGCCGGAGGCGCGCTCCACGTCGACGGCCACGGGCCCCGAGCCGGCGGCCAGGGCCGCGCAGGCGGCAGCCAGCCCCTCGGCGGTGTCGATGACGGTGTACTGGGCGGCCTCAGCCATTCGCGTTCCTCCGCTCTCCGAGGACGGCGATGCCCTCGGACCCCGGCGGGAGCCCCGCCAGCATGCATACGAGTTCGGCCCACGCATCCAGGTGCGCGTCGAACGGGCCGTCGGGTGTCCAGGATGCCCGCAGCTCGATCTGGGCGCCGTCACCCTCGTCGGCGAGCGCGCCGAACCCCTTGGACAGGATCTTCGTGGCCGTGCCGGACGCCGAGTGGTACGCGGCGCCTCGCGAGTCGAGCGCGTCGGTGAGCCACGACCACGTGACGTCGGCGAGCAGCGGATCCGTGCCGATCTCCGGTTCGAGAGGAGCCTGCGCGAACGCGATCACGCGCCATGCGCCGCCCCAGGCGTCGGGTTCGGTCGGATCGTGCAGCAGGATGAACCGGCCCGTCCCGTAGGGCGAGTCGCCATGCTCCGTCGGGCGCACATCGCCCGCCAAGGCGAGACTGAACGGCGCCACCCCCGCGGGGGACGGGATCTCGCGCACGACGAAATCGCTGCGGAAGGTCGCTGCTCGAAGCTGCTCCGCAGCGGCGGCGAACGCGTCTGCCGCGCCTCCTCCTGCACTCACGGTGTCAGATTAGAGTGGAGGGGTCATGAAGCACCTCAGGCGCGCCGCTTCCCCTGCCGTCGCATCACGATCGGATGTGGGTGGGCCTCGCGGCACCCGGGGCGCCGCTCTCGCGTCCACCATCGGCCTGAGCGTGCTGTTCGCGGGCGCCGCTGCGACCCTGGCAGTGCGCATCGCGGGCGTGGCGCGCAGCATCGTGACCCCGGCTCCGCGCAGCGCCGACACCGAGATCCTCGGCATCGATCGCGCCGCGCAGACCATCACGCTCAGCCGCACGCTCGACACGTCGCTGCCCGGGCGCTACGGCATCTTCACCAACGGCGCGGGCTACGTGAAGCTCGGTGCCGTGCTCGCGCAGGATGACGCGACCGTGACGCGCAAGCTGCTCAGCCACATCGACGAGCCGACGCGTGTCGGGCCGCACGCATCGTTCAGCGGCTGGTACTTCGACGAGCCGGATCAGCTCCACCTGCCCTTCCACGAGGAGCTCATCGACACGCCGGTCGGCCTCGCACCGGCGTGGGCGTTCGATGCCGGACGCGGCGACACCTGGGCGGTGCTCGTGCACGGGCGCGGAACCACTCGCTCCGAGACGCTTCGCGCCGTCCCCGTGCTGCACGCGCTCGGGATCTCTTCGCTCGTGGTCTCGTACCGCAACGACGGCGAGGCGCCCGACAGCCGCACTGGTCGCTACGGGCTGGGCGTGACGGAGTGGCGCGATGTCGACGCGGCGATCTCGTGGACGCGCGCGCGTGGCGCAGAGCGCGTGCTCCTCATGGGCTGGTCGATGGGCGGTGCCGTCGCGCTGCAGACGGCCGTGCGCTCCGAGCAGCGCGAGCGCATCGCCGGCATCCTGCTCGAATCCCCGGTGGTCGACTGGCGGCTCGTCCTCGATTTCCACCGGCGCGGGCTCGGCGTCCCCGCTTTCGCATCGCACGCGGCGATCGGCATGCTCGAGAGAGAGTGGACAGCTCGGGTGGTGCGCGGGGGAGTGCGCATCCCATTCGACGAGCTGGACATGGTGGCGCGTGCCGACGAGCTGACGGCGCCCATCCTGATCCTGCACAGCGACGACGACGGGTTCGTGCCCTCCGACGCCTCGCACGCGCTCGCATCGGCGCGTCCCGACATCGTGCAGCTGGAGACGTTCGCCGTGGCGCGCCACACGAAGCTGTGGAACTACGACGAGACGCGCTGGACGACGGCGATCCGGGACTGGCTCATCTCGCACGGCTTCGGCCGCTGAGGCGGCTTCGCCGATCCGCGTTGATCAACGCGCGTCGATCAGCGCGCGTCGATGCGCGCCTGCACCTGGCGCTTCGCGCGCATGAGCATGCCGGTCATGCCGGCGATGCGCAGAGGCGACACCGCACGCGTGAGTCCCAGCGACTGCGGGAAGTCCGCGGGGATCGCGAGGACCTCCCGCGCCGTGAGGCCGGAGATCCCCTGAGCGAGGATGCTGGCGAAGCCGCGGGTGGTGGGTGCCTCGGCCGGGGCCGTGGCGTGCATCGTGACGATGCTGTCGGCGGATGCGCCGTCCACCTCGAGCACGATGAAGACGGGCGACTGGCACTCGGCGACGCGCTCGGTCAGTTCGGGGTGATCGGCGTACGCGGACGGGATCTCCGGCAGCTCGCGCGAGAACTCGAGCAGCAGCTGCAGGCGCTCGGGTTCGTCGAGCTCGAGGAACTCCTCGCGGATCTCCGCGAGCGCGGCGGGGAGGACGTCAGCGGTCATCTGTCCATCCTCCCACCACGCTGCGAACGGCGGGTCAGCGGGCGGGGACCTCACCCGGCTCGGCGCCGGTGACGATCGGCACGCGCACGGCAGAGCCCCACTCGGTCCAGGACCCGTCGTAGTTGCGCACGTTCTCGAAGCCGAGCAGGTGCTTCAGCACGAACCACGTGTGCGCCGAGCGCTCGCCGATGCGGCAGTAGGCCACGATGTCGTCGCCATCCTGCAGCCCGACCTCGTCGCGGTAGATCGTCTCGAGCTCGGCGCGCGACTTGAACCCGCCGTTCTCGCCGACGGCGCGGGCCCACGGAACGCTGTGGGCGGTGGGGATGTGCCCGGCCCGCAGGGCGCCCTCCTCGGGGTACGCGGGGGCGGAGGTGGGGGGGGCCGCGGACGACACCCGCCCGCGCCCCGCCCTGAGCGGGGTGGGGGGGGGGGCGGGGGGCGCGGGGGGGGGGGGCGCGGGGGGGGGGCGGGGGGGGGGGGGGGCCCCCCCCCCCCCCCCCGCTTCTGCGTGGGCGTGCTCAGTCGTTGACGACGAGCGACTCGGCGATCGGGCGACGCGTGCGCGGGGCCACCTCGCGCTCCTGCAGCGCCTCGGGCAGCTCGGTGTGGTCACCGAAGTCGCCGACGGCGGTGATGGTGAAGGGCACGAAGCGCTCCTCGAGACCGAACTTCTCGGAGATCTGCGCACCGTCGAATCCGGCCATCTGGTGCACGTGCAGACCCTCGGCGTGCGCCTGCACGCTGAAGTGGGCCACGGCCTGGCCGAGGTCGTAGAAGGCCCACGGCTGCTCGTCGCCGTTCGCGTTCTTCGTCTCGGCGATCGCGACGACCAGCGCGGATGCGTTGGGAGCCCAGGCCTGGTTGAAGCCCATCAGCGACTCGACGATGGCGGCGTGCGTGGCGGTGCCGCGGCGGGCCACGATGAAGCGCCAGGGCTGGACGTTGTTCGCCGACGGCGACCAGCGGGCGGCCTCGAGCGCGCTGTTCAGCTTCTGCTCGTCGATCGCGACGGCGGCGTCGTAGGCGCGGGGGCTCCAGCGCTCGACGAGGACATCCAGGATCGGGTGATCGGTGGTGGCGGACTGATCGAGCGTGGCAGCGCCCATGTTGTGCTCCTTGCGGTTCACGGAATTTCGGTCATGAGCGCCGTTGCTCGCGTGAGTCAACGGCGTCCCGGCGAGGCCTATTCCCGTGAATCGAATGTGTCGGAGTGTGTCGCACGGACCGCCCAGACAGGGGCCGTGTGCGGCGCCGCGATCAGCCGAAGATCATCGGCACGTCCTCGTCGTCCTCGTCGCCGGTCGGCAGGTCGAGGTCGACGACCACGGGCACATGGTCGCTGGGCGCGTCGCCCTTGCGCTCGTCGCGGTGGATGGCCGCGCCGGTCACGGCGTCGGCGAGGGCACGCGATCCGAGGATGAAGTCGATGCGCATGCCCTGGTTGCGCACGAACTTGATGGCCTTGTAGTCCCAGTACGTGAACCCCTCGGGCACGAGCGGGCGCACGACGTCGACGAGCCCCGCGCTCTCGAGCTCGGCGAACGCCTGGCGCTCCCGGGGGGAGACATGCGTGCTCACGCCCTCCACCACCTGCGGGTCGCCGTTGTCGGCGTCGGTGGGGGCGATGTTGAAGTCGCCGACCAGCGCAAGCGGAAGATCCGGATCGCGCGTCAGCTGCTCGCGGGTGTGCTGCTCGAGCGCCTTGAGCCAGTGCAGCTTGTACGCGTAGTGCGGATCGCCGAGCGATCGGCCGTTGGGCACATAGAGGCTCCACACGCGCACGCCGCCGATCGTGGCGCCGATCGCGCGGGCCTCGAGCGGCGCATCCGGGCCCTCGTGGCCCTTCAGGAAGCCGGGCATCCCCGGGAACGAGTGCTCGACATCCTCGATCGGCTCGCGGCTGGCGATGGCCACGCCGTTCCACTGATTGAGGCCGTGCGCCTCGACGTGGAAGCCCGCCGCCTCGAACTCCGCGAACGGGAACTGCTCGGGCTTGCACTTGATCTCCTGCATCGCCAGCACGTCGATGTGCTCGCGCTCGGCGAAGGCGACGATGCGCCCCACACGGGCGCGGATCGAGTTGACGTTCCAGGTGGCAAGCCGCATGGCACAAGCCTAGGCGCGGCCCCGGACATCGCCGCGGCTCGGCGTCTGTCCCCGGCGGGGCGGCTGACAACACGTGTTCTGAGCGAGAACACGCCGGATCGGCGCGGATTCCGCGTGGCCTTGCTGAGAGGACGTGTTTTCAGGCGGTGGGACGACGCGTCAGGCGCACGAACGCCGGGAGCGGGCCCTCCTAGAATTGCGGCATGGCCGCATCCACGCCCGAACTCGAAGCCGACCGCCAGGCGCTCATCGCCCTCATCAACGAGGAGGCCGTCTTCCACGGCGACTTCACGCTGTCGAGCGGCAAGAAGGCCACCTACTACGTCGACATGCGCAAGCTCACGCTCGACCACCGCGCGGCGCCGGCCATCGGGCGCATCATGCTCGACCTGATCAAGGACATCCCGGATGTCGCGGCCGTCGGCGGCCTCACCCTCGGCGCCGACCCCATCGCCAACGCGATGATGCACGAGTCGGTGCGCACCGATCGCCCGCTCGACGCATTCGTCGTGCGCAAGGAGCCGAAGGACCACGGCCGCGGTCGCCAGATCGAGGGCGCCGAGGTCGAGGGCAAGCGCGTCGTCGTGGTCGAAGACACGTCCACCACGGGCCAGTCTCCGCTCAAGGCCGTGGAGGCGCTGCGCAAGGCCGGCGCCGAGGTGGTCGCCGTCGCGACCATCGTCGACCGGTCGACCGGTGCGCAGGCCGCGATCGAGGCCGAGGGCCTCGAGTGGCGCTCGGCCATCGTGCTCTCCGACCTGGGTCTCGACCCGCAGTAAGCATGGATCGCCTCGCCCTCGCCCTGGATCTGGGCGGAACCAAGCTCGACGCTGCGCTTGTCTCCTCTGAGGGAGAGGTGCTCGCCGCATCCCGCAATCGCCGCCCCACCGGTCCGGCCGTCACCCCCGCGGACCTCGATACGGCGATCGCCGAGACCGTCTCGCACGCGCTTTCGCGTCTGCCCGAGGGCGCGGAGTTCGCCGGGGTCGGCATCGGGAGCGCCGGCCCGATCGACCTCGTTGCCGGATCCATCCATCCGGTCAACATGCCGGCCGCCCGCGGCTTCGAGATCGTCGCGTCGGCCGAACGCTCGGCGGCCGCGGTGCTCGGGCGGTCGGACTTCCCGGTGCGTCTGCGCCACGACGGCGGATGCCTCGCCCTCGCCGAATCGTGGATCGGCGCGGCGGCCGGATCGCGCGCCTCGCTCTCGATCGTGGTGTCGACGGGCGTGGGCGGCGGCATCGTCGTGGAGGGCACGCCGATCGGCGGCGCCTCCGGCAACGCCGGTCACCTCGGCCAGACCGTGATCGGCGACGTCACGCTCGAGCAGATCGCCTCGGGCCCCTCGAGCGTCCGCTGGGCGCAGCAGCAGGGCTGGAGCGGTTCGACCGGCGAGGACCTCGCGCGCGGCGCCGCAGCAGGCGACTCCGTCGCGCGCGCCGCGATCGAGCGCTCCGCGCAGCACGTGGGCATCGGCCTCGCCAATGCGTCGACGTTGCTCGACCTCGAGGTCATTGCGATCAGCGGCGGCTTCTCGCGGGTCGCCGACGACTACGTCGAGCTCGTCTCCGCCGCTTTGCGCGACGCCGCTGTGCTGCCGTATGCGCGGGCGACGCGCGTGGTGCGCAGCGCCCTGGGCGACGAGGGTCCGCTGGTCGGTGCCGCCGCCCTCGTGCTCCGCTGACGCCGGCGCCGAGCCGGCGCGACCGTCGGCACTGCGACTCGGGGGGCGCTCCCCCGGCTCATGGGGCGAGGGCGCGCGTGGCGAACGGTGACGGCGAGGCGCCCGAGAACGCGCGCTCGAGCACCTGGCAGCCCGCCCCGACCGCGGCGGCGTCCGGGCCGAGCACGGAGTCGCCGATGGTCACGGGATGCGGCACAACGAGCGCGGCCGAGCGCTGCACGCGATCCCGGATGCGGGCGAGCGCGTGGGTGTTCAGGGGCGCCCACAGGGGCCCGCTCATCACGACCATCGTCACGTCGAACATGTTGATGACGAACGTCACGGCCTCGGCGATGTCATCGGCCGCGCCGTCGAGCAACGCCCCGATGGCCGGATCGCCGGGGGCGCGCTCGCACAGCGCGGCGAAGGCCGCCGCGATCCCCGCGTGGTCGCCGGGGACGGGATCCTGCCCGGGCGCGAGACCGAGCAGGTGCGCAGGCGAGATGCGCACGCCCAGGCAGCCCCGCTGGCCGCACGAGCACGGCGGCCCGTCGGCCGCCACCTTGAGGTGCCCGATGTCGCCGAAGTTCGACGTCGCTCCCCGCAGCGCCGTCCGGTCGAGCGCGACCCCGAGGCCCACACCCGCTCCGAGGTAGAGCACCGCGACGTCGTCGTCGACATCCTGCGTTCCCGCCCAGAGCTCCCCCACCGTCGCCGAGGTGACGTCCTTCTCGAGCAGCACCGGGAGGCCGAACCGCTCGGCCAGTACGTCGCTCAGGGGAACGTTGTCCCATCCGGGCAGCAGCGGCGGGCGGTTGACGATCCCGCGGTCGACGTCGACGGGGCCCGGGGCCGCCACGCCGATCCCGATGAGGCGCTGCCGGTCGGCGCCGCAGCTCTCCAGCAGCGCGTCGGTCGAGGCGATCATGCTCTCCTCGACGGCGTCGGGCGCTTGGCCGGACGGGGTCGCCGTGGCGTGACGGGCGATCACCCGGCCGAGCAGATCCACCAGCGAGTAAGTGATGCGGGCGGGGTCGAGGTGGATGCCCACGGCATAGCGGGCGTCCGGCACGAGGTGCAGCCGTGTGCGGGGCTTGCCCGGACCCGCCGCCACGCGGTCGCCCTCCCGCACCAGCCCGGCGTCGATCAGGCGGCGGGTGATGGTCGACACGGTCTGCGCCGAGACGTCGGTCTGCGCGGCGATCTCGATGCGGCTCACGCCATCGGGCGCGCGTCGCACGATGTCGAACACCCGCGCCTGGTTGGCTCCGCCTCCCGCGAGCTCGGCTCTTCCTCGTGCCATCGACGCCCCTCCGTGGTCTGTCTCGAACGATACTGCCGCCGGAGATCCCGACCCTTCGCTCTTGACATTAGTAAATCAAGCGGATTTATTAATCCTGTAGTCGGCGGGCACCGTCGCCGAGCCGGCGTGAATCGAAGGAGCTTCACACATGGATCGCAGACTGCTGGGCGCGGGGCTGCTCGCCGGCGCGCTCGTGGTAACCGGATGCACCGCGGGTGGCGGCGGGGAGGGCGGCGGCGGGGGCGACGCCTCGACCATCAAGGTGGCGTACCAGAAGTACGGCACCTTCACCCAGGCCGACACCCTCATGGCGAAGGTGAAGGAGGAGTTCGAGGCCCAGAACTCCGAGGTCACGGTCGAGCTCGTGCCGATCGAGGCCCAGCAGAACGACTACTTCACCAAGCTCGCCCTCATGAACCAGTCACCGGCGACCGCTCCCGACGTGATGTACGAGGACACCTTCATGATCAAGTCGGACGTCGACGCGGGCTACCTCGCGCCGCTCGACGACTACGTCGAGAGCTGGGACGAATGGGACCAGTTCTACGACAACGCCAAGGACGCGGGCCGCGGCGACGACGGCAGCATCTACGGCATCCCGATGGGCACCGACACCCGGGCCCTCTGGTACAACACCGACCTGTTCGAGCAGGCTGGCCTGCCCGTGCCGTGGGAGCCCAAGACGTGGGAGGACGTGCTCGATGCCGCGGCCACCATCAAGGCCGAGCTTCCCGATGTCGTGCCCATGAACGTGTACTCCGGCAAGGCTCAGGGCGAGGCCGCGTCGATGCAGGGCTTCGAGATGCTGCTCTACGGCACCGAGGACACCCTCTACGACACCGATTCGCAGAAGTGGGTCGTCGGATCCGACGGATTCGTCGACTCGCTGCAGTTCATCGCCGATCTCTACCAGGGCGGTCTCGGCCCGACCCCGCAGCAGGCGCTCGACAAGAACCTCGGCAACCTCGTCTCGGGCGAGTGGCTGCCGCAGGGCAAGCTCGCGATCGACCTTGACGGCTCGTGGCTGAGCGGCACCTGGCTCGAGTCCGGCACAAACCCGTGGCCCGAGTGGAACGACGTGATGGCGCAGGCGCCCATGCCGACCCAGAAGGGTCAGGACCCCGGCGCCGTCAGCATGTCGGGGGGCTGGACGCTCGCGATGGGCTCGGGATCGAAGAACCCGGATGCGGCCTGGGAGTTCATGTCGCTGGCCCTCAACAAGGAGAACTCGCAGAACTACGACATCGAGGCGAGCCAGATCGCCGTGCGCGAGGACGTGGCCACCGACCCCGAGTACGGAGCGTCGAACCCGTCGTTCGCGTTCTTCTCGTCGATCGTCGACGTGACGCACTTCCGCCCCGCGACCTCCGACTACGCGAAGATCTCGAACGAGATCACCGTGGCCATGGAGGCCGTGATGACGGGCCAGCAGTCGCCGGAGGAGGCCGCGGCGGCCTACGACGAGGCCGTCATCGGGATCGTCGGCGAGCAGAACACGCAGGATGGCTGACCGTCACTCCGAGACGGCGCTGATCGTCGGGGTCGCCGCGCGCCGCAGGCGCGGCGGCCCCGGCGGGCCGAGCGGCCGGCTCGCGCGAGACGCCGTGCGCGCGCTGCCGCTGCTTCCGGCCGTCGTGCTGCTGGCCATCTTCCTGATCGGGCCCGTGATCAGCGCCTTCTTCGGCGCCTTCACCAATGCCTCGCTGCGCGGCGCCGCGGCCCGGGGCGCCGAGTTCGTGGGTTTCCGCAACTTCACCGACCTGTTCGCCGATCCGGACTTTCCGAAGTCGGTCGTGATCACACTCGTGTTCCTCATCGGATCGGCGATCATCGGCCAGAACGTGCTGGGCATGGTGCTCGCCCTCGCGATGCGGTCGGCGCACGGCATCACGGGCAGCGTCGTGTCGACGATCGTGGTGGCGGCGTGGGTGCTGCCCGAGATCGTCGCGTCGTTCGCCTGCTACGCGTTCTTCGCCCCGGAGGGCACGCTCAACACCCTGCTGTCGCTGGTCGGCATCACCGGCCCGTCCTGGCTCTACGACTGGCCGCTGTTCTCGGTCATCCTCGCGAACACCTGGCGCGGCACGGCGTTCTCGATGCTCGTGTACTCGGCGGCCCTGTACGAGGTGCCGCCCGAGATCAACGAGTCGGCCGAGATGGACGGCGCACGCGGGTGGCAGCGCTTCGCGTTCATCACGATCCCGATGATCCGGCGCAGCATCTCGACCAACCTGATGCTGACGACGCTGCAGACGCTGTCGGTGTTCACGCTCATCTACGTGATGACCGGGGGCGGTCCCGGCACCGACTCCGCGACGCTGCCGATCTTCGCCTACCAGCAGGCCTTCCAGTTCTCCGAGCTCGGGTTCGGCACGGCCATCGCCGTGATCCTGCTCGTCGTCGGCGGCGTCTTCTCGCTCATCTACATCCGCGCACTGCGCCCGGAGGTCGACTGATGTCTCTTGCCCTCACCTCGCCCCGCGGCCGCGGCCTGCGCATCACGGCGAACCTCGTGGCCCTGCTCATCGGCGTGTGCTTCCTGCTGCCGATGCTCTGGCTGGTGTTCGCGTCGTTCGACGGCAGCGCCACCCTCTCTGTGCGGCTTCCCGACGAGTGGAGCATCGCCAACTTCGGCGCCGTGCTCACCCCCGAGCGCACCTTCATCCCGCTGGCCAACAGCCTGGTGCTCGCGGGTGGCTGCGCCGTCATCACGGTGGTGGTCGCGGTGCTCGCCGCGTATCCGCTCTCCCGTTACCGCCTGCGCATGAACAAGCCCTTCCTCTACGGCATCCTGTTCGGCACCTGCCTGCCCATCACCGCGATCATGGTGCCCGTCTACATGCTGTTCGTCTCGTTCGGCCTGCTGGATTCGATCCCCGGCACGATGCTGTTCCTGGCGGCGACCTCGCTGCCCATGGCGATCTGGATGATGAAGAACTTCATGGACTCGGTGCCGATCTCGCTGGAGGAGGCCGCGTGGATCGACGGGGCGTCGATGCTCACGACGCTCACCCGCGTGGTGGTGCCGCTGATGCGGTCCGGCATCGGCGTGGTGTTCATCTTCGTGTTCATGGGCGCCTGGGGGAACTTCTTCGTGCCCTTCGTGCTGCTGCTCACGCCCGACAAGCAGCCCGCCGCGGTCAGCATCTTCTCGTTCTTCGGCCAGTACGGGTCTGTCGCATACGGCCAGCTCGCCGCGTTCTCGATCCTCTACTCCGTGCCGATCCTCGCCCTCTACGTGCTCGTCTCCCGGCTGTCTGGTGGCGCCTTCGCGCTCGCCGGGGCGGTCAAGGGCTGACGCCCGACCGATTCACTCGAAAGGACCTCCTCCATGCATGACGACATCCCGCTCACCGTCGGCCGCGCCAAGCGGGTGCTCGGCGAGCGCATCCTGCCCGCCGTCCACAACCGGCGTGCAGCTCTCGACGTCGCCTTCCACGAGCTGCCGGGTGAGCCCATCGCGCCCGCCGAGGGCCTCGCGCTCTCGTACGAACCCTTCGAGACCGGATCGCCCTGGGGCGCCGCGTGGGGCACAACGTGGTTCCGGGTGCGCGGCCGGGTGCCGGCCGAGTGGGCCGGGCGTCGCGTCGAGGCCGTGGTCGACCTCGGCTTCGACGCCGCGATGCCGGGGTTCCAGTGCGAGGGGCTTGTGTACCTGCCCGACGGCGAGCCGGTGAAGTCGCTCAACCCGCGCAACCAGTGGGTGCGGATCGCCGACGAGGCATCCGGCGATGAGGAGGTGGAGTTCTTCATCGAGGCCGCCTCCAACCCGGTGGTGCTCGATCGCCACCCGTTCCTGCCGACGCAGCAGGGCGACATCCGCACCTCCTCGCCGCAGAAGCTCTACACCACGCGGCACTTCGACCTCGCGGTGTTCGAGCCGGAGGTGTTCGAGCTCGCGCTCGATCTCGAGGTGCTGCTCGAGCTGCAGGCCGAGCTGCCCGAGTCATCCCCGCGGCGCATGCGCGTGCTGCAGGCGCTCGATGACGCACTCGACCTCGTCGACCTGCAGGACATCACCGGCACGGCGGCAGCGGCCCGCGAGGCGCTCGCTCCCGCGCTCGCGTCGCCGGCCGAGGCCAGCGCGCACGAGATCTCGGCCGTGGGTCACGCGCACATCGACTCGGCGTGGCTGTGGCCCGTGCGCGAGACGGTCCGCAAGGTCGCCCGCACCACCTCGTCGATGACCGACCTGATCGGCGAGACCAACGACTTCCTCTACGGCATGTCGAGTGCGCAGCAGTACGCGTGGATCAAGCAGCACCGCCCCGAGGTGTACGCGCGCGTCAAGGCCGCCGTCGCCGAGGGCCGCTTCCTGCCGCTCGGCGGCATGTGGGTCGAATCCGACACCGTGATGCCGACGGGCGAGGCCATCGCGCGCCAGTTCCTCTACGGCCAGCGCTTCTTCGAGGAGGAGTTCGGCATCCGCTCGAAGGGCGTCTGGCTGCCCGACTCGTTCGGCTACTCCCCCGCCCTGCCGCAGCTGATGCGGCGAGCCGGATTCGAGTGGTTCTTCACGCAGAAGATCTCCTGGAACCAGGTCAACCGCTTCCCGCACCACACGTTCGCGTGGGAGGGCATCGACGGCTCGCGCATGTTCAGCCACTTCCCCTCGATGGACACCTACAACTCGCAGCTGTCCGGAGCCGAGGTGGCGCGGGCCACGCGCCAGTTCCGCGAGGCGCGGCTCGCATCCGGATCCATCGCGCCCGTCGGCTGGGGAGACGGCGGCGGCGGAACGACCCGCGAGATGACCGGCAGGGCCAGGCGTCTTGCCGACCTCGAGGGCTCCGCGAAAGTGCGGTGGGAGCATCCGGATGCGTTCTTCGACCGCGCGCGGGCCGAGCTGCCCGAGCCGCCGGTGTGGGTGGGCGAGCTGTACCTCGAGCTGCACCGGGCCACCCTCACGAGCCAGCACAAGACCAAGCAGGGCAACCGCCTGACCGAGCACCTGCTCATCGAGGCCGAGCTGTGGGCCGCGTCCGCCGCGTTCTGGGCCGGAGCGGACTACCCGTACGACGAGCTCGACGCGCTGTGGCGGCAGGTGCTGCTGCAGCAGTTCCACGACATCCTGCCGGGCACCTCCATCGCGTGGGTGCATCGCGAGGCCGTCGAGCAGTACGCGCGCGTGGCGCGGGAGGCGACGGCGCTGATCGAGCGGGCGCAGGCCGCGCTCGCCGGGTCGGGCGAGGAGGACGTCGTCTTCAACCCCGCGCCGTTCGCCCGTGACGGCGTGCCCGCGCTCGGTGCCGCGCGAGCGGTGGCGGCATCCGGATCCGTCGCCGTCACCGAGCAGGACGGCGGCTTCGTGCTCGAGAACGACCTGGTGCGCGTGGTGTTCACGCACGACGGGCTGATCACCTCCGCCGTGGATCTCGCAACCGGCCGCGATGCGATCCCCGCGGGTGCCGAGGCGAACCTGCTGCAGCTGCATCAGGACTTCCCGAACATGTGGGACGCGTGGGACGTCGATCGCTACTACCGCAATCGCGTGGACGACCTGCGTGAGGCGGCCTCGCTGACGCTCGAGGAGGGATCCGGATCCGTCACGCTCGTGATCCGCCGCGCCTTCTCGCAGTCGGCGGTCGAGCAGCGGATCACCCTGCGGGCCGGATCGCGTGCGCTCGAGTTCGCCCAGACCACCGACTGGCACGAGACCGAGAAGTTCCTCAAGGTGGCGTTCCCGCTCGACATCCAGGCCGAGCACACGGCGGCGGAGACGCAGTTCGGATACGCGAAGCGCGTCACGCACACCAACACGAGCTGGGAGGCCGCGAAGTTCGAGACCTCCATGCACCGCTTCGTGCACGTCGAGGAGCCCGGGTTCGGCGTCGCCCTCACGACCGACTCCACCTACGGGTACGACGTCACGCGCGACTCCACGCCCGAGCAGGGCGTGACCACCACGGTGCGGCTGTCGCTGCTGCGCGCGCCGCGCTTTCCCGATCCGGAGACGGATCAGGGCGAGCAGACGCATCGGTACGCGCTCGTCATCGGGGCGGACATCGAGCAGGCCACGGCCGCGGGCCTCGCGCTGAACCTGCCGATGCGGGTGGTCGCGGGCGGGCCGGTCGAGCCGGTGGTCACCGCCACCGAGGGGCTGCTGATCTCGGCCGTGAAGCTCGCCGCCGACCGCTCGGGCGACCTGATCGTGCGCGTCTACGAGCCGTATGGACGCCGCGTCTCGGGCGTGCTGCGCTTCGGGCGACAGGTGTCAACGGTCGAGACGGCCTCGCTCATCGAGGACGGCGGCCTCGGCGAACTCGACCTGGTGGACGGTCGCGAGGTCTCGCTGTCGCTGACGCCGTTCGAGGTGCGCACGCTGCGCGTGCGGGGGTGACGCGGCGGGGGCGTGACGCGTCGGGGGCGTGACGCGTCGGGCGATGCCGCGCCCGGCGGCGTGACGCGCCCGGGTGGGAGAACCGCTGTCGGGCGGCGCCCTGGCCCTGCCAGGATGAGCGCAACGGGCAGAGCCGCCCGACCCTCCCTCCCCCTGGAGCCCCCCAATGAAGCTCTTCCGCAGCGCTCTGGCGCTCACCCTGATCGGCGGTCTCGTGGCGTTCGCGCCGACCGCCGCCCACGCCGCCGAGACCCCCGCTCCCGGCTGGACCGTGCAGTACGACACCACCTTCTCGGCCGCGGATCTCGCGTCGACCCGCATCCTCGACGAGCCGGCGTGGAAGAACGGCGAGATCCAGCGCTACGCCCCGTCGCAGGTGGCGCCGCTGGACGGCGGCGGTATGCGTCTGCGCGTCGAGAAGGTGGGCGACCAGTGGATGTCGGGCGCCGTCGAGCTGCGCAACGTGGTCATCCGTCCCGGTTCGTACGTCACGGCGTCGGTCAAGCTGCCCGAGGGTCAGGGCTTCTGGCCCGCCTTCTGGATGTGGAACACGGCAGGTGGGCGCGACACCAGTGAGATCGACATCGTCGAGGCGGCGAGCCCCTGGTGGCACGAGGCGGTGCAGTCGGTGCACGGTGCGAAGAAGACCGGTCTCGCGTCGATCGTGACCCGGATGGATGGATCCTGGGCCGACGAGGTGCACGACTACGCGGTCTGGTGGGAGCGCGACTTCGTCAACTTCTACATCGACGGCGTGCAGGTCGGCCGCTACGCGGGCAAGAACATCCCGACCGCCGACATGTTCGCGATCTTCAACGTCGCCGTCGGTGGCGCGTGGCCGGGGCTTCCCGATGCGACCACCCCCAGCCCGGCCGACATGATCGTGCAGGACTTCACGGTGTACACCCACGGCGCCACGCGCCCCGGCGTGCCGCCGGTGAGCTGAGGCCGGCGCGGGCCGCGAGGCGCGGCGCGACTCAGAGGAGCGCGGACGTCCGCGGGCCGAGGCCCAGAGACGCCGCCGCGCGCAGCTGCTCGGCCGTGTCGACGTCGCGGCGCAGGGTCGAGTCGGCTCGCACCTCGAGGCGGACGAAGCCGGATGCCGCGTGCCGCGCGGCCGAGTCGGCGCCGAACGCGGGCGCCAGGTGCTCCCCGGGCCTCGCGGTCACGAGGGTCGTGCCCGTGCCCTCGGCATCCGGCGTGAAGGCGCGCGCGTGCGCCTCGGCCCGCGCGAGCGCGCCGTCGAGATCGGCCGGATCCAGCGCGGGCAGGTCGCCGAGCATCACCGCGCGGGGTTGGTCGACCTCCACGGCGTCGAGCCCTGCCGCGATCGCGGCGTTCAGGCCCGCGCCCGGGTCGGGAACCACCCACAGGTCCGCGTGCCCCGGATCGAGCCGCAGCGCGTTCGCGACGAACTCCTCATCCGAGCACACGAGCACAACGTCGGACACATTCCGCGCGCGGCATGCCACCTCGAGGGTGTCGAGGGCGATCGCGGAGGCGAGCTCCGCGCGATCCGGATGCTCCAACCGGGACTTGCCCCCCGGCCCCTTGACGGGGATCACGAGCACCCAGCCGGGCGTCACGCGAAGCGCTCGCGCAGCTTCGGCAGCACCTGCTCGCCATACAGACGCAGGAACGCCTCCTGGTCGTGCCCGGGGTCGTGGAACACCAGGTGGCGGAAGCCGAGCTCCACGTAGCGCGCGATCGCCTCGATGTGCTGCTCGACGTCGTCCGACACGATGAACCGCGACGCGGCGCGCTCGATCGGCAGCTCCTCCGCGCGGCGCTGCATCTCGATCGGGTCGTGGATGCCCGTCTTCTCCTCGGGCTTCAGGGCCAGCGGCGCCCAGAAGCGCGTGTTCTCCTTCGCCTGCGCGAGGTCGGGGCGGAACGAGACCTTCACCTCGATGAGGGTGTCGACGTCGTCGCGCGAACGGCCGCCCTTGGCGATGCCGTCGTCGAACGCGGGGAGCAGCTCGTCGGTGTACAGCGTCGACGCCTTGCCGCTCGTGGTGATCCATCCGTCGGCCATACGACCCGCGAGACGGGTCGCCGCGGGGCCGGATGCGCCGATGTAGATCGGGATCGGCGTCTCGGGGCGGTCGTAGATCGTCGCGTTGTTCGTGGAGTAGTAGGTGCCGTCGAAGGTCACGCGCTCGCCCGCCCACAGCTCGCGGATGAGCAGGATCGCCTCCTTCATGCGCTGGAAGCGCTCGGGCGACTCGGGCCAGTCGAGACCGAGGGTGACCTCGTTCAGGGCCTCCCCCGTGCCGACGCCGAGAATGAAGCGTCCCGGGTGCATCGCGCCGAGCGTGCCGAACGCCTGGGCCACGACACCCGGGTGGTAGCGGAACGTGGGTGTGAGCACCGAGGTGCCCAGCAGCACCCGCTGGGTGCGCTCGCCGACGGCTCCGAGCCACGGCAGCGCCGCCGGGGCATGGCCGCCGTCGTGCATCCAGGGCTGCATATGATCCGACAGGAATACGCTGTCGAATCCCATCTCCTCCGCCAGCACCGCGTAGTCGAGCAGCTCGCGGGGCCCGAACTGCTCGGACGAGGCCTTGTAGCCGAAGCGCATCGGAATGGTCATGGGGCTCCTTAGTCGGGCGTGGTTTTCGGCGTGGTTTTCGGACGCGGTCAGGTGGTGAGAGCGGGGGCCAGCATCGAGTCGCGCACGGCCGTGAGCCGGCCGCGGAAGTCGGAGACGGTGCCGGGCCACAGCAGCGTGAGCCGCCCCGAGCGCGGGTCGGTGTACCAGTTGCGGCAGCCGCCCTCGACCCACGGGGTGCCGGCCGCGCGCTCGGCGATCTCGGCGGTGTACGCGGCCTCGGCCTCCGGATCGACCCGGATAGGGGTGCCCTGCGAGATGAGCGAGGCGGCGAAGGCGGCCTGCTCCTCCATGATGAGCACCGCCGAGTTGTGGCCGAGTGAGGCATTGGGGCCATTGAGCACATACAGATTCGGGAAGCCGGAGACGAGAGTCGAGCCGACCGAGGTCATCCCCTCCGACCAGTGCTCGTCGAGCGTGCGGCCGTGCTCCCCCGTCACGAGGCGCGCGTATGGCTGGCGCGCGGCCTCGAACCCCGTCGCGAGCACCACCACATCGACCTCGTGGCGCGATCCGTCCGCGGCGACGAGCTGGTTGTCGGAGGCGCCGGCGAGGGCCGAGGGCACGAGGTCGACGAGCCCCGAGGCGATGGCGGGGTAGAAGTCGTCGCTCAGCAGCACGCGCTTGCACCCGAACGCGTAGTCGGGGGTGAGCGCATCGCGCAGCTCAGGGTCACGCACCTGCCGAGCGAGGTGCGTGAGGGCCGACTCGCGCGCCTCCGATGCGGCGACAGGATCTCCGGAGCGCGACGCGAAACGCGCCTCGCCCTCGACGTACAGCTCCTCGCGCAGCCGCGCGAGCGATCCGGGATCCCGCTGCCACGCCTCGCGCTCGGCGCGCGCGTAGGCGCGGTCGCGCCGGGGCACGATCCAGGCCGGCGTGCGCTGGAACAGCGTGACGTGCGCGCCCTGGCGGGCGAGCTCGGGCGCCAGCTGGATGGCGCTCGCGCCCGTTCCCACCACCGCGATGCGCGCGTTCTGCACCCGGATCGACGCATCCCACCGCGCCGAGTGGAAAACGGGGCCGGGGAACTCGTCCAGGCCGGGGATCGCCGGTATCAGCGGCTCGGTCAGCCGCCCCGCGGCCAGGATGAGGTTGCGCGCGAGGAATCCGCCCTCGTTCGTCGACCCGGCAGTCCCCTCGTTCGTCGGGCCGCCGCTCCCCTCGTGGGTCGGGCCACCACCCCCCTCATGCGTCGACCCTGGGCCGCCACTACCCCCTTCGTTCGTCGAGCGAGCGAAGCGAGTCGAGACGGCCCGAACCTCCCACTCGACGTCGTGCGGGTGATCCGAGCGCCCCGACGAGCGTGCCACCGATGCCGAAGCCATCGCGGTGGACAGGCGCAGGTGCCGCTCGAGCCCCTCCTGCGCCACCACGTGCTCGAGGTACGCGCGGATCTCGGCACCGGGGGCGAACGTGCGCGACCAGCCGGGCCACGGGTGTGACGACAGCCCGTAGAGGTGCGCCGGCACGTCGCAGGCGACGCCGGGGTAGGTGTTGTCGCGCCAGGTGCCGCCGACAGCCTCCGCGCGCTCGAGGATCACGAAGTCGTCGTCCCCTGCGGCCTTCAGCGCGAGCGCCGCCGCGATGCCCGCGAAACCGGCGCCGACGATGACGGTGCCCACCCTCTCGTTCACGCGCGCGCCTTCCCTGTCGCGCGGAAGACGTCGGCATACGTGGTCGAGCGCTGGCGGAAGGGGCGGAACAGCTTGCGGGCCATGTCGCGCGCCTCGGGGAGGGGCAGCTCGAGTCCGCGCTCCACACCCGCTCCGGGCAGCACCCGTCCGTCGAGCAGCGTGCCCCCGAGGTCGTCGCCGCCTGACCGCAGCAGCTCGATCGAGGTGGGCACGCCGTGGCGGGTCCAGGGGATCTGGATGTGCGGGATCACGCCCGAGAGCATGAGCCGCGACACCGCGACCATCGCGCGGTGCTCGTCGAGCTCGGGGCGGTCGGCGACGAGCGGCACTCCGCCGCCCAGCGGGCGGGGGAGCGGGATGGGCACGAACTCGGTGAACCCGCGGGTCTCGGCCTGGATCCGGATCAGCTCGCGCAGGTGCGCGATGCGCTCGGCCGCGGTTTCGACGTGGCCGTAGAAGAGCACCGATGTCGAGCGGAATCCCGCCCGGTGCGCGGCGGTGAGGTTCTCTCGCCATCGGTCGATCTCGAGGTCGCCGGGGGCGATGAGCCCGCGCACGCGCTCGCTCAGGATCTTCACGCCGGTGCCCGGGACGGTGTCCACCCCTGCCTCGCGCATCGCCTCGAGCGCGCCGTGAAGGCCCCGCGTCGAGCGGTCGGCGAGGTCGGCGACATCCTGCGGGCGGAACGCGTGCAGGTGCATTCCCGGGGCGGCATGCTTGATCGTGCGGGCGATGTCGAGGTACGACTCGGCGTCCTGGTCGGGCGCCACCAGACCCTGCACGCAGATCTCCGTGAGGCCGAGCTCGGCGGCGTCGCGCGTGAGGGCATCGAGCCCTTCGAGATCGAACGTGTCCGGCTCGCCCGTGCGTGTGCGGCGGAAGAGCGTCGAGGCCACGTTGCGGTTCGCGACGATGGTCAGCGCCTCGCCGACCGTGTAGCGCCGCACGTCGTCGGCGGTCGCAGCGAGGGCGTCGGCGTCCGCGCCGGATGCGCGCAGCAGCGTCTCCCACTCGCGGTCGTCAAGCGACGCGGGGGAGGAGGCGGCACGGTCGAGGAGCGCGGCGAAGCCCGCGCCGGGCGTGAGGCGCTGCGGCGCGCTCGCCGCCCGGTCGGTCGACGAGCGCGGGGCCGCGGGGGAGGAATCGCGCGTCCGGGCGAGCCCGGTCTCGGGATCGGCCAGCGCGAGCGTGGCGTCGCGGATCGCCGGATCGAGCCACTCGTCAGTCAGGTACGGGGGATGCGCGGTGAGCCGCTCGGCGAGCGCGAACCCCGCTTCGGCCGTATAGCGCGCGAGGTCGTCGACGTGCGGCCAGGGGCGCTCGGGGTTGACGTGGTCGGCGGTGAGGGGAGAGACGCCGCCCCAGTCGTCCGCACCGGCACGCAGCAGCAGTCCGAGCTCGGCGGGGTCGGAGAGGTTCGGCGGCACCTGCACGCGCATCGCCGGGCCGAGCACCAGCCGGGCGACGGCCACCGCGGCGAGGTACTCGGTGAAGCCGGCGTCGTCGCGCGAGGAGGCCGCGGTGCGGTCCTTCGCGCGGAAGTTCTGCACGATCACCTCTTGGATGTGTCCGTGCCGTTCGTGGGCCTCGCGCAGCGCGACGAGCGATTCGGCGCGGTCGCGCAGCGTCTCCCCGATCCCGATCAGCACACCGGTCGTGAACGGCACCTTCGCCGATCCGGCATCCTCCAGCAGCTGCAGGCGAACCTCCGGATCCTTGTCCGGCGATCCGTAGTGCACCTGACCCGGCGCCTCGTAGAGCCGACGCGAGGTCGTCTCGAGCATCACACCCATGGACGGCGCCACCGGACGCAGCATCGCGAGCTCGTCGGGCGTCATGATGCCGGGGTTGAGATGGGGGAGCAGGCCCGTCTCGGCAGTGATCGCGCGCGCCATATCGGCCACGTATTCCAGAGTCGACATATAGCCGTGCTCGTCGAGCCAGGCGCGCGCCTCGGGCCACCGGTCCTCCGGGCGGTCGCCCAGTGTGAGCAGGGCCTCCTTGCATCCGAGGGCCTGCCCCTGGCGTGCCACGGCGAGCACCTGCTCGCGGGACATGTAGGTGGGCTTGTGCTGCGTGAGCAGCTGGCCGGGGGTGTCGACGAAGATGCAGTAGTGGCAGCGATCCCGACACAGCGTCGTGAGCGGGATGAAGACCTTGCGCGAATAGGTGATCACGCCCGGGCGGCCGAGCTCTTTTAGTCCTGCGTCCCGCACGCGCGCCGCCGCATCCATCAGCCGCTCGAGATCGGCGCCCGTGGCCGCGAGCAGCGCCTCGGCGTCGGCGACATCGGCGCGGCCGCCCGCCTCGGCCCGCGTCAGTGCGGAGGCGAGTGTGGAGGTGCCGGGATCGAGCAGGGTCACTGGTTCATCCTCGCACCGCAGCGCCGGGCCGGGGGCGGATCGGGATGCGGCGACGCGATCCGGATGTGCCCGATCGTCATCGGACTGTGAGGTGGCGGCAGCGGATGCCACGGCAGGATGGATGGATGGTGACCCTCCTGCTCGACCAACGTCAGCTCGAGATCGTGCTCTCCCGCACCGAGCGGCTGCTCGCCGCGCAGCGCCACGGGCTCCGCATCGAGCGGTCGTCGATCGCGCGTGTGCAGCTGACCGACGACCCGGCCACGTGGCTGCGCGGTGTGCGCTCCCCGGGGCTCCACATCCCCCGCGTGGTGTCGCTGGGCACGTGGCGCTCGGCGCAGGGCGACGACTTCGTGGCCGTGCGCCACGGCCGTCCCGGCGTGGTCATCGACCTCGAAGGCGACGAGCGCTTCAGCCGGCTCATCCTCTCGACCCGTCACGGCCTCGCGCTCGCGAAGGCGCTGCGTCTCGACCAGACCAGCGACAGCGAGGCCTGACGCGGGCGGGGCGAGATCCTCTCGCCCTCCTACGCACTGGGAAGCTCCGGCGACCGGAATGGTGCCCTTTTGTGCCCCAGGGTGAAATGAGGGGTGAATCCAGGCGCTGTCGGGGGAGAGCGGCACCGGCGACGGGCAGGATGACCCCCGTGAGGCCGCAATCCCCTGGCCTCAGCCGCACTCGGGGGCCGGACCAAATCTGGGGAGATTCGTCCCGGTCCCTGCGGAGGTCGGGGTGACGGGCGAGGTCCCGTTGTCCCGGCCCGAGGGGACCTCGGTCGGCGGAACGCTTCGCGGGCGCAGCGCTCAGGCGGCGGGCTTGCGGAAGTGCCACAGCACGAGGCTCGGCCGGTCCGAGACGGCGCGCGACACCTCGGGTGAATAGGCCATGAGCGACCACGGCCAGTCGACCCAGTCGCCGGGTGCCGAGGTGGCGTCGGGTACCGGCCCACCCCACGTCGCGCCCGGCTCCTCGCACCCGCGCACCTCGAAGCCCGCGTCGAGCGCCGCCCGCAGATAGCTGCCGAGCGGGTGAGGGAAGGTCGGCGCGAGGTGTCGTTCGCCGTTCGGGCCGAGCCCCTTGATGCCTGACCCGAGCCGCGTCAGCTCAGGGTGGATGTCGGAGATCAGCAGGTCGCCCCCGGGGCGCATCACGCGGGCGAACTCGGCGAACACCGGCGCGAGCTCGGCGACGTGCACGAGCGCGAGACCGCACGTGACGACGTCTGCGGATGCGTCAGCCACCGGCAGCGCGTCGAGCGAGCCGAGCCGGAAATCGGCGTCGGGTACGCGCAGCCGCGCCCGCTCGAGCATGTCGGGTGAGCCGTCGACACCCACCACAGCGTGCCCTCGCGCCGCAAGGAGTCCCGCGAACCGCCCGGTTCCGCATGCGGCGTCCAGCGCATCTCCGGCTTTCCGGCCCTCGACCCACTGCGTGATGATCGGCTCGTCGAGCGCGAACAGCCCGCCACCGCCTCCCGCGTCGTAACCGGAAGCCTGTTGCCGGTACGACACGTCGGCGCTCACCGTTTCGACATCGACGCCGACGCCCTGCAACTGCTTGTCATCGAGCAGCCGTCGCACCTCGGCAAGCCGCGCCTCGACGAAGGCCCGGTCGTGGCGCCCGGCCCAGGAATCGAGCAGTGCCATTCCCTCAAGCCCGATCAGATACGCCAGTGGATCTTGATAGGTCACGAGCGCCGAACCTAGCAATCGCGCGCAGCAGGGGGCAACGGCCCGGCGTTTCCCTCATCGCCGCCCGCGCACCGGGATCCTGCCACCGCGGCGCTCCCGCGAACCGTGCAGTGCTCCCCCTGCAGACTCCAGATGCCCGCCGCCGATCCTGCATCGCGTCCAGGAATCACCGCATTCCGGGCCCCGTGTGACAAACGGGTGAAAGCGGGGGTGAAAAGAAGGTGCGCGCCTCGACCGTTCTGACAGGGGCGCGTCTGCGCGTGGGATCATCCGTGGAACGCCATGCCCAGTTCGAACCGCCCTTCCGCTGACGATCAGCACGACCGCAGCCACACATCACACTCGGCTGCGGTGGTCGCCGTGCACCTCGGTCCCGAGGTGCGCAATCGCGCGAGCGCCTGGTGCGAGATCATCGTGGCCGTCCATCGCGCGGGCATGCTGCCGGATGAGGCCATGTACGAGGCGTCGATCGCGTTCGCGGCCGCGACGGTGGATGCGGGCATGGTCGCCCGACGCGCGCTCGCCCACGTCGACGGCTCGCTCGGCCTCGCCGTGACGGGTGGGCTGTCCGCCGCGGCGCGTGCCACGATCCTGCGTGACGTGCGCGATGTGCGGGGGATCGCCGTGCGCTTCGACCAGCCCACACCGGTCGAGACCGACCTCGAGCGCGCGCTGCTCGCCGGCGACCTGACCACGGCCAACCGCATCGCCCTGCGGGAGCATCCGTTCACCGGATCCATCGGCGGCCTGCTCGCGCGTCTGGAGCCGGAGCGGCTGCAGGATCACCCCCTGCTCGCACTGCGGGTGGCCGCCTCGATGCTGTCCCGTGAGCAGACCCGCGCCCGCGCGGACGTGTACTTCCAGATCGCCGCGCGCTCCCGCGCGGGGATCGACGAGCTGACGGATCCGGTGGCGCGTGCCGTGGCCCACGCCCTGATGAGCGTGGCCCTGCGGCGCGCGGGCGACGTGAATCGCATGCTCGAGCACACGCGCAAGGCGCTGGAGGTGCTCGAGCCGCGGGCGCTCTCCCGGCAGACCACGGGCGAGGAGAGCGAGCCCGTCGCGATGGGTCTCGACCAGGCCGGCACGAGCCTCTACCTCTCCGGCGACAGCCTCGGCGCCCGTCGCGCCTTCGAAGCGCTCAGCGTGCATGCCGGCGCCGCGCGCCTGCCCCACCGGGCCAACCGGGCGCACGCGCTGCTGGCGCTGCTGGATGCCATCGAGGGGCGCATGAACGCGGTCGAGCAGCGCCTGGCCCGCATCGATCCTTCGGCGTGGCCGGACGGCTGGGACGGCGCGCACCTCGCCAAGCCCATGCACATCGCGAAGGCCGCCCTGCTCACCTCTCGCGCCGACCCGATGGGTGCACTGGAGGAGCTGCGCCTGGTCGAGGCCGACTACGCCTCCACCGATTTCTGGGGCGCGATGCACGTGATGCGCGTGGTGGCGGCGGGTCTCGCGGAGGACGACGAGCTCATGGCGCGGTTCCTGCGCGAGGGGGAGCAGCATCCGGGGCCTCATCTGCCCGGCACGGTGGCGAGCATCGATCTCGCCCACGCGATCGTGAGCGGACTCGCACCCCACATCGCTCCGCCGCGCCCGCCGTACACCGCGATGTCCGACGCGGCGAAGGCGATCTCGGCCCTCGCGCTCGTGCGGGTGCGACGCACCGCGGCGTCCGAGGTCGTCGCCGGCATCACCACCGCGGTGCCGCTCGCGCGCATCTTCGTGCTGCTGATCCGGTTCCTCTCCGCGGAAGAGCAGGATCGCGCCGCGGCCGCCGCGGAGGTCGCGGCCCTGGCGAATCACCACGGTCTGTGGTCTCCGTTCGCGATGCTCACGGCCTCGGAGCGCGAGCTGCTGCGCGAGCTCGCCCCCGCCGGCGCGCTCGCGGAGTTCGACCGCTATCGCACCCGCGCTCTCTCCGGGCAGGCTGACGTCGTGCTCACCGAGGGGGAGCAGCGTGTGCTCGCCGCGCTCGCCACCGGTGCGAGCCGTCCGCAGATCGCGCGCGATCTGCATCTCTCGCTGAACACCGTCAAGAGCCACCTGCGCTCGCTCTACATGAAGCTCAGTGCCACCACGCGGGATCAGGCACTGCAGCGCGCGCTGTCGCTCGGGCTCGTGAACGTGCCGCACTGATCCGGATCAGTCCGCTCGCTTCGCCTGTACGTGCGGGAAACGAGCCGAACGGGACGCCGGACGCGGGGGAGTCAGCCCTCGCGCGAGTGCTTCCACTCCGAGAGGCCGGGCCACGTCGGCGTGCGGTGCTGCGCCGGCTCGACGTCCTCGGCCGCCTCGGGAGCCACGACGATCTCCTCGTCGGGCGTCTCGAGCTCGTCGGGCTGGTCGGCGTCGTCGTGCGCGGCGTTGTCGATCGGATCCACCTCTTCGACCTCATCGGCCGCGCGCTCGTCCTCGGAGATCTCGCCCTCGATCGGATCCGTGAACGCCGCCTCGGTGGGGCGGTCCTCGTCATCGATCTCGACGATCCGATCCGGCGTCTCGCTCACATCCGCGTCGCCGCCGGCGTCCTCCGGGAGCGGATCGGGCGACTCCGTTCGGCCGCTCTCGCCGTCATCGTCGAGGTCGACCACCTCGTCGGGCGTCTCGAGCGTGTCCGGATCGTCGGCATCCTCCTCGGCGGGGGAGGGCACGGGCTCCGGCTCGGGCACCCAGCCGGGCGAGGGCTGCTCGCCCTCCGGCGACGCCGCGATCAGCTCGGCCTCATCGGCCTCGACCTGGCGCTCGAGCTCAACAGGGCTGAGGCCGCCGACCTCCGGGCCACTCGCCGTGTCGACCTCGGGGGCACCCGCGCCGTCGTGCTCCGGCGCCCCCGCGCCGACGATCGCGACGGTCTGGCCGCCGTCCGCATACTCCGCGCCACCCGCCTCCGACTCGGGGAGCTCGATGGTGGCGTCCGCGGTCTCGAGGGCGTCGGGGTCGTCGGCGTCCTCCTCGGCGGGGGAGGGGACGACCTCGGGGGCCGGAACCCAACCGGGCGTCGGCTGCTCGCCCTCGGGCGACGCGGCGATCAGCTCGGCCTCGCGAGCCTCCACGTCCTTCTCGATCTCCGACGCCGGACGGTCGAGCCACGCGAGCGGGTCGTGCGCCGACCCGGGCCCGGCGGCCGGGGTCACGGGGTCGGCCGCCCCCGGCACGAAGGGGTCGACCGCGACCGCGGCCGCGGGTGCCGCGACCGGGGCCACCACGGCGGCCGGCATGGGCGGCGTGACGGCGGCGGGGTTCGAGACGGGGGTGGGGATCGATCCGGCCTCGGGCTCGGTGGCCTCGTCGCCCGCCGCGGCGGATGCGGGGCCGGCCCAGGTGCCGTTCACGATCTTGAGGAAGACGTCCTCGAGGCTCGGCTGCCTGAACGCGAGCGACGACAACGGCACCCCGGCCTGCGCGGCGAGCTGGCCGATCTCCGACGGCCTCGCCCCCAGCACGTTGACGCCCGAGCGCAGCAGCTCGAACTCGTAGCCGTTGTCGCGCAGCAGGTCGCGCAGGGCGCCACGCTGCGGGGAGTCGACCGCGACGACGTGCTCGGCGTCGGCGAGCTGCTCGATGCCGCCCGAGAACAGCAGCCGGCCGTTCGAGATGATCAGGATGTTGTCGGCCACCTGCTGCACCTCGCTCAGCACGTGCGACGACATCAGCACGGTGCGCCCCTCGTCGGCGAGGCGACGCATCAGCAGGCGCATCCATCGGATGCCCTCGGGATCGAGCCCGTTGGCCGGCTCGTCGAAGACGAGCACATCCGGATCGCCCAACAGGGCCTCGGCGACGCCCAGACGCTGGCGCATGCCGAGCGAGTAGCCGCCGATGCGCATGCCGCCCACGCCCCCGAGTCCGACGACCTCGAGCATCTCGTCGACGCGCGACACGGGCACGCCGATGGCGCGCGCCGCGAGGGTCAGGTGACGAACGGCCGTGTGCCGCGGCTTGTACGACTGGTTCTCGAGCAGCGCGCCGACCGTGCGGCGCGGGTTCTGCAGCTTCTTGTAGACGACGCCGTCGATCAGGGCGGTGCCCTTGGTGGGAGCGATGTCTCCGAGCAGGATGCGCAGCGTCGTCGACTTGCCTGCGCCGTTCGGACCGACGAAACCGGTGACGACGCCGGGCTCGATGCGTGCGGTGAAGTCGGACACCGCGGCGACGTCACCGAACACCTTGGTGACTCCGCGGAACTCCAGGACCTTGCCCTCGGCCATCAGTTCCCCCTTCCGAGGCTGAGCTGTTCCCCTTATCCTGCCCGATCCGGCCGGTTCTGCCGGGAACGCGCGGGCCGATCCGCTCCGCGCCCGATGACGGCGACACGAGTCGCCCCGGGTAGCCTCGAACCGTGACTCCGTCCGAATCCGCCCCCCGCGTCGTCGCCCGCAAGGAGGGTGGCCTCGGCACCATCACGCTCAACCGCCCCGAGGCGATCAACGCCCTCGACGTGGGGATGATCCGCTCGATCCGCGGTGTGCTGGACGCCTGGCTGACGGATCCGGACGTCTCGGTCGTGCTGTTCGTCGGGGCAGGGGAGCGCGGATTCTGCGCGGGCGGCGACGTGCGCCACCTGCACGCCGCGATCCGCGAGGGCGACTTCGACACCCCCGACGAGTTCTTCCGCGGCGAGTACACGCTCAACGCCTGCGTCGGGGAGTACCCGAAGCCCATCGTCGTGCTGGCCGACGGCGTCACGATGGGCGGCGGGATCGGCATCGCAGGACACGCCGCGGTGCGGGTGGTGACCGAGCGCTCGCAGCTCGCGATGCCCGAGACGCGGATCGGCTTCACCCCCGACGCCGGCGGCTCCTGGCTGCTCGGGCGCGCGCCCGGCCGCCTCGGCGAGTACCTCGCGCTCACGAGCGCCGTGATGGGGCCGGCCGACGCGATCTACACGGGCTTCGCCGACCACTTCGTGCCGTCGGATCGCCTCCCCTCCGTGCGCGAGGCGCTCACCACACGCGCCGATCCGGGCACGCCGGCCGAGCTGATCCTGCTGTTCGACGAGACCCTCGATGCCGGCCCGATCGAGCGCGCCCAGCCCTGGATCGACGAGGCATTCGCGGCCGACACGGTCGCGGAGATCCAGGATCGCCTGCGCGCGCTGATCGACTCCGGCGACCACTTCGAGGGCGACGTGACCCCGGCAGCTGCGCTCGCCGCGTTGGAGGAGCGCTCGCCCACGGCGCTGACCATCACGCTCGCGGCGGTGCAGTCGGCCCGCTGGCTGCGCAACCTGCGCGAGGCGCTGAGTCAGGAGTACGGCCTCGTCACCTGGTTCATGCGCACGCAGTCCGACATGGTCGAGGGCATCCGCGCCCAGCTGGTCGACAAGGACCGCTCGCCCCGGTGGAGCCCGCCCGCTCTCGCCGACGTCGACCCCGAGCTCGTCGGCGACGCCTTCACCTTCGAGGTCGACCGCGGCCTGTTCTGATCCGGCGCGTTCGACGCGGCGCGGGCGGCAGCCCCGTCACGACGCCGCCGAGCGCCGGTCCTCGTCGTGGGACTGCACGAACGAGCGCTCGCCGTGCGCGGCGAGCTCGGCCAGGGCCGCGGCGCGGTCGCCGGAGGCGACGACATCGAGCAGACGCGCGTGGCGGGCCACGTGCGTTTCGAGCGACTCGTGGAAGCGCTCGCGGGCGATGAGGTTGAGCGACATGCACAGGATGATCTGCTGCTGCACCGAGGCGTAGATCGCTTCGAGACGCGCGTTGCCGGCGATCCGGATCAGCGCCGAATGGAAGGCGTAGCCGGCCTGCACGAGCGCACCGCGGTCCTTCTCGCGCGCGCAGCGCTCCATCTCGGCGAGCGCCTCGCGGGCGGCATCGAGGCGTGAGGGATCGCGCAGCGGGATGCCCGTCTCGAACGCCACGCGCTCCAGCGCCGAGCGGATCGGGAGGATCTCCTCGACGTCGCGGTCGGTGAGCGTGCGCACATAGGCGCCGCGGCGCGGCGCGCGGTCGATCAGTCCCTCGTTCTCGAGCAGGCGCAGCGCCTCGCGCAGCGGGGGACGGCTGATATCGAGCTCGTCGGCCAGCTGCTCCTCACCCAGGCGTGTGCCCGGTCTCAGCTCTCCGGCCAGGATCCGCTTGCGGATCGTGTCCGCCGCGATCGTCACCAGGCTGGGGGCCTTGATGCGGTGATCCTGTGCGCGCTCGTCTGCGTCGCCGGTCATGGTCAGTCTCCGATCCCCGACATCACGTGTTGGGAAGAAGTTAGCGGAAGATGCTTGCCTTCTGTCTTTCGTATGTTGTAGACAATATGCGAAACGTCCGACGAAGGGCGAACCGAATCCGAACGGAGACGCAGATGTCCGAGTCGAGAGCCCGCGTGGGCGTGCTGGGCCTGGGAGCCATCGGCCTGCCCATCGCCCTGCGCCTGGCCGAGGCCGGCTTCGATCTCGCCGTGCACGATGCGGATCCGGATCGGGTATCGCGCGTTGCCGACGCGTCCTCCGGAGCCGCCGCCGTGCTGTCGTGCGCCACGCTCTGCGTCGTCACTCCCGACGAGACGGGCCTGCTCGACCTGCTCGGGCGCGACGTCGAGACCGGCGAGGTGCAGACCGTTGTGCTCATCAGCACGGTGGTGCCGCAGAAGGCGCGCGAGGTCGCGGAGGTGCTCTCGCGTCGCGGAGTGGCGCTGGTCGAGGCGCCCGTCAGCGGCGGCCCGGAGAAGGCCCGCGCAGGCGAGCTCACCGTGCTGGTGGGCGGTGACCCCGCGCCGGCGCGTGCCGTCATCGACGCGCTTGCGGAGACGGTCCACCCCCTCGGCGAGATCGGCGCGGCCTCCGCGGTGAAGCTCGCCAATCAGCTGGTGCTGTTCTCGGCGCTCGGCGCCCTGCACGAAGGCCTCGCGCTGGCCGCCGCACACGGCGTGAGCGAGGACGCCGTGCTGGCGGTGCTGCGTGGCTCGACCGGCGACACCTGGGCGGGCCGGCACCTGACGTTCTTCGACGATCTGACGCGCTCGTACGACGACGCCCGCGCCGATGCGGCGGGGCGCCCGTGGCGGAAGGATCTCGCCGAGTTCGTGCAGGCGGCCCGCGACGCGGACATCGACGCGGGGATCGCGGCCGCCGTGGCCGGACTCGCGGGGGACCGCATCGAAGCTCACGCCCATGACGGAGGCAACGCATGACCCAGCTCGACCTGCGCGCCGACGCTCGGCGCGACACGACGACGCCGCCCGCCGCCGCGCCCGCGCGGCCCCGGCGGAGCAGGCGCCGAGGCGGCGAGAAGTGGGTGGCCTACGGCTTCCTCGCTCCCTGGATCGCCGGACTGCTGCTGCTCACCATCGGTCCGATGCTCTACTCGCTGTACCTGTCGTTCACCGACTACAACCTGCTCGCACCGGCTCCGAACTGGATCGGCTTCGACAACTACGCGAGGCTCTTCACGACCGACGCCCGGGGCATGGCGTCCATCATCGTCACGGTCACCTACGTGCTGATCGCCGTGCCGCTGATCCTCGTCGTCTCGATGCTGGTCGCGCTGCTGCTGAACTCGCGGATCGGGTTCCTCACCGGCTACCGTGCCCTGTTCTATCTGCCCTCGCTGCTGGGCGCCTCGGTCGCGGTCGCCGCACTGTGGCGCGTGGTCTGGGGCGACGCGGGCATCGTCAATGAGGTGCTGCGCTTCTTCGGGATCGAGCACAAGAGCTGGACCGGCAGCCCCGACACGGCGCTGATGACGATCATCGCGCTGGCGGTGTGGGCGTTCGGCTCGACGATGATCATCTTCCTCGCGGGCCTGCGCCAGGTGCCGCCCGAGCTCTACGAGGCGGCCGAGATGGATGGCGCCGGCAAGCTGCGCCGATTCTTCTCGGTGACCGTGCCGATGATGACGCCGATCATCTTCTTCAACTCGCTGATGGTGACCATCCACGCCTTCCAGGCGTTCACGCCCGCGTACATCATCAGCGGCGGCACCGGCGGCCCGGCCGACTCGACCCTCTTCTACACCCTGTACCTCTACCAGCAGGGCTTCGCTCAGCTGAACATGGGCTACGCCTCCGCGCTCGCATGGGTGCTGGTCGCGGTGCTCGCGGTCTTCACGGGCCTGTTCTTCTGGACGTCGAAGTTCTGGGTCTTCTACGGAGACAAGTGATGACGACCACGATGACCCTCACGGTGCCGCCCGAGAAGCGCCGTCCGCTGCGGTTCGCGTCGCGACCCGTGAAGAATCCGATCCTGAAGGCGATCATCCGCCATGCGCTGCTGATCGCGCTGCTGGTGATCATCCTGTACCCGCTGCTGTGGATGGTCGGCGCCTCGCTGCGCCCCAGCAACGAGGCGTTCAACGGCATCGGCCTGCTGGGCAGCCGGCTCACCCTCGAGAACTTCGCGCAGGGCTGGTCGACCGGCTCGTATGACTTCTCTCGGTACTTCGTGAACTCCACGTTCGTCACGCTGCTGACGATCGCCGGCAACCTGTTCGCCTGCACGCTCGCGGCCTACGCGTTCGCGCGGCTGGAGTTCCCGCTCAAGAACCTCCTCTTCGCGATCATGCTCGGCACGATGCTGCTGCCCATGCACGTCACGCTCGTGCCCCAGTACGTGCTCTTCAACAACCTCGGATGGGTCAACACGTACCTGCCGCTGGTCGTGCCGCACTGGCTCGGGGTCGAGGCGTTCTACATCTTCCTGATGGTGCAGTTCATCCGCGGTCTGCCGCGCGAGCTCGACGAATCGGCCCGCCTCGACGGCTGCGGTCACGTGCGCATCTTCCTGCGGATCATCCTGCCGCTGTCCCTGCCCGCGATCGGCACCACGGCGATGTTCACCTTCATCAGCGCCTGGAACGACTTCCTCGGCCCGCTGCTCTACCTGAACCAGGACGAGCTCAAGACCGTGCCGCTCGCGCTGAGCACCTTCCTCGACGCGACCGGGGCCAGCACCTACGGGCCCCTCTTCGCGATGGCCACGCTCTCGCTCGCGCCGATCGTCGCCTTCTTCATCGTCTCTCAGCGACTGCTCATCGAGGGCATCGCCACCACCGGTCTCAAGTGACCGGGCACTCCCCAGCACCATTCACCGTTCTCGGAAGGAACACCATGAAGATCACGCGCAGCACCGTCGCTGTCGCCCTGTTCTCCACTGCGGCCCTCGGTCTCGCGGGCTGTGCCGGAGGCTCCACGCCCGCCGCCGGCGGCGACGGCGGCGACCCGGCCGCCCCGCCGAAGGTCGAGGGCGAGATCTCGATCGCCTGGTGGGGCGGCGACAGCCGCAACGCGAAGACCAACGCTGTCATCGACATGTTCGAGGAGCAGAACGCGGGCGTGACGACCGACCGGCAGTCGGCCGACTTCGGCGCCTACTGGGACAAGCTGAACGTGCAGGCGTCCAGCAAGTCGATGCCCTGCGCCGTGCAGGTTCAGGGTCGCCAGGTCAACGACTACACGAAGCACCAGCTGCTGCTGCCGCTTGATCCGTTCATCGAATCGGGCCAGATCAGCGTCGACGACATCCCCGAGGCGGTGCTCGACAACGGCCGCGGCACCGACGGCAAGCTCTACTTCCTCCCCTACGGTGCCGCCTACGACGCGGTCGGCGTCAACGAGACGCTGGCCGCCGCGGCCGGGGTCGAGCTGCCTGCCGAGGGCTACACCTGGGACGACTACTTCTCGTTCCTCGAGGACGCCTCGGCGACCCTGCCGGAGGGGACGAAGGCCGTGGACTCCTCCGGCGGCCGCCCGAACTTCTTCATCGGCTGGACCCTCTCCAACGGCAAGTCGCTGTTCGGAGACGACGGCAAGCTCGGCTTCTCGGAGGACGACCTCTCCGAGTACTGGACGATCTGGGA
Organism: Microbacterium stercoris; assembly: GCF_017592545.1. Lineage (GTDB taxonomy): Bacteria > Actinomycetota > Actinomycetes > Actinomycetales > Microbacteriaceae > Microbacterium > Microbacterium stercoris. The sequence goes on from NZ_JAGFOA010000001.1 coordinate 750,135, forward strand.
TGACCTGCGCAAGGCCGGCGTGACCGAGACGCCGGAGCGCGCCGCCGAGGAGCCGACCGCCACCGATCAGAGCTACTTCGCCAACGGCGAGCTGCTCAGCGACACGCTTCCGGGCAACGCGCTGACCCCCGCGTCGGCCACGCTCGCGGGCAAGGGCGACGCGAAGATCACGACCCTGCCGTACCCCTCGGGCTCGGCCGGATCCGGCAACGCGCTCTACCCCTCGGGCTTCGCGATCCCCGCGTCCTGCGACAACCCCGACACGGCCGCGGCGTTCCTCGACTTCTTCACGAACGACCTCGAGGCCGGCAAGACCTTCGCGGCCGACAACGGCGCGCCGACGAACACCAAGGTGCTCGACGCCCTGCTCGCCGACACATCGCTGCCCGAGACGAAGAAGCACGAGCTGGGGCTCTACCAGCAGATCGTCGAGAACGAGCCGCAGTCGATCGTCTTCCCTCCCGGGTACCAGGCGACCTTCGAGGCCTCGTTCAAGCGCGCGTGGGAGGACATCAGCTTCGAGCGCACGTCGATCGAGGACGCCGTGACCACGTTCTTCAGCGAGGCGAACGCCTCGCTGGGCCAGTGACCGCGTCGATCCGCTGACCTGACAGGAAGGCTCTGCATGTCCATCCAGCCCCCCGCCGGCGCCCTCGAGGGCATCCGCGTGCTCGACCTCAGCCAGATCATGTCCGGCCCGTTCTGCACGATGATGCTCGCCGACCTCGGTGCCGACGTCGTCAAGATCGAGAACCCGAACGGCGGCGACCAGACCCGCAGCTCGTGGGGCTACTCGGTCGTCGGGGACGACAGCAGGGCCTTCCTGTCGCTCAACCGCAACAAGCGCAGCGTGCGCCTCGACCTGAAGCAGGAGGACGATCTCGCCCGGTTCTTCGAGCTGGTGCGCGATGCCGACGTGGTGATCGAGAACTTCCGACCCGGGGTCGCCGATCGGCTCGGGGTCGGATGGGACGCCATCCGCGCCGCCAACCCGCGGGTCGTCTACGCGAGCATCTCGGGCTTCGGACAGACCGGGCCGTACTCGACCTACCCCGGCTACGACCTCATCGCGCAGGGCATGACGGGCGTGATGAGCATCATGGGCGAGGAGGGCCGCCCACCCGTGAAGTCGGCGATCCCGATCGCAGATCTCGGATCCGGTCTCTTCTGCGCCGTCGGCATCCTCGCCGCGCTCATCGAGCGCACCCGCTCGGGGGAGGGCCAGCGGATCGAGACCTCGCTGTTCGAGTCGGCCCTGGCCATGTCGGTGTGGGAGTCGACCGAGTTCTGGTCGACGGGCGTCAGCCCCCGCGCGCTCGGCTCGGCCAACCGCATGTCGGCGCCCTACCAGGCGCTGCGCACGGCCGACGGGTACCTCACGATCGGGGCGAACAACGAGAAGCTGTGGCGCCTGCTGTGCGAGGTGCTCGGGGCCCCGCATCTGCTCGCCGACGAGCGCTACGCCGACAACAACGCCCGGATGGACCACCGTGTCGAGCTGGCCGAGGAGCTGGAGGCCCTCTTCGCGGGATCCACCACCGACGACTGGGTGCAGCGCCTGCTCGCCGCCGGCGTGCCGGCGGGGCCGATCCGCGACTACCGGCAGGTGCTCGAGGAGGACGCCCATGTGAAGGCGCGCGGCATGATCGCCACCGTCGAGCACCCCGTCGAGGGGACCACCAAGGTGCTCGCTTCGCCGATCCGCCTGTCGCGGACCCCGGCCGAGGTGCGCACACCCCCGCCCCTGCTGGGCGAGCACGACGATGAGGTGCTCGGCGCCCTCGCCGCGGGAGCCGGCGCATGACGGATCCGGATCCGCACGTCCTGTCGGCGAGAGAGGGAGACGTGCTCACCCTCACCCTGACCAACCCGGGGCGGCGCAATGCGCTCACCTGGGACATGTACGAGCAGCTGCAGCACGCCTGCGTGGCCGCCGCCGCGGACGCGACGCTGCGCGCCGTGGTCATCCGCGGCGGCCAGGGCGACGGGTTCGCCGCCGGCACCGACATCGCCCAGTTCGCGGGCTTCGACGGGGCGGCCGGCGTGGCCTACGAGCACCGCGTCGGCGCGGTGCTCGGCGCCCTTCGCGACATCCCCGTGCCCACCATCGCGGCGGTCTCCGGCGCGGCCGTCGGCGCGGGCCTCGCGATCGCCGCGACCTGCGACCTCGTCATCGCCGAACGCGGATCCGTCTTCGGCGCGCCGATCGTGCGCACCCTCGGCAACTGCCTGCCCGCGCCCGTCGTGGCCCGGCTCGTCGCGCGCCTCGGCGCATCGCACACCGCCTCGATCCTGCTCGGCGCCCGCCTCGCCCTCGCGGAGGAGCTGGGGGGCTTTGTGCACCGCCTCGCCGAGCCCGGCGAGCTCGACGTCGCGCTCGCCGAGACCCTCACGGCCACCGGGCGCTCCGCGCCCCTGGCCCTGCGCAGCCTGAAGCAGACGCTGCGTCGTCTCGAGGACGCGATCCCCGTCCCCGGCAACGACGATCTCCTCGAGGCCTGCTACGGCAGCGCCGACTTCGCCGAGGGCGTCGCCGCCTTCACGGCGAAGCGCCATCCGCACTGGAAGGGAGCATGATGCCCGCCATCGACGCGCACCAGCACTACTGGCGCACCGCCGCCCAGGATCAGCCCTGGCGCACACACGACCACGCCGGCCTCGATCGCGACTTCGGGCCCTCCGACCTCGCCCCGGCGCTCGCCGCGCACGGGATCGACGGCACCGTCGTTGTGCAGTCGGTCGACGGACCCGACGAGAACGACCGGCTCGTCGGCTATGCGGCCGAGCCGAGTGTCGCGGGCATCGTCGGATGGCTGCCGCTGCAGCATCCGGATGCGGCGCGCGCCGAGCTCGAGCGCGTGACGATTCCGAAGCACGTCGGCGTGCGCTGTCTCATCGGCCGCGACCCCCTGGGCTGGCTCGCGGACGCGGACGTCGTCTCGCTTTTCCGGGATCTCGCCGCCCGGGGACTCGCGTGGGATGTCGTGCCGCTCACCGACGAGCAGACGTCGGCCGTCATCGCGCTCGCCCGCGCGGTTCCGGAGCTGCAGATCGTCGTCGATCATCTCGGTCGCCCCCCGATCGAGACCGCCGACTGGCAGCCCTGGCGCGACCGGATCGACGCGCTCGCCGCGTGCCCGAACATCGCCATGAAGGTCTCGGTCGGGCTGGACGTGCTCACCGCGTGGCCGGCGTGGAACGCCGACGAGATCCGCCCCGCCGTCACGCATGTCGTCGATCGGCTCGGCCCCGAGCGGCTGATGCTGTCGAGCAACTGGCCCGTCGTCACGCTCCGCGCCGACCACGAGACGGCATGGGCCGACATCGGCTCGCTGCTCGATGAGCTTCTGCCGCACGCCGCCGATCGCGCCCGCGTGCGCGGCGGCACCGCGGAAGCGGCGTACCGCCTCGACCGATTCTGATTTCCGAACCACCGATAGAGATCCCTCAAAGGAGAGATGACCCATGCCCGCAGCACCCGTCTTCGAGAAGGCCGACCCCACCGACCTGCGCAGCCTGTACCAGCACCTGCGTGTGTGCGACGTGGTCGACGCCCTGGACGGCATCGGCTACTTCAACATCGGCCTGATGGATCCGGAGGTGCGTCCCCTCTGGTCCGGCATGAAGTTCTGGGGCGAGGCGGCCACGATCCGCGCCGTGCCGTCGAACCGCCCGATGTGGAAGCTCGACACCACCGCCGACATCGTCGCCGCGCACGGCCGCTGGTTCGCCGAGGTGCCGCACCCGAAGCTCCCCGTCGACCTGAAGCCGGGCCACGTCATCGTGATGGACGCCGGCGGCGGGCCCGAGGTGGGCTTCTGGGGCTCCGAGAACGCCATGGCCTCGGTCGTCGCCGGCGCCGTCGGCATCATCACCGACGGCTACTGCCGCGACACCGGCGAGGTCACGGCTCAGAAGAGCCCCGTCGTCGCCCGCCACCGCGGCCGCACCATCATCCCCGGCCGCATCATGGTCGTCGAGACGCAGACGACGATCGCCTGCGGCGGCGTGCAGGTGAACCCCGGCGACATGATCGGCGCCGACGACGACGGCGTGGTGGTCGTGCCCCGCCACGTCGCCGAGGAGGTCGCCGTGCACGCCCGCGAGATCCTGCTCGCCGACATGCGCGCGCGCAAGCGTCACTACGACAGCCTCGGCATGACGCCCGACAGCTCGGTCGACGTCGACGCCGTGCTCGCGTACTACGCCGACCTCTGATGCCCCACCTCGCATCCGAGCTGCTGCCCGCCGACCTGGAGGCCGCGACCGTCGTCGCGCGCCTCCGGGTGCCCGGCGAGCGCGGGGCGCGCGTGGCCACCGTGCGCGGTGGCCGCTTCGTCGACATCACCGCGCACGGTCCGACCGTCGCCGACCTGTTCGACCGCGCCGACCTGCTCGCCGTCGTCCGCGAGGCAGACGCGGGGGAGTCGTGGGCGGTGGACGACGTCGTGCGGGCGACGCTGGACGGATCCGGATCCGCGCCCGTCCTGCTCTCCCCGATCGACCTGCAGGTCGTCAAGGCGGCGGGCGTGACCTTCGCGCGCAGCATGATCGAGCGGGTCATCGAGGAGCGCGCCCAGGGCGACGCGACGCGCGCCGCCGAGATCCGCGAGAAGGTGCTCGGCGTGGTCGGCGCCGCCCTGACCGACCTGCGGCCCGGTTCCGCGGAGGCGGCCGAGGTCAAGCGCATGCTCATCGCCGAGGGGCTGTGGTCGCAGTACCTCGAGGTCGGGATCGGACCGGATCCGGAGATCTTCACGAAGGCTCCGGTGCTGTCGACCGTGGGCACGGGCGCGCCGATCGGCGTGCTGTCGCGCTCGACGTGGAACAACCCCGAGCCCGAGGTCGTGCTGGCGGTGACTTCGGCCGGCCGGCCCGTCGCCGCGACGCTCGGCAACGACGTCAACCTGCGCGACTTCGAGGGCCGCAGCGCGCTGCTGCTGGGCGAGGCCAAGGACAACAACGCATCGGCGGCGATCGGGCCGGTGCTGCGCCTGTTCGACGAGGGGTTCGGCCTCGACGACGTGCGCGGTCTCGAGATCGCGCTGCGCATCGAGGGCGAGGACGGGTTCGTGCTCGACGACGGCAGCTCGATGTCGCAGATGAGTCGCACGCTCGAGGAGCTCGTCGCGCACACGATCGGCGCCCACCACCAGTACCCCGACGGCTTCGTGCTGTTCACCGGCACGCTGTTCGCTCCGACGCAGGATCGCGACAGCCCCGGCATGGGCTTCACCCACCGGCGCGGTGACGTGGTGCGGATCTCGACCCCGGCCCTCGGCACGCTGGTCAACACGGTGCGCGCGGCCGAGGAGTGCCCGCCGTGGGAGTTCGGCATCCGCGCGTTCTTCGCCGACCTCGCGGCGCGGGGGCTCGGATGAGCGGGCCGGCGCTCGTCGTCACCGACCACGCGTTCGGCGGCACCGCGCACGAGCAGGCCGCGGCCGATGCGCTCGGCCGCGAGCTGATCGTGCACCAGGTGGCGGCCGACGACGAGCCCGGCGCCCGCGCGGCCGTGGCCGGGGCGGACGTCGTGTTCGTGAACTTCGCGCCCATGACCGCCGCGGTGCTCGAGGCGCTCGGGTCGGGTGCGGTGGTGATCCGCTACGGCGTCGGCTACGACAACGTCGACCTCGACGCCGCGCGCCGGCTCGGGGTGCGGGTGTGCAACGTGCCCGACTACGGTGTGGACACCGTCGCCGATCACGCCGTGTCGTGCCTGCTCGCGCTGCTGCGGCGCACCGGCCCCTACACCGCCGCGATCGTGGCCGACGGATGGGTGACCCCGGGCGGCCTCGGGCCGCTCCGCGACTTCCGCGACACCACGGTGGGCCTCATCGGCACCGGACGCATCGGCCTGTCCGTGGCCGCACGACTCGCGCCCTTCGGATTCCGCGTCATCGCCTTCGATCCGTATGCGGATCCGATCCGGCTCGCCTCTCACGGGATCACGGCCGTCTCGCTCGAGGAGCTGCTGGCCCAGGCGCACGCGGTGTCGCTGCACGCGCCGCTGACCGACGCGACGCGGCGGATCATCGGCGGTGAGAACCTCGCGCGGATGCGGTCCGATGCGGTGCTCGTCAACACGGCCCGCGGGGGGCTCGTCGACCAGGAGGCCGTCGCCGAGGCGCTGCTCGCGGGTCGCCTCGGAGGCGCGGCGCTCGACGTCTTCGACCCGGAGCCCCTGCCGCCCGCGTCGCGACTGCGCGAGGCGGGCAACGTGATCCTGACGCCCCACGCGGCGTTCTTCTCGGACCGCTCGCTCGACAACCTGCAGCGCCTCGCGGCCGAGGAGGCGCTGCGAGCCGTCCGCGGCGAGCCGCTCCGCTGCCCGGTGGGGTGAGTCCGGCACGGCGGTCGCCGCGCGCCGTGGTGGGAGCGCGAGGGCCGGGGCACTCGGACGGGCGACCATAATCGAGCTGTTCCCGAAGACCAGCCCGCAAGGAGATCCGGTGCCCCACATCCCGACGCCCGCGACCGACTGGACGCGCAACGACTGGGCCGCGTTCGCCGACCGCCTGCTCGCCGGATCCATGGCGCACGCGTCGCCCGGACGTGGACGCATCACGCCTCCCGGCGCCGAGGGCGGCTACGGCCGCGATGTCGACGGCCTCGAGGGCTTCGCGCGCACCTTCCTGCTGGCGGGCTTCCGCATCGCGGGCGAGCGGGGAGAGGGGGTCGACCACCTCATCGACTTCTTCTCGCAGGGCATCCGCACCGGTGTCGATCCGGATGCGCCCGACCGGTGGGTGCGTATCGACGAGCACGGGCAGGCGAAGGTGGAGGCGGCGTCGCTGGCGCTGATGCTGGATCTCACGCGCGAGTGGATCTGGGATCGTCTCGACGCGCAGACCCAGCGGCGGGTCATCGACTACCTCTCACCGGTCGTCGGCGACGACACCTACCCGAAGACGAACTGGCTGTGGTTCCGCGTGGTGGTGCAGACGTTCCTGCGCTCGGTCGGCGGGCCGTGGTCGCAGGCCGACATCGACGCCGACCTCGCCCTGCACGACGCGCTCGTGCGCGAGGGCGGCTGGATCTCCGACGGCGTCGAGCGCGCGTTCGACCACTACGTCGGCTGGGCCCTGCACCTGTACCCCGTGCTCTGGTCGCGGATGCGGGGCGCGGCCGAACTGGCCGCCGACCGCCTGCCGGGCTACGTCGCGAACCTCGACCGCTTCCTGCAGGATGCGATCGCCCTCATCGGCGGCGATGGCTCGCCCCTCATCCAGGGCCGCAGCCTCGTCTATCGCTTCGCCGCCGCCGCGCCGTTCTGGGTCGGCGTCATCGCCGAGGTGCCCTCGCTCAGCCCCGGCGCCCTGCGTCACGCGGCCGCCCGCATCGTGAGCCACTTCGCGCAGCACGGCGCCCCGGATGAGCGCGATCTGCTGACCCTCGGCTGGCACGGCGAGTGGCGCCAGCTGGCGCAGTCGTACTCGGGCACCGCCTCGCCGTACTGGGCCGCCAAGGGGCTGCTCGGGCTGGCGCTTCCCGCCGACCACCCGGTGTGGGCGGCCCCCGCCGAGCCGCTGCCCATCGACCGCGGCGACGTGCTGCGCGCGATCGCGGCCCCCGGCTGGGTTGTCTCCGGCACCGCCGCCGACGGCATCGTGCGCGTGTACAACCACGGCACCGACAAGGCGCGCGCCGGGTCGCTCGGCGGCGACTCGCCCCTCTACGCCCGCATCGGCTACTCCACCGCGACCGCCCCCCTGCTCGACGAGCGGGCGTGGACGGATCCGCTCGAGCACTCTGTGGTGCTCGTGGACGACGACGACCAGCCCACGCACCGCTCGGCCCTCGAGCTCATCGGCGCCCGCGTGCTCGGCGACGGCACCGCCTGGGCCGCCTCGACGTGGCTCGCCCACACACTCTCGGCGAAGCCGACCCCCCGTCACGGCCAGGGTCTCGCCGGCGATGCGACCGTGCTCGCGCGCATCACGACGCATTCCGTCGTGCGCGGCCTCTGGGAGGCCCGGATCATCCGGGTCGACCCGATCGAGCAGGGGCCCGAGATCGACGAGCTCACGCTGCGCATCGGCGGCTGGCCGGTCGCCGGCGACCGGCCCTTCGCGCAGAACGTGGAGCACGCGGCCCGCGTCGCCGCGGGCGAGCTGACGAGCATCATCCGCACCATCGGCGACGACAGCGTCGAGCCGCTTGTCGAGACCCGCCTCGACGCCAGCCCGCTCGGCGCGTTCGCGGCGGTGCCCTACGTCGAGGTCGATGTCGACCCCGGCGCCTGGCACACCGCGTTCGTGGAGCTCGCCCGCACCGGTGAGGCCGTCAGCGACCTGGGCCTGCCCACCATCGCGGCCACCGACGGATCCGGCGATCTCCGCCTCGACGTCACCTGGCCCGACGGCATCCGCACCTCCTCGTCGGTCCCCGCCTCCCCGCGCTGACTCGTCCTCCTGCCCCGACCTGCCGCGGGGGTGGGGCGTTTCGACTCCTCGCTGCGCTCGTCGCTCAACGAGCGGGTGGGTGGTGGGTGCGGCGGGTTGCGGCGACCGCTCCGCCCCCCGCCCGCGCCCCCGGGCTTGCCGCGGGGGTGGGGCGTTTCGACTCCTCGCTGCGCTCGTCGCTCAACGAAGGGGTGGGTGGTGGGTGCGGCGGGTTGCGGCAGCCGCTCCGCCCCACGCCCGCACCCCTTCCCGCTCGTCGAGCGAGCGGAGCGAGTCGAGACGCGCCGAGCCTCGGCGCAGGCCTAGGCCGAGGGCTGCCACCGCCACAGGCGTGCGCCGTGCGGGGGCAGAGCCACATCGATCGCGGCCGCGCCCGGGGCCACACCGCGCGCGGCGCGATGCGCGAGGGGCTGCTCGGCGCCGCTCCACACCTCCCGCAGCACCCCCTCGGCAGGCAGCCCGAGCTGGCCGCCGTCGAGCGTGACGTGCAGATCCTCCTCGCCGACGTTGAACGCCGCCGCGTAGCGCTCGCCCGAGACGCCGTCCGCGGCCCAGAGGATCAGCGGATCCTCGCGCAGCACCTCACGCGATCCGCGCGCATCGCGCAGCACGGCCATCGCCTCGCGGTTGCGCAGCAGGTCGATGACCGCCGGATCTGACGAGGGCAGGTCCCCGCCCACCATCAGCGGTGAGCGGGCGATGATCCAGAGCGTGAGCAGCGTGATCCGCTCGTTCGGCGTCAGCGCGTCGTCACGCGGCTCGCCACGCTCGGCGCGGATGCCGATGCGTCCGAGCGGCAGCATGTCGCCGTCCGGCCAGCCCTCCGGGCCGGCGAAGGGGGCCCAGCGGGCGAAGCGTGAGAAGTTGGCCAGCACGTCCGGCCAGCGGTCCCAGAGGTCGTCGCAGATGCGCCACATCGTGGCGTGCTCGCGCAGGTGATCCACGCGTGTGAGCGCCAGATCGCGCCCCGGAGACAGGCTGATCCGGATGTCCCGGCCCGTCGCGGTCACGGCACGCGACAGCGACTCGATGTCGGCCTGCTGGTAGGGCCAGAGCATGTCGTCGGCCTTCAGGAAGTCGATGCCCCAATCGGCATACATCTGCGCGAGCGAGTCCATGTACGCCTGCGCGGCCGGATGCGTGTGGTCGAGACCGAGCATGTCGGGGTTCCACTCGCAGACGTTCGCGGCATCGGCGACCTCCGCGGCGGTGGCGCCCCCACCCCCGAGGATCGGCAGCGAGCGATCCGCGGCGATCCGCGGGATGCCCCGCATGATGTGGATGCCGAGCTTCAGCCCGAGGGCGTGCACGCGCTCGGCGATCCGGGTGAATCCGGATCCGTCCGCCGACGACGGAAAGCGCGACGGATCCGGGATCAGCCGGCCCCAGGCGTCGATCGCGAGCGGCGCGTCGGCGTTGTAGCCGTGCGCGCGAGCGGTCGGATCCGACCAGTCGATGTCGATGACCACGGTGTCCCAGCCCGCGTCGGCGAGATGCTCGGCGAGGAACTCGGCGTTCGCGAGCACCTCCTCCTCCGTCACGCTCGTGCCGTAGCAGTCCCAGCTGTTCCAGCCCATCGGAGGCGTCTGCGCATCGTGCATCCGGCGAGCCTATGGGCGCCGTGCCCCGCGACGGAATGGTTCGATCGGAATTCGGCGCTGGAGGCGCGGATCGGCGGGAGATCCGCCGGTCGGCGAGCACGGGCCGAAGGCACCGCGGGCGGGGGAGCGTTTCGCCGCTGGCGGACACGAGTGCTCCCGGCTGGTGAATGTCGGTGGCAGGTGAAAGAGTTTCCCCGGTCCTCGCGCGTCCCACGCGAGGCAGTACTCCCGGAGGCCTCCTTGCTCGGCAAACTCCTGTTCCGATATCTGTTGCGATACAAGTGGCTGCTCGCCGCAGTCCTGCTCTTCCAGTTCGCCTCGGTGATGGCGGCGCTCTATCTGCCGTCCCTCAACGCGGACATCATCGACAAGGGTGTCGCTCAGGGCGACACCGACTTCATCATCCGCACCGGCCTGGTGATGCTGGCGGTCTCGTTCGGGCAGATCGTCGCCTCGATCATCGCCACAGCCGCCGCTGCGAAGGCGGCGATGGCCACGGGCCGTGACATGCGTCGCGACGTGTTCGAGAAGGTCAGCTCCTTCTCCGAGCGCGAGGTGTCGCAGTTCGGTGCCGGATCGCTCATCACGCGCAACACGAACGACGTCCAGCAGGTGCAGATGCTGGCGATGATGGGCGCCACGATGCTGGTGCAGGCGCCCATGCTCGCCATCGGCGGTGTCTTCATGGCGCTGCGGCAGGACGTGGGTCTCAGCTGGATCATCGGCGTTTCGGTGCCGGTGCTGCTGCTGGTGGCCGGCCTGATCATCTCCCGCATGGTGCCCGGCTTCCGGGCCATGCAGGGCAAGCTCGACGCCATCAACCGGGTCATGCGCGAGCAGCTGACCGGTGTGCGCGTGGTGCGCGCCTTCGTCCGCGAGCGCATCGAGGAGCAGCGCTTCCGCGGCGCGAACGACGAGATCGCGCTCGTGGGTCGTCAGGTCGGATCCCTCTTCGTGCTGATGTTCCCCGTCGTCTCGCTCGTGCTGAACGTCACAATCATCGCGGTCGTCTGGTTCGGCGCCATCGAGGTCGACGCGGGCAACGTCGAGATCGGCACGCTGTTCGCGTTTATGCAGTACGTCGGGCAGATCCTGGGCGGCGTCATGATGGCCACCTTCATGACGATCATGATCCCGCGCGCGGCCGTCTCGGCCGACCGCGTGGGAGAGGTGCTCGCGGTCGAGAGCTCGCTCAAGCGCCCCGACGCCGCCGTGTCGCTGATGCCGCGTCCCGGCGAGATCGTTCTCGACAACGTGTCGTTCACCTATCCGGGCGCCGACGCGCCGGTCATCCAGGGCGTGTCCTTCCGCGCGGATCCGGGTGAGACCGTCGCCGTGGTCGGCTCCACCGGCGCCGGCAAGTCGACGCTCATCAACCTCATCCCGCGGCTGTTCGACGCCACGGGCGGCTCGGTGAGGGTGCACGGCGTCGAGGTGCGCGAGGCGGATCTCGAGGCGCTGTGGTCGGGCATCGGCCTGGTTCCGCAGCGGCCGTTCCTCTTCAACGGCACGATCGCCTCCAACCTGCGCTTCGGCCGCGAGGAGGCGACCGACGACGAGCTGTGGGCCGCGCTCGAGATCGCCCAGGCGGCCGACTTCGTGCGTGAGAAGCCGCACGGCCTCGACGAGCCCATCGCTCAGGGCGGCACAAACGTCTCGGGCGGCCAGCGGCAGCGCCTGGCGATCGCTCGCGCGATCGTCAGCCGCCCGACCATCCTGGTCTTCGACGACTCCTTCTCGGCGCTCGACCTCACCACCGACGCGCGCCTGCGTCAGGCCCTCTGGCGAGAGCTGCCGCAGGTCACCAAGATCGTCGTCGCCCAGCGCATCTCGACCATCACGGATGCCGACCGCATCGTTGTGCTCGAGAACGGCCGGATGGCTGGCATCGGCACGCACGAAGAGCTCCTCGCGAGCAACGACACGTACCGCGAGATCGTCGACTCGCAGCAGGGAGTCAAGCGATGAGCGACCTCGAGGCTCCGCAGGAGGAGCAGGCCCGCATCGAGGCCGAGAACGCCGAGAAGGCGCGGCAGCAGGGGGGCGGCTGGGACGCCCCGCCCCCGGGCAAGGCCAAGGACTTCGGGCGCAGCTTCGTCCGCTTCATCGGGCTCCTCGGCCCGTACAAGTGGGTGTTCGCGCTCGTGATGCTGCTCGGCGCCGCCGGCGTTGTGCTCGCGATCATCGGCCCGAAGGTGCTGGGCGAGGCCACGAACATCGTGTTCGAGGGCTTCGTCTCCGGCCAGCTCGGCCAGATGTTCCCCGAGGGCACCACGCAGGATCAGGTCGTCGAGGCCCTCCGCCAGGCCGGCCAGACCGACTTCGCCAACACCATCGCGGCGATGAAGCACTTCGACCTCTCGGGCGGCATCGACTTCGCCGCGCTCGCCGAGGTGATCCGGTGGGTGCTGATCCTGTACGTGGGATCGGCGCTGCTGCAGTGGATCCAGGGCTACGTCATCAACGTGATCATGGTGAAGACCATGTGGCGGGTGCGTGAGCGCGTCGAGGCGAAGATCCACCGCCTGCCGCTCGCCTACTTCGACAAGGTGCAGCGCGGCGAGCTGATCTCGCGCGTCACGAACGACATCGACAACATGACGCAGACCCTGCAGCAGTCGCTGTCGGGCGCCGTGACGGCGGTGCTCACCGTGGTGGGCGTGCTGATCATGATGTTCTCGATCTCGTGGCAGCTCGCGCTGGTGGCGCTCATCGCGCTCCCGCTGATGGCCGTCATCTTCGGCGTCATCGGCCCGCGCTCGCAGAAGGCCTTCCAGGCCCAGTGGGCCAAGGTCGGCCGGCTCAACTCCCGCGTCGAGGAGGCCTTCTCGGGCCACGCGCTCGTCAAGGTCTACGGCCGCGAGAAGTCCAACGAGCAGGCCTTCGGCGCCGAGAACGACGAGCTGTTCGACGCGGCCTTCAAGGCGCAGTTCTACTCGGGCCTCATGATGCCGGGCGTGCAGTTCATCGGCTCGCTCACCTACGCGGGCATCGCCGTGCTGGGTGGCCTGATGGTGGCATCCGGTCAGCTGCGCATCGGAGACGTGCAGGCCTTCGTGCAGTACTCGCAGCAGTTCACCCAGCCGCTGATGCAGCTGGGCGGCATGACGAGCGCGGTGATGTCGGGCACGGCCTCGGCCGAGCGCGTGTTCGAGATCCTCGACGCCGACGAGCAGGAGCCCGACGGGGCAGACGCCGCCAAGGCGCCCGCGGGCCGGGGCGTCATCGAGTTCCGCAACGTCGAGTTCTCGTACAGCCCCGAGCAGCCGCTCATCCGCGACCTGTCGTTCCGCGTCGAGCCCGGCCAGACGGTCGCGATCGTCGGCCCGACCGGCGCCGGCAAGACGACCCTCGTGAACCTCATCATGCGGTTCTACGAGCTCGACGGCGGGGCGATCCTGCTCGACGGCCAGGACATCTCGAAGATGACCCGGTACGACGTGCGCGAGCGCGCCGGCATGGTGCTGCAGGATCCGTGGCTCTTCTCGGGCACGATCCGCGAGAACATCCGCTACGGCCGCCAGGATGCGACCGACGAAGAGGTCGTCGAGGCCGCCAAGGCCACCTACGTCGACCGCTTTGTGCACACGCTGCCCGACGGCTACGACACGGTGCTCGAGGAGGACGCGGCCAACGTCTCGGCGGGTGAGCGCCAGCTCATCACTATCGCCCGCGCGTTCGTGTCGCAGCCGACGGTGCTGATCCTCGACGAGGCCACCAGCTCGGTCGACACCCGCACCGAGCAGCTGCTGCAGCACGCCATGGCGGCGCTGCGCGAGGGCCGCACCTCGTTCGTCATCGCGCATCGTCTGTCGACGATCCGCGACGCCGACCTGATCCTCGTGATGGAGCACGGCGACATCGTGGAGCAGGGCACGCACGACGAGCTCATCGGCCGCGAGGGCGCCTACTGGCGCTTGTACCAGTCGCAGTTCGAGCACGCCGCGGTCGACATCGACGCGGAGGAGGCGGCCGAGGTCACCACCGCTGCGGCCGAGGCTCCGGCTGCCGCGGGCGGCGTCGAGGCCTGACCCACGCGAAAGCGGGCGGTCCCTTCGGGGCCGCCCGCTTTCGCGTTCCCGCGGTGCGCCCGGCTTGGGGCGGCGGGCAGCGGTGTGCCGCCCGCGCCTACTGCAGGCCGAGCAGGTCGAGGGGGTGCGTGAGCCGCCACTTCAGCGAGGGGCCCGGCACCGAGCCCTCCAGGGCGAGCGGCACGTCGGTCGAGTCGAACGGGCCGGTGGCGGTGAGCTGTCCCACGTCCGCCCCGTCGAGGTCGCCGACCTCCACCTCGTAGTCGGAGGTGACGGCGGCAGTGCCGCTGTCCCACAGCACCACCTGAGCGTCGGCGGTCGTGACTACCTCGGCGGAGGCTCCCCACTCGGTGGTGACCGTGGCGACCGTCGTGCCCACCGGCACCGATGGCTGCAGCTGCAGCGACTGCTCGACCTGGTCCAGCAGCTGGCGGCTGACGATCGCGCGGCCATCCTCGTCGGGCTGGCCCAGCACCGCGGCGTACACGCGCACGGTGGTCTGCCCGATCGTGATGTCCTTCGCGGTGAGCAGGTTCCACTGCTCGCGCCATCCGGCCAGCAGCGTGCCGGTCTTGACGCCCACCACACCCGGGTCGCCGAGCAGCGGGTTGGTGTTGGCGACCTCACCAGCGCCGGGCAGCTCGACAGAGGGGAGAGCGACGATCTGCGCGATCGTCGGATCCGCCAGCGCCAGACTCGCCAGCTTGACGAGGTCGGATGCCGTGGCGGTGTTGTCGGGATCGATTCCGCTGGCGTCCACCATCTTGATGCCGCTGAGCCCATGCGCCTCGAGCCAGGCCGGCACCGCGGCGACGAAGTCTTCCTTCGAGCCCCACAGCTCGGTGGTGAGACGGTCGATGTAGTTGTTCGCGGATCCGATGAGGATGCCCTCGATCATCTGCCGCTCGGTGAGGCTGCCGTCCACCGGCACGTCCAGCGCCGACTCGTTCTGGTACCGGTACTGCCAGTACAGATTGCTGTCCTCCCACGTGAACGAGTAGGACGGGCCGTCCTCACCCGCGGCGAGCGGTGCGCGCTCCAGGATCATCAGCGTTGTGACCAGCTTGGTGATGCTCGCCATGGAGGCGGCATCGCTGTCGGAGGACGAGATGAGGCCGAGGCCCTCGGCGCCCACCGCGGCGGTGCCGTCCTGTGGCCACGCGATGCCCAGCGGCTTGCCCGGCAGCGACTCCACGGTCGCCTCGCTGACGGTCGGCTCGACGTTCGCGAGGGGCCACAGCGCGCATCCGCCGAAGTAGCCGAGCCCGAGCGCCGCGGCCGTCAGCAGCGGCGCTGCGAGCGCGAGTCCCTTGCGCGGCCCGGGTGCGGGCGGCAGAAGCTCGGTGATGACCGGCTTGCCGCCGGTCGGCTGGATCGGCGTGCCCAGCGTCTCGGGCGTGACCCACGTGAGTGCTGCGGTCCTCGTCGGCACCGGCTCGGCCTGCTGCGCGCCGTTCGAATCCGGGGTGTCAGCGGCCTCGGGCGCCGAGGCGTCCGGATCCTTCGGGGCTGCGTCCTCGAGGAGCGCCGCGACCGTGGTCGCCTCGCGGCGCGCGCGGCGACCGGCCTTCTGCTTGGTGCCGGGAGCCGGTGTGCCCGCGCGTTCGGCCGCGATCAGCGCGGCGACGTCGAAGGCCTGGGTGGCGTCCTCGTCGACGGGGGCGACGGGATCGGCCGGCGCGGCCGGCGCTCCCGCCGAGACGGGGAGCGGTGCCGCGACCGCGGGCGCCTGAGGAAGCGCGTCCGCTCGCCGTGCATCCGTGACCGGCACGTCGCGCTTCGGCACGTCGCGCTTCGGCGCGGCTCGCCTCGGCACGGGCCGCTTCCGCGCATCCGGGTTCGGGGCAACCGGCTCGGGCTGTGCATCCGCGGCCGGCTTCGGCGCATCCGGCACCCGGTCGTCCGGCGTCGGCTTCGATGCGGCCGCGGTCGCCTCGGGAGCGGTTGCGGCCGCTGCTGCGGTGACGGCGACGGGCCCGGCGATCTCGGCTTCCTCGAGCGTGAACATCGCCGCGAGGTCGACCGCGGAGCCGTTCGAGGCGGCGGCGTCACTCACGGCGTCTCCGGGGGGAGCGTCGCCGAGCGGGGGGAGTTCGTCGGGGGACACCCGAATAAGGTACCCGCCGCAGGTGGGGAGCACCCTATAACCGGCGGTCAGCGAGCGCACCGATTCGGATCTAGAATTCATCTCACAACACACGGGAGTCCGGCGAGCCGGGCTGAGAGGAAGCGATCCGCGCTTCGACCGTCGAACCTGATCCGGATCATGCCGGCGCAGGGAGGAGAACAAGATGAGCACGTCCACGTCCGCGTCCCCGAAGACCGAGACCGCCTCCGCGAACACCCGCCGCCTCAGCTGGCGCGTCGTCGACATCGTCGTCGCCAGCGTTGTGGCTGTCGCCTGCGCGGTGATCTTCATCGTCTGGAACGTCGGCTACGAGGCGCCCGGTGCCCTCGTCGGCGCGATCCTGCCCGGCCTCGGCGGGCTGATGGCCGGTCCGTGGCTGATCGCCGGTGTGCTGGGCGGCCTGATCATCCGCAAGCCGGGGGCTGCGATCTACACCGAGCTGCTCGCCGCGACCATCTCGGCGCTCGTGGGCAACTCCTGGGGCCCGCTGACCATCGTGTCGGGCATCGTGCAGGGCGTCGGCGCCGAGCTGGTGTTCGCCCTGTTCCTGTACGCCTCGTTCCGCCTGCCCGTCGCGCTGCTCGCGGGCGCCGCGGCCGGCCTCGCCTGCGGCATCAACGACGTGGTGCTCTGGTACGCCGGCGCCGACGCCCTCTTCACGACCGTCTACATCGCAGCGACCACGCTCTCGGGCGCCGTGATCGCGGGCCTCGGCGCCTGGGCGATCACCCGGGGTCTCGCGGCCACCGGCGCGCTGAGCCGCTTCGCCGCGGGTCAGGCCTCCACCAAGCGCGTCTGAGCGTGACGGCGACGACGCCGGTCCCCGCCGCTGTCTCGGCGCGCGGCTGGGGCTGGCGCTACGCGTCACGTCTGCGCTGGGCGGCACGCGGCATCGATCTCGACATCGCCCCCGGCGAGCGAGTGCTGCTGCTGGGCGGATCCGGATCCGGCAAGTCGACCCTGCTGCACGCGCTGGCGGGAGTGCTGGGGGGCGACGAGGAAGGACAGCACGAGGGCGCCCTGCGCATCGACGGCGCGCCTCCGCAGGAGGTCCGCGGGCGCGCGGGACTGGTGCAGCAGGATCCCGACGCGCAGGCCGTACTCGCACGGGTCGGTGACGACGTGGCCTTCGGGTGCGAGAACCTCGGTGTGCCGCGCGACGAGATCTGGCCGCGCGTACGCGAGGCGCTCGACCTCGTCGGCCTCGACGTGCCACTGGATCACCACACCAACGCGCTGTCCGGCGGTCAGAAGCAGCGCATCGCCCTCGCGGGGGCGCTGGCGATGCGCCCGGGGCTGCTGCTGCTCGATGAGCCGACCGCGAACCTCGACCCCGAGGGCGCGGTCTCGGTGCGGGACGCGGTCGGACGCATCCTGGATCGCACGGGGGCGACCCTGGTCGTGGTGGAGCACCGCATCGACGTGTGGCTGCCGCTGGTCGATCGCATCGTGGTGCTCGGCGGCTCCGGCGAGAGCGGGCGCGAGGACGGATCCGCGATCCTCGCCGACGGCACGCCCGACGAGGTGCTCGGGCAGCGCGGCGCCGAGCTCGCCGCGCAGGGCGTCTGGGTGCCCGGCATCCCGCCGCGCCATCCCGCGCCGCCTGCGCGCGAGCCCGGAGAGGCGCTGCTCGAGACGCGCGGCCTCGAGGTCGCGCGCGTCACAGGCCGCCCCGTGGCCGGACCTGTCGACGAGGTCGTGCGGGCGGGCGAGGTGCTGGGCGTCATCGGGCCGAACGGCGCCGGCAAGTCGACGCTCGGGCGCACGCTCGCGGGCCTGCTTCCCCCGGCCGCGGGCGTGGTCGAGGCGACCGCGCGACTGGCCGACGGAGCCGGCCCCGCGCCGATCCGGTGGTCGTCGCGCCAGCTTCTGACCCGGATCGGCACCGTGCTGCAGTCACCGGATCACCAGCTGCTCGCTCGCACGGTGCGACGCGAGCTGGAGGTGGGGCCGCGCGCGCTGAAGCTGCCCGAGCGCGAGATCGCGAGCCGCGTCGACGAGCTGCTCGAGCGTCTGCGACTCGCGTCTCTCGCGGAGTCGAACCCGCACACGCTCTCGGGCGGTGAGAAGAGGCGTCTCACGGTCGCGGCCATGCTGGCGACCCGGCCGCGCGTGGTGGTGCTCGACGAGCCGACGTTCGGTCAGGATGCGCGCACGTGGGCCGAGCTGGTCGACATCATCGCCTCGCTGCGCGATGGACGGGACGGCTCCGAGGCGAGCGCGGTGGTCGCGATCACCCACGACCAGGACGTGCTCGAGGCGCTGCACGCGCGTGTGCTGCGCCTGCCCGGGGGGCGCGGATGACCCTGCTCTCACCCGTGGTGGCCCGCGGCCCGCTCGCGCGCGTGAACCCCGTCGCGAAGCTCGGCGCCGGCCTGCTCATCGCGGCCCCGCTGATCCTGTCGGTCGACTGGGTATCGGCGGTGACCGCGCTGATCCTGGAGATCCCGCTGATGGCGATGGCCGGTCTCAGCTGGCGGATGTTCTGGCTGCGCACCGCCCCCGTCTGGATCGCGGCGCCCCTCACCGGCGTCACCATCGCGCTCTACGGCGAGGCGAGCGGGCAGGTGCACTTCCAGTGGCTGTTTATGCACGTCAGCGACGGATCGCTCTCGCTCGCCGTGGCGGCGACGTTCCGCATCCTGGCGATCGCTCTGCCCGGGGTGGCGCTGTTCGCGACGGTGGATCCCACGGATCTCGCGGACGGCCTCTCACAGCGGGCGAAGCTGCCCTCGCGGTTCGTGCTCGGGGCGCTCGGTGGCCTGCGCCTGGTCGGGCTGCTCATCGACGATTGGCGCGAGCTCGAGGTGGCCCGCCGCGCCCGCGGCGTCGCCGACACGGGTCGCATCCGGCGTCTGGGCGGCATGGCGTTCGCGCTGATCGTCCTGGCGATCCGCCGCGGCTCGACCCTGGCGACGTCGATGGAGGCCCGCGGCTTCGGCGCGCGCACCGCGCGCACCTGGGCCCGCACGTCGCCGTGGGGCTGGCGCGAGTGGCTGCTGCTCGCCGCCGGGGCCGCGATCTCGGCGACCGCCGTCGCCGTCGCGGTGGCCACCGGCTCGTGGAACCTCATCCTCGGCGGCCAGGCCTGACGCCCGCGGGGCACCTGTCGCCCGCGGGCAGGTTCATCGCCGAGGGGCCACATGCCGTCGCGTTGACTAGTCCTCCGCGGCATTACTAGTCCCGCCTGGACTAGTAGAGCCGCGCGGGACTAGTCAACGTCCGTACGGCGGTGACCACGCGCGGCCTCAACCGGCAGCTCGGCCACCAGCCGCAGGCGGAACAGCCGCACCGTGCGCCCCGAGTCGCGCTCGTAGCCGCGGTAGCCGGGCCACTGCCGCTCGATCCGGGCCCAGGCGGCCTCGCGCGCGGACGGATCCGTGTCGATCCGCTCGGCCACCACCGAGTAGCGCCGTCCCCGCACGAGGATCTCCGCGTGCGGCTCGGCGAGCAGGTTATACGTCCACCCGGGGTGTGCGGCGCGGGCGAAGCTGGTGCCCGCCACGATCGCGGATCCGGATCCATCCGGCGTGTACATCAGCTCGCTCGCGCGCGGGGCGCCGGATCGCGCGCCGCGCGTGTACAGCGTCAGCGACGGCACGAGCAGGCCCGACAGCAGCACACGGCCGCCGGTCAGGCGCCGCATCCCCGCTTCGGCCACCGGCATGAACCGCGGTCCGAATCGGCGGAAGGCGCGCGTGCGACTGAGCGGGGCGAGCACGGCGCGCACGGCCTGCCGGATGGGAGACATGCTCCGATCCTGGCCATCCGCCGCGGGCATTTCCACCCCCGGATCGGGCGGCGTCACATGGCGTTCCACAGCGCGCGGTAGTACGGCACACGATCCGGATCCGGATCCACGCCGTACGCCTCGTAGAACGTCGGCTCCCAGCCGGGGCCGTAGTTCCACTCGAGGCTCATGGTCGCCACGGCGATGTCGGCCCAGCGGTCAGCGACGCCCAGCGACCCGAAGTCGACGTGCGCGGCCCAGCGCCCCTCGTCCGAGACGAGCGTGTTGGGCGCGCACGCGTCGCCGTGGCACACGACCAGGCGGTCGACGGGAGGCGGATCCCGCAGCTCGGCAGGCAGGACGATGCCCCGTTCGCGCGCACGCAGGATGCGGGTCGGCACCGACCAGTCGAAGGGGCACTCCTCGACGGGCAGCGCCTCGTGCAGCGCCCGCAGACCGGATCCGATCGCCCGGACGGCGGTCTCGGGCTCGGCGATCCATCGCCGGGACACGGCCGACTCGGCCTCGAGCGCCGTGGTGACGAGCCACTCCTCGTCGTCGGTCTCGCCGTGGTCGCGCACCTCGGGCACCGGCGTCCAGCGCGCGGCCCAGGCGAGGCGCTTCGCCTCGTCGGCCATCGACGCCTCCTTGTGCCGCGGCCCCCACTTGATGAAGAACGCCCCGGCCCGGAACGTCAGGCCGCCCAGCTCGTTGCGCCACACCGGCACCACCTCGGCGTGCCCCGCGATCGCGCGCACTCGCTCCGGAACCACGACGTCATCGGCGGGGATGGTCATGCCGCCAGTCTGCCGGAGGTCGCGCCGATGGCACGCGTCTCGACTCGAGGGTGCGTGGGTCATCCCCGTTCGTTCGTCGAGCGAGCGGAGCGAGTCGAGGCGCCCGAGCCTCCTGGCGCCGTGCAGATGGCACGCGTCTCGACTCGCTCGTTCCTCGCTCGCTCGACGAGCGGGTGGGTCGAGCGATGGGTGGGTGGGTCATCCCCGTTCGTTCGTCGAGCGAGCGGAGCGAGTCGAGACGCCCGAGCCTCTCGGCGTCGCGCTGATGACACGCGTCTCGACTCGCTCGTTCCTCGCTCGCTCGACGAGCGGGTGGGTCGAGCGGGCGGGTGGGTCATCCTCGCTCGTTCGTCGAGCGAGCGGGGCGAGTCGAGGCGCCCGAGCCTCCTGGCGTCGCGGTGATGGCACGCGTCTCGACTCGCTCGTTCCTCGCTCGCTCGACGAGCGGGTGCGTGGGGGGGCCATCCCCGCTCGTTCGTCGAGCGAGCGGAGCGAGTCGAGGCGCCCAAGCCTCCTGGCGTCGCGCTGATGGCACGCGTCTCGACTCGCTCGTTCCTCGCTCGCTCGACGAGCGGGGGGTCGAGCGGGTGGGTGGGTCAGCCTCGCTCGTTCGTCGAGCGAGCGGAGCGAGTCGAGGCGCCCAAGCCTCTCGGCGTCGCGCTGATGGCACGCGTCTCGACTCGCTCGTTCCTCGCTCGCTCGACGAGCGGGTGGGTCGAGCGGGCGGGGGGGTCAGCGGGCGAGGGCTGCGAGGTCGTCCGGGGTCGCGCCCTCGGGAGCGTTGATGCAGACCGTCGTGGCGAGCCCGGCGTAGCGGGAGCGCAGCGCCGTGCGCACCTCGGCGGGCGTGCCCCACACCGCGAAGGCGTCGAGCATCTCGTCGGTGACGAGGGCGGACATCTCGCGCCACTCTCCGCGCTTCGACGCCGCGTGCATCGCATCCGCTGCCGCCTCCCAGCCGTGCAGCTCCATCACGCCGCGGTACGACGGGGTAGAGCCGTAGAAGGCGATCTGCTGGCGCACGGCCTTCTCCTGCGCGGCGCGCGCGGACGGATCCGATCCGACGATCACGAAGGGAAGCGCGACCAGCTCGATCGGGGTCTCGAGCGAGCCGCGCGCGCGGCCGGCGGCCAGCGCGGGCACGGACACCTCGGCGAGGTATTCGCGGGTGGTGAAGGCGTGCGCGACGAATCCGTCGGCGGCCTCGCCGGCGAGCCGGGTCATCGCCGCGCCGACGCCGGCGAGCCAGATCGGCGGATTGCCGTGGGGGTTGGGGCCGGGGCTGAACATCGGCGTCATCAGCGTGTGGGAGTAGTGCTCGCCTCGGAAGTCGAGTTTCTCTCCCGTCTCCCACGAGTGCCAGATCGCGCGCACGGCGCCGATGAACTCGCGCATGCGCGGCGCCGGCGCCGACCAGGGCATCGAGAAGCGGCGTTCGATGTGCGCCTGCACCTGCGATCCGAGCCCGAGCGCGAAGCGGCCGTCCGATGCGAGCTGCAGGTCGTTCGCCGCGACCGCGACCGTCATCGGGTTGCGGGCGAACGCCACGGCGATCGAGGTGGCGATCCGGATCGGGTGCCCTGCCCGCTGCGCCTCGCGCGCGGCGAGCGCGCAGGCCACGAACGGATCGTGCTGCAGCTCGGTCAGCTGCAGGCCGCCGAACCCGGCCTCCGCGGCGAAGCGCGCCGCCCGCTCCGCGCCCGCCGGGCTGGCGTCGCGCGATCCGATCTCGATGTGGAACTGCGTCGTCTCACTCACTCGGCCATTGTGCGGGCCGGATCCGAGTGAGCCGCGGATTCTGTCGGGTGGCTACAGGCGGTGGCACGCCCGGGGGCGTCTCGACTCCTCGCCGGCGCGCGTCGCTCGGCGGGATCCGCACTCGCTCGCCACCCAAAGATCCTATAGGATCCAGGTAACGACCTCCGAGGAGACCGCAATGACGCGACTGTTCAACGACCCGGCCGACTTCGCCGACGAGATGACCGAGGGCTTCGCCGACGCGGCGGCCCGCTGGGTGCAGCGTGTGCCCGGCGGTGTCGTGCGCGCGACGGCGGCGGATGAGCCGAAGGTCGCCGTGGTCGTCGGCGGCGGCAGCGGCCACTACCCGGCATTCGGCGGACTCGTCGGCCCGGGCCTCGCGCACGGTGCCGTGATGGGCAACCTGTTCGCCTCGCCCTCGGCGCACCAGGCGCACTCGGTCGCGAAGGTCGCCGACCAGGGGCGCGGCGTGCTCTTCAGCTTCGGCAACTACGCCGGCGACGTGCTGCACTTCGGCCAGGCACAGGAGCGTCTGCGCGCCGAGGGGCACGACGTGCGCACGGTGCTCGTCACCGACGACATCTGGAGCGCCCCGGCCGATCAGCAGGAGAAGCGCCGCGGCATCGCGGGCGACCTCGTGGTGTTCAAGATCGCGGGCGCCGCGGCCGAGCAGGGACTCGACCTCGACGACGTCGAGCGTCTCGCCCGCCATGCGAACGCGCGCACGCGCTCGTTCGGCGTCGCGTTCGGGGGCTGCACGCTGCCGGGCGCGGACGCTCCGCTGTTCACCGTGCCCGAGGGGCGGATGGCCGTGGGGCTGGGCATCCACGGCGAGCCGGGCATCGATGAGGTCGACATCCCCACCGCCGCCGGCCTCGCGGAGATGTTCGTGTCGAAGCTGCTCGAGGAGCTCCCCGAGGGCGTGAGCGTGTCCGGATCGCGCGTGGTGCCGATCCTGAACGGCCTCGGCAGCGTGAAGAGCGAGGAGCTCTTCGTCGTCTACCGCACCGTGCATCGCCTCCTCGGCGAGGCCGGCGTGACCGTGGTGGAGCCCGAGGTGGGCGAGCTGTGCACAAGCTTCGACATGGCCGGCTGCTCGCTCACGCTGCTGTGGCTCGACGACGAGCTCGAGCCCCTGTGGGGCGCGCCGGCCGACAGCCCCGGATACAAGAAGGGCGCGGTCGCCCCGCAGCGCCGCGTCGAGGTGCAGGTCGACGAGGCCGCCGACGTGCTGCCGATCGGACCGGCTTCCGCGCCGTCTCAGGCCCTCGGCACCGCGATCGCGGGCGCACTCGCCGACGTGGCGGAGGCGCTCGACGAGGCGGCCGACGAGCTGGGCCGGATGGACAGCATCGCCGGCGACGGAGATCACGGCATCGGCATGCAGCGCGGATCGCACGCCGCCCGCGACGCGGGTCGCCTCGCGTCCGAGGGAGGGGCGGGCGCCGAGACCGTGCTCGTGCATGCCGCGGAGGCGTGGAGCGACCGGGCCGGCGGCACCTCCGGCGCGATCTGGGCCGAGATCCTCACGACCGTCGGCGCGGCTCTCGGCGACGACTCCACGCCTGACGCGGGCGTCGTCGCCCGCGCGGTGCGCGAGGCCAGCGACGCCGTGCAGGCCTTCGGCAAGGCGAAGGTCGGCGACAAGACCATGGTCGACGCGCTTGTGCCCTTCGCCGAGACGCTCGCCGCGGAGGTCGACGGCGGCGCTCCGCTCGCCACCGCCTGGCAGCGCGCGACCGACGCCGCCGAGGCGGCCGCTCAGGCCACCGCCGATCTCGTGGCCACCCTCGGCCGCGCCCGCTCGCACGGCGACAAGTCGCTCGGCACGCCCGATCCGGGTGCCGTCTCGTTCGCACTCGTCTGCCGCACCGTCCACCGCGCCCTCGCCGGCGCGACCGCCACGAAGTAAGGAACTGTCATGTCACTTCGCCTCATCGTCGGATCCGACGACGCCGGCTACCAGTACAAGGAGGCCATCAAGGCCGACCTGCTCGCGCACGACCTCGTCGCCGAGGTGATCGATGTGGGAGTGGATGCCGACGGCCACACCTCCTACCCGAAGGTCGCGATCGAGGCCGCGGAGCGCGTGGCCCGCGGCGAGGCCGACCGGGCCATCCTGATCTGCGGCACCGGCCTCGGCGTCGCGATCGCCGCGAACAAGGTCAAGGGCGTGCGCGCGGTCACCGCACACGACTCGTACTCGGTTGAGCGGTCGATCCTGTCGAACAACGCCCAGGTGCTCTGCATGGGTCAGCGCGTGGTGGGTCTTGAGCTCGCCCGCCGCCTCGCCAAGGAGTGGCTGACGTACACCTTCGACCCGACCAGCGCCTCGAACGACAAGGTCAACGACATCTGCGCGTACGAGGGCGTCTGAGCGTGAGCCCCTACGTCATCGGCGCGAGCCTGAAGGCCTACTTCGGGCGCGAGCGGACGATGGCGTGGTCGCGGGAGATCGTCGAGCTGGTGCGCACGCATCCCGCGGTGACCTCCGGCGCGGTCGAGCCGTTCGCGATCCCCGGCTTCCTCTCCCTCGGCGAGGTGGAGGCGCTGGCCGCGGGATCGCCGCTTCGGATCGGTGCGCAGGACGCGTTCTGGGACGACGGGCCCTACACCGGCGAGGTCTCGCCGAGGCAGCTCGCCGAGTACGGCGTCAGCCTCGTCGAGGTCGGGCATGCCGAGCGCCGGCGCCTGTTCGGCGAGACCGACGAGACCGTCGCGCGCAAGGTGGATGCCGTGCTCGCGGCCGGACTCACGCCGCTCGTCTGCGTCGGCGAGCCCCTCGAAGGCGATGCTCACGCGGCCGCGGAGGAGGTGATCCGGCAGCTCGAGGCCTCGATCGGCCCCGCGCTCGGCGCCGGACGCGAGGGTCGTGTGCTCGTCGCGTACGAGCCCGTGTGGGCCATCGGGGCGGCGGAGCCCGCACCGGATGCCCACATCCGCACCGTCTGCTCGGCGCTGCGCGAGGCGCTGCCGCGACCTGGGCTGGCCTCCGACTCAGCGGTGCTCTACGGCGGCAGCGCCGGCCCTGGCCTGCTCACACGCATCGGCGACGCGGTCGACGGGCTGTTCCTCGGCCGCTTCGCCCATGATCCGGAAGCCTTCGGCCGTATCCTCGAGGAAGCAGGATCCACTGCCCGGGCGTGCGAGGATGCTGCCCGGGGAGCGCGTCAGCGCGGAGGAGAGGAAGCCCGATGAGCCTGCCGTTGGGACGCGTGGTCGAGATCGAGCGGCGCGGTCTGCGCGATCGGGTGTACGACCTGATCCTCGAGATGCTGCTGCGCGGCGAGGTGGAGCCCGGTGCCCGGCTGTCGATCGACTCGATGGCCCGCATGCTGGATGTCTCGCCCACCCCCGTGCGCGAGGCGATGGTGCAGCTGGAGCGCACCGGCCTCGTCACCCGCGAGGCGCTGCGGGGCTACCGCGTCGCCCCGCCGCTCGGCCCCGACGAGCTCGAGCAGCTGTTCGATGCGCGTGTGGTGATCGAGTCCGCGGCCGCGGGCGGCGCCGTGAAGGGCGGATCCGACGCGGTGCGGTCGCTGCGCGAGGCGCACGCCGGGCACGTGGTCGCGGCCGACGAGGTGGTCGCCACCCACACCGACGCGGGCGTGCCGCTGGAGGTCACCAAGGCCTACTTCGCGGCGGACGGCGAGTTCCACCGGCAGCTGTTCGTCGCGGCCGGCAACCACTACCTGCTCGAGATGCACGACGGCCTCGGCGCCCTGACGCACCGCATGCGCCAGGCCCTGCTGACCGGCCCCGACGACGTGCGCGAGGCCGTGGCCGAGCACGAGGCGATCCTGCACGCGGTCGAAGCGGGCGACGCGGATGCCGCCGTCGCGCGCATGCGCGAGCACCTGGCGCAGGTGCGCCAGCGCTCCCTCCGCGACTCCACGCACTGACGCCTGCGCCCTCGCGCCCTGCGGGCCGACGTTCTGCGGGGATCCGGCACCCGGGTCATCCGGCGTCTCGGCGTTGACTAGTCCTCCGCGGCATTACTAGTCCCGCCTGGACTAGTAATGCCGCGCGGGACTAGTCGACGACCCTGCAGGTGCCCACCGCGCCGCCATACGACAAGGTGGTCGTGGCCCCGCCACCAGCGCTCGGCCCCGCCCCGCCCCGCCACTCCGCCGCGCCACCCGGCCCCGCACGGCGTCCCGCTCAGCGGCACGATCGCCACTTGACGACCGCGGGCCAAGATCCTATAGGATCGAGGATGCGCCACCGAGGGCGCATGTGAATGCAACGGAGCACCATGGCGACTGCTTACGAGTACACCCGCGAGGGATGGCCGATCGCGACCTGCCTGCACGGCTTCAAGACCGTGCTGCCTGACGGCACGCCCCTGCATGACGCCCCCGCCGAGGTGTGGGACGACATGTTCGAGCAGATCGAGGAGGTGGGCTTCACCCTCGCCGAGCTGGCCGACAGCCACGTGCGTCCGGCCGACCTCACGCCGGCTCGCCGCGACGAGTTCCTCTCCATCGCGAAGGCGCACGGCGTGCGCATCCCGAGCGTGCACCTGCAGCGCCAGAGCGTGATCTGGCCCGGGCGCGAGGAGACGAACCTCGCCTACGCGCACCGCACCATCGACGCCGCGGCCGAGTGGGGCATGGACGTCTTCTCGACCGGTCTGCACCAGCCCTTCAACGAGGCCCAGCGCAAGGCGCTGTGGTTCTGGACGGCGCAGGGGCCGAAGGATCCGGATGACCCGGAGGTCTGGAAGGCCGCCGTCACGCGCCTGCGCGAGCTGGGTCGGCACGCCGCCGATGTGGGCCTGCAGATGTCGCTCGAGATGTACGAGGACACCTATGTGGGCACCGCCGACAGCGCCGTGCGCCTGATCGAGGACATCGGCCTCGACAACGTCGGCATCAACCCCGACATCGCGAACCTCATCCGCCTGCACCGTCCGATCGAGGACTGGCGCGAGATGTTCGCCAAGACGCTGCCGTACACGAACTACTGGCACGTCAAGAACTACACGCGCGACGAGTCGGCTGACGCGTCCTGGGCCACCTCGGTGCCCACCAGCATGGAGCTCGGCCTCATCAACTACCGCCAGGTGGTGCGCGACGCGATCAACGAGGTCGGGTTCCGCGGCATCTTCCTCATGGAGCAGTACGGCGGCGACTCGCTCGGCGTGTGCGCCACCAACGCGCAGTACCTGCGCACCCTCATCCCCCGCAACATCAAGGAGCAGCAGTCGTGACCACCATCGCCATCGTCGGATCCGGCTACATGGGCGGCGGCATCGCCCAGGTGCTCGCCCTCGCCGGCTACGACGTGCGCCTCGCCGACGTGTCGGCCGAGGTCGCCGCCTCGAACCTCGATCGCCTCCTCACGGAGGCCGGCCAGTTCGTCGC
Organism: Microbacterium stercoris; assembly: GCF_017592545.1. GTDB lineage: Bacteria > Actinomycetota > Actinomycetes > Actinomycetales > Microbacteriaceae > Microbacterium > Microbacterium stercoris. Next base: position 777,951 of record NZ_JAGFOA010000001.1, read on the forward strand.
CGACGGCCTGTTCCCCGCCGACGCGGTCGAGCGGATCCAGCAGCGCCTCACCGCGGCCGCGTCGATCGAGGAGGCCGTCGCCGGCGCCGACTTCATCGAGGAGGCCGTGCCCGAGAAGATCGAGATCAAGCACGCGACCCTCGCGCGCATCTCGGCCGCGGCGCGTCCGGATGCCGTCATCGGCTCCAACACGTCGACGATCCTCATCGCCTCGCTCGCGACGGCCGTCGAGCGCCCCGAGCGCTTCGTGGGTGTGCACTTCTCGAACCCCGCCCCGTTCATCCCGGGCGTCGAGATCATCCCCCACGAGGGCACGGATGAGGCGATCCTGCCGTTCGTCGAGGAGATCGTGCGGGCCACGGGCAAGCAGACGGCCCGCGTGAAGGACTCGACGGGCTTTGTGCTCAACCGCCTGCAGTACGCGCTGTTCGCCGAGGCGTCGCAGCTCGTCGAGGAGGGCGTGGCCTCGGCCACCGACATCGACACCATCGTGCGCACCACGTTCGGCTTCCGCCTGCCGTTCTTCGGCCCGTTCGCGATCGCCGACATGGCGGGGCTCGACGTCTACGCCTTCTGCTACGAGTCGCTGCAGACCCGCTGGCCCGAGCGCTTCGCCACCCCGGCGGCGCTCCAGGAGCTCGTCGACGCCGGCAAGCTCGGCACCAAGTCGGGCGCGGGCTTCCTCGACGTGCCGGCCGACCGCACCCCCGAGCTCGTGGCCTACCGCAACAAGGCCTACGTCGCGATGCAGAAGCTGCTCGACGAGCTGGGCCCGGCCCCGATCCACTCGGGCTCGACCGGATCGGAGGCGGGCGAGTGAGCGCCGCCTTCCCCGCCGAGCGCACCGCGATCCTGACCGGTGCGGCCTCGCCGCGCGGCATCGGCCGCGCCACCGCCCACTACCTCGCCGAGCGGGGCTGGAGCATCGGCATCATCGACCTCGACGAGGCCGCCGCCCAGGCCGTGGCCGCCGAGATCGCCGAGCAGCATGGGGTCGCGGCCGCCGGAGCCGGCGCGAACGTCGCCGACGAGGCGCAGGTGCGCGCCGCGTTCGACGCCCTCGAGCCGCAGCTGCCGCCGCTGGTGGCGCTGGTGAACCTGGCGGGCGTGAGCTCGCCGGATCCGTACCTCGAGGTCACGCCCGACGAGTGGAACCGCGTCATCGCGATCAACCTCAACGGCGTGCACTACGCCACGCGCCGCGCGGCGGAGACCATGACCGCGAACGGCGTCGGCCGCATCGTGAGCATGTCCTCGATCTCCGCGCAGCGCGGAGGCGGCACGTTCTCGAAGACCGCGTACTCGGCCGCCAAGGCCGGCGTCATCGGCCTCACCCGCTCGGTCGCGCGCGAGCTCGGCCGCCTGGGCGTGACGGTCAACGCCATCGCGCCCGGCCCCATCGACACCGACATCATGGGCGGCACCCTCACCGAGGAGCGCAAGGCGGCCATGTCGGCCGACGGCGTGCTGCCCCGCATCGGATCCCCGCGCGACATCGCCGCGGGCGTCGCCTACCTGATCAGCGAAGACGCCGGATATGTGACGGGCCAGACCCTGAACATCGACGGCGGCACCTACATGCACTGAGGAGCCTCATGAACATCGGCACCTGGAGCAAGTCCCGCCTGGCGTTCCTCGCCATCGGGATCGTGCTCGTCGGCATCGGGATCTGGCAGATCCTCGCCTTCTGACCCGGGATCCCGGCGGCCTCTGCAAGGGGCCGCCGGATCCGGCAACCGCACGAAGAACCCGCACAACCCACCCGTAGCCATGCCCTCAAAGGAGAGATCTTCAATGGCTGATACCGCCACCCTGAGGACGGAGCCGCTCGCCAGCGCCGTCAGCAAGGCGACCCGGCACCTGATGCCGATGCTCGTCATCCTGTACTTCGTCGCGTTCCTCGACCGCACGAACGTCGGCTTCGCCGAGGCCGCGCTGCAGGCCGATCGGGGAATCTCGGCCGGAGCGTTCGCGCTCGGCGCCGGCATCTTCTTCATCGGCTACGCGATCTTCGAGATCCCCTCGAACCTCGCCCTGAAGAAGTTCGGAGCCCGCTGGTGGCTCGCGCGCATCGCGATCACCTGGGGCATCGTCGCCGCAGCCTTCGCGTTCACGACGAACGACACGATGTTCATCATCCTGCGCTTCCTGCTCGGCGTGACCGAGGCCGGTCTGTTCCCGGGCGTGATCATGTTCCTGGCCGAGTGGTTCCCGAACAAGGTGCGTGTGCGCATGTTCGCGATCTTCTACCTGGCGCAGCCCTTCTCGCAGATGCTCGGCGCCCCGCTCTCGGGCGGCCTGATCAGCTTCGGCGACCAGTACACGCCGTGGCTCGGATGGCAGGTGATGTTCTTCAGCGAGGGAATGCTCGCCGTCATCGCCGGTATCGCCGCGATCTTCCTGCTCATCGACACCCCGCAGAAGGCCAAGTGGCTGAACGAGGACGAGAAGCGCGCCCTCATCGACGTCATGGCCCGTGAGGACGCCGTGCGTCAGGAGGACGGCCCGACCGGAATCTGGCGCGCGATGGCCAACTGGAAGGTCTGGTACTTCACGGTCATCTACTTCTGCCTGCAGATCGCCGTGTACGGCACCACCTTCTACCTGCCGCAGCAGGTGGCCGGGCTCCTCGGCCAGGACGTGGGCTGGCAGGTCGGCCTCGTCACGGCCATCCCGTGGCTGGTGGGTCTGTTCGCCTGCTACTACTTCGGCAACAAGGCGAACACGGTCAAGCGCCGCCGCAACTGGGGTGCCACGTTCTACGTGCTCACGGGTCTGTTCATCCTCGGATCCGCGTGGGCCGGTGCGACGAACCAGCCGGTGCTCGGCATCGTGTTCATCACGGTCGCCGTGGCGAGCTTCCTCTCGGTGGGTCCGATCACCTGGTCGTTCCCGACCGCGTTCCTCACCGGCACCGCGGCCGCCGCGGGCATCGGCCTGATCAACTCGCTCGGCAACCTGGGTGGCTTCGTCGCCCCGCTGATGCGCACGGCCTTCAACGAGGCCATGCCCACCGACAGCGGCGCCTGGGGTGTGGTGTCGCTGGGTGTGTTCGCCTTCCTCGCCGCCGGCATGATGCTCGGCACGAAGTTCTTCAAGGCGAAGGCCGACGACCTGCTCGACGACGAAGCCCAGGCCGCTCAGGCCCCGGCTCACTGAGGGAGAACCCCATGCCCCGTCCTGTGATCGTCCTCGACGACGACCCCACCGGCACGCAGACGATCCGCGATGTCCCCGTTCTGACGCGGACGGATCCGGATCACCTGCGGTGGGCGTTCGATCAGGGCGGGGCGGGGTTCTTCATCCTCACCAACACGCGCAGCCTCGGACCGGATGAGGCGGCCGCGCGGGTCGACCGCGTCGCACGGGAGGTGCGCGCGGTCGCCGCCGAGCGGGGGCTCGACCCCGTGTTCCTCGCGCGCGGCGACTCCACGCTGCGCGGGCACTTCCCACTCGAGACCGACGTGCTGCGCGCACATGACCCCGCCGCGGGCGTGCTGCTCGTGCCGGCGTATCTCGACGCGGGGCGCGTCACCGTCGGCGGCACCCACTACGTGGCCGGCCCGGATGGCGTGCGCACCCCCGTCGGCGAGACCGAGTTCGCGCGCGACGCCACCTTCGGCTTCACGCAGTCGCACCTGCCGGCGTGGGTCGAGGAGCAGACCGGCGGCCGCATCCGTGCCTCCGACGTGCTGAGGATCGGTCTCGACGACATCCGGCTCGAGGGCGCGGATCACGTGCGCGAGCTGCTGAGAAAGGCCCACGACGGGCGGGTGGTCGTGGTCGACGCCGAGCGCGATGACGACCTGCGCATCGTCGCCGACGCCGTGCTGCGCGCCGAGGCCGAGGGGCAGCGGTTCGTCTACCGGACGGGGCCGTCGTTCGTGCGCGCGCGGCTCGGGCAGTCGGCGAGCGCCCCCGTGCCCGCCGCATCTCTGCGCGCCGAGGACGCCGTCGCCGGCGGCCTCGTCGTCGTGGGATCGCACGTGGCCATGACCACGCGTCAGCTTGAGCGGCTGATCGCCGCGCGCGACCCGCTGGTCGTCGAACTCGACGCGAGCCGCCCGTCCGATCCGGGCCAGCAGCGCGCGCTGGCGGACGAGATCGTCAACGCGCTCGCTGAGCGCACCGTGGTCTTCCGCACGAGCAGAACGCTCCGCCGCGGCCGCAGCGCCCAGGCGAGCCTCGCGATCGCCCGCGAGGTGAGCGCCGCGGTCGTCGACGTCGTGCGCGCGGTGCTCGAGCGCACGCGCCCGGCCTTCCTCGTGGCCAAGGGCGGCATCACGTCGTCGGATGTGGCGACGGAAGCGCTCGGCATGAGCCGCGCGCGTGTGGAGGGCACCGTGCTGCCCGGCATCGTGTCGGTGTGGCGCCCGATCGACGGCCTCGCCCCCGGCCTGCCCTACGTGGTCTTCGCCGGCAACGTCGGTGGCGAGGACGGCCTGCTCGACGTCGTGAAGCGCGCGGAGCGCTCCGACTAGCCGCGCCCACGCCCACCCGCCCGCCCGCCCGCTCGCCCCGCGTCGTTCGTTGAGCGAGCGAAGCGAGTCGAAACGCCCAAGCCCCCCGCTCGCCCGCGTCGTTCGTTGAGCGAGCGAAGCGAGTCGAAACGCCCAAGCCCCAAGGAGTCCTCATGCAGTACCGCACCCTCGGCGCCGCGGGCGCCTCCGTCTCGCAGTTCGCCCTCGGCACCATGACATTCGGCCGGGAGACCTCCGAGGCCGAATCGCGCGAGATGCTCGATCTCTACGTCGCCGCGGGCGGCAATCTCATCGACACCGCCGACATCTACGCGGATCGCGAGAGCGAGCGGATTGTCGGACGCTGGCTGAAGAGCGCCGCCGCGGAGGTGCGCGACAACCTCGTCATCGCGACGAAGGGCCGCTTCCCGACGGGTGGCGGGCCGAATCAGCTCGGGCTCTCGCGCAAGCATCTCGCGCAGGCGCTGGATGCCTCGCTGCAGCGCCTGGGTGTCGAGACGATCGATCTCTACCAGCTGCACTCCTGGGATCCGCACACCTCGGTCGAGGAGCAGCTCGAGTTCCTGACCGCAGCGGTCGCCGCCGGCAAGGTGCACTACGTGGGGCTGTCGAACGTCACCGCGTGGCAGCTGCAGCGGTACATGGATGTCGCCGAGTTCCGCCGGCTCGTGCGTCCGGTGACCATCCAGCCGCAGTACAACCTGCTGGCGCGCGAGATCGAGTGGGAGGTGCTGCCCGCAGCCGAGTTCAACGGGCTCGGCCTCCTGCCCTGGTCGCCGCTCGCCGGCGGCTGGCTCACCGGCAAGTACACGCGCGACGCCGTGCCTGCCGGCACGCGCCACGACGCGGCGCCCGGTGCCATGAACGGCCTCGACCGGCGCCGCTCCGAGGAGCGCACGTGGGCCGTGCTCGACGCGCTCGCCGCGGTCGCCGACGAGCACGGCGTGCCGCAAGGGCGGGTGGCGATCGCGTGGCTGGCGGGTCGATCGGGCGTCAGCTCGGTGATCCTCGGCGCCCGCACGCTCGCCCACCTCGAGGACAACCTCGCTTCCGGTGATGTTGTGCTGACGCCGCAGCAGCGGGAGCGCCTCGACGCGGCCAGCCTCCCGCACGTGGCCGACTACCCCTACGGCGAGCTCGGCCAGGAGCAGCGCACGCGCCGCCTCCACGGCGGCCGCTGGTGACATCCGCCCCACGGGCGCCGCTCACCGCGGTCGACGAGGACTGACGCGGCGAGAGCACCTCGAGACCGCGAGGGCACATCCGCGAGGATGCGCCCTCGCGGTCTTCGTGTGTTCTCAGGCCCCCGCCCACGCCCCCGCCCCCGCCGGCGCGGGTGCGAGGGTGTCGCCGGCGACGTACTCGCACGCGAGCAGGCGCTGCCGGGGCGCGTGATCCGGAGACAGGATCCGCTCGAGCAGCGCGTCGACGCCCCACTCGCCGAGCTCGGCACCCGGCGCGCGCAGGTAGGTCAGGCGCGGCTCTGCCATCTCGGCCATGTAGGCCGAGGTGCTCATCGAGACCACGCTGAGGTCGCGCGGCACCGACGTGCCGGCGTGGGCGAGGCCGATGAGCAGGCCCGCGGCCGCGTGCTCGTTCAGGATCACCACACCGGTGGTGCCGGGGTGATCGGTCAGGATCCGCTCGCCGAGCGCGCGCCCGGCGGCCGGGCTCTCGTCCACGCGGATCACCGTGGCCGGCCCGCCGATCTCGGTCACGGCCGTGCGGTAGGCGCTCTCCGCGCGCGTGCGGGCGGCGTGCTGATAGCCCGGCTCGCTGCCCGCGACGAACGCGATCCGCGTGTGGCCCAGGGCGTGCAGCCGCGCGACGGCATCGCGGGTGGTGGCGGCGAAGTCGATGTCGACGTAGCCGATGCCCTCGGGCTCGGCGGTGCGGCCGATCATCGCGAAGGGCACCCCCGCGGTGCGCAGCGCGTCCACGCGCGGGTCCTCGAGCTGCACCTCCATCAGCAGCACGCCGTCGACGAGTCCCGTGCGGGCGAGCACGGCCACCTGCTCCGCGTCGTTGCCGATCGGCCACATCACGAGGTCGTAGCCCTGTTCGCGCGCGCGCCGCGAGGCGCCGGTGAAGAACGCGACGGCCGTGGGCGTGAGCGGGCGCTCCAGCGCGGGGTAGAGCATGGCGATGATGCGGGTGTGTCCGCGTCGGGCGAGGGCGGCGCCGAGCGGGTTGCGGTGGAAGCCGAGCGCGAGCATGGCCTCTTCGACGCGCTCGCGCGTCTCGTCGCGCACGGGCTTGCTGCCGTTGACGACGAAGGACACCGTGGCCACCGACACGCCTGCGCGCTGGGCGACATCACGCATCGTGACCATCCGCTCCTCCTCGCTGAATCGTACGGTGCGCCGGATCCGTCCCTTTCGGGTGTTGACAGCGGCGACCGTCCCATGCACGATACTGACACAGCGGTTAAACGCATAACTTAAACGTTTGACCATCCCCCTCAACGCACTGACAAAGGAGTCATCATGCGCCGCAATCGCACCCTCATGACCGTCGCGGCCCTCGCCGCGGCGCCGCTGATCCTCGCCTCCTGCTCAGGCGGCGGAGCGAACGGCGGCGGCGACGCCGGCGGCGAGGTCGACTCGCTGACCATGCTCGACTACTGGAACAACGAGCCCGACAAGACGATCATGCAGGGCGTCATCGACGACTGCGCCGAGGAGATCGGCGTCGAGATCGAGCGCGAGACCGTGCCGGGCAAGGACCTGATCCAGAAGGTGCTGCAGCGGTCGTCGTCCAAGACGCTCCCCGACATCCTGATGCTCGACAACCCCGACGTGCAGGAGATCGCCGCGACCGGCGGCCTCGCGCCGCTCAGCCGCTTCGAAGTCGACACCGACGGCTTCGCGCAGGGCATCCTGGACGCCGCCACCTACGAGGACGAGATCTACGGCCTCGCCCCCGCCGTCAACACCCTCGGGATCTTCTACAACAAGACCCTGCTCGACGAGGCGGGCATCGAGCCGCCGAAGACGTGGGACGACCTGAAGGCCGCGTCGGCTGCGCTCACCGAGGGCGACCGCTACGGTGTCGCCTTCTCGGCCATCGCCACGTACGAGGGCGCCTGGCAGTTCCTGCCGTTCATGTGGACGAACGGCGGCGACGAGACGGATCTGCAGACCCCCGAGGTCGCCGAGGCTCTGCAGCTGTGGGTCGACCTGGTCAAGGACGGATCCGCCTCCGAAGGTGTCGTCAACTGGTCGCAGGCCGACGTGAAGGACCAGTTCGTCGCCGGCAAGGCCGCGATGATGGTCAACGGCCCGTGGCAGATCCCCGCCCTCGCCGACACCGACTTCGAGTGGGGCTCGGTGCTCGTGCCCGTCAACGAGGAGGGTCAGACCCCCGTGGCGCCGCTCGGCGGCGAGGTGCTCACCGTCCCCGAGACCGGCGACGAGGCGCGTCAGGCCAAGGCCGCCGAGTTCATCGGCTGCATCACCAACGAGGACAACTCGATGGCCGTGGCCGAGGCCCGCTTCATGGTGCCCACGCGCACCGACCTCGTCGACGCCTACGTCGAGAAGGTGCCGTCGATGGAGGCCTTCACGCAGCAGGTCGTCGACGCCCGCTCGCGCACCGGCAAGCTCGGCGAGGAGTGGCCGACCGTCGCCACCGTCATCTACAACGCCGTGCAGCTGGCGATCACGGGCGAAGCCGAGCCCGCAGAGGCGCTCGAGCAGGCTGCGCGCGGCTGATCCGATGACGACCGCTGTGCTGTCCTCGCGGCGCCGCCGGGTGCGCCGCGAGGACGTGATCAAGGCGCTGTTCGTGGTGCCCGCCGCGATCTACATCGCGCTGTTCTTCGGCTACCCCGTGGTCAAGAACATCCTGATGGGGTTCCAGGACTACACGACCAAGACCTTCTTCACGGGCGAGGCCCCCTGGGTGGGCTTCCAGAACTACGTCACGGCCCTCACGAGCGGTCTGTTCTGGCCCGCCATGGCGAACACGCTGCTGTTCACGCTCGGGTCTCTCCTGGGTCAGTTCGTGATCGGGATGGGACTGGCGGTGTTCTTCCGCCGCCAGTTCCCCCTCAGCGGGTTCCTGCGCGCCATGCTGCTGCTGCCGTGGCTGCTGCCGCTCATCGTGTCGAGCGCCACCTGGCGCGCCATCCTCGACAAGGACAGCGGCATCCTGAACCAGGCGCTCGGCGCCATCGGGATCGACGCGGTGCCGTGGCTCACGAGCCCCGACGTCGCGCTCATCGCGGTGATCCTGGTCAACATCTGGGTCGGCATCCCCTTCAACGTGACGCTGCTCTACGGCGGACTGCAGGACATCCCCGAGGAGCTCTACGAGGCCGCATCGCTCGACGGCGCCACGGGATGGAAGGCCTTCTGGCACATCACGCTGCCGAACCTGCGCCCCGTCATGAGCGTGGTGCTCGTGCTGGGCGTCGTGTACACGCTCAAGGTGCTCGACGTGATCCTGGGCCTCACCGGCGGAGGCCCCGCGAACGCGACGCAGACCATCGCGATCCGCGCCTACCAGACGTCGTTCGTCGACTTCGAGTTCGGCGTCGGCGCGGCCTTCAGCAACATCCTGATCCTGCTGTCGCTTGTGTTCGCACTCATCTACCTGCGGTCGAACCGCAAGGCCGTCGACGAGTGATCCGGAAGGAGAGATCATGACCACCGCCCTGATCACCGTCGACCCCCGGGCCGCGCGGCGTCACCGCTCCCGCAGCTCCCGCAGTCGTCTGTCGACCGTCGTCGGCGTTGTGCTGCTGGCCATCATGCTGTTCCCCGTCTACTGGATGGTGAACACGTCGCTGCAGCCGTCCGGCAACACCCTCAACGCCGGGCTGATCCCCTGGAACCCGAGCTTCGCGGGGTACGAGCAGGCCATCGCGGATCAGGGCGGCAACCTGCTCACGAGCCTCATCGTGTCGGTCGGCTCGGTGATCGTCTGCCTCGCGATCTCGGCGCCGGCCGCCTACGCGCTCGCGCAGTTCCGGTACCGCTGGATCAACGTGGCGCTGCTGGTGATCCTGATCGCGCAGATGATCCCGGGCATCGTGATCGCCAACGCGCTCTACGCCGCCTACAACGACCTCGGGCTGCTCAACACCGTCGTCGGGCTCATCCTCGCGGACGCCTCGCACTCGGTGCCGTTCGCGATCCTCGTGCTGCGCGCGTTCATGATGAGCCTGCACCCGTCGATCCTCGAGGCGGCGCGCGTGGACGGCGCAGGCCCCGTCCGCGCGTTCTGGTCGATCGCGCTGCCGATCGCCAAGAACGCGCTGATCACCGCCGGGCTGTTCGCGTTCCTCTTCGCGTGGAGCGACTTCCTGTTCGCGCTGACGCTGACCACCACCGAGGACCTGCGCCCCGTCACCCTCGGCATCTACTCGTACCTCGGCACGCAGGTCGCCAACTGGGGAGCGGTGATGGCCACCGCCGTGCTGTCGTCGCTGCCGGCGATCGTGCTGCTGCTCGTCGCCCAGCGCTACATTGCGGCAGGCGCGATGGGCGGCGCCGTCAAATGACCTCACACATCTCGAACACCCAAGAGAAGGAGACCGCCATGTCGGCGCTCACCCCCGAATACCCCGTCCGCGTCGTCGTGTGGGGGGAGAACCGCCACGAGCAGGTGCAGCAGAACGTGCGCGACATCTACCCCGACGGCATGCACACCACGATCAAGGAGGGCATCGAGGAGAACCTCGGCGACCGGGCGATCGTGCAGACGGTGACCCTCGACGACCCCGAGCACGGCCTCACCGAGGAGCTGCTCGCGCAGACCGACGTGCTGGTGTGGTGGGGACACGCGGCGCACGGCGAGGTGGCGGACGAGGTCGTCGAGCGCGTGCACAAGCACGTGCTGGCCGGCATGGGGCTCGTGGTGCTTCACTCGGGCCACTGGTCGAAGATCTTCGGCAAGCTGATGGGCACCTCGTGCACCCTCCGCTGGCGCTCGAAGAACGACCGCGAGATCGTCTGGACGGTCGATCCGACCCATCCGATCGCGCGCGGCATCCCGCACCCGTTCCTCATCCCCGCGCAGGAGATGTACGGCGAGTTCTTCGACGTTCCCGCGCCCGACGAGCTGATCTTCCTGTCGACCTTCACGGGCGGCGAGGTGTTCCGTAGCGGCATGACCTACCGCCGCGGCTTCGGCAAGATCTTCTACTTCAGCCCCGGCGACCAGGACTACCCGGTCTACCACCAGGCCGAGGTGCGCAAGGTCATCGCGAACGGCGTGGAGTGGGCGAAGACCCTGCGGCCCGAGCGCGCCGACCCGGTGCTGCTGCGCTACGACGCCGAGGACTTCTACAACGGTCACGGCTACGGCGGAGCGATGCACAATGACGACTGAGGCCACCCCGATCCGCCTCGTGCAGGTCGGCGCGGGCGGGATGGGCCAGGCCTGGCTGCGCACCATCGCGGCCGAGCCGGGCGCCGAGCTCGTCGGCCTCGTCGACCTCAACGTGACCGCGGCCGAGCAGGCGCTCGCCGCGCACGGCCTCTCGGGCGTCGTCGTGGGAACGAGCGTCGCCGAGGTCGCCGCCGCGACGGGTGCCGACGCCGTGGTCAACGTCACGGTGCCGGTCGCCCATCTGCCGGTGAACGTCGAGGCGCTCGCCTCGGGCCTGCCCGTGCTGTGCGAGAAGCCCGCCGCCCCCACCGTCGCCGATGCCCTGCGTCAGGCCGCCGCGGCCGAGGCGCATGGCCGACTGCTGATGATCAGCCAGTCGCGCCGCTACTACGCGGCGCTCGACGCCCTGCGTGCGGAGGTGCGTGAGCTCGGTGCGATCGGATCCGTCGTCACCGAGTTCTACAAGGCGCCGCACTTCGGGGGCTTCCGCGAGGAGATGGATCACGTGCTGCTCGTCGACATGGCGATCCACGCGTTCGACGCCGCGCGCTACGTGACGGGGGCCGATCCGGTGTCGGTGTACTGCGAGGAGCACAACCCGCCGTGGTCGTGGTTCCAGGCCGACGCCAACGCCCACGCGGTGTTCTCGTTCGACGACGGCTCGCGCTTCGTCTTCACCGGCAGCTGGTGCGCGCCGGGCCTGGAGACGTCGTGGAACGGATCGTGGCGCATCAGCGCCGAGCGCGGCTCGGCGGCCTGGGACGGCGGATCGCACGTGAGCGTCGAGACCGACGCCCTGCGCGAGCGGGACATCGCCCCGGCCGCGAAGGAGGAGATCGCCGGATCGCTGGCCGAGTTCCTCGACGCCCTGCGCACCGGGGCCGAGCCCTCGGGATCCGCACGCCAGAACGTGCGCAGTCTCGCCATGGTCGAGGCCGCGGTGCGCTCGGCCGAGACCGGGGCGCGCGTGCGCATCGACGAGGTGCTCGCGGAGGCGCACGCCCTCGCGATCGCGACCGAGACGGATCCGGATGTCCGCGCGGTCCTGGAGCGCACCGCCTGAGCGCGCGCACCGCCTGAGGCGCCGGGGGATCCAGGTTTTCGCGCAAAATGCCGTCCCCCGGCCCGCGCCGCCCTCCGCGCCCGCTAACCTCGACCCCGCGTGCCCGCGCGCGCCAGACAGAGAAGTCACAAAGGAGAATCCATGTCGGATACGACCCCGATTCGTCGCGCGCTGGTCGTGCGCGGCGGATGGGACGGCCATCACCCCGTCGAAGCCACCGAGCTGTTCATCCCGTTCCTGGAGGAATCGGGATTCGAGGTGCGCGTCGAGGAGAGCCCGGCGGTCTACGCCGACGGCGACTACATGGCGACGGTCGACCTGATCCTGCAGTCCAACACGATGAACACCATCGAGAAGGACGAGTTCTGGGGCCTGCGCGGCGCGATCGAGAACGGCACCGGATTCGGCGGATGGCACGGCGGCATCGCCGACTCCTACCGCAACAGCAGCGACTACCTGCAGCTGGTCGGCGGCCAGTTCGCCACGCACCCGGGCCGCCACCCGGAGGAGCGCCCCGGCGACGAGCGCGACAACTACCTGCCGTACACGGTGAACATCACCGACCTCGGGCGCGAGCACGAGATCACGGCCGGCATCGACGACTTCGAGCTGAACACCGAGCAGTACTGGGTGCTGCACGACGACCTGATCGACGTGCTGGCGACCACCACGCATCCGACGCAGCCGTACCACCCGTGGCACCGGCCGATCACGTCGCCCGCGGTGTGGACGCGCCTGTGGGGCAAGGGCCGCATCTTCGTCGCGACGCCCGGGCACTCGATCGACGTGCTGCAGGACGAGAACGTGCGCACGATCATCGAGCGCGGGCTGCTGTGGGCCGCGCGTCCGGCCGGTGCCGGGTCCGCGGGAGCCGACGCGTGAGCGCCGTGGCCTCGCCCCTGCGCGTCGGCGTCGTCGGCTGCGGCAACATCGTCGAGCAGTACCTCGCGACCCTCCCGCACCTCGCCGACGTGCGCTTCGTCGCCGCCGCAGACCTCGACCCCGCCCGCGCACAGGCGGTCGCCGACCGGGTGGGAGGCCGCGCCCTCACGGTCGACGAGCTGATCGCGGATCCCGAGGTCGACCTGGTGCTGAACCTCACGATCCCGGATGCGCACGACCGCATCGCCCTCGCCGCCATCGCGGCGGGCAAGCACGTGCACGGCGAGAAGCCGCTCGCGGCCACCCTCGAGCGCGCCAAGCCGGTGCTCGAGGCGGCCGCCGCGGCCGGCCTCGTCGCGTCGTGCGCGCCGGACACCGTGCTCGGCACGGGCACGCAGACCGCGCGCGCCGCCATCGAGGACGGCCTGATCGGCATCCCGATCTCGGCCACGGCGACCATGATGGCCGCCGGCCACGAGCGCTGGCACCCGAACCCCGACTTCTACTACCAGCCCGGCGGCGGCCCCCTGCTCGACATGGGCCCGTACTACGTCTCGGCGCTGGTGACCCTGCTCGGCCCCGTGGTGTCGGTGATCGGCGCCGCGAGCGCCCTGCGCTCCGAGCGCACGATCGGATCCGGCCCGCGCGCCGGCGAGATCATCCCCGTCAACGTCGACACGCACGTCACGGGCGTGCTCACCCACGCCTCCGGGGCGCTGTCGACGATCGTGATGTCGTTCGACACCGTGGGCACCAAGGCGTCGAACATCGAGATCCACGGCACCGAGGGCTCGCTCATCGTGCCCGACCCCAACCACTTCGCCGGCGACGTGCACCTCAAGCGCCTCAGCGACCCGTGGCAGGACCCGTGGGAGACCCTTCCGGTCTCCGGCGGCTACGTCGACGGAGGTCGCGGCATCGCGCTGCAGGACTTCGTGCGCACCGACGGCAGCCCGCGCACCTCCGGCGAGCTCGCCTTCCACGTGCTCGACATCATGGAGACACTGCTCCGCGCGGCCCACGAGGGCCGCTCCCTCGCCGTCGAGTCGACGTGCGAGCGCCCCGCCCCCGTCCCGCTCACCGAACTGGACTGATCCCATGCATCACAAGCCCGCTCTCCGCGTCGCCCTCATCGGCTACGCCTTCATGGGCAAGATCCACGCGCAGGCGTGGCAGACGGCCCCGCGCTTCTTCGACGTCGACGCCCGGATCGACCTCGTGGTCGGCCGCGACGAGGCCGCGGTGGCCGAGTTCGCGCACACGTTCGACATCCCGCGCTACGCGACCGACTGGCGCGACGCCGTCAACGATCCCGAGATCGACGCCGTCGACATCTGCGTGCCGGGCGACCTGCACGCCGAGATCTCGAACGCCGCGCTCGCCGCGGGCAAGCACGTGCTGTGCGAGAAGCCGCTGGCCAACACGGCCGCGGAGGCCGAGGAGATGACCCGCCTGGCGGCCGAGGCGCGCGCGCACGGTGTGCAGTCGATGGTCGGCTTCTCGTATCGCGGCACACCCGCCCTCGGCGTGATGCGCAAGCTCATCGCCGACGGCCGCCTCGGCACGATCCGCCACATCCGCGCCACCTACCTGCAGGACTGGATCGTCGATGAGGACTTCCCGCTCGTCTGGCGTCTGCAGAAGGCGAAGGCCGGATCCGGATCCCTCGGCGACATCGGCGCGCACGTCATCGACATGGCGTACTTCCTCACCGGGCAGAAGCTCACGGGCGTCAGCGCGCTGACCGAGACGTTCGTCAAGGAGCGCCCGCTGGTCGCCTCGCAGGGGTCGCTCGCGGCGACCGCCGGCGAGGGCCGCGGCACGGTCGACGTCGACGACGCGGCGGTGTTCATCGCGCGCACCGACGGCGGCGCCCTGGCCACGTTCGAGGCGACCCGCTTCGCCGCGGGACGCAAGAACGCGATCCGGATCGAGATCAACGGCTCGCTGGGCTCGGTCGCGTTCGACTTCGAGCGCCTGAACGAGTTCGAGTTCCACGACCACACGCTGCCGTCGGACGAGGCCGGCTTCCGCCGCATCCTCGCCACCGAGCCCGAGCACCCGTATCTGTCGGCCTGGTGGCCGACGGGCCATGGCCTCGGCTACGAGCACACCTTCACGCACGAGGTCGTCGAGTTCGCCCGCGCGATCGCGTCGGGAGTCGCGCCGGCCCCGAGCTACGAGGACGGCCTGTACGTGCAGCGCGTGCTCGACGCGGTCGAGCGCTCGGCCGCCGGCAACGCCGGCTGGGTGGCGCTCGGCTGATCCGTCCTGCCCGGCCGGCTCGCTGCTGGCCACAAAACGCCGCGCTCCCTTCGGGGGGTGCGGCGTTTTGCGACGGGAAGTGTCGCGATCCGGATCCGTCCCGGCGCGTCCTGACCAGGAGGGCGCTGATCAGCCGCACCAGCCCTATCCCAGGCGCATCCGCCTACGCTTGAGCACATGACCGACACGCCCGCGCGCCCCGCGAACACCGCCATCCGCAGCACTGGCGGCGCCAAGGCCGCCGGCGTGCGCCAGGTGCGCCCCCAGACCGAGGGCTGGCAGCAGGCGAAGGACGAGTCGGGCCGCCCGCTGCTGCAGTTCGCGAGCCCGAAGCGCGGCAAGCCGCCGGTGCACCTCGCCGACCTCACGCCCGAGGCGCGCGTCGAGCGCGTCAAGGAGCTGGGACTGCAGGGCTTCCGCGCCAAGCAGGTCGCGAAGCACTACTTCCAGCACTGGACGAGCGACCCCGCCGAGATGACGGATCTGCCGGCCGCGGGCCGCGAGGAGCTGGTCACCGGACTCCTCCCGAACCTGCTCACCGAGGTGCGCCGCCTCGAGACCGACAAGGGCGACACGATCAAGTTCCTGTGGCGCCTGCACGACGGCGCCCTCGTCGAGTCGGTGCTGATGCGCTACCCGGGCCGCATCACGCTGTGCGTCTCGTCGCAGGCCGGATGCGGCATGAACTGCCCGTTCTGCGCCACCGGCCAGGCGGGGCTCACGCGCAACATGTCGAGCGCCGAGATCATCGACCAGATCGTGCGCGCGAACCGCGCCATCGCGAACGGCGAGCTGGGTCGCCGCGAGCACCCGGACGAGCGCGTCACCAACATCGTGTTCATGGGCATGGGCGAGCCGCTGGCCAACTACGCCCGCGTGATGCACGCCGTGCGCACGATGGTCGACAAGAAGGACGGCCTGGGCATGTCCGCGCGCGGCATCACGGTGTCGACCGTGGGGCTCGCGCCGGCGATCCGCAAGCTCGCGGACGAGGACATCCCCCTCACCTTCGCGCTCTCGCTGCACGCCCCCGACGACGAGCTGCGCGACGAGCTGATCCCGGTGAACTCGCGCTGGAAGGTCGACGAGGTGCTCGATGCCGCCCGCGGCTACTACGAGAAGACCGGACGCCGCGTCTCCATCGAGTACGCGCTGATCCGCGACATGAACGATCACCCGTGGCGCGCCGACCTGCTGGCCGACAAGCTCAACGCGCGCGGTCGAGGCTGGGTGCACGTGAACCCCATCCCCCTGAATCCGACTCCCGGATCCGTCTGGGACGCGTCCGAGAGGGCGGTGCAGCGTGAGTTCGTGCGTCGCCTGAACGACGCGGGCATCCCGACGACCCTCCGCGACACCCGCGGCAAGGAGATCGACGGCGCCTGCGGCCAGCTCGTGGCCACCGAGGAAGACCAGCAGCAGGCCGCCGAGGCCGCCGCGACGGCCTGACGCGCCCGCGAGACCACATCGTCCCCGCCACGGCACATCCTTCGGGATGCGCCCCGACGGGGACGATGTGCGTTCGGCGGGGCAGCGCTGTGTCCGCGGATATGCTCGGCTCACCGAGAGGCGCGGCCGCGCCCTCGGCCGCTTCCGAGGGAGACGCCATCACGAACGACCCCGTCGCCGAGGGTGCCCCCGTCGACCGCAGCCACCCCGCGCCGCAGCCCTCCGCTCCCGCACCTGATTCCCCCGCGCCTGATGCCCCCGCGCCCGCGCCTGATGCCCCCGCGCCCGCGCCTGACGCCGCCGCGTCCGACGGGCCGCCCGCCGCGCGCACGCGCCGCACGGGGTGGATCGTCGCGGTGGCGCTGCTCGCCGTCGGCGCGATCGCGCTCGCCGTGGGCCTGGTGCTCCTGCTGCTGCAGCTGCAGACGATGCAGGAGCGGCTGGACGAGCAGGACCAGCGCATCCAGGAGCAGCAGGACCGCATCGAGGAGCAGGACGAGCTGATCGAGCAGAAGGAGACCTTCGGCGCCGCGATGCAGGAGCTCCTGAACACCGCCGCGCGCTTCGAGACCGTCGACGTCGGGGGTCTTGTGCCCCAGGGGCACCTGACGTACCTCGCCGCGAACGCCTGGCGCCACCGCCACGATGCCGCGGGCCTCGATCGCGACATCGCCGACGTGGCCACGGCGACGGCCGATCTCGCGAAGCAGCTGTCGGATGCGCAGGCCGCGGCATCCGCCAACGCCTCGGGAAGCGCCTACGAGACCGTGCTGGACGAGCTCGGGAGCGGATTCGTCACGACGTCGATCGACGACGCCGACACGCTCTGCGGCGAGGACGTGGCCGGATGCGTGGTGTCGGCCGACCCGCGCGTCGTGCACATCGACGCGGCCGATGACGCGATGCCGTACATGTCCGACTGGTTGAGGACCGGCGTCGCGTACCACGAGTTCGCCCATGTGCTCCAGGTCACGAATCCCGAGCCGACCGAGGTCGCCCTCTCGGCGTTCGGTGGGGATCTCGAGACGATGGCCGACTGCTTTGCTCTCACGTATCTCGACGGCTGGTCTCTCGACCACCGGGTCTGGGTGAGTGCGAACCAGTACTGGGACGTGACCCTGGGCTACGGCCACGTCTGCGACGAGCCTCAGCGCCAGGCCGTGCGCGACTGGCACGCGCAGCTCGGCTACGTCAGCCAGCCCGTCTCGCAGTAGCGTCGCCGCCTCGGCGCCGAGCGGGTGCGTCGACGCCGAGCGGGTGCGTGCCCGCGCACCCGCTGGGCGCCCGCGCACCCGCTGGGCGAGCGATCCGCGCAATGTATTCCGGACATCCGGGCCCCGAGGGATCCGGGCACGGATAGCGTTGTCCCATGGTCAACTATCGATACCTGGGCAACAGCGGGTTCAAGGTCTCCGAGATCACCTACGGCAACTGGGTCACTCACGCCTCGCAGGTCGAGAACGACGCGGCGATCGCAACGGTGCACGCCGCCCTCGATGCGGGCATCACGACGTTCGACACCGCGGACACCTACGCCAACACGGCGGCCGAGGAGGTGCTCGCCGAGGCGCTGAAGGGCCAGCGTCGCGAGGGTCTCGAGATCTTCACGAAGGTCTACTTCCCGATCGGCCCGAAGGGCCCGAACGACCACGGACTGTCGCGCAAGCACATCCGCGACGGCATCGACGGCTCGCTGCGTCGCCTGAAGGTCGACTACGTCGACCTGTACCAGGCCCACCGCTACGACTACGAGACGCCGCTCGAGGAGACGATGCAGGCCTTCGCCGACATCGTGCGTCAGGGCAAGGCGCTCTACATCGGCGTCTCGGAGTGGACGGCCGAGCAGCTGCGCGAGGGCCACGCGCTGGCGAAGCAGCTGGGCTTCCAGCTCGTCTCCAACCAGCCGCAGTACTCGATGCTGCACCGCGTGATCGAGGGCAAGGTCGTGCCGGCCTCCGAGGAGCTCGGCATCTCGCAGATCGTGTGGTCGCCGATGGCGCAGGGTGTGCTGTCGGGCAAGTACCTGCCGGGTCAGCCGGTGCCCGAGGGCTCGCGCGCCACCGACGAGAAGTCGGGCGCGAGCTTCATCAAGGGCTGGCTGCGCGATGAGGTGCTCACCGCCGTGCAGAACCTCAAGCCGCTCGCCGAGCAGGCCGGCCTCACGATGCCGCAGCTCGCGATCGCGTGGGTGCTGCAGAACCAGAACGTCGCCGCGGCGCTCGTGGGCGCCTCCCGCCCCGAGCAGCTCAAGGACACCGTCAAGGCGTCCGGCGTGAAGCTCGAGGCCGACCTCATGAAGGCGATCGACGAGGCCCTCTCCGGCGTCGCGAACACCGACCCGGAGGACACCTACAACGTGTCGCCGAAGACCCGTCTGGTCTGAGCCGGATCCACGAAGCCCCGCCGCCCACCCGGACGGCGGGGCTTCGTCGTCGGCTCCCGATATGCTCGGCCGAGAAACGGGGGTGCGGCATGGCACGACGCGGCGTCAACCGGCGGGTCACCGCCCGCCACGCGCGTCTGCCGCGCGAGCGCCGCGGCATGCGCCGCCTGGTCCGCGGGATGGGGATCGGGCTGGCGGTGCTGCTCGTCGCCGGCATCGGCACCGTGGTCTACGGCTACTGGGACCTCTCGCGCACGTTCACGGAGAACGCGCAGCAGCTCGACGGGCAGGATGTGAATCCGCCCGATATCGGAGCGCTCGTGGGCACCGAGGGCGTCGACCTGCTGCTGGTGGGGCTCGACATCTGCGAGTGGGCCTCGCACGAGAGGCACGTCGGCCGGTGCCCGCAGGAGCGCTCGGCGTACGACGAGGACGGCCGCGACCTGCAGACGGCCCACAACGACGTCAACCTGCTCGTGCGCATCTCGCCCGAGCCGCGGCGGGTGACGGTCACGGCGTTCCCGCGCGACCTGATGGTGCCGATCCCGTCGTGCACGAATCAGAAGGGCGAGTCGAGGGCGGCGACCTCGCACACCATGCTGAACGAGGCTTACGGCCGCGGTGAGCTGAACTGCGTCGCCCAGACGCTCAACGCCCTCGTCACCCCGTTCGGCGCGGATCTCGCCATCGACTACGCCGCGAGCGTCACCTGGAACGGCGTGGTCGAGATCACCAACGCCCTCGGCGGCGTCGACATCTGCGTCGCCGAGGAGATCTTCGACCCCGACGCCGGCGGCCTGCATCTCGAGCCCGGCCCGCACACGCTCGTCGGCGAGCAGGCGCTGCAGTTCCTGCGCATGCGCAAGACGCTGCCGACCGGCAGCGACCTCGCCCGCATCTCGAACCAGCAGATCTACATGTCGGCGCTGGTGCGCAAGCTCACCGACCAGGGCACGCTGAGCGATCCGGGTCTGCTGCTGTCGCTCGCCCGCACCGCGCTGTCGAACATCGACCCGAGCACCGAGCTGACCGATCCGTTCACGCTCGTGCAGCTCGCCATGGCGGCGAAGGATGTGCCGACCTCGGACTACGTCTTCCTGCAGGTTCCCGCGACCGACGACCCGCTGGATCCGGATCGGGTGGTGCCGATCGACGCGGAGGTCGAGAAGCTCTTCACCGCGATCGCCGCCAACGTGCCGATCAGCCCCACCGGCACCTACTTCGATCCGGATGCGAACGCGGGGGCGAACCCCGACCCGCCGGTGGCGCCCTCGGGCACGCCGGCGCCCGGCGCCAGCGCCGCACCGCCGCCCCCCGCACCCGAGGTGCTGGGCCGCAACGCGACCGACACGACATGCGCGGGCTGACCCTGGCCCACCCGCCTCGAGGGGTCAAGGCTGTTGCGCACTGTTTCGGCCTCGAATCATCGTCTCGGGTGGCCCTGGCATGATCCTCTTGTGAGCTCTGCCCTTCCTGCCTCCCTGCGCGCGATCTACGGCGTCTTCGGGGCGGCGGCTCTGGGGCTGCTGGCGTTCTGCGCGGTGTTCTTCACGCGCTGGATCGCGTCGCTCGAGGGCGTCGAGGCGTTTCTTACGGCGTTCCCCGGTCCGGCCCCCATGCCGGAGGGTCAGGGCGTCGGCATTCCGGCGTGGCTGTCATGGACGCACTTCCTCAACGGCTTCTTCCTCCTGCTGATCATCCGCACGGGCATCCGGATCAAGGGCGAGAAGACCCCGAGCGGGCTGTGGTCGTCGAAGCGGGTGAAGAAGCGCCGGATGAGCCTCACCATCTGGTTCCACCTGGTGCTCGACGCGGCCTGGCTGATCAACGGCGTCGTCTACGTGGTGCTGCTGTTCGCGACGGGCGCCTGGGTGCGGATCGTGCCGACGAGCTGGGAGGTCTTCCCCAACGCGCTGTCGGCACTGATCCACTACCTCTCGCTCGACTGGCCCACCCACAGCGGCTGGACCGGCTACAACGGCCTGCAGCAGCTGCTCTACTTCCTCATCGTGTTCGTCGCCTCGCCGCTCGCGGTGCTCACGGGCATCCGGCTCTCGGCGTTCTGGCCGCGGGACGACCGCCGGATCAACCGCATCTTCACCGTCGATCTGGCCAAGGCGATCCACTTCCCGACGATGCTCTTCTTCGTCGGCTTCACGATCGTGCACGTGGGGCTGGTGCTCGCCACGGGCGCGCTGCGCAACCTCAACGCCATGTACGGCGGCCAGGATGCCGTCAACTGGACGGGCTTCTGGATCTTCGTGGCCTCGCTGATCGTGATGGCCGCCGGGTGGATCGCCGCGCGCGACTCGGTCATCGCGCCGATCGCGGGGCGGTTCGGCGACCTGCGCATGCGCCCGAAGCGCTGATCCGATCCCCGTTCCCGCGCGGCGGAGCACCGGCCGCCTCCGGGTGAACGAAGCGGCCCCCGTCGCCCCCGAAGGGACGACGGGGGCCGCCGTGCGCGCGTCGGTCAGGGCGCGGTGGGCATCCCCGCGCGGCGGCGTCGCAGCGCCAGCACCCCGCCGCCGATGACCAGGGCGGCGGCGATGAGACCCAGGATCCACGGCTGCTGGGTCAGGCCCGTCGCGGCCAGCGCGCCGCCGGCGACGACCTCCAGGCTCGCCGACACGTCGGGGAGCCCGGCCGACGAGATGACGAGCGTGTGCGCGCCCACCTCGAAGTCGGCGGGGATGGCGAGGGCGAACGAGATCGTGCCGCTCGCGTCGGCCGCCGGCAGGCCCTGCACGACGATCGGCTCGGAGTGCAGCACGGCGCGGACGACCTGGCCGGGCTCGAGGCCCGTCAGCTCGACCTGCAGCGTGTCGCCCTGCGCGATCCGCTTGGCGCTGAGGTCGATCGTGACCCACGCGTCATGAGGCTGCTCGGCCCCGGGCTGCTCGGTGCCGGGCTGACCGGGCTCCTCCGGCTGCTCGGTGCCGGGCGTCCAGACCACCGCGCGGCCGAGCGGAGCGGGATCCACGACGGTCTCGGCCTCGAAGTAGTCCACCGTGGCGGCGAGGTCGACGATGCCCGAGTCGGCCGTTCCCGTGCCCTCGGCGAAGGCGGCGAAGCCGTCGCCCCCCGCGGCGAGGAAGGAGTTCGTGACGACCACGAACTCGTCATCGGCCGCGATCGGCTCCCCCTTGTACGTCATGCCCTTGATGTGGTCGCCGGCGGCCGCGTCGTCGACGTACTCGTAGGCGAAGCCGTCCGACACGCCCAGGTGCAGCTTCGGCCGCTCCGCGCCCGGCTGCCACTGCTCCTCGAGCACCTGCTCGAGCTGCGCGCCCGTGAGGGTGAGCGTCACAAGGGTGTTGCCGAACGGCTGCACGGCCGCGACGTCGGCATAGGTGACCGTGCCGTCGCCCTCGAACAGCAGATCGTCGCGCAGGCCGCCCGGGTTCATGAGGGCGATCTGGGCGTCGGTGGCGCCGCCGTAGTTCTCGTACTCGCCCGTCGACCACAGGTACATGTCGGCGATGAGGTTGCCCATCGACGACTCGACACCGCGGTCGGATCCGGCCGGCGTGCCGCCGCGCAGGATGTCGGCCGAGATCTTGCCCACGGGCACCGATCCGAGCGTCTCCGCCTCGTCTTCGGCGGCCGCGACGATCTCGGCCACGTCGGCATCGGCCGGGAAGGCCGCCGTTCCGGACGCGTCGACGAGATCGACGGTGGATCCCTCGATCGAGATCAGCGCACGCGTGGCGGAGTCGACGCGGATGTCCAGCGCGCCGAGCGTGGTGCCGTACTGGTGCGCCTGCAGCACCGGGCGGCCGGCGATGTCGCACGCGTACAGCTGGTGGGTGTGGCCCGAGACGATCGCGTCGATGTCGGCGGACGCGCCGCGCACGAGGGATCCGTACTCCGAGTCCTCGGCCGCGAGCGCGGCGCAGTCGGCGCCGGCCGAACCCGAGTGGGTCAGCAGCACGATGACGTCGGCGGCGCCGGTCGCGGTGAGTTCGGCGGCCACACGGTTGGCGGCCTCGAGCTGGTCGCCGAACTCCAGCTCGGCGATGCCGGCCGGGCTGACGAGCGTGGCGGTGTCGGAGGTCACGGTGCCGATGAAGGCCACCTTCACGCCGTCGACCTCGCGGATCGCGTACTCCGCGAGCGCGGGATCGGTCGTGCCCTTGCGGTAGACATTGGCGCCGAGCGCGAAATCGGCACCCGGCAGACCGGTCTTGTCCTCGTAACGGGGGATGACCCGATCCGTGAGGTCTGCGAAGCCCTGGTCGAACTCGTGGTTGCCCACAACGCTCAGGTCGAGGCCGCCCGCGGAGAGCGCGTCGATCGTGGGCTCGTCGTCCGCGATGAACGACGTGAACGTCGAGGCGCCGATGTTGTCGCCCGCCGACACGAACAGGGTGTTCGGGTTGGCGGCCTCGTACTGCGCGACGGCGCCGGCCACCACCGCGGCGCCCGCCTCCTGGCCGTTCGCCGAGACGCGACCGTGGAAGTCGTTGATCGTGAGCACCTGCACATCGGTGACGCCGTCATCCAGCGTCCAGATCGTGGTGGATCCGGTGACCTCGTTGCCCGTGACCAGCAGCGCCTCACCCGAGGGGGACTCGCTCGCGGGGATGAAGTCCAGGCCCTCCGGGCCCAGGTCGCCCGCGCTCTTCACCAGCGCCGCGATGTCGGCGTCGGAGGCGCCGGCGTCCTCGAGCGCCTCGATCTCGTCGCCGAGGTTCACCGTGAAGTCGCGGTTGTCGAAGTAGGAGACGTACGTCGGCGCCGCGGGATCGGTGATGTCGTACGCCATCACGCCGCTCAGGCGCTCGAGGCCGATGAAGGCGAGCGTGCGGCCCGCGATCTCGCCGATCACGAGGTTCTCCGGCTCGACGCCCTTCGCGTCGCTGCGGCTCTCGGCCTCGTTGTCGTCGTGGCCGGCGTTGAACACCACACCCTCGAGCTGCGAGGTGATCTGCTCGAACTGGGCGCCCGAGTCGAAGACGAGCTGCCCATCCGCGGTCCAGATCGAGAACGACCGGCCGCCGTACGCCCACAGCTCGCTGTAGCAGCCGCGCGCGTCGTCGAAGCCGTCTTCCTTCGAGACGTTGATGCGGCCCGCGGTCTCGTCGTCGCCGAGGCCCGCGATCTCGTCGCAGAGGGGGCCGTAGCCGTCGTCTGCGAGATCCTTGACGCGCACCTCGTCGCTGTAGTCGCCCCAGTCGGCGCGGGCGTCGCCCTCGTTCGCGGTGACCAGGAACGTCTGACCGCCCGCCTCGTACGAGGCGATGCCGTCGGGCATGTACATGCCCTTCAGGCCGGGCCGGTTGGCGATGTTCACAACGTCGTCCTTGTCGGACGCGTCGATGCCGACCGTTCCCCAGTCCTTCAGGCCCAGCGGCAGGATGTCCGTCACGGTGGCGCTCGGCAGGTCGACGACCGCGATCGCGTTCGCCTCCTGCAGGGTCGTGTAGGCGGTGGTGCCCACGACGGTGATGTACTCGGGCTCGAGGTTGCGCGAGACGGGGTTGCCCGGCTCCGGCGTCGGCCCGAACGTGCGCACGCCCTCGGGGAGGGCGCCGTTCTCGAACGCGTGGAAGTCGGCGGTCTGCACGGCGTCCTGCGCGGCGGCGGCGATGCCGGCGGGCAGCGCGATGACGCTCACGGATCCCTCCGGGTCGGTGAGGAAGTCATCCGCCGGCTCGCCCTCGTTCGCGACGACGGCGTAGGCGCCATCCGGCGACACGGTCACCATGTCGGGGAGGGAGCCCACCGTGACCGTGCCGAGCACGGCATCCTCGGCGGTGTCGGCCGTCGCGTCGAAGAAGAGCACGCGGCCCGGCGCGGTCTTGTCGGCGGCGTTCTCGAGGGCCACGACGCCCAGGCCGTCCGCGCGCACCGCGACCGAGTTGGCGACCGTGCCGTCGACGCCGAGCTGGAAGAGCTCGACCGGGTTCGCGGGGTCGCTCGCGTCGAGCACGAACACGGCGCCGGCGGCGGCGTTCACAGAGAAGAGGCGGTCGCCGAAGTGCTTGACGATCTCGGACGCGCCCTGGTCGAACAGGCCCGTCTCGAACGTGCCGGTCGGGACCGCGGTGAACGGCGCATCCGCGACCCGGTCATTCACCGGATCGGCGACGATCACGGCGTTCGCGGCGACCGGCACGAGCACGCCGGCGCAGGTGGTGGCGACGACGGCCGCGGCGGCGGCGAGTCGGCGGCGGAAGGAGGAGTGCATGGCGATACGGATCCTCTTGCTGCAGGGGTGGGAGACGTCTCGGGACGGACGCGGTGACAGCCAACCGGCTGGAGGTTGCGCACAGGTGAACGCCGCGGAGCGGATGGCGCGTGGTTGGCTGGGCGCATGACCGATTACGAGACGATTCAGGTCGAGACGCGAGGACGCGTCGGTTGGATCACCCTCGACCGACCCCAGGCGCTCAACGCCCTCAACAACCAGGTGATGCGCGACCTCGTCGACGCCATGTCCGCTCTCGACGCGGACGAGGGCATCGGCGCGATCGTGATCACCGGATCCGACCGCGCCTTCGCCGCCGGCGCCGACATCAAGGAGATGGAGGGCCTGCAGGGCCGCGACATCGCCGTCAGCGGGCAGTTCGACGGCTGGTACCGGGTCGCCGCGGTGCGCACGCCCGTGATCGCGGCCGTCGCCGGATACGCCCTCGGGGGCGGCTGCGAACTCGCCATGATGTGCGATGTCATCCTCGCCGCCGACACCGCGAAGTTCGGCCAGCCGGAGATCACGCTCGGCGTCATCCCGGGCATGGGCGGCACGCAGCGGCTCGTGCGCGCGATCGGCTACTTCAAGGCCGCCGAGCTGGTGCTCTCGGGGCGCCTCGTCGATGCGCAGGAGGCCGAGCGCATCGGCCTGGTCTCGCGCGTTGTGCCCGCCGCCGAGCTGCTCGACGAGGCGGGGAAGCTCGCCGAGTCGATCGCGGCCAAGCCCCTGCCGGCGCTCTACGCGGCCAAGGCCGCGCTCGACGCCGCCCTGGAGACGCCGCTCGCCGAGGGCCTGCGCCTCGAGAAGCACCTCTTCGCGTCGCTCTTCGACACCGCCGACCAGAAGGAGGGCATGGCCGCCTTCCGCGAGAAGCGCTCGCCCGACTTCACGCACCGCTGACCGGGCCGGGGCTCGGCGCCTCGCATGGGTGTGGGCGCGTGCGGGGTGGCGCCTCGCGTTGACTAGTCCTCCGCGGGATTACTAGTCCAGGCTGGACTAGTGAGCCCGCGCGGGACTAGTCAACGCCCGGGCCTGTGACCCGCAGCGCCTCAGCGCACCACGGACGGCGACCACGCCAGCGGCACCAGGATGCGCGGCGTCGCCCCGGGCGCGAGGTCGAGCGCCCAGACGTCGCTGACGCCCGTCTCGTCCTCGCGCGGCAGGCCGTAGAGCACGGTGTCGTCGTCGAGCCACTCGACCTGGTCGTCCACCGAGCGGCTCTCGCCGAGCTCCACCTCCTCGCCCGTGGCGAGGTCGAGCACGGCGATGCCCCAGTGCTGGCCGCCGCGGTCGACCTTGTAGGCGACGCGCGTGCGATCCGGCGAGATCGAGGGGCACTCGGCGTTGGTGCGCACCGCCGTCAGGGTGCGCGTCGCGAAGTCACCGCGCACGAGCCACGTGCGTCCGAGGGAGGCCGAGGCGGCGGTGGCGTAGAACTCGTCGCCGCCCACGAAGGTGACGCCCCACATGTTGCGGTCGGCCACGTCGACCCGCTCGCCGTCGACGACCAGGGCGAACTGCTCGATATCGCCCGGATCATCCCTCCCGGGCTCGAGCGCGCGCACCACGGTCTCGGTCGAGAACGCGCCGCCCGCGTAGGAATGCCCCGTCACGAACGACGTCGACGTGAGCAGGGTGCCGTCGTCGGAGAGGCGCGTGCGGCTCGGGATGCCGGGCAGGGGCCAGGATCGGATGCGCTGCCAGCTCTCGTCGTAGAGATCGGCCTCGAAGGTGGTGAGGACGCCCCGCACCGTGCGCAGGCACGACGCCCGCTGCGCCACGGCGTCGACGCGATCGCAGGCCACTCCCGTGAACGCGCGTGCGCCATCCGTATCGGCGAGCGGCACCATCGCGACGGTGCCGTATCCGTCACCCGGCGCGGTGCTGCGGAAGACGATGCGGGGCTCGCCCGAGACGGAGGCGAGATCGGCCTCGGCGACCGCCCCTGAGGGATCCGGCGCCGTCAGCCGATCCGCGTAGGCGGCGAGCCCGAAGGCCACCATCCCCGCGGTGACCGCGACGATGACGGCGGTGAGCACCAGCCGCCTCATGCGCGCGAACCCCGGGTGAGCCGCGTGACGACGACGAGGCAGATCGGCACCGCCACGGTCAGCAGCACCGCCACGATGAGCAGCGACTCCGTGCGCCCAAGGGCGAACCACAGCGCCCCGAACGCGGCCGAGGCGACCATGCGGCACACCGCCACCACCGTCTGCGCGGCGGCGATGGCGCTCGCGCG
Source organism: Microbacterium stercoris (assembly GCF_017592545.1). Taxonomy (GTDB): domain Bacteria; phylum Actinomycetota; class Actinomycetes; order Actinomycetales; family Microbacteriaceae; genus Microbacterium; species Microbacterium stercoris. The sequence goes on from NZ_JAGFOA010000001.1 coordinate 805,245, forward strand.
CACCGACGCGTCGACGAGGGATCCGGCCACGGCCGCGAGCACGCCGTCGGTGGCCGCGTAGAACGCACCGAGCAGCACCAGGCACCCGAGCACCGGCCCGACCCCGGTGAGCGGCACGAGCGCGAACGCGTAGGCGCCGAGCAGCCCGACGTGCCCCAGGATCAGCATGCGCGTGCGGCCCCACCGGTCGGCCAGCCGCCCGAACGGCACGGCCAGCGCGATGTACGCCGCATTGGTGCCCACGAACAGCAGCGGGAACCAGTGCGCGGCGAACCCGCCCCGGTCCTGCAGCGAGAGGTAGAGGAACCCGTCGCCGATCGTCAGCAGACTGAGCGCCCCCATCACGATCAGCAGGATCCGCAGTCGCGGCTGGGCGAGGTCGCGCCAGCGCAGGCGCACGGGGGCGGATCCGGGGGCGGCGGCCTCGCGGCGCGGTCGCCGATCCGGCACCACGAGGCCGAGGATCGTCACGCCGATCACCGCGAAGCCCAGCGACATCACGAACACCGTCGCGTAGCCGTCGGGGATCAGGAACAGGATCGCGAAGGCGAGCAGCGGGCCGATCGCCGCGCCGATCGTGTCGAGCGAGCGGTGCACGCCGAACGCGCGTGCGAGGTCGTCCGGATCGGAGCTCGCGGCGATCATCGCGTCGCGCGGCGCCGTGCGGATGCCCTTGCCGATGCGGTCGAGGGTGACGAGCGCCGCGACCGCCCCGAGCCCCTGCGCCACGATGAGCCATCCGCGGGTGAGGGCCGAGAGCAGGTAGCCGGCGAACGCGATCCACTTGGGGCGATCGGTGCGATCCGAGGCCCAGCCCGCCCCGATGCGCACGATCGCACTCGCCCCCTGGAAGAGCCCGTCGACCACGCCGTAGGCGAGCAGCGAGAGCCCCATCACGCTCGTGAGGTAGAGCGGCAGCACGGCCGCGACCGACTCGGACGAGACGTCGGTGAGAAGGGACACCACGCCCAGCGCGACCACGGTCGGGGCCACGCGGCGCCGCGTGCGCGTCGGGGAGGAGGGGGCCCCGCCCGCCGCGCCGGGGGAGGACGCGGCGGACGAGGCGGTCTGGGGGGTCTTGGGGCGGTCGCTCAGGCTGATGTACACGGGTCAGCTCGTCTCGTCGAGGATGCCGACGATGCGCAGCAGCGCGCCGTCGGCCTGGGGGCGGACCGCGACGGACACGGTGTGGCCGTCGCGCAGGAAGGTGCGGGCGTCGCCGCCGTCGGCGGCGGGGGTGGTGCTCCAGGTGAAGCCGAGGGCGACCAGCCGCAGCGTGGTGCGGTCGAGCACGTCCGCCGGGGGCGCCGTGTCGGAGGCCTCGACCGTGACGAGCAGGCGCCGGCCGTCGCCCGAGGCGCTCGAGGTCAGCACCGTGGCGGTGTCGGAGAGCGCGATCACCTCGCGCGGGAAGCTCGCGACCAGCGCCCCCTGCGCCGTCTCCGGCGAGGCCGGCCCGGGCGGCACCACCAGGGCCGGCAGCACGGGCAGCGGCCCCACCGCCCCGGGAGGGGCCGGCGAGGACGAGGGCTGCGGGGCCGCCTCGATGCCCGGCTGGTTCACGGTGGGGCGGTCGGGATCGGCGGGGTCGGCCGGATCGGAGGGGTCGGCCGGATCCGCGGAGTCGTCCGCCTTGGACGGGGAACTCGTCGAGGAGCCGGCGCGCGCATCCGGCGCCGGGGGCCCGCCCTGCGTCGCGGCGCCCGGCGCATCGCCCGACGGCAGCACGTCGAACGCGTCGAGGCCGAAGTAGATGCCCACACCCAGGGCGCCGCCCGCGGCGACCGCCGCGGCGACGCGCAGCGCGGTGGCCCGGCGGGGTCGCGGCGTCGCCTCCTGCCCGCGTGTGCGCATCCGGTGCTCTCCTCCTGCCCCGCGCACGAGTTGGCGGGGGCATGTATCGGGAGCGCGGGATCCGGCTCCTGATACCGCGAGAGAGGGGAATCCATGTCGGGATCCACAGGCGCCCGGGGGCGCGCGGCCGCGGCCGCACTGGTGTTGTTCGTCGCACTGGGGACGGTGGTGCTGCAGACTCCGGCGGAGGCGGCCGACGGGCCGTGCGGCCCCGAGGGCAACCCCATCGCATGCGAGAACGCGCAGCGCGGCGACGACCCCGACGTCTGGGACATCGAGGGCGCGGGCGACGACGACATCCAGGGATACGCCACCGACATCAGCGTCGATGCGGGCCAGAGCATCGGCTTCAAGATCGACACCGACGCGCTCGACTACACGATCACGATCTATCGCACCGGGTGGTACCAGGGCGACGGCGCACGCGAGATCGACACGGTGACCCCGACGATCGATCCGGATCCGCAGCCCGAATGCCGCCGCGACGAGCTCACCGACCTCTACGACTGCGGCGACTGGCGTGTGTCGGCGACCTGGCAGGTGCCCGACACCGCAGTGTCGGGCGTGTACATCGCCCTCCTCGAGCGCGACGACACCGGCGGGCGCAGCCACATCACCTTCGTGGTGCGCGACGACGACAGCCACTCGGACATCCTCTTCCAGACCTCCGACACCACCTGGCAGGCCTACAACACCTACGGCGGCTCGAGCTTCTATCAGGGCGCGATGGCCGGTCGCGCCTACGAGCTCAGCTACAACCGCCCCTTCGCCACGCGCGGCGTGGCCGCCGGGCGCGATTTCTACTTCTCGGCCGAGTACGCCATGGTGCGCTTCCTCGAGCGCAACGGCTACGACGTCTCGTACACGACGGGAGTCGACTCGGATCGGCGGGGGCACCTGATCCGCAATCACCGCGTCTTCACCTCGACCGGACACGACGAGTACTGGTCGGGGCAGCAGCGCGCCAACGTCGAGGCCGCGCGCGATGCGGGCGTGAACCTCGCGTTCTTCAGCGGCAACGAGATGTACTGGCGCGTGCGCTGGGACGGCGCCGCGGCCGGCGATCCCGCCTCCTATCGCATCCTGACCTCGTACAAGGAGACCTGGGGCAACACGAAGCTCGACCCGAGCAGCGAATGGACCGGCACCTGGCGCGATCCGCGCTTCGCCGCTCCCACCGACGGCGGCGGCCTGCCCGAGAACGCCCTCACCGGCACGGCGTACATGTCCAATCACTCGGATCTGCCCGTGACCGTCTCGGCCGAGGAGGGACGGATGCGCCTGTGGCGCGACACGGGCCTCGAGCACCTCCCCGACGGAGGCAGCGCCGAGCTCGCGCCCCACACGATCGGCTACGAGTCGAACGAGGATCTGGACAACGGCGCGCGGCCGCCCGGGCTCATCCGGCTCTCGACCACCACGGGAGATGTGCCCGAGTACCTGCAGGACTTCGGCAACGTGGTCGCGCCCGGCACGACCACGCACCACACGACGATGTATCGCGCGGCCTCCGGCGCCCTGGTGTTCTCGGCGGGCAGCGTGCAGTGGGCATGGGGCCTCGACCAGGAGCACGACGGCGCAGGGGCCCCCGCGGATGCCCGGATGCAGCAGGCCACCGCGAACCTGCTCGCCGACATGGATGCGCTGCCCGCGACCCTGCAGGACGACCTCGAGGCGCCCGAGGCGCCGGCCGACACCACGGCCCCGACCGCGGTGGTCACGAGCCCCGCGGCCGGATCGCGTGTCGCGAACGGCACCGCCGTGACCGCGACGGGCACGGCCTCCGACGCCGGTGGCGGGGTTGTGGCCGGGGTGGAGGTGTCGACGGACGACGGGGCGACGTGGCATCCGGCCACCGGCGCGACGTCGTGGACCTACTCGTACGTGCAGAGCGGCGACGGGCCGGTGTCGCTGCTCGTGCGGGCCGTCGACGACAGCGCGAACATCGGAACGCCCGCGCGCGTGGACTTCGGCGCCGACTGCCCGTGCACCGTCTTCGGCACGCAGACGCCGCGTCAGGCCGCGGTCGACGACGACGGCGCGGTCGAGCTGGGTCTGCGCTTCACCCCGCAGATCGACGGATTCGCGGCCGGCGTGCGCTTCTATCGCGGCGAGGGGAACACCGGCCAGCACGTCGGCACGCTCTGGACCGCCGACCACCAGCGGCTCAGCACGGTGCAGTTCGCCGACGACGCCGCCCTCGGATGGCAGACCGCGCGCTTCGCGAGCGCCGTGCCGCTGACGGCGGGGCAGACCTACGTCGTGTCGTACGCCGCCCCCGCCGGGCACTACGCATCTCAGCCCGACGCGTTCTGGTCGCGCGGCCTGCACGCCCCGCCGCTCGCCGTCGCCGGGGGATTCGGGGCCGAGCCCGCCGGCGTCTACGCGGCACCCGGTTCCTTCCCCTCGGCGAGCTGGGGCTCCAGCCATTACTTCGTCGACGTGATCTTCGTCACCGTCGACGACTCCCCGCTCACGGTCGTCGGGCAGCAGCCGCTCGCCGGTTCCAGCAGCGTCTCGCGGAGCACGCAGATCGCGGCCATCCTGTCGAAGCCGATCGATCCGGCGTCGGCGCAGCTGACCGTGGCGGGTCCGGATGGCGCCGCGATCGCGGGAGGCGTGTCGTATGACGCGGCCTCGCGGCGCATCGTGTTCGCGCCCACCGAGCCGCTCGCGCCCGCCGCCGCCTACACCGCGACGGTCTCCGCGCAGGATCCGCAGGGTCGCCCGATCGAGGGATCCGCCACCTGGACCTTCACGACCGCCGCCGAGGACCGGCCCGAGGGCGTGTGCCCGTGCTCGCTCTTCGCCGACAGCACCGAGCCGATGCTGCTGGAGGTGCCCGAGACCGCGGCGCTGACCCTGGGGGTGCGATTCGCGCCCTCCTCGGCCGGCACCGTCACGGCGATCCGGTTCTACAAGGGACCGGGCAACACGGGTGAGCACCGCGGCGAGCTCTGGACGGCCGCGGGATCGCGGATCGCCGACGTCACCTTCCCCGCCGAGACCACGCAGGGCTGGCAGACCGCCGTGTTCGACCAGCCCGTTCGTCTCGACGCCGGGGCCGAGTACATCGCCGCGTACGCAACGACCGTCGGGAACTACGCGTACTCGATCGGATCCTTCGACGACCCGCTCGTGCGCGGACCGCTGACCGCGCCCGCGAACGCCGGGGCGTACTCGTACGTGGGCGGATTCCCGGGCGAGCGCAGCCCGGGCGACTACCTCGTGGATGTGGTGTTCACCCCCGACGCGGCTGTGCCCGCGCTGGTCGAGGCGACCCCGGGATCCGGGGCGGTGGGCGTGTCGGTGTCGACCCCGGTCGAGGCGCGGTTCGACCGGCCGCTCCCCGCCGAGGCCACGCTGACCCTGAGCTCGGCGGCCGGACCGGTCGCAGGCACCGCCGCGCTGACCGAGGGCGGGCTCGTGCTGGCCTTCACCCCCGCCGCGGCGCTCGAGCCGCGCACCGTGTACACCGCCACGGTCTCCGGATCCGGCGGCGGCGACGTGCAGTGGAGCTTCGAGACCGCGGACGCCGACGGCTGCCCCTGCACGCTCTTCGGCGGCGAGACGCCGGTGACGGGGTCGGCCGCCGACGGCGCCCGGGTCGAACTCGGCATGCAGTTCACGCCGTCGGAGGCGGGGGTGATCACGGCGATCCGGTTCTACCGCGGGCCGGGAAACCCCGGTCCGCACTCCGGCACGCTGTGGAGCGCCTCGGGCGATCCCCTCGCGACGGTGACCTTCCCGGAGAGCGGCGTTGGATGGCAGACCGCGCCGCTCTCCGAGCCCTACGCCGTGCAGGCGGGAACGGCGTACGTCGTGTCGTACCTCGCCCCGTCGGGCGGCTATGCGGCGCAGGCCGACCGCTTCGCCGCGGGCCCGATCACCGCAGGCCCCCTCACGGCGTCCGCGCAGAACGGGCGCTACGCCTACGGCGGCGGCTTCCCCCAGGACACCTGGCGCGCCACCAACTACTACGTCGACGTGGTCTTCGAGCGGGGGTGAGTCGCGGGCCCGCCGCCCGGTGGGTGCGGCGGGCGTCCGGGGTTGGGTCGGGCGTTGACTAGTCTTCCGCGGGATTACTAGTCCCGCCTGGACTAGTAATCCCGCGTGGGACTAGTCAATGACCGGTGAGGTGGCACCCCCGGCGCGTCATCACCCGGCTGGCCGGGGTCAGTGGCGCGGTCGACGGACGGTGCGCCCGCCGTTCGCGATGGACGCGATCACACGAGGGTCGACCGGACGGATCCGGGGCACTCCCGCACCGATGAGGATCCGATCCAGCCGCGCGGGCGTCATGACGTCGCCCCACTCCCAGTGCACCGATCGCTCGACGGCGACCTGCAGTTCGATGTCGCGACGGCGCTGATCCCGGATCTTCGCCTCGGCGTCGAGGATGTCGCCGCGGAAGTACTTCTCGTCGCCGTCGGCGTCGCCGGCGACGCCGACGGACGGCCAGTAGAAGTCCGGGCGGCGTTCTCTGTCATCGAGCAGGAACGTCCGCTGCAGTTCCGGATCCTCGAATCCGAGCAGGCTGATCATCACCCGGCTCACGCTCTCGAGCACCGACTCGGCGGCGGCATCCGCGCGCCGCACAGCGTCCCATGCGCGAGAACGGCCGCGCGGATTCCGCTGCGCCCGGAGCCGGTCGGCGATCTCATCCAGATTCGCGCCCATCCGAAGCGCGGCGTCGAGGGTGGCGACGCCGAAGGCGAGCGGCAGCACCCGGATGAGATCGACGACCGTGTCGACCAGCGTCGTCACGCGCACCCCGTTGATCCGGGTCTCTTCTCGCCCGTCCACGCCCGTATGGGTCAGCACGTCCTTCTGTCGATAGGAGTGACCGGCGATGTCGGCGAAGACGTGCACGTAACGGGGTTCTCCGAAGACGGGCAGGCCGAGCTCGGATGCCGCGGATTCCCATCCGAGCAGCGGATCCGCCAGCGCGATGGTCGCGGCGCGCACTCGTTCGCGATAGCGCTCCCATGGTGCCAGCGCGTGCCAGCGCGTCTTGCGCGCGCGCACTCCCCGCCGCACGAACTCGGTGCCGCGGCGGTCTTGCGCGGGGGAGTTCTGGTGAGTCCACACGAGGGGCGACTTCTCGATCATCCGCCTACGTTGACGGATCCGCGGCGCCGGATCATCGAGATGCGCGGCCTGTGGACACCGCTGGCCCCTGTGCCGCTCGGTGGACGAGTCTCGGGGCGGGATCAGCCTGCGTCCGTCCTCACGTCGAGGCGTTGACTTGTCTTCCGCGGGATTACTAGTCCAGCCTGGACTAGTAATCCCGCGCGGGACTAGTCAACGCCCGAACGCCGAGCCACCGGGACCCGCGCAAGCCGCCCGCGACGCCGCAACGCGACCGCCCACGGGCCCACGGACCCGCGACCCGCTGCCCGCGCCGCCCCGCCGCCCCGCCGCCCGCGCCGCCCCGCCGCCCGCCCGCCGCCTGCGCGTCAGCGCGCGGCGGATCCGGCGGCGTAGCCCTCGGCGTAGGCCTCGTCGTAGCCGAGGCGGAACATGTCGCGCTCGCCCGTGCGCGGGATGCTGCGCGCGCCGGGCAGATCGAGGTCGCCCACGAGGTCGGCGCGGCCGCGCACAACGGCCACCGGCATGCCGGTGGCCTTGCGCTTGACGAGGTCGGCGGCGGCGCACAGCTCGTCGGCGACGCATGGGAGGGTCACCGCGAGCGCGCGTCCCTGCGCGTCGGTCGAACCGCGCAGGTCGTCGAAGACGTGCACGCCGGCGGCGCCGATGGCGTTGTCGGTCTGCCCGTCGCGCCAGGCGCGGCCGAGCGTGTCCGACACCAGCACCCCCAGCTGCACGCCGAATCGGTCGCGAAGACCTTGCGCGAGCGCACGCGCGGACGCATCCGGATCCACCGGAAGCAGCAGCACCGTGCCCTCGGGGGTGTTCGAGGCGTCCACGCCGGCCGCGGCCGACACGATGCCGAGGCGGTTCTCGACGATGCGGGTCACGTGCGAGCCGTCGGGCGACGTGCGAGTCGCGACCACGCGCACCGTCTCCGAGGTGATCGCGTCCTCACGGTCGGCGGCCTCGACGAAGCGGCCCTCCGCCTTCGAGACGATCTTGCTCGTCACGACCAGGATGTCGCCGTCCCGCAGCGGCGTTCCCGACGCGTCGACGGCGTCGCCGATCAGCGCGACCAGGTCGGATCCGGCCGTCACCTCGCCGATGCCGGCGAGCGCCCAGACAGAGAGCACCGGATCAGGGGCGGACGTACCGCACCTCGGTGATCGTCTCACCGAGGAAGATCTCGTCGCGCTTGCCGTCGACGTGGAAGCCGCGCTTCTCGTAGAAGGTGCGCGCGCCCGGGTACTGCTCGGCCAGCCAGAGGTAGAGCGGCTCGCCGTCGTCGACGACCGCGTCGAACAGCTTGCGGCCGATGCCCTTGCGGTGCCACGAATCGAGCAGGTACACGAAGTAGAACTCGCGAGCGGCGGGGGCGTCCGCGTCGCGCGCCGGACCGGAGGCGGCGAAGCCGATGATCTCGCCGTTGACGAGCGCGGCGGCGTGGCGGATCTCGTCGCCCTGGTCGGCGTAGTGGGTCCACAGCTCCGCCAGTCGGCGGGGCGAGACGTTCTCGAGCGTCGCGGTCGAGATGATCCCGTCGTAGGTCTCGTGCCACACCTGGGCGTGCACGCGGCCCATGGCCTCGGCATCCACGTCGCGGATCGGGCGGATCAGCACATCATCGAGCGTTTCGGTCCCCATGGGGCAGAGCCTACGCACCCTGCTCGACACGGAGGAAATCGAGCGGGATCGTTGTCGGAGAGTGACAACGAAGACGCCGTGCTCTGGCCGGTCGTGCCAGCATCGGCGTCCGTGAACGTTCTCTGGCGCACCCTGCTCGTGATGGCCGTGGCCCGGCGTCGCCGCCGTCGCGAGGGTCGTCTCCCCGCCACGGCGGTGGGACGCATCCGGATCACCACCCTGCCCACCGACATCGACCTGCTGCGACACATGAACAACGGCCGCTACCTGTCGCTGTTCGACCTCGGGCGGTGGGATCTGATGGTGCGCACGGGCCTGCTCGAGGTGCTGGAAGAGCGCGGCTGGTATCCGGTCGTCGGCAGCGAGACGATCACGTTCCGCAGGTCGCTGAACCTCTGGCAGCGGTTCGAGCTGCAGAGCAGGTGGATCGGCCACGACGACCGGGCGATGTACCTCGAGCACCGCGCGGTTGTGAACGGTGAGGTGTACGCGACGGCGACGATCCGGGCCCGCATGCTGAGCCGCAAGGGCGGCACGGTGCCGATCCAGGACGTGCTCGACGCGCTCGAGCTGCCGGAGGAGCTTCCCGTCGTGCCGAGCTGGATGCACGAGTGGGCCGAGCACGTCGCCCTGCCCTCGACCCGCCGCCCGGCGCCCAGCGACTGGGATGGTCCCCGCTAACCTGACCTGCATGTTCGCCATGCGCATCGCCACCGATGTGTGGCGCATCGTGTCGCACCGGTGGATGCCCCTGCTCTCCTGGTGGATCGCCGGCGTGGTGCTGCGCGATCTGATCCTGCACGCGGCCGCGCAGGTGGCGGGCTTCAGCCCCTGGGTCGCGGTGTTCGTGGTGGCGCTGGCGATGCTGATCCGGCTCATCGCGTTCGTCGCGATGCTCATGGTGGTGCGCGACGAGCTCGACGGGCTGGCGGATCCGCATCCGCCCGGAATCGGCGAGTTCCTGCGCGCGGTGCTCGGCGCCGCGGGCCCCTTCGCGGTCTTCTACTACGTGAGCGGCCTGCTCGAGCAGGACTGGCGTTCGTACATCGAGCTCGCGGGCGACGCGCATCTGGGCACCTGGCTCGCGACCGGCGAGACGCCCGACCTGGGCGTCATCGGCTTCAACCTGCCCACGGCCGCGGTGATCGTCGTCTGCCTGGGGCTGCGGATCGCCTGGGGCCGCGCGCAGTCGCGCCTCGTGTGGTGGCTGGCGGCTGTCGCCGTGCTGCTCGAGGTGCTGTGGGTGTTCTTCACCGAATACGCGTTCGACGACGCGCTCGGCCTCGTCGGCGGCTGGCTCGAGGGGCGCCAGGTGGGCGTGTGGCTCACCGACGCCCGGGCGGCGCTGGCCGAGTGGGCCGCGCCGCTGGCCGTCGTGTGGGACGCGATCTCGCCGGTTGTGGCGATCCTTTTCGAGGCGCTGTTCGTGCCCATCGCCTGGATGCTCGCCGCGGCGACCGTGTACGGCCGCGCCATCGCCGACGACGACGCCCCGCGCGCCCGCGTCTCGGCGGGCCGCAGGATCGGAGACGCCGTGGTCGGCGAGGTCGTCGATCAGACCGACACCCTGCGCGACGCGTTCCGCCTGATGCGCCGCACCGGCCCGCTGCTCATCGCGACGTACTGCCTCGTCTACGCGCTGGTCGGCCTGTTCGAGCCGGTGGTGCTGTGGGTGGCCTCGCGCCTCGTCGGCCCACACGGACGCGAGGGCCTGCTGCACGCGGCGCTGCCGGCGCTCACGCTCATCCCGACGCTGATCGTCACCCCGCTGCTCACCGCGCTCGTCGCGGCGGCCTGCAACGCGGCGGTGGCCCGCTTCGCACCCGGATCCCTCGTGGCGGAAGAGGACGGATCCGGATCAGGAGGGCCCGTCGACGACGAAGCGCAGCTGCTCGCGCCCGTCGTCTCCCGTGATGTCGACCGCGACGAGCAGGTCGTCGGAGATGTCGCCGGGCACGAGGAAGAGCGCCCGCAGCTCTCCGGGGGCTGACGACTCGGCCGCGCAGGACTCCGAGCGCTCGACCTCGTCGAAGATGGCGCCGACCTCGGGCGACCAGGAGCGCGGTGCGACGGCTCCCGGCCGGTGCTCGATCACGGCGCGGCTCGGAGCCTCCGCCAGGAACTCGATCCGGCACGTCAGCTCACCGTCCGTCGGCGCGTACGGCACCACCGCTTCGAGCACGCGGGCGCCCGTCGGGAGCGGATCGTCGGGGTCGCGCAGGCCGGTGAGGTCACCGACCTCGGCCGGGCCCCAGGTCGCGCCGTGCGCCGTGGGCGTCTCCGTGGGGTCGATCAGCGCGGGCACCGCGTCGCCGCCCTGGCGGTCGTAGGACACCCAGGTCGTCCAACCGAGCACGACCGCGGCCGCGATCACCACCCCGGTCAGCACGAGGGCCTGCCGTGCGCGGGTCACGACGCCCACGCTGCGCGCTCCACGCGCTCCATCGGCGACACCTCGATCGCGCCCAGGTCGAGCTCGGCCACGACCCGGTCGTCGAAGCCCTCCTCGACGTCGGGTACCAGGCGCAGGGTGGCGTGCGCGTCGAGGTCGTCGGGCGCGATCTCGAACACCACGCTTCCCCGCAGCGGCAGGCCGGCGTGCAGCTTCGTGTCGTCGAGCGTGCCGTCGATGTGCGAGACCGCGTAGTAGGTGCGCGCGCCGACGAGAAGCTCGACGCGACCGAAGGCGGCACGCGGATCGGCGCCGGTCGCCTCGGCCACGAGGTCGACGATCACGTAGTCGCCCTCGATTGTGCCCTCGTCGGTCTCGATCGCCTTCGCGAGGCGCACCTCCGGCAGCGACGCGCTGAACGTGCGGCCGGTCACGGCGCCCCCGCCCACCTCGAGGGGCAGGTCGAAGGGCAGACTCGCCGCGCGGGTGCCGTAGACGAGGTGCTGATGCGGCGTCACCGCAGTGAGCACGCAGGCCGCCGCCGCGACGCCGATCGCCGCGAGCCACACCATCGGCCGGGTCATTCGGTCATCCCCGTGCGGTCGTCGACGGGCACGTCGAGTTCGGCGACCGGGGTGTGGTCGTCCCAGGTCCACTCGTCGCCGAGCACCTCGAGCTGCCGCAGCCGCCCGTCCGAGAACGTGACGTGCAGCGTCGAGCCGGGCTCGACCGATCCGGCTGGCACATCCCAGCGCAGCGTGGCGGGCGTCACGACACCCGGCTGCAGCCAGCCGAGCGGGCCCCCGTCGGCGCGCGTGGCGCGATCCGGCCGCTGCTCTGGGACCGGATCGAAGGTCATGACCTCGCTGATCGCGTCCTCGGGGCTGAGCGGCTGGGTCCACGGGTTGACGAGCTCGAGCCGCACGATGAGCGCCTGCTCGTCGTCGCCGAGGAAGAGATCCGGATCGTCGGTGAGCTCGGCCGACAGCACGGTCGCCGAGAGCTGCTTGTTGACGTGAGCCTCGCCGGGCTCGAGCTGCGCGAGAGGCGCCTCCTCGCGATGTGCCGGGGCGAAGCCGCCCAGCACCGCGACCGCGCCGGCCGCGGCGGCGATCACGCCGACGGCGATCCAGAACCCGCGCCCCATCGTCGCGAGTCGCACGCGCGAGCGGCGAAACCACAGCGCGAGCATGCGCCGAGCCGTCCTCCACGTCGCCACAGACACGGCACCACCCTATTCGCGGCCCCCGGCCTCGCCGGCCCGACACCGCCGTACCCGGGCCGCCGCACCCGGCAGAGGTGCCCGCCGGGCGCGAGTGCCGTCGGCGCTATCGTGAGCGGGTGCTCGGCATCCTCGTGACCACGGGTCGGCTGCTGCGGGACCACTGGCCCGCGCTGCTGGCCTGGTGCCTTGTGGGCATCGTCGGGCGCTACGCCGCCATCCAGGTGGCCGGGTTCGTCGGCGCCACCAGCGACATCGGCGGCGCGCTGCTGCTGCCGCTCGCGCCGCTGATTCAGTTGGTGTCATACGTTGCGATGCTGCTGGTGCTGCGAGACGGCCTGCGTCACCTCGGTGCCATCGCACCGCGCAGCGAGGACCGCGCCGAGCGGTTCGCCTCGTTCGTGCGTGCGCTGCGCGACGGCATCGTGCCCTTCGTCGCGCTCTACACCGCGTACAGCTACCTCGACGAGGACCGCCGCAGCTTCGCCTTGCGTGCCCTCGAGCGCCGCAGCGAGGTGGATGTCGTGGCGCTCGTGGGCGGCGACGGCGAGGCCATCGGGGGCGCCCCGCAGCACGACTTCGTCATCGGCACCGTGCTCATCTCGCCCGTGTCGGTGATCATCGTCGTGCTGGCCTTCGCCCTGCGGTGGGCGCTTGGCCGCGAGAAGGTGAAGAGCAACCCCTGGATCTCGCCGTTCACCGCCTACCTCGAGGCGCTCTGGGTCGTGCTGACGCTCATGATGCTGCTGGAAGCGGCCAACATCTTCTCGACATGGGCGTCCAGCCGCGTCGCGTGGGCGTGGTTCATCGACGTGCGTACGTGGCTGGGCGCCGTCTTCGCCCCCGCGATCTGGGTGTGGGACGGCGTCGCGTGGCTGATCGGCCAGATCGGCCAGATCGTGCTTCTGCCGCTCGCCTGGCTCGCGGTGGTCGGCGCGATCTACCGGATCGCGCTCGAAGCCGACATGCCCGATCTCACCGAGGGGCGCTTCACTCGCGTACGCAGCCACTCGGTCGTGCGCCGAGTCGAGAAGTCCCTGCGCTCGCGCCTCGAGCCCACCGCCTACGCGGTGCGCCTGATGTGGCGCGCTGGTCCCGCGCTCATCGGCGGGTTCGTGCTGCTGTTCGCGATCGTACGCCTGCTGGATCCGCTGCTCACGTTCGCCCTGACCCGCATGATCGGTCCGCACGACTTCGACACCTTCTGGTTCGCGATCGGGAACGCGCTGTTCCTGATCCCGGCCTTGCTGCTGCAGCCACTGCTCATCGCGCTGCTCGCGGGCACCTACGACGCGACACTGGTGAAGCTCGTGCCGCAGCAGCCCAGCGCGCCCGCGCCCGCGCCGGCGGATGTCCCGGCCGGGCCGGAGCTCACGGCACGCTGAGGCGGAGGAACCGCGGCGCCTCGTCGGCCACGACCACCTCGATGAAGAACGGCCCCTCGGCGTCGGCGGGCACGAGGAAGGGCGCCGAGATCTCGTGCGGATCGGCGTTCGAGCTGTCGCAGAAGCTCACGAAGTCGCCCTCGATCGAGCCGTAGGTCTGCGCGATCCAGTGTCGGCCGGCTCCACCGTCCTCGCGCAGCGTCACCTCGCAGCCGTCGGGCTGGTCGGCCGGGATCAGATCGAACCGGGCGACCAGCAGGCGCGCGTCCGGTGGCACGTCGTCGAAGTGCGCGTTCGTCTCGTCCGTGAGGCGCGCGCCGGCGAACTCGGCTCCGCCGAAGGTCGCCGATTCTCCCTCCGGCACCTCGATCGGCGACGTGGGCCGATACCCGTAGTACGTGATCCACTCCTGTCCGCCGACGACGATCACCGCGCTGGGAAGCAGCACGAGCAGGGCGCCCAGGGGAAGTGCGTTGCGGCGGAACCAGGTGCCGATGCTCATTCGCTCCAGCTCCGATCCGCGATCTCGGCCTTCTGCGCGAAGGAGATCTCGGCGAGGTCGATGTCGAGCAGGATCGCGGAGTCGAGCTCCTCGTTGACGTCGTCGTAGCCGAATTCGAGCCGCGCGCGCTGACCCAGATCCTGTTCGCGCAGCTCGAAGGCCGCGGTGGCGCGGTGAGGCAGCCCGGCGGCGAGGCGCTCCTCCGGCGAGGAGAAGGAGGGACGCTCGCTCGGCGAGAAGGTTCGCTCGCCGATGTGGAGCTCGATCCGCTCCAGGTACGCGCCCGCCTCCTCAACCGTGGCCTGCGCGTCGAAGGTGACGAGCAGCCAGGGGCCCTCGCCGCTCCAAGCGTGCGCGTCCGAGAGCTCGGATGCCCCTGCGACCGCGCGCACGGTCACGATGAGGTTGTTGCCTTCGGCGGGCTCGCCGATCTGGGCGGACACGGGGAACGACTGCCGAACCCACGAGTCGGGCGGGGTCAGCTGGGTGAGTCCCCAGGCCGCGAGCACCGAACCCAGGCCGATCAGCCAGGGCGCGATACGCGGCCAGGCCCCGGAGCGTGTGGCGGTGGGTGCGGCCGAGACGCGGCGCGGTGGCGGCGGAATGGTCATCCTGCGTCCTCCTCGCCCGTGTCGTCGGCACCGGCGCCCACGTCCTCGACGGCCAGGTCGGCGACGGCGATCGGGCCGGCCTCCTCGGTGTCCCAGTAGCCGCCCTCCGAGTCCAGGAACTGCAGCTCGTACCAGGGCACGTCGCCGATCGTCACGCGCAGGGTGTCGCCCTCGGCGAGCAGATCGGCGGGGATCGGCCACGTCACGACCGTCTCGACCGGGATGCCCGGCTGCAGCACGGGCCGGACGGTGGCGTCGTCGAGCCGGGCGATCGACGGCTCGGTGGGTCCGCCGCCGTGGATGCGATCGGCGGGCAGGGCCGCCACCTGGATCGTCTCGTCGAGGTAGAGGTCGCTCGCGATCGGCTCGTTCGTGACATTTGTGAAGGTCACCGTGACGGCCAGGGTGCGCTCGCCCTCCTCCACGAAGGTGCCGGCGCCCTCGAGCTCGTCGATCAGCACGGCGCGGCCCAGCGACACGTCGAACTGGGAACCGTGGCTCACCTCGCCCGGCTCCAGCACGGGAAGATCCTGTGGGGCGTCATCGGGCGCCTCCTCGAGCCCACCGAAGCCGGCCGTGGCAAGCAGCGCGCCGCCGATGAGCAGCGGAGTCGCGAACTTGGTGGCAAGAGCGGCGCCGGACGACCGGGCCATCTTCCACGCCCGCCTGCCGCGCGAGCGCACGGAGCCCTCCGGCTCATTCACGCGCGCCCCCCGCTCCCCGGCATCAGCGCCCGCAGGTAGCGGTCGGTGTAGATGCGCTGCATCAGCAGCACGGCGGGGTAGCTCGCCCAGAACAGCCAGCTCGCCGGGCGCGAGAACGCCCGGATGCGCAGCCAGACGGATCCGTCGTCGTCGCGCTCGACGAGGAACAGCTCCTCGCCTCGCTCGGGGTGCCTCCGGAGCGTGCCGTAGGCGAAGCCGCGCGCCCGCGGTTCGTCGACGACGTACACCACGCGGGCGGGCACATCCCGGGGCCACAGGCCGATGCGCATGATCGCGACGTCATCGGGGCGCAGCTCGCCGCCGTGTGGCGCGGACACGCGGATGCCGGATCGCCGCTGGATGTCCCAGGTCACCACAGCGTCGCCCGCGGCGCGCCAGAGGTCGTCGCCCTCGCCCAGGCGCACGCGGCGGTCGATCGCGCGATAGCCGCGCGGCGGGCGCTCCACGAGATCGTCGCGCCGCGTGGCCCCGATCTCCTCGTAGGTGAAGGCGTCCCCCGTTCGCATGCGCCCATCTTGTCAGCGTCCTCGTGCACGGGCGACGGGCAGGCGAACCCCGCCCGCGACATGCCTCGCTGGGATATCGCCTCGCGTTCTGCCGCGAACTCGTGCGCCGAACCTAGGCTGTGGCCATGGCCGACGATCTCGACCCGATTCCCTCGGATGAGGCCGCCTCCGCCCACCTCGTGGAGGCCGCCGTGTCCCTCGCCCAGCGCTGGGTGACCGAAGCCGCGAGCGCGGAGGCGGATCCGTCCGCCCAGCGCCTCGCCGACGTGCTGCAGGATCCTCAGGGGCTGCCGTTCACGCTCGGATTCGTCGACGGGGTGATGCGCCCCGAGAGTCCGGGCGCCGCCGCGGCGAACCTGCAGCGGGTGGCTCCCCTCGTGCCCGGGTTCCTGCCGGGGTGGATGCGCCTGGCGGTGAAGGCGGGCGGCGCCGTGGCGCCGATCCTGCCCCTCCCGACGGTGCCCATCGCCCGGCGCGTGCTGCGCGAGATGGTGGGCCACCTCATCGTCGACGCGCGGCCCGAGAAGCTCGGCCCGGCGATCGCGAAGCTGCGGGAGGGCGGCGCGCGGCTCAACCTCAACCTGCTCGGCGAGGCCGTGCTGGGTGAGGAGGAGGCGCAGCGGCGGCTCGAGGGCATCCGGGTGCTCGTCGAGCGCGACGACGTCGACTACGTGTCGGTCAAGGTGTCGGCGATCGCCAGCCACCTGTCGATGTGGGCGTTCGACGAGACGGTCGACATGGTGGTCGAACGGCTGCGTCCGCTGTACCGGTCGGCGGCGCGTCACGGCACCTTCCTGAACCTCGACATGGAGGAGTACCGCGACCTGCACCTCACGATCGCGGTGTTCCAGCGGCTGCTCGCCGAACCCGAGCTCGAGGGCTACCGCGGCGGCATCGTGCTGCAGGCCTACCTGCCCGATGCGCTCCCGGCGCTGGAGGGCCTCACCGATTGGGCCCGCGCCCGCGTCGAGGACGGCGGGGCGCCCATCAAGGTGCGCCTCGTGAAGGGCGCGAACCTCGCGATGGAGAAGGTCGACGCCGCGATGCACGGCTGGCCGCTCGCGACCCACGCGTCCAAGCGCGACAGCGACGCGTCCTACCTGCGCTGCCTGGACTACGCGCTGCGACCGGATCGCGTCGCCGCCGTGAACGTGGGCGTCGCCGGGCACAACCTCTTCGACATCGCCTACGCCTGGCTGCTCGCCGGCGAGCGCGGTGCGCGCGAGGGCATCGAGTTCGAGATGCTGCTCGGCATGGCGCAGGGCCAGGTCGAGGCGGTCGCCCGCGATGTCGGCCACGTGCTGCTGTACGTGCCGGTGGTCGCTCCCGGAGAGTTCGACGTGGCCATCAGCTACCTCGTGCGCCGCCTCGACGAGGCCGCCTCCTCCGAGAACTTCCTCTCGGCCGCGTTCGAGATGGCCACGCGGCCGTCACTGTTCACGCGCGAGCGCGACCGGTTCCTCGCGTCGGTGGCGCGCGCGGCGGATCCCTCGCTGCCGGTCGGCCCCAACCGGATGCAGGATCGCCGCGACGCGCCGTCCTCCGGCGAGCTCGCATCGCGCGACGACTGGGACGACGACGTCACCAGCCTCATCCCCGTGATGGATCTGAGCCGCGGCTCCTCGACGCCCGCCCTGGCGACCGCCGAGGACACCGTCGCCCTCGACGTGGCCGACGAGCTGCGCGCGGTCGCCCAGGCGCCCGACTTCGTCGAGACCGCCGTGTTCTCGCAGCGCGAGGTGGGGCGCGCCGTGGGCGCACCCGGCTTCCAGAACGCCCCCGACACCGATCCGGCGCTCCCCGCCAACCGGGAGTGGGCCGGGCGGATCCTGGACCGCATCCCCTCGTCCACGGCCGGTGACACCACCATCGAGGCGGCCCGGATCACCTCGGCCACCGCTCTCGAGGAGGTCATCGTGCGGGTGCGCGGGGCCGGGGCCGAGTGGGGCCGGAGGCCCGCCGCCGACCGCAGCGCGGTGCTGCAGCGGGCGGCGCGGGCCCTCGAGGCCCGGCGCGGCGAGCTCATCGAGGTGGCCGCGTCCGAGACGGGGAAGGTGTTCGCGGAGGCCGATGTCGAGGTCTCCGAGGCCGTCGACTTCGCGAACTACTACGCCGCCACCGCGCGCGAGCTCGACCGGGTGCCCGGTGCGGTCTTCGAGCCGTCGCAGCTCACGGTCGTCGCGCCGCCCTGGAACTTCCCCGTCGCGATCCCGGCCGGAGGGGTGCTCGCCGCACTCGCCGCGGGATCCGGTGTGGTGTTCAAGCCCGCACCCCAGGCTCGGCGGTGCGCGGCCGTTGTGGCAGAGGCGCTGTGGGCCGCCGGAGTGCCGCGCGACGTGCTGGCGCTCGTCGACATCTCGGAGGGCGACCTCGGTCGCCAGCTGATCGCGCACGAGGCGGTCGACCGGGTCATCCTCACCGGCGCGTGGGAGACGGCGAAGCTGTTCCGCAGCTGGCGGCCCGAGCTCCCGCTGCTCGCCGAGACCAGCGGCAAGAACGCGATGATCGTCACACCCACCGCCGACCTCGACCTCGCGGCGGGCGACCTCGTGCGCAGCGCGTTCGGACACGCCGGCCAGAAGTGCTCGGCGGCATCCCTCGCGATCCTCGTGGGTCCCGTCGGCCGGTCGCGCCGGTTCGCCCGGCAGCTCGTCGACGCGACGACCTCTCTGCGCATGGGGCCGCCGTCCGATCCGCTGGCCGAGATCGGGCCCGTGATCGAGGTGCCGCAGCCGGGCGGCAAGCTCGAGTGGGCGCTGACGACTCTCGGGGAGGGCGAGCAGTGGCTCGTCGAGCCTCGGCGCCTGGGTGACCTCGGCTGGGACTACGAGGAGGGACGGTTCTGGACCCCCGGAATCCGCGTCGGCGTGCGTCCCGGATCGCGCTTCCACCGCGAGGAGTTCTTCGGGCCGGTGCTCGGCATCATGCACGCGCCGACGCTCGAGCGGGCGATCGAACTGCAGAACGCGGTCGACTACGGCCTCACCGCCGGCCTCTACACGCAGTCGCCCGACGACCTGGCGCTCTGGCTCGACCGGGTGGAGGCGGGCAACCTCTACGTGAACCGCGGCATCACCGGGGCGATCGTGCAGCGGCAGCCGTTCGGCGGCTGGAAGCGCTCATCGGTCGGCGCCGGGGCGAAGGCCGGCGGCCCGAACTACCTGATCGGGCTCGGATCCTGGCGTCCCTCGTCCGGCGGCCCCTCGGGCGCCGCGCTCTCGCTGCGGGGACTCGACACCCGCATCGTCGCGCTGCTCGAGGCCGCGCAGCGCTCGGTGTCCGCCGACGACTTCGACTTCCTGCGCCGGGCCGCGCTGTCCGACGCGATCGCCTGGGAGAAGGAGTTCGGGCAGGTGCGCGACGTCTCCCAGCTGGGTGTCGAGCGCAACCTGTTCCGCTACCGCCCCACGGTGGTGGCCGTGCGCGCCACGGGGGATGCCACGTGGCAGTCGGTGCTGCGCGTGGTGATCGCGGGCGTGCGCGCGGGCGGCGAGTTCGCCCTCTCCACGCCGGTCGGCCTCCCCGCCGACGTGCGCCGGGTGCTCGGCGAGCTGGACATCCCCGTGTACGTCGAGACCGACGCCGAGTGGGTGTCGCGCGTCGCCGGCCGCCCGGCCGAATCCGCCGTGTCCGCCGAGTCGGTGGGCTCGCAGATCGCCCCGCTCGGGCGCGCCACCCGCGTGCGCCTGGTCGGCTCGCCCGACGCGCTCGCCTCGCTGCGCACCCTGCTCGCCGAGGGTGTGGAGGGCGATCCGGATCTCGCCGTCTACGCGGGCGACGTCACCACGGCGGGCCGCATCGAGCTGCTGCCGTTCCTGCGCGAGCAGTCGATCACCATCACCGCCCACCGCTTCGGCAACCCCGACGCCTGGTCGGCGGAGGTCATCTAGCCGTGAGGAAGCCGATAGAGGAGCGCCGCGAGCTCATGCGCGCGCTTGTGGCGCACGCGCGGTCGTTGGTCGGAGATCGGGCGACTGTCGAACTGGAGGAGTTCGAGGGGCCATCGGACGACCGGCACATTCAGATGCTCGTGACTCCGCGCACGCTCGGCGCTCTTTCGGTGGGGGTCATCGCCGATGATGAGTGGCTCATCCTGGATGTGGGCGAGCGGTGGGGATGGGAGCCGGACTACAGCTCCGAGGGGCTCGAGTTCGTGAAGGCGACCCTGGAGCGCACGGTACAAGGTGTCGGCCCCCGTCGTCGGCTCCTGCCGACGCGCACCTTCCCGGCCTATTGATTCGGCAACCCGGGCGCCTGGTCGGCGGAGGTGATCTAGCCCGCCCGGATCCGGAGGGGATCTCGAATCCGGAGGGCGCGATCCCGGATCCGCGCCCTCCGGATCCGGGATCCCCTCCGTTTCCGCCCCCGGCCCCGGCCCCCGCCCGGAGCCCCGCCGCGACCTCGCCTGCGGGCCTAGCCCCGGGCCCGCCCGCGGGCCTAGCGTGGGCGGCATGGAGATCACGGTGCTGCTGGTGGGAGTCGCCGTGCTGAGCGCGCTGGTGCTCGGCATCGCCGGGGTTGTGGTGGTGACCCTGCTGATGCTGGCGCGTCAGCGCCGCCGCGAGCACCCGCCGACGCCCAACCCGCTGAAGCTGCGCAACCGCGCCTGAGCATGTCACCCGGATCCGGGCGGCGTCGGCATGGCAGAATGATCGCGGCGTGCCCGGATCGCCGGCGAACTCTTCGCTCCGCCGGGCCTGTGGACAGCGTCCGCCGCACCTTCGCAAGAGGAGCGAGATGTCAGACCGAATCGCCCATCACCGCCGCTACCTGATGTGCCGTCCCGAGCACTTCACGGTGAGCTACTCGATCAACCCGTGGATGGAGCCCGCCAACCCGACGGACACGGCCAAGGCCGTGGCGCAGTGGGAGAAGCTCTACGAGACCTATCTGGCCCTCGGCCACGAGGTCGAGCTGATCGATCCGCTGCCCGGGTTCCCCGACATGGTCTACACGGCCAACGGCGGATTCGTGATCGACGGCATCGCCTACGGCCCCGAGTTCCGCTACGTCGAGCGCCAGGGCGAGTCGCCGGCGTTCATCGACTGGTTCCGCGCGAACGGCTTCGACACCCGGGTGCCCGAAGAGGTCAACGAGGGGGAGGGCGACTTCCTGCTCGCGGGCGACGTGATCCTCGCGGGCACGGGATTCCGCTCCACGGGCGACAGCCACGCCGAGGTCGGCCGCATCTTCGGCCGCGAGGTCGTGAGCCTGACGCTCATCGATCCGCGGTTCTATCACCTCGACACGGCCCTGGCGATCCTGGATCCGGTCGTCGAGCCGGGCGCGGAGCCGGGCATCGCCTACCTGCCGCACGCGTTCGACGAGGCCTCGCAGGCCGAGCTGCAGCGTCGCTTCCCGAACGCCATCCAGGTCTCGGATGAGGACGGCGCGGTGTTCGGCCTCAACTCGGCCAGCGACGGGCTCAACGTGATCATCTCGCCCCGTGCCAAGGGCTTCGAGGCGCAGCTGCGCGAGCGCGGCTACAACCCCGTGCTCGTGGATCTGTCGGAGCTGCTGCTCGGCGGCGGCGGCATCAAGTGCTGCACGCTCGAGCTGCGCGGGGCCCGGGAATGAGCATCGCCGAGGCGCACGTCGCCCACAACTACCACCCGCTTCCCGTGGTCATCGCGGAGGGCGAGGGCGCGTGGGTGACCGATGTCGAGGGCAAGCGCTACCTCGACATGCTCTCGGGCTACTCGGCCCTGAACTTCGGGCACCGCCACCCCGAGATCGTGCAGGCCGCGCAGGATCAGCTGGGCCGCCTCACGCTCACGAGCCGCGCGTTCCACAACGATCAGCTCGGGCCGTTCGCCGATGCCCTCGCGGAGCTGTGCGGCAAGGACCTCGTGCTGCCCATGAACACGGGCGCCGAGGCCGTCGAGACCGGCATCAAGGTGGCCCGCGCGTGGGGCTACCGCGTGAAGGGCATCCCCGCGGGCGAGGCGGAGATCATCGTCGCGCTGGGCAACTTCCACGGCCGCACCACCACGATCGTGGGCTTCAGCGACGACCCGACCGCGCGCGACGACTTCGGGCCGTACGCCCCGGGCTTCGTGGCCGTGCCGTACGGCGACGCCGACGCGATCGAGGCCGCGATCACCCCGAACACCGCCGCCATCCTGATCGAGCCGATCCAGGGCGAGGGCGGCGTGATCATCCCCGCGGACGGCTACCTGCGCCGGATCCGCGACCTCGCGACCGCGCGCAACGTGCTGTTCATCGCCGACGAGATCCAGTCGGGCCTCGGCCGCGTCGGCACGACGTTCGCGTGCGATCGCGAGGGTGTGGTTCCCGACATGTACCTGCTCGGCAAGGCCCTGGGCGGCGGCATCCTGCCGGTGTCTGCGGTGGCGGCGGACGAGGACGTGCTCGGGGTCATCCGTCCCGGCGAGCACGGATCGACGTTCGGCGGCAACCCGCTCGCCGCCGCGGTGGGGCGCAAGGTCGTCGAGCTGCTGCAGACCGGGCGGTTCCAGGAGCGCTCGGCCCAGCTCGGCGAGCACCTGCGCACCCGCCTCGAGGCGCTCGAGGGCATCACGGGCTTCCGTCAGGTCGGTCTCTGGGCGGGCGTCGACGTCGACCCTTCGCACGGCACCGGCCGAGAGGTGGCCGAGCGCCTGATGGCGCGCGGCGTGCTCGCGAAGGACACGCACGGCCAGACCGTGCGCCTCGCGCCTCCGCTGGTTGTGCGCGCGACCGAGCTCGACTGGGCGCTGGAGCAGCTGCAGCTGGCGATCCGGGGCTGATCCCGGGGCTGAACCCCCTCGTTCGTCGAGCGAGGGAGGGACGACCGAGTCGAGACGGGCCGAGCTTTCGCGGGGCTGAACCCCCTCGTTCGTCGAGCGAGGGAGGGACGACCGAGTCGAGACGCGCCGAGCTTTCGCGGGGCTGAACCCCCTCGTTCGTCGAGCGAGGGAGGGACGACCGAGTCGAGACGCGCCGGGCTTTCGCGGGGACTTGGGCGTTTCGACTTCCGGCGCTCGCAGGGCTCGCCCTGGTCGCTCAACGAGCGGGGGCTAAACCCCCTCGTTCGTCGAGCGAGGGGGGGACGACCGAGTCGAGACGCGCTGGGCCCTCGCGGGGACTTGGGCGTTTCGACTCCCGGCGCTCGCAGGGCTCGCCCTGGTCGCTCAACGAGCGGGGGCTAAACCCCCTCGTTCGTCGAGCGAGGGAGGGACGACCGAGTCGAGACGCGCCGAGCTTTCGCGGGGGCTTGGGCGTTTCGACTCCCGGCGCTCGCAGGGCTCCACTCCCTCAAGACGCGCCGGGCTTTCGCGGGGGCTTGGGCGTTTCGACTCCCGGCGCTCGCGGGGCTCGCTCTGGTCGCTCAACGAGCGGGGGCTGAACCCGCGGGGCTCCACTCCCTCGAGACGCGCCGGGCCCTCGCGGGGGCTTGGGCGTTTCGACTCCCGGCGCTCGCAGGGCTCGCTCTGGTCGCTCAACGAGCGGGGGGCTCCACGCCCTCGCGGGGGCTTGGGCGTTTCGACTCCCGGCGCTCGCAGGGCTCGCTCTGGTCGCTCAACGAGCGGGGGGGCCGCGCCCTCGTTCGTCGAGACGGGTCGAGCTTTCGCGGGGCTTGGGCGTTTCGACTCCCGGCGCTCGCAGGGCTCGCTCTGGTCGCTCAACGAGCGGGGGCCCGGGCGGGGCGGCGGGGGGTCAGCGGTCGGCGAAGCGCGCGTCGATCCAGCCGAGCAGATCGGCGCGCACCTCGGCCTGCTGCACCTCGTTGAAGATCTCGTGGCGGGCGCCCGGGTAGACGATCGTGGTGACGTCGGTGAGGCCGCCGCGCTCGCGATAGGCCTTCTCGAGTTTGCGCACCGAGCGGGGGCCGCCCACGGGATCGTCCGCGCCGACGAGCAGCAGCACGGGCACGTCGGGCAGGTGACGGCGCGGCAGGCCGTACAGGCGCGAGGCGTCGAGGAAGCCGAAGAGCTTCAGCAGCGGCGTGGAGGTGTTCAGCGGATCCTCGAGGAACGCCTTGCCGACGGTCAGATCCGATGACAGCCACTCGGTGCCCGTGGCGTCCGCACCCTTCCAGCGGCGGTTCAGCGGCCTGGCATTGAGCGAGAACGGCGTGAGCAGCGACGATCCGCTCAGGATGACGGCGTCGTACGCGTCGGGCTGCAGGTTGAACAGCTTCTGCGACAGGAACGAGCCCCAGGAGTGCCCGAGCAGCAGCAGGGGCAGATCCGGATGCTCTTCCCGGATGAGGCGCGTGAACCGCGCGACGGCCGCGACGGCGGCGCGGTGTCCGCCGATGCCGAGGCGTCCGAGCTTCGTCGCGTCGTCGCCGTGCTGCTTCATGCCGGTGCGGCCGTGGCCGCGATGGTCGTCGGCGTAGACGATGAAGCCGCTGTCGGTGAGCGCCGCGATGAGCGCGCCGTAGCGCCCGGCATGCTCGCCGACGCCGTGCAGCAGCTGGACGACGCCACGCGGTGTGCGCGCGGCGGGGTGGATGTCGTAGAAGATCTCGACACCGTGATCGTCGATGAAGGACGGCATGCGCCGATCCTGTCAGAGCGGCGTCGCGAGCGGGTGCCGATCTCCATGCTGGGCATTCGCGCAGAACACATCCTTAGCGAAACTAATGAGCTAAACTAAGGATGTATGCCTGACCTACACGAAGCCGCGTCCGAGATCCGCCATGCGACCTTCCGGCTGGCGAGGCGGCTGCGACAGCAGCGCGCCGTGGCGACCGTGACCGACGGGCAGTTCGCCGTGATGGGCGCGCTGCGCTGGCACGGCCCGAGCACGCTCACCGCTCTCGCCGAGCGCGAGGGCGTCACCGCGCCCTCGATGAACCGCACCGTCGACTGCCTCGAGGAAGAGGGCTACATCACGCGCGAGCGCGACGAGCAGGATCGGCGCAAGGTGATCATCTCGATCACCGAGGCGGGCGCCGCGGTCGTCGACGAGACCATCGTGCGCCGCGACGAGTGGCTCGCCCGCGCCCTCAGCGGTCTGGACGGCGGAGATCGGGACACTCTCCGACACGCCGCCCGGATCATCCTGGAGGTGGTGGACGGATGAGCGCGATGTTCCGCTCCTTCGCGTCGTTCAACTTCCGCGTCTGGTTCATCGGCGCGCTCGTGTCGAACGTCGGCTCGTGGATGCAGTCCACCGCGCAGAGCTGGGTGGTGCTCACCGAGCTCACCGACAACGACGCCGGCGCCATGGGCGTCACGATGGCGCTGCAGTTCGGCCCGCCCCTGCTGCTCGTGGGCCTGTCGGGGTGGGTGACCGATCGCTTCGACCGACGCCGCATCCTGGTCATCACCCAGCTGACCCTGCTCGCGTTCTCGCTCGCGATCGGTCTGCTGCTGCTCAACGGCCTGATGACCCTTCCGCTGATGTACTGCTTCGCGTTCGCGACGGGCCTTGTGCTCTCCTTCGACAACCCCGCGCGCCAGGCGTTCGTCTCCGACCTGGTCACGCGCGAGAACGCCTCCAACGCGGTGGCGCTCAACGCCGCGTCGTTCAACGGGGCGCGCATGATCGGCCCCGCCGTCGCGGGCGTGCTCATCGTGGCCGTGGGCACGGGCTGGGTGTTCCTGATCAACGTGATCGCGTTCGCCGGCATGCTTGGCGCGCTCGTCGCGATCCGGTCTGGCGAGCTCATCCCCCGCAAGAAGGCGGATGCCGGCTCGCGCCTCGCCGACGGCTTCCGCTACGTCGCACGCCGTCCCGATCTGCAGGTGATCTTCGCGATGGTCTTCCTGCTCGGCGCCCTCGGCATGAACTTCCCGATCTTCGCTTCGACCATGGCGCTGGAGTTCGGTCAGCAGGCCGACGGCTTCGGACTGCTGTCGTCGATCCTCGCGATCGGATCCCTCGTGGGCGCGCTGCTCGCGGCCCGTCGCGCGCGGGCCCGGATGCGCGTGGCGATCTTCGCGACCGGATTCTTCGGGGTCGTGTCGATCCTGTCGGCGCTGATGCCGATCTACTGGATGTACGCCGCGTGCCTCGTGTTCGTCGGATTCGCCGTCGTCACCACCCTGACAACGGCGAACGGGTACGTGCAGACGACCACCGACGCGTCGGTGCGCGGCCGCGTGCTGGCGCTGTACGTCGCAGTGCTGATGGGTGGCACGCCGCTGGGCGCCCCGCTCGTGGGCTGGGTGGCCGCGGAGTTCGGGCCGCGCGCGGCGATCCTGCTCGGAGCCGTCGGGGGCCTGGCCGCCTGCGCCATCGGCCTCACCTGGGTCATCGCCTCGGGCCGCCTGCGCCGCCGCGCCGGCGCGCGCCTCGGCCTCGAGCTCGCCGAGACCCGCCCGATCGAGATCATCACGCGCCCCATCCCGGTCGCCGTGCCCGAGGAGTTCAGCGATCAGGGGGCGCAGACCTCCGCCATCAAGCTCGACTGACGAGGCGACGGCGGCCCGAGGCCTACACCCGGCGCAGCGTGTCGAGGAACAGCGCCACCATCGCCTCCGCGTCGACCTCGAGGGCCACGTCGGCGCGGGGCCAGGGCCGTGCGGCGACGTAGTCGCCCTCACCGGGCTCGCGACGGTCGACGATGAGGTGGCCGCGGCTGTGGCCGCCCGCCAGCTCGACCTGCGCGGGCAGGTTCTCGAAGCGCAGCAGCTCGGGGGCCGCCACCGCGGCCACCGCGCCCGCGTCGCCGATCATCGCGTACGTGAAGGTCTCGCCGCTGGCCGGATGCACCGCGGTGTAGCCGAGAAGCCGGCCCGCCAGCTGCTCGGCCGGATGCTCCGACGAACGGAGCCGCGCGATCCGATCCGGATCCACGACCACCCTCTCGAACACGTCGAGGCCGTACATCGTCAGGGGCACGCCGCTGTTCAGCACGATGAACGCGGCCTCGGGGTCGTGCCACACGTTGAACTCGGCGACGGCCGTCGCGTTGCCGCGCGAGGCCGATCCGCCCATAAAAACGATGCGGGCGATGCGGGGCACGACCTCGGGATGCATCCGGATCAGCAGGGCGATGTTGGTCATCGGCGCCAGCGTGATGAGGGTGAGGGGCTCCGGCGCGTCCGCCAGGGTGCGGCGCAGCAGCTCGACGGCGTGCACTTCGACGGGCTTCCGGGCGCTGGCGGGCAGGCGGGTCTCGGCCAGGCCGTCGGCGCCGTGCACCCATGCCGCCTCGCGGGACAGCTCGATGAGCGGCTCGCGCGCGCCAGCGGCCACCGGGATCTCGTCGGCCCCGGCCGCATCGAGCACCGCGAGCGTGTTGGCCACGACCTGGTCGAGCGAGGTGTTGCCGTCGACGCACGTGATCGCGCGCACGTCGAGCTCGGGATGAGCGAGCGCGAACAGGATGGCCAGGGCGTCGTCGATGCCCGTGTCGACGTCGAGGATGACGGGGATCATGGGTCCTCCGGGTCTGGTGGTCAGGAAACGCTGAGCGTCGCCGCCGGCGGGCGGCGGTTTGCGACTAGGAGCCGATCGCCCAGTCGATGAGACGGCCGACCAGAGCGCGATGCCCGGGCGCCTCGAACGAGCGGGCGCTGTGCCCGAGCAGGTCGACGGCGACGCGGGCGGCGCCGTGCCGGCGCGTCCAGACGAGCGGGTGCGTGACGCCGTCGTGGTCGTGCGACGCCACGACATCGCTCTCGCCCACCGCCTGCAGGAACGAGTAGCGCTCGTCGAACAGCGTCAGGGGCTCCGAGCCCGCGAGCGGATGGTCATGCCACTCCAGCGTGGTCTCGCCGATCTCCGGATGCATCGACACGCCCCCGGGCAGCCACACGCGCCCGATCGCCGCAGCCCACGCGGCGTAGTCGCGCAGCGACGCGCTCGCGGCGTGCACCGCGAGCACCCCGATCCCGCGTGCGAGCGCCGCCTCGAGCCCTCGCGCCGACGCCTCCGGCGCCCCGAAAGCGCCCTCGCGCCACGGGTCGCCGGCGTTGACCACCAGCAGGTCGGCGCCCTCCAGCGCCTGCAGCGCCTCGTCGACGGGCAGGATCCGGATCTCGCAGCCGCGTTCCTCGAGGATCTCGCGTAGGCACTGCGTCGTCTCGTCGAACGGGTGCCAGGGGTCGCGATAGCGGCCGTCGGCGGTGGCGATCACGGCGATGTGAGGCGTGCCCCCATTCCACACCACCCCGCCCCCGCTCGTTGAGCGAGCAGAGCGTCTGCGAGCGCCGAGAGCGGTGCCCCCGCTCGTTGAGCGACCAGAGCGAGCCCTGCGAGCGCGGGGAGCGGTGCCCCCGCTCGTTGAGCGACCAGAGCGAGCTCTGCGAGCGCCGGGAGTCGAAACGCCTCAAGCCCGCGCGTGGGCTTCGGGCGTCTCGACTCGCTTCGCTCGCTCGACGAGCGACGGGGGGCCTGCGCGTGGGCTTGGGGCGTCTCGACTCGCTTCGCTCGCTCGACGAGCAAGGGGGCGAAGCCCCTGCGCGCCCGCGAGGTGCCTACGCTGGATCCATGCACGGTGAATACAAGGTCCCCGGGGGCAAGCTGGTGGTCGTCGACCTCGAGGTGGTCGACGGCAGGATCAGCGATTTCCACCTCGCGGGCGACTTCTTCCTCGAGCCCGACGACGCGCTGCAGGACATCAACGCCGCCGTGAACGGCCTGCCCGAGACGGCCGACGTGCCGACCATCGCGGCCGCCGTGCGCGGTGCGCTGCCCGAGGGCGCGCAGCTGCTGGGCTTCACGCCCGAGTCGGTGGGCACCGCCGTGCGCCGGGCGCTGGTCACCGCCAGCGCATGGACCGACTTCGAGTGGGAGGTGGTCGATGATCCGGCCGTCTCGCCGAACATGAACCTGGCCCTCGACGAGGTGCTCACCGCGCGCGTCGGCGAGGGGCGCCGCAAGCCCACCCTGCGCATCTGGGAGTGGGACGAGTCGGCCGTCTCGATCGGATCCTTCCAGTCGTATCGCAACGAGGTCGATCCCGAGGGCGCGGCCGCGCACGGCTTCGATGTGGTGCGCCGCATCTCGGGCGGCGGCGCGATGCTCATGGGCGCCGGGCAGATCATCACCTACTCGCTGCACGTGCCCGCGTCGCTGGTGGCCGGCCTGACCTTCGCTGACTCGTACGCATACCTCGACGACTGGGTGCTGCACGCGCTGCGCTCGCTCGGCATCGACGCGACCTACCAGCCCCTCAACGACATCGCGAGCCCGACGGGCAAGATCGGCGGCGCCGCACAGAAGCGGCTCGCCAACGGCGGAGTGCTGCATCACGCGACGCTGAGCTACGACATCGACGGCGAAGTGATGACCCAGGTGCTGCGCATCGGCCGCGAGAAGCTCAGCGACAAGGGCACCGCGTCGGCGGCGAAGCGCGTGGATCCGATCCGTCGCCAGACCGGGATGACCCGTCGCGAGATCATCGACCGTCTCATCGCCTCGTTCCAGGAGTTCACGGGCGCGACGATCGGATCGATCTCGCCCGACGAATATGCCGAGGCCGAGGCGCTGGTCGCCTCGAAGTTCGCCACGGAGGCGTGGCTTCATCGCGTTCCCTGACCCGAGCCCCTCTCACGCCCGCTAGCGTGAGAGCGTCCGGCGAGGTCGCCGGTTCCTCAGGTTTCCGGCAAGGAGAGCGACGATGCGATTCGGCACCTTCATCCCCC
This sequence comes from Microbacterium stercoris, assembly GCF_017592545.1. GTDB lineage: Bacteria > Actinomycetota > Actinomycetes > Actinomycetales > Microbacteriaceae > Microbacterium > Microbacterium stercoris. The sequence goes on from NZ_JAGFOA010000001.1 coordinate 834,727, forward strand.
AGGGCTGGCGCTTCGACCTGGTCGACATCGACCCGGCCGAGCACTGGACCACCATGAACACCCTCGCCCAGCGCGCAGATGCGGGGCCGTGGGAGTCGCTGTGGGTCTACGACCACTTCCACACGACCCCGGAGCCCAGCCAGGAGGCCACGCACGAGGCCTGGACGCTGATGGGCGCGTTCGCGGCATCGACCAGCCGCATCCGCCTCGGTCAGATGTGCACCTGCATGGGCTACCGCAACCCGGCCTATCTGGCCAAGGTCGCCGCGACCGTCGACCACGTCTCCGGCGGCCGCATCGAGATGGGCATCGGCGGCGGCTGGTACGAGCACGAGTGGCGCGCGTACGGCTACGGATTCCCCGAGATCCCGGATCGTCTCAAGATGCTGCGCGAGGGCGTCGACATCATGCACCAGGCCTGGACGACCGGATCCGCGACGCTCGACGGCGACTACTACCAGGTGGACGGCGCGATCGTCCGCCCGCTGCCGGTGCAGCAGGGCGGCATCCCGTTCTGGATCGCCGGCGGCGGCGAGAAGGTCACGCTGCGGATCGCGGCGAAGTACGCCGCGTACACGAACTTCAACGGCGGTGCCGAGAACTTCACGCGCAAGAGCGAGATCCTGCGCGGGCACACCGACAAGCTGGGTCGGGACTTCGCCTCGATCACCCGCTCGGCCAACTTCAACACCGTCATCGCCGAGACCGAGGCCGAGGTGCAGGAGCGCCTCGACGCGATCTTCGCGCGCGTCAAGCCGTACCTCTCGGACAGCGGCTACGAGCACTTCCAGAACGCCTACTCGGCCGGGGAGGCGCTCGTCGGCACGGTGGAGCAGGTGAGCGAGCAGCTCGCCGAGATGCAGAAGGCCGGCATGGGCTACGCCATCCACTACTTCCCCGAGGCCGCGTACGACCTGAGCGGCGTGGAGCTGTTCGAGCAGAAGGTCATCCCGCAGTTCAGCTGACGCCGAGCGACGGGGGCGGCCGGGTCGAGATGGCCCGCGCCGACCGCACAGGGGTGGGTTCCGGATGTCGGAGCCCACCCCTACTGTCATCTACATGACCGATCCTGCGGCCACGCAGCCCGCCTCTCCGGTGCAGGTGCCCGAGGGCGGGTTCCGCACGTTCGTGCACGTGCTGGTCAACACCGCCGTGGCAAACATCACCACCAGCTTTCTGTGGTTCGGGCTGACGTTCTGGGCCTATCAGGAGACCCGCAACGTCATCGCCACGGGCGTGATCGGCGGTGCGTACATGCTGTTCATCGCGCTGTTCAGCATGATGTTCGGCACGCTGGTCGACCGCTTCCGCAAGAAGGCGGTGATGCTGTGGGCCACGGTCATCGCGTTCATCGTGTTCACGCTGGATGCGGCGTTCTTCTTCGCCGTCGGCGAGGGAGCGATGTCCGACCTCACGCTGCCCTGGTTCTGGATCTTCGCGGTCGTGATGCTCGCGGGCGCCGTGGTCGAGCAGCTGCGCAACATCGCACTGTCCACCACCGTCACGCTGCTGGTGCCCGTCGAGCGGCACGCCAACGCGAACGGGCTCGTGGGCACGGTGCAGGGCGTGTCGATGCTCGTGACCAGCGTCTTCAGCGGCCTCGCGATCGGCTTCCTCGGCATGGGCTGGACCCTCATCATCGGTCTCGCCGTGATGCTGCTCGCCATGCTGCATCTCGCCTCGCTGCGCATCGTCGAGCGCGAGATCGTGCACGTCGAGGGCCAGACGAAGTGGGTCGACATCCGGGGCGGTTGGATCGCGGTGCTCGCGGCGCCCGGTCTCCTCGCGCTGGTGCTGTTCTCGACCATCAACAACTTCGTCGGCGGCGTCTACATGGCCCTGATGGATCCCTACGGCATCGACATGTTCGAGGTGCAGGGGTGGGGCATCTGGTTCGCCGTCGCCTCGACGGGCTTCATCGCGGGTGGCGCGGTGGTCGCGGCGACCGGGCTCGGGCGCAAGCCGATCCGCACCATGCTCGCGCTCGCCGCCGTCATCGGACTGCTCGGCGCTCTCTTCACGATCCGCGAATGGGCGTGGCTGTACATCCTGGGCTGCTGGCTCTACATGGCCGCCATCCCCGCGATCGAGGCCGCCGAGCAGACCGTGATCCAGAAGGTCGTGCCGTATCAGACCCAGGGGCGTGTGTTCGGCTTCGCGATGACCTTCGAGGCCGCCGCCGCGCCGATCACGTCGCTGCTCATCGCGCCGCTCGCCGAGCTCTGGATCATCCCCTACATGCGGGCGGACGGCGAGGCGCAGTGGGCCTGGCTGCTGGGCGAGGGCCACAACCGCGGCATCGCCCTGATCTTCGTCTTCGCCGGCCTGTTCACCACGCTGATCGCGCTCGTCGCCTTCCTCACCCCGCAGTACCGCCTGCTCTCGGCGAGGTTCGCGCAGTCGCCGGACCCGGATCCGGCCGCGTCACCGGATCCGGATCCGGGCGCGGAGGTCAACGCGGCCGAAGCCGAAGCCGGATCCCCGAACGCGCGGGGGACGACAGAATAGAGCGGTGAGCGATCAGCGACGACTGCCCAGGACCTCTCCCGAACGCGCCGGCATCGCCGGCGTCGAAGCGCTGTTCGCGGCGTTCGCGCAGCGGGGTGATGTGCACTCCGCGATGGTGCTGCGAGGCGGTGAGGTGGCGGCCGAGACGTGGTTCGCGCCCTACGAGCCCGACCAGACGCAGCGCATGTTCTCGGTCTCGAAGGCGTTCACGGCGATGGCGATCGGCATCGCCGTGGGCGAGGGGCTGCTGACGGTCGACGATCGTGTGATCGATCTGCTGCCCGACAAGCTGCCCGACGTCGTGAGCGACAACCTCGCCGCCATGCGGATCGAGCACCTGCTGACCATGACGACGGGCCACGACAAGAGCTCGATGGACGGCATCGGCATGAACCTCAGCCGTCCCGAAGACGACTGGGTGCGGGCGATCCTGGCAGAGGAGGCGCCGCTCGAACCCGGCTCCCGCTTCGTCTACGACACGGGTGCGACGTACCTGCTGTCGGCGATCCTGCACCGGCTCACCGGACAGCGCATGCTCGACTGGCTGGCCCCGCGCCTGCTGGAGCCGCTCGGCATCCGCACCGCCACCTGGGAGCAGGATCGCGCGGGCATCGACGTGGGCGGGTTCGGTCTGGCGATCACCACGGAGGACATGGCCTCGTTCGGCCAGCTGCTCCTGCAGCGCGGGCGCTGGGGCGAGGCGCAGCTCATCCCGCACGAGTGGGTGGACCGCGCGAGCCAGGCGCTCGCCGGCATCGACCCGCAGGGCTGGGAGGGCGACTGGGCGCAGGGCTACGGCTACCAGCTGTGGCGCTGCCGCACCAGCGCGTTCCGCGCGGACGGCGCGTTCGGGCAGTTCATCATCGTGTGGCCGGAGCACAACGCCGTGATCGCGCTCACCTCGGCCTCGTCGGTGACGCAGGAGATCCTGGATCTCGTGTGGACGACCCTCCGGTTCGGCGAGCCCGGCGACGGCGGCGAGACCTACGCGCCGCAGCTGTCGCTGCCCCTTCCGCAGGGCGCCGCCACCTCCTCGCACGAGGACAACGCCCTCGTCCGCCGGGACGGCGACCTGCTCGAGATCACGCACCGCGGCGTCACGCTGCGCGCGGCGCACGGGCGCTGGTTCGTCGACGACACCTTCGGCACCGCCTACGCGTGGGAGGACGACGCCACGCTGCGCGTCGCGACGCACCTGCTCGGCACCCCGTTCGGCTGGACGGGAACGGCGACGTTCGGCGACGGATCCGTCGAGCTCGCCTGGACGCAGAACGTCACCTTCTCGGGCGAGACGTCGTGGACGGAATCCGTGCTCCTCTGAGCCGAACCGTCACCGCTCCCGGCGGGTGCGCCCTCAGGCCCGCCGCGGAGTGGAGGCGCGCAGCCTCACCTCGAGGGGGAGAGCTGCGGCACCGCCCCAGTCGTCGGAGATCGCGGCCTCCAGCGCCTGAGCGCCGAGGGCCTCGAGGGGCACCGAGACGGTGGTGATGCCGGGCACGATGTCGCGGCCGGCGGCGATGTCGTCGAATCCGGCGATGGCGATGTCGTCGCCGGGCACAAGGCCGGCGTCGCGCACGGCCGACAGCGCGCCGATCGCGACGACGTCCGAGACGCCGAACAGCAGCGTGCCCGGCTCCAGACCCGCCTCGAGCAGCGTGGCCGCCGCCTCGTAGCCCGCATCGCGGGTGATCCCGGCACGCACGACCCGCGGCGCCGCACCCCCGCCCGCTTCGAAGCCCGCCGAGAAGCCCGCGATGCGGTCGTCCGAGGTGCGTACGCCCTCGCGCGCGGCGATGATCACGGCGTCGCGGTAGCCGAGCTCGGCCACGGCCGTGCCGAGGGCTTCTGCCCCGGCGAGGTTGTCGATGGGCACCACCTGCGACCCGGCGACGCCGGCGCCGAGCGTCACGATCCGGGCGCCGTGCGCCGTCGCCGCCTCGAGCTCGCGCGCAAGCGCCGACGGATCCACCGAGGTGTCGCGGGACGTGGCGAGGATGATGCCCCGCGGGCGCTGACCGCGCAGGGTGCGCACCAGGCTCAGCTCGCGCTCGGCGTCGCGGTCGGTGATCGCGATCGTCGTGATGAGCCCGGCCGATTCGGCCGCGCGGGTCACTCCCGCGGCGAGCTGGCCGAAGTACGGGTCGGCGATGTCGGCCACGAGCAGGGCCACAACGGGGGAGGTGCCGCGGGCGGTGGTCTGGGCCGAGAGGTTGGCGATGTAGCCGAGTCGCTCGGCGGCCTCTTCGACACGTCGGCGGTACTCGTGGGCGACCGGGCGCGATCCGTTGAGCACACGAGACGCCGTGGCGAGCGAGACGCCCGCCTCGGAGGCGACGTCTCCCAGCGTCGCGGCCCGGGAAGCGCTGGTTGCGGCCCGGGAAGCGCTGGTTGCGGCCCGGGAAGCGCTGGTGGCGGAACGCGACGGTGCGGGCGAGGACATGGTCGGATCCTACTTCGCGAGGAAGGGGGCGACGGCGCGATCGAACGCGTCGATCGTGCGCGTCACCGCGAGTGCGGGCGCGGTGTCCCAGATCGCCTGATTCAGCAGTTCGACCTCGATGTCGCCGTCGTATCCCGTCGCCTCGACCGCGCGGGTCATGGCCTCGAAATCGATCACGCCGTCGCCCGGATAGTGGCGCGAGAGCAGGTTGTCGGCTTCGAGGGGGGTCTTCCAGTCGCACACCTGGTAGGTGGCGATGCGGCCCTCGCGACCGGCGCGCTCGATCTTCGCGGTCACGTCCGGGTCCCACCACAGGTGGAAGGTGTCGACGGTCACGCCGACGACGGTCGGATCGAACGGGGCCGCGATGTCGAGCGCCTGGTCGAGGGTCGAGAGCACCGACCGATCGGACGCGTACATCGGATGCAGCGGCTCGAGCGCGAGGGTGACGCCGGCCTGCGCGGCGTGCGGCGCCAGCTCGGCCACGGCGTCGGCCACACGCTGACGCGCGCCGACGAGGTCGCGAGACCCGGTAGGCAGGCCGCCCACCACGAGCACCAGCACCGCGCGCGATCCGGGGGCGCCGGCGGCCGCGAGCACGGCCGTCTCGTCGATCGCGCGACGGTTGTCGTCGATCGCGGCCCGGCGATCCGGTCCCTCCTGCGCGGTGAACCAGCCGCCGCGGCAGTGGGTGGAGTAGCGCAGGCCGCTGTCGGCGAGCATGCGCGCCGACTCGTCGAGGCCCGCGTCCTGCACCTGCTCGCGCCACAGGCCGATCGCGCCGACGCCGGCCTCGGTCGCCACGCGCAGGGCCTCGGCGACCGTCGTCTTCTTGATCGTCGCCTGGTTGATCGACAGGCGGGGGTGCGGGGCGGTCATCGCGCGACTCCGTTCAGGTCGAGCAGCGCGTGCCAGCGGGCGGCGGCGAGCTCGGGGTTCTCGAGCGCGCGCGACGCGTTGGCCAGGCGCACGATCTCGGACAGGTGCGGCAGGCTGCGCGCCGAGTGCAGGCCGCCCACCATCTGGAAGGCCGCCTGGTGGCCGTTCAGCCAGGCGAGGAAGGCGACGCCCGTCTTGTAGAAGTACGTGGGGGCGGCGAACACCTGGCGCGAGAGCTCCTCGGTCGGGCCGAGCAGCGCCAGGTACCGATCCGGATCGCCCGCATCGAGCGCCTGGATCGCCGCGGAGGCGACGGGCGTGATCGCCGCGAACGCACCGAGCAGCGCGTCGGAGTGCGTCCGCGCGCCCTCGGTGCGGGCCGGCTGGGCGGCATCCGGCACGTCGGCCCCGCCGATGAGCCCGACGTAGTTGAAGTCGTCGCCCGTGAACATCCGCACCCCGCTGCCATCCGCTCCGAGCGGCAGGCGCTCGCGCACCCACACCTCGCTCTCGGCATCCAGCAGGCTCATCTTGACGCCGACGATCCGGCCCGGGTTCGCCTCGATGATGCGCAGCAGCACCTGGGCGGCCTCGCGCCAGTCGGCGTGGCCGAAGTACGACGCGAGCTCGGGGTCGAAGGCGGCACCGAGCCAGTGCAGCACCACCGGCACGGTGCCCGCGGCGAGCACGGCGTTGTAGACCCGCTCGTAGTCGGAGGCCGACTGCGCCGTGCGCGCGAGGTGGCGCGAGGCCATCAGCACGGGGATGGCGCCCTGCTCCTCGGCGAAGTGCAGCTGCGTTTTGTACGCGTCGATGATCTCGTTGAGCGAGATCGAGTGCTCCTCGACGTGGTCGGTGTTGACGCCGACGACGACGGATCCGCCCTCCTCGCGGGCGACCTCCGCGGATCGGCGGATGAGCTCGCGCACGGCCGTCGCGTCGAGGCCCATGTTGCGCTGGGCGGTGTCCATGGCGTCGGCGACGCCGAGACCCCAGCGGTACACGTTGCGGCGGAAGCCGAGCGTCGCGTCCCAGTCGATCTCGGCCGGGCGACCCGGGGTGTTGTCGGCCCACGCGTGCGGCACGACGTGGGCGGCGGCGTACGCGACGCGCGAGCGCAGCGGCCCGCTCGGGCGGGCGAACGAGGCGCCCTCCGACAGCTCGACGCGGGTCACCTCGCCCGAGGGAGAGAGGAGCGAGAGCGTCACAGCGACAGCTCCGGCAGGGTCACCTTGGCGCCGGTGCGGCTCGACTCGAGCCCGGAGACGGCGAGCTGCACGCCCCGCGCACCCGCGAGCAGGTCGAAGGCGTAGTGCGTGCCCTCGACGTACGAGCGCAGGTACTCCTCCCACTGCTGGCGGAAGCCGTTGAGGAACACGTCGTTGGTCGGCACGCTCTGCCAGTCGCCGTCGTAGTCGTGCGCGTCGACGAGGTCGGGGTTCCACACGGGCTTCGGCGTGGCGTTGCGGTGCTGGATCTTCGCCTTGTGCAGACCCACGACGGCCGAGCCGTGCGTGCCGTCGACGTGGAACTCGACCAGCTCGCCGCGGTCGACGCGAGTGGTCCACGACGAGTTGATCTGGGCGATGATCGGCTTGCCGTCGGGCCCGGTCAGCTCGAAGATGCCGTACGCGGCGTCCTCGGCGTCGGCGTCGTAGTGCTCGCCCTTCTCATCCCAGCGGTCGGAGATGTGCACCTCGGCCTGTGCGTACACCGACTTCACCTCGCCGAACAGGTTCTCGAGCACGTAGTTCCAGTGCGGGAACATGTCGACGATGATGCCGCCGCCGTCGGCGACCCGGTAGTTCCAGGAGGGGCGCTGCGCGACCTGCCAGTCGCCCTCGAACACCCAGTAGCCGAACTCTCCGCGCACCGACAGGATCCGGCCGAAGAAGCCCGAGTCGATGAGGCGCTTCAGCTTCTGCAGGCCGGGCAGGTAGAGCTTGTCGTGCACAACGCCGCTCTTCACGCCGGCCTCCTGCGCGAGGCGGGCGAGCTCGAGGGCCTCGTCGACACCCTCGGCCGTGGGCTTCTCGGTGTAGATCGCCTTGCCCGCCGCGATCGCCTTGCGCAGGGCCGCCGCGCGGGCCTTGGTGACGAGGAAGTCGGCGTAGATCTCCCACCGCGGATCGGCGAGCGCGCTGTCGAGGTCGGTCGTCCAGTCCTCGATGCCGTGCTGCGCCGCGATCTCGGCGAGCTTGGCCTCGCTGCGGCCCACGAGGAGCGGCCGCACGGTGACCTTCGAGCCGTCGGGCAGCTCGATGCCGCCCTGATCGCGGATCGCGAGGATCGAGCGCACGAGGTGCTGGCGGTACCCCATCCGGCCCGAGACGCCGTTCATGATGATGCCGATCTCGCGGACGGCGGGGCTGGTGGTGTCAGTCACGATGAGCTTCCTTGCTGGTCGGGCCGCGTCGCTGCGGGCCTGGTGAAAGTCGTCGGGAACCGCTCGGTAAGCGCTTTCCCACGGGGAGTCTTGCACGGGCGATCCGGATCGCGCAAGCGTGTGGGCCCGCTCAGCGAGCGGGCTGATCGCTCGGTTCTCGCGTCCGCGGCGCACCGCGCCGCGTGAAGGTGCGCTGCTCGGCCGCGACCCGCCGCACCCACGTCGGGACGTCCGTGACGACGGGGTGCGATGCGGATCCGGATCCCTCCACGGCGATGCGTGCGGGCATCAGGCCTCCCGCACGAATGCGTGGCCCTGTGGGGGAAGGGTGCCGATGCCGCCGAACGCGATGTCGACCGCGTCGTCGGTGTGATTCACGACGGTGACGAGCGATCCGCGGCGCGCCACCTCGACCCCGGCCGGCAGGCCCTCGACGACCGGGCGCACCTCCGCCGCGGCGAGCAGCCGCTCGACGATCGCGTCGACTCCCGCGGCGTCGGGCTGGGTGGCCACGTACCAGGCCGAGCCGTTGCGGGTCAGCGCCGGGCGTCCGGCCGAGGGGCCCTCCTCGAAGGCCGCCAGCACCTCGGCGCCGGTGGCGACGAGCGCCTCGCCGAGGAACGTGCCGCCGAAATCGAGGCCAGAGCCGGTGACGCGTGCGTGCTGGCCTTCCGTCGCCGAGGCCTGGGCCTCCTGACCCGCGCGCTCCGCGGCCGCGCCGAGCACCGGGGGCACAAGCGCCCGGAAGTCCTCGAGCGCGATGCCCAGCATCGGTCCGAGCTGCGTGACGAACCCGCCGGCACGGAAGCGGTCGCACTCGTCGACGATGTCGGTGAAGGGGCCGGCCAGCAGCGTGCCGCCGCGTTCCACGTGCGCGCGCAGGGCGTCCGCCCCGCTGTCGCGCAGCAGGTAGAGGAAGGGCGCGATCGCGAGCGAATAGCGGGCGTCGACCTTCTCGGGCGGCACGATGTCGACCATCACGCCCCTCGCATGCAGCGCTCCGTACCACTCGCGGATCACGCCGAGGTAGTCGATCCGCAGCGGTTTGGCGTCCTCCTCGACGGCCCACCAGTTCTCCCAGTCGAAGACGAGCGCGACCTGCGCGTCGCCCTCCGCGGGCGAGGGCAGCGCGCCGAGACCCGCCAGCTCGGCGCCGATCGAGGTGACGTCGCGCCACGTGCGGGTGGGGGAGCCCGCGATGTGGGTGCCGGCCTGCGGCACCATCGCGGAGTGGAACTTCTCGACGCCGCTGCGCGACTGGCGCCACTGGAAGAACATGATCCCGTCGGCTCCGCGTCCGACGGCCACGGCCGTCTCGGCCGCGAGGCGTCCGTCCTGCTTCGAGGGGTTCACCGGGCGCCAGTTGACCGCGTCGGTGGCCTGCTCCAGCAGGATCCACGGCGTCTCGCGCTTGAGCGAGCGCACCAGATCGCGCTGGAACGCGACGTTGCGCACCCGGTGCGGATCGAGCGGATCCGGATAGCAGTCATCCGTGATGACGTCGATGTCGTCGGACCACGACGCGTAGTCGGCGGGCTTGAACGGGCCCATCATGTTCGTCGAGATGGGCTGGGTGGCACCGCTCGCGCGGATGATGTCGCGTTCCATCCGGTAGCACTCGAGCCACATGTCCGACATAAAGCGCCGGTAGTCGAGCTGCTGAGCCGGGTTGCGTGTGTAGGGCGCGCGGCGCGGCGGGAAGACCTCGTCGAAGGATCCGTAGCGCTGCGACCAGAAGTCGGTGCCCCACGCAGCGTTCAGGCCCGCGATGTCGCCATAGCGGTCGGCGAGCCAGCGGCGGAAGGCGTCTCGCGCACTGTCCGAGTACTCGACGGGCAGATGGCAGCCGAGCTCGTTGGAGACGTGCCACATCACGACGGCGGGATGGTGGGCGTACCGCTCGGCCAGCCGCCGCACGACCTCCCCTGCCAGGCGGCGGTAGGTCGGCGAGGACGGCGAGTGGTGCTGCCGCGAGCCGTGCCAGTAGGGCGCGCCCAGCTCATCGGCGGCGAGCACGTCGGGATGCCGCGACGAGACCCACGGTGGCGGTGAGGCGGTCGGGGTGGCGAGGTTCACGCCGATTCCTCCCGCGTGCAGCTTGTCGATCACGCGGTCGAGCCAGTCGAAGTCCCACACGTCGGGCGCGGGCTGCAGCCTCGACCACGCGAAGATGCCGAGGCTGACGGTGGTGACCTTCGCCTCCTGCATCAGGCGGACATCGTCGTCCCAGACCTCCTCCGGCCACTGATCCGGGTTGTAGTCGGCGCCGTACAGCATCAGACCTCCGAGGTCTCGGCCGCGGCGAGGCGGCGCTTGCGGGCCGCCCGCTCCGGCACGGCGACCACCGCGAGCGCGGCGAGACCGAGGGCCGGGACGAGCAGCGGGATCAGCGCCCACGTCGCGATCGCGACGAAGGCGGCGGCGATGAAGAGGTAGACGGCTCCGGCCGGATCGGCGGCGGCCCGCGCGGGCACCTGGCGCACGGCGGCGCGCCATCCGGTCGCCGGGTCCCAGGCTCCGGCGATCAGCAGCAGCGCCGTGCCGAGGGCGCCGAGACCCAGCCAGCCGACCAGGGCGATGAGCTCTCCCCCGGGAAGGGCGCCGGATCCGGCGATGTCGACATCCAGCAGCAGCACGAGGGCCAGCGCGAGCGCGCCGACACCGACACCCCACCCCCAGCGCAGGCTGGCGGCGACGTCGCGCCAGAACAGGCCCAGCCCCGACTCCTCGGCGGCGATGTGCCGACGCAGGTGGCGCGCGCCGGCGGCGAGCGCGATCGGCAGGGTCACCACCGGCAGCGACACGAGCGTCACCAGCACGCCGGTCAGCATCACCTCGCCGAGCAGGCCGAGCAGCCCGTGCGCCCCCGGATTGCGGGGCGGCACCCAGCTGGCGGGGGCGGGGCCCGCTCCCGAGGCGACGCCCCGGCGGGCGTCCCGTTCGGCGATCCGTGCGCGCGACGCGATCCGGGACATCAGCCCTTGAGCCCCGACGTCGCCACGCCCTCGATGAGGAAGCGCTGGAAGACCAGGAAGAACAGCAGGATCGGCACCAGCGCCAGGAACGACACCGCGACCGTCGCGCCGTAGTCGCTGGAGGATGTCTGGTCGTTGTACAGGCGCAGCGCGATCGGGAGCGGATAGTTCTCGGGGCTCGTGATGTAGAGCAGCGGCGAGAGGAAGTCGTTCCACGTCCAGATGAACGCGAAGATCGCGCAGGTGATGAGCGCCGGCTTGATGAGCGGCAGCAGGATCGACCAGAAGATGCGCCAGTGGCCGGCCCCGTCGATGCGCGCCGCCTCATCCATGTCGCGGGGGATGCCGCGCAGGAACTGCACGATGAGGAACACGAAGAACGCCTCGGTGGCGAGGAACTTCGGCAGCAGCAGCGGCCAGTAGGTGTCCATCAGCTCGAGCCGGTTGAACATGATGTACTGCGGGATGATGATCACGTGGAACGGCAGCAGCAGCGTTCCGATCATGCCGGCGAACAGCACGCCGAGGCCCTTGAAGTTGATGCGCGCGAAGGCGTAGGCCGCCAGGGCCGACGACGCCACGGTGCCCACCACGGCCGCGACGCCCAGCAGCAGGCTGTTGGCGAAGAAGCGCCACAGCGGCACGCCGCCGATGCCCTCGAGCACCTTCACGTAGTTGCGGATCGTCGGGTTCTCCGGGATGAGCCCAGGGTTCTGGCCGAACTCGGCGTTCGGCTTGAAGGTGGCAAAGAGCAGCCAGATCAGCGGGTACAGCACCAGCAGCGTGAGGGCCGCCAGCACAACGAACCAGATGATCGTCTGTACGGTCTTGCGCTTGATGCGCGGGCGACGCTCGGCCGATCCGGTCGCGAGCAGCTGGGTGGTGGTCATCGGTTGTCTCCCGCGTAGTGGACCCACGACTTCTGGGTGCGGAACAGGATGGCGGCCAGGATCGCGACGACGATGAGCAGCACCCACGCCATCGCGGCGGCGTAGCCCATGCGGGCGTCGGCGAATCCGGTCTTGTAGAGCATGACCGTGAAGAAGTTGGTCATGCCGGCGGGGCCGCCGGAGCCGTTCGAGATGATGTACGCCGGCGCGAACACCTGGAACGCGTTGATCAGCTCGAGCACGAGGTTGAAGAAGATGACGGGCGAGAGCATCGGGATCGTCACGTTCCAGAACCGGCGGATCGCTCCCGCGCCGTCCATCTCGGCCGCCTCGTAGAGATCCTGCGGCACCTGCTTGAGGCCCGCGAGGAAGATCACCATCGGGGCGCCGAACTGCCAGACGGCCAGGATGATCATCATCGGCACCACGAGGTCGACGTTGCCGACCCAGCCGCCCAGCTGGATGCCGAACAGGCTCAGGCCCTGGTCGACCGGGCCGTCGGTGTTGAACATCGCGCGCCACACGATGGCGACCGAGACGCTCGCGCCGATGAGGCTCGGGGCGTAGAACGACGACCGGAAGAAGCCGGCGCCCTTGTCGCGGTAGTTCAGCAGCAGCGCGATGCCGAGCGCGGCCGCGAGCTTGACCGGGGTGCCCACGAGCACGTAGACGAGCGTGATCATCGACGAGTGCGCGAACTCGGGGTCGTTCGTGAACAGGCGGATGTAGTTGTCCAGCCCGATCCACTTCGGCGCCGTGAAGATGTCGTAGCGCGTGAACGACAGATACAGCGAGTAGATCATCGGGCCCAGGGTGAGGCCGAAGAACCCGATCAACCACGGCACGAGGAACCCGTAGCCGGTGAGGGTCTCGCGGATGCTGCGCGCGCGCAGCTCGGGCCGTGCGGGGCCGCGGTTCGCCCGCCCCTTGGTGCCGCGCGCCGCGCGTGCCGCGCTGCGCGTCACGATGGTGCGGGTCTCGGTGACCGTCATCGTTCGTCCTTCCGGGACGTCATCGTCCGTCTGCGTGTGTAGCATGCCGCGGGCCCGGGGGGGGGGGGCCCCCCGGGGCGCGGCGGGGGGGAGGGGGGGGGGGGGGCGCGGGGCCCCCCCCCCCCCCCCCCGGGGGCCCCCCCCCCCCCCCCCCCGCGGCGAGGAGAAGGTGGCGGGAGGAGCGCCACCGAGGGCATCAGCCGTTGAGGGTGATGTCGATCTTGTCCATCAGACGCTTGACCGCGTCGTCGACGGAGATGGTGCCGTGGCCGAGCTCCTGGCCGATGAGGCGGAACTCCTCCTCGATCGAGCCGTAGCCGATGACCGGAACGGGCGGGGCGTCGCCGAGCCGGTCGGCGATCGACGCCTCGTACTCCTGGATCTGTGCGTCCAGGCCCTCGAGCGTCGCGCCCGAGAGGGCGGTCTCGGAGGCGGGGAGCCCGCGGTTGGTGCCGAAGACCTCACCCGTGATCGGGTCGTTGATGAGGAAGTCGATCAGCATCGCGGCCTCTGCCGGGTGGTCGGTCTTGGCCGAGGCGGCGTGCAGCATCGAGGGCTTCTGGTACAGGTCCTTCGCGCCCTCGACCGTGACGGGCGGGGCGATCAGGCCGAGCTCGGTGTAGCCCTCGCCGAGGTTGCCGAGGTAGCCGCCGCCGAAGTTGTCCCACGTGAGCTCGCTGGCGGTGATGGCCGAGTCGAACGCCGAGAGCGGGTAGATCTCCTCGAGCTTCTGCGAGCCGACGACGCCGCCGGAGGCGCGCACCGCGTCGCCGTCCTCCCAGAAGGCCTTGAGGTCGTCCTCGGTGAATCCGAGCTCGCCCTCCTCGCTGAAGAGGAACTTGTCGTGCGCACGCAGCTGGATCTCGAAGTTCTGGATGCGACCCGTGTAGTCGGTGCCGCCGAAGACGGTCCCGCCCCCGGCCTCCGACACCTGGGCCATCCAGTCGGTGTAGTCCTCCCACGATCCGCCGGCGAACTCCTCGACGCCGACCGTCTCGAGCAGCTTGGGGTTCGTGTAGAGGCCCCAGGCGTTGGTCGAGATCGGCACGGCGAACTGGCCGTCGGCGACCTTGCCGATGTCGAGCACCTTCTCGTCGATCGGATCGGTCTGGATCGCCTCGCCGAGGTAGGGGGTGAGATCGAGCAGCAGGCCGTTCTCGGCGTACTGGCGCAGGTACGAGTAGTCGAACTGCATCACGTCGGGAAGCCCGCCGCCGGCGGCCTCGGTCTGGCGCTTCTCCCAGAACTCGGGGAAGCCCAGGAACGACTCGTTCACCGTGATGTTCGGGTGCTCCTCCTCGAACGCGTCGATGACCTGCGTGTAGAGGTCGGCGCGGACGTCGTTGCCCCAGAACGCGAAGTCGAGGGTGACCTTCTCGTTCGGGTCGGCGGTCTCGGCCGGGCCGGCGTCGCCGCCGCCACCGGCGCATCCGGCGAGGAGGGTCGCGGTCGCGGCGATCGCCGCGGCGGCGAGGTAGGGCTTGAGGCTGCGGAACGTCATTGTTCTCCTTGGTGTGAGCTCGCTGCCGAGGATGGAGACGATTCGGCAAGCGCTTTCCGTCAGCGTAAGGCTGGCCGAGCGAGGCGTCAAGAGTCGCCTTGAAACGTTATAAGCCCGGTGCGCCTGCGGCGGTGCGCGCGCGTTGGGAGGGGATCCCGCGCGGGGAGGGCGGTGATCCGGATCCGGGCCCTCCTGACTCGGGATCTCCTCCGCAGGCGGGCGTCAGGGGCGGCGCTTCCCGTGCGCGCGCATCGGGAGGGGATCCCGCGCAGGGAGGGTGGAGATCCGGATCTGGGTCCTCTCGATCCGGGATCTCCTCCCGTTGTGGGCGTCAAGGGTCGCGGTCCCCGTCCCGCCCGCGCGCGTTGGGAGGGGATCCCGCGCGGGGAGGGCGGTGATCCGGATCTGGGCCCTCCCGATCCAGGATCTCCTCCGGTTCGCAGTGTCAGGGTGGCGCTCCCCGCGCGCGGGTCGGGAGGAGATCCCGCGTGGGGAGGGTGGGGATCCGGATCTGGGCCCTCCCGAGCCGAGATCTCCTCCGCAGGGGGCGTCAGGGGCGGCGCTTCCCGTGCGCGCATCGGGAGGGGATTCCGCACCGGGAGGGCGGTGATCCGGATCTGGGCCCTCCCGATCCGGGATGTCCTCCGGTTGCGGGCGTCAGGGGTCGCGGCGGCGCGCCCGCGTTGGGAGGGGATCCCGCGTGGGGAGGGTGGGAATCGGATCTGGGTCCTCCCGATCCGGGATCTCCTCCGGTTGCGGGCGTCAGGGGTCGCGGTCCCTTCCCGCGCGCGTCGGGAGGGGATCCCGCGCGGGGAGGGCGGGGATCCGGATCTGGGCCCTCCCGAGCCGGGATGTCCTCCGGTTGCGGGCGTCAGGGGCGGCGGTCGATCACCCGCGAGCGGAAGGAGGCGCGGTGCGTGGGATGGGCGGCGATGCTGGCCGGGGTGACCGCTGCGCCGTCGGCGTCGGCCGAGGCGTAGAGTGCCGCCACCAGCCCGAAGATGCGGGCGGCGTCCGTGGCGATGGCGGGCAGGGCGGATCCGTCGCGCAGCGCCGCGAGCACCTCGGCCAGCAGAGCGACGTGGCCGCTCGGCACCTCGTCGGCGGGCAGTGCGGTCCAGCGCGCGGCGGTCGCGGGGTCGACATGCGGCGCGGGCGTGATGCGCCAGTGCTCGTGCCCGTGGCCGTACAGGTGCTCGACCTCGACGGTGGCCTGCTCGCAGTCGATGCGCACCGCGCTCTTCTGCCGCGGGGACACCGCGCTCACCGACACGGATGCCACGGCTCCGTTCGCGTAGGCGACGGTCGCGGTGGCGGCATCCTCGGTCTCGGTGTCGCGGGCCAGGCGCCACAGGCGCGCCTCGACGCTCTCCCAGTCGCCGAGCAGGTGGGTCAGCAGGTCGAGCTGGTGGATGCCGTGGCCGAGCACGGTGCCGCCGCCCTCGGTCTGCCACTTCCCGCGCCACGGCACGGCGTAGTAGTCGGCGTCGCGGTGCCACAGGGTCTCGCACGTGGCGAACAGCGGTCGCCCCAGCTCGCCCGACGCGAGCAGTGCGTGCACGTGCGCGGCGGCGGATCCGGATCTCTGCTGGAAGACGAACGCGAGCCGCCGGCCCGCGGCGTCCGCGGCATCCTGCATGGCGTCGAGCTCTTCGAGCGAGGCGGCCGGCGGCTTCTCGACCACCACGTCGGCACCCGCGGCGAAGGCGGCGCGGGCCTGCGCGAGGTGAACCGAGGGTGGTGTGCAGATCAGCAGCACGTCGGGGTGCGCGGCGGCGAGCAGCGCCTCGAGGTCGTCGAACACCTCGGGGTCGCCCCAGCGCAGGGCGAACGCGCGCGCGGCCTCGGCGGAGCGGTCGGCCACCGCCACGAGCTCGGCGTCGGCGAAGGCCGCCACCCCTTCGGCGTGCAGGTGGGCGACGGCACCGGTGCCCACGAGGGCGACGCGCAGCTTCGAGCGATCCATGGCACCAGGGTAAGCGCTTGCCCGCCGCGCCCGCGCCGGGGCCGCGTTCATCCCGCCAACCGCGTCCACCCACCGATCCGGCCGCTGGGCCGGAACGAGGCGGGATCAGCCCGTGACGGGGACCGAGACCCGTGCCACCGACCCGCGCTCCACGAGCGTGGTCGCCAGCTCGATGCGGGTCATGGGCGGGCGGTCGCCGTGGGCGAGATCGCTGAGCAGGCGCACGGCCTGGTCGGCCATCTGCGCGAGGGGCTGGTGCACCGTCGTGAGGGTCGGGGAGAGGTACTCGCACAGCACGGTGTCGTCGAAGCCGATGACCGACAGGTCATCGGGGATGCGCAGACCGCGCTCGGACGCCGCGTGGTAGACGCCCATGGCCTCCAGGTCGCTGGAGGCGACGATCGCGGTGGGCGGCTCTGCGAGGTCGAGCAGCGCGCGCGCGGCGATCTCGCCGCCCACGATCATGAAGTCGCCGGGCTGGATGAGCGCGGGGTCGACGGGGATGCCGTTGCGGCGCAGCGCGGCGGTGTAGCCCTCCTGGCGCTCGAGCGAG
Organism: Microbacterium stercoris; assembly: GCF_017592545.1. Taxonomy (GTDB): domain Bacteria; phylum Actinomycetota; class Actinomycetes; order Actinomycetales; family Microbacteriaceae; genus Microbacterium; species Microbacterium stercoris. Next base: position 851,817 of record NZ_JAGFOA010000001.1, read on the forward strand.
ACGTTCGCGCCCGGATCGCCGCCGATGAAGCCGATGCGGCGGTGGCCGAGATCGATGAGGCGCTGGGTCGCATCGCGCACGCCCGCCCAGTTCGTCACTCCCACCTGGGCGATCTCGCCCGCCTCGCTGCCGACGGCGTCGATGTGCACCATCGGCACCCCGGCCGCGCGCAGGCGCTCCAGCTCGGCGTGATCGGCCCGGGTCGTCGCCACGAGCACACCGCTGGAGCGGTGGGCCAGCACCGAGGCGACCCAGGCGGACATCGAGAAGTCCTCCTTGCCCAGGTTCGTCACCACGAGCGACTTGCCGTGCAGGGCGGCGGCCTGCTCGGCGCCGCGCACGACCTCGAGGGCCCAGAGCGTGCCGATGCCGCCGATGAGCAGCTCGATCAGCCCGTGCGCATCGCCGATGGCGGCGGCGCCTCCGCGGGGCTGCCAGCCCAGCTCCTGGGCGGCGGCGAGCACGCGCTGGCGCGTCTCCTGGGCGATGTCGGTGCGACCCGACAGGACCTTCGAGACGGTCGACACCGAGACATCGGCGGCAGCGGCGATGTCGGCGAGGCGGACTCGCGATGCGGCCACGGATTCCTCTTTCACAGAATGCGGATCGGGAGGCGCTTCGGGCGCGCCTCCCGATCGGGGGTTCTCTGACGATATCGAGGCTCGAAAGGTTTCCGCAACTATTTTCAGCCGCGGTGTCGCCCGGGCGCCGCTCAGCGGTAGCGGTAGAGCGCAACCCGCTGGATCGTGAAGCTCCCGGGCACGAGCCGGACGTGTCTGCCCTGGTGCGTCTCGTCGCCGTTCAGGCGCCGGTGGGTCACCCACTCGCCGGCCTCGTCGAAGCCTCCCTCGTCGCAGGAGAGGATGCCGATCTCGCCATCGCCCTCCTCGCCCGGCTCGAACACGATGGTCGTGCCGATGCCGGCGACCACGAACTCGAGCTCGCCGGTCTGGATCACGATCGCCCCCGCCGGAAGACGCGTGAGGTCGGCGGGGCGGTCGCCCGATTCGTTGATCACCCCGTCGGCGAGGCCGGGGGCGACGGTGCGCTCGTAGGTGGCGTTCAGCAGCAGTCCGCCGAGGCGCGCACGGTGCGCGGCGCGCGGGTTCTCGACCGGCGGCAGCAGCCCGAGCATCCTGTCGCGGCCCACGCTCTCGGCGATCAGCCCGTCGAGCTGCCTCAGCACTGCGAAGCTCTGCCCGAGCAGGTCCTCGGCGAGCCCCGTGATCTGCTCGATGCCGAAGGCCGAGAAGCCGATCGCGCCGTGCGCGCCGAACGCGTACAGCGCGTTGACGCAGGCGTCGGTGCACCGCAGCGCCTCCGGGACGAACAGAGGGTTGCCGCTGTCGACGTACCGGCCTGTCCACTCGGCGAACTCGGGGAAGTAGATGTCGGGGGCGAGGAAGTCGAGCGAGGGGGCCCCGGCGTGCCAGATCTCGGCGAGGTGCGGAAGCGGGCCCGCGGACGGGTACTGCCCAGGCTCGTAGTCCTTCCTGATCAGGGCGGCATTCGTATACATCGGCAGGTCGAGCTCGGCCCGTCCCGCGGCGGCCACCGCATCGACGTAGCGGGCGAAGTGCCACGCCATAAACGCCTCCGAGGCGCCAGGACCGTCGCCGAACACCTCGCGCCATGAGCCGCTCTCGCGGCCCAGCGCGGAGGTCAGCGCGTCGGGCACCGCGCTCCCGAAGGCCTCGCGCGCGGCGTCGCAGTGGTCGCGCGCATCCGGGATCATCCCGATCTCGTTCTCGACCTGCACCATGACGACCGTGCGCCGCAGATCGTGGTCGCGCAGGTGCGCCATCAGGGCGGCGAAGGCGCGCGCGTCGGCGTCGCGATTCTCGCTCGAGAACGGCGTCAGGATCTCCAAGGCCCGTCCGCGTGCATCACGCGCCCGCGGAAAGCGGGCCGTGTCGGTCTTCACCCAGCCGGGCGCGTAGCAGGACATGGAGTTCTTCCAGCTGCCGAACCAGAGCAGCACGATGCGCATGCCGTGGCTCTCGGCGTCCTCGATGAGCTCGTCCACCGAGGTCCAGTCGAAGACCCCCTCCGCAGGCTCGACGAGCTCCCAGTACGCCGGCGCGACGATCGCGTTGAGACCGAGCCGCTCGAGCTTCTCCCACCGCGAGGCCAGGTAGCCGCGGTGCGCGGCGGAGTTGCCGAGCTCGCCCCCTCGGATGAGGAGCGGCGCGCCGTCGACGATCAGGCGCGCGGCGATCCTGCCCGCGGGCGAGGTGACGGTCTCGAGGCGCGGAAGAGGGGCGGGATGAGCAGCGATGGTCATGGATCGATCCTTCCATCGGAAAGGTCACGGTTGCGAAACTTTCAGCAAGTTGCCGCAATATGTTGTTGACGCGGCGATATCGCCTGTCCTAGTTTCGGAGGGTCGCGAGCCCCGAACCCCCGAAAGTTTCGGCGCGACGCCATTCCCCCTCGCGATGACGCGAGGGCCGAGGAGGATCGAATGTCACTGAGGACAGTCACGCGGACGGAGGTCATGCGGACCGCCCCCCAGCCCGGGAAGAAGAAGACGCCGCGCGTCCCCGGCTGGAAACGCGCCCTTCGCCGCGACTGGCAGCTCTACTCGCTCGCCGTGCTGCCCGTGGTGTTCCTGCTGCTGTTCAAGTACGTCCCGATGCTCGGCAACATCGTCGCCTTCCGCAGCTACACGCCGGGCGGGTCGATGTTCGGCGACGAGTGGGTCGGCTTCGAGTACTTCGAGGCGGTGTTCAGCGACGCGATGTTCTGGCGCGCGTTCGCCAACACGGTGATCATCGGCGGCGTCACGCTCATCTGCGTCTTCCCGCTGCCGATCATCCTCGCGCTGCTGCTCAACGAGGTGCGCCTGCGCTGGTTCAAGCAGCTCGTGCAGACGGTCAGCTACCTGCCGCACTTCATGTCGATCGTCATCATCGCGTCGTTCGTCAAGGAGCTCACCTCGCTCGACGGCACGATCAACGCGATCGTGCAGGCGTTCGGCGGCGACCCCGTCAACTGGCTCCAGGAGCCCGACTACTTCCGCGCCATCTACGTGATCTCGGAGGCCTGGCAGACCGTCGGCTGGGGCACGATCCTGTACCTCGCCGCGCTGACCACGATCGACGAGGGCCTCTACGAGGCGGCCAAGATCGACGGTGCCAACCGTCTCCAGCAGACCTGGCACGTGACGCTGCCCGGCATCCGGCCCACCATGATGGTGCTCCTCATCCTCAACATCGGGCAGTTCATGGCCGTCGGCTTCGAGAAGATCCTGCTGCTCTACAACCCCCTCACGACGGAGACAGCCGAGGTGCTGTCCACGTACGTCTACACGATCGGCATCAAGTCGGGCGTTCCGTCCTACGCCACCGCGATCGGCCTGTTCGAGGCCGTCATCGGCCTCGTGCTCGTGGTGTCGGCCAACACGATCTCGCGCAAGACGACCGGAGCCTCGCTGTGGTGACCCTCGACCAGACCCCTGACATCGCCGCCGTCCGCTACGAGGCGCGCACGATCAAGCCCACGCTGTCGTTCCGGATCTTCCAGGTCGTCAACGTGACGATCCTGATCCTCGTCGGCGTCGTGACGCTGTACCCCTTCCTCAACCTCACGGCGCGCGCGTTCAGCTCGCAGGCGGCCATCGCCGCGGGCTCGGTGTTCATCTGGCCGGTGGGCTTCAACCTCACCACGCTCGAGAACGTCGTCTCGCAGGAGCGGTTCTGGATCAACTACGGCAACACGCTCGTCTACACGACGGTCGCGACGGTGATCTCGATGGTGCTCACCACGACGTTCGCCTATGTGCTCTCGAAGAGCCACCTGCGCGGCCGCGGCGCGCTCGTGGGGCTCGCGCTGTTCACGATGTTCTTCGCAGGCGGCCTGATCCCGAACTACCTGCTGATCTCGCAGCTCGGCTTCAAGAACACCCTGTGGGCCATCGTGCTGCCGCAGGCGATCAACGTCTTCAACCTGCTGGTGATGAAGTCCTTCTTCGAGAACTTCCCCGCCGAGCTCGAGGAGGCCGCCGCCATCGACGGTCTGTCGACCTACGGCATCTTCCTGCGCATCGTGCTGCCGCTGTCGAAGGCGATCATCGCCACGATGATCCTGTTCTACGCGGTGGCGTTCTGGAACTCGTGGTTCCCCGCCTTCCTCTATATGGACGACCCCGACCTGTATCCGGTCTCGGTGTATCTCCGCAACATCATCGCGGGCGCCTCCGGCACCGGCGAGGGCCTCGGCGGCGACGCCGTGCAGATCGGCTCGAACGTCAAGGCGGTCACCACGATCCTGACCGTGCTGCCGATCGTCTGCCTCTACCCGTTCATCCAGAAGCACTTCGTGTCGGGCGTCATGCTCGGCTCGGTCAAGGGCTGACGGATCCGCCGGCGGCTCGCCGCCACCCTGCTTCCCCCCATCCCCACCACAGCGAAAGAGGAACAATGAAGATCCGCTACAAGGTGCTCGCTCTGGGCGCCGTCTCGACCCTGGCCCTGGGCCTGGCAGCCTGCTCCGGCGGCTCGGGCGAGAAGCCCGGTGAGGGCGACGGCGCGACGATCGGAGCCGAGCAGTCGGTCGGCGCGATGGAGGACTTCGAGGTCGGCACGACCTTCAAGGCCACCGAGCCCGTCGAGTTCGGCCTGACCTACCGCGACCACCCGAACTACCCGCTCAAGGACGACTGGCTCATCCTCAGCGAGCTCGAGAAGAACCAGAACGTGTCGTTCGACATCCAGTCGATCCCGCTCGCCGACTTCGGCACCAAGCGCACGCAGCTGATCCAGACCGGTGACGCCGCCGACATCATCCCCTCGACCTATGTCGCCGACGTGCAGAACGTGACCGCCGGCCTGCTCCCGATCTCGGAGTACCTCGACTACCTGCCCAACTTCACCGACAAGATCGAGAAGTGGGGCCTGGAGGGCGAGCTCGACCGCACGCGCGACGCCGACGGCAAGTTCTACGTGCTGCCGGGTCTGCTCGAGGCCGCCAAGCCCGACTACACCATCGCGATCCGCCAGGATTGGTGGGACGCGGCGGGCCTGGAGGACCCGAAGACCTGGGACGAGTTCGCCGAGCAGCTCGCGAAGATCAAGGAGCTCCACCCCGAGCTCGCCTACCCGTACACCGAGCGCTGGAACACGACCAACAACAACCAGCCGATGGCGGCGGTGCTGCAGGCGGCCGCGGGCAACTTCGGCACCGAGGCCGGCTGGGGCTTCGGCGACGGCGTCACCTGGAACGGCTCGGAGTTCGAGTTCTCGGGCACCCAGGACGGCTTCAAGGATCTGCTGACCTACTTCCACGGTCTGGTGGCCGACGGTCTGCTCGACCCGGACGGCATCACGCAGGATGACGACACCGCGAAGGCGAAGTTCACGACCGGCAAGGTCGCGGCGATCTCGTCGAACTCGCAGGTCATCACCGAGTACCGCACGGGCTTCACCGAGGCCGGCAACGCCGACGCGGTCGTGCGCAACATCGTTGTCCCCGGTGGCCCCGCGGGCGACATCATGGACGCGACCACCGGCGGTCACTTCGAGTCGGGCCTGGCCCTCTCCAAGGACACGGCGAAGAAGCCCTACTTCAAGGCGCTGCTGCAGTACGTCGACTGGCTCTACTTCTCGGACGAGGGGATGGAGTTCGCCAAGTGGGGCGTCAAGGGCCAGACCTACGATGTCGAGGGCGACAAGCGCCACCTGCTGCCGGGCATCGACTGGAACGGCACCAACCCGGACGCGGGCGCTGAGCCCAAGATGCTCAACACCGACTTCGGCTTCTACAACGGCGTGTTCCTGCTGGCCCACGGTTCGACGGTCGACCTCGTCCAGTCCACGCTGAACCCCGAGGTCGTCGAGTTCCAGGCCACGATGAACGAGCGCAAGGAGGTCGCCGACGGCGGCCCCGGCATCCCGCTCACCGAGGTGCAGCGCTCCAAGATCGCCGTCTCGCAGGCGAACCTGACCGGCGCCGTGCACACGGCCACCGCGCAGTTCATCAAGGGCGACCGCGACCTGGCCGACTGGGACGCGTACGTCGCCGAGCTGCAGGGCCTGGGCATGGACGAGTACGTCGCCACCATGAACGAGGCCGCGGGCGTCAAGTAAGCCCACTCGGTCAACCGGAGGGGCGGGGATCCGATCCTCGCCCCTCCTTCTCTGCCTGCCCATCACCTTCACGTCCGACGGGAGCCTTCGTGGTCACCACCCTCGTCCCTCACGAGCCGATCGGCGTCCTCTCGGACGCCTGGCGCGAGTGCGTCGGCACCGGCCGCTTCAACCTGGCGCTGCGCAGCGACTATCGCGACTCGCTGCGTCTCGCGCAGGACGAGATCGGCTTCCGGTACATCCGCGGGCACGGGCTGCTGTCGGACGACATCGGCATCCACCGCCCCTACGACGTCGCCGGCTTCCGCGGCACGCGCTACTCGTTCACCTACGCCGACCAGGTGACCGACCTGTACCTCGATCTCGGCATCAAGCCGTTCCTCGAGCTGGGCTTTATGCCCCCGGGCCTGGCCTCGGGCGACCAGACGGTGTTCTGGTGGAAGGGCAACGTCACCCCGCCCTCCGACTACGCGGAGTGGAACAAGCTCATCCAGGCGCTGCTGCGGCACCTCATCGACCGCTACGGCATCGATGAGGTGCTCACCTGGCCGATCGAGGTGTGGAACGAGCCGAACCTCACGCACTTCTGGAAGGACGCGGATCAGGCGGAGTACTTCCGCCTGTACGAGTCGTCGGTGATCGCGATCAAGGAGATCGACGATCGCCTGCAGGTCGGGGGCCCCGCGATCAGCCCGGGCGCGGATGACTGGTGGCTGCCGTTCGCCGAGTTCGTGACGGATCGCGACCTCCCGGCCGACTTCCTGTCGTTCCACGCCTACACGACCGGGCCCTCGCAGCACGTGCCGTTCGGCGTCTACCAGACCCTCCGGCACCCCTCGGATCTGCTGGACCAGTTCGCACGCCCCGCCGAGATCCTGAAGGACACGCGTCTTGCCGGGCTCCCGCTCCACGTCACGGAGTTCAACACGAGCTATCGGCCGGACAACCCGGTGCACGACACCGCCTACAACGCCGCCGCGCTCGCCCCCGTGCTCGCACGCGGCGGCGACCTCGTGCGCTCCTTCGCCTATTGGACGTTCTGCGACGTCTTCGAGGAGGAGAACATCCCGACGGCGATCTTCCACGGCGGCTTCGGCATGATCGCGCACCGCCAGATCAAGAAGCCCACCTTCCACGTGTACGCGTTCATGGCGCGGATGGGGCGCCAGATCCTGGCCCAGGGGGACGACCACCTCGTCACCCGCCACGCCGACGGCCGCATAGCCGTGCTCGCGTGGCAGCCGACGGGCGGCACCGACGACCCGGAGGAGGCCGCCGAGCACCGCCTGTCGCTCTCGATCCCCACCGCCGGGGAGTCGGTCTACGTGCATCGGTCCGATGTCGACGAGCACCGCGGCAACGCCTTCACCGCATGGCAGCAGATGGGCCGCCCGGCCTCGCCGTCGCGCCGCCAGCTCGACGCGCTGCGCGAGGCGGCGGAGGCCGTGCGCTCGCACCACGCTGCCCCCGTGCGCGACGGACGCGTGCAGCTCGACATCAGCCTCGAGCGCCACGGCGTCGCCCTGCTCGAGCTCGACAGCGTGGTCGACGAGACCCCCGCGTGGCTCGACGACCGTCGCATCCTGGGGCGCGGGCTGTGACCTCCCTCCTCTCGCCTCGACTCACGCATCCCTGCCTGCGCGCTGCTCGTCCGTCGAGCGAGCGGAGCGAGTCGAGACGCCCCGGCCTGCCCCGTGCTGCTCGTTCGTCGAGCGAGCGGAGCCTGGACCGGCCGCGCGCTGCGCGTTCGTCGAGCGAGCGGAGCGAGTCGAGACGCCCCGGCCTGCCCGTGCTCCTCGTTCGTCGAGCAAGCGGAGCCTGGACCGGCCCGCGCGCTGCGCGTTCGTCGAGCGAGCGGAGCGAGTCGAGGCGCCCCGACGGGCCCGTGCTCCTCGTTCGTCGAGCGAGCGGAGCGAGTCGAGACGCCCCGGCCTGCCCGTGCTCCCGGTTCGTCGAGCGAGCGGAGCGAGTCGAGACGCCCCGACCGGACCGAGACATAAGGTGAACCCGTGAATGACGAAGAGCAGACAGAGGGCCCCGCGGGATCCGGATTCGGGCAGGGCGCGCTGTCGAAGTTCACGGCCTTCATCTATTGGCACCTGATCGTGCTGGCGCTGATGTGCGTGGCGTCGCTGCCGGTTGTGGCACTCTTCTTCTTCCTCGCGCGGGTGCCCGGCAATCTTGCGCTCGTGCCGCTGATCCTGATCCTGTACGGGCCGGTGCTGTCGGCCGGGCTGTTCGCGCTGCGCGACCGCACGAGGGTGGATGAGCTGGCGCCGCTGAAGTCGTTCCTGAAGGGGCTGCGTCTGGGGCTGGTCGATTCGCTGAAGGCATGGGCGCCGCCGATGGTGTTCCTCGCGGTGCTCGTGGGTGGACTCGTGGTGTCGGGCGGCGGGATCCTCTTCGGGCTCCTCGTGATGATCGGTGTGATCGCGGTGCTGTGGGGGCTGAACGCGCTCACCATCGCGACCTTCTTCTCGTTCCGATGGATCGACATCGCGCGTCTGGCGGTCTACTACCTCGGGCGCCGATGGATCGGCACGATCGGCCTGCTCGCGCTCCTGGTCGTCGCGACCGGCGTCGTGTACTTCACCACCGAGGCGGTGCTCTGGCTGTTCGGCGGTGTCTTCGTCGCGTTCCTCTGGGCGACCGTGCAGCCGATGGTCGCCGACATCCAGGAACGGTTCACCGCACACCCCTGACCTGCGCGCCGCCCGCGGCTAGCATGGCGCCCATGGCGTCCAGGGCGGAAGCGCTGTTCCCCGGAGTGCGCGACGAGGCCGTCGCCTCCCTCAGGGACGGCGTGAGCGTGAGCCTGTCGGGTCTTCCCGGCAGCGGGCGCAGCGCGCTCACGCGCGACATCACGCGCGTGCTGATCGAGGCCGGCTGGGACGTGATCGAGATCGCCGGCGTGGACGGGCTGCGTGGCCGCCCGCTCGAGGCGCTCGCGGTGGCGGGCCTCTTCGACGCGCGAGCGACCGGATCCGGAACCCCGCTGGCCGCGGCGGTCTCGGCGATCCGGCGGGCCGCATCGAGCGGACGAACGGCCGTGGTCGTCGACGACGCAGACGACCTCGACGAGGCCTCGACCGGGGCGCTCGCCGCGGCACTGCGGGGTGGGGTGGCGCCGGTGCTGTCGGTCGTGCGGATCGATCGCGCGATTCCCGGCACCACGCTGACCACCGCGGTGCGCCCCGCGGTGCGGCTGGCGGTTCCGCCCCTCGACTTCCCCGATTCGACCGATCTGATCGAGCGGCGTTGCGCGGGCCCGGTCGGCGTGGAGACCGCCGCGCGCATCCATGCGAAATCGGGAGGCCTGCCGGGGCTGATCGTGGCGATCACGGATGCCGGGCTGCGCGAGGGGCTGCTCGTCGAGCGTCGCGGTCTGTGGCGCGCGCAGGGCACGCTCGCCTCGGGGCGCCTTGTGCCCGTGCTCGAACCGCTCGTGGCGGGGCTCGACTCGGCGCATTTCGACGCGCTGCTGACGCTCGCGCTCGTGGGCACGGTCGACACCGCGCTGGCGCGGCGGATCGTGGCGGCGCCCCTGCTGGAGCGCCTCGACGATCGCGGCCTGCTCGCCTTCGCGTCTCAGGACGGAGCCCTGGTGGTGAGCGTGTATCCGCCTCTGCTGGCCGAGCATCTGCGGCGCGACCGGATCGGCGCGCGTCGGCTGCGTCTGCTCGACGAGATCGACGTGTCGATCACGGGTCGCCTGCCCGACAGCCGGCACCAGCAGCTGGCCCCGATGCTGCTCGGGGGCGAGCCGCGCCGCAGCTACCTGCCGCAGCGCGGGCTCGGTGCGGATCCGGGAGACGAGTCGGGGCGCCGGGCGTCGGCGGACGCGACGCTGAACCGGATGGTGTTCGAGCGGATGACCGCCGAGACCCTGGTGCGCAAGGCCAAGTGGGAGTCGCGGCGCGACGTCGACTCGGCCATCCTCTACGCCCTGTCGTTGATGGCCTCGCACGGCGATCCCGCGGAGATCGAGGGTGTGCTGAGCGAGGCCGCCGCCGCCGGCGAGGACGAGCGTGCCCTGGTGGCGCTGTGGCGCGCGATCGTGCGCGCGGCAGAACCGGGAGGCATCGACGCCGCCCGGTCCTTCCTGGCAGCCGAGACACCGCGGGTGGGGCGCTGGGCCCCGCTGCTGAGAGTGATCGGCGGGCATGTGTCGCTCGTGTACGACCGCGTGGAGCCGCTGCCCGAGCCTCCCGAGGAGTCCGCTCCCGCGCTCGTGGCGGTGTCGACGCGCATGCTGCGGGCCGAGCGCGCCCTCGCCACCGGGCACCCCTCGGTCGCGCGCGAGGCGCTCGCGCAGATCGACGAGGACGATGACCTCGCCATCGACGCCAGCACCACGGTGTTCCGCACGCTCGTGCGTGTGTTCTCGGGCGACCTCGACGGGGCCGAGGAGGAGGCGCGCGCGCACTTCGACGAGGGCATCACGCGCCTGGATCCCGACCTCATCACCCCGCACGGATACGTGCTGGCGCTCATCCACACCCTGCGCGGAGACGAGCGGGCGCTGCGCGCGCACCTGTCGACGCAGCTGTCGGTGGGGTACAGCTCGCTGCGATACGCGCACTTCCAGCTCGGCGCGCTCGTGACCGGCGCGCGGGTGGCGGCCGGGACGGGGCGCGGGATGTCGGCGCGCTCGCTCGCCGAGCAGGCCGAGCGCTCCGCGCCCGCTCTGGGGCCGTTCCCCCTGATGGCCACCGTGCACGCCCGCGCGAACGCGCGCCTCGTGGACGGCGACGCGCCCGCCGACGTGGCGGCGTCGTTCTGGGAGACCGCGCAAGAGGCCCACAGCCGCGGGTATCTGATGAACGCGCTCTTCCTGGGCGTGCGCGCCCAGGAGCTGCACGCTCACCCTCGGCGCGTGGCGACCATGCGGGAGTGGGCCGCGCAGGCCGAGCCGGGCGGCCTGGTCGCCGTCCACCTGCTGTACGCGCAGGCCCTGTCGGGCGACGACGTCGGCGCGATGCGCGAGGCGGCTGCGGAGCTCACTCGACACGGCGTGCACGCCGCGTCGCTGCGCGTGCAGGTGGCGGCGATGGCGGTCGCCTCGCGTGGACAGGGCGAAGTCGCCGAGGAGATCGCCCGGGCGGTGCGCGCCCAGGCGGCCGCGCTGGGCGGCGGGTACCCCGCGCTCGCCGCGACCCTGCTTCGGGGGCAGGTGCTGACGACCCGCGAGCACGAGGTCGCGCGCTTCGCGGCCGATGGTCTCAGCAATCCCGAGATCGCCGAGCGGCTGTCGGTCAGCACCCGCACGGTCGAGAACCACCTCTACCGCGTGTTCCAGAAGCTGCACATCAGCGACCGCTCCGCCCTGGTCGACGTGCTCCACGGCGGTCCGCGCGCCTGAACTCAGGGCATCGGTCACTCGCGTGGGGGGCATCCGCGTACTCAGGCGCGTGCGCGCGTACTCAGAGTGTGCCCGTGCGCGTACTCAGATGCGGTGCACGCACCGTCGGCGCCCCGGTCCCGCGCGCACCATTGAGTCATCGGCCTTCGGGTGGCCGACAGACAGGATCGAGGCCTTCGGGTGGCCGAGATCCACAGTGTGGAGCACGAGGCTGGGCCCGCCACCGCGTCGGGAGGCGCGCAGCTGTGACAGCGCTCACGTCCCGGCATCGACGTCGTGGGGACGACGGGGCACGATGCCACAGGGGACCTCAGACGAGGAGGACTGAGGGGCGCACCGCGGAGCACACACACGGACCTGCGGGGTCCGCCCGCGTCCGGGGGGATGCGGGCGGATCCCGCTTCTCCGTCTCCGGATGCGTTCTCTGTCTTCGGACGTGTTCTCGTCTCCGGACGCGGTCGAAGCGCGGGGCGCGGTGCGGGCGGGCGAGGCGCGGTGCGGGCGCGCGAGCGCGGCCATCGTCCGTGACCCGCGGGGAGCAGACACGCGCGCCGCCGCGTGACGCACCCACTTCGCACGCGTATGCGCGCAAAGTGGGCCCGCAGGGCACTGAGAACCGTCACCGGCGCCTTCTGCGGTGTGGGGCGGCCGACAGGATGGGGTCATCGGCCGTCGGGAAGCCGATGACAGGATCGCTGGCTGCGGATCGCCCCTCGGCAGTCGGCATCCACGGTGGGGCGCTTTCGAGCAACACACCGAGACCGCGGGGGTCATCCGTACCCGGGGGGGATGCGGATGGCCCTCGCCCCACGCCGTACGGCGGGGGCACCATCGCCGGGTCAGTAGATGCGGCGACCCCGCGCGTCAGCGACGCCCGACTTGCGCAGGAAGTACGTGTTGACCTGGTCGCGCCATTCGATCGCGCTTCTCAGCTGCTCCGCGAAGCGCTCGTCCACCCCGGCGACGAGATCGCGGTCGCGGAGGGATCCGGACACCGCGTTCCACGCCTCGATGTCGCGCTGCACCCTCTCGACGCCCTCGAAGTGCGTGTCGTAGATGTGCTGGATCACGGTCGTCCCGCTGTGCAGCACGTGCGCGTACGGCACGTGGTGGAAGAACAGGATCAGCTCATCCGGCACCGTCTCGAGTGATTCGTAGGTCTCGCGCCAGGGCGAGGGGTAGAGGCCGGCGAACCCCGTTCCGGTGGCGACCGTGCGGTCGACGCCGATGCCGTCGCGATCGGCGAAGTGGTACGTGCCCCACGGGGTGTACTCGTAGCCGTCGACGTCGGGCCCGTAGTGGTGGCCGGGGCGCACCATAAAGCCCACGCCGAGCGGTGTTGTGTACTTCTCGTAGGTCCGCCACGAGTCGGCGAGGATGTCGTGGATCGCCGCGGCCGTCGTGGCGTCCTCGCCCGCGAACGTCTGCCCGATCCATTCGTCGAGCAGGTCGGTCGCGGAGGCGTCCGGGTTCCAGGTGAGGCGGCCGTACGCGTAGAGGTTCGCCTGGGCGAAGGGATGGCCGGTCCAGAACTCGTCGTCGCCGACGTTCGCGACCGCGGCGAAACCGCCCTGGGCGAGGGCAGCCACGGTCTGGCCGCTGTCGCCTCCGAAGTCGAAGCGCATGACCTCCGTCCACTGCGGGCCGAGGTAGACGGCGTGCTTCTGCTGGCCGGTGTACTCCTGCGTCACCTGCAGTTCGAGCGCCACCCTCGTGTTCGGCATCGCGGCCAGCACGGGCGAGATGGGCTCGCGCACCTGGAAGTCCATGGGGCCGAACTTCACCTGCACGATGACGTTGTCGCGGAAGCGGCCGTCGAGAGGGGCGAAGTGGTCGAATGCCGCGCGGGCGCGATCGGTCGACCGGTCGCGCCAGTCCTGCGTGTGGTTGTAGACGAAGGCGCGCCAGTGGATGATGCCGCCGTGCGGGGCCACGGCCTCCGCGAGCATGTTGGCGCCGTCGGCGTGGTCGCGGCCATACGCGAACGGCCCGGGCTGACCCTCCGAGTCGGCCTTGACGACGAAGCCGCCGAAGTCGGGGATCGCCGCCCAGACGCGGTCGGCGGCCTCGGCCCACCAGGCCTTGACGTCCGCGTCGAACGGATCTGAGGTGGCGAGTCCGCCGAGCATGACGGGCGCCGCCCACGAGACGGCGAGGTGCAGACGCACGCCGTAGGGGCGCAGCGCGGCGGCGATGCGTGCGGCATGCTCGAGGTCGTCTGTCAGCAGCCGGGCCTCACGGTGATGCACGTTGACGTTGTTCACCGAGACGGCGTTGATGCCGATCGAGGCGAGCAGGCGCGCATACGCGCCGACGCGCGAGAGGTCGTCGCGCACGTGGCCGCTGCCCGGCAGACCGTCGCCCACGCTGAAGAAGATCGATGCGCCCGCATACCCGCGCTCCACTGCGCCCATGACCGGGTGCAGGTCCATGTTGTCCCAGTGGTTCAGGATGCGGATCGCCCGCGACGGCTCGTGCGTCTCCTCGCCGGATCCCTCGAAGGCCGCCTCGCCGAGCCGCACGAGGTGGAAGAAGCCGTAGAGCAGCCCGCGGCCGCTCGAGGCGGCGACCGTCACGGATCCGTCCGCCCGGCGCACGCGGAACGCCTCGTCACCGAGCCCGCCCTCAAGGGCGAACACGATGTCGGCCCGCGGAGCCTCGCCCGTGAAGCGCACGGCGGATCCCCCGTGCGCGGTCGTCGCGGCGGCGGCCTCCGCGGCCACGGTCTCGGTCTGGGCGTCGCCCTGGACGACGGCGATCGCGCGGCGCCCGAGGGGCGCGAAGGCGGCGGTCGGTAGCCAGGCAGGATGAGCGGCAGCAGTGGCGGTCACCCGACCATTCTGCCGCAGACATAACTATTTGTGGCCGATGGCGACAAATAGTTATGAGGTCCGCACCGCACGAGTTTCACCCCGCGTTCACCCCGCTGCGGTGCAATGTCGCCGTGGAGCGCAAGACGGCGATCGTCGCGACATCGGTCATCACGGGCGTCGGCGCCGCCGTGCTCAGCGGGCGCGCGCTGCTCGCGCGGCAGGCGGCCGTCGCGCGTCGCCGGATCGGCAAGCCCCTCGGCGAGCAGGGCATCGACGCCGACAGGGTGTGGCGCCCGGGCCTTGGCGGCGAGCCGGTCGAGCTTCTGGTGCTCGGCGACTCCATCGCCGCAGGGCTGGGCGCCGAGCGCCGCAAGGACACCCTGGGCGCGCGCATCGCCAAGGGCGTCGCGAAGATCATCGGGCGCCCCGTGCGGCTCACCACCCGCGCGGTGGTCGGCGCTTCGACCTCGGCCCTCGGCGACCAGATCGACGGGCTCGATCCGGACTACCGCCCGGATGTCGCGGTGATCGTGGTCGGCGGGAACGACGTCACGCATCGCGTGCCGATCTCGCAGTCGGTCGAGCACCTGACCCATGCGATCCAGCGCCTGCGCGGCCGCGACATCGCGGTCGTGGTGGGCACCTGCCCCGATCTCGGGGCGCTGCGGCCGGTGCCGCAGCCGCTGCGCCACCTCGGCTCGCGCATCTCGCGCGCGCTCGCGCATGCGCAGGCCGACGCCGCGCGAGCCGCGGGCGCCCTGCCGGTGTCGCTGCGCCGCGCCGTCGGGCCGGTGTTCATCTCCCACCCCGACGAGATGTTCTCGCTCGACCGGTTCCACCCCTCCGCCCTCGGCTACCGCCGCACGGCCGAGGCGCTGATCCCGGCCGTCCTCGCCCAGCTGCAGCACCCAGCCGCCTGACCCCCGGCCCGGGGTCCGGCCCGCGCGTACGTCGAGCGAGCGCAGCGAGTCGAGACGCGCGAAGCCACCGGATGGCGCCGCCCATGGTGGTCGGGCCCGGCCTGCCGGTACGGGAGGGGATCCCGGGTCGGGGTCCGGCCCGCTCGTTCGTCGAGCGAGCGCAGCGAGTCGAGACGCGCGAAGCCACCGGATGGCGCCGCCCACGGGTGCCAGCCCGGTCCGGGGTGGGCCCGGGCCCGCCCGGGTCGGGAGGGAATCCCGGATCGGAAGGGCGTGGATCCGGTTCTCGGTCCTCCGCCTGCGAGGTCCCCTCCCGCCCCGTTCGTTCGTCGAGCGAGCGCAGCGAGTCGAGACGCCGGAAGCCTCCGCATGACGTCATCCTCGGGGCAAGTCCTCCTGGGGAGGGGATCCCGGGTCGGGAGGGCGCGGATCCGGATCTCGGTCCTCCGCCCGCGAGTTCCCCTCCCCCCTCGTTCGTTCGTCGAGCGAGCGCAGCGAGTCGAGACGCCGGAAGCCCCCGCATGACGTCATCCATGGGGCAAGTCCTCCCGGGGAGGGGATCCCGGGTGTGGAGGGCGCGGATCCGGTTCTCGACCCTCCGCCCGCGAGACCTCCTCCCTCCCCGCTCGTTCGTCGAGCGAGCGGAGCGAGTCGAGACGCCTGAAGCCTCCGCATGACGCCACCCACGGCGGCGAGGCCTGCCGGTACGGGAGGGGATCCCGGCTCGGGAGGGTGTGGATCCGGATCTCGGTCCTCCGCTCGCGAGTTTCCAGCCCCGTCGTTCGTCGAGCGAGCGAAGCGAGTCGAGACGCCTGAAGCCTCCGCAAGACGTCATCCACGGGGCAAGTCCTCCGGGGAGGGGATCCCGGGTCCGGAGGGTGTGGATCCGGATCTCGGTCCTCCGCTCGCGAGTTCCCCTCCCGCTCGTCCGCTCAGCGCGGCCCCGGCTCGCCCGGGTTGGGAGGAGATCCCGCATCGGGAGGGTATGGATCCGGATCTCGGTCCTCCCCTCGCGAGATCCCCTCCCTGTCGTTCGTCGAGCGAGCGCAGCGAGTCGAGACGCCGGATGCCTTCGGATGGCGCCACCCGCGGGGTAAGTCCTCCTGGGAGGGGATCCCGGCTCGGGAGGGTGTGGATCCGGATCTGGGTCCTCCGTTCGCGAGATCCCCTCCCGTTCGGCGTCGAGTGCGGGCCCGGTTCGCCCGGGTGGGGAGGGGATCGCGCATCGGGAGGGTGTAGATCCGGGTTTCGGCCCTCCGCTGGCGAGATCCCCTCCCTGTCGTTCGTCGAGCGAGCAGCAGCGAGTCGAGACGCCGGAAGCCTTCGGATGACGCCACCCGCGGGGCAAGTCCTCCTGGGAGGGGATCCCGCGTCGGGAGGGTGTGAATCCGGATCTCGGCCCTCCGCTCGCGAGATCCCCTCCCGCTCGTCGCCCCAACCCCGCCCAACCCGAGAACGAGAAACGGCCCGGCCCCACGAGGGGGCCGGGCCGTTCGGGTGAGGGTCAGGCCGCCGACCAGCCGCCGTCCGATGCGAGGATGGCGCCCGAGACGTTGGTCGAGTCGTCCGAGAGCAGCCACGTGATCGAGGCGGCGAGCTGGTCGGACTGGGCGACGCCCGGCAGGATCGCCATCGCGCGCTGGATGCGCTCGGCACCCAGCGACGAGGCGAAGTTCGCGCCGATGTTCGTGGCCACGCCGCCGGGGCACACGGCGTTCACGCGGATGCCCGAGCCGGTGTACATAAACGCCGCCGACTTGGTGAGGCCGACCACGGCGTGCTTAGACGCGGTGTAGGCCGCGCCCGCCGCGGAACCTCGCAGGCCCGCCTCGGAGGCGACGTTCACGATCTGGCCGGAGTTCGCGGCCTGCATGGCGGGGATGACCGCGCGCATGAGCTTCATCGTGCCGGTCACGTTGACCTTGAACACCCGATCCCAGACGGCGTCGGTGACCTCGCCGACCGGCGTCATGTCGTCCATGATGCCCGCGACGTTGGCGAGGCCGTCGATCTTCTCGCCGGCCGCCTCGATGATCGCGGCGACGCCGGCGTCGTCCGAGATGTCGGCGACGATGACGGTGATGTCGGCGCCGGCGTGCTCGGCCTTGAACTCGTCGAGGCGCTCCTGGCTGATGTCCACGCCGATGACGCGTCCGCCCTCGCGCGCGACGCGCGAGGCGGTGGCGCGACCGATGCCCGATCCGGCGCCGGTGACGATGATCGTCTTGCCCGCGAAACGGCCGTCCGTGACCTTCTCGACGAACGCGGCGGGCGAGGGGGCGGAGGGGCGCTCGGCGGGGGAGTCGGCGTCGCCTCCCACGGCGGCGACGAGCGAGCTCGCCATCTCGTCGGTGAACTGGCCCTGGCTCATGCCGACGAGCTGGCCGAGGGTGAGGGCCTTGGCCTGCTCCATCTGCGATACGTCGCCGAGAAGGCCCTCGAGGGCCGCGCGGCCGGCGGGGTCTGCCAGCCAGTCGCCGATCGTGGAGTTCTTGCTGAGTGCCATGAAGGTTCCTTTCCCCCGGTGTATCTACCGGACATCAGTGTCCGGTAGATACGCTACGCCGATGAGCACGTCACGTCCACGACCGGATGCCGCAACTCGTTCGACGTCGAACCGCGGTCCCGCCGCGGCTGACGAGAACCGTCGCGCGCTCATCGCCGCCGCCCGGGAGATCTACTCCGAGGACGGCCCGGATGCACCCTTCAATGCCGTGGCCAAGCGCGCCGGCGTGGGTCAGGGCACGCTCTATCGCCACTTCCCCGACCGTCTCGCGCTCGCCGCGGCCGTGTTCGACGAGAACATCGCCGAGCTCGAGGACGCGATGCGCGAGGGAGGCACGATCGCCGTCCTGTTCGAGCGGGTGATCGACCAGGCGAGTGTCTCCACCGCGTTTATCCGGCTGCTCAGCGAGCAGCAGAACGACCAGCGCGCCCGAGACATCGCCGCGCGATTCGAGGCGCTGCTCGACCGCCTGCGTCAAGAGGATCAGGCGGCGGGTCGCATCGGCATCCACGTGGAGCAGCTCGACGTGGAGATCGCCGTCAGCATGCTCGCGCACGAGCTCGCCTTCACCCCGCCCGAGCGCAAGCCCGTCGTCGCGGATCGGGCGCGCCGCCTCTTCGCGCTCGCCTTCGCGCCCCGCTGACGACAGGATGGGGAGCATGCTCTGGAACCGCCGCCGCACCCCCGCCGTCGTTGTGCAGGCCCCCGCTCCGCGTCCTCGCACGCACTGGACCGACGGGCTCGGCACCTTCGCGACCCGGTCGATCCAGATCATCGCGATCGTGCTGCTCGCGGCCGGCACCATCTGGGGCCTGCGCATCCTCAGCGTCGTCGTCATCCCCGTGCTGCTGGCCCTGATCCTCGCTTCCGCCTTCGAGCCCCTGATGCGCGCGCTGCGCGCCCGCCGCATCGGCCCGATGCCCTCGACGCTGATCGTGCTGGCGCTGATCCTGGCGGCCCTCGGCGCGATCAGCTGGATGATCACCGCGGCCGTGCGCTCGCAGTGGGACGATCTCTCCACCCAGGCGCTCGAGGGCATCGACCAGGTGCTTGCGTGGGCGCGCGACCTGCCGTTCCAGATCGATGACGCGCAGATCCAGGAATGGATCGACCAGGTCGTCGACTTCCTGACCAGCGCCCAGTTCGGAACCGGCGCGCTCGCCGGGGTGGGCGTGGTCGTCGACTTCATCACGGGCCTCGTGCTGATGGTCGTCGTGCTGTTCTTCTTCCTGAAGGACGGCGACGTGATCTGGGAGTTCCTCAAGCGCCCGTTCACGGGCGAGTGGCACGCCCGCGCGCAGCGCGCGGGTCGCGCGACCGTGGCCACGTTCGGCGCCTACATCCGGGGCACGGCGACGGTCGCGGCGGCCGACGCGGTCGGCATCTCGATCGGTCTGGCGATCCTGCAGATCCCGCTGTGGCCGGCGCTGGGTGTGCTTGTGTTCGTGCTGTCGTTCATCCCGATCGTCGGCGCGGTTCTCGCGGGCATCCTCGCCGCGCTCATCGCCCTCGTCACGCACGGCATCGTGCACGCGCTGATCGTGGTCGGCATCGTGGTGCTCGTCAACCAGCTCGAGGGCAACTTCCTCCAGCCCGTGCTGATGGGCCGGGCGCTCAAGCTGCACTCGCTCGTCATCCTGATCGCGCTGACCGTCGGCACCCTGCTCGGCGGCATCATCGGCGCGGTGATCGCCGTGCCGCTCACCGCGGTGGCCTGGAGCATCGTCAAGGTCTGGGACGGACCGGATCTCCCGGCTCGCTGGGCGCGTCGGAAGGACGCCATCCCCCGCGCCTGACCGCCCGCCCGGCGGGAGGCAAGGCCCGCGCACGGCGTCAACCCCCTTTTCCCGGGCGGGCGGATCCGGTCGCATGGGGGCATGACAGCGTTCGGCTATCACTGCTCGCACGAGCAGATCTCGCCCTCGCGCCTGCTGCGGCATGCGCTCCACGCGCAGGACGCCGGGTTCGACGCGGCGATGTGCTCCGACCACCTCGCCCCCTGGCTCCCCGAGCAGGGGCACAGCGGCTATGCCTTCGCGTGGCTGGGGGCCGCGCTCCAGGCGACCGATCTGCCCTTCGGCATGGTCACCGCCCCGGGGCAGCGCACCCATCCGGTGACGACGGCGCAGGCGCTCGCGACCCTCGCCGAGATGGCGCCCGGCCGGTTCTGGGCCGCCCTCGGCTCGGGCGAGGCCCTCAACGAGCACATCACCGGAGACCCGTGGCCGGATCACGCCACCCGCCGAGCGCGGCTGCGCGAGTGCGTCGAGGTGATCCGGGCGCTGCTGGCAGGCGAGGAGGTGTCGCACAACGGTCTCGTCACCGTCGACCGCGCGCGCATCTGGTCGCTTCCCGCCGAGGCGCCCGCGCTGATCGCCGCCGCCGTGTCGCCCGAGTCGGCCGCCGAGCATGCCGCCTGGGCGGATGGCCTCATCACCGTCGGATGCGACCCGCGGGCGGCTGCGAAGGTGCTCGAGGCGTACCGCGAGGCCGGGGGCCGGGGGCCCGCCCGCCTGCAGGTGCACCTCGCGTTCGCACCCACCGATGCCGAGGCTCTCGCGATGACCCGCAGGCACTGGCGCAACGCCGCGGTCACCGCGCCCGACTGCTGGGACATCGACACCCCCGAGGCCCTCGCGCGCCGCGCGGAGGGCGTGACCGACGAGCAGCTCGAGGCGGGCGTGATCGTGTCGTCGGATGCGTCGATCCACCGCGACCGCCTCGCCGAGCTCGCCGACGTCGGCTTCGACGCGCTGATGCTGCACCAGGTCGGCGCCGACGAGTCCGACCAGGCGGCGTTCATCGACGTCTTCGGCGAGCGGGTGCTGCCCGAGCTGCGAGGTGCCGAGTGACGCGCTTCCGCATCTCGCCCGACCAGATGCTCGCGGGGGCGGCGCGCGCGCCCATCCCGATCGACGCCGCCGACCTGTGGTGGCGCCACGCGGTCTTCTACTGCCTCGACATCGAGACCTTCCAGGATTCCGACGGCGACGGCATCGGCGACATCCCGGGCCTCATCTCGCGGCTGCCGTACCTCGCCGACCTCGGCGTGACCTGCCTGTGGCTGATGCCCTTCTTCCCCACGGCCGACCGTGACGACGGCTATGACATCACCGACTTCTTCGCGGTGGATCCGCGGTTCGGCACGCTCGGCGACATGGTCGAGCTCATCCGCGTCGCGCGGGGGCACGGCATCCGGATCATCATCGACTTCGTCATGAACCACACGTCCGAGCGCCATCCCTGGTTCCAGCAGTCGCGCCGGTCGACCGACGACCCGAAGCGCGACTGGTACGTGTGGCGCGACGAGCCGCCGAAGAATCCGGATCCGCCCGTCTTCCCCGGCGAGCAGGAGTCGACCTGGACCCGCGACCCCAAGACGGGCCAGTACTACCTGCATCACTTCCTCGAGACCCAGCCCGACCTCAACGTCGCGCTGCCCGAGGTGCGCCGGGAGATCGACAAGAACCTCGGCCTGTGGCTCGAGCTCGGCATCTCGGGCTTCCGCATCGACGCCGTGCCGTTCCTGTTCGCGAGCGGCGACGGCGACTCGGGCGCGCGCGGATCCAACGCGGGCGGCACGGGCGCCGACGGCACCGAGGGCCATCCGTACTCCGGATCGGATCATCTCGCCCGCATCCGCGGCTTCGTCTCGCGTCGCAGTGCGGAGGCGTTCCTGCTGGGCGAGGTGAACCTCCCCTATGACCAGCAGACCGCGTGGTTCGGCCAGGCGCGCGACGGTCTGCAACTGCAGTTCGACTTCCCGGCCATGCAGCAGCTGTACCTCTCGCTCGCGCGCGGGGACGCCCGTCCGCTCGCCGAGATGCTCACGCAGCGGCCCGAGGTCGACACCGCGCAGCAGTGGGCCAACTTCGTGCGCAACCACGACGAGCTCACCCTCGATCAGCTGCCCCCGAAGGAGCGCGACGAGGTGTTCCGGGCCTTCGCCCCGGATGAGGGCATGCGCCTGTACGACCGGGGCATCCGGCGGCGCCTTCCGTCGATGCTCGGCGACGAGCGCGCCGTGCGCATGGTCTACGCCCTCACGTTCGCGCTGCCGGGCGCGCCGATCCTCTTCTACGGCGAGGAGATCGGGATGGGCGAGAACCTCGATGAGAAGGGCCGGCTCGCCGTGCGCACCCCGATGCAGTGGACCCGCACGGGCGGGTTCTCGACGGCGCGTCGGTCGCGGTGGCGGCGTCGCCCGCCCGAGGGTGACTACGCGCCCGAGCGGGTGAACGTCGAGGATCAGCTCGCCGACCCGGGATCGCTGCTCGCCCACATCCGCGAGGTGATCGGCCTGTATCGCTCGACGCCCGAGCAGTCCTGGGCGGCGCTCGAGGTGCTGCAGGGCGGGCCGTCCGAGGTGCTGGGGCACATCTGCCGCGGCGAGGACTGGGCGATGCTCGCGCTGCACAGCTTCTCGGACGAGGGCACGTCGATCCGCGTGACCGTGAACGCCGAGGACGCCGTGCTCACCGACCGCGTCACGGGCGAGGTGATCGACGCCGCATCGCCGTTCTCGATCGACCTGGAGCCCTACGGCTGGCGCTGGTTCCTGCTGCACCCCGCCGACGCCACGGTGCGCATCCGCTGATCCGCCCCCGTCGAGCCCCGCGCCTGCGCCTCGTTCGTCGAGCGAGCGCAGCGAGTCGAGACGCCCGCGCCCGCCCCGCCCGCTCAGCCCGCCGAGACGATGGCCGTGAGCTCCTCGAGGTAGCGCTGGGCCTGGGCGCTCGGCTGCACGCCCGTGGGCGCGATCCAGCCGACCTCGATGGCCTCATCCACCTCCAGCGGCACGGCGACGATCTCGCTGTGGTCGAGCTGCGCGCTGAGCACACCCGTCGAGATCGTGTATCCGTTCAGCCCGACCATGAGGTTGAAGATCGTGGCGCGGTCGGAGACCCGGATCGCCTTCGGCACGATCTCGGTGCTCAGGATCTCCTCCGCGAACGCGAACGAATTGTGCTCGCCCTGGTCGAACGACAGGCGAGGGTAGGGCGTGAGGTCGTCGAGGCGCACCTTGCGCTTGCGGGAGAGCGGGTTGCCGCGCGCGACGAACACGTGGGGCGCGGCGGTGAACAGCGGCGTGAAGGTGAGCCCGCGGTCGTGGAACAGCCGCTCGAGCACCGACCGGTTGAAGCCGTTGCGATACAGGATGCCGAGATCGCTGCGCAGTGTCGCGACGTCCTCGATGATGTCGTGGGTGCGCGTCTCACGCAGCGTGAACTCGTACTCCGAGGCCTCTGACGCCGCCACCATCCGCACGAAGGCCTCGACGGCGAACGCGTAGTGCTGGGTTGAGATCGCGCACAGCCGGCGCGAAGGCTTGCGGCCCGTGTACCGCTGCTCGAGCAGGTCGGCCTGCTCGACGACGTGGCGCGCGTATCCCAGGAACTCCACACCGTCCGGCGTCAGCGTCACGCCCTGTGGCGTGCGACGCAGCAGTTCGAGCCCGACGGACTGTTCCAGATCCTTCATGGCCTTCGACAGGCTCGGCTGGGCGATGTACAGCTCGGTCGCGGCGCGGGTGACGGATCCGGCCTGCGCGACGGCGATGAAGTGCCGCAGGCGCTGCAGGGTCAGGTTCGGTTCCACCCGGCCAGTATGTCGCAGCCCCGCGCACACCCCTCCGTTCGTCGAGCGAGCGAAGCGAGTCGAGACGCCCAAGCCCGGCGCCCATCCCCCTCCGTTCGTCGAGCGAGCGAAGCAAGTCGAGACGCCCAAGCCTCGGCGCGGGGGTTGTGGCCTGCGCCGGGTCTGGGCGTCTCGACTCGGTCGTTCCTCCCTCGCTCGACGAACGAGGGACGAACGAGCGGGGCGGATCAGGCGCGCGTCACCTGCACCACCGACGGGCGAGGGCCGCCCCACTTGCCCTGGCGGAGGGATCCGGGCTCGATGTAATCGGGGAAGTAGGAGTTCTGCGCGCCCCACGACCCGTCCTCGCCCGGGTGCTGCACGGCCACGAAGACGCTGCCGTCGCGGTCGTGGATGACCGGGCCGCAGGTCTCGCCGTCGCGCGGCACCGAGAGGAACTGCTGCACCTGGCCGCGCCGCGGTCCCTCCAGGGGCACGCGGAATAGCCCGTCGCCGTAGCCGATCGTGCCGGGCGCCCCGTCGGTCGAGATCCAGAGGTTGCCCTCGGAGTCGAATGCGAGGTTGTCGGGGCACGAGATCGGTGACACCTGGTCGGCCGGGAAGCCCGCGAAGTACGTCAGCGGGTTCACCGCGGGGTCGCCGGCGAGGATGAGGATGCTCCATCCGAACCGCGTCGAGGTGTGGTCGCCACGCGCCTCGGTGATCTCCACAACGTGGCCGTCGCGGTTGCTGTTGCGCGGGTTGGCCTCGGTCGCGCCCTCCTTCGCGCCGAGCTTGCCGCGGTCGGTGTTATTGGTGCACGCGACATAGATGCGCCCCGAGACGGGGTTCGGCTCGACGTCCTCGCAGCGGTCCATCTTCGTGGCGCCGACGGCGTCGGCGGCGAGGCGGGTGTTCACCAGCACCTGGTCGATCGTGAAGCCCGGCACCTTGCTGACGCCGTTCACGTGCAGCGCCACCCACTCGCCGGTGCCGTCGAAGGCCCCGTCGGAGGGCAGTGCGCCGGTGCCGAGGATCTCCGACGTCGGCGAGTCGCCCGTGAAGCGCGCCACGTACAGGGATCCCTCGCTCAGCAGCGCCTTGTTGTGGCGGCGGTCGCGGGCCGAGTTGCCCTTGCGGAACGTGTTCTTCGACACGAACTTGTAGAGGTAGTCGAAGCGCTCGTCGTCGCCCATGTACGCCACGGCGTGCCCCGAGCGGCTGATGGTGACGTTGGCGCCCTCGTGCTTGAAGCGGCCCATCGCGGTGTGCTTGACGGGCGCCTCGTCGGGCGCCTCCGGATCGACCTCGACGATCCAGCCGAAGCGGTTCGGCTCGTTCTCGTAGCCGGGCTGGCGCGCATCGAAGCGCGGGTCGACGGCCTCCCAGCCGTACGACGACGCCTTCTCGGTCAGGCCGTAGCGCTTGTGGGCGTCGCTCGTGCCGACCGCCCGGAAGTACCCGTTGAAGTTCTCCTCGCCCGAGAGGATCGTGCCCCACGGGGTGGTGCCGCCGGCGCAGTTGCCGAACGTGCCCACCGGATGCGTGCCCGACGGATCCGCGACCGTCTTGAGCAGGTCGGATCCGGCCGCGGGGCCGTCGAAGACGAAGGTGGTGTCGGCCGTGATGCGGCGGTTGCGCCGCGCTCCGACGACGTACGACCACGGCTCGCCCTTGCGGCGACGCTCGAGCTCGACGACGGAGAGGCCGTGCGCGGCCTTCGACACACGCAGCTGCTCGAGGCGCTCCTCCTCCGACGCCGCGGGCGGGAACATGATGCCGGCGTTCGTGTACTCCTGGTTCGCCACGAGAACCGCCTCGCGGCCGTTCGGGGCGACGAGGATGTCGAGGTAGTCGTTGTTGTAGCCGAACTGGCGCGCCTGCTTCTCGGCCGTCTGGGCGTGGGGATCGAACGCGTCGGCGCGGTCGAAGAGCGGGTCGCCCCAGCGGATGATCGGCGTCCAGCGGAACCCCTGCGGCACGGTCAGGGCGTCGACCGAGGCCGGCACGGGCGCGATGGGGGTGAACCCGAAGGCGGCGCCCCCGCCGCGACGGGTCGTCGCCGCGGTGGCCGGGGCGCCGCCCGCGACCGCCGAGGTCAGCACGAGCGCGCTCGCCGCGGCCGCGCCGCCCGCGAGCACCGCGCGCCGGCTCAGCACCGCGTCGGCGATGTCGCGGAAGTATCCGTTCGACGACGTGTTGGGCACCGGGTGGAAGCACGCGTTGTCGCACTTGTAGAGACAGGTGACCGGGCTGCGCTTGCCGTGCGTGGCGCCGGTCATCAGCAGCTTCAGCTGCGGGCGGTCGGATCCGGGGGCGGGGGATGTCAGGGTCATGCGCCTCAGCGTCCTCCGGCCGTCTGAGGGGCGCGCGACGTGACGGTGAACGCGGGGTGAACGACGGAGGGGCCGCATGGGGAGGTGTCCCCATCCGGCCCCTCCGTCACCGCGTGACGCGTGGGCAGCGCGGCCGGATCAGCCGCCGAGCGCCGCCGAGACGACCGCGCGGGCCTCATCCTGCACCTGCTTCAGGTGCTCGTCGCCGAGCAGCGACTCGGCGTACAGCTTGTAGACGTCTTCGGTGCCCGACGGGCGCGCGGCGAACCACGCATGCGCGGTCTGCACCTTGAGCCCGCCGATGGCCGCGCCGTTGCCGGGCGCCTGCGACAGCTTGGCGGTGATCTCCTCGCCGGCGAGCGTGGTGGCCGACACAGCCTCGGGGCCGAGCTTTCCGAGGGCCGCCTTCTGATCCGGCGTGGCCGGGGCGTCGACGCGCTGGTACGACGAGGCGCCGTACTCGGCCTCGAGCTCCGCGTAGCGCTGCGAGGGCGTTTTGCCCGTCACCGCAAGGATCTCCGCGGCCAGCAGGCAGAGCAGGATGCCGTCCTTGTCGGTGGTCCAGACGCTGCCGTCCTTGCGCAGGAACGAGGCGCCCGCCGACTCCTCGCCGCCGAAGGCGACGGATCCGTCGATGAGCCCCGGCACGAACCACTTGAAGCCCACCGGCACCTCGAGCAGCGTGCGGCCGAGGGAGGCGGCGACCTTGTCGATCATCATCGACGAGACGAGCGTCTTGCCGACCGCGGCGTCGGCAGACCAGCCCGGGCGGTGGGAGAAGAGGTACTCGATCGCGACCGCGAGGAAGTGATTCGGGTTCATCAGGCCGGCGTCGGGCGTGACGATGCCGTGGCGATCGGCGTCCGCGTCGTTGCCGGTCAGGATGTCGAAGTCGGCCTTCTTGGCGACGAGCGAGGCCATGGCCGACGGAGACGACGGATCCATCCGGATCTTCTCGTCCCAGTCGAGCGTCATAAAACGCCAGGTCGGGTCGACATCCGGGTTCACGACCGTGAGGTCGAGGCCGTGCACCTCGGCGATCAGCGCCCAGTACTCCACGGATGCGCCACCGAGCGGATCGGCGCCGATGCGCACGCCGGCGCGGCGGATGGCGTCGAGGTCGATGATGTCGGCGAGGTCGCGCACGTACGCGTCGCGGAAGTCGTAGCCGCCGGCCGCCAGCGCGTCGAAGTCGATGTCCGAGAAGCGCTCGCGCGCGACGCCTTCGAGACCCGCCTCGATCAGCTGGTTGGCGCGCTGGGCGATCCACGAGGTCGCGTCGGTGTCCGCGGGGCCGCCGTGGGGCGGGTTGTACTTGAAGCCGCCGTCGGCCGGCGGGTTGTGGCTCGGGGTGACGACGATGCCGTCGGCGCGGCCCGCGTCATCGGCCGCGCGCCCCTTGTTGTAGGCCAGGATCGCGTGGCTCAGCGCCGGCGTCGGCACCCAGGCGTCGCGCGCGTCGATGCGCACGTCGATGCCGTTGGCGACCAGCACCTCGATGGCGCTGCGTTCGGCGGGCAGCGAGAGGGCATGGGTGTCGCGTCCGAGGAACAGCGGGCCCTGGATGCCCTGCGCGCGCCGGTAGTCGACGATCGCCTGCGTGGTGGCGAGGATGTGCTGCTCATTGAAGCTCGTGGTGAGGCTCGATCCGCGGTGACCGCTCGTGCCGAAGGCGACGCGCTGCGTGGGCACCGACGGATCCGGGATCCGGTCGTAGTACGCGTTGATCAGCTCGTCGACATCGATGAGATCGGATGCGTCAGCGGGATGTCCGGCTCGGCTCGTCATGGCGCACAGTCTTCCACGTCGCCGCGGCTGCGCCATATGGGGCGCCCGCGCTTGACAGCGAGGCCCCGGTTCGACAGACGGCGACGGGTCGCGGTGCCGACCTCACCGCGGGAACACCGCGGATTCGCCGAATCGGGTCGATTTACGGGCCCACTCGGCGGGAGGTGTGCCGTAGAGGCTCCTGATCAGTGGGACAGCAAGCCGGGAATCGCGCTGTACGCGTGTGACGATGACGCGGCTCTCCGACCCGCGCACAGCCGCGCGGGCGAACGAAAGGACGAAGTCGTCTTCATGTTGCAGGATGTCGCAAGAACACCCGTCAGCAAGACCTGGATCGCGATCCTGTGCTTCCTCATCGTCGTGTTCGAGGGATACGACATCGTGGCGCTCGGCGCGACGATCCCGGTGCTCACCGATCCCGCCGTGGGCGGCTACTCGGTCGAGGCGATGAACTGGGTGAACACGTTCTCGCTCGTCGGTGTCGGCGTGGGCGCCGCGTTTATGGGGCGCCTCGCCGACCGGTTCGGCCGTCGCCGTCCGCTGCTGCTCGCCGTGCTCGTGTTCTCGGTCTTCACCCTGCTGTTCCCGCTGATGCCGGATCCGGTGCTTATGGGCGCCGTGCGCTTCATCGCGGGCCTCGGCCTGGGCGGATGCATGCCCGTGGCGCTCGCGATGATGCAGGAGAACGCTCCCGTCGGCCGGCGCGCGCTCGCCAACAACCTGCCCATGGTCGGCTACCACCTCGGCGCAGTGCTCGCCTCGCTCGCGGGCCGCGCGGCGGGGATCGAGTGGTCGGCCCTCTACTACCTGGGCGGCGGGCTCGGGCTCGTGCTGCTCGCCGTGCTCTGGGTCAAGCTGCCCGACGCCGATGCGGCCCCGGCGGGAGCGGCGCGCAGCACCTTCTCGGACGTGGTGAAGGCGAAGTACCTGCGCTCGTCGATCGGGCTGTGGATCGCGGCGTTCATGGGCCTTGTGCTCGTCTACGGCCTCAACGCCTGGTTGCCCAAGATCATGGGCGCCGCCGGCTATCCCGTCGCCGACTCGCTGGTCATGCTCTTCGTGCTCAACCTCGGTGCGATCGCCGGGCTGATCATCAGCGCCTTCGCCGCCGACGCCAAGGGCATCAAGGGCGTCGCCGTGCTGTGGTTCGCGGCCTCCGCGCTGTTCCTCGTGCTCCTCGCGATCCCGTTCGGCAGCCAGGTGGTGCTGACCGCCGTGATCTTCGTCACCGGTGTGTTCGTCTTCAGCGCGCAGAGCCTGATGTACGTCTACGCCGGGCACGTCTACCCCCGCGACCTCGTCGCGACCGGCATCGGGCTGGCATCCGGCATCGGGCGCTTCGGCGCGATCGTGGGCCCGTACATCACGGGCCTGATGGTGGCCGCGGGCACCGCGTACCCGGGAGCCTTCTTCCTGTATGGCGGCGCCGCGGTCATCGCGGTGCTGGTCATCCTGCAGATGCCGAACCCGCGCAGGGCCGCCGTGGATGACGCCGCGCAGGCGCGGGCGGAGCGCGTCTGACCGCTCTCGCGAGGGGCTCCGCCCGTCGCCGACCGAGGTGGTCGCGGCGGGCGGGGGCGTCCGTGGGAGGTTCGAGCGCGGCGTTAGTCTTGTGCGCATGTCGCCCAAAGCCGCTCCCCGTCGCACCTACAGCTACCTGGGACCGGCCGGCACCTTCACCGAGGCGGCGCTCAGCCAGGTGCCCGAGGCTCGCGGTCAGATCTGGCGGCCCGTGCACAACGTCGCCGAGGCGCTCGCCGACGTGGCAGCCGGCCGCAGCGACGGCGCGATGATCGCGATCGAGAACTCGATCGACGGAGGCGTCTCGACCGCGCAGGACGCCCTGGCGAAGATCCCGAATCTGCGCATCGTGGGCGAGTACCTCGTGCCCGTCTCGTTCGTGCTGGTCGCAAAGCCCGGCACCAAGCTCGAGGACGTGTCGCTCGTCGCCGCCCACCCCGTCGCCTACGCGCAGTGCCTGGGATGGCTGAGCGAGCACCTGCCCGAGCACCAGCACGTGCCGGCGGCCAGCAACGTCGCCAGCACGATCGGCGTGCTCGACGGCACGTCCGGCGCGCAGGCCGCGATCTCTCCCCCCGGGATCACCGACCACCACGACGTCGAGGTGCTCGCCGAGGCGCTCATCGACAACCCGGATGCGGTCACCCGCTTCCTGCTCGTCACCGGACCCGTGCCGCCGCCCGCGCCGACGGGCGCCGACAAGACGAGCGTCATCGTCGAGCTGCCCGAGGACCGCGCCGGAACCCTGCTCGAGATGCTGGAGCAGTTCTCGACGCGCGGCATCAACCTGAGCCTCATCCAGTCGCGTCCGATCGGCGACTCCCTCGGGCGCTATCGCTTCGTCATCGACGCCGACGGCCATGTCGCCGACGAGCGGATGGCCGACGCGCTGATGGGCCTGCGTCGCTTCAGCCCGAAGGTGGTCTTCCTCGGCTCGTATCCGCGGGCCGACCGCGCGATCATCAAGTACTCCGACCACTACAGCGACGAGGTCTTCGTCGAGGCGCGCGACTGGCTCCGCGGCCTCATCTCGGGCGAGCCCGACGTCTGAGCCGCGCTCCCCGCGCGGTGCCGCGCTGCGCGCCGCGCGGAAGGTATGAGAGATGGCGGTTCCGGGAGCCCGGGGCCGCCATCTCTCATACCGTCCGGTGCCTGTGGAGAGTGAGCGAGGGGCGCACGCCGGATCCGGCACCGTGAGGGGATGACGAGACGCCCCCTTCCCGAGGCGCTGGGCGCCGCGTTCTCCGTTCGCGAGGCGCGGGAGGCCGGCATGACCCGGTGGCGCACACGAGGTCCGGATCTCCGCTCCACCGCGTATGGCGCGCGGTCTCGCCTCGACATCGCTCGCGATCCGGATCCGGATCGACCTCCGGTGGCGAGGGAACGTGACCGGGTGCTGGCTCGCGCGCGCGAGCTCGCCACCGTGCTCTCCGAGCACGCCTTCTTCGCCGGGATCACGGCGGCGATGGTGCACGGCATCCCCCTCCCGGCGCACCAGCACTCGGAGCCGTGGCGCCGGGCCGCATCCGGTCCGCGCGAGCTGAGGCCTCTGGTGGTCGGCGTGCACAAGCCGCGCTCCGTGGTGCGCCGAGCGAACGTGCGGGGCATCCACGTGGATCCCGCCCTGGCACCGGTCGTGGAGGTCGACGGCATGCGGGTGACCGATCGAGCGGCGACGTGGGCGATGCTCGGCACCGAGCTGGAGGAGCGCGATCTCGTCATCGCCGCGGATCACCTGATCCGGATCCCGCGTCACCCCGGCGGGTTCCGGCCGCCCGAGCGCGCCGCATACGCCACCCGCGATCAGCTCACGGCCGCGATCGGCCGGCGACGCGGCGCCGAGCGACTGCGCCGCGCGCTCGCCCGCGCGCGCACCGGAGCGTCTTCCCCGCGAGAGACCGAGCTGCGGCTGATCCTGGTCGAGGCCGGCCTGCCTGAGCCCAAGCTCGACTACGACGTGGTCGCGCCGGACGGATCCTTCGTCGCGTGTCTCGACCTCGCATATCCGGCGTTGAGGGTCGGCATCGAGTACGACGGCAGCGGCCACCGCACGCAGGCGCAGTTCGAGCGGGACATCGCCAAGCGCGAGTGGCTGTCCGACCTGCACTGGGACGTCGTCCACTTCACGGCGGCGGACTTCCGCGGGCGCCGGGATCCGTCGGTGTGGATCACCAAGCGCGTTCGCGACGCCATCGCCCGGCAGGAGCGCGGAAAGGTATGAGAGATGGCGGTTCCGGGAGCCCGGGGCCGCCATCTCTCACACCTTTGCCCGACGCTCAGGCCGGCAGGTGCTCCGCGAGCAGCTCGAGCGTCTGGACGCGGCCGACGGAGGCGTCCAGTGCCTCGGCGGCGTACGACCCGGCGGCGGGGCTGATCATGACCTCGTCGACGCCGTGCTTCCCGGCGAACTCCGCGAGACGCGCCGCGACATCCGCTGCCGCGCCCACGAACCAGCGCGCGCGGTTCTGCGCGACCATCGACTGCTCGAGGGCATCCGAGTCGGCGGCGAGCGCCTCCTCGACCGTCTCCAGCGGGCGCATCGGCTTGTTGGTGCGCAGGCGCGCGAACTGGCGCAGCTGGGGGAGGGCGCGCTCCTCGGCCTCCTCCGCGGTGGGCGACGCCACCACGTTGGCGGTGATGAACGACTTCGGCTCCTGCAGCACGTCCGAGGGCGTGAACTGCTGCCGGTAGAGCGACATCGCCCGCTCGAGGCCGTCGCCCGCGAAGTGGTTCGCGAAGACGTAGGGCAGGCCCTTGGCCGCGGCGAGCGTGGCGGAGTAGTCGGATGATCCGAGCAGCCAGACCTCGGGCGATCCCTCCGCCGACGGGGTGGCGTGCACGCCGTACTCGCCGCCGCTCGTGAAGCGCAGCGTGGCCCCCTCGGGGCTCGCGAGGGCCTGGATGTCGGCGACGTGCTGCGGGAACTGATCCACCTCGCTCGTGGTGCCGGACCGGCGCAGCAGCTGGGTGATCACGGGGTCGCTTCCCGGGGCGCGGCCGATGCCGAGGTCGATGCGGCCCGGGGCGAGCGCCTCCAGGGCGGCGAACTGCTCGGCGACGATCAGGGGCGCGTGGTTCGGCAGCATCACACCGCCGGATCCGACCCGGATGCGCCGCGTGCGCACCGCCGCGGCCGCGATCAGCACGGGCGGGGCGGTCGAGGCGACCGCGGGCATGTTGTGGTGCTCGGCGAACCAGTAGCGCCGGTAGCCGAGCTCGTCGGCGCGCTGCGCGAGCGCCATCGACGCCTCCACCGCCTGCGCGCTCGACTGCCGCGTGCCGTCCGGCAGCGACCGCACGGGCACCAGATCGAGGACCGACAGGGCAGGGTTCCGCGTCTCGCTCATCCTCGTGCGCAACCATCCCGATCCGGATCGCATTCCCGCGACGGCGGTCGCACGGCGCGTCGGGCGGCGCGTCGGGCGCCTCCTTCGAGCCATCGACGGCGCGAGCGCGACGTCGTCGCGACGGGGTCGGGCGACTCCTACGACGCCGCAGATAGCCTGAAAACATGAACGCCGAGATCTTCTACGTGCTCGTCGGTGCGCTCGCGGTCGGAGCGTTCGCGCGATGGCGTGGGCTTCCGGCGCCCCTGGTCGTGACGGTCGCGGCGGCGCTTGTGTCGCTGATCCCGGCGGTTCCCCTGATCGACATCGACGGTCATCTGCTGCTGAATCTGACGCTGCCGCCGCTGCTGTACTCGGCGGCGCTTGAGGTCTCCTTCACCGGCTTCGCCCGCAGCCTGCCGCACATCCGGCGCCTCGGGGTGGGCCTGGTGCTCACCACAACGGTCGCGGTCGGCCTGGTCGCCTGGTGGATCATGCCCGAGCTGGGGCTGGCCGGCGCGCTGCTGCTGGGGGCGATCGTCGGACCGCCGGATGCGGTGTCGGCCGCCGCGATCGGCCGCAAGCTGGGGCTGCCCCGCCGGCTGATGACCGTGATGTCGGGCGAGAGCCTCATCAACGACGCCACCTCGCTCGTGCTGGTGCGCGTGTTCGCCGCGGTCGTCGCGGGCGCGGCCGTGACCGTGTGGGACGGCGTCTGGCAGTTCATCGTCGCGGTCGTGGTGGGTGTGGGCATCGGCCTCGCCTTCGGGCTGGTGCTGCACAAGCTGCGCGTGCACCTCGACGATCCGGTTGTCGTCGGCACCGCGGGCCTGATCGTGCCCTTCGGCGCCTACGCCATCGCCGAGCACCTGGGCGGATCCGGCGTGCTCGCGGTCGTCGCGATGGGCCTGTTCGTCGGGTTCCAATCTCCGAAGACGAGCTACACGACCCGTCAGCAGGATCGGCCGATCTGGCTGTCGGTCGACTTCCTGCTCGAGAGCTTCGTGTTCGCCTACATCGGTCTGCAGCTGCCGCACGTGCTGCTCGAGCTCGGCCGCGACAAGGCGGGGGTCACGATCGCGCTCTCGGCCGGAGTGCTGGCGACCGTGCTGCTGATCCGTCCCCTGTTCGTCTACGCGAGCTACGCGTGGGGGCGCATGTGGCAGGGCATGAAGATCATGCGCTGGAAGCACTCGGTCGAGGCGTTCCGCCAGAATCCGGATCATCCGGGCGCTCGCCTCATCAGGAAGCGCCGGGCCGCGCTGGCACGGCGTGGGATCGAGGTGAACGAGCGCAACCTCCGTCAGCGTGCGTTCGAGCCGACCCTGTCGGTGCAGGAGCGGGCCGTGCTGTCGTGGGCGGGCATGCGCGGCGTGGTGACGCTGGCGATGGCCGCGGCGCTTCCCGACCTGACCGCGGAGGCGATGCCGCACTCGCACGTGCAGAAGCTCATCGTCGTGGCCTTCGTGGTCACGGTCGGCACGCTGCTGCTGCAGGGCCTGACGCTCGCGCCGCTGATCAAGCGGCTCGGCGTGGGCGACGACGACGAACGCCGCCAGGACGACCGCCAGGTCGAGGCCATCCGCGCCCGCAACCTCGAGGTCGGCAAGGCCTACCTCCGCGCCAACCGCGAGGAGTGGGTGCACCGCTTCGGGCCGGAGGCGATCGGCCGGTTCGATGAGCTCGCGCTCGCGCTGGTGCGCGTCGAGCGCGGCTCGGAGAACGCGGCGGAGGTGCTCGACGAGCAGCCCGAGTCGCCGGCCGGTCCGACGCGCGACGACGTTGTGGCCCTGCGCCGTGGCTGGCTGGACTGCCGCCGCGCGACCCTCATCGAGGAGCGCGACCGCGGCAACCTCGGCGAGGAGGTCATGCGCGAGCTGATGACCGCGCTCGACGCCGAGGAGCTCGCCCTCGACACCCGCGGCGCGATCGCGCGCGACTGATCCCTCGCGAGGAGATCTCCCCGCATCCGGGCGGCCCCGCCCGATCCGGCCCTCGGGAAGGGAGATCTCCTCGCGAGGCGCCGCCCGCGGCGCCGGACCGCGCCGGCCCGAGATCAGTCGGCGCGGACCAGCAGCTCGCCGATCTCGCAGTCGAGCGCCTGGCAGACGGCGATGAGCGTGGAGAACCGGATCGCCCGCGCCTTGTCGTTCTTCAGGATCGACAGGTTCACGATGCTCACGCCCACGAGCTCGCTCAGTCGCGTGAGCGTCATCCCACGCTCGGCGAGCAGCTCGTCGAGGCGGCAGTGCACCCCGGTCGGATCCTCGTCGGCCGGGCTCACACCAGCCCCTCCGTCTCCTTCTGCAGCCGTGCGCCATGCTGGAACACCGCGCCGAGCGCGGCCGCGACCACCGCGCCGCCGAGGATGAGCGGATCGACCGCGAACCGCACGATCGACGGCGCCTGCACCCCGTCGGCGGGCAGCACCTCGTGCAGTGCCGTGTGCGTGCCGAGAGAGGTCAGGATGGCGGCGCCGATGCCCGCCACGAGCACCACGCCGGCACCGAGGTAGAGCCATCGCGCCACGGCCGGGGCGAACGGCCGCCCCCGCAGCGCGTTCCACGCGATGACGGCGAGCAGCGCCGCCGGCAGCGCGAGCAGGACGGAGGTGAGCAGCTGCCCACCCAGCAGAAGCAGCTTCGCGCCGAGGCTGATGCCCACCAGGGTGAACCGCATCGAATCGATCCCTGCGCAGTCGAGCGCGGGTCCGGTCTCCGGGGACATGCCGGCGCACGTCGAGTCGGAGCCCCAGTCGGCGTAGGCGTCGCTCGAGGTCACCGCCGTCCACGGCGCCGTGACGAGCTGGATCGTCTGCATCACCGCGAAGAAGGTCACGCCCAACAGCCACCACGCCGACAGCGTCAAGGCGATGTCGAGGGCGATCCCCTTCCGTCCGCGCCGCCGCCCGCGCCACACGACGACGCCGATGATCAGTGCGAGCACGCCCACGAAGACCGCGAGCCACATCAGCGCCTCGCCCACGGTGAGTCCCGCCGCGTTCATAGAGCTCCTTAACGACATTCGTTGTTATCGATCGACGATATGGCAACGACTTTCGATAACACAAGCCTCCTCGTGAGGCGCCGCCCGCGGCGCCGGACCGCGCCGGCCCGCGTGCGCAAGCCCCCAGCCCCTCCGCTATGCCCACGGCGAACACCGGCCTACGGCGCCCGGCCTCTCGTTACCGTTGAACCACGACGCGGCCCCAGGTGGGGCCTGCGCCGCCACTGGCCCCAGCGCCCAGGAGGAGTGAGATGTTCGAGAGATTCACCGACCGTGCCCGTCGTGTGGTCGTCCTCGCCCAGGAAGAGGCGAAGATGCTCAACCACAACTACATCGGCACCGAGCACATCCTGCTCGGGCTGATCCACGAGGGCGAGGGCGTCGCCGCGAAGGCGCTCGAGTCACTCGGCATCTCGCTGGACGCCGTGCGCGAGCAGGTGCAGGACATCATCGGCCAGGGGCAGCAGCAGCCCACCGGCCACATCCCCTTCACCCCGCGCGCCAAGAAGGTGCTCGAGCTGTCACTGCGCGAGGCGCTGCAGCTCGGCCACAACTACATCGGCACCGAGCACATCCTGCTCGGCCTCATCCGCGAGGGCGAGGGCGTCGCGGCCCAGGTGCTGGTCAAGCTCGGCGCCGACCTCAACAAGGTGCGCCAGCAGGTCATCCAGCTGCTCTCGGGCTACCAGGGCAAGGAGCCCGTGGGTGTCAACGCCGGCAGCCAGAACGAGTCGGATGGCGCCAAGGGCGGCTCGCAGGTGCTCGACCAGTTCGGTCGCAACCTCACGCAGGCCGCGCGCGACAACAAGCTCGACCCGGTCATCGGGCGCGAGAAGGAGATCGAGCGGGTCATGCAGATCCTCTCGCGTCGCACCAAGAACAACCCCGTCCTCATCGGCGAGCCCGGCGTCGGCAAGACCGCCGTCATCGAGGGCCTCGCGCAGGCGATCGTCAAGGGCGACGTGCCCGAGACGCTGAAGGACAAGCAGCTCTACTCGCTGGATCTCGGATCCCTCATCGCCGGTTCGCGATACCGCGGTGACTTCGAGGAGCGCCTGAAGAAGGTGACCAAGGAGATCCGCACGCGCGGCGACATCATCATCTTCATCGACGAGATCCACACGCTCGTCGGCGCGGGTGCCGCCGAGGGCGCGATCGACGCCGCGTCGATCCTGAAGCCGATGCTCGCCCGCGGCGAGCTGCAGACGATCGGCGCCACGACGCTCGACGAGTACCGCAAGCACTTCGAGAAGGACGCGGCCCTCGTGCGCCGCTTCCAGTCGGTGAACGTCGCGGAGCCCTCGCTGCCGCACGCCATCAACATCCTCAAGGGCCTGCGCGACCGCTACGAGGCGCACCACAAGGTGCAGATCACGGATGGCGCCATCGTCGCCGCCGCGAACCTCTCCGACCGCTACGTCTCCGACCGCTTCCTGCCCGACAAGGCCATCGACCTGCTCGACGAGGCCGGCGCCCGCCTGCGCCTGTCGATCCTGTCGTCGCCGCCGGAGCTGCGCGAGTTCGACGAGAAGATCGCCAAGGTGCGCGAGGCCAAGGAGGCCGCGTCGGAGGAGCAGGACTTCGAGAAGGCCGCGTCGCTGCGCGACGAGGAGAAGTCGCTGCTCGCCGAGCGCCTGCGTCTCGAGAAGCAGTGGCGCTCGGGGGATGTCACCACGGCCGCCACGGTCGACGAGGGCCTGATCGCCGAGGTGCTGGCGCAGGCCACGGGCATCCCGGTGTTCAAGCTGACCGAGGAGGAGACCTCGCGTCTCGTCTTCATGGAGAAGGCGCTGCACGAGCGCGTCATCGGTCAGGAGGAGGCGATCGCCGCCCTGTCGAAGACGATCCGCCGCCAGCGCGCCGGCCTCAAGGACCCGAAGCGCCCCTCGGGCTCGTTCATCTTCGCCGGCCCCACGGGTGTCGGAAAGACCGAGCTCGCCAAGGCGCTCGCCGAGTTCCTGTTCGACGACGAGGGCGCGCTGATCTCCCTCGACATGTCGGAGTTCGGCGAGAAGCACACGGTCTCGCGCCTCTTCGGCGCCCCTCCCGGATTCGTCGGCTTCGAAGAGGGCGGCCAGCTCACCGAGAAGGTGCGCCGCAAGCCGTTCTCGGTCGTGCTCTTCGACGAGATCGAGAAGGCCCACCCGGACATCTTCAACTCGCTGCTGCAGATCCTCGAGGAGGGTCGCCTGACCGACGGTCAGGGCCGCGTGGTCGACTTCAAGAACACCGTGATCATCATGACGACGAACCTCGGATCGTCGGCGATCGCCGGTGGTCCGGTCGGCTTCCAGGTCGAGGGTGACACCACCACGACCTACGAGCGCATGAAGGGCAAGGTCGACGAGGAGCTCAAGCGCCACTTCAAGCCCGAGTTCCTCAACCGCGTGGACGACATCATCGTCTTCCCGCAGCTGAGCAAGCCCGAGCTGGTGCAGATCGTCGACCTGTTCACGAAGCGCCTGAACACGCGACTCCTCGACCGCGACATGACGATCGTCCTGTCGCAGGCCGCGAAGGAGCGTCTCATCGAGATCGGCTTCGATCCGGCGCTCGGCGCCCGTCCGCTGCGTCGCGCGATGCAGCACCAGATCGAGGACCAGCTCTCGGAGCGGATCCTGAACGGCACGCTCGACACCGGTCACCACATCGAGGTCGACGTCGAGGACGGCAAGTTCGTGTTCCAGAGCGCGCCGCGCGGCGAGCGCGTCGCGGTCGGGATCACCTCGGCTCCCGCGATCCCGGCCACGCCGGACATCGCCGCGAGCTGACCGGATCCGATCCGCGCCCGAAGGGGGCGTCACCGCGAGGTGGCGCCCCCTTCGTCGTGCCCGCGGTGGCACGAGGCGAGGCGGTGGCCGGCCGGGTCATCCGGCCCGCCGTCATCCGGCCGGATCATCCGGCCGCCGTCATCCGGCTGCCGTCAGCCGGCGGTCGGCAGCTCGCCCGTCGACTCGCGCCAGACGATGCGCATCAGGCCCTGCTCCTCGGGGGGCGGGGTGGTGTGGCCGAGTGCGGCGACCAGGCGGCGCATCGCACGGCGGCCGGCCTCGCGGAAGTCCATGGCGACCGTGGTGATCGCGGGGGTCGTGTAGGCGCCGAACTCGTGGTTGTCCCATCCGGTGACCACGAGGTCATCCGGCAGTGACCAGCCGCGCTCGGCCGCGCCGCGCAGCACGCCGATCGCGAGGTCGTCGTTGCCGGCGATGACGGCGATCGTCTCGTCCTGCGCGGGAAGATCCAGGATGGCGCGGCGCCCGGTCTCGGCCCCCCACGAGCCGCCGATCAGCCCGAGCGAGCGCAGGCCGAGACGCTCCACGGCCTCGGTGTACGCGGCGGCGCGCGCTCGCGCCGAGACGTAGTCGTCCGGGCCGGCGATGTGCACGAAGGTGCGGTGGCCGGCCGCGGCGAGGGTCTCGACGAAGGTGCCGATGAGGGTGGCGTCGGCGAGCGGACCCATGCTGTGCAGCTCGGCGTCGAAGGTCGCGGCGGGCACGATCACGCAGTCGCTTCCCACCGGAGCCGCCAGCTCGTCGGGCACGGGTGCGATCGTCAGGATGCCCTCGTACTGTCCGCTCGCGGCGAGGTCGAGCACCCGCTCGCCGCGGTCGTCCGGCGTGCCGTCGATGTGGTGGCTCTCGGCGGCGTAGCCGGCCTGCTGTGCCACCTCGCTGGCCCCCGCGAGCAGCTGCATGTGGCTCTCGATGCCCGCGCCCATGATCACGGCGATGCGTCCCGAGCGCCGGGTGCGCATCGAGCGCGCCGCCTGGTTCGGGCGGTACCCGATCTCGGCGGCGATCCCGAGCACACGCTCCCGGGTGGCGTCCGAGACGTTGCCGCGGCCGTTCAGCACGTACGAGACCGTGGTCTGTGAGACACCGGCGAGCCGCGCGACGTCCCTGCTGGTCGGCATGCTCATCGGATCCCTCTTCCTTGACAACGATCTTTCTCCCCACCATAGTGATACGCATCACGTGTTACGTATCACCTCGTCGATGACGACGGGGTCCCTCAAACCTCGACGAGGAGGTGCACATGTCCATAGCCGAGCTCCGGCAGCTCGCCCACAACCGCGGCAGGGGGCGCGCAGCGCGCGCGACACCCGACAACAAGGCCGCCCTCGCGTTCCTCGGGCCCTGGGTCATCGGTGCCGTGCTGCTGACGCTGGGCCCGATCCTGGCGTCGCTGTATCTGGCGTTCACCGACTACAACCTGCTCGAGAGCGCGAACTGGATCGGCACGGCCAACTTCGAGCGGATGCTCACCGACGCCCGCCTGCACAAGTCGCTGCTGGTGACCTTCGTGTACGTGATCGTCGGCGTGCCGGGCCAGCTGGCCGTGGCCCTGCTGCTCGCGCTGCTGCTCGACCGCGGACTGCGGGGCCGCGCCTTCTACCGCTCGGCGTTCTACCTGCCGAGCCTGCTGGGCTCCTCCGTCGCCATCGCGGTGCTGTGGCGTCTGGTGTTCGGCGGCGACGGCCTCATCAACGCGAGCCTGGCGCTCATCGGCATCCACACCGACATGAGCTGGATCGGCAACCCCGACACCTCGCTGATGACGATCATCCTGCTGCACATCTGGACGTTCGGATCGCCCATGGTGATCTTCCTGGCGGGCCTGCGCCAGATCCCGACCGAGCTCTACGAGGCCGCAGCCACCGACGGCGCGACCACGTGGCGCCGATTCGCCTCGATCACCCTGCCGCTGCTGACGCCGATCATCTTCTTCAACCTGGTGCTCGCGATCATCAACTCGTTCTCGTCGTTCACGCAGGCCTTCATCGTCTCCGGCGGCACCGGCGCCCCGTCCGACTCGCTGCTCTTCTACACGCTGTACCTCTACCAGGAGGGATTCGGATCCTTCCGGATGGGGTACGCGTCGGCCCTCGCGTGGCTGCTGGTGCTCATCATCGGCGTGATCACGGCGATCAACTTCTGGCTCTCGAAGTACTGGGTTCACTATGACGACTGAGATCGACCGCCCCACGACCCGCACCGTCGTCACCGCCGGTGTCCCGCCGCGCCGCCTGCGCGCGCGCAGCGATCGCCCCGTGCGCGCCGTGCTCAAGCACGTGCTGCTCGCGCTCGGCGTGCTCACCACCCTCTATCCGGTGCTCTGGATGATCGTCAGCTCCCTGCGTCCCGACGGTCAGATCTTCGGCAACCCGTCGATCATCCCGACCGACTTCCACGTCGAGAACTACGCGTACGGATGGACGGCGCTCGGCAAGCCGTTCAGCCTGTACCTCTGGAACTCCGCGATCGTGGTGGCCGGATCCATCATCGGCAATCTCGTGAGCTGCTCGATGGCGGCCTACGCGTTCGCCCGCCTGCGATTCCGGTTCCAGGGGCCGGCCTTCGCGTACATGCTCGTGACGATCATGATCCCGGTGCACGTGCTGATCGTGCCGCAGTACGTGCTGTGGGCTCAGCTCGGTCTCGTCGGCACCTTCCTGCCGCTGATCCTGCCGAAGCTCCTCGCGACCGACGCGTTCTTCATCTTCCTGATGGTGCAGTTCATCCGCGGGCTGCCGAAGGAGCTGGATGAGGCGGCCCGGATCGACGGTGCAGGTCACGGTCGCATCTTCTTCCAGATCATCCTGCCGCTGATGAAGCCGGCGCTCGCGACCACGGCGATC
The DNA here is from genome assembly GCF_017592545.1 of Microbacterium stercoris. Lineage (GTDB taxonomy): Bacteria > Actinomycetota > Actinomycetes > Actinomycetales > Microbacteriaceae > Microbacterium > Microbacterium stercoris. The sequence goes on from NZ_JAGFOA010000001.1 coordinate 892,696, forward strand.
TTCACGTTCATCTGGACGTGGAACGACTTCTTCACGCAGCTGATCTATCTGACGGATCCGAAGCTCTACACCGTGCCGATCGCGCTGAGGTCGTTCATCGACGCGCAGTCCCAGTCGTCGTTCGGCGGCATGTTCGCGATGAGCGTCGTGGCCGTCATCCCCCTGATCCTCGCGTTCGCCTTCGGCCAGAAGCACCTGGTGCAGGGCATCGCCACCACCGGCCTGAAGTAACCCCCCACCCCTAACCACCCCTCTGACACAGCAGGACCAGCGAAGGAGCTGTTATGAACACCAGCATTCGTCGGATCGCCCTCGGCGTCGCCGCCGCGGCATCCGTCCTGAGCCTCGCCGCGTGCGGCGTCGCGAAGGCGCCCGCCACGGGCGGCGGCGAGCCCGCGGCTCTCAGCGACGAGCCCGTCACCCTCCGCGTGATGTGGTGGGGCGGCGACGCCCGCCACGAGCGCACCCAGAAGGTGTTCGACCTCTTCGAGGAGAAGCACCCGAACATCACGATCGAGCCGGAGTTCTCCGACTGGAACGGCTACTGGGAGAAGCTCGCCACGGCCACCGCCGGCGGCAACGCCGCCGACGTGATGCAGATGGATCAGGTGTACCTCGCCTCGTACGCCGACCGCGGCAGCCTCGTCGACCTCGGCCAGTACGCAGACCAGCTGAAGACGGATGGCCTCGAGGAGTCCGTGCTCGACATGGGCAAGTGGGACGACAAGCTCTACGCGATGCCCATCTCGACCACCTCGACCGCGGCCATCGTCAACCTCGACGTCATCGACCAGGTGGGCGTGCCCCTGCCCGACACGAGCACGTGGACCTGGGATGAGTTCGGCGAGTGGGCGGCGGCTGTGAGCGCGGCATCCGGTGGCTCGGTGTACGGCACCGGTCAGCTCGGCAACGAGTACCAGCTGCAGCTTTTCGCTCGACAGCACGGTGATGCCCTCTTCACCGACGGGAAGATCAGCATCAAGCCCGAGACGCTCGCCGCGTACTTCCAGCTCGGACTCGACTGGATCAAGAGCGGCGCAGCGCCCTCGGCCTCCTACATGGCCGAGCAGGCATCGCTGCCGATCGACCAGTCCGACTTCTCGGTGGGCAAGGCCACCACGGTGTTCACCTCGTCGACCCTCGTGACCGCCTACGCGGCGGCGAGCGGCGCGAACCTCGAGCTGGTGCCCATCCCGACGCTCGACGGCGACAAGGAGAAGTACGACTACTTCAAGCCGGGCATGTACTGGTCGGCCTCGTCGAAGTCGGAGCACCCGGCCGAGGCCGCGCTGCTCATCGACTTCCTCGTGAACGACCCCGAGGCCGGTGCGATCATCGGCACCGAGCGCGGAATCCCCGCCAACTCCGACGTGATCGACGCGCTGGGCGACAGCCTCACCGCGGAGGAGCAGAAGACCGTCGCGTTTGCCGAGTCGCGCCGGCCCAAGCTGGGTGACGCCCCCGCGATCGTGCCGAACGGCGCCAGCGACGTGCAGACGATCCTGCTTCGCTATCAGCAGGAGGTCAACTTCGAACGCCAGACGCCGATCGCCGCCGCCGAGGCGATGATCGCCGAGATCACGGCCTCGATCACGGCGGCCGCCGGATGAGCCGCGTGCTGAGGGTCGGGATCATCGGCACCGGCAGCATCGCCGCGGCCCACGCGGAGGCGTACGAACGCTTCCCCGACGAGTGCCGGATCGTGGCGCTCTACGACGTCGTGGAGGAGAAGGCGCAGCGTCGTCGCGACGAGCTCGGGCTCGACGACGCGACCGCCTGGGCCGACCTCGACGCCATGCTCGCCGAGGCCGATCTCGACCTCGTGAGCATCGCCTCGCCGCCGTCGTCGCACGCCGAGCTCGCGATCCGCGCGCTGCAGGCCGGGGTCAACGTCATCGTCGAGAAGCCGATGGCGCCCTCCCTGGAGGACTGCGACCGCATGATCGCGGCCGCCGAGCAGAGCGGCCGGATCCTGTCGGTCGTCGCGCAGAACCGCTTCCGCGACGACATGGCCACCCTCAAGGAGGTGCTCGACTCGGGGCTCGCCGGCCCGGTGTCGCACGTGCAGGTCAGCTCCGCCTGGTGGCGCGGGCTGCCGTACTACGACCTGTGGTGGCGCGGCACGTGGGAATCGGAGGGCGGCGGCTGCACGCTCAACCACGCGATCCACCACCTCGACCTCACGCTGTGGATGCTCGGATCGCCCAAGTTCGTCACGGCCGTGCTCACGAACGCCGCGCACGAGAACGCCGAGGTCGAGGACCTCTCGGTGGCGATCCTGCAGTACGACCGGGCGCTGGCGGAGATCACCAGCTCGGTCGTGCACCACGGCGAGGAGCAGGCGATCGTGGTGCACGGGCGCGACGCTCGCGTCTCGCAGCCATGGAAGGTGACGGCGTCGAAGTCGTCGGCGAACGGCTTCCCCGAGGCCGGGGGCGACCCCGAGCTGGAGGCCCGGATCGACGCGCTCGCCGCGTCGCACGTGCCGCTCGCGCACCAGGGTCACTCCGGCCAGATCGGCGATGTGCTCGCGGCGGTGCGCGACGGCCGGGCGCCGGCGATCGACGGCCACGCCGGCCGGCGAGCCGTCGAGCTCGTCACCGCGATCTACGAGTCGGGCATCGAGGGCCGCACCGTCGCCCTCCCGCTCGACCCGGCCGATCCGTATTACCGAACCGGCACGCTGGTCAGCCGGGCGCCGCGCTTCTACCAGAAGACGGCGTCTGCGGGCGAGCTGCCGGGTGAGATCATCGTGGGCGGCAGCGCAGAGCCGCGCACGGCCTGAGAGGAACGCATGAGCAACGCGAGCGGCGCCCAGTACGCGCCGGATCCGATCCCCGCCCCGGTCGTCGAGGACGGCGAGTTCGTCTTCGCCGCCATCGGCCTCGACCACGGCCACATCCACGGCATGACGGGCGGGCTGGCCTCGGCCGGCGGCACGCTGCGCTGGGTGTACGACCCGGATCCGGCGAAGGTCGCGGCCTTCGTCGAGCAGCACCCCGGGGTGCAGGTGGCACGCAGCGAGACCGAGGTGCTCGACGACCCGGAGGTGCGGCTCGTCGCCGGCGCCGCGGTCACCTCCGAGCGCTGCGCGCTGGGCCTGCGCGTGATGGAGGCCGGCAAGGACTACTTCACCGACAAGGCGCCGCTGACCACGCTCGAGCAGCTGCAGGCGGCGCGCGAGGCCACGGCGCGCACGGGGCAGAAGTACGCCGTGTACTACTCCGAGCGCATTCACGTCGAGGCGGCCGTGCTCGCCGGTCAGCTGATCGAGCGCGGCGCCATCGGCCGCGTCATCCAGGTGCAGGGCCTTGGCCCTCACCGCCTCGGCACGGGGCGCCCCGACTGGTTCTTCGAGAAGGAGAAGTACGGCGGCATCCTGTGCGACATCGGCAGCCACAACTTCGAGCAGATGCTGCACTTCGCCGGTGCGAAGGGGGGAGAGGTCGCCTACTCGGCGATCGGCAACTTCGCCCACCCGCAGCATCCGGGCCTCGACGACTTCGGCGAGGCGTCGATCGTGATGGACAACGGCGCGAGCGGCTACTGCCGCGTCGACTGGTTCACCCCGGATGGACTGCGCACCTGGGGCGACGGCCGCACGTTCATCCTCGGCACCGAGGGCTACATCGAGCTGCGTAAGTACATCAACATCGGCACCGACGACGGGGCGGGCAACGTCTTCCTCGTCAACGGGGAGGGGGAGCGCCACATCCAGGCCGACGGCACGGTGGGCTACCCCTTCTTCGGGCAGCTGATCCTCGACTGCCTCGAGCGCACCGAGAACGCCATGACCCAGGAGCACGCCTTCGCGGCAGCCGAGCTGAGCGTGCGCGCCCAGCTCGGAGCCCGCGTCCTCGCCGGCTGACCCCGCCGCCCGCGCCACGCCCCCGCCCGGAACCCCCTCGTTCATCGAGCGAGCTACCCCCGCTCGTTCATCGAGCGAGCGAAGCGAGTCGAGATGCCCACGCCCCCCGCTCGTTCATCGCGAGCGACCCCCCTCGTTCATCGAGCGAGCGAAGCGAGTCGAGATGCCCAAGCCCCCGCTCGTTCATCGAGCGAGCGCCCCCCCTCGTTCATCGAGCGAGCGAAGCGAGTCGAGATGCCCACGCCCTCCCGCAGGCGTGGGCATCCCGGCTCGTTCCTCTGTGCGCGCTCGACGAACGGGCAGCTCCCCCCGAATAGGCTGAAGGCATGACGGAGCCCGCTGCCCAGGCGTTCACCGTGCGCCCGGCCCGCGCGGCCGACATGGCGCACATCCACCGGCTGCTGCAGCCGCTGGTCGAGCAGCGCATCCTGCTGGGCAAGGACCTCGTGTTCCTTTACGAGGCTACGCAGGAGTTCCTCGTCGCCGAGGCCGAGGGTCAGATCATCGGATGCGGCGCCCTGCACGTGATGTGGGAGGACCTCGGCGAGGTGCGCACTCTGCTTGTGCACCCCGAGTGGCTGAAGCACGGCGTCGGCAAGGCGCTCGTGGAGGGCCTCGAGCAGCGCGCCCGCAGGCTTGGCCTGTCGCGCCTGTTCTGCCTGACGTTCGAGGTCGACTTCTTCGCCCGTCGCGGGTTCTCGCCCATCGGCGAGCAGATCGTCGATCCGGATGTCTTCTCGCAGCTCGTGCGCTCGCCGGACGAGGGTGTGGCCGAGTTCCTGGATCTCGCGCACGTGAAGCCCAACACTCTGGGGAACACGCGCATGCTCAAGCTTCTCTGAAGCCGGCCCGGCCTACCCTGGAGGCGTGGAGCAGCCGCGACGTCGACACTCGCCCGCCGTGTATCGGCGGCGCCGACTTGTGCTGCTCTTCGGCGTGCTCGTCGTCATCGCCGCGGTGGTGTGGGCGGTGATCGCGCAGCCGTGGAACGGCCTCGTCGCGGCCCTCGCGCAGCCCGAGCCGACTCCTACTCAGGTCGCCGACGACGAGGCGGCCTCGCCGGTCACGCCGTCGCCGGCCGCCACAACCCCCGCCGCCACGCCGACTCCTGGGGCCACGCCCACCGCGCCCCCGGCTCCGCAGGCCTGCGACCCCGATGTCATCGAGCTCCTGCCCGTTGTGCACGGCGAGACGTTCGAGACGAAGCCCGTGACCCTGGGCATGAAGCTGACGAACACCGGATCGGTCGACTGCATCCTCGATGTCGGCACCTCCAAGCAGCGCTTCACCATCACCAGCGGTCAGGACACGTGGTGGCGCTCGACCGACTGCCAGAGCGAGCCGTCCGATTACGTCGTCACGCTCACCGCGGGACAGACCGTCGAGAGCGCGGAGCCGTATCTGACCTGGGATCGCACGCGGTCGGATCCGTCGACCTGCGCGAACCCGAGCCGTCCTCGTGCGCCCGGAGGGGGTGCCGCCTACAACCTCGCCGTCGAGCTCGGCGACGTGAAGGGCGCGCGGCAGGTGCAGTTCTACCTGCGCTGACGGATCCGGTCTGCGGCCTGCCGCTCTGGCGTGCCACCCGGATTAGCCCTACGGTGTGGGGCATGGGCACGCTCTTCTACGGTTCCCAGGGGACGCCGATCGATATCGATGACCGCGCGCTGTCGCACGTGAAGGTCGTCATCATCTCCAAGCTGCGCCGCGGCGAGGCCTTCACGCTGTCGCTGCAGCACCAGGGAGGTGGTGGTCGCAGCACGGTGTGGCTGAGCCCCGCGGTGCCGCTGCGATTCGAGTTCGACGAGCCGGAGCGCCCCGCGCTGAACGGCCGCTGGCTGGAGGAGCTGGCCGAGTCGGCCAGCCTGCTCGGAGGCATCACGCTCGTGCCGGAGCGCATCGGCAGCGAGTGAGGCGAAACGGAGAAGGCCCGGAGCCAAATTGCTCCGGGCCTTTCACGTCGTCCCGCGCAGGTCCCCAGGGCGCCCAGCGCCGACCTGCTATGAGAGTGCGGTAGATCCACCAGTCCCCACCGATGCCGCACCCGACGGGCATGTCAACACTATCAATCTGCGTTTTTGGAAGCTGACAGAATGCTTGGTTCCCGCTGACGAGTTCGTTAGATCTGCTTAGCCATAGTCTGAACAGATGGTGTCCAGGAAGCGCACGAAGAAGCCCGTCGACGTCGAGTTCCGCTCCGAGGCCCTCGCTCAGGCCCTGGAGCGCCAGGACATGGCGGCCGTTGCCCTTGCCCTGCGCAACGGCAACACCGTTGTGCCGCTGCTGCGGCAGGGACAGCGCGACGATCCGCGCGATGCCGGCGAGGTCTGGACGTACCGCGATCCGGCCACGGGCCAGGTCGCGCTGCTGCTCTTCAGCGACGCCGCGCACAAGCCCGAGAACCTGCCGTCAGGTGTGGGCCTCTTCTCATCCGACTGGCTGCGCTCGTTCCTGACGAAGCACGCGGATGTCATCACCACGGTCTTCCTCGACGTCGCGGGCCCCCACCCGATGCAGGCCAGCCCCGCCGAACTCCTCGCCGCCCTCGATCTCGGCCGCTGACTCCCGGGTCGTCCACCCCGGGGTCGTTCACCCCCGCCGATCGTCCCCCCCCCGGTCGTTGAGCGAGCGAAGCGAGTCGAAACGGAAGTCAGAACCCCGCCGGGCGTTCACCCCCCCGGTCGTTGAGCGAGCGAAGCGAGTCGAAACGCGCCGAACGCCCCGAAACGAAAGTCAGAACCCCGGCACGTCGCCCTGCGGCAGCGAGCCCGCCGCCCGGATGTCGTCGAGCGCCGCGCTGAGCCTGCCTGACCGGTTGTCGATCACGCGCTTGTAGCCCAGCCGCTGGGCCTCGGCGAGCCGCAGCGCTGCCTGTCCGACGGGCCGCACCTCGCCGGCGAGGCTGAGCTCGCCCACCGCCGCGACGCCCTGTGGCGTGGCCCACTTCTTGACCGCACCGGCCACGGCCACGGCGATCGCGAGGTCGGCGGCCGGCTCGGTGAAGCGCACGCCACCCACCGTCGAGACGTAGACGTCGAGCTCGCTCGTGGGGATGTTCGCGCGCCGCTCGAGCACTGCGAGCACCATGGCCACGCGCGACGAGTCGACCCCGTGCACGATGCGTCGGGGGTTCGGCGCCTTGGTGGGGATGGTCAGGGCTTGCACCTCGACGGGCAGCGCCCGTCGCCCCTCGAGGGCGATCGCGACGCAGGTGCCCTGCTCGGGCTGGCCCTGCGAGAGGAACAGCGCGCTGGGATCGGGCACTTCCCGGATGCCGTCGCCCGTCATCTCGAAGCAGCCGACCTCGTCGGTGGCGCCGAAGCGGTTCTTGAGTGCGCGCACGAAGCGCAGCGCGGTCTGGCGGTCGCCCTCGAAGTGGCACACCACGTCGACGAGATGCTCGAGCAGGCGCGGGCCGGCGATCTGGCCGTCCTTCGTGACGTGCCCGACCAGGATGATCGGCAGATCCCGATCCTTCGCGACGCGGATGAGCGCCGACGCGACCTCGCGCACCTGACCCGGCATGCCGGCGGCGCCGTCGGATGTCGCCGACGAGATGGTCTGCACCGAGTCGACGATGACGAGCTGCGGCTCGACGGCTTCGATCTGCCCCAGCACGGTGGCCAGGTCGGTCTCGCTCGCGAGGAAGAGATCGTCGTGCAGCGCCCCCGTGCGCTCGGCGCGCATGCGCACCTGAGCGGGCGACTCCTCGGCGCTCACGTAGAGGGTGCGGCGCCCGGCCTGGGCCGAGCGCGCTGCCACCTCGAGCAGCAGCGTCGACTTGCCGACGCCCGGCTCGCCCGAGAGCAGGATGGCCGCGCCCGGCACGATGCCGCCGCCGAGCACGCGGTCGAACTCGCCGAGCCCGATCTCGCGGCGCGGCGCTTCGGTGGTGGAGATCTGCGTGATGGGACGCGCGGCCGCCGTCGGGATGATCGGCGCCACGCGGCGCACGATGCCCGTCTGCTCGGCGGCTTCGACGACGGTGCCCCAGGCCTGGCACTCGCCGCAGCGGCCCACCCACTTGACGGCCGTCCATCCGCACTCGGTGCACTTGTACGCGGCGGGGGCGGGTCGCTTGGTGGCCATTCCAAAAGACTAGGCGGGGCTTCGGACATTCGTTCGAAGCCCCGCCTGCGCGGGTGCGGGTGCGGCGGATCCGGTCAGCCGGCCCGCACTCCGGCGAGCGTCGTCTTGATCGCATCCGCCGAGGCGTGCAGCAGCTCGAGCTCCTTGTCGGAGAACGGCGCCTCCAGGATCGGCGTCGCGCCGCGCGCCCCGACGATGTGCGGGACCGAGAGGGCGACATCGGAGAGGCCGTGGTAGTCGTGCAGCACGGTCGAGACGGGCATCACCGCGTGCTCGTCGCGCAGCACGGCCTCGGCGATGCGGGTGGCCGACAGCCCGATGGCGTAGTTGGTGGCGCCCTTGCCCTCGATCACCTTGTAGGCCGCGTGCGCGACCTCGTAGGCGAGGGTGTCGAGCTCCTCGATCGTGAACTTCTCGCCGTGCTCCGGCTGCCAGTCGAGCAGGGGCACGGATCCGATCGTCGCGGTCGACCACATGGGGAACTGGCTGTCGCCGTGCTCGCCGGCGATGTTGGCGTGCACCGAGCTGGCGGCCACGCCGGCGCGCTCCGCGAGACGCCAGCGCAGGCGCGAGGTGTCGAGCACCGTGCCCGAGGCGAACAGGCGCTCGGGCGGCAGGCCCGTCTGCTCCTGCGCGAGCACGGTGAGCACGTCGCAGGGGTTCGAGACGATCACGAACACGGCCTTCGGCGACGCCTCGACGAGCTCCGGGATCATCTTCGAGAAGATCCGCGCGTTCGTGCCGACCAGCTGCAGTCGCGTCTGTCCCGGCTGCTGCGCGGCGCCCGCCGTGACGATCACGACGTGCGAGCCCTCGGTGACCGCCACGTCGGCGGATCCGGTGATGTCGCTCGTCCCGGTGAAGAGCGAGCCGTGGGCGAGGTCGAGCACCTCGGCCTCGACCTTCGCGGCGTTGATGTCGTAAAGGGCCACATGGCGGGCGGCGCCCCGGATGAGGGAGGCGTACGCCGTGGCGGCGCCCACCGCTCCGGCGCCGACGACGGTGATCTTCGCGTTCTCGATGACGGCCATGGCGCCATCCTGTCAGCGCATGCCCAGACACGCGAGGGGTGCACGATTTGGCGCGATGCGGAACGATACGTAAACTCGATCCCGGTGACGTGTCCGAGCGGCCGAAGGTGCAACTCTCGAAAAGTTGTGTAGGGTAACCCCCTACCGTGGGTTCAAATCCCACCGTCACCGCCACCACGAAGGCCCCCGATCCCTTGGAAACACTGGGATCGGGGGCCTTCGTCATTCCCTCGCGGAGTGGCTTGGGAACATCGTGGTAACAGTCGGCGCGAGTCGATGTTCGCGACGCATACAGCGGTCGAGCTCCCTCCGCGGGAACACGAAGCTGGGCGCGGTCTGAGCCGGCGAGGTGTTGTGTCCACAGGGGAGCTTCAAGCTGCCAGCCAGTCAGCGAGCGGGCCACGCGAAGCAAGCCAATTCTGCGAGTTCTGCCGTGCGCGACGACACCTCCTCCGTGCTCCAGGCGTCACGAGTTGCCAACTCCCTGGTGAGCTGGAAGTCAGACTCGGCATAGACCTCGCACTTGTCGCTGAAAGGCTTGCTGCCCAGTTGGTGGTTGAGCCGTCGTTCTAGCAACGCGAGGTTCCCAATCTCGTCAATCTTCACTTGGAGCGAATCGTCGCCGTGCGCCGTGGACTGGGAGAGGACATGTTCGATGGTTACGGTCCGGGAGGTCCAGTCGAGTGCGCGCTCGGGTCGCTGCGCCTTCGCGTCCGCGGCCTTCTCTAGCATCGCGAGCAGGTACTTAGCACGATCGAGCTTGAGTTTGCCGGATGACTTGAATGCATTCGTGAATTCGGCGTCCGTGGGGATGAGGCGGGCGAGGCGCGCTCGCACGTCCGTCTGGTTCTTGGCACTGCCACTCGCGACAGCCGCCGCTGCGCTGGCGAACGCCTCTTCAGCAGTTTCTCCGCCGAGGCGTCCGACAAACTGCGCGCGGACGCTCCACTTCGCGATCTTGAGTAGAAGCTGGGTCGCCTTGGGCTTCTCCCACTCGCGGAACGCGGAGAGAAGTAGTGGGTAGCTGCTCTCGAAGCCAAACCTGCGGTACGCCATAAGGGCGTCCCGGACGTCCACCCTCGAATTCTTCCAGTATTCGTGCTCTGGGTCACGGAGGGCCAGGTAGATCTGCTGCGAAGCCTTCATGCGCTGGATGTACCGCTTTGCGCCCGGGTTCTCCTGGAGGTCGTCCTGCAGAGCCCGGTAAAGTTTGCGACGAGTGACGCGCCCGTGCCTCGACATGTACTCATGTCGCACGAACCTGACCATATCGTCAGGCTTGCTTCCGAGACTGGTTTCGAGTGAATTCCACCCGTGCTGTACATAGGCGAACTCGGACTGCTTCGCCTCGCTGAAGAGGTAGTTTTTCAGCAAGTCTGCCGTTGTGAGGTCGGCGCCGCGGTCGTTGAGCGTCTCAAAGATGACATACGCCTCAGGCAAATTTGATGCGACGGCGATAAGGACCTGCACATCTTTATCGAGCTGATCAATGACGTCAATCAGCTTCTTGTACTGCCGGGATGTGGGGGCGAGTTTTTCTAGATGCGCGTGACATTCCTCGTAACAGACTCGAATCTTGTTGGTCGCTGATATGCGCTCGGGCTGGCCTTCGAGGATCGCGTCGTATGCGTCCTGATCAGCCGGGCTGAGGATCAGGCTGTCTACGTCGCCTTCCTCGCGGATGCTGAACCGGCGTAAGTACTTCTTGGTTGTGTTCTCGGCGAGATTTTCCTTACGAAGAGCCTGCAGTCGATCCCGAATCGCGATGAATAGTACAGCTGTTGTGGCGAGCCGCTGCTGGCCGTCGACAATCTTGCGCCTACCGCTATCGTCGTCGGCCTTAGCGAAGACAAGCGTGCCCATGAAATGCGCGGACTTCTTCTCGCGCGCGCGCTCGAGGTCGAGGAGGTACTCCTGAACGTTCACCTGCTCCCATGAATAGGCGCGCTGGAACTCGGGCACTGCCACTAGATGGTCCGCGAGGATGTGCCCGAGCTGATCGTGATTGAACTCAGTGCTCTCGGCCATAGCCCCTCATCGTTCGGTCGTTGATGTCGTCACGCCGTCACCAGCTGCATGAGTTCGGCGTAATTGGTAACGACGTCGTACTTCACGTTCTCGGGATGCTGTTCGCTGACGGCCTGGAAGAACTTGCGGGCGCAATCGATCTTGGCGTTCTCCACGGCCTTGAGCTGCAACGACGATAGGGAGCCCTTGGTCTCGGCCACAAAGTACACGTGCTTGACGCTGCCATCCGTGAAGGCGATTGCCCAGTCGGGGTTGTAATCGCCGACCGGCGTGGGGATGAAGAAGCCGCGTGGCAGCTTCGCGTACACGGCGACCTCGGCGCTCGTGTCCAGCGCGGTCACGAAATCGCGCTCGACCTTCGAGTCGGTCACGACGTACTCGTAGACGTGGCGCTTGAGTCGCTGGCCCGCCTTCGTGAAGTCCTGCGCGGTTTGGTTCTGCGTGAAGATCGTCGAGTCGAAGCGGCCCTCGAGAGTGTCGTAGGTCAGCTTGTTGACGATCAGCGTCGCCTTCTGCTCGTTGACGATGCGCGCCGTCTCGGTGATGAACTGCTCGGGGTTGAGCCGGAACTTCGCGAAGGTTGACGGCTTCACGTCGCGAAGTACCCTCGCGACGGTCCGCCGAGTCAGCTTCGTCTTCTCGGTGATCTCGCCCAGCAGGTCGTACTTCACCTGCGACCTGGCGCTCAGCGTCTCGGTGTGGGTGCGCGTCTCCGACACCGCGAATCCCGTGCCACGCTCGAGCGCATCCACATCGAGAGCGTCACGCTGCTGGCCCGTCTGCACGACGTACTGCAGTGACGCTACGTGCAGTTGTGCGTCGAGCGCATCGACGCACTTGTCGATCAGCTCGTTCGAGTCGAAGTCGACCTGGTACACCACGCGATGGTTGATGCGGTTCCAGAGTGCCTGGAACTCCTTCTTCTCGAAGTTCTCCCGGTTGAACGGGATCTCCTTCGGCTTTCGATCGTTCGTAGGCGCCGGCATGTCGAGGTACAGCGCATCGACGAGCGGCAGCAGGAAGTCGATCACCGGAGCGAGCGCCTCAGGTGCCGGAGCGAGCTCTCGCGCCTCGCGCGCATCCTTGTATGCCTGCGTGACCGTGTCGTCGTCCCCGATGTAATCGTGCTTGATCAGGTAGCGCATCAGCTGCTTCGCGAGCACTTCGTCGACCACGCTCTCGATGCCCGACTCGTCGCGATACGTGCGGCCCGTGAAGTACTCCTCGGTGGCCTTGCGCGGCCGCGCGGAGAGAGTGGCGATGATCTCGTTCTGCAGGCCGTCGACGAAGTCCTGGTACGACTCGTCGCATACGACCGTGAGCTCGTTGATGTCGTGCACGGTCGCGGGGTGATCCATCCGCTCGCCGTGCTGATTCACCGCGAGGCGGAGCCCGCGACCGACCTCCTGGCGGCGTGACACGGAGTTGTCGCTCTTCTTCAGCATGCCCATCACGAATACGTTGGGGTTGTCCCAGCCCTCGCGCAGCGCGGAGTGCGAGAATAGGAACCGCAGCGGCGTCGCCAGGTCGAGCAGCTTCTCCTTGTCCTTCAGGATCAAGTCGTAGTCGCCGGCCTCGGAAGCCTGCCCCTTGTCATCCCCTCGACCAAGGATCTTCGGCTCGACCTGACGACCCGTCTTCTTGTCGATCGAGAAGTATCCGCCGTGCACGTCGCGGACGGCGTCACGGCGCAGGTAATCCTGGTACGCCGCGAAGGCCTCGTCGACCTCGAGCTCGGCGAGCACCTCGGCGCGGATCAGCTCGTACTCCTCCTCGAAGATCCGCGCGTACTCGCCGAGCGTGTCCTCGCGGCCGTATTCGCGGTACTTCGCGACCTCGTCGATGAAGAAGAGCGAGAGCACCTTGATGCCCTGCGGGTGAAGCGCGCGCTCTTTCTCGAGGTGGGAGCGGATCACCTCGCGGATCTGGATGCGTCGCTTCTGCTCTTCGGTCACGTCGAGCGTGGCCTCGCCGGCGTGGACGACGTCGCCCGTCGACAGCTCGATGATGTCGCGCACTGCGTCGACGTCGGTGACAAGGATCGGTCGCCCGTCGGGTTTGTAGGCCTCGATCCCATTCGACAGATCGTAGAGGTTGCTGCCCTTGGTCACGCGCTTTACGAGAGGCCTAATCGGGCCACCCTTCGGTTGCACGTACATCTCGATACGCGCGGTCGGCGGCGACCCCTTCTTCACCTCGATCGCGTCGAGGTAGATGTACGCGGTGGAGCCGGCGAGGCCGCGCACCGTGATTCCGCGCACGCCGATCTTCTTCACGAGCTTCGCGTTGTACGCGTCGACCGCATCGAGCCGGTGCACCTTGTTGTACTCGTGGAACGGCTTGTGTGTCGCGGAGTAGCGCAGCACCATCAGCGGGTTGAACTTGGCGAGCGATTCGAGCGACGCGGACGCCTTCTTGGGCTTGCCCTTGCTGTCGAACTCCTCGCCGAAGCGTTGCGGCTCATCGATGATGACGATCGGTCGGTTCGCGCTGATGACGTCGATCGGCTTGCGCGACTGGAAATCATCGAGCTCGCGGAAGATCCGCCGAGCCTCGTCGGACGCGGACTTTCCTGCTTCCGCCCTATCCTCAGCGGCGACCGCCGTGTTGAATGCCTGGACATTGATGATCATGACCTGCACGCCGGCGTCCGAGCTGAATCGCTCGAGCTCGTGCAGCTGCGATGAGTTGTAGATGAACGCGCGCGGCTTGGTTTTGTACTCCTCCATGAAGTGCTCGGCCGTAACGTCGAACGTCTTCTTGACGCCCTCGCGGATCGCGATGGACGGCACGACGACGATGAACTTCGACCAGCCGTAGCGGCGATGCATCTCCATCATGGTCTTGATGTAGACGTAGGTCTTGCCGGTTCCCGTCTCCATCTCGACCGTGAGGTTCGGCGCACCCGGCGCGGCCTTGCTCGTCGCGAGCTCGGACGACTGATTGAGGCCGCTGGCCGCCTGGGTCGCGCGGATGTTCGCGAGCAGTTGGCTCGCGGGCGGCGCGATGGGGGCGTTGCGCAGACCCGGGCCGAGTTCGATGGTCGTCTGGCCATCCTTCGCGCGACCGGGGTCGATGCGGTAGGTGACACCGGTGTCCTTCGGCTGCCCCGCGAACACGTTGACGACCGCGTTGACTGCCTCGGTCTGATAGGCCTGCGTCTTGAACTGGAGCTTCATCCGGCGCTCGCTCAGATGGCCTTGACGGAGGTGTCGGGCGACACCTCGGCGAAGACCTGCTCCGCATTGATGCGCTCGGCGTCGGTTGCGAACGCGTCATCGCGGAACACCGCCCGCACCGGCTGCCGTTCAGCAATCGCCCGCACGACGGCGGGGGTGACGCTCTCGTCGAAACACGCGATCAGCCCGCCGTCATCGACCACGAACACCTCGCGCCCGTCGATCTGCTCACGCCGGATCGGCAACGTCAGCTCAAGACCCCAGTCGAGGAGCACCTGGAACAGGAGGTCCTCACGGGTGCGGTCACGCTTGATGCTCGACGTGCGCTCGCCCAGGTCGAGCTGATTCGTCTCGTCGGGGGTGCGGAGCACATCGGCCATGTTGGTGGTGTCGATGCGGAGTGCGCGGAAGCCGGTATCAAGTGGTGCCGTATCCGCAGCGCGTTCCATGTTGACCTTCTTGCCGGCACGGCGGACCCGTTCACGTGAGACCTCAGCGATCGTCCTATATCCCTCCCTCGCAGCGTTAGAGTGCGTCGCCGGGATCTCATCTAGTTGGACGAGAATGTACTTTCGCGAACCCCCATCCTTTGCGTTCTGCAGCATTACTGCGTGCGCGCTCGTCCCGGAGCCTGCGAAGAAGTCGAGAATCAGATCGTCCTTTGAGGTTCCGAACTCGACAATCTTCCGGAGTACATGCTCATCTTTTGGGTTATCGAAAACTGCGCCCCCCAGCAGGCTCTTGAGGCGCCCGCTCGCGCCCCGTCCGTCGACGTAGAACACACTGTACGGAATCTCGTCTTCGGCATCAGATAGATAGCGCTTGTACGTTGGTCGCGTAGTTTCGTCCGGGCCAAATTTGATCCGGTTTTCAGCGAGCAACGTCGCCATCTGCTCGGGCGCATATCGCCACCCGTGCTCAGGCATGCTTACGGCTTTACCTGTGACAGGGTGAAACACGTCGTACTTCGAACGTGACGTGGGCGAGTTCTTCGAGAGATCTGACGGGAAGAACACACCTCGCTCGTCCACGCTCGAATAGTGTTTGTGGCGCTTCGCTGGATCGTCTTCGCCCAACTGGCGATACCACGCGCGAAGCCCGGACGCTACCGCGGCGTTATCCTCACCGTGTGCCCGCCGAAGTCGCCCATACTCGGCATAGATCTCGTCTAGCCCTTCCTTCCGTGTACGCCACGCGCCTACTCGTGAATCGAGCGATGAGATGTCACGAGCGAAGATGAGGATGTACTCATGAGAGGAGGAGATGTACTTTGAGTCGTTCTTGCGGCCAGCCGCCCAGACCATCGCCCCCACGAAATTATGCTCGCCAAATACTTCTGCGGCGAGGCGATGAAGGTTTCCCATCTCAGCGTCGTCAATGGACATGAAGATCGCGCCGTCTTCTGACAGCAGGTTCCGGGCGAGCTTCAGGCGCGGCGACATCATCGACAGCCAGTCGCTATGAAATCGACCGTTAGTCTCCGAGTTTGCAGTTAGTCGAGCACCAGCGTTATCGACTTGCCCCGAGCGATCCAGATAGTCCTTTGTTGTCGCCGCAAAGTCGTCGTTATAGACGAAATCGTTCCCCGTGTTGTACGGCGGATCGATGTAGATGAGCTTCACCTTGCCGAGGTACGACTCCTGCAGCAGTTTCAGGGCGTCGAGGTTGTCGCCCTCGATGAAGAGGTTCTTCGTGGCGTCGAAGTCGACCGACTCCTCGCGCATCGGGCGAAGCGTCTTCGCGATGGGGGCGTTCGCCGCGAAGGCTGCGGCGCGCTTGCCGGGCCAGTCGAGCTGGTAGCGCTCCTGGGGGCCCTCGACGATGTGATCCGAGAGCTCCTGCCGGAGGGCGTCGAAGTCGATCGCGCGCTTCACGGCGCCGTCGGCGTCGCGGGTCTCGGTCACGACGTTCGGGAACAGCTCAGCGAGCTTGTCGATGTTCGCCTGGGTGAGGTCGGGCGACGTCATGCGCAGTTTCTCCACGGGTACTACCTCTGTGCTTCGAGCTCGCCCCGCAGCGCGGCCAAAGCGCGACGGAGTTCGAGCTTGCGGTTGAGTTGGGGTTCGTTTCGCAGCCGGCGCTCGGCGGCGGCCACCTGCCGTTCGAGCTGGTCGACGCGCTTCAGCCGCGCGGCGAGGTCTGCCGGGCTCTCCGTTGCGCGGCCCGCGATGGGAAGCACGGGTTCGACGATCGCCGCGTACAGTGCCGGCAGCGTGATCGCGGTCGGCAACGGCGTGCGCTCACGATCCGAGGGCATCCAGCCGGTTGAGTGATATGTGCCCGACTTCTGCATCGCTGCAGCCATCCGCGTCTCTTCGTCGCCGCGCGCGATCTCGAAGACGATCGGCGTGAGCACCGCCTTGTCGATCGCGGCGAGTACCGTCGGCGACACGTCGTCGCCCTTTACCGCGACCCGGAAGACCTGCACCTCGGGCACCAGCTCGTCGCCGGACAGATTCACGGTCGCCTCGGCGAGCTTGTACGCCCACTCGACGCTCGCCACCTCGTTGACGAAGCGCTCGCGCACCGCCGCCGTGACGGATCCGTGCGCATAGAGCTTCTCCTTTGGCACGCGCCGCCCGAAGGCGGCCGCCGCGGGCCAGTCGTACAGCACGTCAGTCATCGCGCCCCGCGATCAACGACGGCGATGAAGGCGAGCAGCTCGAAGTCGTCGAGCCCGGCGATGTCCTGCGTGAGCGCGGTCGTGGCCCCAGGTGTGAAGAGGCTGTCGATGTCGCGCTCGTCGGTGACCTCGATCATCGAGCGGATCGCGTCGGTCAGCAGGTCCGAGTAGGTCGCCATGTCAGCGCCGTCACGCGTCGCTTCGTTGAACATCGCGACGACGTCCGCCACGGGGTCGTCCACGCCGCGGCAGCCGGCCCGCAGCAGGTCGAGCAGGCGCTTCGCCTCGGTATGGTCCGCGACGACCTGGCCCTGGTCATTGAGGTACACGAGGTAGTGCGGGTGCAGGCGGTTGCCCCGGTTGACGTCGTCCGGCGCGTTCATATTGCGCAGCGCAAAGATCGCGCCCGGCACGAGGCCCTTGGCCGGGTCAGCGGGGATCACCGCATGGAGGCCCTTCGGGCTCCGCGCGAGATCGCCGTGCTCCGTGATGTAGCCGAGCAGGTCCATGCGGAAGTCGTTGAGGCCGAGGTCGGTGATCGAGACGCCGGCGCGCACGTCCTCGAGGTCGATGACGTCCTCCTGCAGCCGCCGCAGCTGCTCGCGCCGGTACGCCGCTTCGGCCCCGCCGGGGTCGAGCACGTTGTCGTCGCCGGTACCCGCGATGTTGGCGATGGTCATCCGGCCCTCGACGCGCTCCTTCAGATTGATGTACGCGTCGAGCGAGATGTCCGGCCAGAAGTTGACCAGCTGGATGACCTCGTTCGTGGATCCGATCCGGTCCACGCGCCCGAAGCGCTGGATGATCCGGACCGGGTTCCAGTGGATGTCGTAGTTGATCAGGAAGTCGCAGTCCTGCAGGTTCTGACCCTCGCTGATCACGTCCGTGCCGATCAGCACGTCGATCTCTCGCGTCTCGCCCGGCATCGTCAGGTCGCGACTCTTCGAGCGCGGCGAGAAGAGCGTCATCGCCTCCTGCGCTCCGAAACCGGTGCCGAGCGTCGTGCGCACACCGTGACTGCCACCCGTGATGACGGCGCTCTCGAGGCCGTGTCGCGCGAGTACGGGAGCGAGTTCGCGGTACAGGTACTCGGCGGTGTCGGCGAAAGCCGAGAAGACCAGAACCTTGCGGTTCGGGCTGCCGTCCGGCTGGGTGTTGAGCGGGTTCGCGACCTTCTCCTCGATCGTCGCGAGCAGCCGGCGCAGCTTGAGGTCGCGGTCGGGGACGACACGGTTCGCTTCCTCGAGCAATCCGCGCAGCACCTCGCAATCAACCGCGAGGTCGCGGCGCCACGATTCGGTGTCAATGTCGCGCAGCGCGATCCTCACGCCGCCGCCCACGAGGAACGCGCTCAGCTCGGCGTCGTCCTGATCATCCGTGTCGAGATCGAGCCCGGCATCCCCGACACCCTCCACGGTCTCGCCACGCTCGATCTGGGAGAGCGTCGCATCGGTGATCTGATCGATCCGGCCGAGCGTGAGCCGGAACGCCTCGACCGAGCTCTCGAGGCGCTTGAGGAGGTTCACGGTCATGAGCTTCCGGATGCCTTCTTGACGCCCCTTCAGCCCCGCGCCCCCGACGAACTTGTCGACGTCCTCGTAGATCGCTCGACGGCTCGCGTAGACGTAGTCGAGCGGCCGGTAGACCGCGAGCGTGAGTTGCTGCAGGCGCTCGAAGATCTCGTCGAACTTCGGGACGTCGGCGATATCCGTCAGCGGTTCCCGGATCGCGATTGGAGGCAGACGCTTCGGGAAGGCGCCGATGTCGGTCATGTCGTAGAACGCCTGGATGTGCTTGCGCGACCGTGCGATCGTCACGGCGTCGAGCAGCTCGAAGAAGTCGAAGTCGAGCATTTGCAGGATGCGATCCGCCGTGCGCTGTGCCGGATCGAGCTTCGACCAGTCATTGAACGCGCGCTGCGCCTCGCGGAAGACGTTCTCGACCGTGGTCGACAGCGTCAGCTGCTTCGCGAGATCCTCGCTCTCACCCTCGTAGGCAAGCTGAAGCTGGTTCTTGAGGTCGTTGAAGCGGTTGTTCACAGGTGTGGCCGACAGCATCAGCACCTTGGTCTTGACGCCCTCGCGGATCACCTGGCGCATGAGCCGCTGGTACCGACTCTCGCGCTCCTGCACGTAGTCGGCATTGCGGAAGTTGTGCGACTCGTCGATCACGACGAGGTCGAAGTTGCCCCAGTTGAGGCGGGCGAGGTCCTTGCCGAGCGACTCGCCCCGCGTCCGTGACAGGTCCGTGTGCGCGAGCACGGTGTAGCCGAAGCGGTCCTCGTGGAACAAGTTCGTCGTGTAGGGCGAGTTGTAGTTCGTCCAGTTCTCGGCGAGCTTCTTCGGCGCCAGCACCAGCACGCTCTTGTTGCGCAGCTCGTAGTACTTGATCACCGCGAGTGCCGTGAACGTCTTCCCCAGGCCCACGCTGTCGGCCAGAATGCAGCCGTTGTACGTCTCGAGCTTGTTGATGATCCCCGTCGCGGCGTCGCGCTGGAAGTTGTACAGGCTCTGCCAGATCTTCGTGTCCTGATAGCCCGTGCGATCGTTCGGCAGCACGTCCTCGTTGATGTCGTCGAGGAACTCGGAGAACAGGTTGTAGAGGATCAGGAAGTAGATGCGCGCAGGGCTGTTCTCGGCATAGACGCTCGCGATGTGCGCGCGCACCGCCTCGGTGACGTCGATGAGCTGATCCGGGTTGTTCCAGATCTGGTCGAACAGCGTCAGGAAATGACGAGCTTCGTCCACCCCCTCGAACTTCGCGACCGTGTTCGAAACCGCATCGCCGCGTTCGTATCCGAGGTCCGCCGTGGTGAAGCCCTGCAACTGGAAGTAGGCAGCGGCGTCGTCCACCACCGCCATGCCCTGCATGGGTGCGCCCGTGGCGTTGGAGCGGAACCTCACTTTGCGCCGCACCCATTCAGCGCACTCCCGCGCGATCGCCCGTTGCGTGAGCTTGTTCCGCAACCGGATCTCGAATGCTGATCCGTACAGGGTCGACTCGGCGTGCGGGATGAAGAACTCGCGCCGCTCGCGACGGATCCGGTCGGTCGCCTTCTCCGCTACGAACGACGGCGAGGTGAAGACGAACTCGAGCTCTTCGATACTCTCGAGCTGATCGCGTAAGGCCTCGAAGGCGAAGATCGAGAACGCCGACGCCGCGATGCGTACCTTCGTGCCGGGAGTGATCGTCGCCTTCAGGTCATCGCCGAGGAGCGTGCCCACATTGTCGATGATGCGCAACCTCAGGCCCCCGCCTCGGTGCCGCCGTCGCGGCGCACCCACTCGTCCAGTTCACTGACCTTGAACTCCCAGAGACGGCCGACCTTACGTGCCGGTATGCCCTTGTCAGCGATCCAGGCGTACACGGTGTCCTTTGTCACGCCGAGATGCTCGGCGATGTCATCGGCGGACAGCCAAGGCTCGGACATGCGGTCTCCAGGCGGGGGAAGCCGGGTTTTCCCGGATGTCGCCGATCCTATCCAGACCGTCGTCGGATCCCGCCGTCAGCGTCACTGGCTGGTCCGGTCAGTACGCGACCGTTGGGTGAGGATGCTGTCTGGTGGCAAGCAGCTGCTGGCTGAAGAGGTCTCCGCTGCCGTTGCAGTAGAGACCTCTTCATCGACGATCAGTCTGCCCACCTGAGCCGGTTGCGCAGCCAGATCGCGGCCCGCCAGATCCCGAAGCACACGCTGGCGATGAGACCGAGCAGCGCGACACCGGCGATGATCTGCAGCCAGAGGGCCGCATCCATCCCGAGCACCCAGCGGATGCCGTGCACGAGCGTCTAGACACTCGTCGCCAGCATTACGAGCACCGTCGCCAGCGGGAGCAACGCGAGCGCCATCCTGCCGGCGGCGGCCAAGCCGAGGCCCTTCTGGAGACGCTCGGCGAGCGCGACAACGCGCTGAGCCTGACTGGTCGAGTCGTCGAGCTGGGCCGTCACGACGGTGGCGGCCGTCGTGACGGCGTCGTGGATTCCCTGCGCGGCCTCGTTGCGGACCTGCACGATCGCGTTCTTCGCGCCGGTGCCGATCTTGTCGACCTCATTGGTCGAACACGCCGGAAGCCGACGCTTCTGGCCCCTGGCTCGTCCAGGATCGGAGCTCGCAGTCGACGACGCATTGCTTCATCCTGAAGACTCGGGCCACCACATCAGCCACTGCCTCACTGTCGCCATTGACGCGCTTCGTACGGTTCATACTCTTCTTTACGCGGAGGACGGCGTCCTGCGCCTGAGCATGATCGGCCAGTACCCGATTCCTCGGACAGCGATGGAATCAGCTGCCTTCGCCTCGTGGCTCCTCCAGCCTGACGACCCCGCGCGAGTCGCATCACTAAGCTCGCGGCCAGGAGCCACCCTTCTGCAGACCCTTCGACCATGAGATGCGCAGACCGATGAACGACAGACCTCCGTCCGCAGGAGAACGCGCGGCAATCGCAGGTTACTCTGCGCAGTACGGGATAGCTGCAGAGATCGTGCGGCGCCATCTTCGAGACCTTCAATGGATTCGACTTGCAGACCCAACGGCGGGTGTGGCGGACGACTTCCAGTTCGGAACCAGCAACGCTCGCCATGCCATCCAGGTGAAGTGGGCTCTGTACCCTGACTCCTTTTCATGGTCAGATCTCTTTGGAACTCCTAACTCCGAAACCTCCCTCTTCGGGGACCTTGCGGCTTCCTGGCGACGGCTCAAGGATGAGACGGATGGCGTCCTTCGAATCCATCTGTGTTCCAACAGATACGCGTCGAGCGCAACACCACCGGCAGGCAGTCCGCTCCAGCAGGTTACGGCGACGGGGCCGCATCACCTCGCGGCTTTTCTTGCGCGGTCGTTCCAACCGGTCCAAGACTTGATCGCTGGTGGTCTTGACGATTGGTCGGCTATCGAGGATCACGACCTGGTGAGAGCGTGGAGCTCGGCGTGGGATCGAGTCCAAGCCGCGAGTGGGCTCTCCGACGTGGACTTTGTGGCCTATCTCGCTGCGATCGAGGTCAGGCTGGGGATTGCCGCACCCCACGAGCTTCTTGCTGATAGCGAGCAGTTGTCTGATCAACACCACATTGCACGGACGATCCAACGACTGGTGGGCGATGCCAGGCACATCGTGCACCTAACGCGGGATGAACTACTCACGGAGCTTGGATGGAGGAACCGGCTCGTCTACCGTCACCTACACCGATTCCCGGTGCCCGATGTCTACACCCCGAATGCTGCAGCCGTGGCGGCTCTCAGCGAAGCGCTGAAGGATCATGAGTCTGGCTATCTCGCGTTGGTGGGCGCGGCCGGAACTGGCAAGTCAACGCTTCTCGAGAGCTTCCGGGCGGACGCGGCCCTCGTCCGTTACTACGCGTTCGTGCCTGATTCCACCGGACCCATAAGCGCTCGAGGTGAGGCCCAGGCCTTTCTTCATGATCTGAACTTGGCCCTCCAAGAGACCGGTCTCTACTCGCGACACTTCGGGGCCGACTTGACGGGCCAACGATCGGTTCTTGCTTCCCTCTTGGAAGACGCTCATCGTCGCTACGAGAGAGAGGGCCGCCCAACGATCGTCATTGTTGACGGGCTCGATCACATCTCCCGCGAGCAATCTCCGACTCGATCTCTGATTGACGAGTTGCCAGCGCCCGAACTTCTCCAGTCCGGGGTTTACTTTGCGCTCGGCTCGCAGTCCGTCGCGATCCTTCCTAGAAACATTCGAGACAGCCTCGCGGGATCCCGACACATTGAGCTCCCAGCGCTCGCGCGCGGCGAGGTGGATTCGATCATCGACAAGAGCGGCGTGGGGGCGTGGATCGCGGAGTCAGTGCGCGAAGCCCTGCACAATGAAAGCGAGGGGCACCCCCTCGCTCTCACCTATCTCCTGCAAGATCTGGCCGATGTCGAATCATCTGTGGGCAATCCAAGCGACCGCAATCTCGAAGCAACAAGCCGTCTGCGGGAATCGACGGCCTTCAGGGGCGATGTCCTTCGCCGCTACAACGGTTATCTAGAGTCGGTCGGTGGAGACGCGCCACTGATGGAATTGCTCGCCGTTGTATCGAGGGTTCGCGCGCCCGTTCGAATTGACTGGCTGGCGAGCTGGACGAGCGCTGAGCTCGCCGAGAAGTTCACTAGCAGGACGTACCCTTTCTTCACTCGGGCAGGAGACGAGTGGCATTTCATCCACAACAGCTTTCGACTCTTCCTCATCGAAAAGACCTCTGCCGTCGCTGGAGTCTTCAGCGGCGAGCTTGACCGCAGCCAGTACGCCCGGACGGCCGACATCTGCGCCGCAAGCTCGTCAGTCGTCTACCGAGACGAGGAGCTGAGTCATCGATACCTTGCCGGTCAGCTTCACCGTGTCGTGGAGCTCGCCACACCAGAGGCTTTGAGATCGAGACTTTTTCAACTTCGCCCGACGCGGGTCGTTCGCTCGCACGCGAACATTGCATTGAGGGCTGCGGCAGAGCTTGGCAATCTGGCCGCGATGGTGCCATTGTTTCTGTTTGCTGCCGAACTTGTGCAGCGTGACCACATTCTCAACCCATCGACGCTAGCGGAAGCGGCGGTGGAGGTACTGCCTCCGGAGGAGTTGCGTGAGCACCTGCTACAAAGCGGCCGGCTTGTAGTTGAAGACGCCGCGGCTTTCCGGGCCGCCGCACATCTCGCCAGCACGGGCTCCTATCTGCTTGCCGATGAACTGCTCCGCGCTGCCGATGATCCCAGGTCTTCCCTCGGCAGACGCAGCCGTAGCGACGGAAGCCGGACGGATACGACCAAGGCGTGGACGCGGGCTCACTACCTTCTAGGGGGACTTGACCGGGTGCTCGCCGCTCTGGACGCTATCGAAGGCTCCCGGCACATCGACCTAGACGACCAGGATCGCGAAGACGCGATCGACTCGGCTCGTGTCATCCGTCAGCGCGTGCTTGCCTGCTGCAGTGAGCTGGCGGCGGTAGTGAGAGACAACGAGACTCTTGAGAGCATCTCGGCTCAAGTCTCTGCCATCGGCGATCCGAACTGGATCGCCCGAATGCAAGTCGTTCGTGCTCGAACGGCCGCGGAGGATGGGCGCCTAGGGGAAGTGGCTCAACGTGCTCAATCGGTGGTCTCGCTCGACGCGGAATCCTTGCAAGCCCCGCCGAACCCTGAGCTTGGTGACGATTCGGATGCGGCGAGGGAACCTCACCGCATCGTTGAAGGGCTGCGTCACGCCATGCTCGAGACTTTGCTGAGATCAGGGCTCGGCGACCTGAGCGAGGCGTCGATGCTCACCGAGCGGCCACTTGTGCGCCGTTGGCCGGACACCTCGCTGTCTGGTCAGGGCCTCGCACCGTTCTTGCCCTACCTCGCGACAACTCGGCTAGAGCTGGTACTCCCGCATCAGGGTGCAAGCGCGGCGACTCCTATGGACACCGACTTGGGTCCACGCCATGCCGGCCGTCGCCGCTTCGAGGAGGCGCTCCGCGTCCTGGCACAGATTGAGACGCTCGCTTGGCCTTCTCCAACCGTGGGACCTGGGACGACTCCACCAATTTCGTCCCTTGCGGATCCGGTCGTGCGCTTGCTCGAGGTCCCTAGTCGCCAGACTCACGACTGGTCCAGCTGGTATTCATTCCGGGACGCAGCGCCGGAATTATGGGAGCGACTCCTTGCTTCCGCTCTCGCCTCACCCTACGACACCGTGGAGAGCGTGCTCCGGCTCTTCCAGGATGCTTGGTCATCGAGTACCCGCAAGGTCTACTGGCACCCGTCCCTTCGAACGGGGGTCGTCAAATGGGTCGCAGAGCACGTTCCCGGGTTGACCGATTTGACGCAGGAGATCTTGACGAGCATCGATGCGGAAGTCGAAGGCGCAGCTTGGGATGTCCATGACCGGGTCGACACCTGGCTCACCCACTCCCGTAGCTGGGCTGCTGCAGGATTCGAGAACCGGGCGAGGGCGGCACTCCAATCAGCAGTCGAGCAAGGGTGGGGGCCAAGCCAAAACGACGAAAACGAGCAGCTTGCGCACTATGCGGAGTGGCTCGAACTGGCCTTCGAAAGCGGCGCGATCGAAGTTGATCCATTCGTGGAGGACATCCTGGATTTCGCCAGCCGAGTGGAACGCGCATCGGCAGACGCTTCAGGCCAGGCGAAAGCGGCCGCGGAAGCAATCACCCTCGCGGCCTTCCGCGCGAGCCCCGCTCTCGCATGCCAGTTGGCTACGTTCTTCTGCGATCGGGGAGTGTTCGAAGAGAGTGCCGCCATCGGGTCGATCGTGCGCGGACTCGTCGCGTCCAGGGACGGAGCTGAGGTCGGATTGTCGATCTACTGCCACATGCTCGCCCCCGCATCGCAATACATCACTTCCGCTGTGCGGGACGACGTCACCCTGGCGGCATCGCAGTCGTCTTGGAAAGCAACCGTGGCCTGGGCCGAATCGCTTCGGATCGGTTCGGAGAACGGGCCAGGAACCAGCCAGACCGATGCTGAACAGCCACCCGCATCCGATGAGCCCCAGGCGGTTCCCCCGCCTATTCCTGCGAGCCCTTCCGCGCTGCTCCGACAGATGCGCGAAGCAGATGCAGAGGGAATCAGCGGTGCGACCATGGCAGCCTGGGAAGCGGCGCTGGCAGAATCGACTCACCTTCCGTCGCGCCCGGTGGCCGAAGCGCTTATTGATGAGGGCCGCAGGATGGGTCTCACAGGCCCATTCATGGGCTCGGTGATCGCAACCTGCGCGGCCGCTGGCGGCGGCAGGAAGGCTACGGATGCGCTTAGCGAAGCGCTCACACGCTTGCCCGTAGCTGGGTGGTGGCGCCGCTACGACGGCGGGACCCGGCTCGCTCTGATAAAGGCGGCGCTGGGCAACAATGACCCGGAGCTTCAGCGGATCAGTGTGAACGACTTTGCCGGAGCAATCACCTCGGGCGCCTTGTCGGCAGACATCCCGATCCATGACCTCCTCCAAATTCTCCGCGTCCTCGTAGGGGACCGGGCGGTGGGCGATGCCTGGGTATCGGCACGACCGAGTCTCGACATCTTCGCACCAAGCGCTAGCAGACCTGCATCACTCACGGCTCCCACCGATGCAATCAGCCCCGCTGAAGCCGGGGCGAAGTGGGTGTCTGGGTTCGTTGGGCACCCGACCCGAACCATTGACTTCGGCGCGCGGAACGTGCTCGAGGCGCTGATCAATGCACGCAGCGCGTCAGCAGAACTCGCTGCAGTTGACCTACTTGCCAGCAGTGGATGGCAAGCCGAAGGCGCGCTTGCCATCCTGCTTCGCGCAGCCGCTCATGGACACCGTCTCAGCGACGCTGCGCTTGGAGGAATCGCGGTTGCCGCGCAAAACGACGACCTCATCGTCCGTGCGCTCGCGCAGGAAGTGCTAGCCAAGAGCGGGGTGGAGCCGCCGACTCTGCCGGACCGCGAGCTGCCGCCGACCATTCGGCTGTCGTTTCCACCCCTGTCCGGGTACAAGAGCTACCTCCTCGATGCTGAAGGGGTGCCCGTGGTCGACATGACCAACCCCCTCGAAGTCGTTGCGCCATATGAGAACCTCCTTCTGAAGATCGCGGATGTATCAGGGCTCGACGAGTCTGCGGTGCTTCACTACGCCAGCGAGATCGCGCGCACCCAACCCGACCCATGGCTCGCAGGCGGGCACAGGGCACAAGCAGAACGGCTAAAGCGCCGCGGACAGAAGCTGATCTATCGGCCTTGGGCGCTGATGGTTGGGCGAAGGGCGGTGGGGCACGTCGCCGCCCTGCTACACGACAGCGGCAATCTTCGCTCCGCGGGCAATCTCGCAGTCGAAATGGGCCTCCTCGACAGCATTGACTCGCCTACTCCGCGGCCGTTGAATGCATCCACGCCTCTCCCTTGGCGCGACGAGTCCGCGCGCGGCTATGACACCCGCACTTGGACTGAAGAGGCGACCGCTGCCGCTGAGGCGTATGCGAGCGCCCATCGTGATGCCGAGACCTTCGTCCTTGCCGAGGTGGGTGAATGGAAGTCACTCGCGTGGAAGACTCCCAGCGAGCGTCGAACCGTCGTGCCAGTGATTGGACTCCGATCCAAAGGCCTGCGCCTAATCCGCACTGCGTCGGTGATAAGCCTGGACCTCGAGGCCCGCGCCTATGAAGAGTTTGATTCGGGCGACGAGAGTCTCGTGGTCCGTTCCGAGGAATATCTGTCCGACCCGGAGCGCCCGCAGTGGATCGCAATCAACCCGTCCTTCGCTCGCCGACTCGGGTGGAGACCGTCGATCGACGTGCCGTTTGAGTGGCTGGGGGAGGACGGGACATGGAGGGCGAGAACTGTCTTTCGTGTGCGTGGGGATCTCGGCTTCGCCCCGCCCGCGGACGACTACGCGGGAAGTGTCTGGCAGGTCGAACTGAGCGAGGCTGGCGAGCGCGAATTGCGATCCGTTGAACCGACGTTCAGCAGAATGTTGCGGGTGAAGCGGCGCGTCACGGGTGACGACGGCGAAGAGTCAGCAACGGCGGAGGTGGAGCTTCCGGCAACCGGCCCGTTCAGATGACGGCTGCCGTCGGAGCAGTCACGCGGCGGCTACCTCAACCCGGTTCCTTGGGAACATCCTGGTAACAGAACACCTGTGAGCACCTGCCCTCAGCTGTTCCGGGATGTGCCCAACTTCCGCGGAATCACGTGGTTTCAGATGCCTGCGACCACAGCGTCGAACCCCCGATCAGGGTTCAAATCCCACCGTTACCGCCACCACGAAGGCCCCGACTTCCTTGATTTCTCAAGGCGAGCGGGGCCTTCGTCTTTGCTGGACGTGCTAGCGACCCAGCCCGACGGGTGGTTGCCCTGCCACGCTCTAAGAATTGAGCGGCCGACCTGGCTTGTGGTCCTGCGCCGGATCGACGCTTCGGCCCCCGACGCGCCGCTCGTCTGCGCGGAGACGTTGCAGAGCACGCGACGACGCGTGGTGCCTTCCCGTCGACTGGCTCGCCGGAGTCCCGGACGCCGTTTGACACCACGATGGCTCCGGGTGCATGCTGACCGTGTGCTAAATGGATTTAGCACCGCCGCCAAGGCGGAGGAGTCCTCTCCGCCTTGACGCGTCCCGAGACAAAGGAGTCCGCAGCATGACCACCGCGCCCACCCGCGCCCGCTTTCGCAGGCGCCCGCTTACCGCATTCGCCCTCGCCGCAGGCACGACCGTGATCCTCGCCGGCTGCGCAGCCGGCGGTGAAGACGCCTCGGCTCGCGTCGAAGAGGGCACCGGCACCGGCACGATCACCGTCTGGGCTCTCGACGGCCAGTCGGCCGAGAACGAGGCGATCCAGGGGATCATGGACGACTTCGAGGCGGCCAACGCCGACATCACCGTCGACATGCAGTTCATCCCGCCGGACCAGTTCCTCACGGGGCTCCAGACCGCGAGCGACGAGGAGCTCCCCGACGTCCTGGCGGTCGATGGGCCCCTCATGGCGAACTACGCCTACAACGGCTACATCGCACCGCTGCAGGACTGGGTCTCGCAGGAGACGATCGATAACCAGACCGAGGCGATCAAGGGCCAGAACACGGTCGGAGGCGACCTGTACGCGGTCGGCATGATGAACTCCGGCCTGGCCATGTGGGGCAACAAGGCCCTGCTCGAGGCGGCCGGGATCACGATGCCCACGAGCGCGGACGAGGCGTGGACGGCCGAGGAGTTCACCGGGGTGCTCCAGACGCTCGCCCAGCAGGATGCCGACGGCAAGCCGTTCGGTGTCGCGGAGAACAACGGCTTCGCCACCGAGTACGGCATCTACGCGTTTGCGCCGATCCTGTGGTCAGCGGGCACCCCGCTCATCGCCGACGGCGAGGCCGCCGGAGCCATCGACTCGGACGCGGCCGTCGAGGCGATGAGCACGTTCGCGTCGTGGCGCGAGTTCACGGACCCCGATACCGATGGCAGTGCGTTCCAGTCGGGCCGCGTGGCCCTGAACTGGATGGGCAACTGGATGTACCCCGCCTATCGCGAGGCGCTCGGCGACGACCTCGTCGTGGGTCCGCTGCCCGACTTCGGAGCGGGCGCGAAGACCGGATCCGGCACCATCGCCTGGAGCATGGGCGGCGCGACGAAGAATGCCAAGGCCGCGGGTCTGCTTCTCGACTTCCTCATGAGCGATGAGATCGTCACCACCTACACGAACGCGAACGGCGCACCCCCCGCCACCACGACGGTGCTCGGGACGTCGGAGCTGTACGGCGAAGGCAAGCCGCTGCAGTTCCTGAGCGAGCAGCTCAACGCCGCCTGCCCGACCGAGGACAAGCTCACCGAGGACTGCGTCTCCGTCTCGCGCCCCATCACGGCGGGCTACCCCGTGGTCACGGCCGAGTTCGGCAAGGCGCTCGCGGCAATCTGGGCGGGAGAGGACACGGCCGAGACGCTGCACGCCGCTGCGCGTGCCATCGACCGCGACTTCTCCGACAACGACGACTACCGCTGACCCGACCCACCGGAGTCGGCGACCGCTCGAGTCGCCGACTCCGGCCTGTTCTTGGAGTGAACTTGTCCGAACTCTCTTCGTCCACTGCGGCGATTGTCGCGCCGCGACATCGGCCACGCGGATCGCGGCACAGCGCCGCCGGTCCCCTGATGGCGGCGCCCGCTCTCATCCTCCTCACGGCCTTCCTCGTCGTCCCCTTCCTGGGGGCGATCGTGATGTCGTTCTTCCGCATCCAGCTGGGCAGCCCGCGCCCGCCCCGGTTCCTCGGCTTCGAGCAGTACACCCGACTCTTCGCCGACCCCGACATCAGCGCGACTTTCCTCGGATCGCTCGCCAACAACTTCACGTTCGCGCTGGTGGTGGTGCCCCTGCAGACCGCCCTGGCCCTTGGGCTCGCGGTGCTTGTCAACCGCAAGCTGCGCGGCATGACGGTGTTCCGGACGATGTTCTTCATGCCACTGGTCTTCCCGCTGGCCCTTGTCGCTGTGATCTGGCGGCTCATCTTCGCGCGCGACGAGCTGGGCCTGCTCAACGCCTTCCTCGGCGGTATCAGCGGAGGAGCGATCCTGCCGCACGACTGGCTCGGCAACGCGAGCACCGCGCTGGGCGCGATCGTCGTCATGTCCGTGTGGCAGAGCGTGAGCTTCCAGATGATCATCCTGCTGGGGGCACTGCAGAGCGTCCCCCAGGAGCTCTACGAGGCCGCTCAGATCGACCGCGCGGGCAGGTGGCGGCAGTTCGTGAGCATCACGGTGCCCGGCGTGCGCAACACGCTGATCTTCGTCGCGCTCCTGACCACGATCTTCTCGTTCCGCCTCTTCGACCAGGTCTACCTGCTCGATCGCAGCGCATCGATCAACATCGCGGCCACTCAGACGGTCATGTACCAGGTGATCACGACCGGTTACGACCAGAACAACGTCGGACAGGGAGCGGCGATGGCGGTCGTGTTCCTCGCGATCGTCGCCACGGTCGCGATCATCCAGCGACGCCTCGTGCGTCAGGACGGAGGCGTGCGATGAGCGCGCAGACACGTGGACGGCGCGCCGTCACGAGAACCGTCGAGTACACGCTGCTCGTCGTGTTCGGGATCATCTTCTTCGCGCCGATCTACTACCTCGTCGTCGGCAGCCTGCGCCCCGGCGACAAGGTGCTGGCGGGGCTGAGCGGGTTCCTTCCCACCGAGCTGACCTTCGACAACTACCTCGGGGTGTTCGCGCGGTTCTCTAACCCCACGACGGGGTATCTCTGGCAGTTCATCGCGGTGTCGGTCGTGGTCACGGTCGCGGTGGTGGCCGGCGGTCTGCTGGTCAACTCCCTCGCCGCGTACGCGCTCGCACGCCTGCGCTGGCGGGGACGCGAGGCCGTGCTGATGATCATCACGCTGCTGACGATCATCCCGTTCGAGGCCGTGGCGCTGCCGCTGTTCTACATGCTCGTCGGGAGCCGGAACACCGTGTACGTGCAGGCGCTGCCGTTCATCGCGAGCGCCTTCTCGATCTTCCTCTTCTACACGTTCTTCCTCGACACCCCCGCGGAGATCGAGGAGGCGGCGCGGATCGACGGCGCGGGCCCCTGGCGCACGTTCTTCCAGATCGTCGTGCCGATGAACCGCCCGGCGTTCGCGACGGTCGCGATCCTCACCTTCCTGGCGCAGTGGGGGTCGTATCTGTGGCCGGTGCTGATGGTGACCGACACGAGCGTGCGGCCTCTGCCGCTCGAGCTCAGCGTCTTCCAGACCGCGCAGCCACCCGAGTGGGGACACGTGCTGGCATTCGGCGTGATCTTCATCCTGCCGGTGCTGGTGGTGTTCCTCGTGTTCCAGCGCTGGTTCGTCGCCAGCGTCGCAAGCTCCGCCGTGAAGGGATGACGACGATGACAATCGAACTGAATGGATACGTGCACCCCGATTACGAGAACGTCGCGGAGGTCTTCCAGAAGACCGCGCGCGAGACCGGCGGATCGGCTCTGAGCATCCGCGTCGAGGGCGAGACGGTGATGGACCTGTGGCAGGGCACCGCGGATGAGGAGTCGGGACGGCCCTGGACATCGGACACTCCGGTGGTGGTGTTCTCCGCCACCAAAGGCCTGGTGGCCATCCTGGTCGCCCAGCTCGTCGAGGAGGGGCTTCTCGAGCTCGACGCGCCTGTCGCCCGCTACTGGCCCGAGTTCGCGCGGGCCGGGAAGGAGGCCGTCACCGTGCGTCAGCTCCTCGCGCATCGCGCCGGGCTGGCGGCACCGGTCGTGGACATCGACCTGGACACGGCGCTCGACTGGGACGCGGTGACGGGGCTGCTCGCCGCGCAGGAGCCGCTGTGGCAGCCGGGCACCGCCTACGGATATCACGCGCTGACCTACGGCTGGCTCGCGGGTGAGCTCGTCCGCCGCCTCACCGGGCGCTCGGTCGGGGAGGCGCTGCAGGATCGGATCGCCGGGCCCCTTCACGCGGACGCCTGGATCGGACTGCCCGAAAGCCGAGAGGGAGACGTCGCGCGGCTGCATGCAGGCAGGAGCCTTCTCGTCCCGCCCCCGTCCGGCGCTCCCGGACCCTCCGGCGAAGACGCGCGATGGATCTCCCGCGCGATGACACTCGGCGCGGCGTTCCCCGCGGAGCTCGTCGTCCGCGGCCGCGGATTCGACGACCCGCAGGTGCACCGCGCGGAGGTGCCGGGGGCCGGCGGCATCGCCACCGCGCGCGCCCTCGCCGCCATCTGGTCGGCGACCGTGGTCGAGACCGAAGGGGTCCGGCTGCTGAACCCCGCGGTCATCGCCGACATGACGGAGGTGCAGAGCGAGGGCCAGCCGGTGTGGTGGCTGCCGGGCCCGTACCCGCGCTGGGGCACCGGATTCATGCTCACCTCCGATGTCCGCGAGTTCCTCTCCGCGCACTCCTTCGGCCACGACGGCGCCGGCGGCCAGGTGGCCTTCGCCGACTCCGAGGCGCGTGTGGGGTTCGGCTACATCACCAACCACTTCGAGGTCGCTCAGGACGAGCGCGGCACCGAGCTCGTGCGCGCGCTGCGCCGCGCACTCGCCTGACCGCGGCGCCGAGACCTCTTCATCCGCGCGCCAGGCGCACTCATCTCGCGGCCTTCCATCGGCTGCTCAAGGAGCGACATGACGTTCACCCTGCCCGACCACTGGGTCTGGGATTTCTGGATCGCCGACACCGGCACCGAGTTCCACCTCTTCTACCTGCACGCGCCGCGATCCCTCGGCGATCCGCACCAGCGTCATCGCAACGCGATGATCGGGCACGCAATCAGTGCGGATCTCAGGGAATGGCGCGATCTCGGCCCGATACTCGGGCCGGGAACGCCCGACCGGTTCGACGGCACGGCGAAGTGGACCGGATCCGTCGTCCGCGGCGACGACGGACGGTGGCGGA
This sequence comes from Microbacterium stercoris, assembly GCF_017592545.1. Taxonomy (GTDB): domain Bacteria; phylum Actinomycetota; class Actinomycetes; order Actinomycetales; family Microbacteriaceae; genus Microbacterium; species Microbacterium stercoris. The sequence goes on from NZ_JAGFOA010000001.1 coordinate 925,337, forward strand.
TGTTCTACACCGGGTCGCGGTTCCTGCACCCCGTCGAGCACACCAACATCGAGTCGGTGGGCGTCGCGGTCTCCGACGACCTGCACGAGTGGGAGCCGTCGGAGCGCGCGCTGATCACGGCAGACTCGCGCTGGTACGAGACGCTCGCCGACCGGACCTGGCATGAGGAGGCCTGGCGAGACCCGTGGGTCTATCGCGACGAGGACGGCTGGCACATGCTCATCACCGCCCGCGCCGCTCATCGCACGACTCACCCGGGAGTCGATCGTCGCGATCTCGGCGTCGTCGGGCATGCGACATCGGCCGACCTCATTGAGTGGACGGCTGCCGAACCCCTGAGCGCGCCCGGCTCCGGATTCGGCCACCTGGAGGTCCTGCAGCGATTCGACTGGGAGGGCCGCACCTTCGTGCTGTTCTCCTGCGATCTGCTCCACCTCGCCGGCGCCCGGCGCGAGAGCGCGAGCGCGGGCGGGATCTGGGTCGCGGAGGAGTCGGCGGACGGCGCCGGCTACCGCATCGAGGAGTCCCGCCTGCTCGCCGACGAGTCGCTCTACGCGGGACGGATCGTCGCCGATCGGGCAGGCGGGCTGGCGCTCATGGCATTCCGAAACGGCGAGAGCGACGGGACCTTCGTCGGCGGGCTCATCGATCCGATCCCTCTGGTCTCGGATGCGGACGGCTGGCCGGCTCTGGCGGCGGGAGCGCACGCATGAGCGCGTTCGACGGAGTGGTCGAGCAGGGATTCGGACGCGTGGCGGACGCCTTCGCCGACGCGCTCGATGCGAGCGCGGGCGGCGGCGCCGCGCTGAGCGTGCGCGTCGGCGGCAGGACGGTGATCGATGTGTGGGGCGGGCGCTCCGTGACGCGGCCGTGGCGCCGGGACACGGCCAGCGTGATCTTCTCCTGCACCAAGGGGCTCGTCGCCATCCTCGCCGCCCAGCTGGTGGCGGACGGCCGGCTCTCCTACGCCGATCCGGTCGTCGCTCACTGGCCCGAGTTCGCCGCCGCGGGCAAGGAGGGCACCACCGTCGGCGACCTCCTCTCCCACCGCGCCGGCCTCCTCGCGACGGATGCGGCCTGGACGCGCGATGACCTTACCGACTGGTCGCGCGCGACTGCGCTGCTGTCTCAGCAGGCTCCGCTGTGGGAGCCCGGCAGCGCCCACGCGTACCACCCGATCACACACGGGTGGCTGGCCGGCGAGGTCATCCGCCGCATCGCAGGGCGCTCGGTCGGGGAGGTCTTCGCCACGCGGATCGCCGAGCCGCTGCGCGCATCGGCCTGGATCGGGCTGCCGGACGACGCCGCACTCGACGTCGCGGAGATGCACATCGGCGACACGCTGCGCGCGGCCACCGAGATGCTGCTGGCCACCGAGCAGGACGGCGGCAGCGGATGGCCAGCTCGGGCCATGACGCTCGGCGGTGCGCTGCCTCCCGCGCTCGTCGGGCCGGATGACGGGTTCAATGATCCGGCGGTGCGTCGTGCGGCCATCCCCGGAGCAGGCGGCATCGCGACGGCGTCCGCGCTCGCCGCGATCTGGTCTGCGACGGTGGTCGACACCGACGGCGTCCGGCTGCTGGAGGACGACGCCCTCGAGCAGGCGCTGCGGGTGCGCAGCGCGGGCGCGCCGTTCTTCCCTGCGCCCGAGCCCTGGCCCCGCTGGGGGATGGGGTTCCAGCTCGATTCGGAAGCGCGCCGCTACCTGACCCCGCGAGGCTTCGGACACGATGGCGCCGGCGGGCAGGTGGCATTCGCGGACCCGGAGCTGGGCGTCGGCTTCGCGTTCCTCACGAGCGTGATGGAAGCGGGCGACTCACGAGGGACCGCGATCGTGGACGCGCTGCGAGAAGCGCTGTGAGCGAGTTGCTGGTGATCGGGGAGTCGCTCGTGGACGTCGTCCCCGACTTCACGGGGCGTGAACGGATCACACCGGGCGGAAGCCCTCTCAATGTCGCCGTCGGCGCCGCCCGGCTGGAGGTCGCGACCCGGTTGCACACGCAGATCGGCGACGACCGGTTCGGTGCGCGGATCCGACAGCACCTCGCACGCAATCACGTGCACGTAACAAGCGGCTCCCACAGCGAGCGTCCGACGAGCATCGCGCATGCCGAACTCGATGAGAGCGGATCGGCGCGGTATCGATTCGCACTCTCCTGGGACCCGAGCGAGCCCGGAGGGGTCGTCGATCGGGAGCTGGTGCACGTCGGATCAATCGGTGCGCTTCTCGATCCGGGCGCCGATGTGGTGCACCGCTTCCTCGCTGCTCTGGATCCGAACGTCCTCGTCACCTTCGATCCGAATATCCGGCCGGCGCTGCTGGAGGACATGGGCGCGGCGCGCGCTCGCGTGGACGGTCTGGCCGAGCGCGCCGGAATCGTCAAGGCGAGTGACGAGGATATCGCGCTGCTCGGATTCGGCTCCGCGGATGAGGCCGCCGCCCGATGGCTCGGGCTCGGGGCGGCGGTCGTGTTCGTCACCGCGGGTGACCGCGGCGCGACCGCCTGGACCCGTGGCGGCGAGGTGCGCCGTCCCGGGCTCTCCGTCGATGTCGCGGACACGATCGGCGCGGGGGACTCGTTCATGTCGGCTGTCATCGCCGCTCTGATCCGTCGCGGCATCCGCAGTCGCGCGGACCTCGCGGCGACGGACGACGAGACGGTAGAGGCCGCTCTCGCCTATGCGCTGCGGGCGTCGGCGATCACCGTCGGGCGACACGGCGCGGATCCGCCGCGCCGGGCGGAGCTCGACTGAGGCGACTCGGGGGTCAAGGCCGTGGGGCGGCGATCGACTGGCGTTCGACGATCGGCATGCGCACGGACGTCACTCCTGCCTCGTCCTCGCGATCGATCAGTCGCTCCACGGCCCTGCGGCCCATCTCCTCGTGGGGGAGGGCGATCGTCGTGAGGCCCGGCCGGAGGTAGGCCGCGATCTCGTCATTGTCGAACGACACGATGGACACGTCCTGCGGCACGCGCAGCCCGCGCTCGGCAAGCGCCTGATACGCGCCGAACGCGAGGCGGTCGTTCATGCACACGATCGCTCGGATCTCCGGGTGCAGATCGAGTAGCCGGAGCGTCCCGTCGTAGCCGTTCTCCGGCTCCCACTCCCACAGCGACGCCTCCGCCATGAAGTGCAAACCCGCGTCTGACATGGCGCTGCGAAGACCCGCCGCACGCTGCGCGATCGTCGCCGATCGGAAGACGTTGCGCTCCACCTCGTCGTTCTGACCGAGGAGAGCGATCCCCGCGGCATGACCGTGCCGGAGGAGCGCCTGGATCGCGGCACGTCCACCCGCGTACTCGTCCGGGAGGACTGCTCGGTGGTAGCGCGCGTTCGTCGCGTTGAGCATGATCGCCGAGGTGCCAGCGGGGAGTTCGGGGACGAACAGCTCGCGTGCGCGCATCGTCGCGAAGATGATCCCGTCGACCTGCCGATCGAGCAGCGCGGCGATCGCCTCCGTCTCCCGAGCAGGATCGCCGCCGGTCTCGGCGACGAGGACCACGTGCCCCGCAGCCTGCGCGGCGGAGAGCGCTCCGGTGATGAGTCCGCTGGCGAAGCGTGTCGTCGCGATCATGTCCGAGACGAATCCGAGAGTGTGCGTTGTCGCCGTGCGCAGGGCGCGCGCTGAGACGTTCGGGCGGTAGCCCAGCTCCTCAGCCGCCGCGTGCACGCGCTCATGCGCCTCCTGGGAGAGCCTCGTGTCCGGCCGGCCGTTCAGGATCATCGATGCGGCAGTAGGAGACAGGCCCGCGCGGCGAGCGACATCGGCGAGTGTCACCCGCTTCTGCGCCATGTCTCTCCTCCGTCGCCGTGCGCATGCGTATGCGAAGCCCGCGCGCACTCAAGCCTAGGTGCTGGCGCGCCAGCCCATTCCTGAGACAGCTGGCCGCCCCCGCGCTGGCGCCGCCGCGCCTTAGTGCGCGTCCTCGCTGACCGCCGTGCGCCGCAGGGCGCGCGACACGAGCAGCACCACGCCCACGATCGCAAGGCCCAGGGCGAGGCCGGCGACCGCCGAAAGGGCGGTCTCCACGACCCACACGAGCACCGGTCCCGCGCCCTCGATCGCGTGCGTGACGGCGTGCACGACGTCGTAGGGCGCGTGCCAGAACGTCTCGGCGAGGTTCGCGATGACGAGGTGGCCGCCGACCCAGAGCATCGCGACGGTGCCGATGACGCTGATCACGCGGAACACCGCGGGCATCGCCGCAACGATGCGCGCGCCGGTGCGGCGGATCGAGCGCGAGGCGCTCTTCATCAGGCGGAGGCCGACGTCGTCGATCTTCACCAGAAGCGCCACGGCGCCGTAGACCGCCACCGTCATGCCGAGCCCGATGACGAGCAGGGCGCCGAGCGTCATCCAGATGCCGAAGTCCGGATCGAGGCTCGCGAGCGAGATCAGCATGATCTCGGTGCTGAGGATGAGGTCGGTGCGGACGGCGCCGAGCACGAGCTTCTTCTCATCGCGCGGGCCGTCGTCGGCCTTCTCATGGTGCATCCCGAACCACTCGAGCACCTTCTCCGCGCCCTCGAAGCAGAGGAAGCCGCCGCCGATGATGAGGAGGTAGGGCAGGATCCACGGCGCGACGGCCGTGAGCAGCAGCGCGATCGGGATGATGATGACGAACTTGTTCACCAGGCTGCCGAGCGCGATCTTCCACACCACGGGCAGCTCGCGCGCCGGCGTGAGGCCCTGCACATACTGCGGCGTCACGGCGGCGTCGTCGATGACCACGCCCGCGGTCTTCGCACTGGCCTTCACGGCCGCGGCCAGGATGTCGTCTACGACGGCAAGAAGTCCGACGGACATGAGTGGTTCTCCTCAAGTGGGGGGCTTCGGCGGACCGACGGCCGACGCGGAGCTGTGCCGAGTCGGATCGGGCCGCCACCGCGCGGCGGCGACTGACTCAAAGGTAGCGGCACGCGGTGCCGAGCCCCGCAGCGCGCCGAGCCCCGCAGCGCACCGAGCCCCGCAGCGCGCCGAGCCTTGCAGTGCACCGGCGCCGCGCCGTCGGAGCCGGTCAGCCGTGCGGGGCGGCAGCCGCTCCGCCGTCGGCCCGATCGCCTCCCCGGCTCACGATCGTCGCCATGAAGGTCTTGAGCAGCGGCAGCATCTCGCGCGAGGGGTCCATGAGCGCCTGGATGCGGAGCCCGTCGACCATGGCCATGACCATGGTCACCTTCTCGTCGGCGCTGATCTCGGCGTCGTGATCGCCGATCGACAGGCGTCCCGCCCCGAAGTGCTGACGCATCCGCTCGCGGCGTGCCACGAAGAAGTCGTGCGCGGGGTGGGAGGGATCCGTTGCCGCCACCGTGATCGCGAGCCAGTTCCGCTGGTGCTCGGGATGGGCGAACTCCGCCTCCAGCACACTCGGCAGCACCTCCTCGGGAGCGACGCTCGCCTGCAGGATCCGCCCGGCGAGCTCCTCGTCGTCGGCATCGCGCTGGGCCAGCGCGGCGAGCAGCAGGTCGTCCTTGCTGGCGAAGTGGCGCAGCAGGGCGGCATGGGTCACCTGAGCGCGCGCGGCGATGTCGCGCAGGGAGGCCCGTTCGTAGCCGTGCGTCGCGAAGCTCGCGATCGCCGCCCGCACGATCTGAGCGCGCCGCGCCGGGGTCGTCGAATAGGGCCCCCGGGGAGAGCGGGCGCCCGCGGAGGCGGCGCGCTCGGTGCTGTGCGCAGTCATGCCTCGAGTCTCCCGCGGGTTCGGGAAGTTGCCAAATCTAACCATGATGGTTACTCTTCCGAGAAGTAACCACCTCGGTTACATTTCGCGGGCGTCGAGCCCGATTCACTTCGCGCACGCGGCGTCGCGTGCGAGATCACACGATGAGGGAGTCAACGTGATCACCAGTCCGTCCGGCGGCGACCGGAGCACGGCAAGCGCTGCATTGGCCGCAGAAGCACCAGGCGGCTCGATGCCGTCGGCCGAGGTCGGCGGGGGTGGCGAGCCGCAGCAGCTGATGAGTCGCGGCTACATCTTCTGGCTGATGCTCGCGAGCTTCGGAGCCTCGATGGCGATGATGGTGCCGCTGTCGTATGGCATCGCGGTGCGCATCACCGAGCTCGCTCCAGGTCACGAGGAGGTGCTCGGGTACATCACCGGAACGGCCCAGCTCGTGTACCTGGTGATCAGTCCCCTGATCGGCATCTGGAGTGACCGCACCCGGTCACGTCTCGGCCGACGCTCCCCCTTCATCTATCTCGGCACCGCCATCGGACTGGCAGGACTCGTCGTGATCGGCTTCGCGCCGAGCCTGCTGATCGTGGGTGCCGGGTGGATCCTCGGCATGTCGGGCTGGTCCATCGCGGGCGCGGCCCTGCAGACCCTTCAAGCCGACAAGCTCCCCGAGAGCCAGCGGGGCCGGGTCTCCGCCCTCACGGGACTCATGACCCAGATCGCTCCTGTGCTCGGCATCGGCGTCGCCTACGCCGTGTCCTCCAGCACGATGCTCATCTTCGTCCTGCCCGGCGTGATCGGGGCCCTGCTGCTTGCGCTGTTCCCCCTGTTCAAGCCGGAGGGGAGCTCGAAGGACCTTCCGCGTCGCGATCAGGTGACCCTGCGCTCCGTGATCTCCGGCTACGGATTCGACGTGCGCAAGTACCCCGACTTCGCATGGAACTGGCTCGGCCGCTTCGTCTTCTTCATCGGCCTGTACTTCAACACCACCTTCGGCACCTTCTTCTACGCTCAGCGCCTCGACATGCCCGTGCGCGAAGTTGCGGGGATCGTCGCCACGGTCGGCATGATCGGCGTGCTCGCCGCGGCTGCCGGAGCCGTCGTCGGCGGATTCCTCTCGGACAAGCTGCAGCGGCGCCGACTGTTCGTCCTGCTGGGCGCCGTGCTGTTCGTCGTGGGCGCACTGGCGGAGGCCACGGCGTGGTCTCTGCCGCAGATCATCATCGGGGCCGTGCTCATGCAGCTGGCGATCGCGCTGTTCGCCACGGTGGACCAGGCGATCATCTTCGCGATCATCCCGGAGCGCGATCAGGCGGGTCGGTACATGGCGGTCACGCAGTTCGCGCAGAAGATCCCCGCGGCCGTGGCGCCGCTCCTGGCCGGCGTCGTCATCACGATCGGCGCGGTCGGCGGCGACAAGAACTACACCCTGCTGTATCTCGTGGGCGGCGTGCTCGCCTTGGCGGGCGGGCTCATCATCCTGCTCAAGGTCAAGTCCGTCCGCTGACTCCATCGAACCGAGGTGCCTGCGTCATGCGATCCCCTGCCCCCCATTCCCTGACCGTCGACAGCGGTGGCGACGAGTTCGCCGTCACGGGAGCCCACCCCCGGCTGTCCTGGAAGCTCCCCGCGGCGGGGGCGGCGGCGAGCGCGCCCTGGCTGCTCGAGGCGAGCATCGACGATGCCGAGCCGGTGACGGCCGAGGTGATGTCGCATCGCTTCGTCGGCTGGCCCTTCGGCGCATTGACCAGCGGGACGCGTGTGCGCTGGCGCGTGCGCGCCGCCGCCCCGAGTGCGCCGTGGTCCGAGAGCGCGACGTTCGAGGTGGGTCTGCTGGACGCCGACTGGACGGCCGAATGGATCTCGCCGGCCGAGGCGGCGGATCCCGGGTACGGCCGACGCCCTGCGCACGTGCTGTCGGGGCGAGTCGACGTGGCAGGCGAGGTCGTGTCCGCGCGTCTGTATGCCACGGCTCTCGGGGTGTACACCGCGAGCGTGAACGGACGTCGGGTCGGCTCGGACGAACTCGCGCCCGGCTCGACGTCTTACGACCGCACGCTGCATGCCCAGGCGCACGACGTCACGTCTCTGCTGACCCCGGGCCGCAACCGCGTGGAGATCGAGCTGTCCGACGGGTGGTACCGCGGACAGGTGGGCGCCTTCCGGGTGCCGGCCGGATGGGGTGCGACGCTCGGCGCGAGGGTCGAGCTGCACTGCCGCCTCGCGGACGGCTCCCTGCAGGTTCACACCAGCGATGCCGGCTGGACCTCCCGGCCCTCCGTCATCACCCGCGCGGATCTCATGGACGGCCAGAGCGTCGACCTGACATGGGCGGAGAGAGAGCCCGCTCCCGTTCTCACCGGCGCCGTGGTCGACGCGCCCCCCGTCTCCTGGTCGCCCGCGCCCCCCGTGCGGGTGCTCGAGTCTCGACCGCCTGCGACGGCGTCCCGGATCCGCGACGGCGTGTGGGTGGTCGACTTCCGTCAGAACGCCTCGGGCTGGGTCAGGCTGACCGATCTCGGGACGCCGGGCACGCACACCGTCATCGAGTACGGCGAGCACGTCGACGCCTCCGGCGACCTGTCGACCTCGCACCTCGACTCGCGGCGCCCCGGCGGCGAGGGTCATGTGTCGTTCGTGCAGCGCGACGAGGTGATCGCGGGCGCATCGGGAGGGGAGTTCGAACCTCGCCACACGGTGCACGGGTTCCGGTACGCGCGCGTCTCGCGCACCGGGTCCGCCTTCGACCCGGCGTCGATCAGCATGCAGGTCGTGCACACCGACCTTCGCGCCACCGGCTCGTTCGCGTGCAGCGATGAGGACCTGAACCGGCTGCACGAGATCGCGACGTGGAGCTTCCGAGGCAACGCGGTCGATGTGCCGACCGACTGCCCGACCCGCGAGCGCCTTGCCTGGACGGGCGACTACCAGGTGTTCGCGCCGACCGCGACCCGTCTGTACGACGTGCTCGGATTCACGCGCAAATGGCTGCGGTCGGTGCGCGATGATCAGCTCGACGACGGACGGATCGCGAACTTCTCGCCGGACGGACGCCGGATCAAGCACCACCTGGATGATCAGTTCGCCATGATGACGGGATCGTCGGGCTGGGGCGATGCCATCGTCGCCGTGCCGTGGGAGATGTACCTCTCCTATGGCGATCGTCTCCTTCTCGCCGAGAACTACGACGCCATGGTGCGCTGGGTGGAGTGGGCGCTGGAGCAGGCCCGCACCGCGCGCCATCACGCCAGGGTGCAGGCGTCGCCGGATCCGGAGCCGTTCGAGCAGTACCTGTGGGACGGCACGTTCCACTGGGGTGAGTGGACGGAGCCTCGACAGCGGGACGCCGAAGGCAACCCCATCGACCCGATCGCCCACGATCCGATGGCCTGGTTCCTGGCTGACAAGGGCGAGGTGGGCACCGCCTACCTCCATCGCTCCCTGGCCACGTTGGCGCGGATCGCGGCCATCCTCTCCAGAGACGACGACGCGACCCGCTACACCGCGGTCGCCGAGCGCGTGGCGGACGCCTGGCGGTCGGCCTACCTCCGTGAGGACGGCCGCACATCGACCGACACCCAGGCCGCCTACGTGCGGGCGCTGTCGTTCGGATTGATTCCGGGCGAGCTGCGCTCCGCTGCCGTCGACCACCTCGTCGAGCGGATCAGGGAGGCGGGGACGCACGTGGGAACCGGGTTCCTGGCGACCGGAGACCTGCTCCCCGTCCTCGCGGATGCCGGCCGCGGCGACGTCGCCTACGAGCTGCTCGCGCAGCGCTCCGCGCCGTCCTGGCTCTACATGCTCGATCGCGGCGCGACGACCATCTGGGAGGACTGGGAGGGCATCGACGAGCAGGGCCACGCGCACGAGTCGCTGAATCACTACAGCAAGGGCGCGGTCATCCGCTTCCTGCACACCCACACGCTCGGACTGCGGCAGGCAGAGGACTCGATCGCCTGGGAGCGCATCGTGATCGCCCCCGTTCCTGCGCCGGGCATGACCTGGGCACGCGGAGCGCACGACGGGCCGCAGGGCGAGATCCGGGTCGAATGGCGCATCGAAGGCGACCGCATGCACCTGGTCGCCGAGCTCCCCGAGGGGACCACCGGTCGCGTCGTCCTGCCCGGTGCCGCGCCCCAGGACGTCGGGCCGGGCCGATCCGAGACCACCGCCGCTCTGCCGGCATCGATGAGAAAGCGAGAGCACGCATGAACGAGACCCGATTCCCGCACGGATTCCTGTGGGGCGCCGCCACCGCCGGTCACCAGGTCGAGGGGAACAACGTCAACAGCGACTGGTGGGCGCGGGAGCAGCTGATGCCCGGGATGGAGCTGTCTGGCGACGCGGTGGACAGCTATCACCGCTACCGCGAGGACATCCGGCTGCTCGCGGATGCCGGGTTGAGCTCGTACCGCTTCAGCCTCGAGTGGTCGCGGATCGAGCCTGCACGCGGGCACTTCTCGAAGGCCGAGCTCGCTCACTATCGCCGCATGATCGAGTACTGCCTCGAGCTCGGGGTCGTTCCCGTCGTGACCCTGCAGCACTTCACCACTCCCCAGTGGTTCGCGGCACTCGGCGGATGGGAGGCGCAGGAAGCGGAGGCGCTCTTCTGCGCCTACGTCGAGCAGGCGTGCACGATCCTCGACGGCGTCGAGTGGGTCATCACCATGAACGAGCCGAACATGCAGGCGGCCATCATGACGGCGATGCGCCACCTGGGTGCGTCGGGCGGAGAGTGGACGAGCCCCACGGTCGAGGCCGAGGGCGACGAGCAGAAGAAGCAGACGCACAGCGACTTCCTGACGTACGCCGATCCCGAGATCGGGCGGATGTTCGCACGCATCCACCACGCCGCCCGCGAGATCATCCGCGCTCGCACCGGCGCGAAGGTGGGCTGGACCGTCGCGGCCGGCGCCCTCACCGCGGCACCGGGCGGCGAGGAGAAGCTGCGTCAGATCCGCCACGGCAAGGAGGACGTCTACTGGGAGGGCAGCCGCGGGGACGACTTCGTGGGCGTGCAGGCGTACTCCAGCCAGCAGGTCGACGCGAACGGCCTCGTGCCGCACCCGCCGCACCCCGACAACACCCTCGTCGGCACGGCGTTCCGCCCGGACGGCCTGGCGATGGCCGTGCGGCACGCCTGGGAGGTGAGCGAGCGCACGCCGATCCTCGTGACGGAGAACGGGATCGCCACCGCGGACGACGAGCAGCGCATCCGATACACCGCCGAGGCGCTGCGAGGACTGCTCGGCACGATCGACGACGGCATCGACGTCCGCGGCTATCTGCACTGGTCTCTGCTGGACAACTTCGAGTGGGGTCACTGGGAGCCGACGTTCGGCCTCATCGCCGTCGACCGTGACACGTTCGTCCGGACGCCCAAGCCCAGCCTCGCCTGGCTCGGAGGCGTGGCGACCCGCGGCGCACTGGACGCGGAGGAGCTGGCATGAGCTACCCGTTCGCCGATGTCTCCGGCGCTCCGGTCGCGGACCTGATCTCGCTGAAGGGCCGTCGGGCCGTTGTCACGGGCGGGGTCCAGGGGCTCGGCCGCGCCATCGCCGAGCGCCTCGCGGAGGCCGGGGCCGACGTCGCGCTGGCGGATCTTGACGAGGGCAGGGCCGCGGAGGAGGCGGGGGCGCTCGCCCGCAGGCACGGCGTGCGGGCGGTCGGGGTCCGGATGGACGTGACCGACGCGACATCCGTCGCTGACGCCGGTGAGAAGGTGCTCGGCTCGCTCGGCGGTGTCGACATCTGGGTGAACAACGCCGGGATCTTCCCGAGCTCTCCGCTTCTCGAGATGGACGACGAGGAGTGGGACCGGGTGTTCGCGGTGAACGCTCGCGGAGTGCGCAACGGCACCCGCGAGGCCGCCCGGCGCATGGCGGACGGGGGTGTTGTGATCAACGTGGTGTCGACGGCCGGCTTCCGCGGAGTCGCTCCTGGTCTGTCGGCCTATGTCGGCTCCAAGCACGCGGTGCGCGGCATGACCCGGCAGCTGGCGCTCGAGCTCGCGCCGCGGGGGATCCGTGTGCTCGGGGTCGCGCCCTCGTATGTCCCGACCGAGGGCAACCGCGCGGCCGCCGTCGCGGCGTTGGAGAAGAGGGGGGCGCAGGGCGCCGATGCGCCGGGTGCACCCGCGGCGATGTCGCAGAGCCTCATCGGGCGCGTGGGGACACCCGACGACATCGCTCGTGTTGTGCTGTTCTGCGCGACAGATCTCTCGCTCATCATGACCGGCAGCACGCTGCTCGCGGATGCGGGCGAGACGATCTGAGAGGAAGGGAGCGGTGAGCGCCGATTCTGTGCTGTGCGTGCCTCACCGTTTCTATTCCGCCAGGGCGTCGCGGTCTTAGCGTTGCGTCGTCTCCAGTGGTCGTCCGGCGGTACCCGCGCCGGTGCGGCCCGCACATCCGAAGAAAAGAGAACGCAATGGCGCGTATCCCGAAGCAGACGGCCAGCGAGGCGGACGGCGTGCAGTATCGACGCGCTCGCACCTGGGAGATCGCGTTCTCGCAGATGAACAACGGGTCGGCGATGATCTTCTACGTCCTCGTCGGCCTCATGAGCTATCTGCAGAACGCCGGCTACGGCATCGCCGTCGCCGTCGCCGGCGTGATCCTCACGGTGACACGGGTGTTCGACGGCATCGTCGATCCGCTGATCGCCATGGTCATCGACCGCACCACCGTGACATTCGGCAAGCTGCGACTGTTTATGCTCGGCGGCTGGCTGATCCGCTCTCTGGCGATCCTTCTGCTGTTCGTCTGGGGCTCCGATGCCGGTCTCGGGGTCGTGTTCTTCATCGCCGTGTACATCGTGTACATCGTCGGGTCGTCGATGAACGACATCGCCGGGCAGATGTCGGGCCCCGTCCTCACGAACGACCCCCGGCAGCGCCCCACGGTGCAGGTGTGGGCCACGGTCTACGCGTACTTCGTGCCCGCGATCTTCACGATCGTCTCGACCGTGGTCTTCCTCCCCCGGCACGGCAACGAGTTCACCGTCGGGATGCTGCGCGAGACGGCGATCACCTATGTCGTCTGCTCGCTGGCCTTCCAGCTGCTCGCCTGCGTCGGCGTCTCGCGGATCGACAAGCCCGAGAACTTCGCGCACCTCGCCGATGCGCGGGCCGAGGCCGATGTCTCGCTGCGGGACATGTGGCACCTGCTCACGAAGAACGGACCGTTCCAGCGATACCTGATCAGCGGCGCCTCGGACAAGCTCGCCCAGGTGGTCAAGTCTCAGGCCGTCATCAGCACCCTGCTGTGGGGCATCCTTCTCGGCAACATGCAGCTGGGCACCACGCTCAGCCTGGTGGCGATCCTGCCGGGCATCGTGTTCGCCATCCTCGGGGCGCGTTTCACGGGACGACGCGGCTCGAAGGCCGCGACCGTCACCTGGACGTGGATCTGCCTCATCCTGGCGGCGATCCTCACGGTCTTCTGCCTGGTCGTCGACACGCGCGCGATCCTCGGCAGCGTTGCGCTCGCAATCGCGTTCTTCCTCCTGTACCTGCTGATGAACGGTGCCTCGATGGTTGTGACGGTGGCGAACGGCGCGATGCGCGCGGACATCATCGACTACGAGCTGGACCGATCCGGCAAGTACCTTCCGGCCACGGTCACGGCCACCTACAACATCGTCGACCAGATCATCTCCTCGCTCGGCTCCACGTTGGCGCTGGGGGCGGTGGCGCTGATCGGGTTCACCACGGTCATGCCCCAGCCGACGGATGCGCCGAGCACGCCGATCCTGCTGATGACGCTGTTCCTCTTCTTCGGCCTGCCGATCCTGGGCTGGGTGTGCACGCTCATCGCGATGCGCGGCTACCGGCTCGACCGGGAGGGGATGATCGAGGTGCAGAAGCGGGTGGCCGAGCGGAAGGCCGCGCTGGCAGAGACGGAGCCCGCTGGCTCGCTCTCCTGAACGCCGACCAGGGGGCGGAGTCGTTGCGGTCGATCCTCAGCGGGAGTGCGCATCGCGGTACGCGGTCGGAGTCATGCCGTATGCGGCTTTGAACACCTTGACGAAGTAGTTCGCGTCGTCGTAGCCCACGAACAGGGCGATGTCGCGCACGCTCTGGGACGTTGTCGTGAGCAGCCGGGCCGCTCGCTCGGCACGTTGTCGGGCGACGTACTCGGCGATGGTCGTTCCGGTCGCGTCTCGGAAGTGCCTGGCGAGCGTCGAGGTGGACACCCCGAGGCGTGCCGCCAGCTCCGGGGGAGAGACACGCTGGCTGAGGTGGAGCTCGATCTCATCGGCGACCCGGCGGACCAGCGGCGGGTAGTCGCGCTGGCGGTGCCGCCGCACGTGCCGGCAGAAGTCCGTGACCATCTGCGCGGTCAGGCCGATCGTGCGGCGGGGGTCGGCCGTGTGGCCCGCGCGGTGGAGGCGCTGCGCGTACTCCTGCGAGATGGCGTCGATCGTTACCGCCGGCAGGCCCCCGCGCTGGGCGGCGACCCGGGCCATGATCCGCAGGATCGTCGTGCCCAGGAACGGCGTGTTCAGGTAGCTGATCGTCTGGGGCATACCCGCGAGCCGCTGGAGCGCGGCCAGGGCGCCGTCAGCGGAGCCGTCCGCCACCGCCTCCATGAAGAGCTGCTCCAGACGGTAGCGCTCCTCGATCACGGCGAACGGCGCGGACTGCGGCGGCTCGCCGTAACCCGGTGTGAGGGTGCCGCCCTCCGCGACGATCTGGTGGACGGATCCGAGCACGTCTCCGCTCCCATCCGCCTTCATCACCGCCGCCGCGGCCCGATGGACGTACTCCACATCGACGATCGGGTAGCGCGTGCGATAGAGCTTGTAGAGGCGCAGGTGCGCGCTCGGTATGCCGATCCGGCTCAGGATCTCCTCGGCGGCTCCCGGGTAGAGCGGCTCGTGTGTGTACGGGCCGATCATCAGCAGCCTGTCGCCCCAGCGCGCGACGGCGACCGCCATCCCGAGCGGCTCGACGATCTCGTGGACCACCTGGGGCGCCATCTCTCGCACGAGCTCACGCAGCGCGTTCGCCGTGAAGGCGGGCTGCAGGCGCGGATCCAGGCAGTGGGCGGCCTGGAACGCGCCGAGCGCAGAGGCGGCGTCGGTCGTCACGGTGACGGGGCAGCTCAGCACGTCCGTGAGCAGCCCGACGATCGTCGCCAGCGCGGCGTCGGCTGCGACCTCCGGCATGCGTGCTCCTATCGTCCAGCGTCCTTGCTGGATCAGTGCTGATCGTGCGTCACCAGTTCTATCACCGACCGTGACGGACTTCATACGGTGAGGGAGTCCGGTCCCGCCGGACGATCCACCTCCAAGGAGACACCGATGACGCCGCCTCCCGCGAACCCGCCCCGCCTGATCAGGCCGATTCTCGACGGCTGGGCGTTCGCGCCGGTCGCACTCCCGCCGGACACCGCCTGGCAGGACGTCGTCGCCGCCGGCGGCGAGGTCACCGTGCCGCACACGTGGAACGCCGTCGACGGCCAAGCGGGCGGCGACTACCGACGCGGCCGCTCCACCTATGCGCGGCAGGTGCGGGCAGAGCGAGCGGGGGCACGCACCTGGGTCGAGTTCGACGGCGTGAACTCCAGCGCAGAGGTCTACGTGAACGGGCGGATGCTGACCGCGCATCACGGCGGCTACTCGACCTTCCGCGTCGACATCACCGACCATCTCGTCGACGGCCGGGGCACGCTGCTCGTCATCGTCGACAATGCGGCGAACGACCGCGTCTATCCGCAGCAGGCGGACTTCACGTTCTATGGCGGCATCTATCGCGACGTCCGCCTCATCACGGTCGGATCCGCCCACTTCGCCCTCGACGACCGCGGCGGGCCCGGCTTCGTCGTCGTTCCCGCGCTCGCCGGCGAGCGGGCGGACGTCGCGCTGCACGCGGAGGTCCACGGGCCGGGGCACGCCGTCCGCTTCCTCATCGAGGGCGAGTCGAGCACGACGGTCCCGGTCATCGACGGCGTCGCGCGCGCAGAGTCCTCCATCGACGGCGTGCGGCGCTGGCACGGCCTGCGCGACCCGCACCTCTACACGGCGCGCGCCGAGCTCCTTGTCGACGATGAGGTCGTGGACGCGGTGCAGCTGCGGTTCGGCTGCCGAGAGTTCGCCGTCGATCCCCAACGAGGATTCCTGCTCAACGGCGAGGAGTACCCGCTGCGCGGCGTCTCCCGCCATCAGGATCACGAGGCCGTCGGCAACGCGATCACGGACGCCATGATGCGCACCGACCTCGAGCTCGTGCGGGAGATCGGCGCCACCTCCCTCCGGCTCGCCCACTATCAGCACGATCAGCGCTTCTACGACCTGTGCGACGAGGCAGGCATCGTCGTCTGGGCGGAGATCCCGCAGATCACGGTCTTCCTTCCCGAGGCGACGGGGAACGCACGTGACCAGCTGGCCGAGCTCATCGTCCAGAACCGCCATCACGCGAGCATCATCTGCTGGGGGCTCTCCAACGAGATCACCCTGGCGGGAGCAGGGCCGGAGGTCGTCGCCGCCCACCGCGAGCTGAACGATCTCGCGCACGAGCTCGATCCGACGCGTCTGACGGCGATGGCGCATCTGTTCCTTCTCGAGACCGACCACCCCCTGGTCACCGTGGCGGACGTGATGGCCTACAACCTCTACTTCGGCTGGTACGTGGGGGAGGTCGAGGACAACGACACCTGGCTCGACGACTTCCACGCCGCGCACCCCGGCGTCGCCATCGGCTTGTCCGAGTACGGAGCCGACGCGAACCCGCAGTACCAGTCAGCGGATCCGGTCAAGGGCGACTACAGCGAGGGATATCAGGCCCTGTACCACGAGCACATGGCGGCGATGTTCGACGAGCGGCCGTGGCTGTGGGCGACCTACGTCTGGAATCTCGCCGACTTCGGCTCGGCCGGCCGCGATGAGGGCGGCGTGAGCGGGCGCAACCAGAAAGGCCTCGTCAGCTTCGATCGTCGCGTGAAGAAGGACGCGTTCTACGTCTACAAGGCGGCCTGGTCGACGGAGCCGTTTGTGCATATCGCGGGTCGCAGGAGGACGGAGCGCGCCGAGGCGGTGACCGAGGTGATCGTGTACTCCAACCAGTCGAGCGTGACGCTGCTGGTGGACGGCGTCGAGTGCGCGACGCGCGAAGGCGGGCGCGTGTTCCGCTTCCACGTCCCGATCTCCGGGGAGCACGAGGTGTCCGCGCGATCCGGCGAGCTCGCCGATCGCATCACGCTGCGCAAGGTGCGCGACGCTCCCCCCGCCAGCGTGATGCCGACCACGACCATCGCGAACTGGTTCGAGGGCGCGGAACTGCCCAGCCCCTCGGGGTTCTTCTCGATCCGGGATGCGCTGGGTGACATCCGGCAGTCGGAGGACGGCGCGCGGGTGGTCTCGTCGGTGCTGGAAGCCCTCGCGGTCAGCCGGGGTGATGTCGGACGAGGCGTGCAGATCCCGCCGGCGATGCAGGCCATCGTCGACCGGATGAGCGTCGAGAAGCTGCTGGCGCAGGCGGGTGGTGTGCCGGTGGAGCAGATCGCCGCACTCAACGCGCAGCTCAACCGCATCGCCAAGTGACCAGGGCCCGCCCTCGATCCCGGAGCGCGCGACCGGATCGGAGGCGATCAGACGCCTACTCCGACTTGTCGAGCACCAGGTGGAACTCGACGAAGCCCTCCGGCTCGACGCTCACGAAGCCGAGGCTCGGCGCCTGCACGCCGTAGTCCTCGAACGTGATCGGGATGCTGCCCGCCACCTCGGCGGTGCGGCCGTCGAACGCCACCTGCACGTCCGCGGTCACCTCGCGCGTGACGCCGTGCAGGGTGAGCTCGCCCGTCGCCTGCGTGGTCACGGTCCCGCTCTCGGGCACGTCGCCGGTGATCGGTTCAGTGAGGGTGAAGGTGGCGGTGGGGAACTCCTCCACCTCGAGGGCGTTGTCACGGAAGTAGGCGTCGCGCGCCCCCTCGTCCGTCGCGATCGAGCCGACGTCCACCGTGATGGATCCCTCGGTCACCGTGAGGTCTGCCACGGTGACGTCGGCGGTCACCTCCTCCGTGCGTCCGACCACCGTCACATCCGTGCCGTTGAGCACCTCGTCCACCCGGTATCCGGCGAAGGATCCCTCTGAGGCGGTCCAGGATCCGTCGAGCTCGGTGAGGGGATCGGATGCCGGCTCCTCATCCCCTGCCTCCGTGCCCTCCGGCGTGGGCGTGCCCGCGCCGACCGTGGGAGCGGGCGGCGCCTCGCCGACGATGACGTCTCGGTAGAAGGCGGGGCCGAACACCAGGGCCGCGCCCGCGAGCAGCGCGACGACCGCGACGACGATCCAGATGATGCCGCGGCGGCCCAGGCGCCGGGGAGAGGAGGGGGAGCTCATGCGCTGATTGTGCTGGCCCGCCCGGCGGCGAGGCTACGGTTCTCACCGGATCCATCAGCACCTCGCAGGTGCGACACGCCCGGCCCTGGCACCGGTTTGCCCGACCCCCGGGATCCACGTAATGTATTCCCTTGTCGCCGCCAAGCGGTGAGGTTGAGCCGGAAGGTTCCCACCCCAGGTCTGCGACAACCACCCCGATGAAGAACCACCTCAGTGAGGTGCGATTCGGGGTGTTCTGAACGGGTTCCGGCCGGTTCGGGACGCGGTGAGCGCTTCGGCGACACGGCGTGTCGGATTTGCGAAACGAACACGGACAGGTAAGATAGAGAAGTTGCCCCGGAGGGCTGCGGCGGGAGTCGCAGGGCTGGGAGCATCCGATCCTTGAGAACTCAACAGCGTGCACTTGTCAAATGCCAAATAACCTCGTCGGCCGATTTTTGATCGGTTCGGCAAGATT
>NZ_JAGFOA010000002.1:0-663913 GCF_017592545.1 Microbacterium stercoris
GCGGAGCTGGCTGAGGCCCTCGACGGCGCGGGCCTGAGGGCAGCCTTCGACGCGCTGTCCTTCACGCTCCGCAAGGAGGCCGCCCGCTCGGTCGCCGACGCGAAGCAGGAGGCCACACGCCACCGCCGCATCGAGAAGGTGCTCGACAACCTGCGCTGATCCGGTGCGTTCCGTCGCGGACGGGCGCTCGGAAGGATCCGGATCCGGTCAGCCCTCGAGCTGCATCAGCGCCGGAGACGTCACGACTGGGCGATCTCGAGCTCTCGCGCGGTGAGCTTGACTGTCGTCGACGAGAATCGCGATGCGTCGATGCTCTCTTGCGGGGGAGCGTGGCCAGCAGCGCCGCGGCCTGCCTCTCGATGGCGTCTGCGAGGTCGTTTTCGTCGGACTCGCGTGGTTCGCGGACGCTCTGTGGAGCGCCGTCAGTGCCATCCCCGGCCGCCCCGTAGTGACGAGGCCGGGGACGGTGGCGGCGAGACGTTCGGGCTCCCCGTCGCTGCGCGCCTGGAGGTAGCTCGACGGTGCGACGAGCGTCCTCGACCGCGACAAACCCGGGTTGCCGTAGCCCTGTATGTGCTCCGCGGCGTACTCCTGGACGAGCGCCCGCGCCTGCGGCGAGTCGTAACGGCTTACGTGGATATCCATCACTCCCCCATTGGACGGCCCTGGGGCAGCTCCCGGGCCGAGACGGCCGGGAACGGCTTGCCGCCGTTGTACTTCTTTTCGAGCTGTTCCACCTTCTCCATGACGGCCAGGTGGATGAACTGCGACAGGCCGCGATAGCCCTCGGTGGCCATCGTGTGCAGGATCGCGCCGCGCACGCGGTCGGTGTCCTCCCGGTCCTGGTAGAACGACACCTTGGGCGGGTACGCCTTCTTAGTGCCGGCCTTCGTGGTCGACGTCGACGAGCTGCGCGGCCGCGAGGTCGGCGCTGCGACCGGCTCGACCACAGGAGCTGCATCAACCGGCTCGTCGTCGACCGGCTGCGTCGACGCCTGCTTCGCCTGCGGCGGCGTGACGGGGCTGGATCCGGCGAGGCTGGATCGGCGAGGCGCGGGGCGGCTCATGCGGATACTCCTTCTATGGCGGCCAGGTGGGCGGCGTAGAAGGCCCCAAGAGCGCGGGTGGTCTCGACGGCGTAGGAAATGACGACGCGCTTAGGTGCGGGCAGCGCAAGAACCTGGATGCCTCGGCAGTAAACCGCTTCCCGCAGCTCGGCGACGCGTTCGCGTCCGCTCACGGTCTGCTCCTCGTGCTTGTCGACGACGATGCCGGCGATGCTCAGGGCCGGGTTGCGGTACTCGCGCACGTTTCGAGGATGTCGAGAAGCTGAGCCATGCCGTGGCGCTGGTCGGGGCCCGGTTATCGAAGGGCTACTTGGCTGAGGCATGAGTGCTAGTTCGCGGCTTCCGAGACAGGGTGCAGGGCGTTGGAATCAGATGCGGCGGTCAATCGTTGCGCGATCGCTATAGCCAGTAGCCCGGCGGAGACGACCGCAAAGACAATAAGGCTGCTGCTGAGAAACACACCCGGCGTGGTGATCTGGAGACCGACGAGGCAGAGGACGAGCGTTGCCAGTGCTCCAACAGTGCTCGCAGTGCCCATGAGGGCGTTCATGGAAGACATGAGTGCTGCCGGCGCACGGGATTGTAGGGAGAAAGCCAGGCTGTTGGCGTAGAGGAAGAGCGGGAAGGGAATGATCACGACAAGAAGGACTGTCCAGATCCCATCCGAGACGAGAACCCCGACCCCGATAGCCAAGATCGCCGCCAGTAGTGCGAAGCTGAACCGCTGACGATGTGCGAGGCGCGCCCAGATCGCGTTCGCCCCGATGTTGATGAGCTGGAAGGCGATAAAGATGGGACCGAACCAGCCGGCATCGAGGTCGGCATCGAGGAACACCATCTGCCACATCTGGAAGAACGGGGTGAACGCGAGCTGGGTGAGCGCGAATAGGAGTATGACGAAGATGAGCCATGGATCACGGCGCAGTGATTCAATCACCTTCGGCGGATCGTCATCATCGGTATCCCGCACGATCGGGGTCTTCGGGAGCGCCAGAGCCCCGTATACTGCCGCGATCATGAAACAGCCGATCGAGAGTGCGTACAGCCCGGCACCAAAGAGAGGGTAGAGAGTCGTCGTAGCGACTGCGCTGACAATCGTCGCAGCAAGGACCACGTTGTGGTCGAGTGCGAAGAAACGCTTGAAGGACCGTTCATCATCACGAAGGATGGTCGCGAAGTGGATATCCATGGTCGAGCTGTTGAGGGCGGTTCCCAGCGCGTAGATCGCCCACGCGACGCACATGATGATGAGGCCCTCGCCAAACCAGACGACCCCATAGGCACAGCCGAACACCAGGATGGACAGGACGTAGAGCTTCTTCCTGGAGAATCTGTCCGCCAGAGTGCCCGAGGGGAACTCTGCGAGCGTGAGGGTGACCATGTAGACGATCTGGGTCCAGATGATGCTGTCGTACTGAAGGTCCTTGGCGAGAAGGATGGGCGTCAGTACCGCCTGAGGTAGCACGCGCGCGAAGGTCGCGAGAGCACTCACTCCGAAGTAGGTCTTCATTTTCACGGTCGGTCCTCCGGGCCGATGGGGACGAGTGGTCGGGCGCCGCATTCGCAGCGCCCCACCTGAACGCCTTAACTCGTCGGCTTGAAGCCACCAATTGTTGATGGAATTAGTACCAATTGGGCCCGCCCGGCACGTCGCCAGCCGGCCCGTGGGATTAAGGCGACCTTATGCGCCCGCTGCACCATCCTCCGTACGTTAGCCCGCGAGCTGTCGCGCTCGGGGGCGGCACCGACCTTCGGTAACGGGATAGATGGAGTTGCAGAGCTGGACTCGGCGCTGACCGTGCCGGCGCATGGACTGCAAGTGGCGATGTGGTCGTGGCTCGGTGCCGCGGCGCCGACGCCGACGCCCGTGCATGGTGCTGGCTAGAGTCTCGGGCATCGATGAGAAGACCTACGGCGCCGTTGCCGCCTGCACAGTCGACGTGCCCGCGGAGCTGGCTGAGGCCCTCGACGGCGCGGGCCTGAGGGCAGCCTTCGACGCGCTGTCCTTCACGCTCCGCAAGGAGGCCGCCCGCTCGGTCGCCGACGCGAAGCAGGAGGCCACACGCCACCGCCGCATCGAGAAGGTGCTCGACACCCTGCGCTGATCCGGTGCGTTCCGTCGCGGACGGGCGCTCGGAAGGATCCGGATCCGGTCAGCCCTCGCGCTGCGTCAGCGCCGGAGACGTCGCGAAACCGAGCCGTTCGTAGACCGGGATGGCGCGGGAGGTGGCGTGCACGGTGGCGCGCGCGGCACCGTGGCGCTGCGCGTGGTCGAGCGCGGCCCGCACGAGGCCCGAGGCGATGCGGCGACCGCGGTGCGCGGGGTGGACGAAGACCGACTGGATGTCACCGGACACCCGGGTGAGAGTGCCGGGACGCGGCACGCGGGGGAGGAGCGCGACCCACGCGGCCCCGACCACCGCGCCGTCCACCCGCGCGACGAACGCCGCGTGCCCAGCGCCAGGGCCGTGCCACCACTCGCGGAGGTCAGCCGCGAAAGGCTCGAGCTCGTCGGGGGCGGGGTCGGCGGCGTCGGGGGTCGAGACGCGGTGGTGCATCAGCCGGAGCATCCGCGCCAGCTCGGGCACATCGGTGTCGTCAGCGCGTTCGATCTCCATGCCGCGAGTCTGCCGGATCCCCCGCGCCCGATGCGGAGCGGACCTCGAACCGACGCCCGGGGGCGCGCTAGCGTGACGGGCATGGCAGAGCACCGAGTCCCCGCGCCCGTGATCGCCGAGGGCGAGAAGCCCAAGGGTCCGGCGTCGTACTTCCCGAACATCGAGAAGACCTACGGCAAGCCGATGCAGCACTGGCTCGACCTGGCCGCCGACCGCCTCGATGCCGAGCCGCACATGAAGGTGGTCGAGTGGCTGAAGGGCGAGCACGGCCTCGGCCACGGTCACGCCAACGCGATCGTCGCCTACGCCAAGGCCATGCTCGCGAAGTGACGGTCGCCGAGGCCTATGGCAGGCGCTCCGGCGAGTACACCGAGCTCTTCGGCGACATCGCGGCGGCGCATCCGGATGACCGCGCGCTCGTCGCCGCGTGGGCCGCCGCGCTCGACGGACCGGTGCTCGACCTCGGCTGCGGCCCCGGTCACTGGAGCGCGTTCCTGCACGGCCGGGGCGTCGAGGTGAGCGGCATCGACCTCACGCCCGAGTTCATCCGGATCGCGCGCTCGCGGCATCCGGAGATCGACTTCCGTCTCGGCGACGCGCGCCGCCTCGACGTGCCCGACGCGAGCCTCGCGGGAGTGCTCGCGTGGTTCTCGTTCATCCACCTGTCGCCCGGCGAGGTGCCGACGGCGCTGTCGGAGATCCGACGTGTGCTGCGCCCCGGCGGCGGGCTGGTGCTGGGGTTCTTCGAGGGCCCCGAGCTCGAGCCCTTTCCGCACGCGGTGACGAGCGCGTGGTTCTGGCCTCCCGCGCAGCTCGCCGCCGCGCTCCAGCGCGCGGGCTTCGAGGTCACGCACACGCGGCGACGGCAGGATCCGGGCGCCCGCCCGACCGCGGTGATCAGCGCCCGCCTCCCCACCCCCTGCCGCTGAAAACACGTCCTCTCAGCGAGGCCACGCCTTATCCGCGCAGATCCGGCATGTTCTCGCTCAGAACACGTGTTTTCAGCGAGAGCGAGAGCGAGAGCAAGGAGGGCAGCAACCCACGCCAACCTCGCCCCCACCCCACACGTCAGGCGCTCGCGCGCTGCACCAGATCGCAGGTGAAGGAGGCGGTCCAGCCCGGCAGCGCGCTGCCCGAGAGCAGGGCGTCGATCGCGGTCGCGGCCATCTCCTCGACGGGTTGCCGGATGGTCGTGAGCGGCGGGTTCGCAACCGATGCGGCGATGGAGTCGTCGAAGCCGATGAGCGCCACGTCCTGGGGAACCCGGCGTCCGCGATCCGTGAGTGCCTGGAGGGCTCCCGCGCCCATCAGATCCTGCGCCACGAAGAGCGCGTCGAGGTCGGGATGCGCCTCGAGGAGCGCGGTCGTGGCGCGGTAGCCGCCCTCGCGGTCGAAGAAGCCCTCGGCCTCGACGATCTCGATGCCCAACTCGGCCGCCGCGTCGTGGTGGCCGAGGCGCCTGGCGGCGGCGCAGGCGTTCGACTCGGGACCGTGCACGGCCGCGATGCGTCGGCGGCCGAGCGCGTGCAGGTGCGCGATCGCCGCCCGCGCCCCGCCGCGGTTGTCGGCCGAGACGGTGGGGGCGACGACCCCGGCGGGAGTCAGCGTCACCACGGGCCCGCGAGTGCGGCGCACGAACCGCGTGGCGAGCTCGGCGGGCACGCTCACGAGCACGGCACCCGCCGTCACCTGGCGCGCGATGGCGTCGATCTGCGCCGGTGCGTCCGCCGGATCCACGCGGCGGATGTGCAGCGGCAGCCCCTCGCGGTCGAGCGCGGGCAGCAGCCCCGCCATGATCCGCCCGTAATAGGGGTCGGCGCCGAGCCAGGCGATGTCGTCCTCGCAGGTGTAGACCACGAGGTCGATCGTGCGGCGGCGCCCCGAGGCGAGCTCGCGTGCGGCGGCATCCGCGCGGTAGCCGAGCTGCGCGACGGCGTGCGCCACCCGCTCGCGGGCGGCGGCGGACGCGCCGGGCTGCCCGTTGAGGGCGCGCGAGGTCGTCGCCCGCGAGACGCCCGCGAGGCGGGCGACATCGTCGATCGTGGGGCGGGTGTGCTGTGCAGGTCTGGTCATCATCGGCTCCGATCACAAACTATGAGTGGGAGCGCTCCCACGCGCAAGTCCCGATCGAAGGATCCCCGTGTCAGGCCGGCGTCACCGTCCGCAGCGTGAAGGCGAACTCCAGTTCGCCGGTGGGCAGCAGGTGCTCCGGATGGGTGCGCGCCCCCCACGAGTCGTCGCCGCCGACGCCGCGGCGCATCAGCGCCGGACGCAGCACGGTCTTGCGGATCGGGGGGAGGTCGACCGGATGCGCCGCGTTCTCGATCTCGAACGGGGTCCAGGGCAGCGCCGAGAACTCCATGCCGGCAGCGCACTCCACACGCAGACCGACGCCGGCCTCATCCGTCACCTCGGCCCAGCGCACCCCGGTGCGGCTGCCCGACTCCTGCGGGCGCAGGTAGGGCGTGAGGAGCTCTGCCACCTCCGACTCCCAGACGCCTAGGCGGGCCGACGCGCGGCGGTCGACGTAGCTCTCGTGCGGGCCCTCGCCATACCAGCGCAGGTGCCCGAAGGCCGCGTCGGTCTCGATGAGGAGGCCGAACTCCGGCATGTCGGGCAGCCCTTCACCCGGTCGCGCCGTGAGCCGCACGTCGATGCGCCCGTCGCCCGAGACGCGGTAGACGACGGTGCTCTCGCTGGCGGGCGTGGTGGGCAGGGTGTAGCGGAATGCCACCTCCACCGCGTCGCCCACCACCGTCGTGGCGGGGTTCTGCGCCCCCGACTCCGGATCCGTCGTGGCGAGCGAGGCGTAGCGGCTCGCGAGCAGCCACTGCCCGTCGCGCGCGGGCATGCCCCAGCCCCGCTCGTTCGAGGTGGGGGCGTGCCAGAAGCTCGGCTTCGGGATCGAGTGCAGCAGCTCGCGCGCGGCGTCGCCGTGGCCGGCGCGGTACGAGACCAGCCCGCCGTGCAGCTTCGAGAACAGCACGGTGAAGCCCTCGCCGCGCACGCCGACGTTGTGGATGCCGTCGATGAGCTGAGGCGCCTGCGCCCCGGGCGCCGTGGCCGCGGGCTCCGTGCCCTCGACCACGAAGACGCCCTGTGCCGACGCGACGACGTGTCCGGCGGGAGCCCAGTCGGTGGCCGCGACGAGTGCGAACGCGACATCGACCGTGTACTCGCCCGGCTCATCCGGGATCTCCACGGGCAGCGGCGCGGAGGCCGAGGACCCCGGCGCCACCTCGAGCGTGAACGGCGCCGAGGCGAGCACCACGCCCTCGCGGGCGAGCGTCACGGTCGCGGCGTAGCCTCCGGTCGACGTGAACAGGTGGCGGTTGTGCACCGCGACGCCGTCGCGATCCACCGTGATGTGCAGCGGCTGATAGAGCTGAGCCATCTCGAGCAGCTTGGGCGAGGGCGTGCGGTCGAGGAAGACCAGGCCGTTGCCGCAGAACTCGCCGTCGTGGGGCCGCTCGCCGGCATCTCCGCCGTAGCCCACGTACGACTCGCCCTCGGGCGTGGTCATCAGGATGCCCTGGTCGGCGAAGTCCCACACGAAAGCGCCCTGGAAGAGCGGCTCGCGGTAGGCCAGGTCGATGTACTTCTCGACCGCGCCGAACGAGTTGCCCATCGCGTGCGCGTACTCGCAGAGGAGGTACGGCTTGTCGCGGTGGGTGGCGAGGAACTCCTCGATCTCGGTGACCGGCGCGTACATGCGGCTGACGACGTCGGTGGTCTCCGGATGCCGCGGATCCCAGTGCACGCCCTCGTAGTGCACCGGGCGGGTGTCGACCGAGCGGAACCAGTCGGCCACGGCCAGGATGTCGCTGCCGCCGAACGACTCGTTGCCGCACGACCACATCACCACGCTGGCGTGGTTGCGGTCACGGGCCACCATGCTCGCCGCGCGATCGAGCAGAGCGGGCAGCCAGTCGGGGCGATCGCCCGGCAGGGCCTCCTCGAGGCCGATGCGGCCGCGCACGACCGCGTCCCACATGGCGTGCGTCTCGAGGTTCATCTCGTCGATGACGTAGAAGCCGTACCGGTCGGCCAGCTCGTAGAAGTACGAGTTGTTCGGGTAGTGGCTCGTGCGCAGGGCGTTGACGCCGGCGGCCTTGAGCAGGCGCAGGTCGGCCTCGGTCTCCTCGCGGGTGACGACACGCCCGTTCACGCCGAACTCGTGGCGGTTCACACCGAGCAGCACCACGCGCTCGCCGTTGATCTTGAGCAGGCCGTCCTCGATCCCGAAGCGCCGAACGCCCACGGGCACCGTGAAGCGCTCGGTCACCTCGCCCGCCTCGTCGCGCACCTCGACCGCGAGCTCGTGCAGGTGCGGATCCTCGGCGCTCCACAGCCTCGGCGCCTCGATCTCGACCGACAGCGTGCCGTCGCCCGCCTCCGTCAGCGGGAGCGGGACGGATCCGTGCCCCGACAGCGTTGCGCTCACCGATCCGGATCCGTCCAGTGCGACCTGCGCGCGGATCGTCGCGGTGCCGAGGTCGGCGGCGACGTCGGTGGTGATCTGCACGTCCTCGACGTGCACACGCGGGCGGCGGCGCAGCACGACATCGCGGAACAGGCCCGAGAAGCGGTAGAAGTCCTGGTCCTCGAGCCAGGTGCCCGCCGTGACCTTGAACACCTGCGCCGCGAGGCGGTTCTCGCCCTCCACGACCGTGCCGGTCAGGTCGAACTCGGAGGGGGTGAACGAGTCGGTCGCGTAGCCGACGTAGACCCCGTTGTGCCACACCGCGACGGCCGACTCGGCGCCGAGGAACGCGACGCTCAGGCGCTCGCCCTCTTCGAGCGGGCGGTCGAGCGTGTAGGTGCGCACGTAGGTCCCGACGGGGTTCGAGAACGCGGGCGCCTGGCCGGGCACGATGTCCTCGAGGCCGTCCCAGGGGTACTGCACGTTGGTGTACTGCGGTCGGCCGTAGCCCTGCAGCTGGATGTGCCCCGGCACGGCGATCTCGTCCCACGCCGACACGTCGTAGGCGGTGTCGGCGAACCCGTCGGGCGCCGTCGACGGATGCTCGGCGTAGTGGAAGCGCCACGTGCCGCTGAGCAGCTGCTCGCTGTCGCCCTCCGTGCGCTGGTGCCAGCGGTGGTCGGAGTGCGCCGCGAGGCGGTTCTCGGAGACGAACAGGGGGTCGGCGATGCGGGTGATGTCGAAAGTCACTTGATGGCTCCGGTGATGCCCTCGGCGAAGCTGCGCTGCAGCACGAAGAAGACGATGACGGTGGGCAGCGAGGCGATGAGCACGGCGAGCATCAGCACGCCGTAGTCGGTCACGTACCCCGCGGTGAGGTTGGCGATGAGCATGGGCATGGTCTGCGCCTCGTTGTTCACGAGCACGACCTTGGGCCAGAGGAAGTTGTTCCACGAGGCCATGAACGTGATGACGGCGGCCGCGGCGTACGTCGGACGCATCGTGGGCACGTAGAGGCGCGCGAAGATGGCGACCTCGCTCAGCCCGTCGAGGCGCCCGGCCTCGATGATCTCGCCCGGGAACGAGCGCGACGCCTGGCGGAACAGCAGGATCAGGAACGGCGTCGCCACGGTCGGCAGCACGACCGCGATCACCGTGGACAGCAGGTCGAGGCTCGCGAACAGCTGGAACAGCGGGATCATCGTCGCCGCGAACGGGATCATCATCGCCAGCAGCAGGATGCCCATCAGGCGGTCCTTGCTGCGCGAGTGATAGACCTCGAAGCCGTAGCCCGCGATCGAGCAGATGAGCAGGGCGGCGACGGTGGTGGTCACGGCGATGAGCGTGGAGTTCCACATCGCGCCGCCGAGGTCCTGCAGGTCGAGCAGCACCGCGAGGTTCGCGAACAGGTTGCCGCCCGGCAGCAGACGCGAATCGAGCACATCCTTGCTGGTGTTGGTCGCCGAGACGACCATGAAGTACAGGGGGAACAGCGACAGGATCGCCGCGACGCTGAGGAAGAGATAGCCGGGCAGGCCCCGCATCACCTTCGCGGGAGTGAGACTAGTCACGCTTGTCCCCGATCTTCATCTGGATGGCGGCGAGGATGGCGACCAGCAGCAGGATCGCGTACGACACCGCGGCGGCGTAGCCGAAGTTCGGGTTCTTGTGGAACGACAGCTCGAACAGGTAGTGCGCCATCGACATGGACGAGTAGGCCGGGCCGCCCTGCGTGAGCGCCCACGACTCGTCGAACAACTGCAGCGTGCCGTTGGTCGACATGATCGCGCAGAGCAGGATCATCGGCTTCAGCTGCGGCACCGTCACGCGCCAGAAGGTCTGCCACGCGTTCGCGCCGTCGATGCGCGCGGCCTCGATGGTCGACCGGTCGACGTTCTGCAGCGCCGCGAGCAGGAACACCATGTTGTAGCCGGTCCAGCGCCACAGCAGGCCGATGATGATCACCAGACGCGCGGTCTCGGGCTGGCCCAGCCAGTTGATCGGATCGGCGATGAGCCCGAGGCCCTGCAGGAGGTCGTTGACCGGACCGTCGTTGGCGAACAGCGTGCGGAACACGAGCGAGTACGACACGAGGCCGATGGCGCAGGGGAGGAAGATCGCTGTGCGCCAGAAGCCCTTGGCGCGCAGGGTGGGGGAGTTGAGCAGGTTCGCCAGCACGAGGGCGAGGATCAGCATGATCGGCACCTGGACGACGAGGTAGATCCCGGTCGTCATCAGCGTGAGCCGGAAGATGTCGTCCTCGAACAGTCGCGCGTAGTTCGACCAGAGCGGATCGGCGAACTGCAGGCGCGTGCCGCGGCCCGTCTGCAGCGACAGGATGAGCGCCTGCAGCATCGGCCAGAAGTTCAGCCAGATGATCAGCAGCGCGGCCGGCAGCAGGAACGTCCAGCCGGTGAGGCTGCGGCGCTTGGCGCTCGCGCTGCGCGAGCGCCAGGGCTCGGTCTTCTTGTTCTTCGTGCCGCGCGGCGGCGCCACGATGGCGGCGGTGAGGGTCACGGTCGGTCCACCTTCGGTGCGGATGGGAGGGAGCAGGGGAGCGGACGCGAGGGGCGCCGGCGCGCTGGCCGGCGCCCCTGCGCGGTCACTGCATCGAGAACTCGACGGCCTTCTGCGCCTCGTCGAGGGCGGCGGCCGTGTCCGTGCCGTTGATGATCTTCGTCAGGGCCGCGCTGACCGAGTCGCGTCCCTCGTAGTAGTAGACGCCCGTGTTGTTGGCGGGCACCTCCTTGCCGAACTCCAGCACCTCCTGGAAGACGGGCTGACCGCTGAAGAACTCGTGCGGCTCGGCGTACACGTCGCTCTCGCCCGCGGGGCTCCAGTTCGCCAGGGCGCCCGACTTCGGCAGGATCGTGTCGTACAGCTCGGTGGATCCGGCGAACGTCTCGTTCAGGAAGTCGGCGGCCAGGTCGTAGTCGGCGTTCGCGGTGATCGCCCACGACGATCCGCCGTTGGCGGAGAAGTTGGTCGCGCCGTCCACGCCGTCGAGCTTCGGCAGGTCGGTGATGTCCCACTTGCCCGACTGGTCCGCCGCGGTCTGGATCGAGCCGAGGATCCACACGCCGTTGATCGTGCCGGCGACGTCCTCGTTCACGAAGGACGCGATGTACTCGTCCCAGGAGTTGACCTCGACGAAGACGCCCGACGTCACGAGCTCCTTGTAGACCTCGATGCTCTTCTCGAGCGCCTCGTTGTCGACGATCGTGGGGTTGCCCTCGTCGTCGAACAGGCTCGCGCCGGCGCTCTGCAGCATCATCATGATGAGGTCGGCCGAGCCCGCCTGGCCCGAGAGCAGCGGCTTGCCGGTCTTGGCCAGCACGTCCTTGCCCTTGGTGAGGAAGTCGTCCCACGTGATCCCGGTGAAGTCGTCGATCGTGTAGCCGGCCTGCTCGAGCACGTCGGTGCGCAGAGCCGTGACCGCGGTGCCGTTGTCGAACGGCACGCCGTAGTTCAGGTCGTCGACGGTGGAGTACTCCACGACCGCCTCGGGGAACTCCGAGAAGTCGACGTCGGAGTCGCCGAGGTCGCTGAACAGATCCGGGTAGTTGATGACGTTCTTCTGGAACGCGTTGTTCTGCATCAGGAAGATGTCGGGCAGCTCGTCGGTCTGCTGCGCCTGGGCGATGGTCGTCAGCTTGGTCTGCAGGTCGTCCCACGAGGTCTCGACGACGTCGATCTCGAAGTCGGGGTGGTCGGCCTGGTAGATCTTCGCGGCCTCTTCCATCGCGTAGATGTTGAAGGCCGGATCCCATGCCCAGACGGTCAGCTTGCCGTCGCCCTCGCCGCCCTGACCGGCCTCGCCGCCGCCGCCACCGCCGCCGCCGCAGGCCGAAAGCGCGAGCGCGATCGGCGCCACCACGGCCACCGCCATCCACCGCTTGCCACGGATCGTCATCACAGAACTCCTTCGCCTCGTTGCGACACGGACGGCTGCTCTGCCGTCTGCGTGCACTGTGTGTTGACGTAAACATGCCGCACGTTCCGGCGCTTGTCAAAGAGTTTCCCGTCACAGTCATGTCACGAGACGCCGAGGATGGCAACGTGAACATCCGCGGGGCGGGCCGCGGGCGCGAGGCGATAGCATCCGCTCATGCCCCTTCCGCCGAGTCGTCGCGCCGCGTCGATCGCCGACGTCGCCCGCCTGGCGGGCGTCTCGGCCCAGACCGTCTCGCGCGTCTCCAACGGCGGGGCCCGCGTGAGCGCCGACACCCGCGCCCGCGTCGTGGAGGCGATGGACCGGCTCGGCTACATGCCCAACCACGCCGCCCGCGCGCTGCGCAGCGGCGCATTCCGCACGATCGGGCTGCTCGCCCACCGCTTCGAGCGCACGGGCGAGGCGCAGACCATGTCGGGCGTGATCGACGCCGCACGCGCCGAGGGGTACACCGTCACGGTGGTCGATGTGACGGCGACCGAGGATCCGAGCGGTTGGGAGGCCGCGGCCAGCCGGCTCACCCAGCAGGCCGTCGACGGGCTCATCGTGATCCGTGCCGAGCACGAGACCCCCGACTCGCTCACCCTGCCGCGCGGCATGCCGGTCGTCGTCTCCGACTCGCGTCTGGTCGGGCAGTACACCGCCGTGGTGGCCGATCAGATCGAGGGCACGACCGACGCGGTGCGGCACCTTCTCGATCTCGGGCACCGCGCGATCCACCACATCTCCGGCCCCGATGACTCCGAGCCCGCGCTCGCCCGTGCCGACGCCTGGCGCCAGACCCTGCTCGCGGCGGGCGTCGCGCCGCCCACCGCCTGGACCGGCGACTGGTCGGCCCGCTCCGGCTACGAGCTCGGCCGCCGGATCGCCGAGCAGGGCGAGGCGACCGCGGTCTTCTGCGCCAACGACGAGACCGCGTTCGGCCTGATCCGGGCCCTCCACGAGCGCGGCCTGCGGGTGCCGCAGGACGTGTCGGTGGTCGGGTTCGACGACATCGGCCTCGCCGAGTACTCGTCGCCGCCGCTGACGACCGTGCGCCAGCCGTTCCAGCGCATCGGCCACGAGCTCGTGCGCCTGGTGCTGGCCCGCCTCGCCGGGGGCGAGGCGCCCGCGCGCGAACGCGTGGTCGTGCCCTGCGAGCTGATCGTGCGCGAGACCACGGCCCCGCCCCGCTCCTGACCGTGCCCCGATCGCGCGCTCACCGCCGCCGTTCGAGGGCGGATCGGGGCACCTGCCGGGGTGGGAGCGCCGCGGGGGCTCGTAGGCTCGAGCCATGAGCGCGACGGATCCGGTGCACGAGCTGACCACGCGGGATCCGGCGATCCCGGTCGCGGTGATCCTCGCCGCCCACGGCTGGGCGAACCTCGGCGACCACGCCATCACCCTCGCGACCCGGTCGTTCCTGGCCGCACGCTTCCCGTATCGCGTGATCGTGATCGACCGCCAGACCCTCGCGGCGCAGTGGGGGCTCATCGTCGCCTCGATCCGGCCCCACGACGTGGTCGTGCTGCCCGGCGGCGGCAACCTCGGCGATCTCTGGCCCCACGAGGAGGCCGCCCGGCTGGCGGTGGTGCGGGCCTTCCCGCACAACGCCATCGTGTCGTTCCCGCAGTCGATCCGCTTCGCCGATCCGGAGGCCCTCGCGCGCAGCGCGGCCATCTACCGCGCGCACCCGCGCCTGCTGCTCGCCACCCGCGACGAGCGGTCGGCCGACATCGCGCGCGAGCACCTCGCTGCCGACGGTGTGCACCTCGTGCGCACCGAGGACATCGTGCTCCAGCACCCCTACCCGTTCGCCTTCCGTCCCGACAGCGAGGCGATCGCGTTCCTCGAGCGCGACGACGCCGAGAAGGCACCCGGATCGGCCATGGCCCGGCTGCGCGCGCTCGCCGCGGGTCGCGAGGCTCTCGAAGCCGACACGATCATCCGGCCCGCCGCGCTCACGAGCCTGGGCGATGCCGCGCACCACCTGTACGCCCTGATCGACACGCTGCACGCGGCGCGGGTCGTGGTGACCGACCGCCTGCACGGGGCGATCTTCGGGCTGCTCGCGGGGCGTCCCGTCGTCGCGGCCGACAACAGCTACGGCAAGATCCACGCGGCGCTGAAGACGCTCCAGCAGCGGGCGCCCGAGCGCATCCTGCTCGTCGACCCGGATGCGACCGGCGTGACGGGCGAGCAGCTCGAGCGGCTCGCCGCGATGCCCGATGCCGAGGCGACCCCTGGCGACCTGCTCGCCGACCGCTTCGACGCGTTCGAGCGCGAGCTGCGCGCGTTCCTCGACGCCTGAGCTCCGCCCCGGGGCGGCTCCTGGTCAGCAATCGCCGTCAGACGCGCGCGTACCGCGGCGATTCGCGACCACCAGTGCCCGCCGCCCGCCGCCGGGCGTCACTCGATGAGGGAGGCCTCGCTGAGGCGGTGCCAGGCGCGGTTGTGGTAGACGAGCGGGCCGGGCTCGAGGCCGGGCTCGCGGTTGGTCTGGCCCTGCAGCGCGTGCGCGGCGATGACGGTCGACCCTCCAGCCTCGAGGCGGCTGACGACCGCGCAGCGGGCCCAGGCGCGCACCCCGGGGAACAGCGGCTCGCCCGTGGCGAGGCGCGTCCAGATCGAGGTGTCGGCGAAGCGGTCGATGCCGCTCGTCGAGGCGAGCTTCGCCAGATCCAGATCCTCCGCGTCGAGCAGGTGCACAACGATCGTGTCGGCATCCAGGATGGTGGGCGCCGACGACGAGATCGACGAGATCGAGAAGATCAGGATCGCCGGATCGACGCTGACAGAGGCCACGGAGGTCGCGGTGAGGGCGACGGGGCCGTTCTCGCCCTGCGCCGTGATGACGGCGACGCCGCCCGGGTGGCCGCGGAAGAGCGACTTGAACGCGTCGGCGTCGAGCTCGGGCTGCACCGAGACGATCTCGCCCACGTGGCGCGAATAGGCCGCGTCGTAGGGGTCGATGTCATGGTGCTGCACGAAGTTCTCGCTCATGCCATCGACGCTACGCCCGCTCCGATGGGTGCGGGCCGTGTGACGACAAACAGTGAAACCGGGCGTCACGCGCCGAAACGCGACGTCACACGCGAGGCCGGTCGGGCGTCAGAGCACCGGATCGTGCGGGTCGAGCACGGCGCACACGATCGCCTCGATGGCGAACTCGCTCGAGCGGGCGAGGTCGACCGCATCCGGATCGAGCAGCCACTGGATCTGGAGGCCGTCCATCACCGCGAGGATGGCGGCGGCGGCATCCGCGATCGTCTCCGGCTGGGTGACGCCCTTCTCCTCGCAGGCGAGCGCGAAGGCGGTCGTCACCTCGTGGCGCAGGGTGCGGTAGCGATCCTGGAAGTAGGAGCGCGCGGGGTGGTCGTCGGTCACCGACTCGCCTGAGAGCACCGCGTAGGCCTGCACGAGCCCGGCGCGACGGGCGTTCGCGAACGCAGTGCGCACGAGGTGACGGAACAGCTCCATCCCTCCTGGGATGTGCTTGTCGGCGAGATCCTGCACATCGCTCTGGTCGCGGTAGCTGAGCACCTCGACGAGCAGCTGCGTCTTCGAGCCGAAGTGGTGCAGCACGCCGGCATGGGTCATGTCGACCTGCTCGGCGATCTCGTGCAGCGTGCCGTTGGCGAAGCCCTTGGCGCCGAACACCTCCATGGCCGCCTGCAGGATCTCGGCGCGACGGCGCAGCGTCTCGGGCCGCGGCCCGTTCTTGCGCTTGGTCGCCATGATCACGATCTCCTCTCGACGCGACCCTATTCGAGGATTCGCGCTTTACAACTTACCCACGAGTAAGTAAGTTCATGGAACCGCTCCCGGAACGAACCGGAAGCACCCCCCTGCAATCACGCAGTTCTCGTCCCTTCAAAGGAGAAGCGATGGCACGCAAGCCCCTGTACTTCGTCGCAGGCCTCGGCCTGGTCACCGCGCTGGCGCTCACCGGCTGCGCCGGTAGCGGCGCAGGCGCGGACTCGGACAAGCCGAGCGACAGCAAGCCCGAGGCGGGCGCGGCGCTCACGATCGCGAAGCCCGACGGCGCGATCACCACCGAGTCGAACAACCCCTGGTCGGGAGACTCCTCGGCCAACAAGCTCGGCTACAAGAACGTCGTCTTCGAGCCGCTCGCGATCGTCAACCCCACGGGCGACAACGAGACCACCCCGTGGCTCGCCGAGAAGGTCACGTGGAACGACGACTACACCCAGCTCACCGTCACGCCGCGAGCGGGCGTGAAGTGGAACGACGGCGAGGACTTCACCGCCGACGACATCCTCTTCACGTTCAACCTCATCAAGAGCACCCCGGCCTTCGACACCGGCAACATCCAGCTGACCGACATCAAGAAGGACGGCGACGACGTCGTGCTCACCTTCGCCGAGTCGAAGTTCGTCAAGCAGGCGCAGGTGCTGAACATCCAGATGGTGCCCGAGCACATCTGGAAGGACGTCGAGGACCCGACCACCTTCACCAACCCCGACCCGGTGGGCACGGGCCCCTACGTGCTCGAGAAGTTCAGCTCGCAGTCGGTCACGATGACCGCCCGGGACGACTACTGGGGCGGCGAGCCGGCCGTGCCGACGCTGTACTACGTCTCGTACAACGACAACACCGCCCTCACCACGGCTCTCGCCAGCGGCGAGGCC
Organism: Microbacterium stercoris; assembly: GCF_017592545.1. GTDB lineage: Bacteria > Actinomycetota > Actinomycetes > Actinomycetales > Microbacteriaceae > Microbacterium > Microbacterium stercoris. Next base: position 16,692 of record NZ_JAGFOA010000002.1, read on the forward strand.
GACTGGGCGCAGGCGTTCATCTCGGACATCGAGGGCCAGTACCTCTCGAAGGACGAGCACAACATCTTCTGGCCGGCCAACGTCATGGCCCCCGACGTGCTGTTCCTCAACACGCAGGAGAAGCCGTTCGATGACGTGGCCTTCCGCAAGGCCGTCAACATGGTCATCGACCGCGAGGCGCACACCACCATCGCGCGCGAGAACGCCGGATCGCAGCTGACCAGCATCACGGGTCTGCCCACGCCGGTCGGCGAGAAGTACATCGCCCCGGAGTACAAGGGCAAGGAGTTCTCGATCGACGTCGACGGCGCCAAGAAGGTGCTCGAGGACGCCGGCTACACCTGGGAGGGCGAGGCCCTCATCGACCCCGACGGCGAGCCCGTCGAGTTCACGCTCCAGGTGCCCCAGGGCTGGAACGACTACGTCACCGGCATCAGCCTGATCGCCGACCAGGTCAAGAAGACGCTCGGCGCCGACGCCAAGGTCGACACCCCGGATGTCGACACGTGGTGGAACGCGAAGCGCACGGGCGACTTCGACGCAATCATGCACTGGACCGACTCGGGCACAACGCCGTACGACCTGTACTCTGACACCATGGACGGCCGCTGGCTGCTCGCCGGCGACGAGGTCGACTACAACTTCGGCCGCTACGACAACCCCGAGGCGACCGAGCTGCTGAGCACCTACGCCAACTCGGCGAGCGACGAGGAGCGCACGGCCGCCATCGAGGGCGTGCAGAAGATCTTCGTCGAGGACGTCCCGGTGATCCCGGTCGGCACGCACCCGATCCTGGCCGAGTTCAACACCCGCAACTACGTGGGATGGCCGAGCGACGACGACCCGTACGCGCCGGGCGACCCGCTGCAGGTCGCCGCGGTCCAGGTTCTGATGAACCTCGAGCCCGCCGAGTAAGTCCCCCTCCTTCACCCGGCCCGTCGGATCCGTCCGGCGGGCCGGGCGAAGACCCGCCGCGCTCCCGTGCGCGGCACCCTTCCCCCTCCGGGTCGCGCGCGTCGACGTGCGCGGATCCGATCCGTGCTGTGCGAAAGCGAACCGATGACAGACCCCCTGCTCACCGTGCGCGACTTCTCGGTCGAGTACGACGTGACCCCGCCCGTGAAGGCGGTGAAGAACGTGTCCCTCCAGCTGCAGCGCGGCGAGATCCTCGGCCTGGCCGGGGAGAGCGGATGCGGCAAGACCACGCTCGCCTACGGCGTGCAGCGCCTGCTGCGCGCCCCGGCCGTCATCACGGGCGGCGACGTCGTCTTCCATGACGCGAAGGCCGGCGACATCGACGTCAACGCGCTCGATGCCGGCGAGATGCAGCGCTTCCGCTGGGACAAGATCTCGATGGTCTTCCAGGGCGCGATGAACGCGCTCAACCCGGTGGCGACCATCGGCGCCCAGCTCGACGACGTGTTCGCCGTGCACCGCCCGCAGATGTCGAAGGCCGAGCGCCGCCGCGAGTGCGAGCAGCTGCTCGAGATCGTCCGGGTCGGCAAGGAGCGCTTCCGCTCGTACCCGCACGAGCTCTCCGGCGGCATGCGCCAGCGCGTCATGATCGCCATGGCCCTCGCCCTGCGCCCGCAGCTGATGGTCATGGACGAGCCGACCACCGCGCTCGACGTTCTCGTGCAGCGCGACATCCTGAAGCAGATCTCCGAGCTGCGCCACGAATTCGGCTTCTCGGTCATCTTCATCACGCACGACCTGCCCCTGCTGCTGGAGATCAGCGACCGCATCGCGATCATGCGCGAGGGCGAGATCGTCGAGCTCGCGGCCTCCCGCGACATCTGGGAGCGCCCGCAGCACGAGTACACCCGCAAGCTGCTCAGCTCGTTCCCGCGCCTCACCGGCGCGAAGGGGGTGCTGGTGCGATGACCACGCTCGAGTTCCGCAACGTCTCCAAGCGCTACCGCGTGCGCGGGGCGCAGCCCATCCTGGCCCTCGACGACGTCAGCTTCACGCTGCGCGAGCGCCAGACGATCGCGCTGGTCGGGCAGTCCGGATCCGGCAAGTCGACGATCGCGAAGATTCTCACGCAGCTCGAGACGCCCACCTCGGGTGAGGTGCTGCTCGACGGCAGGCCGATCCCCACGCGCGGCAAGGGCCTGCGTGCGTATCGCCAGCAGCTGCGCATGGTGTTCCAGGATCCGTTCGCCTCGCTGAACCCGTACCACTCGATCCGGTATCACCTCGAGCGGCCCCTCCGCCTCGACAACGTGGTGCCGAAGGACCAGACCGACGCCGAGGTGCGCCGCCTGCTGGAGCGGGTGCGCCTCGATCCGGATGCCGTGATCGACCGCCGCCCGCACGAGCTGTCGGGCGGACAGCGCCAGCGCGTGGCCATCGCCCGCGCGCTCGCCTCGCGCCCCCAGCTGCTCGTCGCCGACGAGCCCGTGTCGATGCTCGACGTCTCGATCCGCGTCGGCGTGCTCAACCTGCTCGCCGAGCTGCAGCGCGACGAGGGGCTGGGTGTGCTGTACATCACCCACGACCTCGCCACGGCGCGCCACTTCTCGGACGAGATCATGGTGCTCCACCACGGCAGGGTCGTGGAGCAGGGCACGGCAGACGACGTCATCCTCCACCCCCAGCACGAGTACACGCAGGCGCTGCGCTCGGCCTCGCCCGACCCCGAGAAGCACTTCGCCTCGGCCCCGGGCATCCCCGATGCCGGCACCCTCGGCACGGGCATCGCGAACGGAGGAGCAGCATGAACATCCCGTTCCGCTTCATCATCAACCGCGCCGTCTTCTACCTCTTCACGCTCTGGGCCGCGATCACGATCAACTTCATCGTGCCGCGCCTGATGAAGGGCGACCCGGTGTCGGCCTACATGGCCAAGTACCGCGGGCAGCTCTCGCCCGAGGCGGAAGGCGCGATCCGCGCCCTCTTCGGGCTCGACAAGGACAAGACGGTCTGGCAGCAGTACCTCGACTACTGGGGATCGCTGCTGCGCGGCGACCTCGGCGCATCCTTCTCGAACGGCCTCGCTCCGGTCGGCGACGTCATCGCCACGGCGCTGCCCTGGACGGTCGGCCTCGTGGGCCTGGCGACCGTGCTGTCGTTCCTCCTCGGCACCATCACGGGCGCCGTCATCGGATGGCACCGTGGCAGCCGCGCCGACGTCATCGTGCCGATCACGACCTTCTTCTCGACCGTGCCGTACTTCTGGCTCGGGCTCATCGCGATCGCCGTGTTCTCGTCGACGCTCGGATGGTTCCCCGCCTCGCATGCGTACGACAAGGGATCCGCTCCCGAGTTCTCGCTCGACTTCATCGGCCAGGTCATCGCGCACGGCGCGCTGCCGCTCATCACGATCCTCATCGCCTCGCTCGGCGGATGGATCCTGGGCATGCGCAACATGATGCTCACCGTGCTCGATGAGGACTACATCACCGTCGCGCAGGCGAAGGGCATGCCCTCGGGGCGCGTGCTGTGGCGATACGCCGCCCGCAACGCGGTGCTGCCGCAGCTGTCGAGCTTCGCCCTGTCGATCGGCTTCATCGTGAGCGGCACGATCGTCATGGAGCTCGTGTTCTCGTATCCGGGCGTCGGCAAGATGCTGCTCGACGCGACGAACGCGAAGGACTACCCGCTGATGCAGGGCGTGTTCCTGATCATCACCCTCGCCGTGCTGTGCGCGAACATCCTCGCGGATGTCGCCCACGCGATCCTCGACCCGCGCACCCGTCAGTCGGAGGCCTGAGATGACCAACACCACCGCAGCCGAGATCCCGGCCGCCGGCGTGGGCGTGCCCGAGACGGCGACGCTCCGCTCCGTGACGGGCGCAGAGCCGCCCGCGCACAAGACCTTCTGGGGCCAGCTGGCGTCGTCGTTCGCGATGTTCCGCAACCCGAAGTCGCTCGCGGGCCTGATCATCATCGGCGTCTTCGTGCTGGTCGCGATCTTCGGCGACCTGATCGCGCCTTTCGGGCCGCTCGAGAAGGACTACCAGGCGCTGCGCCAGGGTCCCTCGCTGACGCACCTGCTCGGCACCACCCACATGGGCGAGGACATCTTCAGCCAGATCGTCTTCGGCACCCGGGGTGTGCTCATCGTCGGCTTCCTGGCCGGCATCATGGGCACCTTCATCGCCGTCGTCGTCGGCGTGATCGCCGGCTACACGCGCGGCTGGCGGAGCGAGTCGCTGTCGGCCCTCACCAACGTGTTCCTGGTGATCCCGGGTCTGCCGCTGATCATCATCGTGGCCTCGCAGTTCGAGGATCCGCCCCTGTGGGTCATCGCGCTGACGCTGGCGATCACCGGATGGGCGTGGGGCGCGCGCGTGCTGCGCGCGCAGACCATGTCGCTGCGCAACCGCGACTTCGTGCAGGCCGCCCGGGCGAACGGCGAGTCGCTGCCGCGCCTCATCTTCGTCGAGATGCTGCCGAACCTCCTCGCGATCATCGCGTCGAGCTTCGTCGGCACGGTCACGGCCGCCGTGCTCGGCCTCACCACCCTCGCGTTCATCGGCGTCATCCCGATCTCGAACCTGAACTGGGGCACCATCCTGTTCTGGGCGCAGTCGAACGGCGCGTTCCCCAGCTACTGGTGGTGGTACGTGCCCGCGGGCCTGTGCATCGCGATCCTGGGTGTCGCCCTGTCGCTGGTGAACTTCGGCATCGACGAGTACGTCAACCCGCGCCTGCGCTCGGCGGGCGAGCGCGCCCGCGCCATGAAGAAGCGCGGCCTGAGCGTCACAGACGCCGTGACGGTCGTGCGCAGCGCCCCGTCCGGCGCGCAGGCGCCCGCCGAGAAGGCAGAGGAGAAGAAGTGACGGTCGCGGAGGACACCGCTCTGTATCTGGATCCGGCGGCCCCCGTCCAGGATCGCGTCGCGGACCTGCTCGGTCGGATGACCGTGGAGGAGAAGGTGGGGCAGATGCTCCAGCTCGACGCCCGCGACGACCTCGACGACCACGTCCTGCGCCGTCAGGTCGGATCCATCCTGCACACCTCGCCGGAGCGGCTCGCCCGCGCGCACGCGCTGACCGCCCAGACCCGCCTGCGGATCCCGCTCGTGGTGGGCGAGGACTGCATCCACGGGCACTCGTTCTGCGAGGGCGCGACGATCTTCCCGACGCAGCTGGGCATGGCCGCCACGTGGGATGCCGCGCTCGTCGAGCAGGTGGCGCGCGCCACCGCAGTGGAGGTGGCGGCGACCGGCGTGCACTGGACGTTCTCGCCCGTGCTCTGCATCGCGCGCGATCTGCGCTGGGGCCGGGTCGATGAGACGTTCGGCGAGGATCCGCACGTGATCGGCGAGCTCGCCTCCGCGATGGTGCGCGGCTACCAGGGCGACGGACTGACGGATCAGACCGCGATCCTCGCGACCGCGAAGCACTTCGCGGGCTACTCGGAGACCCAGGGCGGACGCGACGCGAGCGAGGCCGACATCTCGCACCGCAAGCTGCGCTCGTGGTTCCTGCCGCCGTTCGAGCGGGTGGCGCGAGAGGGCTGCCGCACGTTCATGCTGGGCTACCAGACCACCGACGGCATCCCGATCACCCTCAATGACTGGCTGCTCAACGATGTGCTGCGGGGGGAGTGGGGCTACACCGGCACCCTCATCACCGACTGGGACAACGTCGGGCGCATGGTGTGGGAGCAGAAGGTGCAGCCCGACATCGCGCACGCGGCCGCCGCCGCCGTGCGCGCAGGCAACGACATGGTCATGCAGACGCCGACGTTCTTCGAGGGCGCGCTCGAGGCCATCGCCGCCGGGCTGCTGAGGGAGGAGGAGCTGGATGACGCGGTCGCGCGCATCCTGACGCTCAAGTTCGAGCTGGGGCTGTTCGAGCAGCCCCGCCACCCCGACGCCGCGCGGATGGCGGACGTGCTCGGATCCGACGCGCACACCGCGCTCAACCTCGAGGTCGCCCGACGCTCGCTCGTGCTGCTGCAGAACGACGGCGTGCTGCCGCTCGCCCCCTCGGTCGCGAAGGTGGCCGTCGTCGGTCCGCTGGCGGATGACGCCCAGACCCAGCTCGGCGACTGGGCCGGCAACTCCGGCCAGGCCGGATGGCTGCCCGACGGTCAGCCGCGCGACATGATCACCACGGTGCTCGACGGCCTGCGCGCGCAGCCCGATCTCGACGTGGCCCACGCGCGGGGCGCGGACATCCTGACCCTCGTGCCGGATCCGCACGGCGCGTTCTTCCCGGACGGCCAGCCCCGACCGCTCGTGGCCGTGCCGTGCGAGCCCGACGCCGCGATGATCGCCGAGGCCGTCGCGGCGGCCGAGGCGGCCGACGTGGTCGTGGCCGTGGTCGGCGACCGCATCGAGCTGGTCGGCGAGGCGCGCTCCACGGCCACGCTCGAGCTCATCGGCGGTCAGAAGGCGATGCTCGACGCGCTCGCCGCGACCGGTACGCCGCTGGTGGTGGTGCTGCTGGCGTCGAAGCCGCTGGTGCTGCCGCCGTCGGCGCTGGGCGCCTCGGCCATCCTGTGGGTCGCGAACCCGGGCATGCAGGGCGGCCGCGCGATCGCCGAGCTGCTGCGCGGGCAGGTCGAGCCCACGGGCCGCCTGCCCATCTCGTTCGCGCGTCACGTGGGCCAGCAGCCGACCTATTACAACCAGATCCGCGGCCAGCACGGCGACCGCTACGCCGACCTCACGCAGGCGCCCGCCTGGGCTTTTGGCGAGGGGCTGTCGTACACGACCGTCGAGTACGTCGACGCACGCATCGAGACCCCCGTGGTGACCGCGCGCGATGTGATCCGCGCATCCGTGGCGATCCGCAACACCGGATCACGCCCCGCGCTCGAGACCGTGCAGGTCTACGTCAGCGACAGCGTCACCTCGGTGAGCTGGGCCGACAAGGAGCTCAAGCACTGGGTGCAGGTGTCCCTCGCCCCGGGCGAGGAGCGCGTCGTCGACCTCGAGCTGCCGGCCTCGGCGTGCACGATCGTGGACGCGCGCGGTGATCGCATCGTGGAGCCGGGGCAGTTCGAGCTGCGGATCGGCCCGTCGTCACGCGAGCAGGACCTGCTGCGCGTAACGTTCGAGATCACCGGCTGAGACTTCTCGCCTGGCCGCTGCTCGATTCACTCCTTTGTGGCGGCGAGGCGAGAACACAGAACCGCGCTCGGGTGCTTGTGGTGAACACCCGGGCGCGGTTCGCTTTGCGCTCGGGCTCGCCTGCGCGGAGGTTCGGGGCGTCTCGACTCGGTCGTTCCTCCCTCGCTCGACGAGCGGGGGTATTTTTTTCGTTCGTCGAGCGAGCGCAGCGAGTCGAGACGCCCTGAGCTTCCGCGGGGGCTTGGGCGTCTCGGCTCGGTCGTTCCTCCCTCGCTCGACGAGCGGGGGTAGGGGCCGGGGGGGGACTTCTTCCTCGTTCGTCGAGCGAGCGCAGCGAGTCGAGACGCCCTGAGCTTCCGCGGGGGCTAGCGGGGCGGGTCAGAGCCCCGCGTCGCGGACGGCGTCGAAGGCCTGGCGCAGATCTGCGATGAGGTCGTCGGCCGTCTCGAGGCCGACGGAGAGACGCAGGAGGCCGTCGTCGACGCCGAGGCGGTCGCGGTGCTCCTGCGAGAAGCCGACGTGCGTGGTGGTGGCCGGGTGCAGGATCATCGAGCGCGTGTCGCCGATGTGGGTCATGCGGCTGAAGATGCGCAGCGAGTCGTAGAAGACCTCCGCCGCATCGCGACCGCCCGCGAGCGAGATCGCGAACACCGATCCGGGCCGGCCCCTGTACACACGCTGGGCGAGCTCGTGCTGCGGATGGCCCTCGAGCCCGGCGTAGTCGACGCGGGCGACCTCGGGCTGCTCGGCCAGCCAGTGGGCGAGCCGGTGGGTGGTCTCGACGTGGCGATCCATACGCAGCGACAGCGTCTCGATGCCCTGCTGCAGCAGGAAGGAGTTCAGGGGCGACAGCGCCGGCCCCATGTCGTTGACGATCGTCGAGCGCAGGTACACCTCGAGCGCTCGCGGGCCGTGCTTCTCGAGGATCGACGTGCCGCCCGGAACGGCCGGCTCGGTGATGCCCGGGTACGAGCGCGAGCTGTTCGCCCAGTCGAAGTTGCCGCCGTCCACGATGGCGCCCGACAGTCCCGCGCCGTGGCCCGAGAGGAACTTCGTCGACGAGTGGAGGACGATGTGCGCGCCGTCCTCGAAGGGACGCGTGAGGTAGGGGGAGGCGACCGTGTTGTCGACGATCAGCGGCAGGCCGTGGCGCGCGGCGATGCGGGCGACGGCCGCGATGTCGACGATGTCGTTACGCGGATTCGGGATGGTCTCGGTGAAGAGCAGCTTCGTCTCGGGGGTGATCGCCCGCTCCCACTCGTCCTCGTCGGTCCAGTCCCACACGTAGGTGGTCTCGACGCCGAGGCGGGGGAACGTGCGGGCGAAGATCGACTGCGTGCCCCCGTAGATCGTCGCCGTGGAGACGATGTGATCGCCGGCACCCGCGAGGCCCAGGAGGGTCGTGACGATCGCGGCCTGGCCCGATCCGACCAGGATGGCGCCGGTGCCGCCCTCGAGCGAGGCGATGCGCTGCTCGGCGACGAGGTGGGTCGGGTTGAGGTTGCGCGAGTAGATCTGACCGGGGTTCTCGCCCGTGAAGCGGTCCCACCCGTTCTGCATCGACTCGAAGCGGTAGCCCGCCGTCAGATAGATCGGCGAGACGCGGGCGCTGTAGCCGTGCTCCTCGGTATCGCCCACGTGCACCTGGCGGGTCTCGAAGCCGAAGCCGTCCCACTCGGTGCGGGGAGGGCGGATCTCGTGCGCAGTCACGTGCTAAAGGTAGGGGAATCAATCCCCACCAAATCGGTAGGGAAGCCCTTGCGTGTCCTCATATGACGAGCTAGCGTGTGTGGGTGCACACCTGTCGCTGTCGTCTCTGAGCTGCGAGCGCTCCTCGAGCGCGCCTCGACCGACCACCGACAACCGCACGCGGCCCGTTCCGATCCTCTCCGGATCCGTCCGCGCGCATCGAACTCCAGGACACCATCGTGCGCTACGCCTCCTCCATCGACGCCCTCGTGGGCTCCACCCCTCTCGTCCGCCTCAACCACGTCACCGAGGGCATCGCCGCCACCGTGCTGGCGAAGGTCGAGTACTTCAACCCCGGCGGATCCTCGAAGGACCGCATCGCGGCGAACATCATCGACGCCGCCGAGCGCGAAGGGAAGCTGCGCCCCGGCGGCGTGATCGTCGAGCCGACCAGCGGCAACACGGGCGTGGGCCTTGCGCTCGTCGCCCAGCAGCGCGGATACCGCAGCGTGTTCGTGGTGCCCGACAAGGTCTCGGCCGACAAGATCGCCGTGCTGCGCGCGTACGGCGCCGAGGTCGTCGTCACCCCGACGGCCGTCGAGCCCAACGACCCGCGCTCGTACTACTCGGTGTCCGACCGGCTCGTGCGCGAGATCCCCGGCGCGTACAAGCCCGATCAGTACTCGAACCAGAACGCCCCGCGCAGCCACTTCGGCTCGACCGGGCCGGAGATCTGGCGTGACACCGATCGCCGGGTCACGCACTTCGTCGCGGGCGTCGGCACCGGCGGCACCATCACGGGCACCGGCCGGTTCCTCAAGCAGGCGAGCGACGGGCGGGTGCGCATCGTCGGGGCCGATCCGGTCGGATCCATCTACTCGGCGGATCCGTCCCAGCCCGACCAGGTACACGGATACCTCGTCGAGGGCGTCGGCGAGGACTTCTGGCCGGGCGCCTACGACCCGAGCGTGGTCGACGAGATCCATCGCGTCAGCGACGCCGAGTCGTTCGCCATGACCCGCCGCCTCGCCCGCGAGGAGGGCCTGCTCGTCGGCGGCTCCAGCGGCATGGCTGTGGTCGCCGCCCTGCGCGCGGCGCGCGACCTGCCGGAATCCGCCGTGGTGGTGGTGCTGCTGCCCGACCACGGGCGCGGCTACCTCGGCAAGGTGTTCGATGACGAGTGGATGCGCGCCCGCGGCTTCGAGGTGGAGGCCACGGACGCCCTGGTTCCCGCAGGACTTCAGGACGAGCTGTACGCAACCGAGGAGAGCAACGCATGACCGACCACAAGTTCGCCACCGCCGCCGTGCACGCCGGGCAGGAGCCGGATGGGGCAACGGGCGCGGTGATCCCGCCGGTGCACTTCTCGACGACGTACGCGCAGGACGGCATCGGCGGCCTCCGCGGCGGCTATGAGTACGGCCGCGCCGGCAACCCCACACGCACCGCGCTCGAGACCCAGCTCGCCGCGATCGAGGGCGGGGCACGCGCGCTGTCGTTCGCCTCGGGCCTGGCCGCCGAGGACGCCCTGCTGCGCGCGCTGCTGCAGCCGGGCGACGAGGTGCTGCTCGGCAACGACGTGTACGGCGGCACCTACCGTCTGCTCGCGCGTGTGCTCGGGCCGTGGGGCGTGAAGCTGCGCGTGGTCGACATCTCCGACCTCGCGGCGGTCGATGCCGCGCTCGCCGCGGGCACACCCAAGATCGTGTGGGTCGAGACGCCGTCGAACCCGCTGCTGCGCATCACCGACATCCGGGCCCTCGCCGCCAAGGCGCACGCCGCCGGATCCATCGTGGTCGTCGACAACACGTTCGCCTCGCCCGCCCTGCAGCAGCCCATCGCGCTCGGCGCCGACGTCGTTGTGCACTCGACGACGAAGTACCTCGGCGGGCACTCGGATGTCGTCGGCGGGGCGCTCGTGTTCGCCGACGCGGCGCTGGCGGAGCAGCCGCAGTTCCTGCAGTTCGCCGCCGGCGGGGTGTCGGGCCCCCTCGATGCGTGGCTCACGACCCGCGGCATCAAGACGCTCGCCGTGCGCATGGAGCGCCACTCGCAGAACGGCCAGGCCGTCGCCGACTTCCTCGCCGGCCACGGTCGCGTCGCCCGCGTGTACTACCCGGGCCTCGCGTCGCATCCGGGTCACGAGATCGCCGCCTCGCAGATGTCGGCCTTCGGTGGCATCGTCTCGCTGGCGCTCGGAGATGCCGCCGCGGCGCGCCGCTTCGCCGAGTCGACGCGCCTGTTCACGCTCGCCGAGTCGCTCGGGGGCGTCGAGTCGCTCGTCAACTACCCCGACGCCATGACGCACGCGTCGGTGCGCGGCACCGAGCTCGCCGTGCCCGAGGACGTCGTGCGCCTCTCGGTCGGCATCGAGCACATCGACGACCTCCTCGCCGACCTCGATCAGACCCTCGCGGGCCTCTGACCCCCGTCGTTCGTCGAGCGAGCGCAGCGAGTCGAGACGCCCTGGGCCTTCGCCCGTCGTTCGTCGAGCGAGCGCAGCGAGTCGAGACGCCCTGAGCCTTCGCCCCTCGTTCGTCGAGCGAGCGCAGCGAGTCGAGACGCCCCGGGCCTTCGCGGGGGTTTGGGCGTCTCGACTCGGTCGTTCCTCCCTCGCTCGACGAGCGGTGGGTGGGGCGAGCGGGGGTGGGCGAGGCGCCCCTGAGCCTTCGCCGGGGGTTTGGGCGTCTCGACTCGGTCGTTCCTCCCTCGCTCGACGAGCGGGGTGGGTGAGGCTAGGCGCCCCGGGCCTCCGTCGGGGTTTGGGCGTCTCGACTCGGTCTTTCCTCGCTCGCTCGACGGGCGCGGGGTGGGGGCGGGATCGGGGCGGGCGCACAGACTGCCCCGCCTAGACTGGTGGCATGCCCACCGTCCCGTCTTCGCCCGCGCGCGTGACGCCGCGTCACGTGCAGCTCGGGCGTGCCGTGTTCGCGGCCGTGGCGGCCCTGATGATCACGTTCTCGCCGGATCACTCGGCCGAGGTGGGGCTGGCTGCGTTCGGCGGCTTCGGCATCGCGACCGGCCTTGTGCTGATCCTCGCCGCGTGGCTCGTGGGGGAGAAGGGCGCCCGCGGGTCGTGGATCCTGCTCGCTGCGCCGTACGTCGTCATCGGCATGGTGGCGAGCCTGCCGCAGCTGCGCTCGAACACCCTCTTCTTCGTGCTGGTGATGGTGTTCGCCGTCGTCGCCGGCCTCATCGAGCTGCTGCAGGGCATCCGCCTGCGCGACCGCCTCGGCGCACTCTCCCGCGACGCGATCTTCATCGGCGCGCTCACGATCATCCTGGGCCTGGCGCTGCTGCTGGTGCCCGCGGGATACGCGCTCGACTATGCGATCGAGGACAAGTCCGGCGAGGTGATGGCTTTCACGCTCACCGGCATCACCATCGGCGTCGGCATCTTCGGCGGATACGCGGCGATCGTCGCCGTGTATCTCGGGATCGCCGGCTTCACCCCGGAGCAGAAGAACGTCGCCGTCGGCGACGAGGATGACGCGGTCGCCGCCGCGCAGGAGGACCGCTCGTGACCGACAAGCCCACCCGCCGCGATCTCATGCGCCCCGCTCAGCTGCTGGCCGTCGCCTTCGGCGCCGCGCTGTTCGGCGGCCTGATCACCGCCATGTCGATGGGTGCCTTCCAGGCGATCCCGCTCGAGGACGTGCTGCACGCCTGGTCGGTGGGCGGCATCGTCGCCGGCGCCTCGTTCATCGCGGTGCTGCTGATCGTCTCGATGCTGCTGCTCGTCGTCGATCCGAACACGCAGGGCGGCACGGTCGATGAGCCCCTGCTCGTGAAGAAGGACGCCGAGCGCGCGGCGAAGAAGTCCTCCGGCCACTGAGCCCCATCCGGCGTCGCGCCGGATCCAGGGCCCGGATCAGTCGCAGGGCTGAGACAGCTCTGTCGGCGCCGTGATCTCGACCGCCTGGCCCCAGCCCGAGAACGCGAACCGCCCGTCGCCCGACACATCGCCGGCGAGGAAGTCGGACGGCAGCGGCGCACCCGTCGCCGCGACGGTGAGCGTGCCGATCGGGGCCTCGCTGCCGCCGATGACGACCTTCGTGGTCGGGGCATCCGCCTGCGGCTCCATCACCGCGACCTCCTCGGAGCCCGACAGCAGGGTCTCGACGAGAAGCGCCGGATCCAGCAGCGGCTCCCAGCCCGACAGCACGGCATCGGCGGAGGTCGTGCAGACGTAGCCCTTCGCGAAGGCGGGCACGCCGGTGCGCTCCGCGTATGCGGCATTGCCACGCGCGTACACCCGGCCCTCGGCCATCACGAGGTCGAGGTGCACGTCGCCGGCGGTGAGGGCCGCGGCGAACGCCCCGCGCTCGCCCCGGTAGTCGACCGCGAGGGTGCGTCCCTGGTGCGGGTCGATGTTGGCGTCCTCCGGGGTGATCATCTCGGTGAACGCTCCGGTGTACTGCACCGGCCCGGCCTTGCGGATCGCCGTGACGATCTCGTCGATCACGCCGTCACCCGTCTGCAGCCAGAGGCCGTTTCCGGTCGAATCCGGGCCCCATCGATCCGGATCCGCGAGGGGCGTGTTCGGCGGATCCTGCTCGGGCCCGGCATCCGGCGCGCACGAGGCGAGCGTCAGGGCGAGGGCGAGGGCGCCCGCCGCGGCGGCGAGACGGCGCGCGCCGCCCGGCGACGTAGTCATGGCCGCGACGCGTCGGCGATGCACGTGCTCTGCGCCCCCTGCGCCGCGAGCTCGCCGACCCCCAGGGTGATCTCGGCGTCCTTGCCCGCCTCGCGCACGATGAAGCACGTCTCGGGATCCCAGAGCCCGGCGGACATCGGCAGCCACGCGTCGGTGCCGCCGCGCACCCACGTGGAGAGGTCGTCGATCGCGCCGTCGCCGCTGATGGCGTACAGGCTGTACACGGCCTTCGGGCCGTCCCAGTCCACGTGCGCGACGTCGTCGGCGACCGTGACCGTCAGGCCCGTGACGACCACCTCGGCGGCGGTGAGCGCCGACACGATCATCCAGACCGCCATGCCCGCGATGGAGAGGAAGGTGAGGATCCCCGACACGATGAAGGCCGGATGCGTCCACCATCCGCGTGCCTTCTGCTGCCGCGCGCTGAGGGTGGGCAGGGGAGACCCGCCGCGGCCCAGCGGCGGCTTCGGCGAGGGCGAGCGCAGGCGTGTCAGCCCCGGGTCGGTGCCGAGCACGGTGCCCGAGCGCGGTGCCGCGGCGGGCGCGGGCGGGGTGGCGAACCCGGATGCCGGCGGGGCGCTCTGGGCGACGGCGACGCCGCCCGACGTGCTGCGGCGCGCGCGACGCGAGTCCGACATCCGATCCCCCTGAGTCCCGGCGCGGCCGTCGCCGGCGCCTCCAGACGATTCTGCACGGATCCCGGCGCGGGTGCATTCCCGACCACGGGCAGGCCTCCACCCGGGGGCGTGTCGGCGCTCCGCCTAGCATGGACTCGGTCGGTCCCGGGGGTACGGGCTGCGAGGGAGGCTGGCAATGGGGGCACGGGCGATCGCCGCGCGCTGGCTGAGCGCCGTCGCCGTCGCGGTGCTGTGCATGGCGGGGTTCGCCGCGGCTCAGTCCGCGCGCGCCTACACCGGCCCCAACGCGATCGCCGTGCCCTACGCGGAGGAGAAGGTCGTCAAGCCGGCCGACGGCTACGCGTTCGACGACTGCGCCGCCATCCGCTCGGCCGGAGGCGAGCTCGTCACGGCCTGCGACCCCCACGAGGGCTTCACGGTGAAGTCGCCCGGATACGACCCCGAGTACGGCGAGGTGATCGTGCCGGTGAAGACGAGCAACGGCCGCACCGCGACGACGATCGACTACGTGCTCTTCCTGGAGCCTCCGGAGGTGCCCGAGCTTCCCGAGACCCGCTACCCGTACCCCGCGCCCGCGGGCGGCACCCTGATGATCCCGATCAGCGACCTCGGGGTGACCTGCACGGCCTGCACGGCCGGCAGCGGGCTGGAGGTGACCTCGTTCGCCCCGCAGGGCGCGGCCACCGTGCTGCCCACCGAGACCCACCTGGTCGTTCGCCCGCACGACGACTTCGAGGGGCCCCTCGAGATCACCCTCCGGTACGGCGACATGTGGGACGGATGGTCTCCGCCCACGGTGCTCACGGTGTCCGTGTCGAAGCTCGACGCCGATGCGCCGATCGCCCAGCACGTGATGCGGCCGATGCCCGAGAAGACCGGCGAGTTCGACCTGAACGAGCTGGTGCACCTTCCCGCCGGGGCCGAGGGCGCCCAGATCCTGTGCGGTGCGGCCCTCCACGGCACCGTCGTCTGCGACGGCGAGGGACACGCGACCTACACGCCCACGGCGCCCGCCGCCGTCGACGAGTTCGCGTTCCGGGTCTCCCAGCACGGCGACCTCGTGACCGGATCCGTCGTGCTCGTCGCGGACGGGGCCGAGACCGGGCTGCCCGTGGAAGGCCAGGCCGTCTCCGAGCCGCGCACCGATCCGACGCCCGCGCCGCAGCCCCCGGAGCCCGATCCCGAGGAGACGCAGAACGCGTCGGGCCGGCGGGGGAAGAAGGCCGACACGAAAGAGCAGCAGATGGTGCTCCTTCGTGTGCCGTCGCCCGTGGTGCCGAAGACGCCCCCCGCCGACGGCGGCGGGCTGGCCGGCATCTTCACCCCGCTGATCGAGACCATGAACCGGGCGGGCGCGCGATGACCGCCGCGACCGGATCCGCACACGAGGCACACGAGAAGGAGCGCTCATGAGCATGCGCCTGACGCTGCGGGATTCGCCCGCCGAGCCCGGCGGGAGGTCGTGGCTGCTCAAGGTCGACGAGGCCACCACGGTCGGCGAGGTCGCCGAGTCGCTCGGCGTGAGCCCGGGCCTGCTCACCCGCGAGGCCGATCCCACGATCCCGCTCGCCTCGGCCGGCCTGCTGTCGGGCGCGATCGTGCCGCCGCTCGCGGCCGACGAGCCCGCGCCCGGCACGGTGCGCCTCGAGGTGATCGGCGGACCCTTCGCGGGCGCCGCGATCCCGCTCGAGCGCGGGCAGACGATCACCCTGGGCACGGGGGAGTCCGACGACGTTCGCATCGCCGACCCGTCGCTGGCCCCCGCCCACTTGACGATCCAGACGGCGTTCGGCGGCCCGGGCGACCCCCTGCTGGCCACCGTCACTCCGGCACCCGGCGCCGTCGTGCGCGTCAACGGCACGGACATCACGGCCGCGGAGCGCATCGTGCCCGCCGACCTCGTGCAGCTCGGCAGCCTGCTCGTGCGCATCGGCATGGCGCCGGCGTCCGATGCCGACCTCACCGACGCCGTCGGCGCGCGCGGGTACAACCGCCCCTCGCGCATCCAGCCGCAGCGCACACCTCCGACGCTCCTCCTGCCGGGCGACAAGCCCGACGAGCAGGAGGGGTCGCCGCTGCCGTGGCTGTCGGCGGTGATCCCGGTCATCCTGGGTGTGACGATGGCGATGATCTTCCAGCGGCCCGTGATGCTGATCATGGCCGCGGCCAGCCCCATCATGGTCGTCGGCTCGTTCCTCACGCAGAACAGGATGGCCAGGAAGAAGGGCCTGAAGACCGAGCAGCAGTGGATCGACGAGATCCACAAGGCCAAGGGCCGCATCGCCGAGATGGTCAAGCGCCAGCGCCTGGAGGCCTGGTACCGCCTGCCGGATCCGGTGGTCATCCGCGACATCGCCCTGCGTCCCCTGTCGCGCCTCTGGGAGCGGCGGATGCGCGACGTCGACGCCGCGCAGCTGCGCGTCGGCGTGACGGAGCTCGCGCTCGACGTGCGCTTCGAGGGCGGCGGCAAGGACCGCGGCGAGGAGCGGGTGGGCGTCTCGCCCGCGCCCGTGGCGGTCGATCTGCGCGAGGGCGTGGCCGGCATCGCCGGGCCGGCGGACGCGGTGCGGGCGGCGGCGCGATCCATGGTCACGTCGTTCGCCACCCTGCGGTCGCCGCGCGACGCCGAGGTGATCATCCTGTGCGACGAGGCCCAGGACGCCGACTGGGGCTGGACCCAGTGGCTGCCCCACACCACGATCGCCGACGGCGTCTCGGCCATGGTCGGCAACGACGACGACACCCGCCGCGAGCGCCTGCGCGAGATCGTCGTCGCGCTCGATCTGCGGATGCGCATGGCGGGCCAGCGCGGGTACGAGGCGCCCACCGAGGTGCTGATCGTGGTCGACGGCGCCCGTCGCTTCCGCATGCTGCCGGGCATGGTGCCGCTGCTCGAGTACGGCCCCGCGCACGGCATGCACGTGCTCGCGCTCGACAGCGACCGCTCGCGTCTGCCGGAGGAGGCGAAGTCGGTCGTGGTGGTCGACTCGTCGGATCCGTCGATGGCCACGCTGCAGACGCCCTCCGAGTACTACTCGACGGTGCTGCTCGACGGCATGTCGGTGGCCGCGTGCGAGCGCATCGCTCGCAGCCTGTGCTCGATCCAGCACGTCTCCGGCGTCGGCGACGAGGCGATGCTGCCCCAGAGCGTGCGCATGGTCGATCTGCTCGGCATCGACCTCGAGGACGCGTCGCCGCTCGTGCGGCGCTGGTCGGCCCAGCCGCGCAACACCTACGTCGTCGTCGGGGCGAACGCCGACGGCGAGTTCGCGCTCGACATCTCCCGCGACGGCCCCCACGCGCTCGTCGCGGGAACGACCGGATCCGGCAAGTCGGAGTTCCTGCAGGCCCTCGTCATCGGACTCGCGATGGCGAACCGGCCGGATGCGCTCAACTTCGTGCTCGTCGACTACAAGGGCGGATCGGCGTTCGCCGACTGCGAGCGCCTTCCGCACACGGTCGGCATGGTGACGAACCTCGACGCCCGCGAGACCGAGCGCGCGCTGGCCTCGCTCGATGCCGAGCTGAAGCGCCGCGAGCAGGTGCTGCGCGACATGGGCGCGAAGGACCTCGACTCGGCGTGGGCACGCGACCCCGAGACGGCCGCCCGCCGTGGCCTTGCCCGCCTGATGCTCGTGATCGACGAGTTCGCCGAGCTGCGCACCGAGCTGCCCGACTTCATCGACGGGCTTGTGCGCATCGCACGCGTGGGCCGCTCGCTGGGCGTGAACCTCGTGCTCGCGACGCAGCGCCCCTCGGGCGTGGTGACGCCCGAGATGCAGTCGAACATCAGCCTGCGCGTCGCCCTGCGTGTGGTCGACCGCACCGACTCGAGCGACATCATCGGATCCGGCGAGGCCGCCTTCATCGCGCCGTCCACCCCGGGTCGCGGCTTCGCCCGGCTCAGCCCCGCCGCCGCTCCCGTGCCCTTCCAGACGGCCCGGGTGGCGGGCATCCGGCCGGGCGTGCAGCGCACCGTCAAGGTGCTGCCGCCGAAGGCGCCGCTCGAATGGGAGTCGCTCGGCTTCCCGCCGCGCTTCCCGCAGGCCGCGAAGGCGGCGGAGAACCACGACCACGACGACACCGATCTGCGGGCGCTGGTGAACCTCGTGACGGCGGCCACCGAGCAGCTCGGCATCCCGAAGAACCCGAGCCCGTGGCTCATGCCGCTGCCGGCGACCCT
Organism: Microbacterium stercoris; assembly: GCF_017592545.1. GTDB lineage: Bacteria > Actinomycetota > Actinomycetes > Actinomycetales > Microbacteriaceae > Microbacterium > Microbacterium stercoris. The sequence goes on from NZ_JAGFOA010000002.1 coordinate 34,889, forward strand.
GCCGCTGGATCGCTTCGAGGGAGAGGATCTCGGCGAGACCGAGATCGTGCTCGGCCTCGAGGACGTGCCCGCGGATCAGGCCCAGCGCACCCTCACGTGGGATCTCGCCTCCGGCTCGCACCTGCTGTTCTTCGGCGGCGCCCTGTCGGGCCGCACCACGGCCCTGCGCACGGTGCTGGCCCAGGTGGTGCAGCGCTTCAGCCCGGGGGATGTGCACCTGTACGCGGCCGACTTCGGCAACGGCGCGCTGCTTCCCCTGGCCGATGCTCCGCACTGCGGCGCCGTCGTGACGCCGCTGGACGCCGAGCGCCTGCCGAGGCTGATGGGCCGCCTGCTCGAGGACCTCTCCCACCGGCAGGGTGTGCTCTCGGACGCGGGGGTCGGCAACATCGCCGAGCAGCGGCGCCTGGCCCCGGCGGGCAAGGCGCTGCCGTACGCCGTGGTTGCGGTCGACGGCTGGGAGCGTCTGCTGTCGGTGCTCAACCCCGACGCGGCGATCGCGTTCCGCGACCAGTTCCTGCGGCTGCTGCGCGAGGGCCCGGCGGTCGGCGTGCGCGTGGTGCTCGCGGGCGACCGCGGCATCTCGGGCGACAAGATCGCCACCTTCATCGACACGCAGTACATCCTGCCGATGCGGGATCCTGGCGACTATCGCGCGGCCGGCATCTACTCGCGCGACCTGCCCACCAACCTCCCCCCGGGACGTGTGCTGTTCGGCGCGGACGGCGACGAGGCGCAGCTCGCGGTGATCGGCCGCGAGACGAGCGGCGAGGCGCAGACCACCGCGCTGCGCCGGGTGGTCGAGTCGGTGCGCGATGCGTGGGATCTCGGCATCGAGAACACGATGGCGCGCGGCGAGACGCCGGCCGGTCCCGTTCCCTTCCGGGTGGACGCCATGCCGAAGTACGTCGCGCTCAGCGCCGCGCTCGAGCTGCCCGTCGCCGACAGCAGCGCCTCTCGTGGGCTCGTCGTCGGCGTCGGCGGCGACAGCCTCGCGCGGTACACGCTGGAGTGGCCCGAGGACGGCGGCTTCACCGTGCTGGGCGGGCGGCGCTCCGGTCGCTCCTCGGCCATGGAGCTGGTGCTCGCGCAGCTGCTCGAGCGCGGCGAGCCCCTGCTCATCGCCGCTCCCCGCGCATCCGGCTTCAGCGCGCGGGCGCGCGCGGCGGGACTGCCCTTCATCGAGAACGGCACCCTCACGCCGATGGAGCTCGACGAGCTCATCGCGCCGTATGGCGACAAGGTCGTCACCGTGATGGTCGACGATGTCGAGCAGTTCAAGAACGCCCCGGTCGAACACGCCCTCACCGGCATCAAGCACCGTGCGCGGTTCATCGTCGCGGCCGAGATCGAGTCGGTCTCGACCCTGTTCGGCGGCCCCTACGTCGAGGCCAAGCGGTCGCGGCGCGCGCTGGTGCTGCAGCCGCAGGCCTCCATGCACGGCACCCAGGCGGCGGGCACCCCGGTGCCGAAGTTCATGCTCGGCAACGTGCCCGCCGGCGGCGGCGTGCTCATGACGCCGGCCGGATGGGTGCAGGTGCGCGTGCCGGATGTGAACCAGTGACACCGCGCGCGACCGAGACCGAGAAGGAGGACTGAGGATGGCATCCGCCCGCTGCGCCTACTGCGCCGACACCGTCGAGCCGAACTCGATGTACTGCCTCACCTGCGGTCAGCTGATCCTGCCCGGAACCGAGAAGGCCGATGACCTGCTCTCAGGCTGGCAGCAGGCGCCGCGGCCCCCGCGCGCGGCCCCACCCGCTCCCGCCACCGCGGTGGCGGCGCCCGCGCCGTCCGGGTGGCCGGCCCGCGTGCAGCTGCTCTTCTCGACCGGCCAGAGCGCCGTGCTCGCCGGCACCGCGGTGATCGGCCGCAAGCCCGGCCAGACGGCGATGGGGCTGGGAGCCCAGGCGATCGAGGTCGACGACGTCGGCCGATCGATCTCGCGCGTGCACCTGTACCTCGAGCTGGCCGACGGCGCCCTGCGCGCCGGGGACGCCGGATCCAGCAACGGCTCGGCCATTGAGCGCGGCGACCGCCGCATCCCGCTGGCGGCCTCGGGCGAGCGCCTCGAGGTGCTGCGCGGCGACGTGCTCTGGGCCGGCGACGTGCGCATCGAGGTGCTGCCCTCGTGAGCTCGCCGTTCTCCGCCCTCGACCTGACCCCCCTGAACGGGGCGCTCGACGAGTCGGGCATGCAGCGCGCCTCGCTGGCCGCGCGTGCGCCGTTCGCGCAGCGCCTGCGCGAGCTGCCGAAGGCGGCGCTCATCACGGCGCTGCTGTATCTGCCGATCGCCTTCTTCGGCCTGGCCTTCGCGCTGCACAGCGAGCAGCCCGTGATGCTGTGGGTGCTGCTGGGCTACCTCGCCATCGTCGCGCTGCTGCTGATCTTCGGCGTGCCGCGCTTCCGCGCCGACGATCCCGGGGTGCAGGCGCGCTTCGCCGCCGCGAACGGCCTGCGGTACGCGCCGGGACGCAGCGGGGCGACCCTCCCCGGATCTCTCTTCCGCGGCGGCACCCCGATGCGGGCATACGACGTGTTCACCGCGACGAGCCCGCGCCACATCGAGATCGGCAACACGGTCGCCACCGAAGAGACGCGGTGGGTGAACCGCGACCAGGAGTTCGGCTATCTCGCCGTGCGCCTCGCGAACCGCCTGCCGCACATCGTGCTCGAGCCGCGGCGAGGGGGCATCAAGCCGGGTTTCGTGCCGGGCCTTGCGGCGGAGCAGCACCTGCGGCTCGAGGGCGACTGGGACAGCTGGTTCAGCCTGTATTGTCCGGCGGGCTACGAGCGCGACGCGCTGTACCTGTTCACCCCGGACGTGATGGCCCGCTTCATCGACGGCGCCGAAGGGCAGTACGTCGAGATCATCGACGACTGGCTCTTCGTCTACACGGCCCAGCCGCTGGCCACGCTGGATCCGGATCGGTGGCGCTTCGCCGCGGGGATCGCCGACGCGGTCACCGCGAAGCTCGCGCAGTGGGAGCGGTGGCGCGATCCCGCTGCCCCCGTTCCGCAGGCCGCTCCCGGCGCACCCGTCGCCGCGGCCGCGACGCCCGCGCTGAAGAAGCGCCGGATCGATCGCGACGCCCTCGGATGCGGTCTGATGCTCGCGGTTCCCGTGGCGATCGTGCTCGTGCTCGCGGTCGTCTTCGACTGGTGATCGCCCGACTGCCCTTTCTGCACACCGGGGAGCTCTGCCCGGGGGTGATCTGCCCGGGGGAGTGATGCCCAGCGACGCGAGCGCGCTGACCCGTTAGCGTGGTGCGTGATCGGGGGGTCCGTGCAGCACGGGGCGCTTGATTCAACGCTTTCACCGGCATCGCGGGGCACAGGGCTCCGTCCAACACGGAGGTACGGAAATGGCAGAACTGAAGGTCACATCGGAGTCGCTCGCCAGCGTCGCCGGTCAGCTCTCGAGCGGTTCGCAGTCGATCGAGTCGCAGCTGTCCAACCTGAAGTCGCTCGTCGAGGGGCTCGTCTCGGGCGACTGGGTCACCACGTCGGCGTCGGTCGCGTTCAACGACCTGTACTCGCAGTGGGACCAGGCGGGTCTCCAGCTCAAGGAGTCGCTGCAGGGCATCAGCGATCTGCTCAACCAGGCGGCCCTGTCCTACGAGGACAGCGAGACCGCGATCGCCGCGACGTTCAACGGCTGACGTCCCTGGGGTGCCGTCGGCCGACCGTCAGGGTCTGCCGCCGGCGCCCCGGTGAGATCAGTCGTCGTTCTCGCTCTTTCATCGAACGCGCCTAGCAGGGGGTCGTCATGGTGCACTTCTTCGTACGTACCGAGTCGCTGGTCGAGGTGGCCGGCCAGCTCGGCTCCGCGATCGCGGTGTTCGACGGGAACATGTCCGCCGTCGAGTCGCAGGTCAGCGGCGCGCACTCGTCCTGGCGCGGCGACGACGAGGAATCCTTCTACGAGAACTGGCGCACCTTCACCGGGCTCGCCGCGTCGGTGCGCTTCGCGCTCACGGCGCTGCAGATGGGGCTGATGGCGGCCGCGTCGGGCTACGACAGCACCGAGCTCGGCATCCGCAAGGGCATGAACGCGGCACGCCCCAACGTGCTGGCGATCCGCAAGTACGCCAAGGCCTACAGCAAGGTCGTGCGGTACGGCGAGGCCCGTGCCGAGGACATGGCGGAGTTCTTCGGCCGCGACTACGCCGGCGACCGCGAGCAGGAGCGCTTCGGCGGCGGCGCGGTGCGCGGTGCCGGCGGACGCTACTCGGGCGGCGGCAACAAGGACACCGACGGCGACGGCGACAACGACGGCATCAGCTCGGGTCCGTTCCTCTCCCAGGCCAGCGTCGACGAGCTGAACGGCGTCGAGGGCGCCGACGGCGGCGAGAAGGGCCCGCTCACGCAGAAGGAGCCGGAGGTCCTGATGGCCGATGCCGACAACGGGGACAGCAACGACGGGGATCGCCACCGAGGGCGGCGCGGTGAGGCCGAGTTCGTGGCCATGGACGTGAAGGGCGGGGCTCGCTGATGGTCGAGCAGAAGGCAGACACCCAGCAGCTCAACTCGCTGGTGCAGACCCTGGGGGCGCTCACCGAGTACTGCGGCGCCCTGCAGTCGGGTGCGACGAGCTTCGCCTACTCGCTGCCGGGCGATTGGTCCGGCCCCGCCTTCACGCGCTTCCAGCACCAGTTCCAGAGCTGGGCTGCCGGCGCGACCATCATGACGGGCTTCGCCGAGGGGCTGCAGAAGCAGGCGGATGCGGCGTACAAGGGCTACGACTCGGCGATCGACGCCGAGACCACGCGCTGGGGCAAGGGCAGCGGCACGACCGTGAAGCTCGACGCGGCCCGCTTCGAGTCGGAGGCGGAGGTCTTCCGCGAGCAGGGCGACAAGATCTACGACGCGCTGAGCCAGCTGTTCTCCGACCTCCACGGCACCGAGGCCATGGCGGGCGACTCCGACCTCGGCGAGGCCTTCGCGAACGGCCCCGAGGGCTACATGAACTCGGCGCGCGCAATCGTCGAGGGCGCGCAGGACACCGGCGAGAGCTTCTACGACATCCACGGCAACCTGGTCAACACCGCGCGGGCCTACGGTGCGGCGCAGACGGCCGGAACCGACAGCCCGAAGCAGCCCGACACCTACGCCGTCGGCCACCGCTCCGTCGGCGGCAGCATCCCCGAGGCGTACGGCGACGGCGGCACGGCCTTCTGGGACCTCGGCGAGTTCGACAACTGGATCCAGGACGGCCTCGACGCCGCGGGCGTGCACCTCCCGTCGGGAGACGTCGACAAGCTCCGCAAGGCGGCGAGCGCCTGGCGCAGCTTCGCCAACGCGCTCTCCGGGGCCTACAGCTTCTCGGCGCACAGCGGCATCCCGCAGGCCGCGGGCATCGACGAGATCACGAGCGACGCGGACAAGGCCGTGGCCTCGCTCATCGAGAACGCCAACGCGCTCGCCGACTTCGTGAGCGGCACGGCCGACGGGCTGCAGCAGACCAAGGACGCGATCGCCGACATCATCACGCAGATGATCATCGAGATCGGCATCGAGATCGGCGTCGGCGTGGTCGTCTCGATCTTCACCGCGGGCCTGGCCGCCGGGCCCGCCGCCGCGGGGATCATGGCCCGCATCGGCGTCTTCGTGCTGCGCATCCTCAGCAAGGTCAAGACGCTCGCGCGCATCATCGACAACCTGAAGGACGTCGCGAAGGTGCTGTCCGGCATGCGAAAGACCCGGATGGCGCTGAACGCGCTCAAGGACGGCACCATCGCCGTGATGGCGAGCAGCGGCTCCAAGCTCGTGATGAACAACACGGGCCTGCACTCCGACAGCTACAAGCAGCAGGACGTGTTCGGCCTGGACGAGCTCGGGGCGTTCGTCGGCGGGTTCGCGGGCACGGGCATCACCGATCTCGCCAAGGGCGCGAACCCCAACACCGTCCGCAAGATCGCGGCCGCGGGAGCGGGCGGCGCGGGCGGCGGCGCGCTGGGCGAGTACGCGAAGGCGGCTGTGCCCGGCGGCAAGAGCGTCAACGGCGTGCACAGCGATGCACTGGCTGCCGGGCTCATCGGCGGTGTGACGAACGTGGCCTTCGCCGGCCTCGGCGCCGGCATCAAGTCGGGCATGAACACGGTGCGGCCCACCCCGCTCAACCCGATCAACACCCCCACGCCGTCGGGTGCACCCGGATCCGGGCCGACGCCGGCGTCGCCGGGCGGCACCACGAACATCCCCGACTCTCCCTCCGCGAACGCGGGCGGATCGGGCACCCAGACACCGGGCGGCTCGGGTGGTCCCGGCCGCACCGACTACGACGGTCCCACCTCGACCGGCGCGGGCGACCCCGGCACGGGCGCGGGCGGAGACGGCACCGCACCCACGGCGCCGCCCGACCACGTGGACGTCGACAGCCACCAGCCCGCCGAGTTCGAGAACCCCGACGTGAGCGCCCCGGGCGACGCGGAGACGCCCGACCTGCCCGGCTCGCTCGGCGACGGCTCCGATCCTGTCGACCCCGTGTCGCCCGGCGACTCGATCGAGACGCCGGAGGCTCCCCTCGGCATGACGCAGACCGAGAGCGGTCTGTACGTGCCGGAGGGCGGAATCGTCGACGGCTCCTCTCCGCTGCCGGAGGGATTCGGCACCTCGGACGGCGGGCTCGCGGTGCCGGAGGGTGGGCTCACCCAGGGCATCCCCAACCTGCCGGACGGCCTCGGCCGCACCGACGGCGGCCTGATCGTCCCCGACCACGCGCTCGACGGCGCGGGCGGAACGATCGGCGACGGCCTCCCGTCGGGTGCTCCGGGCGCCCCCGGATCCGACGCGCCCGCGGTGCCGCTCACCGACATCGACGTTCCCGACGCCCACGCCATCAATCAGGTCGGAGGGCAGCTGGACGACGGCATCGGCGCGCCCCACACGGGCGACGGAGCGGGGGACGGCCAGACGGGCGACCCGGACGGGCACCCGGCCGGCCCCGAGGCGGCGGCGCCGCAGCGTCCCCCGCTGCCGCACGAGACCGACGCGCAGTTCGGCGACGGCTGGCACCGGGTGGAGTCGCCCGCCGAGGCCAACCCGATCGACCCGAACTACGGCAACGATCGAGGCCTGGACAGCGGGCACCTCGCCGACGAGTACGCCCACCCCGGCGCGATCGACCCGAAGATCCAGCACCTGGTCGACACCGATCCGGCAGACCCGAGCCAGCACGTCGAGCCCTACGGTCACGACCAGCACGTCTCGGATGCCCCGCTGACGCGCGAGCAGTACGAGGCGCGCTACACCAACGAGGACGGCCGCTCGGTCTATCCCGGCAACGCGGGTGGCGAGCCGGGCTCCTTCATCCACTACACGGATGTGGACGCGTTCACGCGGGACTACGGGTCGCAGATCGACCGCTTCGGCGGGGGCGGCGGCGACTACTTCGGCCTGCCGACCGACTCGTTCGAGAGCCGTTCGCTGCCGCCGAGCAACCTCAACGACCCGTACACCGTTCTCGACGTGCAGGCGCTGCCGCAGGGCTGGTCGATCGAGGTCTCGAAGATCGCCCCCGCGTTCGGTCGCGACGGCGGCGGCACGCAGTTCCGGATCCTGGACCAGCAGGGACGGCCCGTGCCGATGGATCACCTCACCTCGAAGGGCCGTGACGCCGACATCGACGAGGCGCTGAAGATCATCAAGTCGGTGATCAAGCGGGGCATCAAGGCCGAGCGCAAGATCGAGGAAGAGGCAGAGGCGCTGCCGTGAGCGACGACATCGACGAGCGCGCGCGAGAGCGTCAGGAGGCGATCGCCCTCGGTCCCTCGCTGGCGGAGCGATACGGCCTGACGCTGTGGCCCGCTCGCGGCGGCACGCTGCTCGACATCGGCAACCAGGAGTACGGCTGGCAACTCGCGGAGGACGCCCAGGGCTACGTCGCCTACCGCGTCAGCCGCGGCAATCGGTCGGTGATCCTGCGCGACTCCCGGCTGGCGCCCGTGCTGAAGGCCTTCCGTCGGGCGCTCACGCGCTGACGCGCTAGTCGCGCGGCGCGCAGGGCGCGCAGGGCGCTGGCGCGCTGACGCGCGCGCGTGGAGTCAGCGCTCGATGTCGACGCGCTCCAGGCGGCCGCTGATCACCAGATCGCGCACGCCGACGTAGTCCTCGGCGATCGTGAATCGCAGGCCGCCGCCGGGCTGGCCGAACCACGGCTTCGCCGTCTCTGCGCGCACCAGGATGTCCTTGCGCGTGATGAACGCGTGGTACTCGGTGCCGGCGGGCAGCGCACCGTACGGGGGCAGCGAGCGCGCCCCGAGCGTGGTGCCGTACGGCGCGAGGATCGTGCCGTCGAGCGCGCCGACGCGGTCGACGGCCACCCCCGCGGGCAGCTCGATGAGCAGCGAGTTCTCCTGCGTGCGCGCGATCAGATCCTGCACGTGCCCCGCGTTCTTCTCGTTCACCGACTCGATGTACGCGGCCGAGACGGTGGTCGCGGGCGGCAGCGGACGGTCGAGATACGCGAGAAGCAGCGCCTCGGCGCCTGCCTCATCCTCCGCCGTGGCGAGGGGGTAGGCGCGCCCGTAGTCGAGGGTCTCCAGCACCCAGCGCCCGAGCGACTCGTCCTTGCGGAGCGTGAGCGCGCCCTCCACGAGCGGGCCCTGATATCCGGGCAGGGCGACGGCCGTGGGAGCCACGGAACGCTGGGCGAGGGACTGCCGGAGCGACTCGAACATAACCCGATCCTATTGACGAGCCATCGGCGCTGCGCATCTCGGCATGGGGAGCACGACCCGCTCGCTTGCAGGGCCCGGCTGGATAGCATCCATCCATGACCGACCTTCGCGAACGCTGCGCCGATCTCGCCCGTCCCGTGCTCGAACTCACCGCGGCGACCGTGGCGGCGGGGTATTCGTCCGGGCCGATCGATCGAGCGCTGGGCGCGGTGAGCGACATCCGCAAGATCCTCGCCGCCGGCACCGACGGGATCGACAACGAGGCCTATCTCGCCTGGCACGCCACCGCGTCGACGCTGCTCGCCGAGGTGACCGAGCATCTCGAGCGCGGAGACGCTCACGCCGCCCGTGAGAAGCTCGGCGACCCCGCCCTGGGTCTGTCGAAGCTCACGATCGGCTGCGCCGGCATGCCCGGCTGGTGACGCGGATCCGGATCGGTCAGCTCACCGCGGCGGGCTGACGGTCTTCGGCGAAGCGCTCCAGTGCGCCGGAGACGAGGAGGTCGCGGATCGCGACCTCGGGCGCGGAGAGCGTGAGCTGCACGCCGCCGCCCTTCTGGCCGAACCACGGCGCGACGATGCGCGGTGTGACGAGCACGATGTCGCGCGTGATGAACGCGTGGCGGGCAGAGCCCTTCGCCGCCTCGGCGACGGGAGGGAGCGCCCGCTCCTCGTCGGGGGTCGCCAGGGGATAGAACCGCACGCCGTCGATCGCTCCGAACCGGTCGACCACAAAGCCCTCGGGCAGGCCGATGAGCGGGGCCCCCGCCGCGGCTCGCTCCGCCAGCTCGGCGACCATCGCCTCCTGTGCGGCGACCGCGCGCGCGATGTCGGCGGTGGGGAACAGCGAGATCGGCGGGATGGGGCGGTCGATGTAGGCCAGCAGCGCCTTCGCCGCGCTCGCTTCGTCGGGTGCCGTGGAGATCGGGAAGGTCTCGCCGTAGTCGACGACCTCGAGTGACCACTCACCGTTCTCGAGCGGGCGCAGACGCAGGGCCCCGTCCATCGGCTTGGCGGTGTCGCCCGGAAGGCGCACGGCTCCGGTCGGGATGGATCGGAGGTTCAGTTCCTGGCGCAGCGTCTGAAGCACATCGCGAGCCTATCGAGGCGCCGTCGCGGGCGGTGATGGGGAGGACGACCCGGCGGGCGCGGCATGACCGGCCGGCCTGGATAGGCTCGGTGGGAAGCGGAGAGGGGAGCTCGAGTGAGCGGCTGGTCGATCATCAACGCGCGCGAGGCCGCGCCCGAGCCGACGCCCATCAGCGCCGAGCGTGCGGAGCTGCTCGGGATCGAGCCCGCCCCGATCGGCCGGCGCGTCATCGCATCGCTCATCGACGCGCTCCCCCTCGTGATCTTCTCCGTGCCCGTGCCGATCGTGCTGCCCTCCCTGGTCGCGGGCGAGGTCTGGGCGCTGATCGTCACCCTCCTCTGCGTTGTGCTCGTGCTGGTGTTCGGCCTCATCCAGCTCATCGCGCATGGCCTGCGCGGCCAGACGCTCGGCAAGCAGATGATGCGGCTGCGCAGCGTGCGCCACGACACCCTGAAGCCGATCGGCTTCGGGCGGGCCCTACTGCGCGCGCTGCTGCTCGGCGCGTCGGCGCTGGTGCCCGTCGTCGGATCGGCGGTCATGCTCGCCTCCCCGCTCTGGGACACGCAGCAGCGCGGCCGCGGCTGGCACGATCACGCGACGCGGACGTGGATGGTGGATCTGCGGGCGGTGGATCCGACGGATCCGGTCGCGTTCGAAGAGGCCCGTGCGCGTGCACGCGTGCGCAGCGTCGGCCTGGCCCGTGCGGCCGCGGCGGCAGCGGCGGAGCCGCTCTTCACCGCGCCCGTCGCGACTCCCGCGCCGGCGCCTGCGCCGGCCGCGCCTCCCGCCCCGGCGCCGGCGCCTGCGCCGGTGGTCGAGCAGGTGGCGCCCGCACCGCCGGCACCCGCCGCCGCGCAGCCCGCTCCGGCACCCGCCGCGCAGCCCGCCCCGCCCGCACCCGCCCCGGCGCCGGCGGCGCAGCTGCGCTTCGACGACGGCGCCGTGGTCGCCGTGCATGGCCCCGCCCTCGTGGGTCGCGCGCCCGTCGCCGCCGACGATGAGGTCGTGATGCACCTGCTGCCGATCGCCGATGCGACCCGCTCCATCTCGAAGACGCACTTCGCCCTCGCCATCGACGCGCACGGCCTGATCCTGGTCGACAGGGGATCGACCAACGGCACGGGCATCGAGCGCAGCGGCCAGCTGCTGCCCCTGGCCCCGGGCGCCCCCGCCCGGGTGGCCGCGGGTGACCGCATCCGGTTCGGGGATCGCTTCGTCGACGTGCTCGCCTGACACGCGCGAAGGCGGCCGGAATGTCGCGCGCCTCTCGCGGTAGGGTTCTCTCTGGTGGCCGGATCCTGGGCCTCGCCGCCGATGGCCCGCCGGTTTCGGATGCGCTGATCGGCGCACGCGAGGGGGTTGGAACGTGGCAGAGCTGAACACCACCACGGGATCGTTCGACGAGATCGAGGTCGACACGATGCCCGGGCGCATCGCGCCGCTCCGCGTCGAGTTCGCGGGCGAATGGCACGAGGTGCCCATGGAGCGCCCGTTCGTGATCGGACGCGAGGGCGATCTCGAGATCGACGACAACCAGTACCTGCACCGTCAGTTCCTCGAGCTCCAGTTCCACGACGGCCTGTGGTGGCTCGCGAATGTCGGGTCGCGCCTGGCCGCCACGATCTCCAGCGCGGGAGGCGCGGTGCAGTCGTGGCTGTCGCCCGGTGCGCGCATGCCGGTCGTCTTCGCCCAGAGCGTCATCGTCTTCACGGCCGGTCCCACGACCTATGAGCTCACGCTCTACACCGAGGAGGCGCAGTACGCCGTCTCGAGCCAGGTCGAGGCCTCGATGAGCGGCGAGACCACCGTGATGCCCGTGAGCTTCACGCCCCTCCAGAAGCTGCTCATCGTGGCGCTCGCCGAGCCGATGCTGCGCCGCGAGGGAGTGAGCATGAGCGAGCTGCCGTCGTCGAGCGCCGCGGCCCAGCGCCTCGGGTGGACGATGAGCAAGTTCAACCGCAAGCTCGACAACGTCTGCGACAAGCTCGATCGCATGGGCGTGCAGGGCCTCCGCGGCGGCCCCGGCAAGCTGGCGACCAATCGTCGCGCGCGCCTGGTCGAGTATGCGGTCACGTCCCAGCTGGTCACCCGCGCCGACCTCGCCCTGCTGGACGACGAGGCGCTCAAGAACCAGAACGAGTCCGAGGACGACTGACCTCGGCGCCGGCCGTCAGCCGGCGAGTTCCTCCGCCACGAGGTCCTGCACGACCGCCGCTGCCGCGGTGAGACCCGCGGCGATCGACAGCCCCACCGCGTGCATGGGCCCCGGAAGTCCCGGGCCCACGGCCGCATCGCCCGCGGCGGAGACGCCCGGCACGCTCGTGCGTCCGAGCGCATCCACCTCGACGGCGCCGCTGGGGTGCAGTGCGAGCCCCAGCTGCTCGGCGAACGGCGTCGACTGACGCCAGGCGGTGGCAGTCAGCACCCCGCCGAGCTCGAGCGTCGCGCCATCCGCGAACGTCGCCAGCGCGCCGTCTCCTGCGGGTGCGAAGGAGGCGATCCGGTCCTCCCGGATCGTCGCGCCCAGGCGCGCGAGCTGATCCGCGGTGTCGGCGTCGACCTCCTCGCCGTGGGCGAGCACCACAAGCTCTGCGGCGATGGGGCGCAGCATCGCGGCCATACGCGGTGCGTGCGCGCCCATCCCGATCAGGCCCACGCGGGTGCCGGCGAACTCGTGGCCGTGGCAGAAGGGGCAGTGCGCGGCGGCCGTGCCGAAGAGGGCGGCGAGGCCCGGGATGTCCGGCAGCCCGTCGGTGACGCCCGTGGCGAGGATCAGCCGGCTCGCGGCGATCCGGTCGCCGTCGGCGAGGACGAGCGTGAAGGCCCCGCGCGTGCCCTCGATGCGCGCGACCTCTGCATTCCGCGTCTCGACCGACCCGTAGGCCGCGAGCTCGGCGCGTGCGGCGGCGCGCAGGTCGGCGGGGTCGGCGCCGTCGAAGCCGACGAGGTTCTGCATGTGCCGCACCGGCGCGTTGCGGTAGCGCCCGCTGTCGATCAGCACGGTGCGGCGGTGCATCCTGCCCGCGGTCAGTGCCGCCTGCAGGCCGGCCGGGCCTCCTCCGATGATCGCGATCTCGTGCATAACGACTCCTCTCCGGCGCTCTCCGGTTGCGCTCGCTCCGAGTCTGTGACTTCATGTCGACATGAAGTCAACTCCCTGGTCCATCGGCGAGCTGGCCGAGCGTTTCGACCTGGCGACCCATGTGCTGCGGCACTGGGAGAGCGAGGGGCTCATCGCCCCGCAGCGCGACGCCGGCGGCCGCCGCCGCTACGGCGAGGCCGATGCCTACCGCGTCGCCGTGATCGTCGCGAGCAAGGCGGCGGGTATGAGCCTCGAGCAGATCCGGGCGCTGGTGGATTCCGGATCCGCCGGGCGCCACCGCATCCTCGAGACCCATCTCGCCGACATCGACGACCAGATCGCGGCGCTCGAGCGCTCGCGGGCGATGGCGCGCCACGCGCTCGAATGCCGCGCGCACGACATCTCGACGTGCCCGAACTTCCGGGCGAACGTGTCCGACATCGTGCGCGGTGCGCGCGTGGGCATGGGCTTCGCGGAGCGCCGGACGCACGTGCACGGATCGCCGAGTGCGTCGGATCCGGTTGGATGAGGGGATGCCCCCACGCATCGTCGTCGTCGGACCCGCCTCCTGGAATCAGCTGATCGTGCTCGATCGGCTGCCGGAGCCCGTTCCGCACATGCAGTTCGCGCAGGACGCGTGGCACACGATCGGCGGCACCTCCGCCGGCAAGGCGCTGCACCTGACGGGCCTGGGCGCCGACGTGCGCCTGCGCGCGCCCCTGGCGGCCGACGCCGAAGGCGAGCGGATCCGCACCGCGCTCGCGTCGGCGGGGGTCGCCGTCGACGTGCTGCATTCGGAGCGCACCGAGCAGCACGTGAACCTCATGACGCAGGCCGGAGGGCGTGTCTCGCTCTATGTGGCGACGCCGACGGATCCGGATCTCGCGGACGTCGCGCAGACCGCGCGGGCCATCGCTGGGGCGGAGGTGGCGGTGGTCGACCTCGCGGCCGTCGGGCTCCAGGTGATCGCGCATCCGGACCGCGGCGCGACGCCGCTGTGGATCGATCTGCACGACTACGACGGGAAGTCAGCGTTCCATGAGCCCTTCGTCCGCGCCGCCGACGTGGTCTTCCTGAATGCCGATCGCACGGACGATCCGTGGGCGCTGATGCGCGCGTGCCTCGATCGGGGCCCGCGGCTCGCGGTGTGCACCCTCGGCGCCGAGGGCGCCATCGCGCTCGAGGCCGACGGCACCCGTCACCGCGTGCCGGCCGCTCCCGCGCGCGTCGTCGACACCAACGGCGCCGGTGACGCGTTCATGGCGGGCTTCCTCGCCGCCGCTCTCGACGGGGCGGCCGTGCCCGCCGCGCTCGAGGCCGCCGCCGCACAGGCCGCCACGGCGATCGCGACCCGCCACCTGCATCCGGCCCTCGACGCGATCCTCTGACGCCGCGGGCGCGATCCGGTGCTGAAAACACGTGTTCTCCCCGAGAAACCGCCGGATCACGCCAGAAAGCACGTGCTCTCGCTGAGAGCACGTGCTTTCCGAGGCGGGCGGATGCCCGGGATCAGACCTTCGAGCGCGTGAGCTGCTCGGCGAGACCCGTGTAGGTGGCCGGCGTCAGCTCGAGGAGGCGCTGCTTGGCCTCTTCGCCGATCTCGAGGCCCTGCACGAACTCGGCCAAATCGGCGGCGCCCACCCGGCGGCCACGCGTGAGCTCCTTGAGCAGGGCGTACGGGTCGGCGATGCTCGAGCGACCCGCGGTGACCTCGGCGCGCACCACCGTCTGGATGGCCTCGCCGAGCACCTCCCAGTTGCCGTCGAGGTCGGCCAGCAGCACGTCGCGCGACAGCGAGATCTCGCCGAGGCCGCGCGTGAGGTTGTCGAGCGCGAGCAGCGAGTGGCCGAACGCGACGCCGATGTTGCGCTGCGTGGTCGAGTCGGTGAGGTCGCGCTGCAGGCGCGAGGTGACGAGGGTCGTCGAGAGCGAGTTCAGCAGCGCGCCCGACAGCTCGAGGTTGGCCTCGGCGTTCTCGAAGCGGATCGGGTTGATCTTGTGCGGCATCGTCGACGAGCCGGTCGCGCCGGCGACGGGGATCTGCGCGAAGTAGCCGAGCGAGATGTACGTCCAGATGTCGGTCGCGAGGTTGTGCAGGATGCCGCCCGCGTGACGCACGCGGTCGTAGAGCTCGACCTGCCAGTCGTGCGACTCGATCTGCGTCGTCAGCGGGTTGAACGTGATGCCCATCGACTCGATGAAGTCGCGCGTGACCGTCGGCCACGCCACCTGCGGGCCGGCGGCGAGATGGGCCGACCAGGTGCCCGTGGCGCCCGAGAACTTCGCGAGGTACTCGATGCCCTCGATCTGCGCGAGCACGCGCTCGAGGCGCCACACGAACACGCCGAGCTCCTTGCCCATGGTGGTGGGCGTGGCGGGCTGGCCGTGCGTGCGCGACAGCATCGCGGCGTCCGCGTGCTCGTGGGCGAGCTCACGGAGCTTGGCGATCACCCCGCGGAACTTCGGCAGCCACACCTCGGTGACGGCGCGCTTGACGGTGAGGGCGTAGGAGGCGGAGTTCACGTCCTCGCTGGTGCACCCGAAGTGCGTGAGCTCGGCGATCCGGTCGAGGCCGAGCGCCGAGAGACGGTCGCGCACCAGGTACTCGACGGCCTTCACGTCGTGGCGCGTGACGGCCTCCTTCTCGGCGAGCCAGTCGATCTCGTTCTGGCCGAACGTGAGGTACACGGCGCGCAGCTGCTGCTTCTCGTCCTGCGAGAGCGGTGTCGTGCCGAACAGCGAGTGGTTCGTGAGCGTGATGAGCCACTCGATCTCCACCTCGACGCGGGCCCGGTTCAGGCCCGCCTCCGAGAGGTACTCGCCGAGGCCCGAGACCGTGGGCTGGTATCGGCCGTCGAGGGGGCTGAGGGGCTGGACGGGAAGAGTGATCACACGAGACCTCCGTGACGCGGCGGGCGGATGGCCGGCTCGAGCTGCCGGAACAGGGCTCGGCTGGCGCTCTCGATCATACCGAGGGCGTCATCGAAGGCCCGGTCGTCCCCGTAGTAGGGGTCGGCGACATCCGGGCCGAGGGCCGACGGATCGAAGGACGTCAGCAGCGAGATCCGGTCGCGGTGGTTGTCGTGCTGGGCCCAGTGCCGCAGGATCCGCTCGTGGGTGCGGTCGAGGGCGATGATCAGGTCGTTCTCCTCGAACGCGTCCGGGGTGAACTGACGGGCGCGGTGCGCCGATCCGTCGTAGCCGCGGCGTTCGAGGGCCGCGAGGGTGCGCTGATCGGCCCGCTCGCCCACGTGCCAGTCGCCCGTGCCCGAGCTCGACGACACGACGGCGTGCCCAAGCCCCGCACGCTCGGCGAGGTGACGGAAGACCACCTCGGCCATCGGCGAGCGGCAGATGTTGCCGGTGCACACGAAGACCACGCGGAAAGGCGAGGCGGACTGGTCGGGGACAGTCATGCGCCCATTCTGCCGCTCGCGGGCCCGCCGTGGTGAGGCGGGGGAGTCGTCCCCAGGCCCGTTTCGGGGCGGTGCGTTCCCGGATCCCCGGATCCGGCGTCGCGGCTCCCGGCGGTGGGCGAGCGTGAAGACATGACCTTCGATTCGGATGCCCCGCACGCCGCCGCGCGCGGCTGCCTCACGCGGGCCCGCGGACACCTCGAACGGGTGGCGCCCGCTCTCGCGGCGCTCGCCGTGGAGGTCGCGTGGGAGTCGCCCGCGGCGGGCGAGTACCGCGCACAGGTCGACACTCAGCGGCGCGTGGCCGAGGGGCTCATCCTCGACTGCGACGCGGCCGGCGACGGCCTGCGAGCACTCGAGCTGCGGCCCGTCGCGACGGGGGAGGGAGGCGGCTGACGTGGAGGTGACCGAGGGCTTTGTGATCCAGGTCGACCCCGAGTCGCTGCGCCTCGCGGCGGGCCGCGCCGACCTGGTGGCCGATGACCTTGCCGCTGCCGCGGCCGAGGCGTTCGCGGCGGCGGCCGAGGCATCCTGGCACCTGCAGACGCGCGGGCTGGGCGCGCGCATCACCGAACTGCACGACGGCGTGCTCGGCACCGCTGGGCGCCTGCGCTATTGCGCGGATGTCTACGAGGCGGCCGAGGCCAGCTGGACGCTCGACACCTACGGGCGCGGCAGCGCCCTCGGCGCGGCCGCGGAGAGCGCGCTCGATCTCCTGTCCGCGCGCTACGAGGGGTCGGATCTCGATCCGCTCGCCGACGCGCGGCGCCTCCTGGCCGAGCGGCGGGCGCACGCGGTCGACGGCGTCGCCGAGAACCTCGCGGCGCTGCCGGATGTGCGCTGGGTGCTCCCGCTGCTCGGATCGCCACCGGCGACGACCGCAGCCGCCGCGCTGCCATCGGCTTCGGTGGCGGCGACCGCCGCGTATCGCGCCTTCGTCGCGCGGGGGCGCGGCACCGTTCCCCGGGGGCGCGAGCTCGGCGACGATCCGAACGGCCAGCGGATCTCGGTGACGGTCGAGAAGCCGCGGTCCTCGGGCGAGGGCGCCCCGGTGGGCATGGCGGGCGCGGCCCGGCGCATCCCGCAGGGCCCGGATGACCTCGTCCGCGTGGAGACGTATCGGTTCCCCGATGGGCACGCGGAGCACGCGGTCTACGTGCAGGGCACGCGCGAGATGACGCAGGACGGCGACTGGGGCGTGCTTCCCCTGCCGGAGGCGGGAAAGGATGCCTCCGACATGGAGTCCAACGCCGACACATACCTCGGCGATCAGAAGAGCGAGGCGTACCGCGGTGTCGAGCGGGTGATCGCGCGTGCGCTGGAGCAG
Source organism: Microbacterium stercoris (assembly GCF_017592545.1). GTDB lineage: Bacteria > Actinomycetota > Actinomycetes > Actinomycetales > Microbacteriaceae > Microbacterium > Microbacterium stercoris. The sequence continues at coordinate 52,484 of NZ_JAGFOA010000002.1, forward strand.
GTCGATGCGGACCCGCAGGACGCTCTCCACCTCTTCGGTCACTCGCAGGGCGGCATGATCGTCGAGCGGCTTGCGTCCGAGGGCGACCTGAACGTCGAGACCGTGGTCTCGTTCGCCTCACCGCAGCAGGCGCACCTCGACGACTCCGTCCTGCATGTGAACCTCGCCTACACGGACGACCCCGTGGCGGGCCTCGTGGGGGAGGGCGTGCCCGGAGCTGCGGGCGCACCGGGCAGCGCCGTGATCACCGACACGTTCGATCCGGGTGCGGATCCGTTCGCCCCGCTCGAGCCCCACCGGCTCGAGCACTACGTCGCGCTCGCCGCGGAGGCCGACGCGTCCGACGACCGGCGCCTCGATGCGATCGATGGCGTCTTCGACCATCTCGCCGAGGCGCAGAGCGTCGAGGTCGCGACCGGGAACGTCACCCGGGTGAGCCGTGACGGAGCGCCGGTCAGCGGCTCTTCTTCTCCTGGGGACGCAGGATGATGCCGAACACCCAGTTGATGAGGCTGATCAGCAGCGCCGCCACCACACCCCACCAGAAGTCGCCGACGTCGAGGCCCCAGTTCCACGACTGGGTGACCACGCCCGTCAGCCAGAGCAGGAAGCCGTTCACCACCAGCGAGATGAGACCCAGCGTGAGGATGTAGATCGGGAAGGCGACGATCTTGATGACCGTGCCGACGATCGTGTTGATGATCGCGAAGATCGCGCTCACCGCGAGCAGGGTGAGCACAAGCTGCAGGTCGCCGCCGGGCGAGAAGGGCGTCACGGTCACCTGCAGGGCCGGGATCAGCGTCACGACCCAGATGGCGAACGCGTTCACGATGACGCGGACGATGAAGCGCATGAGCCGAGTGTGCCATCCCGGCCTTCGATATGTCAGATCAGGCCGGCGCCCCGACCAGGCGGGAGATCTCATCGGCGGCGGCGATCGCGGCATCCGCGAACTGCTCGATCGAGGTGCCGGGGTGCTCGAGGGCGATCGATGAGATCGACAGGCCGTGGGTGACGGCGCCCGTGTGATCTCGGATCCCGGCCGAGACGCAGACGGTGCCGATCTCGTTCTCGCCGAGATCGGTCGCGAAGCCGCGCATGCGCACGCGGTCGAGCTCGGCATTCAGGGCATCGAGGGTGGTGAGGGTGGCGTTCGTGCGGGCGGGGAGACCCACGCGCTCGGCGAGGTCGGCCACCCGGGCGGCCGGCCAGGAAGCCAGGACGACCTTGCCCATTCCGGTGCAGTGCATCGGCATGGAGTGACCGACGCGCGACTTCATCTGGTACGGCTTCGAGGCGTCGCGGCGAATCAGGTAGACGATCTCGCTGTCCGTGGCGACGCCCACGTGCACGGTGCAGTCGACCTCGGCGACAAGGCGGTCGACGATCGGGCGGGCGATCTGGGCGATGTCGACCGAGGCGAGCGCGCGCCCCGCGAGCGAGAGCATCCCGGGGCCGGCGCGGTAGCCCCGCTCGCCGTCGCCCGCGATGAAGTCGCGGGCGACGAGAGTGGCGAGGATGCGATGCACCGTGGCCTTGGCGAGGCCCGATGCGGCGACGATGTCGGTGAACCGGGTGTGCTCGAGGGCGGCCCCCAGCACGTTGAGCGTCTTCTCGCTGGCGCTGAGCGCGCCGTTCTCGTCCGTCATGTCCAACTCTCCCGTGCCTGGTGTCGGCGTCGTCGCTGACTAGACTTGATTATAGAACTGGGTTTCGCTGGACGGAACTCGCGACACGGCACCATGGAGGTCCGCATGACTGAACTCTCGCAGAGCGTGCTCGACGGGCAGCGTCTCGTTCCGCTGGCGGCGCCCGCGAACCCGGCGCAGACCGAGGCTCTCCGCGAGGGTCTGATCGCGGGGGGTCTCCCCATCGTCGAGGTCGGCCTGCGCAACGCCTACGCCGCCACCGCTCTCGCCGAACTCGCCGCGGCGGGCGGGCTCATCGTCGGCGCCGGCACCGTGCTCGACGGCGCGCAGGCCGTGAGCGCGATCGACGCGGGTGCGCAGTTCCTCGTCACCCCCGGCTACGCCGACGACATCGTCGAGGTCGCGCAGCGGCGCGGCATCCCGATCGTTCCGGGAACGGCCACCGCGACCGAGGTGCTGCGCGCGCGCCAGGCGGGCCTGCGGTTCGTCAAGCTGTTCCCGGCCAACGTGCTCGGCGGCCTCTCGCTCATCAACGCCCTCAGCGCGGCGTTCACCGACATGCGCTTTATGCCGTCCGGGGGCGTCACGCAGGCCACCCTCGTGGAGCACCTCTCGCACCCCGCCGTGGGCGCGGTCAGCGGCAGCTGGCTCACCTCGGGCGCCCTGCTCGACAAGGGGGCCGACGCGGTCGCCGAGGTCGTGCGCGCATCCGTGGCGCTGGCGGCGACGGTCCAGAAGTGACCGGCCTCGTCACGGTCGGCGAGAGCCTGGCTCTCGTCTACGGATCCCGCGCGGGCGGGTTCGACGCGATTTCGGATGCGAGCGTCAGCTTCGGCGGCGCGGAGAGCAATGTGGCCATCGCCGCCGCCCGGCTGGGCGCCGAGTCGACGTGGATCGGCCGGGTCGGCGATGACGCCTTCGGCCGCCGCATCACGCGCGCGATCCGCGGCGAGGGGGTGCGGGTGCACGCCACGGTCGACCCCGAGCGGCCCACGGCGCTGATGGTGAAGGATCGCCCGGCAATCGGCCGCACGCGTGTCGTCTATTACCGCGCAGGCAACGCCGGCAGCCGGATCGCGCCGGACGACGTGCCGCAAGACGTCGTCTCGGACGCCGACATCTTCCACTTCACGGGCATCTCGCTGGCCCTCGGCGACCAGTCGGCGGCTACCGTGCTCGCCGCCGCGCGCGCGGCGAAGGCCGCCGGCGTCACGGTGTCGTTCGACCTCAACCACCGCTCCAAGCTGTGGAGCACGGATGCCGCAGGCGCGGCCTTCCGCGAGGTTCTCGACTTCGCCGACATCGTCTTCGCGGGCGACGACGAGGCCGCGCTCGCCGTCGGCGACGGCGCCCCCGAGGAGCTCGCCGACCGCATCGCCGCGTACGGCGCCCGCGAGGTCGTGATCAAGCTGGGCGAGCGCGGCGCGCTCGCCCTCGTCAACGGCGTCACCTACGAGCAGCCGCCGTATCGCGTCGAAGTCGCCGACACCGTCGGCGCGGGCGACGCGTTTGTAGGCGGCTACCTCGCCGAGCACCTGGCCGGTGCGGGGCTCGCGCAGCGGATGGCCACGGCGGCCGCCGCAGGCGCCTGCGCCTGCCGCGGCGACGGCGACTGGGAGATGATGCCCACGCGTCGCGACATCTCCGAGCTGCTCGCGGGAGGCGATCCGGTCTCGCGCTGACCCCTCGTCGTTCGTCGAGCGAGCGCCAGCGAGTCGAGACGCCCAAGCCTCCGTGCGGGGGCCTGGGCGTCTCGACTCGGTCGTTCCTCCCTCTCTCGACGAGCGGGGAAGGAGGGAGGCGGCGCGGGGTCAGTCGTCGGAGGGCTTGCGCCAGGTGCCGGCGCGGAGCGCGTCCTCCACGGGCCACAGCTTCTCGTAGCGACGGCCGGCGAGCTTCGACATCAGCTTCGCGACGGCCGGGTCGGCGTCGGCCTTGGCGCCGCCGTTCTCGAGGCGGGTGATCTCGGTGAGCAGCACCTCGTGGGTCGGCTTGTCGAGGCGGAAGAGCCGCGACATGATCAGCGCGATCACGATCAGCGCGAGCGGCAGGAACACGGTCACCGACGCGATCGCCGACGAGACGCCGTCGGGCTGCACGAGCACGCACGCGTCGACGCAGTTCGGGTCGAGCTGCGTGCCGCCCTCGGAGCCGGGCTTCAGGTAGCCGGAGGCGTCGATGATGCCGCCGACGATGAGCGAGCCGATGGCGCCGGTCGACTTGCGGCCGAAGGTCATGACCGCGGCGTAGACGCCGGCGCGGTGCTGGCCGGTCATCAGGTAGTCCACATCCGGGATGAACGGGTAGACGTTCCAGGGGGTGAACTCGAGCAGAGCGCGACCCGCCTGGTACGCGATGCCGATGACGATGAGCATCGCGATCGGGTTCTCGATGTCGAACAGGTACACCGCGCCGAGCGCGAGCAGCGAGGCGATGATCGTGACGTACGAGGTGGCGTACAGGAAGCGCGGGCCCTTGGCGACCATGAGGAATCCGGCGCCGATGGTCACGGGGAGGCCCACGATGGCAAGCGACTGCAGCGTCAGGCCGAAGGTCTCGGATCCCGCCAGCGAGTAGACCACGAAGAAGGTCAGCGCGCTCGAGAAGACGTCCTTGGCGGTGAACGAGCACAGGTAGATCACCAGGTGCTTCACGAAGGTGAGGTTCTTGAACGTGGAGCCGGCCTGGGTCACCGTGTCGGCCAGGGTCTTCCACACGCTCAGGCGCGGCTGCGCCTCGAGCTCGGCGAGGTACTCGGGGGTGAGCTTCTTCTCCCACGTCGTGAAGTAGGCGATGGCGACGCCGGCGGCGAAGAGCACGGCCATGGCCGATCCGGCGATCAGGTACGCGTTCGGGTTGCCCGCGGCCTTGATCGCGGCGGGGAGGGCGAACACGAGGAACGTTCCGGTGGCCGAGAAGAACATGCGCGTGGACGAGAGCTTGGTGCGGCCCACGTAGTCGGGGGTCATCTCGTTGGGCAGGGTCTCCCACGGGATCAGGATGACCGCCATCACGATCTCGATGACGAGATAGACGACGAGGTAGTACCAGAAGCCCATCCCGGCGATCCACAGCAGCGGGAACGTGACGAGCACGGCCGGGGCGCCGATGAGCAGGAAGAAGTGGCGGCGTCCGAAGCGGCGGCCGAGCTTCGTGCGGAAGAAGTTGTCGGTGAGCGGACCGATGAGCAGGCTGACGATCGCGTCGACGATGCGGGCGATGGCGAGGATCGCGCCACCCTCGACGGCCGAGACGTTGCCGTAGGTGGTGAAGAAGAACAGCATCAGGCCGCCGACGATGGTGTTCCATCCGCCGCCCATGAGGTCGACGACGCCGTAGCCCATCGAGCGGACGATGGTGATCGGCTTCGCGGTGAAGACCCGGCCGGTCGAATAGTCGCGCTCCGCCTTCGGAGACGCGTCGGTGCGGGAGTGCATGTGGGTGGGATCCTTCCTCAGGCCGCGCACGGGAGGCGCCTTTGCCTTGTTCCGCATGACGGAACGATGGTCTGCCATGCGGACACGAGGGTATGCAACGCCTCATCCGGGGTGCAAATCGACTCGACGGGTGCTGGCGGGGCCGGTGTGCGGGGTGGAGGCGAGGAGTTCCGCGCGATCGAGTACCGTGGAATCCGAATATGAACCTCTGGTCCGTCAGGCGAAACTCGGCGGATCATCAACACGGCGAAGGCGGCGATCGACGATGACGCACGACACGGCTTCCGCGCCCACCGGAGCGGGCACCCGCCCCTTCCTCGGGCCGGACTTCCTGCTCGGATCCGAGACTGCCAAGCGCCTCTTCGCGCTCGCGGGCTCGGTTCCGGTCGTGGACTACCACTGCCACCTCAGCGCGGCGGAACTGGCCGACGACCGTCGCTTCGCGACGATCACCGAAGCGTGGCTGGGGGCGGATCACTACAAGTGGCGCCTGATGCGCGGCGCCGGCGTCGAGGAGCGCCTCATCACGGGCGACGCCTCGGATCTCGAGAAGTTCCAGGCCTTCGCCGCCGTGGTCGGCCGGGCGATCGGCAACCCCGTGCAGCACTGGGCGCACCTCGAGCTGCAGCGCTACTTCGACATCGACGACGTGCTCGACGCCGACAGCGCCCGCGACATCTACGACCGCGCCAACGCGAAGCTGCAGCAGCCCGAGTTCAGCGCCCGCGGCCTCGTGAAGGCCAGCGGTGTGGAGGTCATCTGCACAACGGACGACCCGCTCGACACCCTCGAGCACCACGAGGCGCTGGCCGCCGCAGACCACTTCGACACGCTGGTGGTGCCGGGCTTCCGCCCCGACGGCGTGCTCCGCATCGAGCGCGACGCGTTCCTGCCCTACGTCGAGCGCCTCGCCGCGCTCACGGGATCGGAGATCTCCGACTTCGAGAGCCTCTCCGCCGCCCTCGAGCAGCGCATCGCGTTCTTCGACGAGCGCGGCTGCACGGTCTCGGATCAGTCGCTCGAGATCTTCCCGAAGCGCCCGGCCACCGACGAGCAGGCGGATGCCCTGCTCCGTCGCCGACTCGCCGGCGAGACGCTGAGCGCTCAGGATGCCGACGACTTCCGCTGGGCGCTGATGCGCCGCCTCGCGAAGCTCTACCACGCCCGCGACTGGGTGATGGAGCTGCACCTCAACGCGCTGCGCGACGCCAACCCGCGGCTGATGCGGTCGATCGGTCATGACACCGGCTTCGATGCCATCGGCGAGGACCGCCCGATCGAGGCCCTGCGCCTCTTCCTCGGTGAGCTGGAGGACGACGACACGCTGCCCCGCACGCTGCTGTTCACCGTCGACGAGGGCCAGAACAAGCAGCTCGCCGTGCTCGCCACCTGCTTCCCGGGCGAGGGCATCGCCGCCAAGGTGCAGCTGGGCAACGCCTGGTGGTTCAACGACACGATCGCGGGCATGGCGGCGCAGATCCGCACGTTCGCCGAGGTCGGCTACCTGCCTGCCGCGGTCGGCATGGTGACCGACTCGCGCTCGTTCCTGTCGTACCCGCGCCACGAGTACTTCCGCCGCATCGTGGTGGACATCGTCGCGCAGTGGGTCGATGCGGGGGAGTTCCCCGCGAACGACGCGACGCTCGTGTCGATCCTGCGCGACATCTTCCACGACAACGCCGTGCGCTACTTCCGCTTCGACGTGCCTCTGGCGGGAGGCGCCGCGTGACCGCGCTGACGCTCGACGCCACCGCGCTCGACCGGCTGCCGGAGTTCGAGGCCGCCGGGTTCACCGTGCCGCAGTACGACGTGCGCGCCATGCGCGCCGCCACGGCCGAGCGCCCCACCTGGGTGCACCTGGGCGCGGGCAACTTCTTCCGCAGCCTGCACGCCGTCGCCGCCCAGCGCATGCTGAACGCGGGACACGACACCGGGATCATCCTGGCGAACCTGCGCGATCCGCAGGTGGTCGAGAACTCGAGCGCGACCGACGACCTCTTCGTCAACGCGGTGCTGCGCGAGGACGGATCCATCGAGCCCGAGATCGTCGCGTCGGTCGCCGAGAGCTGGCACCTCGCCCCCGAGGCGGAGGACGGATGGGCGCGCCTCACCGCCGTGTTCGAGAACCCCTCGCTGCAGCTCGTCACCCTCACCGTCACCGAGAAGGGCTACCTCTCGGACGCATCGGACATCGCCGCGGGCCCGGGTCGTGTGCGCGGCGCCATCCCGGCGCTCTGCTCGCTGCTGCTCGCGCGCTTCCGGGCGGGAGCGGCCCCGATCGCGCTGGTGTCCACCGACAACTTCTCGGAGAACGGCGAGCGCCTCGCCGCGGCCGTGCGCGGCGTCGCCGAGGCATGGATCTCCGCGGGCCAGGCCCCGGCGGAGTTCGGCGCGTGGGTCGGCGGCGACCGCGTCGCCTACCCCTCCACCATGGTCGACCGCATCACGCCCGCGCCGTCGCCCGCGGTGGGCGAGCGCCTGGCCGAGCTCGGCCTCGCGAACGCGCAGCTGCACGAGCGCGCATCCGGCGGTGCGCTCGCCGCCTTCTCGAACACCGAGGCGGTCAGCTACCTCGTGCTCGAGGACGCCTTCCCGAACGGCCGCCCGCCCTTCGAGACCGGCGAAGTGGTGCTCGGCGACAAGGAGACCGTCTCGCGCGCCGACCGCATGAAGGTGACCACCTGTCTCAACCCTCTGCACACCGCGATGGCGGTCGTCGGGTGCCTCCTCGGCTACACCCGCATCGCCGAGATGATGAAGGACTCCGACATCCACCGGATGGTCGTCGGCATCGGCGCCACCGAGGGCCTGCCCGTGGTCGACGCTCCCGAGGGCATGGACCCCCAGGCCTTCCTTCGGGAAGTCATCACGAAGCGCCTGCCCAACCCCGGCCTGCCCGACGCGCCGCAGCGCATCGCATCCGACACGTCGCAGAAGGTGGGCATCCGCTTCGGCGAGACCATCCGCCGTCACGCGGCCGCCGGATCCGCGGAGTCGCTCACGTGGATCCCCTTCGCGATCGCGGCATGGATCCGGTACCTGCTCGCCGTCGACGACCAGGGCAACGCGTTCGAGCGCAGCCCGGATCCGCTGCTCGCGCAGCTGGATGAGCGTCTCTCGGGCGTCGAGTTCGGCCGGCCGCGGACGGCCACGGCCGCCCGCGAGCTGCTGCGCGACGCGTCGATCTTCGGTGTCGACCTCGCCGAGGCGGGCGTCGCGAACACCGTGCTCGCCCACCTCACCACCCTTCTCCACGGTCCCGGCGCCGTCCGCGCCGGCCTCTACGCCCTCGCCCACTCGTAAGGAGCAACGCGCATGAGAATGTCCTTCCGCTGGTTCGGCCCTCAGGACGATCCGGTCTCGCTCGAGTACATCCGCCAGATCCCGGGCGTGCGCGACGTGGTCGGCGCGCTCTACGACGTGCCCGTCGGCGAGGTGTGGCCGGTCGACAAGATCGCGGCGCTGAAGAAGCAGGTGCACGACGCGGGTCTGACGCTCGAGATCATCGAGTCGGTCAACATCCACGACGACATCAAGATCGGCCTGCCCTCGCGCGACCGCTACATCGACAACTACCGCCAGACGCTGCGCAACCTGGCCGAGGTCGACGTCTCGGTCATCTGCTACAACTTCATGCCGGTGTTCGACTGGCTGCGCACCGACCTCTGGTACGAACTGCCCGACGGCTCGAAGACGATGCAGTACGACCGCTCGATCTCCGAGTCGATCACCCCCGAGTCGCTGCTCGCGCAGTACTCGGCCGAGGGCTCGAGGTTCACGCTGCCCGGCTGGGAGCCCGAGCGCCTCGCCGACCTGAAGACGCTGTTCGCCAAGTACGACGGCGTCGACGCCGACGTGCTGCGCCAGAACCTCAAGTACTTCCTCGAGGGCATCATGCCCGTGTGCGAGGAGGTGGGCATCTCGATGGCGATCCACCCGGATGACCCGCCCCACCCGCTGTTCGGCCTGCCGCGCGTGGTCTCCAACCGCGACGACCTGCGCTGGATCGTCGACGCCGTCGACTCCCCGAGCAACGGCCTCACGCTCTGCACCGGCTCGCTCGGGGCCAACCCGGCCAACAACGTGGTGGACATCGTGCGCGAGTTCGCGGGCGAGGGGCGCGTGCCGTTCGCGCACATCCGCAACATCCGCTGGCAGGACGAGGGCCGCTTCTACGAGTCGGCGCACCTGTCGGAGGAAGGATCCCTCGACCTCTTCGACATCGTGCGCACCTTCCACGAGTCGGGCTTCGACGGCTTCATCCGCCCCGATCACGGACGCATGATCTGGGGCGAGACCGGCCGCGCCGGCTACGGCCTGTTCGACCGCGCGCTCGGCGCCTCGTACCTCAACGGCCTCTGGGAGGCCGTCGACAAGGGCTCGCGCGCCTGAGCCCCGTCGCTCGACGATCGAAACCCCCTCGTTCGTCGAGCGAGCGCCAGCGAGTCGAGACGCCCAAGCCTGGGCGGGGGTTTGGGGCGTCTCGACTCGGTCGTTCCTCCCTCGCTCGACGAGCGGAAACCCCCTCGTTCGTCGAGCGAGCGTCAGCGAGTCGAGACGCCCAAGCCTGCGCGCGAGTCAGGATTCCGCCGCTTCCGCGCGCCGCTTGCGCTCGTTGACGCTCCAGTGCCGCACGGCCTCGAGACCGCCCTCGATGAGCAGCTCACGTTTCCGGCGGCTCCAGCCCTGGATCTGCTTCTCCCAGTGGAACGCCTCCGCGATGCCGTCGAACTCCCAGAACCAGATGAGCTCGACCGGTCGGCGTCCCGCTCGGCGGGTGTACGCGGCGCCGAGCCCGTGATTGTGCTCCCAGACGCGGCCGTCGAGGTCGCGCGTGCTGCCGCAGTAGGTGCTGCCGTCGGCGCAGCGCAGCAGATAGACGTAGCCAGCCATGCTCGGACCGTAGTGGAGCGCGCACGGTCTGAGCCGAAGTTGTCCACAGGCGCGGTCGTCTCGAGTCGCCGATCCCCCCTTGTTCGTCGAGCGAGCGCCAGCGAGTCGAGACGCCCAAGCCTGGGCGGGGGTTCGGGGCGTCTCGACTCGGTCGTTCCTCCCTCGCTCGACGAGCGGGTGGGTGGGGCGACTCAGTCGGTCGAGCACAGCCCCTTGTTCGTCGAGCGAGCGTCAGCGAGTCGAGACGCCCAAGCCTGGGCGGGGGTTCGGGGCGTCTCGACTCGGTCGTTCCTCCCTCGCTCGACGAGCGGGTGGGTGGGGCGACTCGAGTCGGTCGAGCACAGCCCCTTGTTCGTCGAGCGAGCGTCAGCGAGTCGAGACGCCCAAGCCTGGGCGGGGGTTTGGGCGTCTTGGCTCGGTCGTTCCTCCCTCGCTCGACGAGCGGGTGGGTGGGGCGTCTCGAGTCGGTCGAGCACAGCTCCTCGTTCGTCGAGCGAGCGCCAGCGAGTCGAGACGCCCAAGCCTGCGCGGGGGTTTGGGGCGTCTCGACTCGGTCGTTCCTCCCCCGCTCGACGAGCGGGGGGTTCGGGGCGTCTCGACTCGGTCGTTCCTCCCTCGCTCGACGAGCGGGTGGGTGGGGGCGTCTCGACTCGGTCGTTCCTTCCTCGCTCGACGGGCGAGGGGCGACGAGCGGGGGCGGGGCGGCGCTCGGCGCGGGGCGGGTTACCTAGACTCGACCCCATGAGCCAGCTTCCGCGCATCCGTCCCGAGATCGCCGCCCTGCCGCCGTACAAGCAGGGCCGGGCCGCCGATGCGAGCGGATTCAAGCTGTCGAGCAACGAGAACCCCTTCGGCGTGCTGCCGGGCGTGCTCGAGGCCGCCGCGCGCGCCGACGCGTTCAACCGATACCCGGATGCGACGGCCGCCGAGCTGCGCGTCGCGCTCGGCGAGCGGTACGGCGTCGAGCCCGAGGCCGTGGTGATCGGCGCGGGCAGCGTCTCGCTGCTGCAGGCCTTCATCCAGGCCGCGGCGTCGGCGGGCGACGAGGTCGTCTACGCGTGGCGTTCGTTCGAGGCCTACCCGGGACTCGCCCTCATCGCCGGCGCGACGGGCGTGCAGGTGCCGAACCTGCCTGACGGCCGGCACGACCTCGCCGCGATGGCCGCCGCGGTGACGGGTCGCACGCGGGTTGTGCTGCTGTGCACCCCGAACAACCCGACCGGGCCGGTGATCACGTCCACCGAGTTCGCCGAGTTCGTCGCCGCGGTGCCGGATGACGTGCTGATCCTGCTCGACGAGGCGTACGCCGAGTTCGTGCGGGCCGACGGCGCCGTCGACGGGCTCGGCGAGCGCGTGTACGAGACGCATCCCAACGTGGTCGTGCTGCGCACCTTCTCGAAGGCCTATGGCCTCGCGGCCCTGCGAGTGGGTTACGCCATCGGCCACCCGCGCGTGCTCGACGCCGCGCGCAGCACCCTGACGCCGCTGTCGGTCACGGCCACCGCCGTGGCCGCCGCGCTCGCCTCGCTCGCCCAGCAGGACGAGCTCGACGCCCGCGTCGACGAGCTGGTCGCCCGTCGGGCGCAGATCGTCGACGGCCTGCGCGCCGCGGGCTGGGAGATCCCGGATGCCCAGGGCAACTTCGTCTGGCTGCCCGCTTCGGAGACCCTCGACTCCGGCACCATCGCCGCCGCCTACGACGCGCGGGGCATCATCGTGCGCCCGTTCCCCGAGGGCGTGCGGATCAGCGTGGGCGAGGCCGAGTCGGTCGCCCCCGTCATCGAGATCGCCGCGGCCCTGCGCGGCTGAGCCGCGGGAAACCGCGCATCTCGACCCGCTTCGGGCACCCGACGGACGGGGGCGCAGATATCCCCCTCGGAATGCGACTGTGGAGATCGTCCACAGGATCCGGACATCCGTTGTCCAGAGTCTTCCGCCCGAGGGGTGCATGCCCGCGGATAGCGTGGACTGGTGACCTCGGAATCTGAGATCGACCCGACCGTTCGGATCCTGAACGCGGATGGCGCCATCGCGCCGTCCGAGACTGCCGAGCGCTACCTGCCGCTCGTCGACGCGCTCACGGAATCCGACCTCGAGCAGTTCTACCGCGACATGGTCTCGGTGCGCGCGTTCGACCGCCAGGCCACGCTGCTGCAGCGCCAGGGCCAGCTCGCCCTGTGGCCGCCGTCGCAGGGCCAGGAGGCCGCGCAGGTCGGATCCGCCCGCGCGGCTCGCGCGCAGGACCACCTCTTCCCGTCGTACCGGGAGCACGTGGTGTGCACGATCCGCGGCGTCGATCCGGTCGACATCATCAAGCTCATGCGCGGCGTGAGCCATGGCGGCTGGGATCCGACCGATCCTGCGCACGGCAACACCCACATCTACACGCTGGTGCTCGGATCGCAGACGCTGCATGCCACGGGCTTCGCGATGGGCCTCGCATTCGACGGCCGCAGCGGCACCGGTGACGCCGACACCGACGAGGCCGTCATCGTCTACTACGGCGACGGCGCCTCCAGCCAGGGCGACGTGCACGAGGCGATGGTGTTCGCCGCGAGCTACCAGACCCCGCAGGTGTTCTTCCTGCAGAACAACCACTGGGCGATCTCGGTGCCCGTCACGACGCAGTCGCGCGTGCCCCTCGCCGACCGCGCGCGCGGCTACGGCATGGAGTCGATCCGCGTCGACGGCAACGACGTGCTCGCCAGCTACGCCGTCTCCAAGCTCGCGCTCGACGAGGCCCGCTCGGGACTCGGCCCTCGCGCGATCGAGGCGGTGACGTACCGGATGGGCGCGCACACCACGTCGGACGACCCGACGAAGTACCGCACGAGCGACGAGGAGCAGTCGTGGGTGTCCCGCGACCCGATCGCCCGCATGCGCGCCTATCTGCTGGGCCGCGGCGCATCCGACGCGTTCTTCGCCGACGTCGACGCGGAGGCCGCCGCGCTCGCCGCCGATGTGCGCACCCGCACGCTCGAGCTGCCGGTGCCCACGCGCGACGACATGTTCGCCCACGTCTACTCCGAGCCGCACCCGCTGATGGACGAGCAGAGGCAGTGGCTCGCCGACTACGAGGCGTCGTTCGGAGAGGAGGTCTGAGATGACCGACACGCAGACTCAGATTCAGACGATGAGCTTCGGCAAGGCGCTCAACGCCGGCCTGCGCAAGGCCATGCAGGACAGCGACCGCGTGCTGCTCATGGGTGAGGACATCGGACGCCTCGGCGGCGTCTTCCGGGTGACGGAGGGGCTGCAGGCCGAGTTCGGCGAGCGCCGTGTGCTCGACACCCCGCTCGCGGAGTCGGGCATCGTCGGCACCGCGATCGGCCTGGCGATGAGCGGCTTCCGCCCCGTGGTCGAGATCCAGTTCGACGGCTTCGTGTTCCCCGCCTTCGACCAGATCACGACCCAGCTCGCCAAGCTCACCAACCGCCACGAGGGTGTGCTCTCGCTGCCCGTGGTGATCCGCATCCCCTACGGCGGCCACATCGGCGCCGTCGAGCACCACCAGGAGAGCCCCGAGGCGTACTTCACGCACACCCCGGGCCTGCGGGTGGTCAGCCCGTCCACGCCGAACGACGCGTACTGGATGATCCAGGATGCGATCGCCTCGAACGATCCGGTCATCTTCATGGAGCCGAAGTCGCGCTACTGGCCCAAGGGCGAGGTCGACACGTCGGCGCGGGCGCTGCCCCTGCACGCCTCGCGCGTGGTGCGCCGCGGCACGGATGTGACGCTCATCGGGCACGGCGCGATGGTGACGACGCTGCTGCAGGCCGCCGCGCTCGCCGAGGCCGAGGGCACCAGCTGCGAGGTGGTCGACCTGCGCTCGCTGTCGCCGGTCGACTACGGCCCCGTGCTCGAGTCGGTGCGGTCGACGGGCCGTGCAGTGGTCGCGCAGGAGGCTCCGCAGCACACCAGCCTCGGATCCGAGATCGCCGCGACGATCGCCGAGCGCGCGTTCTACTCCCTCGAGGCGCCGGTGCTGCGGGTGTCGGGCTTCGATGTGCCCTTCCCCGCCGCCAAGCTCGAGGGCTCCTACCTGCCCGACGCCGACCGCGTGCTCGAGGCCGTCGACCGCGCGCTCGCGTACTGACCGCCCATCGCACGACACCGATAAGACAGGATCGGACCATGCAGACCTTCCACCTCCCGGACGTCGGCGAGGGCCTCACCGAGGCCGAGCTCGTCACCTGGCACGTCAAGCCGGGCGACCAGGTCGCCATCGACGACGTGATCGCCGAGATCGAGACCGCAAAGTCGCTGGTGGAGCTGCCGTCGCCGTTCGCCGGCACGGTGGGCGAGCTCCTCGTGCAGGAGGGCGACACGGTCGACGTGGGCGCCCCGATCATCACCGTGGCCCCCGCCTCGGCCGCCGCGCCCGAGTCGCACGAGCCCACCGGCCACGGGCAGCCCTCTGCGGTCGCCGCGACGCCCGCCGACGGCGAGGGATCCGGATCCGTCCTCGTCGGATACGGATCCGGCAGCGAGGCGAAGACGCGCCGCCGCAAGAAGCCCGCCGAGGCGCCGGTCGCCTCGTCGGTGGGCGTGATCGCGAAGCCCCCGATCCGCAAGCTCGCGCGCGACCTCGGCGTCGCGCTCGCGGACGTACGCGGCACCGGCCCCGCCGGGGAGGTCACCCGCGACGACGTGCTCGGTCACGCGCAACAGGCCAGCGTGTTCCGCAACATCAGCACCCCCGAGCGTCCGGCGGTGCGCGACGAGGAGATCCCCGTCGCCGCGCCGAGCGCGCCCACGGCCGCCGTGGACGCGCGCGTCGAGGAGATCCCGGTCAAGGGCGTGCGCAAGGCCACCGCGACCGCGATGACCGGTTCGGCGCACACCGCGCCGCACGTCTCGGTGTGGACCGACGTCGACGCCACGCGCACGATGGAGCTCGTCAAGCGCCTCAAGGCCTCGCCCGACTTCGCGGACATCAAGGTCTCGCCGCTGCTCATCGTGGCCCGTGCCGTGCTGTGGGCCGCGCGCCGCACCCCGATGATCAACTCGGCGTGGGTCGACGGTGAGGGCGGCGTCGGCGCGAAGATCCACGTGCGCAACTACGTCAACCTCGGCATCGCCGCGGCCACGCCGCGCGGACTGCTCGTGCCGAACATCAAGGACGCCCAGGATCTGTCGATGCGCGAACTGGCGCGCGCCCTCGAGCGCCTCACGGTCACCGCGCGGGAGGGCAAGACCACCCCGGCCGACCAGCAGGGCGGAACGATCACGATCACCAACATCGGCGTCTTCGGCATGGATGCCGGCACTCCGATCATCAACCCCGGCGAGTCGGCGATCGTCGCCATGGGCGCGATCCGCCAGAAGCCGTGGGTCGTCGACGGAGAGGTGCGCCCCCGCTGGGTCACCACGGTCTCCGGATCGTTCGACCACCGCGTGATCGACGGCGACGGCATCAGCCGCTTCCTCGCCGACGTGGCCTCGATCCTGGAAGAGCCCGCGCTGCTGCTCGACTGACCCGTTCCTCGCCCACCCGTTCGTCGAGCGAGGGAGGAACGACCGAGTCGAGACGCCCAGACCTGGGCGCGGGCTTGGGCGTCTCGACTCGCTGGCGCTCGCTCGACGAACGAGGGGCGGGTGGGCGATCTGTCCCGCGACCTCACCCATCCGCTCGTCGAGCGAGGGAGGAACGACCGAGTCGAGGCGCCCAGACCTGCGCGCGCGCTGGGGCGTCTCGACTCGCTGCGCTCGCTCGACGAACGAGGGGGTGGGCGCGATGAACGAGGGGGTGGGCGATCCGTGCCGCCCATCCAACTCCACCCCCTCCACCCACCCGTTCGTCGAGCGAGGGAGGAACGACCGAGTCGAGACGCCCAGACCTTCGCGCGGGCTTTGGGCGTCTCGACTCGCTGCGCTCGCTCGACGAACGAGGGGAGGCGCGGCGTAGGGCTTAGCGATAACGATTCTCATTTGCGCTAGAGTGGGAGTATGAGCTTCCCCCGCGTGCTTCCCGTCGCCCTCCTCGCCGTCTCCACCGTCGCCCTCGCGGGCTGCTCCGGTGCCGCCGAGGGAGCCGGTGACGGGGGCGGGGCGACGATCGTGGCGTCGACCAACGTGTACGCGCAGATCGCGCAGGAGCTCGTGGGCGACGGCGTCGAGGTGGCGTCGGTGATCGACACGGCCGCGCAGGATCCGCACGCGTACGAGGCGAGCGCCCGCGATCGCCTGCTCGTGCAGGATGCGAAGCTGGTGATCCAGAACGGCGGCGGCTATGACGGCTTCATGGAAGAGCTCGTCGCCGATGACACCCCCGTGATCACGGCCGTCGAGTTCTCGCATGACTTCCCGGGCGCCGAGGGGCACGAGGCCGACCACGCCGACGAGCACACGGACGACGAGCACGCGGACGAGGCGGGGCACGAGGGCCACGACCACATCGAGGGCTTCAATGAGCACGTCTGGTACGACGTGCACACGATGATCCACGTGGTGGAGGGCATCGCCGAGGAGATCGGCCACGAGCTGCCCGACCTCGTCGACGCGACCGAGCTCGCCGACAACCGCGACGCGCTGGTGGCCGAGCTGGAGGGGCTCGAGGGTCGCCTCGACGCGCTGCACGCCGCGCACGAGGGGGAGGGCGTCTTCCTTACCGAGCCGATCGGCGGCTACCTCGCCGCGTCTGCGGGCCTCGACGATGTGACGCCTGAGGGCTTCGCCGAGTCGGTGGAGGAGGGGCAGGATGTGCCGCCCGCCACTCTTCTGGATGCGACGCGCGTGATCGAGGCGGGCGACGCCGCGGTGATCCTGACCAACGCCCAGACGGGCGGGGCCGAGACCGAGCGCGTCATCGGCACCGCCGAGGAGGCGGATGTGCCCGTCGTCGAGCTCAGCGAGCTGCTGCAGGGCGACGAGACGTACGTCGAGTGGATGGCCGACAACGTGACCGCTCTCGAGGGTGCGCTCGCCGGCTGATCCGGAACCTACGCCGCGGGGGCGTGGCCCCGCCGCCGCACCGCGGCCGAGGCGAGGGCGATGAGCGTCCCGGCGGTGACGCCGATCACCGTCTCGACGGCTCGGTCGCGCAGGAGCACCTCCGCCGGCGTGGATGACGCGAGCTCGACCATCAGCAGCGCCAGCGGAGTGACGAAGATCATCGCGATGCCGTAGTTACGACCGATGAACATCTCGGCGCCGGCCTGCAGCACGACCGCCACCGCGATGACGGCCAGCGGCGGCATATGCAGGGCGAGGATGCCGGCGGCCACAACCACGCCGACGAGGGTTCCCGCCAGGCGCTGGAGGCCGCGGATGAGGCGCGCCGAGACGTGCGCGCCGCTGACCGCGGCGACGGCGCCCACGGTCGCCCAGTACCAGTGCGACCCCAGCACGAGTCCGGCCGCGCCGGCGAGAGAGGCGGCCACGCCGACCGTGATCGCCATCTCGCCCGCGAGCATCCCGACACGCAGCGGTCGCCTGCCCGTGGCGGCCGGCGGGAGGCCGCGCGCGGAGGCGGCCGCGAACACGGTGGTGACCACGAGCGCGAACAGTGCGCTCGCGCCGCCCACGATGACGATGTCGGCGAACGAGCCGCCCGATGCCGGGATGCTCGCGGTGGTGCCGGCGGCGAACACCACGAACAGCGGCCCGGGCGGATGCCATTGCATCGTGTACGCGAGCAGCGTGACGAGCGAGGCGAGCGCCGCCACCGCGAACACCGACACGAGGGCCGGGGCGCCGAGCACGGACAGGCCCGTGCCGGCGAGCATGGCGGCGATCAGCACGCCGCCCGCGGCCGCCTGCATCCGCAGGCGATCGCCGAACGGATCCTTGCGGCCGTACAGCGCCGCGAACGCGCCGAAGCTCGCGTACATGCCGAGGTCGAGCCGGCCCACGGCCCACAGCACCAGCAGCGGCACCGCCACGCTGATCGCCGCCCGCAGCGCGACTCGATGATCGCCGCTGTGGGGAGCGACGCGCAGGACTCCGGTCCACAGTCGTCCTCGAGATTCCGCCACGTTTCCAGCGTAGGAGAGACGTCCTGGACGGCGGCCGCGTCCCATCGGGACGATGCTCCGCCCCTGTCTGAGAACCGTTATCAGTACCGTCCGTAGAATGGATGCATGACCTCTTCCGATCCCGTCCTCGAGATCGCCGGCGCAGCCCTGCGGCTGCGCGGGCGAGAGCTGTGGAGCGGGCTCGACCTCAGCGTCCGTCCCGGCGAGTTCGTCGCCGTGCTCGGACCATCCGGGTCGGGGAAGACCACCCTGCTGCGGGCCGTCCTCGGGCTGCAGCAGCTGAGCGCGGGAGAGGTGCGCGTCGGGGGATCGACGGCCAGGCGCGGCGACCGCCGCATCGGCTACATCCCGCAGCAGCGCCCCCTTCCGCCGGGCACGAGCCTGCGGGCGCGCGACCTCGTCGCCATGGGCATCAACGGCACCCGGTTCGGGCTGCCGATCCCTCGGCGAGGCGATCGCGAGCGGGTGGATGCGCTGCTCGACGCGGTGGGGGCGACGACGTACGCCGATCATCCCGTCGGGATGCTGAGCGGCGGCGAGCAGCAGCGCCTGCGCGTGGCCCAGGCCCTCGCCGACCGTCCCGAACTGCTGCTGTGCGATGAGCCGCTGTCGAGCCTCGACCTCGCGAACCAGCAGGCCGTCACCGCCATCATCGACCGCGAGCGACGCGAGCGCGACGCGGCCGTGCTCTTCGTGACCCACGATGTGAATCCGATCCTGGATCACGTCGACCGCATCCTGTACATCGCCGGGGGCCGCTTCAAGCTGGGCACCCCGGAGGAGGTGCTGCGCAGCGACGTGCTCACCGCGCTGTACGGCGCCCCCGTGGAAGTGCTTCGGATGGGCGGCCGCCTCGTCGTCGTCGGCGCGCCCGACGCCGACGATCACTGCGCCGAAGCCCACCTGCACGAGGCGCCCGAGGAGGTGGGCGCGGCATGAGGCCCCTGCTCGAATGGAGCGACGTCTTCTCGTTCGAGGACTACGGCGCGCTGCTGCAGCTGGTCGGCAACTCGGTCGTCGCCGGCGCGGTGCTCGGCATCGTCGGCGGCCTCATCGGGGTGTTCATCGTGCAGCGCGACATGGCGTTCGCGGTGCACGGCGTCAGCGAGCTGTCGTTCGCCGGCGCCGCGGCGGCGCTGCTGTTCGGCGGCAGCGTGGTGGCAGGATCCCTCGTCGGGGCCGTCGCGGCGGCGCTGCTGATCGGGGCGCTCGGGGCGAAGGCCCGCGACCGCAACTCGATCGTGGGTGTGCTGATGCCCGCCGGCCTGGGCCTCGGGATCCTGTTCCTCTCTCTCTACGAGGGCCGCAGCGCCAACCGCTTCAGCCTGCTCACCGGGCAGATCGTCTCGGTCTCGAGCCCGGATCTGGGGTGGCTGATCGGCATCGCCGTGGTCGTGCTCGCGGGGCTGATCCTCGTCTGGAACCCCCTGCGGTTCGACTCGCTGGACGGGCAGTCGGCCGAGGCCCGCGGTGTGCCCTCGGGGGCGATCGCGATCGTGTTCATGATCCTGCTCGGGCTGATCGTGGCCGTGGCGGTGCACATCATCGGCGCGCTGCTGGTGATGGCGCTGCTCGTGACCCCCGCGGCGGCCGCCATGCGCGTCAGCCACGGACCGCTCGGCGTGCCGCTGCTCGCGGCGCTGTTCGGCTTCGTCTCGGCCGTGGGCGGCATCCTGCTCGCGATCGCCGGCACCCTGCCGGTGAGCCCGTACATCACCACGATCTCTTTCCTCATCTACCTCGTCTGCCGCGTGATCGCGTGGCGTCGGGACCGCGCGCTCGCGGTCGTCGGCGCCCCTGCCGTCGCGCCCGCGGCCGCCTGAACCGGGAGGCACCATGGTCACCCAGCGCAACACCTGGCAGAAGGACAAGGTGCGCGAGGCGCTCTGCGAGGCCCCGGGCTTCGTCAGCGCCCAGCGTCTGCACGCGACGCTGCGCGACGCCGACACGGGCATCGGCCTCGCGACCGTGTACCGGGCGCTCGCCGGGTTCGCGGCGGCGGGTGAGGCCGATCAGCTGCAGAGCCCGGATGGCGAGTCGCTCTATCGCGCCTGCACGATGAGCAGTCACCACCATCACCTCATCTGCCGATCCTGCGGCAAGGCCGTCGAGATCGAGGCCAAGGCCGTCGAGCAGTGGGCCCAGGAGACCGCCGCTCAGCACGGCTTCCGCGAGCCCGAGCACGTCGTCGACATCTTCGGCCTCTGCGCCGACTGCGCCTAGAGTCGCCGGGCAGCCGCGCATGACGGTCCGCGAACACGAGCACACCCATGAGCATGCGCCCGAAGGGGCGCGCCGCTCGGCGCGCTCCCGCACGGTGGCGGGCGTCGGCTTCGGCATCGCCGCGGTCGCCGTGCTGCTGGCGATCGACGCGTTCGCGCCGCGAGTGTTCGACCAGTCCCTGCCGACGCGCGCGCAGGACGGACTCACCCTCGCCCTCAGCGTGCTCATCGAGTCGCTGCCGTTCGTGATGCTCGGCGTCATCCTGTCGATCGTGGTGCAGGTGTGGCTGCCCGCGGGGGCAATCGAGCGCTTTATGCCGCGGGCGGCATGGGCGCGCCGTCTGGTGCTGTCGCTGCTGGGGATGCTGATCCCCGTGTGCGAGTGCGGCAACGTGCCGTTCGCGCGCGGCCTGCTGATGCGCGGCGTCTCGCCCGCCGAGACGCTGACCTTCCTCGTCGCCGCGCCCATCGTCAATCCGATCGTCATCATCACCACCCATGCCGCCTTCGGATGGGACGGCGGCATCCTCATCGCGCGGATCGTCGGCGGGTGGGTGATCGCGAACCTCATCGGATGGATCTACTCGCGCCACCCGGATCCGATGAGCCTGCTGACGGGGCGCTTCCTCGACACGTGCGACGTGGTCGCGCATGAGACGGGCTCGCGCGGGCGTCGCAGCATCGCCCAGTTCGTCGTCGAGCTGCGCGCGGTGATGCCCGCCCTCGTCATCGGATCGGCGCTGGCGGGCGCGGTGCAGGTGGTCATCCCGCGCGACGCGCTGCTGGCGATCGGATCGAACCCCGTGCTGTCGATCGTCGCGATGGCGGCGCTGGCGATGACGGTGGCGATCTGCTCGAACGTCGACGCGTTCTTCGCGCTGTCGTTCGCCTCGACGTTCTCGTCGGGGTCGCTCATCGTCTTCCTGCTGGTCGGCCCCCTCGTCGACGTCAAGATGCTCGCGCTGATGCGCACGACCTTCACCACCCGCACGCTCGCCGGCATCGTGGCGGTTGTGCTGCTGGCGGCCTTCGCGATCGGGATCGGGGTGAACCTCGTTGCGTGACGTCACGGGCCGCAGGGCCCTCGGCTCGATCGGCACGCGCTGGCTCGGCGCGGGCCTCGCCGCCGCGCTCGCGGTCGTCACGCTGGGCCTGGCGCTGACCGACCGGCTCGCGCTCTACATCAACCCGGATCAGGCGTGGTTCGCGATCGCGATGGCAATCGTCGCGCTCGCGGGCGCGGTGGCCTCGTTCGTCCTGCCCCTCGGCGCCGAGGACGACCACGGTCACGATCACGGCCCTGCCCACGCCGCCGGTCTCGCCGAGCCCACCCCCGCGCTCGTCCGAGCGCCTGCCGCCGGCCCCACACCCGCGCTCGTCCGCCCGAGCGGCCCCACCCCCGCGCTCGTCCACCCGAGCGAGCCCACCCCCGCGCTCGTCGAGCGAGCGAGGAACGAGCGAGTCGAGACGCCCTGGATCACCGGCGTGCTGCCGGCGCTCGGCGGCCTCATCTCGACGGCCGTGGTGGCCGCCGCCCTGGTGCTGCCGCCGGCCCCGCTGTCGGCGCAGCTCGCGATGTCGCGCGACACGGGAGCGCCTCCCCTGTTCGCCGGCGCCGACGAGGTGCTGCTGGCGGGCGCCGACACCTCGTCGTTCGGCGTGGGCGAGTGGGCCTCGGTGTTCGCCACGGCGGCGAATCCGGATGCGTATGTCGGCACCGAGATCGACCTCACGGGATTCGTCGCGCCGGGCGATGACGGCGCGCTGCGCCTCGGCCGGCTCGTCGTGACGCACTGCGTGATCGACGCCCAGCCCGCCGCCCTCCCGGTCGTCTCGCCGGGCTGGGATCGCGCGCTCGCACAGGGCGACTGGATCCGCGTGCAGGGCACGATCGCCACCGACGCCGACGGCGCGCTCGTCATCGAGCCCGCGGCGCTCACGCCCGTCGACGCCCCCGGGGATCCGTATGAGTACTGAGCGTGCGGGCCTTCGGCGGTTCGCCCTGGCCCTGGCGGGGGTGGTCGCCGCGCTCGGCGTGCTGGCCGGCGCGGGAGCCGCGGTGAGTCTCACCCAGGGGCCGCGCGTGAGCACCGTGCAGGTCGATCCGGCCGCCGCGATCTCCGTCTCGGGCGCGCGCGTCATCCTGACGGCGAACCAGGCGCTCGGCGAGATCCGGCCCGAGCAGATCACGGTGACGCCCGAGGCGCCCTTCACCATCGACGCGGCCGGGCGCAGCGTCGGCGTGCGGTTCACGCTGCCGCTCGACGACGACACCGAGTACACGGTCTCGGTCGCGGGGGCGCGCGCGGTCGGCGGCGGACCCGTGTCCGAGCTGCGCACGACGTTCCGCACCCCGCCCGCGGAGGTGCTGCTGCTGCGTCGCGACGCCGGGGGCGACGACGAGATCGTTCGCACCGACCTCGCGGGCCGGGACGAGCGGGTGGTGTTCGCCGCGCCCGTGATCGACGACTTCCGCACGACGCCCTCGCGCCTGGTGGTCGTCACGTCCGACGCGGGCGTCTCGACCCTGCAGACCATGGATCGCGACGGCACGGATGCGACGGAGATCGCGCTGCCGGGGGAGGGCATGGTGCAGCAGCTGCAGGTCTCGCAGCGCGGCGACCTCGTCGGCTACACCTTCACCGACCCGTCGGGCGAGGGCCTCCTCAGCGCCCTCTTCCTGTCGGACCTGCGGGATCCGGCCGCCAATCCGGTGCCCGTCGAGCTCGGCGGGCAGCCCGCGAGCGTCGATCCGTGGCGATTCGTGCCCGATTCCACCGCGCTGCTGATGGTCGATTTCGAGGGACAGCTGATCCAGGTCGATCCGCAGTCGGGAGCGGAGCCCGTGATGCTCGGCGGCGCCGTCACGATCGATGCGATCGCGCGCGGCTCCTACACCGCGCTGATCGAGCGGGCCGATGCTGGCACGGTGCAGCTCGACCTCACCACCGGCGAGCAGTCGCCCCTGCCGCAGGCCGACGCCGATCTCGGGCGGGTGGCCGCCATCCTGCCCCTGCCGGCCGGGGGCGCCGGACGTGGGGGGACCATCCGCGTCTACCAGCAGACGGATGCGGACGGCCTGCCGCTTCCGCCCGTCGTGGCGCACGTGGCCGACGACGGGTCGGTGCGGCAGCTGCTCGAGCCCGGCCCGGAGGACGCCCTGCTGCAGACCTGCGTGTCGCCGTCCGGCCGCTACGTCGCCGCGCTCGTGGCCCCGGACATCGTCGCCAACCCCTATGACGATGCGCCCACGGCCATGCCGCAGCGCCTCGAGACGCGGATCATCGACGTCGCCACAGGCGAGCAGCTGTCGGCGCTCACGGGGTTCGCGATCGACTGGTGCTCGGTCGGCCCGGTCTGATCCGGCCGTGGCCTCCCGGCCGGTCGCCCTTTCCGGAAGCGACCGTTCCGGGTGAGGATGGACTGATGCACCGCCCCGCACGCCGCGAGGATCTCGCCGGCCTTCCGCTCGAGGTCGCCCCGCGCCTGCTCGGCGGGCTGCTCACGACCTCGCTCGACGACGGCCGGGTGACGGTGCGCATCACCGAGGTCGAGGCGTATCACGGGCTCGGATCAGGCGACGTCGCCGATCCGGGGTCTCATGCGCGCAATGGACAGACCGCCCGCAACGCCACCATGTGGGGCGAGGCGGGCCACCTCTACGTCTACCTCAGCCACGGCATCCACTCGTGCGTCAACGTCGTGTGCGGCCCGGTGGGCCAGGGCGACGGGATCCTGCTGCGGGCGGGCGAGATCGTGGAGGGCGCCGACATCGCGCGCGCCCGCCGCGAGGCGCGCGGGGTGGCGCGCTCCGACCGCGACCTCGCTCGCGGACCCGGCCGCCTCGGGGATGCGATCGGGCTGCGCCATCCGATCCACGACGGGATCGACGCGGTCGCCGGATCCGTCCAGGCCGGCGCGACGGCGCGCCTGCAGGTTCTCGAGAACCCGCTCGCGGACGTCGCCAGCGGCCCCCGTGTGGGGGTGGCCGGCATCGCCGGCACGGCCGCCTTCCCGTGGCGCTTCTGGATTCCGGGAGATCCCACCGTCTCGGCCTTCCGGTTCGGGCGGGGAGCGTCCTGATCCGCGTTCCCGGCCTTCTGTCAAGGCGACGCGCCCGAGTCTGCTAAGCTGATCCCTTGTCTGCGTGCACTCCTGTGCGCAGTTCGTACATCCCCTCCCGAACACAGCCCGCAAGGGTCGGGAGAGGCGTGTGCAGACAAGAGACCTTGGGTGGGGCCGTCCGGCTCCACGGTATTGAAGGAGAATCATCATGGCTGCTGTGTGCCAGGTGACCGGTGCCGTTCCCGGCTTCGGTCACAACATCTCGCACTCGCACCGCCGGACGAAGCGTCGCTTCGACCCGAACGTGCAGAAGAAGACCTACTTCGTTCCCTCGCTTGGTCGCAAGATCACGCTGAACGTGTCGGCTAAGGGCATCAAGGTCATCGACGCCCGCGGCATCGAGTCGGTCGTCAAGGACCTGATCGCGAAGGGTGTGAAGCTCTAATGGCCAAGAAGGCTCAGGACATCCGTCCGATCATCAAGCTGAAGTCGACGGCGGGCACGGGTTACACCTACGTGACCAAGAAGAACCGTCGCAACACCCCCGACCGCCTCGTGCTCAAGAAGTACGACCCGGTGGTCCGCAAGCACGTCGACTTCCGTGAGGAGCGTTAAGCATGGCTAAGAAGAGCAAGATCGCTCGCAACGAGCAGCGCAAGGTGATCGTCGCGCGCTACGCCGAGAAGCGCGCCGCCCTCAAGAAGGCGCTCGTCGACCCGAACTCGACCGACGAGCAGCGCGAGGAGGCCCGCGTCGGCCTGCAGAAGCTGCCCCGCAACGCGTCGCCGGCCCGCGTCCGCTCGCGCGACGTCATCGACGGCCGCCCCCGCGGTGTCCTCACGAAGTTCGGCATCTCGCGTGTCCGCTTCCGTGACATGGCTCACCGCGGCGAGCTGCCCGGCGTGACCAAGTCGAGCTGGTAAGCACCGAGCTTCATCGCTGAAAGGGCGAGGATCCATCCGGATCCTCGCCCTTTTCGCGTTTCTGGGTGCGGGGTGCGGGGGCGCTGCTGACACGTCAGCCGGCGAGCACCTGCTGGTGGGCCACGGCCCAGTCGAGCGCGTAATCGGCGATCTCCTCCCAGCCGGGCTGGCTCACGAGGCGGTGAGTGCGTCCGGCGTACTCCTTGTACTCGACGAGACCGCCGCCGGCCTTCTGGTACTTCTTCACGATCGCCTTGCCGGCAGCCGGGGGAACGACGTGGTCGATCTCTCCGGTGATGACGAGGAACGGGGCGCGCTCGGCGCGGGCGTAGTCGACCCGCGTGATGCCGCCCTTCTCGTTGGGCAGCGAGGTGACGCCCTCGAAGAACACCCGGTTGTACGAGTTCACGGCGAACTCCTCCCACAACCTGTCGGACTCGCTGCGGGGCAGGTCGTTGCCGAAGGTGAAGTGGAAGTGGCGCTTCGAGAGGGGCTTCGCGCCGTTGATGCCGAAGGGGTTGGACAGGATCGGCGTGCCGGTCCACAGGGTCGACAGCGGCAGCGACAGCACCCCGGCGGTCTGTCCGGGGGCGATGCCGACGTAGGCGACGCCGAGGTTGCGGTCGGCCAGCATCTGGGTGAGCACGCCGCCGAACGAGTGCCCCATGATGATCGGCTTGCGGGGCAGCGAGCGGATGATGCGCTCGTAGTGGGCCGCGATCTGCTGGAGGCCGACGCCCTTGAGCGCCTCGGGGTTGCGGCGGATGTCGGCGACCTCGCGGTCGTCGATGCCGGGCCAGCCGGGCACGATCACCTGGTGGCCGCGGGCACGGAAGCGCTCGGCGAAGGTGTCCCAGCTCTTCGGCGTCATCCACAGGCCGTGGATGAGGACGATCGGCGCCTTCTCGGAGAGGGCGTCGTGGAGGTCGGTGGCGGGGGTGTCGATGGTGGCGTTCATTGTTCCTGCTCCTCGGGGTGGGGTGCTGCGGTGGGGTTCTGGATCCGATCCGGTGATCCTGATCGGCTGTAGCATCAGAGTAGACCGATCGTTCTATCTACCGCAAGGACTCTGCGGATCTTTTTTCTGGGGCACCATAAGAACCGAGGAGGACGCCATGACCACCCCCGAGAACACTCCGCCGCGGGCGCCCGCGAAGCGGCCGAGCCCCGCGCGCGAGAAGCTGCTCGACGCGGCGACCCGCCTCTTCTACGAGGAGGGCATCCACTCGGTGGGCGTCGACCGCATCATCGAGGAGGCAGGGGTCACGCGCGCCACCCTCTACAAGCAGTTCGCCGGCAAGGAGAACCTCGTCCTCGCCTACCTGCAGGGCGAGGACGCCGCGATCCGCGGTCTCTTCGACGGCGCCCTGCAGGCCACCTCCGACCCGCAGCAGCTGCTCGAGCTCACCATCGAGGGTGTCGCCGCCGACGTGCGCGAGCGGCACACGCGCGGCTGCCCGTTCATCAACGCCGCCGCGGAGTTCCCGGATGGATCCGGTCCGGTGCGCGGGCTCATCGACGAGCACCGCAGCTGGTTCCGGGGCGTGCTCGAGCAGGTCGCCGCCGGCGCCGGGCTCCGCGAGCCGCGAGATGTCGCCGCCTCACTCGTGCTGCTGCGCGACGCCGCCCTCGTCGGCGGCTACCTCGACGGCCAGGACCGCGCCGCCGACGCGTTCGCCCGCACCGCGCGCTCGATCGTCGCCGCGCACCGCCCCTGATCCCTCGTCCGTCGATCTGGTCCGGGATACCGGACGGGCCGGATCCCCGGAATCACGCGGAAACCGCCCGGATCCGGCCCGAAATCGCCCGAAAACCCCCTTCAGAGGCCGACACGCCGCCCGAATGTGAGGGAATCCCGCGAGAATCCGCGGAATTCCGGGCCTCATTGGTACTGTCGAGGCGCGATCGACTGATCGCCCGGGGGTAATCGTCTCCGGTCCATTGATCACATCGCGGCGTCCCTGGGCGCCGATGGAGGATGACATGGCCGACAAGTCCATCACCAAGACCGAGCTCGTCGCGAGCATCGCCAGCGCCACGGGCCAGAGCCAGGCCGCCGTCTCCGGCGTCGTCGACGCTCTGTTCACCACCGTCTCCGAGGCCGTCGCCAAGGGCGCCAAGGTCTCGATCCCGGGCTGGATCGCGTTCGAGCAGGTCGACACGGCCGCTCGCACGGGCCGCAACCCGCAGACGGGTGCCACCATCGAGATCCCGGCCGGCAAGCGCGTCAAGGTGACCGCCGGCTCGAAGCTCAAGGCCGCCGCCAAGTAATTCCGGCCGCCAGGCAGAAGAAGGGCCCCTCCGAAGTGGGAGGGGCCCTTCTGCGTCCCCGGAGGATCCGGGCACTGACTCGTGTCGCCCGCTGGGCGAGCGCGGGTCAGTAGGGGTCGACGTCGGTGCGTCGCTCGGTCACCTGCTGTCCCGCAGCCGGGTCACCCACGGTGCGCGTGGAGGTGACGGCCGAGCGGCGACGGGTCATCAGCACGATGCCGACGATGAAGACCACCACTCCCGCGCCCATCAGCAGGTAGCCGATGAAATCGTCGTTGACGGCCGGGATGTCCAGTTCCAGCCCGAACGCGAGGATGGCGCCGATCACGAAGAGCACTACTCCGGTTCCGATACTCATGACCGGGACGCTACGGATCCGGATGCTCCCAGTCACCGGGGTTGACAATTGCCCGCTGATCGGGAAACGCCGCGCGAGGCCGGTGGCACGCGGCGATTCGCGACGACGAGCGGGGTCAGGCCGGTCACAGCCGCGGACGCCTAGGCTGGCTGCGTGAATCCGCGCGCGCTGCGGGCCGTCGGGCCCGTGATCCTGGTCGTCGCGGCGGTGGTCACGGCGGTCGCCTCGCTCGCGTTCACGGGCGCCGCGGCCCCGCTCGCGCAGGGCGATCCGGGCGCGATCGTGCGCTGGGGCCTGCCGCTGACCAAGCTGCTCGTCAACGTGTCCGGGGCCGTGATGGCCGGATCCCTCGTGCTCGCGCTGTTCGCGCTGAAGGCGGGCGAGAAGGAGTTCGACGGTGCGCTCGATGTCGCATCGATCGGGGCGGCCGTGCTCACGGTCGCGGCCGGCGCGACGGGGTTCATGACCTTCCTCGACTCCTTCAACCCGGAGTTCTCGGCGGGCCCGGAGTTCGGCGCGCAGCTGGGCCGCTTCCTCACCGAGGTCGAGCTCGGGCGCACCTGGCTGATCACGACGATCGCCGCAGCGGTCGTGACGATCCTGGCGTTCGCGATCCGGTCCTGGCTCTGGACGCTCGTGACGGCCGTGCTGGCGCTGGCCACCCTCATCCCGATGGCGACGCAGGGTCACTCCGGCGAACTGGCGAGCCACGACGCGACCGTCACGGCCATGAGCCTGCATGTGCTGGGCGCGGCGGCGTGGCTCGGCGGACTCGTGCTGCTCGCCGTGCTGCGGCCGGCACTCGGATCGCGGCTCGCCACGGTCGTCGGACGCTACTCGTCGATCGCGCTGGTGGGCTTCGTCATCGTGGCCGGATCGGGCCTGGCGCGCGCGCTCTCGTCGATCGGCACGTGGCAGCAGCTGATGTCGCCGTACGGGGCGATCCTGATCGTCAAGGTCGTGGCGCTCATCGCGATGGGCGTGCTGGGTGCCTGGTACCGCGGGCTCCTGATCGGCCGGATGCAGCGCGACGAGCGCGCCTCGCGCGCGTTCTGGACCCTGATCGGCGTGGAGCTGGCGTTCATGGGCATCGCCTCCGGAGCGGCCGCCGCGCTCGCCCGCACCCCTCCGCCGCTCGGCGAGACGCCCTACTCGTCGACGCCCGCGGAGATCCTCACCGGCGAGCCCCTGCCGCCGGAGCTCACGCTCGAGCGCTGGTTCACCACCTGGGACGTCGACCTGCTGTGGGCGACCGTGGCCGCGTTCGGCATCGCGTTCTACGTGCTCGGCGTCGTGCGCCTGCGTCGCCGCGGCGACAGCTGGCCGATCTACCGCACCGTGCTCTGGATCGCCGGCTGCCTCACCCTCTTCTGGGTGACCTCGGGCCCGGTCAACGCCTACCAGGACTATCTGTTCAGCCTGCACATGCTGGGCCACATGCTGCTGACCATGGGCATCCCGCTGATGCTCGTGCCGGGCGCGCCCATCACCCTCGCCCTGCGCGCGATCGAGAAGCGCGACGACGGCACCCGAGGCGGTCGCGAATGGATCATGTGGGCCGTGCACAGCCCGTTCGCGCGGGTCATCACGCATCCGCTGGTGGCGGCGGGCATCTTCGTCGGCTCACTGTGGGTCTTCTACTTCACGGATCTGTTCCGCTGGTCGCTGTACGACCACCTGGGCCACGTGTGGATGGTCACGCACTTCCTCATCTCGGGCTTCCTGTTCGTCATGACGCTGACCGGCATCGATCCGCTGCCGTACCGCATGCCCTACCCCGGGCGCCTGGTCACCCTCATCGCCGTGATGGCGATGCACGCGTTCTTCGGCGTCGCGATGATGATGCAGGAGGGCCTGATGGCCGCCGAGTGGTTCGGCGGCATGGGGCGCACGTGGGGTCCGACGCCGCTGGAGGACCAGTACATCGGCGGCGGCGTCGCGTGGTCGATCGGCGAGATCCCGACCCTCATCACGGCGATCGTCGTGGCCATCCAGTGGAGCCGCAGCGACGAGCGCCAGCAGCGTCGTCAGGACCGCCATGCCGACCGCACCGAGAACGCCGAGCTCGACGCATACAACGCGCGCCTGGCGGCCATGGCCGAGCGCGACGCCGCCCGGCCCTCGCGCTGACCCGCGTCTCGCCGGCGGCCGCCGCGCAGCATACGGCGCGATGCGTCAGCGCAGGTCGGGGGAGCCGACGAGGATCGACGCGGTGCCGTCGGGCAGGATCTCGACGGTGCCGTCGATCACGAACGGCACGTCCTTGCTGACCCGGTAGATGTAGCCGGTCGAGAGGGCGCGCACGTCCGCCTCGAGATGGGCGGTGCCGGTCGAGGGCGACAGCGCCCAGAATGCGCCGTCCGGCACCATCGTCAGCGGCGGCGGCGTGATGATCGACCACTGGATGGTGTCGGGCAGCACCCGGTCCTCGATGGGCGTGCCGAAGGGGCATCCGGTAGGCTGCAGCACCTTCTGCGTCGCGCACTGCGCGAGGAAGTCCGAGACCTTCTGCGTGACGACATCGGCGAACTCGGCCGTCGGCGTCGCCTGCAGCTCGATCGGCACGCTGCCGAGCGGCGCGTCGGCCATCACCGTCACGGGCGGCGCGGCGGCGATCGAGGTGTCGACGGACACGGAGTACACGCCGGGGGTGAGCACGAGCATCGACACGGGCTCGAGCGGGTCGGCCTCGGGGCCGAGAGGTGAGACCTGGCGCTGATCGATCTCGAAGCCGTTCACCGAGAACTGCCGCGAACCGCGCACGGCGACCTCGATCTCGGCGAGCGGGCTGGTCTCGAATCCCCAGCGCGGCACCAGGCCCTCCATGCCCGCGGGACGCACCCGGAAGGTGGTCTCGCCGTCGGCGCCGTCGAGCTCGTAGGAGGCCGTGACCTCGGTGACATCGCCGGACGTCTTCTCGCCGACGATCTCGACATCGGTCAGGTTCCAGGTCACCACCGCGGGGCGCAGCAGCGCATCCGACGCGGTGTCGGGCAGCCCGGCGCCCTCGAGGTCGGTCGTGTCGACCGCCACCCCCGGGAACGCCACGGCGGCGGCGGTGTCGCCCTCCGCCAGCGTGGCGAGGTAGCGCTCGACGAAGGCGCTCGGGCCCCAGAACTGCCGATGCAGGGCCGAGAATCCCGCCCAGATCGCGGCGGCCAGCAGCACGAACACGACGCCCAGCAGAATCAGGTCGCTCGCCGCGCGACGAGGCGTCGTGATCGCGGAGGGCTGATCCATTTCGCCAGTCTACGAAAGCGCGCCCCGGATCCTCCTGTGCGCGCCCGGCCGCTCCCCGGCGAAACACCCCTCCACAGGATGCGCAACACAGGCGTCCGGGAGGCGACGGATGGGAGGATGGACGTTATGCCCACGCTGTCCCCTGAGCAGGAGGAGCTCTTCCGCCTCATCGAGGACACGCGCGACCATGTCTTCATCACGGGGCGCGCGGGCACCGGCAAGTCGACGCTTCTCAACCACCTCGCGTGGAACACTCGCAAGCAGATCGCGGTGTGCGCACCCACGGGAGTCGCGGCGCTCAACGTCGAGGGACAGACGATCCACTCGCTGTTCAAGCTGCCGATCGGCCTCATCGCCGACAGCGACATCGAGCAGACCGACGCCACGCGCAAGCTGCTCAACACCATCGACACCCTCGTCATCGACGAGATCTCGATGGTCAACGCCGACCTCATGGACGGGATCGACCGCTCACTGCGCCAGGCGCGCGGCCGCCGGGCCGAGCCGTTCGGCGGTGTGCAGGTGGTGATGTTCGGCGATCCCTATCAGCTCGCGCCCGTTCCGCCCCGGGGCGACGAGGCGCGCTACGTGCAGGATCACTACCGCTCCTTCTGGTTCTTCGACGCGCACGTGTGGGCAGGCAGGGAGCCCGAGGGCGACGGGCTCATCGAGCTCGGCCGGCACGGCGCGCAGCTGCATATCCGCGAGCTGACGCAGATCCACCGGCAGGCCGACGACGGCTTCAAGACCATGCTGAACGCGGTGCGCTACGGCCGGGTGACCAAGGAGATCGCGGACGTGCTCAACGCGGCGGGCGCGCGGCCGGTGCCGGATGATCCGGAGCAGCCGGTGATCACACTCGCGACCCGCAACGACCGGGTCAACGCGATCAACGCGAAGCACCTGGCCCTGCTCCCGGGGCGGGAGCAGACGGCCAAGGCCGAGGTGAGCGGCGACTTCGGGCGGGGCGACGTGTACCCGGCCGATGAGGAGCTCAAGCTCAAGGTGGGCGCGCAGGTGATGTTCCTGCGCAACGACATCGCCGCCTCGGGCGAGCCGCCGCGCTGGGTCAACGGCACCATCGGCACCGTCACGCGCATCGTGGGCGAGACGGTGCGCGTGGACGTCGACGGCGAGGAGTTCGACGTCGAGCCGGCCGTGTGGGAGAAGCACCGCTACGCGTACGACCCGATCGGCCGCAAGCTCACCCGCGAGGTCGTGGCCGAGTTCACCCAGTTCCCGCTGCGGCTGGCGTGGGCCGTGACGATCCACAAGTCGCAGGGCAAGACCTACGATCGGGCGGTCGTCGACCTCGGTGCGGGCGCCTTCGCCCCCGGGCAGACCTACGTGGCGCTGAGCCGGCTGACCTCCCTCGACGGGCTGTACCTGTCTCGGCCGCTGCGCCCGAGCGACATCCGCGTCGATCAGGATGTGCGGCGCTTTATGAAGGCCGTGTGGGAGCAGCGCCAGGCCGAGGCCGCCGCCGCGGGCACTCCCTGAGCGGATCCGCCACGAGCAGCGCCGG
Source organism: Microbacterium stercoris (assembly GCF_017592545.1). GTDB lineage: Bacteria > Actinomycetota > Actinomycetes > Actinomycetales > Microbacteriaceae > Microbacterium > Microbacterium stercoris. Next base: position 85,046 of record NZ_JAGFOA010000002.1, read on the forward strand.
GCGGCGCGTGGGGGGCGGATGGGCCGCACAGCGCGGGACGGGTACGGCCTAGACTCGGGAGTCGAGGGTGTGAAGGCGGGGGTCTCATGCGGGTGAACAGTCGGCTGCGGCGTGTGGTGTCGAGCATCGCGGGTGCAGCGGCGATCGCCCTGATCGCGAGCGGCTGCACCGCCGAGGGCGATGCGCAGGCCGCGCAGCCGTCGCAGGTCACGGGCGACCTTCCGGCCGACACCGTCGCCGCGTTGCAGGCCGCGGTCGATCAGGGGATGGCGGCCACCGGCGCCTCCGGCGCGATCGTGGGCGTGTGGGCCCCGTGGGCGGGCGCGTGGGTCGCCGGCATCGGCGAGACGGGGCCCGGATCGGGTGAGCCCGTGACGACCGATATGGCCTTCCGCATCACCACGATGACGCGGCCGATGACGTGCGATGCCCTGTACGGTCTCGTCGCCGAGAACGTCGTCGAGCTCGACGATCCGGTCTCGAAGTGGGTGCAGAGCTCGCCCGACCTCGAGAACGTCACCCTCAAGCAGCTGTGCGACAACACCTCGGGCCTGGCCCGCTCCCGCGACGCGGTGATGCCGAACGTGTTCCGCACCCCCGAGCGCGTGTGGAACTGGCGAGAGCTCGCCGCCACCGGGCTCGGACGCCCCCGCACTGAGCCGGGCACCGCGGTCACCGACTCCGACACCGGGTACATCCTGCTCGGCCTCGCGCTGCAGAACGCGACGGGCCAGACGCCAGCGGAGCTGATCCGCCGATACGCCACCAGCCCGCTCGGGCTGCAGCACACGAGCCTGCCCGGGGGCGAGGCCGCCGCGCCCGGAGACCCCGCCCTGAGAGGCTGGCACTCCTCGAACGCCGATCGCGAGGCCGCCTGCGCGGCGCCGAGCGAGATGACCAAGCTCTCCGCGAGCATCGGCGCGACCGATGCCGGCGCCGTGTCGACCGTCACCGAGCTCGGCATCTACGCGGAGGCGCTGGCCGAGAAGGTCAAGGGCGACGACGGCAAGCTCACGGAGCGCTGGGCCGCCGCCCGTCCCGTGAACCCTGAAGCCGACTCCTGGTACCAGTACGCGGGCGGCACCTACATCGCCGGCTCCATGATCGGCCAGCAGGGTTCGCTGCCCGGCTATCTGTCGAGCGCATGGTCGGATGTCGACAGCGGCCTCACCGTCGCGGTTGTGCTGAACAACTCCGCGGCCTCCGATGCGCTGGTCAGCTACCTCGCCCGCGAGCTCGCCGCGATCGCCTCGAAGGCACCCGCCCGCTCGGGGGAGAAGGGTCCCGAGTCGGGGCTCCCGTGGACCGCCGAGGACTACCACGCGCGGGTCGCCGAGAAGGCCGTCTGTCCGATCGACTCCGCCGAGTGAGCGCGCTGCGCTCGACATCGAGCGCGGCGGTCGGCCTGGTCGCGCTCGGCCTGGCGTGCCAGGAGATCGGCGCGGCCATCGCCGTGCGCCTGTTTCCGCACACCGGCCCTCTCGGCATCGTGATGCTGCGGCTGGTGTTCTCGGCTCTCATCCTGCTCGCGATCGCGCGCCCGTCGCTGCGCGGCCGCACACGCGCGCAGTGGGCCGCGGTCGTGCGGCTCGGTCTCGCGCTCGCGGTGATGAACGGCATGTTCTACCTGGCGCTGGAGCGCCTGGCCCTCGGCGTCACCGTCACGATCGAGGTGCTGGGGCCCCTGGCGCTCTCGATCCTCGTCGCCGGCACCCGCGTGGCCTGGCTCTGGGCGGGTCTCGCGCTCGCCGGGGTGGTCGCGCTGGGCGGCGGAGGCTGGGATCGCCTCGATCCGGTCGGCGTGATCTTCGCCCTGGGGGCCGCCGTGTTCTGGGCGGCGTACATCCGCTGCCAGGCCGCGGTCGGGCGCGCGTTCCCTCAGCTGGAGGGCCTGGCGCTGGCCATGGCGATCGGCGCCCTGGTCTCACTGCCGTTCGGAGTGGCCGCCGCCGGACCCGCACTGATCCGGATCGACCTGCTCGCCCTGGGAGCGGGCGTCGCGATCCTGTCGTCGACGATCCCGTATGCGCTCGAGCTGATCGCCCTGCGACGGATGAGCGAGGCGGCGTTCGGCATCCTCATGAGCCTCTCGCCGGCCACGGCCGCGCTCGCCGGATGGCTGCTGCTCGGGCAGGGGCTGACCTGGCTCGAGGCCGTGGGGCTGGCGCTCGTCGTGTGCGCGAGCGCGGGTGCCGTGTGGAGGGCCCGGGGGCGCCCCGCCGAACCCCTGGCCTAGGTCCGGTGGCCCCGAGCGCCCGGTGGCGGATCAGAGACCGGCGGCGAGTGCGCCGAGCACGTCGGCTGCGGGGAGCTCCTCGGTGAGGTGCCCCACGCCCAGCCCGGCGTTGACCGACATGCCCCGCGGGTCGTCGTGGGCCCCGGCGGCGGCGAACTCGGCGCGGGCCACGGGCGAGGCTCCGGACGCCCAGCGCGCCGTGAAGGCGTTGGCGAGCACACGCTCGGGGATGTCGGAGGGCCAGCCCCATCCGGCCGCCTGATCGAAGACGCTCGTGAGCACGGTGTCATCCGGACCGGCCGCGAGGAGCGCCGCGCGGGATCCGCGCGAGGAGAGGGCCTCGACGGCGGTGGTGAAGGCCGTGCCGACCCACACGCCGGAGGCGCCGCGGTCGAGCGCCGCGCGAACGTCCGCCGCCGTGGCGATGGCACCGGCGGCCAGCACGGGCCGATCGGTGACCGAGAGGGTCTCATCGAGCAGCGCATCCCGATCCACGAGATGACGTCCATGCCCGCCCGCCTCGCGGCCGCGCACGACGATCACGTCGGCGCCCGCCGCGTCGGCGGCCCGGGCGCCCTCGCCGTCGAACACCTGCACGGCGGTGAGGATGCCCCGATCCTGCGCCCGCCGGATCCAATCGAGCTCGTCCCCGAACCCCACCGACAGGAGCACCGGATCGGCGTCGAGGGCGAGTTCCAGAAGCGCCGGATCGCGCCGCACCACCCAGTCGACGACGCCGATCCCCACCCGCACCCCTTCGGGCACCAGCGCGAGCTGCGCCGTGAGCGACGCCACGCTGCCCGCGCTGCCCTGGCCGATCATGCCCAGGCCTCCCGCGCGGGTGACGGCGGAGGCCAGCGCGCCGCCGGCGACGCCGCCCATGGGGGCGTTGACGATCGCGAACCGGGCATCGAAGGGCAGGGCGCGCGCGGGGGAGCTCATGATCCCAGCGTGCCACCGCCCGAGCGGTACGGTACGGAGTATGACGACGGCCGATCGCGATGATGAAGTCGACCTCCTCATCGACGCGTGGTCGCGTCGGCTTCCGGATGTCGACCTCACGCCCCTCGATGTGATGTCGCGCCTGCGCCGCGCGGCCAACCGCCTCGGCCGCCTGCGCACGGAGGCGTTCGCGGGCGCAGGGCTGACCGCGTGGGAGTTCGACGTGCTGGCCGCGCTGCGGCGCGAGGAGCCGCCGCACGAGCTGACCCCGATGCAGCTCGTCAACGCGACCATGATCGGCAGCGCCGCGATGACCAACCGCATCGACAAGCTGCTGGAGCGCGGGCTCGTGGAGCGCCGCCCCCACCCGACCGACGGCCGCGCCGTGCTGGTGCGTCTGCTCGACGAGGGCATCGAGCGCGCGGATGCGGCCATGACCGCCCTCGCCCAGCGCGAGGCGGCCGAGCTGTCGCAGTTCTCTCCCGCCGAGCAGGCCACCCTCGCCCGGCTGCTCGGCGTCCTCGCGAGCACCGAGCGCGGCTGAGGCCGCGCCCGGCCCTGCCTCGTGGTCGGGAAACGCCGCATGGCGCCTGCCCGCCGCGGCGATTGTCGACTGGGAGCCGCAGTGTCGGCGCAGGCACGTAGGCTCGATCCGGACCCCTTCACCACGCCGGAGGCTCGACGATGACCACCCTGCACCCCGTTCGCACCTACCGCAGCGAGGAGCCGCTGCCTCGCGAGCAGCAGCTCGCCTGGAAGATCGCGCAGGTCGCCGTCGACCCGGTGGAGGTCGAGGACGCCGTCGTCGACATGGTCGTGAACCGGGTGATCGACAACGCCGCCGTGGCGGCCGCCTCGCTCACGCGCACCCCGCCGAGCGCGGCCCGGGCGCAGGCGCTCGATCACCCCGCCTCGCGCGGCGGCGCCGGCGCGTCGGTGTTCGGTGTGCCGAGCGAGACGACGACGAGCCCCGAGTGGGCTGCCTGGGCGAACGGCGTCGCGGTGCGCGAGCTCGACTATCACGACACGTTCCTCGCGGCCGAGTACTCGCACCCGGGCGACAACATCCCGCCGATCCTCGCGGTCGCGCAGCACGTGGGCGCCGACGGTGCGGCGCTCGTGCGCGGCATCGCGACGGGATACGAGATCCAGGTCGACCTGGTGCGCGCGATCAGCCTGCACAAGCACAAGATCGACCACGTGGCCCACCTCGGCCCCTCGGCCGCCGCCGGCATCGGCACGCTGCTCGGGCTCGATGCCGAGACGATCTCCCAGGCGGTCGCGCAGGCCCTGCACACCACCACGGCCACGCGCCAGTCGCGCAAGGGCGAGATCTCGACGTGGAAGGCGCACGCGCCGGCCTTCGCGGGCAAGATGGCGGTGGAGGCCGTCGACCGCGCGATGCGCGGGGAGACCTCGCCGAGCCCGATCTACGAGGGCGAGGACGGCGTGATCGCCTGGCTGCTCGACGGCCCCGAGGGGCGCTACGAGGTGCCGCTGCCCGCGGCCGGCGAGCCCAAGCGCGGCATCCTCGACACCTACACGAAGGAGCACTCGGCCGAGTACCAGGCGCAGGCGTGGATCGACCTCGCCCGCAAGCTCGGCACCGAGCGGCCCGAGCTGCGCGACCCGGCGAACGTCGCCTCGGTCGTGCTGCACACCTCTCACCACACGCACTACGTGATCGGATCCGGCGCGGGCGATCCGCAGAAGTACGATCCGACCGCCTCGCGCGAGACGCTCGACCACTCGATTCCGTACATCTTCGCGGTGGCCCTGCAGGACGGCGGATGGCACCACGTCGCCTCCTACGCGCCCGAGCGCGCCGCCCGTCCCGACACCGTCGAGCTGTGGCACAAGGTCACCACGGCCGAGGATCCGGAGTGGACGCGCCGGTATCACTCGGAGGATCCGGATGAGAAGGCCTTCGGCGGCCGCGTCGTCATCACCCTGACGGACGGATCGCAGATCACCGACGAGATCGCGGTCGCGGATGCGCACCCGCTCGGCGCGCGCCCGTTCGCCCGCGCCGACTACATCGCGAAGTTCCGCCTGCTGGCCGAGCCCGTGCTGGACCCCGCCGAGATCGAGCGTTTCCTCGACCTCGCCCAGCGCCTGCCCGAGCTCACGGCCGCCGAGGTGCGCGCGCTGAACATCGTCGCCAAGCCGGGGGTGCTCGAGGGCGCTCCCGCACCGAAGGGCCTGTTCTGATGCTGAACTCGACGATCGCCCCGCACGAGAAGCGCCGCCTGTTCCGTGAGCGTCTCGCCACGGGCGAGCTGCTGCGGTTCCCCGGGGCCTTCAACCCGCTGTCGGCCCGGCTCATCGAGCGCAAGGGCTTCGAGGGCGTCTACATCTCGGGTGCCGTGCTCTCGGCCGACCTCGGTCTGCCCGACATCGGTCTGACGACCCTCACCGAGGTCGCAAGCCGCGGCGCGCAGATCGCGCGCACCACCGACCTCCCGGCGCTGATCGATGCCGACACGGGCTTCGGCGAGCCGATGAACGTGGCCCGCACGATCCAGACCCTCGAGGACGCCGGCGTCGCCGGCGCCCACATCGAGGACCAGATCAACCCGAAGCGCTGCGGGCACCTCGACGGCAAGGCCGTCGTCGACGAGGCGACGGCCCTCAAGCGCATCCGCGCGGCCGTCGAGGCCCGGAGGGATCCGAACTTCCTCGTGATGGCGCGCACCGACATCCGGGCGATCGACGGGCTGGACGCCGCGGTCGACCGCGCGAAGGCGCTGGTCGACGCGGGAGCCGACGCGATCTTCCCCGAGGCCATGCGCACGCTCGAGGAGTTCGAGGCGGTGCGGGCCGCGGTCGACGTGCCGATCCTCGCCAACATGACCGAGTTCGGAAAGAGCGACCTCTTCAGCGTCGATCAGCTGCGCGATGTCGGTGTGAACATCGTCATCTGGCCGGTGTCGCTGCTGCGCATGGCCATGGGCGCCGCGGAGCGCGCGCTCGACACCCTGCTGGGCGAGGGACACCTCACCTCGAAGCTCGGCGAGATGCAGCATCGCGCAGACCTCTACGACCTCATCGACTACGAGGGCTACTCGGCCTTCGACGAGGGCATCTTCACGTTCGACGTCCGGAAGTGATCCCTTCCGGACCCCGCAGCGCGCAAAGGAGCACGACATGACGGACAGCGACATCAAGAAGGGCCTCGCGGGCGTCGTCGTCGACACGACGGCGATCTCGAAGGTCAACCCCGCCTCGAACAGCCTGCTCTACCGCGGCTATCCGGTGCAGGAGCTCGCGGCCACCCAGCCGTTCGAGGCCGTCGCACATCTGCTCTGGCGCGGCGAGCTGCCCACCGACGAGGAGCTGGCGGAGCTGCGCGCCCTCGAGCGGGCGCACCGCGCGCTCGAGCCGGAGGTGAAGGCCCTCATCGACCTGCTTCCGGTGCAGGCGCACCCGATGGACGAGGTGCGCACCGCGGTGTCCGCGATCGGCGCCACCGCGCTCGCCGGATCCGGCAACGTGCTGACCGCGGGCGGCTCGGTCGAGCAGAACCTCGAGCGCAGCGTGCGCCTGTTCGCGCAGCTGCCGGCGATCGTGGCCTACGGGCAGCGCCGCCGCCGCGGGCAGGAGCTGATCGAGCCGCGCGACGATCTCGACTACTCGGCGAACTTCCTCTGGATGACCTTCGGAGAAGATCCGGATCCTGTCGTCGTCGACGCGTTCAACCGTTCGATGATCCTGTACGCGGAGCACTCGTTCAATGCGTCGACCTTCACCGCCCGGGTGGTCACCTCGACGCAGAGCGACCTCTACTCGGCCGTGACGGCGGCCATCGGCGCTCTCAAGGGGCCGCTGCACGGCGGCGCGAACGAGGCCGTGATGCACATCTTCGATGAGATCGGATCCTCGGAGCGCGTTGCGGCGTGGCTCGACGACGCTCTCGCGAACAAGCGCAAGATCATGGGCTTCGGCCATCGCGTCTACAAGAACGGCGACTCACGTGTGCCGACGATGGAGGCGGCGCTCGTCGATCTCGTCGAGCACTACGGACGCCACGACGTGATGGACCTGTACTCGGCGCTGGAGAACGAGTTCGTCGCGCGCAAGGGCATCTACCCGAACCTCGACTACCCGTCGGGCCCCGCCTACAACCTCATCGGCTTCGACACCGTGACCTTCACGCCGCTGTTCGTCGCGGCGCGCGTGGTCGGGTGGACCGCGCACATCCTCGAGCAGGCGGCGTCGAACGCGCTGATCCGGCCCCTGTCGTCCTACAGCGGGCCCGACGAGAGGCACGTTCCGGGCAGCTGAGCCTCGGCCGCTCGCGCGAGCGCGGTCAGGCCGTTCCGCGCGAGGCGCGTTCAGGTAGCTCCGCGCGAGGCGCGGTCAGGCCGCCCGCTGCGCGCCGCCGCGCATCGCCGTGAGCACCGGAGCGACATCGGCGCTGAGGTCCATGCCCTGAAGAGAGCCCGCGGCGTAGGCGAGATCCTCGAGCAGCTTGCCGTTGATGCGGATCTCCTGATCCGAATCGGACGCGAACCGCAGCGGGATGGAGGGCTGCACCCAGACGGTCTCTCGGCCGGCGCCTCCCGGACGCTTCCAGGACATCACGAAGGACTCCCCGCGACGGAGCTTGGTGAAGGTCACGAGCTGGACGTGCGCCAGCAGCGCGTCATCGACCTCGATCGCCTGCCCGGTCGATCCGTAGAACAGCTGTCCCATCTCGTCCTCCTCGATCGTGCCGCGTCGCTCGCCGCGCAGCTTCTCTGCTTGCGTCAAGAGCCTAATAGTAAGATCATCTAATTATCAAACGGAGTCGGCGAGTCGTGCCGGGTCCGGTTCGCAGGGGTGGGGAAGCGGGACAAGTATGCTCACCGAGATGGCACAGTCGACCGACGATGAGAGCTCCGGGTACTGGTACCCGGATGAGGGCGGTGCCACGACCGTCGACGTGCTGAACCTTCTTCGCCGGTATCGCACGGCCGAGACGGCCATGCGCGCCCGCACGCGGTCGTCCATGGGCATGAACGAGACCGATCTCATGGCCCTGCGCTTTCTGCTGCGCGAGCAGCGCCGGGGGCATCCGGTGCGCCCGGCCGATCTCGCCGACCACCTGCACATCACGCGGGCGTCGGTGACCTCGCTCGTCGACCGCCTCGTGCGTGACGGGCACGCCACCCGCGTGCCCCATCCCACCGACCGTCGCACGCTGCTCATCGTTCCGACGAGCCACAGCGACGAGGAGGTGCGCGCGACGCTCGGGCCGATGCACCAGCGGATGCTCCACATCGTGGACGGGCTGAGCGAGGCCGAGCGCGCGGTGGTCGCGCGGTTCCTCGCGGGCATGGCCGCCGCCGTCGAGGAGGCCGCCGACGATCAGCCTTCCGAGGGCGCCGCTCAGGCGAGCGCGACCTAGCGGTCGAAGAACTCCCCGACGAGGCTCGTCAGCTCGGCGGCCATGTCCTCGTCGGAGATCGTCACCGGGCCATCGCCGGGCTGTGGGCCGTAGTCACCGAACGACGCGTGATTCGCGCCCTCGATCTCGACGAGCTCCGCGTCCTCGGGAAGCAGGTGGCGGGCCGCCGCGATCTTCTCGGGCGTCGAGAGGCCGTCGTTCGCGCCGGAGATCGACAGCACCGGAAGCCCGGATGCGGAGAGGTCGTTCGCGCAGTACGAGCCGAACAGGATCAGCCCGTCGGCGTCGCGCGCGAGCTGGCACGACCGCACGCCGCCCAGGGAGTGGCCGCCCACCACCCACGTCTCGACGTCGGGGGCGAGGGAGGTGAAATCGGCCAGCGGGCGCGGATCGAAGAATGCGAGGTTGAGCCAGGGGCGCGAGATGACCACCGTCAGGTGCTCCTCGGCCACCAGCTCCGAGAGCTTCGACGCGTACGCCCACGGATCGACTTTCGCGCCGGGGATGAAGACGAGCCCGGCATCGCCGGATCCGTCGGCAGGTTCGAGGACGATCCCCGCCGACGTGTCGTGGGCCGTGATCGCGGGATCATCCTGCACGGCGGCCAGGGGACCCGCTTCGGCCGGCATCACGCCCACCTGGCTCCAGATGAGGATGCCGGCGATCGCCGCCACGATGAGACCGCCGAGGATGCCCAGCGTCCACTTCAGGATCCGCCGGGCGCGCTGTGTCGTCACGCCTCTCAGCCTACGGATGCCGCGCGGGCGGCTTCCGCCCGAGAGAAGCCCGCCTCCCCGGCCTTGCGCAACGCCGAAGGAATGTCGGACGCCCCTGCCACAATCGACGCATGAGCTCGACGCCGCGCCTTCTCCTTCCCCGCTCGACCCCGGAGGAGGTCGGCATCGATCCGGCAGGCATCGCCGATCTCGTGCGTGCGCTCGACGAGGGCGGCGGCGCCCACTCGCTGATGGTCGTGCGCCACGGTCACGTCGTCGCCGAGCACTGGTGGCATCCGCACGCCGCCGACCAGCGACACACGATGTTCTCGGTGTCGAAGACCTTCACCGCGATGGCGGTGGGGCTGGCGGTGCACGAGGGGCTGATCTCGCTCGATGATCGGGTGGTCGAGCTGCTGGCGGATGACCTGCCCGCGGATCCGAGCGAAAACCTGCGCGCCATGACCGTGCGGCACCTGCTCACCATGACCGCGGGCTTCGAGTTCGACACGATGAACGCCATCACCGACGATGAGATGCCCTGGGTGCGCACGATCCTGGCCGTGCCGGTGGTGCGTGCGCCGGGCTCGCGCTTCCTCTACGACACCGGGGTGACCCATCTGCTCGCGGCGATCATGCAGCGGGTCACGGGGCAGCGCCTGCTCGACTGGCTGACCCCGCGCCTGCTCGCCCCGCTCGGCATCGAGGGAGCCACCTGGCAGCAGTCGTCGGAGGGGATCGACGCCGGGGGCTTCGGCATGAACCTCACGTCCGAGCACATGGCGGCGTTCGGACAGCTGCTGGTGCAGGGCGGACGCTGGGGCGACAGCCAGCTCATCCCGGCGGAGTGGGTCGCCGATGCGACGCACCACCACTCCGATCCGTCGGTGATGGGCTGGGGCCCCGAGTCGATGGTGGGTTACGGCTACCAGCTGTGGCACTGCACGGCGCCCGGCGCCTACCGCGCCGACGGCGCCTTCGGGCAGTTCATCGTGGTGTGGCCCGAGCACAACGCCGTGGTCGTGATCACCAGCGGGCTTCCCTTCGAGACGCAGAACGAGCAGCTGGCGCGCCTCTGGCGGCACCTCGGACCGGCGTTCGACCGCACACCCGCGGAGCCGGCCGCATCCCTCGCAGACCTGCACCTGCCCCTGCCGTCCGGATCGGCGTGGCCCGAGGGGCTGGGCGACCTCGCCTTCGCCTGGGAGGGCGGATCGCTCGCGGTGCGCCGCGACCGCGAGCTGGCCGTCATCGAGACGGCCGAGTTGACCGTGGCGGCCGGCCTCGGCGCCTGGTTCGAGAACGGCCCGCGGGTGCCCGTCGACGGAGAGCACCGCATCCTGTTCGGCGCCTACGCGTGGGCGGACGAGCGCACCCTGGTGATCCGCGGCGTCGTCACGGGCACGCCGTACGTGCGCACGGCCACGATCGCGCTCGCCGCGGATGGCGCGACCGCCGACATCGTGATCGAGCAGAACGCCGGCTTCGGCTCGCTCCAACTCGTGCGCGCGACCGCCGCGACGGTGCTGCAGCCCACCGCCTGACCGGTCCGACGGCGGACGGCCGCGAGGCCGCCCGCCGTCCGGATCAGGCAGGCCGGCCGTAGGTCTCGAGCAGCCGCAGCCAGACCTCGCTGATGGTGGGGTAGGCGGGCACCGCGTGCCAGAGACGCTCGATGCTCACCTCGCCGACGATGGCGATCGTGGCCGCCTGGAGCAGCTCGGCGACGTCCTGGCCGACGAAAGTCGCACCCACCACCACACGACGGGTCTCGTCGACGACCAGCTTGGCGCGGCCGGCGTAGCCGTCCGCGTGCAGCTTCGCGCCGGCGACCCAGCCCAGGTCGTACTCGACCGCGCGCACCTCCAGCCCCGCTTCGCGGGCCTGCGCCTCGGTCAGCCCCACGGCTGCGACCTCGGGGTCGGTGAAGATCACGCGCGGCACCGCCGCGTGGTCGGCGGTGGCCACGTGGTCTCCCCACGGGGCGTCGGACAGCGGTGTGCCCTGCACCCCCGCGGCGATCGCCTCGCCGGCGGCCCGCGCCTGGTACTTGCCCTGGTGGGTGAGCAGTGCGCGGCCGTTCACGTCGCCCACCGCATACAGCCAGTCGGTTCCCGCGACGAGCATCGTGTCGTCGACGACAAGGCGCTCGGACAGTCCTACGGCGTCGAGGCCGAGATCGCCGACGTTCGGTCGTCGCCCGGTGGAGACCAGGATCTCGTTGGCGACGATCTCCTCGCCGTCGCCGAGGGTGATCGTCACCTCGCCTTCGGGGTGCCGGTGCACGCGAGTCGGGGCGACCCCGATGCGCACGTCGATGCCCTCGGCGCTCATCGCCGCGGCGACGTGCTCGCCGACGAAGGGCTCCTCGCGATCCAGCAGCGCGCCGCGCGAGAGCAGGGTGACCTGCGACCCGAGCGAGGCGAAGGCGAATGCCATCTCGGTGCCGGCGACGCCACCGCCCAGAACGGCGAGCCGCGGCGGCACCCGGTCGGCCGACGTCGCCTCGCGAGTGCCCCAGGGGCGCGCCTGCGCCAGGCCGGGGATCGCCGGCAGCACCGGGACGGATCCGGTAGCGAGGGCGACGGCCGACGCGGAATAGGTGCGCTCGCCCACCTGCACGAGGCCGCGACCGACCAGGCGGCCGCGGCCGCGGATCAGCGTGATGCCCGCGGACTCGACCCAGGCGACCTGCCCCGCGTCATCCCATCCGTCCGTGAACGTCGTGCGTCGGGCGAGCACGCGGGCCGGATCGATCCGTCCGCTCACCGCTTCGCGAGCGCCCGGAAGGCGCTGCGCGGCACGGAGCGCGTGGCCGCTGCGCAGCAGCGCCTTGGACGGCATGCAGGCCCAGTAGGAGCATTCGCCGCCGACGAGTTCCGCCTCGACGATAGCCACGCGGATGCCGCGCTTGACCGCGTAGTCGGCGACGTTCTCGCCGACGGGGCCGGCTCCGACCACGATGAGGTCGTAGTCGGACTGGATCTTCGCGTCGGCGCTCACGCGACGGCCTTCCGCAGCTTCACGGACAGCACGATCGCCGAGACGAGGAAGAAGACGCCCCCGAGGGTCGCGTATCCGGCCACGCCCGCGATCATGCCGCCGCCCTGCAAGCCCATCGCGAGGAAGCCCGCGCCGGCGAACAGCGAGATGCCGCCCGAGAGCATCTGCGGGATCTGCCCGCCGTTGCGACGGTTGCGGATCGCCGCGATCAGCTGCGGCAGGCCCGAGCCGATGGCCCACAGGCCCCAGACGACCAGGGCAGCAGCCACCGAGACGCTCGAGGTGATGCCGAGCGCGATCGCGACGACGACACTGACGACGACGTTGGCCCACTCCGAGGCCTTCGCGCGCGGCGTGTCGTGTTCGGCCCGGATCTGCCAGAGCACGGCGCCCGCGTCGAACAGCGGGTAGATCACGAGCAGCGTGGTCAGGACGGGCCCGGCCTGGGCGGCGGTCGCGAACAGCGCGGCGGCCCACAGGACGGCGAAGCCGAAGCGGACGAAGTACAGGGTGCGCAGCCTGCGTGCGAAGACGCGGGCGGCTGTGGGGGATGAGGTCGTGTCGAATGCGCTCATGATGTGGCTTTCCAGGGGAGGGAGGGGATGACGGGGTGGATCACGCGACGATCGTCGCGAGGGTGACGGGCACGTTGCCGCGCGTGGCGAGCGAGTAGGGGCAGACGGCGTGCGCCGCTGCCGTGAGCTCCTGGGCCGTCTCCTCGTCGACGCCTCCGACGGTGACGCGCAGCGCCGCCGCCAGTGCGAGGCCGCCCTCGTCGGTCTTGTCGAGGGTGACCTGCGCCTCGACCGTCGAGCCGGTGAGCGTGACCTTGCGCTGTGCGGCGACCATCTTCAGCGCCGAGTGGAAGCACGACGACCAGCCAGCGGCGAAGAGCTGCTCGGGGTTGGTCGCGCCGCCCGGCCCGCCCATCGACGTCGGCACCGCGAGCGTCAGGTCGAGAACGCCGTCGTCGGTGCGGGCACGGCCGCCCGCGCGGCCCTCGCCCGTGGAGGTGGCGGTCGTCGAGTACAGGGGAGTGGACATGGTGTCTCCGAATCCGAATAGGTAGAGTTACTAGTTCGTCTACATTGGAACGCTAGACTCCATTTCGGAACGGCGCAAGTCCGCCGGGCCGAGGAGGAGGACGCCATGCCCACAGCAGCACCCGAGACCCCGGCGGCCTCGAGGCAGGGACCCGCGACGCGGGCACGGATCCTCGCTGCCGCCGCCGAGCTGTTCTATGCCCAGGGCATCCGCGCGACCAGTGCCGACCGGATCATCGAGGAGGTCGGCATCACGAAGGTGACCTTCTATCGCCACTTCCGCACGAAGAGCGATCTGGTGGTGGCGTACATCGAGCAGCAGTCCGCGGGCGAGCAGGCCTGGATGACGAGCACCCGCACGCCGGGGGATCCGATCGGCTCGCTGCGTCGGCTCGCGACCGACATCGGCGAGGCCAGCTGCCGACCGGGCTTCCGCGGCTGTGCCTTCATCAACGCCGCCGCAGAGTACGCCGATCCGGCCGATCCGGTGCGCGTGGCCGTCGAGGCGCACCGGTCATGGGTGCTCGACCTGTTCGCGGATGTCGCGGCTGAGGCCGGGGCGGCGGATGTGGCCGCCACGGCGCGCCAGCTGCAGATCCTGCGCGACGGCGCGATGGTGAACGGCTACCTGGGCGACCCCGCGACCGTGGCGGACAGCCTCGCCGGCGCGTTCCGCGCCATCGTCGACGCGGCCGCGGCATGATCGGCGCGCATCAGACCGCGACGGCTCAGATCTCGCGGCTGAGCGCGCGCGGAGGGGCAGAAGCGGCGACGAGGTCGACGCGGCGGGTGCCGCAGTCGGCGCAGCGCACGTAGACCACCACGCCCTCCAGCGTGCGGTGCGAGGACTCGGTCTCCCACCCGTGCTCGTGGCGGCGGGGGGCGATGAGGGCGATCTCGCGGGCTTCGGCGTTCTGCATCCTTCCACGGTGATGTAATGCCCTTATGCATCTCAACCCTTACGGCGAGTACGCCGTCGTGATGGCGGGCTCGTTGGCAAACGACTGGCCCGCCGACGCCGACGGCGTCGAGGCGCGCATCCGCGAGGCAGGCATGACCGGCCGCTTCCAGCGCGCCGACGACGACCACCAGCGCGCCCGGGCCGTCATCGACGAGTGGCTCACGATCGTGGACGAGCCGGATCCCGCGCGGCGAGCGGCGCTGCTGAACGCCCAGATGGCGGATGCCGCCGCGTACCCCCGCCTGACCGACCACGACGGCGAGGGCTGGCACCTCCACTACCGCGACCCGGGCGACTCGATGCCCTACGTCATCCGCGCCGTCATCACGGTCGGCACGGCCCTGCACCTCGTCACCCGCGGCATCCATCGCCTCGCGCGGTGCGCGGCGGATTCGTGCGACCGGGTGGTCGTGGACGTGACCCGCAATGGGCGGCAGCGCTACTGCTCGGTGCGTTGCGCGAACAGGTCGGCGGTGCAGAGGCACCGCGCCCGGCGGCAGGTGTGATGCGGAAGTGGAGGTCAGTTCGTGGGCTGGATGAGGCAAGATAACCGTCGCGTAACGGAGCTTGACGCCAAGTCTGGTGCGCGTTAGCTTCGTCGGTAGCGCGGGACTAACGCGCGTAAGTTTTTGAAAGGCGTCGAGGATGACGAAGCGATCGGTCACCATGAGCGATGTCGCTCGACAGCTCGGCATTTCGCGCTCGGCGGTGTCCTTCGCGCTCAACAACGAGGCCCAGGTCTCTCGTGAGACGCGAGAGCGCGTGATCGCCAAAGCTGCCGAGTTGGGCTATCGGCCCAACGCCGGGGCTCGGGCGCTCGCAGGGCAGAAGACGGACCTGTTCGGCCTGGTCACCGACATCGTTTCGACGCCCTTCGCTGGAGATCTCATCGCTGGGGCCCAGGAATGGTTCTGGGGACACGGCAAGTCCTTGCTGATCGCGGGTACGGCTACACCGGAACGTCCGGATGCTCGTTCGATCGAGATGATGCTCGAGCATCGCGTCGGGGGCATCATGATCGCCACGACGTGGAACCGCGCGATCGACGTCCCTGCTGCGCTGGAGAACGTTCCAGTGGTTCTCGTGCACTGCTTCGACGCTCTGGGCGAGCGACCCTCGATCATCCCCGACGAGGAGCAAGGTGGTCGCGAAGCGGCGCAGATGCTCTTGGCCCGCGGGCGCCGCCGGATCGCGATGATCAATCTTCCTGAAGATCTGGTCGCCGCCCAGGGGCGCCGGCTCGGGTTCGAGAAGGCTCTTGTCGCCGCTGGCATGGCGATCGACCCTGCGTCGATCGTCACCAGCGGGCCGGAACCCGACTCGGCCTACGATGTCGCGCGCGCGCTTCTGGCGGCTGGTGACATCGATGGCGTCTTCTGTGCGAATGACCGTATCGCCATGGGTACCTATGACGCGGCGCGTGACCTGGGCCTCCGCATTCCGGAGGACCTCTCCATCGTCGGATTCGACAACCAGGAGACCATCGCGAAGTATCTGCGACCGGCTCTGTCCACGGTCGCGCTGCCCTTCCGCGAGATGGGTCGCAGGGGGGCAGAGCTGCTCACTCGCGCGTCTGAGGACATCGACCGCAAGAAGATCGTGATCTCCTGTCCTCCGATCGCGAGGAATTCCGTGTGACCCCGAGCGCACATCCACGCGCGGTCCTCCAATAGGGCCCGCGATCCCCTTCACCATTCAATGACGAAAGGAACATCATGTCTCGTCTTCATGCGCGTAGCTTCTGGCGCGCGTTAGTAGTTTGTATTTCAGTGGGCGCTGTCGCCGCTTCTCTGTCGGCCTGCTCGCCCGCAGAGGAGACTGCTGATGGAGAGGTCCTGCGCGTCGCCTCGATTGGCAACGCCTCCTTCACGCGGAACTTCAACCCCTTCTCGCCGACCGCGCTGGACATGTCCAAGCGGGCGGTCTACGAGCCCCTGATGGTCGCCAACCTCGCCCAGGGGGAGCTCGTGCCCTGGCTCGCGAAGGGCTACGACTGGAGCGACGACGGGCTCACGCTCACGTTCACCCTGAACGACGATCTGACGTGGTCTGATGGGGAATCGCTCACTTCGGAGGATGTGGTCTACACGTTCGATCTCGCGCGCGAGATCCTGGGCGAGGCGACGAACGACTATGTCGACGATGTCACCGCGCTGGACGAGCACACCGTGGAGTACAAGTTCAACCGCTCCTACACTCCTGGCCTCTATGAACTCGGCGGGCAGCTGATCGTCCCGAAGCATGTGTGGGAGGAGATCGATGACCCGGCGACTTTCCAGAACCCCGAACCGATCGGATCCGGACCGTTCACCGAGGTCGCAAACTTCTCGGCGCAGTCCTACGATCTGACGCGCAACCCGCATTACTGGCAGGAAGACAAGGCCAACTACG
This sequence comes from Microbacterium stercoris, assembly GCF_017592545.1. Lineage (GTDB taxonomy): Bacteria > Actinomycetota > Actinomycetes > Actinomycetales > Microbacteriaceae > Microbacterium > Microbacterium stercoris. Next base: position 101,727 of record NZ_JAGFOA010000002.1, read on the forward strand.
GCGGGATCCGGGTCATCGCCTACGGCGGCAACGACGCCGCGAACATCGCCGCGATCAACGGCGACATCGACTTCGGGCTCGGCTTCATCCAGGACATCCAGAAGACATACGTCGACGTGGATCCGGAGCACCGGGGCTACTGGTTCCCCGCGGTCGGGTCGACGATCTCGCTCAGCCTGAACACTACGCAGGAGCCCTACGACGACGTCAACCTGCGGAAGGCGATCAGCATGGGCATCGACCGCGAGGCGGTCGCGAAGAAGGGCATGGGCGGGTACACCCACCCCGCCGACTGCACCGGACTGAGTGACGCCTACGACTCCTGGCGTGACGAGGACCTCGTCGCCGACTGCGGCTGGACGAGTTACGACGTCGACGCGGCGAACGAGCTGCTCGACGCGTCCGGCTACGTCCGCGGCAAGGACGGCATGCGGACCACGCCGGCGGGTGCCCCGCTGACGTTCAACATCGGTGTCGGCTCCGCATCGACGGACTGGATCGCGGTAGCGCAGGTCATCTCCGACGGAATGAAGGAGCTCGGCATCGACGCCCCGCTGCGTGTGCAGGACTGGTCGCAGATCAACCAGGAGCTGTTCGGCGGCACCTACACGGGCAACATCGCGTGGGGCCAGAGCGGCGTGACTCCCTACGAGTTCTACCGAGGTGCTATGTCCTGCAAGACCGTCAAGCCCGTCGGTGAGGAAGCGACGCAGAACTTCCACCGTCTCTGCAGCGAGGAGGCCGACCAGCTTCTCGACCAGTTCGCGGCGGCGACAGACGAGGCGCAGCAGCACGCGATCATGGGTCAGCTTCAGAAGCTCTACTCCGACCTCGCTCCGACGATCCCGCTCTTCCCCGGTCCGGAGTGGGGCGCCTACAACAGCACCACCTTCGTCGGCTGGCCGAGTGAGGACGACCCGTACGCGACGCTGTCGCCCGCGGGCTCGAGCACGGTGCTCGTTCTGACCACGATCCATCCGCGCGACTGACGCGCCTCTGGTGGGGTGAGCGAGCCCGTGCGAGCCACCCCACCAGTCTCTCCTCCACACAGCAGACAGGGTGATCATGCAACGCTTCTTCAAGCCTGACCATGCCCGGATCGGCGACACCATCCCGTTCTTCTGGGACGGCACGTTCCACGTGTTCTACCTGAAGCGTTATGCGGACGACACTCATGATCGAGTTGAGACGGACTGGTGGCATCTGGCCAGTACCGACCTCGTGAACTTCGAGGAGATCGGCGTCGCTGTCACACGAGGCGGGACGGGAGCGCCCGACTTCTCGGCGGCGACGGGCAGTGTGATCCGCCTCGGCGACACGTTCTACGCTTTCTACACCGGTTTCGCGAAGACTCCGCTGGCGGAAGGCGCTCGCCATCAGACAGTGCTGCGCGCTCGCAGCACTGATCTGGTGACGTGGGAGAAGGACCCCGAGTTCGCGCTGGTGGCTGACGCCAGTCGTTATGACGCACATGAATGGCGCGATCCGTTCGTCTTCTGGGACGCAGATGCGGGCCTGTACCGAATGCTCATCGCGGCACAGACGCTGGACGGCCCCGTTCATCGACGGGGCGCCACGGTCCAGGCAACGTCGCCGGACGGGCACGAATGGACTATTGGCGAGCCCCTGTGGGCACCTGGCCTGTTCTCGATGCACGAGTGCCCCGACCTGTTCCGGATGGGCGACTACTGGTACCTCGTGTATTCCACCCTCACGGATCGCACCGTCACCCGCTACCGCATGGCGACTGCACTGGACGGCCCGTGGCTTGCACCGGAAGACGATGAACTCGATGGGCTGGGCTTGTACGCAGCGAAGACCATCTCCGACGGAGACGGTCGGTACCTCGTCGGCTGGTGTCCCAACTACACCGCGGGCAAGGACGGCGCGTCGTGGCTCTGGGGCGGGAATCTCGTGATCCACGAACTCCGCCAGCACACCGACGGACGCCTGAGAGTGCAGCAGAACGCCCGCGCACGCGCGGTGCTGGAGCGGTCGACGGACGCGCCGGCCGTCGACTTCTCCTCCGTGCAGATCGCGTCCACGCACGGCTACGGCACGCATACTCTCGCCACGATGCCGCACGCGGGATTCGTCGACATCAACCTGAATCCGTCGCCGGGGACGAAGGTCTTCGGGCTGGAGATCCGCGTCGACGACTCGCGCACGCACGGTTACAGCATCAGCTTCGAACCATCACTCAAGCGGTTCCGAATCGATCGACTGGACCGATTCGGGTCGGATGCTCCATTTGACAACCGCCCCGTCACCCTGCCGGACGGTCCCGTGCGGCTCTCGCTTGAGTTCGACGGAGAGATCACCGTCATCTACATCAACGGAACATCCGCCGCGACGCTGCGGGGTTACGACCTCGCGGGGAATCTTCTCGCAGCGTTCGTCGAAGAAGGCGTCGTCGATGTAGACGCCGGCTCCGTGCAGTCCCTGCAACAGACCCCGAAGGAAGACCGATGACCACCATGGACTGGCTCCACGCAGCGCAAACCGACCTGAACCGCGGCACACGATCGCGCTCTTTCACCGCCGAGAACCCCAACGCGGCAGCAGGTCAGGGCGGGACCGCGGCGTCGATCCTCGGCCCCGGCCGCAAGGGTCGCCCGTGCATCACCCTGCCCGAAGGTGAGACGGTCACCCTGGCGGACGCCGCTGGCGCCGGCGAGATCCGTCACATCTGGTGCACCGTCACCAACCACACCGATGCAGTCGGGTTCGTCCTGCGCGACCTCGTGCTGCGCATGTACTGGGACGGCTCGGACATCCCAGCTGTCGAGGTCCCTCTTGGCGACTTCTTCTGCAACGGCAATGGACAGCGCAGCCTCGTGACGTCCTCTCTTGTGCTGGTCGCGCCCACCAGCGGCATGAACGCCTACTTCGCGATGCCGTTCTCCGATGGCGCCCGCATCACCATCGAGAATCAGCATCCCCGCGACGTCGAGGGGTTCTTCTACCAGATCGACTACCTCGCGCACGACAGTGCCGACCAGGTGGGGGAGCTGCGTTTCCACGCTCAGTTCCGCCGCGAGAACCCGACCACGATTGCGCAGGACTACACCCTGCTTGACGGCGTCAGCGGTCGTGGCGTGTTCCTGGGTTCGTATCTGTCGATCGTCGCACTGGAGCGGTATTGGTGGGGAGAGGGTGAGATGAAGTTCTTCGTCGACGGCGACTCCGACTTTCCCACGATCTGTGGCACCGGTACCGAGGACTACTACGGCGGGGCGTGGGCCTTCCAAGACAGGCTCTCAAGCGACTTCGAGCCGGACGTGCTCACCTACAGCGCGCCTTACGTGGGCTATCCCACCTACCTCACGCGGGACGAGTCCAAGCAGGCGGTGTACGCCACCGCCATGGCGCCGGTGCATGGGATGTACCGCTGGCACGTCCCGGACCCGATCTACTTCCACCAGGACCTGCGAGTCACCCTCCAGCAGATCGGCCAAGTCGGTCCGGACCTCGTCGAACGTGCCGACGACGTCTCTTCGGTCGCCTATTGGTACCAGGACAGCTCCGCCGGAAGCGGGCGTGTCTTCCCGACGCGGGCGCAGCGCGCACCTCGCTAAGGAGGCACCCTCATGGCATTTGTTCTTCGCCGGCTCGGCTACTACCTGATCGCCTTCTGGGCGTCCCTGACGATCAATTTCCTGCTGCCTCGGCTCATCCCTGGAGATCCCGTCGGGCGGATGTTGGGCCAGATGCAGGGGACGCTCACCGACGAGCAGGTCGCCCAGTTCCGGCACCTGTTCGGCCTGGACGACCGACCCATCGCACTGCAGTACGTCCAGTACATCGGCGACGTGTTCACGGGCAATCTCGGCCTATCCATCTCCCAGTTTCCGACCCCGGTCTCCCAAGTCATCGGCGGGCAGCTCGGCTGGACTGTGCTTCTGGGCGGTACCGCGCTGCTCATCGCCGTCATTCTGGGGAACCTCCTCGGCATCTGGGCCGCCTGGCGCCGCGGAGGGGTGCTGGACAGTCTCTTCCCCCCGCTCCTGGTGTTCGTCGGATCGTTCCCTTACTTCTTCATTGCCATGATCGCGCTGTATCTTTTCGCGGTCCTGATGAAGTGGTTTCCGGTCGGCCAGGCATTCACGCTGGGCATGACGCCGTCGTTCAGCTTCTCTTTCATCGGCGATGTGCTGTGGCACCTGATCCTGCCAGCGGGAACGATCGTCGCTGTGTCGGTGGGCGGATGGATGCTCGGCATGCGCAACACGATGATCGCGACCTCCGCCGAGGACTACATCACGATGGCCCGCGCGAAGGGCCTCCGCGAGGGCCGCATCATGTACCGCTACGCGGCACGCAACGCCATGCTCCCGTCGGTGACCTCCTTCGGAATGTCTATCGGCTTCGTCGTCGGGGGCGCACTGCTGACAGAGGTCGTGTTCGCATACCCCGGCATCGGATACCAGCTGCTCAGAGCCGTGCAGGCGCTCGATTATCCGCTGATGCAGGGCATCTTCCTGACGCTGACGGCCGCCGTGCTCGTCGCCAACTTCCTGATCGACATCGTCTACGTGCGCCTCGACCCGCGCGTGCGAGTGAGGTGACCCATGTCCCTGCAGAACTCTGGATCCAGCATCGTCTCCGTTGAGACGATGTCGCGACCTGGCGTGCCCGTGCGCACTCCGGTCTTCCGCGATCATCTTCTCGGGCGGTTGCTGCGCGACAAGCGAGCCGTGGTGGGCATCGCGATCCTGCTCATCTTCATCATCATCGCCCTGATCGCCCCGCTGCTTGCCCCGGGCAACCCGCGAGCTGCGGTGGCGGACGGCTCCGAAGCGCCATCGTGGGCCCACCTGCTCGGAACCACTCAGAAGGGCGAGGACGTGCTGTCCCTGCTGATATGGGGATCGCGCAGCTCGCTCGGGATCGGCTTCACCGTCGGTGCTCTCGCGACCATCGTCGGACTGCTGATCGGACTCGCCTCCGCGTTCTTCGGACGCGTGGCGGACGATCTGCTCTCGGTGGTGACCAACATCTTCCTGCTGATCCCTGGACTGCCGCTGCTGATCATCCTCGCCGCGTTCCTCCCGGCTGGCCCGGGCACGATCGTGCTCGTCTTGGTCGCCACGGGCTGGGCCGGATCGGCGCGCGTCATTCGTTCGCAGGCGCTGTCGCTACGCGGCAAGGACTACGTCGACGCCGCGGTTGTCACAGGTGAGCGGTCGCTGACCATCATGCTCCGGGAGATGCTGCCCAACATGGCGTCCATCGTGATGAGCACGTTCCTCGCCTGCGTGATCTTCGGCATCGGTGCCCAGGCGGGGTTGGAGTTCCTCGGCCTGGGCGACGTGTCGGCCATCAGCTGGGGTACCAACCTCTACTGGTCGAGCATCGAAGGATCGATGATCCGTGGCACGTGGTGGACGTTCCTGCCATCGGGTGTCGCGATCGCGCTGGTCGCATTCGCGCTCGCGCTGATCAACTACGCCGTCGATGAGATCACCAACCCGCGCCTGGTCTCCCGGATGAAGAAGGGCCGAAAGAAGTGAACACGAATACGGTCGGTCAGCACGCTGCGTCAGCAGGCGGCCTCGCAGAGCGCAAGGTCGTCTTGGAGGTTGAAGGCCTCACGATCGCTTACGAGACGGCAGGCGAACCGGTGATCGCGGTCGACAACGTTTCCTTCACCATCCGCGAGGGGGAGACCTTCGGGCTCGCCGGCGAATCCGGCAGCGGAAAGAGCACCATCGCCAACGCGATCCTGCAGCTCCTCGGTGGCAACGGCCGTATCGTCGGTGGCGCGATCCGCTGTGGCGACAAGGACGTCAGCGCTCTCACCGGAGAGCAGCTGCGGATGTTCCGTTGGAACGACGTGTCGATGGTGTTCCAGAGCGCGATGAACTCCCTCAACCCTGTGATGACGATCGGCGACCAGATCGTGGACGTCATCACGACCCACCGCGATCTCAACCGCGCCGAGGCGCGAACGCGAGCCCGCGAGCTCCTCGAGCTCGTCGGCATCGATCCCGACCGCATCTCCTCCTACCCGCATCAACTCTCAGGCGGCATGCGCCAGCGAGCCGTGATCGCGATCGCTCTCGCGCTTGAGCCGTCCCTGCTGATCATGGACGAGCCCACCACCGCTCTCGACGTGGTCGTGCAGCAGGAGATCATCCACCAGATCAAGGAACTGCAGGCTCGGCTCGGATTCGCCATCCTCTTCATTACCCACGACCTGTCGCTGATGGTGGAGATCACCCAGCGCCTCGGAATCATGCGGGACGGGAAGCTCCTGGAGATCGGAGACTCCAAGAAGATCTACACCGACCCACAACACGAGTACACGCGACGGCTGATCGAGGCTTTTCCGCCGATCCGCTCCGTAGACGAGACCGCTGAGCCAGCCGCGGAGGCACAGACCTTCGGCGAGCCGGTGATCGTGCTCGAGGACCTGGTGAAGGTATTTCACCAGGGCACGCTGTTCTCTCGGAAGACGAACACCGCAGTTGATCGCGTGTCACTGACCCTCCATGGGGGCGAGATCATGGCGCTGGTCGGGGAGTCCGGCAGCGGTAAGAGCACCATCGCGCGGATGCTCGCCCGGCTGGAGACCCCGACCTCCGGACGGATCAGCGTCGACGGCCTCGACGTGCTCCGAGAAGAGCGTCGTCGAGCGTCGCGCCGCTACCGCGGGATGGTGCAGATGGTGTTCCAGGACCCCTTTGGTTCGCTGAACCCGACCAAGCGGATCCGCCACTTCCTGGAGCGGCCCCTCGCCCTGTATCGGCCGGAGCTGTCGGCCGCCCACAGACGCGACACCGCACGCGAACTGATGGAGTCGGTCGAACTGAGCCCGGCGCTGCTCGAGCGGTACCCTCATGAGCTCTCCGGCGGACAACGGCAGCGAGTCGCTGTCGCTCGTGCGCTCGCGGTGAACCCGAAGGTGATCCTCGCCGACGAGCCGACCTCGATGCTGGACGTGTCCGTCCGGATGGGTGTGCTGCTGCTCCTGAAGCGGCTTCGTGATGAGCGAGGCATTTCGATCCTCTACATCACCCACGACCTTGCTTCTGCACGGTTCGTCGCCGACACGACAGTCGTCATGCTCCGCGGCGCGCTCGTCGAAGGTGGCCCGAGCGCGCAGGTCATGGATCACCCACAGCACCCCTATACGCAGCTGCTGCTGTCCGCCGCACCCGACCCTTCCCGCGCGATTCCGTTCGACAGAGTCGAGCGCGCGCAGGCCCGCGCGGAGATCGCGCAGATCGTTGAGCGACGCGAAACACAGCAGCAACGGGAGCCGCGCCGTTTCCTCACGGGACGTCACTGGATCAGCCCGGACGGACTGCCCGTGCCCTGAAGCCGCAGCCAAGCCCCACCTCGTTTGACCGACATGCCGCGTCCGCGGCAAACCTGGAGCACCTCGTGACCACGAACACGACCCCCGCCGATCTCGCGCGGGTGGCCGCACGGCCGAAGATCCACTTCGCCCCGCAACGGAACTGGATGAACGACCCGAACGGGCTGATCTTCCACGATGGCGTCTACCACCTGTTCTTCCAGCACAACCCGGAAGGCACCGCGTGGGGCAATATGAGCTGGGGGCACGCGACCAGCACCGATCTCATTGACTGGACCGAGCACGCGGTCGCGCTGCGGTACGACAGCGACGCGCAGATCTTCTCCGGCTCGATCGTCTCCGATGACACCAACACTTCCGGCCTCGGCACGGACGGACGCGGCCCCCTCGTCGCGCTCTACACCGCAGCCTCTGAAGGGGGGCAGGCGCAAGCGGTGGCGTGGAGCGACGACGGGGGGACCACATGGACGAAGTACGGAGTGGTGCTCGACCGGGGTACGAGCGATTTCCGCGACCCCAAGGTCTTCCGATACGAAAACCACTGGGTGATGGTCACGGTGGAAGCCGCTGACCGTCAGATCCACCTATACCGATCTGACGATCTGCTCAGGTGGGAACATCTCTCCGCCTTCGGCCCTCAGGGGCCAACTGAAGGCATCTGGGAGTGCCCGGATCTGTTCCCCATCGGCGACGACTGGGTGATGGCTCTATCGGTCAATCCCGGCCATCCGGCCGGAGGATCCGGGATGCTTTACTTCGTCGGTCATTTCGACGGGACAAGTTTTGCCGCGCAGCGATGGGACTGGCTGGATCACGGCCCGGACTACTACGCCGGCGTCACTTTCAGCGGCCTCGACGAGCGCGTCATGATCGGTTGGCTCAACAACTGGATCTACGCCCACGATCTGCCCGACGCGCCGTGGCAAGGAAGCATGGCTCTACCGCGCGCCCTCACCCTCCGCGATGGACGTCTCATCCAGACGCCCGCGATCGTGCCGACCGAAGCCAGCCGCCAGGTCGCGCGAGATGTCGCACTCGGGGCGGAGGAGTGGGTGTTGCCAGCCGACGCACTCCAGACAGCAGTCCGCCTGCAGATGACGATCGCCTCCACCGCCGCAACGGTTGCTCTGACTCTGGAGAGCGTTGAGGAGGATCAGGCTGCGCCCTCAGTCCACCTCACGTATTCCGAGGGGGAGCTGCTGCTCGAACGTGCGTCGGACGCTTTCATCGACAACGAGCTCTTCCCTGTCACTGCCAGCGTCCTTGTCCCGGAGGAGCATCGAGACGCCCTCGATCTTGACATCTGGATTGACGCGGGCTCGGTGGAGATCTTCGCCGCCGCAGGTTCCCTCACCCTCAGCGTCCTCACACTCGCCGACTACCGGCGGCGGCGTCTCGCCATCTGCGCGCGAGGCGGAGAGGCTCTCATGACGGAGGTACGTGTTACCGAACTCCGTTCTTCGGCGCACGACCAAAGCGAGAACCGTGACTGAGGCCTGTGTTCTCGTCATCGGCGAAGCGCTCGTCGACATCGTCGTCTCAGCCGAGGGACGCACTGAGCACCCCGGTGGGAGTCCTGCCAACGTCGCCCTCGGGCTGGGGCGGCGAGGGCGGGATGTCGCACTGCTCACACGGCTCGGTCGAGACCCGCACGCCAGCCGCATCGTCCGGCACCTGGAGCGCTCCGGAGTCACGGTGCTCGCGGAGTCCTTCACTAGCGCACCCACCTCCACCGCCCTTGCCACGCTTCATGGTGACGGGTCTGCGAGGTACGAATTCGACATCGAGTGGGACCTTCCTCCCGTTCCGCCACACGTAGAGCCCGCCCTGCTACACACCGGTTCCCTCGGCGCCTTTCTCGAGCCCGGTGCATCGAAGCTGCTGCGATACCTGGAAGAAACTCCGGCGGCAGCGATTAGTTTCGATCCGAACATTCGCCCGGACCTCATCCGCGACCACAGCGCAGCTGTGGAGCAGTTCGAAGCGATAGCTGAACGATCCACGATCGTGAAACTGAGCGATGAAGACGCCGGGTGGCTCTATCCAGACCTGTCCATTCGTGAAGCCCTTGGACGGATCCGTGCGATCGGACCGCGGCTGGTAGCCGCCACGCTCGGCGCCGATGGCGCGCTCCTCCGCAGCGCGTCTGAGAGCGTCGACGTTCCCGGAGTCCTGACCCCGATCGCGGACACGATCGGCGCAGGCGACACCTTCATGACCTCACTGATCGACGACTACCTCACGTATCAGGGTGAGCTCGATACCGAACGCCTCTCGCTACTGGGGGTACGCGCAGCCACCGCGGCGGCGATCACCGTGTCGCGGCCGGGAGCGGATCTTCCGTGGGCGCGCGAACTTGGCGGAACCCATTCGGCGGCCTCCCACGGCGAGTGAGGCGCCGACCAGCTCCAACCGATCGGATCTATTCCTAAACGCGGCACTGAAGCCGCCAGAACAGAAGGTGATTCATGGACGACACCCCCGCAGTCTCGCGCCGAGCCCTCATCACGGGAGCCGGCGTAGCCGTAGCCGGCGGATCTCTTCTTCTCGCCGCGTCGGGCGCCCAGGCCGCCCCACTGAGTGGATCTCACCACCCGACGAACAATCCGACCTCGAAAGGACGGCGCGGAATGCGACCCGCCTACCATTTCAGTGTTCCCGACAATTGGAAGAACGATCCCCAGCGTCCCGTCTACCTCGACGGGGAGTACCACTACTACTACCTCTACAACGCCGATTACCTCAGCGGCGGTGCGGGCACGTCATGGCGACGAGCGACGACTCGTGATCACGTCACGTTCCGAGACCGCGGCGTCGCCATCCCTAAATTCAGCAACGCCAACGGCGACTGCTGGTCGGGGTGTCTGGTCGTCGACGAGAAGAACACAGCCGGATACGGCGAGAACGCCGTGATCGCCCTGGTCACCCAGGCGCGAGGCGGTCGCCAGGCGCAGTACCTGTGGTACTCCACCGATCGCGGACAGAGTTTCCGCGCAGGCGGCGATGCGCCCGTCCTGCCGAACCCCGGTGTGACCGATTTCCGCGACCCCAAGGTCATCTGGGATCACGATCGCAGTCGATGGTTCATGGTCAACGCGGAAGGGCACAAGCTCGGGTTCTATACCTCCGCGGATCTGAAGTCCTGGCAGCGGGTCGGTGAGTTCGAGCGCACGGATCTCGGGGTGCTCGAGTGCCCCGACATCTTCCGGATGAGTGCGGACGACGGCACACAGCACTGGGTGCTCGCCACCAGCGCGAACGGCAAGAGCCGAGGGCTCCCCGCGACCTACGCCTACTGGACAGGCAGCTTCGACGGGTCGTCGTTCACTCCCGCTCGCCCCGATCCGGAATGGCTCGACTACGGCTTCGACTTCTACGGGGCGGTCACCTATCCCCACCATGACGCATCCGGAGCCGAAGTCGACAACCTTCGCCATGCGATCGGATGGGCGAACTTCTGGGATTACCCGCACAACACCCCCACGCTCGTCACGGACGGGTACAACGGCGACGACATGATCGTGCGGGACATCCGACTCAAGCGCGGAGACGGGGTGTATTACCTGGCATCGGCCCCGACCGCTGCGCTCGACGAATACGCACGGAAGACCGAGCAGCTGGGTGACGTGGAACTGACGGGCACACGCGATCTGGACGTGCGGTCCCAGACGTTCGACCTGACGTGCGAACTGGTCTGGGACCCCGCCTCGTCTCCGACCAACATCGGCCTCGAGATCTGCCGAGCGCCGGGTGGCGGGCGTCACGTGGCCGCCGGACTGTTCCTCGGCGGCCCCTTCACCTACGTCAACCGCCGCCCCACGATCAACCCGATGGGCGGGGAGAGCCAGACGCCGGTGGACCCCTCTGCCGGACGGCTCGCGATTCGAATTCTCGTGGATCGCACCAGCGTCGAGATGTTCGTCGGAGACGGGCGAGTGGTTCATTCGCACCGGGTGTTCCCTCTTGAGAGCGATAACCGTGTCCGCCTCTACTCCCACGACGGCACCACGACATTCCGTAACCTCACCATTCGCTACCTCGGGTAGCTGACGTCGCCATCCCGCCCTCGCGACGAGGTCGAACCCGCGTCGCGAGGCTCCTGGCGCCTTGTAGGCGTCACGTCCTTCGATGGTGATTGGCTTAGGCCGCCCACCATCGGGACGTTGGATCGTCCGCGGATGGACCTCAGCTTGTCGCGGACCCACCGCGCGGCTTTCCAGAGGCCGACGACGGCCGGGGGCACGCTGAATCGGCGTGGTGTCTTAGTTCCGTGTGATATCTCAACAAGCGAGAACTGACAGTGGAGGGGCTGACGGGAATCGAACCCGCGCTGTCTGCTTGGGAAGCAGAAGTTCTGCCATTGAACTACAGCCCCGTACGCGCCGGAGCGCGTGATGGCCAGCCTAACAGCACGGATCCGCACCGCCGCGCGATCGCGGGGTGCGGATCCGTGTCCGGCCGGTGAGGGCACATCGTCGGCGCGAGAGCACATCTCGGAGGACGCGCGCTCGCGAGCCGGATGCGCCCTCGGCGCGGGGCGTGTGCCCTCGGCGCGGGGCGCGGCCCAGGCGCGTGCCCAGGCCCGCGCGGGGCCTCAGCGGCGCCCGCCGCCCGTCAGCGCGCGCGTGATGCGGTTGAGCACCAGGAGCGCACCGACGGCGATCCCCGCGGTGACCCACGGCTTGCGCTTGGCGAAGGACTTGGCCTCGGTGAGCATCGACTCGGGGTCGCGGCCGGCCACCCACTCGGACGCGTGCGTGAGGCCCTCCGACACCTTCTCGGCGACGTCTCCCACCACACCGTCGGTGTCGGACAGCGCCGCGACCTTGTCTCCCGCCGCCCGCAGCCCGTCGGCGACGGCGTGCTGAGCGCCTCCGGCCTTGCCCTTGAGGTCGTTCTCGGCCTGCGTCGCGGCCTCGGCCGCGCGCTCCTTGGCGTTGTCGATCGCCTCCGTTGCGGCGTCCTTCGTCTCCGTGACCGGCTGGGTCTGATCCTGCGACATGCGCATCTCCTCTCGACGTGGCTCGATACGTGGCTCGTCTCCGATGCAACACCGACGGTGGGCTGCGCGCCTCCCGCTTGACGGGAGCACATGCGTTGTGGCAAGGCCGCCGCGAAGGCGGCCGGAGGCACTCTAGGCTTGACCCGTGCTGCTCTCGGATCGCGACATCAAGGCCCAGCTCGACGCCGGCCGTGTCGGCCTCTCGCCCTTCGACCCGGCGATGGTGCAGCCGTCGAGCATCGACGTGCGTCTGGACCGCTACTTCCGCCTGTTCGACAACCACAAGTACCCCTTCATCGATCCGGCGGAGGATCAGCCCGACCTCACCCGCCTGGTCGAGGTGGCACCGGATGAGCCGTTTGTGCTGCACCCCGGCGAGTTCGTGCTCGGCTCGACCTTCGAGAAGGTCACCCTGCCCGACGACGTGGCCGCCCGCCTCGAGGGCAAGTCGTCGCTCGGGCGCCTGGGCCTTCTCACGCATTCGACGGCCGGATTCATCGACCCCGGATTCACGGGGCATGTCACGCTCGAGCTGTCGAACGTCGCAACCCTGCCGATCAAGCTGTGGCCGGGCATGAAGATCGGTCAGCTGTGCTTCTTCCAGCTCACCTCGCCGGCCGAGAACCCGTACGGCTCGGGTCCCTACGGCAACCGCTACCAGGGTCAGCGCGGCCCGACGGCGTCGCGCTCCTTCCAGAGCTTCCACCGGACGGACGTGTCCGTGACCGAGGCCGGTTCCCTCGGCGGCTGATCCGCCTGGCGGCCCGCATCCGCTTCCCTCGACGCAGAGCGAACCGGGCGCGGAAACCTCGGTAAACGCGGGGTGAACAGGGCCGGCATCGGCCGGATCGACGTGCGGCGCGATGCGAGGGTGGGGTGTTCGCTTCACTCCAGGGGGACCCATGGACGCATCCGTCACCACTCCGGTCGAGCTCGTTGTTCTCGATATGGCCGGCACCACCGTCAAGGACGACGGCATCGTCGAGCGCGCATTCGCACGGGCCCACGAGCGCACCGGCGTCGCCGCGCGCATGCCGTGGGGCGAGGCTCTGCAGTACGTGCGCGACACCATGGGGCAGTCGAAGCTCGACGTGTTCACCCACCTCGCAGGGGGCGACGCCGTGACGGCGGCCAAGGCGACCGCGGCATTCGAGCAGGCCTACGCCGAGCTCATCGTCGAGGAGGGTGTGGAGGCCATCCCCGGGGCAGCCGAGCTGTTCCAGGATCTGCGCGCCGCCGGCATCGCGGTCATCCTCACCACGGGCTTCGCTCCCGTCACGCGTGACACGATCCTCGACGGCCTCGGCTGGCGCGACCTGGTCGACGCGGCCTTCTCGCCCGTCGACGCGGGCCGTGGGCGCCCCGCGCCCGATCTCGTGCTGCGCGCCGCACTGCACGCCCAGGTGTCCTCGGTCGCCGCGATCGCGGTCGCGGGCGACACCGCCAGCGACATCGGCACGGGGCTCGCCGCCGGCGCGGGGCTCGTGACCGGCGTGCTGACCGGCGCGCACGACCGCACGGCCCTCGAGGCGGCCGGAGCGCACGCAGTGCTCGACGACGTCACGGGCCTGCGCGCGCTGCTCGGTCTTCCCGTCCGCGTGGTCGTCTGATGGTCCCGAAGGCCCTGCTGCCCCACGCCCCCGCAGCGAACGTCCGCGATGTCTGCCTCGAGCAGTCGGCCGTCGCCATGGCCTGGACCGGCGTAGGCCGCCCGCACGAGGCCATCGCCGTGCCCGGCATCGTGCTCGGGGAGGGGGAGGCCCTCGTCGCGATCGAGCTCGCGACGATCTGCGGATCCGACGTGCACACGGTCGCGGGGCACCGCCCCGCGCCGACGCCGCTGGTGCTCGGCCACGAGCATGTCGGGCGCGTGCTCGATGTCGCCGAGGGTGTCACCGACGTCAGCGGTCACGTTGTGAACCCGGGCGACCGCATTATCTGGTCGGTCATGGCCAGCTGCGGCGACTGCGACCGCTGCCGCCGCGGACTGCCGCAGAAGTGCCGCCACCTGCTCAAGTACGGACACGAGCGGCTGCAGACGCACTGGGAGCTGACCGGCGGCTTCTCGACGCACGCCCACCTGCGCGCGGGCACCGCCATCGTGCGCGTCGGCGAGACGCTCGGCGCCGAGGTGCTCGCGCCCGCGGCGTGCGGGGGCGCGACCGCGTGGGCCGCGCTCCGGGCGGCCGAGCAGGTCACCCCCCTCGAGGGCTCGGCCGTGCTGATCCTCGGCGCGGGCCTCATCGGCCTCACGGCCACCGCGATCGCCGCCGACCGCGGAGCGACGGTCGTCGTCGCCGATCCGGATCCGGCCCGTCGCGAGCTCGCCCTGCGCTTCGGCGCCCGCCACGTGGTCGATCCCACCGCGGGCAAGGCGGTCGCGAAGGCCCTCGGCCGCATCGACGCGAACGAGTACGGCATCGTGCTCGAGGCATCCGGATCTCCGCACGCCGTCGCGCAGGCGATCGAGGTGATCGGCGTGGGAGGGGTGGTCGTGCTCGTGGGCAGCGTCTCGCCGACCGAGCCGATCCCGTTCGACCCGGAGCGCCTGGTGCGGGGGCTCGCGACCCTGCGGGGCGTGCACAACTACACGCCGCACGATCTCGACGAGGTGGTGCAGTACCTCAAGGAGCGCGCCGGCGAGCATCCGTTCGACGAGCTCGTGAGCGCCCGCTATCCGCTCGCGCAGCTCGACCAGGCCCTCGTGGCCGCCGCCTCGGGCGTCGCCGTGCGCGTAGGGGTCGACCCGCGCGACGCCCTGCGCCGCGGCCTGCACCGCCGCTGAGGCCTGTCGGCCGGCCGGCGCGGATCCGTCGCGTCTCTCCGGGGGGAGGGGACGGATCCGGATCAGTCGCGGACGTCGCCGTCGACGTAGACCCAGCGCCCGCCGCGACGCTCGAACCGGCTGCGTTCGGCGAGCGCGCCCATCCCGAGCGCGGTCTCGTAGACCGCGACGAACTCGACCTCCGTGTCGGTCGCCTCGACGATCTCGAGGCCCGCCCACGTCAGCCCGTCCTCGAAGTCCAGCGTCTTCGGGCGGGTGCGCGGATGCCACGTGCGCAGGAGGTAGTCGCCGTCGCGGCGGACGTAGGCGCTGTAGCGGGCGCGCATCAGCTCCTCGGGGGTCTCGGCCAGGCGCGCCCCGGTGTGCAGGGCCCCGCAGCAGGCGGAGTACGCCCTGCCGCTGCCGCAGGGGCAGGGATCGAGCAGGCTCATGCGTCCTGCTCCTTCGCGCCGGCCTTCCGGGCCTTCGGCGCCTTCGGCGGCTTCGGCGGGAGGGCGGCGATCCGGGCGATCGAGGCGCCGATCCACTCGGCGAGCTGCTCGTCGGTGGGGTCGTCGACGGTGACGAAGCCGGCCATCTGCCTGGCGCCCATGTGCAGGGGCTTCGCCCCGCGCGCCAGGGCGTCGTCGAACCCGTCCTTGCCGACGGGGATCATCAGCGACGACCGCGTGACGCCCGCGTACACGTGCCCGCGCAGCATCCATCCGATCCCGCCGAACATCTTCATCTCGGTCGCGTCGTCCGATGCAGCCGCGTACGCGCGGATGCGGTCGGCGAGCACTTCGTCGTAGGCCACGCGCTCAGATTAAGCGCCCGGGAGGGCGGTTGTGCCGATCCTGCTGTGACACTCGCATCCGGGGCGTGTCCCGACAGCGGAAAGGCCGCGCCCCCGAGGGAGCGCGGCCTTCCTGATCGACCCGCCGGATCAGCCGGCGGCGTTGACCTCGACGGTCATGAAGCCGCGCTTGACGTTCTGGTCCACGACCTTGATCGTGGTGCCCGTGCCCGCCACGCGCACCGATCCGAGGGGGTTCTCGGGGTCGTAGTACGCATCGGGGTTGCTGTCGTCGAAGGTCGTGATCGCCTTCTGCGACGGCACCTTGAGCGTCGTCATCCCCGTCGGCGTCTCGCGGTGGAGCGAGATCGCGTCGGTCTTGTGCTGGCCGAACGTCGCGTCGAACGGCTGGATGCGGTTGCGGGCGACGGTGCCGTCCGACCACTTCAGCGCCTTGGCGCGCGCGTCGACCGGCAGCGCCTCGCCGCCGCCGGGGTGCTGGAGCGTGTTGTTGTCCTGGTAGAGGCTGTTCGCGTACCAGACGAGCAGGCCGTCCTGGTACGGGAAGTGCTCGACCTTGTCGACCGCGGTCTCCTGCCACCCGAAGTTGTACGGCCCCGTGCGCAGCGTCTGGTCGTAGCCGCCGTACACGCGGTTCTCGGCCACGTAGTAGTGCGAGTACGTCTGCGTGTACGCGCCGTCGACCACGCGCTGGAAGCCGTCGAGCGTCCAGTCATCGGCGCCGTCGGTGGTCGGCAGCCCCGAGATCTGGATGCCGTCGATCTGGAAGCCCGCCTTCACCTCGGCCACATCGGTCCAGTAGCGCACGCGCACCTGGGCCGTCGCGCCGGCGTAGGTCGACAGGTCGGCGGTGAGGGGCACCCATCCGCTGGTGGTGCCGGTGATGCCGTTGGTGGGCGTGTTCTGCCCATTCGGATCGGTCGTCGTCGAGCGGTTGGTCGGCAGGGCCGTCCAGGTCGCGCCGCCGTCGGTCGTGATCTCGACGAACGCGTAGTCCCAGTCGGTCTCGATGTCGTACTTCGCGGAGGCCGCGAACGTCGCGCCCGCGGGCACGGTGAACGCGGGGCTGGTGGCGGTGCTGCGGATGTCGTTGCCCTTGCCCGAGTAGAGGTGACGCGATCCTTCCGGCGACGCCTCGAGCTCGGCCTGGTAGCTGCCCTCCGGCAGGTCGACGATCACGGCCTGCGCGCCGAGCGTGGAGGCGTGGTAGGCCGGGCCGAGCTTGACCGAGGCGCTGGTGCCCCGCTGCACGACCTCGTAGTCGAGCCAGCCGAGGTAGAGCTTCTCGGTCGGGCCCATCTGGTTCGGCAGGGTGCCGATGGCGCCGTCGCCGCGGCTCAGCCACGATCCGCTCGACATCAGCGTCCAGAAGCCGGTGCCGTTGTCGCCGCCCGGCCGGGTGTCGTAGTAGTCGGGCAGACCGAGGTCGTGGCCGAACTCGTGCGCGAAGACGCCGAGTCCGCCGTTCTCGGGCTCCGTCGTGTAGTCACGGATCCACACGTCGGTGTCGCCGATCTGCACGCCGCCGACCTGGGGATGCGTCGACGGACCGACCCGTCCGCCGGGGTTGGCCGCCCAGCGGTGCGACCAGATGGCCTCGGCCGGGGCGCCGGCCTCCTCGCCGGGGCCCGCGTGCACGGCCTGGAAGTGATCGATGTAGCCATCGGGCTCGTTGATGACGCCGTCGCCGTCGATGTCGTAGCGGTCCCAGATGTCGTACGAGTTCAGCTCGGCGACGATCTGGTCCTTCGTCTTGCCGGCGGCGACCTGCGCGTCGTACCAGGCGTTCGCGGTGTCCTGGATGAACGCCGTCATGCTCGCGTTTGTCTCACCCTGGTCCTCGCCCGTCGCGGGGTCGATGTAGTTCGAACCGTACGAGGCGGCGGTGCCCGGGGCGGTCACCCAGTCGCTCACGGCGCCCTCGAGGTCGAAGCGACCCGACGACATCTCGTCGTAGACGCCCTTGAACGACTCGCCCTCGCCGAAGAACATGTCCTGGAAGTGCGCCTGTGAGAAGTCGGGCACCCAGTAGGTCGAGTTGTCGTCGGCGGCCGGCTCGGGGATCTGATTGTGCGCCTGGTCGGCGAACTCCACGAGGATCGTGAACAGCTGCGCGGTCTCGGAGGTGCCGTACTCGACGAACTCGCCGGGGCGGATCTCGACCACGTTGCTCTTGTGCTTGCCCTTGCCCTTGGTCTTCACCGTGGCCTCGCCCAGGGCGACCATCTCGGCCGCGCGCTGCTTCGCCGCGGAGCGCTTCTCGTGCAGGGGATCGGGACGATCGTCGGCGGGGCCCTGCGTGGTCGGCTCGGGCGCCGCGGGGATGCCTGCCGGGGCCGCGGTGGCGGCGGTGGGGGCGAGCAGCGAGCCGGTCAGCAGGATCGCCGCTGTGCCGAGCGCGCAGGTGATGCGTCTTTTCACTCTGAGTCCTCCGGGGGTGAGGTGGGATCCGCGCGCTCTGGGAGGCGCACGGAGTGGTGTCAGAACTTTCGCAGATCCCGGCGGCGACGGATACGGAGGTCTCGGTACGTGAAAGTGGGATGGGGAGCGCTCCCCATCCCACTTGCATTTTCGCGGCGCGAGTGGATCAGCACGCGTGGTGCAGGCGATCCCCGAAGCCGTTGTGGTGACCGTGCGGCATCCGGTGCTGCGGGCCGAAGCCGTGGCGGTGGCCGCGGTGGTGGCCGCGGTGGCCGTGGCGACCCTCGTCGCCGAGCTCCTGCGCGATGGCTTCGAGCGTGCGGCGGGTGGTGGCCAGATCCTCGTCGGAGATGGTCTCGCTGAGGCGCTTGTAGGCGTCCAGGCGGTCGAGCAGGCGCAGCGCGCGGCTGCGGCGCTCGGGGCGCTCGGCCGAGCCGTGGCCGGCGGGGGCGTCGTGGTCGGCGGGGGTGTGGGTGGGGTTCTCCATGGGAGCTCCTTCGTTTTGTATGTCAGTGTGCATGTATATGCATGGTGACATGGATCCCATTCGCATGTCAAGTGGCATGTATCTTGGAGTCGTGACCGACAATGATCCGATCGCGCAGATCGCCGACGCCCTGGGGCGCCTGCGCCTGGGCATGCGACCGGGGCAGCGAGGTCCGTGGGGCGAGCATCCGCACCATGGGCATCACGACGGCGATCACGGCCACCACGCGCATCACGGGCACGAGCGCGGCCACGGTCCGTTCGGCGGCGGTTTCGGCGGCCCCGGCGGTGGCCCTGGCGGCGGGCCGCTCGGTCGCGGCATGGCGCGGCTGCGTCTTCTCGAGGTGCTCGCGCGAGCGGACGGACCGCAGTCGGTGGGCGCACTGGCCGAGGCGCTCGGGGTCGACCAGCCGCGCGCCAGTCGCCTCGTGCAGGCCGCGGTCGAGACGGGGCTGGCGCGGCGGGAGGCGGATCCGTCGGATGCCCGCCGCACGCTCGTCGCCCTCACCGAGCAGGGGCGCGCGATCCTCGACCGCAGTCGCGGCGCACGCGCCGACGCGGTCGCCGATGCCCTCGCGGGCTTCTCGCCCGACGAGCGCGCGCAGCTCGCGAGCCTCCTCACCCGGCTCGCCGACGCCTGGCCGCGCTGACTCGCGCTGACCGGCGGCGCGCCGAACCGGCGAGCATCGCAGGCATCCTGCCCTGCGGATCCGGATGATCGGTCGGATGCGCCGGACGCCCGGTCGGGCGCATCGTGCGCCCGCTCGCCAGGCTGGAGGCATGACCGAGACCCTCTCCCTGCCCAGAACCGAGGGGACGGGCGCCGCCCGGCCCCGCCTCTATGCCGCGCTCGTCGCGATGATGGTGATGAGCTTCGTGCTGGTGACCGCCGAGTTCCTGCCGAACGGCGTGCTCATCGAGCTCGCCGACGCGCTCGGCGTCACCCCGGGGCAGGCCGGCCAGACCGTCACGGCGACCGCGCTCGTGGGGGTGATCGTCGCACCCACTATCGGCATGCTCGTGCCGCGGCTCGACCGTCGCACGCTCCTCGTCTGGCTCGCCGCGATCGCCGCGGTGTCGAACCTGCTGGTGGCCATCGCACCGAACCTCGTCACCGTGCTCGCGGCGCGCGTGCTGCTCGGTGCGGCGCTCAGCGGTTTCTGGGCGATGTCGCTGGTGGTCTCGGCTCGCATCGCGGGCCCCGAGCGGCTCGGCCGCGCGGTGATGTTCACCACGGCCGGTGTGTCGCTGGCCACGGTGATCGGCGTCCCGCTCGGCGTCTTCTTCAGCACGGTGCTCGACTGGCGCGCGGTCTTCGCTGCCGCCGCCGTGCTCACCGTCGCCGTCGCCGTCGCGCTGCGCGCTCTGCTTCCGGAGGTGCCCGCGCAGGCGGGCGCGGGGCTCGCCGTGCTGCGCGGCGCCCTGCGCCATCCGGGGGTCGCGCTCGGTCTCGCGGGTCACGTGCTCATCGTCTTCGGGCACTTCGTGGCCTACACCTACATCCGCCTCGCGCTCGAGCGCGTGACCATCGGCTCCGGCGGGGCTCCTCTCGACGAGGGTGCGATCGTCCTGATGCTGGGGCTGTTCGGCGTGGGCGGGCTCGTGGGCAACGCGATCACCGCGGCCGTCGTCGACCGCTGGCTCGCGCCGCTGTCGACCGCCGTTCCCCTGCTCGTGGCCGCTCCGGTGGTGGCGGTGCTGCTGTGGCCGCAGTCGGTGGTCGCCGCCGGCGTGGCGGTCTTCGTGTGGGGCATGTCGTTCGCCGCGTGGCTGATCGTGCTGAACACCTGGATCGGCCGTCGCCTGCCCGACCGGCTGGAGGCCGGGGGCGGGCTCGTGGTCGTGGGCTTCCAGCTCGCGATCTCGCTGGCGGCCGGCTTCGGCGGACTGCTCATCGACGGCGCCGGCGTGGGTGCGGCCTACGCGACGGGCGCGGTGGCCATCGCCGTGGGCGCCGTGACCTTCGGGATCGCGGGGCGCGCCGGGCGCTGATAACGGGCGACGGGCCTCAGCTCGCGATCGAGCGGAGGCCCGCGCCGCGCCACGCGCTCGGGGTCATGCCCGTGTGGCGCCGGAACGCCCGGCTGAAGCCCTCGTCCGACTCGTAGCCGAGCCGCCGCGACGCCTCGGAGACCCGGGTGCCCGAGGCGAGCAGCGCCTTCGCCGCCTCCATCCGCACCTCCGCGAGGTATCCCGCCGGCGAGCGTCCGAGCGCATCGCGGAACCGCTCGGCGAAGACCGAGCGCGACATCGCCCCGAGGGCGGCGAGGCTCTCGACGCTCCAGTCGCGGCCGGGATCCGCGTGGATCGCATCCAGCACCCGCGCGAGGAACGGATCGGCGGTGCGCGCCGCCCAGTCGGCGGGCGCGCAGCCGGATACCGCCCAGGCCCGCAGCGTGGACACGGCGAGCATGGTCGCCATCAGGTCGCAGACCGCACGCCCGCCGCCGACGGCGCATGCCTGCGCGGCCGCCGGCTCGCCCAGGTGCATCGCGAGAGCCGCGACACCCGGCTCCTGCGCGGCGAACCCGCCGACCGTGAGCACATCCGGAAGCGCGGCCAGCAGTCGGCTCGTCTCGGGTGCGGGCCGCAGCCGCGCCACGAGGATCACGGAGGCGGCCGCGGCGCGCACACGCAGCGGGGTGGTGCCCAGGGCGAACGCCGAGTCGCCCGCATCGAGGTGGGCCGGCGCCGGGCGGTCGGGGCGTCCGCCCCATCCGGCGCAGGCGCGGCGGGGGTGCGCGACGAGCTCGGCGGCGCCCTCGAGCGTGAAGACCAGCGTGGCGTCGCCCGCGGCCAGGCGGAGGGACTCCCGCGCCGCGAGCGTGTGGCGCGTCATGCCCGCCGAATCCCACTGCAGGGAGGCGAGCAGCCGGTCCATCCGATCATCGACCGCGTCGTCGGGGCGCGCGACGACGGCGTCCTCGCGCTCATCCGTCGGCACCATCGTCATGGCGGGCCCAACCGCCCACGGCGCGCGTCTATTCCGGCGCGCCGCCGCATCCTCACTCCCGCTGACAACACGTGTTCTGAGCGAGAGCACGCCGGATCCGCGCCGATCAGGCGTGTCGCCGCTGAGAACACGTGTTTTCAGCGAGGGGCGGGGGCGCGGGGCTCAGGCGCGCACGTGCGGCGGCAGCTTCACGAACAGCAGCAGCACCAGGCCGATCAGCAGGATCACGGCGATGCCGAGCACGCCATAGACGATGCCGCCGAACCAGGCGAGGAACAGCGACCAGGCCAGGGGCGAGAGGAAAGAGGCGACGCGGCCCGTCGTGGCGTAGAGGCCGAAGATCTCGCCCTGCATGCTCGGCGGGGTGAGGCGCGTGAGCAGTCCGCGGCTGGCGGCCTGCGCCGGGCCGACGAATGCGCACAGCAGCAGTCCGCACACCCAGAACACGAGGGATCCGAGGTCCTTCAGCAGGAAGACGACGAAGGCCATGGCGACGAGGCCCGACAGGGCGATGACGATGAGCCGGCGCGGGCCGATGGCGTCGTCGACGCGGCCGGCGAAGATCGTCGAGACGCCCGCGACGAGGTTCGCGGCGAGACCGAAGACGATCACCTCGAGGAACGAGAATCCGAAGCCCTGCGCGGCCAGCACGGCGCCGAAGGCGAAGACGCCGGCCAGCCCGTCGCGGTAGACGGCGGCCGCGAGCAGGAACCAGAAGGCGGGGCGGTTGGTGCGGAAGAGCTTGCGCAGGTTCCGGGCGAGCACTACGTAGGCGTGGAAGAAGCCCGACTTCTCGGCCTCGGCGTAGGCGGGCGACTCGGGCACGTTGCGGAACATCGGGATCGAGAACACGAGCGTCCACACGGCGCAGATCACCGCGACGAGCTTGTAGGCCAGCGGATTGTCCTGGCCGAGCCCGAACAGCACAGGAATGCACACGATGAGCGCCGCGACGCCGCCGATGTAGCCGAGGCCCCAGCCGAGTCCCGAGACACGGCCGACCGTCTTCGGTGTGGAGACCTCCGAGAGGATCGCGTAGTAGCTCACGTTGCCGATCTCGCCGACGACGGCGCCGATCGCGACGGCGAGCGCGCCGAACCAGAAGTACTTCGGGTCGGCCTCGACGAAGAAGAGCAGGAACTGGATCAGGGCGATCGAGATCGTGGCGCCGACGAGCCACTTCTTCTTGCTGCCGCGGGCGTCGGCCTGCTGGCCGAGCACGGGGGCGAGCAGCAGGATCAGGATGCCCGCGGCGAAGTTCGCCCAGCCCCACCACTCCGACAGGTCGGTCAGTCCCTGGCAGTACGCGCTTGCCATGTACTGCGACTCGTTGCAGTTCATCCAGGTGCCGTCGGCGAGCAGGCCCGACTCGCGCACGTCGGCGGGCAGGAACATCCGCGATGTCAGGTACAGCGCGATCCAGACGAACGTGAGGATCACCGTGTTGAAGGGCTGCATGGCCCAGTCCCACATGGCCCACGAGGTGACCACCTTGCGGGGGACCGGATCCGGATCGATGCCCCGCGCGATGGGTCCGAGTGCTCCGGTGCGCGCGAGGGGAGGCGGGGTGATCTCAGACGGATCGCGGTCGGTCATGCGATGAGGCTACGGCCCGCCGGTGAACCGGCAGTGTCGCCACGCTCTCAGCGGATCCCGATGCAAAGTTGAGTCAAGTCATATCAAGTTCGCTTTGACACGTCTGATCCGGCGTTCTATCCTTGAGTCATCGCGGCTCAACCCGCCCCGAATCTTTCGCTAGACCCCGTCAGAAGGAGAGCAACATGGCACGTGCTGTGGGTATCGACCTCGGAACGACCAACTCGGTCGTCAGCGTCCTCGAGGGCGGCGAGCCGAAGGTCATCGCCAACGCCGAGGGCTTCCGCACCACCCCGTCGGTCGTCGCGTTCACCAAGGACGGAGAGGTGCTCGTCGGCGAGACGGCCAAGCGACAGGCCGTCACCAACGTCGACCGCACGATCGCCTCGGTCAAGCGCCACATCGGCACCGACTGGTCGTTCGACGTCGACGGCAAGAAGTACACGCCGCAGGAGATCTCGGCGCGCATCCTCATGAAGCTCAAGCGCGACGCCGAGCAGTACCTCGGCGACACCGTGACCGATGCGGTCATCACGGTGCCCGCGTACTTCAACGACGCCGAGCGTCAGGCGACGAAGGATGCCGGTGAGATCGCCGGCCTCAACGTGCTGCGCATCATCAACGAGCCCACCGCCGCGGCTCTCGCCTACGGCCTCGACAAGGGCCAGGAGGACGAGCTCATCCTGGTGTTCGACCTCGGTGGCGGAACCTTCGACGTCTCCCTGCTCGAGGTGGGCAAGGACGACGACTTCTCCACCATCCAGGTGCGCGCCACCGCGGGCGACAACCGCCTCGGCGGCGACGACTGGGACCAGCGTGTGGTCGACCACCTGATCTCGCAGTTCAAGGCGACGACCGGCGTCGACGTCTCGGGCGACAAGATCGCCCTGCAGCGCCTCAAGGAGGCCGCGGAGCAGGCGAAGAAGGAGCTCTCGTCGTCGACGAGCACCTCCATCAACCTGCCCTACCTCTCGCTCACGGCCGAGGGCCCGGTGTCGCTGTCCGAGACGCTCACCCGCGCCAAGTTCGAGGAGCTCACGAAGGACCTGCTCGAGCGCACCAAGAAGCCGTTCGAGGACGTCATCCGCGAGGCCGGCGTGAAGCTCTCCGAGATCGCCCACGTGGTGCTCGTCGGCGGCTCGACCCGCATGCCCGCCGTCGCCGAGCTCGTCAAGCGCGAGACCGGCAAGGAGGCCAACAAGGGCGTCAACCCGGATGAGGTCGTCGCCGTCGGCGCCGCCCTGCAGGCCGGTGTCCTCAAGGGCGAGCGCAAGGACGTCCTGCTCATCGACGTCACCCCCCTGAGCCTCGGCATCGAGACCAAGGGCGGCATCATGACCAAGCTCATCGAGCGCAACACGGCCATCCCGACCAAGCGCAGCGAGACCTTCACGACGGCCGACGACAACCAGCCGTCGGTGTCGATCCAGGTGTTCCAGGGCGAGCGCGAGTTCACCCGCGACAACAAGCCGCTCGGCACGTTCGACCTGACGGACATCGCCCCGGCGCCCCGCGGCATCCCGCAGATCGAGGTCACCTTCGACATCGACGCCAACGGCATCGTGCACGTGTCCGCCAAGGACAAGGGCACGGGCAAGGAGGCCTCGGTGGTCATCTCGGGCGGCTCGTCGCTGCCCAAGGAGGACATCGACCGCATGGTGCGCGAGGCCGAGGAGCACGCGGCCGAGGACAAGAAGCGCCGTGAGGCCGCCGAGGTCCGCAACCAGGCCGAGACGCTCGCGTACTCGATCGAGAAGCTCATCAAGGACAACGACGACAAGCTGCCGGCCGACGTCAAGGAGACCGTGCAGGGCGACGTCGACGACCTCAAGAAGGCGCTCGCGGGCGACGACGACGAGGCCGTGAAGACCGCGTTCGACAAGCTCAACGCCAGCCAGGGCAAGATCGGCGAGGCGATCTACGCCCAGTCGCAGGCCGAGCAGGCCGCCCCGACGGCCGACGCCCCCGCAGGCGACCAGGCGGGCGATGACGACGTCATCGACGCCGAGGTGGTCGAGGACGACGAGGACAAGAAGAACTGATGACCGGCAAGGACTTCACGGATCCTTCTGAGGCCGACGAGCCGACGAACGGCGAAGCCGAGGTCCAGCCTGAGGCCGAGGGGGCGGACGCGAACGCGACCGCCCCCGAGGCGCAGGAGGGGGCCTCCGACGACGAGCTGACGATCGAGGACATTCTCGACGCCGAGCAGACGGACGACGCGGCCGAGGCCGACCACTCCGACTACGAGACGCAGCTGCTGCACGACCTCAAGCGCCTGCAGGCGGAGTACGCCAACTACCGCCGCCGCACCGAGGAGCAGCGCCACATCGAGATCGCGCGCGCCCAGGGAGAGGCCGTCAAGGGCCTCATCCCCGTGCTCGACGACCTCGACCGCGCCGAGAAGCACGGCGACCTCGCCGAAGGCTCCCCCTTCGGAGCGATCGCCGAGAAGGTGCGCGGCGTGGCCGAGCGGATGGGTCTTGTCGCCTACGGCGCGCCGGGTGAGGCGTTCGATCCGCAGCAGCACGAGGCGATCTTCCAGCAGCCGATCCCCGGCACCGCCGAAGCGACGATCCTCGAGGTCGTCGAGCTCGGCTACCGCCTGGGCGACATCGAGCTGCGCGCGGCCAAGGTCGTCGTCGCCGTTCCCGCGGAGTAACCATGGCCAGCCAGGACTGGTTCGAGAAGGACTTCTACAAGGTCCTCGGGGTGTCGAAGGACGTCAGCGCCGCTGACCTCAAGAAGACGTACCGCAAGCTCGCGCGGAAGTACCACCCGGACTCGAACCCCGGCGATGCCGCGGCCGAGGCGAAGTTCAAGGAGATCAGCGAGGCCTACGCCGTGCTGAACGACCCCACCGAGCGCGAGGAGTACGACTCCCTGCGCGCGATGGGATCCGGCGCCCGGTTCACCCCGGGCGCCGGAGGCGCCGGTGCCGGCGGCTTCGACGACGTGTTCAGCCGCTTCACGCAGAACCGCGGCGGAGCCCAGGACTTCGACGACATCTTCTCGATGTTCAACCAGGGCGGCGGAGGGGGCTTCGGCTCGGGCGGCTTCGGGCGCTCGAGCGGCGGCTTCCGCGGCTTCGGCGGCCCACAGAAGGGCGCGGATGTGCGCGCCCGCACGACCATCGACTTCGTCACGGCCGCGAAGGGCGAGACGATCTCGCTGCAGAGCGAGGACGGCAAGCCGTTCAAGATCAAGATCCCGGCGGGGGTCGCCGACGGGCAGAAGATCCGCCTGCGCGGCAAGGGCCGTCCGTCGCCCGACGGCGGCGATCCCGGCGACATCGTTGTGGAGATCGCGGTGCGCCCGCATCCGGTCTTCACACGAGACGGGCTCAACCTGCGCGTGGTGGTGCCGGTGACGTTCGCCGAGGCGGCGCTCGGCGCGACCATCGAGGTGCCGACGCTGGGCGGCGATCCGGTCAAGCTCCGCGTCGCCCCCGGCACGCCCTCCGGGCGCGTGCTGCGCGTCAAGGGGCGCGGCATCACGTCGTCCAAGGGCACCGGCGACCTGCTCGCCGAGGTGCAGGTGGTGGTGCCGGCGCACCTCGACGACGAGGCCAGGGAGGCACTCGCCCGCTTCGTCGAGGCGGGCCCGCAGGGCAACCCGCGTGACGAGCTGATGGGCCGCGCGCGCGGCTGACCTGCCGGGTGAAGATCGCTCATCCGGATCCGCGGATGAGCGAAGCTGGTGTGAGCACCGGCGGTCGCGAGAGGGGAGAGAGATGAACGACTCATACGAGATCGACGACGACACCCCCGTCTTCGCCATCGCCGTGGCCGCTGACCTCGCCGGCATGCACCCCCAGACGCTGCGCCAGTACGACCGCATCGGCCTGGTTGTGCCCGGGCGCACGCGGGGCGGCTCGCGGCGCTACTCGGCGCGCAACGTCGAGCAGCTCCGCGAGGTCGCCCGGCTGTCGAGCGAGGGGATGAGCCTCGTGGGCATCGCCCGCGTGCTCGACCTCGAGGACGAGGTGCGCGCCCTCCGTCGACGCTGCGCGGATCTCGAGGGAGCGCTCCGCGCGGAGCGCGCCTCCCGACCGGGCGCGCGCGTCTTCGCGGCCGGCGCGACCGGATCCGTCGTCACGCTGCGCGCGGGCACCCGCGTGCGCCGCAGTGCAGAACTCGTGCTGTGGACACCGCAGTCCGTCGAGCACCCCCAGACCCGTCAGCCCACCGAGGGGGAGGAACCCTGATGAGCCCGGTCACCTGGAAGATGCTCGGCGAGACCATCCCGGTCTGGCCGGGCCGCGCCTGGCCCCTCGGCGCGACCTGGTCGCCCGCGTCGACGAACTTCGCCGTGTACACACCCGACGCGACCGGCGTGCAGCTGTGTCTGTTCGACGAGAACGGCGACGAGACCGCGTACGACCTCACAGAGCACATGCTCGGGATCTGGCACGGCGCCCTGCCCGACATCCAGCCGGGTCAGCGCTACGGCTACCGGGTCGCCGGTCCCTGGGACCCGCCGAACGGCCACCGCTTCAACCCCAAGAAGCTGCTGCTCGACCCCTACGCCCGCGCCACGAGCGGCACCATCAAAGCCGAGCAGCCCATCTTCGGCGCGCGAGAGGATCGCCGCCTCGAACCGGACGCCACCGACTCGGCCGCGTACACCGCGCGCAGCGTGGTCGTCGACCCGGCCTTCGACTGGGAGGACGAGGAGGCCGTGCGGCCGCATCATCGGATGCGCGACAGCGTCATCTACGAGCTGCACGTAAAGGGCTTCACGAAGCTCCACGACCGCGTGCCGGAGCACCTGCGCGGCACGTACGCGGGCCTCGCCGATCCGGCCGTCACCTCCTACCTGCGCGACCTCGGCGTCACCACCGTCGAGCTGCTGCCCGTGCAGCAGTTCTTCTCCGAGCCGTGGCTCTCCGAGCGCGGCCTCAGCAACTACTGGGGCTACAACACGATCTCGTACTTCGCGCCGGACGCGTCCTACAGCTCCTCGGGCGATCGCGGCGGTCAGGTGCACGAGTTCAAGCAGATGGTCAAGGCCCTGCACCGCGAGGGCATCGAGGTGATCCTCGACGTCGTCTACAACCACACCGCCGAGGGCGGCCCGGACGGGCCGACGCTCTCGTTCCGCGGCTTCGACGATCGCGGCTTCTACAAGCGCGTGATCGGCCAGGACGGCGCCTTCGACGACCGCTACTGGGACGTCACCGGCTGCGGCAACACCGTCAACGCCTGGAACCCGCTCGCGCTGCGGCTCATCCTCGACTCCCTGCGGTACTGGGTCACCGAGATGCACGTCGACGGCTTCCGTTTCGACCTGATGTCGGCGCTCACCCGCACGGGGTACGACATCGACTTCCAGTGCGCCCTGCTGATCGCGATCGACCAGGATCCGATCCTGCGTCACGTGAAGCTCATCGCCGAGCCGTGGGACGTGTCGATGGACGGCTATCTCGTCGGTCAGATGCCTCCCCAGTGGGCGGAGTGGAACGACAAGTACCGCGACACCATGCGCGACTTCTGGCGCGGGCAGGCGCCCATCCACGCGGTGGCCACGCGGCTGGCGGGATCGAGCGACCTGTATGCCGACGACGGCCGCACCGCGTCGAACAGCATCAACTTCATCACCGCGCACGACGGCTTCACCATGCGCGACCTGGTCTCGTACAACGGCAAGCACAACGAGGCCAACAAAGAGGACAACCGGGACGGCACCGACAACAACCGCTCCTGGAATCACGGTGTCGAGGGCGAGACGAACAACAAGAACGTGCTCGCCCTGCGCCGTCGTCAGGTCGCGAACCTGATGGCGACGCTGTGTCTGTCCAACGGCGTGCCCATGCTGACCGCCGGCGACGAGCGGGGCCGCACGCAGGGCGGCAACAACAACGCGTACTGCCAGGACAACGAGATCTCCTGGATGGACTGGTCGGCGGATGACGCCTGGCTCGACGTGTACGAGATCACCAAGGCCGCGCTGCGGCTGCGGCGCGAGCACCCGGCGCTGCGCCAGCGTCACTGGTTCGAGGGCGCCCCGACCATCCCGGGCGGGCCCGCCGACCTCGCCTGGCTGCACCCCGATGGCCGTCTTATGCGCGGACGCGACTGGAACGATGCGGGCCTGCGCACCATCGGCATGTTCGTCTCGGGCACTCCGCTGCGCGAGCCGGGGCCCCGGGGCGAGCAGCGCATCGACGACTCGTTCGCGCTGTGGTTCAACGCGGGCGATGTGCCGGTGGATCTCCGCCACCCCGAGAACGACTGGATCGACGAGCTCGAGGTCGTGCTGTCCACCGATCCCGGCGCGCCCGTCGGCACCCGGATCAAGATCACCGACCCCCTCCACATCGACGGACGCACCGTGGTCGTGGTCAAGGCGGTCTGAGACCGCCCCGACCACGCCCCTCTACGCGAGCGCCGCGATGCCCAGCTCGGTGGTCGTGTTGAGCAGTTCGTGCCGCGGCACCACGCGCACCGTGTAGCCGAAGGCGCCCGCGCGGTCGAGGCGCACCGAGCCCCCGAACGACGCGCGGGATCCCTCGAACGACTCGCGCAGCGCGAGCGGCACGACCTGCACCGCGGAGAGCTGGTCGTCGTCGCCCGTGCGGCCGTAGGCCAGCTGCACTTCGATGTCCTCGGGCGACAGGCCGCCGAGGGCCACGTGGGCCACGACCTCGAGCGACGATCCGACGGTGGGCGCGATGTCGACGCCGTGGGTCTCGACGTGCTCGACGCGCACGCCGTCCCAGGCCTCGCGCACGCGGCGCTTCCACTCCGCCAGCTCGACGGCGCCGGCGTAGTGCGCGTCGCCGTTCAGGCGCCGGGCGGCGGCGGCGGCCGGGGCGTAGAGCGCGGTGACGTAGTCGCGCACCATGCGCGTGGCCAGCACCTTCGGGCCCAGCGACTCCAGCGTGTGGCGCATCATCTCGAGCCAGCGCATGGGCACGCCGTTGTGGTCGACGTCGTAGAAGCGCGGGGCGACCTCCCGCTCGATGAGGTCGTAGAGAGCCGCGGCCTCGAGGTCGTCGCGCTTGTTCGGATCCGCCAGCCCGTCGGCCGAGGGGATGGCCCAGCCGTTCTGGCCGTCGAACCACTCGTCCCACCAGCCGTCGAGGATGGAGAGGTTGAGGCCGCCGTTGAGCGCTGCCTTCATGCCCGAGGTGCCGCACGCCTCGTAGGGGCGCAGCGGGTTGTTGAGCCACACGTCGCAGCCCGGGTAGAGGGTCTGCGCCATGCCGATCTCGTAGTTGGGCAGGAACACGATGTGGCCGCGCACCTCCGGGTCGTCGGCGAAGCGCACGAGCTCCTGGATCAGGCGCTTGCCGCCGTCGTCGGCGGGGTGGGACTTGCCGGCGATGACCAGCTGGATCGGGCGATCCGGATCCGTCAGCAGCCGCTTCAGGCGATCCTTGTCGCGCAGCATCAGCGTGAGGCGCTTGTACGAGGGCACGCGGCGGGCGAAGCCGATCGTCAGCACGTCGGGGGAGAGGGCGTCGTCGATCCAGCCGAGCTCGGCCGCCGCGGCGCCCCGCGCGAGCCAGGAGGCGCGCAGCCGCGCGCGTGCGTCGAGCACGAGGCGCTCGCGCAGATCGCGCTTGACGCTCCACACCCGCGAGAACGGCACGCCGTCCAGGGCTCGGGCGAACGCCTCGGGGTCGCCGTCGATGTCGGCGCCCACCTCGCTCATCAGCTCCTGGAACTCGCGCGCGACCCAGGTGCCCAGATGCACGCCGTTGGTGATGGACCCGATCGGCACCTCCGACTCACCGAAGTCGGGCCAGAGGCCATTGAACATGTCGCGGCTGACGTGGCCGTGCAGCTGCGAGACGCCGTTCGCGCGCTGCGCGAGGCGGAAGCCCATCACGGCCATGTTGTGCATCCCGGGGTCGCCGCCCTGGTAGTCCTCGGCGCCGAGGGCGAGCACCCGGTCGGTCGGCACGCCGGGCAGCACGCCGCCCTCGGCGGCGAAGTACTGCTGGATCAGCGAGCGCTCGAAGCGGTCGATGCCGGCGGGCACCGGCGTGTGGGTCGTGAAGACGGTGGAGGCGCGCGCCATCTCGAGCGCGTCATCGAACGAGAGGCCGGATCCGCCCTGCTCGGCCGGCAGGGTCAGCTCGCGGATCCGCTCCAGGCCCTGGAACCCGGCGTGGCCCTCGTTGGTGTGGTAGACGTCCGGCACCGGCGCGCCGGTGATGCGGCTGTAGGCGCGCAGCGCGCGCACGCCGCCCACGCCCAGCAGCAGCTCCTGGCGGAGGCGATGCTCTGCGCCGCCGCCGTAGAGGCGGTCGGTGATGTCGACGTAGTGCTCGGGGTTGGGGTCGATGTCGGTGTCGAGCAGCAGCAGGGGCACGCGTCCCACGTGGGCGACCCAGATGCGGGCGCGCAGATCGGGGCCGCCGGGCATCGCGAGCCGCACGACCGCGGGGGATCCGTCCGCCTCGCGCAGCACCGTGAGGGGCTTCTCATCCGGATCGACGAGCGGGTACGACTCGAGCTGCCAGCCTTCGCGCGAGAGCGTCTGGTCGAAGTAGCCGTGGCGGTACAGCAGCCCCACGCCCACCAGCGGCAGACCGAGGTCGCTCGCGGCCTTGAGGTGGTCGCCGGCGAGGATGCCCAGGCCGCCCGAGTACTGGGGCAGCGTCGCCGCGATGCCGAACTCGGGCGAGAAGTACGCGATCGTGCGCGGGGCGTCGGTCAGCTCGCGCTGGTACCAGAGGTCGGCGGCCAGGTAGGCGCGCAGATCGGCGTGCGCGCGCTCGAGCTTGGCGCAGAACTCCGCGTCGGCGGCGAGCTCGTCGAAGCGCGACGCGGGCACCCGGCCCAGCAGGCGCACCGGGTCGTGTGTGCTGTGCCAGAGCTTCGGATCGACGTGGGCGAAGACATCCTGCGTCGGGATGTCCCAGCACCAGCGCAGATTCCCGGCCAGCTCGCCGAGGGCGGCGAGGGATTCGGGCAGGACGGGTCGGACGGTGAGACGTCGGATCGCTCGCATGGCCCCACGCTAATGCCGGCTCCGATGGCCGCGACAGGTCTGCCGGATGAATGTCGGCGACCGGCGCCGGACCTCCGTGAGTCGCACCGTCAGGGGTCCCGGTTACACCCGCGTGAAGGATGACGCAAGGTCTCGCTCCAGACTGGGCATCCTCGCCCCGCCTGTGCCAGGTTGGGGACATGGTCGGCCGTATTCCTGTCATCGACGTGCATCCGATCGTGGACCAGGGGCGCCGCCCCGCGAAGGCCACGGTCGACGAGCCGCTGCCCATCCAGGCCACAGTGTTCCGCGAGGGGCACGATCAGCACGGCGCAGACGTTGTGCTCATCGGTCCCGACGGCGTGCGCCGTGATCCGGCGCGGATGCGTCTGATCGGCGTGGGCACCGACCGCTACGAGGCATGGGTCACCCCCGATGCCGAGGGCGACTGGTCGTTCGAGGTGCGCGGATGGTCCGACCCGCTGGCCACCTGGACGCACGACGCGGGCATCAAGATCCGCGCCGGGGTCGACGTCGACCTCATGTTCCTCGAGGCGCAGCTGCTGCTGAAGCGCATCGGCAAGGAGCACAAGCTCACCACGGCCGAGAAGGCCGCGGTCAAGGCCGCCGCCGCGGCGGCGACGGACGTCGCCCGCCCGGTCGAGGCGCGCCTCGCGGTGCTCGAGGGCCCCGACATCCAGGAACTGTTCGAGCGTCGCCCGCTGCGCGACCTGCTCACCGCGGCCGGCCCGTACCCGCTGTTCGCCGATCGGCGGCGCGCGCTCACCGGCGCCTGGTACGAGTTCTTCCCCCGCTCCGAGGGGGCCACCATCGACGCCGCGACCGGCAAGGTGCGCAGCGGCACGTTCCAGACCGCCGTCCAGAGTCTCGACCGCGTGCAGGCCATGGGCTTCGACGTGCTCTACCTGCCGCCGATCCATCCGATCGGCGAGGTCAACCGCAAGGGCCCGAACAACACCCTCACCCCCGGCCCGGACGACACCGGGTCGCCCTGGGCGATCGGATCCAAGGACGGCGGACACGACGCCATCCACCCCGACCTCGGCACGTTCGCCGACTTCGACGCCTTCGTCGCCGCGGCGAACGCGAAGGGCATCGAGGTCGCGCTCGACCTCGCGCTGCAGGCCGCACCCGATCACCCGTGGGTGACGTCGCATCCGCAGTTCTTCCGGCATCGCGCCGACGGCTCGATCGCCTACGCGGAGAACCCGCCGAAGAAGTACCAGGACATCTACCCGGTGTACTTCGACGACGACTTCGAGGGTGTGGTGCGCGAGGTCACGCGCATCGTGCGCCTGTGGATGTCGCACGGCGTGCGCATCTTCCGCGTGGACAACCCGCACACCAAGCCCGTGATGTTCTGGGAGCGCCTGCTGGGTGACATCAAGGCCACCGATCCGGATGTCGTCTTCCTCAGCGAGGCCTTCACGCGCCCCGCGATGATGCACACGCTCGGCTCGGTGGGCTTCCACCAGTCGTACACCTACTTCACGTGGCGCACCGCGAAGGGCGAGATCGAGGACTACCTGCGCGAGGTCTCGCGCGAGAGCGATCACCTCATGCGGCCGAGCTTCTGGGTGAACACCCCGGACATCCTGCACGCGTCGCTGCAGTACGGCGGTCCCGCGATGTTCGCCATCCGGGCGACCCTCGCGGCCCTCGCCACCCCGACCTGGGGCATGTATGCGGGATACGAGCTGTTCGAGCACGTGTCGGTCAAGCCCGGATCCGAGGAGTACCTCGACAGCGAGAAGTATCAGATCCGGATCCGCGACTGGGACGCGGCGAACGAGAGCGGCCGCACCCTCGCGCCGTACATCGCCCGCCTCAACGAGATCCGCCGCGCCCACCCCGCGCTGGGACTGCTGCGCAACCTCGTGGTGCACGCCGCCGACGACGAGAACATCCTCGTCTTCTCGAAGACGCACGAGGACGACACCGTCATCGCGGTGATCAACCTCGACCCGCACGGAGCGCACGCGACGACGGTGCACCTCGACCTCGCCGCCGCGGGCCTTCCCGAGCAGTTCATCGTGAAGGACGAGCTGACCGGCGCCGAGTGGTCGTGGGGCGCCGACAACTACGTGCGCCTCGACCCCGTCGGAGACGTCGCGCACATCCTGACCGTCCGGAAGCCGTAAACGCCCGAAGCCGTCGCAGTACCCGAAGGAGGAAGCGCACGTGACTCCCGAGCCCGCGCCGTACACGTCGGCCATCCCGATCCTGTCGCAGGAGCCGTTCCCGGATCAGCCGCAGGATCGCGCCCAACCCGACTGGTTCAAGACCGCCGTCTTCTACGAGGTGCTGGTGCGGTCGTTCAAGGACAGCGACGGCGACGGCATGGGCGATTTCCGCGGGCTCATCGAGAAGCTCGACTACCTCGAGTGGCTCGGGGTCGACTGCCTGTGGCTTCCGCCCTTCTTCCCGTCGCCCCTGCGCGACGGCGGCTACGACGTCGCCGACTACACGGGCGTGCTGCCCGAGCTCGGCACAACGGCCGACTTCCAGGAGTTCCTCGACGCCGCGCACGCCCGCGGCATCCGGGTGATCATCGACTTCGTCATGAACCACACCTCGGACGAGCACCCGTGGTTCCAGGAGAGCCGCCGTGACCCGGACGGACCCTACGGCGACTTCTACGTGTGGAGCGACACCGACGAGCTCTACGAGGACGCGCGGATCATCTTCGTCGACACCGAGCCGAGCAACTGGACCTGGGATCCGGTGCGTCAGCAGTACTTCTGGCACCGCTTCTTCTCGCACCAGCCCGACCTGAACTTCGACAACCCGAAGGTGCACGAGGCGATGCTCGACGCCATGCGGTTCTGGCTCGACATGGGGCTCGACGGCTTCCGCCTCGACGCGGTGCCCTACCTCTACGAGCGTCCCGGCACCAACGGCGAGAACCTGCCCGAGACGCACGAGTTCCTCCGCAAGGTGCGCCAGATCGTCGATCGCGAGTACCCGGGCCGGGTGCTGCTGGCCGAGGCGAACCAGTGGCCCGCCGATGTCGTCGACTACTTCGGCGACCCCGCGGTCGGCGGCGACGAGTGCCACATGTGCTTCCACTTCCCGGTGATGCCGCGCATCTTCATGGCCGTGCGTCGCGAGCAGCGCTTCCCGATCTCGGAGATCCTCGCGCAGACGCCGCCGATCCCGTCGGGATGCCAGTGGGGCATCTTCCTGCGCAACCATGACGAGCTCACGCTCGAGATGGTGACGGACGAGGACCGCGACTACATGTGGAACGAGTACGCGCAGGATCCGCGGATGAAGGCGAACATCGGCATCCGGCGGCGACTGGCCCCGCTGCTCGAGAACGACATCGACCAGATCGAGCTGTTCACCGCCCTGCTGCTGTCGCTGCCCGGATCGCCCGTGCTCTACTACGGCGACGAGATCGGCATGGGCGACAACATCTGGCTCGGCGACCGCGACGGCGTGCGCACGCCGATGCAGTGGACCGGCGACCGCAACGCGGGCTTCTCGTCGGCCAACCCGGGCAAGCTCTCCCTGCCCGTGGTTCAGGATCCGGTCTACGGCTACCTGGCCGTCAACGTCGAGGCGCAGCAGGAGAACCGCTCGTCGCTGCTGCACTGGACGCGCCAGATCATCCAGGCCCGCAAGCGCCATCCGGCCTTCGGACTCGGGAGCTTCAACGACCTAGGCGGCTCGAACCCGTCCGTGCTGTCGTACACGCGCGAGCACGAGAACGCCGACGGATCCGTCGACGTCATCCTGTGCGTCAACAACCTGTCGCAGTTCCCCCAGCCGGTGGAGCTGGATCTGCGTCGGTTCCAGGGCATGGTGCCCATCGAGCTGGTGGGCGGCGTCGCCTTCCCGCAGATCGGCGAGCTGCCGTACCTGTTGACGCTGGGGGGACATGCGTTCTACTGGTTCCAGCTGCATGCGCCGGCTGACGAGCAGGAAGAGGTGGGACTGCTGTGAGCAATGACCTCGGCATCGATTGGGAGGCGTACCTCTCGCGCACGCGGTGGTTCGGCGGCAAGGGCAGGCCGTTCCGCGTCGGCTCCGTCACGCAGCTCGCCGAACTGGCCGGCGATGACGCCGACCTGCGGGCGACCGTGTACCTCGTCACCGTCGACTACACGGATGAGGAAGGCGGCTCCGAGCAGTACCAGGTGCCGCTGTCGTCCTACGACGAACCGCAGGATCGGATCGCGTACGCGTTCGTCGGATCCGCGGCATCCGGATCCGCAGTGCGTCACGTCTACGACGGTGTGCACGATCGCGACGCGATGGCGCTCTGGCTCGAGGGGCTCGTCGCGGCGGAGGAGACGGGATCGGCGGATCGCGACGGGCTCCGATTCCGGCGCGTGCCGGGCACGACCCTCTCGCCCGCGCTCGTGTCGTCGCCGCTGACCGGTGAGCAGTCCAACTCGTCGGTGCGCTTCGACGACACCGCGATCATGAAGGTCTTCCGCAAGGTCAGCCCGGGCGTGAACCCCGACATCGAGATCCACGAGGTGCTCACGCGCGGCGGATCGGCCGACATCGCGGCCCTGTACGGATGGGTCGAGATCGACCTGCCCGACGGCGGCCTGCTGCAGCTCGCGATGATCCAGGAGTTCCTGCGCACCGCCACCGACGGCTTCGAGCTCGCGACCGGCAGCGTGCGCATGGTCATGGCAGACCTCGAGCTCGAGGTGGAGGACTCCGGCGGCGACTTCGCCGGCGAGGCCACCCGCCTCGGCGAAGCGCTCGCCGCGGTGCACGCCATGCTGCGTGACAGCTTCCCGAGCGAGCGCCGCAACTCGGGCGCCACCGGCGAACTGGCGGCGTCGATGGTGGCTCGCCTCGAGCAGGCCGCCCGCATCGTGCCCGAGATCGAGCCCTACTGCGAGCGCCTGCGCGACGCGTACAGCGCGCTCGCGCGGCTCGATGATCTCGAGGTGCAGCGCCTGCACGGCGACCTGCATCTCGGCCAGACCCTGCGCACCACCGACGGGTGGAAGATCGTCGACTTCGAGGGCGAGCCCGGCCGCCCGTTCGGCGAGCGTGTGCTGCCCGACTCCCGCTGGCGGGACGTCGCGGGCATGCTGCGCTCGTTCGACTACGCGGCACGCGTGGTCGAGCTCGGCATCCCCGCGGTGGACGAGGCCGAGGCCGCCCTGCGCGCGCAGCGCGCGAGAGAGTGGTCCGCCCGCGCGCGCCGGCATTTCCTGGAGGGATACGTCGCCTCGCTCGGATCCTCCGCCGGATCCGAGGAGGAGCGCCGCATCCTGCTGGATGCCTACGTGGCCGACAAGGCCGTCTACGAAGCTGTCTACGAGAAGCGCAATCGGCCGACGTGGATCGGGATCCCGCTGGCCGCGCTGGAACGGATCGGTACCCGATGACCTCTGCCACCCCGAACGCCGGCCCCGAGATCCGTCCCGTCGATCAGCACGTGCTGTCCGCGATCGCCGCGGGCACGCACCACGACCCGCACGGCGTGCTCGGAGCGCATCCGCATGACGGAGGCGTCACCGTGCGCGTGCTGAAGCCGCTCGCCGCCAAGGTGGTGGTCGGGTTCGAGGCCTCGCCGGCGAACGGCGTCAACGAGGTCGAGCTCACGCACGAGCAGGACGGCATCTGGGTGGGTGTGCTGCCGATCGCCGAGGTGCCGACCTACCGGGTCGCGACCACGTACGGCGAGGGGGACGAGACCACGACGGTCGTGTCGGACGACCCCTACCGCTTCCTGCCCACGCTCGGCGAGGTCGATCAGCACCTCATCGGCGAGGGGCGCCACGAGCAGCTGTGGACCGTGCTCGGCGCGCACGTGAAGACCTTCGACGGCCTGGGCGTGGCACCCGACGTCACCGGCACCGCCTTCGCGGTGTGGGCGCCGCGCGCGCAGGCCGTGCGGCTGAAGGCCGACTTCAACAGCTGGGACGGCCGCGAGCACCCCATGCGCCGCCTCGGATCGTCGGGCATCTGGGAGCTCTTCGTGCCGGACGTCGGATCGGGCACGCACTACAAGTACGCGATCCTCGGGCAGGACGGCGTGTGGCGCGAGAAGGCCGACCCTATGGCCGGGTACGCCGAGAAGCCGCCGATGACGGCCTCCATCGTGCACGCGTCGAGCTACGAGTGGGGAGACGACGAGTGGCTCGCCCAGCGCGCCGCCCACGCGGGACGCGGTCACACCGATCGCCCCATGTCGATCTACGAGGTGCATCTCGGATCGTGGCGCAAGGACCTCTCGTACGAGCAGCTGGCCGATCAGCTGGTCGGCTACGTGTCCGACCTCGGCTTCACGCACGTCGAGTTCATGCCGGTGATGCAGCACCCCTTCGGCGGCTCGTGGGGTTACCACGTGACCGGCTACTACGCCCCCGACAGCCGCTTCGGCGATCCGGACGGCCTGCGCCTCCTGATCGACAGGCTGCACCAGGCGGGCGTCGGGGTGATCCTCGACTGGGTGCCCGGCCACTTCGCCACCGACGAGTGGGCCCTGGTGAAGTTCGACGGCGCGCCCCTCTACGAGGACCCGAACCCGCAGCGCGGCTGGCACAAGGAGTGGGGCTCCCACATCTTCGACTTCGGCAACCCGCCGGTGCGCAATTTCCTCTATGCCAACGCCCTCTACTGGCTCGAGGAGTTCCACGCCGACGGACTGCGCGTCGACGGCGTGGCCTCGATGCTCTACCTCGACTACTCCCGCGAGGCGGGGGAGTGGACGCCGAACAAACACGGCGGCCGCGAGAACCTCGAGGCCGTGCAGTTCCTGCAGGAGATGAACGCCACGGTCTACAAGCG
The DNA here is from genome assembly GCF_017592545.1 of Microbacterium stercoris. Lineage (GTDB taxonomy): Bacteria > Actinomycetota > Actinomycetes > Actinomycetales > Microbacteriaceae > Microbacterium > Microbacterium stercoris. Next base: position 140,819 of record NZ_JAGFOA010000002.1, read on the forward strand.
CGTGCCCGGCGTGGTGACGATCGCCGAGGAGTCCACGTCGTGGCCCGGCGTCACCCGCCCCACCTCGGGCGGCGGCCTGGGCTTCGGCTTCAAGTGGAACATGGGCTGGATGCACGACTCGCTCGGGTACCTCGGTCGGGATCCGATCTACCGCAGCCACCACCACGGCGAGATGACCTTCGCGCTGGTCTACGCGTGGAGCGAGAACTTCGTGCTGCCGATCTCGCACGACGAGGTCGTGCACGGCAAGGGCTCGCTGCTGCGCAAGGCGCCGGGTGACCGCTGGCGCCAGCTCGCGTCGCTGCGCGCGTACCTCGCGTACATGTGGGCACATCCGGGCAAGCAGCTGCTGTTTATGGGCTCGGAGTTCGGTCAGGAGTCGGAGTGGGCCGAGTCGCGCGAGCTGGACTGGTGGCTGCTGGATCTGCCGGACCACCTGGGCGTGCACCGCGCGATGAAGGACATCAACGCCCGCTACAAGGAGACCCCGGCGCTGTGGGCGCAGGACACCACTCCGGCGGGCTTCGAGTGGCTGGTGTCGGACGACGCGGGCGCCAACGTGTTCGCGTGGGTGCGGCGGGACGGCGAGGGGGGCGCGCCCCTCGTGTCGATCACGAACTTCTCGGCTCAGCCGCACTCGCACTACCGGCTGCGCTTCCCGCAGCCGGGTGTGTGGGACGAGGTGCTCAACACCGACGCCGTGGACTTCGGCGGCTCGGGCGTCGGCAACCTCGGCCGCGTCGAGGTCACGGGTGACTCCGCCGAGATCGCCGTGCCGCCCCTGGCCACGGTGTGGTTCCGGCTCGCGGAGCCCGCGGCGCCCGAGGCGCCCACGGTCTGACGCGCCTCGCGCTCGTTCCTCTCTCGCTCCCGGCTCGTTCGTCGAGCGAGGGAGGAACGACCGAGTCGAGACGCGCAAGCCTCCGCAGGTTCGCGCCCGCTCGCTCGCGCCCCGCTCGCTCGCGCCCCGCTCGTTCGTCGAGCGAGGGAGGAACGACCGAGTCGAGACGCCCCAAGCCCCCATTCGAGACATCCGACCAATAAGCTCGCTGCATGGCAGTGACGGATGAAGCGATCGCCGGCATCAAGCAGATGATCGTGTCGGGCGAGATCGGGCCGGGCGACCGGCTGCCCCCCGAGAAGGAACTCAGCGAGAAGCTGGGTCTCTCGCGCAGCTCCCTGCGTGAGGCGGTGAAGGCGCTCGAGGTCATCCGCGTGCTCGACGTGCGGCGCGGCGACGGTACGTACGTCACGAGTCTCGAGCCGCATCTGCTGCTCGAGGCGATGTCGTTCGTTGTGGATCTGCACCAGGACGACTCGATCCTCGAGATCTTCGCAGTGCGGCGCATGCTCGAGCCGCAGGCGACCGCGCTCGCCGCGCGGGAGGCGTCGGACGACGACGTGGCGGACATCCGATCCCTGCTCGACTCGCTCGGCACGGATCCGGACATCGACGAGCTCATCGCCCACGACATCGACTTCCACAATCGTGTCGCGCGCAGCGCCGGCAATGCCTACCTCGCGAGCCTGCTCGAGTCGCTGTCGGGCCGTACCGTGCGCGCGCGGGTCTGGCGGGCCATCACCGAGGGCGGATCCGTCGAGCGCACGATCGGCGAGCATCACGCGATCCTCGATGCGGTGGCGAATCGCGATCCGAATCTCGCGTCGGCGCTGATGACCGCGCACGTCGCAGGCGTCGAGGAGTGGGTACGCAGGAGCGTGCAGTGAACGGCGCGACGCCTGCGGGCGGGGTGCTGGATGCCCATGTGCACGTCTGGGCGCCGTCGCGGCTGGCGTACCCGTGGCTTCGCGACGAGCCGGCGCTCGATCGCGACTTCGGGCCCGACGACGTCGACGACGCGGACGGCGCGATCACGGAGTGGGTGTTCGTCGAGGCCGACTCGAGCGCACCGCTCGACGAGGTCGCTTGGGTGTCGGGCCTTGCCTGGCCGGGGTTGCGCGCGATCGTCGCGAAGGTGGATCTGCGGCATCCGCGGCTCGACGAGCTGACGCAGGCGCCCCTCGTACGCGGTGTGCGGCACCTGTTGCAGGATCAGCGGATCACCGAAGACCTCCTGCCGGGTCTGCGGGCGGCCGGCGAGCGGGGACTGACGTTCGACGCGACCGTGCGGTGGCCGCAGCTGGACGCGCTCGCGGCGCTGCTCGCGGCGGCGCCGGGCACGCCGACGGTGCTGGACCACCTCGGCAAGCCGCCCGTGCGCATGGGCCTCGACAGCGCCGAGGGGCAGGAGTGGCGGCGGTCGATCCACCGCATCGCGGCGCTGCCGCACGTGCAGGTCAAGCTCTCGGGTCTGCCCGCCGAGGGCGGACTGGGGCACGAGTTTCTCGAGGAGACGCTCGAAGCCTTCGGATCCGAGCGCTGCCTGTTCGGCGGCGACTGGCCCGTCTCCGGTGTGCCGGGCGCGGGCACGCCCGTCGCCGATGCCCTCGCCGCCGTGCGCTCCGTGACGTCGGACGAGCGGGTCTTCGGCGCCAACGCCCGCGCCTTCTACGGCGTGTGACGCGCCACCCCCCCCGTTCGTCGAGCGAGCGGAGCGAGTCGAGACGCCCCGCGGCTCCGCCCCCCACCACCCCTCGTTCGTCGAGCGAGCGGAGCGAGTCGAGACGCCCAGGCTTCGCGGGGGCACAGGCGCCGCGCGGTTGCGGCGTTTCGACTCCTCGCTGGCGCTCGTCGCTCAACGAGCGGGTGGGTGGGTGCCCCACGCCCCTCGCCCCTCTCCCAAACCTCACGCCCCTCACCCCCCCCGTTCGTCGAGCGAGCGGAGCGAGTCGAGACGCCCAGGCTTCGTGGGGGCACAGGCGCGGCGCGCGGCTTGGGCGTTTCGACTCCTCGCTGGCGCTCGTCGCTCAACGAACGGGTGGGTGAGCGTCGTGGGGGCTCAGGTGGCGCGCGGCTTGGGCGTTTCGACTCCTCGCTGCGCTCGTCGCTCAACGAACGGGTGGGTGGGTGCCCCACGTCCCACGCCCCTCGCCCCTCGCCCCTCGCCCAAGCCTCGCGCCCCTCACCCCCCCGTTCGTCGAGCGAGCGGAGCGAGTCGAGACGCCCAGGCTTCGCGGGGGCACAGGCGCGGCGCAGGTTGGGGCGTTTCGACTCCTCGCTGCGCTCGTCGCTCAACGAGCGGGCGGGTGAGCGTCGCGGGCACAGGCCCGGCGGGGTTGGGCGTTTCGACTCCTCGCTGCGCTCGTCGCTCAACGCGCGGGTGGGTAAGCGTTCCGTGGGCACAGACGGCGCGTGGTTTGGGCGTTTCGATCCTCGCTGGCGCTCGTCGCTCAACGAGCGGGTGGGTCGGCCTCGCGGGGGCACAGCCGGCGCGGCTTGGGCGTTTCGACTCCTCGCTGCGCTCGTCGCTCAACGAGCGGGTGGGTGAGCGTCGCGGGGGCACGGGCGCGGCGCGGGTGGGGCATTTCGACTCCTCGTTGCGCTCGTCGCTCAACGAGCGGGGTGGCGACAGACGTCCGACCTATCGGTCCATCGGAGTGCTAGGCTCGGCGTCACGCGCGCTCGCGCGACGCCAGACCTCAGATGTTCGGAGTGGAACAGATGCGATTCGCACGCCTCGGAGAGAAGGGCGCGGAGCGCCCTGCCGTCCTCGTGGATGACCGATATCACGACCTCACCCCGCTGACCGCGGACGTCTCGGGGGAGTTCCTCGCGACGGATCCGGTCGCGCGCGTGCAGGCGGCCCTCGACGCGGGAGAGCTCCCCGAGATCGAGGCCGAGGGCATCCGGGTCGGTGCGCCGATCGCGCGTCCCTCTGCGGTGTACTGCGTCGGCATGAACTACGCCGCCCACGCGGCGGAGTCCGGAGCGGAGCCACCGAAGAACCTGGTGCTGTTTATGAAGGCGCCGAACACGGTGGTGGGTCCGTACGATCCGGTCGCGATTCCGCGGGGCAGCGAGAAGACCGACTGGGAGGTCGAGCTCGGCATCGTGATCGGCCGTCGGGCGAGCTACCTCGCATCCCCCGAGGAGTCGGCGGCGCACATCGCGGGCTACGTGATCGCCAACGACCTGTCCGAGCGCGAGTGGCAGCTCGAGATCTCCGGCGGCCAGTGGGGCAAGGGCAAGTCGGCGCCGGGGTTCTCGCCCGTCGGCCCCTGGCTGGTGACCCCGGATGAGCTGGACCCCTCCGACCTGCGCCTGCGCAGCCGCGTGAACGGCGAGCCGCGACAGGACTCCCGCACCAGCGACCTCATCTTCGACGTGCCGTACATCGTGTGGCACCTCTCGCAGCACCTCGAGCTGGAGCCCGGCGACCTCATCCTGACCGGCACCCCCGAGGGCGTGGCGCTGTCGGGCCGCTTCCCGTATCTCAAGGCGGGCGATGTCGTCGAGCTCGAGATCGAGGGCCTCGGCGACCAGCGTCAGGAGTTCGTGTGAGCGGCGTGCTCGGTGGGCTCGTAGCCGTGGTCACGGGCGGCGCCTCGGGTCTGGGGGCGGCGATCGTCGAGCGCCTCCGCGAGGACGGCGCCCGCGTCGCGGTGTTCGACCGGATGATCCCGGATGACGTCGTCGACGGCTACGTGGTCGACGTGACCGACGACGCCACGGTGCGCGCGGGGGTGGAGGCCGTCGCCCGGGACCTCGGTGGGATCGACATCCTGGTCAACAATGCGGGCATCGGCGCGCAGGGCACCATCGAGGCGAACTCGGATGACGAGTGGCATCGGGTGTGGGACGTCAACGTCGTGGGCATGGTGCGCGTCGCGCGGGCCGCGCTGCCGTGGCTGCGCGCGTCGAAGGCCGCGGCCATCGTGAACACGTGCTCGATCGCCGCGACCGTGGGCCTGCCGCAGCGCGCACTGTACGGCGCGACGAAGGGCGCCGTGCTCTCGCTCACGCGCCAGATGGCCGCCGACCACCTCCCCGAGGGCATCCGCGTGAACGCGGTGAACCCCGGGACGGCCGACACCCCCTGGGTGGGTCGCCTGCTTGACGCGTCAGAAGATCCGGCAGCGGAGCGCGCCGCGCTGAACGCGCGACAGCCGCACGGGCGCCTCGTCGCCCCGGCGGAGGTCGCCGATGCGGTGGCCTACCTCGTGAGCCCGCGCGCCGCGTCGACCACGGGCACAACGCTCGCCGTCGACGGCGGCATGGACTCCCTGCGCCTGCGCACCTCGTAGCCCAGAAGGTATGAGAAACGCCGGTTCCGGATGCCCGGAGCCGGCTTTTCTCATACCTTTGCGGGGTGACCGCACTCGAACCCGCCGTGCTCATCGTCGGCAGCATCTCGGCCGACCTCACGACGTTCTCGCAGCGCGTCCCCGCGCGGGGCGAGACGATCCTGGGTGACGAGTTCACGCTGGTGCTGGGAGGGAAGGGCGCCAACCAGGCGATCGCCGTCGCGCGCGCGGGCGCCGTGGCCCGCATCATCGGCTGCGTCGGCGACGACGCGTTCGGCGAGCTCGTGGCAGGGCAGCTGCGCGAGGCGGGCGTCGACACGACCGCGGTGCGCGCCCTCGCCGACGTGGGCACGGGCATCGCGCACATCCGGGTCGACGCCACGGGCGAGAACGACATCGTGGTGGTGCCCCGAGCCAACGCGCGGCTCACCGAGGCGCAGGTCGACGCGGCCCTGGCCGAGGCGCCCGCCGTGCTGCTCACCCAGCTCGAGTCGCCTCTCCCCGTGGTCGCGCACGCCATCCGCCGAGCGCACGACGCCGGCATCCTGGTGATCCTCGATCCGGCGCCCGCCGCGAGGCTCGACGACGACCTCTGGCCGCTGATCGACATCGTCACGCCCAACGAGACCGAGGCGGCAGTCCTCACGGGTCTCGCGGTGCAGGATCGGTCGGGCGCCCTTGCCGCCGGGCGCGCGCTCGTCGAGAGGGGAGCGGGCGCCGCGCTCGTGACTCTCGCGTCGGCGGGCGCGGTGCTCGTCACCGCCTCGGACGAGCAGCACTTCGACGCCCTTCCCGTGCAGGCCGTCGACACCACCGCGGCCGGGGATGCCTTCGCCGGCCACCTCGCCGCCGCGCTCGCCGCGGGTGAGACCCGCCCCGACGCGATCCGCCGCGCCATCGCCGCGGGAGCCCTCGCGGTCACCAAGCCCGGGGCGTCGCCGAGCATCCCGACCGCTGCCGAGGTCGACGCCCTGCTCCCCCGCTGAGGTGGCCCGATCCGCGGCTTCCGGGGTGCGCGAACCGAGGGCGAGGCCGCGACCGCCGGCCGCTAGGGGATGAGCCCCTCGGCGACCAGCGCCGCCCAGAGCTCCTCGGGGATCTCGCGCGAGGCGTGCGCGACGTTCTGGCGCAGCTGATCCGGATCGCCCGTGCCCGTCACGACGGCGGCGACCGGATCGAATCGGCGCGGGTACTGCAGGGCGGCCGCGGGCAGCGGCACCCCGAAGTCGCGGCAGACGCCGGCGATCCGCCGCGCCTTCTCGAGCACCGCCGAGGGGACGGATCCGTACTGGTACAGGGCGTCGGCATCCGGATCGTCGGTCGCCAGCACACCCGAGTTGAACACCGACGCGGCGACGATACGCGTGCCCTTGCCGGCACACGTGGGCACGACCCGCGCCGCGGCGGGCTGATCGGCGAGGGTGAGGCGCCCGGCCACCATCAGCAGATCCAGCCCCGCGTCGGCGCCGAGCTCGAGTGCGCGCGTGGTCATCGACCCCAGGCCGACCGCCTGCACGGCGCCCTCGTGCTTCAGCGCCTGCACCGCCGGCACTCCGGTCGCCAGCGCCCCCTCGAGGTCGCCCGTGCCCTCCGGGTCGTGCAGATACAGGATGTCCACCCGGTCGAGCCCGAGGCGATCCAGCGATGCCTCCAGGGAGCGCCGGATGCCGACGGCCGTGAAGTCCCAGCGGCGCACAAGCGACGCGGGCACGTGGTACGAATCGCCGAGATCCAGCGCCTGGCCGTCCCAAGTGGGGTCGGGCTCAAGGAGGCGCCCGGCCTTGGTCGAGACGACATAGTCCTCCCGCGGCTTACCGCGGAGGAAGGCGCCGAGGCGTCGTTCGGCCAGGCCCAGGCCATAGTGCGGGGCGGTGTCGAAGTAGCGGATGCCCGCCTCCCACGCGGCATCGAGAACGGCCCACGCCTCGTCGTCGCTCAGCACGCCGAGCAGGTTGCCGATGTTCGCCGTGCCGAAGCCCAGCGTGGGCAGCTCCCGCTCAGCCACGAAGCGCGAACTCCCCGCGGAAGGTGTGCTCCTCGCGGCTGGCCGCGAGCATCTCCATGCCGTTGCCGGGCGCGAGCGGCGCGCGGTAGACGCCGTCGCGCACGTCCGTCGGCGTCGCGAAGTGCTCGTGCAGGTGGTTGACGTACTCGATCATCCGGCCCTCGCGTGTGCCGGAGACGGCGACGAAGTCGAACATCGAGAGGTGCTGCACGGCCTCGCACAGGCCGACACCGCCCGCGTGGGGGCACACGCGCACGCCGAACTTCGCGGCCAGCAGCAGGATGGCGATGTTCTCGTTCACCCCGGCCACCCGGGTCGCGTCGATCTGCAGCACCTGCAGCGCCTCGGCCTGCAGCATCTGCTTGAACATCACCCGTCCGCCGCCGTGCTCGCCGGTGGCCACCGGGATCGGCGCGACGCCGCGGGCGATCGCCGCGTGCGCCAGCACGTCATCCGGGTTCGTGGGCTCCTCGATCCAGGCGATGTCGAACTCGGCGAGGTGGGACATCCACTCGATCGCCGAGCCGACGTCCCAGCGCTGGTTCGCATCGACCGCGATCCGGATGTCCGGGCCGACGGCCTCGCGTGCGATGCGCAGGCGCCGGATGTCGTCGTCGAGGTCGCCGCCGACCTTCAGCTTGATCTGCGAGAAGCCGTCGGCCACGGCCTCGTGGCAGAGGCGCTCGAGCTTCTCGTCGGAGTACCCGAGCCAGCCCGGGGTGGTCGTGTAGGCGGGATACCCGTCGGCGAACAGCGCGGCTTCGCGCTCCGCGCGGCCGGGTTCGGCGGCGCGCAGCAGGTCGAGCGCCTCTTCGCGCGTGAGCGCATCGGAGAGGTAGCGGAAGTCGACGAGATCCACGATCTCCTCGGGGGTCATCCGGGCCAGCAGCTGCCACAGGGGCAGGCCGGCGCGCTTGGCCTTCAGATCCCAGAGCGCGTTGACCACGGCCCCGATGGCCATGTGCATCACGCCCTTCTCGGGGCCGAGCCACCGCAGCTGCGAGTCCCACACGAGCTCGCGCCACACTGCGCCCATGTCGGCGAGCAGCGATTCGACGTCGCGGCCGAGCAGGAAGGGCGCGAGCGCGTCGATCGCGGCGGTCTGCACGTCGTTTCCGCGGCCGATGGTGAACACGAAGCCGTGGCCGTCGTGTCCGTCCTCGGCGTCGGTGACGAGACGCACGTACGCGGCGGAGTAGTCCGGATCCGGGTTCATGGCATCGGATCCGTCCAGCTGCAGGGAGGTGGGAAAGCGGATGTCGGATGTGTCGACGCTGACGATCGTGCTCACGGGGCTCCTTTGGGGTCGATTCAGCCTAGACATCCGATGTCTGTGAGCACAACGCCCCGACGGAGATTTCTGCGCCCGCACACGACGGAGCGCCCGTCGCGTGATGCGACGGGCGCTCTGTGCCGGAATCCTCACCCTCCGGGGCCGACCCACCGCGGTGGGGTCTGATGGCTCGTGAAGGTGGATCCTCTTTCGGCCGGACGCCCGTGGAGGGAGGCGTCCGACGTTCGTGTGCCGCCCGGTTACCGGGTGGTGCGGCTGCCGCTGCGGCCCGTGATGAGACCCCAGATCAGAAGCACGATGATCGCGCCTCCGATGGCGAGAAGCCAGGTGGTCAGATCGAAGAAGCCACCGAGATCGGCACCGAAGATCAGACCTCCGAGCCAGCCGCCGAGCAGGGCGCCGACGACGCCGAGCAGAAGCGTGGCCAGCCAGCCGCCGCCCTGCCGCCCAGGCAGGATCGCCTTCGCGATCGCTCCGGCGATGAGTCCGAGGATGATGAATGCGATGAAGCCCATGACGCGCTCCCTTCCTTGGTGGGGATCTCCCACGGGAATCAACCTATGAAATGGATGAGTGCGCCGGCAGGGGCTTGACAGAAGGCCCGCCAGGTGGGAATACGCGCGACCCAGCTGACACTCAGGCGGGGTTGATCCGGAGCACGCCCGTGGTCTCGGGCACGCGCAGATCGTCGACGATGCGCACGGATCGGGCGAGCTCGTCGACCGCGGGCAGCACGGTTCCGAAGCGCTCGGCATCGCCCGCGATGGCGTTCACGGTGACGAGGTGCGCCCCCGTGTCCCAGCTGTACTCGGCGAACGGAACGCGGCCCTCCGCGGGCGGCAGCACGAGCCTCTCGCCCATACCGAGGTAGGTGCCGCGAAAGGCCTCGGTGTCGTCGTACTCCATCGGCCGGCTGGCCCGCGCCACCCGCACCTGCGGCGTGATCTCCTGCACCTGCGCCGTCACGACGACCAGCTCCGGCTCGTCCTTCCAGACCCACGCCAGCACACGCCCGTCGGCCCGGCGCAGCATCAGCGGCACCGCCTGGCTGAGGCCCCACGCGAGCATCCCGCTGCCGCGCCCCTGGCCGCCGATCGCGCGCGATCCGTGGCCCAGCAGCATCCGGATCGCGGCCCGGCGATGACGGCGTCCGCGGAACCCGAGGGATCCGGTCACGGGCACCCAGCGGGCGGTGTCGGCGTCGGCCTGGAGACGGGTCATGGCTCCAGGTTAGGCGTGGTCACAGGCGGGCGCGCGAGGATGGGGGACGTGCAGAACGAAGCCCTGGCCCGCGCTGAGTCGTTGATCGCCCTGACCCCCGACTACCCCGAGCCAGGGGTGCTGTTCCGCGATGTGTCGCCGATGCTCGCCGACGGACCCGCGCTGCGCACCGTCGTGGAGGCGATGGTCGCGCCCTACGAGGGCACGTTCGACATCGTCGCGGGCATCGAGGCGCGCGGATTCCTGCTCGCGGGCTTCGCCGCGGCCCTCACCGGCGTCGGCATGATGCCGATCCGCAAGGCCGGCAAGCTGCCGCGGCCCGCGGCGGCCGTGTCGTATGCGCTGGAGTACGGCACGGCGACGATTGAGGCCCCGGGCGTGCTCGAGGGACACGAGCGCGTGCTGCTGTTCGACGACGTCCTCGCGACGGGTGGCACCCTCGCCGCCGCCGAGAGCCTCATCGCCGACCTCGGCGCCACGGTGATCGGATCGGCCGTCATCCTCGAGCTCGAGGGCCTCGGCGGCCGCGCCCACGTCGGCGACGTGCACGCGGTCTTCACCGTCTGATCCGGGTCGCGCGGCTGCCGCGCCGCGCGCACCGCCGTACCGCGGCGTCGCCACCTCGCCACACGCGGCGCCGGGCCGGATGTCCGGGATGTCCGAGGCGGCGGCTACGGTCGATCGGGTGTTTCTGAAGCCCCGTCGCCGTCGTCGCGCGTCCGCCTGGCCGTGGGTGATCGGGGTCGGCGTCCTCGCCGTGCTCGTCTCCGCCCGCGTGCCCGGGCCGATCTCCGAGATCCTCGCCGCGCCGGTCGCCGAAGCCGACGCCGAAGCCGAAGCCGAAGCCACCCCCGCTCCCGCCCCCGAGGCCGCGGAGGGCACCGCGCTCGCGCTGCTCGAGACGCTCGAGGTCAAGGGGCGGGCGCCGCGCACCGGGTACGACCGGGAGCAGTTCGGGCAGCGCTGGAAGGACGTCGATCGCAACGGCTGCGACACCCGCAACGACGTACTCGCGCGTGACCTGACCGACACCGTGCGATCCGGTCCGTGCAGGGTGATGAGCGGATCCCTCGCCGATCCCTACACGGGGGAGCGGATCGCGTTCGTGCGCGGGCAGGGAACCTCCGAACTCGTGCAGATCGACCACGTCGTGGCGCTCTCGGACGCGTGGCAGAAGGGGGCGCAGCAGCTCGATCCGGATGTGCGCGAGCGCTTCGCGAACGACCCGCTCAACCTGCTCGCCGTGGACGGCACCGCGAACAGGCAGAAGTCCGACGGCGACGCGGCCACCTGGCTGCCGCCGCAGAAGGGGTTCCGCTGCGACTACGTCGCCCGTCAGGTGTCGGTGAAGGCGGCCTACGGCCTCTGGGTCACCGCGACCGAGCACGACACGATGGTGCGCATCCTGGCGACCTGCCCCGATCAGCCCGCGCTGCGGTGATCCGGATCCATTCCGATATCGAGACGTGACCTGCCGGATCCCCGGTCCAGGCGATTCCCCAGCTTTCGAGGCGTCACAATTGGTCACATCACCGAAACGCGGATGTCCGGGGATTCTCCACCGGACCCGAACCGGTTGATGTCTCCTGGCGCCCGTGCACCTCCTGGCGCGAGGCCCCCCGGTACCTCCGGATGTCGGATCGCGCCCGACCTGGAGTCAACCGAAATGATGCGCACCACGTTCGTCCGCCGCGGCCTCGCCGCCGCCGGCCTCATCCTCACGGGCGCGGTCGCGCTCACCGCCTGCGCCGGGGGAGACACCGGCGCCGAAGCGGAAGCCGCTGAGTCGGCCGGCCACGGCTCGATCACCGTGCAGCAGTCCTGGATCAAGAACGAGGAGTTCGCGGGGGAGTTCTACGCGACCTCCAAGGGCTACTACGAGGAAGCGGGCTTCGACGAGGTCACGCTGCTCGAGGGCCCCTCGACCGGCGTCGCCGAGCTGATGGGCGGCACCGCCCAGATCGCGCTGAACGACCCGCTGGCCGTCGGCGCGGCCGTCGCCAACGAGGGCGCCACGATCAAGATGATCGGCGCCACCTTCCAGAAGAACCCCTTCACGATCCTGTCGCTCAAGGACGGCGCCGACATCGCCACGGTCGACGACCTCAAGGGCAAGAAGATCGGCGTGCAGGACTCCAACCGCGCCGCCTTCGACGCGTTCCTCGCGGCGAACGACCTCTCCTCCGACGACGTGCAGGTCGTGGCGGTGCAGTACGACCCGTCGCCGCTCGTGAACGGCGAGGTCGACGGCTTCTACGCGTACCTCACCAACGAGGCGCTGACGGTCGAGCTCGGCGGCAACCCCGTCACGAACCTGCCCCTCGCCGACAACGGCTTCCCGCTGGTGGCCGAGACCGTGTCGGTCACCGACGCCTACCTCGCCGAGAACCGCGAGCTGCTCAAGGACTTCCTGGTCGCCGAGATCAAGGGCTGGACCGACGTGCTCGCCGATCCCACCCAGGCCGCGGCCGACGTGGTCGCCGACTTCGGCACCGACCTCGACCCGGTCAAGACCGAGGCCGCGATGAAGGCCCAGGCCCTGCTCATCGCGACGCCCGACACCGAGGCCCACGGCCTCTTCTCGATCACCGAGGACATGCAGGAGGCCACCGTGGCCAGCCTCAAGGGCTCGGGCATCTCGGTCGAGGCGTCGCAGATCTTCGACCTGTCGCTGCTGACCGAGGTCTACGAGGAGCACCCCGAGCTCGTCGCGTACGCGGGCTGATCCGGACCCCTCGAGCCAAGCGAAGAGAGAAACGGACCCGTGACCGACACGGCTACTGCACCCGGTGCCCAGGATGTCCTGGGCACCGGTCTGCATATCAGCGGACTGAACAAGACCTTCCGCCAAGGTCGCCGCGAGGTGACCGCCCTCCAGGACGCGAATCTGCACACCGAGCAGGGCACGTTCCTGTCGCTGCTGGGCCCGTCGGGCTGCGGCAAGTCGACCATCCTGCGCATCCTCGCGGGCCTGGAGGCCCCGACGAGCGGGGAGATCCGCGTCGACGGCCACACGCCGACGGAGCTGCGCGCGTCGAACAAGCTCGGCATCGCGTTCCAGGATGCGGCGCTGCTGCCGTGGCGCTCGGTGCAGGCGAACATCCAGCTGCCGTTCGAGGTGGCGGGAAAGGCCGTCGACAAGGACTACGTCGCCGAGCTCATCGATCTCGTCGGGCTCACGGGCTTCGAGAAGGCCAAGCCCGCCCAGCTCTCGGGCGGCATGCGCCAGCGCGTCTCGATCGCGCGCTCGCTCGTGATGAAGCCCGAGGTGCTGCTGTTCGACGAGCCGTTCGGCGCGCTCGACGACATGACCCGGCAGCGCCTGAACCTCGAGCTGCTGCGCATCTGGACCGAGAAGCCCGCGACCACCCTGCTGGTCACGCACGGCATCTCGGAGGCCATCTTCCTCAGCGACAAGGTCGCGGTCATGACCCCGCGTCCGGGCCGGATCAAAGAGGTCATGGACATCGACCTGCCGCGTCCGCGCCTGCCCGAGATGATGCGCACGCCGGAGTTCCACGCCTACGTCGACCACGCCTCCGATCTGCTGTTCGGCGGGGCGGACGGCGCCGCGGACGATGAGCACTGACGCCCTCGGAGGCCGCCGTGCGGTGCCCGCGTGGGTGTGGGGCGCGGTCGGCGTCGTGGGCGTCATCGGCCTGTGGTGGCTGCTGGCCGCCACGGTGCTGTCCTGCCTCGGCCCGAACTGCACGCATCCCATCCCGACGCCGGATCAGGTCGTGGTCGAGACCGTGCAGCGCGGCTTCGCGTTCTTCGCGCCTCAGTTCGGCGTGACGCTCGCCGAGGCGGGCATCGGCTACGTCTGGGGCAACGGCCTGGCCCTGCTCTTTGCGGCGCTGGTGCTCGTTGTGCCGCGCTTCGAGGGCCTCGTGATGCAGCTCGCGACCATCACCTACTGCCTGCCGATCGTCGCCATCGGCATGGTGCTCATCGTGATGCTCCCGGTGCCGAAGGTCGGCGAACCGTCGCCGACGTCGGTCATCCTGGCAGCCCTCAGCGTCTTCTTCACGACGGTGGTCGGATCGCTGCTCGGGCTCAAGGCCGCCGACCGCAGCGCGCTCGACGTCGTGGCGGTGTACGGCGGGTCCCGCCTGATGCAGCTGCGCAAGGTGCGGCTCATCGCGGCGCTCCCGGCGATCCTCAACGCCCTGCAGGTGGCGGTGCCGGCGGCGTTCCTCGGCGCGGTGCTGGGCGGGTTCTTCGGCAAGGTGCAGGCGGGCGTGGGCCGGGCGATGATGATCGCGCAGGTCGACTTCAACCCGCCGCTGGTGTGGGCGTTGGCGATCCTGTCGGGCGTGATCGCTCTCGCCGGCTACGGGCTCCTGGGGCTGGTGGCGCGCGCCGCGGCTCCCTGGTCGAAGGGGGCGTGAGATGGCGAACCAGACTCTTCGTGTGCTCGGCCGCGGCCTTGTGATGTTCGTCGTGACGCTCATCGTCGTGACCGTGCTGTGGCAGGGGCTGCTGTGGGCGTTCCACGTGAACCCCTACGTCGGCAAGGGGCCGCTCGACATCGCGACCCACCTCTTCAGCGGGCCGCAGGCGGCCGAGAACCGCGAGCTGCTGTTCGGGCGCCTCTGGGTGACCCTGGGGCACGCCTTCATCGGCTTCGCGGCGGGCCTGGTGGTGGCCCTGATCGCGGCCATGCTGTTCCAGCTCAACCGCGGCATCGAGCACGCGCTGATGCCGCTGGCCATGCTGCTGCGCTCGGTGCCGCTGGTGGCGATGGCCCCCGTGATCACGCTGGTGTTCGGTCGCGACCTCTGGTCGGTCGCCGTGATCGGCGGCATCGTGGTGCTGTTCCCGGCGCTGGTGAACATCGTGTTCGGCCTGCGTTCGGCGTCGCCGCAGATGCTCGATCTCATTCAGGTCTACGGCGGATCCGGCTTCACGGCGCTGCGCAAGGTCGCCCTGCCCTCCTCGCTTCCGGCGTTCTTCGCGGCCGTGCGCATCTCAGTGCCGGGCGCTCTCACCGGCGCGCTGCTGGCCGAGTGGCTCGCCACCTCCGACGGCATCGGCGGCGGCATCGGCCCGGCGATCTCGCAGTCGAAGTTCCCGGAGGTGTGGGCCTCGGTCGTGCTCGTCACGGCCGCCGCGCTCGTTCTCTACAACCTCATGCAGGTGATCGAGGACGTCACGCTGACGCGGATGGGCATGCACCCGCTCAAGAACGTCTGACGCTCCCGGCAAAGACGCACTCGAAAGCAGAGGGATCCGGATCGCGCACGCCGCGTGATCCGGATCCCTCTCGTCGTTCTCGGGTCAGCCGCCGATGACCACGTTCACGGGCTGCTCGCCCCGAGCGATGCGCTCGGCCTGCGCAGCGACCAGCCGCGCGATCCGGGGGCGCATGGGGTCGGCGTTGCCGCCCACGTGGGGCGCCACGATGACGCCCGGCAGCGACCACAGCGGGTGGTCCTGGGGGAGCGGCTCGGGGTCGAACACGTCGCTGGCGACCCGGATCCGTCCCCGCGAGACGTGATCGACCAGGGCGTCGGTGTCCACGATGGATCCGCGTCCCACGTTCACGACGAGGGCGCCGTCGGGCAGGGCCGACAGGGCGGCGTCGTCGACGAGGTGGCGCGTCTCATCGCCACCGGGCAGGCCGATCACCAGGATGTCGGCGGTGGAAAGCAGCTGCGGCAGCTCGTCGATCGCGTGCACGTCGATGCCGGCCTCGCGGCGCGCCGTTGTGGCGACAGGCACCAGGTCGACCTCGAACGGCAGGAGGCGATCCGCGATCGCCTTCGAGACGCCGCCGAAGCCCAGCAGCAGCACGCGCTTGTCGGCGAGTCCCGCCGCACGGTACGAGTCCCACACGCCCTTGTCCTGGTTGCGGATCATGCGCGGCAGCTCGCGCTGGGCGGCCAGGATGAGGGCGAGCGTCAGCTCGGCGGTCGCGGTCTCGTGCACCGACGAGGCGTTCGCGTAGACGGAGCCCTCGGGGAGGCGATCCGCCACCCCCTCGAAGCCGATCGACTGGCCCTGCACGAGGCGGTGGCGCACGTGCTCGAGCGCCTTGAGCGCCTTGCCCTGCTTCATGTAGGGCGGCACGACGATGTCGATGACCTCGCGGGGAGCGGGATCCTGGCCGCCGTCCCATTCGATCACCTCGATCGGCAGCGTCGGATCGAGCAGTGCGCGCACATCCTCGGCCAGCTCGGTGGTCGGGACGGACAGGACGACGGTGTCGGGCTTCTCGCTCACCCTCCGAGCCTACTGAGGCCCAGGAGGGGCGGACGAGAAACGGCGCCGCTCCCCGAGAGGAGCGGCGCCGTTCGCGGCGTCTGCGCGTCAGACCGCGGCGGAGACCACGGCCTTGACGGCGCTGGTGAAGAAGCCGAGGCCGTCGACGCCCGAGCGCATGGCGGCCGGGGTCTGCGGGCCGAAGCCCGGCTCGACCGCGTGCTCGGGGTGGGGCATCAGGCCGACGACGTTGCCGCGCTCGTTGACGATGCCGGCGATGTCGTTCGCCGAGCCGTTGGGGTTCACGCCGAGGTAGCGGAAGGCCACCTGGCCCTCGCCCTCGAGGCGCGCGAGGGTCTCGGTGTCGGCGATGTAGCCGCCATCCGCGTTCTTGAGCGGGATGACGATCTCCTGGCCGGCCTCGAAGTCGCTCGTCCAGGCCGTGTCGGCGTTCTCGACGCGCAGGCGCTGGTCGCGGCGGATGAACTGCTGGTGGGCGTTGCGGATCAGACCGCCGGGCAGCAGGTGCGCCTCGACGAGCATCTGGAAGCCGTTGCAGATGCCCAGGATCGGCATGCCCTTGGCTGCCGCGTCCTTGACCTCGGTCATGATCGGCGCGAGGGCGGCGATGGCGCCCGCGCGCAGGTAGTCGCCGTAGCTGAAGCCGCCGGGCAGCACGAGCGCGTCGACGCCGTCGAGGTCGTGCGAGCCGTGCCACAGCGCCACGGGCTCGGCGCCGGCGAGACGGATCGCGCGCTGCGCGTCGCGGTCGTCGAGTGAGCCCGGGAAGGTGATCACTCCGATCCGGGCGGTCATCAGGACACGACCTCGATGTTCACGACGTCCTCGATGACCTGGTTCGACAGGATCTCGTCGGCGATCTTCTGGGCCTCGGCGAGCACCTCGTCGGTGACCTCGCCGTCGACCGAGAGCTCGATGCGCTTGCCGATGCGCACGTTCTGGAAGGCTCCGTGACCGAGGCGCGCGAGCGATCCGGTGACCGCCTTGCCCTGGGGGTCCAGAAGCTCGGCCTTGGGCATGACGTCGACGACGATGGTGGGCATTCTCATGGTCCTCTCAGCAGCCGCCTGCGGCCGCCGTTATCGGTTGTTGAGCGACGAGCGAAGCGAGGAGTCGAAACACCAGCGATCGCGAGGGCGGGGATCGCCATCAGTCTACCGGCGCGTCGCGCCCGCTCAGGCCCCGGCGACCTCCGCCCGCAGGCGGTCGACCTGGCCCAGGATCGTCAGGGTCTGCGCGTGCGGCACGAGGGGCGATTCGAGCAGTCCCTGGGCGATGCACTCGGCCACGTGCGCGGCCTCGTTGCCGAAGCCGCGGCCGTAGAGGGGCTGCGCGGGGTCGAAGCGCACGCGCTCGCCACCGCTCGGCACCCAGGTGAAGTGCGTGGGGGCGTAGAAGTCGTCGATCTCGATCCAGCCCTCCGTGGTCGACAGCCGTGCGGCGACCGGCGCCGGATGCGTGAGGCCCACGGCGAGCGAGGCGGTCGAGTCGCCGGGGTAGCGGCCCGAGATCGACACGTTCAGGTCGACGCGGTCGTGCACGCCCGCCCCGTGGAGAGCGATGGCCTCGCCGAGCAGGATGTGGGCGAGCGACAGCGGGTACACGCCCACATCGAGCAGGGCTCCGCCGCCGAGGTCGGGATTGAGCAGCCGGTGCTCGGGACCCGCGTCGACGCGGAACGAGAACTCGCAGTGCAGGTGGCGCGCCGCCCCGAACTCGCCGGCTTTCAGACGCGCGTCGAGGTCGCGGATGACCGGGTTGGTCGCCATCCACATGCCCTCCATGAGGAAGCGGCCCTGCTTTCTCGCCGTCGCGATCAGCTGCTCGGCGGTCGCGCGGTCGAGGGTGAGCGGCTTCTCGCACAGCACGTGCTTGCCCGCCTCGAGCGCGCGGGTCGCCTGCTCGAGGTGCAGCGCGTGCGGCGAGGCGATGTAGACCACGTCGATGTCCGGCGCGGCGAGGAGCTCGTCATACGAGCCGTGCGAGCGCAGCGCGCCGTGGCGGGCCGCGAAGTCGGCGGCGCGCTCGGCGTCGCGCGACGCGACGGCCACCAGCTGCTGCCCCGGCGTGTGAGCGAGGTCGGCGGCGAAGGATTCGGCGATGGATCCGGGCGCGAGGATTCCCCAGCGGGTGGTCGTGTCAGTCACGTCGGCGAGCCTAGCGGGGGCCACCGGCGAGCGGTTCACCGGGCGTTCATCACAGATCCATCACGGAGTTGCGGAGCGTGGGAGCGCTCCCATATGCTCACGTGCAGGCCTGGTGGGAGCGCTCCCACGCGTGATCACCGGGATCCCTCTCACCACAGGGACACGCCACAGCTGGCGTCCTGATTCCCCACCCACAAAGGAGTGAACTGTGAAGGCTACGACCATGCGTCGTCTCGGCTTCATCGCCGCGGCGGGCACCGTGTCCGCTCTCGCCCTGTCGGCCTGCGCGCCGGCCGCCAGCGGCGGCGACGCCGGTGGCGAGTACGACCCCGAGGCGAAGGTCGAACTCACCATCACCACGTTCGGCACGTTCGGCTACGACGAGCTCTACAAGGAGTACATGGAGCTCCACCCGAACGTCACGATCAAGGCGAAGAACATCGACACCGGCGGCAACGCCAAGACCGACCTCGTCACCAAGCTCGGCGCGGGCGGCAAGGGCGTCTCCGACATCGTCGCGATCGAGGAGGGCTGGCTCGGCGAGATCATGAACGTGTCCGACATGTTCGTGGACCTCCGCGACTACGGCATCGAAGACCGCAGGGCCGACTGGGTCGACTGGAAGTACGAGCAGGCCACCGACGCCGAGGGCCGCGTGCTCGGCTACGGCACCGACATCGGCCCGACGGGTCTCTGCTACAACAAGGAGGCCTTCGAGGCGGCCGGCTTCCCGACCGACCGCGAGGAGGTCGCCAAGAAGCTCGAGGGCGACTGGGCGCACTACTTCGAGGTGGGCCAGGAGTACGTCGAGGCCTCGGGCGGCAAGGCGTGGTTCGACCACGGCGGCTTCGTCTGGAACTCGATCGTGAACCAGCAGGAAGAGGGCTACTACACGAAGGACGGCGAACTCAACATCGAGGACAACGCCGACCTCCGCGAGAACTTCGACCTGCTCGCCTCGGCCATCGAGGGTGGCCAGTCGGCCGCTCAGGAGGCCTGGAACTGGAACGAGGGCAAGTCGTTCGTCGACGGCACCTTCGCCACGATGGTCTGCCCGGGCTGGATGCTCGGCAACGTGAAGGGCAAGCTCGAGCAGGCCGGCGCGACGCCGGAGACCTCGACCTGGGACTTCGCCGACGTGTTCCCCGGCGGTGCCGGCAACTGGGGCGGCGCCTGGCTGTCGATCCCGGAGACCTCGCAGAAGAAGGACGCCGCGGCGGCCCTCGCCGACTGGCTGACCCAGCCCGAGCAGCAGGTGAAGCAGTCGGCCGCCGCCGGCAACTTCCCCTCGACCCTCGAGGCGCAGGAGACGCTCGCCTCCGAGGCCACGCCGAACGAGTGGTTCAACGGCTCGCCGACCGGTGCCATCCTCGCCTCTCGCGCCGAGGGCGTTGTGGCGCAGTTCAAGGGTCCGAAGGACTCCGAGATCCAGGAGAAGGTCTTCGGTCCGGCCCTGCAGGTGCTCGACACCGGTGAGGGCGACGCGGACGCCGCCTGGGACAAGGCCCTGGGTCTCCTCAAGGAGATCGTGAAGTAACTCCTCGCTGAGGAACCCGGTGCGTGCCGGGGATCGGATCGGTCCCCGGCACGCACCCCCAGGTACGGCCCGAGAGCGTTCCGTGCCGTATCACCCGACCCCCTATCGAGGACGCATCCCTTCCATGACCAGCACCGTCACCGCGCCGCCCGAGGCGCCGGCCGCCGCCGTCGCGTCGTCTGAGAAGCCGAAGCCGACCTTCCGTCAGAAGCTGTCGAAATTCGACCTCAAGGCGTCGCCGTACTTCTACATCGCGCCGTTCTTCCTGCTGTTCGGCCTCACCGGTCTCTTCCCCCTCATCTACACGGCAGTCGTCTCGCTGTTCGACTGGCAGCTGCTGGGCGGTCAGGGCGACTTCGTCGGCTTCGGCAACTTCGTGGAGGTGCTGGCGGCGCCGTTCTTCTGGAACTCGCTGTTCAACACGATCAGCATCTTCCTGCTGTCCTCGATCCCGCAGCTCGCGGTGGCGCTCCTGGTGGCCTACCTGCTCGACCAGGGCCTGCGCGCTCCCACGTTCTGGCGGATGAGCGTGCTCATCCCGTTCGTGGTGACCCCCGTCGCCGTGGCGATCATCTTCTCGAGCATCTTCAACCCGGGTGACGGCCTGGCCAACAACCTGCTCGGGGTCTTCGGCATCGACAACATCGACTGGAAGCGCGACACCTTCTGGAGCCACATCGCGATCGCGATCATGGTGAACTTCCGCTGGACCGGATACAACGCGCTGATCCTGCTGGCCGCCATGCAGGCCGTGCCGCGCGAGCTGTACGAGTCGGCCGCCATCGACGGCGCCGGATCGGCCCGCCGCTTCTTCAACATCACGCTGCCGACGATCCGCCCCACCCTCATCTTCGTGATCATCACCGCCACCATCGGCGGTCTGCAGATCTTCGCCGAGCCCCGACTGCTCGACCCGACCAGCAACGGCGGCATCGGCGGCGCCGACCGCCAGTTCCAGACCACCGTGCTCTACATGTGGGAGCTCGGCTTCCAGAGCGGCGACCTCGGTCGCGCCTCGGCCGTGGCCTGGCTGCTGTTCCTGCTGATCATTGTCTTCGGTCTCATCAACTTCTTCCTGTCGAACCGCATCGCGGCCGCAGGCGACCCGAAGTCCGCCAAGAAGTCCCGCCGCGCCGTCAAGGAGGCCGCCCAGTGAGCACCCAGGTCTCCGACTCGACCCGCATCGCCGTGACGTCCGAGGCCCCGGCCACGCGCCGCAGGGCCGCCAAGGGCGGGGTCGCCGGCATCGGCAGCCGCCCCGGCTTCCTCACCTACGGCCTGCTCTCGGCGTTCCTCATCGGATCGATCTACCCGATCTGGTGGTCGTTCGTCGTCGCCTCGACCTCGAACCGCACCGTCGGCGAGACGCTCCCGCTGATCCCCGGCGGCAACTTCGTCGCGAACGCCCTCAAGGTCTTCGACGCGATCCCGTTCTGGCTGTCGCTGTGGAACTCGATCGTCGTGTCGTCCATCATCACGATCTCGGTCGTCTTCTTCGCCACGCTCGCGGGCTATGCCTTCGCGAAGCTGCGCTTCAAGGGGCGCGACGGTCTGATGGTCGGTGTCATCCTGACCATGGCGATCCCGACCCAGCTCGGCATCATCCCGCTGTACATGGTCATGGCGGAGCTCGGCTGGACCGGAACCATCGGGGCCGTCATCGTGCCGATGCTCGTCACGGCCTTCGGCGTGTTCTTCATGCGCCAGTACCTCGTCGACGTCATCCCCGACGAGCTGATCGAGGCGGCCCGCATGGACGGCGCCAACCAGATCCGCACCTTCCTCACGGTCGGTCTGCCCGCGGCCCGCCCGGCCATGGCGATCCTCGGTCTGTTCACCTTCATGACCGCCTGGACCGACTTCCTCTGGCCGATGATCGTGCTGGATGCGACCAACCCCACCCTGCAGACGGCGCTCAGCCAGCTGCAGTCCGGCTACTACATCGACTACTCGATCGTGCTCGCCGGCGCGGTGCTCGCGACCATCCCGCTGCTCATCCTGTTCGTGGTCGCCGGCAAGCAGCTGGTGTCCGGCATCATGGCCGGCGCCGTCAAGGGCTGACCCGGAAGCGCTTCCCGAACTAGTCTCTGCGCACAGCCTGCGCAATCCTTAAGGACAACCATGCCTCGCACCTTCCCTGACGAGTTCCTCTTCGGCGCGGCCACAGCCGCCTACCAGATCGAGGGCGCCGCCTTCGAGGACGGCCGCACCGCCTCCATCTGGGACCACTTCAGCCGCCTCGACGGCGCCGTCATCAACGCCGACAACGGCGATGTGGCCACGGATCACTACCACCGCTACGCGGACGACGTGAAGATCATGAAGGAGCTGGGTCTGCAGACCTACCGCTTCTCCACCTCGTGGTCGCGGGTGCGCCCCGACGGCGGCCCCGTGAATCAGAAGGGCATCGACTTCTACAGCCGTCTCGTCGACGAGCTGCTCGAGGCCGGCATCCTGCCGTGGCTGACGCTGCACCACTGGGACATGCCGCAGGCGCTCGAGGAGAAGGGCGGCTGGACGTCGCGCGACACCGTCGACCGCTTCGTCGAGTACGCGCTGTCGGTGCACGACGCCCTCGGCGACCGCGTCACCAAGTGGACGACGCACAACGAGCCGTGGTGCTCGTCGTTCCTCTCCTACACGGGCGGTGAGCACGCCCCGGGTCGCCAGAGCATCCTCGACGGCCTGCTCGCCTCGCACCACCTGCTGCTGTCGCACGGCCGCACCGTGCAGGAGCTGCGCGCCCGCGACGAGAGCCTCGACTTCGGCATCACGCTGAACCTCACCAACGGCGAGCCCGTGAACCCCGAGGATCCGGCCGACGTCAACGCCGCCCGCAAGGTCGACGGCCAGTTCAACCGCTGGTTCCTCGATCCGATCTTCCGCGGTGAGTACCCCGCCGACGTGATCGACGACATCCGCGGCGTCGACGCGGACGCCGTCGACGGCTTCCTCGCGGCGGTGCAGCCGGGCGACCTCGAGGTCGTGAGCACGAAGCTCGACTTCCTCGGCGTGAACTACTACCACGGCGAGTTCGTCACCGGATCCGTGCCCGAGAACCCGGCCCCCAAGGGCGAGGCCCCGTCCTCGCGACCGAAGCGCTCGCCGTTCCCCGCCATGGAGGGTGTGCACTGGGCCGAGCGCGGCTACAAGCGCACGAACATGAACTGGGAGGTCGACTTCCCCGGCCTCACGAACCTGCTGAACCGCGTCTGGCGGGACTACGCCGAGGCCGCCGGCACCCCGCTCTACGTCACCGAGAACGGTGCGTCCTACACCGACGAGGTCGTGGACGGCGAGGTGCACGACGAGGAGCGCGCGCAGTTCGTGCGCGGCCACGTCGCGGCCGTGCTCGACGCGATCGAGGCCGGCACCGACGTGCGCGGATACTTCTACTGGTCGCTGCTCGACAACTACGAGTGGGCCTGGGGCTACGCCAAGCGCTTCGGCATCGTGCGCGTCGACTACGACACCCAGGTGCGCACCATCAAGGACTCCGGCAAGGAGTACGCGCGCATCATCGCGGCGCGCTCGGCTGACGCTCCCAGCGCCGTCTGAGACCCTGGTACCGATGTCACTGTCCAGCACCACCGCCCCACGGGGAGCGGGCGCGGCCACGATCGAGGAGGTCGCGGCTCGCGCCGGCGTGTCCCGATCGACCGTCTCGCGTGTGCTGGGCGGTGGCGAGCGGGTGAGCCCCGCGGCGCTCGAGTCGGTTCGGCGAGCCATCGCCGAGCTCGACTACGTGCCCAACCGCGCGGCTCGCTCGCTCGCCTCGCGCCAGACCCTCGCCATCGCGCTCGTTGTGCCCGAGGACACCACGCGCTTCTTCGGCGACCCGTTCTTCGCCTCGATCGTGGGCGGAGTGAACGGGCGACTGGCGTCGTCCGACTACATCCTCAACCTCTTCATCGCCTCGGGCGATCCGGGCGACAAGACGACGAACTACCTCACCGGCGGCAACGTCGATGGCGCGCTCATCGTCTCGCACCACGCGTCGAACACCTTCCTCGAGCGCATCCACCGCACCATGCCCGTCGTGTTCGGCGGGCGCCCCGTGCCGCCCTACGGCGACGACTACTGGTTCGTCGACGTCGACAACATCGAGGGCGGGCGCATCGCCACGCGCCACCTGCTGAACCGCGGTCACCGGCGCATCGCGACGATCACGGGCCCGCTCGACATGACGGTGTCGGATGACCGCCTCCAGGGCTTCCGCGACGCGCTCGCGGGCGCGGGGCTCGCCCCGTCGCACGTCGAGAACGGCGACTTCACGATCGAGGGCGGTGCCGCCGCGATGGTGCGCATCCTGGCCTCGGGCGACCGCCCCGATGCGGTCTTCGTCGCCTCCGACCTCATGGCCCGGGGTGCCCTCGGCGTGCTCCAGGCTCGCGGCGTGCGCGTGCCCGACGAGATCGCCGTCATCGGCTTCGACGACTCGCCCGCGGCCATCGAGATCGCCCCGAGGCTCACCACCGTGCGCCAGCCCTCGCGCGAGCAGGGCGAGCGCATGACCGAGGTGCTGCTCGCGCGCCTCGCAGGTCAAGATCCGCCGCAGGCGACGATCCTGCACTCCGAGCTGGTCATCCGCGAGACCGCCTGATCCGGGGCTGTTCCGGGGCCCGTCGCGGGCGCTAACGTGACGGCATGCCGTACGTCATCTCGTTCGCGGTGTTCGCCTTCTCGGTGCTCACGCTCATCGACATCATCACCAAGCGCGACGACCAGGTGAACCACCTGCCGAAGCTCGTCTGGGTGATCCTCGCGATCCTCATCCCCGTGCTGGGCGGGGTGCTCTGGTGGACCGTCGGACGAGAGTGGCCCGCGCGCGAGCCGCGCGACCACGGCTGGAGGGGTGCGGCGCCGTCGGCCGCCACCGGAGGGATCCGGATCGTCGACGATCGCGCGCCGCGCGATGTCCGAGACCTGCGCAGCACCGAGCAGCAGCTCGCCGACCTCGAGCGCGAGATCGAAGCCGATCGCCTGCGCGCCGAGCTCGCGCGTCGCCGCGCCGAGCGCGGCGAGTAACCCGCACGGACGCGCCGGCGGCCGGGCCGGCCCGGGGTTCTCTCCGGTGGCCGCATCGGGCCGCGGGGTGGGGATTGGCCCGCGCGGATCGCCCGCCCAGGCGGCAGGATCGGGATGTGACCGCGTACGAGTTCTCCGCCGACCCCCAGCGTCTCGACGGCGACTGGATCCATTCGACGCTGCAGCAGCACTCCTACTGGGCGCAGGATCGCTCGCGCGCGGTGCAGGACGCCGCGAACGCCGGATCGCGCTGCTTCGGCATGTACGACACCGCGACCGGTCGGCAGGTGGCCTTCGCGCGCCTGGTGACCGACGGCGCGACGTTCGGCTGGCTGGCCGACGTGATCGTCGATCCGGATCATCGGGGCCGCGGGCTGGGCAAGATCCTCGTCGAGGGCATCGTCGCCGAGATCGACCGCCTCGGCCTCAAGCGCACGCTGCTCGTCACGAACGACGCGCACACCCTCTACGGGCGGCACGACTGGGCGCCCGTCGCGGCGCCGGAGAACACACTGGTGCGCTGGCGCCCCGACGCGCGCCCCGCTTGACCCGCCGGCGGGCGGCTCGTGGTCGCGAAACGCCGTGCGGGGTGGCGCTGCGGGCGCTCGTGGTCGCGAAACGCCGTGCGGGGTGGTGCTGCGGGGGCTCGTGGTCGCGAAACGCCGTGCGGGGTGGCGTTGGTGCGGCGGGTCTTGACCTGTGGGACCGGCCTGATCCGCCGGGCGGGCGGCTTGTGGTCGTGAAACGCCGCGCGGGGTGGTGCTGGTGCGGCGGGCCTTGACCAGTAGGGGTCGGCCTGATTCGCGGGCGGGGGCTCGTGGTCGCGAAACGCCGCGCGGGGTGGTGCTGGTGCGGCGGGTCTTGACCGGTAACGGCGGCCTCCGGCCCGGTATCCTCGGGAGGATGATGACCAGCCAGGCCGACACCGGCCGTTCCCGGAACGGCGATCTGGTCGTGCGCTGATCCGCGCTCCTCCGTGTGTGAGTGACCCGAACTCACTTACACAACACAAGGAGAATCATGACCGCACACTTCAACCACACGATCATCGCCTCGGTCGACGCTGCCGAGATGGCGGCGTTCTATCGTGATCTGCTCGAAGCCGACGACGCGCCCGCTTGGGGCCCGTTCGTCAACCTGCAGATCGCCGGTGGCGTCCTGCTGCAGTTCGCAGCTCCGCCGATGGAGTTCCCGCCGCAGCACTACGCATATCTCCTCGATGATGCTCACTTCGACCGTGCTTACGCCAAGATCACCGATCACGGCTGGGATCACTGGGCAGACCCTCAGCGTTCCCGGGCGGGAGAGATCAACCACGAGCACGGCGGCCGAGGGGTCTATCTTCTCGATCCCTCGGGCCACTATCTCGAGCTGATCACTCGGCCGTACCTCTGACCCGCGCCACGCTCGCACGAAAACGCCGTGCAGGTGGCGCGCCGGGCGGTTCGTGGTCACGAAACGCCGTGCGGGGTGGTGCGGGTGCGGCGGGTCTTGACCAGGAGTGTCCGGCTGCGTCGGCTCAGCCGAGCTTCGCCTCGATCTCGGCGCGGCGCAGTTCGATGACGCGGTCGAGCACGGCGGGCGGGATCGGGTGATCCAGTGAGAAGCGGATCGTGCCCTTCGAGAGCGAGAAGCCGGGCAGATCCGGCGCGACCTGCTCGACGACGGACCCGGAGTACGGGAACAGCGAGAGGTGCGTCTTCGTCTGCACGGTCGAGAGGATGCCCTTGCCGCGGTAGAGGAAGGCGGGCATGCCGTAGCTGAGTCCTTCTGTGATGTCGTGCGGCACGAGCTCGTGCAGGCGCGCGTGCATCGTGGCGAAACAGGATCGCACGGGCTCGTCGAGCGCGGCGAGGGATTCGGTGACGGGGCCCATGCGCACATCCTGACGTGTGCACCGAATACGCGAAAGGGCGCCCGGCCGAAGCCGGGCGCCCTGTGTGCTGCGCAACTAGCCCTTCGAAATCACCACGCTGTTGTTCGCGGGCTCTGGCACTGAGTCTTCCTTCGCCGGTACTGAGTTGGCCGTTTCGCGCGGCGCGTGCTGGTTGAGTGAGCCGCGGTTCCGATGGAGGAGTGGATATGCGGGTGTGGCGTCGGGGTTTGGCGGCGTTGGGGGTGGCAGCGATGTTCGCTGCGGTGCTCACGAGCACACAGGCGGCGGTGGCTGCGTCGGGTGGTTCTGCGCCGGAGAATCTTGGAGGGCTGCCGTCTGGTTTCGCATCGGTTGATCAGTCCACCCTGACCGGTGAGGGTCAGATGGTGGTGATCATCGACGGGGCGTTCAATCCCTCTCATCGCATGTTCGCTTCCCGCGTGGTCGAAGAGGCGTGTTTCGGGAAGTTCGCGGAGCCGTTGGTGTTCTCCGATTCGACGTGCAGTGCGTCGTCGGGGCCGTGGAGTGCCGATCCGAGCGTGCGGTTCGAGTCCGGCCCGGGGACGTCTCGCTACAACGTGGATTGTGTGGACGCGAATGGGGTGGTGTGCAATGCCACACACGGCTCGGCGGTGGCGGGGGTCGCGGCGGGATCGCCCATGGAGCGGGGCGGGGAGATCGGCACGGTTGCGGGGGTGGCGTCGGGGGCGTCGTTGGCGTTGCTGAAAGTCGGCACGAGCGTCGACTGGAGCGTGGTGGGCATCTACGCGGCGCTGGAGTATGTGCGGGATGTGTTGTCGAAGAAGTACTCGATCGCGGCGGTGAACATTTCCGCGGCGTTTGACTCGGTGAAGATCGCGGATACGGAACCGTGCCCCCCAGTGAAGTTCGCGACCTTGGCCGCCGAGTTGAAGGAGAAGAACATCGCGGTGACCGTCGCGGCGGGGAACCAAGGGTTTTCCGCCGCGACCGGGAAGTGGGCGTGTGCTCCCGCGGCGATCGCTGTGGGTTCGACGAACGTGTCGGATATGAACACTCTCACGGACGATTATGCCCCGTCGAACGCGTCGGCGCGGGTACAGCTTCTGGCGCCGGTGGGGAACACGGAGACGGGCAATCAGCTGTGGACGGCGTGGTCGTACCGGACGCCGACGGAGACGAAGCACGAGAACAACTTCTCGCCGGTCACGGGTACATCGTTCGCGTCCCCGCAAGTCGCGGGGGCGTTCGCGGTGTTGCGGCAGCGGTTTCCAGATAAGTCTGTCGATGAGTTGACCGCGCTGCTGCGCCGGACCGGTGTGAACGTCGCCGATACTCGTCCGGGCAACGCCGTCGTCGTGATGCCGCGGATGTGGTTGGCGGGCGCTGTGGCAGACCGCGATACCCGGCCCGTCTGGGATTTCACCGGCGACTCGCGCACCGACCTGCCGCTCCTCGCGGCCAATAAGGAGGCCACGTTGATGCTGTTCTCGGTGAAAGACGACTCCACGGTCGACGGGTCAGCGCCGACCACGGTCTCGCAGTCGTGGACGGGACATGCCATCACGGTGCCGGTGTTCGATTATCGGGTGCCGAGCAGCAACGGGTTCATCGCTTCTGTGGCCAGCGGATCGAATCTCGATCTGAAGTACTACGCCTACGACCCGGCCACGAAGAAGCTCGATGCCGGCACGACCATCGCAACCGGGGTGGGCGCCGACATCGTCGGCGGCACCTACGTGCGCGGCTTGTCGACTGTCGGCACAGGTACGGGGCTCATCCTGCAACGCACGAACGGTGCGCTCGAACTGCGTGTGCGCCTCGACCAGACCGATTCGCTCACCGATCCCCTCGATGTGCTCCCGGCCGATGCGTCCGTGAACAGCAAGCTCATGAGCGTCGCCGATATCAACGCCGACACGATGCCCGACCTCATCGTCGCTGATGCGACCAGCGGGATGCCCCGTGCCTACCTCGGTACCCGCGACCCGTCAGCGCCCTTCCAGGCGACCCCCCGTGCGATCACCACGGTGAGCTACTTCGCGGGGAGGACGCAGGCGACGATCGTCGCCGACTGGGCGTTGAGCGAGGGGAAGCCTGCTCCCTACGCCTGGTACTCGGTTCCCTCCAATGGCAACCAGGTGACTATCCCGATGAAGCCCGACGGCACCCTGAACCACAATATGGCCGCCACCGCTTACAGGTGGGTGACCGGTGTGCGGCTGCTGCTGGCCGCGCGCGCCGACTGATACCCCGCACCACCGCACTGAAACGAAATGAGGCACCAAATAATGACAACGCCGCGCCGTTCACTGACAAGACCGCACCGGCGCGGCCGCACGACAGCCAGCATCCTCGCCCTCGCCCTTGGTACCAGCGTGAGCATCCTCAGCGCCTGCTCCGCCCTCGCCGCCGACACCGACGCGAAAGCCGACCGCGACGCCCCCACACACGTCGAAGGCACCGCCTCCGGCGAAGGCGCAGCCACCGGAGCCACCGCCAAGAGTGAAGGCACGGCATCCGACATCCCCGGTGATGATGGGGCATCCGCCACGGCAGGTGCCAGCGGCGCGACCGACCATCCGGAAGCGGTCGCTGTGTGCCCGCAGCCCGCCGCATGGGCATCCGACATCACCCAGAACACGATCACGGTCGAGTGGTCCCTCCCCGAAGGCGCGATCTACGATCACGTGAGAGTCGAGGAACCGGGTAGCGGTATTGACTACAGCGTCGTGATGCCGGCCGATCAACGGAGCTACACGGTCACGAGCCTTGCCTCCGGCTCGCAGACGACGACCACGATCTATGTCGTCTGCGCCGATGGCTCTCGTACGTCGGCGGAGGTCACCGAGTGGACGCTGGGCGGCCGTCACGAAGAAGAGATCTCCAGCATGGCGGTCGCGTATACGGCCGGTGATGCGGCGGGCACTGCTGAGTGACGCCAATGGCGCAGACCGGCGGTGAGATCTCCACTTCACTCATCGGCGCCGGAGCACTCCTCGTCGCAGTCGGAGCCTTCAGCCTGGCCACCCTCCGGCGACGCCAGACCTCCAACTGAACACACGCGCACCCCGTGGGCACCGCACCACCACCATGTCGCGGGCCAACACGCACATCCTGACGTGTGCACCGGATGCGCGAAAGGGCGCCCGGCCGAAGCCGGGCGCCCTTTCGGGACGCCCGCGGTCGCCGGTCGGCGGCCGCGTCGCGGATCAGTCCTGCGGGTCGCCGCCGAGCTGACCGACCGCCGGGATCGGGCCGCCGTCGTCGGCGCCGGTCTTGCGTGCGCGGGCGATGAGGTTGCCCACGTGGTAGATGACCAGCGCCGCGACCGTGCCGAGCACGATGCCGCCGAACTCGAAGCCCTCGATCTTCATCGTGAAGCCCGCGATGCCGATGACAAGGGCCACGGCGGCCGTGTACTGGTTGACCGGGCGCGAGAAGTCGACACGGTTGTCGACCCAGATCTTGATGCCGATGATGCCGATGAGGCCGTAGAGCGCGGTGGTCACGCCGCCGAGCACACCCGCCGGGATCGAGTTGAAGACCGCACCGATCTTGGGCGAGAACGCGAGCAGGATGGCCGCGAGGCCCGCCACCCAGTACACCGCGGTGGAGTACACGCGCGTCGCGGCCATCACGCCGATGTTCTCGCCGTAGGTGGTGGTGCCCGATCCGCCGCCGAGGCCCGCGAGGGTCGTCGCGGCGCCGTCGGCGATGAGCGCGCGGCCCGTGTGCTGGTTGACCGAGGCGTCGGTCATCGTGGCGACGCCGCGCACGTGGCCGACGTTCTCGGCGACCAGCACGAGCACCACGGGCAGGAACATGCCGATCGCCGACCAGGTGCCCGCGGACGCGAAGTCGGGGACGTGGAACGTCGGCAGACCGATCCATGCCGCCTCGCCGACGGCCGAGAAGTCGAGCTCGCCGATGATCGCCGCGAAGACATAGCCGACGATCACGCCGAGGAAGATCGAGATGCGGCCGAGGAAGCCCTTGAACAGCACCGCGAACAGGATGACCACCGCAAGCGTCACCGTGGCGGTGAGGGGCGCGGCGGAGAAGCTGTCCCAGGCGACGGGCGCGAGGTTGAAGCCGATCAGCGCGACGATGGCGCCTGCGACGACGGGCGGCATGAACCGGTCGACCCACTGCACGCCGACGAACTGCACGACGAAGCCGACGATCGCCAGCAGCACGCCGACCGCGACGATGCCCGCGAGCGCCGACCCCATCCCGGCCGACGCGGTGGCGGCGGTGACCGGTGCGATGAACGCGAACGACGATCCCAGGTAGCTGGGCAGGCGGTTCTTCGTGATGAGCAGGAAGAGCAGGGTGCCGAGACCGCTGAACAGCAGCGTGGTCGACACCGGGAAGCCGGTGATCGTCGGCACGAGGAACGTGGCGCCGAACATCGCGACGACGTGCTGCACGCCCATCGCGATCGTGGCGGGCCAGTTAAGCCGCTCGGCGGGGCCGACGACGGCGCCGGGCTCGACGGTGCGGCCGTTGCCGTGCAGGGTCCACAGGGCCATGGGTCTCCTTCGGGTGGAGCGGGTGGGGGACAAATCGATCAACAATACGTCACCCCACCCGCAGAACACGGGACGGATCCAGGCGGTGTCGCGCAAATGAGAAGGGGGAGGCGATCCGGATCGGATCACCTCCCCTTCGTGAGGAGCGCGCGCGGCTACTGCGGCGGCACGGGAGGACGCTGGCCCGGCACGGGCGGCACGGGCGGCACGGGCGGCACGGGCGGCACCGGCGGCACGGGCGGCACCGCGGGGGCCGGCGGCTGCGCGGGGCGCTGAGCGGGGGAGGCCGGCGGCTGCGCGGGATATGCGGGCTGCCCGTAGCCCGGGTGCTGGGGCTGCTGCCCATAGCCCGGATGCGGCGGCTGCGCGGGGTACGCGGGCTGCCCGTAGCCCGGATGCGGCGGCTGCTGGCCGAAGCCCGGCTGCTGCGGGGAGCCCTGCGGCTGCGCCGGCCAGCCCGGCGCCTGCGGGTGACCCTGCTGCGGCGCGTACTGCGTGGGCCAGCCCGGCGCCTGTGGCACCTGACCTGCCGGGCCGTACGGCGCGGCCACCCGCTGGGGCTTCGGGGGCTTGGGGCCGAAGGCGTACACCACCACCGGCACCACCGCCGAGACGGCCGCCACCAGCAGGGTCGCGCCGGCGACCCGCCACCACACCTCGCTGTAGCCCTGCGGGATGCCGATGGGCGCGAGGTTGGGGAAGGACAGCGGGATGGCCCAGACCAGCGCCGTGAGCCAGAGGAAGGCGAGCGTCACCCACGCCGACGCCCGGGTGACCGGGCTGCGGCCGTTCGTGATGAAGCGGTGCACGTAGACCTGCGTGATCAGCAGCACGAGGCGTGCGAGGAGCACGAGGCCGATCCATCGGGCGATCTGCTCGCTCCAGACACCCGCGTCGATGGTGTCGCCCGGCTGCAGCGGGCCGTTCCAGACCTTCAGGAGACCGATGACCAGCAGCACGACGTTCGTGATCGTCGATGCGGCGAGGTACCACTTGTTCGGTCCGTCGCCGACGGCGCCGTCGAGCAGCACCATGCCGGCGAACCCGGTGACGAGCAGCAGCGTCAGCCAGGCGCGACCGGCGACGCCTGACTGGTCGCCGATGATGATGAAGACGCCACCGAGAACCGCGGCGGCGACGAGCACGCCGAGGGTCAGCCAGAGCGTGGCCCTGCGCAGCAGCGACTGCCGCGCCGTGAGCGGATCCCCGTGCGGTGCGGCGGGTGCATGCTCGGCACCTTCTGCGGGCGTTCGGTATGACATCGTGCCTCCCCCGGACGAATGGTGAGGCCAGGTTATCGGCACCGGGGAGGGCGTCGGAACGGCTGTGGATCCGGCCGCCCGCGGTTCTCCACAGGCGGCTCGAACGTCACAGCACGGGCACGATCCCGGCCCTGGCAGGAGACGCGGAGGGCTCCCGCGTACGTTGGAAGACGCTCGAATTCCATACGCAACGCACGTTTCCCTTCGTCAAGTGAGCTGAACATGACCGATCAGTCGCGCCCCGAAACCGGGGCTCCCCCCTCCCGAAAGCCCGTCACCGCGCTCGTGAAGGAGGTGACACATCCTGCGCTGATCCCGGGCATCGGAGTCGAGGACACCAATCGCACGTTCTCGACGAACTGGCTGGTGTTCGGCATCGCGGGCGCCCTCGTTCTCGGCGTCGTGATCTGGGGCTTCGCCGCTCCGCAGAGCATCAGCGACACCGGATCGGCCTCGCTCGGCTGGGTCATGGAGCACTTCGGCTGGTTCTTCGCGCTGCTGGCCATCGCGACCGTCGTCTTCATGATGGTCGTGGGCTACGGCCGCACCGGAGGGATCCGCCTCGGCGCCGACGACGAGGCGCCCGAGTTCTCCACGGTGTCGTGGATCGCGATGCTCTTCTCCGCCGGCATGGGCATCGGGCTGCTCTTCTGGGGGCCCGCGGAGCCGCTGTCCTTCTTCCTGAACGTGCCGCCCGGCTTCGACGCCGAGGCGGGATCGCGCGACGCGATGCACCTCGCGCTGGCGCAGTCGTACCTGCACTGGGGCCCGCTGGCGTGGGCGTTCTATGCGCTGGTCGGCGGCGCGATCGCCTATGCCGCCTACCGCCGCGGCCGTGCGCCGCTGATCTCGGCCATCTTCGCGCCGATCTTCAAGGAGCGCACCGAGGGCTGGATGGGTGCGGTGGTCGATGTCTTCGCCATCATCGTGACGCTGTTCGGAACCGCCGTCACGCTCGGAATGGGCACGCTGCAGATCGCGCGGGGTGCCGAGTTCGTCACGGGCATCGGACCGCTCGGCAACGGCGCGCTCATCGCGATCGTCACGGTGCTGACCGCCGCGTTCGTGGTGTCGGCCGTCTCGGGCGTGAAGCGCGGCATCCGGCTGCTGTCGAACATCAACATGGTGATCGCGGTGATCATCGGCGTGCTGCTGTTCGCCCTGGGACCGACGCTGCTGCTGCTCAACCTGGTGCCGGCATCCGTGTCGACGTTCCTCGCCGAGCTGTGGACGATGCTCATGCGCAACCCCGCGCAGGGCGAGGACGCCGCATCGTTCGTCAACAGCTGGACCAACTACTACTGGGCATGGTGGATCTCCTGGACGCCGTTCGTGGGCATGTTCATCGCCAAGATCTCGCGTGGTCGCACCCTCCGCGAGTTCACCACCGTCGTGATCGTCGTGCCCGCCGTGGTCTGCATCGTCTGGTTCGGCATCATGGGCGGATCCGCCATGTACTTCGACGAGCTCACGGGGGCGGTCGGGCAGGCGATGGCCGACGGTGGCACCGAGGCCGTGCTGTTCGCGGTGCTCGAGAATCTGCCGCTCGCCGGCGTGCTGTCGGTGCTGGCGATGCTCTCGATCGTGCTGTTCTTCGTGACGTCGGCCGATTCGGCGGCGATCGTGATGGCATCGATGAGCCAGCGCGGCAAGCCCGAGCCGTCGACCTGGGTCACCATCACCTGGGGCGTGCTGCTCGGGGCCGCCGCCCTGGCGCTGCTCCTCGCGGGAGGCGAGACCGCCCTGTCGGGGCTGCAGTCGATCATGGTCGTGACGGCCCTGCCGTTCGCCGTGATCGTCGTCGGCATCATGATCGCCTGGGCGCGTGAGCTGGCGACGGATCCGTACATCATGCGCCGTAAGTTCGCGCGCGCGGCCATCGCCCAGGGTGTGCGGCTCGGCATCGAGGAGCACGGAGACGACTTCGTCTTCGGCGCGACCGAGGTGCAGCCCGACCAGGGGGCCGGTGCCGCGATCGACACGCAGGATCCGGCGCTGGTGGAGTGGTACACAACGGCCACCGAGCAGATCGAGATCGTCACCGCGTCCGATGTCGCGCGCACGCTCGAGCCCGGGCGCATCCAGCCCAAGGGCCCGGATCACCCGGAGCACACCGCATCCGGCGACGCCTCGCTGGTGGTGGGGGAGGACAGGCGCCCGCCGCGAAAGGGCTGACCCGCCATATGCCGCGAATGGCCGCTGCTCCTCTCGGAACAGCGGCCATTCGGGGCAATCGGGCGGGTCAGCCGATGAGCAGGTCGAGCAGCTCGCGGTAGCGCGCGACCGTCTGGTCGACGATCGCGGCGGGCAGCTCTGGCGGGGTGCCCTGCTTGTCCCAGTTGGCGGCGAGCCAGTTGCGCACGATCTGCTTGTCGAAGCTCGCCATGCGCTCGGCGGGCGTGGTGCCGGTGCGCCAGGCCTCGGCGTCCCAGTAGCGCGAGGAGTCGCTCGTGAGCACCTCGTCGGCGAGGCGCAGCACTCCGTCCTCATCGGTGCCGAACTCGAACTTCGTGTCGGCCAGGATCAGCCCGTGCGCCTCGGCGGTCGCGGCCGCGCGGCGGTAGATCTCGAGCGAGCGGTCACGCAGCTCGGCGGCGCGGTCGGCGCCCACGAGCTCGGCCGACTTCTCGAACGAGATGTTCTCGTCGTGCTCGCCCATCGGCGCCTTGTACGCGGGTGTGTAGATCGGCTCCGGGAGGCGGTCGCCATCCTGCAGACCCTCCGGAAGCGAGATGCCGCAGACCGTGCCGCTCTGCTGATACTCGAGCCAGCCGGATCCGGTCAGGTACCCGCGCACCACGCACTCGATCGGCAGCATGTCGAGCGAGCGCACGATCATGGATCGGCCGGCGACCTCATCCGGCACGGTCTCGCCGGTGAGGTGGTTCGGCACCGGCGTGCCGCCGTCGGCTCCCGCCAGCTGGTCGAACCACCACTGGCTGAGCGTGGTCAGCAGCTCGCCCTTGCCGGGGATGCCCGGCTCGAGCACGTGGTCGAAGGCGCTCACGCGATCGCTCGCGACGACGAGCATGCGGCTCGCGGATCCGTCGGCGGGCGCGTAGAGGTCGCGCACCTTGCCGGAGTACGTGTGCTTCCAACCGGGGATCTCGAGCGTCATGGGCTCATTCTTCCAGGTCGGCCGGATGCGCCTGCGCCGCGTGGCCGGGCGCGACGGCGGGCGGCATGGGCGCGGGGCGGCGTGGGTTCGGCGCGAGCGCGAGCGCGAAGCGCTCTCGCGCACGCCCCGCAAGCCCCGCGCCCGTGTCGGAGGCCCGTGGTTCGATGTGAGCATGACGGCACAGGACCGGATCGCGCGCGACACGCACGCGACGTGGGCCGCGTGGATCGGGTTCGCCGTCGGCGCCGCGCTCGGCACGGCGCTGCTGTGGGGGCCGGCGCGGCCTCTCGCGGGGGAGGGGTCGATCGGCCTGCCCGCCGCGGGGGTGGCGGCGCTCGCCGCGGTCACTGGGTTCGCGGCCGGATCGCTGCTGCATCGGCGCGGAGAGACGGCCCAGATGCCGCGGTGGCAGCAGATCGTCTCGCGGGTCTCGGATGCGGCGGTCGCTCTCGCCCTCGCCGGGGTGACGGCGCTCGCCGTGCTGTGCCTGGGTGAGGTGCTGGCCGTCGGCCTCGACGGCCTGCAGGTCGCCCCGCTCGGCGGTGGGCTGCTCACCGGCGCCGCGGCCGCGGCCGCGAGCAGCGCCGGCTTCGGGCTTGGCGCGCGCGTGCGCACCGACGACCTCGTCGGCCTGCTCTTCTCCTTCCTCGTCACCGGCACGCTGTTCTCGATGCTGACGGCGGCCGATCCGCGCTGGTGGGAGCGCAACTTCTCGCAGCTCGGCGCGGGTGGCAGCGCGTGGGCGTTCAACGGCACGCTGGTGCTCGGCGGTCTGCTGCTCGCGGCGGTGGGCGCCTACATCGGCCGCGACCTGCACCGCATCCTCGGCGACGCGGCGCTCGGACGCATCGCGCCGGTCGTGCTGCTGTTCGCGGCCACGGGGGTGAGCCTGGCCCTGATCGGCCTGTTCCCCCTCCATCGCGCGCCGGTGCCGCACCTCGTCGCCGCCATCGCCACGCTGGTGCTGATGGCGGCGTCGGCCGTCGCGGTGGCCGTGGCGATGCCCGGCCCGCCTCCCGCCCTCCTCGTCACGACCGTCGGCGTCGGCGTCGGGCTCGTGGTGGCCGTGCTGCTGTGGCAGCCGCTCCACCTCTACGCGGCCACGGGCCTCGAAGCGGTGGCGGTGGGGCTGGCGTTCGTCTGGCTCACGACGCTGATGCGCGCGCTCGCCGCCCTCGC
Source organism: Microbacterium stercoris (assembly GCF_017592545.1). Lineage (GTDB taxonomy): Bacteria > Actinomycetota > Actinomycetes > Actinomycetales > Microbacteriaceae > Microbacterium > Microbacterium stercoris. The sequence continues at coordinate 177,370 of NZ_JAGFOA010000002.1, forward strand.
CCCGGATGAGCCCCGTCCGTCGGCCCGGCCGATCCTGCGGGGCGCCCTGCGGAGGTGACGGCCCGGCACCCCCTCGGCCCGGGCAGGATGGATCCATGACCGCCGCGAGCACCGACCGCTGGCGGGTCGCCGCGACCGGGGCACAACTGCTGGGGGTCGCCGTCATGGCGGCGATCTACGCCCCGCAGCCGCTGCTGGCGGCCATCGCGCGCGAGTTCGGTCGCACCGCGTTCGAGGCGAACCTCGTGGTCTCGATGACGACGCTCGGCATCGCGGCAGGGGTCTTCCCGGCGGCGTGGCTCGCGGATCGGATCGGCCGGGGTCGTGTGATCGTCGGCTCCCTCGTGGTCGGGGTTGTGCTCACCGCCGTGACGAGCACCGCTGCGGTGTGGCCCGTGCTGGTGGCCTCGCGCCTGCTCGCGGGTCTTGTGCTCAGCGGGGTGCTGGTCTCGGCGCTGGTCTGGTCGTCGGAGGCGGCGCCGTCGATCCGGCGAAAGCGTGTGGCCGCGATGTACGTGGCGGGCACCACGGCGGGCGGGATGGCCGGTCGCATCGTGGCGGGCGTGGTCGCCGAGTGGTGGGGCTGGCGAGCCGGCGTCGCGGCGGTCGATCTCATCGTGCTGCTCGCCGGTGCGGGCGGGGTGCTCGCGGTGCTCGTCACGCTGCGGCGCAAGGCACAGGCCCCGCCGACCACGTCGATCGAGATCCCCCGCAGCCACCCCTGGACGGTGCGGGCCCGCCTGTTCGCCGTGGCGTTCACCGGCATGGCCGCGTTTATGGGCGTCTTCAATGCGGTGGCGTTCCGTGTGCACGAGCCGCCGTTCTCGCTCGGACTCGGCGTGACCTCGCTGCTGTTCCTCACCTACGCGGCCGGCACGTACTCGTCGATGCGCACGGGCGCCCTGCTCGACCGCTTCGGGGCGCGCACAACGATCCTCAGCGGATCCGCGATCATGGCGGCCGGTGCGGCCATCCTGATCCTGGATCACCTGGTCGCGGTGATCGCGGGTCTTCTTGTGCTGGCGGCCGGCTTCTTCATGCTGCACGCCGGTGCCAGCGCCACCGTGCCCTCGGTCTCGCCACGACCCTCGGTGGGTCAGGCCTGGTACACGCTCTTCTACTACGCCGGATCGTCGGCCGGTGCTCTGCTGCTGGGCTGGGCGTGGGATGCCGCCCGGTGGCCGGCCGTCACGATCGCCGCGTTCGCGCTGGTGCTCGCGGCGGCGGTGCTGGCCGCAGGCCTGCCGCATCGGCCGCGCACCACGCGCGACGGACGGGCCTAGAACACGAACGGCCCGGACCTCGTGGGAGGTCCGGGCCGGCGCGACTCGTGCCCGCGCCGCTCGACGAACGGGCGGCGGGCGGTCAGCTCACTCCACGCGGGCGGCGATGTCGGAGCGGTGGTGACCGCCCTCGAGGCCGATGCGGCCGATCGCGTCGTAGGCGCGCGAGCGGGCCGTGCGGAAGTCGGATGCGGTCGCCACGACGTTGAGCACGCGGCCGCCGGTGGCGACGAGGCCTCCGTCGGCGTCGGCCGTCGCGGCATGCGCGACGTGCACGCCCTCGACCTCGCCGGCCTCGTCCACGCCGGTCAGCGCACGACCGGTGATGGGCGACTCCGGGTAGCCCTCCGAGGCGAGCACGACGGTGACGGCGACGTCGGACGAGAACTCCGGCTGCCCCTCGTCCTCGAGCGTGCCGTTCGCGGCGGCGAGCAGCAGGCGCGACAGCGGCGTGACGAGACGCGGCAGCACCACCTGGGTCTCGGGGTCACCGAAGCGCGCGTTGAACTCGATGACGCGCACGCCCGCATCCGTGAGGATCAGTCCGGCGTAGAGCAGGCCGATGAACGGCGTGCCCTCGGCGTCGAGCTGGCGGATCACCGGCAGCGCGACGGTCTCGGTGACCTCCGCGACGAAGGCCTCCTCCGATCCGAAGCGCTCCGCCAGCCACGGCAGCGGCGAGTAGGCGCCCATGCCGCCCGTGTTCGGACCGCCGTCGCCGTCGAGCGCGCGCTTGAAGTCCTGCGCGGGGCTCAGGGCGCGCACGGTGTCGCCGTCGGAGAGGAAGAAGAGCGACACCTCGGGGCCCGACAGGAACTCCTCGATCAGCACCGGGCCGCTCGGCAGGTAGGTCTCGGCGTGCGCCAGCGCGGCGTCGCGGTCCGACGTCACGATGACGCCCTTGCCCGCGGCGAGCCCGTCGGCCTTGACGACGTAGGGGGCGCCGAACTCGTCGATCGCGGCGGCGACCTCGTCGATCGTGCGGGCGTATGCGGCGCGACCGGTCGGCACAGAGGCGGCGTCCATGATCCGCTTCGCGAACGCCTTCGAACCCTCCAGGGCCGCGGCCGCCTTGCCGGGGCCGAACACCGGGACGGCGCGCTCGCGCAGGGCGTCGGCGACACCCGCGATGAGCGGCGCCTCGGGGCCGATGATCACGAGGTCGACGTCGTTGTCGAGCGCGAACGACGTGACCGACACGGGGTCGTTGGGGTCGACCGCGACGATGGCCGCATCGCGCGCGATGCCGGCGTTGCCGGGAGCCGCGAGCAGCTCGTGACCGGCGTCCTCCGACTTCAGTGCGAGGACGAGGGCGTGCTCGCGCGCGCCGGAACCGAGGACGAGGATCTTCACCCGTCCAGGATACCGAGCGCCCCGAGGTCATACCGGTGAGTGGGCCTTCGCACAAGGCCCGTGCGACCCGCCGAGCCCCCGACCTACCGTCGGATCATGGACGCACTGCGCAGGACCGCCGGCATGGCGATCGCGCTCGCGGCGACGCTGGCCCTCGCGACCGGATGCGACGGGATCCGGATCCCGCAGGATCCGGAGGGCACGCTCGAGCGCGTGAGCGGGGGAGAGCTGCGGGTGGGGGCCTCCGCCGACGACGGGCGGGTGCTCGTCGACGGCGCTGAGGTGAGCGGGCCCCTGGCCGCGGTCGTCGAGGACTTCGCCGAGAGCATCGATGCGGACGTGGAATGGAGCGTCGGCAGCGAGGAGACACTCGTGACGAAGATCGAAGACGGCCAGCTCGACCTCGCGATCGGGGGTATGACGGGACAGACGCCGTGGGTCGACAAGGTCGCGGTGACACGCGAGTTCACCGACCTGCCCGAGGTGGACGGTCCCGTGGTGATGCTCGCCCGCCTGGGCGAGAACCGCTTCGTCGTCGCGCTCGAGACCCACCTGCAGGAGCTGCAGGAGCAGCAGGAGGCCACACGATGACCGCCCGGATCGGACGCACCGACCTGCCGCAGGAGCAGCAGGAGGCGATGCGCAAGGCCGTGAAGATCGAGATCATCACGATCGCCTACACCTCGGTGACGATCGCGCTGATCGCCCTCGTCGTCGGCAGCTCGCAGGCCATGCGCACGGCGTGGATCGAGGACATGCTCTCGCTGCTGCCGCAGATCGCCTTCCTCGTCGCGCTGCTGTTCATCCGCCGTCGGCCCAGCCGGCGGTTCCCCTTCGGCAAGCACCGGGCGATGGGCGTCGGGCACCTCGTCGCGGGCGTCGCCCTGCTCATCGTCGGCGGCAACCTCGCGGTCGAGGCGGTGGTCGGCTTCCTGCGCGGCGAGCATCCGACCATCGGCACGGTGGTGCTGTTCGGGCACACGATCTGGCTCGGCTGGCTGATGATGAGCGTGATGGCGGTCATCGTCATCGGGCCGTTCTTCTACGGCCGCTACAAGGCGAAGCTCGCCGGCCCCCTGCACAACAAGCTGCTGCACGCCGACGCCGCGATGGCCAAGGCCGACTGGCAGACCACGGTGGCCTCGATCGTCGGCGTGGGCGGCGTGGGTCTCGGCCTGTGGTGGCTCGACTACGCGGCAGCCCTGTTCATCTCCCTCGGCATCCTCTGGGACGGCTGGCGCAACATGATCACCGCGATCGAGGACCTCATCGACAAGCGGGCGACCTCGTACGACGAGGGATCCGTCCACCCGGTGCTGCGCGACATCCTGCGCACCCTGCACGCCGATCCCGCGGTCAAGGACGCCGCCGTGCGCGTGCGCGATCTGGGCCAGGTGCTGCACGTGGAGGCGTTCGTCGTGCCCCGCAGGCGTCGCCTCGACCTCGCGCACCTCGAAGAGCTGCAGCGCCGCGTCGTCGGGCTGGACTGGAAGATGCAGGATGTCGTGATCGTGCCGGTCTCCACACTGCCGGCCGAGGCGACGCGCTACGTCTAGCCGCCTAGCCTGGGCATATGGCCACGAAGCGGATCGACACCGGCGACGGACGCGACGCGCTCGCCGCGGTGGCGGCGGCGGAGAGCGCGGGGGAGAAGCCCGCGCGGACCGCCCACGCCACCGCCGTGCGGTACCTGCTGCAGCTGCTCGTCGAGAAGGCCCCGGGCAACAGCGTCGAGGTGCGGGTGCCGCCCTTCGGCGCCGCGCAGGTGATCCAGGGCCCTCGGCACACGCGTGGCACCCCGCCCAATGTGGTCGAGATGGAGCCGTCCACCTGGATCGCTCTGGCCACGGGAGCGCTCGCCTGGGAGGAGGCGGTGGGACAGGGGCGGATCAGCGCTTCCGGCGTGCGCGCCGATCTCGCCGCGGTGCTTCCGGTGCGTCCCTGACGCCGCTTTCGGGAGGGATCAGCTAGGGAACACCTTTTCCACGTCAGCTGTTCAGGAACCGGTGCTTTGATGGCGGCATGTCCGCCCATGCATCGCCTCTCCCCGCTGACGAGGGAGTCCCCGCCGAGCAGACTCCGGGCACGGTGACGGTGCGGCGATCGCCCCGCTACGGCGTCTTCGCCGGAGTGGGCGCGGCCCTGGGCATCGTCGTCGCGATGATCCTCGCGACCGCCTTCGACGGCACGAGCGACCCGAGCCCGTTCACCGAGGTCGTGTACTCGCCCTCGCAGACGTTCGGCTTCATCCTGCTCTGGTGCGTGCCCGCGGGCATCCTGCTGGCCATGATCGTGGCGCTTGTGCTCGAGTGGACGATCGGACGCCGCACCCAGCAGGTCACCGCGGTGCGCGAGACGCGCGCCGACTGAGCCACTCCCTGGCCGGATCCGTCAGGCCAGCTCCCGCAGGATCGGCTGCATCGCCGCGTCGAACGCGGCCACATCCCCTCGCAGGGTGTCCGACACCGCGACCGTGAGGGATCCGATCCACCAGACTCCGCGCTGCGAGAGCGGCAGCACCTGCACGTCGAGGCGGAACGGATGAGCGCGCCGCCCGGCGGCGCGCTCGAACTCGACCACGGCGCCCGCGTAGCCGCGGTACGCACGGTGCGTGCGCTCGTACCGCACGTATTCGGCCTCGGCGTAGGCGAGCGCCTGCGCGCCGAGCGGCTCGGCCGCGTCGCGCAGGTCGCCGGCGTGCACGGGCAGGGCGACGTGCGTGCGGAAGCTCTCGACGAGCTCGAGGGGAGTCGGGGAGAGGTGCGCCTCGGGCTCGACCGTCATCTCCCAGTACCGGCGCCATTGCATCTCGACGGCGTCCGAGGCGTCCTGCCCGCGCGCGACGCCGCGCAGCTGGGGCAGCTCGGCCGGATGCCGCACGCCCAGCGCCTGGCGCAGATAGAGCGCGACCAGCACCGAACGACCGCAGTCCTCGCGGACGTGCCACTCGGGGGAGGTCATGCGGCCATTATCGGGGGCATGCAGGAGGGATCCGAAGCGACCCGGCGGTGCTTTCCCAGTATCTCGGCCGGTAGTCTTGTCGGGTGGCACCCGACCCCACCGAATCCACGTCCACCCGCCCCGCTTCGACCTACGCCGAGGCCGGTGTCGACACGGCAGCCGGCGACCTCGCGGTCGAGCTGATGAAGGCGTCCGTCAAGGCCACTCACGGCTCCGAGGTGCTCGGAGGTGTCGGCGGCTTCGCCGGCCTGTTCGACGCGAGCGCCCTCGTCGGCATGAAGCGCCCCCTGCTGGCGACCTCCACCGACGGCGTCGGCACGAAGGTCGCCATCGCGCAGGCCATCGACAAGCACGACACCATCGGCCACGACCTCGTCGGCATGGTCGTCGACGACATCGTGGTGGTCGGCGCCAAGCCGCTGTTCATGACCGACTACATCGCCACGGGCAAGGTGTTCCCGCAGCGGATCGCCGACATCGTGCGTGGCATCGCCGAGGCGTGCGCGCTCACGGGCACCGCGCTGGTCGGCGGCGAGACGGCCGAGCACCCGGGTCTGCTCGGCCAGAACGACTACGACGTCGCGGGCGCGGCGACCGGCGTCGTCGAGGCCGACAAGGTGCTGGGCGCCGAGCGCGTCCAGCCCGGCGACGCGGTGATCGCGCTGGCCTCGAGCGGCATCCACTCCAACGGATTCTCGCTCGTGCGCCACATCATCACGCGCGCCGGCATCCGCTACGGCGACCAGGCCTCCGACTTCGGCGTCACGTGGGGCGAGGCCCTGCTCGAGCCGACGCGTCTGTACACGACCCCGCTGCTCGAGCTCATCGCGACGCTCGGCGACGACGTCCACTCGCTCACGCACGTCACCGGCGGCGGCATCGCCGCGAACCTCGCGCGCGTGCTCCCCGTCGGCACGTGGGTCGACGTCGATCGCTCCACGTGGGCGCCCTCGACGGTGTTCCAGGTGCTGAGCGACATCGCCGGCACCTCTCTTGAGTCGAGCGAGGGCACGTGGAACCTCGGCATCGGGTTCATGGCGATCGTGTCGGCGGACAAGGCCTCTGAGGCCATCGCGCAGATCGAGGCCTCGGGCATCTCCGCCTGGCAGGTCGGCGTCGTCCGCGACGACGCGCTGCCCACCACGGGCGGCGAATTCGAGCAGGGCGCCAAGGGCGTCGATGGCGGCGCCGTGCGACTGGTCGGCGAGTACGCCGGCCGCGGCGCCTGAGTTCAGGAACGGGACAAGCAACACCTCATGTGCGGCATCGTCGGAATGGTCGGGCGCGCCCCGGTCAACCAGGACATCTACGACGCTCTCCTCCTCCTTCAGCATCGCGGGCAGGATGCCACCGGCATCGCCACCGCCGAGCCCAACGGCGTGATGCACACGCACAAGGCCTCCGGCATGGTGCGCGAGGCCTTCCGCACGCGCGACATGCGCTCGCTGCTCGGCAACGTCGGCCTCGGGCACGTGCGCTACGCGACGAAGGGCACCGCCTCGAGCGAGGAGGAGGCGCAGCCCTTCTACGTGAACTCGCCGTACGGCATCATCCTGATCCACAACGGCAACCTCACCAACACCCGTGAGCTCACCGAGGACATGGCCCAGCGCGACCGCCGCCACCTCAACTCGTCGAGCGACACCGAGCTGCTGCTCAACGCGCTCGCCAACGAGCTGCAGGCCACCACGAGCCCGGTCGATCTCGAGCCCGAGCGCATCTTCGAGGCGGTCACGCGCACGCACCGCCGCATCGAGGGCGCCTACGCGGTGATCGCGATCATCGCCGGGTACGGCCTGCTCGCCTTCCGCGACCCGCACGGCATCCGCCCGCTGATCCTGGGCCGCCGCGCGGCCGACGACGGCAAGGACGAGTGGGTCGTCACCAGCGAGTCGCTCGTGCTCGAGAACGGCGACTACGAGATCGTGCGCGACATCGAGCCCGGCGAGGCCGTCTTCATCACGGACGAGGGCGAGCTGTTCTCGAAGCAGTGCGCCGACGATCCGCGGCTGCTGCCCTGCTCGTTCGAGTACGTCTACCTCGCCCGCCCCGACTCGATCATGAACGGCGTGCCCGTCTACGAGTCGCGCCTGCGCATGGGCGAGAAGCTCGCCGCGACCATCGCGAAGACCGTGCCCGAGGGCTTCATCGACGTCGTGATGCCGATCCCCGACTCGTCGCGTCCTGCAGCGATGGAGGTCTCGCGTGTGCTCGGCATCGAGTACCGCGAGGGCTTCTACAAGAACCGCTACGTCGGCCGCACGTTCATCATGCCGGGCCAGGCGGCACGCAAGAAGAGCGTGCGTCAGAAGCTCAACGCGATGTCGAGCGAGTTCCGCGGCAAGAACGTGCTGCTCATCGACGACTCGATCGTGCGCGGCACCACGTCCAAGCAGATCGTGCAGATGGCGCGCGACGCCGGCGCGAAATCGGTGATCTTCGCCTCAGCCGCACCGCCCGTGCGCTTCCCGCACGTGTACGGCATCAACATGCCCTCGCGTCACGAGCTCATCGCGCACGGCCGCACGACCGAGGAGATCGCCGCCGAGCTCGGCGCCGACTACCTGGTGTACCAGGAGGTCGAGGATCTCAAGGCCGCGATCATCGAGAGCGCCGAGGGCGACCCGCGCTTCGACGATCTCGATCTCAGCCCGTTCGACGGTCGCTACGTCACCGGCACGGTCTCGGACGAGTACCTCGCCTGGGTCGAGCAGACGCAGTCGTCCTGACCTTCCGAAGGAACGCGAAAGGCGGCCCGGTCGATGACCGGGCCGCCTTCTCACATTCTTGTGGCGAATGACACCACGCGAAGAGCGAGGATCAGACGTGCTGGTGAGTCAGATGCTCGTCGGCCTCGTCTTCATCCTCGTCCGAGTCGTCGTCATCGTCGCCGCCATAGAGGTCGGCCCACTTGTCGACGTACTCGTTCTCGTCGTCCGACGGGTGCCCGAGCTCACGCTCGAGCGCCGAATAGTTCACAGTCGGGCTGAACGACTTCAATTCGCGGGCGAGCTTGGTGTGCTTCGCCTTCTGACGGCCACGCCCCATGCGCGAGACCCCCTCACGTTGAGCCGGGATCTCTGTCCCTGGTCTGCTGCGGAAACCGGCTCGGAAAGCCGGTGAAGAGTAGCATTCAGGATACCACGCGGCCTCGACGCCTCGATCGGCCGCACCATCCGGAGGGGGTCGCATGATGTCCGATCAGCCGAATGAGAACGTCGACGCGGTGCGCCGCGAGGCGCCACTAGACGCCGCGATGCACGGAGCCGTGATCGTCGGCATCATTCCAGAGCAGACCCCTCGGGTGCTCCAGGAGGCCGCGCACTACGCGCAGCTGCTCGGAGCGCCGCTGGTGGTGGTGCACGTCGACGTCACCCGCTTCGTGACCTACGAGGATCCGGATGGCTACGTGCACTCGGCCCCGGTCGACATCAGCGTGCAGGCCGGAGAGGGTGAGCTCGAGGCCGTCAAGGCCGCGGCCCAGCAGCACCTCGTGAACTTCGGCGGCACCTGGGAGGTGCGCCAGCTCGTGGGCGACCCCGCGCTGGCCATCAAGCACTTCGCCGACAAGATCGACGCGCGACTGATCGTGGTCGGCACCCGCAAGCGCGGCTTCGGCGAGTCGATCCGTCAGTTCTTCACCGGATCCGTCGCTGCCCGCCTCGCGCACCGGCAGCACCGCCCCGTGCTCGTGGTGCCGCAGGGCGAGCTGCTCAAGGACGACGAGGGCTTCCCCGAGGTCGACGTCTGACGCGGTCCGGGGGGCCTCGCCTCTTCGCTCGTCGAGCTGCCGACGCGGGCCGGGGCGCCTCGCCCCCTTCGCTCGTCGAGCTGCCGACGCGGGCCGGGGCGCCTCGCCCCGTTCGCTCGTCGAGCGAGCGAAGCGAGTCGAGACGCCCGGACCTTCCGTCAGCGCTTGAGCGACGAGCTGAGCGACGAGGCCGCGGCCTCGAGCGCCGCGGTCAGCGCGTCGACCGTGGCCGGCAGCAGCTCGCCGCCGCGGGCGACGTGGCTGCGCAGATCCGCGCGCACGCGACCACGGAACTCCGCGATGGCCGCCTCGGCCCGGTGCAGCTCGGCACGAGCGCGGACGCGCGAGTCGTCCTCGGAGGGATCCGATGCGGACGAGGAAGCCCGCGGCGCCTCGTGCGCGGCGGCGGCGAGATCAGCCTTCAGGCTCTTCATCGCCTCGCGGACGTTCGAGCGCACCTCGTCGGCGATCGCGCGCACGGTGTCGGCGAGCCCCGCCTCGATGCCCTGGATGTCGGCGGCGCGCGACTCCACCTCGGCGCGGCCCGCGTCGGTGATCTCGTAGACGGTCTTGCGTCCGTCAGAGGTCTTGGTCACAAGGCCCTCCTCCTCGAGCTTCGCAAGGCGCGGATAGATCGTGCCCGCGCTGGGGGTGTAGGTGCCGCCCGTGCGCTCGGCGAGCGACTGCATGATGTCGTAGCCGTGGCGCGGGGCGGAGGCCAGCAGGCTCAGCAGGTAGAGGCGCAGGTCTCCGTGAGAGAAGACGGGGGGCATCAGAGCACCTCCTCCGGGTCGGTCGGCGGCTCGGTCACGGACTGATCCGCGGCCGCGGCAGGGGTGTCCGAGGTCTGGCCGCCTGGCCGGCGCAGCACGGTGATCTCGCCCGAGACGGTGTTGGCGCGCACGTCGGCGAAGGATCCGGACAGCTCGCCGATCGACGCGTTCACGTTGCTCGGGCCGCCCGACGACCGCACGGTGCCGTCGATGACGATGCGCCCGCTCGCCGATCGCGTGACGTAGTTGGCCGGCAGGCCCTCGTCGAGACGCACGGTGACGTTGCCGCTGACGGTGTTGACCGCGACCGCGTCGATCGCGCCCTCGGCGTCGATCATCGTGGTGCCGCCGACGGAGTCCACGTTCGCACGATGGATCCATCCGGAGACGGTGACGTCGCCCGAGACCGTGTTCGCCGAGAAGGCCCCGTTCAGTGCGCGGGCCTGCACGTCGCCGGAGACGGCGTTGGCCGTGAGGTCGCCGGTGAGTCCGTCGACGAGCACGTCGCCCGACACGGTGTTGACCCGAGCCTCGTTCGCGAGACCCGCGACGAGCGCGTTGGCGCTGACGACGCCGAGCGTGAGCGCGACGCTGCGCGGCACCGCGACACTGATCTCGGCTCGCGGTCCGCCTGAGCCGAAGTTGCGGAACACCTCGAGGAAGTTGTCCCAGCGCAGCTGCGGGTGGTCGATCTCGAGCTCGTCGCCCGTGACCTCGATGCGCAGGTCCTTCACCGTCACGCCGTGCACCTCGACGCGGGTGCCCGGCTCGTCGTGACCGATGATGTCGACCTGGCCGCCGGCGAGACCCACCTTGAGGCGGCGGATGCCCTCGACGTCGATGATCCGGGTCTGCCCCGGCTGCACGATCCACTTCTCCACTGTTCTCGTCCCTTCAGGATGAACTCGAGATATATCTCGATACCCTGAGTGAAACACGATATATCTCGATTGTCGAGGTCGTTCAGCGAATCCGAAGGGTTACCGGCCTTGACTTTGACGCAACGTCAAGCCGGAGCATCGAATCAACAAGGAAGGAGGACGACGGATGGAATGGTCGATCCAGCAGATCGCGAAGCTCGCGGGCACCACGAGCCGCGCGCTGCGTCACTACGGAGAGCTCGGGCTGCTGCCTGCCACGCGGGTGGGCGCCAACGGGTACCGCTATTACGACGAGCGTGCCCTCGTGCGCCTGCAGCGCATCCTGCTGCTGCGCCAGCTCGGGCTCGGGCTGCCGCAGATCGGGGAGATCCTCCAGCGGCACACGGATGAGCGCCATGCGCTCGAGACGCATCTCGCGTGGCTGCGCGACGAGCAGGATCGGATCGCGCGCCAGATCGCGGCGGTCGCCGGCACCATCCGCGGCCTCGGAGGAGAGGAGAACCTCATGGCAGAGAAGATGTTCGACGGCTTCGACCACACGCAGCACAAGGAGGAGGTCGAGCAGCGCTGGGGCGCCGACGCCTACGCGCGCGGCGATGCCTGGTGGCGGGGCATGTCCGAAGACGAGCGCGCCGCATGGCAGGAGCGTTCGGCTCAGCTCGGACGCGACTGGATCGCGGCCGCCGAGTCGGGCGTGGATCCCGCCTCCGACGAGGCGCAGGACCTCGCCCGCCGGCACGTCGAGTGGCTCCGGGGCATCCCCGGCACCCCCGCGGCGGCCCCGGAGGGCGACGTGAAGGGCTACGTGCTCGGGCTCGGCGAGATGTACGTCGCCGACGACCGCTTCGGCGCCAACTACGGCGGCGTCGAAGGCGCGACCTTCGTGCGCGACGCCCTGCGGGTGTTCGCCGACGCGAACCTCTGAGGCATCCGGACGAGGGTCAGCGAGTCGCGAAGCGCGGTCGCGGGCCCTCGATCCGGGCCACCGCGACCTTCAGCTCCACGATCTCCGACTCGATCGTGCCGAGGCGGTGCTCGACGGCATCGATCCGTGAGCCGAGACGGTGCTCGACGGCATCGATCCGTGAGCCGATGCGGGTCTCGAGCCGTCCTTCCACCGAATCGAGCTTCGCGTCGAACCGCGTCATCACCCACCCCAGGCTTCCGATCATGGCCACGCCGACGGCGATGATCGCGATGAGCTCTGCGGACACCTGCATGCCTCCATCCTCCCGGTCGGGCACCGGAACAGCAACGACCGTAGGGGGTGAGAGCCGGCACCGCAGCGGCCCGAGGCGCTTCGGGAGAAAACGAGGCGGCGAACGCCGCTGGGGACGAACCGTAGGCTGACGAGGTGATGCGCGCGCCGATCCGCTGGGGGCTGCTGCCGCTGGTGTTCGCCGGCGGTGTGCTCGGCGTGGCGCTGCGCGCGGCCCTCACCCTGCCCATGCAGGGCGGCTTCACCTTCGGCCTGCTCGTCGCGACGATCGGCATCAACGCGGTCGGATCCGGCCTGCTCGGTTTCCTCGTCGCGGGCCTCGGCGACGCGCATCCGCGGCGCCGCGCCTTCCTCGGCACGGGCGTGATGGGCGGCTTCACGACGTACAGCGGCTTCGCGGTGCTGCTCGGCGAGCTCGCGCAGGCCGGGCTCATCCTCTACGCGGCGCTGTTCGCTGCGCTGGCGCTGCTCTCGGCGGGCGCCGGCGCGATCCTCGGACTGCAGGCGGGCGCCAAGCTCGCGCGCCGACGGGGGATCGCCCCGTGAACACGCTGATGTTCCTCCTGCTCGCGCTCTGCGGCGGCGTGGGCGCGAGCCTGCGCTGGCTCGCGGACGTGGTGCTGTCTCGCGTGCTCCCGGCGGGCTTCCCGTGGGCGATCCTGATCGTCAACGCGAGCGGATCCCTCACGCTCGGCCTGCTCACGGGACTCTCGCTCGACTCGACGTGGCTGGCGATCATGGGCACCGGGCTGCTCGGGGGGTACACGACGTTCAGCACGGTTGCGGTGGACACCCAGATGCTCGCGCAGTCCGGCCGCACCGAGGCGGCCTGGGGCAATGCGCTCGGCACGCTGGTGCTCTGCGTCGCGCTCGCCGCGGGCGGGCTCGCTCTCGGCATGGTGCTCTCCGGCGCGGGTCTTCCCCTCGCCCACTGAGACTCGTTCACAGGCCCGTTCTCAGCCAGCCCATAGTCCCGCGTCACCAGGCCGTTATGGGCCGCGTGCCAGAATGAGTCGGGGATACAGAACCGTATCGGCAGATCTGCGCCGCTGGTTCATCCCATTCGCCTCCGAACGAGAGACAGCCGTGTCGAACCTTGCCGTCCTGAGCCTCAAGAACCGCGCGCTCATCGCGCTGATCACGATCTGCGCCGCGATCTTCGGCGGCCTCTCGCTGACGACGCTCAAGCAGGAGCTGATCCCGACGATCGAGCTCCCGCAGCTGCTCGTGATGTCGACCTATCCGGGTGCCTCGCCCGAGGTCGTCGAGAACGACGTGTCGACGCCGATCGAGACGGCGATTCAGGGGGTCTCGGGCCTCGATGCGACGAGCGCCACCAGCACGACGAACTCCTCGATCGTGCAGGCCTCCTTCTCCTACGGCACCAACCTCGCCACGGCCGAGCAGAAGATGCAGCAGGCGATCAACCGCATCTCGAGCCAGCTGCCCGACGGTGTCGAGCCGCAGGTGCTGTCGATCAGCCTCGACGCGCTGCCCGTGATCCAAATCGCGGTCACCGGCTTCGACGACGTGTCCACGGCCCAGGCCGATCTCGACGCGCTCGTGCTGCCCGACCTCGAGGACGTCGACGGCGTGGGATCGGCCTCGATCGTCGGCGGCCTCGGCCAGCGCATCACCATCACGCCCGACATGGACGCCCTCGCCGCGCGCGGCCTGTCGACCGCGGCCATCACCGACGCCCTGAAGCAGAACGGCGTGCTCTTCCCGGGCGGCGAGATCACCGAGGGCGAGTCGACCTTCACGGTGCAGACGGGGGTGAAGATCACCTCCGCCGAGGAGCTCGCCGCGCTGCCCCTGCTCGGCGGCCAGTCGGCGAAGATCGACGACGTCGCCGATGTCGCGGTCACGACCGATCCGGTCTCCTCGATCTCTCGCGTGAACGGCGAGGACGCCCTCACCATCGCGATCACCAAGCTCCCGGCCGCCAACACCGTCGAGGTCTCGCACGGCGTTCAGGATCTGATCCCGTCGTTCGAGGACGCGTTCCCGGATGCCGAGTTCACCGTGGTCTTCGACCAGGCGCCGTTCATCACCCAGTCGATCGAGTCGCTCGCGACCGAGGGACTCCTCGGCCTCGTCTTCGCCGTCGTGGTGATCCTGGTCTTCCTCATGTCGCTGCGCTCGACGATCGTCACCGCGATCTCGATCCCGACCTCGGTTCTCATCACCTTCATCGGCCTGCAGGCCTTCGGCTACTCGCTCAACATGCTGACGCTCGGAGCGCTCACCATCGCGATCGGCCGCGTCGTCGACGACTCGATCGTCGTGATCGAGAACATCAAGCGGCACTACGTGGAGGGCGTCGAGAAGGGCTACGCCATCCGGCTCGCCGTGCGTGAGGTCGCGATGGCGGTCACCGCCTCGACCCTCACCACCGTCGCCGTGTTCCTGCCGATCGTGTTCGTCGGCGACATGGTCGGCGAGCTCTTCCGTCCCTTCGCGATGACCGTGACGATCGCCATGGTCTCCTCGCTCCTCGTCTCGCTCACGATCGTGCCGGTGCTCGCGTACTGGTTCCTGCGTCCCGGCAAGCCCCTGCTCGACGGCAATGGCGAGCGGATCGATCCGGAATCACCGGATGCGCCGCCCTCGCGTCTGCAGAAGACCTACCTTCCGGTGCTGCGCTGGACGCTCAGCCACTCGTGGATCACCCTGCTGCTCGCCGTGCTCGTGCTCGGCGGCACGGTCGCCGCGGCCCCGCTGATGAAGATCAACTTCCTCGGCGACTCGGGGCAGAACACGCTCACCATCTCGCAGGAGCTCGAAGAGACGGCCAGCCTCGCGACGGCCGACGCGGCCGCGCAGAAGGTCGAGGCCGCGCTGGAGGGCATCTCGGGCATCGAGACCGTTCAGGCCTCGATCGGATCGAGCGGATCGCCGCTGCGTGACGCGTTCTCGGGTGGCGGCAGCGTCACGTACTCGATCGTCACCGACTCCGACGCCGACCAGGAGGCGCTGCGCGAGCGCGTCCAGAAGGCGCTCGACGACATCGAGGGCGCGGGCGAGCTGACCATCCAGGCCGCCTCGGGCTTCGGATCGTCCGACATCGCCGTCACCATCTCGGCGCTGAACCAGGACGACCTGCAGACGGCGTCGGACGCGCTCGTCGAAGAGCTCGATGGACGCGCCGGGGTCGGCCGCGTCACCACCGACCTCGCCGCGTCGCTGCCCTACATCGCCGTGAAGGTGGACCGCACGAAGGCCGCCGAACGCGGCCTCTCCGAGGTCGCCGTCGGCGCCATCGTGTCGAACACGATGCGTCCCCAGCAGGCCGGATCCGTCGAGATCGACGGCAGCGCACTCACCGTGTACATCGAGACGCCCAACGCGCCGGCGTCGGTCGATGAGCTCCGCGGGCTGGCGATCCCGACCGCAGGCGGCATCATCCGCCTCGACGAGATCGCCTCCGTCGAGATGGCCGACAGCCCCACCTCGATCAGCACGCAGCAGGGCCGCCGCACCGCCACGGTCACCGTGCCCCCGAAGGGCGACAACCTCGCCGAGGCCACGGCGTCGGTCAACGCCGCCCTGGCCAAGGTCGACCTGCCCGACGGCGCGAACGCCGAGGTGGGCGGCGTGGCCGAGCAGCAGGCCGACTCGTTCTCGCAGCTCGGGCTCGCGATGCTCGCGGCCATCCTGATCATCTACGTCATCATGGTCGCGACATTCAAGTCGCTGCGTCAGCCGCTGCTGCTGCTCGTCTCCGTGCCCTTCGCGGCCACGGGCGCGATCCTGCTCCAGGTGGCCACGGGCGTGCCTCTCGGCGTCGCCTCGCTCATCGGCGTGCTGATGCTGATCGGCATCGTCGTCACCAATGCGATCGTGCTCGTCGATCTCGTCAACCAATACCGCGAGCGGGGACTCTCCGCCCACGACGCGACTGTCGCCGGCGCGTCCAACCGTCTCCGCCCGATCCTGATGACCGCCCTGGCGACCATCTTCGCGCTCACCCCGATGGCGCTCGGCATCACCGGTCACAGCGGCTTCATCTCACAGCCGCTCGCCATCGTCGTGATCGGCGGCCTGCTGTCCTCGACCGTGCTGACGCTGATCGTGCTGCCGACGCTCTACAACCTCGTCGAGGGCGCCCGCGAACGCCGACGCGTGAAGCAGGGACTGCCGCCGGTCGAGCCCCCGGCGCACACCTCGTCGGTTCCGATCATCGGCCCCGACGGCAAGCCCGTGCTTCGCCGCCGCGACCTGCGCCCGCAGACGCCCACGGCCTGAGCCTCGCTCGAACGCCCGCCCCGCTCCGCCGGGGCGGGCGTTTCGTCTGCGGCGGGGCGGTGGTGTGGGGCGGTGCGGCGCGGGCGGTGCGGGGGCGGTGGTGCGGCGGGGCGGTGGTGCGGTGCGTCGGGGGCGGTGGTGCGTCGGGGGCGGTGGTGCGGGGCGGGGCGGGGCGTCGGGGGCGGTGGTGCGGCGCGGGCCCGGGCGGTGCGGAGGGGATCCCGGATCGGGAGGACGGGCAGGGCGGTTTCGGTCCTCCGTCGGCGGGATCGCCTCCAATCTGGTGCGGGCGCGGCCACGACTAGGTCGGACGCTGCGCCGCGGGAGGGGATCCCGGATCGGGAGGGCGGGCGGGGCGGGTTCGGTCCTCCGTCGGCGGGATCTCCTCCGGTCTGGTGCGGCCGCGGGCGCGGATTGGGTCCGGGGGCGGCGCGGAGCGGGAGGGGATCCCGGATCGGGAGGGCGGGGTGGGTGGATTCGGCCCGCCGTGGGCGGGATGTCCTCCGGGTGCGGGGATGGGGGAGCCGCCGGGGGCGTTCTCTCAGGCGACCTCGGTATTCTGAAGGGTCGGCTTGGGATGCCACGCAATGTCAGCGTGGGTGTATGTGGTCCTGACAGGCCGCATTGAACACCTACGGAAGGTGCGTTACTTCGCATGCCCAAGAACAAGAAGCCCGCCGGCGGTCGCCCGGCCCAGAACTTCGACCCGCGCTACGCCAAGAAGCGTGCGGGTGGCCCCTTCCGGGGCAACGACAGCCGCTCCGACCGTCCGGCATTCGAGCGTCCGGCCCGTGATGGCGAGCGTCCTCGTTACGACCGCACCGAGCGTCCGCGCTTCGAGCGCGATGCGCGTCCGGCGCGTGATGGTGAGCGTCGTTCGTTCGACCGCCCGCAGCGTGACGACCGCCCGCGGTTCGGTGACCGCACCGACCGTCCGCGCTTCGATCGCGATGCGCGTCCGGCCCGTGATGGTGAGCGTCGTTCGGTCGATCGCCCGGCCCGCGATGGCGAGCGTCGTTCGTTCGACCGTCCGGCCCGCGACGGCGAGCGTCGTTCGTTCGACCGCCCGCAGCGCGAGGACCGCCCGCGGTTCGGTGACCGCGCCGAGCGTCCGCGCTTCGACCGCGCCGACCGCCCGGCCCGCGATGGTGAGCGTCGTTCGTTCGACCGTCCGGCCCGTGAGGGTGAGCGTCGTTCGTTCGACCGCGCCGACCGCCCGGCCCGCGATGGTGAGCGTCCCCGCTACGACCGCGCCGAGCGTCCCCGCTTCGACCGCGCCGACCGCCCGGCCCGCGATGGCGAGCGCCCCCGCTTCGACCGCGCCGACCGCGCCGAGCGTCCCCGCTTCGACCGCGCCGACCGCCCGGCCCGCGATGGCGAGCGTCCCCGCTTCGACCGCGCCGACCGCCCGCAGCGTGAGGAGCGCCCGCGGTTCGGCGACCGCGCCGACCGCCCGGCCCGCGATGGCGAGCGTCCCCGCTTCGACCGTGCCGACCGCCCGGCCCGCGACGACCGCCCGCAGCGCGAGGAGCGTCCCGCGCGCAGCTTCAACAACGACGGCGAGCGCAAGTGGGCCGAGCGCCGCGAGGAGCGCCCCGTGCGCACCAAGGCGCACGAGGACCGCATCGATGTGGTGCACGAGCGCCTCGAGGCGCAGGCCGTGCAGGCCGACGAGGTCTCGGATGTGACCTTCGGCGACCTCGGCTTCGGTGACAACATCGTCCGCGCGCTTGCGGGCCTCGGCGCCGAGAAGCCGTTCCCGATCCAGGCCTCGACCGCCCCGTCGATCCTGGAGGGACGCGACGTCCTCGCTCGCGGCCGCACCGGATCCGGCAAGACGATCGCCTTCGGCGCCCCGCTCGTCGAGCGCATCCTGCGTTCGAAGGCCGGCGTCAAGCGCGAGTTCGGCCGCGCCCCCGTCGCGCTGATCATGGCGCCGACGCGCGAGCTCGCTCTGCAGATCGACCGCACGGTGCAGACGATCGCCCGCAGCGTGGGCCTGTTCACCACGCAGATCTACGGCGGCGTGCCCCAGGCCCGCCAGGTCGGCGCGCTCAAGAAGGGCGTCGACATCGTCATCGGCACCCCCGGCCGCATCGGCGACCTCGCCAAGCAGGGCAAGCTCGACCTCTCGAAGATCGTGGTGTCGGTGCTCGACGAGGCCGACCACATGTGCGAGCTCGGCTTCCTCGAGCCGGTGCAGGAGATCCTGCGTCAGACGGCGGATGGCGGCCAGAAGCTGCTCTTCTCGGCGACGCTGGACCGCGAGGTGGCAGCCCTCGTGGACGAGTTCCTCGTCGACCCGCAGGTGTACGAAGTCGCCGGCGAGACGCAGGAGACGGGCACGATCGAGCACCGCGTGCTCGTCGTCGAGCACCGCGAGAAGGCGGGCATCCTCGACACGCTCGTCGACCGCGAGGGCAAGACGCTCGTCTTCACCCGCACGCGTGCCTACGCCGAGATGCTCGCCGAGCAGTTCGAAGAGGCCGGCATCGATGCGATCTCGCTGCACGGCGACCTGAACCAGCAGAAGCGCACCCGCAACATCGAGCGCTTCTCGAAGGGCCGCGCCCGCGTGCTCGTCGCCACCGACGTCGCCGCCCGCGGCATCCACGTCGACGACGTCGACCTGGTCATCCAGGCCGACGCCCCGGACGAGTACAAGACCTACCTGCACCGCGCGGGCCGCACCGGCCGCGCCGGCAACGCCGGCCGCGTCGTCACCCTCATCCCGCGCCAGCGTCGCCGTCGTATGACCGAGATGCTCGAGCGCGCCGAGATCGAGGCGCCGTTCGACGACGTCCGCGCGGGCGACGACATCCTCGACGAGCTGACCGGCGGCATGACGCTCGCCGACCTCACGGCGTAACCACCGCGGATCCGGATGCCGCCTTCCTGACGGGAGGGCGGCATCCGTCGTTCGCGGGCGGATGCCCCGGCAGCGGGGCGTGGTGTGTTTGCGCAACGACCTACGCGCGACGCGGACGCCCGCTCAGTCGGCGTCGCGGGCGATAGGCTCGACCCCGTGACTGCAGCGACGCGCATCGACCCCACCGGCACCCAGATCCACCTCCGTCGTGAGGGCACGGGCGGCGAGGTGACCGCCCACATCGCTCAGGTGGGTGCGGCCCTGCGTGGCCTCTCGGTCGGCGGCGTCGACATCGTGACGCGCTATGACGCAGGCTCGCCGACGCCGTTCGGATCGGGCATCGTGCTCGCGCCGTGGCCCAACCGCATCCGCGACGGCAAGTGGAATGACAACGGCACCGAGCGTCAGCTCGACCTCACCGAGGTGGCCCTGAACAACGCCATCCACGGTCTCCTGCGTTACACGCCCTACGAGATCGACGCGTCCGAGGACACCGTGACGCTGAACGCCACGATCTTCCCGCAGCACGGCTGGCCGTACACGCTGCGCACCTCGGTCACCTACACGCTCACCGACGACGGCGTGCAGGTCACGCATGCGGTGGAGAACGTCGGCGAGGGCGACGCCCCCGTGGCACTGGGCACGCACCCGTTCTTCTGCATCGGCGGCGTCGAGACCGCTGATCTCACGCTCACGCTGCCCGCCACCACCGTCTTCGAGGTGGACGAGCGGTTGCTGCCGACCGCCGAGGTGCCGGTGTCGGGGGAGTGGGATCTGCGGGGCGGCGCCCGCGTGGGCGATCTCGATCTCGACACGGGCTTCGGCAAGCTCGAGCGGGACGCGGACGGCCGCGCTCGCTCCTCGATCACGGCTCCGGATGGTCGTCGCGTCACGATGTGGCAGGACGAGAACTGGGACTACATCCAGGCCTTCAACACCGACAAGTACCCCGGTCACGATGTCGCGCTCGCGATCGAGCCGATGACCGCGCCCACCGACGCCTTCAATTCGGGCCAGGACCTGCGCCGGCTCGCACCGGGTGAGCAGTGGACGGCCACGTGGGGCGTGGCGTACTCCGCGTAACATCCGCCCGCGACACGCGGAAAGAGGCGCCGGGGCAGCTCAGCCCCGGCGCTTCTGGCTGCCGCGAGTCAGAATGGAACGGTGAACTACGCCCAGCGCGTCAGATCTCGTCGCCGTGCCGCGCGCCTGCGCCGCACGAGGCGAGTGGCGATGGTCGCGCTCGCGGCCGCCGCGCTGCTGGGCGGCGAGGTGGCGATGCTCACCGAGCTGGTCGACCGGGGCCCCGCCGCGGCCGCGGAGCGCGCGCCCGACGCGGAGGACCACGGTGACGACGCGGCGGGCGTCATCCCGGTGCCGGTGATCGAACAGGTCACGGCGGATCCGGATGGGCCTGTCGACGGATGCGCCGGCGGTGCCCTGCAGGCGAAGGATCCCGCGGCGATGATCGCGGCCTTCGGCGGTGCGGCCGCGATGCACGAGGCGATACTCGCGGGAGCAGCGCCGTGCGTTCCGCTGGACGACCCGTCGTTGCCGTGGGTCGTGGTCAACAAGCTGCGGCCGCTGAACCCGGCGCAGTACGCGCCGTCTCACGTGGAGGTGCCGCCGTCGCACATGGTCGACGGACGCCTGCGTGCCGATGTGATCGCGTCGTTCGAGCAGCTGGTGGCGGCGGCCACGGAGGCGGGAGCGGGGCGGATGTCGCTCTTCAGCGGCTACCGCTCCTACGACGTCCAGGTGGACACCTACCACTCGCAGGTGGACGCCCGCGGCCAGCACGGAGCCGATGCGCTCTCGGCACGTCCGGGCTACAGCGAGCATCAGCTCGGTCTCGCGGTCGACGTCGTCGCGTGCGACGACGGTGGCTGCGGCACGATCTACGAGTTCGGGGGCACCCCGCAGGCGCAGTGGGTGGCGGAGAACGGGTGGCGTTTCGGCTGGATCGTGCGCTACGAGCAGGACCAGACGTCGATCACGGGATACGACCCCGAGCCGTGGCACCTGCGGTACATCGGCCCCGAGCTCGCCGAGGTCTACCACCAGGGCGGGCACCGCACGCTCGAGGCGTTCTTCGGGCTGCCCGCCGCTCCCGACTACGGCTGATTTCACGCGGGCGGGCTCGTCTCCGATAGCGTGTCGCGTGGATCCGGCGCCCGCCGATCCGGTCGCCCGACGCCCCTGGGGGAGCACCATGACCAACGAGTACCCGTCCGCTCAGCCGCCGCAGTACGGAGCCCCGCAATACGGAGGCCCGCAGTACGGCGGCGCTCCCGCCGAGGATCCGGGCAAGACGCTCGGCATCGTGGGCTTCATCCTGGCGTTCGTCTTCGCTCTCGCGGGACTGATCGTCTCCATCATCGCGCGCAACAAGTCGAAGGCCGCCGGCTACGACAACCAGCTCGCGAAGTGGGGAATCATCGTCAGCATCATCCTGCTGGTGCTCGGCGTCATCGGCGGCATCTTCGCCATGATCCTGTTCTTCGCGGCGATGGCGCAGTACGGCACCTACAACTACTGACCGCGCCAGGTTCAGAAGGGGAGCGTCCGGGTGGGCGCTCCCCTTCTGCATGCCCGGAGCACCGCGCGGTCGGATCTCAGGACGGGCTCGGCGTGTGCGCTTGCGCGGGATCCGGCGCGTCCGGGAGTACAGTGCGGGCATCCCCGACCCTTTGGAGAGACCGATGAAGTTCTTCCAACGACTGGGCAGGTCGCTGATGCTGCCCGTTGCCGTGCTCCCGGTGGCAGCGATCCTGTCCGGTATCGGCTATTGGATCGCCACGGCCGCCGGCCCGAACGTCGTATCGGCGTTCTTCGGTGCCGCGGGCGGTGCGCTGCTCGACAACATGGCACTGCTGTTCGCGATCGGCGTCGCGATCGGCATGGCCGACAAACCCGACGGGACCTCCGCGCTGGCGGGTCTCGCGTCCTGGCTGACGATCACGACGCTGCTCAAACCCGAGACGGTCATGGCCCTCACGGGCGCCGCCGAGCTCGAGAACGTCGATGCGGCATTCGGCAAGGTGCAGAACGTCTTCGTCGGCATCATCTGCGGCCTCATCGGCGCCTGGTCGTACAACCGCTTCAAGAACACGAAGCTGCCCGACTGGCTGTCGTTCTTCTCCGGCAAGCGCTCCGTGGCGATCGTCGCGGCGGGCCTCTCGCTCGTCGTCGGCGTGCTGCTCTTCTTCATCTGGCCGGTGGTGTTCGGCGCCCTCGTCGCGTTCGGCGAGTGGATCCTGACCCTCGGTCCCGTCGGCGCCGGCATCTACGGAATGCTCAACCGCCTGCTCATCCCGCTCGGCCTGCACCACGCGCTGAACTCGGTCTTCTGGTTCGACATCGCCGGCATCAACGACCTCAGCAACTTCCTCGACGGCGCGAACGGCGACGGCGTGCGCGGCGTGACCGGCCAGTACATGACGGGCTTCTTCCCGGTCATGATGTTCGGTCTGCCCGGCGCGGCGCTCGCGATGTACGTCACCGCGAAGACGAACCGCCGCAAGGCCGTGGCCGGCATCCTGCTCTCGGCCTCGATCGCCTCGTTCTTCGTGGGAGTGACCGAGCCGCTCGAGTTCTCCTTCCTATTCCTCGCGCCCTGGCTCTACGCGCTTCACGCGCTCTTTATGGGCATCTCGTTGACCATCGCGGCGCTGCTGCCGGTGCGCATGGGCTTCGGCTTCTCGGGCGGCTTCATCGACCTGGTGCTCGGATGGGTCAATCCGCTGGCGGTGAATCCGTGGCTGATCCCCGTGATGGGCATCGGGTGGTTCGTCGTCTACTTCTTCGTGTTCCGCTTCATCATCCGGCGCTTCGACCTCAAGACCCCGGGGCGCGAGGATGACGATGTCGCCATCGAGACCGGGACGCCGCTCACCGCGGGTGGCGGCACGCCGGTGTCGGCGGTGCCCACGGGCGAGTCGAAGTACGCGGCCATCGCCTCCGGCTTCATTCGCGGCCTCGGCGGGGCCGGCAACATCACTTCGCTCGACAACTGCGCCACCCGGCTGCGGCTCGAGGTCGCCGACACCACGAAGGTCGACGACGCCGCGCTCCGGAAGGCGGGAGCCGCGGGCACCATGAAGCCCGGCGGGCACAGCGTGCAGGTCGTCTACGGCCTCAACGTGCAGTTCGTGAAGGATGCGAT
The DNA here is from genome assembly GCF_017592545.1 of Microbacterium stercoris. Lineage (GTDB taxonomy): Bacteria > Actinomycetota > Actinomycetes > Actinomycetales > Microbacteriaceae > Microbacterium > Microbacterium stercoris. Next base: position 200,873 of record NZ_JAGFOA010000002.1, read on the forward strand.
GGAAGACCTGATGGCGGGCCGCGAGGTCGATGTCGCCGACCCGGTCGCGGCCCCGCCGACGGTGGCCGTGCAGACCCTCGCACCGTCGATCGTGCGCCTGCGCCAGCCGATCGAGGGGCGCGTGCTGGCCCTCTCGGACGTGCCCGATGCGATGTTCGCTGAGGGCACGATGGGGCCGGGTGTCGCGATCGATCCGACGGGCGACACGGTCGTGGCCCCCGCGGCGGGTACCGTCACCACGGTGTTCCCGACCGGCCACGCGCTCGGACTGACGCTGAACGACGGCACCGAGCTGCTGATCCACATCGGCATCGACACGGTCGAGCTGAAGGACCAGGCATTCCGGCCGCTCGTCTCGCAGGGAGACCAGGTGAAGGCGGGTGATCCGCTGGTGTCGTTCGATCCGGATCGCGTGCGCGCGGCCGGTTTCTCGCTGATCACCCCGGTCATCGTGGTCAGCGACGAGAAGGCGGAGGTCGAGTTCGTCTCGTAGACGCTCATCGGGCTCGCCGTGAGACGAGCCCAGTCGGGGCCCGCGTGTCAGAACAGGCGCGCGGGCTCCGGCGTCTTCTGGATGGACCGCGCCGCGGACGCCCGTCCGCGCGATGTGGTGACCACTCGTGACGCGGTCGCGGTCGCCGACGGAGCCGCGGCGGTGGGCCTGCGCCACGGGTCGCCGTCCGACCTCCCGCCCAGGCCGTGCGCGCGGATCAGGGGACGGATGCGGTCGGCCAGCAAGGTGCGATAGGCCTGAGGCGCATTTGTCGACGCGCCCGGATAGAGGCCGCGGTAGAGGCCCAGAAGCTCGGGGTGGTCGCGCGCGAGCCAGCGCATGAACCACGGTTTGACGCCCGGCCTCAGGTGCAGCGCCCCGTGCACGACCCGCGCGGCTCCGGCCGCCTTCACCCGGGCGAGCGCCGAATCGAGCGCCTCGGAGGAGTCGGTCAGGTGAGGCAGGATCGGCATCAGGAACACCTGCACACCGAAGCCCAGGTCGGCAGCGGCGCGAACCGTGTCGAGCCGGGCCTGCGCGGTGGGCGTGCCGGGTTCGATCGCCTGCTGGAGCTCGTCGTCGTAGACCGCGATCGACAGCGCGAGCGAGATCGGCACCTGCTTCTTCAGCTCGGCCAGCAGTGGCAGATCGCGCCGCAGCAGCGTGCCCTTGGTCAGGATCGAGAAGGGGGTACCCGACTCGGCGAGCGCCGTCGCGATGCCGGGCATCAGCCGGTAGCGGCCCTCGGCCCGCTGGTACGGGTCGGTGTTCGTGCCGAGCGCGACGGGCTCCCGCCCCCAGCTCGATCGCGCCAGCTCTCGCCGCAGCACCTCTTCGACGTTGACCTTCACCACGATCTGCGAATCGAAGTCGGCCCCGGCATCCAGGTCGAGGTACTCGTGGGTTCCGCGGGCGAAGCAGTAGACGCAGGCGTGTGTGCATCCGCGGTACGGATTGATCGTCCAGTCGAAGGGCATGGCACTCGAGCCGGGCACGTGGTTGAGGGCCGACCTCGCCGCGACCTCGTGGAAGGTGACGCGGGCGAACTCCGGTGTCGTGACCGAGCGCACGAGGCCGTCGAGCTGCTCCATCCCGGGCAGCGCGTTGTCATCTCCGACGCCGAGTTGCTGTCCCTGCCACCTCATGCACAGATTCGAACAGATATCCGAATCTATGTCAAGCGAGGTTCGAAGAAAAAGGCGAAGAACGCGGTGCGCTCACACCTTCCGCCGACGCGGCATGAGCCGCACCTGGGGCATCGGGGGAGCGGGGATGCGCTCGGCGCCGTGCGTCGTCACGTGCCCGAAGCGCTCGGAGCCCGCCTCCCAGTGCTCACGGGCCTCGACGATCTCGTCGTGGTCGCGCCCGACGAAGTTCCACCACATCACGACGTCCTCGCCGAAGGGCTCGCCGCCCAGGAGGAAGAGCACGGCGCCGGTGTCGCTCGTGACGTCGATCCCCTCGCGGTTCAGCCCGAGGTAGAAGAGATCGAGCGCGCCGACCGAGGTCGGCTCGCCCTCGCGTCCCGCGTGCACGGTCACGTCCCCCTCCACCAGCGTGAGGGCGTGCTCCCACTCGCGACGGAGTGGGATCCGGATGCGCGCTCCCGGCTCGAGCGCGATCTCCGCGCCCACGATCGGTGTGTGCACCGTGGCGGGCGACACCACACCGGCGAGCTCGCCGACGACGACCGTGGCGAGCGCGCCGTCGAAGGCGACGGTGGGCAGGTGCTCGTGTCGCTCGAAGTCCGCACGACCGTGGCGGCGGTGCTCGGGGAGCGCGATCCACAGCTGCAGCGCGTCGAGTGGCGCGGCGTCGTCGCCGAGCGAGTACTCGGAGTGAGAGATGCCGCGACCGGAGGTCATGATGTTCAGCGCCCCGCGGCGGATGGTCACGTCGCTGCCGAGGCTGTCGCGGTGCCGGATCTCTCCCACCAGGGGCCAGGTCACGGTCTGGAGTCCGATGTGCGGGTGCGGCTCGACGCGCATCACCGTGTCCTGCGGGCCGAAGCGGTCGAAGAAGCACCACGCGCCCACCGTCGGGAGGTCGCGCTGGGGAAGCGAGCGGTGCACCGCCATCGCGCGCACGCCGCCGAGCGGCACCTCGCGCGGCTCGAGCAGGAGCTCGCGCGGGCCGTCACAGGCCGATGCGCCGAGCGGAGTCTCCTCGACGTCGACGTCGAGCCGGCTCACTGGTTCGTCCCCATGCTCGCCACGCTACCCCGGTCATGCACAGCCGGGGGACCTGTCGGACCCGCCGCTTAGAGTGGGCACGTGACTCCGAACGCCCCTGATTCCCGCGCCGACTGGGGGTCGTGGGCGCCCGCCGATCCGTCCGAGCAGGGCGGACCGGGCGATTGGGTTCCCTACGACGACGAGCCGCCGTACGACCCGTATCTCGACGCGGCTCCTCCGGAGGAGCTCGCGGTTGCGGCCGTCGCGCCGCCGTCGACATCCCGCTCCCCGCGGTCGGCGCCCTCGCGATACGCGACCCCGCTCGACGCGCTCAAGACGGTCTACGGCTACGACGCGTTCCGCGGTGATCAGCAGGCGATCGTCGAGCACGTGATCGCGGGCGGCGACGCCGTCGTCCTGATGCCCACGGGCGGCGGCAAGAGCGTCTGCTATCAGGTCCCCGCGCTGGTGCGCCCGGGCACGGGCCTGGTGGTCTCGCCGCTCATCGCGCTGATGCACGACCAGGTCGACGCGCTCGTCGCCAACGGGGTCCGCGCCGCCTATCTCAACTCCACGCAGGCTCCGGATGAGCGCGCTCGCGTCGAGCAGGCCTATCTCGCGGGCGAGCTCGACCTCCTCTATGTCGCGCCTGAGCGCCTGAACAGCGAGCAGACCCTGCGTCTTCTCGAGCGTGGAACCCTCAGCATCATCGCCATCGACGAGGCCCATTGCGTCTCGCAGTGGGGCCACGATTTCCGCCCCGACTACCTCGCCCTCGGGGGTCTCGCGGAGCGATTCCGCGGCGTCCCCCGGCTGGCGCTCACCGCCACGGCCACGCGAGAGACCCACCGCGAGATCACCGAGCGCCTGCGTCTGCCCGAGGCGAAGCATTTCGTGGCGAGCTTCGACCGCCCGAATATCCGCTACCGGATCGACGCCAAGACCGAACCGCGCTCGCAGCTGCTGTCGTTCATCCGGTCGCAGCCCGAAGGATCTGCGGGCATCGTCTACGCGCTCAGCCGCAAGGCGGTCGAGCAGACCGCGGAGTACCTGGCCAAGCAGGGCATCGACGCCATCCCCTATCACGCGGGCCTCGACGCGGGCACACGCGCGCGACACCAGGCGCGCTTCCTGCGGGAGGACGGCGTGGTTGTGGTGGCCACGATCGCGTTCGGCATGGGCATCGACAAGCCGGATGTGCGGTTCGTCGCCCACATCGATCTGCCGAAGTCGGTCGAGGGGTACTACCAGGAGACCGGACGCGCGGGCCGCGACGGCGAGCCCGCTCAGGCGTGGATGGCCTACGGCCTCGGCGACGTCGTTCAGCAGCGCCGCCTCATTCAGCAGTCCGACGGCGATCGCGCGATCCAGCAGCGGCAGGGGCAGCACCTCGACGCGATGCTCGCGCTCTGCGAGACCGTGAGCTGCCGTCGGCAGAACCTGCTGTCGTACTTCGGCCAGGCATCCGAGCCCTGCGGAAACTGCGACACCTGCCTCACCCCGCCCGAGACGTGGGACGGCACGATCCCCGCGCAGAAGCTGCTCTCGACGATCGTTCGGCTGCGCCGCGAGCGCAACCAGGCGTTCGGTGCCGGGCACCTCATCGACATCCTGCGGGGGGCCTCCACCGAGCGCATCCGCTCGATGCGTCATGAGTCGATCGCGACCTACGGCATCGGCGCCGACCTCTCCGAACAGGATTGGCGCAGCGTGATCCGTCAGCTCCTCGCGCGCGGTCTGCTGGTCGCGCAGGGCGAGTACGGCACGCTCGCGGTGAGCGAGGCGAGCGGGGGAGTGCTGCGAGGCGAGACGCCGGTGCTTCTCCGGCGGGACACGATCGGACGCGTCTCCCGTGCCTCCGGCGGCGCGCGCAAGGCCTCGGCGGCCGAGCAGCTGGCGCCCGAGCATCGCGAACTCTTCGAAGCGCTGCGCACCTGGCGCGCCGAGCAGGCACGTGCGCAGGGTGTTCCCGCGTACATCGTCTTCGGCGACGCGACACTGCGTGCGCTCGCCGAGCATCGGCCCGCAACGCAGGGCGCGCTCGCGGCGATCTCCGGCATCGGAGAGCGCAAGCGGGAGGCCTACGGCGAGGCCGTACTCGAGGTGATCGCGCGCGCTGGCGCGTGAGCGGAGCCCGCTGAACCCGACCAGGATTCTGGCATGCGATATCGCGGTCAGCCGTGTTAATTTGCGGTGAGATCTCCTGCGCGCCCGGGCAGGAGCCCGGGGGACGATCTGATGACCGACGAGCGCGGTGTCGCCGCAGACGCGGTGCCGCGCGCGCCACGGGTCGAGACCGTCCTTCCGTCGGCCGCGCCGATCCGCCCCGCATCGATCTCGGACGGCGGCGATCTGGACGCGCCGGTCTACGCGGTGCCCGTGACGCACGAGGGCGCGACGCGCGCCGGTGGCCAACTGCCGGCCGCCGCCAGCCTGACATTCCGGATCGACGTCGAGTACGCCGGGCCGACACCGCTGCGCCGAGCCGGGCAGCTCGCCACCGCGGGCATGGCAGCCGCCGCGGTTGCCGTCATCACCGCGACGTTCGCACCGCCTCCCGGGGCGGACCTGCTCGAGATGAGCGCGCTCAATGCCCCATCCGCCGATCACGCCGAACAGGTCGCGCAGCCGTATCCGCTCTCGACAAAGCGTCCGCTGGGTGCCGAGGGCGGCCGCGTCACGGCCGATCTGCCGCGCAATCGGCGCGCCGACGAGCCTCCGGCCGACCCGATGCGGCCGGATGTTCCGGCCTCGCCGAAGCAGAACGGCAGCGGCGACCGCCCGCCCGCCGCCCCGCGATCTCCGTCACAGCAAGCCCCCGGCGGCTTGCCCACGTCGCCGCCCCTGGCGGACGCTCCCACGGCGCCGGAACCCGCTGCGCCCCCGAAACCTGCGCCCTCGAAACCTGCGCCCCCGAACCCTGCGCCCTCGAACCCCAAGCCGCCGAGCCCGCCTCCGGGGAGCACTCCTCCGTTTGGTTCCCCCGCGCCGGCGCCTCCCGAGCCATCGGGTGCCCCCACGACCGACCCGGACGGATCCCCGGGCACCGGCGAGCAGCCAGAAGTGCCCCTCCCGACGCCTCCGCAGTCCGGTGAACCCGGTGCCGACGGCGACGGCGACATCGACCCCGCGCCGCTGCCCACTCCCACGCCGACCTCGGAGGCGCCCGAGCCGACCCCGACGCAGCCGGCGCAGCCCGCGCCGACGCCCCCTCCCGCGCACCCGACCCCGACGCCTCCTCCCGCCGAGCCGCACCCGACGCCCCCTCCCGCCGAGCCGCAGCCGACGTCCCCTCCCGCGCAGCCGACGCCTCCTCCCGCCGAGCCGCCGCCCGTGGTCGTCGTCGAGCCCACGGTGAGGGAGTACACCGCGCCCACGGGGCTTCTCGCGAAGCTGCTCGGCAGCCTCGGCGGAGTCGTCGACAAGCTGCTCGACGGGCTGCTCGAGACTCAGGTCGCCGCGACCTATCACCTCGAGGTCACGGGAACGCCCCACACCACCGTCGTCGTCTCGAACGGGCTCCTCCGCACGAAGACGATTCAGCTGGGTGCGGAGGGGACAGCGCGATTCGACTGGGATCACACGGTCGAGCTCCTCAAGATCGGTGAGCCCACGTTCACGGTCCAATGACGTCCACCGCCGCGTCCCTCGACACCCCCGCAGGCAGAGCCGGATCCGGATCCCGTGCGCAGCGAAGCAGGCCGAGCGCGCCGGGGCTCACCGCCGTGCGCCGTTGAGGTGTCTGTTGCGCCAGCACATCCGGTCCGCGGACGCTGCGAAGCGATTCTGTCGATCACGTACAAGAAGGTTCTGCCTGGGTTGTCGCCGTCCTACCGTTGGGAGAGAGCCCCGACCCCAATCACGTGGAAGGCAGTCATGGCAGACACCGCTGTTCGCCCCCAGGATCCTGAGAAGGCCCACGAGGCCGCCACGGCCCCCGCAGACCCGTCGCCCAGCCCTCGCATCGACGTCCCGCTGGTCACCGACAAGCTGCTCGGCACGTGGGCCGACGTGCGTCGCACCGCCCGCGAGATGATCAAGGACCCGGCGTTCTGGCAGGAGCCCGGTCTCACGCACCACGATCACCGCGAGCGCGTGTTCCAGCAGCTGAAGAAGCTCGTCGCGCACAACTCCATCGCCCGCGCGTTCCCCGCCGAGTACGGCGGCGAGAGCAACAACGGCGGCAACCTCGCGAGCTTCGAGGAACTGGTCTTCGCCGACCCGAGCCTGCAGATCAAGGCCGGTGTGCAGTGGGGCCTGTTCACCTCGGCCATCTACCAGCTCGGCACCAAGAAGCACTGGGACAAGTGGCTTCGAGGCGCGATCTCGCTCGAGATCCCCGGCGCGTTCGCGATGACCGAGACGGGTCACGGATCGGACGTCGCCGCGATCGGCACCACGGCCACCTACGACCCGGAGACGGAGGAGTTCGTCATCCACACGCCGTTCCGCGGCGCCTGGAAGGACTACCTCGGCAACGCCGCCGTTCACGGTCGCGCGGCCACGGTCTTCGCGCAGCTCATCACCGGCGGCGTCAACTACGGCGTGCACTGCTTCTTCGTGCCGATCCGCGACGACGAGGGATTCCTGCCGGGCGTCGGCGGCGAGGACGACGGCGTCAAGGGCGGCCTGAACGGCATCGACAACGGACGCCTGCACTTCGACCAGGTACGCGTCCCGCGCGAGAACCTGCTCAACCGCTACGGCGATGTCGCGGCCGATGGCACCTACTCGAGCCCGATCGCCAGCCCCGGCCGTCGCTTCTTCACCATGCTGGGTGCGCTCGTGCAGGGGCGGGTGTCGCTCGACGGATCCGCGACCAACGCCGCAGCGCTCGCGCTGAACATCGCGGTCACGTACGGCAACCAGCGTCGCCAGTTCGCCGGCGCCACCGGCGCCGAGACGGTGCTGATGGACTACGGCAAGCACCAGCGCCGCCTGCTGCCGCTCATCGCGACGACCTATGCGCAGGCATTCGCGCACGACGAGCTGCTGCAGAAGTTCCACGGGGTGTTCGGCGGCGAGACCGACACCGAGCAGAACCGCGAGGATCTGGAGACGCTCGCGGCCGCGCTGAAGCCGCTGTCGACCTGGAACGCGCTCGACACGATCCAGGAGGCGCGCGAAGCCTGCGGCGGCGCCGGCTTCCTCGCCGAGAACCGCCTCGTGAGCCTGCACCAGGACCTCGACGTCTACGCGACGTTCGAGGGCGACAACAACGTGCTGCTGCAGCTCGTCGGCAAGCGCCTCCTCGCCGACTACGCCAAGCAGTTCAAGGGCAAGGACAGCAAGGAACTCGCGGCGTTCGTCGTGGGTCAGACCGCCGGAAAGGTGTTCCACGGCGCGGGTCTGCGCCAGCTCGGCCAGGCGGTCGCCGACCTCGGTCAGGTCGCGCGCTCGGTCGAGCTCGGCCTGCGAGCGAAGGACCAGCACGAGCTGCTGACGGGCCGGGTGCAGCAGATGGTGGCGGATGTCGCGGGTCGCCTGCGCAACGCCTCGAAGCTGGGCCCTGAGGACGCGGCCGCGCTGTTCAACGAGAACCAGGTGGAGCTGCTCGAGGCGTCGCGCGCGCACGGCGAGCTGCTCCAGTGGGAGGCCTTCACCGACATCGTCGCCTCGATCGAGGATGCCGACACCCGCGAGGTGCTCGGCTGGCTGCGCGATCTGTTCGGCCTGACGCTGATCGAGAAGCACCTCGCCTGGTACCTCATCCACGGCCGCCTGTCGGGTCAGCGCGCGAGCGCCGTCACCCGGTACATCGACCGCCTCTGCCGCCGCCTGCGCCCGCACGCGCCGGATCTCGTCGACGCGTTCGGACATGCGCCCGAGCATGTCCGTGCGCCGATCGCGTCCGGCGCCGAGCGCCTCCGCCAGGAGGAGGCCGCCGCTCACTACGCCGCGCTCGCGGCCAGTGGCGAGGCGCCCGCGAAGGAGAAGAAGCCGGCGAAGCGCTGATTCCGGCAGGCGGACGACGGGCCCGGGGTGGAGACGCCTCGGGCCCGCGGCGTGTCTGCGGCTCGGGGGAGAGGTGCCCTCGCGGGCCGACGGGCAGCTTTCGCGGGGCCGATTAGGATAACCCCAGGCATCGCAGAGGGGGTCTGGCGATATGGGCGTGTCGTCCTGGTTGAATGTGCGTCCGCGCACGCTCATCGGCGCGTCCATCGTCAGTGTCGCGGCGATCGGCATCACCACGATGGCCGTCGCCTACGAGGGCAACCCGACCACCGAGCTCGAGCTGCACGACGGAGCCGTCTGGATCACCAAGAAGGACGCGGGCCTCGTCGGCCACTTCAACGCGCAGTCCAAGGTGCTCGACGGCAAGCTCTACGCGATCACCGCCGACTACGACGTGCTGCAGGACGACGGCGTGGCCCTCGTGCACGACCTCGACGACGGCTCGCTCGGGCGCATCGACGACGCCTCCGTCGCCGTGCCGTCCTACATCAAGCTGCCTCCGCAGGCGCAGGTCGAGTACGCGCAGCAGAGCGTCGCGATCCTCGATCCGGCCAAGGGCTCGCTGTACGTGCAGCCGCTGCAGGGGCTCGACGGCTTCGAGCCGGGCACCTCGAAGCCGCTGCTCGACAAGCTCGGCGACAACGCCGTGATCACGGTGGGCCTCGACGGCACGGTCTATGCCGCTTCGCCCGAGAAGGCCACCCTCTACACGATTCCCGTCTCGCCGGAGGGGTCGGCCACGAAGGACGACATCCGCAAGGAAGAGCTCGCGGGCGTCGACAAGAAGTCCGAGCTGGCGCTCACCTCGGTGGGCGATCGGCCGGTGGTGCTCGAACAGAAGTCGGGCACGGTGCTCATCCCCGGCCGCGAGGCCTACGAGCTCGGCGACGCCGCCGACAGGGCGAGGCTCGCGCAGGATGCGCCGGCCTCGGATGCGGTGCTGATCGCCACCCGCGACGCCCTCGTCAGCCTGCCGCTGGACGGATCCGAGCCCACCGAGGTGGACGCGGGCGAGGCGCACGGCACGCCGGCCGCACCGGTGTGGCTGGGCGGCTGCGCGTACTCGGCGTGGATGGGGACCGGACGCTTCGTGCGCGACTGCGTCGGCGACGACCTCGACCTCTCCGTGCCGATCGAGAAGTACGAGGCGGGCGGCGAGCTCGTCTTCCGCGTGAACCGCGACGTCGTGATGCTCAACGACGTCGTCACGGGTGGCGCCTGGCTCGCGAGCGAGAGCCTGCAGAAGGTCGACAACTGGGACGACCTGACTCCGCCCAAGGGCGACGGCGTCGAGGAGCCCGACCCGACCACCGTGCAGGTGCCGGATCCGACGCCGCCGGACCGCGGCGAGGAGAACCATCCTCCCGTGGCGAACGACGACTCGTTCGGCGTGCGCGCGGGATCCTCGACGATCCTGCCCGTGCTGACCGGATCGGGGCCGGACGGCCTCGGCGCCGACTCGGATCCGGATGGCGACGTGCTCGTGGTCACCGTGCCGGAGCCGCCGTCGGGCGTGGAGGTGCAGCCGATCAACGACGGCACGGCGCTGCAGATCACCGTCCCGGCGGGCACGACGAGCGTGCAGGGCTTCGACTACGAGGTGAGCGACGGCCGCCCCGACGGCACCGACACCGGCCACGTGGGCATCGACGTCACCCCGGAGGGCGAGAACTCCGGGCCCGTGCAGCTGCGCAAGATCGCGCTGCCCGTCGAGACCGGCAGCACCATCACCTACAACGTGCTGCCCGACTGGATCGATCCGGACGGCGACAACCTCTTCCTGCAGCAGGTCGCCGCCGCCGAAGGCGACACGGCCCGCTTCACGGCCGACGGCCGCATCGTGTACCGCGCGCTCTCGGGCAACATCGGTCCGGTCGAGGTGAGCGTGACGATCTCCGACGGCGAGTCGAGCATGGTGGGCGTCTTCCTGCTGGAGGTGTTCCCGCCGTCCTCGAAGCCCCCGCTCGTGACGCCCGACCACCTGGTCGTGCGCGAGGGCCAGCTGGGCACCGTCAACCCGCTCGCGAACGACCTCAGCGCGAGCGACGCGCCGGTCGTGCTGACGCAGGTGTCCGAGGTGATGGACGCCGAGGTCGTTCCGGACTACACCGACGGCACCTTCACGTTCCGTTCGGGCAAGGCCGGCACGTACTACGTCGACTACAAGGCATCGACGTCGGGAACGGAGCCGGTTCCCGGGCTCGTGCGCGTGGACGTGCTCAAGGCCGAGGACGCCGCGAGCCGTCCGCCGGTCGCCGTGCGCGATGTCGCCCTGCTGCCCTCCGGCGGTGACGCGCTGGTCAACGTGCTCGCCAACGACTCCGACCCTGCGGGCGGTGTGCTGGTGGTGCAGAGCGTGACGGTGCCCGACGACAGCCACATCTCGGTGTCGGTGCTGAATCACGAGACCCTGCGCGTGACCGATGCGGGGCTCACCGGCAGCGACGCGATGGCGCAGGCGCGGATCTCGTACACGATCTCGAACGGCAACGAGACCGCCATGGGCGAGGTCGTGGTGCTGCCCATGCCCGCGCCGCCGACCATCCTCCCGCCGGTGGTCAACGACGACGAGGCGACCGTGCGCGCGGGAGACATCGTCACGATCCCCGTGCTCGACAACGACTACCACCCGAACGACCGCGAGATGTCGGTGGTGCCCGAGCTCGACGGCGCCGTCGACACGGAGGCGGGCCTCGCGTTCGTGTCGCAGGCGAAGTACGTGCGCTTCCGCGCGGGCGACGAAGCGGGCGACGTGACGGTGACCTACGTGGTCGAGGACGAGAACGGTCAGCGCGACGGCGGCTCCATCGCGATCCACATCCTCCCCGTCGACCCCGAGAACAACAACGCACCGCGGCCGGCGACCGTCGAGGCCCGCGCCCTCGCGGGATCCGAGACCCCGCTCGTCATCCCGCTCGACGGCATCGACCCCGACGGCGACTCCGTCGAGTACGTCGGACTCGCGACCGGGCCCAAGAAGGGCCGCGTCGAGTCGGACGGCCACGGCGGCTGGGTCTACCAGGCCACCAAGGGCATGTCGGGGCTGGACACCTTCACCTACTCGGTGCGCGATGCGCTCGGCGCCCAGGCGACCGGGACGATCCGCATCGGCATCGCGCCGAAGTCGGACGTGAACCAGGAGCCGTTCGCCGTGCGCGACAGCCTGATCATGAAGCCCGGCCGTGTGGTCGCCGCCCCGGTGCGCGACAACGACTCCGATCCGGATGGCGACAAGTTCGACGTGCTCGCCGGTGAGGATGCGCTGATCCTGGGCCCGGATCCGCTCATCGAGGCGGAGGTGCAGGACCAGTACGTGGTCGTCACGGCTCCCGACGAGGAGCTCGAGACCTCGCTGCAGTACACGATCGAGGACGCCCGCGGCGCCCAGGCGCGCGGTGTGCTGCAGGTCACGGTCGACGAGGATGCCCCGCTGCTGCCGCCCGTGGCACGCGACGACTTCGTGCTCACCGAGAAGGTCGACGGCGACACCGAGCAGGCCGTCATCGATCTGCGCGAGAACGACACCGACCCGGACGGCACCCGCGAGGCCCTCGACATCGCGCTGGTCGACGCGGACGAGGGTGTGGTGCTGGATGCCGCCACCGGCACGGCCACCGTGACGGTGTTCGAGAAGCGCCGGCTCGTGCAGTACGAGGTGACGGATGTGGACGGGCAGACGGCCCAGGCCTTCCTTCACGTCCCGGGGCTCGAGGACCTGCGTCCGCAGCTCGCGAGCACCGAGCCGCTCGAGGCCGAGAGCGGCAAGACCTATGAGCTGCCGCTCGCCGACTACGTGCGCGCCCACGGTGACAAGTCGGTGCGCCTGACGGCGACCGAGAAGGTCGCGGCGGCTCACAGCAACGGCGGTGCGCTGGTGCTCGACGAGCACACGCTCACCTACACCTCCGCGGATCGCTACTCGGGCGGGGACGCGCTCACGTTCGAGGTCACCGACGGCGCGTCGGCCGACGACCCGGACGGCCGCGTGTCGATCCTTTCGATCCCGATCACCGTGCTGCCCCCGGCGAACGAGCCCCCGGAGATGGCGGGCGGATCCGTCACGGTCGGGGCCGGAGACGCCCAGCCCGGTCGGGTGGACCTCGCGGGGCTGGCGACCGACATCGACCAGGATCCGATCTCCTTCCAGATCCAGACGACGCCCGAGGGCATCGATGCCACGCTCAACGGCTCGACCCTCGAGGTGAAGGCCGACGCGGACGCCAAGGGCACAACGGGCGACATCGTGATCGTCGCCGACGACGGGCAGGACAACCCCGACCATCCGCAGCCGACCACGGCGGAGATCGCGGTGACAGTCACCGCGTCCACGCGTGAGCTGCCGGTGGCCACCGACGACACCTTCGACGAGTGGGATCAGGGCACCACCAAGACCGTCGATGTGCTCGGCAACGACGTCAACCCCTTCGCCGACGAGGGGTCGCCGCTCGAGGTGATCGACGCGCAGTTCGAGACCGGATCTCGCGCGGACGCGGAGATGTCGTTCACGGCCTCGGGCATCACGATCACCCCGAACGCCGACTTCCACGGCCGCCTGGTGATCCGCTACACCGTGCAGGACAAGACGCAGGATCCGGATCGCACGGCGCAGGCTCGCGTGAACGTCACGGTGCAGGGGCGCCCGGAGACGCCGATCAAGCCGCGCGTCTCGGACATCCAGAGCCATCAGCTGACGCTGGACTGGGACGCACCCGCCGACAACGGCGCGCAGATCACGGGCTACAAGGTCACGGCGGTCAAGGGCGACACGTCTTACACCGCCGACTGCCCGAGCACGACCTGCATCCTGCAGAACCTGAAGAACAACGTGACCTACGCGTTCCAGGTGGTCGCGACCAACCGGGTGGGCGACTCCGACCCGTCGCCGGTGAGCCAGGACGGCCGCCCCGACGTCCGTCCCGAGACCCCCGCCGCCCCCACCATCCCCGGTTTCGGCGACGGCAGCCTCACGGTGGCCTGGGCGCGCCCCGCCACCGATGGCTCACCCGTGACCGACTACACGCTCGAGATCACGCCGGCCACGCCGGACGGCGTGAAGGAGATCAGGGTCAAGGACTCCTCCGCGGCGCCCACGCGCACGATCACCGGCCTTGCCAACGGCACGTCCTACTCGTTCCGCGTGCGGGCGCACAACCTGGCACCCGACCCGTCCGAGTGGAGCGCGCAGTCGGCGAGGAACTCGCCGGCTCGCGTCCCGGATGCCCCCGGCACACCGACCGCCCACCGCATGTCGAAGATCGGCGCGACACCCGGCGACATCCAGGTGACCTGGCCCGCGATCACGGGGCTGCCCGCCGACGGCGGCGATCCGGTCGATCTGTACAGCGTGCAGGCGTACCAGGGCGGTGCCGCGTACGGCAGCCCGAAGACCACCGCCGGAACGTCGGCGACGTTCTCGCTTCCGGTGAGCGGGGCGGCCTACACCTTCCGGGTGCAGGCGAAGAACAAGGCGGGATGGGGTGCGTGGAGCGCCGACAGCACGCCGCTGCGGCAGTTCACCTCGCCCACCGCGCCGGGAACGCCGACGATCCGCGAGGGTGACCGCTCGGTGGCGCTGTCGTGGGCGCCCGCGACCGCGCAGGGGGCGGATGAGGTCCGCTACCAGTACCTGATCTCGGGCGGCAGCTGGACCGATGTCGGCACCGCGACCTCGGTGACCGTGAACGGGCTGCAGAACGGCGCCTGGTACAAGGCCCAGGTGCGCGCGTATGCGGTCGCCGGCGGGCAGAACTCCGAGGCGGGGCCCGCCTCGGGCGAGTCGGCATCCGTCTCTCCCTACGGCCGGCCGTTCGCGCCCGCAGTGTCGGCGAGCCGGACCAACGCGACCACCGTCGTCTGCTCGTGGGATGCGAGCGGCTCGGCCAACGGGCGCCCCGTCTCGGTGCAGGCGCGCTTCTTCGACGGCAACGGATGGCAGAACGTCGGCCTCACCGGATCGCGCACCTGCGCGAGCGGCTACGACCAGACCGGGCGCATCGAGGTCGTGGTGACGGCGAACCCCGGTGGCCAGAACTCGCGCGACTCGGGCCCCGTCTCGACGAGCTCGCGGCCCGCGAGCGGATCCGTGTCGTACGTTCCGACCAGCGAGGCGAACCCGAACGGTGTGGTGAACGGCTGCACCAACACGTGCAAGTACCTGCGCCTGACCTACCAGAACGTCCCGCAGGGCACGTACAACATCGCGTGCCAGCACAACAGGGGCGGCTGGCAGACGTTCGCCACGGAGAGCCGGGGACTGAGCGGCAACAACAGCGAGCAGTTGCGCTGCGCGTACGGTTTCGCGAACGATGTCCGGGTCGTGGTGAGTGGGCCCGCCGACTTCATCGCGGACAATTAGCACCGAGACCGAGAAGTGACCGACTTGATGATGAGGACGAGCGAATGACGATGACGCCCGAACAGGCCAACTGGTTCCAGGGCACCTTCAGCCGCCTGGTCGACAACGTCGACAAGGCGCTGATGGGCAAGCGCGAGATCGTGAGCCTGGTGCTCGCGGCGATGCTCGCGGAGGGCCATGTGCTGCTCGAGGACGCCCCCGGCACCGGCAAGACCAGCCTCGCCAAGGCGCTCGCCGCCACCGTCCAGGGCACCTCGAACCGCATCCAGTTCACGCCCGACCTGCTGCCGTCCGACGTCACCGGCGTGACGATCTACGACCAGTCGACGCACACGTTCGAGTTCCACCGCGGTCCGGTGTTCGCCTCCATCGTGCTCGCCGACGAGATCAACCGCGCGTCGCCGAAGACCCAGTCGGCCCTGCTCGAGGTCATGGAGGAATCGCGGATCACGGTCGACGGCACCCCTCACGAGGTGGGGCGCCCGTTCCTCGTGATCGCGACGCAGAACCCCATCGAGCAGGCCGGAACCTACAAGCTGCCCGAGGCGCAGCTCGACCGCTTCCTGGTGAAGACCTCGATCGGCTACCCCACGCTCGAGGTCACGGAGCGCATCCTCGCCGGCTCGGCCGACCGCAACCCGTCGGCGAGCCTCAGCGCGATCATCACCACGAGCGCCGTGTCGGACATGGCCGACCTCGCGGCCACCGTGCATGTCGAGCCGGCCGTGCTGCGCTACGCCGCCGAGCTCGCCGAGGCGACCCGCGTCGACAAGGACACGCGCCTGGGCGTCTCGGTGCGCGGCGCGATCGCCATCGTGCGCCTGGCGAAGGTCTGGGCCGCCGCCCAGGGGCGCCACTACGTCATCCCGGATGACATCAAGTCGCTCGCGCAGCCGGCGTGGGCCCACCGCCTGGTGATGGATCCCGAGGCCGAGTTCGTCGGCACCACACCCGAGACCGTCATCGCCCGCGTGCTGGGCGTCGTCGCGGCACCGCAGACGCGCGCGGGCGCCCCGGTCTGACCCTCCCACCCCCCCGATCCGCAGAACACCGCCGATGACGACCGCACCCCCCGAGACCGCCGCCACAGGCCCCGCCCCGCTCGATGACGCGCCCGCGCCCGAGCAGGCCAGCTGGCGCGAGGTCGCGCTGTACGCTCTCGCGCGCGGCGGTGCCAGCCTGCGCACGGCGGCCAAGGTGGTGCGCCCGCTCGGCTGGATCCTGATCGGGATCGCCCCCGTGCTGTGGATCGTCGGCCTCGTGATGGGCTGGCGCGAGATCACGGTGGCCGCCGTGGTCGTGACGGTGGTCGTGCTGCTCTGCCTGCTTTTTATGATCGGCCGCACGACGTACGACGTCGAACTGGATCTCACCCGCACCCGGGTCGTGGTCGGCGAGCGGGCGATCGGAGCGCTCACCCTCTCCAACTCGGGCTCGCGCGCGATCCTGCCCTCGCGTGTGGTGCTGCCCGTCGGCGCCGGTCGCGGCGTCTTCGGCATCAAGCACCTCGCGCCGGGTGAGCAGGTCGAGGAGCTCTTCGCGATCCCCACGACCCGCCGCTCCGTGCTCCCGGTGGGCCCCGTGAGCATCGTGCGCGGCGATCCGCTGGGCCTGTTCGAGCGCGTCGACAGCCGCGACGAGCCGGTCGAGCTCTTTGTGCACCCGAAGACCGTGCGCTTCGAGGGGCAGTCCCTCGGCTTCGTGCGCGACCTCGAGGGCATGACATCGCGCGACCTCGCGCGGGACGACATCGCCTTCCACGCCCTCTCGGAGTACCAGCCGGGTGACGACCTGCGTCACGTGCACTGGCGGTCCTCCGCCCGAACGGGCGTGCTGATGATGCGCACATACGAGCAGACCCGCCGCTCGCACTACGTGATCGGGCTGTCGACCCTCCCGGGCGAGTATGCGGATCCGGACGAGTTCGAACTGGCCGTCTCGGCCGCGGGATCCCTCGGACTGCGCGCGCTGCGCGACGCGTACCGCGTCGACGTGCGCACGCAGTCGGGCAAGCTGCGCACCGAGACGCAGAAGCACCTGCTCGACGCGCTGTCGGGGCTGGACTCCTCGAAGCCGCGGGAGGGCGCCACCGCCGCGCTCGCCGGCGCCGTCTCCGCCAACGCGCCCTCGGCCGCGGTCGCCGTGCTCGTGTGCGGCAGCCGCGTCTCGGCGACCGAACTGCAGTCGGCGGTCTCGCGCCTGCCGGTCGGGGCGCGCGCCCTGGTGGTCGTCGCGGCCCTCGGCCAGGACGCGGCCCGCCGTCGCATCGGCGAGGCCGACGTCATCACCATCGGCGCGCTGGATCACCTGCCGCCCTCCCTCCGGCGGGTGCTCGGATGAGCGCCACAAGACAGGGGGTTCTCGGATGACCGCCGTGATCGACGCCCCGCTCGTCGGCGACGAGCAGCCCGAGGCGCAGCCGGCGCCCCTGCGCTCCCGTCGCGAGCACCGCACCTCGCGCAACCCGCTCCCGGAACGCCGCCGCTGGATCCTCGATCTGTCGGCCGTGGCGCTGCTGATGCTGGTGCCCATCCTGGGCTTCCTGCCGACGTTCGAGAGCCCGATCGTGCTGCTGCCGGGGCTCGGCGCGCTCGTCCTGGGGCTCGGGATCGCGGCGCTCGGCACGCTGCAGCGCTGGGGCGTTCTCGTGGTCTCGGCCGCGGTGGTCGTGGCGTACTTCGTCTTCGGCGCCATGTTCGCGCTGCCGCACACGGCCATCCTGGGTGTGGTGCCGACGCTCGACACACTGCGCCGGCTCGCCCTCGGCGTCGTCACGTCGTGGAAGTCGCTGCTCACCACGGTGGCCCCCGTCTCGGCGGGCGACGGCCACCTCGTTGTGCCGTTCCTGCTGATCCTGGTGACATCCGCGATCGCCGGCAGCCTCGCGCTCCGGCTGCGCAGCCCGGGATGGGCGCTGATCCCCGTGGGGCTCTGCCTCGCCCTGCAGATCGCCCTCGGCACCTCCGAGCCCTGGTCGCCGATCGTGCAGGGCATCCTGCTCAGCGTGGTGGCCATCCTCTGGCTCGCGATCCGCGCGGACTGGGCGCCGACCCGCAGCGCGGTGGCGCTGTCGTCCGACGACGAGGGGGCCTCGCGCGATCGTCGCGCGCTGCTGCGCCGTGTCGGCGCGGGCGGTGCGGTCGTCGCCGTCGCGGCCGCTGCGGGCGGGGCGTCGATGCTGCTCGCGCCGCCGCACGAGATCCGTTACGTCATCCGCGACGTGATCATCCCGCCCTTCGACATCCGCGAGTACGCCAGCCCTCTGCAGGACTACCGGATCTACGTGGACGAGTACGCGGAGGAGCCGCTGTTCACCGTGAGCGGCCTGCCGAAGGGCGCGCGTGTGCGCCTCGGCACCATGGACGCGTACTCGGGCGTGGTCTACAACGTGTCCGATTCGTCCAGCGCGTTCACCCCCCTGCGCTCGAACATGGCGTCCGACGTGCGGGGCGAGCACGCCGAGGTGCGTGTGGAGATCCAGGGGTACAACGATGTCTGGCTGCCCGATGCGGGTCACGTCGACGCACTCGAGTTCGAGGGGGCGGCGGCCGAGGACCTGCGCCGCGCCACCTACTTCAACCCCTCGACCGGCACCGGGGTGGTGACATCCGGCCTCGCGGAGGGCGACGCCTACACGCTCAGCACCGTGATCCCCGCGACGCCGGACGAGTCCGCGCTCGAGGACGACGAGTTCGCTGCCGTCGACACACCCAAGCCCGTGGCCGTGCCCGACAAGCTGCGCGAGCTCGCCGCCGAGGCGATCTCCGAGGCGAAGGCGACCACTCCGTACGCGAAGGTGCAGGCGATCCGGTCGTACCTGGCCGACTCGGGCTTCTTCAGCCACGGCCTCGACGACGGGGAGTACTCGCCGTCGGGCCACGGATCCGCGCGCCTGGGCGGCATGGCGGCCGCCGAGCAGATGGTCGGCGACGACGAGCAGTACGCCGCGCTGATGGCGCTGATGGCCCACGAGGTCGGCATCCCGGCGCGTGTGGTCATGGGCTTCCACGCCGGCGAGGACGACGAGGGCGGCGAGCTCGTCGCCACCGGTGACAATCTGCACGCCTGGGTCGAGGTCGCCTTCGCCGAGGCCGGCTGGGTCGCGTTCGACCCGACGCCGGACGAGGACAAGGAGCCCAAGGACCAGACCACCCAGCCCAAGACCGATCCGCAGCCCATGCCGCTGCAGCCGCCGCCTCCGCCCAAGGAGGATGCGGACGAGCCGCCTCTCGTCCCGGATGACCGGGAGAAGGAGGACGAGGCGGATCCGATCCCGGGTTACCTGGGTCTGATCCTCACGATCGGCGGCATCAGCCTCGGCACGATCGCGCTGCTTCTGGCGCCGTTTGCGATCATCGGGGGTCTCAAGGCCTCGCGCCGTCGCAAGCGCCGCGAGGCCGAGAACCCGGCCGACCGGATCAGTGGCGGCTGGGATGAGCTGATGGACCGCGCGGTCGACTTCGGACGCGGGGTGCCCACCGGCGGCACCCGCTACGAGCAGTCGGCGCAGCTGGTGGCCACGCTCGAGGAGCCGCGTGTGCACACGCTCGCCGTACGCGCGGACGCGGGGGTCTTCGGCCCGGGGGAGCCGACGCCGGAGGAGATCGAGGCCTTCTGGGCCGAGGTCGACGGGGTGGTCGGCGGGATGAATGCACGGGCATCGTTCTGGAAGAGGCTGAGAGCCAAGCTGAACCTGCGATCGCTCACTCAGAGCTCGTCGCTCGCGACCCGCGTGCGCACCCTGCGGGAGAACGTCTCCGCGCGACGGAAGGAAGGCTGACATGACGACGCCGAACCCCTACGGAGCCCCCACGCCGGGCTCGTATCCTCCGCCGCACCAGCCCTCGGCGGCATCCCCGGGGTACGGCCCCGCGACCCCGCCCGGTCCTCCGACCCCGGGCACGCCGGCCGCGCTCGGGCGACGCGCCATCGCGTATGTCATCGACATCGTGGCGATCGCGCTGCTCGTGACGGTGTGGCTGATCGTGGGAGCGGTCATCGCGAGCTCGACCGACGAGCCCGTCGTCTTCCTCGTCTTTGCGATCGTGGCCTGGCTGCTCGCGATCAGCTGGATCTTCGTCTACAGCGGCCTCCAGGGCGGGGCCGGCTCCATCGGCATGCGCATCATGAAGCTGAAGCTCATGCGCCTGGACACCGGCGGGCAGCTCGGGTTCGGCAAGGCGCTGCTGCGCAACATCGTCTGGGGTGCCGCCGCGTCGATCGTGGTGGGCTACTTCTCGGTGCTCTTCGACAAGTCGGGCCGAAACCAGGGCTGGCACGACAAGGTCGTCAACGCGTTTATGGCGGATGTCTCCCACGAGAGCGCGGGTGCCGCCGTGAGCGCGCCGGTGCCCCCGGTCTCGGTGCCTCCGGTGTCGCCGGTCGCCCCCGCGTACGGCGGCGGTGCGGGCTCCGCGTTCCCCACCTACTCATCCGGATCGCCCGAGCCGGTCGCCCCGCCGGCCGCGACGGTGTTCCCCGCGCCTGTGATGCCGGCGCCGCCCGCGCAGTCGTACGACGGGGGTCAGCTGCCGCCGCGGCCGCCGCTGCCCGAGCCTGTCGCCCCTCCCGCGCCGCCGACCGCGCCGTTCGTTCCTCCGGCCCCCGCGGTCGCCGTTCCGGCACCCGCGGTCGGGGTTCCGATCCCTCCCGTCGACGAGGGCCTCATCGCCTTCGTGCCCGGGGTGACGCAGGATCCGCCTCCGCCTCCCGCGCCCACCGGCGTCGGCGCGCCGGCCGCGGCGGGGCCCCGGAAGCCCTCGATCGACACGCTTCTCACCGAGATGCGCGGCGAGCCGGTGGCGGGGCCCACCCTGGATGAGGACGACATCGACGGTGTCACGGTGCTGGTGCGCAAGCCGAAGCCGGTCGCCGAGCCGGAGCCCGAGGCCGACCTCGAGGACACCCGCCTCGTTGTGCGCACACGACCCGCGGTGTTCGAGTGGGACGACAGCACGCAGCACACCGTGACATCGCGTGCGCTCTTCGGTCGCAACCCCGCCTCCTCCGAGGGCGTCGAGGCGATCGTCGTGCGCGACGAGACCCTCTCGCTCTCGAAGACGCACTTCGAGATCCGGGTCGCAGGCGACGAGGTCACGGTCATCGACCAGCACTCCACCAACGGCGTCACCGTCGTGCGGGCGGGCGAGCGCATCACGGCGGAGGCCGGCGTCGCGGTCGCGCTGCAGGAAGGCGACGCCCTCGAGATCGGCGATCGCATCATGACCTACAAGGGACGTCGATGACGAGTCCGATCATCGCGCTCAGCGGCGCGGCCACCGATGCGGGGCTGCGCCGCTCCCTCAACGAGGACTCGTTCCTCTCCGTGCCGCCGGTGTTCCTCGTGGCCGACGGCATGGGCGGCCATGACCGCGGCGAGGTGGCGTCCGCGACCGCGATCGCGGAGTTCGCCGGGTTCGCAGGGCGCGACAGCCTCACCATCGACGACGTGCGTCAGGCGCTGGCGCGCGCTCGCGCGGGCGTCGAGAGCCTCTCCGACGACAGCGAGGCGGGCGCCGGCACCACCCTCACGGGCGTTGTTGTGGCCGATGTGGCGGGCGAGGGCTACTGGCTCGCGATGAATCTCGGCGACTCGCGCACCTACCGGCTCTCCGGCGGGGTGCTCCACCAGATCAGCGTCGACCACTCGGTCGTGCAGGAGCTGATGGATCGGGGCGAGCTGACGGCGGAGGACGCCTCGCGCGATCGCCGCCGCAACGTGATCACGCGCGCCCTCGGCGCGGGCAGCGACGGCGACGCCGACTACTGGATGCTTCCCGCCGCACAGGGCGACCGCATCCTGGTCTGCTCCGACGGCCTGCCGAGCGAGCTGCCCGCCGAACGGATCCGCACGATCCTGTCGGTCGAAGCGCACCCGCAGGCCGCGGCGACGCGCCTGGTGCACGAGGCCGTGCTCCACGGCGGCCGCGACAACATCACGGCGATCGTGGTCGACGCCGTCTCGGTGGCGCGCCGCGGCTCGTCGGCGGGCGCGCCCACCGGCGACTCGGACATCGACGCGGACACCCTGCCGCGCGAACCTGTAGGGGGGATGCGCTGATGCGCGTGACGTACGAGCCCGGCGGCATGCTGACCATCGTGGCGGACGACGGCATCGCCGTGCTGCCCGGCGGGCTGCCGCACGATCTGATCGACGACGTCTGGACCGGCCTCGACTCTGGCGACGGCGTCGGCGCCGTCCTGGCCGCGCTCGAGAAGGCGTTCGGATCGGCGACCCGTTCGCTGCCGCACTTCGCGGTCGCACTGCTCGAGGGCGACGCCGTGCGCACGGCGGTGCGCGGTGACCTGCGGATCGCCGTCGATCGTCTGAGCGGCCCGCTCGAGGTCTCGGCCGTCGGCGTCGACACCTGGACCGTGCGCCTCATCGAGGATGCGCTCGCGGTGCAGGTGCACCCCGGCACGGATGCTCCGGCGGTCGCCGCCGAGCTGCCGATCGCCTCCGGAGCCGTGCTCGCCGCGAGCGTGCGCGCGGTCTTCTTCGAGGCCAGCGACACGCTCGAGCCGGTGCGCGCCCGGGGTGATGACGCGCCGGGCGTGGTCGTGCCGGACGACATCGTGTCGGCCGAGGCGATGGCGGCCGCTGCGACGGCGCTCGCCCCCGCGGTGCCGCCCGAGGACGAGCCGAGCTCGGCACCCGAGCACGCGCCGCTCGAGACGCTCTTCCTCGGCGAGGAGTCGGCCCCGTTCGGCGAGGAGCCTGCGGCCGCGCAGCCGACGCCGCCGGTGCCGCCCATCCCGCCGCTGCCCCCGCTGCCGCCGCTGCCGCCGCTGCCGCCGCTTCCGCCGCTTCCCGAGGTCGTTGTGCCGCCGGCCGTCCCGCCCGCGCCGGCCCCCGCCCCCGTGGCGGCCGGCGACCAGCCCGCGGCCGACGAGCGGCCCGAGGTCGACGAGCAGGTGCCGCTCGACACGCTCGATCCGCTCCTGACCTCGGGTCCGGTGGATCCGCTCGAGCTCGGCGATCACGACGGCGCCACGATCTCGGCGGCCCAGCTCGACGCGCTGCAGGCGAGCGCACCGCGCCAGACACCGCAGACGCACCACGCGGAGCCGACGGCGCCGTCTGACGTGCCCCCGCCCGCACCCTCCGAAGACGACGAGCGTCTCGGCGACCACGACGGCGTCACGATCATGGTGCCCCAGGGCGCGAGCGTGACGACCGACGTGCCCGTCGACGTGGTCTCCGAGCTGCCTCCGTTCGACGTTCCCGCCCCGCCCACGGTCGCGTACACGCCCCCGCCCCGCCGGGGCCGCCTGCGCCTGTCGACCGGCGAGGTCATCGAGCTCGACCACACCGTGATCATCGGCCGGCGTCCCCGTTCGTCGCGCACGACCGGGGCCGACATGCCGCGCCTGATCGCCGTGGAGAGCCCGCAGAACGACATCTCGCGCAACCACGTCGAGATCTCCAGCGACGGCGAGACCGTCGTCGTCACCGACCTGCACACCACCAACGGCACCCTGCTGTACCGCACGGGGCTGCTCGGGGGAGCAGATCCCATCCGCCTGCACCCCGGCGAGAACACGGTGGTGACGTCGGGTGATGTGATCGATCTGGGTGACGGCGTGACCGTCACCTTCGAGGACCTTCCGTGAATCAGCGCCGTCCCGCGGCACCGCCTCCTCAGCTCCCCGGCTTCACGCCCCTTGAGCTGCTCGGATCGGGCGGCTTCGCCGACGTGTACCTGTACGAGCAGGAGCTGCCGCGCCGACGCGTCGCCGTGAAGGTGCTGCTGCCCGAGCGGATCTCCGCCTCGGCCGCGCAGTTCACCGCCGAGGCCAACGTGATGGCGATGCTGTCGACGCATCCGGCGATCGTCACGATCTACCAGGCGGGGGTGTCCTCCGACGGACGTCCGTACCTGGTGATGGAGTACTGCCCGCGTCCGAACCTGCAGGTGCGCTACCGGCGTGAGCCGTTCTCGGTCGCCGAGGCGCTGCGCGTCGGCATCCAGGTGGCCGCCGCGGTGGAGACCGCGCACCGCGCGGGGGTTCAGCACCGCGACATCAAGCCGGCGAACATCCTGGTCACCGAGTACAACCGGCCGGCGCTGACCGACTTCGGCATCGCCACGACGTCTCAGGACGCCTCGGAGATGACCGGCGTCTCGATCCCGTGGTCGCCGCCCGAGGCGTTCGCCGGCGATGCGGCCGCCGAACTCGCCCAGAGCGGCGCGCGTGTGGACGTCTACCAGCTCGGCGCCACGACGTACACGCTGCTTGCGGGACGCTCGCCATTCGAGATCCCCGGGCAGCGAAACGGCAGCGCCGAGCTCATCGAGCGCATCGCGCGGATGCCGCTGCCCGCGATGGAGCGTCCGGATGTGCCCACGTCGCTGCATGTGGTGCTCTCTCGCGCGATGGCGAAGGCTCCCGCCGACCGCTACCCGAGCGCCGTGGCGTTCGCGCGGGCGCTGCAGAAGGTGCAGATCGAGCTCGCGCATTCCGTGACGCCGATCGACATCCTCGACGACCAGCCCGACCCGGAGGATCTCAAGGACGACGACGGCGGTCTCACGCGCGTCCGCGGCATCACGGACATCGCGCCGATCGAGACGGCGACCCGCCCCTCGGCGACGACGAAGCAGGTCGGCACCCCCACGCCCACGGCCTCCGAGCCCGTCGACGACGCCACGGTGCTTCGTCCCGCCGGAGGCTTCGCGTCATCGCAGATCGACGATGCGACGGTGCTGCGACCGCCGGCCACCCCGCCCGCGGGGGGCGCATCCGCACCCGCCTGGGCGCCGCCGACGGCTCACACCCCCGCCGCACCCGGCCCGCAGGTGGCGCCCGAGCCCGCCCCGCGTCGCTGGGGCGCCATCATCGCGGCGACGGTGATCGGCGTCGCACTGCTCGGCATCGGCGCCGCGACCATCCCGCAGCTGATCTCGGGTGTCGAGCCCGAGCCGGAGAACACCACCCCGGTGGTGGCGCCGCAGGATCCGACCGGCAACAGCGCCGTGCCGCAGGTGACCGAGACCCAGGGCACGATCCAGGGCGAGAACGCCGTCTTCACATGGAAGAACCCCGAGCCCGAGGCGGGCGACTTCTTCCTGTGGTCGCGGCGCATGCTGCCGGAGGACAGCAAGCCGGTGCGCACCGAGGAGCCTACGGTCACGCTGCCCACGGGCGGCGAGGCGCAGGTGTGCATCGAGGTGACCCTGGTGCGTGCGGACGGCACCTTCACCAGGGAGCCCGCCCGCATCTGCACTGACTAGCGGCGCGAGCTTGCGGGGCGAGAGCGGCGATCGCCCGACGGCGTCAGACGGCGGGCACCGTGCCGAGGTGGCGGGCGCCGTGTGACAGCACCTTCACGATGATGCCGCGACGGCTGAGCGCGGCGGCCGTGCGGGTGCCCTCGTCGACGTCGCAGCCGAGCGCCTGCACATTGCTCACGACGAGCACGTCGCCGGGCTTGAAGGTGTCGAACAGGCGCGCGAGTCGCTGCTCCCAGGTCTCGAGGATGTCGGGCGCGGGGTGGCGGAAGCCCTCGATCGGCACACCGAAGCGGGTGAGGTCATCGCGCTGCTGCTTGATCGACGGCATGTCGGCGCGCGCCACGACCAGGCCGACGAGGCGCGATCCGGCCGGGCGGGCGAGCCACCAGTCGCGGTCGCGCTGCAGCTCGGTGAAGCACTTCGGGCACTCGGCGGCCGCGTGCGGCAGGTGCAGCGGGGCGGTCTCCGGGTGCGCGTCATCCTGGCCGTGAGTCTCGTCATGCGTGTGCGTCGTCTCGATCATCGGCGACCCCCTTTCCGTGCTTCTCCATTCTGCCGTGCCGGGGGCCGCGCGACGACCCCGCGAGGACCCCGCGCCGACCGCGAAGGACCCCGGGGCGGCATCGCAAGCCCCTCTTCCGGCGCGGCGCGGGCGACTAGCGTGGGCACATGACGTTCAACGAGAACGCCGACTTCGGCAAGAACAAGGCCAGCCGGCGCGGGCGCAACACCGCGATCGCGGGAGGCGGTGTGGTCGGCATCGGCGCGATCGCGGTGCTCCTCATCCAGGCGTTCACGGGTCAGGATCTGAGCGGTCTCCTCGGCATCGTCGGCGGCGGCGAGGGATCCCAGGGATCCGGAGAGTCCACGATCGTCGAGAACTGCGACAGCGGAGCCGACGCCAACGCGAATGACGCGTGCCGCCTCGAGGGCGGGGCGATCGTGCTCGACGAGTTCTGGGCGCGGACGCTCGAGGGCTACCGAGAGCCCGAGCTCGTCATCGTCGACGGGTCGACCGGCACGCAGTGCGGCACGGCATCCAACGCGACCGGGCCCTTCTACTGCCCGCCGGAGGAGACGGTGTACATCGATCCGACCTTCTTCGGCCTGCTGCGCTCGCAGTACGACGCCTCCGCCGGCGACCTCGCGCAGCTGTACGTGCTGGCGCACGAGTACGGACACCACGTGCAGAACCTGATCGGCGTGTTCCAGGAGCACCCGCAGAACGGCACCGGGCCCGACAGCAACGGCGTGCGCACCGAGCTGCAGGCCGACTGCTTCGCCGGCGCCTGGGTGACGGCGATGACCGAGGAGAAGGACGCCGACGGCGATCCGTACCTGAAGGAGCCGACGCCGCAGCAGATCGCCGACGCGCTGAACGCGGCGGCCGCGGTGGGTGACGACCACATCCAGGAGCAGTCCGGGGGACAGGTCAACCCCGAGAGCTGGACCCACGGCTCCAGCGAGCAGCGTCAGCGTTGGTTCGACACCGGTCGCTCGGGCGGCGTCAACGCCTGCGACACCTTCGCCGTGGCGGGCGACAAGCTGTGATCCCGCCGTCCCGGCGTCCGCTCGTCGAGTGGGCGCCGGGACGATCGAGTCGAGCCGGCCCGCTCAGATCAGGCTGAGCTCGCGCAGCTTCGCGTCGACGTCGGCGTTGGCCGGCTCGACGTGGTGCGAGCCGTCCGGGTAGACCACGACGGGGATCTGGGTGCGGCCCGAGATGTCCTTGGCGACCTCGGCCGCAGCGGGCTCGGCCTCGAGATCGACGTACGTGTACTCGACACCGAGGCCATCCAGCTGCGCCTTGGTGCGGCGGCAGTCGCGGCACCACTCGGCGCCGAACATGGTGATCTTGGTCGGGTCCACAGTCGTCATGTTTCCAGGGTACGCGCCCTGTGGGACACGGGATCGGCCGCACAAGCGGGCATGAAACGATGGGACTCTGCGGATCTTCGAAAGGACCTGCGTGGACGTCACCGTCATCGTTCCGACGCGCAACGAGCGCGGCAACGTCGCACCCCTGGTGGGGCAGCTGGCCGTCGCCCTCGCGGGTCGCCGCGCGGAGATCCTGTTCGTCGACGACAGCGATGATGACACCGCCTCGGAGATCCTGCGCGTCGCACAGGACGCACCGCTGCCGGTGCGTGTGCTGCACCGCGAGGCCGGTCGGCGCGGGGGAGGGCTCGGCAGCGCCGTGGTGGCCGGGCTGCGCGCGGCCGCATCCGATGTCTGCGTGGTGATGGACGGCGACCTGCAGCATCCGCCCGCTCTGGTGCCCGCGCTGGTCGACCGCCACGCACGGGGCGACTGCGACGTCGTGGTGGCGTCGCGCTACATCGGCGGCGGCGACTCCACGGGCCTCGGCACCACGCTGCGCTTCGGCGTCTCGCGGGGCGCGACCACGCTGACGAAGGCGATGTTCCCCATGCGCCTGCACGGCACGAGCGACCCCATGACGGGGTTCTTCCTCGTCGATCGCTCGCGGCTCGACCTCGACTCGCTGCGTCCGAGCGGGTTCAAGATCCTGCTCGAGCTGCTGGTGCGCACCGACCTGCGCACGGCCGAGGTGCCGATGCAGTTCCTGCCGCGCGGTGAGGGCGAGTCGAAGGCCTCGCTGCGTCAGGGCATCACGTTCCTCGTGCATCTCGCGCGGCTGAGATTCGGCAAGATGTCGCTCTTCGCGATCATCGGGGCCGCGGGCGCCGTGGCCAACATCGGCATCGTGTGGGCGCTCACCGCGCTGTTCGGCGAGTCCTTCGGCATCTGGGCCGCGATCATCGCCGCCGTGGTCACCATCGTCGCGAACTTCCTGCTCGCCGAGCGCTTCGTCTTCTCGGAGATGCGGGATCAGGCGGGCGGCTTCTGGCGCCGGTTCCTGACGTCCTTCGCCTTCAACGGCGTCGAGGCGGCCATCCGCCTGCCGATCCTCGCGGTGCTTGTGCACAGCTGGCACATCTCGGCCTGGCTCGCCACGGCGATCACCCTCGCGGTCGCCTTCGTGGCGCGGTTCGTCTTCCACTCCCTGGTCGTCTACCGCCCCCGCAGGGCCGTCGCGGGGCAGGAGCCCGCGACCGAGACGGCGGGCCAGAGGATCATCCGCCTGATCGACGAAGAGGCCATGCGCCCCGGCGAGCTCTGAGCTCGGTGATCACGGCGTCGCACAGGCGCCGACGATGCTCATGTGGATGAGGCCGTCGATCGTCGTCCGGTCGCGCAGGCCCATGCGCTCGATCAGCCGGGAGTCGCTGTACCGGATCTCCTCGTGCATCGCGTAGTCGGGGGCATAACCGGCTTCGTCCCAGACCGCGAGGATGCGCCCCATCGATGCCGCATTGTCGTGGGTACGGAAGGCGAGGTGCAGCTGAACGGCGACTCCCGTCTCCCCACAGGCCGCGGAGGAGAACGCCACCGCCGCGGGACGGAGCGGTGCGCCCGCCTCATCGACCACCGCGCCGGAGGCCGCATTGAAGGAAGCGGCGACCATGCGTCGGATCTCGGTGCGAACCTTCTCCGCTCCTGGCAGCGGGTTGACGGGCTCGGCGGGCTTCGGCGGCAGCAGCGGCCCGAACTCACGGGCGGACTCCTGCACCCGTGCGGTGGCGGAGCGCTTCATCGCGCTCTCGGCGCGGTCGGCGGTGTGGGCCGTGGCAACACCGAACAGCGCGAGCAGCCCTCCGAACAGCAGCGCGAAGATCACCGTCACCGTGATGCCCGTGCCCAGCCACGTCGCGCTGCGCGTCAGCGCGCCGACCGTGATCACCGCGGCACCGGCCAGCACGAGCAGCCCGGCCGCACCGAGCAGCGTCACGTCCGCGCGGAAGCCCGACGCGACGAGATCCAGGATGCGCACCGGGTTGCTCTCCTCGCTCCATTCGATGGGCGGGCTGGCTGCGAAGAGCGAGTGGATCGCCACCGCGAGCGAGGTCATGATCGCGATCCCGATTGTGAGGGCGGAGCCGGCGATGCTCGCGGCGTGGGCCGCGTCGTGCCTGCTCACACCTCGTCCACCCAGCGCAGGATGTCGCCCGGCTGGCATTCGAGCACGCGGCAGATGGCGTCGAGGGTGGTGAAGCGCACGGCCTTCGCGCGGCCGTTCTTGAGCACGGAGACGTTCACCGGCGTGATGCCGATGGCCGCGGCCAGCTCGTTCACGCCCATCTTCTTCTTGGCGAGCTGCACGTCGAGGTCGATGACGATGGGCATCACACCACCTCGGACAGGTCCGACTCGAGCTGCGTCGCCTTCTGCAGCAGCCCGCGCAGCACCACCATCACCAGCGCGAGACCCGCGCCGAAGATCACCGCCACGACGGATCCGATCAGGATCAGCGGGGTGCCCGCCTGCGCACGGTCGATCACCACGGCGCCGATGACGACCAGCAGGGTCGCGGTGACGATCGCCCCCAGGATCACGTCGACCCAGACGAAGGCGGAGGGGCGGAAGATGCTCTCCTCGCGCACCATCGACAACAGTCGCCACACGCACACCAGCACGATCTGGATGCACAGCACGAAGACCGCCGGCAGCGCGATGCCCGGCGCCACGAGCTGCGCGAACTCCGGTGCGTACGCGGCGGTCGAGCGGGCGAGGCTCGGCACGACCCATACCTGCACACCCAGCAGCGCCGCGAGGAGCACCACGATGAGCGCCTTCGCGGCGAGGACGGTTGCCCGATGCATGCGGATCCTATCGTTCATCCATAGCTAGCTATCGTTTGATGATAGGTGAGGGGGTCTGCGCACGCCACCGAGGACCACGCCGTCCGCGCGGCCGGGCAGCTCTCGCTCTGTGCGTATCACCCCCAGGCCCGGACGTCGAGAGGATGACAGGAGGAGCCGCAGACGGGCACCATCGCAGGATGTCCCCGCGAGATTCCACGCCACCGCGTCCCGGCCAGACGCCGGCCGACGAGCGCCCGCGGGATCCGCGGGCGGAGCGATCCGCACAGAATCTGTGGTCGGGCGTGCTGTTCGGCGTCGGCCTGGTCGCCTTCCTCGACGAGGCCGTCTTCCACCAGCTGCTGCAC
The DNA here is from genome assembly GCF_017592545.1 of Microbacterium stercoris. Taxonomy (GTDB): domain Bacteria; phylum Actinomycetota; class Actinomycetes; order Actinomycetales; family Microbacteriaceae; genus Microbacterium; species Microbacterium stercoris. The sequence continues at coordinate 231,114 of NZ_JAGFOA010000002.1, forward strand.
TGGCACCACTTCTACGACCGGGCGACGCCCGAGTGGGGCCTCATCTCCGACGGGCTGTTCCACGCCTTCAGCTGGTTCGCCACGATCGCCGGCCTGTTTCTGCTCGCCGACCTGCGCCGGCGCGGGGCCCTCTGGTGGCGGCGGTGGGTGGGCGGGGTGCTCGTGGGAGCAGGCGCTTTCCAGCTGTACGACGGCACCGTGCACCACAAGTGGTTCCGGATCCACCAGATCCGGTACGTCGAGGACATCCTGCCGTACGACCTCGTCTGGAACGTCTCGGCCGTGCTGATCCTCGCCGCCGGCATCGTGCTCGCCGTGATGACCCGACCTGCCGGGGTCGCCCGCGCGAAGGAGCGGACATGACGCACGCGCATGGTGGCGGGGGCACCGCCACGCTCGACCTCCTGCTGATCGGCCTGGCCGCACTGGCGATCGTCGCCTATGTCTCCGGCATGGTGACCACGCGCCGGCGGGGGCGCAGCTGGTCGACGGATCGGCTGGGCCTGTGGACGCTCGGCATCGTCGCGGCCGGTGCCACCGTCGTCGGCCCGATGGCCGCTGCGGCCCGCGAGGACTTCGTGCGGCACATGGCGGCGCACCTCGCGGTCGGCATGATCGCGCCGCTGCTGCTGGTGCTGGCCGCGCCAGTCACGCTCGCGCTGCGGACTCTCCACGTGACGCCCGCTCGCCGGATCTCCCGCCTGCTGCGCAGCGCGCCCGCGCGTTTCATCACGCATCCGGTGACGGCGGGGGTGCTCAGCGCGGGCGGGCTCTGGGTGATCTACCTCACGCCCGTCTTCGAGGCGATGCAGGCGATCCCGTTGCTGCACGTGCTTGTGCAGGGGCACCTGCTGGTGTCGGGCTACCTCTTCGCCGCCGCGATCATCGGGCAGGATCCGTCGCCGCATGCGCCGCGTCCCGTGCTCCGCGCCGTGGTGCTCGTGCTGGCCATGGCCTCGCACGCCGTGCTGGCGAAGCAGCTCTACGCGCACCCGCCCGCCGGGGTGCCGGTCGCGGAGGCGCAGGACGGAGCCCTGCTGATGTACTACGGGGGCGCCGCAATCGAGATCGCGATCGTGGTCATCTTCTGCGCGCGGTGGTACCGGGTCGCGGGTCGGCGGCTCGCCCCCCGCACGGCGGAGGCGCAGGGCACGGCAGCGGCCCCCCGCGCGGCGGATACCTCTCGGGCGGCGGATGCTCCCCGCGCGGCGGATGCGCCCCGGGCGGCAGCGGCGGCGGGCATGCTCCCGGTGGAGTAGGCGAACGCCTCCCGGCGATGGTGTCGGGCACGCGGGCCCGTCGATACGCTGGCGCCATGCCCGCGCCCGCTCTCTCCGACGGCTGGGGCGAGGCGCGCGATCCCCGTCGGGGCCGCTGGATCGCCTTCGCCGCGGCCATTGTAGCCGCGGGGGCGTCGGCGAGCCGCGCGCTGTGGTGGACGCCGACATCCGGGCTGCTCTGGCTCTCCGCCGCGGCCACCGTCGCCGCCGCCGTCGCCCTGCTGCTGATCGACCGGTGGCCCGCGCTGGGCGTCGCGGTGTCGGGGGGCCTTGCGATCGTCGCGCTCGCCGTCCACCCCGTTCCGCCGCCGTTCGCCCTGCTGCCCCTGCTGCTGGCGATCGCCCGCGGCGTGCGCCACGGCGCGGTGTGGTGGTCGTCGGGCATCGCCGCCGGCAGTGTGCTCGTGCCGCTCTCGGCCGCGTCGGTCTTCGGCGTGCGACTGCTCTTCCTGCCCGCGCTGCTCGTGGTGATCGCGTCGGCGGTGACGCTGGCGGTCAGCCTCGCGGTGCGCACCCGGCAGGACCGGATGGAGCGCCTGCGCGCGTCGTTCGAGGAGCGCCGCCAGACCGAGGCCGACCGCGAGCGCGTGCGCATCGCGCGCGAACTGCACGACGTGCTGGCCCATTCGCTCTCGTCGATCTCGGTGCAGGCGGGGGTGGCGCTTCACCTGGCCGATCGTGATCCGACGCGCGCCCAGGACACCCTCCGCGACATCCGGCGCACGTCCACGCAGGCCCTCGACGAGGTGCGGCAGGTGCTAGGCGTGCTGCGCGGCGAGGAAGCGGCCGCCCTCGCGCCGGAACCCGACCTCTCGGCCCTTCCCGAGCTCATCCGCGACGCCGAGCGCCTCGGTCTCACGGTCGAGCTCGACGATCGCCTGTCGCCGCGACCGACGGGAACGGCGCAGCTGGCGGTGCACCGGCTCCTGCGCGAGGCGCTCACCAACGCCGCTCGCCATGCGCCCGGATCCCACGTGCGTCTGAGCCTGCGGTGGGAGGGCAGCGAGATCGTGGCCGAGGTCGTGGACGACGGCGCCGCACGGCCGGTCGAACCGTCGAGCGGAAGCGGACGCGGCATCCTCGGGATGCGCGAGCGCGCCGCACTGCTGGGCGGCACCCTCGAGGCGGGACCTGAGGGCTCGGGGTTCGCCGTGCGGGCGCGCATCCCGGCGGAAAGGGAGCACGAATGATCCGGATCGCGATCGCCGACGATCAGCAGCTGATCCGGGCCGGGTTCCGCGCCCTGCTCGATGCCGAGCCCGACATGGAGGTCGTGGGCGAGGCCGCCAGCGGCGAGGACGCGGTGCGCATCGCGCGCGAGCACCGCCCCGACGTGTTCCTCATGGACATCCGCATGCCCGGGCGGGACGGGCTGTGGGCCACGCGCGAGATCGTCGCCGATCCCTCGCTGGGAGGCATCCACGTGGTGGTCGTGACCACGTTCGAGCTCGACGAGTACGTGACCGAGGCGATCCTGGCGGGGGCCAGCGGGTTCCTCGTGAAGGACTCCGAGCCCTCGGAGCTGATCCGCGCGGTGCGGGTCGCCGCCGACGGCGACGCCCTGCTGAGTCCCGGGGTGACACGGCGGCTGCTCGCGCGCGTCGCCGAGGGCGTACGCGCTCCCGCGGGGGCCGAGCTCGGTGCGCTGACCGCACGGGAGCGCGAGGTGCTGGTGCTGATCGCGCAGGGGCTGACGAACGACGAGATCGCGCAGCGTCTGTTCCTCAGCCCCCTCACCGCCAAGACCCATGTTTCGCGGATGATGGGCAAGCTCGGCGCACGCGACCGCGTGCAGCTCGTTGTGCTCGCCTACGACTCGGGGCTGGTCAAGCCCGGCTGGAGATGACTCCCGCGGGAGGCCTCAGGCGCCTCCCGGCGGCGGATGTGCCCGGGGGCGGTGCTCGCGAGCCTGGATGAGCGGCCGGATCGCGCCGCATCATCCGCGAAAGGACGCATTATGTTCACCGAAGCACTCGTTCAGGCCCAGGATGTGCTCGCTCACGGCCCCTGGGGCGGTGGCGGACCCGGCTGGCTGTTCCTGCTGGTGCCGCTGTTCTGGATCGGCTTCTTCATCCTGCTGGCCGTCTTCATCCGGCGCGGTCCGCGCTTCCGCGGCGGCGGTTGGGGCGGTTGGGGCGGCCACTCGGGGCCGTCGGCAGAGTCGACGCTTGCCAACCGGTTCGCGAACGGCGACATCGACGAGCAGGAGTACCGCGCGCGCCTCGAGGTGCTGCGCGCCGACCAGCCGCGCCGCTAGCCGCGGCGTCTCCGGGGCCGGGCCGGGTTCCACGATTCGCCGTGGATACGGCCCGGCGGCCGGGGCGACGACGCATGCTCTAGGGGTGCCCCGTCGCGTCGACCGACCCCATCAGCGCTCGCGGGGCAATGGTTTCGGCAGCTGACCAGGCGCCATTCGAACCGTATCGGAGCCAGGTCCGGCCACAGACCGGCCCAACCTGCCAGCGACTTCGTGTCGCCGGCATCGGACGACGACGTTTCGATTCGCTTCGCTCGCTCAACGACCGGGGGCGGAAACCACCCCTCACCAGGGCAAAGCAAAACCCCCGCCATGTAGAAGCTAGGCGAGGGTTTCTGGAGTGACTGTAATGATCACCCTTGTGGCTCCGACGGGCGTCGATCCCGTGACCTCACGATTTTCAGTCGTGCGCTCTACCAACTGAGCTACAGAGCCGAAACGGCTTCACTGCTGCCGTTCCTACACGAAAGGCCTCCTCGAAAGAAGGCCCGTCGCTTGGAGCGACCCTGACGGGACTTGAACCCGCGACCTCCGCCGTGACAGGGCGGCACGCTAACCAACTGCGCTACAGGGCCAAACTATGAAATTGTATCAGAACGTGTGACCCCAACGGGATTCGAACCCGTGCTACCGCCGTGAAAGGGCGGCGTCCTAGGCCGCTAAACGATGGGGCCGGGGTGAACCTCGGGGCTCACGTGCCGACTGGAATACTTTAAGCGGAGATCGCCCGATTCTCCAATTCGGGGCGCGTCCTCCCGCATCCCGGGCGAGTCGCGGGCATGATGTGCAGGCCCCCGGAGTGCTGCCAGGCATGCCCGTCCGGTGGGACCCCCTGTTCCCGATGTGACGGGTGTTGTTAGTGTGACGGATGTGAACAACGCGGTGACCAGCCCCCCGATGGGCACCCCTGAGGCCACGGCAGAGGACTGCAACTGCGCCCCGACCCCTGCTGAACGCGCCCGTTTCTGGAACCCCGGCGCGTGGAACCCGATCACCCGGCGCAGCGCCCTGGCGCTCGCGACCACGGGCGCGGTCGCGCTCGGAGTCGGGCTGTCGGGCGGTGGGTCGGCCTTCGCCGTCACCTACAACCCCGATGACTACCCGTCGTGGGACGACGTGCAGGCGGCCAAGGGCAACCAGTCGGCGAAGCAGGCGGAGATCCAGCGCGTCACCGACATGATCGCGCAGCTCACGCGGCGCGTCGAGGAGACGCAGGCCGCCGCCGAGAAGGCCGCGAACGAGTTCTACGAGGCGCAGCAGGCGTTCTTTGAGGCCGACTTCCGCGCCCAGGAGCTGCAGAAGCAGGCCGACGATCAGGCGGTGAAGGCGGACACCGCCGCCACCAACGCGGCGCGTGTGGCGACCCAGCTCTCCCGCGCGGGCGGTGACAGCACGTCGCTCGAGGTGCTGTTCGCCGGATCCGCGGCCACGGCCGATGACCTGCTCACCAAGCTCGGCCAGATGGACAAGCTCATCGGCGGCAGCGAGACGGTCTATGCCGAGGCCGTCGCGGCTCGCGACTCGGCCAAGAGCCTCTCCGACCAGGCCGAGGTGGCTCGCGCCGAGCGCGACCGCCTGCAGAAGGTCGCCGAGGACAAGATGGTCGCGGCGCAGGAGGCCCAGGCCGCAGCCGAGCAGGCCCTCGCCGACCAGCAGGCGAACATGATCACGCTCGAGGCGCAGCTCGCCGCCCTCAAGGACACGACGGCTAAGACCGTCGCCGACTACGAGAAGGGCGTCAAGGCCAAGCAGGCCTACGAGGCCGAGCAGCGTCGCCTCGAGGAGCAGCGCCGCGCCGCGGCGGCCGCCGCGGCCGCGAAGGCCGCCCGCGACCAGGCCGCCCGCGAGGCCGCAGACCGTGCGGCGGCGGAGGCCGCGGCCGGCGGAAGCGGCGGTGGCTCGACCTCCGGTGGTGCCCCGACGGGCAGCGGGTGGGCCCGCCCGAGCGACGGCTGGCGCACCTCGGGCTACGGCCCGCGCCCCCAGATGTGCAACTCGCGGTACTGCGGCTCGAAGATCCACGCCGGCATCGACCTCGCCGCCGGCTGCGGCGCGCGCATCTACGCCGCGCACTCGGGCACTGTCACGTACGCCGGCTACAACGGCGGCTATGGCAACTACGTGCGCATCGACCACGGCGGCGGCGTGGGCACCGGGTACGGCCACATCGTCAACGGCGGCATCATCGTTCGGCGTGGGCAGTGGGTCAACGCGGGTCAGGTCATCGCGTACGAGGGCAACACCGGCAACTCGTTCGGCTGCCACCTGCACTTCGAGGTCTACGTCAACGGCGGCACGACCGATCCGGGGCCGTTTATGTCGGCCCGCGGCATCAACACGTACTGAGCGCCCGAGCGCGAGAAGAAGGGCCCCGCTTCCGAGGAAGCGGGGCCCTTCTTCCGGATCCGGGGATCAGTCGCGCGTGTTGGGCGCCTCGCCCGCACCCTGGGTGCGGGTCTGGGCCTCGTGCTCCTCGAAGCGCTCGTAGGCCTCGATCACCAGGCGCTCGGCCTCGGCGGCGTTGGCCCACTCGTCGACCTTGACCCACTTGTTGGGCTCGAGGTCCTTGTAGTGCTCGAAGAAGTGCGTGATCTCCTTCTTCGTGTACTCCGGGATGTCGTCGATGTCCTGGATGTGGTCCCAGCGCGGGTCCTTCGCGAGCACCGCGATGACCTTGTCGTCGCCGCCGGCCTCATCCGACATCTTCAGCACGGCCACCGGGCGCACCTTCGCGCCGACACCCGGGTAGACGGAGTGGTCCATGATGACCAGCACGTCGAGCGGGTCGCCGTCCTCGCCGAGCGAGTTCTCGAAGAACCCGTAGTCGGTGGGGTAGCCGAAGGTCGTGTACAGCACGCGGTCGAGGAAGACACGGCCCGTGCCGTGGTCGACCTCGTACTTCACGCGGCTGCCGCGCGGGATCTCGATGACTGCGTCGTACGCGCCCATGCGTGGGTCTCCTTGAAGATCAGGGGTTATGCGCTCTAAAGAGTAACCGGGGCGCCCCACTACCGTTGAGTCGTGCTCGATCCCGCCCTCGCCGCCGTCCGCCTCGCCGTCCGCACGTCCCTCGCGGAGGTGCCGGACGGATCCGTCGTGCTCGTCGCGCTGTCGGGCGGCGCCGACTCCCTCGCGCTCGCCGCCGCGACCGCTCACGAGGCCCGCGCCCGCGGGATCCGGGTGGCGAGCGTCACGATCGACCACGCCCTGCAGGACGGATCGGATCGGATCGCGTCGGCCGCGGCGCAGAAGGCGGCGGCGCTCGGCATCGATCCGCTGGTCGTGCGCGTCGAGGTCGGGCGTGAGGGCGGCGTGGAGGCGGCCGCGCGCGACGCGCGTTACGGCGCGCTGCGCGATGCCGCCGCGGACGCGGGGGCCGCGGCGGTGCTGCTCGGCCATACGCTCGACGACCAGGCCGAGACGGTGCTGCTCGGGCTCGCACGCGGCGCCGGGGGCACGAGCCTTGCCGGGATGGCGTCGGAGCGCACCGACGACAGCGGCGTGCGCTGGCTCCGGCCCCTGCTGGGGCTGCGCCGCGAGGCCACCCAGGCCGCGTGCGCGGCGCAGAGCCTCGAGCCGTGGGATGACCCGCACAACAGCGACATCCGCTTCTCGCGCGTGCGGGTGCGCGAGCGCGTGCTGCCGGTGCTCGAAGGCGAGCTCGGCCCCGGCATCGCCGAGGCGCTGGCGCGCACGGCCGAGCAGCTGCGCGAGGACGCCGAGGCCTTCGCCGAGATGATCGAGGAGACGATCGAGGACATCGTCGAGCACGCCGAGGCCGGCATCGCCGTCTCGGTGGCCGCGCTCGCCGCGAACCCGCCGGCATTGCGCCACCGCATCATCCGGCACGTTGTGCAGAGCGAGTTCGGCGTCGCCCTCACCCGCGTGCAGACCCTCGAGGTCGCCCGCCTCGTCACCGACTGGTCGGGGCAGGGGCCGATCGACCTGCCCGGCTGCACGGCCGCCCGTAAAAACGCCCTGATCATCTTCACCGCGCGCACGTAAGCTCGAACCCATGCGCGCGGCGGACATCCCGAACGACCTCACGACCGTCCTCGTCACCGAGGAGCAGATCGACGCGAAGCTCGCCGACCTGGCCCGCCAGGTCGAGCAGGACTACGAGGGCAAGAAGCTCCTCCTCGTGGGCGTGCTCAAGGGCGCGGTCATGGTCATGGCCGACTTCGCGCGCCACCTCAAGCGCGACATCGCGATGGACTGGATGGCCGTGTCCAGCTACGGCAGCTCGACGAAGTCGAGCGGCGTGGTGCAGATCCGCAAGGATCTCGACACGGATCTCGGCGGATGGCACGTGCTGATCGTCGAGGACATCATCGACTCGGGGCTGACCCTCAGCTGGCTGCTCGACAACTTCGCCTCGCGCGGGGCCGAGTCGGTCGAGGTGCTGGCGCTGCTGCGCAAGCCCGACGCCGCGAAGGTCGAGATCGACTGCCGGTACCTCGGCTTCGACATCCCCACCGAGTTCGTGGTGGGCTACGGCCTCGACTACGCCGAGCGCTACCGCAACCTCCGCGACGTGGCCGTGCTGGCGCCGCACGTCTACGCCTGATCGAGCACGGATCCGCGGCGCGCGTCGCGCGCGAAGCCGTACGCCTTGGGCGAATCCCGGTGAAGGCATAGGCGCCTGAGGGTAACGTGAAGCGCACCATGGATTTCAAGAAGCTGACGCGCAATCCGCTGATCTACGTGCTGCTGATCGGCCTGCTTCTCGTGGTCGGCTTCTCGCTGATCTCGAGCCTCACCGGCACGCGTCAGGTCACGACCCAGGAGGGTCTCGAGCTGCTGCGCGGCGGCACCACCGAGAAGGTGCTGATCACCGACGGCGACCAGCGCGTCGACCTGCAGCTGTCGAAGGCCCATGAGGGCGCGACCGAGGTGCAGTTCTACTACGTCAGCGCCCGCGCCGACGAGGTCGTCGAGGCCGTGCAGGAAGCCGACCCGAAGGACGGATTCGACGACGCGGTGCCGCGCGCCACCTGGTTCGACGGGCTGCTCTCGCTGCTGCTGCCGATGCTGCTGCTCGGTGTGCTGTTCTGGTTCCTGCTGTCGAGCGCCCAGGGCGGCGGCGGCAAGGTCATGCAGTTCGGCAAGTCGCGCGCGAAGCTCTCGAACAAGGAGCACCCGGATGTGACGTTTGCGGATGTCGCGGGTGCCGACGAGGCGCTCGAGGAGCTCGCCGAGATCAAGGACTTCCTGAAGGATCCGGCCAAGTACCAGGCCCTCGGCGCCAAGATCCCCAAGGGTGCGCTGCTGTACGGCCCTCCCGGAACCGGCAAGACCCTCCTCGCGCGCGCCGTCGCCGGCGAGGCGGGGGTGCCCTTCTACTCGATCTCGGGTTCCGACTTCGTCGAGATGTTCGTCGGTGTCGGCGCGAGCCGCGTGCGCGACCTGTTCAACCAGGCCAAGGAGAACTCGCCGGCGATCATCTTCATCGACGAGATCGACGCGGTCGGCCGCCACCGCGGCGCCGGCATGGGCGGCGGTCACGACGAGCGCGAGCAGACTCTGAACCAGATGCTCGTCGAGATGGACGGCTTCGACCCCAAGCAGAACGTGATCGTCATCGCGGCCACCAACCGCCCTGACATCCTCGACCCGGCGCTGCTGCGCCCCGGCCGCTTCGACCGTCAGATCGGCGTGGACGCTCCGGATCTCGCGGGCCGCCGCAAGATCCTCGAGGTGCACGGTCGCGGCAAGCCGCTCGCCGACAGCGTCGACCTCGACGTGGTCGCCCGCAAGACGCCCGGCTTCACCGGCGCCGACCTCGCCAACGTGCTCAACGAGGCCGCTCTGCTGACGGCCCGCTCGAACGCGCAGCTCATCGACAACCGCGCGCTCGACGAGGCGATCGACCGCGTCATCGCCGGCCCCCAGCGCCGCACCCGCGTGATGAACGACAAGGAGAAGCTCATCACCGCGTACCACGAGGGCGGTCACGCGCTCGCGGCAGCGGCGATGAACCACACCGATCCGGTCACGAAGATCACGATCCTGCCCCGCGGCAAGGCTCTCGGCTACACGATGGTGCTGCCGCTCGAGGACAAGTACTCGGTCACCCGCAACGAGCTGCAGGACCAGCTGGCCTACGCGATGGGCGGCCGCGTCGCGGAGGAGATCGTCTTCCACGACCCGACCACCGGCGCCTCGAACGACATCGAGAAGGCCACGGGCATCGCCCGCAAGATGGTCACGGAGTACGGCATGACGGCCACGGTCGGTCCGGTCAAACTCGCCTCGGCGAGCGGCGAGGTCTTTATGGGCCGCGACATGGGCCACGGCCGCGAGTACTCGGAGCGGGTCGCCGAGCGCATCGACGACCAGGTGCGCGCGCTCATCGAGCAGGCGCACAACGAGGCCTACGAGGTCATCAACGCCAACCGCGACGTGCTCGACCGTCTCGCCCTCGAGCTGCTCGAGAAGGAGACCCTCGACCACACCCAGCTCGAGGACATCTTCAAGGACGTGAAGAAGCTCGACGCGCGGCCGCAGTGGCTCTCGAGCGAGGAGCGCCCCGTCTCGACGCTTCCCCCGATCGAGGTGCCGCAGCGCTCGGCGTCGGGCGGCATGGCCGCCAACGCGACCTCCTGAGTGAGCGCATGTCCGTCGACAGGGAGCGCATCGCCGCGCTCGTGACCGAGCTGCTGAAGGCGATCGGCGAGGATCCGGATCGTCCCGGGCTGAAGCAGACGCCGCACCGCGTCGCGGAGGCCTACGGCGAGTTCTTCGCGGGCGTGGGACAGGATCCGTCCGAGCCGCTGGCGCACACCATCAGCGTCTCGCATGGCCCTGCTCCCGACACGATCCCGTCGGGGGCGGTCGTGCTGCGCGACGTGCGGTTCCGCTCGGTGTGCGAGCACCACCTGCTGCCCTTCGCCGGACACGCGCACATCGCCTACCTGCCGGGGGAGCAGGTCGTGGGCCTCGGCGCGCTGCCGAAGGTGGTGGACATCCTCGCCGCGCGTCCGCAGGTGCAGGAGCGCCTCGGCGAGCAGATCGCCGACACCATCGCGTCGTCGCTCGACGCGCGAGGGGTGCTCGTTGTGCTCGATGCCCAGCACCAGTGCGTGACCATGCGCGGCTCGCGTCAGAGCGACTCGTCGACGGTCACGGTCGCCGCGCGCGGGGAGCTCGCCGAGCCCGCCGCCCGGGCGGAGATCATCGCCCTGATCGCCCCGGCCGCGGGCGCGCGGACGTGGAGCGAGCCGCCGCGCCTCGAGCCTGGAGTCACAGCCGGGGACGCCGGATGACGAGCATCTGGGGCATCGTCAACGTCACGCCCGACTCCTTCAGCGACGGCGGGCGTTACCTCGATCGCTCCCTCGCGATCGCGCACGGGCGGCACCTGCGCGATCAGGGGGCGCACGTGCTCGACGTCGGGGGCGAATCGACTCGCCCCGGCTCGAAGCCGGTGGGCGCGGAGGAGGAGATCCGGCGCGTGCTGCCCGTGATCACCGCCCTCGCCGCCGATGGCGCGACCGTCAGTGTCGACACCTACCGCGCCGAGACCGCGCGTGAGGCCGTGGCCGCCGGCGCGCGCATCGTGAACGACGTCTCCGGGGGGCTCGCCGATCCGGAGATCCTCGACGTCGTCGCCGAGACGGGCGCGACCGTGGCACTCGGCCACTGGCGCGGGCCGTCTGCCGACATGTACGCGAAGGCGACCTACGACTCCGTCGCCGACGAGGTCGTCGCAGAGCTCGGCGAGCGCGTCGACGCCGCGCTCGCCGCGGGCGTCGCCCGCACGCGGATCATCCTCGATCCGGGTATCGGGTTCGCCAAGGCGGGCGACCAGAACTGGGCGCTGCTGCGGGCGCTCCCCGCCGTGCAGGCGCTCGGCTTCCCCGTACTCATCGGCACGTCGCGCAAGCGCTTCCTGGCGCAGGCGGTGGGCGAGGAGGCGACCCAGGATCAGAAGGATCTCGCGACCGCGGTCACCAGCGTGCTCGCGGCGCAGCTGAACGTGCACGCGGTGCGCGTGCACAACGTGACTGCCACGCGCGACGCGCTCGCCGTGCTCGATGTCTGGAGGGGCTGACATGGCCGAGCGGATCGAGGAGCACATGATGCAGATCGCACTCAAGGGGCTGCGGGTCTTCGGACACCACGGCGTCTTCGACTTCGAGCGTCAGAACGGGCAGGAGTTCGTCATCGACGTCGACCTGACCCTCACAGACGAGGCCGCCGCGCGCGCCGCGGCGACCGACGATGTCGCCGAGACCGTGCACTACGGCGAGATGGCCGAGCAGATCGCCGCGATCGTCGCAGGCGAGCCCGTCAACCTGATCGAGACGCTCGCCAAGCGGATCTCGGACGCGCTCACCGAGGATCCGAAGATCGCGTCCGCGGGGGTCACCGTGCACAAGCCCCACGCCCCCATCCCGCTGCAGTTCGAGGACGTGTCGGTCACCTGGACCGCCGTGCGGTACGACGTGCCCGACGAGAGTGAGCTGGCGTGAGCAAGGACCTGACGCGCCCCCTCGGCACGCCTCCCGCGCGCGAGCCTCGCGAGACGGTCACCGCCGTCGTCGCGCTCGGTGCGAACCTGGGCGAGCGCGCTGAGACGCTCGACGAGGCGGTCGCCGAGCTGCGCCGCCTGCCGCTCGTCGACGAGGTCGTGGCGTCCGACGCGATCGAGTCGGTCGCGCTCACGCTGGACGGTCCGGATGAGACCGCGCCCCGCTACCTGAACGGCGTGGCCCTCGTGCGCACGCGCCTGGCGCCGTCGGTGCTGCTGGGCATGCTGCATGCCATCGAGGCCCGCCACGGGCGCGAGCGCCGCGAGCGCTGGGGTGCTCGCACGCTTGACCTCGACCTCATCGCGTACGGCGATGTCGTCTCGGAGGACGAGGCGCTGATCCTGCCGCACCCGCGCGCGCACGAGCGCGACTTCGTGCTCGCTCCGTGGCTGCAGGTGGATCCGGATGCTGTGCTGCCGGGCCGGGGCCGGGTCGCCGACCTGCTCGCCGCCCTGCGGGGGAGCGCCGGATGAGGCGCACCTCGCCGCTCGCGCTGCTCGTCGCCGCCGTGCTGGGCGGCGGCGTGGGGTTCCTCGTCGACCACCTGCTCACGCTGGGGGGCCGCGCGACGTTCACGCCCGCGATCGGGCTGCCGATCCTGCTCGGGCTGCTCGGCGCGCTCTGCCTCGCGCTCGCGTGGCCGGTGCGGCGATCGGTGCGGACCGCGGGCGCTCCTCGCGTCGACCCGTTCGCGGCCGTGCGGATCGCGATGCTGGCGAAGGCCTCGAGCATCGTCGGCGCGGTGTTCGGCGGCGGCGCGGTCGGCCTGCTGATCTACGTCTCGACACGACCGGTGACCCCGGCGCTAGGCTCGATGGCGACGACCATCGCGACCATCGCCGCGGGTGCCGCGCTGGTGGCGGCGGCCCTGGTCGCGGAGCATTTCTGCAGCCTGCCCCCAGACGCCGAGGACCCCGATGAGCGAGAGTCAGCAGACCCCGAACCCGGAGAGCACCGGCACTGAGCCGCTCGCGGCGCCCGCCGCCCCGGATGCGACCCCGACAGCCACTGCGCAGGCGGGACCGGCGACGGATCCGGTGCTGGATGAGGGCACGTACACGCGCATCCACGAGCCGCGCGCCGGAGGCGGTCTCGCCCTCGACGGGGTGTGGCACCAGATCTCACCCAAGTACGTGATCTCGCAGACGATCCAGAACGTCGCGGTCATCGTGATCCTCGTCGCGGCGTGCATCGCGATCGGCGTGTTCACGCAGCAGTGGTGGCACGCGATCGGCTTCGGGCTGGTGGTGGCCATCACGCTGTTCAGCCAGATCATCCTGCCGCGGCAGGCACGCGCGCTCGGCTACATGCTGCGCGAGGACGACCTCGTCTTCCGGCGCGGCATCCTGTGGCAGCGTATGGTCGCCGTTCCCTACGGCCGCATGCAGCTCATCGACATCACGCACGGGCCGCTCGACCGCGCCTTCGGCATCTCGAAGCTCAAGATGGTGACCGCCGCGGCGACCTCCGGCGTCGAGATCCCGGGGCTGGCGCTCACCGCGTCGGAAGCCCTGCGCGACACGCTCATCGAGGTCGCCGAGACCCGCCGGACCGGACTGTGACCTCGCCCCTGGAGCCCTCCGCCGACGCGCCCGTCGCGCCCGCTGCGCCCGCTGCTGCCGCTCCGCTGGCCGGGGGCGGATCGTCGTCGCTCGCCGACGGCGGCTGGCACCGGATGCATCCGCTGACCCCCCTGTTCCAGGGCGGACTGGTGCTGATCGTCATCGCGGGTGTGATCATCTCGAACTTCCGCGATCACGCGGTGTACTGGATGATCTCGATCTTCGCGCCCAACGAGGCGAACGAGTTCGCCACCGACCCGGACGACGACGTGGTCGCCTTCCTGCTCGAGAACAACCTCATCGTGATCGGCCTGCTCGCGCTGCTGGCGGTGGTGCTCGTCCTCATCGGCGTCTTCTGGTTCCTCTGGCGCTTCCACCAGTTCCGCATCTCGGACGACGAGGTCGAGGTGCGCAAGGGCGTCCTGTTCAAGTCGCATCGCCGCGCGCCGCTCGACCGCGTGCAGGGCGTGAACCTCACCCGTCCGTTCCCGGCGCGACTGATCGGGCTGTCGAAGCTCGAGGTGATCGGCGCGGGCACCGGCGCGAACGTCGACCTCGAGTACCTCGCGACCGAGCGCGCCGAGCAGGTGCGCGCCGACATCCTGCGCCTCGCCTCGGGCGCGCGCGCGGCACGTGAAGCCGCGCGGGATCTCGCCGAAGGCCGCGCCCCGCGTGAGTCGCTGATCGCGGGGGTCAACGCCGGCGTCGTGGGGCTCATCGAGGGCGTCGACCACCAGGACCTCGCGGCCGAGAGCATCGTCAAGATCCCCGCCGGCCGCCTCATCGGGGCGTACCTGCTGGACGGCATCTGGTGGATCGTCGGCTTCGGCGTGCTGTGGATCGGATCCGTCCTCATCCCGCTGCTCATCGCGGGCAACGAGATCGAATCGGGTCTCATCTCGGTCGGCATCGGTCTCGGCACCGGCATCCCGATGGCGTTCGCCGCGGTGGCCATCACGTGGGCCCAGATCTCGAAGTCGCTGCGCTATGCGATCGCCCCGACGCCGGATGGCGTGCGCGTGACCTTCGGTCTGCTCACGACGGTCACCGAGACGCTTCCGCCGGGCCGCATCTACGCGGTCGAGGTGTCGCAGTCGCTGCTCTGGCGTCCCTTCGGCTGGTGGACGATCAAGATCAACCGGATGAGCGGCAAGAGCGCCGAGGCGCAGGCGTCGGGCAGTGCGCAGCAGTTCAACACCGTGCTGCCCGTCGGCACGCGCGCCGATGTCGAGCGTGTGCTCGCGCTGATCCTGCCCGGCGTGCCCATCGAGCACGGCCCGCTGATGTGGGAGGACGGCCTGCTCGGCCCGAAGGCCACCGCGATCGATCCGTACAAGACGATGGCGCGGCGTGCGTGGTGGCGCCGCCCGTTCTCGTTCAAGCGCCATGGCTTCGCGCTGACGCACGAGGCGCTGATGTTCCGCCGGGGCGTGCTCTTCCGCAAGCTCGCGGTCTTCCCGCTCGCGCGCCTGCAGGCCGTGTCGCTGCAGCAGGGGCCGGTCGACCGCTTCCAGCGGGTGGCGGGCGCTCAGGTGCACACGGTGATCGGGCCGGTCTCGGGTCACGTCGTCGGCCTCGACACGGCGGATGCCATTGAGCTGCTCCAGCGCGTGAGCACGGGAGCGGTTGCCGCGGCGCGCGTCGACCAGACGCACCGGTGGTCGCAGCACCTCTCGGCCGCGGCGCCCGCGATCCCGGCGGCACCGCCTGTCGTGGCGCCGGTCGTGCCGCCGACACCGCCCGCCGGCGGCGACGGCGGCGACGGGGCGGTATGAACCGCGACGGACGGCTCGGCGTCGGCATCATCGGCGCCGGACGTGTGGGCCCGGTGCTGGGTGCGGCGCTCGCCGGCGCGGGCCACGCGCTGACAGGGATCACGGCCGGATCGGATCCAGATCGGGTCGAGGCGATCCTGCCGGGTGTGCCCGTGCTGGATGCTCTCGAGGTCGCACGTCGCAGCGAGCTCGTCATCGTGGCCGTGCCTCACGGCGAGCTTCCCGGTCTGGTGGAAGGCCTCGCCGAGCTCGACGCCTGGCAGATGGGGCAGCTCGTGCTGCACACCGATCCGGCCCACGGCATCGAGGTGCTGCGTCCCGCCGCCGCGCGGGGCGCGATCCCGCTGGCCGTGCACCCCGCGATCGCCTTCACCGGCACCACCCTCGACCTGCGGCAGCTCGCCGCCTCTTACGCCGCGGTGACCGCGCCGGCGGCGGTGCTGCCGATCGCGCAGGCGCTCGCGGTGGAGATCGGCTGCGAGCCGATCGTGGTGGCAGAGCGCGATCGCGCCGCCTACGCGGAGGCGATCGCCACCGCAGCCGAGTTCTCGAGGCAGATCGTGCATCAGGCCACCGGCCTCCTGCGCGGCATCGGGGTCGAGAACCCGGGAGGGTATCTGTCAGCGCTCGTGCGCTCGACGGTCGACCAGGCGCTCTCGGAGGCCTCGCCGACGGTGATCCTTC
The DNA here is from genome assembly GCF_017592545.1 of Microbacterium stercoris. GTDB lineage: Bacteria > Actinomycetota > Actinomycetes > Actinomycetales > Microbacteriaceae > Microbacterium > Microbacterium stercoris. The sequence goes on from NZ_JAGFOA010000002.1 coordinate 247,206, forward strand.
CTCCCGACGAGTGACGGCGGCGCCGGGTACCGGGCGCCACGGAGTGCGACGAGGCGCTCAGCCAGCCGCCCGTAGGATTGAGGACATGCCTGAGACGCCCGCCGAGAACGCACCCGAGCCCACCGAAGAGGACATCTTCGAGCAGAAGGCCGTGCGTCTGGCCAAGCGCGAGCGCCTCATCGCCGAGCGCGAGAGCGCGGCGGGTGGCGCGTACCCCGTGTCGGTGCCCGTGACCCACACGATTCCGCAGCTGCGCGCGCAGTACGGCGAGCTCGAGGCGGGCGCCGAGACGGGTGACCAGGCCTCGGTCGCCGGTCGCATCGTGTTCAGCCGCAACACCGGCAAGCTCTGCTTCGCGAGCCTGCAGTCGGGCGACGGATCGCGCATCCAGGCCATGATCTCGCTGGCGAATGTGGGCGAGGAGTCGCTGCAGCGCTGGAAGGACCTCGTCGACCTGGGTGACCACGTCGCGGTCTCCGGCGAGATCATCTCGAGTCGCCGCGGCGAGCTGTCGATCATGGTGTCGGCGTGGGAGATCGCCGCCAAGGCGCTCCTGCCCCTGCCGAACCTGCACTCGGAGCTCAGCGAGGAGAGCCGCGTGCGCAGCCGCTTCCTCGATCTCATCGTTCGTGACACCGCGCGCACCACGGTCAAGGCCCGTGCCACGGTGAACGCGAGCCTGCGCGCCACGTTCGCCGCGCACGACTTCACCGAGGTCGAGACGCCCATGCTGCAGGTGCAGCCCGGTGGTGCCTCGGCTCGTCCGTTCATCACGCACTCGAACGCGTTCGACACCGACCTGTACATGCGCATCGCGCCGGAGCTCTACCTCAAGCGCGCCGTCGTCGGCGGCATCGACCGCGTGTTCGAGATCAACCGCAACTTCCGCAACGAGGGCGCCGACTCGACGCACAGCCCCGAGTTCGCGATGCTCGAGGCCTATCAGGCGTACAGCGACTACAACGGCATCGCCGACCTCACGCAGGAGCTCATCCAGAACGCGGCGATCGCCGTCGCCGGATCGACCACGGTCACGTGGGCCGACGGCACCGAGTTCGACCTCGGCGGTCAGTGGGACCGCATCTCGATGTACCCCTCGCTCTCCGAGGCCGCGGGCATCGAGATCACGCCCGACACCACGGTCGAGGAGCTCATCGCCCTGGCCACCGCGAACGGCGTGGAGATCCCGAAGCAGGAGACCCACGGAAAGCTCGTCGAGGAGCTCTGGGAGCACTTCGTCAAGCAGCACCTCACCCGTCCGACGTTCGTCATGGACTTCCCGGTCGACACCAGCCCGCTGGTGCGCGAGCACCGCTCGATCGCCGGCGTCGTCGAGAAGTGGGATCTGTACGTGCGTGGCTTCGAGCTGGCCACCGGCTACTCCGAGCTGGTCGACCCGGTCATCCAGCGCGAGCGCTTCGTCGAGCAGGCCAAGCTCGCCGACCGCGGTGACGACGAGGCCATGCGCATCGACGAGGAGTTCCTGCGGGCGCTCGAGCACGGCATGCCGCCGACCGGTGGCATGGGCATGGGCATCGACCGCCTGCTGATGGCCATCACCGGTCTCGGCATCCGCGAGACGATCCTCTTCCCGCTGGTCAAGTAAGCCCTCGGGGCCTCTCTCACGGGAGGCGAAGGGCGTCACGACGCGCCTCTCTGGCCGGCGCGCCGTGTGCGGGAGGCCCGCGGAGACACGCGACTGCCCAGCCAGGCGGGCAGGTGGGTCTGAGCGATCATCGTCGCGATGATGTCCGCCAGCCCGTGGTGCGGGTCGATCTCGCGCGCGAGCTTCACGAAGTGCGCCGCGTGCGTGGAGCGCCCGAGCGCCCACGACAGCCATGCCGCCGCGGCGAACGGCCCGGCGCGACGTGCGCGCGGTGCGACCGAGGCGACGCGCTTGGCGACCTCCAGCGCGTGACGAAGCCGATCCGGATCGGCTTCGTCCCCCTCGCCGGCCAGCCGGAGCGGGCCGTCGAAGTCGATCCGCTCGCCCCGCGACCACGCGACGTTGAAGCGCTGGATCGCCCGCCCCTCGTCGAGGTCGCCGGCCCACTGGCCAAGGGCGATGTCCCGGATGGCCGGGCGGTCGAGTGCGAGGGCCAGCCGCGCCAGGACGGGCGGCGACAGGTCGGCGGGATCGTGCGCGAGAGCGTCCTCGAAGAGGTCGGGCAGGGTGAGGTCGTCCGAGCGGAGCGTGAGCCGCAGCAGCTCGTGGCCCACCTGCTCTCGCTCGATGAGGTTCGACGGCGGCAGTTCGGTACCCGCGTGCTGGTCGCCCTGCGGCACCTCGATGCCCGGGAGCGCGAGGCGATCGGGCTCGATCTCGCTGAGGGGGTGCGGCTCGAACGGACCGTCGAGACACTGGCCCCACCCGTCCGAGCCGACGCACAGCGCGTCGACGAGGCCGTACTCGGCCGCGGCGAGGCAGCGCAGCAGCGCCTGGACGAACGCGGACCGCGCGACCCGGCCCTGCTCGTCTCGATAGGGGTCGTCGGTGTACACAACGACCGCCGCGCGGTCGATCTCCTTCGGCAGGCGCGCGAGGTGACCCACGAACTCGGCCGCGATCTCCGCGGTCTCATCGGCCGAGAGCTCGTCCGCCGGCAGGTCGAGACGGAGACCCCCTGCCGCTCGCCCGCCGGCGAACGGCACGAGCACCACGCTGTCGCGGGGACGGCACCCGATGAGCAGCGGCACGAGCGAGAGCAGGTCGGCGGCCCCGTGGGCCTTCACAACGGCGGGTTGGGGGGAGGGCGAGAATCGAGTCTGGGTGGTCATGATCCGAGCCTGACGAGCGCGGGATGGGCCCGGAAGGCGGGAGGACGGGATCCGGCTCCCACAGGGGCTGTGGACGACAGATCCGACGTCGAGGGAGCCGTGACCGGCACTCAGCAAGGCACGCTTACGATGGATCCATGGACGGATGGATGGCAGTGGTCTGGTCGATTCTGCCGACCGCGGTGATCCTCGTGGTGTTCTGGTGGATTCTGCGGAGCATCCTGCGTTTCGACCGCACGGAGCGCAAGGCGTATGCCCGCATCGAGGCGGAGGAGCGCGCCAAGCGCGGCCTTCCGCCCAAGGCCGCCGAATAATCCCCGGTCACCGACCGATCATGTCCCCGGGCACCGGTACGCTGGTGCCGACCGCTAAGGGGGCCTGATGGAGCTGTTCGTCGATCCGTCGTGGACTCTGGTGGTCACGACCATCGTCGACATGGCGATCCGGGTGCTCGCCGTGATCATCGTGCCGCGCAACCGCCGCCCCACCGCGGGCATGGCCTGGCTGCTGGCGATCTTCTTCCTCCCGGTGCCGGGTCTGCTGCTGTTCCTGCTCATCGGCAACCCGCGCCTGCCGCGGCATCGGCGGCTGCGTCAGCGCGAGATCAACCAGTACATCCGCGACGCCCGCTCACATCTCGAGCGCGGGAGCCTGCGCCCGAACGAGCCCGCGTGGTTCACGTCGCTCGTGCGCATGAACCGCGAGCTGGGCGCCATGCCGCTCACGGGCGACAACGGCGTGCGGCTCATCCCGGACTACGACGACTGCTTCCGCGAGATGGCCGCGGCGATCCGATCCGCTCGCGAGTACGTGCATCTCGAGATGTACATCCTGAAGTCCGACCCGGCGACCGATGACATCTTCCGGGCGATGGAGGAGGTGCGAGAGCGCGGCCTGCCGGTGCGGGTGATCCTGGATCACTGGGCCAACCTCTCGAAGCCGTTCCACCGCCGCACGCTCAAGCGTCTCGACGCGATGGGCGCGGAATGGCACTTCGCGCTGCCCATCCAGCCGCTCAAGGGCCGGTGGCAGCGACCGGATCTGCGCAATCACCGCAAGATCCTCGTCGTCGACGGCGACGTGGCCTTCCTCGGATCGCAGAACGTCACCGACGCCAGCTACAACGTCAAGAAGAACATCCGACGCGGTCTGCAGTGGGTCGACGTGATGGTGCGCCTCGACGGTCCGATCGTCTCGAGCGTGAACGCGGTGTTCCTCTCCGACTGGGTCAGCGAGGCGGGGACGCCTCCGGACATCGACCTCAAGGACATGGAGGCCGGCACGGGCGACCTCGACTGCCAGGTGGTGCCGTCGGGCCCGGGCTTCGAGGTCGAGAACAACCTGCGCCTCTTCCTCGGGCTGTTCTACGCGGCGCAGTCGAAGATCATCATGATCAGCCCGTACTTCGTGCCCGACGAGGCGATGCTGCTGGCCCTCACCGCGGCGACCAAGCGCGGCGTGAAGGTCGAGCTGTTCGTGTCGGAAGAGCTCGACCAGGCCGTGGTCTTCCACGCGCAGCGCAGCTACTACGAGACGCTCTTGCGCGCCGGCGTGCGCATCTGGCTCTACCCGAAGCCGTACATCCTGCACACCAAGGGCCTCACGATCGACGACGAGGTCGCGGTCATCGGATCGAGCAACATGGACATGCGCTCGTTCGGCCTCAACCTCGAGGTGTCGCTGCTCGTGCGCGGCGAGGAGTTCGTGCAGCAGATGCGCAAGCTCGAGGGCGACTACCGGGATCTCAGCCGCGAGCTCACTCACGAGGAGTGGAAGCAGCAGCCGCTGCGCTCCACGGTGCTCGACAACCTCGCGCGTCTCACCTCGGCGCTGCAGTAGCCGCGGAGCCCCCGGCCGTACGCGCCGCCGCGCCACCCGCCGCCGCGCCGCGTCACCCGCGCCGCGCCTCACTCCTGATCGAGGTCGAGGTGGCCCTTGGGCAGGGTGACGAGCAGGGCGCCGTGCTCGACGCGCACCGAGATGCGCGTGGCATGGCCGAACTCGTCGCCGTCGAGCTGAACGGGCTGGGGGATCGGCGTCGCCGCCTCGGCCGCCACGCCGCTGATGTATCGCACCGAGGTCGAGCGCCCACGGCGCTCGAGCACACGGCGCCCGGCGCGCGTGCGGCGCAGCACCGAGTTGTCCCACCAGACCTTGCGCCACACGCCGAGCCACCCGAGCGGACCTGTCGGCTGCACCAGAGCGATGTCGAGCAGCCCATCGACGATGGATCCGTCCGGGATCAGCGAGATGCCGCCCGGAAGCTCACCGCAGTTGGCGAACAGGATCGACTGCACCTTGGCCGAGCGCAGACGCGTCGACGTCGAGATGGTTTGCGTGTTGCGGGTCACCTCGCGCTTGCGCACGATGTCGTAGACGATGCGGAAGGGCTGCGCTCCCGCCAGCGAGCGGGCGGCCCCGTCGACGTAGGCCACCCATCCCACGGCCTTCTTCAGCTCGGGGTTGGTGTTCTTGATCATCTCGGCGTCGAGACCCATGCCGGCGAGCACAACGAAGGCGTGCTCCTCGTGGCGGCCGTCCTCCCGGCGCAGCAGCGCCACGCCGATGTCGACCTCCATGTGGTCGCCGTCGAAGGCGGCCGAGATGGCGAGCGCCTGGTCGTCCAGCGGCAGCAGCAGGTTGCGGGCGAGAAGGTTGCCCGTGCCGCTCGGCACGATCGCCAGGGGCACTCCGGTGCCGCGGATCGCCTCGGAGACGGCGCGCACGGTGCCGTCGCCGCCCGCCACGATCACCACGTCGGCGCCCTGCTCGAGCGCGTTGCGGGTGATCTGCTGACCCGGATCCTCGACGAGCGTCTCGAGGAACAGGGGCGGCTCCCAGCCGGCCTCGACGGAGTGCTGCTCCACCAGAGCGCACAGTGCGGCTCCGTCGACCTTGATGGGGTTGTAGATGAGCGCGGCCCGTGGCGCAGAGGGAGCGTCGGACGTCATGGCGCCAGCCTATGGCCCGAGCCGCCGGGACGGACCTACGATGACCGGATGAGCGATACGGCTTCGAGGGAGACATCGGACGAGGGATTCCTGACGGGGCCGGAGGAACCGGCCGGCGTGACAATGTACGGGCCGGACTTCCCGTTCCCCTTCGACGACTGGATCTCGCACCCCGCAGGGCTCGGCTCGCTGCCCGAGGACGCCCGGGGCCGCGAGGTCGCCGTCATCGGCGCGGGCCTGGCCGGCATGGTCTCCGCGTACGAGCTGATGAGCCTGGGCCTCAAGCCCGTGATCTACGAGCCGACGCGGATCGGCGGGCGCCTGCGCACCCACCGCTTCGAGGGCGGCGACGGCGCGGTGGCCGAGCTCGGCGGCATGCGCTTCCCCTCCTCGGGGAGGGCGTTCTTCCACTACGCCGACAGGGTGGGGCTGACGCATCGGCCGTTTCCGAACCCGTTGACCGAGGCGGCCGGATCCACCGTCATCGACCTGTGGGGCGAGACGCACTACGGGCGCACTCTCGACGACCTGCCCGAGTTCTTCCGCGAGGTGTCGGATGCCTGGGACGCCGCGCTCGAGGAGATCGGGTACACGGAGCTGCAGCGCGCCATCGCCCGGAGGGACCCTGTCGCGCTGAAGGCGCGATGGGACGAGCTGGTGCGGGCGTGGGACGACCGCACGTTCTACGACTTCGTCGCCTCGTCGGAGGCCTTCTCGAAGCTCTCGTTCCGGCACCGCGAGGCCTTCGGACAGGTCGGCTTCGGAACGGGCGGCTGGGATTCCGACTTCCCCAACTCCATGCTCGAGATCCTGCGCGTGGCCGTGCTGGAGTGCGACACCGACCAGCGGCTCATCGAGGGCGGAGTCGAGCAGCTGCCTCGCGGGCTGTGGGAGCTGCCCGTGCGGGCCGGATCTCCGTGGCCGGAGGGCACAACGCTCGCGTCTCTGCATGGCGGGGCGACCCTGCCGGCCGCGTCGGCGATCCGGAGACACGGCGACCGATTCGAGGTCGCCGACCGCTGGGGCACGCGCCGCACCCACGACGCCGTCGTCGCGACCTGCCAGAGCTGGCTGCTGACGACCGAGATCGACTGCGACGAGAGCCTCTTCTCGCAGGATCTCTGGATGGCGCTGGACCGCACGCGCTACATGCAGTCGACGAAGACGTTCGTGATGGTCGACCGGCCGTTCTGGAAGGATCCGGATCCCGTCACCGGCCGGGACCGGATGAGCATGACGCTCACCGACCGACTGACCCGCGGCACGTACCTGTTCGACGAGGGACCCGACAAGCCCGCGGTGATCTGCCTGTCGTACTCGTGGATGTCCGACTCGCTGAAGATGCTCCCGCACGGCGTCGACCGCCGGGTGGAGCTGGCATTGGGGGCGCTGGCGAAGATCTACCCCGGCGTCGACATCCGCAAGCACATCGTGGGCGACCCGGTGACGGTGACGTGGGAGGACGATCCGTACTTCCTCGGCGCCTTCAAGGGCGCACTGCCGGGGCACTATCGCTACAACCACCGGATGTACTCCCACTTCATGCAGGACGCCTTCCCCGAGGATCAGCGCGGGATCTTCCTCGCGGGCGACGACGTGTCCTTCACCCCCGCCTGGGCGGAGGGTGCCGTGCAGACCGCGCTGAACGCCGTGTGGGGCGTGATGGCCCACTTCGGCGGGACGACGCCCGCGGACAACCCCGGCCCGGGCGACCTGTTCGACGATCTGGCGCCGGTGGCGCTGCCGGAGTGATCATGACGTCCCGCTCGAAGCTGCGCGTCGCGGTGTGGCAGTGCGCCTCGAGGCCGGGAGACGTGGCGGGCAACCTCGCACGGCTCGCCGAGGTGGCCGAGCGGCTCTCCGCGGAAGACGTGGATGTGCTGGTCACGCCCGAGATGTTCCTGACGGGCTACGACGTGGGGCCGGTCGAGGGGCTCGCGCCCGAGGGGGCGGAGTTCCAGACGGTGGCCGCGATCAGCGAGCGCACCGGGCTCGCGATCGCGTATGGCTACCCCGAGGCCCTGGCCGGCGGACGCGTCGCGAACGCGGCGCTGCTCGTCGACCGTGGCGTGTCTGTCGGGCGCTATCGCAAGCGCCGGATGTTCGGGGCGCTCGACGCCGACCGGTTCACGCCCGGATCCGACCTGCCCGTCTTCGCGCTGCGGGGGCGGGATGTGGGGCTGCTGATCTGCTTCGACGTCGAGCACGCCGACGATGTGCGTGCGCTCGCCGCGGCCGGAGCATCCGCGGTGCTCGTGCCGACGGCGAACATGGCCGCGTACGCCGACGTCTCGACCGTGCTTGTGCCCGCGCATGCGCGCGAGGCGGGGGTGGGCATCGCGTACGCGAACTACTGCGGCGCGGAGGGAACGCTCGAGTACGCGGGGCTCAGCACGATCGTCGGCCGCGACGGATCCGCTCGCGCGCTCGCTGCCGCGGAGGGCGAGACGGTGCTGATCGCCGAGCTGGACTGATCCGGCTCAGCCCTGCCACTCCTCGGCAAGGAGTCCGTAGTTCATGCCGTCCATCCAGACGCCGGAGCGATGCAGCCCGGTCTTACGGCTGTGCTCCTCGCGGCGCATGCCGAGGCGCTCCATCACGCGCCAGGACGGCTCGTTGGCGGCGAAGCAGCCCGCGTGCACGCGGCGCAGGCCCAGCTGCTCGAAGCACACGCCGATCGCTCCGCGCACCGCCTCGGTCGCGTAGCCCCGGCCCTGATGTGCGGGATCGAGCACCCAGCCGAGCTCGGCCTGCGTGGCGACGCCCTGGTCCGCCACCTCGGCCTGCGTCCAGCCGTCCTCGATCTTGAGCATGAGGTCGCCGATCGGCTGGCCGTCGAGCTCGACGATCAGCGTCACCGCGAGGCGCGTGGGGTCGATGAACTGCTCGACGAAGGTGTGATGATCGGTCGGCGCGCGGGTGATCCACTCGCCGACCTCGGGCAGCTTCCGCCACTGCCAGACCGAATCGGCGTCGGCGGCGGTGGCACGACGGAGAGCGAGTCGCTCGGTGAACACGGGCCAGACGACGGCGTCGAGGGGGTCCATGGGGCGAGCCTATGGGGCGGGGCGTATCGGGGCGCTGACGGGTGTCCACCCGTGGCGACGCTACGTTGATGGTCATGACCTCGGATCGCGTGATCGAGACCCTGCGTGCCTTCGCCGCCGAGCGCGACTGGGGTCGATTCCACACGCCGGCGAACCTCGCGCAGAGCATCTCGATCGAAGCCGCCGAACTGCTCGAGTGCTTCCAATGGGGTGCGGAGGGTGATCCGCAGCACGTCCGCGACGAGCTCGCCGATGTGCTCACCTACTGCCTGCTGCTGGCGGATCGAATTGGAGCCGATCCATCCGAGATCGTGCTCGACAAGCTCGAGAAGACGCGGGTGAAATACCCGGCTCCTGGGGAGGCTGCCGAGTGACCGACTTCGAGATCGAGCATCTCGCATTCGGAGCGCAGACCGCCGCCGCGCTGAAGCAGATGGCGCGCGACGGCGATCACCGGTTCTCCGACTGGCCCATCGTCTACGTGCTCAACAACGACACCCATGTCTACGTCGGCGAGACGTCGAGCGCCGCAAGGCGGCTGGAGCAGCACTTCGGGCATCCTGACAAGCGACGTCTGCACGCGGTACGTCTGGTGCTCGGCAGCCGGTTCAACAAGTCGGCATGCCTGGACCTCGAGTCGCGCCTCATCCAGTGGTTCGGATCCGACGCTCGATACCAGGTGCTCAACAGCAATCGCGGGCAGGTCGACTGGGACTACTTCGATCGCGACGCCTACCGGGCGACCTTCGACGAGATCTTCGAGCAGCTGCGCGACCAGAAGCTCTTCACTCGGTCCATCGCGGAGATCCGCAACAGCGACATGTTCAAGTTGTCGCCCTTCAAGGCGCTGAATGACGCGCAGGCCGCCGCGATCGACGACCTGCTTGATCGGCTGTTCGACGATCTCTCTTCGGGCGTCGGCAGCACGTCCGTGGTTCAGGGTGAACCCGGCACGGGCAAGACCGTCGTCGCCATCTACCTGCTCAAGCTGCTAGAGGACATCCGGACGATGGATCCAACCGACCTGCGGGACGCTGACGAGCGATTCTCTGAGCGGTACGTCGTCGAAAAGCGTGACCTGTTGAAGGGACTTCGGATCGGATTCGTCGTCCCGCAGCAGTCGTTGCGCAAGACGGTGAAGAAGGTCTTCCGCCGTACGCCGGGATTGAAGAACGTGCCGGTGCTGACCGCTTTCGAGGTCGGCGCGAGCGACGAGTCGTTCGACCTGCTCATCGTCGATGAGGCCCACCGGCTCACTCATCGCGCGAATCTCGGAGCCCTGAACCACCTGCGCCGCACCATCACCGAGAAGCTGTATGGCACAGACGACCCGTCTAAGACGCAGCTCGATTGGATCCGGGATCGCAGCCGCCATCAGATCTTCCTGATCGACAGCGAGCAGAGCGTGCGCACGGCCGATCTGCCGCAGGCCGTGCAACGGGAGCTCATCGACCGTGCGCGTGACGAGAACCGTCACCACCTCCTGTGGTCACAGATGCGCGTCGCTGGTGGCAACGACTATCTGGACCATGTGCGTGCGCTGCTGAGTGACCGCCTGCCGGCCCCGACGTCGTTCGGCGACTACGACCTGCGCATGTTCGATGACCTCGGCGAGCTGCGCGATGCGATCCGGGCGCGCGATGCCGAGGTCGGGCTGTCGCGGCTCGTGGCCGGCTACGCGTGGGAATGGCGGTCGAAGCGTGCCCAGTCGGAGTTCGACATCGTGCTCGACGGGGTCTCGCTGCGATGGAATCGCACGGTGACCGACTGGATCAACTCTCCCGGTTCGGTCGACGAAGTCGGCAGCATCCACACCGTGCAGGGTTATGACCTCAACTACGCCGGCGTGATCATCGGGCCGGATCTGCGATGGGACGTCGAACGATCCCGGCTGGTCTTCGATCGAGCCAACTATTTCGATAAGACCGCCGCGCAGGACAACAAAATGCTCGGGATCGCATACTCGGACGACGATCTGCTTGTGCTCGTTCGCAACGTGTATCGAGTGCTGATGACTCGCGGCATGCGCGGCACATACGTGTACGTCTGCGACCCCGCGCTGCGCGAGCGGCTGCGGGGCGTGCTGGGCTGACGGGTGTGCACCCGCGGCGGCTCAGAAGGGCGGTGGACCGGCTAGGCCGTGGAGCACGCGGAAGCGCACCGCGGGGGTCTCCTGTTCGCGCAGGACCTGGCCCGTGGGGGTGACCCATTCGAGCGAGCCGTCGGACGTGCGGCGACAGCTCCAGGGGGAGTGGTGCTTGACCACGTGGTGCGCGCGGCAGAGGCCCGAGAGGTTGCAGACGGACGTCTTGCCGCCCCGCGCGTAGTCATGGATGTGGTCGAGGTCGCAGCGGCGGATCGCGCGCCGGCATCCGGGGAAGCGGCAGTGCTCGTCTCGCGCGTACAGGAACCGGCGCTGCTCGGCGGTCGGCACATAGCTGTCGGTCGTGACCAGCGCACCGGTCTGCGGGTCGCGAAACAGGCGCGACCAGAGGAAGGTGTGCGCGGCCAGACGACGCGCGGTGGTGGGCGCGACGACGCCGCCCCCACCCGTGCACGAAGGCAGGTCGAGTCGCTCTGTGAGGACCTCGGCGGGGATCGTCACCTGCACGGTCGCCTTGATCTGATCGAGCCCGTCGCCGTGTCCGGTGGGCACCGCGGTGAGCAGCAGGTCGGTGATGACGTCCGCGCGCGCCTGGGCGAGCGTGCGCGGATCCTTCTCGGATCCTTCCGCAGTGTCGGCGGGATCGGCGGGGTCATCCGCTCGGCCGGCGAGCACGGTGCGTGCCAGCTCAGTCGTGCGGTCGATGATGCCCTCGGCCAGAGCGGTCTCGACGAGGACGTGGATCTCGGTCATGCCGTCAGCGGCGGGGGAGGCCCAGACGCTGCGTCCGGCGACGGCGGCCTCGTGGCGCTCCGTGAGCGGCGTGGGGGCGAGGCGTTCGGCGACGACCTGGCAGATACGACGCAGCTTGGCCACGGTGGTGTCAGCAAGGCTCAGCGCGGTGTCGGCGTAGCGCGCCCGCAGGTCGGCGTCATCCAGCCTCATGCCCTCGTCGCAGATCGCGCGCGCATGAGCCGGCGACACCCTGGCATCGCTGAGTGCGGCGTACACGGCGGGGAAGAGCTGGATCATGCGCGCCGCCTCCTCCATCCGGGCTCGCACGGTGGCGTCCGAGACGCGGGACACCGAGGCGACATCGGCCGCCATCGACCGGATCGGCACTTCGTAGGAGGAGGGTCGGCCTGGCATGGCGAGCAGCGTGTCGACCGCCATCTTGTAGGCCTGCGCGTGCAGCTGCGTCTCGATGGCCGCGAGCAGGGCGCGGGCGCGTTCGATCTCACCGAGCCCGCCCTTGATGGCTCGCACCTCGGCGCGTTGGGCATCACTGAGATCCCAGCGGGCTTCGAACGGCGCTTGCGGCATGGTTCAAGCTTAGAACAGATGTTCGGACAGAACAAGAACTACTTTCGAACATAAGCACGAAAGTGTCAGCGTTTCCGTGGAGCGTTCCTGAGCGCCGACGATGAGGGAGCGATGAGGGTGTCGCTCCCAGCGGGAGTGTCGGACCCCGCGCCTAGACTTACCGGGTGATCGATCCTCAGCTTCTGCGTGACAACCCCGACCTCGTGACCCGCTCGCAGGTGGCGCGCGGTCTGTCGCCCGACACGGTGACGACGGCGCTCGAGTCGGAGAAGGCCCGGCGTGCCGCGATCACCGCGTTCGAGGAGAAGCGAGCCGAGCAGAACGCGTTCGGCAAGCTCGTCGCGAAGGCCCCCAAGGAGGAGAAGGCCGCGCTCGTCGCTCAGGCGAAGGACCTCGCCAACGCCGTCAAGGACGCGCAGCAGGCCGTCACGGCGGCCGAGGAGGCCTTCGTCGCCGCCATGGGGAAGATCGAGAACGTCGTCATCGACGGCGTCCCCGAGGGCGGCGAGGACGACTTCGTCGTGCTGCGAGAGGTCGGCGAGAAGCCGGTCTTCGACTTCGAGCCGCTCGACCACCTCGCCCTCGGCGAGAAGCTCGACGCCATCGACATGGAGCGGGGCGCGAAGGTCTCGGGAGCGCGCTTCTACTTCCTGAAAGGCGTCGGCGCGCGACTCGAGATCGCGCTGATGAACTACGCGCTCAGCAAGGCGCTCGAGAACGGCTTCACGCCCCTGATCACGCCCACGCTCGTGCGCCCCGACATCATGCAGGGCACCGGCTTCCTCGGCTCCCACGCCGACGAGATCTACCGTCTCGAGGCCGACGACATGTATCTCGTCGGCACCAGCGAGGTCGCGCTCGCGGGCTACCACAAGGACGAGATCATCGACCTGCAGAACGGTCCGCTGCGCTATGCCGGCTGGTCCACCTGCTATCGCCGCGAGGCCGGTTCGTACGGCAAGGACACCCGCGGCATCATCCGCGTGCACCAGTTCAACAAGCTCGAGATGTTCGTCTACGCGACGCCCGAGACCGCCGAGGCCGAGCACCAGCGGCTCGTCGCGCTCGAGGAGGAGATGCTGCAGTCGCTCGGTCTCGCCTACCGGGTGATCGACGTCGCCGCCGGAGACCTCGGCTCGAGCGCCGCGCGCAAGTACGACACCGAGGCGTGGGTGCCCACGCAGGGCGCGTACCGCGAACTCACCTCGACGTCGAACTGCACCACGTACCAGGCCCGTCGCCTCGACATCCGCCACCGCCCGATCAAGGCGGAGGGCGAGCAGGGCGGTGCCAAGACCGAGCACGTCGCCACGCTCAACGGCACCCTGGCCACCACCCGCTGGATCGTCGCGATCCTCGAGACCCACCAGCGGCCGGACGGCTCGGTGGTCGTCCCCGAGGTGCTGCGCCCGTTCATGGGCGGCCTCGAGGTGCTCGAGCCGGTGGCCTGACATGGTCGCCCCCGCCGCAGAACCCGGCACGAAGCTCATCGCCCTCGACCTCGACGGCACCTGCCTGTTCGAGGACGAGTCGTTCAGCCCCGGCCTCGACGAGGCTGTGCGTCGCGCCGTCGACGCCGGTCACATCGTGACGATCGCCACCGGCCGCAGCTGGGAGTCGACGTCGTACATCCTCCACCGCCTCGGCATCCTGCCCGAGTACGTGGTCACCTCGAACGGCGCGGCCATCATGAACCGCGACATCACGCAGGAGACCGGCTACGCGCGTCACACGGTCGAGGTGTTCGATGCGACAGAGGTGCTCGAGCTCATCCATCAGCACCTGCCCGAGGCGAACTACATGGTCGAGCTCGCCGACGGGTCGCGCCTCTACACGCACTACGTCGACGACTGGGGCCTGTGGCGTGACAACGCCCGTCAGGTCGAGTTCGACGAGATGAAGGGCCTGCACGTCGCTCGTGTGGTGGTGGTCTCTCCCGACCACAATCACGACGACGGTCAGCGCGCCGACACCGACTTCGTGAAGTTCGTGGAGGAGATCGGCCTGCAGCACGTCTCGTATGCGGTCGGCTGGAGCGCCTGGCTCGACATCGCCCCTCAGGGCGTCGACAAGGGCACCGCGCTCGAGAACGTGCGCACCTGGCTCGGCATCGCCCAGGAGAACGTCGTCGTCGTCGGCGACGGCCGAAACGACATCGGGATGTTCGAGTGGGCCGCGCGCTCGGGCGGTCGCGCCTTCGTCATGGCGCACTCGCCCGAGGAGGTCGAGGCCGCCGCCACCGATCTCGTCGGGTCGGTCGCGGAGGGCGGGGTCTCCCAGGCGATCGACGTCGTGCTGGGCAGGAAGCGCAGCGCCGGCAAGCCCCGCAAGGCCTGACCCGTCTGGCCGTCTGCTCGGCGTATGCCGCCGCGGCCGTCGAAGTGCTGCTCAGAGTGCCCTTCGGCGCCGACCGACCGAGCGGAATGCTCTGTCGCGACGGATCCGATTGACGGGCCTGCATGGCGGGCCGAGACTCATGCCATGAGCACAACTCTGACCATCACTCCCGCCCACAAGGCGTTCGACATCGGCGACGAGATCGTCGATCAGCATGAGCAGGTCCTCTACTGCCGCGATGACGCGAGCGGTCTGCGGGCCATCATCGCGGTGCACAACACCACTCTCGGCCCCGGATTCGGCGGCACGCGGTTCAAGGCCTACGACTCCGAGCGCGACGCCCTCCATGACGTGCTGCGCCTCTCGCGCGGAATGACGTCCAAGAACGCCCTCGCCGGGCTTCCGTTCGGCGGCGGCAAGGCCGTGATCATCGGCGATCCGGCCACACAGAAGACACCCGAGATCCTGCGCGCCTACGGCCGCTTCGTCGAGGCGCTCGACGGCCTCTACGTCACCGCCGCCGACTACGGCACCAACTCGGACGATCTCGACATCGTCGGCGAGGAGACCTCCCACATCACCGGCCGCACCGTCGCGGCCGGCGGCTCCGGCGACAGCGGCCCCGACACGGCCTACGGCGTCTTCGTGGCCATGCGCGCCGCCGCCGAGACCCTGTGGCCCGAGGGTCTGAACGATCGCGTCGTCGGCGTCGAGGGCGCTGGGAAGGTCGGCGGAGCGCTCGCCCGGCTCCTGCTGGACGCGGGCGCGATCGTGATGGTCGCGGATCCGTCCGCCGACGCCCGGGTGCGTCTGGCCGATGCGATCCATGCGGCGCATCCGGATCACGCCGCGCGCGTGCGCATCTCGGAGGCGCTCGAGGGGCCGGTGGACGTCTACGCACCGTGTGCGCTCGGCGCCACCGTGACCGTCGGCAGGGCGCGGCTGCTGGGCGCGAAGCTCGTGTGCGGCGGCGCCAACAACCAGCTGCCGACCCCGTATGAGGATGCCGCCCTGCACGCCGCGGGCATCCTGTGGGTGCCCGACTACGTCGCGAACGCCGGTGGTGTGATCCACCTCGCCGACCTGGAGATGCTGGGTCGCTCGGACGAGGAGGTGCGCGTGCACCTCGACCGGATCGCCGAGACCACCCGCGAGATCCTCACGCACTCGGCCGATGAGGGCATGCCCACGGGGGCCGCCGCCGACGAGCTCGTCGCGAAGCGGCTGGCCGCGGGGCGCGCCTGAGTCGCCCTCGCTCGCTCGCCCAGACAGACAGACAGACAGACAGTCGAGCCGAGACGCTCGGGCCGCCGCACGGCCTGAGCGTCTCGACTCGCCGCGCTCGGCGGACGGGCGCGTTGACTAGGGTCGAAGGATGAGCGATGACCTGCTTGCCTGGGCCGACGCGGCGCTCCCGGAGATCCTCGACGACATCGAGCACCTCATCCGTCTCGAGTCGCCTTCGCACGACCACGCGGCCATCGCCCGCTCGGCCGACCTGATCGCCGCGATCGGCGAGCGCCGCATCGGCTTCGCGCCCGAGCGCATCGTCATCGACGGCGTGTCGCACCTGCGCTGGCGGATCGGATCCCCCGACCCCGAGGTGCCTCGGGTCATCCTGCTCTGCCACCACGACACCGTGTGGCCGGTCGGATCGCTCGAGACGCGTCCGTTCTCGATCCAGGACGGTGTGCTGCGCGGGCCCGGCAGCTTCGACATGCTGCCGGGGCTCGTGATGGCGCTGCATGCCGCGGGAACCTTCGCGGACGGCCGCGGCGGGCAGCTCTCCGACGCGGCGATCACCCTGCTCGTCACGGGCGACGAGGAGGTCGGATCGATCACCTCCCGCGCCCTCATCGAGCAGGAGGCGGCCGGTTGCGTTGCGGCGCTCGTGCTGGAGGCGGCGGGCGACGACGCGACGGGACGCCCCGGTGCGCTCAAGATCGGGCGCAAGGGCACCTCGATGTACCGGGTGAACATCGCCGGCCGCGCGGCGCATGCGGGAACCGAGCCCGAGAAGGGGATCAACTCGCTCGTCGAGCTGGCTCATCAGGTGCAGGCCGTGCTCGAGTTCGCCGACCCCGCGCTCGGCACGACGGTGGTGCCGTCGGTCGCGCGCAGCGGCACGACCACCAACACGGTGCCCGCGCACGCTTACTTCGACGTCGACGTGCGCGCCCTGCTGCAGGACGAGCAGCGTCGTGTGGACGAAGCCTTCCGCACGCTCACCTCGGTGACGGGGGCCACCCTGACGGTCACCGGCGGCATCAACCGTCCGCCGCTCGAGACCTCGGCCGCGACCGGCGTGTTCGTGCGCGCTCGCGCCGTGGGCGAGCAGCTGGGCATGGAGCTGCCCGACGCGATCGTGGTCGGCGGTGCGTCGGACGGCAACTTCACGGCGGGCATCGGCGTGCCGACCCTCGACGGTCTGGGCGCGGTGGGCGGCGGCGCACACGCCGACCACGAGCACGCGTACGTCGACGAGATCGCTCCGCGCACGGCGCTGCTCGTGGCGCTGATCCGCGACCTGCTGCAGGGCTGATCCACGGCGCCCGGGCGCCGACACATTCAAGCGCGGACGTCGATCGCCCACGGGTGCGGTTGCCGGCCGGCCATAGGCGCGTCGTTGCGCGGAGGGGCCCTGCGGGGCGCTGGCTCGTCCACAGGCCGCACCTCGGGTGTGTCCAGGGGTCCCACAGACCGGCGCGGGACAATGGACGGATCCGTGGTCGATAGACTTGGGCCTGATCAGCAGGGGAGACCCTGCCGGGAGGGTTGTCCGAGCGGCCGATGGACCTGGTCTTGAAAACCAGTGGGCAGTGATGTCCCGTGGGTTCGAATCCCACACCCTCCGCACTTCGCTTCGCGACGAAGCACTCCGCAAGAAGCCCGACCCCCGAAAGGCTTGGATGAGCCGCCGCACCATCGCCCGCCACGGGCACCTGCGCGCACGCACCCCGTTCGCGGGTGCTCTGCGGGTGCTCGGCATCGCGCTGTCCTGCCTGCTCGTGGCCGGACTCGGCACCGCCGCGTACGCGACCTGGGACCTGACCCGCACCTTCGCTCAGAACGCCGTCGCGCTCGAGGGCCAGGAGGCCGCCCCGCCGGACATCGACGCCCTCGTCGGCACGGAGGGCGTCGACCTGCTGCTCACCGGCATCGACGTCTGCGAGCTGGACTCGCGTCAGAAGTTCGGAGACCGCTGCCCGCAGAGCGAGTCGCGCTACGGCGATGACGGCCGCGAGCTCGGCACCGGCCTGAACGATGTCAACCTGCTGGTGCACATCTCGCCCGAGCCCCGCCGCATCACCGCGATCGCGTTCCCCCGCGACATGCTCATCCCGATGCCCGAGTGCACGGATCCGAAGACCGGCACCGTCACCTCCGCGCAGTCGCAGGCGATGATGAACACCGCATATGCGGGCGGTGGCCTCAACTGCGTGGTGCAGGCGATCGACTCCCTCACCACGCCCTACGACCCGGATCTCGCGATCGACTACGCCGCGACCGTCACGTGGAACGGCGTGATCGAGATCACCAACGCCATCGGCGGCGTCGACGTCTGCGTCGACGGCACGATCGACGACCCGGAGGCCGGTGGCCTCTACCTCGAGGCGGGAACGCACAACCTCGCAGGCGATCAGGCCCTCGCCTTCCTGCGCTCGCGCCACGGCGTCGGCGACGGCGGCGATCAGGGACGCATCTCGAACCAGCAGGTCTACATGTCCTCGCTCGCGCGCAAGATGCTCAGCTCGGGCACGCTGTCCAACCCGGGCACGGTGCTGAGCCTCGCGCGCACGGTCGTCACGAACGTCGACCCCAGCGCCAGCCTCACGCCGGTCGAGCTCGTCAAGATCGCGCTCGCCGCGAAGGATGTCGCGCCCGAGAACATCGTGTTCCTGCAGTACCCGGCGGCTCCGTGGTCGCAGGATCCGAACCGTCTCGTCCCCGTCGAGGCCGATGCCGAGGCACTGATGCAGCTGCTCGCGTCGAACGCCCCGATCTCGCCCACCGGCAAGTACCTCGAGGAGGAGACCCCCACTCAGGAGGCGACTCAGCCTCCGGTCGAGGCCGGACAGCCCACGACGGATCCGACCACGGACCCGTCGGCCGGCACCGGTGCCGAGGCCGCGCAGCCCGACCAGCTGCTCGGCCGCACCGCGGCCGACACCAGCTGCTCGCAGGCCAACTGAGCCCACGACCCGCCGCGGTTTTCGCGCAGGTGGCGAGTGCGGTTAGGATGGAATGACGCGCTCGCAAGGGCGCAGGATCCCTCGGGATCTGGAGACGTCGCATAGTCAGGCCTAGTGCACCACCCTGCTAAGGTGGAGTCCCCGTAAGGGGACCAGGGGTTCAAATCCCCTCGTCTCCGCAGAAGAAAACCCCCGCCCAGGCGGGGGTTTTCGCGTTCCGGACCGCGACGCGGCGCGGGTATGCCGCGGCTCAGCGTCGCGGGAGGACGTCGTCGAGGTGCGCGATGAGGTGCGCGGCGACGTCGATCGATTCGCGGTCGTAGAGCCACTGGTACTGCAGACCGTCCCAGAGCGCCACGAGCCAGGCCGCCTCGAACTCGGGGTCGCGATGCGCGGGGAGGTCTCCGTCGGCCTGTGCGGCCCGGAAGAGGTCGGCGAAGTAGTCGGTGGCGCTGGCGAGGCGCGTCTCGAAGTACTCGTGCGCGACGTGGCCAGCCGGCACGGCCTCGCACGACAGCACGGCGTACACCTCGATGAGTCCCGGCTCGTGGGCGGCGTTGTGTGCGGCGCCCGTCGGCAGCGCACGCAGCACGTCGGCCGCCCGGGTCGGGTGCGCGTCGGTCGTCACCTGCTCGATCAGTCGATCGCGCTCGGTGAGCACGGCGCGCAGCAGCTCCTCCTTCGAGGAGAAGTAGTGCAGCAGCGTGGATTTCGAGACGCCGACGTGTTCGGCGACCTCGCGCAGGCTCGTGTCGCCGTAGCCGTCGCGAGCGAAGAGCTGCATCGCGCTGGCGAGCACCTGCTCGCGGCGCTGACGGCCGGTGCGGTAGCCGACGGGTGGGGCGTCGGGCTGGGCCAGTGCCATCGTCGGGAGGGGCTGGGGGATGACCTCACCGCGCGGGCCGTCGTCCTCCCGCCATCCCCGGGGCAGCGCGAGGAGATCCTCGTATGTCTCCAGCGCGCTCGCGACGTCGACGCGGCGCGGCAGGTACTGCTCGAGCACCTGCAGTCCGTCCCACGCCGCGACCACGCGCACCGACTCCTCGCGTGGGTCGCGATCCGCGGCGATGGCGTCGTGCGCGACGGCGTCCTCCATGGCGTCCGTGCACATCTCCAGCAGGCGCGCGTAGCGATCGCGCATCAGCGCGTGAGCCGGGTGGCGGGTCGTCGACGCCTCGCCGGTCAGGGCCGCGAAGAGTGCGAGATAACCCGGCACGCGCTCGTTGTCCCGGGCGATCTCGCTGAACCCGAGGATGCCCGGCTCGGCCGCGGCCGCGCGCTCGAGCACACGAAGGCGGTTCTGCTCCTCGAAGGTCGCGACCACCTCGGCCAGCAGCTCGCCTCGCGTGGCGAAGTGCCCCAGGAGCCCGGGATGGCTGATCCCGGCGGCGGCGGCGATCTCGCGCAACGAGGTCGCGCGGTAGCCGCGCGCGATGAACTCCTCACGCGCGGCGGCGACGATCGCGGCTCGCGTGCTGCCGCTCCGCCTGCTCCGGGTCGTCCCCGGCTCGACCGTCGTCATCGTGTCTCCTTCATCCGGATCCGATCCTATCGATGCCCGGTTACCACTCGGTCGAAGTTGGGTTACCAATCGGTCGAATTTGGCGTAGTGTGCTCCGTGATCGCATCGACGAGGATGCGCATGACCAGCGAAAAGGACTCCGATGACAGAGATGTCACCCGCCGCCAACGCCGCGGCTGTCGGCACCACCGGCTTCAAGGCTCCGGGGATCACCCCCGACAAGACACCGCGCACGTACGCGCCCGCGCTCGCGGCCGTGAACTTCGGCGTCTTCCTCGCGCTCCTCACGCCCGTCATGGTGTCGATGGCCTTCAAGGTGCAGCACATCTCGGCGACGCCCGAGGAGGCGACCGGCAATCTCGGTCTCGTGATGGGCGTCGGCGCCCTGTTCGCGCTCGTCGCGAACCCGCTCGCGGGCCGCCTGTCCGACCGCACCACCTCGCGGTGGGGCATGCGTCGCCCGTGGGTGCTCGGCGGCACCCTCGTGGGTCTCGGCGGATTTGTGCTCATCGGGGTCGCCACCTCGGTGTGGGTGGTGCTCATCGCCTGGTGCCTCGTGCAGGCGGCGATGAACGCGGCGCTCGCCGCGGCGAACGCGACCCTGCCCGATCAGGTTCCCGCCGCCAGCCGCGGCAAGGTCTCCGGCCTGGTGGGGATCACCACGCCCCTGGGCATCCTCGGCGGCAGCTTCCTCACCACGCTGCTCGCCGACGACGTCGCGCGCTTCGTTGTGCCCGGCGCGATCGCCGCGGTGCTGGCGGTGCTCTTCGTGTTCGTGCTGCGCGACCGCCGACTCGAGCACGCCCCCGCGCAGCGCCTGACGATCGGCCAGTTCTTCGGATCCTTCGTCTTCAACCCCGTCAAGCACCCCGACTTCGGCTGGACCTGGCTGACGAAGTTCCTCATCATGTTCGGCTACGCCGGCGTCGCGACCTTCCTGCCCTTCTACCTGACCGAGAAGTTCCAGCTGGACGAGCAGGGCGCGGTGTCGACGATCCTGCTCGCCAACGTGGCGTCGATGATCGCCATGATGATCTCGTCCCCGCTCGGCGGTTTCCTCTCGGACAAGGTGGGCAAGCGTCGTCCGTTCGTGGCGGTCGCCGGCCTCGTGATGGTGGTCGGTCTCGCGCTGCTGGCGATCGCGCCCGACGTCACGACGCTGATCATCGCGCAGGCCATCATCGGCTTCGGTGCCGGATCGTTCTTCTCCGTCGACCTGGCCCTCGCCACCCAGGTGCTGCCCAACCCCGACGACACGGCCAAGGACCTCGGCGTGCTCAACATCGCCAACGCGCTGCCGCAGTCCATCGCCCCGGCCATCGCCCCCGCGATCATCGCCTTCGGAGCGACGACCGCCCTGGGCGGCTACACCACCTGGTACCTGTTCGGCGCCCTGGTGGCCCTCGCCGGCGCTGTACTCGTCTACCGCATCAAGGGAGTGAAGTGATGACCGACGCTTCCACCGTCGCCGTACCCGTCGCCCGTGAGGGCGAGCGCCCGTGGCTCGACGCCGACCTTCCCGTCGAGCAGCGCATCGACCTGCTGCTCGCCGAGATGACGCTCGAAGAGAAGGCCGGGCTCTTCTTCCACACCATGATCACGATGGGGCAGGATGGCGAGCTCGCCGGTCCCGATCCGACCTTCGGGCTGCCGAGCACCCGCGAGTATGTGATCGAGCGGCGTCTGAACCACTTCAACCTGCTCGGCGGCGCGCAGACCGCGGGCGAGATCGCGCGCTGGCACAACGCGCTGCAGCGCCTCGCGGCCTCGACGCGTCTGGGCATCCCGGTGACGCTGTCGACGGATCCGCGTCACTCGTTCACCGACAACCCCGGCGCGGCGATGATGGCGGGACCGTTCTCGCAGTGGCCCGACACGCTGGGGCTCGCGGCCACGCGCGATCCCGACCTCGTCGAGCGGTTCGGCGACATCGCCCGGCAGGAGTACGCCGCCGTCGGGATCCGTGTGGCCCTGCACCCGCAGGTCGACCTGGCCACCGAGCCCCGCTGGTCGCGCCAGCTGCAGACCTTCGGCGAGGACGCGCAGGTGGCGGGCGAGCTCGGGGCGGCGTACATCCGCGGCTTCCAGCGCGGCGAGGCCTTCGGTCCCGGCGCCGTGTCGACCATGGTCAAGCACTTCCCGGGCGGCGGCCCCCAGCAGGACGGTGAGGACCCGCACTTCGAGTACGGCCGCGAGCAGGTCTATCCGGGCGGGAAGTTCGAGCTGCACCTGAAGCCCTTCGAGGACGCCTTCGCCGCCGGAGTGCGGCAGGTGATGCCGTACTACGGCATGCCCATCGGCACCGAGTACGAGGCGGTCGGCTTCGGCTTCAACAAGTCGGTGCTCACGGGCCTGCTGCGCGAGCGCTACGGCTTCGAGGGCGTCGTCTGCACCGACTGGGGACTCATCACCGATGCCGACATCATGGGTCAGCCCTTCCCCGCACGGGCGTGGGGCGTCGAGCACCTCTCGCGCGAGGAGCGCATGGTGAAGATCATCGACGCCGGCGCGGACCAGTTCGGCGGAGAGGCCTGCCCCGAACTGCTCGTCACCCTCGTGCGCGAGGGCCGGATCAGCGAGGAGCGAGTGGACGCGTCGGCTCGCCGCCTGCTGCGCGAGAAGTTCCTGCTGGGTCTCTTCGAGGATCCGTACGTCGACGAGGCCGCCGCGGACGCGATCGTCGGGTCGCCGGAGTTCCGTGCCGCCGGCGATGCCGCGCAGCGCGCCGCGCTTACGGTCCTCGCGAACCGCGACGCCCTTCTTCCCCTCGCGAAGGGGCTGAAGCTCTACGTCGAGGGGATCGCGCCGGACGTCGCCGCGGCCTACGGCGACGTGGTCGACACCCCGGACGAGGCCGACGTCGCCGTGATCCGGCTGCAGGCACCGTTCGAGCAGCGGGGCAGCGGCTTCGAGTCGTTCTTCCACGCGGGATCCCTCGACTTCCCGGCAGAGGTCATCGCGCGGGTGAACGAAGTCGCCGCCGCCGTGCCCACCGTGGTCGACGTCTTCCTCGACCGTCCCGCGATCCTGACCCCCATCGCCGAGACGGCGCACGCGCTCGTGGGCAACTGGGGCGCCAGCGCGCAGGCGCTGCTCGACGTGCTCACCGGGGCGGCCGTCGCCGAAGGGCGGCTGCCGTTCGATCTGCCGCGTTCGATGGCGGCGGTCGAGGCGTCCCGGCCGGATGTGCCGTTCGACACCGAGGACCCCCTGTTCCGCTTCGGACACGGTCTCACCCTGTGACGCTCCGACCGCGCACCGCCCCGGAGCACCGCTCCACCGGCGGACAGACCACCACACCAGCAACAGCAGAGAAGGAGTCGCGATGACGACGTTCGACGAGGCGAAGGCGGCGATCGAGGGGCTCACCCTCGAGGAGAAGGCGGGGCTCACCAGCGGGCTCGACTTCTGGCACACGAAGGGCGCGGGTCCCGTCCCGTCCGTGATGGTGACGGATGGCCCCCACGGCCTGCGTAAGCAGCGCGCCGCGGGCGATCACCTGGGCCTCGAGGACAGCGTGCCCGCGACCTGCTTCCCGCCCGCGGTGGGGCTCGGCGCGTCGTTCGACCCCGAGCTGGTCGGTCGGGTGGGTGCGGCGCTCGGTGCGGAGACGTCGATCGAGGAGGTCGCCGTGCTGCTCGGCCCCGGGGTCAACATCAAGCGCTCGCCGCTGTGCGGCCGGAACTTCGAGTACTTCTCCGAGGATCCCGTCGTCTCGGGCGTGATCGGCGCGGCCTGGGTCAAGGGGGTGCAGTCGCAGGGCGTGGGCACGTCGCTCAAGCACTTCGCCGCCAACAACCAGGAGACCGACCGCCTGCGCGTCTCGAGCGAGGTCGACCCGCGCACCCTGCGCGAGATCTACCTGCGCGGGTTCCAGCGCGTTGTGGAGGACGCGCAGCCCTGGACCGTGATGTGCGCGTACAACCGGATCAACGGCGTCTACGCGTCGGAGGACCCCTGGCTGCTCACCTCGGTCCTGCGCGACGAATGGGGCTTCGAGGGACTCGTCGTCTCCGACTGGGGTGCGGTCAATGACCGCGTCGCGGCGCTCGCCGCGGGCCTGGACCTCGAGATGCCCTCGAGCGCGGGCCGCACCGACGCGAAGATCGTCGAGGCGGTGCGATCCGGCGCCCTCGACGAGTCGGTCGTCGACCGCGCCGCCGCCCGCGTCGCGAAGCTCGCCCTCGCGGCGACGAGCGCGAAGCGCGTCGAGGGTCCGCTCGACGTCGACGCCCACCACGCCCTCGCCCGTGAGGCCGCTGGCCGCTCCATCGTGCTGCTCAAGAACGACGGCGCGGTGCTTCCGCTGGCCAAGGACGCCGACCTCGCCGTGATCGGCGTCTTCGCGCGCGAACCGCGGTTCCAGGGCGCCGGCTCCTCGCTGATCAACCCCACCCGCGTGGACGCGGCGATCGACGAGATCCGCGCGCTGTCGTCCGGCGACGTGGTGTTCGCCGAGGGATTCACGATCGACGAGGCGGCTCCCGAGGCCGAGACCGCGCGCCTACGCGACGAAGCCGTGGCTGCGGCCTCCCGCGCATCGACCGCGGTGGTGTTCGTCGGGCTGCCGGCCCGCCTCGAGTCGGAGGGCTTCGACCGCTCGACGATCGAGCTGCCCGCCGACCAGCTCGCCCTGATCGACGCGGTGGCCAGCGCGAACCCGCGCACGGTCGTGGTGCTCTCGCACGGCGGCGTCGTCGCGCTGCCGTTCGCCGACCGCGTGCCCGCGATCCTCGACGGCTCGCTGCTCGGCCAGGCGGGCGGCGGGGCCACCGCCGACGTGCTCTTCGGCGACGTGAACCCGTCGGCCAAGCTCACCGAGACCGTTCCCGTGCGCATCGAGGACAACCCGGCCTACCTCTCCTTCCCGGGCGAGTTCGGTCGTGTGCACTACGGCGAGGGCCTGTTCGTCGGCTACCGCTGGTACGACGCCCGGGATCTCGCGGTGACCTTCCCGTTCGGCCACGGCCTGTCGTACACGTCGTTCGCCTACGGCGAGGCGGCGGCGGCGACCACCGCGGACGGTGACCTCGAGGTGCGCGTCGCCGTGACGAACACGGGCGAGCGCGACGGCCGCGAAGTGGTCCAGGTGTACACGTCGCTGCCCGGATCGGCGGTGTCCCGTCCGGTTCGCGAGCTGAAGGCGTTCGCGAGCGTCGCGCTCGCCGCCGGGGAGACGCGCGAGGTCGTGCTCCGTGTCCGCCGCTCCGATCTCGCCTACTGGGACGTGCGCGTGGACGGCTGGGTCGTCGAAGGCGGCGCATACCGGGTGGAGGTCGGCGCGTCGAGCCGCGACATCCGCACCACGACCGACGTCGAGGTCGAGGGGGACGCGGTGTTTCAGCCGATCACCCGCGACTCCTCTCTCGGTGAGGTCTTCGCGGATCCGACGGCCGCCGCCGCGCTGCACGCGCTGCTGGAGCGCACCGGCGCCGGTGGCCTCGCCGCCTCGGAGGACGAGGGCATCCAGATGATGATGGCGTCGTTCCCCGTGGGGCGCATGGGCATGTTCGGGCTGGGCGACGAGGAGCTCGAGCAGTTCCTCGCCGCCGCCAACGCGCGCTGAGCACGCCTGCCCGGGCTCCCGGGTCGAGGTTCATGGAGGCCATCCGGACACTCTTCTCCGGATGGCCTCCGTGCATGGCCGGTGCCCGGGTCGCGGTGGGCTGAGCGCCGGGATGCTGCGCGGGGTCAGTTGAGCGCGATGATCGCGAGGTTCAGCGTGGTGGCGAAGGCGAGCCAGAGCGCGTAGGCGATCATGATCGCCATCGCCGTGCGCGACCAGCGCGGAGCCGTCAGGATCAGCCACAGCACCGTGAGCAGCAGGGCCAGGATGATCGCGGCGGCGATCCACCAGGCGGCCTCGCCGATCACAGGGAACCCCGCGAAGAACGCGGGCGTCCAGGCCGCGTTGAGCACGAGCTGCACGATCCAGCCGGTGAGCCACGGGCGGGCGCGGTTGCGGTTGCCGGAGCCGAGGTACCCGCGGCGCCACACCAGGAAGCACGCGAGCGCGATGCCCGCGTAGAGCAGCGTCCACACGGGGCCGAACACTCCGTTCGGCGGTGACCAGGGCGCGCGTTCGGCCTCCGCGTACCATCCGTCGACGTTCGAGGTGGTCGCAAGCGACCCGCCGAGCGCCACGGCCGCCACCGCCGCGAGCAGGATCACCGCGACGACGATCTGGCGCGCGACCGGCGGCCGCACAACGCTGTCGGGACGCGATGCGCTCAGGATGACTCCCCGCCCTGGGCTTCGGCATGCGTGCGGGCGGCATCGCGCACCGCCTCGAGGGTGGAGGTGTCGCGGCCGGCCTGCACCTCGCCGACCGCGTCGGAGGTGGCGTAGTTGTACACGACCTCGACGAGGTCGAGCAGGAACTGCGCGCGCCCGGCGGCGTCGAGAGGCTTGAGCTGCTGTTCGATGTCTGCGGCGAGCATGGTGTCGAGTGCCATGTCCGCGACGTTACGACGTGCTCGCCGATGCGGGAAAGGGGTTGCGTTCCGCCGCTGAGTGGGGCAGGCGGCCCCCTGATCAGGTGGCCGGCGCCGGACGCGGGGCCCAGATCACCGCCGCAGCGACCACCAGCATCAGCGCCGCGAAGGCCCCCACCGTGACGCCGAAGCCGAGGGGTGCCAGGGCTGCGACCGCGAGGGGCGCGAGACTCGCGCCCGTGCCGATCAGCAGCGCGTACCCCGCCATGCCCGCGCCGCGGGCGGGGCCGCTCGCGAGTCCCACCATGTGGACGATCGCGGGGATCGCGACGGCGATGCCGGCCACGAACACGCCGCTGCCGAGCATCACGAGCCAGGTCGGTGATCCGGCCGCCTCGATGGCGAGGCCCGCGGCCCCCAGCAGGAACGACGCCGCGGCCACGCGATAGGCGCCGAAGCGGCCGATGAACACTCCCGCGAAGCCGCCGAGCACGATGCCCGGGAGACCGGGCAGGCGCGCCGCGAGAGCGCTCGCCGTGTCGTGGATGCCGAACTCCGCCCCGTGCTGCTGCAGGGCCGCGTACATGCCCACGAGCAGCAGCAGGAACGAGACCGCGGCGAGGTAGGGCGCCCACATCGTGCGCCGGCGGAACATGCCCGCCGCAGCCGCGAGCGATGAGGAGATCCGGGGTGAGTGCGCGGCGCGCGCGACCGCGGGCAGCGAGGGGATCGCCGCGGCCATCACCACGAGCAGGATCGCCAGGATCCAGAACACCCAGCGCCACCCGAGGCCCGGCTCGATCGTGAGCGAGTACGCCTGGCCGGCAATGCTCGCGAGGGGGAAGATCGCGGAGATCACGGCGATGCCGGTGACGCGGTGGCGGTGGGGGAGCACGCGGGCGACGTAGGCGAGGGTGACCGACGGCACGCCGGCGGCGAAAGCTCCCTGGGCGACACGGGCTGCGACCATCCATCCGAGGTCGGTGGCGGTTCCGGCCAGGGCCGTCGCGAGGGCGGCGCCGACCAGCCCGAACGTGATCACCCAGCGCGGGTCGATGGTGTCGGAGAGGGCGGGGTAGAAGAAGCTCGCGGCCGCGAAGGCGAGGCCGAACCCGGCGCCGATCCAGGCGGCGGCAGCGACCGACGCCTGCCATTCGGCGCTCAGCACCGGGGTCAGCGGGATCGTGATGTAGATCAGCGACACCGCGGCGAGCACGGCGACGGCGAGAACGGCGACCACCGCGACGGGATGGTCGACCGACCGGCGGGGGAGGACGGGGGCGGGAGCGGTGTGGGTCATATCTCCATCTCCAACGGTTGCGTTGGCTTGACGATAGCACTCCCAACGCTCGTGTTGGAGATTGTGTTCCCGGGTACGCTGAACCACATGGCGTGGGACACCGAGGGCACCAAGCGGAAGATCCTCGACGCCGCTCTCGCCGAGTTCACCGAGCACGGTCCCTCCGGCACGACGGTCGAGCGCATCGCGGCGCTCGCGGGGGTGAACAAGGAGCGGATCTACCACTACTTCGGCAACCGCGACGCGCTGTTCGGTCACGTCGTGCGGGCAGAGAGCCGGCGGATCAGCGACAACGTGCTCTTCGATCCGGACGCGGACGACCCGATGGGCGACTACGCCGGGCGCATCTTCGACTACCACCTCTCGCGGCCGCAGATGGTGCGCCTGATGCTGTGGGACAGCCTGTCGTCGGGCGGCGGATCGCCCGAGGGCTTCACCCAGGAGACCTATGACGCGAAGGCCGACCGGTTCGCCCGCGGCCAGGCATCCGGGACCGTGAGCGATGCGCTCGCCCCGGGCGAGCTGGTGTTCTCGATCATGGCGCTCAACGCGTGGTGGTTCGCGGTGCCGCGCATCGCGGCGCTCGCCACCGGGCACGGCACCGACGCCGCCGGCATCGCCGCGCGCCGCGCCGCCGTGGTGCAGGCCGCACGCCAGCTCGCCCGGCCCGAGGCGTAGCGGCTCAGGCGTCCCACGTCGCCGCATCGCCGCCCCAGGGGCGCGGCGGAGCGAAGCGATCCGGCGCGCCCGCGAAGGCCAGGATCGGCGGGGCGTGCGTGAGCGACGGACCGCCCGCGACCTGCGTGACGTGCGAGGGGAGATCCGGCTCCGGATGCTCGGTGCGGGTGACGGCGGGCGCGGCGAGGAGCTCCTGCGCGACGCGGGCGAGGGCGATCTCGACGTGCGGAGATCCGCCATCCCGGCGCTGGCGCACAAGGGCCGTGGCGACGGCCGCGGCCAGGAGGTGGCCGGCGGCGTGGTCGAGAGCCTGCACGGGCAGCGCACCGGGCGTCTCGTCGTCGCGGCTCTCGCGCATCGCGATGCCGGCGGTCGCCTGCACGATGCTGTCGAACCCGCGGCGATGCGCCCAGGGGCCCTCTGACCCCCAGGCCGAGAGCCGCGCGGTGACGAGACCCGGATGGCGATCGGCGAGATCGCCCGCGTCGAGGCCGAACCGCGTGAGCGCGTCGGGACGGTAGCCGGTGACGAGAACGTCGCTCTGCGCGAGCAGCGCCTCGAAGGCCTCGCGATCGGCGGCGAGGTCGAGCAGCGCCGAGCGCTTGCCGTGGCCCGTGTCGAGATGCTGCCAGGCGAACTCCGGCAGCGCGGGGGAGTCGATCCGCAGCACGTCGGCGCCCGCGTGCGCGAGGTCGCGCGTCGCGACGGGGCCGGCGATCACGCGCGTGAGGTCGAGCACCCGGATGCCGCCGAGCGGCGTCGCATCCGAGGTCCATGACCGCGCGGACGCCTCACCCGCGGAGGTCAGCGTGATCAGGGGCTGATCGGCCACGGCCTGGGCCTGCGGGTGCGCCCGCCACTCCTCTTCGGTGCGCACGGCCGCGACGATCGCGCCGCGCTCGATCGCCGCCTGCTCGAGGTCGATCGCCGCCCAGCCCGCGGCGCCGCGGGCGATGTCGTCGGTGCCGAGCAGCCGCCGCAGCCGCTCGGCGTGGTGCGGGTAGTTGCCGTGCGTGCGCACCCATCCGTCGGCCGTGCGCCAGAAGCCCGACAGCGGCGACCAGACGTCGGGCTTCTTCCCGTCGACGCGCAGTACCCGGTCGCTCGCGAACGACGCCGCGACGCGGGCGCCGTCGATGCGCACCGGCTCGGAGGATACGGATCCGCGGGCCTCGGCCGTGAGATCGATCGCGAGCGAGGCGACGGCAGCGGAATCGACCGCCAGCTCCGCTACCGGCAGGTGCGACGACCACGCGGGAGCGGTGGCCTCGACGCGTTCGAGCTGCTCGGGAGGGATGCCGAGGGCGTGGGCGGCGGCACGGGCGAAGGGCATGGGCACAGTCTGGCCCTCCGTGCTTCCTCGAGCGACGGGGTGGGGCGTGGGGTCGCCCGTGCATAGACTTCCCGCATGCCGGAGTCGCCTGAGGTGGATGCGCTCGCCGGGTTCCTGCGTGCCGAGCTGACGGGGCGCACGATCCGCGAGATCGAGGTGGAGGAGTTCCGCGCGTGGAAGACCCGCGCGCGTCCTGCCGAGGAGATGGCGGGGCGCACCATCACCGGAGTGCGCAGGTTCGGCAAGCACCTCGCCCTCGACACGTCCGACGCCCAGGGCAGCGGCCCGAGCCTGCTCATCTCGTTCGGCCGCGCGGGGTGGGCGCGCTGGAACGCGGAGGATCTGCCCGAGGCTCCCACGATCGTCCGGGTGCATTTCGACGGCGACGGTCGTCTCGCGCTGACCGATGCGGGCGACTGGCTCTCGCTCGGCGTCTCCGTGACCGACGACCCGACCACCGAGCCGTCGGTCGCGAAGCTGGGGCCGGATCCGATCCTGCCCTCGTTCACCAGGGCCACCCTCGACGGCATCGTGGGCGGCCGGCGCAAGCAGCTGAAGGCGCTGCTGCAGGAGCAGGAGTCGCTCGCGGGAATCGGCAACGCGTACTCGGACGAGATCCTCTTCGTCGCCCGCCTCGCGCCCGACGTCCACGCATCGGCGCTCGACGAGGAGGAGCGCGGGCGCCTGTTCGACGCGATCACGGGCGTGCTCGGCGAGGCCTTCGCGGCCCGGCGCGACGTGCCGATCGCCGAGCAGAAGGCCGCCAAGGTCGCGGCGATGCGGGTGCACGGGCGCACCGGCGAGCCGTGCCCCGAGTGCGGGGGCGTTGTGGAGGACGTGCCGGGCTCGAAGGGCAACGCGCAGTGGTGCCCTGCCTGCCAGGCCGGGTGACTGCCCAGGCGCGTAGGGCAGACTCGCGGGGTGACCTCCTCGCTGCTTGACGCCGTCCGCGCGACCGGAGGTGACGGCGACGCCGTCTACGACGCGTTCGTCGAATGGGCCGAGGGTCGGGGTCTGAGCCTCTATCCCGCGCAGGACGAGGCCGTGATGGAGCTCGTCTCAGGGGCGAACGTGATCCTCGCGACCCCGACCGGCACCGGGAAGTCGCTCGTCGCGATCGCGGCGCACGCGGCCGCGCTCGCGGCGGGAGGGCGCACGTACTACACGGCCCCGATCAAGGCGCTGGTCAGCGAGAAGTTCTTCGCGCTGGTCGATGTCTTCGGCGCCGAGAACGTGGGCATGGTCACGGGTGATTCGTCCGTGAACCCTGATGCGCCCATCGTCTGCTGTACCGCGGAGATCCTGGCGAACCTCGCGCTGCGTCAGGGGGCCGACGCCGACGTCGACCAGGTCGTGATGGACGAGTTCCACTACTACGGCGAGTGGGATCGCGGATGGGCCTGGCAGGTGCCGCTGCTCCTGCTGCCGCGCGCGCAGTTCCTGCTCATGTCGGCGACCCTCGGCGACACCACCGCGATCGAGAAGGACCTCAGCGCGCGCACCGGCCGCCCCACGACGCTCGTCTCCGGCGCCACCCGCCCCGTGCCGCTGCACCACACCTACGAGAAGCGCCCCGTGCACGAGCTCGTCGAGAACCTGCTCGAGGAGAACGAGGTGCCGATCTACATCGTGCACTTCTCGCAGGCCGCCGCCATGGAGCGCGCCCAGGCCCTCGCCAACGTCAAGGTGTCCACGCGCGAGCAGCGCGACGCGATCGCCGAGGCGATCGGCGGGTTCCGCTTTACGACCGCGTTCGGCAAGACGCTCTCCCGTCTCGTGCGCGCGGGCATCGGCGTGCACCACGCGGGCATGCTGCCCCGCTACCGCCGCCTCGTCGAGACGCTCGCGCAGCGCGGCCTGCTGCGCGTGATCTGCGGCACCGACACCCTCGGCGTCGGCATCAACGTGCCCATCCGCACGGTGCTGATCTCGGCGCTGTCGAAGTTCGACGGCACCCGGATGCGCCGCCTCACCGCGCGCGAGTTCCACCAGATCGCCGGCCGCGCGGGCCGCGCCGGGTTCGACCCCTACGGCAACGTCGTCGTGATGGGACCGGATCACGAGATCGAGAACGAGACCGCGCTCAAGAAGGCCGGCGACGATCCGAAGAAGCTCAAGAAGGTGCAGCGCAAGTCGGCGCCCGCGGGCTTCGTCTCCTGGAGCGAGCAGACCTTCGAGAAGCTCGTCGAGTCGGATCCGGAGCCGCTGACGTCGCGTATGCAGATCACCTCGGCGATGATCATCAACGTCATCGGCCGCGGCGGCGACGTGTTCGGCAACGTGCGCTCGCTGGTGTTCGACAACCACGAGCCCCGCGCTCGCAAGTACGAGCTGGCCCGCCGCGCGATCGCGATCTTCCGCACCCTGCGCGACGCCGGCATCGTCGAGGTCACACCGGCGGGGGAGATCCGCCTGGTCGTCGAGCTGCAGCCCAACTTCGCACTCAACCAGCCGCTGTCGCCGTTCGCGCTCGCCGCGATCGAGCTGCTCGATCCGGAGGACAAGCCGGGGGCCGCGGGATCGGGTCACTACGCCCTCGATGTCGTCTCCGTGATCGAGGCGACCCTGGATGATCCGCGTGCCATCCTCAGCCAGCAGGAGTTCAAAGCCCGCGGCGAGGCCGTGGCCGCGATGAAGCGCGACGGCATCGAGTACGAACAGCGGATGGAGCTGCTCGAGGAGATCACGTACGAGAAGCCGCTGCAGGATCTGCTCGCGCAGGCCTTCGAGGTGTTCGCATCGAGCCAGCCGTGGGTGCGCGACTTCGAGCTCAAGCCCAAGTCGGTCGTGCGCGACATGTTCGAGCGGGCCATGAGCTTCGCCGAGTTCACCAACTGGTACCAGCTGGGGCGCAGCGAGGGACTGGTGCTGCGCTACCTCTCGGACGCGTACCGCGCGATCCGCCAGACGGTGCCCGCCGAGGCGCGCACCGAGGAGCTGCTCGACATCATCGCGTGGCTCGGCGAGCTCGTGCGGCAGGTCGACTCGAGCCTGGTCGACGAGTGGGAGGCGCTCGTGGCCGGCGCCGACGCGCACGGGGCCGAGGTCGTGGTGCCGCCCGCCCCGCCGTCCCTCTCGCAGAACCGCCGAGCCTTCACGGTGCTCGTGCGCAACGAGCTGTTCCGTCGCGTGCAGCTGGCCGCGCGCGAGGCCGATGACGAGCTCGTCGAGCTCGATCCGGATGCGGGCTGGCCCGAGGCCCTGGACGCCTACTACGACGAGCACGAGTCGATCGGCATCTCGGGCGCCTCGCGCTCTCCGGCACTGTGCCGGATCACCGAGGGCCGCGAGACCTGGACCGTCGAGCAGGTCATCGACGATCCGGACGGCAACCACGACTGGCGCATCCGCGCCGAGGTCGACCTCGCCGAGTCGGATGAGGCGGGCGCGGCCGTCGTGCGGGTGATCGAGGTCGCGCGCCTGTAACGCCAGGATCGCGGGGCCGGGGACCGCGGCACCGCGGCCTCAGTCGAGACGGACGAGACCCGCTCGCACGGCGCGGATCAGCACCTGCGTGCGATCCCGTGCCTTCCAGCGCAGCATGATGCGACGCAGGTGGGACTTCACGGTCGCCTCCGCCAGGAACAGCTCGCGCGCGATCTCGGCGTTCGACAGCCCGCGCGCCACCAGCGAGATGACATCGCGCTCGCGCTCGGACACGGCCTCGATCGGCGACAGCGGCTGCGGCGCGCGCACGGTCGCGGCGACGCTCTGCACCAGCTCGCGCGCCACCGCGGGGGAGAGCACGAACCCGCCCTCGTGAGCCGCGCGGACGGCGGCGACGATCTGATCCGGATCCGTGTCCTTGACGAGGAATCCGACGGCGCCCGCGAGCAGGGCGGCGAGCACGGTCTCATCGGAGGCGTAGGTCGTGACGGCGATGACGCGGACGTCGGGCAGCTCGCGCGCGAGCACCTCGATCGCGGCGAGACCGTCGGTGCCGGGCATGCGGATGTCCATCAGCACCACGTCGGGACGCAGGTCGCGACAGCGCGCGACGGCTTCGGCGCCGTCGGCCGCCTCGCCGATCAGTGCGAGATCGGTCGCGTCCTCGACGAAGAACGACAGCGCCCGACGCACCAGCGGATCGTCATCGGCGATGAGGACCCGGATCGTCATAGCAGGATCATAGGGCGCGCCCACTGCCGCTCTGCGGGCGCCCTCGGCGCTTTCGGGTGCATCCCGGCACCAGAATCGAACCATGAGCGAGACGTCGCGGGCGAGGACCCCGGAGCGCCCCCGGCAGGTCCGTTCCGAGCGCTGGCTGCTCCGCTCGTCTGCCCGGCCCGTGGGGTTCTGGGAGTTCACCCCGTTCTCCCGCGATGCGCGCGTCACGATCCTCGGGATCACCCTGGTGCTGTTCGCGATCGAGGCGGCCCTGCGTCTCGCGGACCTTCTCCCCAACGGCGCCCGCGGCTTCGCCATGCCGCTGCTCGCGACGGCCCTGGTGGCCGTGACCCTCTGGCATCCTCCCTCCGGCGCAATCGGTCTGATGCTGCTCGGCTTCGGGGGCGTGGCGATCGGCCAGGGTGGACGATTCCTCAGCGGGATGGTGCTGACGGCCGGGCTCATCGTGTTCGCCTGCGGGCTGAAGATGGTGGCGGCCTTCCTGGCGGCCACGCTCGTCTGGGTCGCGATCGTCACCGCCTGGCCACCCGGCCTGGGGGACTGGGGCACCCTCGGGCACCTGCTCGCGCTGGTGCTCTCGGTGGCGGTGGGCGCGGCCATCCGCGGCATGGTGCGGCGAAACCGCGAGCTGAGCCGCGAAATCGCCGCGGGTGATGAGCGCCTGCAGGCCGAGCTGCGCGCCGAGCGCGTGCGCATCGCCGACGAGCTGCACGACATCATCGCGCACGACATCTCGGTCGTCACGATGCACGCCCGCGTGCTCGAACGCACGCAGGATCCGGAGGTGCGTCAGCGCTCGCAGCAGGCGATCGCGCACGCTGCGGGCCAGGCGCTCGCCGACACCCGCCGGGTGCTGCAGCTGATCCATCGCGAGCCCGACCCCGTCACCACCGAGCCGGCCGATCTGCGCGCGACGCTCGAGCGCCTCGCCGAGCAGCTGCGCAGCGCGGGCGACGAGGTCGATCTCGCGGTCGACGCCGTGCCGGCCCTGGCGCGCAGCATCGAGACCACGCTCGTGCACGCGGCCCGCGAATCGGTCACCAACGTCATCAAGCACACGGTCGGCCCCGGCCGGCAGGTGCGCATCTCGCTGGCCGCCGACCGCGACACCGTCACGCTCTGCGTGCAGAACGCGGGACAGGCGAAGGCGCCGGTAGCCTCATCCGGCTATGGCCTCGCGCGTCTGCGCGAGCGCGCCGAGCTGCTGGGCGGCACCTTCACGGGCGGATTCGAGAGCGGCTCCTGGGTCGTGCGGATGAGCCTGCCGCAGCACTGAGCACCGGGGCGTCGGCTCAGAGCACCAGGCGGTAGCCCATGCCCTGCTCGGTGAGCAGATGCACGGGATTGGCGGGGTCGGCCTCGAGCTTCTTGCGCAGCTGCGAGATGTAGAGCCGCAGGTAGCCGGTGTCGGCGATCTGCTCGGATCCCCAGAGGTCCTTCAGCAGCGTCTGGCGGGTGACCAGGGCGCCGGGGTGACGCGCGAGGAACTCGAGCATGCGCCATTCGGTCGGGGTGAGGTGCACGGGTTCGCCGCTTCGCGTGACCGACTTCGTGGCGAGATCCACCTTCACGTCCCCGAAGGCGACGACCGGATCGGAGGAGGCGCTGCTGATCCGTCTCGCCAGGGCACGAAGGCGCGCGAGCAGCTCGTCGATCTGGAAGGGCTTCGTGACGTAGTCGTCGGCGCCCGCATCGAGCGCGTCGACCTTGTCGGCCGACCCGGTGCGGCCCGAGACCACAACGATCGGCGCGTCTGTCCACCCGCGCAGGGCCTGGATGACCTCGACCCCGTCGAGGCGCGGCATGCCCAGGTCGAGCAGCACGACATCGGGGCGCGCCTGCGCCGCGACCGCGATCGCCTCGGCGCCGTCGGTGGCGGACACCACGTCGTAGCCGTGCGCGCCCAGCGTGATCCGCATCGCCCGGATCAGCTGCGGATCGTCATCGGCGATCAGGATCTTCATGCGTCCAGTCTGCTGCCCCGCCCGACGTGCGCGGCGAGCGGAAGCTCGACGACCATCGTCAGCCCGCCGCCGGG
Source organism: Microbacterium stercoris (assembly GCF_017592545.1). Classification (GTDB taxonomy): domain Bacteria; phylum Actinomycetota; class Actinomycetes; order Actinomycetales; family Microbacteriaceae; genus Microbacterium; species Microbacterium stercoris. Next base: position 283,372 of record NZ_JAGFOA010000002.1, read on the forward strand.
AGTGTCCTCGGGGGTGAGCGTGCCGCCCATGCCCTCCATGAAGCCGCGGGACAGGGCGAGGCCCAGGCCCAGGCCTGCGGTGTTGTCGGTGTCGCCCATGCGCTGGAACGGCGCGAACATCTCGTCCCGGCGGTCGGGCGCGACGCCGGGTCCGTGATCGACGATGCGCAGCTGCGCACGCCCGCCCGAGACGCGCGATTCGATGCGGATGGGGGCCGTCGCGGGGGAGTGCCGGTCGGCGTTCGCGACGAGGTTGACGATCACCCGCTGCAGCAGGCCCGGATCGGCGGAGAGCTCCGGCAGATCCGGATCGATCGCGACCACCACGCGCTCGCGCCCGAGGCGCAGCTCGGCGAGGGAGGCTCTGGCGATCTCGGCGGCGTCGACATCGGCGAGCGAGACCGCGAGCACACCGGCCTCGATCCGGCTCACATCGAGCAGGTCGGCGACCAGGGCGGTGAGTGTGCGCAGGCTCTCGTCGGCGGTGGCGAGCAGCTCGTCGCGGTCGTCGGCGCTGAGCGACGACCCGGCCGCGCGCAGGCCGCCGACCGAGGCGACGGCCGCGGCGAGGGGGCGCCGCAGATCGTGGCTGACCGCAGAGAGGAGCGCCGTGCGCACGCTGTCCGCCGCGGCGAGGGTCTCGGCCTCGCGCGCGGCCTCGCTGAGGTGCGCGTGCTCGAGCGCGGCGCCGAGCTGGGTCGCCACCACGGAGAGCAGGCGGGTCTCGGGCTCGTCGAGACGGGTGCCGTGCAGCTCGAGCGTGGCGCGCGGAGTGTGGGCGGCGCCCACCGCCACGGAGACCGAGCGGCCGTCGCGGGTCGGCTCCCCGTCGGCGGCGATCGTCGCGCCGTCGAGCCCGACCAGGCGCGCGCCCGTTGCGTGGAACGCCTCGCGAGCCTTCGTCACCAGCGCCTGTGCCGCGCTCTCGCCGCGGAGCACGCTTCCCGAGATCGTCGCGAGCAGCTCCGACTCGGCCGCCGCTCGCTCCGCCACGCGCGCGCGGCGCGCGGCCTGCGCCACGATCCAGCTCACCAGCACCGCGCTCAGCACGTAGAAGATCACGGAGAGCGCGTGCGCGGGAGAGGCGACGGTGATCGTGAAGATCGGGTGCAGGAACAGGAAGTTCAGCGTCAGCCCCGACAGCACGGCGGTGAACAGCGCGGGCCAGATGCCGCCGATCAGGGCCACGACCACCACCAGCAGCTGGTAGGCCAGCACGTTGGCCGCGAGAAGGTCGTCGTGCGCCACCTGGAACAGCACCCAGGACAGCACCGGTCCGACGGTCAGCGCCACGACGAATCCGGCGATCTGCCGCCGCCAGCCGAGGGCTCCCGTCCGGAACCGGGGCAGACGCAGTGCGCTCTCGCTCATGACGGATCCACCTCTCGCCGGCCCTCTTCGTCGCGCTCGACTGTACGCCCGGGACCCTCGCCGATCGGGCGTCCTGACGGATTCCTCACGGCGCTCGGACGGATCCTGACGGTCTCGTCGCGAACGGCCACCGGCCGCCTCCGCGCTCGTATATCGCACTCGCGAGGGCGCGGTCGAGCGGGATGCTCGAAATCCGGGATATCGACTGACCGGATGGCAAATCGGACGTGAAGAGGCGGAGTACGTCCGAAATTGGCTGTGGACTTACGAAACTCCCAGGAACATACTGGTCTCCCTGGGGGGAAGGGATGCCGACATTCCGGCTATCTGCGCGCCCCGCCATGTTCAGAGGGGAATGGAAGCAGAGCATGCCTCGCAAGGAAGCGTCGACGAGTTCAGGAAAATCAGGTCGGATCCGCAGAGCGCGAAAGCGCGGATTCGCAGGCGTCGCCGGCGTCGTCGCCGCGGCGCTCGCGTCCTACGGAATCCAGGGGGCGCTGCCGGCGCAGGCCGCGCCGACGGACGACTCCGAAGCGCGCGGGCAGGTGATCATCAGCGACCTGCTGGGCGCGGTCGACCTGCTGGCGCTCGGCGGTGCGCTTGACGGATACCCCAGCGGCGACCCCGCGACGCCCGTCAACGGCACGCTCGACGTGGGCGCGCTGGGCCTGGTGTCGCTCGACCTCGGCGCCATCCAGATGCCGCTGATCGGCGACGGCACCAACGGCGGACTGCTCGACCTCGGCTCCCTCGGCGCCGCCGGCTCCTACGCCAACGCTCCGAGCTCGACCACCTCCACCGCCTCCGCGGGAACGATCACCGCCGACGGCGCCCTGGACGTCGACCCCGCGAACCTTCCGCCCGACCCCGAGAACTACGCCACGCTCAACCTCACCGACCTGCTCGCCCAGGCCGGCATCGACGGCCTCACCGATCAGATCATCGACCAGCTCGAACTGCGCATCGGGGCGCTCGCCTCGACCGCGACCGCGACCACGCAGCCCGACGGCACCGTCGGCTACACGTCGGACTACGCGATCGCCGGTGCGCAGCTCGAGCTGAGCTCGCCGCTGGTGGGCGGGCTGAGCGGCACGATCGACACCGCCGTCACGGGCGTCCAGTCGCTCGTCGACACGACCATCACGGGTCTTCAAGGCCCGATCAACACGCTCGTCAGCGGCCTTCCGAACATCAACCTCGGCCTGCTGGGCGTGAACCTCACGGGTGCCACGGTCGCGGCGACGCCGCCGAACCTCGCCGCCGCGGTCGACAGCGTCCTGGCCGCGCCGATCGCGGACGCCGCCGGAGTGGTCTCGGTCGACCTCAACACGGGCGTCGTCACCGTCAACCTCGAGAACATCTCCTACGACGGGGGTGCCACAACGGGCCTGAACGGTCTCGACCCGAACACCGCGCTGCTCTCGGCGCCGGCCCTGTCGGCGATCACCGCGGGCGTCTCTGAGGTGCTCGGCGCGGTCACGACGCGCATCGTCGACGCGGTCGAGGCGGCCGTGTACGACACGGCCGTGGCCATCACGATCCCCGCGGCCCTCACCGTGCTGGGCAACACCGTCAACGCGACGATCACCGTCGACACCACGCTCGGCTCGCTGGCCGGGGCACCGGACTATCCGGCGGTCACCAGCGACGACATCTCGGTGGACGTGACCGCGGGAGGCCTGCTGCCGACGCTTCTGAGCCTGCTCGGCGTCGACCTGAACGGCCTGGTGGCCCTGGTCACCGACGGCATCGTGGCCAACCTCCTGCCCGGCCTGATCACCACGGCCGGCACCGCGACGCAGGCCCTGCTCACGGGAGTCGGCCCCGCGCTGAGCTCCACGCTCACGGGTGCGACCGGCGCGATCCTCGATCAGCTCTCGCCGGTGCTCGGCGCGCTCAATGAGGTCGCGAACATCGTGATCAACGAGCAGACCACGCCCACCGGCACCGACTACCTCGTCGGCAGCCCCGAGGCCTTCACCGTCAACGCCCTGAGCATCGAGCTGCTGCCGAACGTGCTCGACCTCGCGGCGATCGACCTGGCGTCCTCGACCGTGCGCGCGCTCGCCACGGAGCCGCCGGTGGTCGTGACCCCGGCCAACGGGTCGGCCACGAACGACACCACCCCGGAGGTCACGGGAACTGTTCCCGTCTACTCCGCGGGTCTCACCGTGGACGTGACGATCACGAACCCCGACGGATCGACCACCGTGATCAGCGACGTGCCGGTGGCCGACGCGGGTGACGGAACGGGCACGTGGGCCACGGTGGTGCCGGACGGGTCGGCGCTGGCCGAGGGCGTGCACACCGTCTCGGCGACGTCGACCGACGCGGCGGGCATCGGCTCGCCGACCTCGAACGTCAACACCTTCACGATCGACGTCACCGCCCCGGCCGCGCCGACGGTCGTGACGCCTGCCGACCTCTCGGTCACCAATGACGCCACCCCCGCCGTCACGGGAACCGTGCCGGCCTACGAGGCGGGCCTGACCGTCGATGTGACGATCACGGGCCCCGGCGGTTCGACCACCACGATCGCGGATGTCCCCGTGACCGACGCGGGCGACGGCACGGGCACGTGGGCGACCGTCGTGCCGGATGGGACGCCGCTGGCCGAGGGCGAGTACACCGTCTCCGCCACGTCGACCGACCTCGCCGGCAACACGTCGGGGGCATCGAACGTGAACACCTTCACGGTCGACCTGACCAACGACGAGGTGCCGACCGTGGTGACGCCGGCTGACGGCGACCTCATCGCGGACAGCACCCCGCCGGTGACCGGCACCGTGCCCACGTACGAGCCCGGGATGACCGTCGATGTGACGATCACGAACCCCGACGGCTCGACTACCGTGATCGCGGACGTGCCCGTGACAGACAACGGAGACGGCACCGGCAGCTGGGTGGGCACCTCGCCGGCCCTCGCCGACGGCGTCCACTCGGTGTCGGCGACCTCGACCGACGCCGCGGGCAACGTGTCGGACACCTCGAACGTCAACTCGTTCACCGTCGACACCACCGCCGCGGCGGACGCCCCGGTGGTGGTCACGCCGGCCGACGGCGCGACGGTCACCGACGACACGCCGGAGATCGCGGGCACGGTGCCCGTGTACGAACCCGACCTGACGGTCGACGTGACGATCACCAACCCCGACGGCTCGACCACGGTGATCCCGGATGTCCCCGTCGCGGACGCCGGCGACGGCACGGGCACCTGGACGACCACGGCACCCGAGCTCGCGCAGGGCGCGCACACCGTCTCGGCCGTCTCGGTCGATGCGGCGGGCAACGCCTCGCCCGGATCGAACATCAACGCGTTCACGGTCGACTCGATCGCGCCGGCGGCACCCGTGGTGGTGAGCCCGGCCGACGGCTCGGCGAGCAACGACACCACGCCGGATCTGTCCGGCACGGTTCCGGCCTTCGAGACCGGCCTGACCGTGACCGTCACCCTGACGAACCCGGATGGCTCCACCACGCTGTTCGAGGACGTCCCCGTCGTGGACGCCGGTGACGGCAGCGGCACCTGGACCGTTGCGGCCGGCACCCTCGTGCCGGGCGACTACACGGTCGAGGCGGTGGCGGTCGATGCCGCGGGCAACGTCTCGGACGTGTCGAACATCAACGCGTTCACGGTCGACACCACCGCGCCGGAGGCGCCGACGGTGACCGGCCCCGCCGATGGCTCCACGATCTCCGACAGCACGCCCGACATCACCGGCACCGTGCCGGTGTTCGAGCCGGGCCTGACGGTGGATGTCACGATCGCGAACCCGGACGGCACCACCTCGGTGCTCGAAGATGTTCCGGTCACGGACAACGGCGACGGCACGGGCAGCTGGACGGTTCCGGCCGGCACGCTGACCGAGGGCGACTACACGGTGACCGCCACCTCGACGGACGCGGCGGGCAACGTCTCGCCCGTGTCGGATGCGGTGACCTTCACGGTCGACACCACCGCGCCGGAGGCGCCGACGGTGACCGGCCCCGCCGATGGCTCCACGATCTCCGACGGGACGCCCGACATCACCGGCACCGTGCCGGTGTTCGAGCCGGGTCTGACGGTGGATGTCACGATCGCGAACCCGGACGGCACCACCTCGGTGCTGGAGGACGTTCCGGTCACGGACAACGGCGACGGCACGGGCAGCTGGACGGTTCCGGCCGGCACGCTGGCGGACGGCGACTACACGGTCACCGCCACCTCGACCGATGTGGCGGGCAACGTCTCGCCGGTGTCGGATGAGGTGACGTTCACGGTCGACACCACCGCGCCCGAGGCCCCGGCGATCCTGACTCCGACGGACGGATCGATCACCGCCGACACCACACCGGTGATCAGCGGCACGGCCGAGCCGGAGACGACGGTCGACGTGACGGTCACCAACGCGGATGGCAGCACCACGGTGTTCGAGGATGTCCCGGTCTCGGCCGGCGGCGCCTGGACCATCACGCCTGCCACGCCACTTGCGCAGGGCGCTCACACGGCGACGGCGGTCGCCGTCGACGCGGCCGGCAACGTGTCGGCACCGTCGGAGCCGGTCGACTTCACGATCGACTCCGTCGCTCCCGTGGCTCCCGTGATCACGGGCCCGGCCGACGGATCGGTGACGAATGACGCCACGCCGGTCATCACCGGCACCGCGGAGCCCGGCACCACGGTGGATGTGACGATCACGAACCCCGACGGATCCACCACGGTCATCGAGGACGTGCCCGTCGTCGACGGCGCGTGGAGCGTGACCTCGCCCGAGCTCGCCGACGGCGCGCACACGGTGACGGCCACGTCGACGGACGACGCGGGCAACACCTCGCCGGTGTCGGCTCCTGTGACCTTCGAGGTCGACACCGCCGAGCCGGCGGCCCCGGCGATCACCAGCCCGACCGATGGCCAGACGATCGGCGACACCACGCCGCTGATCCAGGGCACGGGCGAGCCGGGTGCCACCGTGACGGTCGTGATCGACGGCGAAGAGGTCGGCACCGCGCTCGTCGATGCGGGCGGCGCGTGGCAGTTCCCGACCACCGAGCCGCTGGCGGACGGCGACCACACGGTCTCCGCGACCCAGACGGATCCGGCCGGCAACGTCTCGGCGCCGTCGGACGAGGTGACCTTCACCGTCGACAGCACGATCCCCGCGGTCGACATCACCTCGCCGGCCGAGGGCGCGCTGACGAACGACCCGACCCCGGAGATCTCCGGGACCGGCGAGCCGGGAAGCACCATCACGGTGATCGTCGATGGCGTCGAGCTCGGCACGACCGAGGTCGACGAGGACGGCAACTGGACGTTCACGCCCGACGAGGCGCTCGCCGACGGTGAGCACGAGGTCGAGGTCGTGGCGGAGGACGGCGCCGGCAACACGGCGACGGACGGTCCGATCACCTTCATCGTCGACACCACGGCACCGGATGCCCCGGTGATCACGAGCCCGACGGACGGTGACGTCCTGACCGACCTGACCCCCGAGATCACCGGTACGGCCGAGCCTGGCAGCACGGTCACGGTGATCATCGACGGCCAGCCGGTCGGCGAGACCACGGTCAACGAGGATGGCGACTGGACGTTCACGCCCACGACGCCGCTCACGCCGGGAGAGCACGAGATCACCGCGACCGCGACCGATCCGGCGGGCAACGTGTCGGATCCGTCCGCGCCGGTTGGTGTGACCGTGCCCGACTACCAGCCGACGATCACCGTTCCGGACGCCCCGGCGTACCCCGGCACGGAGATCCCGGTGACGGGTGAGGGCTTCCCGCCGAACACCGAGGTCGAGGTCGTGCTCACGGATGCGGACGGCGACCCCGTCGGCGAGCCGGTCTCCGTGGAGACCGACGACGAGGGCGGTCTCTCCACGGTCATCACCGTGCCCGAGGGCGTGGTTGCGGGGGAGCACACCGTGGTCGGATCGACCGAGGACGGCCTGACCGCCGAGGACACCGTCACGGTGTACACCCCGGTGGTGACGCCGGGTGGTCCGGTCTCGCCCGGGGAGGAGCTGCCCGTCACGGGTGGCGGCTTCCCGCCGAACACCGAGGTCGAGGTCGAGGTGCTCGATCCCGACGGGAACCCCGTGGGAGGTCCGGTCGTGGTCGACACGGACGGCGACGGCGGCTTCGAGACCGAGGTGCCGATTCCGGATGACGCCGAGCCCGGCGACTACACGGTCGTCGTGACCACTCCGGACGGATCGGAGTTCACCGCGCCGGCCGTGGTGTCGGGCCCCGAGGCCTGGGAGATCTCGATCAAGGTCGTCAACCCGGTGCTGCACCGCGGTGACACCCAGGTGACCTACGGCTACGGCTTCGCGCCGGGCGAGGTCGTCACCGGCACGCAGACCTCGGCCCCGCTGGCGCTGGGCACTCAGGTCGCCGATGAGAACGGCACGGTCCGGTTCGAGTGGACCATCCGCTCGAACGAGGATCTGGGCGAGCACGGGGTGACGCTGACGGGCAACATCCGCGGCACGGTCACGGGCACGTTCCAGGTCGTCGCCGAGGGAGGCCTCGCGGCCACCGGCGCGGTGGTCTGGCCCGCGCTCGCAGCCGGCTCGCTGGCGCTGGCCGCCGGCGCGCTGCTGCTGATCCGCCGCCGTCGTGCGGAGGCGGACGCCGTGGTGGACACGCAGTCCTGACCCTGCGCCCCACCTGAGGAAGGCCCTGGCTGATGCCAGGGCCTTCTTCGCGTGCGCCGGGCGTCCGATTCGCCCGCCGCGGGGACGGATCCTTCGATCGGCGCAAGATCCGCGGATCTTGACGGTGCGCGCGGCCGCCGGCGCCGGCGGCCGGCGCGCACGATGAGAGAGAGGACGGCGCGACCCGCCGACGAAGACGCCCCACAAAGGAGTGAAGCGACAGTGAACGACCCCCACGAGCCTCGCGAATCCGCCGCCGATCCGGCGGCACGGTACCGGGAGGACTGGATCGCCCGCGAAGAGCTGGCGGAGCGGATGATTCCGCTGATCGGCCGCCTGCACCGCTCGCGCGGCATCGTCACCTCCATCCACGGACGACGGCTCATCGGCCGCTCGCCGGTCGAGATCCTCAAGGCGCATCGCTTCGCGCGTCTGCACGGCGACCAGGTGCTGCGCCCGGCGAAGACCCTCGCGGTGCTGGAGGCGATCGACCGGATCGGCCCCGGCGCCGCCTCGATCGATGTGGGGCGGCTGGTGACGCGCTACGACGAGCGCGGCGGCTCGTACGCGGTCGATGATCTCGACGCCTTCCTCTGCGGAGAGCTCGGCGAGGTCGTCGGCGCCACCCGCCCCGAGGCGACCGATGTCGTGCTCTACGGGTTCGGACGCATCGGGCGCCTCGTCGCACGGATCCTCCTGGCCCACGCGGGCGGATCCGGCCTGCGGCTGCGGGCGATCGTCGTACGCCGCGGGGGAGAGAACGATCTGCGGAAGCGGGCGAGCCTGCTGCGGCGCGACTCGGTGCACGGCTCGTTCGCCGGCACGATCGAGATCGACGAGGAGCGCTCGACCATCCTCGCCAACGGCACGCTCATCCATGTCATCTACTCGGACGATCCGGCGACTGTCGACTACGCGAGCCACGGCATCCGCGACGCCATCGTCGTCGACAACACGGGACGCTGGCGCGACGAGGAGGGGCTCTCGCGGCACCTGCGCGCCGCCGGCGTCGCGCGCGTGCTGCTCACCGCGCCCGGGAAGGGCGCCATCAAGAACATCGTCGCGGGCGTGAACAGCCACGTCATCGAGGAGGGCGACCGGATCCTCTCGGCCGCCTCCTGCACCACCAACGCGATCACCCCGATCCTGAGCGTGCTGGATGAGGCCTACGGCGTCGTCCGGGGACACGTCGAGACGGTGCACTCCTTCACCAACGACCAGAACCTCATCGACAACTTCCACAAGGGGGATCGCCGCGGGCGGTCCGCCGTGCTGAACATGGTCATCACCGAGACCGGGGCGGCGAAAGCCGTGGCCAAGGCGCTGCCGCAGCTCGAGGGCAAGCTCACCGGCAGCGCGATCCGCGTGCCGACGCCGGATGTCTCCCTCGCCATCCTGAACCTGACGCTTGCGCGTCCGACGTCCAAGGACGAGCTCAACGCGTACCTCCGACAGGTCTCGCTGACCTCGCCGCTGCGACAGCAGATCGACTGGATCGAGTCGCCCGAGGTGGTCTCGACGGACTTCGTCGGATCGAACCGCACGGGCATCGTCGACGGGCTCGCCACGATCGCCGACGGCGAGAACGCGGTCCTCTACGTCTGGTACGACAATGAGTACGGCTACTCGTGCCAGGTGGTGCGTGTGCTCGAGCAGATGGCCGGGGCGCATCCGGCGGTGCTGCCCGTGCGGGAGCCGGTGGTGCTCGCCTCGCCGGAGCGCGCAGCGCTGCAGGTCTGAGGGCGTGGCGAGAGCCCGGTGGCGACTACCCTGGAAGGCGAATGCTGGGAGGTGTCGTGGGGCGCAACGCAGAGGCCATCGAAGAGGGCGTCGCGATCTCGCTCGCTGCCGCGCGCCTTTCGGTGAAGAACACCATCCTGGTGAGCACGATCTCGCTCGACGAGTCGTTTGATCCGCTGCACTTCGTCGGGTCGGCGCACGCGGCGCTGATCGCGCTCGCCGAGGAGCAGGAGGCGGCCGCCGAGGCGGTCTCGAAGGCACGGAAGGCGGCCTGGGGCCGGCACACCGCGCCGCACGGCACGCACGACTACCGCGACCGCGATGTGCGCAACCTCCGTCGTCGTGCCAAGCAGTACGCCGGCGTCGCGAAGGTGCTGCGTGCCAAGGCGGCCGATCAGGGTGTGCTGCGCGAGCTCGTCGAGCACGCGCGTGAGGCGGCCTGGCACGACGTCGAGATCAACCTGCAGGGGCGCCTGCGGGTCGAGGCGATGCGTCCGGAGCAGGATCCGGACTACGCGTCGATGCGCGAGGCGCGGATGCAGGCGCTGCGCCTGGTCGACCTGCAGAAGCTGTCGGCTCAGGCCCGCCGCAAGCGCAAGGCCGATGCCGAGGCAGCCGACGCCGGCGGCTCGGCCGACCCGCTCACGGAGGCGGTCGACGCCGCGACGTGACGGCGCGACGCGCCCGGGAGGCGCGTCGACATGGCCCGATTGGCGTTCCAGGCAGGCCCCGTTGTAAGCTGTACTGGTTGCCACGGCGACGAAAACAGAACAAGCGCCCGTAGCTCAATGGATAGAGCATCTGACTACGGATCAGAAGGTTAGGGGTTCGAGTCCCTTCGGGCGCACACTGTGTTGAGACAGTATTGAGAAGGCCCCCGCGAGAGCGGGGGCCTTCTCGTTTCTGTCAAGCCGCCGGAAGGCGACAACGAAGCGGTATCCCGCCGCGTTCGAAGATATGACTCTCGGGTACGACGCCGCCGACCGGCACGTGAGGACCACGTACGACGACGGCGCGGTGGTGCCGATTCTGCGGGATGCGGCCAGCCGCATCGTGCAGCGCACCATCGACCCTGCCGGCACCGCGGCGGCCGTGGCGACGAAGCACCTCTACGCCGGGGATGCAGACACCCCGTTCGCCACCACCACCGGCGCGGAGATGACGCGTCAGGTGGGGCTTCCGGGTGGGGCACCGTGACGATCACCGCCAGCGGCAGCACATGGGCGTATCCGTCGATGCCCCTCGGCCGCTTTCTCCAAGTCGACCCCGTCGAAGGCGGTGTGGACAACGACTGGCCCACCGACCCATCGGGGAAGATGACCTCACTGAGGAGTGCGCCCTATGGTGCGATGCCGCCGGTCAGTTCGACAGCGGCCAATTCGCTGATGATGTGGCCTTTGCGCTTGGTATCGCGGGAATGTTCGGATGTGCGGTCTGTCTTGGTGTCTCAATCGGAAACACGGAAAGAGCCTTATCATATGAGAGCCTTGATCAAGTATGCCTTCGAGGTGAACATTGGTGGGCCCTATCTGTTGCTGTTCCCTTTCGTGTTCTTCGCTCCCGGCCCTCTCTGGGTCGCGATTTTGGGCTACCTCGCGGCAGGCGCGTTGCTGCTGTTCATAGCATGGTCACGGCGTCGGTACGAGCAGAAGAGCGGCCTGGTTCGCCCTTCCGCCGTGGAATCTCGAGTCCGTGGTCTCATGCAGGTGCCTAAAGTCATTGGCACGGACGATCGTCCCTCGGTGTTGGGCATCGCCACCGAAGGGCAGTATGTGAACTGCCACCTCCTGTCGGCACGGGTTGGAGACGAGATCCATGCCCTCATCGTGTCGCGACGTTGGCCGAATCGAATCGCGGAGTTTCTTTGCTTCGGTTCGGTCGGAGAGTGGCGATCCTGGGCGCGACTGAACGGAGTGATCTTCCTAGCGGAAGGGAAGTATGCCGACGCCGTATACGAGCGATTCTTCGAACAGCATGTCGATCGCTTGGGACGGTGACTGAAGTCACATAAGACTCGCTGGCTCTCGTTCTAGCAGGCGCAGGAGTTGGAGATCGGGGGATGCAAGTGAGCTCTTCGCATGAGCGATCTCACCGCCCCGGGGCCTCGGGAGGCCTCACCGAGGTCTGACGTGCGGTGGCGCCGCGCGGCACAGAACTCGCACTGAGCAGGACTCACGCCTCGCGCGCGACGACCGTTCCGAGCGCTCCCGGCGCGAGTCCGAGCGTCCACTCCGCCACGTCCGCGACGACGCGGGTGTGGGCCGGGTGCTTCGATTGCGCGGAGGCGTTGACGTACGACCCGCCGCCGTCGACGGCGATGAGGATGCGGATGCACGCCGTCTCGGCATCCACGGGGGAGAAGTCGCCCGCGGCGATGCCGTCGTCGATGAGCCGGGTGAGGCGCTCGCGGTCGAGCGCGTCCTGCACCTCGAGTTCGGCGTCGAGGGCGGGGCTGAACCGAGACAGGTGTCGGGCGTTCAGCCAGAGGCGCGCGAGGGGGAGCGAGGCGCCGCGCTCGATGTGGTGGACGAAGCGGGCCAGGCGCTCGACGGGCGTTCCCTCCGCGGCGAAGAAATGCTCCCGTTCGGTCACAGCGGCGCGGGCGAACGCTGCGACGACGAGATCCTCGGCCACGGGGTAGTAGTGGGTGATGAGTCCGGGGCGGACTCCGAGTCGCGCGGCCACGGCGCGGAGGGTGATGCGCTCAAGCCCCTCCTCGATGGCGATGTCTGCAGCGCACTCGAGGATCTCCTCGCGCCGTTCTTCTGGCTGCTTGCGGATCCGCGGGGAGGCAGTGCTTGACGTCACGCGTCCCATGCTATTGACTGACTGACCAATAGTCCATTGGGCACCCGACCAATAGCAATGACGCTCCTCCCGGAAGGACTTCCATGACCGATATCCGATCCACCGCCGACGGTGTGCCAGTCGGCGGCGGCAGCGCCCGTGGCACGACGGCAGCCCCCGCGCTCGCCCCGGATGCCGGTCTGTCCGACTCCGCCACTCGTCCCGAGACTCGGGGCATCGAACTCATCGACGACACGCAGCGCCACGGCCGCGCACGAGACCTGTTCCTGATCTGGGCCGCGCCGAGCGTCAGCATTCTGAACCTGACGATCGGCGCGTCCCTGATCCTGCTCGGCCTCGAGGTCTGGCAGGCGGTCGCCGTGATCGGCGCCGCCTCGCTGCTGTGGATCCTGCCAGGCGTGATCGCCGGCAGTGGACCCGCTTCGGGCACCGCCGGCTCCGTCGTGACCCGCGCCATGTACGGGATCTTCGGCAACCGGCTCTTCGTCGCCGTCGTCGGCTGGTTCATCGGCGCCGTGTTCCTCTCACTGACGTGGCTCGCCTCGTCCTTCATGGGTGCCGACCTGCTGCGCCGCGTCGGCCTGCAGGATCCGGTCTGGGTGCCCATCGGCGTCACCGTCGTCGTCGCAGCCGTGACGATCCTCGTCGCGATCTTCGGCCACGGACTGATCCTGCGCGCCTACCCGTACATGGCGGCGGCGCTCTTCCTCATCTTCCTTGCCGTCGCCGGATTCATCGCCCCGACCGTCGACTGGCAGTACTCCGCACCGGCGCCCCTGACCGGTGCCGCCCTGTGGTCGTCGATCTCGATCGGCTTCACGATCCTCGCCTCCACCCCGCTGTCGTTCATCAACAGCCCCGACATCGCGCGCTACCTGCCGCGCAGCACGAAGCCCTCGCACATCGCCGCGGCGACTGCGCTCGGCGGGGCCGTGCCGTTCATCGTGTTCACGATCGTGGGTGTGCTGCTCGCCACGGGCCTGAGCGCCGCCGCGTTCGAGGCGGGCATCGACGTCGCCTTGCTCGACCTCCTGCCGGGCTGGCTCGGCCCGGTGCTCGTTGTGGGCGTCATCGTCAACACCATCGCCCTGAATGCCATGACGGCTTACACGTCGAGCATGGCGCTGCAGGCGATCGGCTTCCGGCTCCGCCGCATCCCCGCCGCGATCATCGTCGGTGTCGTCGGCACGGCCCTCACGATCTACCTGGTGCTGTCCTCGAGCCTCCTGGAGGCGGCGAATCTGATGCTGCAGTTCCTCGTCGTGGTCTCCGGACCCGCGATGGCCATCTTCGTCGTCGACGTCCTCCTGCGCCGGTACCGGTACGACGGGATCGACCTCTTCGACGACGCCAGGGGCGGCAGGTTCTGGTACTCCGCGGGATGGAGCATCCCGGGCATCACCGCCCTCCTCGTCGGCGGCATCGTCACCGCGGTGTGCCTCTCGACGAGCGTGTGGGAGGGGCCGGTCGCGCAGCTGACGGGCCACGTCGACCTCTCCGTGCCGGTCGGGATGGCCGTGTCCGCCCTGCTCTACGCCGTGCTGCTGCGCACCCCTCTCGGAAAGGACGGTCGACCGTGACCACCCGCTACCTCAACGGACGCATCTTCACCGCCGACCTCGACCCGACCCGCACCTGGGCGGAGGTGATCGTCATCGACGGAGAGGAGATCGCTTACGTCGGCACCGCCGACGGGGCGCCCGATGCCGACGAGACGGTCGACCTGGAGGGACGCCTGGTGCTCCCCGGCTTCACCGACGCGCACACCCACCTGCTCATGACAGGCGCCGCGCTGGGCCAGGTGCCTCTGACCGCCGCCCGATCGCTCGACGAGATCCAGGAGGCGCTTCGCCAGGCGCGGACGGAGAACCCCGGCGCGGCGGTCCTCCGCGGGCGCGGCTGGCTGTTCGACTCCGTGCCCGACGGTGCGCCGACCGCCGCGATGATCGACGCCGTCATCAACGACATCCCGGTCTACCTCGACGCGAACGACTATCACTCGTGCTGGGTCAACACGGCTGCGCTCGCGGAACTCGGCATCACCCGCGCCACGCCCGACCCCCTCGGCGGTCGAATCGTGCGCGACGCGGACGGTGAGCCGACCGGCCTTCTCCTCGAGACCGCGGCGACGCAGTACGCGTGGGCGCATCGCGACGAGACCACGACCGACGCCGATCGCGACGCCGACGTCGACCGCGTGATCGACGCCTACCTCGCCACGGGCGTCACCGGAGTGGTCGACATGGCGTTCGACGAGTTCGGCCTCGCGGCCTTCGAGCGGGCACGCGTGCGGCGCGGCGGTGAGCTCCCCATCCGCGTCGCGGCGCACTGGCTCGTCAACAACACCGGCGACGACGACTCCAACCTCGCGCAGGTGGCGCGGGCCGCCGACCTCGCGAAGGCGTCGGCCTCGCCGTGGCTGCGCGTCGTCGGCATCAAGCTCATCCTCGACGGGGTCATCGACGCGTGCACGGCGGCGATGCGGCATCCGTACGCCGACGGCTCGAACGCAGAACCGATCTGGCCCGTCGAACAGCTGCATCCGGTGGTCGTCGCCGCGGATGCCGCAGGACTGCAGATCGCGCAGCACGCGATCGGCGACCGGGCCAGCGACATCGCGCTCGATGCGCTCGAGCACGCGGCGTCCGTGAATGGGGACCGGCCGCGACGTCACCGCATCGAGCACCTCGAATACGCCGCGCCCGGAACGGCAGAGCGGATGGCGCGCCTCGGCGTCACGGCGTCGATGCAGCCCGTGCACAGCGACCCCGCGATCTTCGACAACTGGGCGCAGATGCTCGGTGACCACCGCGTCGAGCGGGCGTTCCCGTGGCCGGAGTACGAGGCGGCCGGTGCCCTCCTGGCCTTCTCGACGGACGCACCGACGGCACCCCACGAGTCTCTGGCGAACATGTACGTCGCGTCGACGCGGGCGTCGGCTCTCGATCCGTCCGTGCCGGCGACGCATCCGCAGTACGCCTTGCCGTTGGAGAGCGCCTTCGGCCATGCCACCCGGGACGCCGCGGCATCGGTGGGAGACGGGGGCTGGCGAGGGCGGATCGCCCCCGGGTTCGCGGCCGATCTCATCGTGCTCGATACGGACCCGTTCGCCGAGGGTCCGCGGTCACTGCTCGGCGCCCACATCGTCGAGACCATCGTCGCGGGCCGCACCCGGTTCCGTACGCGATAGGTCGACGTACCTGCGCCATGGACCCGGCGCACACCGTGTTGAGACAGTACTGAGAAGGCCCCCGCGAGAGCGAGGGCCTTCTCGTTTCTGTCAAGAGCGGCGGGGGTGATTCACCCTGAGGGTGAACTTCGGGCTCAAGAGGCCGCTTCCGCCCGATTTGGGCACTTCTGCCCGCCCGGCGCAGGGCACACTGAATCATCGCAATCGGGTGATCCCGTGACCGGGCACCGAATTGGGGTCCGCGCAGGTGTCGGGGGAAGGGGCCGCGCGTGATCCTCATCGACATCGCCGCCACGAACGGAGTGAGACTCCGGGAGATCGGCGCGCTGCGCGCCTGGGAGCGCACGGCGCGCGAGCGCCAGGCCGGGCGCCCCGCGGGGGTCGACTGGTTCGTCGCCCTCGAGGTGCTGTCGGACGACCGGCCGGATGTGCGGCGCCGCAGCGCGCCGACCGTCAAGGCGCTCGCCGCATACCTGGACACCTCCGCCGGCGCCGTGTACGACGGGGCGCTGAAGGCCTCGGGCCAGAAGCTCCGCGCGGCCCTGGGGCAGGATCCGACGCCGCGATCCCGCTCGCATCAGGCGATGAGCGACCTCTACCTGCAGGCTCGGATGGCGACGTTCCTCAGCTATCGCGACGGCCTCGTCCACTTCCTCGGGGGAGTCCCCGTCAGCGCCGAGCACGCCCTGCATGCCTACGTGCGCGTGGTGCTCGAATGGGCCGCGCGCTGGCGCGGGCTCACGCGCGCGACCGAGCTGGAGCGCCGCCAGCGCGACGAGGCCCTCCCGGGCCGTGGCTCGGGCGCGGATCTGCGGGCCGGTGCGATCGCGCTGCCCGCGATCGTCGCGCTCGACCTCGACGACCTGCTGCGTCTGCTCGATCAGGAGTCGGGTGCGGTGGTGTCGGCCCCGGACGCAGCGCTGCGGGTCGAGCGGCTCGGCCGCGCGCTCTCGCACGCGATCGCCTTCCTCATCGAGGACCCGACCCTGCCCGTGGAGGGCGCGTACGGACACCTTCTGTCCGAGCTCGGCCGGATCGCGGGCGGACCTCCGGCTCGCCGCCGTGTCTCGCAGGTGCACAGCCGCCTCGCCGCGGCCGAGGCCATCAGCGAGATCCGCGAGATGCTGCTGGCGCGCTCGGGTGACCCGCGCGTGGATGCCGACCGCGTGGATCGGCTGCTGGCGGACGTGCGGCTCTCGCTGGCCACGAGGGTGGGGGTGCAGGATGACTGACATCGAGCTCGTTCCGGAGCTGTCGCTGCCGGAGGATCCGGCGCCGCGCTGCTCCAATCGCGACCTGCGCGAGGAGTGGGACGCGGCCGAGGCACGCGCGTACTTCGCCGCGGCCGTCACCGTGCTGCCGCACTCGGAGCGTGCCCGAGGCATCCTGCAGCGTCTCGAGGACCTGCTCGACGACGCCGTCGCCGATGAGAGCGTGGAGTCGAGCGCGGCCCGGCGTGTGCTGATCGTCGATCTGACCGAGTACCTCGAGGAGCGCCGCGGCCGCTCGCGCCCCGAGGCCGCGCGCCTGTCGGAGCTGCGCTGGAAGATGTCGAGCATCGAGCCCGTCGTCGCCGAAGACGATCCGGCTCTCGAGCGCCGTCGGACCGAGGAGGCGATGCTGCGCGGCGGCGACCCCGCGCAGCGCGATGGGGTGATCGAGGAGCTGCGCGAGCGGGCCGACGTGCACGGCTCCCTGCAGGCGCCCGACCATCTCACGATCACGCGCGCTCTGCGCCTCGCGTGCCTGCTGCGGCTGCGCGGCACCTCGGAGGATCTCGTCGAAGCGCACCGCCTGGTCGACGCGGCGATCCACTGGCGCACGCGCCAGCACGGCGCCGAGCATCCGCTCACGCTCGGGGCGCGCGTCGCCGCCGTGCGCAACGTGCTCGAGCCGCTCGAGGCCCGCCGAGACGAGGGTCCGCTCGGTCTCGGACACGCCGACGGCGTGCGCGAGGCGTTCGAGCTGGCCTCCTCGCTCTTCGCCACGTCGTCGCGCGTGCTCGGCGAGCATCACCCCATCGCGGTCAGCGCCCTGTTGTGCATCGCGCGGGCGGCGCGTCTGGGGGATCGGCCCGTCGAGGCGCGGCTGCATGCGGAGCGCGCACTCGCCCTGTCAGCCGGGCGCGACGAACGCGCCGAGTCCGGTGTGCCGGCGATCCTGCGCTTCCTCATCGCCGAGTCGGAGGCCCTCGGCCACCCGCTGCTGATGCGCCCGCGGGGGGCGTGGCCGTCGCGCACCCGCGACCCGCGCATCGTCCGCGCCATCGCGCTGCTCGACGAGGCGCAGGCCGCCATCCTGCATCGCAGCAGCCTGGCGCCGTGGAGCGTCCGCATCCAGCGTCTGCGTGCCGCCCTGGTCTGACGTTCGCTCAGAGCGAACGATGTCTGCCTCGGGTCAGGACTCGTAGAGGTGCTGCGCGCGGCGCAGCTTCTGCGTGAGAGCGCGCAGCTGGGCGAGCTCCTCGTCGCTCAGCACGCTCATGCGCTCGGCGATCGCGCGGCCGTGTCGCAGGGCGATCGCGCGAAAAGCGCTCGCCCCCGCCTCGGTGGCGGTGATGATCGCGCCGCGCTTGTCGGCCGCATCGAGGCACTTCGTCACGAGGCCGCGCGAGACCATCCGGTCGACCAGGCGCGAGACGCTCGGCTGGCTGATGAGCATGTTGGTCGTGACGTCGCGCAGCCGCGCCGACATGCCCTCGGCACGCACCACGGTGAGCAGCACATCGTATTCGGGCTGCGAGAGCTCGGCGCTGTCGAAGTCGGAGCCGAGCTCGGCGAAGACCTCGTACTGCGCACGGAACAGACTCTCCCACGCCTCCACGGCGAGCCTGCGATCCACCATGCTTCCAGCGTAGACGCGCCCGATAGCGTGACAGCCATGCGAAGGACACTCTCCGGACCGATCCGTCTCCTGGCACGGGCGGCCGCAACCGTCGTGCTGGCCCTCGGACTGGTGGCGGGGGCCGGATCGGCGGCTCACGCCGACGAAGAGGACGATCTGCAGGACTTCCACTTCGATCGGGTGGAGAGCCTGATCGAGCTGTCGCGCGACGCCGACGGCGTGGGCATCGCCACGATCACGGAGACCTTCACGGCGGTCTTCCCCGACCACGACCAGAACCGCGGCATGCGGCTGCAGATCCCGACCAACTACGACTGGATCCCGCTGCGGCCGCAGCTCGTCTCGGTGACGGACGGGGAGGGAACCGACCGCGCGTTCGAGACCGAGACCGACGACGACCGGCTCGTGGTGACCTCGGCCGTGCCCGAGGGGCAGTTCGTGCACGGCAAGCAGACCTACGCATTCACCTACACGGTCGAGAACGTGGGCCGCGCGATGGAGAACGGCGTGGACGAGTTCTACTGGGACGTGCTCGGCCACGACTGGGCGCAGCCGATCGGCACGTTCACCTCGGAGATCCGGATCGGACCCGAGCTCGCGTCGGCGATGACCCGCGAGATGCGCTGCTACGTCGGGGCGCTCGGCACGGACGACGGCTGCGTGATCATGAGCAGGGGCCAGGACGACGGGGGACAGGTGGTGAACCTCCAGGCCCTCGACGGCGTGGAGCCCGGCCATGGCGCCACGGTCGCGATCGGCTTCGAGCCCGGCACCTTCACGCCCTTCGACGCGTCGCCCTTCTCGTCGCCGTGGGCGATTCTGCAGATGGCTGGCGGCGCGCTCACCCTCGGCGCGCTCGGATGGGCGCTCGCCATCCGGCGCCGCAAGCTGCAGCACGAGCCCGGCCGGCCAACCATCATCGCCGAGTACGAGCCGCCGAAGGGCATCGACGCCGCGACGGCCGCGGTGATCCTGGGCAAGGCGAGCAAGATCGTGCCCGCCGAGATCCTCGAGCAGGCGGTGATCGGATCGCTGCGCATCATCGAGTCGACGGGTGCGTTCGGGCGCTCGAAGTTCACGGCGGAGCTCGTCGACGCCTCCCGGGCCGACGACAACGGCCGGATCATCCTGAAGGGCCTGTTCGGCAAGAAGCTCGCCCCGGGATCGACGTTCGAGTTCGGCACGACCAGCACACGATTCGGCAAGGCTGCACAGAACCTGCAGGCGTGGGCGACCGAGCGCGATGCGAAGCTGCGCGGCAGAAGCGGATTCCGGATCGGGGCCGGCGCGGTGATCCTCGTGGTGGTGGCGTTCCTGCTCACCCTGGGCTTCGGCATCGCGGCCATCGCGACCTTCGTGAACCCGGTCGTGCCGATCGTGCTGCTGGTGTTCGGCTTCCTCGCGCTGTTCGCGGTGCTGATCTTGCTCGCGCGAGCCCCGTTCACCCGCGAGGGGGCGGAGATCCGGGACCACCTGCTCGGCCTCAAGCTGTTCATCGAGTGGGCCGAGGCCGACCGGATCCGGATGCTGCAGTCGCCGCGGGGCGCCGAGCGACGTCAGATCGACACGGGCGACCCGCACCAGATGCTTGTGCTCTACGAGCGCCTGCTTCCCTTCGCCGTGGTGTTCGGGCAGGAGCGGCAGTGGGCCGAGCGTCTCGCGGTGCTCTACCCGGGTGGTGCCCCCGGCTGGTACTCCGGGGCGGGGCCGATGAACGCCGCGGCGTTCTCGGCGGGGATCGGCTCGCTCTCGTCGACGGCGTACTCGTCGAGCGTGTCGAGCTCGTCGGGTGGATCGTCGGGCGGCGGCTTCTCCGGAGGCGGAGGCGGCGGCACCTCGGGCGGCGGCGTCTAGGGCGCGGGGTCCGGCGTCGGCGTCTAGGGCGCGGGGGAGGAGTCGCCGGGGCGCACGAGGCCCGAGTCGTAGGCGAAGACGACGGCGTGCACGCGGTCGCGCAGCCCCAGCTTGGACAGGATCCGGCTCACATGGCTCTTGGTCGTCTGCTCGGAGACGAACAGGCGCCCGGCGATCTCGGCGTTGGAGAGGCCCGCGGCGATCAGCGCGAAGACCTCGCGCTCGCGATCGGTCAGCGCCGCGAGCAGGTGGGAGGGCGTCGCCCGGCGCGCCGGCGCCCCGACGAACTCCTGGATGAGCGTGCGCGTCACGCTGGGGGCCAGCAGCGCATCGCCCGCGTGCACCGTGCGCACGGCCGCGATCAGCTCGTCGGGAGTGGCGTCCTTCAGCAGGAACCCGCTCGCGCCGGCGCGGAGCGCGGCGAAGACGTAGTCGTCGATGTCGAAGGTCGTGAGCATCAGGATGCGCGGCCGATGAGCCGACAGCTCATCGCCGAGGATCGCCGCGGTCGCCTCGATGCCGTTTATGCCGGGCATCCGCACATCCATAAGCACCACATCCGGTCGCAGGCTGCGCGTGCGCGCCAGCGCGCCGGCGCCGTCCTCGGCCTCGCCGGCGACCTCGATGTCGGGCTGCGCGTTCAGGATGGCCGCCAGCCCGACGCGGAACATCTGCTGGTCGTCGACGACGAGCACCCGGATCGTCACGCGCGCTCCTCACCCTGCGCGGCGGCACGCGGCACGCGCGCCTCCACCGCGTAGCCGCCGGCCGCATCCGGGCCGTGCGCGAGGGATCCGGATACCGAGCTCATGCGCTCCATCATGCCGCGCAGGCCGTGACCCCCGGACTCGGACGGCGGCAGGGCGGCGACTCCGGGCCCGTTCGCCACACGCAGCACGATGTCCTCGCCGACCTCCGTGAGCGAGAGGGTGATGTCGGCGCCGCGCGCGTGGCGGACGGCGTTGCTCAGCGACTCCTGCGCCACCCGGTAGAGCGCGAGCTGAACGGCGGACGGGGGCGCCGGATCGATCGGCTCGACGTCGGCGTGGATCGTTGTGCCCGCCGCGCGGGTCGCGTCGATCAGCGCCGGCAGGGCCTCGAGCCCCGGCTGGGGAGCGGTGAGCACGCCGTCCTCGTCGCGCAGCACGCCGAGCAGGCCGCGCATCTCGCGCAGCGCATCGCGCGCCTGGGCGGCGATGCCGTCGAACTCGGCGGCGGCCCGCTCGTCGAGGCCCTCGATGCGGTAGCGAGCGGAGGTGGCGCGCATGTGCACAACCGACATGCCGTGGGCCACTACGTCGTGCATCTCGCGCGCGATGCGGCCGCGCTCGGCGGCCCAGGCGACGCGGGCGCGCTCGAGCTCGGTCTCGTGCTGCGCCGTGCGCACCTGGCGCAGCAGCAGGCCGATGATCGCGCCGGTCAGGGCCGCCAGCGCGGTGATGCTCGCGGCGACGATGAGGCCGTTGCCGGCGTCGGTGTCGTCGCGCTGCAGGGTTACGACGCCCGCGAGCACGGCCGATCCGAACATCGCCGCGACCCACGTGACCATCTGCAGCCGCCACTGGGCATGCAGACCGAGCAGCACGAGCAGCGCGCTGAGCGCGATCATGCTCACCACGCTCAGGGGCCACGGGGCCAGCTGCGGCGCCGAGCCGAGCGCGATGCCGAGCAGCGCGAGCACGTGCACGAGGGCGCCGAGCCATGGTGAGAGCGCGGCGAGCAGCAGGCTGCCCGCCTGCGCGATGCCGAGCACGAGCGCGAACGGCGGCCAGAGGCCGTGCACCGCGCTCTGGACGGGGATGCCTACGGCAGCCACGCCGACGGCGACGATGCTCCATGCGATCCAGTCGGCGCGGGTCAGTGCGCGCACGGGAGGGCTCCAGAGCGCCCGGCTCCACGTGGCGTTCACGCCGGCACCTCCTCGTGCGCGGGCGCCTCCGGGCACGGGGCGGCATCCGGAGCGCCGCGGCGGCGCAGTCGCCGCACAAGGCGCATGCCGGCATCGACGGCGACGCCTAGGAGCAGCGAGATGACCACCGCGGTCGCCGCGGACGCCAGCGGGGTGTGGGGGAACCACGTCGAGGCGAGCGCCGAGATCAGCAGGCACATCACAGCCCAGCTCACCGCGGCCATCGCGCTGAAGGTCGCGAAGCGGCGATACGGCATCCGCGTCGCACCCGCCATCGTGTTCACCGCCACCCGTCCGATCGGCACGTAGCGCGCCGTGAGGATGAGCGTAGCCGGGCGCCGCTCGAGCTGCCGGGCCGCCCACCCCAGCGCTCGTCGCACCGCGGGGCGGCGCATCCAGGCGAAGCGATCCGTGCCGATCCGGCGTCCGATCAGATAGGCCAGGCTGTCGCCCGTGAACGCGCCGGCCGCGGCGGCGAGCACCACCGCGGCGAGCGTCGCGGGGTCGCCCCCGCCCGTGAGAGCCAGCGCACCCGCCGCGACGACCGAGGTCTCGCTGGGCACGGGCGGGAAGAACCCGTCGATCACGCACGCCGCGAACACGATCAGCGGCATCAGGGGCGACGAGATCGCGTCGGTCAGGAAGGCGGTGATGGCGTCCATGGGTGGGGGAGTCCTCTCGGTCTCCCTGACGGTACGGACGCGCGACCTCGCCGGTCATCGTCCGCAGGAGCCATCCGCACCCCTACTCGAGAGGGATATCCGTCGGAGCCTGCGCGGGATGCGCCGCGCCGCACCGCACCGCGACGCTCGTCCCGGCGCGCCGCCCGGCCGCCGAGAGAGGACGGCCATGACCCTGCAGGACACCCGGATCGATCCGAGCCCGACGGTCGCGGGCCGTCCCCGCGGCCTCGCGCGAGACGCCGCCGTGGACGTCGCCCGCGCCGCCTGCCTGCTGATCGTCGTCGCGCTGCACGCGATGATGGCGGGCGTCGGCGGCAGCGCCGCGCATCCGGTGTTCGAGAACGCGATGCAGCGGTGGGACGGCTTCGCCCCGCTCACGTGGGTCGTGCAGGTCATGCCGCTGTTCTTCGTGCTCGGCGGGTTCTCGGCGCTCACGCAGTGGACCCGGATGCGCGAGCGCGGCGAGCCCGCGGCCGCCTACATCGCCTCGCGCCTGCGCCGGCTGCTGCCGCCGGCCATCGGCGCGGTCGCCGCCACGGCGATCCTGCTGCTCGGCCTGCGCGCGAGCGGGGTGCCGGAGCAGGTGGTCGCCGAGGCGGGATTCCGGATCGGCCAGCCGCTGTGGTTCCTCGGCGTCTTCCTGCTGTGCACCGGTCTTGTGCCCGCCATGATCGCGGCGCACCGCCGGCATCCGTTCCTCACGCTGGGGGCGCTCGCCGCGGTCTCGCTGATCGTCGACATCACGCGGCAGGCCACCGGCGTCGAGGCGATCGGCTTCGCGAATCTGCTGTTCGTCTGGCTGCTGTGCCAGCAGCTCGGCTTCTTCCTCGCCGACGGCACGGTGGATCGGATGCGCACGGCGACCATCCGGCGGGTCGGGGCGGGGGCGCTTGCCGCGGCGGTGGCGCTGTGCGCGATGGGGCTCGCGTCGTGGAGCCTCTTCGACGCGCTGAACCCGCCGTCGACGGTGCTCGCGCTCCTCGGCCTCGCGCAGCTGTGCGCGTTCGCGCTGCTGCGCCCGCGGCTGCGCCGATTCGCGGAGCGGCCCTGGATCGGGCGGGCGGTCGCGGGCGTGAACGCGCGCGCCATGACCCTCTATTCGTGGCACATGCTCGTGCTGATCCTGCTCACCGGTGCGCTGCTCCTCGGCGGCGCCGCCCTGCCCGATCCGCTCTCGAGCGCCTGGTGGGCGAGCCGCCCGCTGTGGCTCGCGGTGGTGGCGGCCGCGGTGCTCGCCACGGTGCGCGCGGTCGGGCGCCTCGAGGATGCGCCCCGGCGCCCTGCCGCACGGGCAGTGCGCGCGGGCAGGCCCGCGGCGGCGCTGCTGGCGGCGGCGGGGGCCGTGCTGCTCATCCTGATCGCGGGGCGCGAGCCGCTCGTCTGGGTCATCGCGGCCGGGGTGCTCGCGGGCGCGCTGCGGCAGTCAGCGGGCAGCAAGAGAGCCCTGTCGGAGAGGCATCCGACAGGGCTCCTGTCCCTTGCACCAAGAGTGTCCTGCAATCACATGACCGGGGCTGCCACAGCAAAACAGCTGGCCGGTGAAAAGGACTCTATAACGGCCGGGTAACGACCCGCAAGCGGTTTCCGTTATTTTTTCGTGACCGGATATCTCGGCCTGGCGAGGGCGGTCTCGCGGCAAGTGTCGCGGCGCTTTTTGACCCGCCGTGGCCCCGCCCGGGTTGAGCCTGCGGCGCTCTCGATAGGGACCGTGACATGGCTCGGGGCGACGGGGTCACTCGCCCGGAGCTGACCGCCATCCGGTGTGGTGGAGACGGGCGAATCCGTCCAGGAGGATGTCGAGCGCGAAGGTGAACTCCGCGTCCTCGTCGCACGCCGCGCCGGCGTGCGGCGCCGTCGTCGCCAGGCGGATGATCGCCGGATACGACTCGGCGTACTCCGCGAGCGCCGCTGCCCGCTCGGACGGATCCGCGGGCAGCGACGGTGTCGGCATGACATCCCTCGTGAAACCCCACATGCGCGTGCTGAGCGCGTGCATGGCGTGGTGCACCAGGTCTGCGGAGAGGCCGCCTCGGAACATGATGTCCATGAGCGCGTCCATGTGCGCGAGCACCGCGGCGCCCGCCATCGTCCGCGTCTCGATGGCCGAGTGCGCCCACGCGTGGCGCGTGATCGCCGCGCGAGCGGCGAGGATGCGCGCCCGCAGCTCGCGCGCCCAGTCGCCTTCCTCCTTCGGGACGTCGAAAGCCGCGACGATCCGCTCGACCATCCCGTCGATGAGCTCTTCTCGGTTCGCCACGTGCTTGTAGAGCGCCATCGGAGTCACGCCGAGGGCCTGCCCGAGACGCCGCATCGTCAGGCCGTCCAACCCCGCGTCGTCCGCGAGGGAGATGGCCGCGTCCAGCACGCGGTCGCGGTCGAGAGGGAGACCGGCGGTTGACATGTGTACAGCGTATACCTACTCTGACCTGAGCGGTATACGCCGTAAACCGAGAGGACCACCCATGAGCGACCCGTCCCGCCGTTATGCCCGCAGCGCTGGCATCCTGTATCTCGTCACGCACGTGACCTCCGTGACCGCTGTCGCCGCGTACGGCGCGTCGGCCCTGCCGCTGGGAGTCGCGCTCGAGGTCGTCCTCGCGCTCGGCTGCCTGCTCACGGGCCTGCTTCTCCTGCCCCTGCTGCGCGCGGCGGGCCAGGCGCGGGCGCTCACCTTCGCGCTCCTGCGCACCCTGGAGGCGGCCGTCATCGCGGCCGGCACGCTCCCCATGCTGGCCCTGATGTGGATCGGCGCCTCGGGAACCGCTGTCGGCGAGACGCTGGAGGCCCTGCACACGGCCGCGTTCCTCGTCGGCCAGGGCCTGGTGATCAGCGTCAACACGATCGTCCTGGGGTGGCTGCTCCTGGACTCGGGTCTCGTCCCCCGGGCACTCGCGGTCCTCGGCCTCGTGGGGGGAGCCCTCGTGCTCGGCAGCAACACGGCGCAGCTGTTCGGGGTCATCCCTCTGAACGGCCCGGTGGCCGGCGTCTGCGCCGTGCCCGTCTTCGCGTTCGAGATCTGGTTCGCGTTCACCCTGATCTTCCAGGGTCTCCGTCCGCGCGCGGGCGGGAATGTGGCATCGGCCGCGACTGCCGCACCGGCTGTGTGAAGGTCCGCGAGCGTCTCGTTGGATGATCACCGACGCTGCACGACCGTGAGGTCGTGCAGCGTCGATTCGCGTCGGCCGCAGCCCACCCCAGGCGTCGCCTCACCTCCCCCGCGGCGCGCGCGACCAGCCCGCCGAGCGCGTCGAGCCGCGGGCCGATCCGCGCCTTCGGCGCGCTGACGTTGACGGCGGCGACGATCCGACCTGTGAAGTCGACGACCGGCGCGGATGCCGCGACGACGCCGAACTCGAGCTCCTCGTCCGAGAGGGCGTAGCCCTGCTCGCGGATCCGGCCGAGTTCCGTGTGGAGGCTCGCGAGGTCGGTCACGGGGGAGTTCCCCGGCGGAGGGGAATCCAGCACCGGGAACCCCGAGGGATCCGCCTGGTCGAACCGGCCGACGAGCGGCTGGTCCTGTCCGTGGTCGTCGTACCAGCGTGCGAGGGACTCCTCGTCCCAGTCGCTCAGCAGCGCGCGCCCGGACGGCGTGCGCCACGCGGCCGTCGTGGTGCCGGCCCAGCCTGCCGTGCGCACATCGTGCGGGCTCAGCTCGCTGAGCAGCGTCAGCACGTTGCCGCCGCGCAGCACGCACAGGTGGCTCGTCTCCCGGGTGGACTGCACGAGGCGGCGCAGGATGCTCCGCGACGCGTGCACCAGCGTCGAGCTCGCCGTGCGAGCGGCGAGCGCGTACAGCCGGGGGCCGAGCAGGTAGCGCAGCGATTCCTCGTCGCGCTCGACGAGGCCGGTCTCGGCGAGCGTCGCGAGCGTGCGCGAGACCACCGCCTTGTCGCGACCCGTGAGCTGGGCGACCTGTGAGACCCCGAGGCCCCCTGAACGCAGCGCGTCATCGGTGCCGAGCAGCTCGAGGATCTGGATGTCGCGCCCGAGTCCGGAGGAATTGCGGCGGGGGCTGGCCGAGGTGGAGGTCACGCTCGCAGTCTACCGATCCTCGTTGCCATATCAACAACCTCCTTTGACGAAATGGACACGCGAGCTACCGTGAGTCCTACGCCCGGTACCGGCCTCAACGACGAGACAGGAGCCCTCTTGACCGGATTCAACTGGAACGACCTCATGGTCTTCCTCACCCGTCGCGCGGACGACATCCTCGAGCTCACGCGCGATCACCTCGTCGTGGTTCTCATCTCGGTCGCCCTGGCGGCGCTCATCGGCATCGGCCTGGGCATCCTGGTCCGAAACCGCCGCATCGCCCGCACGACGGTGCTCACCGCCGCCGCGGTCGCGATCACGATCCCGTCGCTCGCGCTCCTCGCCCTGCTGAGCCCGGTGCTCGGCCTCGGCTGGCTGCCGACCGTCGTCGCCCTCGTCTTCTACTCGCTGCTCCCCGTCGTCCGGAACACGGTGGTCGGCCTCCGCGAGGTGCCGCTGTCGGTGCTCGAATCAGCACGCGGCATGGGGCTCGGGCCCACGCGCATCCTCTTCACGGTGCAGCTCCCGATCGCGTGGCCCGTCATCATGACCGGCATCCGCGTCGCCGCCCAGCTCACCGTCGGCATCGCGGCGATCGCCGCCTACGTCGCCGGCCCCGGGCTCGGCGAGTACATCTTCAAGGGCCTGAGCTCGCTCGGCTCGAAGAACGCGCTCAACTACGCGCTCACGGGCACCGTCGCCGCGATCATCCTCGCGCTCGTCCTCGACGGCATCCTCGTGCTCGTCTCCCGCCTCACCACTTCAAGGGGTCTCCGTGCCTGACACCACCACGAACACCGGCGTTCTCACCTCGCTCGCAGCGCAGCAGGGCGGCGTCGACATCGTCCTCGACCACATCACGAAGCAGTACCCGGGGCAGCAGACCCCCGCCGTGGAGGACTTCTCGATGCGGGTCGAGCCCGGCGAACTGATCATGTTCGTCGGCCCCAGCGGCTGCGGCAAGACCACGACGATGAAGATGATCAACCGCATCATCGAGCCGACGTCCGGATCGATCCGCATCAACGGCGATGACGTGCTGTCGCTCGACGGCAACGAGCTGCGCCGCCACATCGGCTATGTCATCCAGCAGATCGGCCTGTTCCCGCACTTCACGATCGCCGAGAACATCGCGATCGTGCCCAAGCTGCTCGGCTGGTCCAAGGCCCGCATCGCCGAGCGCGTCGACGAGCTCCTGCGCACGGTGCAGCTCGACCCCGGCACCTTCGCGCACCGCTACCCGCGCCAGCTCTCGGGCGGACAGCAGCAGCGCGTGGGTGTCGCCAGGGCCCTCGCCGCCGACCCGCCCGTCATGCTCATGGACGAGCCGTTCGGTGCGACCGACCCGATCACCCGCGAGAAGCTGCAGGCGGAGTTCCTGCGCCTGCAGGCCGATATCGGCAAGACGATCATCTTCGTCACGCACGACTTCGAAGAGGCGATCCGCATGGGCGACCGCATCGCCGTGCTGAGCGACCGCAGCCAGATCGAGCAGTTCGACACCCCGGCGCGCATCCTCGCGGAGCCCGCGAACGACTACGTCCGCTCCTTCATCGGCGAGGGCGCGGCGCTCAAGCGGCTCGCGCTGATCCCCGTGACGGACGCGCGCATCGGATCCGCGGATCCCTCAGCGCCGGTCGTCACCGTCGACGAGCACGCCTCGCTGCGCGAAGCCCTCGACACGCTCGTGCTGACCGGGGGTCCCCGCGTCAACGTGACGCGGGCTGGAGCCGTCGTCGGCTCGATCGACCACGCGGCCATCTCGGCGGCGCTGGGCTCCGAGGGTCCTGCGCGCCGTGCCGAGGAGGCATGAGCATGACCGGGCCCCAGGTCGTGCCCTCGGCGACCACGGTGCTGCAGACGCAGGGCGCCGCTCCCCGGCGGGGGATGCCCGTGCTGCTGCGCCGGCTCATGCCGCTCATCGTCGTCGCCGTCGTTCTGCTGGTCACCTACGTGTGGGTGTCGAGTCTCGAGCTGGATTCCATCGAGCAGCGAACGCTCAACGCCGACTACATCGCGGCCCGCATCGGGGAGCACCTGGTGCTGTCGATCATCGCCTCGGTGCTCGTGGCGGTGCTCGCGATCCCCGCCGGCATCGCCGTGAGCCGTTCGCGTTCCCAGGCGTTCCGCGGCATCGTCATCGGCATCGCCAACATCGGTCAGGCGACGCCCGCCATCGGCGTGGTGATCCTGCTGGCGATCGTCTGGCAGACCGGATTCACCACGGCGCTGCTGGCGCTCGTGATCTACTCGTTCCTCCCCGTCCTGCAGAACACCATCGCGGGACTGGCTCAGGTCGATCCGAGCGTCCGCGAGTCGGCTCGCGGCATGGGCATGACCTCCACGCAGGTGCTGCGCCGCGTCGAACTGCCGCTGGCCTCGCCCGTCATCCTCGCCGGTCTCCGAACCGCCCTCGTCTTCGCGGTCGGAGTGGCCACCGTCGCGACCTTCATCAACGCCGGCGGTCTCGGCGACATGATCATCAACGGCCTCAAGCTGCAGCGCTATCCCGTGCTCGTCGTCGGGGCGATCCTGGTCGCCGCGATCGCCGTGCTCATCGACTGGGCGGCCGGTGTCGTCGAAGACATCGTGCGCCCCAAAGGTCTCTGATACTCCTCTTCCCTTCCCGAAAGGAAATAGCAATGAACTCGCGCACCATCGCTTCGGCATCGCTCACGGCGCTCGCCGTCGGCGCCCTCGCCCTCACCGGATGCTCGTCGGGCTCCGCCGGAGGCGCCGGCGCTCAGGGCGACGAGCTGGACGGTCTCACCGGTGAGATCGGCTCGAAGGACTTCTCGGAGCAGTACATCCTCGCCTACATGACGGCCGAGCTGCTCAACGCCCACGGTGCCGACGTCGAGGCGAACACCAAGCTCGTCGGATCCGCGAACGTGCGGCAGGCGCTCGAGAACGACCAGTTCCTCGGGTACTGGGAGTACACGGGCACGTCCTGGATCACCTACAACGGCAACACCGCGCCGGTGCAGGGCGCCGAAGCCCAGTTCGACGCGGTCAAGGAGGCCGATGCCGAGAACGGCATCGCGTGGCTCGACCCGGCGCCCTTTAACAACACCTACGCCTTCGCGGTGCGGAAGAGCGAAGCGGACGAGCTCGGCGTGAAGACGCTGAGCGACGTCGCATCCCTTCCGAGCGCCGACCAGACGTTCTGCATCGAGAGCGAGTTCTCGACGCGCGACGACGGATGGCCCGGACTCAAGGCTGCCTACGGCTTCGATGCTCCGGATGCGAACGTCACGATGCTCGACACCGGCGTCATCTACACCGCGACGCAGAAGGGCGACGACTGCAACTTCGGCGAGGTGTTCCAGACCGATGGCCGCATCCCCGCGCTCGACCTGGTGGTGATGGAGGACGACAAGGAGTTCTTCCCGAGCTACCAGGGCGGTTTCACCCTCAAGCAGAGCACTCTCGACGACTTCCCCGAGATCGCCGACGTGCTGGCAGAGCTCAGCCCCCTGCTGACCACCGAGGTCATGCAGGAGCTCAACGCCCTGGTCGACGTCGACGGCGAGGACCCCGAAGACGTCGCGATCGAGTGGCTCGAGGAGCAGGGACTCATCTGATGACCGCGACCCTCCAGCTCGGCGAGAGCTTCGTCGGGGATGGCGTCAACGCGGCGCACATCAACACGGTGCTCGGTCATCGCGAAGGCCCGGCGGGCACGGCGTGGGCCACGGCCCTCGCCAGCCCCAGCCAGGGGCACGTGCCCTTCGTGGCGGTGCTCCGGCCGTCTCTCCCGGTGAAGCCCCTGACGCTGTTCGTCACGAAGGCCGCCCCCGCGAGCGACGAGCACGGGCTCCTCATCTGGGGGCCGGCTCAGGCGGGCGTCGCCGCGGGCGTCGCGGATGCCGTCGCCGACGGCGTGATCCCGCGCGACGCGGCCGACACCCACGCCCTCATCGCGGCCGTCTGGGTGAACCCCGCAGCCGACGACGCCGACAGCGTCTATCGCAACAATCGCACGGCGATGCGCACCGCGCTCGCCAATGGGGCGGCATCGCTGCCCGACCTCGAGGAGGTGCTCGAGGCGCGCCAGGCGCCGAGCAACCCCTTCTTCACCCCCACGTCCCCCTCCGCTCACAAGGACACACACGACCGATGAGTTCTCCCACACCCGTCCTGGACGCCACACCCGTCGAGACGAAGCCCACGATCGGCTTCATCGGCCTCGGCAACATGGGCTCCGGCATGACCCGCAACCTGCAGACGGCCGGCTTCCCCCTCGTCGTCACCGACCTCCGCCGCGAATCGGCGGCCGGGCTGATCGCCGGCGGTGCACAGTGGGCCGAGTCGCCTCGCGCGGTGGCCGAGGCCAGCGACCTCGTGATCACGATGCTGCCGACGCCCAAGCACGTCGAGGCCGTCGCGTCCGGCCCCGACGGGCTCGTCGCAGGACTCCCCGACGGCGGCACATGGATCGACATGTCCACCTCGGTGCCGGAGGTGCTCGATCGTGTGCGCGCCGCGACCGCGGGCCGGGGGCTCCACCTCCTGGATGCCCCGGTCAGCGGAATGTCCGTCGGAGCAGCGAACGGAATGCTGCAGATCTTCGTCGGCGGCGACGCGGACGACGTCGAACGACTGCGCCCCGTCTTCGAGGCGATGGGAGACCCCGAGCGGATCCTCCACGTCGGCCATCACGGCGCCGGCTACGCGGTGAAGCTCATGATCAACCAGCTGTGGTTCTCCCACCTCGTCGCCACCGCGGAGGTCCTCTCCGTGGGCGTCGCCGCCGGCGTGGACCTCGACGTCCTGCGCAACGCGCTCGTTGCCAGCCCCGCCAACAGCACCTTCGTCTCGCGCGACGTGCTGTCGATCCTCGACGACGGCGACTACGACGAGGGCTTCGCGATCGCCCTGGCCTGCAAGGACCTCGGACTGTCGATCGACCTCGCCCGCTCCGTCGGGATGCCGGTCGAGCTGTCGTCGCTGGTCGAGCAGATCTTCCGGCGGGCCCGCGCCCGCTACGGCGACAGCGCGGGCGAGATGACCCCGGTGCGGCTCTACGAAGAGCTGCTGGGCCGCGAGCTCCGCCGGGAGGTGGCCGCATGACCGCGGCACGCGAGGCCGAGGTGATCGCCTCCGTCCCGACCGGACTGCTCATCGGCGGGCAGTGGCGCGACGCGAGCTCCGGCAGGACCTTCGAGGTGCACGACCCGTCGACCGGCGAGGTGATCGCCTCCGTGGCGGACGCGACGCCCGAGGACGGCATGGCCGCGCTCGACGCCGCGGCCACCGCGCAGGCCGCGTGGGGCGCAACCGCTCCGCGCGAGCGGGCCGAGATCCTCCGGCGCGCGTTCGAGCTCGTCACGGCGCGCGCCGAGGACTTCGCACTCGTGATGACGCTCGAGATGGGCAAGCCCCTCGCCGAGTCCCGCGCCGAGGTCGCGTACGGCGCCGAGTTCCTACGCTGGTTCTCGGAGGAGGCCCCGCGCATCTCGGGGCGCTACGCGACCGCGCCCGACGGCCGCAACCGGCTGCTCGTCGCCAAGCGCCCCGTCGGCCCGAGCCTGCTCATCACCCCCTGGAACTTCCCGCTCGCGATGGCGACGCGAAAGATCGCGCCCGCGCTCGCCGCGGGATGCACCTCCGTGCTCAAGCCCGCCGCCCTCACGCCGCTCACAGCGCTGCTGTTCGCCGAGGTGCTCCGCGAGGCCGGCGTGCCGGACGGCGTCGTGAATGTGATCCCCACCAGTCGAGCCGGCGCCGTGACGGGTCCCCTCATCACCGATCCGCGGCTGCGCAAGCTGTCGTTCACCGGATCCACCGAGGTGGGGCGTCGCCTCATCGCGGACGCCGCGCACCAGGTGCTGCGCGTCTCGATGGAGCTCGGCGGCAACGCCCCCTTCCTCGTGTTCGAGGATGCCGACGTGGACGCCGCGGTCGAGGGCGCCCTGCTCGCGAAGCTGCGCAACGGCGGCGAGGCCTGTGTCGCCGCGAACCGCTTCCTCGTGCACGAGAGCGTGGCCGAGGAGTTCACCTCGCGCCTCGTCGAGCGCATGTCGGGCTACGTCAACGCCCGGGGCACCGACCCCGCGTCGACGCTGGGCCCGCTCGTCGACGAGTCGACGAGGACCAAGGTCGCCGAGCTCGTCTCCGGTGCGGTCGAGGACGGTGCGCGCATCGCGCTCGGCGGCAGCATCCCTCAGGGACGCGGCTACTTCTACCCGGCGACGGTGCTCGTGGACGTGCCGCAGGATGCCCGCATCCTGCAGGAGGAGATCTTCGGACCCGTCGCGCCGATCACCGTGTTCCGCGACGAGGACGAGGCCGTGCGCCTCGCGAACGCGAGCGAGTACGGGCTGGTGTGCTTCGCCTACACACGCGACCTGAACCGCGCGCTGCGTCTCGCCGAGCGCCTCGAGACCGGGATGTTCGGCCTCAACACCGGAATCGTCTCCAACCCGGCTGCGCCGTTCGGCGGCGTCAAGCAGTCCGGCATCGGTCGCGAGGGCGGCTTCGAGGGGATCGACGAGTACCTCGAGACGACCTACATCGGCGTCGCCGACCCGTTCGCCGGCTCTCACGCATAAAGGATCATCGTGCACATCACCGATTTCTCCCTCGACCACTTCTCCCTCCGGGGAAAGCGGGCGATCGTCACGGGCGGCAACACGGGCCTCGGCCAGGCGTTCACGCTCGCACTCGCCAAGGCGGGGGCGGATGTCTTCGTCCCCACACTGTTCGACGACGACGGCGAGACCGCCGCGCTGCTCGCCGAAGCCGGCGTCGGCTACCGCGAGCTCCGCATCGACATCACCGCGGAAGGGGCGCCCGCCCGCGTCCTCGACGCGTGCGTGGAGGCCTTCGGGGGAGTGGACGTGCTCGTCAACTCGGCCGGGATCAGCCGCATCGCCGACGTGACGGAGTTCGGCCGAACGCTGTGGGACCCCATGGTCGCCGTCAACCTCACGGCCGCGTTCGAGATGTCGCACCAGGCGGCCAAGCGGATGATCCGGCAGGGCTCCGGCAAGATCATCAACATCGCCTCGCTGTTCTCCTTCCTCGGAGGAATCGGGTCGCCCGCGTACGCCGCGACCAAGCACGGCATCGCCGGCCTCACCAAGGCCTACGCCGACGAGCTCGGCGGTCACGGCATCCAGGTCAACGCCATCGCGCCGGGGTACTTCGCCACCCCGATCACGGCCGAGACGCGTGCCGATGCCGAGGCCAACCGGCGCATCGTCGACCACACCCCGGCGGGGAGGTGGGGGGACGTCGCCGACCTGATGGGTGCGACGGTCTTCCTCGCGAGCCCCGCCTCCGACTTCGTCAACGGACACGTGCTGTCCGTCGACGGCGGCTACCTGGTGCGCTGACTGCGGCGCGCCGACACCTTTAACGAACAGGACACCTTTCCCATGGTCACTTCACGATCCGCTCTCTCGCGCGAGGAGATCGTCACCCGACTGCAGGAGATCCTCGGCGCCGACCAGGTCGAGACCGAGGAGCAGGCGCTGCGCGAGGCGAGCGTGGACCGCTTCAAGAAGTACACCTCGGTGCACGGCATCTTCGACGGACCGATCCCCGCGGCCATCGCCTATGCGCGCTCGACCGCCGACGTCTCGGCGATCCTCGCGTTCGCCGAGGAGAACGTCGTCAACGTCGTGCCCCGCACCGGCCGCACGGGAACCGAGGGCGGCCTCGAGACGATCGTGGAGGACTCGATCGTGCTCGACGGCTCCCGCATGGACGCGATCCTCGAGATCGACCCCGTCGACATGATGGTCACCGCGCAGTGCGGCGTGCCGCTGCAGGTGCTCGAGGACACCCTGCGTGCTCAGGGCCTCACCACGGGTCACTCGCCCCAGTCGAAGCCGCTCGCGCAGATGGGCGGACTCGTCGCGACGAGATCGATCGGCCAGTTCTCCACGCTCTACGGCGGGATCGAGGACATGGTCGTCGGGCTCGAGGCGGTGCTCCCCGGCGGCGAGGTCGTGCGCGTCAAGAACGTGCCGCGTCGCGCGGCCGGACCCGACATCCGCCACATCGTGATCGGCAACGAGGGCGCGCTCGCCGTCATCACCGAGGTGACCGTCAAGGTGTTCAGCTACCAGCCCGAGAACAACCGCTTCCTCGGCTACCTCGTCGACTCCCTCCCTGCGGGCGTCGCTGGCCTTCGCGAGATCATCGTCACGGGCTACCGTCCCTCCGTCGCCCGTGCGTACTCGGAGGAGGACGCGGCGCAGCACTTCTCGCACTTCGCCGACGGCAAGGCCGTTGTGGTCGTCGTCGCGGAGGGGCCGAAGGGCATCGCCGACGCCACCGCCGCCGGCGTGGAGCAGATCTTCGCCGGCATCCCGCACGAGAAGGTCGACCCCGCGCTGATCGAGAAGTGGTTCGACAACCTCAACTGGGGCCAGGACAAGATCGACGCCGAGAAGCGCGAGATGCTCGAGAAGTCGCATCTCGGGTACACGACCGAGGTGTCGATCGACTGGTCGGGTGTCGCGGAGCTGTTCGAGTCGGTGATGCGCCGGGCTCGCACGGAGTTCCCGCGCGCCGCCGACCTGACGATGCTCGGCGCGCACTCGTCGCACAGCTACCAGACCGGCACGAACCTCTACTTCGTGTACGACTACGACATCACGTGCGAGCCGCGGGAGGAGATCACCGAGTACCACGAGCCGCTCAACGCGATCGTGGTCGAGGAGGCGCTGCGGCTGGGCGGCTCGATGGTGCACCACCACGGCGTCGGCAAGTACCGCACGGCGTGGACGCACGAGGAGCACGGCAGCGCCTACCGTCTGCTGCGTGTGCTGAAGGACGGGCTCGACCCGCGCGGGATCATGAATCTCGGCACCATCTACCCGCGGGAGGACGTGTCCTCGACGCGGGCAGCCACGACGGCGACGTCGGCGTGAGCGCACCGGCGGCGGAGTACGTCGTCGCGATCGACAACGGCTCGCAGAGCACGAAGGTCCTGATCGTCGACGGCTGCGGCACGGTTCACGCGAGCGCCCGTGTCCCGCTGCGACCGTACTCCTCGCCCGCGCCGGGTCGCTGGGAGCATCCGGACGACGACCTGTGGGACTCGATCGTCGCCGCCACCCGCGCGGCGATGGGCGAATTCCGGGGAGATCCGGCGGCGATCCGGGGTGTCGGCCTCTGCACGATCCGCTTCTGCCGGGCTGTGCTGCGCGCCGACGGCTCGCTCGCCCAGCCGGTGATGAGCTGGATGGACGAGCGGCTGTCGCGAGCGCACGAAGCCGAGGCAGAGGATGCCGCGTACGTCACGACCTCGTCGGGGTACATCGGGCATCGGCTGACAGGACAGCGGAGGGACGCGGCGGGCAACGTGCAGGGCACCTGGCCGATCGACACCAGGCGCTGGGCCTGGAGCACGGATGCCGAGGAGTACGTCCGCACCGGCATGGCGCCGGAGATGCTGTTCGAGCTCGTCGCACCGGGTGAGCCGTTGGGCGCTCTCACGGAGGCATCGGCGGCGCTGCTCGGCCTCCCGGCCGGCATCCCCGTGATCGCGACCTCGAACGACAAGGCGGTGGAGGCGCTCGGTGCCGGACTGCGCGACGAGGGCGAGGCGCTGCTGTCGCTCGGCACCTACGTCGCGACGATGACCCCGGGCGACCGTCCGCTGCCGCCGCATCCGGACGTGTGGACGAACTTCTCCTCGACGCCCGGCGGATACTTGTACGAGAGCTCGGGTGTGCGCCGCGGGATGTGGACGGTGAGCTGGTTCCGGAACCTCGTGTCAGGATCGGCCGGGGGAGTGTCGGAAGAAGAACTCAACCGCGGCGCCGAGGCCGTGCCGGTCGGCGCCGGCGGTCTGGTCGCCGCCCTCGACTGGCTCGCGCCGCACGACGAGCCGTGGCGTCGCGGCGCGCTGCTCGGCTTCGACGGCACCCAAGGGCGATTCCATATCTATCGCGCGATCCTCGAAGCACTGGCGATCGAGACGGAGAACGGCGACGCGCGAGCCCGGCGCGCGCTGGGTCGCGAGCGGCGGGGGCTCGTCGTGACCGGCGGTGGGAGCGGTTCGGAGTTGATGCTGCGCATCCTCGCGGCCGTGTACGGCGTGCCGGTGCGCACACCGAACGTGCACGATGCGGCCGGAATGGGCGCGGCGATCTGTGCCGCGGTCGGCACCGGGATTCATCCCACGTGGGATGCCGCGGTGGGTGGCATGGTTCACGCCGGCGTCGAGATGCAGCCCGACCCGCGGCTCGTCAGCGCGTACGTCGACGTCCGGGAGACCTACGCGCGGGTGATCCCGCGGGTGCGGACGCTTTTCGCTGAGTAGACGCATCGACGGCTTCACGCCGCGGCGAACCCGCGTATGACTCCGCGGATCGTGTGAACTCGATCAGCCAGGAGAAGAGCAGGCCTGCCGAGACGAGCTCCATCCCGGTCAGGTTGTAGTAGCCCACAGGAATCCACAGCAGGACGGCCACGATGATCCCGGCGATGACGACGTAGGTGAATGCGACCATCTCGCGGGGCAGGTCGGGCACATCGCGCAGCACGACGAAGGTCAGCGCGCCGAAGAACACCACCATGCCCGATGCCGCGCCGACATGCACCGCGAAGTTCGTCGCATCCGGAACCCAGCCTGCGGTCATCATGCACACACCGATGCCCGTGAAGATCCAGGCGATGGTGCGCGGCGTCTTCACGCTGTCGACTTCTCGCACTCTGAGACCGCGGGCGAAGGAGTGGGCGATGTAGTCGGCGAGCACGGTGAGCAGGAGGCCGGTCATGATGAGCGCGAGGTTGAAGCGGTACCCGGTGACCCCCGCGGTGTTGCCCAGCTGCGAGAAATGCAGCTGCCACCAGGAGGCATCGGGGGAGCTGACCATGCTCGCCAGAGTTCCCATGAACAGAAGCGAGACGCTCAGCGAGGCGATGCTCGAGCCGGTCACGCGGGGCCCGAAGGACGCGGCGGCGTAGCTGGCCACGGCAGCGGCGAAGCCTGCGAGTGCCGCGCCGCCCAGCGGATCGATCGTCAGGCCGCGAAAGCCGATCTGAAAGACCTGGGCGACGGCGATGACGATCAGGTAGGCGGAGAGACCGACTCCGGATGCCAGCGCCACGAGCGCGAGGATCCGCTTCAGCGGAGGTCGATGCAGATCGGCGCCGGGCGCGGCGGAGCCGGGGGCGAGATATGCCGCAGCGAACGACACCGCCGCGAGCCCACCCGCGATCACGCCCGCACGCGAGCCCAGCGAGTCGCGCCCTCCGAGGGCGATGTCCTGCCCCTGCGCGAGGAGCAGGGCGAGGGCGCTGGCGACCACAAAAGCCGCGCCGGCCAATCGGGTGCGAAGGAGTTCGTGTGGCATGTGCGGGCGCCCTCTCTGATGTGCATCGGCCCTGCACCGCACGGCGGGATGCATGGCGTCCGCAAGCGTAGTCACGAGCCTGACTGACGCAGAAGGGCCGATTTCGCCCGTCGAGCGAGGTCAGGCGAGCGCGCGGGCGCAGACGATCGCGGCGGCGGCCGACCACGCCTGCGGCCGGCAGGCGGCGGGGTACGCCAGCGGGCGCCCGCCGGGCACGCGCTCGTCGCCCGCGTGCAGCTCGGGCACGCGGTAGTCGAAGCCCTCGGCCAGATCGACGAGCTGC
The DNA here is from genome assembly GCF_017592545.1 of Microbacterium stercoris. Lineage (GTDB taxonomy): Bacteria > Actinomycetota > Actinomycetes > Actinomycetales > Microbacteriaceae > Microbacterium > Microbacterium stercoris. Next base: position 322,039 of record NZ_JAGFOA010000002.1, read on the forward strand.
TCCGCGATCCGGCGGGCGTCCTCAACGAGGCCCGCGCGCAGCAGGCCGTGCACGGCGATCGCGGTGTCGTGCGTCCACACGCTGCCGCCGTGGTAGCTCAGGGGCCAGAACCCGGCCGCGCCGGTCGAGAGCGTGCGGATGCCGTAGCCGCTCGACATCGACGGCGCCGTGAGCAGGGCGGCACAGGCGCGCTCCTCGTCCGGATCCAGCAGGCCGGTGCCGATGAGGTGACCGATGTTGCTCGAGAGGGAGTCGACGGCCGCGCCGTGCGCGTCGAGGGCGATCGCCGGATACCGGCCCTCGGCGGTCTCCACCCAGTAGGCGGCGCGGAAGCGGGCGCGGAGGTCGGCGGCCCACGCGCGCAGCGGCGCGGCACCCGGCTCGCCGAGCGCATCGAGCAGCGCGGCGCCGCGCGTGGCGGCCTCGTACGCGTACGCCTGCACCTCGCTGAGCGCGATCGGGCCGTCGGCCAGGCGGCCGTCGCGCCACTGGATGGAGTCGCCCGAGTCCTTCCACCCCTGGTTGGCGAGGCCGTGCCCGGTGGTGTCGAGGTAGTCGATGAATCCGCCGCCCGAGCCGTCGCCGTGCTCGGTCATCCACGCGAGCGCCGCGCGCAGGTGGGGCAGCAGCTCCCGCACCTCGGCCTCGGGCAGCCCGGCCGCATGGGCGTCGGCGAGCAGGCAGACCCAGAGCGGAGTGGCATCGACCGTGCCGTAGTAGAGCGGCGGCAGGTGCACGCCTTCGCCGGGCAGCGACAGCTCGCCGCTGCGCAGCTCGTGCAGGATCTTCCCGGGCGCCTCGGCGGTCGCGGGATCCGTCTTCGTGCCCTGCAGGCGGGCGAGCACCCGCAGCGTGGACGCGGCCATCCGGGTGTCCTCCGTCAGCGCCAGGCGGGCCGCCCAGATCGAGTCGCGGCCGAACAGCGTGAAGAACCAGGGCGCCCCCGCCGCATAGAAGGCGTCGCCCGGTCGGTCGGGGAGCGCGAGTCGCAGGGCGTCGAGGTCGGCCGATGCCCGCTCGAGCCACCGGGCGCACCGCGGGTCGGAAGCGGACGGAGGAAGGGCCCGGGGTGCCGGGGCGGGCGGGGCGACGACGAGCGTGGTGTCGGCGAGCCGTATAGACCAGGCCAGCTCCACATCGCCGCGCCGCGGCACCGTGGCCTCCCAGCGCAGCAGGATGCCCTCGTCGTCGACGGTCACGTCGGCTCCCGGGGCCTCCAGCTCGAAAGACGCCTCGCCGGAGCGGCACGTCCGGCCCTCCCAGCGCCAGCGCGCCTCGCCCGCGAGGCCCGCCTTGATCCGCTGCATGGGCGCGAAGTCGGGCACCAGCCGCACCGAGAGGGAGAGGGACAGCGCGGCGTCGAGGTGCGACGCGACGCGCAGGCTCTCGGTGAGCCGGCCCGCCGAGACGCGGCGGTCTCGGTCGAGGCGCACCTTCGGATCGGCGGCGGCGTCGTCGATGCCGCGCAGCAGGTCGCTCAGCAGCAGGCGCCGCGGATCGGGCGAGCTGCAGCCGATGGATTCGAGCGCGGTGCCCTCCACCACGACCTCGACGGCGCGGAGGTGGCGCACATCGCCGTGATAGACGCCGTGGATCGGCTCGCCCCCGATCCGCCCGCGGGCATCCGACCACACCTGCGTGGGCGCCTCGAGCACGATGACGGCGGCATCCAGCAGCGGCTGAAGAGGCAAGGCGGAGGTCATTCCTTGACGGCTCCTTCTGTCGAGTTCATGATCCGGCGCTGGAAGACGAAGAACATCACGGCCACCGGGATGGTCATGATGAGCGCGGCCGCCAGCTTGAGCGGGTACTGGGTGCCCTGGCTGAGCTGCCCGCTCGCGAGCGAGGCGACGCCCTTGGTGAGCGGGGTGAGGCTCGGGTCGTTGGCCGACACGATGAAGTGGCTGAGTTCGTTCCACGAACCCTGGAACGACAGGATGACGATGGTCGTCAGCGCGGGCGTCGCCATCGGCAGGACCACCGACCAGAACAGGCGGAAGGCGCCTGCGCCGTCGATGCGCGCCTGCTCCTCGACCGACACCGGGATGGACTCGAAGAAGTTCTTCATGATGAACACACCGGCCGCATCGACGAGCAGGGGCAGGATCATGCCCGCATACGAGTTGAACATGCCGAGCTGGTTGATCACGAGGAACTTCGGGATCAGCAGCACCACGGTGGGCACCGACATCACCGCCACAAGCGCCGCGAACACCACCGCGCGACCGCGGAACTGCAGGCGGGCCAGTGCGTAGCCCGCAAGCGAGTCGAAGAACGCGCGGCCTACGGTCACGCAGAGCGTGATGACGGTGCTGTTGACGAACCACAGGGGGAAGTCCGAGTGGGCGAACAGCCGCTCGTAGGCCGCGAACGTCCACACATCCGGGATCAGCGAGATGCCGCTGGAGGCGGCCTCCTCGTCCGACTTGAAGCTCGTGCCCACCTGGATCAGGAACGGATAGATGTAGACCACCGCGAGCGCGATGAGCACGACGTAGAGCGCGATCTGGGCGGCCAGCTGCTTGCGCGCGAGCTTCACGATGCGCCCCCGTCCTGCGTCGCCTGGTACGCGCGGATGCGGCGGCGCGACACCGCGCGGTCTCGCAGCACCCAGCGCTGGATGAGCGTGAAGACCACGATGATCACGAACAGCAGGAAGGCGATCGCCGCACCCTGACCCCAGTCCTGGTTCTTGAACGCCGTCTGGTACGACAGGAACGCCGGGGTGAGCGTCGTCTTGCTCGGGGCGCCCTGCGTGCCGGTGTAGATCTGATCGAAGACCTGCCAGCAGCCGATGAGGCCGAGCGTGAGCACGGTGAACAGCGTCGGCCGCAGCTGCGGCAGCGTGATGCGCCAGAAGCGCTGCCAGCCGCCCGCGCCATCCATCATCGCCGCCTCGTCGACGTCGGCACCGAGGTTCTGCAGCCCCGCGAGGAAGAGCAGCATGAAGGTGCCTGAGGTCGTGAAGACCGCCATCAGGATGTACGCGGTCATGGCGATCGAGGGCCCCGCCAGCCAGTCCCACCACGAGATCCCGAGCGCGCCGCCCTGGGTCAGCGCCTCCGGGCCGCCGGTGACCCCGAGCCCGCCGAGCAGGAGATGCAGGATGCCGCGCGGGTCGTTGAACCAGTTCGGCCCGCGGGCGCCGAACGCCGACAGCACGTCGTTGACGGCACCCGTCGCCGAGAACAGGAACATCCACAGCACGGTGATCGCCACCGAGCTCGTGACCGAAGGGAAGTAGTAGGCCGTGCGGAAGAAGCCGCGCCCGCGCAGCACCGCGCGGTTCACGAGCACGGCCAGCAGCAGCGCGAGTGCGGTCTGCAGCGGAACCACGAGCACGACGTACCAGGTGTTGTTGCGCAGCGCGGTGCCGAAGTCCTTCGTCGCGAGGCCGCCGTCGGCGAGCACGGCGCGGTAGTTGTCCGCGCCGACGAACGACACCGACGGGGACAGCGGGCTGCCGCGCCCGCCCCAATCGGACACGCTCACCCACAGCGCCATCAGCACCGGCACAACGAGGAAGATGCCGAGGATGGCCACGACCGGCGCGGTGAACAGCCATCCGGCGGCGGCCTCGCCGCGGCGGAGCCCGGAGGCCCCGCCGCGTCGAGACGCGGCGCGTGCGCTCATCTCAGCCGACGATCGCTTCGAGGTTCGACTGCACCGATCCGAGGATCGTCGCGGGGTCGCCGGTCTTCAGCGATTCGAGCTGGGCGTTGAAGTCGGCGATGACATCCGAGGCGCCGTCCTGGTTCGGCGGGAACTGCGCGTAGTCGGCTCCCGCGAGGAACGCCGCGAGGTCAGGGTTGTCGGACGTCCAGGCGTCGGCGGCCGACTTGATCGACGGCATCGGGCCGAAGGCCTTCGAGAACGCGAGCTGGCTGTCCGAGCTCGTGAGGTACTCGATGAGGTCGAGGGCGGCCTGCTGGTTGGGGCTGTCGGCGGCCATGCCCCAGCAGTTGGTGAACTGCAGAGTGCCCTTGCCGCCGGGACCCTCCGGCAGCTCGGCAACCGTGTAGTCGATCGAGGAGTAGTCGTTCGACATCGCACCGGTGATCCAGTTGCCTTCGATCACCATCGCAGCCGCGCCCTTTCCGAGCGCCTCGCCTCCCCATCCGGCGCCGACGTCCTTCGCGAACGCGAAGGTGCCGTCTGCGAGGTGGGACTTGACGTACTCGAGCGCCTCGACGTTGGCCTCGTCGTCGGCGATCGCCTCGCCGTCGCGCACGAGACCACCGCCTGCCTGGGCCATGAACGTGCCGACGCGCTGGTACTCGGCACCGAACGCGAGGCCGACGTGATCCGCCGTCGTGAGCTTCTTCGCCACGGCGGCGAGATCGTCCCAGGTCTTCGGCAGATCGGCGTCGGTGAGGCCGGCCTCGGTCCACATCTGCGTGTTGATGACGAGCGCGAGCGTGGAGAAGTCCTTGGGGGCGCAGTAGAACGTGTCGTCGATCGTGAAGTTCTCGACCAGCGACGGATAGAAGTCGTCCTTGTTGCCGAGCTCGTCGCCGTAGGCCTGCAGAGAGCCGTTCGCGGCGAAGCCGGCGATCTGGTCGGTGGAGAGGTAGAAGAGGTCTGCGGGCTCGCCGGCCGCGAAGCCCTGCGAGAGCTCCTGGCCGAGGTCGCTCGCGACCTGCAGCGAGACCTCGGTGCCGGAGTCGGCCGACCAGTCGTCGAGCGCCTGCTGCACGGCGGCCGTCTCGGCGTCGCCGGACGAGCCGATGAGCATGGTCAGCGCGTCGTCGGAGGAGGTGAGTCCGCCGCCACCGCCACCGCCGCCGGTCTCGCCACCGTCGTCGGCGAAGCCCGAGCCGCAGCCCGTGAGCGTCAGTGCGCCCGTGATCAGCACCGCTCCGGTGCCCAGGAGCGCGCGCGTGATGTGCCGTGTCATGATCTGTCTCCTTCGACGAGTCATTGCCTCAGTGCGGGGTGCGGTGCCGCCCGGATGCGGTCGACACGCAATTAGATCGTTCAAATTGCGTATGCGGCTTACGCTAGGCGCGCGGGGCAGGGCTGTCAACGGTTCCTGTCCGCACTGCGGAGGAGGTGTGCGATGGCGAAGACGCCGACGGTCCAGGATGTGGCCGCGCATGCGGGGGTGTCTCGCCAGACCGTCTCGAACGTGCTCAACTCGCCCGACATCGTGCGCCCCGCGACCCGTCAGCGGGTGCTCGCCGCCATCGACGCGCTGGGTTATCGCCGCCACGCCGGCGCGCGTCTGCTTCGCCTGCGGCGCAGCTCCGCCATCGGCATCCGGCTCGACCCTTATGTCGGCGGCATCTCCGGCGTTGTGCTGGATCGGTTCGTGCACGCCATCACCGAGCGCGCCAGCGAGCGCGGCACCCGCATGCTCGTCTACTCCGCGCGCACGCCGGAGGAGGAGATCGCGCGGCTGGCCGAGCTCTGGGACGGCTCCGAGATCGGGGCAGCGGTGCTCACCGGCACGGTGCGAGACGACCCCCGGGTGCCGCGCCTGGACGGATCCGGTCTGCCGTTCGTCTCGTTCGGACGCCCGTGGGGCGACGACGACATCCACGACCCGCTTCACCTCTGGGTCGACGTCGACGGCGCAGCCGGCACCCGTGCCGCGACCGCTCACGCGCTCGGCTTCGGGCCCCGCGTCGCGTTCCTCGGTTGGCCGGCCGGATCCGGCACGGGCGACGATCGCGAGCGCGGCTGGCGAGAGCAGATGGGGGAGGCGACCGCCGATCGGCTCGTGGCCGAGGAGTCCGTGCCTCACGCGCGCGGGAGCGTGACGGATGCGCTGGCAGGCGGCCTCGACGCCGACGCGATCGTGTGCGCGAGCGACTCCCTCGCCGTCGGGGCGCTGCTCGCCCTGGCCGACGCGGGACGACGCCTTCCGGTGATCGGCTTCGACAACACCCCGACCGCCAAGGCGCTCGGGTTCTCGAGCGTGGAGCAGCGCCCCGAGGACGTCGCATCGGCCGTGCTCGAGATGCTGATGGGCGCGACCGGCGACGTCGTCGCGCCGCGCAGCATCGAGCCCGGATCCGCGCACGCGCTCATCGTGCCGGAGCTCATCGTGCGCTGACCCGCGCGTCCCGCGGGGTCCTGTCCGCTAGACGGCGGCGGTCACGCGCTCGACGCCCGAGAGGTCGTGAAGCGCGGTCGAGGCCTTCACGGCCGCGCGTGCGTCGCCTCGGCCGACCGCCTCAGCCAGCTCGACGAGGTGCGCGCGCACGTGCTCCCGCACCGGGGTGCTGTCGTCGGCGTGGCGCAGGTTGTGCTGGATCGCGAGGTCGATGTCCGAGAGGTAGGCGCGCAGGTACACGTTGCGGGACATCTCGGCCAGGCGGCTGCACACGCGGTGCGCCGAGGCGAGGGCCGGGGCGCCCCGGTCGATGTCGGCGATCACATCTGCGACCAGCGACTGCATGCCGCGTGCCTGGCGCAGGTCGAGCGTCGGGAGGACGTTCCGGATGACGGTCTCCGCCTGGCAGGCGGCGAACTCGAGGGTGTCGCGCACGGTCTCGGGGGTGACATCGGCCACGCGCGTGTAGCGGCTGGCCGCCATGTCGATGAGGCCGATGCGCTGGAGACGCTGCAGGGCCTCGCGCACGGGCATGCGGGAGACGCCGAGCTGGGCGGCGATCACGTTGTCGCGCACCGCGGCGCCGGGGGCGAAGGTGCCGTCGAGGATCGCGGCGGACAGGCGGTCGAACACGATCTCCGCGAGCCGCGTGGGCTGCACGTTCACGGGCGCGAGGTCCACGCTCATACTGCCTCCTGCCGGGCGCATCGGCGGCGCCGGATACGGATATCGGTTATCTGGTTACCGAAACTAGAAGAGGTTTGTCCCCCAAATGGGGGGTTTTCATCCGCGCGATCACCCTTACCTCTGCCCAGAGGGATCGGCGGCGCGCGGCGGCGACGCGAGCCCTGGGATTCAGAGCTCGAGCCGCGTCCGCGCCGCACGCAGGAGCTGCGCGCGACTCGACACGCCGGCCTTGCGGTACAGCGATCCGAGCTGGGTCTTGATCGTGTTGGGCGACACCTCGAGGTGCGCCGCGAGCTCCTGCACCCGCAGGTCGGGATGCTCCAGGAGGGTGTGCAGCAGGCGCGACTCCTTCTCCGTGATCCGGTGCGTCCGCGGCGGGCCCGCGGGGTCGGGAAGCGCGGCCTCCCGCACCGTCCTGACGATCGGCGGCACCTCGGAGCCGTAGGCGAGCTCGGCGAGACGCCCCAGATCGGCGGAGGAGATCACCGTGAGCCCGATCGGCGAGTCATGGATCTCGGCCTGGGCGACGGCATCGCGGAAGCGCTCGGCCGCCCCCTTCGCGTCCTGGAGGCGCAGGCGCGCCACCGCAGCGAGCGCTCCCATCTCCGTGCGGATGCGAGGCCAGCTGTCGGGGGTGTCCGCCGCCTCGGTCGCATCGAGCTCCGCCGCGTGGAAGTCGCCTCGCGCGAGGTGGGCGGCCGAGCGGTGCACGAGCAGCATGGGACGCAGGGCTCCGGCCTCCCGCGGGTCGAGCAGGGGGATCGCGCGCTCCGGTCGCCCGGAGCGCAGATGTAGGCGCGCGATCGACATCGTGACGTATGCGCGTGAGAGCGGTGGCCATGGGGCCGCCGCGAGCAGGCTCTCGAGGTCGGCGATGAGCGAGGGCAGCAGCTCGGGTCGGAGCTGGGCGGTCCAGATCGCGCGCATCACCCGCGGCGGCAGAAGGTGCGGGCCGACGGTGCCGCCTTTCGGCAGCAGGGATTCGACGATGCGCACCGCGCCGGCGAAGTCGAGGCGGGACGAGGCCAGCAGAGCCGTGGCCAGGCGCGCGCGGCTGGTCTCTCCGAGCCCCGCGGCGTCTGCGAGCCAGCGCGACCGATCGAGCCAGATCGTCGCCTCCTCGGTGCGCCCCGTGAAGGCGCGATCGGCGGCGAGCTCGCCGGCTGCGATCGCGGCGGCGCGGTCGTCGCGGCACGACATGGCCCAGGCGTATGCGCGATCGAGAAGCGCGTGCCGCGTGCGGAGGTCGAAGTCCTCGCGGATATCGCGGGACCACTCGATGAGCAGGCCCGGCAGCACCTGCATCAGACGCGCGCGCTCGGGCGGCTCGAGGCGCAGGGCGAGGTCGACGCCTTCCCGCGCGAGCGCCACGGTGCGCGCGTGGTCGCCGCGGCCGCGTGCGACGCGCGTGGCCTCGAGAAGCGTCGCGAAGCGCAGCAGGCGCTCGCGGTCGGCGATGCTCTGCGGGGTGTGCGCGTTGCTGTCGCGCAGCAGGCGCATGGCCTCCGCGGAGTCTCCGCGCACGAACGCGGCGACGATCGGCTCGGTGAGGTTCACAGCAGGCCTTCTCTGCGAGCGGCCGCACGCAGGGCGCCGCGGCTGTTCACCTCGAACTTGCGATACAGCGTGTGCAGCTGGGAGCGGATCGTGTTGCGCGACAGGCCGAGGGCATCGGCGATGCTCTGTTCGTCGGCGTCTTCCGCGAGGGCGTACAGCAGACGCTGCTCGCTCGGGGTGGGCACCACAAAGCGCTGCGCCGACGGAGGAAGCGCGACCTCACCGCTGAGCAGCGTCGCGAGTTCGGCCGGGTGCTCGTCATCGGGAACCAGCTGCGCGAGGGCCCGCAGGTCGGCGAGCGGAAGAGCCGCGAGCGGCATAAACGAGCGATGGTCTCGCGCGGCCTGCAGTGCGCGCCCGAACAGCTCGCGAGCCGCTCCCTCCTGGCTGCGCCGCAGGGCGACCGCCGCACGCACGAGCGTGGCCTCGGTGTGCGCACGCGCCCACACGATCGAGGCCTCGATCGAGGTCTGGGCGGTCGCATCGGCCGCCTCGTTCGCGCCCACCAGCAGCTGCGCTCGGGCGTGACGGGCGGCGACCATCGGCGCGACCTGCGGATCGAAGCCCTGGAAGACGCGCAGGGCAGCTGACGCCTCGCCGCGCAGAGCGAGCACCTCGCACCGCACGACGATGTCGGCGTAGGCGTTGAGGCCGCTTGCGCGGCGCGACTCGACGGTGCTCATCACCTGGCTGTCGAAGCGGCTCAGCAGGGCGCCCCCGAGATCGGCCGCGCGGCGTGCTCCGACGAGCACCTCGGCGCCCGCGAGCAGCAGCGCGTACTCGCCGGCCGACCGGCGGTCGGCCTGCGCGAGCAGGGTCTGGGCGGCGTCGAACTCCAGCTGATCCCAGCGCCGGATGACATTCCCGAGCTGGGCGGGCAGCGGATCGGAGACCGCGGTCGGCGCGGCGGCGCGCAACGCCTCATGCTCGGCGAGCCAGAGGTCGGAGGCGGTGCCGTCGCCCGTGAGGGAGAACAGCCAGCCGAGCTCCCCGGACGCGTCCAGGGCCGCGCGCACATTGCCGGTCTCGTTCGCTCGGCGGAACGCCTCCTGCAGCAGTCGAGCGGTCGGCCCGGGTCGCGCGGAGAACTCGTGCGTCACGGCGCACTGGATCAGCAGCGGCACCAGCAGAGCGGCGGTAGTCGGATCGTCCGCGTCGGCTTCCCGGGCCCAGGCCTCGGCCTCGTAGGCGAGGGCCGTGGCGCGCTCGTGGTGACCCTCGGTGCGGGCGGCGACGGCTCGGCTGAGGGTGAGCATCGCGCGCGGAAGGGGCGGATCTGTCGGCGAGGGCGATGGCGCGTCGTCGATATAGAGGGCGGGACGCAGATCCGGCCGCGTGTGCACCACGCGCATGTACGCGCGCAGCACGATCCACTCCGGATGCGCATCGAGCACCTCGGCCGGCGCGGCCTCGCACACGACCGCGACGACGTCGGGGCGGAAGCTGATCAGCGGCCCCCACGCGCCCAGGGCCGCGCTGGATGCGACGGCCCATTCGCCGCGCGCGAGGGCGGCGAAGACCCGCTCACTCGCACCGGCGGCGGTCCGGTGCAGCGCGTCGATGCTCTGCATGGGTGTTCCCGTGGTCGTGCAGGGCGCGCGGGCGGCACGCCGCAAGCGGGCGATTGGGGAGGGTACTTCACTATAGGGTGGCGCTCCCGCGGGAGTCGGCGATCCGGCCGATCGGATCGCGCCAGATCCGACCAGGCTTTCTTCCGCCCCCTCCGGAAAGTTCCTCGGGGACGTGCATGATGGATCCGTGGCTCGTCGGACGGGGGAGGAGACCCGCGCACTGCTGCTGCGGGTGGGGATCGAGATGCTGTTCGAGCGGGGTGCGGCCGCCGGCGTTCAGCACATCCGGCTGCAGGACGTGCTGCGGCGCGCCGGGCTCACCACGGGCGCGGCATACCGCCTCTGGACCGACCAGACGGAGTACCAGCGAGACCTCGCGGTCGCGATGATCGATCTGCGCTACTCGGATCCGATCGCCAACGCCTCCGCCGCGGTCGCCCCGCTGATCGCCCGGCAGGCGCCGATCGACGAGGTCATCCGGGTGGCGGCCGAGACCCACGCGATCGACGCGGAGCAGAAGCAGGATGTCTCGAACGGCCGGGACACACAGGCGTTCCTGCTGGCCCTGGCCCTGCGGGCCGCCGGCGGCACGGCGCCCGAGCTGCGCGAGGCGAGCCGGCGACGCCACGAGGACTCGATCGCGGGCTTCGATGTCTTCTACCAGCGGCTGATGGACGCGTACGGCTGGCGGATGAAGACGCCGTACCGCATCCGCGACTTCACGGAGGCGATGGCAGCACTCGGCGAGGGATTCGCGATCCGGGCCCTCCAGGGCATCGCGCATCCGCGCCTCGATCTCGAGCCGGGCCACGAGGGGCCGGATGGCCGATGGAGCCTGTTCGGCATCGCCGTGCGCGGGCTCGTGCACGAGTTCATGACGCCCGTGCGCTGAAGACCGGTGCGACCCCGGGGACGACGTTCGAGACCCATCGTCGACCCGGGGCCGTCTTCCCCCGCGATCTCCTCAGCCGCACGTGCCCTCCCGGACTGGGGGCCGAGGAGTCGAGGTGCAGAGCACCCTGACCATCGTCGGTCGACGCTGCCCGGGGAGTAAAGAAAGAAAAGTTCTTTATCCCTCGGCCTCGCTCGCCTCGCCCCGAGGGGTGTCTTCGCGACCGGAGCGGCGGCGGAACCACGATCGACGCGGCGGCTCGGGCTCGACGGCCGCGGCGCGCTCGCGGGCGCGCTGCTCGCGGCGCTCCCGCCAAGCGACGAGCTCGACCTCGACATCACGCGTCTTCGTGACGACGGGCGGCCCGCCCAGCAGCTGAAGGCGGGCGCGCTTGACCCTCCGGTTGAAGTCCTCCAGCGTCTCGCGCACATCCTGCTCGCGGCCGAGGCGGTCGAGACGCTCCTCGAGCTCGGCGTCCTCCACCCGCAGGGCGAGGGCGGGAGGCCCGAGCCCCCGCAGGTTCTCCGACTCGATCTTGCGGCGGATCCACCAGTCCGGATCGCTCGACGCGGCAAGGCCGGTGAGCGGCTTTCCCGCTCCCGGAAGACCGTCGAAATCACCACGGCGGATGGCCTGCTGGATCGCCTGCTCGACGATCGCCGCGCGCTCCTCCGGGGTGCTCCACGTCGGCGTGGACTCCTCGCGCTCTGCGCGCTCCTCGCCTTCTTCGCGCTCGAGGCCCCGCTCGGCGAGGTAGCGTGCGGCCTCCTGACGCGGATCCGTCATGCCGCCAGGGTACGCCCCGCCCCACCCGCTCGCCCCGGCCCCCGCGCTCGCCCCACCGCCTTCGCTCGCCCCCACCCCCGTCGCTCGTCGAGCGAGCGGAGCGAGTCGAGACGCCCCGAGCCTTCGCGGCGCCTCAGCCCCGCAGGGACGCCACGGCGTCGAGCAGGGCGTCGGCCACCTCGCGCTTCGTGCCGGTGGTGGTCGAGACCACGGCGTCGTCGGCGCCGATGAGGGTCACGCAGTTGTCGGTGCGCTCGAAGCCCGTCTGCCAGCCCACTTCGTTGACGGCGAGCAGCTCGACACCCTTCCGGCGGCGTTTGCGGATGCCTCGCTCGATCACCGATTCGGTGTCGGTCGGCATCTCGGCCGCGAAGCCGACGATCGTCTGTCCGGGGCGACGTGCGGCGACGAGCCCGGCGAGGATGTCCTCGTTCTCCACGAGTTCGAGGGTGAGCGGGCCGTCCTCCTTCGCGCGCTTGCGCTCGGCCACGTTCGCCACGCGGTAGTCGGCGACGGCCGCGCTCATGATCAGCACATCGGCCTCGCCTGCGTGGGCGGCCATCCGCTCGCCGAGCTCCTGTGCGGTGCCGACATGAGTGATCCGGATCCGATCGGGGATCGTCTCGAGCACGGATCCTTCGATGTGCGCGGCGACGAGGGTCACCTCGGCGCCGCGGTCGGCGGCCGCGAGCGCGATGGCGGCTCCCTGACGTCCGCTGGAGCGGTTGCCGATGAAGCGCACGGGGTCGATCGGCTCGCGTGTGCCGCCGGCCGAGATCACGACCCGGAGGCCGTCGAGGTCGCGGCGCGCGCCGAGCAGGCGCCGCACCTCGGCGTGGATCGCCTCGGGTTCGCTCATGCGCCCGGGGCCGCTGTCGGCACCGGTGAGCTGGCCGTCGTCGGGGCCGATCAGGTGCACCCCGCGTGCGCGCAGGGTGGCGATGTTGTGCTGAGTGGCGGGGTGCTGCCACATCTCGGTGTGCATGGCGGGGGCGATCAGCACGGGCGCCTGGGTGGCGAGCAGCGTGGTGCCCAGCAGGTCACCCGCGAGGCCGGCCGCGATCTTCGCGATCGAGTTCGCCGTCGCCGGGGCGATGACGACGAGGTCGGCCGTCTGGCCGAGGGCGACGTGGCGCACCTGGGCCACGTCGTCGTGCACCGAGGTGGTGACGGGATGCCGGCTGATGGCCTCCCACGTGGGCAGGCCGACGAAGCGCAGCGCATCGTCGGTGGGGACCACATGCACCTCGTGGCCGTCCTTGACGAGCAGTCGCACGAGCTGCACGGTCTTGTACGCGGCGATCCCGCCTGTCACTCCGACCACGATCTTCACGGGGCAAGTCTTCCACCTCGGACGCCGCGCGTCCCGTCGCCCTCAGCGCCCGTAGGCTTGTGCCCCGATGTGCACCGTCGTCGTTCGCGTACCCGCGCCCGCCTCCGCTGAGCCCGTGCGGCTGCTCGCCGTGCGAGACGAGGATCCGCACCGGCCCTGGAACCCCCTCGGCGAGTGGTGGCCCGATCGCCCGGGTGTGCAGGGCGTGCGCGATCAGCTGGCCGGTGGCGCCTGGCTGGCCGCCCGCGGGCCGCGCCTCGCCGTGCTGCTCAACCGCGCCGGTCACCCCGAGGGTGTTCCCGCGTCGCAGCTGGAGTCGCGCGGCGGCATCGTGCTGAATGCGCTGGAGGGCACCTCGCCCTCGGGCGCTCCGCGCACGCTCGGGTTCAACCTCGTCGAGGTGTACGGCACCCAGGTCACGGTGACCTCCTGGGACGGCACGGACATCCGCCGTGAAACGCTCGGCCCGGGCACGCACATGCTCGCCCATGACGACGTCGACGATCCCACCACGGCACGCATCGCCGCGTGGCACGGGGCGTTCGAGAACGCCGATCCGGCCGAGTGGATTCGGGTGCTCGGCGAGAGCGCGTCGCTTGATCCGTCGGACGACCGGGCGATCATCCGGGACAACCACTCCCACGGCTATCCGACCATGTCGCTGCTCGCCTGCGTGGCCGAGATCACCCCGGATCGCTCGCGTGTGCAGTACGCCGAGCTCGCGACCCCGGGTGTCTGGAACGACCTGCCGCTCTGATCCCCGGGGCGCGCGCTCAGCGGATGGGGAAGTTCGCCGAGAACACGTTGTCCGGATCCCAGGTCGCCTTCACCTCGCGCAGGCGCGGCAGGTTGACGCCGAAGGCGTCGACGAGGCGCTCGGGGCGCTGGTCGGTGTCGAACGACAGATAGAGCCCGTTGGTGTGCGGCGCGACCACGGCGTCCCAGATGGGGTCGAGACGCTCGTGCGATGCGCCCAGTGCCGTGAGCAGGAAGTTCTGGTGCCGGTGCGGATAGGCGGTGGCGTCGGGGGCGAGGTCGTGCGCGGCGCCGCCCGTCGCGCGCACCTGCAGGAAGTGCGCGGCGCCCGAGCGGGCGAGGTTCGAGAACGCGCTCGCGGTGGCCACATCGAGGTGGTCTACGAGGCCCGTGCGCGACACCGGATCGCCGCCTCCCTGGTGGTGGCGGTCTGCGGGCTGCACGACCCCCGAGTAGGGCAGCAGGTACGCCTTGTGATCGAGCAAGGGAGCGGCATCCGCGAGGCGCTCGAGGGCTCGGATCGCCTCATCGGTGTCGTCGCCCGCGAACACGGTCATGAGCTGCGCCACCGGCTGCTGCCCGCCGCGGATGGGCGGGAGGATCAGGAAGCTCGTCAGCTCGCGCGGCGACGCCTCGACGGCCGCGCCCCACCGCTCCAGCATGCCGACGGTATCGGTCGCGTCGAAGGCCATCTGCGAGTACACGACGTTGCCCAGCCGCATCGCGTCGATCTCGACCGCCGTGACGACGCCGAGGTTGCCGCCCGCTCCTCGCAGACCCCAGAACAGATCGGCGTTCTCCTCGGCGCTCGCGCGAAGGATCCGCCCGTCCGCCGTCACGAGGTCGGCCGCCGTCACGTGGTCGATCGTGAGGCCGTATTTGCGGCCGAGCAGGCCGATGCCGCCCGTGGTCGCGAGGCCTCCGACACCCACCCCGCCGTAGTCGCCCGAGCTGATCGCCAGCCCCCGCGGGGCCAGCGCGGCCGCGACCTCACCCCAGGTGGCACCGACGCCGATCCGCACCTTCGCGCCGTCGAGCGGCTCGATCGCGCGGAAGCGGCGCAGGTCGATGACGACGCCGCCGTCGTTGGTCGAGCGGCCGCTCACGCCGTGGCCGCCGGAGCGCACGCCGAGCGGCACGTCCTGGGCGCGGGCGTATCCGAGCGCGTCGGCCACCTCTGCGGGGGTCGACGGCAGCAGCACGAGGCCGGGATCGCCCGAGCGCAGGTAGTTGTGGCGCAGGTCGGCGTGGCCGCGGTCTCCGGGCTCGACGGCGCTCGCCGCGAGCGAGGGCGGAATCGCGTCGTAGTCGATGCCGTCGCGGCGCAGCGATAACGCGATCGCGCCGCGTCGCGCCTCGGCCGCCACGGTGCCGCGACCCGCGCGCTCGCGCGCCACGGCCTCGCGCACCGCGGGCGCGATCTCCTCGCCGAACACGTGCAGCATCGACTCGTCGTCGCTGGCCAGGATGAAGGCCGACATGCCGTCCTCGAGCGCGAAGGCCGTGAGCTGGTCGATCCACCGGGCCGTGTCGGCGACCGGCGCGATGTTGAGCAGACGCCGGATCTCCGACGGCTCTCGTCCGGCGGCGAGGGCCGCCTCGTCGATGGTCGCGTTGCCGCGCTGCAGATCGCCCGGCTGCAGATAGGCCAGCGACGGGAGCCAGCCGTCGGCCGTGCGCCCGGTGAGCTTCAGCATGCGCGGCTTGTACGCCCCGAGCCAGATCGGGATGTCGTGCGCCGGCTTCGGCCCGCGCTTCGCACCGCTCACGCGGTAGTACTCGCCGTCGTGGCGCAGGGGCATCCGGTTTCCGGCGTCCCAGATGCCGCGCATGATCTCGATCGCCTCGCCGAGCGCGGTGACGCCCTGGCCGGGGGTGAGCTTTCGCCCGCCCATCGCGCCGATCGCATCCCAGAATCCGCCGGCGCCGAGGCCCATCGCGAATCGCCCGTCGGAGAGCAGGTCGAGCGAGGCCGCCGAGCGCGCCAGCACCGCGGGCTGGCGCAGCGGAAGGTTGAGCACGTTGCCGGACACCGTGATCGAAGAGGTGCTCGCCGCCACCCAGGTGAGCAGGGTCCACGTGTCGTGGAACGACGGCTGATACGGATGATCCTGGAACGTCACGAGGTCGAGTCCTGCCGCCTCCGATGCCTGAGCCAGCGCGACCGGGCGATGCGGGTCGGCGTTGGTCGGGGTGACGAAGGAGCCGAAGCTCAGGGATTGGCCATAGTCGGGCATATCGAGTCCAACCTGTCTGCGCACGCAACTATTCCGCGAAGAGTCGGCGCACTGTCCGGGCCCGGGGGCGGGTCAGTCGGTCGTGCCGACCATCTCATGCGCGTGGTCGACGATCCAGTGCACGAGCGGACCGAGATGTGACATCAGCTCGCGGCCGCGATCGGTGAGCTCGTACTCGACGCGCGGCGGCACCTCGGGGAAGGAGCGTCGCAGCACCAGGCCGTCGGCCGTCAGGGTGCGCAGGGTCGATCCGAGCATCTTCTCGCTGATGCCCTCCACCTCGCGGCGCAGCTCGCCCCAGCGCCGGGTGCCCTCGGCGAGCGAGAGCAGCACCAGCACTCCCCACTTGCTCATCACGTGGTCGATGACCGTGCGCGACGGACATCCGGCCGTCAGGGTCGAAGGATCTTCGCCGCGGATCTGCGCAAGACTCACCATCACGCCAGTACCTTACGCGAAAGTGGGTACCCCACGGATGGAATGTTCTGAGATCGGAGGTGCTTTCCGATCGTGACGCGGATCGCCGGATCCGTCGCAGAAGGGAACACTCATGACCATCCTCGTCACCGCCGCGAGCGGACAGCTGGGCGCACTCGTCGTCGAGGCGCTGCGGGAACGCGGCGTGCGGCCGTCCGAGATCGTGGCCACCTCGCGCGACCCGCGCCGGCTGGCGCATCTCGCAGCCGAGGGCGTGCGCACCGTGGAGCTCGACTACGACAAGCCCGACACGATCGCCGCCGCGCTGGAGGGCGTCGAGCGAGTGCTGCTCGTCTCGGGGTCGCAGCCGGGGGCGCGTCTGGCGGGTCACCGCAACGTGATCGAGGCCGCCGCGCGCGCCGGGGTGGCGCAGCTGGCGTACACGTCGCTGCTCGACGCGGCCGACGCCGACTTCGTGCTCGCGCCCGACCACAAGGCGACCGAGGAGCTGCTCGCCCACGCCGGTGTGCCGGTCGTTTTGCTGCGCAACGGCTGGTACATCGAGAACCACGCCGATGAGGTGCGCCAGGCGGTCGAGACCGGCGTGATCTGCCACTCCGCGGGATCCGGGGTCATCGCCTCCGCCGCGCGCCGCGACTACGCCGAGGCCGCGGCCGCCGTGCTGACCGCCCCGCTCGAGGACTACAACGGCTCGACGCTCGAGCTGGCCGCGACGGATGGCTGGAGCTACGACGACCTCGCGGCCGCCGTGGCCGAGATCGTGGGACGCGAGGTGCACTACGAGCGCCTGGACGCCCACGAGCACGTCGCGCGCCTGCGCGCGTACGGGCTCGACGAGGGCACGGCAGGCTTCGTCGCGGCGATCGACGACGGTGTGGCCCGCGGGGTGCTCGCCTCGACGGATCCGACCCTCGCCCGCGTGATCGGTCGCCCGCTGACGCCGCGCGCCGACGTGATCCGCGCACTTCTCGCCGCCTGACTCGCACACTCCCGGCCCCTCCGGGGGCCGGGAGCCATAGGCTCGCAGACATGGCGACGATCGATATCCCCCAGGTCACCCTGAACGACGGCACGACGTTCGCCGAGCTCGGCCTCGGCACCTACAAGCTCACCGGCGACGAGGGCGTCGCGGCGGTGGAAGCGGCCATCGGCACCGGATACCGCGTGCTCGACACCGCGGTCAACTACGGCAACGAGCGCGAGGTCGGCGAGGCGGTGCGCCGCGCCGTCGATGCGGGCGCGGTGCAGCGCGACGAGCTCATCGTCACGACGAAGATCCCGGGCCGTCACCACGGCTACGAGGAGGCGATCGCGAGCGGACGCGAGTCGAAGGCGACGCTCGGTCTCGACCGCATCGATCTGCTGCTGATCCACTGGCCGAACCCCCGCGTCGACAAGTACGTCGACACATTCCGCGGCATGCTCGCCCTGCGCGAGGAGGGCGTTGTGCGATCGGTGGGAGTGTCGAACTTCACCGAGCCGATGCTGCAGCGCCTCATCGACGAGACCGGTGTGGTGCCGGCCGTGAACCAGGTCGAGCTGCACCCCTACTTCCCGCAGGGGGCGCTGCGCGCGTTCCACGCCGAGCACGGCATCCGCACCGAGAGCTGGAGCCCGCTCGCCCGACGCTCGGAGCTGCTGCAGGACCCGCTCATCCGCGACCTCGCCGAGGTGTACCAGGTCACGCCGACGCAGATCGTGCTGCGCTGGCACGTGCAGCTGGGATCGACCCCGATCCCGAAGTCATCGGATCCGGAGCGCCAGATCGAGAACGCCGACGTCTTCGGCTTCGCGCTCGACGAGGAGCACGTCGCGGCGATCAGCGGGCTCGAGCGCGGGCGTCTGTGGGACGGCGATCCCGACACCCACGAGGAGTTCTGAGCGCTCGCAGGCCCACGGGGAGGGTCACTCCTCTTCGAGGTCGTCCTCGAAGTCGTCCTCTTCCTCGGCGTCCTCGTCGAGGTCGTCCTCGTCGAGGATCGAGATCATCCACCGCACGCCGAAGCGGTCGATGCACATGCCGAACAGACCGCCCCAGTCGGGCTCCGACAGCGGGACGAGGATGGTGCCGCCCGCCGAGAGCTGCTCCCACCACTCGCTGAGGTCTTCTTCCTCGTCGCCGCTGATCGAGATCGCGTGGCCCCCGGCGCCCTCGTAGGGCACGCCCGTGGGGGTGTCGCTGGCCATCAGCACCATGCCATCCACCGTCTCGAGCACGCCGTGCAGGATGAGTTCGGCATCGCCCGGCTCATGGGCGAGGCTGCTCTCGCCGAACGTCTCGAACTCGAGCTCACCGCCGAACACACGGTGATAGAACTCCATCGCCGCGCGGGCGCTGTCGCGGAAGGTCAGATAGGGGTTGAGCACGGGCATGTCGGCTCCTGACGGCGGTGTCGGGTGGGGGATCGGGGGACGGGTTCAGTCTCGCCACCGGCGCGGGCGGCGGCAAGGGCGCTGTCCCGAGGCGGCGCTGAACATCGGGCTAACGGCGCCCCGCCTGCGACGCGCTCTGCGCGGTGCGTTCGGCGATGCCGAGGCGGCTGTGGCGGCGCGAGTACGCGAAGTACACCACCACGCCGATCACAAGCCAGGCCAGGAAGCGGATCCACGTCTCGAGGGTCAGGTTGAGCATCAGGTAGAAGCAGATGACGGCCGACAGGATCGGCAGCACCGGCACCCACGGCACCTTGAACGAGCGCGGCAGGTCGGGGCGCGTGCGGCGCAGCACGATCACGCCGATCGAGACCAGCACGAACGCGGCAAGGGTTCCGATGTTGACCAGCTCGGCCAGCGTGGACAGCGGCACGAAGGCCGCGAGCACCGCGACGATGACGCCCGTGATGAGGGTGATGCGGTAGGGCGTGCGGAACCGCGGATGCGTGCGGGCCAGGCCCTGCGGCAGCAGGCCGTCGCGAGCCATCGCGAAGGCCACGCGGGTCTGACCCATCAGCAGGATCATCGAGACGACGATCAGGCCGATGCACGCGCCGATCGCGATCAGGTCGCCCATAAACGGCAGGCCGGCGGCGTCGAAGGCGGTGGCGAGCGGGGCGCCGTCGTCGGGGTCGATGTCGCGGAAGTTCTGCATGCCCGTGATGACGAGCGAGACCGCCATGTAGAGCACCGTGACGATGGCCAGGGCGCCCAGGATGCCTCGCGGCAGGTCGCGCTGCGGATTGCGGGTCTCCTCGGCAGTCGTGGCGACGACGTCGAAGCCGATGAACGCGAAGAACACCATCGCCGCGGCGGCGAGCACTCCGCCGATGCCGAAGACGCTCGGATCGAGTCCGAAGATGCCCTGCACGATCGGCAGGTGGAGCGGATCGGCACCGCGCGCGGTGGCCGGAGCCTCGGCTGGCGGCACAAAGGGCACCCAGTTCGAGACCTTCACGAGGAAGGCGCCGACCACGACCACGGCGAGCACCACCAGCAGCTTCAGGCCGGTGACCAGCTGATTGAGGCGACTCGAGAGGGTGATGCCGCCGATGACCACGGCGGTCAGCGCCAGCACCAGCAGACCGGCCGGCAGGTTCACGAAGCCGTTCTCGGCGGTCGCGATCGCCGGCGGGATCTCGAACCACGTGCCATCGAGCACCACCGCGAGGTACTGACTGAACGATGTCGCGAGCGCCGCCGCGCCGACGGTGAACTCGAGGATCAGATCCCACCCGATGATCCAGGCGAGCAGCTCGCCGAGGGTCGCGTAGGTGAAGGTGTAGGCGCTTCCGGCCACCGGCACCGTGGAGGCGAACTCGGCATAGCAGAGCGCCGCGAGAGCGCAGGCGACGCCCGCGATGAGGAAGGACAGGGCGATCGCCGGGCCGGCGTTCGTGGCCGCGGCATGGCCCGTGAGCACGAAGATGCCGGCGCCGACGCAGACGCCGATGCCGAAGAGGATCAGATCCCAGACCCCGAGGTTCTTGCGGAGCTGGTGCTCCGGTTCCTGGGTGTCGGCGATGCTCTGCTCGATCGATTTCGTCCGGAACAGACTCATCGGATCCTCCTTGTTCGGGCGGCCGGTTACTTGTGGTCGCGCCAGCTGTGCTGCGGGTCGTAACCCAGCAGGCGCCGGGCCTTGTCGATCGAGAGCAGCGTCTCGTTCTCGCCGAACTCGCGGGCGTGCGGCACGTCGGGGAACACCTCGGCCAGCAGCTCGGCGTTCGGACGCGTCGACACCGTGTCGGCCGCGGCGATGATGAAGCGGTCGAACCCGGCGGGGGCCACCTCGAGCGCGCGTTCGATGGCGTGCGAGCCGTCGCGTGCGTCGATGTAGCCCCAGAGGTTCCACTTGCGGTCGCGCGCATCGGCGTCGTACGGGAACGCGTCGTAGTCCTCCGGCCACATCACATTCGAGAAGCGCAGGGCGGTGATCGACAGCCCCGGGTTCCAGCGCACGAGCTCGATGGCCAGCTGCTCCTCGAGGTGCTTCACCAGCGAGTAGGTCGACTCGGGGCGGGCGGGGTACTCCTCGTCGACCGGCACATACGGCGGCGGCACGTCGAAGGGCAGGCCCAGCACGGTCTCGCTGGAGGCGTAGACGATCTTGTCGATGCCGAGGCGGGTCGCCGCCCAGAAGACATTGAACGTCGACGAGATGTTGTTGTGGAACGTCGTCACATCGGGCGCGAGACCCGGCGCCGGGATGGCCGCGAGATGCACCAGCGCGTCGAAGCCGTCATGTGTGTCACCGACGGCGGTCAGCGCGTCGACGACCTGCCCGTAGTCGGTGAGATCCACCTGCACGAAGTCGCGGTCGCGTCGCCCGACGCGATCGATTCCGACCACCCGGTGCCCCGCGGCGCGCAGCTCGCGCGCGACGACCGATCCCAGCTTTCCCGACGACCCTGTCAGTGCGATTCGCATGCCGCTAAGCATTTCATGGGCCGCCGACATCGCTCAGCGCTTGACACCGCCGATGAAGTACGCGAGGGGGCCGATCCAGTTGATCAGGATGATCGGGATCCATGCCAGCTTCGTCATCCGGACCTGCTTCTCGGGGCGCGCCCACAGATCGGAGAACGCGGCCAGCGCCAGACCGATCTGCACGAGACCGAGCAGCGAGAGGAACGCCTTCCCCACGAGGCCGACCCCGGCCTCTGCGGTCTTGGCGGTGGCGGCCGTCGCCGCGGTGACTTTGGCGTAGTCCTTCACGGAGTTCTTGGTGGTCATGCGCCCATTGTCCGTCCCGCGGGCTCGTCTGTCACGGGCTTGACGGGTGTGGCTCGGCCGCGCGCCTGAACGGGAGGCGACGCAGTGCCCTCGTCAGAGCCGGGCCCCGTCGTCGTACTCGTCATGGCCGGGGCCGCCGCCCTTGCGCGCCTCGAACGCGAGGAACAGGCCGAGCGAGACGAGGAAGCCGAGCAGCAGGCCGAGCCACACGCTGCCGAGGTAGGCGGCGCCGATGATGCCGCCGACGACCAGGATCGCGACGGTGCGCAGGAGCAGCCACATGCGTTTCACGTTACTCATCGTGCACGGTGCTCATCAGAACCGTGCTCATCGGGCGCGGTGGTCTTCGGGGTGCAGGCGCGGGGCCTTACGCGGCTCGCTGACGCCGGACGCCAGGATCAGCCGGATCGCCCGCTGCCGCTGGCCGGCCCACGGCTCGAGAAGTTCGAGCATGCCGTCGTCGTCGACGCGGCTGCCGGTGAGGGCGTAGCCGATCTGGTGGGCGAGGTGGAAGTCGCCGACCGCGACGGCATCCGGATCTCCGAGCGCCCGCACGCGGGTCTCTGCGGCCGTCCACACCCCGACGCCGGGCAGCGACGTCAGGATGCCGTCGCGCCGTTCGGGGGCACACGCCGCGAGGGTGCGCTCGAGCGACTCGCCGCGGCGCGCCGCCTCGACGATGGTGCGGCTCTGCGGCGGCTCGAGGCCCGCCCGATGCCACGCCCACGACGGGATCATGCGCCAGCCCTCGATCGACGGAGGAACGTGCATCGGTCGCGGGGTCGGGCCGGGCGCACGCTCGCCGAACCAGGCGACCAGGCGCCGCCAGGCGGCGAACGCCTGGATGGCCGTGACCTTCTGCTCCATGATCGACTGCACAAGCGCATCGAACACCCCGTCGGTGCGCCCGATGCGCAGCCGCGGGTGACGGTGGTGCGCGTCGGCGACCAGCGGATGCCGCGTGGGGTCGAAGCCCTCGTCGTCATCGAAGGCGCCGCAGAGCGCGGGCGCCTGAGCGACCGCCCACTCGCGTCCGGGACCCCATGCGGCGATCCGGACGGATCCATCCGCCCCCTGTCGCAGCGCGATCGTCGCGGCCCCGAGCGGTGTGCGCGCGGCGCGCCAGATAACGCCCAGGTGGTGCGTCTGCGTCGGATCACCGGGCCCGCGCTGCTGCACGCCGACGACCTGGCGCACGTCGACCGGCCGCGCCGGTCTGTGCACGCTCTCGAGGCGCTCGGGGATCACGAGGCGAGAGTAATCCGAGCCCCTGACATTTCGACCCACACCCCTCCGCTCGTTGAGCACTCGCCACCCCCTCGCTCGTTGAGCGAGCGAAGCGAGTCGAAACGCCCCGAACCTCCCGCGGGCGCCTCGCCACCCCCCTCGCTCGTTGAGCGAGCGGAGCGAGTCGAATCGCCCCGTGCCTCCCGCGGGCGCCTCGCCACCCCCCTCGCTCGTTGAGCGAGCGGAGCGAGTCGAAACGCCCCGAGCCTCCCGCGGCGCCTCAGAAGCGGTCGGGCGACGGAGCACCGGCGCCGTAGCGCACCGACACGTCGGCGTGACGGTCGAATCGGTAGCCCACGCCGCGCACCGTTCGCACGATGTCCTGGAAGGCGCCGAGCTTCGAGCGCAGTCGGCGCACGTGCACGTCGATGGTGCGCTCGCCGGGGGCGTCCTCGTCGCCGGCGTCCCAGAGGGATCCGACCAGCTCGTTGCGCTCGATCGTGCGGCCCTCGCGAAGCACGAGGTACTGCAGCAGCTCGAACTCCTTGAAGGTGAGGTTGGCCGACTCGCCGTCGATGATGACGCGCTTGCGGGAGATGTCGACGACGACACCCTTGGCGGCCTCGGTCTGCTCCTCCGACTGGGCCTTGGTGCGGGCGACGGCGCCGGGCTCGTGCAGCGCGAGGCGCACGACGTCGACGTCGCGGCCGCCGGCCTGGGCCGGGGCGAGGGCGACGGCGGCGTAGGTCTCGGCGTTCGGGGAGAGCTCGGCGATGGTCTTGCGCAGGGCGTCGACCAGCTGGGGCAGGCTCACGCCCGAGGCCTCGGCCTTCAGCTCATCGAGGCCGACGTAGAGGGCGAAGCCGCGCGGAGCCGCGGAGGGCTTGGCAGCGGTGGTCGCGGGAGCGGACTGTCCGGGGGCGGAGAAAAGCGTGGCGGGGTTCGTCATGATGATGTGTCCTTGCGGAGGTGCACCGGTGGGGAGGTGCGAGTGTGCGTCGGACCGATCGGGGGCACTCAGATGGCGATGATCGGTGAGAGAGCATCAGGATGTGGATGCTCGTGCTGCGTCCGCGGGTCGCGGAGGAGCGTGAAGCGCGCTGGTTCGGTCTGACTCAGCGGCACATTCGACAGCACATGTCAACGCGACCGGGCATCATCATCCCGGTACGTCCGTTCGCCTCCAGGGCGGACAGATACGTGGCGTTGGCAGACATGACTCCGATTGTGACGGGGCGTGTCCCTCCGTGTCAACTTATTACCCACCGTTTCACTAGGGAATGGCGGGTCCTTCGGTCACCGGATGGGGCCAGGCCAGTGCCGGATCAGAACGCGGTGTCGGGCGACGGGGAGGTGTCGGCGAGTAAGCGCAGGAAGCGCGTGACGATGCCGCGCTCCTCTGAGGTGAGCTGCGCGGCGGCGCTGAAGCGTCGCCCGTAGACGCGGCCGATCGACTCGCGCGCGGCGTCGCGGGTCTCCTCGACGACCTCGACGGCGACGCTGCGCCGGTCGGACGGGTGAGGCAGGCGGCGGATGTGCCCGGCCGCGGCGAGCCGGTCGAGCAGCTTGGTCGTCGAGGCCGTCGAGATGCGGAGGTGGTCGGCGATGGCGCTGGGAGTGACGATCGAACCGTGCTCCTGCGCCGTGATCACAAAGCGCAAGGCGCGCATGTCGTTGTCGCCGAGCTTCATGTAGCGCCGCGACGCCTCGCTCACGGCTTCCTCGGTCTCGCGCCAGCGGCGCAGGGCCTCGAGCAGTGTCACCGTCTCGTCGATCTGGGTGTCGGTGAGGCCTTCGCGCGAGACGATCCGCTGGGCAGGGTCGAGGACACGGGGATCCATCATCGACGGATCCTCGTGCGAGCTCTCGAGGTGCGCAGGGGCCACCGCTGAAGTCTATTGCTCGACGAGTTGACTAGCTAGAGAAGTAATTAGATAAGCTAGTGAAAACTTCCGATCCGAGGAGAGCCCCATGGCGAACACGTCTCGTCTGTCCCGTCGCAGTCTGCGCGAGCGCCGCGACCTCGGGGGAGGCGTGCCTGTGTGGCTGCGAGTGCTGCTGCCGCTTGTGCTGATCGGCGTCTGGCTCGCCGGCGCCGCGATCGGCGGCCCGTACTTCGGACGCGTCGACGAGGTCTCCTCCAACGACCGCACCGCCTACCTGCCCGCAGCCGCCGAGGCCACCGAGGTGCAGGAGCGGCTCTCCGACTTCACCGAGGGCGACGCGATCCCCGCCGTCATCGTCTGGGCGGGCGAAGAGGAGCTGACCGACGACGACCTCGCCGCCATCGACGATGCGCTCGCTACCGTGGCGGACCTCGGCGTCGTCTCGGGCGAGCTCTCGCCCGCGATCCCGTCCGAGGACGGCCGAGCCGCGCAGGCGTTTGTGCCGCTCGACGCCGACGAGAACGTCGGCGACGCGGTGGCCGAGGTGCGAGCCGAGCTGAACGATGCACTGCCGGATGGCGTGACCGTCGCCGTCACCGGGCCCGCCGGCTTCACGAGCGACCTCGTCGGCGCCTTCGCCGGCATCGACGGTTTGCTGCTCGCGGTGGCCCTGGGAGCCGTGCTCGTCATCCTGGTGCTCGTCTATCGCTCGCTTCTGCTGCCGATCGCGGTGCTCGCCACCAGCATGTTCGCCCTGTGCGTGGCGCTGCTGACCGTGTGGTGGCTGGCCAAGGCCGACGTGCTTGTGCTCAGCGGGCAGACCCAGGGCATCCTGTTCATCCTCGTCATCGGTGCGGCCACCGACTACGCGTTGCTCTACGTCGCGCGGTACCGGGACGAGCTTGTGCAGACGCAGGGCAAGTGGGAGGCCACGTGGCGCGCGCTGCGTCGGTCGGTCGAGCCGATCGTGGCGTCCGGCGGCACCGTGATCGCGGGTCTGCTGTGCCTTCTGCTGAGCGACCTGCGCTCGAACAGCTCGCTGGGACCGGTGGCCGCGATCGGCATCGTGTTCTCGATCCTGTCGGCGCTGACCCTGCTGCCCGCGCTGCTCTACGCGATGGGGCGAGCCGCCTTCTGGCCGCGTCGCCCCAAGTACAACCCCGAGGTGTCGATCGAGGACGAGCGCAGCGGCCTGTGGGGATGGGTCTCGCGCCTCATCGAGCGGCGCCCGCGCACCATCTGGATCGGTACCGCGGCCGTGCTCGCCCTCGGCTGCGTGGGACTTGTGCAGCTGCAGGCGTCGGGAGTGCCGCAGTCGGAGCTGGTGCTCGGCCAGTCGGAGGCCCGCGACGGGCAGGCCGTGCTCGGCGAGCACTTCCCGGGTGGATCGGGCAGCCCCGCGTCGATCATCGCGCCGGAGGATCGGGTGCAGGAGGTCGCCGATCTCCTGCTCGCTCACGACGGCGTGGCCGAGGTGTCGATCATCGTCGACGGCAACGGCCAGACGGCGCCCGTGACCGAGGACGGCATCGGGGCCTTCGGCCCTCCGGGAACCCCCGCGCCCGAGCCGGTCGTGGCCGACGGTGACGTGCTCATGCAGGCGACCCTCGCCGACGCGGCAGACTCCCTCGCCGCGGAGGACACCGTGCGCAGCCTCCGCACAGAGCTGTCGGAGCAGGTTCCTGGCGCACTGGTGGGCGGCGAGACCGCGACCGACGTCGACACGAACGACGCGTCGATCCGCGACCGCACCCTGATCGTTCCGATCGTGCTCGCCGTGATCCTGGTGATCCTGATGCTGCTGCTGCGCTCGGTGCTCGCGCCCGTGCTGCTGGTGCTGACCACGGTGCTCTCGTTCGGCACCGCGATGGGAGTCGCCGCGCTCGTGTTCAACCACGTCTTCGATTTCCCGGGGGCGGATCCGGCGGTGCCGCTGTACGGCTTCGTCTTCCTCGTCGCGCTCGGCATCGACTACAACATCTTCCTGATGTCGCGCGTGCGGGAGGAGTCGCTCGCGCACGGCACCCGGGAGGGCATCCTGCGTGGTCTGCGCCTGACCGGAGGCATCATCACGTCGGCCGGCCTTGTGCTCGCGGCGACGTTCACGGCGCTGTCGGTCATCCCGGTGCTGTTCCTCGTGCAGATCGCGTTCATCGTCGCCTTCGGCGTGCTGCTGGACACCTTCATCGTGCGCTCGCTCCTCGTGCCCGCCCTCGCCACCGACATCGGTCGTGCGATCTGGTGGCCGTCGAAGCTCGCCCGCGGCAGGGAGTGACGCGGACGAACCGGCGCCGTCCTCGGCGGGGAGCATCGGACGCGGCAGCAGGGGAGTCGGGACGGTCGTCGGTGCGCGGGTCGACCCGGGCTCGGGCGCGGGGTGGTGCAGGGCGCTCGCGACCCCCACAGCGGCGACGGCGGCGACGAGTGCGGCGGCGAGGACGAGGGCGGTGGAGGTGCGCATGCCCCGATGGTCGTCCGGCGTACAGCGGGGAATCGGGTTGTCCACAGAGAATCGCCAGCGCGAAAGCGCATCCGAGCCTGTGGACGAACGTAAAGTCGCTGCGTGCCCGAGTTGACCTTCACGAACGACCGCCTGTCGAAGCGATATGAGCTGCGCCGCGGCGACGACCTGCTGAGCGTGCTCGACTATCGCGACAACGGCCACACCATCGCCCTCACCCGCGCCTTCACGAGCCCGCAGCATCGCGGGCACGGATGGGCCGCGGTCGTTACCGAGCGCGCCGTCGAGGAGATCGAGGCCGCGGGCGACCGCACCGTGCTTCCCGTGTGCTGGTACGTCGCCGACTGGTTCGCCGCCCACCCCGAGCGCGCGGGCGTGCTCGACGGAGCCGCGGCGCGCTGACCGGGAGTGACGGCCCCCGGCCTCCCGGGGCGCCGGTAGCGTGGCGCCATGCGCATCCTGATCATCGGCGGCACCGGCAACATCAGCTCTCACGTCACCGCGCTCGCGGTCGAGAAGGGGCACGACGTTGTGCTGCTGAACCGCGGCAACCGTCCGCTGCCCGAGGGCACCCGCGGCCTCATCGGCGACGCCGGGGATGCCGCGTCGATCGAAGCGGCCGTGGGCGATGAGACCTTCGACGTGGTGGCCAACTTCCGCAGCTTCTCGCGACAGCAGGTGACCGACGACATCCGGATCTTCGGCGGCCGCACCAAGCAGTACCTCTACATCTCGAGTGCGTCGGCCTATCAGAAGCCGATCTCGCACACCCCGATCACCGAGTCGACGCCGCTGCACAACCCGTTCTGGCAGTACTCGCGCGACAAGATCGCGAGCGAGGAGCTGCTGGTCAAGGCTTACCGCGAGAGCGGCTTCCCGATGACGATCGTGCGCCCGAGCCACACGTACGGCGAGTCGCTCATCCCGCTGGAGGGCGGATGGACGGCGCTCCAGCGCATGCTCGACGGCAAGCCCGTGGTGGTGCACGGCGACGGCACGAGCTGGTGGACGCTGACCCACTCCCGTGACTTCGCGAAGGCCTTCGTCGGCCTGTTCGGCAACCCGCACGCGCTCGGCCAGGCCGTGCACATCACGAGCGACGAGAGCCTCACCTGGGACGACATCACTCACCTGCTCGCTCGCGCCCTGGGCGTGGAGCCGCAGATCGTGCACGTCGCCTCGGACGCGATCGCGCGCGAGATCCCCGAGATGGGACCGGGCCTCGTCGGCGACAAGGCGCACTCGGTGCAGTTCGACAACACGAAGATCAAGGCGCTGGTGCCCGGTTGGGTGGCCACAACGCCGTTCCACGAGGGCGCACAGGAGATCGTCGAGTGGTTCCTCGCCGATCCCGCTCGCCGCACGGTGAACGCCGACCTCGACGCCGCCTTCGACCGGATCATCGCGAAGTACGGCGCGTAGATCCGGATCCGTCCGCCTCAGGCCTCGGGGTGGGCCAGGTCCCACTCCTGATTGCGGGCCTCGACCCATGCGTCGATCCGGGCGAACTCGTCGAACAGCCAGCGGGCCTGCGCATTGCGGTCCTCGGGCACGTCGGCGCGCGGCACGCGGTGGGCGTGCAGCACGATCTCCTTGTCCATCGGCAACTCGCGCCAGATGTCGGAGAGCGTGACCAGGCGGTCGAGGCCCGTGTGTGCGATGAACACCACGTCGGCGTCGGGCGCGGCCGAGAGAGCGGCGTGCAAGCCGCCGGGCTGCGGGGCCATCACATGCCGCATCTTGAGCGCGCGCGTCGCCATGGTGTCGCGACCGAGCTCGCGCAGCCGGGTGATCCGAGACAGCCGTCGCGCCTGCGAGAAGTTGCCGCCCTCGGGGAAGATGAGCAGCGCATCCGCCGGCCCCATGCCGGAGGCGAGCGCGCCGATCCGCTCCTCCACTCCCTGCGCGCGGGCGGCTCTCGATGTGAAGCCGGACGGCGTGATGAAGCGCGCGGGCAGGCGGTGCAGGATCACATCGATCGCCGGATCCCACTGCAGCGTGTCCTTGAGCACGATGCGCGGATTGCGCGACACCTCATTGATCAGCGTCTCGACCAGGATGAACGAGTCGCCCGGCCCGGCATGCCGGCTCGCGACCACCAGGGGAGTGCCCGGCATAAACAGGGCGTCGAACGATGGGGCGCCCTCCGTGACGATCCGCAGCCGCAGCAGGCGCGTGAAGGCGGCGAACAGGATGCCGAGCCCCCACGCCATCAGCGTGTAGTGCGCGCGCTGGAACGCGGGCGAGCGCAGCTTCCACCCGAAGCCCGATCCGATCCACAGGGCGAACAGCGCGATCACCATGCTCGCGTCCCAGAGGAAGTACAGCGTCAGCAGCAGCACGATGCGCGGCACACGCAGGAACCCCGGCAGCATCGCCGACACGATCAGAGCCACGAGCAGCAGGATCGGATCGGCCACGACGATCAGCACCGCCAGAACCACGACGAGGGGTGCCAGGATCACCCGCCTCACCCAGCGCGGAGGCACACGCGGCAGGATCGGCCGGGCCAGCGGGGCGTCCATGGCGCGATGCTATCCCTCCGCCCCACTGGCTCGTCGAGCTCCGCCCCCTCGTCGAGCTCCGCCCCCTCCCGTTCGTCGAGCGCCGTCCCTCCTGTTCGTCGAGCGAGCGGAGCGAGTCGAGACGCCTGACGCCTCCGCTCAGGCGTCTCCCTCTCGGGCCACCTCGTCGAGGTAGGCCGACGACGCGTCGTAGGCGCGATCGATCCGGTCGGTCACCGTCTTCATGTTGCGATAGGCGGTGATGCGCTCATCGCCCTCGAGCGCGCCGCCCGAGGGCAGAACGTGCACGGTGACGCCCTCGGGGAGGGTGGCGAGGTCGCGCGCGTAGCGGTGGCGCCGGGCGAGCTCGAACGCGACGCGAGCGGTCTCGAGCGCGGTGCGCGGGGCGACGAGGCGCTCCTCGATACGGCCCACTTGCAGCACGTAGATCTGCGTGGCGCCGGCCTCGACCGCGTGCTCGAGGGGGATGGAGTTGACGATTCCGCCGTCGATGAAGTGCTCGTCGCCGATCCTCGTCGCGGGAAACACTCCCGGCACCGACGCCGACGCCATGATCGCCGGGATCAGCGGACCCGTGTAGAAGACGTGCTCCGCCGCGCGCTCGATCACGGCGGCGACCACCATCAGCGGCACCGCGAGATCCTCGAAGGTCGCGTGGCGGCCGAGCGACTTCTCGAGCAGCTGCCGCAGCGGATCCGGCGAGTTCAGGTGCGTGCGGGTGCGCAGGATGCGCCCGAACTGGCCCGCGAGGGATCCGCCGTACACCTTGCTCGCCTCGGGGCTCACCCAGGCGTCGAGCAGAGCGTCGATCACGGCGGGGGTCGGATCCTTCGCGATCAGGGCCCCGTTGATCGCGCCGATCGAGGTGCCCACGACCAGCTCGGGCCGGATGCCCCGCTCGAGCAGCGCGCGCACCATGCCGATCTCGACGGCCCCGCGCACGCCCCCGCCGCCGAGCACAAACGCGGTCTTGGCTCTGTGAGGAGGGGGCTGAACCTCGGCGCGGGTCATACGGGGAGCGTATCGAGGGCCCGGGGTGCGCTGACAGGGCTCTCACCCCGCCGTTCATCGAGCGAGCGAAGCAAGTCGAGATGCCCCAAACCTCCGCTGCACTCACCTCGCCGTTCGTTCTCGCTCCCTCGCGCATCGAGCGCGCGCTACCCCCTCGTTCATCGAGCGAGCGAAGCGAGTCGAGATGCCCCAAACCTCCCGCTCAGGTCCAAGCTGGCCCCATGCCCACGTTCACGCAGCGCTTCCTGAAGCTCCTGAACCGCACGCTCAACCCGATCACGCTGCGCGCCGCCCATCGCGGTCGGGGCCCGTTCTCGCTCGTCGTGCACGTAGGGCGCACCTCGGGCCGCACGTTCGAGGCGCCGCTGATCCTCGCCCGCGTGCCCGAGGGCTTCGTCGCCGAACTCACCTATGGCGACAGGGTGAACTGGTATCGCAACCTCGTCGCCGCGGGCGGCGGTCGCGTGCTCTGGCGCGGGGAGTGGTTCGAGGTGACGGGCGTCGAGCCTTACGGCACGGCGGCGGGCCTGCGGGCGTTCGGGCCGCCGGCGAGCTGGGTGCTGCGGGTGCTGCGGCGGCGGGAGTTCCGGTTGCTGCGGGTGGAACCGCGCTGAAGCTCGTTGACATCCGACAGTGCCACGACCGTGCTCCGTTTGCGGTCAGCCGAGGGCGAGCTGAGGATCCGGTGCGTCCCCGGCGGTCCTCCGCGGCAATGTCTGACCCCCTCCTTACCGTGTGGGTATGCGGATCCTGCACACCTCGGACTGGCACATCGGGCGGTCGTTCCACGGCCACAGCACCCTCGATGCGCTGCGTGGTGTGCTCGACGCGCTGACCGCGAAGGTTCGTGAGCGCCAGGTGGACGTGGTGGTCATCGCGGGCGACGTGTTCGACTCGGCGACGCCCGCGGCCGCCTGCTACACGCTGCTGACCGAGGTGCTGGGCGAGCTGAGCGCCACCGGCGCGCAGATCGTTGTGACCAGCGGCAATCACGACAACGCGGCGCGCCTCGGGTTCCTCGCACCTCTGCTGCGTGAGGGCATCCACGTGGTCACCGACCCGTCGTCCGTGGGCACGCCCATCACGCTCGCCGACGACCACGGCCCCGTGCACTTCTACGGCGTGCCGTACCTCGAGCCGATCATCGTGCGGGGCGTGTGGCCCGGCGTCGAACTGCGCACGCAGCAGCACGCCATCGACCACGCCATGACGCTCATCAACGCCGACCGCGCCGAGCGCGGTGGCCGCTCGGTCGTTGTGTCCCACTGCTTCACCGCGGGCGTCGAGGCGACGGGGGGAGTGGAGCGCGAGATCCGCCAGGGCTCGCTCGACGTGGTGCCGGTCAGCGCCTTCGACGGCCCCGACTACGTCGCTCTCGGCCACATCCATGGCCGCAACCAGCTGGCCCCGCACATCCGCTACTGCGGCGCACCCCTGCACTACAGCTTCGGCGAGGGCAGCAAGCCCCGCGGATCCTGGCTCGTCGAGCTCGATTCCGCAGGCTTCGCCTCGGCCGAATGGCTCGAACTGCCCGTGCCCCGCGCCCTCGTCACCCTGCGCGGCACCCTCGACGAGCTGCTCACCGACGCCGCGCACAACGCGCACCTCGACTCGTGGGTGTGCGCGGTGCTCACCGACGCCACCCCGCAGGCCGAGCCCATGCGCCGCCTGCAGGCGCGTTTCCCGCACTGCGCGACGATCCAGATGGATCCGCAGGGCCGCGCGGGCGACGACGGCCAGAGCTACCGATCCCGCGTGAAGGAGGCCGTCAGCGACGTCGACCTCATCGACACGTTCCTCGACCACGTGCGCGAGGGCGAGCGGGCCGACGACGCCGAGCGCGAGCTCATCAACGACGTGGTCACCGCGCGCCGCGTGCTCGTGAACGAGAACGGTGAGAACGAGAAGGTGCCGGCGTGAGGATCCATCGCGTCGAGATCGCCGGCTTCGGGCCGTTCCGCGAACGGCAGGTGGTCGACCTCGACAGCTACGCCGCCGACGGCATCTTCCTCATCGCCGGGCGCACGGGTGCTGGCAAGTCGTCGATCCTCGACGCCATCTGTTTCGCGCTCTACGGCTCGGTACCTCGCTACGAGAGCGGCGACAAGCGCCTGCGCAGCGACCACGCCGAGCCTGAGGACATCACCGAAGTCGTCCTGCAGTTCACGGCGGCCGGCCGCACCTGGAGAATCACCCGCACGCCCGAATACGAACGTCCCAAGAAGCGCGGCGACGGCACTACCACCGCGGCGCCGACCATCCGCATCGAGGAGCTCGTCGACGGCACCTGGATCGGGCGGGCCGCCCGTGCCGTCGAAGCCGACCCGCTTGTCGCCGACATCATCGGGCTCAACAAGCAGCAGTTCCTGCAGGTCATCCTGCTCGCCCAGGGCCGTTTCGCCCGCTTCCTGCTCGCCAAGAACGACGAACGCCAGGCTCTGCTGCGCACCCTCTTCGGCACCAAGCGGTTCGAGGACTACGAGAAGTCGCTCGACGAGCAGCGCAAAGCCGCCGAGGCGCGCGTCGAGAACCAGAGCCGCGGCCTCGACGTGCAGCTCGACCACGCCGCCGAGCTGGCCGAAGCTCTCGTGGATCCGCTCGCAGAGGGCGCCTCGATGGCGGAGCGGATCGAATGGGCCACCCGGGCAGCGCTCGTCGCACGCCACGCCGCCGAAGCGACGGATGCCGCCCGCCAGGAGGCGCAGAAGTCCTTGGCAGCCGCGGAGACCGCGCACCAGGAGCGCGTCGGACAGCGCGAGAAGCAGGAGCGGCTCGCCGGGTTGCGGGCCTCGTTCGCGGCGCTCGAGGCGCGCGCCGGCGAGATCGACGAGCTGCGCGCCGAGCGCGACGCCGCCTCACGCGCCGAGCCCGTGCGCACGGCGCGCGATGCCGTGACGCGAGCGCTGGGGGCGCTCAACCGCGCGAACGATGCTTTCGACGCGGCGAGCGAGGCGTGGGCGCACGGACGGTCGGACTCGGCACCCGCAGAAGACGCAGAGACGGCCGAGCTCGAGGAGTTCGTCGCCGCGACACAGCGGCGTATCGGCGCCTGGGGTCCGCTGCGCGAGACCGAGGCGGGCCTGGATGCGGACGCGCGTGCGGTGGAGCAGCTCGAGGCATCCCTGACCACGGTGGTCGAGAAGACCGCGGCGCTCGACGAGCGGGCCGCGGCGCTGCCGGCCGAGCTCGAGCGGGTGCGGGCCGCGATCGAGGCCGCGACGGCGCTTGCCGCAACCGTCGACGCCCGCACACAGGACGTCGCCGCCCTCGAGGGGCAGCTCGCCGCCGCGCGATCGGTTGCGCAACTCGCCGCGGCACAGCGCGACGCGCTCGACGCGGCGCAGAAGGCGAAGGCCTGGCGCGACCAGATCGAGGCCCACCTCGACGACCTGCGCCGTCGACGTTTCGCCGGCATGGCGGGGGAGCTCGCGGCCGAACTCGTCGACGGGGAGGCGTGCACGGTCTGTGGCTCGACCTCGCACCCGGTGCCTGCCGCGCGGGCCGACGATGCGGTGACGGCCGACGATGTCGAGCGCGCCGATGCCGAGCGCGCCACAGCGAGCGCCGCCTACGAGGCCGCGAACGCGAAGCTCAACGACGCCACTCGCGCCCACGAGGCCGCGCTCAAGGACGCCGGCGGACGCTCGGTCGACGAGCTCTTGACCGACCTCGATGCCGCGAACGCCGCGCTCACCGCGGCCGACGCCGCCGTGTCTGCGAAGCAGAAGCTCGCCGACGAACGCGCCGGCCTCGAGGCCGAGGCTGCGCAGCACAACGCCGAGCGTGAAGAACTCGCCGGACGCCGCAGCGAGCTGCAGGCCCGCCTCGAGGCAGCCACTGCGACCCTCTCTCTGAACCGAGCCGCCGTGGCCGACGCGCGGGGCGCATCCGCCTCCGTCGCCGAGCGCATCGACGCCGAGCAGACCCTCGCGCGCCTCGCCACCGCGCTCGTCACGGCGCAGGCAGAGGTCGCACGCGCCGAGCGCACAGCCATCGAGGCCGGCGACGCGTTCGAGGCAGCGGTGCGCGAGGCGGGCTTCGCCGAGCCGGATGAGTCCCTCGCCGCCCTGCGCGACGCGGGCCGCCGTGCCGCGCTCGACGAGCGCATCCAGAGCCACGACACCGACCTCGCCGCCACCAAGCGCGGCCTGCTCGACCTCGAGCTCGAGATGCTGCCCGACGAGCCCGTCGACACCGCGGCCAGCGGCGACGCCCTCGCCGAGGCCAAGCACGCGTGGGAGGCGGCGGTCGACCTCAGCAACCGCGCCACCCAGCGCGCCCAGTCGCTCGAAGCCGCCGTCGCCAAGATCGAGCAGAACTATGCCGAGATCGCCGACCTGCGCGCCGAAGCCGACCGCATCAAGCGCCTCGCCGACACCATCGCCGGCCGCGCCAACAACACCAAGCGCATGAAGCTCGAGACCTTTGTGCTCGCCGCCGAACTCGAAGAGATCGTGCAGCAGGCCAACATCCGTCTCGAGGAGATGTCGCGCGGGCGGTTCGGCCTGGTGCACAGTGACCGTCTCGCGGCCCGCGGCGCTCAGTCGGGCTTGGGGCTCGAGGTGATGGACAGCTTCACGGGCCGGCCCCGTCCCGTCGAATCTCTCTCTGGCGGAGAACGATTCCTCGCCTCCCTTGCGCTCGCGCTCGGGCTCGCCGAGGTCGTCACCAACCGCGCCGGCGGCATCAAGCTCGACACGCTGTTCATCGACGAGGGCTTCGGATCGCTCGATGCCGAGACCCTCGACACCGCCATGCAGGTGCTCGACGAACTGCGCTCTGGCGGTCGTACCGTCGGCATCATCAGCCACGTCGAGGCGATGAAGGAGCAGATCCCCGCGCAGCTCCGCGTCGAGCAGACGTCGCACGGCTGGAGTGTGGTGAGGCAGGGTTGACGCCATGAACACGCGCAGGATCATCGGATCGGTGCTCGTCGGAGCGGCGGCCATCGTCTACGGGGCGTCGCCCATCGACATCATCCCCGAGCTGCTCGGGCCGATCGGGCTGGCGGATGACGCGGTCGTCATCGCCGGCGCGGGGCTGGCCATCTGGCGGATGCTCGGGAGGCGCAAGCCCAAGGCCTGACGGGGCTGTGGGCGTTTCTACTCGCGGACGCTCGCTCAACGGACGAGGGGCTCGCTGACGCTCGCTCAACGGACGAGGGGGTCCCTGGCGCTCGCTCAACGAGCGAGTGGGGGATGACCGCCGAGGAAAGTAGGCTCGAGGGCATGAAGACTGAGTCGATCTGGACCATCGTCGGCGTGGTGATCGCCGTCGCGATCGCCTGGTTCCTGGTCGAGGTCGTGCTGTCGGTCATGTGGTTCTTCGCCAAGGTCGCCGCCGTCATCTTCGTCGCGGTCATCGTCTACTTCGCCCTGCACGCCCTGCTCAACCGAAAGCGCTGACATGGAAATCCAGAGCACATTCACGATCTCCCTGCCCGACTGGATCCAGGACGAGCTCGCGGAGGTGCCGGAGATCATCCCGAGCCGTGACGAGCGGATGGCGCTCGTCAACCGCCTCGCCGACCGCAACTGGCGCGAGGGCAACGGCGGCCCCTTCGCCGCGATGATCGCCGAGACGCAGACCGGGCGCATCGTGTCGGTCGGCGTCAACGTCGTGCTCGCCAGCAACATCTCCCTCGGCCACGCCGAGGTCACCGCGATCGGTTTGGCCCAGGCGCGCCTCGGCTTCTGGGATCTCGGCGGCGACGGCCAGCCCGAACACGAGCTGCTCGTCAACTGGCGCCCCTGCGTGCAGTGCTACGGCGCGGCCATGTGGTCGGGCATCCGCACGCTGGTCATCGCCGGATCCGGCCCCGAATGCGAAGACCTCACCACCTTCGACGAGGGCCCGATGATCGGCGACTGGGCCGGCGCCTTCGAGGCGCGAGGCATCCGGGTGATCCAGGATCTGCGCCGCGAGGAGGCCGTCGACGTGTTCCGCGCGTACCGCAACGCCGTGGACGCCGGGCGGGTCACGGTGTACAACGCGCGCTCCGGCGACTGACGGCGGCGCGCCACCGCGCGGGTGAGACTCTGCGCGAGGCGTGGGGCGTCTCGACTCGCTGCGCTCGCTCGACGAGCGAGGGGGTGAGGCACCGCGCGGGGTGAGGCGCTGCGCGAGGCGTGGGGCGTCTCGACTCGCTCCGCTCGCTCGACGAGCCGGGGGGTGAGGCACCGCGCGGGGTGAGGCGCTGCCCGAGGTTTGGGCGTCTCGACTCGCTGCGCTCGCTCGACGAGCGGGGTGGGGAGGCGTGGGGCGTCTCGACTCGCTGCGCTCCCTCGACGAGCGGAGGTGCGGGATCGACGAGCCAGGGGCCGGGGGCTCAGCGCGGGGCGGAGAGCTGCACCGGGTCGAGTACCGTGCGGCGGCGGTCGCGGATCCAGATGACGCCGTGCTCGCGACGTTCCTCGCGAGTGGCGAAGCGGTAGCGATACGAGACCACGCGGATCCAGCGAGGCGGGTCGCCCGCGAACGGATCCGTGCGCAGCAGCCGCAAGGTCGACGGATCCGATTCGAGCAGCTTGACGATGAGGGCCTGGCACCAGCTCTCGACGCCGCGACCGAGCGGCAGGAACCACATCAGCCAGTCGAGGCGCAGGTGGTACGGCGCGAACTGACGCGGCAGGCGCCGCTCGTTGCCGGGCTTGCCTTTGAACTCGTACTCGCGCCACTCGGCCCGCATCGGATCCTCCGAGCGGGTGCCCTCGATGATCCACTCGACGCGCTTCTTCGTCACCGTTCCGAACGCGCCGTAGGCGTTCCCGAGGTTCCAGCGGTTGAAGGAGGCGTTCATCCGCTGGTTCGACGAAACGAGATTGAGCGCCGGCCGCCAACTCAGCCACAGGTACAGGGCGGTCACCGCCAGAGTGACAACCAGCCACCAGAGCGGCAGCTCGCCCTCCACGGGCTTGGCGGGGATGGCGATCGCCGAGCATGCCATCACGATCGTCGCCCAGTTCAGCCACGCGAAGTTGCCCGTAGCCACCAGCCACAGCTGCGAGAGGATCAGGATCACCGCGCCGGCGGCGCCGATCAGCTGCGGGATCTGATCCGGGATCCACAGGCCGAGAATCGGCGCGAACAGCAGCCAGGGCACAAGCAGCTGCGCCAGGTGATTGCCGATCGCCTCGCCCTTGTGCATCCAGCGCGGCAGCAGGTGCGCCGTGCGGCTGAAGGGACCGGGCATCGGCTGGGTCTCGTGGTGATAGGTCAGGGCGGTCAGGTCGCGCCACTCGCGCCCGCCGCGCATCTTGATCATCCCCGCGCCGAACTCGAGGCGGAACGTCAGCCACCAGAACAGCACGATGATGTGCGTGGGCGGCGGCTCGTGCGCCGATCCGAGGAACGCGGCGAGGAAGCCCGCCTCGAGCAGAAGCATCTCCCACCCGAAGCCGTAGAACGTCTGGCCGATCGAGACGATCGACATGTACCCCGCGTACAGCGCCAGGAACGCGAGCATCGGCACCCACGAGGGGCCGAGCTGCGGCAGGCCGAGGATGAGCGCGGCCGCGATGAGCATGCCGACGACGCACAGCACTCGCAGGCGCGCATCGGAGTAGCGGATCCAGCGGAACAGCGTCGGATTCAGCCGCCGCGGTTCGTCCTGCGCCCAGTCGAGCAGCGCGGGGGCCGGCAGCAGACCGCGCTCGCCGAGGAGCGCGGGGAACTGATTCAGGGTCGAGAGGAAGGCGACGAGGTACACGGCCGCGACGCCGCGTTGCAGCACCTCGCGCGCGAGGGCGAAGTCTGGGGCGAGGAACCCGTCCATGCCGTCAGGTTACGGGTGCGCACCGTCCCCGGCGCAGGGGGTTGACGCGCGCCGGGGGACCGGGCGTTTCGACTCGCTGCGCTCGCTCAACGAGCGGAGTGGGCAGCTCGCTCAGCGAGCGGGGTGGGCAGCTCGCTCAACGAGCGGGGCGGGCGGCTCGCTCAACGAGCGGAGGTGGGCAGCGCCCAACGAACGGAGGGTGTGGTCAGCCCGCGAACTCGGGCAGCGCCTGATCCAGCTCCGCAAGCCAGGCACGGGCGTTGCCGTCCGACGGGGCGCGCCAGTCGCCACGCGGCGAGAGCGATCCGGAGGGCGCGACCTTCGGCCCGTTCGGGATCGCCGAGCGCTTGAACTGGGCGAAGCCGAAGAAGCGCTTGAGGAAGATCTTCTCCCACTTCACGATCGTCTCGAGGTCGTACGCGTAGCGATCCTCGTCGGGGAAGCCAGGAGGCCAGGCGCCGGCGTGCGCGTCGGACCACGCATGCTGTGCGAGGAATGCGATCTTCGAGGGGCGGTATCCGAAGCGCAGGATGTGATGCAGCGTGAAGTCGTGCAGCGAGTAGGGGCCGATCGTCGACTCGGTCGACTGCACCTTCCCGTCCTGTCCCGCGGGTACCAGCTCAGGGCTGATCTCGGTGTCCAGCACCGACTGCAGCACCTCGGCCTCCTCTGCCGAGACCCCCTGCTCGGATCCGTGCGCGATGACCCACCGGATCAGGTGCTGGATCAGCGTCTTCGGCACACCCGCGTTGACCGCGTAGTGGCTCATGTGGTCGCCGACGCCGTAGGTCGCCCAGCCGAGAGACAGTTCGGACAGGTCGGACGTGCCGACCACGATGCCGTTGTGGTGGTTGGCGAGGCGGAACAGGTAGTCGGTGCGCATGCCCGCCTGGACGTTCTCGAACGTCACGTCGTACACGGGCTCGCCCTGGCCGAACGGATGCCCGATCTCGCGGAGCATCTCGGTGGCGGCGGCACGGATGTCGATGGTCTCGATGGTCGCGCCTACAGACTCGGCGAGGCGGATCGCGTTCGACTTCGTGTGGTCGCTCGTCGCGAAGCCGGGCATCGTGTAGGCCAGGATGTCCGATCGCGGGCGGCCCATCCGATCCATCGCGCGGGCGATGACGAGCAGCGCGTGCGTGGAGTCGAGGCCGCCGCTCACGCCGATCACGGGCTTCGGGTCGCCGATCGCGCGCATTCGCTGCATCAGACCCGCGACCTGGATGTTGAAGGCCTCGTAGCAGTCCTGCGCGAGGCGGGCGGGGTCGTCCGGCACAAACGGGAAGCGGTCGATCTGACGGCGGAGGCCAATGTCTCCGGTCGGCGGCGTCAGCGCGAACCGCACCGTGCGGAACTCCGGCGCGAACGTGCGCCGGTTGTCGTCGAAGGTGCCCTGACGGATCCGGTCCTGGCGCATCTTGTCGAGGTCGACGTCGGCGACCGAGCGGCGGGGGCCGTCGGGGAAGCGCTCGGTCTCGTCGAGCAGGTTGCCGCCCTCGTAGATCATGGTCTGGCCGTCCCAGGAGACGTCGTTGGTCGACTCTCCCATGCCGGCGGCGGCATAGGCGTAAGCGGCCAGGCAGCGCAGCGACTGCGACTTCACGAGGTCCTTGCGGTCCTCGGCGCGCGCGATCGTGATCGGGCTGCCCGAGAGGTTGAGCAGCACGGTCGCACCGGCCAGCGCCGCGGTGGCGGAGGGCGGAATCGGCACCCAGACGTCTTCGCAGACCTCCGCATGGATGACGAGGCCCGGCACATCTGTCGCCTCGAAGAGCAGGTCGGGGCCGAAGGGCACCTCGCGACCGGCGACCGTGATCGTGCCGCGCTGGTCATCGCCCGGCGCGTACCAGCGACGCTCGTAGAACTCGCGGTACGTGGGCAGGTACGACTTGGGCGCCACCCCCAGGATCTCGCCGCGGTGGATGACGACCGCCGTGTTGTAGATGCGGTTGCGGTGGGCGAGCGGCGCACCCACCACGAGCACAGGAGTGAGCAGCTTCGACTCCTCGGCGATGCGCACGATCGCCGCTTCGACGGCGTCGAGCAGGGGATCCTGCATCACCAGGTCGTCGATCGAGTAGCCGCTCAGGCACAGCTCGGGAAACAGCGCGACGGCCGTGCCGTCGGCGTGCGCCTCGGCGGCCGTGTCGAGCACGTGCTGCGCGTTCGTGGCCGGATCGGCGATGGCCAGCGGGATCGTGCACGCCGCGATGCGTGCGAAGCCGTGTCGGTATGCGTTGGCGAAGTCGCTCACGGGGCCAGTCTGTCACGCGCGTCAATCCGGTTCCGGGGGCTTGCGCGCGCAGGGAGAATCGTCCTGAGGGTGAAAGAAGGGCGGACGATGCGCATCTCGGTGGTGGTGCCCGTGCGTGACGACGCGCGCCTGCTCGAGCGCTGCCTCGCGTCGCTGTCCGCGCAGAGCCGTCCCGCCGACGAGATCGTGGTGGTGGACAACGGCAGCACCGATGACAGCGCCCTCGTCGCTCGTGCCGCCGGGGCGCGGGTGATCACCGAGCCGGAGCGCGGCATCCCGCGCGCGGCATCCGCGGGCTATGACGCCGCCACCGGAGACGTCATCGCCCGCATCGACGCCGACACCGTCTGCCCGCCCGGCTGGCTCGCGCGCATCGAGGAGCGCTTCGCGGCGGATCCGTCGCCGGACTTCGTCACGGGCGACGCCCACTTCCCGGACAGCCCGAGGTGGCTCGACGCGATCGGGCGGCACGCGTACGTCGGCGTGCTGTACGCCTGGCTGACGCCGCTGCTCGGCCACCCACCGCTGTTCGGCTCGAACTTCGCCATGCGCGCCGCGACCTGGCGCGAGCTCAGTCCCGAAGTGCACCGCACGCGGCGTGACATCCACGACGACATCGACCTCGCATTCCACGTGCGGCCCTGGATGACCGTGGAGCGTGATCGCGGATCGGTCGTGGGCACCTCGGCGCGTGCCTTCACCTCGGTGGGGGCGATCGCGCGGCACGTGTGGTGGGTCGTCACGACGTGGCAGCTGCATGGCTGGGCCGAGGCGCCTTGGCGGCGCCGTGCGCGCCGCCAGGCCGCGAGGCGCCGGGGCGTTAGAGCAGACGCCGCGCGCTCGCCCAGGCCGTGAGCTCGTGGCGGGACGACAGCTGCAGCTTGCGCAGCACCGCGGACACGTGCGACTCGACGGTCTTGATCGAGATGAAGAGGTCGGTGGCGACCTCCTTGTACGCGTAACCGCGCGCGATGAGGCGCATGACCTCCTGCTCGCGCGCCGAGAGACGATCCAGCTCGTCGTCGGTCGCGGCGATCTCACCGGCGGCCGCACCGAAGGCGTCGATCACAAAACCCGCTAGGCGCGGCGAGAACACCGCATCGCCCTCGGCGACCGTGCGCACCGCGCGGGAGACATCCGATCCGGATGCACCCTTGGTGATGTAGCCGCGGGCTCCCGCACGGATCACCCGCACCACGTCTTCGGCGGCGTCCGAGACGCTCAGCGCCAGGAAGCGCGTCGCGGGCGAGAGGGGAGCGGCCTGACGCAGCACCTCGGCCCCGCCGATCGGCTCGGTCTCGGCGCTCCGCCCAGCTCCGGAGGGAAGATGCACATCGAGCAGCACAACGTCGGGCTGCTGCGCGGCGATGACTGCGACGGCCGACGCGACATCCGCGGCCTCGCCGACCACCTCGATGCGGCCGTCGAGGTCGTGGCGCAGCCCCGAGCGGAAGATCGAGTGGTCATCGACGATGACCACCCGCAGGTCGGCGACGTCTCCCGGATCAGCCACGCGCGCCCCCTGCCGGGAAGCGGATGTGCACCTCGGTGCCGCCGTTCCTTCCGGGCGCGACCGCGGCCGATCCGCCGATCCGCCGGAGGCGTCCGATGATCGACTCGCGCACCCCGAGGCGATCCGAGGGCACGTCCGAGAGCTCGAAGCCGGGCCCGCGATCGCGGATGTAGACGTCGACCGATCCGGGCGCCCCCTCGATGTACACCGACACCTCGCCGCCGGCATGGCGCGCGGCGTTGAGCATCGCCTCGCGCGCGGCCGCGGCGACCTCGCCGCTGGCGCGCTCCGTGGAGGTGCCCGCCGAGACGACGGTCATCACGACCTCGTAGTCGAGCTCGAGCGCCGAACCGTAATCGCGCAGGTCGGTCGCGAGATCGCTGTCGGCGGGGGTGTCGCCGTCGTACAGCCACGCGCGAAGCTCGCGCTCCTGGGCGCGGGCGAGGCGGCCGGCCTCGCTCGATGCCCCCGCACGGTTCTGGATCAGCGCGAGCGTCTGCAGCACCGAGTCGTGCAGGTGCGCCGCCATCTCGGCGCGGTGCTCGTCGCGGATCGCCCGCACCCGGGCCGTCTGCAGCTCGCGGTACCGGGCGAGCAGCGCGGGCGACCAGACGAGCAGGATGCACAGCAGCGACGCGAAGGAGACCAACAGCCCGGCCACGCCGTACGGCGCGTGCTCCAGCCCGATGATCATGTGGACGACCAGCACCAGCGTCGCGATGATCCGCAGGGCGAGGTCGTGGTTCTCGCCGCGGGACGGATCCGCGCGATCGAGGATGCCCGACCAGAGCGCGGCGGCCACCGTGAAGGTGCCGGCGATCGCCAGCAGCACCTCGCCGTCGATGCCCACCAGCGACCGGCTCAGGAACGGCGGCAGCAGCACCAGTGTGAGCAGACCGCCGATCATCAGCGAGATCCAGGCGACCGGCGCACGCCGGGTGACGCGCTCGTCTCCGGGCGTCAGCGGGGTGAACGCCCACAGCCATAGGTAGAAGAGCGCACCCGCGCCGAACAGGGGCGTGATCAGCACGAACAGCGTGCGGGTGGTGTCCGTGCGCCAGCCCAGGTGCTGTGCGAGACCTGCGGCGACGCCCGCCACCGTCGCGTCGCGCGGACGCCTCATGGGCGCTGTGTCCGTGGCCGCGGCTGCACGGGCCCGGGCGGGCGCTGCGAGAGGCAGGGAGGTCATGCCAGCCATACAACCACCGCCCCCGGCCCTGATCCGCGGTTATCGGGGTCGCGTCCGGGTGATCCCTCATAGAGCGGATCGCGTGCGACCGGCACGATCGAGACATGACCGATCAGATCACCGCGCCGCCGGCCGCCGGCGCCACGTCCGACTCACCGGCCCCGCCTCCGGTCGCGCCGCGTGCGGAGAGCTCGACGTGGCTGTGGATCCGCTCGCTCGGCTACGTCCGCGGCGACGGCTGGCTCGGCGGCGTGTGCTCGGGGATCGCCCAGCGAATCGGCGTCGACCCCGTCATCGTGCGCGGGGTGTTCGTGGTGGCGACGCTCCTCGGCTTCCCGGGGCTCTGGCTCTACGCGCTGGCCTGGGCCGTGCTGCCCGACCGGGCGGGGCGGATCGCGGTGCGGGCGGGCCGATCCGGCGACCCCGCGATCGCGGGCATCGTCGCGGTCGTGATCGGCGCCGTGCTGGCATCGTGGGCGTCGACGTCGCTCGCGGCCCTGGTCTTCGGCATCTCCTTCAGCAGCGGGCTCAGTGGCGCGCTGGCGTCGCTGATCGTCTGGGGCGGCGCGATCAGCGCCGCGATCGCCGTACTGGTCTGGCTCTCGCGCCGCGCGCCGGCGCGCTTCGATCTCCCCCGAACGGGGGATGACGGCGGGGTGTCGGGCACGACCGCCGTCTCCGGCGGGGCCGCTTCGGGTGCGGCCCCGCCCCATTCTCCTGAGCCGGTCGAGCCTCTGCCGGACGCGCTCGCCTCCGCCGAGGAGCTCGACGCCTGGCGCGCCCAGCACGCCGCCTGGCGCGAGCAGCACGAGGCCTGGCGCGTGGCGCAGGCGGACGGATCCGCCGCGGCCGCCGAGGAGCGCGCACGTCGCCAGGCCGAGTACGCGGCCTTCCGCGCCCAGGTCGCGCGCGAGCGGGCCGAGCGTCGCGCCCTGCGTCCGCGCGCCTCCATGGCGTTCGTCGCGATCACCCTGGGCGCGGCCCTCGTTGTGGGCACCGTCGTGTGGATCCTCTTCCAGCCGAACAGGTCGGCGTGGGCCGGGTACGCCGCGGTGCTCGCCGCGGCGGCTGTGATCGGCCTGGCGATGGTGCTCGCCGGTGCCCGACGGCGCCGGAGCGGGTTCCTTGCGGCGGTCACGCTCATCCTGCTGGCGATCGGCGGATCCGGCGTGGCGATGTATCTGGTCGACGACATGATCGGGCCGGATCGGTACGTGCCGATGCCGGACGGCGACCTCGCGATCGATCAGCCCTGGGGGCAGCTGACCCTCGACGTGGGCGGCGTGTACGACGAGAGCGGCGAGACCCGCGTCTCGAAGGGCAGCGGGCAGGTGTGGATCACCGTGCAGCCGGGCATCGACGTGGAGTTCGAGACGACGTCGGGCACGGGCTCCGTGTGGGTCGAGGAACTCGGCGCGGACGGGATCC
The DNA here is from genome assembly GCF_017592545.1 of Microbacterium stercoris. Classification (GTDB taxonomy): domain Bacteria; phylum Actinomycetota; class Actinomycetes; order Actinomycetales; family Microbacteriaceae; genus Microbacterium; species Microbacterium stercoris. The sequence goes on from NZ_JAGFOA010000002.1 coordinate 366,794, forward strand.
CGGTGGAGTCGACGGTGCTGCAACCGCGAGAGGGGCACTTCAGCTGGTCGCACGACGATCCGCGGTCCGGGCGGACGCGCACGATCGTGCTCGATCAGGAAGACGTCGACGTGATGATCCAGGTAGTGGGGACGAACCGATGAGCCAGACGACAACGCGACCGGGCATCCGCTGGCCCGGCGTCATCTGGGGCGCGCTCTTCGCGCTCGCCGCGGGCGTCGGCATCCTGGTGCTCGCCGTGCCCGACCCGCAGGCGGTGGTGGGATGGATCCGCCCCCTCCTGTACGCCATGCGCCCCGAGTGGTTCTCGGCGATCGTGCCGCTGAGCATCGGCCTGCTGGTGATCGCGCTCGGCGTGGTCTGGGCGCTCCAGCGGCGGCGGTCCACGGATGCCGCGGAGCCCGCCGCGCCGGCCGCGCCGCCCGCCGAGGCCGTGCCCGCCGCGGGCACGCCGCACGACGGCTGAGTGAGGGTGCGGCGCCTGGAGGGCGCAGCGCCTGGCGGGCGCGGCGTCGATGTCGGCGGCCCCGTCTAGCCTCGAAGAGTGAGATACATCGAGTCCGAGGCCCGCGTCGTGTGGAGCGCGAGCGACCTGAAGGTCGCCGCCGAGTGCGAGTTCGCGTGGCTGCGGGCGCTCGATGCCAAGCTCGGGCGGGTGCCCGCGGTGGTCGAGCCCGAAGACGAGATGCTCGAGCGCGCCGCCCGGCTCGGCGACAAGCACGAAGAGGCCGTGCTCGCGGCCTACCGGGCGCAGTTCGGGTCTCGCGTGATCGAGATCGAGCGCGCGGCCTCATCGGATGCCGACGCGATGGCCGCCGCGCTCGAGGCGACGCGCGCGGGGCTGGAGGATCCGTCGGCGCAGGTTGTGTTCCAGGCCGCGTTCAGCACGTCCGAGTTCGTGGGCTTCGCCGACTTCCTCACACGCGAGCCGGATGGCCGCTGGCGTGTGCAGGACTCCAAGCTCGCGCGCCGTGCCAAGGTCACCGCGCTCATGCAGCTGGCCGCATACGTCGACCAGCTCGACCGCCTCGGCATCCCGCGGTCGGACGAGGTCGACCTGCTGCTCGGCGACGGCAGCACGTCGACACATCAGGTGAGCGACCTGCTGCCGCTGTTCGCCGTTCGACGCAACCGGCTGCGTGCGCTCATCGCCGACCGCCGCGTCGACCTCGGTGCCGGGGGAGAGGCCATCGCGTGGGCCGATCCGCGGGGCGACCTCGGCATCGTCGCGTGCGGGCGCTGCGCCACGTGCGAGGAGCAGGTCGTCGCCACGCGCGACGTGCTGCTCGTCGCAGGGATGCGGCCGGTGCAGCGCGAGCGCCTGCGCGCAGCCGGCATCATCACGATCGACGACCTGGCGGCGGCACCCCAGGGCCCCGACGGTATGAACCCCGAGGTCTTCGCCGGGCTGCGCACGCAGGCCCGTCTGCAGATCGCCTCGCCCGCGGGTGTGCCCGATCCCTCCGGTGCCGCCCCTGCGGCCGCCCCGCTCTACGAGGTCGTGCTGCCGGAGGCCCTGGCCACGATGCCCCGCCCCAGCAACGGCGACATCTTCTTCGACTTCGAGGGCGACCCGCTCTACACCGAGGTCGGGGCCGGTGGCGATCGCTGGGGAATCGACTATCTCTTCGGCTGGGTCGACATGCAGGAGCAGTACACGCCCCTGTGGGCGCACAGCTTCGCCGACGAGAAGACCGCGCTCGAGCAGTTCTGCGACTTCGTGGCGGCACGCCGCGCGGCGCAGCCAGACATGCACATCTATCACTACGCGCCCTACGAGCCCACGCACCTGGCTGCCATGGCCGCTCGGCACGGCGTGCGTGAGGCCGATGTCGACCGCATGCTGCGCGATGAGCTGTTCGTCGACCTCTACCCGATCGTGCGTCGTGCTCTGCGCGTGGGCTCCCGGTCGTATTCGATCAAGAAGCTCGAGCCGCTCTACATGGGCGAAGAGGTGCGCACCCAGGACGTGCAGCAGGGCGGCGACTCGATCCTGCGCTACGTGGAGGCTCGCGAGCTGCTCGCCGGCGGCGACGAGGCCGGAGCGAAGGTCATCCTCGACGACCTGGCCGACTACAACCGCTACGACTGCGTCTCCACCCGTCGCCTGCGCGACTGGCTCGTCGACCGCGCGCGCGAGACGGGGGCCGTGCCCGCCCGGCCCGACGAGCACGAGGCATTCGCGTACAAGCCGTCCGAGCTGGCTTTGTCGCTCACGGCCCGCGCCGCCGAGGGCGACCCCCGCGCCTCCGATACCGTCGCGCTGCGGCTGGGCGCGGCGGCGATCGACTACTACCCGCGTGAGGCGAAGACGTTCTGGCAGGGCCATTTCCAGCGCCTGCGCGAGCCCCTGTCACTGTGGGCCGACACCCGTGACGTCATCTCCGTCGATCCCGCTCGCTCGCGGGTGCTCGAGGACTGGGGTGTGCCCGAGGGCACGCGCGCGCGAGCGGTGCGCCGCGTCGTCGAGCTGCGCGGCGAGGTGGCCCCCGGCACGCGGCTCAAGGAAGGCGTGCAGCCCTTCGCGCTCTACGCGAAGCCCGCACCCTTCGACGCCACGGCCTCCTCGCGCTGGATCCACGTCGGCCGCTCGGTCGAGGTGGTGGCCGAGCTCGACGACGGTGTGGTGATCTCCGAGACGTCGATCGGCGGCGCCACGTGGGATGTGCTGCCGCTCGCCCTCACGCCCGCCGCGCCGCCGCAGGCGGGAAACCAGCAGAAGTCGATCGACGCCTGGGCGCGCGACGTGCTCGCGGCGGGGGAGGGTTTTCCGCAGGATCCGGCCACGGACATCCTGCGCCGCCGTCCCCCGCGTACCCGGTCGGGGTCGCTGCCCGCATCCACGGGGGACGACGTGGCCGCGATCGTCGCGGCGGTGCGCGATCTCGACCGCAGCTACCTCGCCGTGCAGGGCCCGCCCGGCACGGGCAAGACCTATGTCGGCTCGCACGTCATCGCGCGCCTTGTGCACGAGCACGGGTTCAAGGTCGGCGTCGTCGCGCAGTCGCATGCGGTGGTCGAGAACATGCTCGACCGCATCGTCGCCGCGGGGGTGCCTGCCGCCCTCGTCGGCAAGGCTCCCAAGTCCGGATCGGCGGGGGAGCCCCCGACGTACACCGTGATCCAGAAGAACGGGCTGGCTTCCTTCGCCGGCGAACGCCCCGACGGCTATGTCATCGGCGGCACTGCATGGGACTTCGCCCACGAGCAGCGGGTGCCGCGGGGCAGCCTCGATCTGCTGGTGATCGACGAGGCCGGCCAGTTCTCGCTGGCGTCGACCATCGCCGTCTCGCTCGCCGCCTCACGCCTGCTGCTGCTCGGCGACCCGCAGCAGCTGCCGCAGGTCAGCCAGGGCACGCACCCCGAGCCCGTCGACACCTCGGCTCTCGGCTGGGTCATGGACGGCGAGCAGGTCATTCCCGCCACGCACGGCTACTTCCTCGCCCGCTCCTGGCGTATGCACCCGGCCGTCTCGGCCGCGGTCTCCGACCTCTCGTATGCGGGGCGGCTCGCATCCCACGAGCCCGCGGCTCTGCGCGCCATTGAGGGCATCGAGCCCGGACTGCATGTGCTGCCCGTGCGGCATCACGGCAACGCCACGGAGTCGCGCGAGGAGGCCGCCGAGGTCGTGCGCATCGTGCAGGAGGTGATGGGCCGCTCGTTCACCGACATCACGATCGGCGAGGGCGGCACCGGGGTGCCCTGTCCGCCGCGGCCGCTCACGCAGGCCGATGTCATCGTCGTCGCGCCGTACAACGCGCAGGTGCAGGCAGTCGAGGACGCCCTGGCGGCACACGGGTTCGCCGAGGTGCGGGTCGGCACCGTCGACCGCTTCCAAGGTCAGGAGGCCGCCGTCTCGATCGTGACGCTCGCCGCCTCGTCGGGCCGTGACGCGCCCCGTGGATCCGACTTCCTGCTGCTGCAGAACCGTCTCAACGTCGCGGTCTCGCGCGCGATGGTCGCCGCCTACCTGATCCACTCGCCGGCGCTGCTCGACGATCTTCCCCGTCATGCAGACGGAGTCGCTCGCATGAGCGCCTTCGCGCGGCTCGTCGGGGTGGCGTAGCCGGCGACGCCTCAGCGATAGCGCTCGACGAGCACACCGCCCAGCCGCGCGAGTTCGGCCCGCACCTCGGTCGGCCCCGTCACCTCGGCGACCTCCGCCCAGCCCGCCAGCTGCTCGGCCAGCGCCTGCACGGTGTGCGCGCGAGCGTCGACCACGGTGCGGCCGTCCGGTGCCGGCCCGAGGTCGGTCGCCTGCGCCCCGAAGCGCGACAGCAGCGCCTCCACGGCGTGGGGCTCGACCCGCACCGTCGCCGACGCCGAACCCCGCAGCGCTTCGATCCGCTCGGACGCCTGGCGCCACGCCTCGTCCAGATTGAACGCCGGATCGCGGGCCACCGTCTCATCGATCACCGTCGCCGAGCGCATGCGGTCGAGGCGGTACAGTCGCGGCTGCTCGTGTCTTCCCATCCCGCGGCGGTGGGCGAGCAGGTACCAGCGCGGCCCCTTGGCCGCGACGCCGAGCGGAGCGACGTCGACCGGGTCCGCATCGCCGTACGCGATCGAGACCACGCGCTGCTGCGCGATCGCGAGCTGCAGAGTCGGCAGCAGCTCGGGCGGGGTGGCATCGCGCTCGCCCCACGGCGCATCCTCGCGCACCACCGATCCGATCGCGCGCTCGGCCCCCTCGCGAAATGTCGCCGGCAGTGCGCGCAGCAGCTTGCGGATCGCATCCGCGGCCTCGGCCGGGGCCCCGCGCGTCTGCCCCAGCAGAGAGAACAGCGCCGTGGTCTCCGGCTCCGTGAGACCCGAGAGGTCCGTGCGGGCTCCGCCGAGCAGGCTCCACCCTCCCGCGCGACCACGCTGCGGGTACACCGGCACCCCCGCGGACGCCAGCGCCTCGAGGTCGCGGCGTGCGGTCGCCAGCGACACCTCGAGCTCCGCCGCCAGCTCGGCGGCGGTCACCATCTCACGCGACTGCAGGACAAAGAGGGCCCGCAGCAGACGATCGGCTCGCACGATCCGACCATCTCAGAAAAAGCGCTCAGAAGGTGAGCACTTCACCGAGAAGACTCGATCCAGGGCGTGAGAGCCACGGCCCAGGAAGGACAGGATCATGCGTCGAAACACGAGCCCGCTGCGCGGCCTTGCGAACCTGAACGTCGTCGCCGATGACGTCCCCGCCGCCATCGACTGGTACACGCGGGTGTTCGGCGAGGCGCCCTACTTCGTGCGCCCGGAGACGGGCGAACCTCAGTACGCCGAGTGGCGCTTCGGCGACGACGCCGACGAGTTCGCCGTGATGAGCTCGGCGTTCCGTCCGTCCCTCGCCGCTCCGGGAGGCGCGCTCGCCTCGATCCACGTCGACGACATCCGGGCCGCGTTCGACTGGCTCGTCGGGCTGGGGGCTCGCCCCGCCGATCCGATCGTCGAGCGCGGCGGCGGATTCTGGAGCGCCTCGATCGCCGATCCGTTCGGCAACCTGATCGGCCTCATCCAGAGCCCGCACTGGCGCGACGCACACGCGCGGTGACCAGCTGCGGGCGCGCCGGGCGCCGCAGCCGGGACGGGATCAGACGGTGCCGTAGAGGCGGTCGCCCGCGTCGCCGAGGCCGGGCACGATGTAGCCCTTCTCGTTCAGACGCTCATCGAGCGCACCGAGCACGAGGGTGACGTTGCGGCCGGCGACCTGCTTCTCGATCGCCGCGACGCCCTCGGGCGAGCCGAGAAGGCACACCGCGGTGACCTCCTGCGCGCCGCGACGGAAGAGGAACTCGATGGCCGCACCGAGTGATCCGCCCGTCGCGAGCATCGGGTCGAGCACAAAGCACTGGCGATCGCTGAGATCCTCGGGCAGGCGCTCGGCGTAGGTGACCGGCTCGAAGGTCACCTCATCGCGGGCCATGCCGAGGAAGCCGACCTCGGCCGTCGGGATCAGCGTGACCATGCCGTCGAGCATGCCCAGGCCGGCGCGCAGGATCGGCACCACGAGCGGGCGCGGATCGCTGATCTTCACACCCGTCGTGCGGGTGACGGGGGTCTCGATCTCGCACGGCTCGACACGCACGTTGCGTGTGGCCTCGTAGGCGAGCAGCGTCATCAGCTCGGACGTGAGCTGACGGAACACGGGCGACGGGGTGTTCTTGTCGCGGAGCACCGTGATCTTGTGCGTGATGAGCGGGTGGTCGGCGACGTGCAGGCGCATGGCATCAGGCTACCTGCGCCACCCCGCGGCAACTCAAGGGAAACCGTAGGCTCGGAGCATGATCCCGAACGAGGCCGACGACGCCGCGTTGCGCCGCGCGCTGGCGCTCGGGGCCGCCGCGGCCGATGCGGGCGAGGTGCCCGTCGGTGCGCTGGTGCTCGATGCCGGCGGTCGCGTGATCGGCGAGGGCCGCAATCGCCGCGAGGTCGACCTCGACCCCTCGGCCCACGCCGAGGTCGTGGCCATGCGCGAGGCCGCGCGAGAGATCGGATCGTGGAACCTCGAGGGCTGCACGCTGGTGGTCACCCTCGAGCCGTGTCTGATGTGCGCGGGCACCCTGTTGCAGGCCCGCATCTCCCGCCTGGTCTTCGGCGCCTGGGACGAGAAGGCCGGTGCGGCCGGATCCCTGTACGACGTCGTGCGCGACCGCCGCCTGCCCTACCGGGCCGAGGTGGTCGGCGGGGTGCGCGAGGCGGAGGCCCAGGCCCAGCTGCGCACGTTCTTCGAGGCCCGGCGCTAGGGTCAGCGGTCCGCGACGTCGCGAAGCGCGGGCTCCAGCTCGGGCCAGACGAAGCGGTACCCGGCTGCCTCGAGCCGCTCGGGAACGACCCACCGGCTCTTGAGCACGAGCTCGGGCTCGGTGCGCAGCACCCACATCGCGGGCTCGAGCATCCAGCGCCACGCGGGCAGACCGATCGGCGCTCGCACGATGCGCCGCAGCGTGGCCATCAGCGTCGTGTTGTCGCTCGTGGCGCGCGCGGCGAGGTTCACCGGGCCGTCCAGGTCGTCGCGATCGCGCAGGAACCGGATCGCGCCGATCACGTCGTCGATGTGGATCCAGCTGAACCGCTGCCGTCCTCGGGTGCGGTGATGCGGCGCGCGGCCGTCGCCGGAGGGATCCGGTCCGATACCGCGGTAGCGGCGATGATCGAACCACCAGCCGTCGATCTGCGGGCCGCCGACGCCGAGGCGCGCGAGCCGGAAAAGCAGGTTCGTCGCAGGGCCGTCGCCCAGCACGATCGCCATCCGCAGGGCGATGCGTCGGGTGCCGGGCAGATCGCCCGCGAAGAACTCGCGCTCCCAAGTGCGGGCCACATCGACCGAGAATCCCGTGCCGAGCTCGCCGGTCGACTCGGTCTGCGGGTGGTCGGTCGAGTGGCGGTAGATCGTGGCGGTGCTGGCGTTCATCCAGACGCGCGGAGGCTGATCCGCCGTCGCCACCGCCTCGCGCAGGGCCCGGGTCGTGTCGACCCGCGAGCGCAGGATCTCGTTGCGATTCGCGTCCGAGTAGCGGCGGTTGACCGACGTGCCCGCGAGGTTGATGAGGAGGTCTGCCCCCTCGATCGCCCGCGCGACGGAAGCCGGATCGCCCCAGTGCGCGGATCCGGATCTCCCGATCGTGCGCACCTCGAACCCGTCCTCGGCGAGGGCGCGCACCAGCACACCGCCGACGAAGCCGCTCGCTCCGGCGACGACGGCGATGCGCGTCACAGCGCGAGCGCCAGGATCGTGAAGAGCACCGCCAGCAGCGGGAAGGCGCCCTGAGTGGTGGCGGGACGCAGCTTGGTGCGGTCGGTGGCCGCGAGATAGAGCGCGGCGCCGAGCATCGACCCCGTGCCTGCGAGCACGAGAGCTGCGCCCGCATCCGGCACTGGCACGGTGAGCGCGATGCCCACCGCGGTGACGAGCGCGAGCATCAGGTTGTAGACACCCTGATTGGCCGCGAGCGGTTTGGTGATGCGGGCGTCTTCGGCACTGGTGCCGAAGATCGCGCGCGTGCGCTCCGCCTCCCAGCGGAGGGTCTCGAGCACGAAGATGTACACGTGCACCAGGGCCGCCAGGCCGGCGAAGATCAGAGCCGCGATGAGCATGGGGCCACCGTATCGGGCGGGGGAGCTGCGGGAGGTGTGACGCGCTACGCTCGCCCGGCGACCGACGGCAGGTGGGGCAGGATCTCCTCGCCCAGGTATGCGAGCTGGTCGAGGTCGGTCATGTCCTCGAGCTGGAAGTAGATGCGCTGTGCGCCGAGCGCCGTCAGACGCTGCACCTTGGCGATGACCGCGGAGGCATCGCCGCAGATGTTGGTGTCTCCGCGGAACTCCGCGACGTCGCGTCCGATGGCGGCGGCGCGGCGGGCGAGGTCGGCCTCGGTCGCGCCCACGACGGTGGGCAGGGCGACCGAGAGCTTGAGCGTCTGGGGATCACGGCCGACGGTCTCGCACGCCGCCTGCACGGCGGCGAACCTCTCGGCGATCTCGGCCTCGGGCTTGAAGCCGATGTTGAACTCCGTGGCGTGCGCGGCCGCGAGCGCCGGCGTGCGGCGCGGCCCGGCCCCGCCGACGATCACCGGCACGCGCGACTGCACGGGCTTGGGCAGCGCGGGGGAGTCTTCGAGCGCGTGATGCACACCCTCGTACGTGAACGTCTCGCCGACCGGCGTCTGCCACAGGCCCGTCACGATCTCGAGCTGCTCCTCGAGGATGTCGAAGCGCCGCGCAGGGAACGGGATGCCGTACGCGAGGTGCTCGGCCTCGAACCAGCCCGTGCCGAGGCCGAGCTCGGCGCGGCCCCCGGACATGTCATCGACCTGCGCCACCTGGATGGCCAGCACACCCGGATGGCGGTAGGTGACCGACGAGACCAGGGTGCCCAGTCGGATCCGGGTCGTCTCGCGTGCGAGGCCCGCGAGCGTCGTCCACGCGTCGGTCGGGCCCGGGAGCCCGTCGCGGTCGCCCATGGCGAGGTAGTGATCCGAACGGAAGAACCCGTGGAACCCGAGCTGTTCGGCGCGCTGCGCGAACACGCGCTGGGTGTCGTAGCTCGCGCCCTGCTGGGGCTCGGTGAAGACGCAGTACTCGACGGTCATCGGGGCCGCGTCAGTCGGAGGACTTCAGGATGACCGACTCGGTCGGCGGCTGCTCCAGCCCCGGCGCGCGGAAGACATCCGGCTCCAGGTAGACGATGCGAGCGGCGGGCACGGCCTCGCGGATGCGCTTCTCGACCGCGTTGATGTCGGATGCCACGTCGGCCAGCAGCTTGTCCTGCGGCACCCCCACCTTGGCGGCGACCAGCAGTTCGTCGGGGCCCACGTAGAGCGTCTTGATGTGGATGAGCTTGTCGACCTCCGGGCCCTTCTCGATCGCCCGGACGATCTTCTCGAAGTCCTCGGGCGTGGCGCCCTCGCCGACCAGAAGGCTCTTGGTCTCCATACCCAGTACAAAGGCCACCACGATCAGCAGCGCGCCGATCATGAGGGTGCCGAGCGCATCGAAGAACGGGTTGTGCGTGATGATCGTCATGCCGACGCCGAAGAGCGCGAACAGCAGACCCAGCAGCGCCCCGAAGTCCTCGAGCAGCACAACGGGCAGCTCGGGAGCCTTGGCGCGGCGGATGAACTGCACCCACGTCTGGCCCTTGGGCTTGATCGCCGACGACTCCTTCACCGCGGTGCGCAGCGAGAACGACTCGAGCACGATCGCGACCACAAGGATCACGATGGGCAGGTACTGCCACTGCGGGTCGAGCTCGTGGCCGTGCTGCAGCTTGTCGATGCCCTCGTAGATGGCGAAGAGCCCACCGACCGAGAACAGGATGATCGACACGACGAAGGCGTAGACGTAGCGCTCGCGGCCGTAGCCGAACGGATGCGACAGGTCGGCGGACTTCCTGGCCTTGCGACCGCCGAGCATCAGCAGCAGCTGGTTGCCGGAGTCGGCGACGGAGTGAATCGCCTCGGCCAGCATCGACGCCGAGCCCGAGAGGGCCCATCCGATGAACTTCGCGAGGGCGATCCCCAGGTTCGCGAGGAACGCCGCCAGGATCGCCTTGCCGCCGCCAGATGCACTCATGACACCACTCTATTGACCGTCGCCGACACTGCGAATGCGATGACCGAGGCGAGTCCGCCGACGGAGCGAGTCAATAGGATCGGGGCATGTCTGAGACCCTGCCTCCGCTCGCGTTCCTCGGTGCCGGATCGATGGGCGGTGCGATCCTGAGGGGTGTCGTCGCCAGCGGTATCCCGGTCGAGGGCGGCATCGTCGCGACCAACCGCACGGCCGCCCGTGCCGAGACCCTGGCGGGCCTCGAGGGCGTCGAGTCGATCGCGCTCGAGGAGGTGCCGGACGGCAACCTGCGCGCCGCCGCCGAGGCACGTGTCGTGCTCGTCGGCGTGAAGCCCGCCATGGTGCCCGACCTGCTGCGGGACATCGCCCCGCAGCTGCGCCCCGACGCGATCGTCATCAGCCTCGCCGCGGGCGTCACGCTCGCCACGTATCGCTCGCTGCTGCCCGATTCGGTCACCGTGCTGCGCTCCATGCCGAACACGCCGTCGCTCGTGGGCAAGGGGGTCACCGGGCTCGCAGCGGTCGAGGGCACCTCGGACGACGCGATCCGGATCGCCCGCACGCTCTTCGAGACGGTCGGATCGGTCGTCGAGGTGCCCGAGGAGCAGATCGACGCGCTGTCGTCGATCTCGGGGTCCGGCCCCGCCTACGTCTACCTGCTGATCGAGGAGCTCACCAAGGCCGCGGTCGCCAAGGGATTCGACGAGGCCGCCGCGCGCACGCTGGTGGAGGGCACGTTCGTCGGCGCCGCCGCGCTGCTCGACCACACGGGCGAGGATCCCGCCGAGCTGCGCCGCCAGGTCACCAGCCCCAAGGGCACCACCGAGCGCGCCATCGCCGTGCTGCAGGACGCGAAGCTCGACGCCCTCTTCGACGAGGCGACCGACGCGGCGGTCGCCCGTGCGAAGGAGCTGGCCGCCGGCAGCTGACCCCTGCGCCGGCTCCTGACGCCTGCGCCGGGTTCGGGGCGTCTCGACTCGCTTCGCTCGCTCGACGAGCGGAGGGAAGAGCTCGCCGCCGGGAGCTGACGCCTGCGCCGGGAGCTGACCCCTGCGCCGGGTTCGGGGCGTCTCGACTCGCTTCGCTCGCTCGACGAGCGGAGGGAGGGGGCGCTCGCTCGACGAGCGGAGGGAGGGTGCGCTCGCTCAACGAGCGGAGGGAGGGGACGCTCGGTCGACGAGCGGAGGGAGGGGGAATCGCCGCGCCGGGCGACGACGCGTGTCAGCGGTCGAGGGCGGCGAAGCCTGTCAGCGGTCGAGGGCGGCGAAGCGCTCCACGTCGACGTTGGTGCCCGAGACGATGATCAGGTCGTGGTTGGTGACCACGGTGTTCGCCTCCGCATAGCGGAAGGGCTTGCCCGGGCTCTTGATGCCCACCACGGTGACGTTGTACTTGGTGCGCACGCCTGACTCGTTGAGCCCGACGCCGCGCACGAACTTCGGCGGGTACATCTTGGCCAGCACGAAGTCGTCGTCGAAGCGGATGAAGTCGAGCATGCGGCCCGACACCAGGTGCGCGACGCGCTCGCCTGCCTCGCGCTCGGGGTAGATCACGTGGTTCGCGCCGACGCGAGCCAGGATCTTGCCGTGCGCCTGGGAGACGGCCTTCGCCCAGATCTGAGGCACCTTGAGGTCGACGAGGTTGGCGGTGATGAGCACCGACGCCTCGATCGACGAGCCCACGGCGACGACGGCGACCTGGAAGTCCTGCGCGCCGATCTGCTTCAGCGCGTCGATGTTGCGCGCATCCGCCTGCACGGTGTGCGTGACGCGGTCGGACCACTTCTGCACCAGCCCGAGGTCCTCGTCGATCGCGAGCACGTCGCGATCGAGGCGGTCCAGCTCTCCGGCGCACGCGGCGCCGAAGCGACCGAGGCCGATCACCAGAACGGGGGCGTCGCTGCGGATCTGCTCAACCAACGATCGGCCTTTCGACGGGCAGCGCGTACAGCTGCCGGCTGGAGGACGCGGCGACGGCCGCGGCCAGGGTCACGGTACCCACACGACCCATGATGATGGTGACCGCCATGACGTACACGGCGGAATCCGGCATCTGCTCGGTCACGCCCGACGAGAGCCCGACGGTCGCGAAGCCGGAGACCACGTCGAACAGCACCTTGTCGACGGGCATCTGCGTGATCTGCGCGATCACGACGGTCGCCACCGCGACGATCGTGGCGCCCCACGCGAGCACCGCGACGGCCACGCGCTGCACGTCGGACGGGATGCGGCGACCGAACGCCTCGACGGAGACGCGGCCGCGGGCCTCCGACCACACGCCGAGGGCGAGCACCGCGAGGGTGGTCACCTTGATGCCGCCGGCGGTGGACGCGGATCCGCCGCCGATGAACATCAGCATCGTTCCCACCAGCAACGACGAGCCGTTGAGGTTGCTGATGTCGACGACAGAGAAGCCCCCCGAGCGCGTCATCGCAGAGAGGAAGAAGGCTTGGAAGGTGGTGTCCCAGGCGTCGCGCGTGCCGAAGGTGCCCGGGTTCAGATACTCGAGTGCGAGGAACACGCCGGATCCCACAACGAACAGGATCACGGTCGTGATGAGCGTGAGCTTGGCGTGCAGGTTCCAGCGCCTCGGGGTGAGCAGCTGCTTCGAGACGGCGACGATCACGGGGAACCCGATGCCGCCGAGGAACACACCGAGCATCAGCACCGACAGGAACCAGTAGTCGTACTGGAACGGCGCGAGTCCGCCGTTGGTGAAGGTGAAGCCGGTGTTGGTGAAGGCCATCACCGCATGAAGCGGGGCCAGCCACAGGCCCTCCACCCAGGAGTGGCCCGCGATCACGATCGAGGGGTAGAGCAGCACCGCCAGGCCCGCCTCGATGACCACGGTGGAGAGGGCCACGATCTTCAGCAGGTGGCCCACCTCGCCGAGTCGCACGGTCTGCGACTCGTTGATGGGACCGCCGTGCGATCGCAGCGGGTTGGTGTCGCCGGCGGCGATGAGCTTGGCGCGCAGACCGAGCTTGCGCGAGACCACGAGTCCGAGGACGGAAGCCAGGGTCAGCGCGCCCAGTCCGCCGATGTTCGTGCCGATGAAGATCATGAACTCGCCGAAGAACGACCAGTGCGTCGTCATGTCGACGGTCGTCAGACCCGTCACGCACACCGCCGAGACGGCCGTGAAGAACGCGTCGACGAAGGGCGTGATGCGGCCATCCGCCGAGGCGAGCGGAAGCGACAGCAGCAGCGTGAAGAGGGCGATCAGGCTGAGGTAGACCAGGATCGCGAAGCGCGACGGCGAGGACGTCGTGAGCTCGCGGAACCACGATCCGAGCCCGCGTCCGAACCGCTTCCATGCCGCAAGGCGCACGGAGGAGGCGGTAGGCGCCATCCGGTCTCCCTCGGTATGCGATTCGGTTCATGCGCCGGGGCGGTGCCCCGGGCCTTGGACATGGTACTCCCGTGGGCGTCCGGCTACCCTGGCCCCTATGGCGGACATCTTCGACGTGATCGCGGACGGCACCCGGCGCGAGATCCTGCAGCTCCTGCTGAAGCGCTCGTCGGAGGGCGCAACGGGAACGAGCGTGTCGCAGATCGTCGCGGCGCTCGGTGTCAGCCAGCCGACCGTGTCGAAGCATCTCAAGGTGCTGCGCGAGTCGGAGCTGGTCTCCGTGCGCGAAGAGGGTCAGCACCGCTACTACAGCCTCTCGCCCGAGCCGCTCGAGCAGGTGGACGACTGGCTTGTGCCCTTCTTCGTCGCCGACGGCGATTTCGACCTCGGCGAGATCGAGGTGCCGGCGCTTCCCGTGCCCGCCGTGCGCGCCGCCGAGGGCATCGGACGTGCCGCCGCCTCCGCGAAGGTCGTGGTGCAGTCGGCGCTCAAACGCCTCGGCGCCTGACGTTCCACTCCGCCCGCGCCCCGAGGGGTGACGCGTCGCGCGCGTGCGCGTGATCGTCACATCCGTCACATCCGTCACTCAGGTTTACAGGGGGCCCGGCAAAGCCCTACGCTTGCGGCAAGTTAAAGAAGGGGAGGCCGCAGTGCCCGAGATGCCGGACGTGCGGTTCCTGACCGTGGCCGAGGTCGCTGAGATCATGCGCGTGTCCAAGATGACCGTGTATCGCCTCGTCCACTCCGGCGAGCTCCCCGCGGTTCGTTTCGGCCGCAGCTACCGGGTCCCCGAGTCGGCCGTCACCGCCGCGCTGCAGCGCCCCATCGCCGACGCGGGCTGAGAGCCTCGTCCGAACCGTCGCCCTCGCCAAGTGCAGGGCGACGCATGCGGTAGGCTGTCCCGAAGGCACGCTTCCGCTGTGCTCGATCCCGGACGCTGTTCGATCGGCGTCCAACCCCTTGACTACGTGAGGTTCCCATGGGTTCTGTCATCAAGAAGCGCCGCAAGCGCATGGCGAAGAAGAAGCACCGCAAGCTGCTTCGCAAGACTCGCCACCAGCGTCGCAACAAGAAGTAAGTCGCGACTGCAACCACTGACGCCGGTCCCGTTCTCGGGCCGGCGTTTCTGGTGTCCAGGGCGGCTGCCCGGGCCGACCGCGAGACCCGGGAGACCCGCACGGCGGCGTGAGGCGTAGCGTTCGGGGCATGACCATGAGGTTCGAGCCCGGACGCATCGCGGCGGCCGGCGCCGGCGTCGCCGCGGCGGCTCTGGGCGCCGGAGCCGGCGAACTGCTCGCCGCCGCGATCGCGCCCCGCACGAGCCCGTTCGCCGCGATCGGATCGGTGCTCATCGACGCCGCGCCGGCGTGGGCCAAGGACCTCGCGATCGCGCTGTTCGGCACGGGCGACAAGGTCGCCCTGCTGACCCTCATCGCGCTTGTGCTGCTGGCGGTGGCGGCGGTCGCGGGGCTGCTGCAGCGGCGGCGCCCGCCGTGGGGCGCGGTCGTCGCCGGATCCCTCGGAGTCGTCGGCGCCCTCGCCGCCGTGACCCGCGCCGACGGCGGCGTGCTGGCCGTTGTGCCGTCTCTCGTCGCAGGGACCGTGGCGGCGATCGTGCTCTCCCTCCTGCTGGCGCGTGCGCGCACGGACGGCGACGGCGCGGCGGGGATGACCCGCCGCGCCTTCCTGGGCGCCTCGCTCGCCTCCGCGCTCGCGGGCGCGGCGATGATCGCCTGGGCGGCGACTCGCGAAGCGGGCGCGCGGTCGGTCGCGGCCATCCGATCCGCTCTCCGGCTCCCGACGCCCGCCGCGGGGGCGATCCTGCCTCCCGGATCGGAGCTCGGGGTCACGGGGCTCGCACCCGTCGTCACGCCGAACGACGCGTTCTACCGGATCGACACCGCGCTCATCGTGCCCGAGATCGATCCCGCGACCTGGACGCTGCGGGTGCACGGCCTGGTGCAGCGCGAGATCGAGCTGACCTGGGACGATCTGCTCGCCCTGCCGCTCGTCGAGCGCCCCGTCACGCTGGCCTGCGTCTCGAACGAAGTCGGCGGCGACCTCGTCGGCAACGCGGTCTGGCTCGGCCACCCCCTCCGGGAGCTGCTCGCGCAGGCGGGGCCGCTGCCCGAGGCCGACATGGTGCTGTCGCGGTCGCAGGACGGCTTCACCGCGGGCACGCCCCTGGAGGCGCTGACCGACGATCGCGGCGCGCTGCTCGCGATCGGCATGAACGGCGAGCCGCTGCCGCTGACGCACGGGTTCCCGGTGCGGATGGTGGTGCCCGGGCTCTACGGCTATGTGTCGGCGACGAAGTGGGTGGTGGATCTCGAGGTGACGCGCTTCGACCGCGCCCGCGCGTACTGGACCGATCGCGGATGGTCGGCGCGAGGCCCGATCAAGCTGCAGTCGCGCATCGACGTGCCGCGCGCGGGAGCGGTCGCATCCGGCGAGGTCACCGTGGCCGGGGTCGCGTGGCACCCCCACATCGGCATCGCCGGGGTCGAGGTGCAGGTCGACGACGGACCGTGGGAAGCGGCTGCGCTCGCGGTCGCGATCTCAGCGGATACGTGGGTGCAGTGGTCGACGCGCGTCGAGCTCGGCGCCGGCGAGCACATCATCCGATGCCGGGCTCTGAGCGCCGACGGATCGACCCAGACCTCGAAGACGGCGCCGCCCGCTCCGGATGGCGCGACCGGCTGGCACACCCGGCGCATCACCGCGGCGTGACGGCCGGATCGAGCGCCCTCGCCGGTGGGCGCCGCAATAATGGAGACATGAACGAGATCTCGGTCCAGGACCTGCACTCCCGCAAGGATGTCCCCCTCGTCGACGTTCGCGAGGTGCACGAGTACGAGGCCGGTCACGTGCCCGGGGCCGTCAACATCCCGATGTCGCAGCTCAACGAGCGCGTGGGCGAGCTGCCGGCCGAGCCGTTCGATGTCATCTGCGAGCTCGGCGGACGCTCGGCGCGCGTCGTCCAGGCGCTGAACGAGCGCGGCTACGAGACGACCAACGTCGCCGGGGGCACCGCCGCATGGCGCGACGCCGGCTACCCCGTCGACCTCTGAGCGCCGCGCGGTGACCACCCTCACGCTGATCGGCAAGTCCGACTGCCACCTCTGCGACGTCGCGCGGGAGATCGTGGATCAGGTGCTCGCCGAACTGCCCTCCGACATCGCGGACAGCATCGATGTGCGCGAGGCCTCCATCCAGGAGGACCCGGCGCTCTACGACGCCTGGTGGGAGAAGATCCCCGTCGTCCTCATCGACGACACCCTGCACGGCCACTGGCGCGTGTCAGCCGACCGTCTGCGGGCGGCCTTGACCGCCGCCGTCACCGCCCCCAGAACCTGATCGAGGAGATCCGATGATCCGTCACGTCGTCCTGTTCCAGCTCGTCTCCGACGACCCCGAGACGCGCACCGCCCAGGTCGCCGAGGCCCGGCAGCGCCTCAAGGCGCTTGTGGGCGTTGTGCCCGGCCTTGTGCGCATGGACGTGCGCGAGGACGTGCTCGGGGGAGGCAACTTCGACTTCGCCGTCGATGCCGACTTCGACGATCTCGAGTCGCTCAACGGCTACACCGTGCACCCCGAGCACGTGAAGGCCGCCGAGTTCATCGGCACCATCCGCAGCGAGCACCGCGCCGCGATCGACTTCGAGCTCTGAGCCCGCTCAGCTGACCGCGGCGGCCGCGGCTCGGCCGGCCGTGCGCCCCGAGAACAGGCAGCCGCCGAGGAACGTGCCCTCGAGGGCGTTGTAGCCCATCATCCCGCCGCCTCCGAAGCCGGCGATCTCGCCGGCCGCGTACAGGCCGGGGAGGGGCTCGCCCGTGCCGTCCGGCGAGGGCGCGAGGCACCGGCCCTGCAGATCGGTCTCCAGCCCGCCGAGCGTCTTGCGCGAGAGGATGTGCAGCTTGACCGCGATGAGCGGTCCCGCGGCGGGATCCAGGATGCGGTGCGGCTTCGCCACGCGGATGAGCTTGTCGCCGAGGTACTGGCGCGCTCCGCGGAGGGCCGTGACCTGCGCGTCCTTCGAGAAGGGGTTGACGATCTCGCGGTCGCGCTCCCCGACGATGCGTCGCACGGCGGCCGCGTCGAGCGCGGGGGCATCCGGATCCGCGATGTCGTTCATGCCCGCCACGAGCTCCTCGATCGTGTCGGCCACGACGAAGTCGGCACCGTGCCGCTTGAACGCCTCGACGGGCCCCGGCGCGCCCTTGCCGATCCGCTTCGCAAGCAGCCGGAGGTCGCGACCGGTGAGATCCGGGTTCTGCTCCGATCCGGAGAGCGCGAACTCCTTCTCGATGATCTTCTGCGTGAGCACGAACCAGGAGGTGTCGTATCCGGTGGCGCGCAGGTGCGCGAGCGTGCCGAGCGTGTCGAAGCCCGGGTAGAGCGGGGCCGGGAGGCGATTGCCCGCGGCATCCAGCCAGAGAGACGACGGCCCGGGCAGGATCCGGATGCCGTGGTTCTGCCAGATCGGATCCCAGTTGCGGATGCCCTCGACGTAATGCCACATGCGGTCGGGGTTGATGAGGCTCGCGCCGTGGTCGCGCGTGATGGTGAGCATTCGTCCGTCGACGTGGGCGGGAACGCCGCTCACCATGGAGCGCGGGGGAGTGCCCAGGCGCGGGGGCCAGGCGGCGCGCACCAGATCGTGGTCGCCGCCGATGCCGCCGGCCGTGACGATCACGGCCTGCGCGCGCAGCTCGAACTCGCGCTGCACCTCGCGGTTGGTGGCGGCTCCGCGCGCGGTGTCGTCGGGAGCAAGGATCGCTCCGCGCACGCCCACCACTGACCCGGCGTCGAGAAGCAGGCCGTCGACGCGATGACGGAAGGCGAAGCGGATGCGGCCGGCCTCCGCGTGCGCGCGCACGCGCTTCTCGAACGGCTCGACGAGGCCCGGGCCCGTGCCCCAGGTGATGTGGAATCGCGGGACGGAGTTGCCGTGCCCGCCGGCGCGACCGTCGCCGCGCTCGGCCCAGCCCACCACGGGGAAGAGGCGGTGGCCCATCTCGCGCAGCCACGCGCGCTTCTCGCCCGCCGCGAAGCCCAGGTAGGCCTCGGCCCAGGCGCGCGGCCAGCGGTCCTCCGGACGATCGAACTGGGCGCTGCCGAACCAGTCCTGACGGGCGAGGTCGAGCGAGTCCTTCACGCCCATCCGTCGCTGCTCGGGGCTGTCGATGAGGAACAGGCCGCCGAAGCTCCAGAACGCCTGCCCGCCGAGCGACTGCTCGCCCTCCTGATCGACGAGCGTGACGCTCCTGCCCCGGTCGGCGGCCTCGGCTGCGGCCACAAGCCCGGCGAGCCCGGCCCCCACGACGACGATGTCGGTGTCCATGGGGGGAGGCTACATTTCCGCTCGCCCTTTTCGCTCGCGGGCGAGGCGGAGGCGGCGAAGACGAGACGCCCCGAGCCTCATGCGGAGGTTCGGGGCGTCTCGACTGGCTCGCTCGCTCGGCGAGCGGGGGCTTACGCCTCGTCGGCCTCGGGGTCGGCGTCGATGCCGGCCTCGGCGCGCTGCTCCGGGGTGATCGGGGCGGGCGCCGCGGTCAGCGGGTCGAAGCCGCCGCCCGACTTCGGGAACGCGATGACCTCGCGGATCGAGTCGGTCTTGGTCAGGTGCTGCAGCACGCGGTCCATGCCCAGCGCGATGCCGCCGTGCGGCGGGGCGCCGAACTTGAAGGCGTCGAGCAGGAAGCCGAACTTCTCCTGTGCGGCCTCCTCGTCGATGCCCATGATCTTGAAGACGCGCTTCTGGATGTCCTCGCGGTGGATGCGGATCGATCCGCCGCCGAGCTCGGTGCCGTTGCAGACGATGTCGTACGCGTAGGCCAGGGCCGATCCGGGGTCGGTGTCGAAGGTGTCCTCGAACTCCGGCTTCGGGCCCGTGAAGGCGTGGTGGACGGCGGTCCAGGCGCCGGCGCCGACGGCGACGTCACCCGAGGCGACCGCGTCGGAGGCGGGCTCGAACATCGGGGCGTCGACGACCCACGTGAACGCGAAGGTGTCGGGGTCGAGCAGACCCAGGCGCTTTCCGATCTCGACGCGCGCCGCACCGAGGAGAGCACGCGACGACTTGGTCTCGCCCGCGGCGAAGAAGGCGCAGTCGCCGGCGGAGGCGCCGACCAGGTCCTTCAGCCCGGCCTGCTCGGCCTCGGAGAGGTTCTTGGCGACGGGGCCGCCGAGCGATCCGTCCTCGTTGAACAGCACGTAGGCCAGGCCGCGGGCGCCGCGCTGCTTGGCCCAGTCCTGCCAGGCATCGAGCGTCTTGCGGGGCTGGCTCGCGCCGCCGGGCATCAGCACGGCGCCGACGTACTCCGACTGGAACACGCGGAAGGGCGTCTCGGAGAAGTAGTCGGTCGCCTCGACGAGCTCGAGGCCGAAGCGCAGGTCGGGCTTGTCCGATCCGTACTTCGCCATCGCGTCGGCATAGGTGATGCGGGGGAGCGGCGTCTGGACGTCGACGTCGATGGTCTTCCACATCGCCGTGATGACGTCCTCCATCATCTCGATGACGTCTTCCTGGTCGACGAAGCTCATCTCGATGTCGAGCTGCGTGAACTCCGGCTGGCGGTCGGCGCGGAAGTCCTCGTCGCGGTAGCAGCGCGCGATCTGGTAGTACTTCTCGATGCCGCCGACCATCAGCAGCTGCTTGAACAGCTGGGGGCTCTGCGGCAGCGCGTACCAGCTGCCGGGGTGCAGACGTGCGGGCACCAGGAAGTCGCGGGCGCCCTCGGGCGTCGAGCGCGTCAGCGTCGGGGTCTCGACCTCGACGAACTCGCGCTCGGCGAGCACGTCGCGCACGGCCTTGTAGACCTTCGAGCGCAGGCGGATCGCGGCGGCGGGGCCCTGGCGGCGCAGGTCGAGGTAGCGGTGCTTGAGGCGCACCTCCTCGCCGATCGGGTCGGCGTTCTCGCCACCCGAGACCTGGAACGGCAGGGGGGCCGACTCGTTCAGCACCTCGACGTCTGTCGCGATGAGCTCGATCTCGCCGGTCGGCAGGTTCGGGTTCTCGTTGCCCGCGGGGCGCTTGCCGATCTCGCCGGTGACCTTCAGCACGAACTCGCTGCGCAGCGGATGCGCCACGGCCTCGTCGCGGATGACCACCTGGGCGATGCCCGAGGCATCGCGCAGATCGATGAACGCCACTCCGCCGTGATCGCGACGGCGATCGACCCAGCCCGTGAGGGTGACGGTCTGACCGATGTGCTCGGCTCGCAGCGAGCCGGCGGTGTGGGTGCGAAGCACGGGGGTTCCTCCTGGTTCATCTGACGACCGCCAGATGACGGAATAGGCGTCAGGCAACCCGTCAAGTCTACGCGGCGCTTCACCGGGGCTTTCTTCCCGCCCGTGCCGCTCTCACCGAGGTCCCGATGCTAGTTTGCGCCCATGCCCTCATCCCCCTCCTCCCGCCGCGCCCCCGCCCCGTCGAGGCCCGGGGCGGCGAAGTCCGGATCTTCGCGAGCCGGATCGACGGGGAAGGCGAGATCCGGATCGACGGGTAAGGCGAGATCCGGATCGGCGGCCCCCGGTGCGAAGAAGGGCGACGCCGTGCGCCCCATCCGGAGCTTCGACATGATCGTCGCGGTCGTGCTGCTGCTCATCGGCATCGGCATCGCGCTGCCCGTCTCGGGCATCGCGAGCTGGGCCTGCCAGGGACTCGACTGCGTGGCCGATGACCCGGACGGCTGGTTCTACGCCTGGATGATCCTCGCGCCCTGCATCGCGCTCGCGCTCGCGAGCGTGGTGGTCATCATCGGCATCCTCAAGCGCTGGCTGATCTGGTGGGTGCCGCTCGCGGCGATCGTGCTCCCGCTCGGCATCGGCCTCGGCGCGCTCTTCATCCTGAACGGCGGAGCATGAGCGACGGATCCTGGCTCGGCGCGCTGATCGACGGCGTCGTCGGCCTGATGGACGTGATCGGCCCGGCGGGTGCGGGCCTCGCGATCGCGCTGGAGAACGTGTTCCCGCCGATCCCGAGCGAGGTCATCCTCCCGAGCGCGGGCCTTGCGGCCTCGCGCGGGGCGTTCACGCTGTGGGAGGCCGTGCTCTGGACGACGCTCGGCTCCGTCGTGGGAGCGCTCGCCCTCTACGGGCTCGGTGCGTGGCTCGGGCCGGATCGCCTGCGCCGCATCGCGGACCGGATTCCCCTGGTCAGCGGGGAAGACGTTGACAAGACCGTCGACTGGTTCGGACGGTACGGCGGGCGCGCGGTGTTCCTGGGACGCTTCGTGCCGGGCATCCGGAGCCTGATCTCCATCCCTGCGGGCATCGTGCGCATGCCGCTCGGCCGGTTCCTCGCCTTCACCGGCGGCGGCAGCCTGATCTGGAACACGCTGTTCGTAATGCTCGGCTGGATCCTCGGCGAGAAGTGGCACGTGATCGATCCGTACCTGTCGATCGTGCAGGACATCGTGATCGTCGTTGTCGCCGGCCTGATCGTGTGGTTCGTTGTGGTGCGGTGGCGCGCGCGACGCCGCGGGCGCCGCGAGCGCGAGGAGTAGCCCCGGGCGCGTCTGGCCCGCTCAGCCCGCGACGGCGGCGACGACGGCCTCCGCCGCGGCGATCCCCTCATGCATGCGCCATTGCGCCGGCTCCGTCGCGCTCGTCGTCGTGATGACGACCCGGTAGCCCGGCACCCGCGCCTCGAGCTCGAGACCCGTGGGCATGTACGAGCCGAGCAGGTAGCCGTCCGCGGCAGTGATCGTGGCGGATTGCTGCAGGCCGTTGTCGGGCAGCTTCTCGAGTTCGCCGCGGCGCGTGGCGACCGCCGCGGCGTCTCCGGCCTCTCGCGACACCCACACCTGCACGAGCGCGCGCTGGGATTCGTCGGCGACGTCCTTGCCCCGATCAGCCCCCCATGCGCACGCGAGCTGACCCGTGCCGGCGGTGACGCCGGATGCCGGCGAGAAGCCGGCGGCGAGCGGGGCGGCGGCCGCGAACAGCTCATCGCACGTGAGCAGGGACAGCCCGAGCCCCGCGAGTTCCTCGACGACCACGCCCGCCGCATCGGGGTCGTTCCATTCGCCCGGCACCTGCATCGCGAAGGCCGCCTGCTGCGCGGGCGTGCAGCGCGCGAGCGGCGCGAGAGCGGTCACGACGGCGTCGCGCCATTGGGGATCGGCCGCGATGTCGCGCGGGACGCCGACGAACGGGGGCTGCACGGCGAGCACGCCGAACAGCGCCATCGAGTCGGCGGCGGGGTCGGTGCAGGTGGGCGTCCACGAGCCGAGCGCGGGAGCATCACGGCGGGCGAGCACGGTGAAGGACGCGCCGCCCTGCGGCAGTGCGGCAGCGGCCGCGAGCGCCTCGGCGTGGCTCGACGCGATGTCGTCGAAGCGGCCCTGCGCGGCAAGCCGCGCCGCCGTCGCGGCGGCGCGGGCGCCCTGGACAGCCGCGTCGTCGTCGCTGTCGCGGATCGTCCCGGCCAGCGCGTGCGCCACCGGCCCGAGGTCGCACGCCGTCAGCGCCGCAGCGACGGCCCCCGCGGCGGCCGGATCGGTCAGCGCACCGGTCTGCGAAGCGCCGCACTCGTACAGGGTGGTCAGCAGCGCGTCCACCGAGGCGTCCGCCACCTCGCCCAGCGACACCTGCCGTGCGAACGCGGCGAGCAGGTCCACGGTCGCGGTGCGAGCGTCGACCCGCGCGACCGCGCGAAGCGGCACCGCCGGATCAGAGGGCGCGCGGAATCCGACGTCGACCGTCGCCGACGGGGGCAGCAGCACGGTGCGCTCGTCGTCGATGAGAGACGCCGCCAGCGCCCAGAACCGCCCGGCGGCGCCGTGACGCGTGGCCCACTGCCATCCGGCCCCCTCCTGCGCCTCGAGCGCGCGGGTCACGGGGCTCGCGCTCGCCGTGTGCACGGTGAGCTCGTCGCCCTGCGGGTTCTCGGGGCACGAGGGGAGGGCGGCGTCGTCGCGCGAGCGGTCCGGATCGCCGAACACCGCCACCCAGCCGGGCAGCGAGGGGCCGTCGCAGGCGGGTGACGCCGGATCCGGGGTCGCGGCGGGCGTGGAGAGCGCGCCGGTCGCCCAGGTCACGACCCCGCTGGCGTCGAGCTGAGCCGACAGCGTGCCGTCGGCCACCGTCAGGGGCGTGTCGAGCGGGCGCCACACGCGCGCGTCGTCGTCCCAGGCCACCAGCACGGCGGCCTCTGCGAGACCGGGGTCGAGCCCGCCGACATCCCACGTCACGGTGGCGGGATCATGCAGGGCAGAGGTCGTCTCGATCCGCACCGGCGTGCCGAAGGTCTCGCGGGCGATCCCCGAATCGGCGACGCCGATCTCGGCGCCCACGGCGATGCCCGCGACCTTGACGGTGACGGCGCCCGCGGGCACGTCGATCGCCACGTCGCCGGTGGTCCAGCTCTCACCGTCGCCGTCGACCTGGGTGGTGCGGGCATCGGCGAACGAGGGGGCGGGATCGCGACGGGCCTCGCCGGGCTCCGGCTCGGGCACGCAGGCCGAGAGCCCCACAACGAGCGCCGCGGCGAGCAGCGCCGACGCCGCCCTCGCCCTCAGCCGCGCGCCGTCGGATCGCCGTCCCCGCCTGCTCACCCGACCACGGTAACCGCGACGGGCGACACTCTCCGGCTGGCGCACCGATCCTAGGATCGAAGCACCGCGCCATTCCCGCGGACCACGCCGACGAACGGGGACAGCATGCCTGCCGACCGGATCCATCTCGTGCGTCACGGCGAGGTCCACAACCCCGCCCGGGTGCTCTACGAGCGCATCCCGGGCTTCGGGCTGAGCCAAGCCGGCCGCGCGATGACCCGGGTCGCGGCCGAGCACATCCGGGGCCTCGACCGGCCCGTGTCGCGCCTGCTGTGCTCGCCTCTTCAGCGCACGCAGGAGTCGTCCGAGCCGTTCGCCGAGCTGTTCGGGCTGACGCCCGAGCTCGAGGAGCGCGTCATCGAGCCCACCAACCTCTTCGCCGGCCAGCGCATGAGCCGCGCGCTCCGCAACCCCGCGAACTGGTGGCTGCTGCGCCGCCCGTCGCTGCCCAGCTGGGGCGAGCCGTACAACGCGATCGTCGAGCGGATGCGATCCGCCCTCGACGATGCCTGGCATCACACCGACGGCGGCGACGTCGTGGTGGTGTCGCACCAGGCGCCCATCTGGCTCTGGCACCTCTCGGTGGCGGGGCTGCCCCTGCGCCACGACCCCCGCACGCGACGCTGCGCCCTCTCGAGCGTCACGTCGTTCGAGCGCGTGGGCGACGTGTGGCGCGAGGTCTCCTACGCCGAGCCCGCCCAGACCGCGGGCGCGGTCGACGTGGGAGCGGTGTGATCCGGCGGTCTTTCGAGAGCGAAGCACCTGCGCGAGCAGTCAGCGCGCACACAGCCCCGGCATAGCCGGAAACGTAGAATCCAAGGGTGCCTCAGAACCCCCGTCTCGTCGCGCGTCTGACCGCGGCACTGGGCATCGCGGCGCTCGCCGTGGGCCTCGCCGCATGCACCCCCGATCCTGTCGCCGAGCAGTATCGCGAGGGTGGCGACACGGGATACATCGCCGGTGAGCAGCTCATCCAGGAGTTCCCGGCCGCCGATCGCGGCGAGCCGGTCGTCTGGGAGGGCGTCACCGAGCACGGCGAGAAGCTCTCGAGCGAGGACCTCGCCGGGCAGGTCGTGGTCGTCAACTTCTGGTACGCCACCTGTGCGCCCTGCCGCGTCGAGGCCGCCGACTTGCAGAAGGTGTACGACGAGTTCAAGGACGACGGCGTCTCCTTCGTCGGGGTCAACACCTTCGACCAGGCCGACCAGGCGCGCTCCTTCGCCGAGGAGTTCGGCATCACCTACCCGAGCATCATCGACGTCGATGACGCCACCGTGAAGCTCGCGTTCGCCGCCGAGACGCCCATCTCGGCCACACCGACCACCCTCGTCATCGACAAGCAGGGCCGCGTCGCCGCGCGCATCCTGTCGATGATCGAGAGCCCGTCGATCCTCTCGACGCTCGTCAAGGACGCCCTGGCGGAGAAGGCGTGACCTCCGTCGTCCTGGACGGCGCGCTGTGGGCCTCGCTCCCGCTCGCGCTGGTCGCGGGACTGCTGTCGTTCCTCTCGCCGTGTGTGCTTCCGCTCGTGCCCGGCTATCTCGGGTTCATCAGCGGATCCGTCGATCCGCAGGCCTCCGGATCCGGAGCGCTCGTCGGGCGCCGCAAGCTGGTCGGCGGCGTG
This sequence comes from Microbacterium stercoris, assembly GCF_017592545.1. Classification (GTDB taxonomy): domain Bacteria; phylum Actinomycetota; class Actinomycetes; order Actinomycetales; family Microbacteriaceae; genus Microbacterium; species Microbacterium stercoris. Next base: position 392,384 of record NZ_JAGFOA010000002.1, read on the forward strand.
CTGCTGTTCGTCGCCGGGTTCACCCTCGTCTTCGTCACGATCGTTGTGCTCGGCGGGGTCGCGGGCGGCGCGATGTCGCGATTCTCGATCCTGTACGGCGACCTGATCACGCGCATCCTGGGCGTGGTGATCATCCTGCTCGGCCTGGTGTTCATGGGGCTGTTCGGCTTCGCGCAGAAGATCGCCAAGCCGCAGGTGAAGGGCGACCTCGGCCTCATCGGCGCCCCGCTGCTCGGCATCGCGCTCGGTCTCGGCTGGGCTCCCTGCATCGGTCCGACGCTGGGCGCGATCATCGCCGTCGCGTGGCAGCAGGGTGATCCGGTGCGCGGGGGACTGCTCGGCCTCGTGTACTCGCTGGGCCTCGGCATCCCGTTCCTGCTCATCGCCCTCGGCTTCGGCTGGGCGACGCGCTCGCTCGCATTCCTGCGCCGCCACATCCGCGTCGTCAACGTGGTCGGCGGCGTGCTCCTCGTCCTCCTGGGGCTGCTGATGGTGCTCGGCATCTGGACCCAGATCATGTCTCGCCTCCAGGGGGTGTTCGTTGGTATCCCGACCCTCCTCTGAGGCTGCGTCGAAGAAGGCGAGCGGATCCGATCCGCTTCGTCCGTCAGATCACGTCGACTCGTCCGACGACACGGTGACCTCGCCCGCGCTGGGCGTCGTCGGCTGGCTGCGGTGGGGCTGGCGTCAGCTGACGAGCATGCGCACGGCACTCGTGCTGCTGCTGCTGCTGGCGATCGCCGCGGTTCCGGGCTCGATCTTCCCGCAGCGCATGGCGAACCCGAACGGCGTTGTGCAGTGGGAGCGCGACAACCCCGGGCTCTTCCCGATCCTCGATGCGATCCAGATGTTCGACGTGTACCTGTCGGCCTGGTTCTCGGCGATCTACATCCTGCTGTTCATCTCGCTCGTCGGCTGCATCCTGCCGCGCACGCAGCACCACTGGAAGGCCCTGCGCGCACGCCCGCCGCGCACGCCCGCACGCCTGTCGCGACTCGATGACCACCTCACCCAGCGCGTCGAGGGCGAAGGTGACGCCGAGGTCGGCGCCGCGCACGCCATCGACGAGGCCACCGCGCTGCTGAAGGGCCAGGGCTACCGCGTCGAGCGCTACGACGGCAGGGGCGCCTTCTCCGTGTCGGCCGAGCGCGGCTACCTGCGCGAGACCGGCAACCTCGTCTTCCATGCCTCGTTGGTGGGCGTGCTGCTGGCCGTGGGCATCGGCGGCGGATTCGCGTACACCGGCCAGCGCATCTTCGTCGAGGGGCAGACCCTCGTGAACTCGCTCGTGGACTACTCGTCGATGAACCGCGGACGGTTCGTCGGCGATGAGGCGCTGAACCCCTACTCGATGCGGCTCGACTCGTTCGACGTGACCTACCAGCCACCGGCCCCGCTCGGATCCGGACAGGCCGGAGACTTCGCGGCCAACGTCACCGTGACCAAGCCCGGCGGCGAGGAGACGAGCGGCACGATCCGCGTCAACCACCCGCTCGAGGTGGCGGGGGAGCGCGTCTACCTGCTCGGAAACGGCTACGCGCCGACCATCACCGTGCGCGACGCCGACGGCGACGCGGTGTTCAGCGAGTCGGTTCCCTTCATCCCGCAGGACGCCAACATGACGTCGATGGGCGTGGTGAAGATCGCCGACGGGATGCCCGAGCAGCTGGGCATGATCGGCTTCTTCTATCCGACCCGGGGGCAGCTCGACACCGGTGCCAAGACCTCCATCTACGGCGACACGCTCGACCCGCTGCTCACGCTCAACGTCTACTCGGGCGATCTCGGCATCAACGAGGGTGTGCCGCGCAACGTCTACGAGCTCGACCCGACGGGCATGACGCAGCTCGCGGGCGGCGACGCCGACGTCGAGGCGATCCAGCTCGCCCCGGGCGAGACCGCCGACCTGCCGAACGGACTCGGCACCATCACGTTCGAGGACGAGACGCCCGTCGACGCCGATCGGGCGATGGTCGGGGCGACCGAGTCGGTGAAGCGATTCGTGTCGCTGCAGACGCACCAGGACCGATCCGCGATCTTCGTGCTGGTCTTCGCGATCCTGCTGATCGCCGGACTGATGACCGCGCTCTTCGTGCCGCGCCGACGCGTCTGGGTGAAGGCGACCCCCGGGACCGACGGCTCGATCGAGATCGAATACGCCGCGCTCGCGCGCGGTGAGGACCCCACCCTCGCGGCCGCCCTCGAGCAGCTGCGCACCAAGCACCTCTCCACCCTCGAGAAGTAGGATCCAGCCCATGCACCCCGAAGCCGGCCCGCTCGACGGGATCTCGTTCCTTCTTATGTGGACCGCGGTCGCCATCTACGCTCTGGCGTTCATCGCGTACGCGTTCGACCTCGCCAAGCGCTCGCAGCTGTCGCTCGAGAGGGCCGACGCGAAGGTGCTCGTGGCCGCCGGCGGAATCGACACGCAGACGATCGCCCCGGGCGTGCAGGCGATGCACGCCGCGGAGGACCGGCGCAACCAGGTGTTTGCCCGCATCGGCACCGTGCTGACGGTGCTCGGCTGGCTGTTCCACCTCGCGGGCACGGTGCTGCGCGGCATCGCCGCGGGGCGCGTGCCGTGGTCGAACATGTACGAGTTCGCGATGACCGGAACGCTGCTCGTGATCGCCGTGTACCTCGGTGTGCAGTTCTGGCGCGACCTGCGGTTCCTCGGCACGTTCATGGTGGGCCTCGTCACGGTGCTGATGGGCGCGGCGACCCTGTACCACGTGGATGTCGTGCCGCTTGCCGACCCCCTGCGCTCGGTGTGGCTGATCGTGCACGTGTTCGTCGCCTCGCTGGCCACGGCCTTCCTCGCGCTCGCCTTCGGCCTGTCGGTGCTGCAGCTGCTGCAGGCCCGCCGCGAGCGCCTCGAGCTGGCGGCGGCCACCGACGCCGCGCCGAAGCGCTCGTTCCTGCGCACGCTGCCGACCGCCGAGGCTCTCGAGGGGCTGGCCTATCGCTTCGCGATCATCGGCTTCATCTTCTGGACCTTCACCCTGATCGCCGGGTCGATCTGGGCGCAGGACGCCTGGGGTCGGTACTGGGGCTTCGACACCAAGGAGGTCTGGACCTTCATCATCTGGGTGCTCTACGCCGGGTACATCCACGCGCGTGCCACCCGGGGCTGGCGCGGCACGCGCTCGGCCTGGCTGTCGATCGTCGGCTTCACCGCCGTCATCTTCAACTTCACGATCGTGAACCAGTTCTTCCAGGGTCTGCACGCCTACTCCGGTCTGAGCTGATCCGCTCCGCCCCGCCGCGCCCTGTCTCGCCCTCCGGCGAGGCGGGGCGCTCGCGTTGGGGGTCGCGCGCGGGGCGGGGTCCGGACGCGGGACTGTGAGTTGTGGCGACACGGCGTTCCGTGCGTTGACTAGTCCTCCGCGGGATTACTAGTCCCGCCTGGACTAGTAATCCCGCGCGGGACTAGTCAACGGCCCACGCTGGGCCGGGCGCGCCTCGAGCCTCCGCCGGGGCCCGGGCGCCGGGCGCCGGATCCGGGACGACAAGGATCTGCGTTTGTGTTGTTTTCTGTGGGAATGCGTTGTAATGTCTTCGCATCCGAAGGAGGACGATGTACGCGACGGAGCGCAGGGAGCTGATCGAGCGGATGCTGCTCGATGAGGCGCGGGTGTCTGTGGCCGAGCTGGCCCAGCGCCTGAACGTGACCACCGAGACGGTGCGCCGCGACCTCGCCGTGCTCGAGGAGCAGGGCGCGCTGCGCCGCGTGCATGGCGGCGCGGTCACCCCCGATCGCGGCAGCGCCGCCGAGGTCGATCTGCGCGAGCGTCAGAATCGCGGTGCGCCCGCCAAGAGCTCGATCGCCGCGCGCGCCGTCGAGGGGCTCGGAGGGGGATTCACCGGATCCGTCCTGCTGGATGCCGGCACAACGACCGGCGCGTTCGCCGAGCTGCTGGCTCACCGCGCCCAGCCCGGCGTGCACGTCGTGACCCACTCCGTGGTGCTGGCGGCGGCGCTGACCGCCGCGGGCTACGCGGATCTCACGATCCTCGGCGGTCGAGTGCGCGCCGTCACGGGGGCGGCCGTGGGAGCGGCCACGGTCTCGAGCATCGAGAACCTGCGCCCCGACGTCGCCTTCATCGGCGCCAACGGCCTCTCCGCAGGCTTCGGCGCGAGCACCCCCGACCCCGAGGAGGGCGAGGTCAAGCGCGCGATCGTGCGCTCCGCGCGCCGGGTCATCCTGCTCGCCGATCGCACCAAGTTCGACGTCGAGTCGCTGCGCCGCTTCGCCGCGCTGGACGAGATCGACGTGCTCGTCACCGACGAGGCGCCCAGCGGCGCGCTCGCCGACGCACTCGCCGCCGCCGACGTCGAGGTGTGGGTCGCCTGATCCGCACACCCATCCGATCCGGATCCTGAACTGCTGCGGCGCCGCCGCGAACACCCTCGAGGAGGAGTCGTGTCCACCATCACCCCCCAGCTCGTGAGCCTCGATGAGGACCTCGGGCCCGACAAGCGCACGGTGCTGCGCGCTCTCGCCGATCGCTTCGTCGCGCAGGGCCGTGCCACGGACGCCGAGGAGCTGTTCGCGGCCGCGTGGAAGCGCGAGGAGCAGGACGCCACCGGCCTTCCGGGCGGCATCGCGATCCCGCACGCCAAGAGCGCCGCGGTCACTCAGGCCTCCCTCGCGTTCGCGCGGCTGAACCCCGGCATCGACTTCGGCGCCGAGGACGAGCCGAGCGACATCGTCTTTATGATCGCCGCGCCCGACACGGCCGCCGAGCAGCACCTCGCGGTGCTGTCGAAGCTCGCGCGCAGCCTGATGGATGAGGACTTCCTCGCCGCTCTCCGCGCCGCGCAGAACGCCGACGAGGCGGTGGCGATCGTGCGCCGCGCGATCGAGGAGGACGCGCCCGCGGACGCCCCCGCCCCGGCCGCCACGCCCGCGCCCGCCCCGGCCGCGACCCCTGCCGACGGGGCGATCGTGGTCGACGGTCGTCCGGCGCGCATCGTGGCGGTCACCGCCTGCGCCACGGGCATCGCCCACACCTACATGGCCGCAGACGCGCTCACCGCCGCGGCGAAGAAGGCCGGGGTCGAGCTGCACGTGGAGCCGCAGGGTTCGAGCGGCTACGCCGCGATCGACCCCGCGGTGATCGCCGCGGCCGACGCCGTTGTGTTCGCGGTCGACGTCGACGTGCGCGAGCCGCAGCGCTTCGCGGGCAAGCCGGTCGTGCGGGTGCCCGTCAAGGCCGGCATCGAGCGTGCTCCCGAGCTGCTGGCGCGCGCCGCGCGGGCCGCGTCCGATCCCGCCGCCGAGCGCGTGTCCGGATCGGCGGAGGCATCGAGCAGCCCCGCGAAGGCCGAGTCGTTCGGCGCGCGCATCCAGCGGATCCTGCTCACCGGCGTCTCGTACATGATCCCCTTCGTCGCGGGCGGCGGTCTGCTGCTCGCCCTCGGCTTCCTGTTCGGCGGGTACCGGATCAACGAGGTCGCCAACCAGATCGCCGTCGAGAACGCGCTCTGGAACCTGCCCGAGGGCGGGCTCGCGCAGTACCTGGGCGCCGTCTTCTTCACCATCGGCGGCATCTCGATGGGCTTCCTGGTGCCGGCACTGGCGGGATACATCGCCTTCGCGATCGCGGATCGACCGGGCATCGCGCCCGGATTCGTCGCCGGATCCGTCGCGGTGCTGACGAGCGCCGGATTCATCGGCGGCATCGTGGGCGGTCTTCTCGCGGGACTGGCGGCCCTGTGGCTCGGATCCCTCCGCGTGCCGCGCTGGCTGCGCGGACTGATGCCGGTGGTGATCATCCCGCTGCTGGGGTCGATCTTCGCGAGCGGGCTGCTCGTGCTGTTCCTCGGCGCCCCGATCGCGGCGCTGATGGGCGCCCTCACCGACGGCCTCAACGGCCTCGCCGCTTCCGGCCTGCTGCCCCTCGTGGGCATCATCCTCGGCCTCATGATGTGCTTCGACCTCGGCGGTCCGATCAACAAGGTGGCCTACGCCTTCGCGGTCGCCGGCCTCGGCGCCGGCTCGGCCGAGAACCCCGTGCCGTTCTTCATCATGGCCGCCGTGATGGCCTCGGGCATGGTGCCGCCGCTCATGATGGCCTTCGCCTCGACGGTGCTCGATCGCGAGCGCTTCAGCGCCCCGGAGCGCGAGAACGGCAAGGCCGCCTGGCTGCTAGGGCTGTCGTTCATCTCGGAGGGCGCGATCCCGTTCGCGGCCGCCGACCCGCTGCGCGTCATCCCGGCGTCGATGCTCGGAGGCGCGGTCACGGGCTTCCTCAGCATGCTGTTCCAGGTCGGCTCGCGCGCGCCGCACGGCGGGGCGTTTGTGTTCTTCGCGATCGACCCGCTGTGGGGCTTCGCGGTGTCGCTGATCGCCGGTGTGCTGGTCGGAGGCTTCGCCGTGGTCGCGCTCAAGCGCTTCGCCCGACGCCGTCCCGTCGAGGCACCGGAGGCGGTGGCGGCGTGAGGGGGCAAGCCCCTCGCGGGTCGCGCGGCGCGCGTGCTTGGCTGGGCGCATGATCGTCACGCTCACGATGAACCCGGCGCTCGACCGCACCGTCGAGCTGGCGGACGTGCTCGAGCCCGGCGAGGTGCAGTCGGCGCTGTCCGTGCGAGAGGATCCGGGCGGCAAGGGCGTCAACGTCGCCCGCGTCCTACGTGCGGCGGGACACCCCGTGACGGCCGTGCTCCCGCTCGCACACGCCGATCCGTATCGCGTGGCGCTCGGTGACCTTCCCGTACGCACCGTGCCGATCACGGCGCACGCGCGGGTGAACCTGACGCTGACGGATCCGTACGGCGAGACGACGAAGATCAACCTCGCCGGATCCGCCCTCACCCGAGATCACCAGGCGCGCCTCATCGACGCGGTCGTGGTGACCGCCGACGGCGCTGACTGGCTGGTCATGTCGGGATCGCTGCCTCCGGGCGTCGCGGCCGACTTCTACGTCGACGTCGCGCTGGCGGTGCGCTCGCGCGCCAAGCGACCGCCGCGCATCGCCGTGGACACCTCGGGCCGGGCCCTCGCCGAGGCCGTCGCCTCGGGGGGCGTCGACCTCATCAAGCCCAACGAGGAGGAGCTCGCGGGCCTGCTGAGCGAGCTCGGGCTCGCCTCGGTGGCCGAGCTCGTGCCCGCGCAGGTGCGAGCCGTGCTGCTCACGCGCGGGGGCGACGGCGCCACGCTCATCGACGCCTCGGGTGAGCACGACGCCGACGCGCCGCGCATCGAGGTGCGCAGCACGGTGGGCGCGGGGGACAGCTCTCTTGCCGGGTACCTGCTCGCCGACGTGGCGGGGCTTCCGCCCGCCGAGCGCGTCGCAACGGCGATCCGCTACGGCTCGGCCACCGCCGCCCTCCCCGGCACCCGGCTCGCGGAGCTGCCCTTCGGGTGATCCGGGGCCTGGGCCGGGGGCTGGGCGTTGCGCCGGGGTTGGGCGTTGCGCCGGGGCCTGGGCGTTTCGACTCGCTGCGCTCGCTCAACGAGCGGGCGGGGTGAGGACCACCGCCCGGGGTTGAGCGAGCGCAGCGCGCGAGGTCAGGCCAGGAGCAGGCGGGCCGAGGCCGTGCGCTTGCGGGCGACCGCGAGGGTTGTGATGACGAAGGCGAGCACCGCCCACACGAGCATCGCGACGATCGCGCCGCCCGTGCCTCCCGCCTCGGTGACCACGCCGAGCAGGGCGCGGTAGGCGGGCGAGGTGGGCAGGGCGCCGGCGAGCGAGGCGAGCCAGCCAGGCAGCGTCGAGACGATGCCCGTGGCCAGGGCGATCGCGCCGATCAGCGCGGCGACCCACCGCCCGGCGCCGCCGAACAGGGCGACGAGCGCCTGGTGGATCGCGGCGAACGCCACGCCCACGAGTGCGCAGAGGGCGAACAGTCCGAGCGCCGTGCCGGCCTCGTAGCCGCTGACGATCTGCACGACGGCGGCGACCAGGATGCCCTGGATGGCGCCGACCACGGCCGCCGGGAGAAGCGTGCTGCCGGCGAGGAAGACCGACGAGCGTCGCGACGTGAGGGCGCGGGCGGTGACCGAGCGCATCACGATGAAGGTGGCGAGGCCGCCGAACCACAGCACGATCGCGGCGAGGAGCGGGATGGCCGCGGCGCCGAAGAGCGAGACGCCGGTCCCGTTGGCGGCGGCGACCGGATCCGAGACGACGCTCGCGATCGAGTTCGCCTCGTCCGCGTCGAAAGAGGGGAGCTGCTCGGTCGCCTGGCCCAGGCCCTCGCCGAGCTGCGTCGTGCCGGTCGCGAGATCTCCCGCGCCCGTCGCCAGCTGCGACGTGCCCTCGGCGAGACCGCTCGCGCCGGTCGCGAGCTCGGAGGTGCCGGTGGCGATGCCGCTGGCGCCGGTGGCGAGCTGCGAGGCACCCGAGGCGAGCTGGTCGGCTCCGCCGGCGAGCTGCGTGGTGCCCTGCGAGAGCTGGGCCGCGCCGCCGGCGAGTCCACTGACGCCGGTCGCGAGCTGGGAGGCTCCCGTGGCTGCATCGGCCGCGCCGGTGGCGAGCCGCTCGAGACCGCCGGTGAACGTGGACGCCTCGTTCGCCGCGCCGTCGAGCTTCGCCGCGAGCTCCGTGGGAGACTCGGCGGCGAAGGTCGAGATGCCGCCGGAGAGCTGTGCCGCGCCGTCGGAGTAGCCGGCGAGCTCGGCGCAGAACGCGGCATCGGCGCCCGAGGTGGCGCAGCGCTTGGCGAGGCTGGACAGGCCGGTCGAGACGCCCTGCGCCCCCTCGGTGATCTCAGCGGGCACGATGCCGTCCGCGACGATCTTGTCCGCCCCGGCACGCAGGCCCGATACGAGCGCCGTGGCGCCGTTCGCCACCTGGCGAAGGCCCGGTGCGAGGCCGGGGTTCTTCGCGGTGCCGTCGCCGTTGAGGCCGACCGACAGCGCGTTCGCGCCGGCGGCCAGCTGATTCGCGCCGTCCGCTAGGCCGCTCGCGCCCTGTGCGAGACCGTGCACCCCGTTGGCGAGCTCGGTCGCGCCGCCCGACAGCCCGGCGGCGCCCGACGAGACCTGCGTGGCGCCGTCGGCCAGCTGGCCGGCGCCCGAGGCGAGCTCACCGGCGCCCGAGCCGAGCTGGGTGACGCCGTCGGCGAGCTGCGTGGCGCCGTCGGCCAGCTGGACCGCGCCGTCCTCGGCCTCGCCGAGCTTGTCGCCCAGCGTGCCGAAGCCGATCAGAACGTTGGAGAGCGTGGCCTCCGAGAGCATGCGTCCCATCGACGAGGTGGCGACAGAGGCGATCTGCGAGGTGATCATCTCGTCGGCCAGACGCGCATCCGGCGCCGTGACGACGCGGATGGTGGCCTGCTCGGGCTCGGTGTCCTCGCCGGAGAGGCGCTGGCCCGACGAGGTCGCGGCGGCCGAGAACTCCTTCGGGATCGTGACGACGGCCTGGTACGTGCCGTCGGCGAGTCCCTCTGCGGCGTCCTCCTTGTTCGAGAGCACCCAGTCGAGGTTGCTGTCGAGGTCGTCGGAGCCGTCGACGAGACCGGCCGCGAGCTGGCGTCCGAGCGGCGTGTACTGATCCTGGATCGTGACGGGCTCGTCGAGGTTGACGATCGCGGCCGACATGTTGTCGAGACGCTCGGTGGGGTTGTACAGCGCGGCCACGAGCGCGCCGCCGATGAGGGCGGGCAGCACCAGCACGCCGACGAGAGTCAGCCAGGTGACGGGGCGGGCGCTGCGTGCGCGCTCGATGCCGGTGGCGGTGAGACGGCGGAGGAGATTCATGCGTGCACCTCGGTGGTGGCGGAAGCGGGGGCGAGGTCGATGCGCTGGGCGGCTTCCCATCCGGCGTCCGCGAGCAGCTGCGCGGACGGAAGCGGATCGGATCCGGTCAGCACGACCGTCAGGGGTTCGGGAGCGAGCCCGGCACGGGCATCGCGCAGCAGGGCGGCCAGCTGGTCGCGCTCGGCGGAGTCGAGCTCGGCGACGCCGTCGACGACGACGAGGCGGGTGCCGCCGCGAAGGGCGTCGCGCAGGGCGCGTGCCGGCGGCTCGGAGCCGTCGAGCAGGGCGACGCCCACATGCGCGCGCACCCACGGCGCGCGGCCGGGCAGGAGGTGTCCGGCGACGCGCAGCAGCCCCTGCTGGGGGCTCACGCGTGCGGCGATCGCGAGGCCGACGGCGCGGGCGGCGCGCGGGTCGGCGGCCGTGATCACCATCGCCTCGCCGGGCTCGGCGCGCAGGGTCACGCCCGAGGCGAGAACCACGTCGCCGGCGGCGACGGCCAGGTCGTCGGCCGCGATGATCGCCGTCGACCCGGGCTCGGGCCAGTCGGCGAGAGTGCGCTCGCGCTCGACGGCCTCGCCCTCGATGTCGAGCGACGGCAGGATGCGGTCGAGCCACTTGGGCATCCACCACGCCTTCTCGCCGAGCAGCGTCATGATCGCCGGCACCAGGGTCATGCGCACCAGGAACGCGTCGATCGCGATGCCGGTGGCCAGCGCCAGCGCGATGGGCTTGAGGTTCGAGTCGCCCTCGGGGACGAACGCGGCGAACACGGCGAACATGATGACGGCGGCCGCGGTGACCACGCGCGCCGAGGCCGAGAAGCCCGAGCGCACCGATTCGATCGCGATCTCCCGCGTCGCGCCCTTCTTGCGGGCGGCGTGCACGAAGTCCTCGCGCATGCGGGAGACCAGGAACACCTCGTAGTCCATGGCGAGGCCGAACAGCACACCCATCACCACGATCGGCATAAAGGCGATGATCGGGCCGGTGCGCGCCACGTGCAGCAGGTCGGCGCCCCACCCCCACGAGAACACCGCCGAGACGATGCCGAAGGCGGCGAGAATCGACAGCAGGTAGCTGAGGGCGGCCTTCAGCGGCACCCAGATCGAGCGGAACACGACCATCAGCAGGATGAACGACAGGCCGACGACGAAGATGCCGAACGGGATGAGCGCGGCGCCCAGGCGGTCGGAGATGTCGATGCCGACGGCGGTGGCGCCGGTCACCTTGAGGTCGATGCCGAACTCGTCGAGCCACTCGTCGTGGTGCGAGCGCAGCTCGCGCACGAGGTCGTTGGTGGCGGGGTCGCTGGGGCCGGTGGTCGGCACGATCTGCACGAATCCGGTGTCGGCGGTCTCGTTGGGGGTCGAGATCGCCACCTTCTCCACACCCGGGAGCTTCTCGACCTCGGTCTTGAGGTCGTCCATCAGACCGAGCGGATCCTCGGACGTCACGATCGTGCCGGTCAGCACGAGCGGGCCGTTGAAACCCGCGCCGAAGTGCTCGGAGGTCAGGTCGTAGCCGATGCGCGCCTCGTTGTCCTTGGGCAGCACCCCCGCGTTCGGCAGCGACAGGCCGAGGCTGCCGACCGGAATCGCCAGCACGCCGAGCGTGAGCACCACGGCGATCGTGGTGACGACGGGGTGGCGGGTGATCATCCCCACCCAGCGGGTGGCGAAGCCCTTCTTGGGCTCGGCCGGCGCCTTCTTGCGGGTGCGCGGGCGGCGCTTCCAGCCGAGCACGCGGCCCTTCACGAAGCCGAGCATCGCGGGGGTGAGCGTGATGGCGATGAGCACGGCCACCGCGACGGCGATGGCTGCGGCGATTCCCATGGTCGTGAGGAAGGGCACGTTCGCGAAGCCGAGGCCGATGAGCGCGATCAGCACGGTCACGCCCGCGAAGACGACGGCCGATCCGGCCGTTCCGGTGGCGCGCCCGGCCGACTCCTCGAGCTCGACCCCGTCGCGCACCTGATCCTGATGTCGGGCCGCGATGAAGAGGGAGTAGTCGATGCCCACCGCGAGACCGAGCATCAGGGCGAGCATCGGCGTGGTGGCCGAGACCGTGGCCCACTGGGTGGAGGCGACGAGGCCGAGCAGCGCGATGCCGACGCCGATGAGAGCGATGCCGAGGGGAAGGCCGGCGAGCACGAAGGAGCGGAAGACGATGATCAGCACGATCAGCGCCACAATGACGCCCACGGCCTCGGTGATCGAGATGGTCGGGAGCTCGGTGGCGAACAGCTCACCGCCGAGGGCGGTCTCGGATCCGTCGGGCAGCTCGGCACGCAGATCGTCGACGACCGCGTGCATCGCTTCCTTGTCCTCGTCGGTGACGTCGGTCATGGTGCCGTCGAACTGGAGGCGGACGATCGCGGCGGTGTCGCCCTCGGCGACCATGCCGGTGACCATCTCGTCGAACGGCGACGTGACGCTCGAGACCCCCTGCACATCCTCCATCTGCGCGATCGCGTCGTCGATGGCGTCGACGTAGGCCTGGTCGGTGACCTTGTCGCCATCGGCCGCCACCACGATGAACTGGGCGCTTGTGCCTGAGACCTGGGGGAAGGTGCGCTGCAGCTGCTGCAGGCCCTCCTGCGACTCGGTGCCGGGGATCGAGAAGGCGTTGTCGAAGCCCTTGTTCAGGCCCGCTGCGGCGCCGCCGACGGCGGTGAGGATCAGCAGCCAGCCCAACAGCACTCGCCACGGGTGACGGTACGACCAGCGACCGAGCGAGTAGAGCAGCGTGGACACAGGCGCCTCCGAGAGGAACAGACAATGGGGATTCGATACAGCGGTGTATCCGATACAAGTGTGTATCGTAAGTGAGGGAGAGGCAACTTCTTATCCTGGAAGTTCCCTATGGAGGACGATGTGACCGACGCCAAGCCCGCGACCCGCAGTCGCGAGAACACACGCGCCCGCCTCCTCGAGGCTGCCGCCCAGGTCTTCGCCGAGGTCGGCCTCGGCGAGACGTCTGTTGAGGACATCTGCGAACGCGCGGGCTTCACCCGCGGCGCCTTCTACTCGAACTTCGTCTCGAAGGACCAGCTCTTCGTCGAGCTCGCCGGATCCTTCATCAGCCAGCAGGTCGAGGCCGTGCGCGAGCGCATCCAGGGGCTCATCGAGGGAGGGCCCTCGGCCCACGACACGGTCGGCCTCGTCGAGGCGCTCGATGTGCCCGGCGACGTGCGCCTCGGAGTGCTGCTGATGAGCGAGATCCGCAATCGCGCCATGCGCGACGCGGACACCGCGGCGGCCTATCTCGCGCAGGATCAGGGCATGGTCCGGGAGGTCGGTGTGCTGCTCGACGACGTCGTGCGCGCCAAGGGCCTCTCGCTCACCCTGCCCACCGAGGAGGCCGCCCGCGTGGTGCTCACCGCCTGGGAGGGCGTCTCCGCCCGCGGCATCATCGCCGGGCTCCCCGAGCAGCAGCTGCTCGAACTGCGCGCGCAGGAGATCGGGCGCATCGCCGACCTGATCATCGAGCACGGCCCCGAGGGCTGCTGACCCTCACACCGCGTGAGGGTCAGAGCGCCGAGGCCTCCCAGGCCCGGCGCACACGAGCGATCCACCATTCGGTGCGCTCGGCGCTCGCCGCGTGCTGCGCGAGCAGATCCGGATCCGGCGTGAGCCGTCCGACGGGGACGGCGCCGTCGCGCGCCCGCAGCGGCTCGCGCACGACGTCGGCGGCGTACAGCGAGGCGGTGCCGAGCCCGCAGTCGAAGTCGAGTCGGGGGAGGGCCGCCGCGAGCGCCGCGCCCTGCGCGAGACCGATCGAGGTGTCGAGGGCGCTCGAGACGACCGCCGGCAGGCCCGCCTCTGCGACGATGCCGAGCGCGCGGCGCACACCCCCGAGCGGCTGCGCCTTCACGACGATCAGGTCGGCCGCGCCGCTGCGTGCCACCTCGATCGGATCCTGCGCCTTGCGCACGCTCTCGTCGGCGGCGATGGGCAGATCCCAGCGCTTCAGGCGCGCGCGCAGCTCGGCGAGCTCCGCCACGGTGGCGCAGGGCTGCTCCAGATACTCGAGGTCGAACTCGGCGAGGGCGTGTGCCGCGTGCTCGGCCTCATCGACGTTCCAGCCGCCGTTCGCATCCACGCGGATCCGTCCCACCGCGCCCATCGCCGCGCGCACGGCGGCCACGCGGGCCACATCCTCGGCGAGGGTCTGGCCGGGCTCGGCGACCTTGACCTTCACCGTGCGGCATCCGTCATAGCGCGCGAGCACCTCGGGCACGCGCTCGGCAGCGACGGCGGGCATCGTGGCGTTGACGGGGATGCTGTCGCGCAGAGCGGCAGGCTGCGGGCGCCAGGCGAAGTCGACCGCGGCGGCGAGCCATGTGCTCGCCTCGGCGTCGTCGTACTCGACGAAGGGCGAGAACTCGGCCCAGCCCTCGGGCCCCTCGAGCAGCACGGCCTCGCGATGCTCGACCCCGCGGAACCGGGTGTTCAGCGGAAGCGACACCACCCGGGCGGTGGCGAGGACGTCGGACAGCGTGGGGCTCGTCATGGCCCCATCCTGCCGCGTGGCGCAGGAGATCGGCGCCGGGGGCGGGAGCCCAGACGAAACGATATGGCGTACGCCGAGCTCATCCGGGTCGGCGCTGCCGGTCGCTGTCAGGAGGTATGAGCTCCCGCCGGAAGCCCAGAAGGCAATGCCCGCTGAGCAGGCGACTGCACACGCGTTCGCGGAGGAAATCACCGCGTTCGCGGAGGAAATCACACGCGACGAGGATTGATCGCCACTGCATCTCTCCTTTGGGGTCCTTCTTGAGTTTCCCACCTCTTATAAATGAGGAGGGCGATCAGGTTGCCGTGAAGACGCGGTAGCTGAAGTCTGCGTTGAGGAGAAAGCAACGATGAAGAAGAAGTCGCTCGGTACGATCCTTGCGGTTGGTGTCGGTCTCACATTCGCAGTGGCGTCACCCGTGGCAGCGAACGCGGCACTGGAGTATCCCGCGGGTGGCACCTGGTACTACGGGGTCACAGGCAACAGCGTGTACTCGCACTACTATCACAACACCAAGACGCACAAGGCCACCGCCTGCGGCGCTCAGGACCTGAGCGGATGGTGCCAGACGACGGGATGGAAGAGCCGCGGGGTCGCCGCTCTGGCCAACCAGCCGGCCAAGATCTCTGGGAACACCGCCTACTACAACGTGTCCTGATTCATCTGGCACCTACTGCGGCCGCCGGCGCACTCATCGCGACGGCCGCAGTACGTGCCCATGGGACATGGACGGGATGGACCGCAAGACCATGGACGCTCGTATCTCTTTCAGTTCAAAGACCGTGCTCGTTTGGTGCGTCGCACTTGTTGTGAGCACGCTCGCAGGCTGCTCATCCGCACCAGCCGATGATCCTGAGCGCCAGGATGCCGCGCCCGCACCGGTGAGCACCGAGGGATTCACCGGGCCCTATGCTGCGGAGTTCGCATACAACACCTCGATCGCGCCGAATGACGCGGTACGCGAAATGCTCAGCGACAGCAACATCACCGAGGCTGAGGCTCACGAAGTTCTGAGTGATTTCAAGCGGTGCGTATCCGATTTCGGCTACGAAATCACTAACTATGCGTTTGATGGATCGTATGGTGTGGATTTCCCCCCGAACGCCAGCACAGATGTCGTCAACCGACGTGTGAATAACTGCTCTACGTCGACGGGTGAGGCTCAGGTTCTCTCCCTCTACTCGTGGACGAATCGAAATCCAGAACGCCTGGATGAATCAGCTATCGTCATCGATTGCCTGATCGACAGCGGTGTCGTGCCGAAGGGGTACTCCCCGGCTGACTTCGAGGAGAACATGCGTGACGGAAAGTTCCCGCTCATCGGCGACACCGAAGAGGCTCGCGAGAAACTGAGTGAATGCCAGATCGACCCGCTCGGGCATTCGCGTTGAGGAAGCGGCCCTCTGTCGTCTGGGCAGTACTTCTGGGCGCTCCCATCGTCGGGGCAACCTTCGCACTGGGGTTGGCCCTCGCGCCTCACGCGGTGCCCGACCTGGCAGTCGCATCTGACTCCCCGGCCGACGACTACCCGATCGATTCCTCGCAACTGACGGATGCCCGCACGGTCGCATTGTCCGTACAAATCGGGGTGCCTGCGGTGCTGCAGTCGCCTACCGAAGGCGTTGCGACGCGCGTGGCGTGTCTGCCTGGCGAGAAGATGGTGAGCGGTTCCTCCAGCTTCTCGGTCGATGGGCGCCCTCTCCTCAATCTTCAGTCAGAGGTCCCCATCTGGCGAGATCTGCACTTAGGTGACTCCGGTCCCGACGTCGAAGCTCTCCAGGACACCCTGCACTCCTTGGGGCTCGCTGCCGGCTCCGGGGGCGTTGTGAGTTGGCAGACCCTCGAGGGGGTCAACTCCCTCTACAAGGCGATCGGAGCATCCGCAACCGACGCGATCTACCGGGCCGATATCCTTTGGCTCCCGGTCGATCAGTTCCTGCCTGTCAGTTGCGATGTCGCGCTCGGCCAGCAGATCAACCTGCAAGCGAGTCTCGCCACCGCACGCGGAGAGGTCGATTCCGCGATGCTGACAGATCCACCATCTGCCATGATCGATGGCGCCCGCGTTGTAGACATCCAAGGCGAAAAGCACCCGATCAGCGCGGAAGGCAGCCTAGACGAGGCAGGCCGCGTTGCGCTGCAGTCGTCAGACGCCTTCGCCATCGCGCGGTCGCAGGCACAGCCAAGCGGCGTGCTGAAGGAATCAACCACCCTGCAAGTGGACGTCCTCTTCGAGCTCGCCGAGCCCGTCGACGCCTGGGGCGTCCCGGTGAGCGCTCTCACTGACCTTGCAGACACGTCCGCGTGTGTGTGGGCAGGGGCGACCGGCTACCCCGTCGAGCTCGTAACTTCTCAACTGGGGAAGGCGTACGTGGCGTTCCCCGAAGACACCGACGCGCCTGACGCGGTCTCCCTGTCTCCCGCCGAGAGCTCTCAGGGGTGTCGTTGAGTTCTTCATGCTTCACCCCCGTTCATCCTGCGGCCATACGAGTGCGCGGGGTTTCGCACCAGTTCCCCGGGGGTCGACCTCTCTTCGATCCTGTGACCGCGGACCTGGCATCAGGGAAGCGTTACGCGATCACCGGCTCGTCCGGATCCGGCAAGTCCACCCTGCTGAGCATCCTCGCCGGCCAGTTGATCCCTTCGACGGGCGCAATCGAAAACGACACCGAACTCACGATCGGATGGGTGTTCCAGAACCCGACCGGGTCGCCGCGGCGGACCGCAATCGATCACGTCGTCCTGCCGATGCTTGCGCGAGGCATGAGGCGCACCGAGGCGCAGTTGAAGGCGATGCGGCTGCTCTATCGGTTCGGCTTGATGCCGCAGGCGCGTTCGGAGTTTCGGGTTCTGTCCGGAGGCCAGGGGCAACGGCTCATGCTCGCACGGGCGGTTGCGCACGCGCCGGGCCTTCTGCTCGTAGACGAACCGACTGCTCAGCTCGACCAGCACTCCGCCACCACCGTCAATGAAGCACTGCGCCAGACCAGCCTTGACGGCGGCATCGTGGTGATCGCCACTCACGATCAACGGACAGCCGACCAATGTGATGAGCAGATCGCCTTGACGGCGCAGGGGCGCCATGCATCCCCATGACCTGTTCGGCGAGGCGGTACGTGAGGTGCGGTCGCGCAACGGGCGCCCATTCATCGGATTCTTCGGGCTGCTTCTCGTACTTGGCACACTCGTGGCCGCCGACCTTTCCGATGTGCGAGGGGTCTTCGAGTCCTATAACAAGTTCGTCGCGTCCGGCGCGACAACCATGACCGCAACGTCCATCGGAGCGGTTTCGGGTAGCGAGTGCGACCGCTTGTCACAGGCAGGCGTGGTGGCCGGTGCGGGAGCGATCCGCACCGGAAAGCCCCTCAGGTTGCGCGCTCTTCCCGACGTCCAGGTTCCCTTTTTTGAAGTCACACCGGGATTTGCGGAGCTTCTCGCCGGTCGCAACACTGCGCAGTCAGCGGGCCTCATCCTGTCGAAGGAGCTCGCGGAGG
This sequence comes from Microbacterium stercoris, assembly GCF_017592545.1. Classification (GTDB taxonomy): domain Bacteria; phylum Actinomycetota; class Actinomycetes; order Actinomycetales; family Microbacteriaceae; genus Microbacterium; species Microbacterium stercoris. Next base: position 410,099 of record NZ_JAGFOA010000002.1, read on the forward strand.
ACCTGAGTGCACGCATCGGCACGACCTTGGTCACGCAGACAGGCGCCGCGGAGGTCGCGGCAATCTTCAGCTACCCCGATGACGGCCGAGCAGCGGGTCTGGGATGGGCGGCGCTGAGTATCACCCCACCTACTCGCCCGTACGACCAATGCTGGGTGGACATCCCCTCGAGCGATGACCATCTCACCTCCCTGCCGATGGCATCCCTGGCCGGTGCGGACTCCGACGCGACGCTGGCGCAGCTCAACTCCAGCCTCGGATCAACGTTCGATTTCGTGCAGCGGATCGAGGATCGGCCCACCCGGCTTGCCCCACTCGCAGCCTTTCTCGGATCCCTGATCGTGGTCGCTGCTATGAACGGCCTACGTCGAATCGAGATCGCGTCCGCGTTGCACGTCGGCGTGACCCGTCGCACGCTTGCGAGTCGCTCGGTGATCGAGTGCATGGCCGTGGCTGTCCCCGCCTGTCTGACAGCTCTGGCGGCCGGTTGGTGCTTCGTCGCGCTCCAGCCCGATGTGGGTGACACGGTCCTCCAGTTCCTGCCTGCGTGGAGGATTGCAGGAGCCGGCTTAGTGGGCGCCCTGGTCGGCAGTCTCATCGGCGTCCTCCACATCCGAGAGCGCGACCTGTACCGCCACTACAAGAGCCGTTCTTGAGGCGCTCAGGCGCAGGCCGTCAGTCGGCCGCGAGCGCGGCGAGCGCCTCGCCGTCGACGCGCTGCACGGTCCACTCGTCCTGCCCCTTCGCGCCCAGCTGACGGTAGAAGCGGATGGAGGGCTCGTTCCAGTCGAGCACGGTCCACTCGAAGCGGGTGTGGCCCTTCTCGACGCACTCGCGAGCGAGCGCCTTCATGAGGGCGAGGCCGTAGCCGCGGCCGCGGTGGGTCTCCTTGACGATGAGGTCCTCGAGGTACAGGCCGTTGCGTCCCGTCCACGTCGAGTAGTTGAGGAACCAGATCGCGATGCCCGCGACCTCGCCGTCCGACTCGACGACGCGGGCGAAGACGTTGGGGTTCTCGCCGAAGAGCGACGCGTGCAGCAGCTCGGGCGTCGAGGTGACCGCATCCGGCTCGCGCTCGTAGATCGCGAGCTCGACGATGCGATCGAAGATGCCCGGCACATCGGCAGGGATGGCACGGCGCAGGATGGCGCCGTCGGCGAGGGTCTGCATCTCGCCAGCGTATCGAGGGGGCCGGGCCGAGATCGCGCGCCGTGACCCCTCGTCCGACTTCGCGGCCCGCGAGCCCTGCCCCCTCGGGGCGCCCCTAGGCTTTCGGCCATGACTCAGAGTGGATTCGACACCGACCGTCCCGTGCGCCTCGGCGTTCAGCTCGCCCCGCAGCATCACGACTCGTACCAGGTCATCCGCGATGCGGTGAGCCGTCTCGAGGACATGGGCGTGGACATCCTCTTCAACTGGGACCACTTCTTCCCGCTGTCGGGAGATCCGGACGGCACGCACTTCGAGGGCTGGAGCATGCTGGCCGCCTGGGCCGAGCAGACCGAGCGCGTGGAGTTCGCGGCGCTGGTGAACTGCAACAGCTACCGCAACGCCGATCTGCAGGCCGACATGGCGCGCACGATCGACCACATCTCGAAGAAGGGCGGGGAGACCGGACGCTTCATCTTCGGCACCGGATCGGGATGGTTCGAGCGCGACTACACCGAGTACGGCTACGAGTTCGGCACGGCAGGCCAGCGCCTGGATGCGCTGGCCGAGGCCCTGCCGCGCATCGAGTCGCGCTGGGCGCAGCTGAACCCCGAGCCCACGCGGGACATCCCGATCCTGATCGGCGGTGCGGGGGAGCAGAAGACGCTGCGGCTCGTCGCCCGTCACGCCGACATCTGGCACAGCTTCGTGTCGCCCGACGAGCTGCCGCACAAGCTCGAGGTGCTGAGCCGCTGGGCCGACAAGGAGCAGCGCGACACGTCGACCCTCGTGCTGTCCAACGAGCTCGGACGTCGCGACGAGGCCGAGGCGCGCAAGCTCCACGACGCGGGCGTGCGCCTCTTCACGCACGGCGTCTCGGGGCCCGACATCGACTTCGACTCGGTGCAGCGCTGGCTCGACTGGCGCGACGGCATCAACGGCTAGCCCAGGCGGTCCGGCATAGGCTGAAGCGGTGACCGACCGCTTCGTCTCCGACCTGTTCGACGCCGCCGAGTGGGATCCGGCCCCCGGCTCCGAGGGCTACCAGGACATCACCGCGCACGTGTCGAAGGACGGCCGCATCGCGCGCATCGCGTTCGACCGCCCGGAAGTGCGCAACGCCTTCCGTCCGGCCACCGTCGACGAGCTGTACCGCGCTCTCGACGAGGCACGCCAGAACCCCCGGATCGGCGTTGTGCTGCTGACGGGCAACGGCCCGAGCCCGAAGGACGGCGGCTGGGCGTTCTGCTCGGGCGGCGATCAGCGCATCCGCGGCCGCGACGGCTACAAGTACTCGGACGAAGAGGTCTCGGTCACCGACTCGGCCCGCGCCGGGCGCCTGCACATCCTCGAGGTGCAGCGGCTCATCCGCTTTATGCCCAAGGTGGTCATCGCGGTGGTGCCGGGGTGGGCGGCCGGCGGCGGTCACTCCCTGCACGTCGTGTGCGATCTCACGATCGCCTCCGCCGAGCACGGCAGGTTCAAGCAGACCGACGCGGATGTCGGATCCTTCGACGCCGGGTACGGGTCGGCCTACTTCGCACGGCAGATCGGGCAGAAGCTCGCACGCGAGGTGTTCTTCCTCGCCGAGGAGCACTCCGCGCAGCGGATGTACGAGATGGGTGCGGTCAACCGGGTCGTGCCGCACGCCGACCTCGAGCGCGAGGCGGTGGCGATGGCGCGCACCATCCTCACCAAGTCGCCCACGGCGATCCGGATGCTGAAGTTCGCCTTCAACGCGGTCGACGACGGCCTGCCGGGTCTCCAGGTGTTCGCGGGGGAGACCACGCGTCTCGCCTACGGCACCGACGAGGCGGTCGAGGGGCGCGACTCGTTCCTGGAGAAGCGGGAACCCGACTGGTCGCCGTATCCCTGGCACTTCTGACGGGTCGCCGCCGTCCCGCATCCGGCGCGTCCAGAGCCGACATATTAGGGTGGCCGTGACGCAGAATCGCGTCGAGATCCCGAGGAGCGTGACATGGCTGAGGCCGTGACCAGTCGCAAGGTGCAGATCACTGTGCCCGTCGCCGACGTGTCGGTGATCGAGTGGCTGAACCTCCAGTACTCCGCGTCCGAGTCGGTGCGCCGCCTCATCCGCGAGGCGATCGAGCGCGAGGGGTTCGTCGACGTCGCCAACCGTCCGGTGCGCCCGCCCGCCCGCGTCCACGCGCAGATGGCGTACGTCGACCCGGACGAGGACGACTTCGTCGCGGAGATCGTCTCGCGGCCGATCGCTCCGACGCCCACGAAGACACCGGCCCCGGCTGCGGCTCCCGCTCCGGACCCGGCCGCGGCCCCCGCCTCGACGGAAGCCGATGACGACGACTTCATCGCCGAGATCAACGCCGGCCGTGCCGCGAGCGCGGCCACTCCGCCCCCGGCATCTCGTCCCCAGGCGGACGCCAAGGCGGCATCTGCAACCATCGACGATCTCCTCGGTCTGTGAACACGGGCAGCACGACCGCAATGACCGGATACGACCACGCCCACGGAAGGACCCTCCAGCTATGAGCTCCGACACCCTCCACCTCACCGGCGGCATCGACGTCGGCAACGGCTACGTGAAGGGCATGATCCTCAACACCGACAGCGGGGTGCGCGACCGGATCGATCTGCCCAGCGCCATCGTCGCCACGCCGCGCCAGTCGCCGAAGGTGCCGATCGAGGACGCCGAGGCGGACCAGATCATGGCCGACGCCGAGCAGGACTTCTACAACCGCCTCGACGCGTCGTTCTCGTCGCCGCTGATCACCGACAGCGACCGCCGCATCTTCGGTCGCGCGGCGCTCAGCGTGCGCGGCTCGGCGTTCAGCGAGTTCGAGGTGCACGACGGCCACGCCAGCAAGGCCGACCAGCAGCTCAGCAAGATCCTCGTGCTCGGCGTCTTCGCCGCCAAGGCGCTGCGCGACTACGTGCGCGCCAACGGCTCGCTGCCCGACCACGAGCTGCGCGTCGAGGTGCGCGCGGGCCTGGCCCTGCCGATCAGCGAGTTCGTGGCTCGCCGCTACGGCTACGCCGGCGAGTTCATCGGGTCCAAGGGATCGTCGGTGCACCTGGTGACGATCAAGAACTTCAACACCCCGGTCAGCGTGCGCCTCGAGTTCGTCGACGTGCAGGTCGTGGCGGAGGGCGCCTCGGCGCAGTTCGCCATCACCGAGAAGGGCGAGCCGCTCGCCGAGGCCCTGCTCGCCGACCTGCGCTCGCGCGAGGCCGACGTGCTGCCGGGTGTGACCGGCGCCGACCTCGTCGCCGCGCAGAACACGGTGGGCGTCGACGTGGGCGAGGGCACGGTGAACTTCCCCGTCTTCACCTCGGGTCGCTTCAACGCCGAGGCCGCGTCGACGCTCGACATGGGCTACGGCACGATCCTCGAGAACGCGCTCGACCGTCAGGACGAGGCCGACCTGCGCTTCACGAGCCGCAAGCAGCTCGCCGACTTCCTGCAGGCCACCCCCACGGTGCTGCAGCGCTCGCGCCACCAGCGCGCGCAGGCGCTCGTCGACCCCGACGTGAAGCACCTGGTCGAGCAGATCCGCCGCGCGTTCAGCGAGACGCTGAGCCAGTCGGGCGAGTCGACCGAGGTCGTCTACGTCTACGGCGGCGGCTCGGGCCCGATCAAGGAGGAGCTGTACCCGGCTCTCATCGAGGCCGCCGGCGACGTTCCCGTGCTCTACCTCGACGCCCGCTACTCGCGTCACCTCAACCGCGAGGGCCTCTTCCTCGCGGCCCGCGCCGCGGAGGAGGCCGCCAAGGCCGCCGCCGGGGCTCCGGCCGAGGCACGTCCCACCTCGCGCAAGCAGAAGGCGTCCTCCTGACGTCGCCCCGCCGATGAGGCTCGAGCCGATCGGCACCGAAGAGCCGCGCGCAGTCCTCCGGGCCCTGCGCGCGGCTCTCGGCGTCGGGCCCGCCGTCGCCCTCGGCGGTGGCGACTCGCTGCCGGCGGAGGTGCCGGCGGGCACGGCGGTGGTCGTGACGACCTCCGGATCGAGCGGGGTGCCGAAATCCGTCGTCCTCTCGCGGGCGGCGCTCACCTCCAGCGCGCTCGCCACCTCGGCGCGGATCGGCGAGGGCCAGTGGCTGCTCGCGCTGCCCGCCACATACGTCGCGGGCGTGCAGGTGCTGGTGCGCTCGCTGGTGCAGGGCACCGAGCCCGCGATCCTGGCCGGCCGCTTCTCGGCGGCCGCGTTCGCGCACGTCGTGAGCGGCATGCACTCATCGCACGGCGGCGAGCGGGTGCCCACATTCACCTCGCTGGTGCCCGCGCAGCTGCAGACGCTCGTGGACGCGGCGGACACCGATCCGGCCATCGCGCGCGCCCTGGCCTCGTTCGAGGCGATCCTGATCGGCGGACAGGCGCTGCCCGAGACCCTGCGCGAGCGCGCCGCCGCCCACGGCGCCCGCATCGTGCGCACCTACGGATCGAGCGAGACCGCGGGCGGATGCGTCTACGACGGCATTCCCCTCGACGGCGTGCGCCTGACCGAGATCGACGGCGAGATCCGCATCGCAGGCCCCACCCTCGCCGACGGGTACCTCGGCGATCCCGCGCTCACCGATCGCGTCTTCGTGCGCGACGACGACGGCACCCGCTGGTACCGCACGGGAGACGCCGGATCCGTCGAGGGCGGCATCCTGCGCATCACCGGTCGGATCGACAACGTGATCGTCAGCGGGGGAGTGAACGTCTCGCTCGACCGCGTCGAGCGGGTCGTGCGGGAGCTGCCCGGGCTCGCCGCCGCGGTCGTCGTGGGTGCCGCGGACGAGCGCTGGGGCGAGACGCCGGTGCTCGTCGCGCCGCGTGCGGACGTGGCCGACCCGGACACCGCGCTCGCCGCGGCGCGCGCCGCGGTCGAGGCGGCGGTGGGCAAGCCCGCACGTCCCTCGCGCCTGGTGCTGCTCGATGCCCTCCCGCGGCTGAGCTCGGGCAAGCCCGACCGCGTCGCGCTGCGCACGCTCGTCTGAGTCGCCCGCCGCCCGTTCGTCGAGCGAGGGAGGAACGACCGAGTCGAGACGCCCAAGCGCCGGTCGTGGTCGGGGTCCTGCGAGGGTTGCGGCGTCTCGACTCGCTGCGCTCGCTCGACGAACGAGGGGCGTCCCGTGCGTTCGGGCCTGTCGGGGTTCCTTCGCCTCCGTTCGTCGAGCGAGGGAGGAACGACCGAGTCGAGACGCCGAAGCGTCGGTCGTGGTCGTGGTCGGGGTCGTGCGGAGGCCTGGGCGTCTCGACTCGCTCCGCTCGCTCGACGAACGAGGGGGCGTCGCGCGTGGTCGGGGTCGTGCGGGGGCCTCGGCGTCTCGACTCGCTGCGCTCGCTCGACGAACGAGGGGGCGTCGCGCGTGGTCGGGGTCGTGCGGGGGCTGGGGCGTCTCGACTCGCTGCGCTCGCTCGACGAACGAGGGGGCGTCGCGCGTGGCGGGGCTGCCGCGCGACGGGCGGCGCACCCGGCGTACCCTGGCCGCATGCGACGACGAGCGGCGGTGACGGTGGCGGCCGTGCTGGTGCTGACCGGATGCGCGGGCGAACCGAGCCCGCCGCCCGAGACCCCCTCGGAGGTCGTCGCGAGCGGACTCGCCGCGCCCTGGTCGATCGCGATCCACAACGACACCGTCCTGATCAGCGAGCGCGACAGCGGCCGCATCCTGCGCCTCGATCCGGATGGCACAACGAGCGAGCTCGGCGTGGTCGCGGGAGTCGAGCACGGCGGCGAGGGCGGACTGCTGGGTCTGGCCTTCGACGAGGAGGGGCGGCTCTACGCGTACTCGACGGGCGCCGGCGGCAACCGCGTCGAGCGCTTCGATGACCCTCGCTCGCTCGATGATCCCGTGACCCTGGTCGACGGGATCCCGGCGGCCGGAAACCACAACGGCGGGCGCCTCGCCTTCGGCCCCGACGGCTTCCTCTACGTCTCCACCGGCGACGCGGGCGACGGATCCCACTCCCAGGATCCCGACTCCCTCGGCGGCAAGATCCTGCGTATGACCGAGGACGGGGATCCGGCCCCCGGCAACCCGGATCCGGACTCCCTCGTGTGGTCGATGGGCCACCGCAATGTGCAGGGCCTCGCCTGGGACAGCTCCGGCACGATGTACGCCACCGAGTTCGGCCAGAACACATGGGACGAGCTCAACGTCATCGAGGCCGGAGCGAACTACGGCTGGCCGGATGTCGAGGGCACGGGCGGCGAGGACCGCGGCTTCACGGATCCGATCCGCCAGTGGACGACCGCCGAGGCCAGTCCCAGCGGACTTGCGATCGCGGACGACGTGATCCTGATCGCGAATCTCCGCGGCGAGCGGCTGCGCGCCCTCACGGTGGCGGCCCCCGAGCACAGCGCGGATCTGCACACGGGCGACCGCGTGCGCGACGTCGCCGTCACCCCCGACGGCGAGGTCTGGATCCTGACGAACAACACCGACGGCCGCGGTGACCCGGGCCCGGACGACGACCGGATCCTCCGCATCGACCTGCCCGCCGAGTGAGCGGATCGCGCGAGCCGCGGCGGCCACCCGGCGAGGCTCCGATGCCGCAGGCGGAATAGGATCATCGATCGTGGCGAAGAAATCCCAGACGTACGGCGTGAGCGGCAATCCGGCGAGGCGCGGCATCTCGCGCGCGGCGGCCTCGCCCACGGCGCGGCCCGTGACCGCGGGCGACTGGATCGGCGCGGCGCGCCTGCGCACGCTGCCCCTTGCGGTGGCCCCGGTCGTCATCGGAACGGGAGCAGCCCTCCTCGTCACCGACGTCTTCCACTGGGTGATCGCCCTGACCTGCCTGGCGGTGGCGGTCGCGCTGCAGATCGGCGTGAACTTCGCGAACGATTACAGCGACGGCATCCGGGGCACCGACGCCCATCGTGTCGGTCCCGCGCGCCTCACCGCGTCGGGCAGGGTCACGCCGCGTTCGGTGCTGATCGCCGCGCTGATCTTCTTCGGGATCGCGGCGATCGCCGGCATTGCGATCACCATCCGCACGCAGCAGTGGTGGTTCCTGCTGGTGGGAGCCGTCTGCATCGTCGCCGCGTGGTTCTACACGGGCGGCAAGCGTCCCTACGGCTACAACGCCCTCGGCGAGGTCTTCGTCTTCGTGTTCTTCGGCCTGGTGGCCACCCTCGGGACCACCTACGTGCAGGCGCTCGCCCTGCCGCAGGAGGCCTGGTTCGGCGCGATCGGTGCGGGCCTCCTCGCGTGCGCCGTGCTTCTGGCGAACAACCTGCGCGACATCGATCAGGATCGCCGCGTCGGCAAGCGCACGCTGACGGTGCTGATCGGCCGGCGCTGGACGCAGATCCTGTTCACGCTGTTCATTGTGCTCCCGATGGGAATCGCGGTGCTGCTCGCCGCCTTCTATCCGATCGCGTGGCTGGCGCTTCTCGCCCTGCTCGCGGGCGGCCCGGCCATCCTGATCGTGTGGACCTACCGCGACCCGCGCGAGCTCGTCACGGCTCTCGCTCTGACGTCGCTGACGTCGCTGGGCTACGCCGGCTTCCTCTTCTGGGCCTTCGCGGGCTGACTCCGCCCCGCCCCGCCCCGCCCCCCGTTCGTCGAGCGAGCGAAGCGAGTCGAGACGCCCCGAGCTTTCCGCAGGCGTCAGCCCCGCTGAGCCTCGTCGTTCGCGGCGTCCTCGAGCTCGTCCTCGAGCTCTCGCTCGGTCTTCGTCGAGCGCGCGGCGTCGCGGGCGGCGCGTCGGTTGGCCAGGGCGAGGGTGGCGTCGGCCAGCGGGCGGCGCAGGAAGAGCACCGAGACACTGAGGCCGATGAGGGCCGCGAACACGGCGGCGAGCCACCAGAGGTCGTGGAATGCCGGCAGCAGCATCATCAGCGCGAAGGGCACCAGGAACGCCGCGAGGCGCAGGACGGTGAACACGGCGAATGCGACGGCGGGCGAGTTCTTCACGATTCGAGTCTACGAAGAAGGCCTGAGAGCCTCCTCGCGAAGCGGCCGCGACCACAGCGGCCGCTTGCTTCGCTCGCAGAGGGGATAATCGAGAGATGACGCGTGTCCTGATCGTCCTCGGCATCGCCGCCGTCGTCTTCTGGGTGTTCAGCCTGGTCGATGTGGCGCTGCAGCCGCCCTCGCGCCACCGCGGGGTGTCGAAGGGCGCGTGGATCGCCATCGTCATCCTCATCCCCGTGCTCGGCGGTGTGCTCTGGTTCGCACTCGGGCGAGCGCGCCCGCAGGCGGGCCGTGTGGTCGCGCCCGACGACGACCCGCAGTTCCTGGGCACGCTGCGCGGCGCGAGCGATCAGGATGAGCGCATCCGGCTCCTCGAGGAGGAGCTCGCCCGGCTCGACGCCGAGGGCGACGACCCCACGCCCGAGCAGAAGCGGGGAGAGAAGCCGGCTCCGGATCAGGACGGTTCCGCACCGGACGGGCCCGGATCCGACGGAGCCCGCTGACGTGAGCGCGCTCGCGTCTCCCGCGACCGAGGCGGCCGCGGCGCTGCTCGACGAGCTCGCGGCCCTCGGCGTGCGGCACGTCGTTGTGAGCCCCGGGTCGCGCTCGCAGGCGCTCGCCCTCGCGGCCGCCGCGCTCGAGCGCACCGGGCGCATCCGGCTGCACGTGCGCATCGATGAGCGCGTCGCGGGCTTCACCGCGCTCGGCATCGGCCGCGAGACCGGGGTTCCGGCAGCGGTGATCTGTACCTCGGGAACGGCCGTCGGCAACCTGCTGCCCGCAGTGATGGAGGCACATCACGCGGGCGTGCCGCTGCTGCTGCTCACGGCCGACCGTCCTCCCGAGCTGCGGGGCGTGGGCGCGAATCAGGCCACGGCTCAGCCGGGCATCTTCGGATCCTTCACCCGCTTCTCCGCCGACGCGCCGGTTCCTGCGGGAGCCGCCGGCGAGACCGATGCGCAGCGCGAGCTGGCTCGCGAGGCGATGGCCGCCGCGTCGGCGCCGCACGCCGGCCCCGTGCACCTCAATCTGCCCTCCCGCGAACCGCTCGCCGGCGTGCTGCCCGGATGGTTCGCGGACGGCGAGACCCGGGCGGTCCCTGTCGAGCGGTCGGCCGCGGCCGGCCCCGCCCCGCACGCGGTGGCGCAGGGCCCCCGCACGGTCGTGATCGCGGGAGCCGATGCCGGCCCGGATGCCGAGCAGTTCGCGCACGAGGGATCCTTCCCGCTGATCGCCGAGATCGTCAGCGGATCGCGCTTCGGCCGCCACGTCGTGCACGGCTACCGCGCTCTGCTGCGGGAGCCGTCGCTGGGCGGCGAGATCGAGCGCGCCGTCGTCTTCGGGCATCCCACACTGAGCCGCGAGGTCGCGTCCCTGCTCTCGCGCGAGGACGTCGAGGTCATCGCCGTGCGGGGCCCGGGCGAGGATCTGGATCTGAACCACACGACCGCGCATGTCGACGCCCTCACGGTTGTGGGAGATCCGGATCGCGCGTGGCTCGGTGCGTGGATGCGGGCGTCGGCGGCGCGCGTGGTGGATCTGGACGCTCCGGCGCCGGATCTCGCGGGCCTGACCTCGAAGGATCCGCTCGCTCGTGCCCAGGCCAATCGCATCGAGCTCGCCGCCGTGCGTCGCGAGGTCGATCGCGAGCAGCTCGCGGCGGCGGTGTGGGCGGCGACGTGGCCGCACGACCGGCTGGTGTTCGGCTCGTCGCGGATCGTGCGCGTGGCCGACGCTGTGCTGCCGGGCAAGCGCGTGCCCGTGCACGCGAATCGTGGGCTCGCGGGTATCGACGGAACGGTCGCCACCGGCCTCGGCATCGCCCTCGCCGCGCAGGACGGGGCGCGTCCGGGCGTCACCCGCGTGCTGCTCGGAGACCTCACGCTGCTGCATGACGTCGGCGCCCTGCTGGTGCCCGCGTCCGAGGACGAGCCGCGCATCCAGCTCATCGTCGGCAACGACGGCGGCGGCACCATCTTCGACGGCCTGGAGGTCGCGCAGGTGGCTTCGCGCGACGACATGGAGCGCGTGCAGTACACGCCCCAGGTCGCCGACCTCGCGTCGCTCGCACGGGCCTACGGCTGGGAGCACACGCGCGTCACGACCCGCTCCGCACTGGATCAGGCGCTCATCGCGCCGGGCCGTCGCACGATCATCGAGGTGCCGCTGGAGCGCTGAGCCCGTGCGCTCGAGGGGTGGTGGTCACGAATCGCCGCGCGCCCTCTCGCCCGCCCGGCGTTTCCTGACCACGACTCGTGCCGTCAGAGGGTGGCCCGCAGGCGGGCCTTCTCGCCTTCCACATCGAAGTCCGCTGCGGGCCACTGGGGGTCGATGTCCTCCAGCACCTCAAGCAGCAGCTCCTGCACGGCCAGCCGCGCGTACCACTTGCGATTCGCTGGCACGACGAACCAGGGAGCCTGGTCGGTCGACGTACGGGTGAGGGCCACCTGGTACGCCTCCTGGTACTCGTCCCAGTGAGCGCGCTCGTCGACGTCGCCCGGGTTGTACTTCCAGTGCTTGTCCGGCCGGTCGAGGCGCTCCATCAGGCGCCTGCCCTGCTCCTCCGGCGAGATGTGCAGCATCACCTTCAGGATGCGCGTGCCTGAGTCGGCCACGCGCTGCTCGAACTCGGCGATCGCGTCGTAGCGGCGCTCGATCTCGGCGGGCTCCGCGAGTCGGCGCACGCGCCCGATGAGCACGTCCTCGTAGTGCGAGCGGTCGAACACGCCGATCAGGCCCGCGCCGGGCAGGCGCTTCTCGATGCGCCAGAGGAAGTCGTGCGACAGCTCCTCCTCGGTCGGAGCCTTGAACGCGGCCAGCTCGATGCCCTGCGGATCGACGCCGCCGACCACGTGGCGCACGACACCGCCCTTGCCCGCCGAGTCCATCGCCTGCAGCACCAGCAGCACCGCGTCCGTCGCCGTGCCGCCGCGACTGGCGGCGTAGAGGCGCTCCTGATACTCGGCCAGCTGCTCGAGCCCGCTCTTGAGGTCGAGCTTTCCGCTGACCTTGTCGCCGTCGTATCCCGGCGTCGCGTTCGGGTCGACATCCGCGAGCCGGAAGCCCTCTCCCACCCGCAGCACCGTGCGCGCATCATCCGTCCACCGGGTCTGGCTCTTCGCGATCATGCGCCATTCTGCCCGCGGGGGAGCGCCCCGGGTCAAGGGCTGTACTTCCCTCCTTTTCTGCGTCCGGCTCGAGTCGTTCGCTCCGGTCGTTCGTTCCGGTCGTGGTCAGAACTCGCCGTGCGGAGAGCGGCCCCTGCGGCGCGGCTCGACCAGGAGCTCGAGACGGGCGGGCGGGGCGGGGGCGCGCTGACTCGTCCCCAGGACGGATCCGGATCCGATCCGTCCCCGGATCCGGCGGACGGCGGATCCGTCGCACCCGCGTCGCCAGAGTGGGAAGATGCCCGCTCCAACGCCGCTGCCATCGGTCCTGGCTCCCGGTTTCACCGTCGATGACGCACGCGACGCCGGTGTGTCGGCAAGCCGGCTGCGCCGGAAAGACCTGGTTCCCCCCTTCCACGGCGCCCGCTCCCGCGGCGCACTGTCGGATGCGCAGAGGCTCGGGCTGCTGCTCGCCGTCGTACCTCTGCACGCCTGCGCCGCCGGTGCCACCGCCGCGCTCCTGCACGGGCTGCCCCTGCCGCCGGCGAGGGAGGCGGATGCCTTCGGTCGCCCCGTTCTGGCGGTGCCGGTCGGCGCGACTCGTGTGCGGCGTCCGGGCGTGAGGGGCTGCGTGCTCGACCTCGTCGGTGACGATGTGGTGCGCAGGCGCGGGGTGCGCACGCTCAGTGTCGCCCGCACCTGGGTGGACTTGTCGCGGCAGCTGGGGCTCGCCGACCTTGTGGCCGTGACCGACCGCATCCTCTCGCGCCGAGCGCCACTGCTCACGCGCGACGATCTGATGGCGATGGCCGAGCGCTTCGCCCGGACGCCGTACGCGAGGCTCCGCGCCGAGGCCCTCCGCCTCGCCGACGCGGGATCGGAGTCGCCGCAGGAGTCGTGGACGCGGGTCACGCTTGTGACGGCCGGGCTGCCCGCGCCGGAGTGCAACGTGGAGATCTGGGACGGCGACCGGATGATCGGTCGCGTCGACATGCTCTATCCCGCGCAGAAGCTCATCATCGAGTACCAGGGCGACCATCATCGCGACCCCGCGCAGTGGCGGGCCGACGAACTGCGGCGCGCCGAGCTGGAGGCGGCCGGCTACCGGGTGACGTACGTCACGGCGGCCGACCGCAGGGATCCTGCCCGACTCGTCGCGCGGATCCGTCGCCTCCTCGCCGCCCCGACTCGCCCGTAACGCACCCCGCGCCGTGGCGGGTCGCTGGGGGTCACGAACCGCCGCAGGCGCGGCGCCGGTGCGGCGAGTTGTGACCGCAAGCTCCGATTCGCACACTCGGCCCTGACGTACCTCGCGCGGCGACTCGTCGGGGGTCACGAACCGCCGGATGGGACGACTCCGGCGCGGCGAGTCCTGGCTACAGGACAGGATGCGCCGCCTCCGGTGCGGCGAGTCGTGACCACAAGCGCCGATTCGCGAACGCGGCCGTGACGCACCTCGCGCACCGGGTCGCTGCTGGTCATAAACCGCCGCAGGCGCGTACTCTCGCGCGGCGGGTCGCGACTACAAGACAGGATGCGCCGCCTCCGGTACGGCGAGTCGTGACCACAAGCGCCGATCCGCGGGCCTGGCGGTGGCGCGCCTCGCGCGGCGGGCCGTCGGGGGTCATGAACCGCCGTAGGCGCCGGCCCCGGTGCGGCGGGTGGCAGGCGGCACGAACCGCCGCAGGCGCCGGCCCCGGCCCGGCGAGTTGTGACCGCAAGCTCCGATTCGCGAACGCAGCCGTGACGCACCTCGCGCGGCCGAAGGCTGGGGTCATAAACCGCCGCAGGCGCGTACTCTCGCGCGGCGGGTCGCGACTACAAGACAGGATGCGCCGCCTCCGGTACGGCGAGTCGTGACCGCAAGCGCCGATCCGCGGGCCCGGTGGTGACGCGCCTGGCGCGGCGGGCGTCGGGGGTCATGAACCGCCGTAGGCGCCGGCCCCGGCGCGGCGGGTGGCAGGGGGCACGAACCGCTGCAGGCGCCGGCCCGGTGCGGCGGGTGGCAGGGGGCACGAACCGCCGCAGGCGCCCGCCCCGGTGCGGCGAGTTGTGACCACAAGCTCCGATTCGCGAACGCAGCCGCGACGCACCTCGCGCACCGGCTCGGTGGTGGTCATAAACCGCCGGAGGCACCGACTCCCGCGCGGCGGGTCGTGACCACATGACGGGAGGCGCCGACTCCGGCGCGACGGGTCGTGACCACATGACGGGAGGCGCCGACTCCGGTGCGGCGGGTAGTGACCACCAGCCCCGCGCCGCGGGAATCAGCCCGCCCGGAGCCAGCCGGCGAGGGTGAGCATCTCGGTGGCGAGGTCGGACGGGGTGCGGCCGTCGGTGGCGATCCGGATCGCGCCGGTCGCCTCGGCGTCGAGACGGCGGGCCGCGCGCTCGCTGCGATCGAGGTGCGCCTCGAGCGAAGAGCCGGTCTCCCGGCGTTCCAGTCGTGCGGTCGCGGTCGCGTCCGAGGAGACGAGCAGCACGGGGGTCGCACGCACCTCGCCGCCGAGAGCCTCGGACAGCGTGGGCACCTCGAGCACGCTGACGGTGTTCGTGAACAGCAGCTTCGCGTAGCCCAGCGCCCGGTAGTTGGCCCACATCGCCCGGAGGTTCCGGGCCGCGAGGTCGATCCCGGAGCGCCACGGCTGGGGATGTGCCTGGTCGAGGTTGTCGCCCTCGATGACCGCGTGCCGGATGTCTGCCGCCGCCAGGATCCGAGATGCCTCGAACGCGACGGTGGACTTGCCGACGCCCGAGCGGCCGCCGATGAAGATCACGTCCGTGGGCAGATCCGCGTGCATTCCCTCATCCTGGCGTGCGCGATCCGGTCCTGGCCAAGAAGCGCCGCGCAATGCGCAGCACCCGCGGCGTATCGTGACCACCACCCGCCGAGCGGCCCGGAGCCGGGCGCTCCTCCCGGTCTGCGACGCCTAGGCCCTCGAAGCGCCCATAGGCTGGCGGGGTGGGCACAAAGATCGTGATCGCACCCGACAGCTTCAAGGGCACCTGCGCCGCGGGCGACGCCGCGCGCGCCATCGCCGAGGGCTGGGCGAGCGTCCGTCCGGATGATCGCCTCGTGCTGCGCCCGATGGCCGACGGCGGCGAGGGCACGGTCGACGCGTTCGCCATCGCGATCCCCACCGCCGAGCGCATGCGCGTGCGGGTGACGGGCCCCGCCGGGCTGCCGGTCGACGCGAGCTGGCTGCTGCTGCCCGACGGCACCGGCGTCGTCGAGATCGCCTCGACGTCCGGTATCGAGCTGCTCCACAACGCCCTGCGTCCCCGCGACGCGTCGACTCTCGGCTTCGGTCAGGCGATTCGTGCGGCGCTCGATCACGGCGTCAAGCGCCTCATCCTGGGCATCGGATCGAGCGCCTCCACCGACGGCGGCATCGGCGCGCTCACCGCCCTCGGCGCACGCTTCACCGATGCGTACGACGTCTCGGTGCCGCCGGGAGCCGCCGGCTTCGAGGAGCTCGCCAAGGTCGACCTGACGCGCCTGCATCCGCTTCCGGAAGGAGGGGCCGTGGTGCTCACCGACGTCACCAATCCGCTCACCGGGCCGCGGGGCGCCGCCGCAGTCTTCGGGCCGCAGAAGGGTTTGGATCCGGATCAGATCGCCCGCGCGGACGAGGGACTGGCCCTGCTCGCGACCCTGCTGGGCGCCGATCCCGCCGCCCCCGGCGCGGGTGCGGCGGGCGGCACGGGCTACGGACTGCTCGCCTGGGGCGCACGTCTCGCGGGAGGCGCCGCCGAGATCGGCGAGCTCACCGGGCTGCCCGCGGCCGTCGCGGACGCCGCCGTCGTCATCACGGGCGAGGGCTCGTACGACGGCCAGTCGGCCGCCGGCAAGACGCCCGCCTACGTCGCCGCGCTCGCCCGCGAGGCGGGAGCGCGGGTCGCGGTGGTCGCCGGCCGCATCTCCGCCGACGCCGACACCCACGACCTCGACGCGGTCTCGCTGACCGCGCTCGCCGGATCCGCCGAGGCGGCGATGACCGACACCCAGGCCTGGCTGCGTGCCGCAGGCGCACAGCTGGCCGCGAACCACCGAGAGGGCGCCTGATGACGCTGACCAACTGGGCGGGCAATGTCCGCTTCCGCGCGACCGAGGTCGCCACGCCGTCCACGATCGACGAGGTGCGGGAGATCCTGAGCCGCCCCGGCAAGGTGCGAGCGCTCGGATCCGGGCACTCCTTCAACCTCATCGCCGACACGGACGCGACCCTGATCTCGACCGCGAAGCTGACGTCCGCGCCGGTCATCGACGAGGAGGCGCGCACGGTCACCGTGGGCGCCGGCACCCGCTACGGCGAGCTGGCGCCGCTGCTCGAGCAGCGCGGCTGGGCCCTGGCCAACCTGGCGTCGCTGCCGCACATCACGATCGCCGGATCGGTCGCCACCGGCACGCATGGGTCGGGCGACGGCGTCGGCACGCTCTCGTCGGCTGTCGCGGGCATCGAGCTCGTCACCGCCTCGGGCGAGGTGCGCAACCTGCGCCGCGGAGACCGCGAGTTCAACGGCGCCGTCGTCTCGCTCGGCGCCCTGGGCATCGTCACGCGCATCACACTCGACATCGAGCCGTCGTTCGAGGTGACACAGCGTGTGTTCACGAAGCTGCCGCTCGAGACCGCGCTCGAGAACTTCGACGCGATCATGAGCGCCGCGTACAGCGTGAGCATGTTCCTGCAGTGGACGGATCCGGACGTCGTCGACCAGGTGTGGACGAAGGCCCGCGACGAGCAGGTGCCCGTGCTTCCGGGCGACCCTGCTGCCGCGAGCGAGCGCATGCATCCGCTCGCCGGGGTCTCGGCCGAGGCGTGCACCGAGCAGCTGGGCCTGCCGGGCCGCTGGATGGATCGCCTGCCGCACTTCCGCCTCGACTTCACACCGTCCAACGGCGACGAGCTGCAGTCGGAGCTGCTGGTGCCGCGCCGCAACGCCGTGGAGGCGATCCGCACCCTCCGCACCCTCGCCGACGACATCGCGCCGCTCATCCAGGTGACCGAGGTGCGCTCGATGAAGGCCGACAAGCTCTGGCTGAGCCCGGCCTACCAGACCGACGCCATCGGGCTGCACTTCACGTGGAAGCAGGATCAGCCGGCCGTCGAAGCCGTCATCGCGAAGATCGAGGGTGCGCTGGCGCCGTTCGACCCGCGTCCGCACTGGGGCAAGCTCTCGCTCGCCCCCGTGCGCGACCTCGCCCGCGTCTGGCCGAAGCTCGGCGACTTCGCCGCGCTCGCCCGCGAGTTCGACCCCGAGGGTCGCTTCCGCAACGATCACCTCGCCTTCCTCGACGACCTCGGTCGCTGAGTCGCGCGCTGGGTGGGGCGCCTCACCCAACCGGTCGTTGAGCGAGCGGAGCGAGTCGAAACGGGTGCCATCGCTGCGGCGTTGAGTCGCTCGTCGCTTGGGGCGTCTCGACTCGGTCGTTCCTCCCTCGCTCGACGAGCGAGGGGGTGGGGTGGCTCACCCAGCCGGTCGTTGAGCGAGCGGAGCGAGTCGAAACGGGTGCCATCGCTGCGGCGTGGGGACGCTCGTCGCTTGGGGCGTCTCGACTCGGTCGTTCCTCCCTCGCTCGACGAGCGACGGGGTGGGGCGTCTCGACTCGGTCGTTCCTGCCTCGCTCGACGAGCGAGCGAGGGGGCTCAGGCCAGGGCGTCGACGATCGGGCGGAACTTGACGCGGGTCTCCAGCAGCTCCGCCTCGGGAACCGAGCCCGCGACGATGCCGCCGCCCGCGTGGGCGGTGACGCCCCGTACGGACTCGCCCGCCTCGCCGAACTGGGCGCAGCGCAGCGCGATCGCCCACTCGCCGTCGCCGGCCCCGTCGATCCAGCCCACGGGGCCGGCGTAGCGGCCGCGGTCGAAGGGCTCGATGCGGCGGATCAGCTGCATCGCCGCGCGGGTCGGTGTGCCCGCCACCGCGGCGGTGGGGTGCAGGGCGCGCACCATGTCGAGCGCGCTCGCCCCGTCCGACAGGGTGCCCTCCACGTCGGTGGCGAGGTGCCACAGGTTCGGGAGCTTGAGCGTGAACGGCGACTCGGCCGCGGCCAGGGCCGACGTGTGCGGGCGCAGCGCGTCGACGACCGAGCGCACGGCGTACTCGTGCTCGTCGATGTCCTTCGGGTTGGAGGCGAGGTCGGCGATGATCGCCGTGTCCTCGTCGGCGTCCGCGCCGCGGGGGCGCGTGCCCGCCAGCACGCGCGCGGTGACGTCGCCGCCGTGCACGGTCACGAGCGTCTCGGGGGAGGCCCCGATGATGCCCTCGATCGAGAAGGTCCAGGTGTCGGGGTAACCGCTTGCGAGCGCGCGGACGAGACGCCGCAGATCCGCGTCCACCGGGACGGTGCCCGTGATGTCGCGTGCGACCACGACCTTCCCGACCTCGCCGGCGTCGATGGCCGCCAGCGCCTGGCGCACCGCATCGCCGTGCGCGACCGGATCCATCCGCCCCGGCCCCAGCGTCGCCGACCAGTGCGATCCGTACTCGTCGACGATCGGATCGGGCGCGAACTCCGCCTGGCGCGCGTCGCGGATCCGGGTGATCCACGACCGTCCGCCGCGGCGTCCGAGGATCGTCGACGGCACCGTCAGCACCGAGTGCTCGGCCGAGGACTCGTCGAACGCGAACGCACCGAAGGCCACGAGCCCCGTGCCCGGCAGGCCGACCGGGTCATCCACGTCTGCGGCGTCGCAGACGGCGCGCCAGAACTCCGCGATGCGCGTCAGCCGGTCGGCGCCGGTCGCGTCGATCCGAAGCACCGCATCGCCCGCACCGACCATGCCGTCGCCACGGCGCTGCCACGCGAGGGGCCAGAGCCGCGAGGCGTACAGCAGCGGATCCTCAAGGTGCGCGACCTCCCTCGTCTCCACGATCAGGCGCGGTGCCCGTTCAGCCGCGGGAGGGAGAGCTTCTGACACCCATCCACCTTACGTCTGGCGGCCTGCGCACGACCTCCGGGCGCGGGCCCGCACCGCACGTAGGCTCGAGTCATGCCCCGCCCCGTTCCTGGAACCGCCCTCGATTTCATCTGGCGCAAGTGGGACGGCACCCCGCACTGGCATCACGAGGTCGTGTACCTCGGATCGGATGAGCACGGCGAGTGGGTCGGTCAGCGCATCGGAGCGCGCGCTTTCCGTCCCGGGCGCGAGGTGACCCTGTCCTCCGCCAGCGTGATGCTGCTGCCGGTCGACCGCCACGACTGGGTGCTGACCCTCAACGACGCGCCCGAGCTCACCCGCGTGTACATCGATGTCGCCTGGGACGTGCAGTGGCCCGATGACGGCCTGCCGACCGCGATCGACATGGATCTCGATGTCGTGCGCCGGCTCGACGAGCGCGGCGTCTACATCGACGACGAGGACGAATGGGCCGAGCACTCGGTGCAGATGGGCTATCCGGTCGAGGTCATGGCCGAGCTGGAGGCCACCGCCGCCGACCTGCATCGCCGCGTCGTCGCGCGCGAGAAGCCTTTCGACGACGAGACAGCCGACCACTGGCTGGGTGTGCTGTCCGACCTAGACTGAATACCATGAGTCGCGCCGCGCATCCCGAGCCCAACGGTCCTGGCAACCGTGCCGACCTCGGCAAGGATCCGGCCAGCGTCAGCGGGATGTTCGACCAGGTCGCCGCGCGCTACGACGTCACCAACACCGTGCTGAGCGTCGGCAACGACCAGCTGTGGCGGATCGCCACCACCCGCGCGGTCGCGCCGCGACCGGGGGAGCGCATCCTCGACCTCGCGGCGGGCACCGGGGCATCGTCCATCTCGCTCGCCCGCAGCGGCGCGCACGTCGTGGCCGCCGATTTCTCGCCCGGCATGATCGCGGAGGGCCGCCGCCGTCACCGCGACGTGCGCAACCTCGAGTTCGTCGAGGCCGACGCCACCGACCTGCCCTTCGACGACGATCAGTTCGACGCGGTCACCATGTCGTTCGGCCTGCGCAACGTGAAGCGCCCGAAGAAGGCTCTCGCCGAGCTGCTGCGCGTCACCAAGCCGGGCGGCCGCCTCGTGATCTGCGAGTTCTCGCACCCGCCGCAGCCCGCCATCCGCAGCGCCTACCGCTTCTACAACGACCGCATCCTGCCGCGCATCGCGCGCGCGGTGAGCTCGAACACCGAGGCGTACGACTACCTCAACGAGTCGATCAAGACGTGGCCCGATCAGAAGACGCTCGCCGACTGGATCCGTGAGGTCGGCTGGTCGCAGGTCGCCTTCCGCGATCTCACCTTCGGCATCGTGGCGCTGCATCGCGCGGTCAAGCCGGTCGTCAACCCCGTCTCGGGCGAGAAGCCCGCCGATAGGCTGGACTCGTGACCTCTCGATCTACAGCCGACTCGTCGATGGCGAGCCGATTCGGCCTCAGCGAGCGCGTTTTCGCCGGGCCCGGATCGAAGCGCCTGATCGCGACGATCGAGGCCGGTCTCGAGACGGTCGAGACGCGACTGGCCGAAGAGCTGCGATCCACCGACGCCCTCGTCGACGCCACAAGCCGCTACCTGTATGAGGCGGGTGGCAAGCGGGTGCGTCCGATGCTCGCGCTGCTCGCCGCCCAGCTGGGCGATGGCGCCACCGAGCAGGTCGTCGATGCCGCCTCGGCGCTCGAGCTCACGCACCTCGGCTCGCTGTACCACGACGACGTCATGGACGGAGCCGACCGCCGCCGCGGCGTCGCCAGCGCGCACCAGGTGTGGGGCAACAGCATCGCGATCCTCACGGGCGACCTGCTCTTCTCGCGGGCCAGCCAGATCATGGCGCACCTCGGCGAGCGCGCGATGGCGCTGCAGGCCGACACCTTCGAGCGTCTGGTGCTCGGGCAGATGCACGAGACCATCGGCGCGCAGCCGTCTGACGATCCGATCGAGTTCTACATCCAGGTGCTGGCCGACAAGACCGGATCCCTCATCGCCGCCTCCGTGCAGGCCGGGGCGATCTTCTCGAACGCCGAGGTGCGGTACCACGAGCCGCTGCGCGTCTACGGCGAGAAGGTCGGGGTGGCCTTCCAACTCCTCGACGACGTGATCGACCTCTCGGCCGACCCCGAGGAGACGGGGAAGGTGCCCGGCACCGACCTGCGCGCGGGCGTGCCGACGATGCCCTACCTGCTGCTCGCGGCCGACCCGTCCGCGCAGGCGCAGGAGCTCGTGGGTCGCATCGACGCCGGTGTGGCCCGCATCGCCGAGGGGGAGGACCCCTCGATCCTCGACGCACCTCTTGCCGAACTGCGCGATCACGCCGCGACCGCGCGCACCCGCGAGCTCGCGCTCACGTGGACGCGCGAGGCCATCGCGGCCCTTGCCCCTCTGCCCGCCGGGCCCCTCGGCGGCGGCGTGCGCGAGGCGCTCACCCGATTCGCCGAGTCGCTCGTCGATCGCAGCAGCTGACCCAGACGAAAGGCAGCACTTGACCAAGCTCCGCCTGGCCATCGTGGGAGCCGGCCCCGCCGGCATCTACGCCGCCGACATCCTCCTCAAGACCGAGAAGAAGTTCGATGTCTCGATCGACCTCTTCGAGCACCTCCCCGCGCCCTACGGGCTCGTGCGCTACGGCGTCGCGCCCGACCACCCGCGCATCAAGGGTGTGATCGGCGCGCTGCGCGAGGTGCTCGACCGCGGCGACATCCGTCTCTTCGGCAACGTGCGCTTCGGCGAGGACATCACGCTCGACGACCTCAAGCGCCACTACAACGCGGTCATCTTCGCGACGGGCGCCGTGCGCGACGCCGACCTGCACATCCCCGGTATCGACGCCGAGGGCTCGTTCGGCGCCGCCGACTTCGTGAGCTGGTTCGACGGGCACCCGGATGTGCCGCGCGAGTGGCCGCTCACCTCGCCCTCGGTGGGCGTCATCGGCAACGGCAACGTGGCGCTGGATGTCGCCCGCATCCTGGCAAAGCATGCCATCGATCTGCTGCCGACCGAGGTTCCGCAGAACGTCTACGAGCTGCTCGAGGCGTCGCCGGTCACCGACGTGCACGTCTTCGGCCGGCGCGGTCCCGCGCAGGTGAAGTTCACGCCGCTGGAGCTGCGCGAGCTCGGCGAACTGCGCGATGTCGACATGGTCGTCTACGACGAGGACTTCGACTACGACGAGGCCTCGCGGGCGGCGATCGAGACCAACAAGCAGGTCAAGGTCATCGATCGGGTGCTGCAGTCGTGGCGTCAGCGCGACTCGGTCAACAATGCGGGCGGCACGGCCTCGCGCCGGTTGCACCTGCACTTCTGGGCGAAGCCCGTCGAGGTGCGCACGGGCGCCGACGGCCGCGTCGAGGCCCTGGTGTACGAGCGCACGCGACCGGATGGCCAGGGCGGCGTGGTCGGCACCGGCGAGCTGCGCGAGGTGCCGATGGGACAGCTCTACCGCGCCGTGGGCTACTTCGGGTCGCCCCTGCCCGGCGTGCCGTTCGACGAGCGCCACGGCGTCATCCCGAACCACGAGGGCCAGGTGCTGTCGCAGGACTCGAACGACCGCATCCCGGGCATGTACGCGACGGGCTGGATCAAGCGTGGCCCCGTGGGCCTCATCGGCCACACGAAGTCCGACGCGATGGAGACCATCCAGCACCTCGTCAACGACCAGGGCTCCTGGTGGCAGCCGGCGGATCCGTCCGACGACGCGATCCCTGCGCTCCTCGCCGAGCGCGGCGTCGCGTGGACGGATCTCGAAGGCTGGCACCGTCTCGACGAGCACGAGGTGTCGCTCGGCGCGCCGCAGAACCGGGCCCGCATCAAGGTCGTCCCCCGCGAGGAGATGGTGCGGGTCTCGCGCGGCGAGTGACGCCTCCCGCCATGGGGACTTCACCCCGCTGACGGGGCGTCGGGGCGGGGGACAGGATGGGCGGACACCTCCCGAGCATCGGAGTCTCCGTCATGGCCATCACGACCACCGTCCCCACCTCGCTGCGGCGATCCGTCTCGAACACCCTCAAGGGCTCGGCCGGCAATCTCGTCGAGTGGTACGACGTGTACGTCTACTCGGTGTTCGCGAGCTACTTCGAGAAGCAGTTCTTCGCGGGTGACGAGGCGAACTCGACGATCTACATCTGGGCGATCTTCGGCGTCACGTTCCTCATGCGCCCCGTCGGCTCGTGGTTCTTCGGACGATTCGCGGATCGGCGGGGCCGTCGTCTCGCGCTGACCGTGTCGGTGTCGCTCATGGCCCTCTGCTCGGCCGTGGTCGCGCTGACCCCCACCGCGGCGAGCATCGGCGGCTGGGCCCTGGTGATCCTGACCCTCGCCCGGCTGCTGCAGGGCTTCGCCACCGGCGGCGAGTACGGCACGAGCGCCACCTACATGTCCGAGGCGGCCATGCCCGGCCGGCGGGGCTTCCTGTCGTCGTTCCAGTACGTGACGCTCGTCGGCGGCCACGTGCTGGCCCAGCTGACGCTGCTGATCATGGTGCTCACGCTCTCGCCCGAGCAGATCTCCGAGTGGGGCTGGCGCGTCGCCTTCGGCATCGGCGGCGTCGCGGCCGTGGTGGTGTTCTGGCTGCGCCGCACGATGGACGAGTCGCTGCGCGACGACACCATCGCCGCGGCCAAGGGCAGCCGCGGATCCGGCTCCATGCGCGAGCTGCTTGTGCACCAATGGCGTCCGCTGCTGCTGGTCTTCCTCATCACGATGGGCGGCACGGTCGCGTTCTACACGTACTCGGTCAACGGCCCCGCGATCGTGAAGGCGTCGTTCGCGGGGGAGGACGTGGTGGCGGGCACGATCGTCAACCTCATCGCGCTGACGGGCCTGATGCTGCTGCAGCCGGTGGGCGGCTGGGTCGCCGACATCGTCGGACGCAAGACGCTGCTGGTGTTCTTCGGCATCGGCGGCGTGCTCTACACGTGGTTCCTGATCACGGCGCTGCCCGCGCAGGAGAGCCCCGTCATCGCCTTCCTGATCCTGTTCGGCGGCTTCATCATCCTGACCGGCTACACCTCGATCAACGCGGTGGTGAAGGCGCAGCTCTTCCCCACCCACATCCGGGCGCTGGGCGTCGGGTTCGGGTACGCCCTGGCGAACTCGGTGTTCGGTGGAACCGCCCCGCTGCTCTTCCAGGCGGCCTCGGCCGCGGACCGGGTGCCGCTGTTCATCGTGTACGTCACGATCGCGATCGGCGCCTCGCTGGTGGTCTATCTGCTGTTCCTGAAGAACCGCGCGCCGAACTGGATCGACGACGAGGTCGCGATGCAGGAGGCGCAGGATGTGCGCCTCGCGGCGCGCCAGGACGCGCGGGTGCGCTGAATTCGTGTTTCCGCGTGGTTCCGCCCGAGGAAGCGCTTTCACGGGTGTGACCGTGCGCATCCCGCTTGACGGCCCGGGACGCGCGGGGGCTATCATCCATTTGAACCGTTTCAAATCTGACGGATCTCAAGGAAGAGAGCCCCTGCGTCATGGTCGTCGCACCCCCCGAATCGCCGGTCCCGGCTGATCCGCCGTCCTCCCCGGCTTCGCCCCTGCTCGAGCTGACCGACGTCGCCAAGGCCTTCGGCGCGGTCGTCGCCCTGCGCTCGGGCAGCCTCGCGCTGCATCGCGGGTCGATCCACGCCCTGATCGGCGAGAACGGCGCGGGCAAGTCCACGCTCGTGAAGATCATCGCCGGCCTGTATCAGCGCGACTCGGGCGGGTTCACGCTCGACGGCGACGAGGTCGACTTCGCCAGCACGGCGCAGTCGAAGGCCGCCGGCATCGCGGTGATCTACCAGGAGCCGACGCTCTTCCCCGACCTCTCGGTCGTCGAGAACATCTTCATGGGGCGTCAGCCCACCACCCGCACGGGCGGCATCGACCGCCGCGCCATGCGCGAGGAGGCCGTGGCGATCTTCGACCGCCTCGGTGTGCGGATCGATCCGGATCGCGTCACGGACGGACTCTCGATCGCCGACCAGCAGATCATCGAGATCGCCAAGGCCATCTCACTCGACGCGCGTGTGCTCATCATGGACGAGCCCACCGCCGCCCTCTCGGGAGTCGAGGTCGAGCGCCTGTTCGCCGTCGCACGGAGCCTGCGCGACGAGGGCCGAGCGCTGATGTTCATCTCGCACCGCTTCGACGAGGTGTTCGCGCTGTGCGACACCGTGACCGTGATGCGCGACGGCGCCTACGTCGCGACCACGCCGATCTCGGAGACCACGGTCGACGCGCTCGTGCGTCAGATGGTGGGGCGCGACGTGACCGACCTGTTCCCGAAGCTCGAGGCGCAGATCGGCGACGTGGTGCTCGAGGTCGAGGGGCTGAGCCGCCGCGGAGTGTTCCGCGACATCACGTTCCAGCTGCGCGCGGGAGAGATCGTGGGACTGGCAGGCCTCGTCGGCGCCGGCCGCAGCGAGGTCGCCCGAGCCGTCTTCGGCGTGGACCGCTACGACTCGGGCTCGGTGCGCCTGTCGGGTCGCGCGCTTCCCAAGGGCGACGTGCGGGCCGCCACCGCCCGCGGCGTCGCGCTGGTGCCCGAGGACCGTCGCAAGCAGGGCCTTGTGCTCGACCAGAGCGTCACCCGCAACACCGCGCTGGCGATCCGCAGCCGCCTCTCGAGGTGGGGTCTGCTGTGGGAGTCGCGCGAGACCGCCGCCTCGCGCGAGTGGGCCAGCCGCCTCGAGGTGAAGACCAGCGCGCTGGACACCGAGGTCGGAACCCTCTCGGGCGGAAACCAGCAGAAGGTCGTGCTGGGCAAGTGGCTCGCCACGCACCCCAGCGTGCTGATCGTCGATGAGCCCACCCGCGGCATCGACGTGGGCACCAAGTCGGAGGTGCACCGGCTGCTCTCGCAGCTCGCCCAGGAGGGCCTGGCGATCCTCATGATCTCGTCCGAGCTGCCGGAGGTGCTCGGCATGGCCGACCGCGTGCTCGTGATGCGCGAGGGTCGGATCACCGGCGAGTTCTCGCGCGCGGAAGCGACCCCGGAGAACGTCATGACCGCCGCGACAGCAGAGGCGGCCGCCTGATGCGCATCCTGAAGTCCCTGCTCACCGCGCGCGAGACGGGCATCCTGCTCGCGCTGATCCTGGTGATCGTCGCCGCGACCGTGGCGAACCCGTCGTTCGTCTTCTCGCGCGACGGGTCGCGCGACCTGCTGCTGACGCCCTCGCTGCTGCTGCTGGTGGCCGTCGGCCAGGCCGTGGTGATCATCACGCGCAACGTCGACCTGTCGGTGGGCTCGGTCGTGGGTCTCACCGCCTACCTGACCGGGCGCCTGTTCATCGACGTACCCGGCATCCCGCCGATCGTGGTGTTCCTCGCGGGCGGCCTGCTGGGCGCGCTGCTCGGGCTCGTCAACGGCGCGCTCGTCGCCTACGCGAAGGTGCCCGCACTCGTGATCACCCTCGGCACGATGTACATCTACCGCGGCATCAACATCGCGTGGACCGGATCCGACCGGATCAACGCGTCGGATCTGCCGAAGGACTTCCGCGGTCTCGGCACCGGCATGTTCCTTGGGCTGCCGTACCTGACTCTCATCGCCTTCGCGGTGCTGATCGTCGCGGCCTGGTACCTGCACACCCGCCGCTCGGGCCGCGAGCTCTACGCGATCGGATCCGACCCCGCCGCCGCGCACCTGTACGGTCTGCCGGTCACGAACCGCGTGCTGATGGCGTTCCTCGTCTCGGGCGCGCTGTCGGGCTTCGCGGGGGTGCTGTTCGCCGCCCGCTACGGCACCGTGGCCTCCAACGCCGGCACGGGCTGGGAGCTGCAGGCCATCGGCGCGGCCGTCATCGGCGGCGTGGCCATGGCGGGCGGCGCGGGAACCGTGTGGGGAGCCGCCGTCGGCGCCTTCCTGCTGCTCACCATCAACCGGGCGCTGCCCATCATCGGCATCGACGACTTCTGGCAGCAGGCCGTGGTCGGCGCGCTGATCATCGGCGCCATCGTGCTCGACCGCGTGCTGGCCGTGCGCCGGCACCGCAAGCTCATCGCCGAGCGAGAGGACCACCGCTGATGTCCGCACCGGCCACCACCGTCGTCGGCACGGCCACCCCGGCCCACGCCCACCCGCTCTGGCGCCGCTGGCTGTTCACCCGCGAGGCCGCGATCATCGCGCTGCTCGTGATCGTGATCGTCTATGCGCTCGCAACCGTGCGCAACTTCGGCAGCCCGCTGACGCTCACCTACCTGCTGCGCGACACCGCGCCGATCCTGCTCATCGCCCTGCCGATGACCCTCGTCATCGTGACCGAGGAGATCGACCTCTCGGTCGCCTCGATCCTGGGACTGTCGAGCGTGCTGACCGGCGTGCTGACCCAGGCCGGGGCTCCGTTCCCGCTCGCGGCTCTCGTCGCGATCGTGGCCGGTGCGGTGTGCGGCGTCGTCAACGGATTCCTCGTGACCGTGGTGGGGCTGCCCTCGCTGGCCGTCACCATCGGCACGCTCGCGCTGTTCCGCGGCATCGCCGTGGGCCTGCTGGGCACAACGGCGATCACGGAGTTCCCCGAGGAGTGGACGGATCTCGCGAAGGCGCTGATCCCCGGCACCCCGATCCCGGTGATCATGATCCCGTTCGCGATTCTCGCGATCGTGTTCGCGGTGCTGCTGCACTTCACGCCCTTCGGGCGGGCGCTGTACGCCATCGGCCTCTCGAAGGAGGCGGCACACTTCTCTGGCATCGACGTGGCGAAGACGAAGTTCACGCTGTTTGTGCTCTCGGGAGCCGTCTCGGGCTTCGCCGGCGTCTACTTCACGCTGCTCTACAGCAACGCGCGCGGCGACAACGCCACCGGCATGGAGCTGCAGATCATCGCGGCCGTGCTGCTCGGCGGCGTCTCGATCTTCGGCGGACGCGGCGCCCTCCACGGCGTCATCGCGGGCGTGCTGCTGATCGGCACGCTCGGCAGCGCGCTGCGCCTCGCGGGCGTCAGCGGCGAGGTCATCAACATCATCACCGGCGTGCTGCTGATCCTGTCCGTCGTGTCGGCCGCGGTGCTCGCATGGGCACGCGGACGCCGGATCGCCCTCATCGGACGGCGACGTCTGCGCACCGCGCGCGCCGCCGGATCCGCCTCGAAACCCCTGCAGTAACCCCACACCAAGGAGAGCAACAACGATGTTCGGATTCCGAAAGACCCGCGCGCTGCTGGGAGCAGCCGCGCTCACGATCGGCGTCGCGCTCGTCGCGTCGGGCTGCACCGCCGGCGGCGGTGCGCCCGAGGGCGGCAACGGCGGCGGCGAGGGCGGTGGCGAGGCCATCACCGTCACGTTCCTGCCCAAGAACCTGGGCAACCCGTACTTCGACACCTCGAGCAAGGGCGGCAAGGCCGCGGTCGAGGCGTTCGGCGGCGCCTTCGAGGAGGTCGGCCCGACCGAGGCCAGCCCCACCTCGCAGGTGCAGTACATCCAGACCGCCGCGCAGCAGGGCGTCAACGGCCTGGTCATCTCGGCCAACGACCCGAGCGCGCTGTGCGACGCGCTCGAGGAGGCGCGCTCGGCGGGCACCAAGATCGTCACCTTCGACTCGGACACCGACCCGGAGTGCCGCGACCTGTTCATCAACCAGGCCACCGCCGAGGGCATCGCCAAGGCGCAGGTCGACCTGATCGCCGAGCAGATCGGCGACGCGGGCGAGATCGCGATCCTGTCGGCGTCGGCCAACGCCACCAACCAGAACGCGTGGATCGAGCTCATGAAGACCGAGCTCGAGGCGAACCACCCCGACATCACGCTGGTGGACACGGTCTACGGTGACGACGACGACCAGAAGTCGTTCGACCAGACCGCCGCGCTGCTGCAGTCGCACCCGAACCTGAAGGGCATCATCTCGCCCACGACGGTCGGCATCGCCGCGGCGGCTCGCTACCTGTCGACCTCGGAGTTCAAGGGCAAGGTCGCCCTGACGGGCCTCGGCACCCCGAACCAGATGCGCGAGTACGTCGAGGACGGCACCGTCACGGCCTTCGCCCTGTGGAACCCCGAGGACCTCGGCTACCTTGCGGCCTTCGCCGCGCAGGCGCTGGTCGCCGGTGACATCACGGGCGAGGAGGGCGACAGCTTCGAGGCCGGCGACCTCGGCGAGTTCGAGGTCGGCGCCGACGGCACCGTGCTCCTCGGCGACCCGTTCGTCTTCAACGCGGACAACATCGGCGACTTCGACTTCTGAGCCACCAACACAAGAGCCCGGCCCCCGTGGGGGTCGGGCTCTTGTCTTGCTCAGAACACGTGCTGTCAGCGAGGACGTGCCGAATCGGATCCGATCAGGCATGTCCTCGCGGAGAACACGTCCTTTCAGGCTCGCGTCAGCGCGCGGTGCCGGGGGCCTGCGCGCGGCGCGGGCCGGTGCGGCGACGCGGCGCCGAGGAGTTCGCGGCCGAAGCCGAGCCACCGTGCGCCGAGCCGCCGTGCGCGGGACGCTGTGCGGGCTGGCCCGTCGAGGTGCTGTAGGTCGGCTTCGCGCCGGCGCCCTGGGCGCCGCGCTGGCCGCCCTGGCCGCGGCCCTGACCCTGGCGCTGGCCGCCCTGCGCGGCGGACTGGCCGCCGCCCTGGCCGCCGCGACCGCCGCGTCCGCGGCCGCCGCTCTGGCCCTGGCGCTGTCCGCCGTCGGCGCCCTCGCGGGCCGCGCGCTTGCGGCGGGCGTTGGCGCCCTGCGACTGACCGCCGCCGGTGGAGCCCTCGGCCGGCGCGTTGCCGACGCCGGGACCGCCCGCGCGGGGGGCCACGCGCTCGGCGACCTCGCCCGTGAGGCGGATGACGGCGGTGTGGTTCGCGGTGACGTGCTGCGGCTTGGCGTCGATGCCCGCGCGGCGCAGCAGGATCTCGGTGTCCTTGCGCTGCGAGGGCACCATCAGGGTGACGACGTCGCCCGTGTTACCGGCGCGAGCCGTGCGCCCCGAGCGGTGCAGGTACGCCTTGTGCTCGGCGGGCGGGTCGACGTGGACGACCAGGTCGACGCCGTCGACGTGCACACCGCGGGCGGCGACGTCGGTGGCGACGAGCACCTTCACCAGGCCCGACGAGAAGTCGGCGAGGTTGCGGTCACGGGCGTTCTGCGACAGGTTGCCGTGCAGGTCGACCGCGGGGATGCCGGCGGCGGTGAGCTGGCGGGCCAGCTTCTTGGCCTGGTGCTTCGTGCGGGTGAAGAACATGCGGCGGGCGGTGCCGGAGGCGAGGGCCTTGATGACCTCGGTCTTCAGCTCGGTGCTCGAGATCTCGAACACGTGGTGCGTCATCTGCGCGACGGGCGACTCGGCCGAGTCGATCGCGATGTGCTCCGGGTTCGGCAGGAAGCGGCTGACGAGCTTGTCCACGCCGTTGTCGAGCGTGGCCGAGAAGAACATGCGCTGGCCGCCGGCCGGCGTCTTCGACAGGATGCGCGTCACGCCGGGCAGGAAGCCCAGGTCGGCCATGTGGTCGGCCTCGTCGAGCACGGTCACCGCGATGCGGTCGAGGCGCACGACACCCTGGCCCATCAGGTCCTCGAGTCGGCCGGGGCAGGCCACCACGATGTCGACGCCGCGCGCGAAGGCGGTCTCCTGCGTGTTCTGCGACACGCCGCCGAAGACGGTCGTGACGGTCATGCCGGCCGACTTGGCGAGCGGCTCCACCGTGCGGGTGATCTGGGTGGCGAGCTCACGCGTGGGAGCCAGCACCAGGGCGACGGGCGAACCGGCCCGTCCGCGCTGACCCGCCTGCGCGAGACGCGCGACGAGCGGGATGGCGAAGGCGAGGGTCTTGCCGGATCCGGTCTTGCCGCGACCGAGCACGTCACGGCCCGCGAGGGTCGAGGGCAGCGTCTCGCGCTGGATGGGGAAGGGCGTCGGGCGCTCCATCGCGACGAGCGCGTCGACGAGCACGGAGGGGACGCCGAGGTCGGCGAAGGAGATCTGCGTATCGTTCGTCTGCGTCAAAGGGGCAGAAGTCATGGTTGTCTTTCGATGCTCCGGCCGCGCACGCGCGTGAGCGCAGGCGCAACGGTGCGCACGGCCGGGGGTGGCGAACTCGGCGGATGCCGGATCCGTTCGCCGCGGCAGGATGAGCGGGTCGTTCAGCCGGATGATCCGGCGAGCCCTGTCGAGACACGACGATGCGCTCGAGATCCGAGCGCACACCGACTTTATCACCCGGGGCTGTGCCCGAGCCGAGCGGTGGCGTCAGGCGCGGAGATCCGCTCCCGCGCAGTCAGACTGACGCGGATCCGGATCAGTCGCGCGGGCGGGAGGTGGACGATCGCACGCGCAGCTCGAACGGCAGCGGGGTGTCCGCGGGCATCTCGGCGTCCCGCGGCTCGAGCTGCGCCATCAGCACGTCGACGGCGGCGGCGCCCTGCTCGCGCGGGAACTGCGCGACGGTGGTGAGGCCGAAGAACTCGGACTGGTCGTGGTCGTCGACCCCGATGATCGAGATGTCGTTGGGCACCTGGAGGCCGAGATCGCGCGCGGCCAGCATGGCGCCGAACGCCATCTCGTCGGACGCCGCGAAGATCGCCGTCGGACGTTCGCGCAGGGGACCGAGCAGCTGCTTGGCGGCGCGGTAGCCGCCCTCGATGGTGAAGTCGGCGTCGGCGATGCGCGTGGCGACGATCGGGAGCTCGGCGTCGTTCATGGCGGCCTCGAAGCCCTGGCGGCGCTTTGTCGGCAGGTGGAAGTCGGCGTCCGACTCGTGGTCGCCGCCGATCAGGCCGATGCGGGTGTGTCCGAGGCCGACGAGGTGCTCGGTGGCGAGGCGCGCGACGGCCACGTCGTCGATCGCGAGCGTGTGCACGCCGGGGATCGGACCGCCGACGCCGACCAGCGGCTTGCCGATCGCGTGCAGGCGGGTGACCTCGGGCTCGGTGAGCTCGAGCGACACGGCGATCACCGCGTCGACGCGCTGGCGCAGCAGGAAGTGCTCGAACACCTCGCGACGCTCGTCGCCGTCGCCGGCGAGGTTGTAGAGGGTGACGTCGTAGCCCGCGCGCATCAGCCGCTGCTGGGCGCCCTCGAGCACGGTGGTGAAGTACCAGCGGTTGAGGAAGGGCAGCACGATGCCCACGTTTCGCGTGCGTCCGGAGGCCAGCGACGACGCCGCCTGCGACACCACGTAGCCGAGCTCGCTGGCCGCCTCGAGCACCTTCTCCCGCGCCTTCGCGGACACGTGCCCGCGGCCCGAGAGCGCGCGCGACACCGTGGCCGTGGACACCCCGGCCAGACGGGCCACCTCAGCGATGCTCATTCACGCGCTCCCTTGCGACGTTCGTTCATACGTGTTGTCGAGGGGCGGATCCGGATGGATCCGCCCCTCGATTATCGCGTCGATCCGGAGCGGCTCCGGATCAGCCCTGCAGCAGCCAGACGGCGGTGTCCGTCGGCAGCATCTTGTCGCCGTCGACGTCCTCCGCAAGAGGTCCGCTCGCCACCAGCACGCGGGCGTCCGAAGGCAGCGCGACGGGCTGCGCGCCGGGGTTGGCGATGACGAGCAGTCGACCGCTTCGGAAGGCGACGGCCGTCTCGGGCACATCGACATCGTCGGCCCACGCGAACTCCTCGGAGCCGAGGTGCAGCTCGCGACGCAGGCGCAGCAGCGTCTTGTACAGGTTCAGGGTCGACTCGGGATCCTGCGCCTGCACGTCGCGGGCGTAGGCATCCCAGTCGGACGGCTGGGGCAGCCACGCCTTGCCGGTCTCGCTGAAGCCGAACGCCGGGGCGCCCGCCTCCCACGGAAGCGGCACGCGGCAGCCGTCGCGGCCATAGCGCTCGCCGTTCGTGCGGAACCAGGTCGGATCCTGCCGCGCCTCGTCGGGCAGCTCGATCGCCTCGGGCAGTCCCAGCTCCTCGCCCTGGTAGAGGTACGCGGATCCGGGCAGCGCGAGCATCAGCGTCGTGTAGGCGCGGGCGCGGCGCAGGCCGAGCACCGGGTCGGGCTTGCCGGGGGAGAGGGGGCCGACGCCGTGGCCCTGCGGGGAGTCGGCGCCCAGCGCGAGGCGCGAGGCGTGACGGACCACGTCGTGGTTGGAGAGCACCCACGTCGACGGGGCGCCCACGCCGCCGAACGCGGCGAACGACTCGTCGATGATGCTGCGCAGCGCCGACGCGTCCCACTCGGTGTACATAAACGAGAAGTTGAACGCCTGGTGCATCTCGTCCGAGCGCACCCACTTGGCGATCTCCTGGGTCGAGGGCATCCAGGCCTCCGCGCACAGGGCGCGGTCGCCGTCATACTCCTCGAGCAGCTTGCGCCACTCGCGGTACACCTCGTGCACACCCTCCTGGCCCCAGTAGGGGACCGGCTCGGCACCGCCCATGGAGGCGGCGTCGACCGGCGGGACGTAGTCGGGCAGCTCGTTGTGCTTGACGAGACCGTGGGCGACATCAACGCGGAAGCCGTCGACGCCGCGGTCGAGCCAGAAGCGCAGGATGCGGTGGAACTCGGCGCGCACCTCGGGGTTGGCCCAGTCGAAGTCGGGCTGCGACGAGTCGAACAGGTGCAGGTACCACTGTCCCGGGCGACCGTCCGCCTCGGTGATGCGGGTCCAGGCGGGGCCGCCGAAGACCGACTCCCAGTTGTTCGGGGGGAGCTCGCCGTTCTCGCCCTTGCCATCGCGGAACATGTAGCGGCCGCGCTCGACGCTGCCGGGAGCCGCGTTCAGCGCCGCCTGGAACCAGACGTGCTGGTCGGACGAGTGGTTCGGCACGAGGTCGACGATCACGCGCAGGCCGCGGGCGTGGGCCTCCGCGAGCATCACGTCGAAGTCGGCGAGCGTGCCGAACAGCGGATCGACGTCGCAGTAGTCGGAGACGTCGTAGCCGGCGTCCTTCTGCGGGGAGGTCATAAACGGCGAGAGCCAGATGGCGTCGATGCCGAGATCACGCAGGTCGTCGAGGCGCGACGTGATGCCCGGCAGGTCGCCGACGCCGTTGCCGTCGCCGTCGGCGAAAGAGCGGGGGTAGATCTGGTAGATCGCAGCGCTGCGGTACCACTCGCGAGGGACCGGCCGCTGGTGGGAGGCGGCGGTCGGGGCGGGCCGCTCAGCCAGGGACGTTTCGGGTGTCATGAGAAGCAACGTTAGGCGATCGCGCCTGAAAGTGGAAACGCTTGCAGATGTGGATCGTCCATGACAGCATCACGGTTACACATCGATCCGCTGTTCTGGGCAGTATGTCCGTTTTGCGGATCCGAAGCAGGCATGTATACCTGTAATCGCTTGCAGAACTGGCGGAGTGGCCGGTTCGTGACACGAGAGGCAACAACACCAATGAAGGTGAACAGCAAGGGCCGCTGGATCGCGGCTTTCGCCATCGCGACGACCCTCGGCCTGGCGGGCTGCGCCCCCCAGGCCCCCGCCGACAACGAGACGAAGGCCCCCGAGGACGGCGGCGACGCCGCCTCGACCCTCACCGTCTGGGTCGACGCCGAGCGCGTGGACGCCCTTCAGGGTGCCGCCGACGCGTACACCGAGAAGACCGGTGTCGAGGTCGAGCTCGTCGGCAAGGACAACGCCGACATCAAGGACGACTTCATCCAGCAGGTGCCCACGGGCGAGGGCCCCGACATCACCATGGGCGCTCACGACTGGCTGGGCGAGCTCGCCACCAACGGTGTGGTGGCCCCGCTCGAGCTCGGCGACTCCTCCGACGCCTTCCTCCCGGTGGCGCTCCAGGCGTCGACCTACGAGGGCACCGTCTACATGCTTCCCTACGCGGTCGAGAACATCGCCGTGCTGCGCAACAAGGCGCTGGTTCCCGACGCCCCCACGAGCTTCGACGACATGGTCGCCAAGGGCACCTTCGTCGTGGAGCAGGGCGCCGAGGGCAACCCCTACCACCTGTACCCCTTCCAGACCGCGTTCGGCGCCCCGGTGTTCGGCACCAACGACGAAGGCTACGACGCGACCGACCTGCAGCTCGGCAACGCCGGCGGCGAGGAGTTCGCCACGTGGCTGGGCGGTCAGGGCAAGAACGGCACCGGCGTCTTCAACACCGACATCGACGGTGACATCGCCAAGCAGAAGTTCCTCGACGGCGAGGCCGCGTTCTGGCTGACCGGCCCGTGGAACGTCGGCGCCGCGGTCGACGGCGGCATCGACGTGGCCATCGACCCCGTCCCGAGCCCCACCGACAAGCCCGCCTCGCCCTTCGCAGGCGTCAAGGGCTTCTTCGTCTCGGCGGAGTCGGACAACAAGGTCGCCGCGAACGACTTCCTGGTGAACTACCTCGGTTCCGAGGACGCGCAGCTCGCGCTCTTCGAGGCCGGCAACATCCTCCCGGCCCTCTCCGCCGCGGCCGAGACCGCCTCGGCCGACCCGATCATCGGCGGCTTCGCCAAGGTCGGCGAGCAGGCCGTTCCGATGCCGGCGATCCCGGCCATGGGCAAGGTGTGGCAGTACTGGGGCATCGCGCAGGCCGAGATCATCAACGGCGCCGACCCCGTCGCGACGTGGCAGAAGCTCACGGCCGACGTCCAGGCGGCCATCGGCTGACGATCCGAGAAACGACCATCCGGGGTGGGTGAGCGCGGCTCCCCGCCCCGGGTGGCCTTCTCGCGTTGCGCGCGACTTTCCAGCACTGATCCGACGGGCAGGGAGCCATGACCATCGACACCTCGACCGAAGAACCGGTCACCGATCCCGCGGCGGATCCCGCGCGGACCAAGCGCCAGCGTCAGGCACGCGCGCTGGCCGATCGCGCGAGCGGCAGCCTCGCCGCTCTCATCGTCAAACTCGTCCTGCTCGGCATCGTCGACGCCCTCGCCGTGTATGCGGTGCTGGTGCTCATCGGCTTCGAGCAGTGGATCGTGATCGGCATCATCATCGCGGTCACGCTGTTCGTCAACTGGATCTACTTCTCCGGCCGCACCCTGCCGGCCAAGTACCTGACGCCGGGTGTCATCTTCCTCGTGCTGTTCCAGGTGTTCGTGCTGCTCTACACGGGCTACGTCGCGTTCACGAACTACGGCACCGGCCACAACGGCAACAAGGATCAGGCCGTCTCGTCGCTGATGGCCTCGGCTCTCGAGCGCGTGCCCGACTCGGCCACCTACCCCGTCACGATCGTCGAGCAGGGCGGAGCCCTCGGCCTGCTGGTCACCACCCCGGACGGCGACGCGCTCGTCGGCTCGCCCGAGCAGCCGCTGCAGCCGGCCGCGGGTGTGGAGTTCGACGGCGACAAGGCCGTCGCGGCCGACGGCTGGACCACCCTGAAGTTCGCCGACGTGCTGCAGCGCCAGAACGACGTCACCGAGCTGTCCGTGCCGTTCTCGGACGACCCGAACGACGGCGCGCTGCGCACCCCCGACGGAACCAGCGCCTATCTGTACACCTCGACCCTCGAGTACGACGAGGCCGCCGCCACGCTCACGAACACCGAGACCGGCGTGGTCTACCGCGACACCGGCGTCGGCGCCTTCACGGCGGATGACGGCTCGCAGCTGCTGCCCGGCTGGCAGATCACCGTCGGCTTCGACAACTTCGTCCGCGCCGTCACCGACACCCGGCTCGCCGGCCCGCTCGTGTACGTCACGCTGTGGACCTTCGCGTTCGCGATCCTGTCGGTCGCCACGACGTTCTTCCTCGGGCTCTTCCTCGCCATCGCGTTCAACAACGTGCGCATGCGCAGCCGCGCCGTCTACCGCGTGCTGATGATCCTCCCGTACGCGGTGCCGTCGTTCCTGTCGGCACTGGTGTGGGCCGGAATGATGAACCAGTCGTTCGGCTTCCTCAACCAGGTGATCTTCGGCGGCGCGGACATCCCGTGGCTGACGGATCCGTGGATGGCGAAGGTGTCGATCCTGATCGTGAACCTGTGGCTCGGCTTCCCCTACATGTTCCTCGTGTGCACCGGCGCGCTGCAGTCGATCCCGGAGGAGCTGCAGGAGGCAGCCACCGTCGATGGCGCCAAGCCCTGGGCGATCTTCCGCCTCATCAAGCTGCCGCTGTTGCTCGTCTCGGTGGCGCCGCTGCTGATCGCGTCGTTCGCGTTCAACTTCAACAACTTCAACGTGGTCTACATGCTCACCGACGGCGGACCACGCGACTCTGCGGCGCCGATCCCGGTCGGCTTCACCGACATCCTCATCTCGATGGTCTACAAGGTGGCCTTCACCGGCCAGACCCGCGACTACGGTCTCGCGAGCGCCTACTCGATCATCATCTTCATCGTGGTGGCCGTGATCTCGATCATCGCGTTCCGCCAGACCAAGTCGCTCGAGGAGCTGAACTGATGACCGCCATCTCGGACATCCCGCAGCGCAAGCAGTCGTTCGGCCGCTGGTTCGCCGACCTCGGCTGGCGCCACGTCGTCGGCATCATCGTCACCGCGTTCTCGCTGCTGCCGATCGTGTTCGTCATCTCGAGCTCGCTCAACCCGCGCGGCACGCTCACGGGATCGAACGCGCTGTTCTCGGCCATCGGCTTCGACAGCTACGCGCGCATCCTGAGCGATCCGAAGGTGCCGTTCGTCGCCTGGTTCGCGAACACGCTGATCATCGCCGGGATCACCGCCATCCTGACGGTGTTCCTCGGCGCGCTCGCCGCGTACGCCTTCTCCCGTATGCGCTTCACGGGCCGGCGCTTCGGGCTCATCACGATCGTCGTGGTGCAGATGTTCCCGCAGCTGCTCGCCGTCGTCGCGATCTTCCTGCTGCTGAGCGCGATCAGCGACTGGTTCCCCGCCATCGGCCTCGACACCCGGATCGGCCTGATCCTCGTGTACCTGGGCGGCGCGCTGGGTGTGAACACCTATCTCATGTACGGGTTCTTCAACACCATCCCGGTGTCGATCGACGAGGCGGCGAAGATCGACGGCGCGAGCCACGTGCGCGTGTTCTTCACGATCATCCTGCGACTGGTCGCGCCGATCCTCGCGGTCGTCGCCCTGCTATCGTTCATCGGATCCGTGAACGAGTTCGTGGTGGCCTCGGTCGTGCTGATCGACACCGACAACCAGACGCTCGCGGTCGGCCTGACCAAGCTGGTGTCGAACCCGCGCTACGCCGACTGGTCGGCGTTCTCGGCCGGTGCCGTGATGGCGGCGCTGCCGGTTGTCGCGCTGTTCCTGTTCCTGCAGAAGTACATCGTCGGCGGTCTCACGGCCGGTGCCGTGAAGTAAGCCGCAGGACTTACGGCAGAGGCGCCGGATCCGTCGGGATCCGGCGCCTCTCGTCGCGTTCGGGGGTGTGCGCGGCTCAGATGCCGAACTGCCGGCGCACGAGGCGCTCGGCGGCGTCGCCGTCGCGGTCCTTCATGGCCTGGCGCAGCTGCACGTAGTTCGCGCGCAGCGCCTCATTGTCGAGCATCGGCCCGACGTGCTTGAGGTTGCGCTCGAGCGCCACGTCGAGGTCCTGCAGGTGCTGGGAATACACCGTCTCGATGCCGAGCGATGCGATGTAGCGCGAGCAGGCGATGCGGGCATCGATCGATGCGTCGTCGTCGCCGATGGCGGCATCGGCCGCGTCGAGCAGCTGGATGGCGCGCTCGAGCTGGGCGTCGGTCATCACGGGCAGCGCTGCCCGCAGCTCGATGCCGCACTTGTAGCCGGCGTACGAGAGCGACGCCTTCACGATCTCGTCGGTGACGAGCGTGACGCGGGTGAAGCGGCTCGGCATCATCTCCACGAGACCGATGCGCTCGAGGCGCTGGAGGGCCTCGCGGATCGGCATGCGCGAGACGTTGAGCTTGTCGGCGAGCTCGGCGTCGCGGATCCGTTCTCCCTGCTCGAGCTCGCCCTGGATGATCGCGGCGCCGAGGAACTGGAAGACGGTGTCTGCCAGCAGCTGCTTGCCCTTGTCGATCGGCGCGAGTGCGCTCACAGAGATCTCCCTACGGATGCGTGGACGTGTCATTCGTCGGGGGAGGGTACGTGCAGCACACGCCAACCGTGCGCCCGCAACGATCAGAACCGCACCAGTGTAGCGGGGGCGGGAAGCGTAGCAGAATACTGCCTGCAGTGTGTCCCACTAGGTGGGGAGAACTGCTCAGTGCCGTCGTGATCTCGTGAGGCCGAGAGGGAGCACGTGCGTGCCCCCGAGGGTGTCGTCATCCAGCACGACCGCGTGAAGACCGAAGACCTCCTCGAGCAGTGCGGGGGTGATGACCTCCTGCGAGGGCCCCGCCGCGACGATCCGGCCCGCCTTCATCACCACGACCTGCGAGGCATAGCGGAGCGCGAGCGAGATGTCGTGGAGCACCATCAGCACCGTGCGGCCGTGGGCGTCCCGCAGATCCCGGATGAGCTCGAGCACTTCGAGCTGATGGGCCAGATCGAGGTAGGTGGTCGGCTCGTCGAGGAGTACGAGGTCGGTCTGCTGCGCCAGCGTCATCGACAGCCAGGCGCGTTGACGCTGCCCGCCGGACAGCTCCTCCACGGGCGTGTGCGCGAGATCCTCCACGCCCGTCGCCTTCAGGGCCTCGCGCACGATCTCCTCATCGTCCGCGCTGAACTGCGCGAACCAGCGCTGATGCGGATGCCGACCGCGCGAGACGAGATCCGCCACCGTGATGCCGGCGGGCGCCTCCGGACTCTGCGGCAGCAGCGCCAGTCGCGTCGCGATCGACCGGGTGCTCAGGCGCCGCAGCGACGTGCCATCCAGAAGCACTTCGCCCGCTGCCGGGGTGAGCACGCGCGTCAGTCCCCGCAGCAGCGTCGACTTGCCGCAGCCGTTCGGGCCGATGATCGCCGTGACCTCCCCGTCGGGAACGTCGAGGTCGAGGCCCTCGACGATGCGTCGGCCGTCGTAGGCGAGCGTGAGCCCGCGCGCTTGGAGCCGTGAGCTCATGAGCTCCTCCTCTGCATGGTGATCAGGAGCCAGACCAGATACGGCGCGCCGATGAGCGCGGTGCCGACCCCTGCGGGAAGCGGTACGGGCAGGATGCGTGCCGTCAGCAGGTCGGCCAGCACCACCATCAGCCCTCCTGTCAGCGCCGAGGCGAACAGAGGCGGTGTGCTGCCCCGGGTCAGAAGCCGCGCGATCTGCGGCGCGGCCAGTGCGACGAAGCCGATCGGCCCCGCGAGCACGGTGGCCACGGAGGAGAGCAGAACGGCCGCGATCAGCGCGACGGTGCGCGTGGCGCCGATCCGCGCACCGAGTCCGGTCGCCGTCGTCTCGTCGAAGGCGGCCAGTGCCAGGGGGCGCGCGAGCATCGTCGCGCCCGCGCAGAGCGCCAGGGCCGCCACCGAGAGCGGGGCGACCAGTCCCCATTCCTCGGCATTGAGCGACCCCGTCATCCAGGTCAGAGCCTGTGCCGCGTTGGTGACGTCGCCGAGCGTGAGCAGCCAGGAGGTCAGGCTCGAGGCGAGCCACGTGATGCCGAGCCCGACGAGGATGACGCGGTGCCCTGACACGGTGCCGCGGTAGGCGAGGACGAATACGGCGCCTCCCGCGAGGAGGCCTCCCGCGAACGCGGCGGCGGGCATCCCGATCAGCGCGGCGGCGCCCGAGAGACCGCCGGCTCCGCCGCCGGCGAGCACGAGCACGCTCACCGCGCCCAGGGATGCGCCGGAGGTGACGCCCAGCACATCCGGGCTCGCGAGAGGGTTGCGCGAGACGGTCTGCATCAGCGCTCCCGCCAGTGCGAGCGTCATGCCGGAGGTGATCGCCGCGACGGTTCGGGGGAGCCGGAACTCCTGCACGATCAGGGCGGTGCGTTCATCGGGGGCGTCACCCGCGAGAGTGCGCAGCACCGTGACCGGATCCAGCGAAGTGCTGCCCCACGCGAGGTGCACGGCGCACATCACGATCAGCGCGAGGAGAAGCAGCGAGGAGACGAGCACGGCGCGCGGACGCCACCGGATCGAGACCGGGCCGACGCGCAGCGTGGGCAGCAGGTCGGTCGTGCGAGGGAGCGCGGTCACAGGGAGACCAGCCGGCGACGTCGAGCGAGAAGGATGAAGAACGGCGCTCCCACCACCGCCAGGATCACCGACGCGGAGAGCTCCCCGGGGCGCGCGACGAAACGTCCCACGGTATCGGCGGCGAGCAGCACCGCGGCGCCGAGCACCGCCGAGGCCGCTAGCTGCCATCGGTGGTCGACGCCGACGACGGCGCGCGCGAGGTGGGGCACGATCAGGCCGGCGAAGGCGATGGGGCCCGCGAGCATCACCGAGGTGCCGGCGAGCAGGGTGATGGCGGCGATGCCCACAGTGCGCGCCCGCCCCACCCGCACGCCGAGCGAGGTGGCCGTCTGCACGCCGAGGGCCATCGCGTTCAGTGCGGGCGCGTTGAGCACCGCGAGCGCGGCGCCCAGCAGGGCGAACGGCCACATAAACGACAGGGCGCCGTTGCGCGATGCGAGCGATCCGATCTGCCAGAAGCGCAGCGAGTCGAGGGCGTCCATGTCGGTGAGCACAACGGCGGTGACCAGCGCCCCGGCCAGGGCGGACACCGCGACTCCCGCGAGCACGAGCGTGACCGGGGTCGCGCCGGCGCGCGAGCTCGATGCGATGGTGAAGACCAGCACCGCGGCCCCGAGCGCTCCGGCGAAGGCGAACAGGGCCTGCACGGGGCCTGCCGGGTCGCCGAGCGCGGCGGCGAGCACGATCGCCAGCGCCGCGCCCTGGAAGATGCCGAGCAGCCCCGGGTCGGCGATCGGGTTGCGGGTGTGGCCCTGGATCAGCGTGCCCGCCATGCCGAGGCACGCGCCGACGACGATCCCGAGCACGGTCCTCGGCACGCGCAGTCCCTGGATCGCGACGTCTGCGGCGGTGCCCGTCGGGGCGAACAGCGCCGTGAGCACCTCCGCGGGAGTGGTCGGCAGGCCGCCGATGGAGATGCTCGCCAAGACGGCGACGACGAGCACTCCGAGCATCGCCGCGAGAGGCAGGAGTCGGGGCTTTCGGGCGGCGAGGGGCGGCGTGCTCAGGGGGATGTCCGGTCTGCTAGCGTCGGCGAGGTTAGGCTCACCTTACCTTGGGTGACTCGACGCATCGAAATCCACCACCGAGAGGGCGACTCCATGCCGCTTCCCCGTTCCGTCTTCACTCTGATCGCCGCCGGCGCGCTCGCGCTGGGGCTCTCCGCCTGCGCGCCCGCGGAACCCGCGGCCCCCGCCGGGGACGCCGCCGCCGCGACGGAGTCCGACGACGCCTTCCCGATCACCATCGAGCACGCGATGGGCGAGACGACGATCTCCGAGCGCCCCCTGCGCGTTGTCGCGCTCGACCCCAGCTACGTCGACGCGACGCTGCTTCTCGGCGCCGAGCTCGTCGGCTACGCCGAGTACCGCCAGGATCCCGAGAACCCGTTCGCGCCCTACCTCGGCGACGTCAGCGCGGAGACCGCGGATGCCGTCAACGTCGGCACCATCGCCGAGCCCGACCTCGAGAAGATCCTGGCGCTCGAGCCCGACCTGATCATCTCGGCGAAGGTCCGCCAGGAGGCGCTGTATCCGCAGCTCGCGAAGATCGCGCCGACGGTCTTCTCGGAGAGCACCGGGCCGACCTGGAAGGAGAACGTGGTGCTGCTCGGCACCGCGCTCGGCCTTCAGGACAAGGCAGAGGAGGCGGTGGCCGCCTACGAGGAGCGGGCGAAGGCGGTCGGCGCCGAGATCCTCGCGGCCGCGCCTGAGACCACGTACTCGCTCCTGCGGTTCGCGGGTGAGGACACCGCTCGCCTCTACTCGAGCACCTCGTACTTCGGCGAGATCATGGCGGACATGGGCATTCCCCGCCCCGCGGAGGCGCCCGACACGAACGAGACGATCTTCGTCCCGCTGTCGGCAGAGCAGATCCTGCAGGCGGATGCCTCGCTGATCGTGGTCAGCTCCTGGGAGCCCGAGGGCGCCGAGGGCGATGCGTCGCGCGCGCAGCGCGAGCAGTTCGAGTCGAACCCGCTGTGGGAGAAGCTGACGGGCGATGTGCTCCAGGTGGACGACGCGACCTTCGTCGGATCCGTGTCGATCCAGGGCGCGCACGCGGTCATCAGCGAGCTGGCCGACCACTTCGGCGTGGACCCGCTGGACTGATCCGAGCGCAGAAGGGGCGGGCCGCACCAGTGCGGCCCGCCCTCTTCGTGGGTCGCGTGACCCGATGACTCAGCGGAAGTTGATGAATCGCATGCCGCCGAATGTGTGTGAACGCTCGCGAGTGTTCGCCGCGCAAATCCACGGATCTATCGATGGGTGGGGCTGTCCGAGAGTGCCGTCGAGTGGGGATTCTGCGGACTCTGCGCGGACTTCTGCTGCCGCGCGCGGCCAGTCATGGTTGGTCCCTCGTTGTCACGACGGCGGCGTCGATCCAGGCGTCCACTTCGTCGGCGGCGTAGAGGACGGTCTTGGCCGTCGGCTTCCGGTACATCGGGCCGCGGCCCACGTCACGCAGGTACTGCAGGTGCCGCAGAGAGAACCCGTATCGCTCACGGACCTGCGCTGGCGACAGCCACTCGTGATGGAACGATCCGCGGGATCGGCTGGTGTGCTCCGCCATGCGCTCTGTCCGGGCGCTTACCGGTCTACGACCCATTCTTCGAACCATTGGAGCTCTCCGGTGGCAGGGTCCTCAATTTTGACGTTGCCGGCCCCCCGCAGGGCGTCGCTCGGGAGATCCTTGCGCAGGATCAACTCGCCATCGTCGTAGTCAGGGCCGATCGACAAATAAACGAGTTCGTTGGGACGAGTCGCTGCCAGCTCCTCGGAGTCACCAGTCATCGCTTCAGTCCCCGTCGTAGTTCAGGTCGTCACGGACCGTCACCCGCAGCTGGGTTCCTTCGGGGAGGCTGCGGGATAGGAGCTGCACGTGCAGCCGCTTGAGGCCGACCTTCAGGATCTGCGCGATCGACATGCCGTGCACGAGAAAGTTGGTCACGGGAACCTCGCCGTGCTGTGCCTCGTAGGCCACGAGAGCGGCATGGTCGGCGATGCCGGTCGTGTCGCGATCGATCGCGAAGACCTCCAAGCGGCCCGTCTCTAGGTCGGCACCCCAGAAGTCGATGCCTACGACCCAGAAGCGGTCGCGATCGAGCCCGATCAGATCGATGAGCTCCGAGGAGCCGCCTCCGTGAGTGTCGGCGGCCGCGGTTCCCTTGAAGTCTCCGTACTGGACGCTGGCCGGCCTGACCAATTCATCTGTTTCAACAGCCATGATTGTTCCTCTCGCGATTGGGATTGCGAGACTAGCGGGCACCACCGACATCGGTCGGGCGCTGGAGTTCCCAATTCCCCTACATGCTCCAATTCACCCGCGAAGAGGGGCGCCAGGACCGCGCGGGAGGTTGGCAGCGACCGGGACGCGCGGTATTTTCTGGGCGCGATCGATCTGGCGCGGCCGTACGCCGGGGCGGGGACGGCCTTGTCAGCCGGCA
Organism: Microbacterium stercoris; assembly: GCF_017592545.1. GTDB lineage: Bacteria > Actinomycetota > Actinomycetes > Actinomycetales > Microbacteriaceae > Microbacterium > Microbacterium stercoris. The sequence continues at coordinate 454,423 of NZ_JAGFOA010000002.1, forward strand.
GGCTCCTCGCCTGCTCGCCGAGCGAGTAGGCCCTCGAGGCGGTTCTTCACAGCGAAGACGTCGTTGAGTACCTCGTCCATCAGGACCAAGGCGTCCTCGGCGTCCGCCCGCGAGATGGCGGTGCTGGCGAAGTCACCGTGGGCCATGTCGTTACCCATGAGCCGGATCGCGTGCGCAGCCTCAGCAACGAGCGGTCGGATGTGTCCCCGCTCAGCTAGTGCGTCGATCTTGTCCACTAGCCTGCCCGTCTTGATGCCCTGCTTCTTGGCGGTCGCTTCGATGACGGCCCGGGACATGAGCACGGCAGCACGGTAGGCGTCAATGCTCAGGCATCGGTAGGCCTCGTCCGCGGGTGCAGAGATCGCGGCGGGCACATCCTCGTAGGCTTTGCCAACGGGCGCGACGGGTTCCCAATACTCGATCGATCCGATGAGTACTGCAGCGATCTCCGCGGGTGTCGACGTCTCGTGCAGGCGCAGCGGGAAGGAGTGTCCGCTGGTGTCCGTCGTGAAGCCGGCGTACTGCTTGCCGCCGACGCTGAAGCGTCCGCACGCGGCGCACTGGAATGCCGCCTCCGCGCGCATGTCGTCCTCGTCAACAATTCGAGCACTGTCCTGCACGTAGTCCATGAACGTCAGGCGCTTGCAGTATGGGCAGCTCGTGTCCGTGGCCATGGGATGAACGTACATGCGGAGGCGCCATCGGGAAGACGTTGTGGCCGAGCGGATCTTCTGCGACGCTGAGCCGGCAGCGATGGCGCTCAGGCGAAGGGACGGAAAGTGACGACGTTCATGGTGGGATACGACCTGGGTAAACCTGGGCGCGACTACGACGGCCTGATCAAGTACCTCAAGAGCTTCAGCTGGTGGTGGCACCACCTGGATAGCACCTGGCTCATCGTCACAGATCAGACCGCAGCGCAGGTGAGAGACGGCGCGGGTGCGTTCCTCGACTCATCGGACAGGTTGCTCGTTGCGAAGGTCTCGTCGCCCGGAGCGTGGAGGGGTATCCCGGAGTCCGGTAGCGACTGGCTGCACAAGAACCTGTAGTGACGCCCCGCCCGCGCGCTGTCCCGTGCCGCGTGGGCGATCGAGACCAGGTGCGCGATCGGGCCCGCCGGTGGTGTGACTACCGGCGGGCCCGATCGGCAGGGAGAGCCTCGCGAACGCGAGTAACCGGTCCTCTCCCTACCCCAGGTCAGCGGCTCGCGTCAGCGGAAGTTGATGAACTGCAGGTCGATGTCCAGGTCGGCGGCCTTGAGCAGACGGATGGTCTCCTGCAGGTCGTCGCGGCTCTTGCTCGAGACACGCAGCTCGTCGCCCTGCACCTGCGACTTGACGCCCTTGGGGCCCTCGTCGCGGATGATCTTGCCGATCTTCTTCGCGTTCTCCTGCGAGATGCCGTCCTTCAGCGTGGAGACCAGCTTGTACTCCTTGCCGCTGGCGGTGGGCTCGCCCGACTCGAGGCTCTTCAGCGAGATGCCGCGCTTGATGAGCTTCGACTGGAACACGTCCAGGACGGCCTTGGCGCGGTCCTCGCTGTTGGCGGTGATGAGGATGCTCTCACCGCTCCACTGGATGTCCGATCCGGTGCCCTTGAAGTCGTAGCGCTGCTCGACCTCCTTGCGCGCCTGGTTGAGGGCGTTGTCCGCCTCCTGCTTGTCGACCTTGGAAACGACGTCGAAAGAGCTGTCAGCCATGGCGCAAGCCTAGTCTTGTGCCATGCGTGCGCTCACAGAGGCAGAACTGCGCTCCTCGTTCGTGAACAGCGAGAAGACCGATTCGACGGTCATCGCCCTGCCGCACGACTTCCTCCTCACCGAGTGGGATCACCTCGACTTCCTGGCATGGATGGATCCGCGCACCAAGAGCCGCGGCTACATCCTCATGGAGGTCGACGGCGCTCCCGTCGGCGTGGTGCTGCGCGCGGCCGACGGCTCGTCGCACGCCCGGTCGGCGTTCTGCAACATCTGCCGCACGCTGCAGCCCGGCAACCAGGTGACTCTGTTCAGCGCCCGCAGGGCCGGTCCGGCGGGCGAGCACGGCGACAGCGTCGGCACCTACATGTGCGCCGACCTGTCGTGCCACGAGAACGTGCGGCTGGCCATGCCGCTCGCGCCGAACGAGTACCGCGGCAGCGTCGACCTGAAGATCGACGGCACCAAGCGACGCACGCTCGAGTTCGTCCAGCGGGTGCTCGCCGGCTGACGGATCCGCGTGGCGCGCCCGGCGACTCGGGCCGATTTCCACGGATCGGAGAGAGCGGGTACGATAAACACTCGCGTCTCCGGTTGGCTGGATAAGTCGGTCGGGTGCGCCCCTGGCAGGTTGCCCGAGCGGCCAATGGGATCTGACTGTAAATCAGACGCGAAAGCTTCGGGGGTTCGAATCCCTCACCTGCCACCGCACGAAACGAAGCCCCCCGGAGAGATCCGGGGGGCTTCGTCGTTCTCGCCGGGCTCGGGCGCGCGGGTAGCGTGGAGGCCATGACCGCGACCCCGCTCGAGCTGCAGGACCTCGCCATCGAGATCGCCCGGGAGGCCGGCGAGCTGGCCCGCCGTCGACGTCGCGAGGGCGTGTCGATCGCCGCCTCGAAGTCGACGATCGCCGACATCGTCACCGAGGCCGATCGCGAGGTGGAGGAGCTCATCCGCACCCGCCTCGCCGCCGCCCGACCCGACGACGGCTTCCTCGGCGAAGAGTCGGGTGGAGACAACGGCACCTCGGGGATCACCTGGGTCGTCGATCCGATCGACGGCACGGTCAACTACGCCTTCGGCATGCCGTCGTACGCCGTGAGCATCGCCGCCGTCGAGGGATCGCGGGATCCGGGGGAGTGGCGGGCGCTCGCGGGCGTGGTGTCGGCCCCGATGCTCGGCGAGACGTTCCGCGCCGCGCTCGGCGAAGGCGCCTGGCTCGACGACGAGCGTATGCAGGTCACGACCGATGCCCCGGCCGGTGCCCTGCTGGCCACCGGCCTCGGCTACGACAAGAACACTCACGCCGGCGACATCGAGACGCTCACGCGCGTGATGCCGCTCGCCCGCGACATCCGCCGCATCGGGGCCGCGTCGCTCGACCTGGCCTTCGTGGCGGCCGGACGCCTGGACGGCTACTTCGAACGCGGCCTCAAGCCCTGGGACATCGCGGCCGGACGCCTCCTGGTCGACGAGGCCGGTGGCCGCACCGGTTGGTTCGAGCCGGACGCCTTCGGCCGGTCGCTGGCGATCGTGGCGGGGCCCGCTCTCTTCGAGGAGTTGCACCGTACGATCCTGGGATGACCGCCGGGTGAACGGCGTTGGACCGCCGAGATCGTCGGGTGTCTCGGTTACCGGGAGAATTACGGATGGCGCTCTCAGGCGGGAACCGTTATCGTTTATCCAATCGTTACCAGCCACCCGAGGCTGATCCCGAAGCAAGCTTGCGCCGACCCCCCTGGTTCACCCGCGGCGCTGACCCGAAAGTTTCTCTGTGCCCTACGACGTCCCCTCGGCTGAGCCCGCGCCCACGCGTCGCTCTCGCCGCGTCGAAGCAGCGCGCCCCGTGAGCGAGGCGCCGCTGACGCGGCGAGAGCGCCGCATTCGCGACACTCAGAACATCCCCTTCCCCGCGGCCGCCGTGCCGATCGCCGACCTGGTGATCGCCGAGGCGCTGCTGAGCACTCCCGCTCCCGTGCCGGTTCCCGCCGTGATCGGCGACTCCGTGACCACGGTCGCCGAGGCTCCCGCGCTGGTCGAGTCCGCGGTTGAGACGCCTGCCCCGGTCGAGCAGGAGCCGGCTTTCGAGGCTGAGCCCCTTGTCGAGGCGGCAGCGGCGGAGCAGCCCGCGGCCGAGGAGTCTGACGCCGAGCAGCCCGAGGCCGAGCAGCCCGACGCTGAGGCGGGGGAGCCCGAGGCGGAGCCCGTCGATCTCTTCGCCGAGGCGGCCCGCGCGCTCAACTTCACGGGCGAGACGCCCGTCTTCCCCTCCGAGCCTCGCGCGGAGAGCATGTCGGCTCGCCTTCACGGTGCCGCGCACATGGCCCCGCGCCGCGGTCCGTCGGCTTTCCGACGCGTCGCGACCGTCGCGGCATCGATCAGCGCCTTCGGCATCGTCGGACTGCTTGCGGTGGGCATGACCACGCCGATCTCGGCGCTCGCCTCCACCGAGCAGACCGAGGCGAAGCTGAGCTCCGCTCAGGTCTCGGCGATCGATGAGGTCCACGACGAGATCCAGGCCTTCGTCGCCCCGGCCGACGCCGCCGGCACGGCCATCACGGCCTCGAGCGGCTACGACACCACCACGTTCGCCGAGGTCGCCGCGGCCACCGGCATCAACACCGCCAACGCGGTGTACCAGAACGACCCGACGGCCGACATCCAGTGGCCGATCGTGCTCGGCACCAGCAAGTCGTACGGCTTCGGCTCGCGCTGGGGTCGCCTCCACGAGGGCATCGACTTCACGCCGGGCGCGGGCGCCCCGATCCAGGCGATCGCCGCGGGCACGGTGCGCATCGGCGCCTACGGCGCGTACGGCAACAACGTCTACATCGACCACGTGATCGACGGCAAGAAGATCACGAGCCACTACGCGCACATGGAGAACGGCTCGGTGGCGGTCGTCAACGGCCAGCACGTCGAGGTCGGCGATGTGCTGGGCAAGGTCGGCAACACGGGCCGGTCGTTCGGCGCGCACCTGCACTTCGAGCTGCGCGACGCCGGCGGGCGCTCGTTCGACCCGATGCCGTGGCTGCAGCAGAACGCCGGGCGGCACTACGACACCGAGGGTGGCGCCCAGGTGGCCTCCGTCGAGTGATGACGCGCGCGGGAGTCGGCTCGGTTCGATCCCCCGCGCCGAGGATGATATCCTCGTCTAGTTGCCCGCGAGCGGGTGACATGCCCCGATAGCTCAGTGGCAGAGCACTTCCATGGTAAGGAAGGGGTCGTCAGTTCAATCCTGACTCGGGGCTCTTTGCATCTTGGCGACCAGGATGCGATGGCAGGGTAGCTCAGTTGGTGAGAGCGCACGACTCATAATCGTGAGGTCGCGGGTTCAAGCCCCGCTCCTGCTACAGATCGAAAGCCCTCGGATTCGTCCGAGGGCTTTTTCGTGCCCCGATCACCCCGTGACTCCGCTCCTGCCAACCCGTCCGTAGGAGCCTTCCGTAGTGTCTGCGGGCCCGGGGGTCAAGCGGTGGCGCCTCCCCGGGCCTGTCCCGCACGCTGGGACGATGAGCGCCCACAGCACCGAGCACCCATCCGACGGCCCCGCAGACGGCCCCGCCGACAGCACCGCAGACGGCACCCGCCTCCGGCGGGGGATCACGGGCCTCCTGCTGTTCGTCTTCATCCTCGGCGACGTGCTCGGCGCGGGCATCTACGCGCTGATGGGCGTGCTGGCGGGCGAGGTGGGCGGCCTGCTCTGGGCGCCGATGCTGCTCGCGCTTCTGCTGGCCCTGCTGACGGCGGGATCGTACGCCGAGCTGGTGACGAAGTACCCCAAGGCCGGTGGCGCGGCGGTCTTCGCCGAGCGCGCCTTCCGCAGCCCGGTGGTGTCGTTCCTGATCGGCTTCTGCATGCTGGCAGCCGGCGTCGTGAGCGCGGCGGGCCTCGCGCTCGCGTTCGCCGGCGACTACCTCGGAACGTTCTTCGACGTGCCGGCGGCGCCCGTGGCGATCCTGTTCCTGGCCGTCGTGGGCGCGCTGAACGCGCGCGGCATCCGCGAGTCGATGGGCGCGAACCTCGTGATGACCGTGATCGAGCTCAGCGGCCTGGTGATCGTCATCGCGGTCGTCGGCATCTTCGCCGCGGGTGGCGGAGGCGAGCTGTCGCGGGTGCTGGAGGCACCGGCCGAGACGAGCGTTCCGATCGCCGTGCTGAGCGGCGCCATCATCGCCTACTACTCGTTCGTCGGCTTCGAGACCTCGGCCAACGTCATCGAGGAGGTGCGCAATCCGCGCCGCTCGTACCCGCGGGCCCTGTTCGGCGCGCTGGCGGTGGCGGGTGCGGTGTACATCCTCGTGGGTCTCGCCAGCGCGATCGCGCTGCCGGCCGACGAGCTGACCGGATCGACCGCTCCGCTTCTCGACGTGGTCAAGGCCTCCGGGGTGGCGGTTCCGGCCTGGCTCTTCAGCCTGATCGCGCTCATCGCCGTCGCGAACGGCGCGCTGCTGACCATGATCATGGCGAGCCGCCTCACCTACGGCATGGCCGACAGCGGCCTGCTTCCCTCGGTCTTCGCGAAGGTGCTGCCGAACCGCCGCACCCCGTGGGCGGCGATCATCGCGACGACCGTCGTCGCCATGGCGCTCACCCTGATCGGCGACCTCGCCCTGCTCGCCGAGACGGTGGTGCTCCTCCTGCTGTTCGTCTTCCTCAGCGCGAACGTCTCGGTGCTCGTGCTGCGTCGAGACCGCGTGGAGCGCGACCACTACCGCGTCTGGACCTTCGTGCCCGTGCTGGGCATCGCATCCTGCATCCTGCTGCTCACCCAGCAGCGCGGGATCGTGTGGCTGTTCGGCGCCGGTCTGCTCCTTCTCGGCGTCGTGCTGCACCTCGTCGCACGCGGCTCTCGATCACGTCGACGCGATCACCGAGCATCAGCAGAAGCCAGTGCGCCGCACGAGCCTCGCTGAATCGCCGGTACGCATAGCGCCGGATCTTCCCCGACAGTCCGTGCAGCGGCGCGACGGTTCCGAACACGGGCGTGAGGCGGGCATGTTCCACCGAGCGCTCGCGGGGGTGCTTTTCAGGCTGCTGAGGGGGCAGCTCCCAGTGCGCCCCCGTCTCGTTCGGCGCGAAGCGGAGCTTCGGCGTGGAGGGGCGGTCTGCGGGGTCGAGATCGGCGCCCCAGCCGGGGATGCGCGCGCGCAGCTCGTCGGCCGACCAGTGGCGGGGGTCCTGTGCGGTGTACGGCATGACTTCTCCTTCTGCTGATTCAGATGCCGGACGGCACGATCACGGGCTTGATGCAGCCATCGAGCTTGTCTGAGAACACGTGGTACCCCTCCGCGATGTCGTCGAGCGCGAACCGGTGGGTGATCACGTCGCGGGGCACGATGTGGCCAGCTCGGATGTGCTCGAGCAGCCGCGGCCACTGGCGCTTGACCGGACACTGGTTCATCCGCAGCGTGAGCCCCTTGTTCATGGCGTCGCCGAACTTGACCAAGGAGAACATGGGCCCGTAGGCGCCGACGACGCCGATGGTGCCGCCCTTGCGCACGGAATCGATGGCCCAGTTCAGCGCGATGGGCGATCCGCCCTGCACCTTGAGCTTCGTGGCCGTGAAGTGCTGCAGCCGGTTGCCGTCCGCCTCCGCGCCGACCGCATCGATGGCCACGTCGGCGCCGAGGTGGTCGGTGGCCTTCTTCAGCGCCACGACGACGTCGCGGTGATGGCCGAAGTTCATCGTCTCGGCGTGCGCGAACTCGCGCGCCTTGGCCAGACGCTCCTCCACCCGGTCGACGACGATCACGCGACCCGCGCCCATCAGCCATGCCGACTTCGCGGCGAACAGGCCGATGGGGCCGGCGCCGAAGACCACAACCGTGTCGCCCTCCGTGATGTCGCCGAGCTGCGCGCCGAAATAGCCCGTGGGCAGCGCGTCCGTCAGCATCAGCGCGTCCTCCTCGTCGAGCCAGTCGGGGATCACACTCGGCCCGACATCCGCGAACGGCACGCGCACGTACTCGGCCTGGCCGCCGTCGTACCCGCCGCACGTGTGCGAGTAGCCGTAGATGCCGCCGACCGCCGTGGCGTTCGGGTTGACGTTGTGGCAGTTGGAGGGAAGTCCCCGGGCGCAGAACCAGCAGGATCCGCACGCGATGTTGAACGGCACCATCACGCGGTCGCCCACCTGCAGGTTCTGCACGGACGACCCGATCTGCTCGACGATGCCGATGAACTCGTGCCCGAAGGTCGTCCCCACGCGGGTGTCGGGCATCATCCCGTGGAACAGGTGCAGATCGGATCCGCAGATCGCCGCGCGGGTGACCCGCACGATCGCATCGTTGGGATGCTCGATGCGCGGGATGTCCTTCTCCTGGACGTCGACCCGGTACGGGGCCTGGTACACCATCGCCTTCATCGTGTCTCCTCGCTCATGCCCTCCACGCTCCGCTCCCGCAGCGCTGCAGGGGAGCCCCTTGTCGAATCCGGCCGCGTGGTGCAGAGTGCGAGCCCTGCCTGCACGCTCGGCACGGCCTGGTGCGGGGGCGAGCCGGTTTCCCCCTGTTCCGGTAGGAAATCGGCGGCGCGCGAGGCGCCGGATCCGCTCACCTGCGTTGTGTAGGGTGGGCCGGTGATCGATGCCCTCCGAGCCCGCGGACCGCGCGCGATCCTGACTTTCGTCGGCATCGGACTGCTCGCAGGCTTCCTCTCCGGACTGTTCGGCGTCGGAGGCGGCACCGTCATCGTCCCGGTGCTCGTGATGCTCGCGGGCTTCACGCAGCGGCTGGCCGCCGGCACCTCGTCGGCAGCGATCATCCCCGTGGCCGCGGTGGGCGTGATCTCCTATGCCGTGCACGGGGACGTGGACTGGACCGCTGCGCTGCTGATCGCCGCCGGCGCCGTGGTCGGAGCGCAGTTCGGCACGATGCTGCTGCACCGCCTGTCCGAGCCGCTCCTGCGCTGGATCTTCGTGGGCTTCCTGATCGTCGTTATGGCGAGCCTCTTCTTCGTCATCCCCTCGCGCGATGCCGAGATCCACATCGATCTGCTCTCGGGGATCGGCCTCGTTGTGCTGGGGCTCGTCACGGGCGTCGCCTCGGGCCTGATCGGCGTGGGCGGCGGCATCATCGTCGTGCCGGTGCTGATCCTGCTCTTCGGGGCGAGCGATCTCGTCGCCAAGGGCACCTCGCTGCTGATGATGATCCCGACCACGATCTCGGGCACGCTGGGAAACATCCGGCACAAGAACGTCGACCTCACCGCCGGAATCACCGTCGGCGCAGCCGCCTGCATCACCACGCCCCTCGGCGCGCTGGTGGCGGGCGCCGTCGACCCCCTCGTGGCGAACGTCCTGTTCGTGGTGTTCCTCGCCGCGCTCACGGTGCAGATGACGCAGCGCGCCCTCCGCGCGAGCCGTGATCGGCGTCGCGGAAGGGACTGACCCGCGAGCTGCCTCCGGGTGCAGGATGGGAGCATCCGGCACCACAGGCAGGAGATCCTGATGTCTCGCACCCCCGTCACCGTGACCGTCACCGGCGCGGCAGGCCAGATCGCGTACGCCCTGCTGTTCCGCATCGCTGCGGGCGACATGCTCGGCCCGGATCAGCCCGTGCGTCTGCGCCTGCTCGAGATCCCGCAGGCGGTCGGCGCCGCCGAGGGCACCGCCATGGAGCTCGACGACGGCGCCTTCCCGCTGCTCGCAGGCATCGACATCACGGACGACGCCGCGGTCGCGTTCGACGGCACGAACATCGCGCTGCTCGTCGGTGCACGGCCGCGCGGACCCGGCATGGAGCGCGGCGACCTGCTCGAGGCGAACGGCGGCATCTTCGGTCCCCAGGGGGCCGCGATCCAGGCGGGAGCCGCCGACGACGTGCGTGTGCTGGTGGTGGGCAATCCGGCCAACACCAACGCCCTCATCGCGCAGCGCAACGCGCCCGATGTCCCCGCCGGGCGCTTCACCGCGATGACGCGCCTCGACCACAACCGCGCGCTCAGCCGTCTGTCGGCGCACATCGAGACCCCGGTGTCCGACCTGGCCCGCGTCACGATCTGGGGCAACCACTCCGCGACCCAGTACCCGGATCTCACGCACGCGCTCGCGAACGGGACGCCCGTGATCAACCGGGTGGATCGATCCTGGATCGAGCAGGAGTTCATTCCGGGCGTCGCCCGCCGCGGCGCCGCGATCATCGAGGCCCGAGGGGCGTCGTCGGCGGCCTCGGCCGCGAGCGCGGCGATCGACCACGTGCGGGACTGGGTGCAGGGAACGCCGCCGAACGACTGGACGTCGGTCGCGCTGCCCTCCGACGGGTCGTACGGGGTGCCCGAGGGGCTGGTGTCGTCGTTCCCGGTCACGTCGTCTGGCGGCGAGTGGCGCATCGTGCCCGACCTCGAGATCGACGCGTTCTCGCGCGAGCGCATCGACGCCTCGGTGGCCGAGCTCGCGGAGGAGCGCGCGGCCGTCGAGCAGCTCGGGCTCATCTGAGCGCGCCGGAGGTGGTCAGGAACCGCCGCGCGCGGACGCTGCCGGGCGGCGGTTCCTGACCGGGAGAGCCGGATCAGTCGGTCAGCGTGCGGAGGAAGCCCCGCACGTTCTCGCCGAGGCGGCGGATGCGCTCGGTGCGAGCCGCCTCGCGGTCGAAACCGGTGTAGGCCAGCGGCGGCAGCTTGCGCACCACGGCCGAGCAGCCGAAGTTGGCGCACACCAGCGTGCCGACGGTGTCGCCCTTGCGGCCGGCGGCGCCGGCCTTGCGCGCCGCGAAGAACTGCACGTCGTTCGTGAGCGTCACATCGTCGCACCAGGAGCACTGTGCGCGGCTGCCGGTGCGCTTCTCGCCCTGCTGCAGGAAGACGCCCGCGACGGATCCGTCCTCCTGCTCGACGACGACGTAGGCGCGCTTGGGGAACTTCGGATCGACCCAGCCGAGGTAGGTCAGGTCGTCCCAGTTCAGCTCGTCGAAGCCGGCGGGCAGGGAGAGGTCGCTGACCTCCTTGCGGGAGGCGTTGAGGAAGGATGCGCGGATGGCGCGCTCGGTGAGGGGAAGCATGAGGTGTCCTTGATGAATGTGAGTGAACGCTCGGCGCCCGCGGATCGCGGGGGAGCGGAAGAAGGGAGGATGCGCGTACGCGCGTCAGCTCCTGCCGGCGCGGAAAGCGCCGACGACCTCCTTCGCGCCGGGAAGCGCTCTCGAGACACAGGACATAGCAACCAGGGTACCGAAGACCGCTGACCATAGGCTGGCCGAATGAGCGGCGAAGACGCGGAGATCGAGTGGCACGAGGCGCGCGCGGCGAACCTCGCGAACTGGGAGGAGCGCGTGCCGCTGCATGAGCAGGCCTACGGTCTCGACGCCTACGACGACCCCTCGCACCTCTCCGACGTCGTCCGACACGACCTGACCACGCTTTCGCGATTCCTGCCGAGCATCGAGGGCCTCGACGTCTGCCACCTGCAGTGCCACATCGGCACCGACACGCTCTCGCTCGCGCGGGCGGGGGCCAGGGTCACGGGCGTCGACTTCTCGCCCGAGGCCCTCGCCTCGGCGCAGCGTCTCGCCGAGCGCCACGGCGTGGAGGCGACGTGGGTGCAGACAGACGTGCTCGACGCGCGCGCCGCGGTGGAGGGCGACTTCGACCTGGTCTACACGAGCATCGGCACCATCACCTGGCTCTCGGACCTCGACCGCTGGGCCGCGCAGATCGCCGGACTGCTGCGTTCGGGCGGCCACTTCTACATCCGGGACGGGCACCCCGCGCTGTACTCGCTCGACGAGGACGCCCCGGACCTCCGGATCGCGTACCGCTATTTCCCGAACGGCCAGGCACAGGCCTGGGACGAGGACAGCACGTACGCCGGCGACGGGAAGCTCACCCGCACCCGCACCTACGAGTACCCGCATCCGATCTCCGAGGTGCTGAACGCCCTCGTGGGGGCGGGTCTGCAGATCCTGCGCCTCGAGGAGGACACCACCCTGCCGTGGCTCTTCAGCTCGCGCATGGTCGAGGTGGAGGGCGGCTACGCGTGGCCCGAGGGGGAGCGCGATCGCGTGCCGTGCACCTTCACGCTGGTGGCACGCAAGCCCTGACCGGGGGTGCTGTCAGGGCCCGTCGGTAGGATCGGACGGTGCCCGTGAATCCCGAACTGGTCGGTCGTGAGTTCCCGCCGACGCCTCCGTATCTCGTCGGTCGCGAGAAGGTGCGCGAGTTCGCGCGCGCCGTGTTCGCCGACGCTCCCGCCCACCACGACCCCGAGGCCGCCCGCGCCCTCGGCTACGCCGACGTGGTCGCGCCGCCGACCTTCGCGATGGTGATCCAGGATCTGACGCTCCAGCAGCTGCTGAGCGAGCCCGACTCGGGCATCGCGCTCGAGCGCACCCTCCACGCCAAGCAGTCGTTCGCGTGGACGCGCCCCCTCGTCGCCGGCGACGAGGTCACGGGACGCATCTCCGTCACGGGCGTCCGCGCCATGGGCACGGGCGCCATGGTCACCAGCCAGACCGAGATCACCGACGCCGAGGGCGCCCACATCGTCACCGCGACGTCGGTGCTGCTGATCGGAGGAGACGAATGACCGCTCTCACGCAGCTCGCGGTCGGCGAGGTCGTCGCCGAGCGCACGGTGCACCTGACCCGCGAGTCGCTGGTGCGCTACGCGGGCGCCTCGGGCGACTTCAACCCGATCCACTACCGCGACGATGTCGCGCGGCGCGTGGGCCTCGAGGGCGTGCTCGCCCACGGCATGCTCACGATGGGCCTGTCGGTGGCCACCATCGGCGAATGGCTCGGCGACCCGGGCCGCGTCGTCGACTACGCCGTGAACTTCTCCAAGCCCGTGATCGTGGATCCCGAGACCGGAGCCGACGTGCACGTCATCGCCAAGGTGGGGCAGCTCGACGACGAGACGGCGCGCATCGACCTGACCGTCACGTTCGCCGACACCGCGGTGCTCGGCAAGGCGCAGGTGCGCGTCCGGAGGGCCTGATGCCCGAGGCCCTGCCGATCCCGCTTGCGCAGCTCACCACGCTGCGCGTGGGGGCAGCGCCCGCGCGCATGATCGATGCGCCGACGCGCGAAGAGCTCATCGCCGCGCTGCGCGACGTGTGGGCCGATCCCGACGAGCCGTGGTTCGTGCTCGGCGGCGGATCGAACCTGCTCGCCGGCGACGAGGCGTTCCCCGGCACGGTGATCCGGATCCTCACCCGGGGCTTCGAGATCGTGCCGGGCGCGCCCGAGGGGTACGTGCGCGTGCGCGTCGAGGCCGGTCAGAACTGGGACGAGCTGGTCGCGTGGAGCGTCGCTCAGGGGCTCAGCGGCATCGAGGCGATGTCGGGCATCCCCGGCACCGTGGGCGCCGCTCCCATCCAGAACGTCGGCGCCTACGGTCAGGAGATCGTCCAGACCCTCGTCGAGGTCGAGCTGATCGACGAGGAGACGGGCGACGTGTCCACCGTGCCCGCGTCCGAGCTCGGGCTCGGCCCTCGCACGTCCGTGCTGAAGCACCACTACGGATCCGTCGCCCCGCGCTCGGCCGTTGTGCTCTCGCTCACGCTCGACCTCGCACACGTGGGCCACGAGCCGCGGGTCGTGGCCGATCCGCGCCTGCGTTCCGCCCTCGCCCTGACCCCGGATCAGGCGGCGTCGGTCTCGTGGATCCGCGAGACGGTGCTCGCGATCCGCGCCTCCAAGGGCATGGTGCTCGACGACGCGGATGCCGACACGTGGAGCGCGGGCTCGTTCTTCAACAACCCGATCGTCGCGGAGTCGGTCGCGCGCACGCTGCCCGAGACCGCGCCGCGCTGGCCGCTCGGCCGCGTCGACGACGGCGCCACCGTGATCCCGCTGGCCCAGTGGGACGGCCAGCTGCCGCCGCCGCAGCCGGTCGAGCGCACGGTCAAGCTGAGCGCCGCCTGGCTGATCGAGAACGCCGGCCTGCCCAAGGGCTACGCGCTGCCGCGCTCGCGCGCGTCGCTGTCGACCAAGCACACCCTCGCGCTGACGAACCGCGGGGGCGCCACCGCCGAGGAGGTCGCCGAGCTCGCGCGCTTCGTGCAGAGCCGCGTGGCCGCCGAGTTCGGCATCGTGCTGATGCCGGAGCCGGTGCTGGTCGGCGTGCAGCTGTGACTCGCTGACAACACGTGCTCTCAGCGAGAACACGCCGGATCTGCGCAGATCAGGCACGTCGCCGCTGACACCACGTGTTCTGAGCAACACAAAGGGCCCGGATCCGCGGATCCGGGCCCTTTGGCGTGCGTCAGCCGAAGAGGCGCTGGAGGCGCTGGACACCCTCGAGCAGGGCGTCGTCGCCGAGGGCGTACGACAGGCGGAGGTAGCCCGAGGGGCCGAAGGCCTCGCCGGGGACGACCGCGACCTCGGCCTCGTCGAGGATGAGGTCGGCCAGCTCGAGCGACGTCGTCGGCGTGCGACCCGCGAACGTGCGGCCGAGGAGGCCGCGCACATCCGGGTAGGCGTAGAAGGCGCCGAGCGGGTTCGGCACGGTCACGCCGTCGATCTTCGACAGCTCCGAGACGATCAGGCGGCGACGGCGGTCGAACGCCTCGTGCATCTTCTCGGCGTCGTCCTGCGGGCCGTTCAGCGCCGCGGCGGCGGCGATCTGGGCGACGTTGTTGACGTTGCTGCTCAGGTGCGACTGCAGGTTCGCGGCGATCTTGATGGCGTCGGCGGGGCCGACCATCCAGCCCACACGCCATCCGGTCATGGCATAGGTCTTGGCGACGCCGTTGACGAGGATCGTCTGGCCGGCGAGCTCGGGCACGGCCTCGACGATGGAGACGGCCTTGGCGCCCTCGTAGACGAGGTTCTGGTAGATCTCGTCGCTGATGACCCAGATGCCGTGAGCCAGGGCCCACTCGCCGATGGCCTTGGTCTCCTCGGGGGTGTAGACCGAGCCGGTGGGGTTCGAGGGCGACACGAACACGAGCACCGTGGTGCGGTCGGTGCGCGCGGCCTCGAGCTGCTCGACCGTGACCTTGTAGTCCTGATCGGCACCGGCGAACACCTCGACGGGCACGCCGTCGGCCAGGCGGATGGCCTCGGGGTAGGTGGTCCAGTACGGCGCGGGGAGCAGCACCTCGTCGCCCGGGTTCACCACGGCCTGGAAGGCCTGGTAGACGGCCTGCTTGCCGCCGTTGGTGACGACGACCTGCGACGCGGCGATCTCGAGGCCGGAGTCGCGGCGGGTCTTGGCGACGATCGCGTCCTTGAGCACGGGCAGACCCGCGGCCGGCGTGTAGCGGAGGTTCGCGGGATTGCGCAGCGCTTCGGCGGCGGCGTCGACGACGAACTCGGGTGTCGCGAAGTCGGGCTCACCGGCGGCGTAGGAGATGACGTCCTTGCCCTCGGCCTTGAGGGCTTTGGCCTTGGCATCCACCTTGAGGGTGGCGGATTCGGCGATGGCGGAGAGCTTGCGGGAGAGAGGCGCGCGGTCGGTCACGCGTCGAGTCTATTTGGGCGGTGCGTGCGCCCGAAACCCGCTCGGCGCACACCGCGCGCACACCGCGACATCCCGGAAACACGGCGCACGTAGGCTGATCGTCATCCAGCGGCCATCCGCGCTCGGGAGGTGACGTGAGGCCAGGAGAGCTCGTGCCGATCCGCGACGACGCCGCCCCGCGCGTCGTCGAGCGGATCGCCCTCGTGCGCGCCGCGGGCGCGGTGCCGCTGGTCGGAGATCCGCGCTGGTCGGCCTCCCACTGGCAGCAGGTGCAGGATGCCGCGTCGCGGGCGGAGCCGGATCCGCAGATCGCGTGGGCGGCCGTCACCAGCGGCAGCAGCGGCCGTCCCCGCATCGTGCTGCGCACCGCCGCGTCGTGGTCGTCGTCGTTCCCCGTGATCGCCGACCTGCTGGAGGCCGGACCGGATGACGCGGTGGCGCTGCCCGCTCCGGCGGTCTCCTCGCTCACGCAGTTCTCTCTCGCCCACGCCGCGGAGGGCGGTCCTCGACCCCTGCTGCCTCGGGGCCGCGCTCTGGTGGCGCAGGACTTCGCCGAGGCGACCGTCCTGCACGGCACACCGCAGGCGCTGCGCGCGCTGCTCGACGCCGAGGGCTCCCCGCGCCTGCGGGCGGCCCTCGTCGGAGGATCGCATCTGGATCCGGCCCTGCGCGCCCGCGCAGAAGCTGCCGGAATCCGCGTCGTCGCGTACTACGGCGCGGCCGAGCTGTCCTACGTGGCCGCCGATCACGGATCCGGCCTCGCCCTCCTGCCCGGCGTCGAGGCCGACGTGCGGGACGGAGAGCTGTGGGTGCGCTCCGCGTACGTCGCGGCGCGCTACCTGGACGGACCCCTGCGCCGCGACGGCGAATGGATCGCCTCGGGCGACCGGGCGACGCTCAGGGACGGGCGCGTGCACCTGCTCGGGCGCATGGACGACGCCATCCTGTCGGCGTCGGCGACGATCGTGCCCGAGGAGGTGGAGGCGCAGCTGCGCACCCTGCCCGGGGTGCGCGACGCCGCGGTCGTGGGGCTGCCGCACCGCACCCTGGGCGCGCTGGTCGCGGCGGTCATCGAGCCGGATCCGGATGCCGCCCCCTCGCTCGACGACCTGCGCGGCGCGGCGGCCGCGGTGCTCGCCCCGGCGCACCGGCCGCGACGCTGGTTCATGGGGCCGCTGCCCCGTACGGCATCCGGAAAACCTGCTCGCGCCCAGATCGTGCGCGAGATCCAGACGGGGGAGTGGGTGCGCCTTGTCTGAGAACGCCCCCATCATCGTCGCCGCTCGCCGCACGCCCATCGGCGTGCGAGGCCGCTCCCTGGCCTCGCTCGAGGTCGCCGATCTCGCCGCCGCCGTCGTGCGCGCGACGCGTGACGACGCCGGGGCCCTCTCCGGGGGACCGGTCGAGATCGCCGACGTTGTGCTCGGCAACTGCATGGGCCCGGGCGGCAACCCCGCCCGCGTGGCGGCGCTGCAGGCGGGCCTCGGCGTGCAGGTGCCGGGCTCGACGGTCGACCGCCAGTGCGGCAGCGGCCTCGCCGCGATCCTCGACGCCGCGAACGCCGTGCGCCTGGACGGGCGCACCCGGATCGCCGGGGGCGCGGAGAGCGCCTCCACCGCCCCGGCGCGCATCCGGGACGGGATCGCCTACCGGCAGGCGCCGTTCGCGCCCGCCGGCTTCGGGGATCCGGACATGCTCGCGGCCGCCGAGGCCCTCGCCATCCGCGACGGCCTCACCCGCGAGCGTCAGGATGCCCACGCGGCCCGCAGCCACACCCGCGCCGGCGCGGCGCGCGACGCCGGCCGCTTCGACGCGGAGATCGTGCCCGTCGGCGCGGTGCGCCGGGACGACGGCATCGGCGTCCGTCCGGCGCTGCTGCCGCGACTGGAGCCGCTGTTCCCGGGCGGCACGGTCACCCCGGGCAGCGCGACGCGCGTGAGCGACGGCGCCGCGGCCGTCGTGATCGCCGACCACGGGCACGGGCTCGCGATCCGCGCCCAGGCCATCGTCGGGTGCGACCCCGCGCTGCCCGGGATCGGGGCCGCCCCGGCCGTGCAGGCGGCGCTGGACGGGCTTGGACTCGGGGCGGCGGACATCGCGGCCTTCGAGATCGTCGAGGCGTTCGCCGCGCAGAGCCTCGCCGTGCTCTCGCGCCTGGGCATCGCCGACGACGACCCCCGCGTCTGCGCGGACGGGGGCGCCCTCGCGCTCGGTCATCCGTGGGGTGCGAGCGCGGCGGTCGCGGTGGTGCGCCTCTTCAGCCGCCTCGTGCGCGACCCCTCTCCCGGAGCCCTCGGGGTGGCAGCGGCGTCGGTCGGCGGCGGCCTCGGGATCGCCCTCGTGGTCGAGGCCGTGTGAGCTCGAAAGCGCCGCTGATCGGCCGCCGGGAACACGCGCGGGCGTCGGCCGTGGTTCGCGGGCCCTCAGACCATGTCGTATGCTTGGGAGTGCATCAGTTGTCTGCATTCTTTCGCCGTGCCCTGATCCGGTTCTTCGAAAGGTGAAGACGACCATGAGATCCCCGGATCTCTAGGGCGGTAGCTCAATTGGCAGAGCAGCGGTCTCCAAAACCGCAGGTTGCAGGTTCGATTCCTGTCCGCCCTGCGCGTCAGCATCAGCTGACTCACGAAAGGCAGTCAATGGTCCAGGACGCAGCGAGCGGCGACGTCGTCGCGGCAGGCACGACCGGCGAGAAGAAGCCCGGCTTCTTCGCCCGCATCGTGATCTTCTTCCGCCAGGTCATCGCCGAGCTCCGCAAGGTCGTCACCCCGACCCGCTCGGAGCTGCTGAAGTTCACCGCGGTCGTGCTCGGGTTCGTGCTCGTCATGATGGGCCTGGTCTACGGCCTCGACTACGTCTTCACGTGGGTCTCGCAGGTCGTCTTCGGAGTCCCCGCCTGATCTGACGCAGGATCGGATGAACGTTCGTTCATCCGTCGCGTGAACGGAAGAGATGGATTCCAGTGTCTGAGAAGCACGTCGACGACGCCGATTGGGCTCCCGCAGCCGAGCAGTCGAGCGAGGAGGACGAGGCCCAGGAGGGCAACGTCCTGTACGAGGATTCCCACTCGAGCGACGCCGCCGAGCGCCTCGCGATGCACATCGACGGGGACGAGGACGACGCCGACGAGGACGTTCGCGACGACGAAGACATCGAGATCGACGACCCGGAGGCTGACGCGATCGTGAACGACGCACTGCACATCGACGAGACCGAAGAGGTCGAGGCCGCCGCCGAGGTCCTCAACGACTCCGCCGCGGAGGAGCAGGCCGAGGCCGAGGCCGCCGCTGCCGAGGAGATCGCGCCCTACGACGGCCCCGACGTGAACGGCGACGACGAGGAGCTGGGCGAGCAGTCCGGCGACGAGGAGTCCGACGACGAGTCGTCCGACGACCCGTACGAGGCGTTCCGCGCCGAGCTGCGCTCCCTCGAGGGCAAGTGGTACGTCATCCACTCCTACGCCGGCTTCGAGCGCAAGGTGAAGGCCAACATCGAGCAGCGCAAGTCGACGCTCGAGGTCGAGGACGACATCTACCAGGTCGAGGTCCCGATGGAGGACGTCGTCGAGATCAAGAACGGCCAGCGCAAGATGGTCACCCGCGTGCGCATCCCCGGCTACGTGCTGGTGCGCATGGAGCTCAACGAGGACACCTGGTCGGTTGTGCGCCACACCCCGGGTGTCACGGGCTTCGTGGGCAACGCCCACAACCCGACGCCGCTGCGCTTCGAAGAGGCCTTCAACATGCTCAAGCCGCTCGTCGAGATCAAGGAGGCGCAGGCCCAGGCCAAGTCGGGCGCGCCCAAGGGTCAGGCCGCGCAGGCGCGTGTCCTCACCGCCGAGGTCGACTTCGAGATCGGCGAGACCATCACGATCAAGGAGGGCTCGTTCGCGGGTCTTCCCGGCTCGATCAGCGAGATCAAGCCCGAGAGCGGCAAGCTCACGGTTCTCGTCTCGCTCTTCGAGCGCGAGACCCCGGTCGAGCTGTCGTTCGACCAGGTCACCAAGATGATCTGACCGACTTCGGTCCGCACGCGAACGCCCCGCCCGGCTGCTGCCGGCGGGGCGTTCCGCGTTCGCGAGGGCCCGCGAACGTGCGTCAGACGAGGGCCGAGATCAGCTCCTCCGCACCCGTGCGCATCCGCTCGACCGCGTCGCCGTCGCCCCGCAGGTGAGCGATCAGCGTGTTGAGGAAGAGCCCGTCCACCAGCGCATAGGCGGTGCCGGGGGTGATCGACGGCTCACGCCCGGCGAGCTCGGCATGACGCTCGACGATGGCCCAGACCATGTCGGTCAGCAGGGCGTCGATCGCGATGATGGTGTCGCGGAAGCCCTCCTCGAACAGCGCCTGGTTGCGCAGGTCGTACCAGAGCCGGTGCAGGGTCGCCTCGTCGCGAAGCGTCGCCGCCATGGCCTCGGCGACCCCCGCCGCGAGCTCATCGGGCGTGCGGGCGGCCGCGACGATGCCGTCGTAGCGCCGGGCGCACTGCGACTTGTGCTGCCAGACCGCCTGCGCGATCAGGTCGTCCTTGCTCTCGAAGTAGTAGTGGAGAACGCCGGTCGACAGCGCACTGCGGGCGGCGACGTCGCGCAGGCCGGTTCGTGCGAACCCCTGCTCGGCGATCACCGCGAGAGCGGTCTCGGCGAGTTCGCGGCGGCGGGCGGCGAACTTGTCCTCCCTGGCGCGCTCGGCGCGCGCGGTGACGCTGCTCATGGCCCCTCCTGCCCTCGGGGTCTCAGTGTAGGAGCCGCCGGGTGCGGGGACCAGGGTGATCTGGACGACCGTTCAGTGAAGGCTGGACACTCGGCCAGAAATCTGCTGTGCTGGGTGGAGCGTCTCCGCCCGCCGCGGATGCCCAGATCTTCGAGGCGGGCCTGGTGCGCGACGATCGTGGCGGGACGCCAGGAGGGGGAGCGCCCCGCCACGGTCCCTCCTCTTCTGGTAAGCTCTTGTGGTTCGCGCCCTGTCTGCGCGAACGACACCGCCACAGGGGGACCCGGATCATCCGGGTCGGTCCTGCGTGCGGGAGAGCGGATGCAAACCGGCACCGCTCGATGAGAGGAAGAGGAAATGGCACCTAAGAAGAAGGTGACCGGCCTGATCAAGCTTCAGATCAACGCCGGTGCAGCCAACCCGGCGCCGCCGATCGGTCCGGCCCTGGGTCAGCACGGCGTGAACATCATGGAGTTCTGCAAGGCGTACAACGCGGCGACCGAGTCGCAGCGCGGCAACGTCATCCCCGTGGAGATCACCGTCTACGAGGACCGCAGCTTCACGTTCATCCTGAAGACGCCGCCGGCCGCCGAGCTGATCAAGAAGGCCGCGGGCGTGGGCAAGGGCTCTGCCACGCCGCACACCGTCAAGGTCGCGAAGCTCACGAAGGACCAGGTCCTCGAGATCGCGAAGACCAAGCAGCCCGACCTGAACGCGAACGACCTCGAGGCTGCCTCGAAGATCATCGCCGGCACCGCCCGTTCCATGGGCATCACGGTCGAGGACTGAGGGAGATAACGATCATGGCTACCAAGTCCAAGGCTTTCAAGGCTGCCGTCGAGAAGATCGACGCCGGCAAGCTCTACACGCCCACCGAGGCCGTCGCGCTCGCGAAGGAGACCGGTTCGGCGAAGTTCGACTCGACCGTCGAGGTCGCGCTGAAGCTCTCGGTCGACCCGCGCAAGGCCGACCAGATGGTGCGCGGCACCGTTATGCTCCCGCACGGCACGGGCAAGACCGCCCGCGTCATCGTGTTCGCGAACGGTCCGGCCGCTGAGGCCGCCATCGCCGCGGGCGCGGATGAGGTCGGCGGCGCCGAGCTCATCGAGAAGGTCGCCGCCGGCTGGACCGACTTCGACTCGGCCGTCGCGGTTCCCGAGCTCATGGGCCAGGTCGGTCGTCTGGGTAAGGTGCTCGGCCCGCGTGGTCTGATGCCGAACCCCAAGACCGGCACCGTGACCCCCAACCCGGCCAAGGCCGTCGAGGAGATCAAGGGCGGCAAGATCGAGTTCCGCGTCGACAAGCACGCCAACGTGCACTTCATCGTCGGCAAGGCCTCGTTCGGCGCCGAGCAGCTGGGTGAGAACCTCCAGGCCGCTCTCGACGAGATCGTGCGCCTGAAGCCGTCCTCGTCGAAGGGCCGTTACATCCAGAAGGGCGCCGTGTCGACCACCTTCGGTCCCGGCATCCCGCTGGACGTCAACAGCATCGCCTGAGACGCTTCCGCGTGACGCAGAAGGCCCCCACCGTCAGGTGGGGGCCTTCTTCGCGTGGGGGTTCAGGCGTTCGGGCGGATCTGGAACCCGTCGCCGAGCGGCGTGGCGAATGCGCCGCCCGCCGTCTCGAGTGAGGTGACCTCGGCCCCCGCGGGGCCCTGCTCCATCCAGGCGAGCGCGGTGTCGACGGCGACGGGATCTCCGACGAGCACCGCCTCGACGGCGTCATCGCGGCGGTTGCGCACCCAGCCGGTGAGCCCGTGCTTCTGGGCGAACTGCTGCAGAGCGAAGCGGTAGCCGACGCCCTGCACTCGCCCGTGGACGATCACGTGGACATGTCTCATCTCGTCTCCTTCGTCGCTCGGGCACCGTCGTCTCATGCGTCACGGGCCGCGATGCACCGCCTGGATTCACATGATGGACCGCGGCGATATGTGGCGGAAGGGGGCGCGTCAGGAGAGCGCGAGACTCGCCGCGAGGGCCAGCATGGCCACCGCGATGAGGGCATCGAGGATGCGCCACGAGCGCGGGGAGCGAAGCAGCCGGGCGGCGTACCGCGAGGCGTAGGCGAGGAACGTGAACCAGATCACGCTGCCGAGTACGGCGCCGGCGCCGAACAGCCAGCGCAGGTCGCCGTAGCCGGCCGAGACCGACCCGATCAGGAACACCGTGTCAAGGTACGCGTGCGGGTTGAGCCACGTCATGGCCAGGCACGACAGGATCGCGGGAACGAGGGTGCGCGTCGGCGCGGCGACCGCCGTCACCTCCCGCGTCAGCACGGCGGCGGTGCCCGTGCCGAGCGACAATCCGGAGTCGGATCCGGCGTCGGATCCTGATCCGGAGCCCGCGGGAGTCGGGGCAGGCTCGTCCACCACAAGCGTCTGACCGCTCGGGCGCCAGGCGCGCCACGCCGCGGAGAGGCCGTAGAAGACGAGGAAGGCGACGCCGAACCAGCGGACGACATCGAACAGCCAGGGCACGTGGCGCACCACGGCACCGAAGCCGGCGACGCCGGCGGCGATGAGCAGCGCGTCGCTCGCCATGCAGATCAGAGCCAGCACAACGATGTGCCGACGCAGGATGCCCATCCGCAGAAGGAAGATGTTCTGTGCCCCCGGCGCGATGATCAGCGAGAGTGTGAGACCGAGACCGGCGATGAGCGCGGTGAAGCCGGGGGAGGAGAGGGGGATAAGCACGGATCGACGTTAGGCCCGGATGGGAGGCCAACCAAACAGACCTTCACGATCCTCACTCCACGTAAGCTCTGCTTCATGTGGATCGCACCGGATCTCGCGGCCACGGTCGCCGCGATCGTCGACACGGGCAGTCTCGACGGCGCCGCCCGGGCGCTGCGCATCACCCCGTCGGCGGTCAGCCAGCGCCTGCGCACCCTCGAGGGGCAGCTCGGCCGGGTGCTGGTCGTGCGCTCCAAGCCCGCGCGGGCCACCGAGGCCGGCGCCGTGGTGGTGCGGCTCGCCCGTCAGTACGCCGTGCTGGGGCACGACGCGGGCGTCGAGCTGGGCCTCGAGGGCCCCGGGCGGATGCACGTGCCGATCGCGGTCAACTCCGACTCGCTCGCGACGTGGTTCCTGCCGGCGCTCGAGCCGATCGTGCGTGCGCACGACATCTCGCTCGAGCTCCACCGCGATGATCAGGACCGCACGATCGCGCTGCTCGAGGCGGGCACGGTGACCGCGGCCGTCACGTCGCAGCGCGACCCGATCGCCGGCTGTGTCGTCACCGCGCTCGGCGCGACGGTGTACGAGCCCGTCGCCTCGCCGGCGTTCGTCGAGCGCTGGTTCCCGGCCGGGTCGTCGCTTGACGCCCTGTCGTCGGCGCCCGTGCTCGACTACGACCGCACCGACGACCTGCAGTCGCAGTGGCTGGCGGAGCGGGGCGTGGATCCCTCGCGTCCGCCCCGGCACTATGTGCCGGCATCGGAGGACTACGCCACGGCGATCCGGCTCGGGTTCGCCTGGGGGCTGCTGCCGCCCATGCAGTCGCAGGCGGCCCTGGAGACGGGCCGGCTGGTGCGGCTCGACGGGCCGCACGTCTCGGTGCCGCTCTACTGGCAGCAGTGGAACCTGCGGTCGCCGCTGCTGAGCGACATCCGCGAGGCCGTCGTCGCCGCCGCCAGAGCAGCCCTGGAACCCGCCTGACGTCCCGACGCGACCCGGGTGCGACGGATCCGGCGTTGCCTCAGGGTGGTTGTCGGACCCGCGGGTTAGGGTCGTCAGGTGACGCCCGAACTGCAATCCCGGATCCTCGCGGACTCCCGCGACCGGGTGGGCTGGCTGCGGGCCCGCGCGCGTGGCATCACCGCGACCGACGTCGCCAACCTGACGAGCGACAAGGCCATCACACGCGTGGCCGATCAGAAGCTCATGGGCTCGCGCTTCTCGGGCAACTCGTACACCGATCACGGTCGGCGCCGCGAGCCGGAGATCGCCGCCTGGGTGGCGGCGACTCACGGCATCCAGCCGTCGAGCGCCCTCTTTCACGCCGTCGTCGAGAGGCGCCACCTGGCCACGCCCGACGGCGTCGGCCTGGACGCCCATGGCCGGCTGCGCCTGGCCGAGATCAAGACCACCAACAAGCCGTTCCGGTCGATCCCGCGCACCTACCTGCGACAGGTGTGGTGGCAGCAGCACGTCACGGGCGCCGAGCGCACGCTGTTCGTGTGGGAGGAGCACCGCGACTTCCAGCCGGTGCACGACGAGCCGAAGTCGATGTGGATCGACCGCGACGAGCGCGAGATCGGGCAGCTCGTGCGCCTTGCCACCGCCCTCATCGACGAGCTGTATCACCGCACCACCGGCAACGCCCGCCCCGTGGCTCCCGAGGCACCTGCTCCCGTGCCGGTCTCGAACCGCGAGAGGCTGCGCGAGCGCGACATCTTCCGCGCCCTCGCGCTGTCCGACTGAGGCGCCGCCTGGCGGCCCCGGCTCGGCGCGGCCCCGTCTCGGCGCGGCCCCGGCTCGAGGCGTTATTCGTTCGCGGCACGCACCTCGTCGAGGGCGCCCGCGACGAGGCGGGCACGTTCGATGCCGATCACGTCGATGAAGTGCTCACGGTTGATCTCGGCGGTGAGCGCGCGCAGCTCGATCGCCATCTCGCGTCCCTCGGGCGTCAGGATGAGCTGCGTCACGCGGCGATCGCCCGGAACCGGGGTGCGCTCCACGAGGCCGCGGGCACACAGGCGGTCGGCGATCTTCGTGTAGCCGCCGCTGGTGAAGCTCGCGCTGCGTGCGAGCTCGGTCATCGTGCCGCAGCCCGACTCGCGACCGCCGAGCACGACCATGGTGTCGACCTCGGCCTCGTTCAGGCCGAAGCGCTCCCGGAGGACGGCCAGCAGGCGGCGGTGCGCGATGCCCGCCGCCCGGATGACCGACCCCCACAGCTCGATCGCGTCGTCGTCGCTGATCTTCTCTGTGCGGGCCACGTCGTCCACCCTATTCGCGGGGAGAGCCGTCGGTCCGGCGCGCCGGCACGAGGTTCACGATCAGCGCGACCGCGGCCAGAGCGATCACCGCGAGCAGGACGATCCGAGTCGCGATCTGCAGAGGCAGGATGGCGGCGAGCCCGCCGATGGTGAGGATCGGCACGGCGAGAGCGCCCTGGGCCGCCACGAAGTAGGTGGCCACCGAGCGGGCGTGGAGAGCGTGCGGCACGGCCGATCCCACCGCGCGCAGCCCGCCAGAGAAGGTGAGGCCGGCGCCGAAGCCGCCGAGCACGGTGCCGATCGCGAAGATCGCCAGCTGCTCTGTCTCGAAGCCGATCAGCACGAGCGCGAGCGATGCGATGAGGATCGGCAGGCCGACCAGCACGATCACGCGCGGCGCGAAGCGGCGACCGAGCAGCTGAGCGATGACGCCGATCTCGAAGAGCACGAAGGTGGCAAGGCCCGCCACGGCGAGGTTGTGCACATCGAGCGACTGCGCGATGAAGCGCGGGGTGAGGCTCGAGAACAGGCCCAGCAGAGTGAAGGTCGGCACCACGGCGAAGGCGGCACGCACGTAGACCCCGAGCGCCGAGCGCGGCACGCCGATGTTGAGACGGGCGCGCAGACGCGACGGATCGGCCGTGCGGTTCGTCTCCGGCAGCAGCAGCGCGAACACCGTGGCGATCACCGTCAGCGCGAGGAACACGATGAACACGAGCATCGTCGGCATCACGAGGTACTGGGCGAACACGCCGGCGAGCAGCGGCCCGAGGCCGAGGCCGCCCATGTTCGCGACCGTCGACACGACCTGCGGAGTGGCCGTGTTCTCGCCCTCGTAGGCCTCGGCCAGACCCGCGGTCACCGCCGAGGTGATGAGACCCACGCCGATGCCCGACAGGAGGCGCGCGATCAGCAGCACGGCGACGGATCCGCCGATCAGGAAGAGCACCGCGGATGCGACCGTGATGAGCACGGAGGCGATGATCAACGGCCGGCGGCCCACCTGATCCGACAACCCTCCGGCCACCACGAGGGCGAGCAGGGTGCCGAGCACATAGATCGCGAAGATCCACGTGGTGACGGAGGCGTCGAAGCCCAGTTCGGCGCCCCACAGCGTGTAGAGCGGGATGGGAAGGGTGCCGCCCGTGGTGAGAAGGGCGAACGTGAGAGCCATCGCGAGGAAGGCGCCACGCCGCCCGAGCCGGGCGCGAGGACGGATGCGAGAGCGGACGGGGGAGACGGTCATTTCGACGGCCCGGCTTTCTGGGTGCGTGGGAACAGGACGGTGGAGGAGGAGTCGCACGGCGGCGGCTCCGCCCAGCCCGAGGGCGGCGGCCGCGAGGCCGACCCACCCGGGAAGGCCGGTGAGCCCGAGGAGGGCGTCGACCGACCAGGCGCCGGGACCGGTGAGGCCCAGCGCGATCGAGAGGATCACGAGCACCAGGGGGTACTCGATGCCGTCGTGCTGCACCCACAGGCCCTTGGTGGCCTTGACGGTGAGGGCGACGGCCATGACCCCGGTCGCGGTCGCCGCCGCGACCGGAGTCAGCGCTCCGAACAGGAAGAGGACGCCGGCGAGGATCTGACCCCCGCCCGCGGCGAGGGCCGTCAGCCGGCCTCCCCGGAATCCGTCGTCGGCGAACTCGCGGCTGCCACCGTCGAGTCCTTCGCCTCCGAACAGATGGGACACCTTCTGAAGTCCGTGCCCCGCGAGGAAGAACCCGAGCACCAGGCGCAGCGCCAGCAGTCCGAGGTCGATTCCCATGTCCAGCTCCTTCTTCTCGTTCGTCTCGCGGCCGGGGGCGACGGATCCGGTTCGGGTCCGGATCCGTCGCCCAGCGGGCCGGTCAGCCCGCGTTGCCGCCGATGAACTCGCCGGCGTAGAACAGGCCGAGGCCGTACGAGCCGCCGTGCTCCTTCACGACGTCGGTCGTGGCGGCGTAGGTCTCACCGCGCGCCCAGTCGCGCTGCAGCTCGAGCAGCACCTGAATCCACGTGACCGGCACGGCGCCGGCCTGCACCATGCGCGTCACGGCGTTGTCGTGCGCGACCTTGGTGACACCGCCCGAGGCGTCGGTGACGACGTAGACCTCGTAGCCCTGAGCGAGTGCCGAGAGCGTGGGGAGCACGATGCAGACCTCGGTCCACAGGCCCGAGATGACGATCTTGCGTCGACCGGTGGCCTTGATCGCGTCGACGACGCTCTGGTCCTCCCAGGCGTTCATCGTGGTGCGGTCGATCGGCGTCTGCTCCGGGAACACGGCCTGCAGCGACGGCTGGATGCTGCCCGAGAAGCCCTTCGCGGCCACCGTCGTCAGGATCGTCGGCACGTCGAAGGCCTTTGCCGCCTTCGCAAGGCCCACGGTCGCGTTGATGATCGACTGGCGGTCATCCGATCCGACACCGAAGTACATCTGCGGCTGGTGGTCGACGAAGAGGAACACGGCGTTGTCGGGCGTGATCAGGTCATCGCTGGGGGTGGCCGTGATGTTGTCCAGGGTGAAATCGGTCATTGCTCTTTCTTTCTCTTGGGTCCGCCTCGTGAGCGGGGTTCGGGTCCGTCGGGTGACGGAGGTTCGGGGAGGAATCGGATCAGTGCGCATGCGTCTCGAAGGCGGATGCCTCGATCACGGGCACGGGAGATCCGGTGCGGGCCTCGCGCCACTGGCGCTGCAGCTCGCTGTCGGCCGCGGCCTCGGCGATGAGCCGCGCCTGGGCGGCCCCGCCCTTCGACGGCGCGGACGTGGCGTGGTAGCCGCCGAAGTGCGCGACGGGGCTCCACTCGGGCGTCACCGCGGGCAGCTGCTCGTCGAGGCCCTCGTACTCGCCGGCCGCGTAGACCACGCGCCCGTCGACCACGGTGAGCAGCGACTCGATATGCGGGATGTCCTCGGCGTCGACCGCGAAGAAGTCGTCCGACAGGATCGACAGATCGCCGTAGTAGCCCTCGCGCAGGATGCCCTTCACGTCGGCCTCGCCCGTGAGTCTCGCGCCGGCGTGGGTGTACATCTCGAGCGCGGTCTCGCGGTCGACGACGTTGGCGAGCGACGACAGCGTCGTGCCGCCCAGGGTCTTGCGAGTGACGAGCCAGTGCAGCGCGACCCAGGGGTTGTACGACGAGACGCGCGTCGCGTCGGTGCCGGCCCCCACGGTCACACCGCGAGCCAGCAGCCCTCGCACCGGGGGAGCGGTCTCGGCGGCATGCGTCCCGTAGCGCGAGACGAACGCCTCGCCCTGGAAGGACATCCGGTTCTGCACGGACACGGATCCGCCCAGCGCCGCGACGCGCTCGATGCTCTCGGGGCTCATGGTCTCGGCGTGGTCGAACAGCCAGCTGGCGTCCGACCCGAACAGGCCCTCGGCGGCGAGCCTCTCGAACACCGCGAGATCGCGCTGGATCGTCTCGTCGTAGGTGGCATGCAGGCGGAAGCCCCAGCCGTTCTCGCGCAGCAGGCGCACCGCCGCCTCGAACTCGGCCTCGTAGCCCGCACCCAGTTCGGGACGCGGCTCGGCGAAGTTCTCGAAGTCGGCCGCGCTCCACGTGAGGTTCTCGCCGGCCCCGTTCAGGCGCAGGAAGGCATCGCCCTCGCCCGGGCGGATCATGCCGATCCAGCGCTTCAGGTCGTCGATCTCCTGTCCGCCCACCTGCGGGAACAGGTGGTAAGCGATCCGGACGGTCAGCTCCTTCTTCTCCGCGAGCTCCATCACGGTGCCGTAGTTGTCGGGGAAGTTCTGGAAGCCGCCGGCCGCGTCGATCGCCGAGGTCAGGCCGAAGCGATTGAGCTCGCGCAGGTAGTGGCGGGTCGAGGCCGCCTTCTCGTCCTCGGGCAGGGTCGGCGCCGCCGCCAGGGTGGAGTACAGGATGAGCGCGCCGGGCGCGGCGAGCAGCATTCCGGTGGGCTCGCCGTCGCGGCCACGCACGATCTGGCCACCCGGAGGGTTGGGGGTGTCCTTCGTGAATCCCGCGGCCTTCACGGCGGCGCGGTTCAGGATGGCCGACTGGTACAGGTTCAGGATGAACACCGGCGTCTCGGGGGCGGCCGCGTTGAGCTCGCGCACCGTGGGGAGGCGCTTCTCGACGAACTGCTCCTTGGTGAAGCCTCCGACCACACGCACCCACTGTCCGCGGGGCGTCCGGGCGACCTGCTCGCGCAGCATGTCGAGGCCGATCTTCAGCGACGGCACTCCGTCCCACCGCAGCTCGAGCACGTAGTTGAGGCCTCCGCGGATCACGTGCAGGTGCGAGTCGTTCAGCCCCGGGATGACGCGGCGTCCCTGCGCGTCGATGACGCGCGTGCCGACACCGACGAGCGGCAGGATCTCGGCGTCGTGTCCGACGGCCGTGATGACGCCGTCCGTGATCGCGACTGCGCTCGCCGCGGGGCGGGCGGGATCCCCTGTGTGAACCTTTGCATTGCGGACGACCACGTCGGCGGGGGAGGAGGTCTTCCCCGGCGTGATCCCCCTGACGGGCATGGTGGCCATGTCGTTCTTCTTCCTGTGCTGCCGTCTCGTTGCTTATCTCGATGACGTTCAGTGTGGAAGAAGCTTGCGAGCAAGATATTCATTCCGGATCGATGAAGATCTGGATCTCGGGCGTGTCGCGCCCGGCCGGTCGGCGCCCGGTCGGCGCCGGTTCGGCGTCCGCGTTCGACCGTGTTAGAGTGGGGGAAGCCGAAGACCGCCGGTCATCGTCATGCGCTTGCGCGAGACGACCGAAGCACTGCATCGCAGGGGCCCGCGCAGGTGTACGAACGAAATCCTTCTGGATCCACGCTCCGTGCGCTTGCGCCGGAGCGTTCTGCTTTTCGTGGGCGATCTTCTGGTCGATGTCTCACCGCCGTGAGATGTCCCGAACAGATCTAGGAGTGACCATGGCGCAGAAGGATGCATCGGTCGCCGAGCTCACGAAGAACTTCGAGAACTCGAACGCCGTCCTGCTGACCGAGTACCGCGGTCTGACGGTTGCCCAGCTCAAGCAGCTGCGCAACAGCATTCGTCAGGACGCGGACTACGCCGTGGTGAAGAACACGCTGACGAAGATCGCGGCGAACGCCGCGGGCTTCGACTCGCTCGACGACAGCCTCAAGGGCCCGTCGGCGATCGCGTTCGTGCACGGAGACTTCGTCTCCACCGCGAAGGCCCTGCGTGACTTCGCCAAGGCCAACCCGCTTCTCGTGATCAAGGGCGGCGTCTTCGAGGGCAAGGCCCTCAGCGCTGCCGAGGTCGACACCTACGCTTCGCTCGAGAGCCGTGAGGTTCTGCTCGCGAAGGCCGCAGGCATGATGAAGGCGACGATGGGCAAGGCTGCCGCCACCATCGACGCTCTTCGCGAGAAGCTCGAGGGCGCCGAGGCTGCGTAAGCAGTTCGCGTTCTCTCCCACAAACCCCACTTAATTAGGAGATACATCATGGCGAAGCTCACCACCGAGGAGCTCCTCGAGCAGTTTGCCGACCTCACCCTCATCGAGCTCTCCGAGTTCGTGAAGGCCTTCGAGGAGAAGTTCGACGTCACCGCCGCCGCCCCCGTCGCCGTTGCCGGTGCCGCTGGTGGCGCCGCTGAGGAGGTCGAGGAGAAGGACTCGTTCGACGTCGTCCTCGAGGCCGCCGGCGACAAGAAGATCCAGGTCATCAAGGCCGTCCGCGAGCTCACCTCGCTCGGTCTCGGCGAGGCCAAGGCCGTCGTCGACGGCGCCCCCTCGGTCGTGCTCGAGGGCGCGAACAAGGAGGCCGCCGAGAAGGCCAAGGCGTCCCTCGAGGAGGCCGGCGCGACGGTCGTCCTCAAGTAATCTCCTTCACGGAGTTGCTTGATCGACACTGATCAACGCTGCGAAGGCCCCGGGAGCGATCCCGGGGCCTTCGTCGTTCCCTCGGGCGGCCGGACATCGATGCCGATTCGGTGGTCGACCGGGGGATCCGGGATCTTATGACGACATCGATCTGTGACCGCAACCCCGTTGTGCCTCTCCGGAGGCGCGAATACGGTGAGGGCCACAAGTTCCTTCACTCGGCCCTGGGCCGACCCCGACGATGGGAGCAGACGATGTCGACTGCAGCTCGCAAGAAGATCCTGATCGCGACTGGCGCTCTGGGCGCCACCGCCCTCGCCTTGGCTGGATGCACGGCCGGACCCGGTGCGACAGGCGGCGGCAACGGAGGAGGCGGCGGCGGCGAGGGAGGCGGCGACGGCGAGGTGGTCACCGTCTACGGAACCATCGTGAACGCCGAGCAGGAGCTCCTCGAGGAGTCCTGGGCCGACTGGGAGGAAGAGAACGGCATCGACATCCAGTACGAGGGCTCGCAGGAGTTCGAGGCGCAGATCGCCGTGCGCGCGCAGGGCGGCAACCCGCCGGATCTCGCGATCTTCCCCCAGCCGGGTCTGCTGGCCGACATGGCCGGCCGCGGCTACCTGCTCGAGGCCCCCGAGGGCGTCGTCAAGAACCTCCGCGACAACTGGGCCGAGGACTGGGAGGGCTACGCCTCTCTCGACGGCAAGATCTACGGTGCGCCCCTGATGGCGAACGTGAAGGGCTGGGTCTGGTACCAGCCGTCGCTCTTCGAGGAGAACGGCTGGGAGGTGCCGACCAGCTGGCAGGGACTGCTCGACCTCACCGCCGAGATGCAGAGCACGCTCGGCACGCAGCCGTGGTGTGCGGGCTTCGGCTCGGATGCGGCCACCGGTTGGCCGGGCACCGACTGGATCGAGGACATCGTCCTGCGCCAGAGCGGCCCGGACGTCTACGACCAGTGGGTCGCGGGTGACGTGCCCTTCACCGACCCGAAGATCCAGTCGGCATTCGACGAGGCCGCCAAGGTGCTGCTGAACCCCGACTACGTCAACGCCGGCTTCGGCGATGTCGCCTCGATCGGATCGGTGCCGTTCGGCGATGTGGCCAACGCCCTCGTCTCGGGTGACTGCGCCCTGAGCCACCAGGCCTCCTTCCTCGACGGCTTCATCGTCGACGCGGGCGGCGAGGTCGGCCCCGACGCCGATGTCTGGGCGTTTATGCTCCCGCCGGTCGATGAGAACGCCGAGGGCTCGGTGGTCACGGGCGGTGGCGAGATCGTCGGCGCGTTCAACGACTCGGAGGCGGTCGTGAAGGTGCAGGAGTACCTCTCCAGCCCGGAGTGGGCCAACTCGCGCGTGTCGCTCGGTGGTGTCATCAGCGCGAACAAGGGCCTCGACCCGGAGAACGCCAAGAGCCCGATCCTGCAGGAGGCCATCAAGGTGCTGCAGGACGAGGCGACGACGTTCCGCTTCGACGCGTCTGACCTGATGCCCTCTGCCGTCGGAACCGGCTCCTTCTTCCAGGGCATGCGCGACTGGGTGAACGGAACGGCGACGCCCCAGGTGCTGGAGCAGATCCAGTCGGCCTGGCCGGCTGAGTGATCCGGCCGCAAGCGGACCCGGACCTCAGTCATGGCTGATTTTCTGGCATGGCTGAGCACACTCTCCCCGTGGCTGGAGATCCCGATCATCATCGGGGTCTTCGTCGCCGCGGTGGGCGTGCTGCTCTTCTTCATCGAGATCGCGCCACGCGAAGGCAGGATCTTCACAATCCTCCGGCTCGCGGCCTGTGTGCTGCTGCCGCTGGGCGTGATGTGGCTGCTGCAGTCGTATACGTGGGCGATCATCGCCGCGGGTGTGCTCGGCGCCCTGTTCTTCTGGCTCGACCTCCGGTCGCGCGGGGGAGTGGGATCGCTGTTCCAGCTGTTCGGCTTCCTCGCCCCGGCGCTGATCCTGCTCCTGGTGGGACTGGTGTTCCCGGTGATCCAGACCTTCGGGGCGTCGATGCTCAACTCGCGGGGCACGACCTTCGTGGGGTTCGACAACTTCGTCTGGATCTTCACCCAGCCGCAGGGCATCCGCACGATCGTCAACACGATCGTGTGGGTGCTGATCGCGCCGATCGCGTCGACCGTGATCGGACTCGTGTACGCGTACTTCATCGACAAGACGCGGGGTGAGAAGGTCTACAAGATCCTCGTGTTCCTGCCGATGGCGATCTCGTTCGTCGGCGCATCGATCATCTGGCGCTTTATGTACACCGCGCGCCCGGCCGACGCCGAGCAGATCGGATTCGTCAACCAGCTGATCGTGTGGTTCGGCGGGAGCCCGGTGCCGTTCCTGCAGGTGGAGCCCTGGAACACGCTGTTCCTCATCATCGTGTTCGTCTGGATCTACACGGGCTTCGCGATGGTGGTGCTGTCGGCGGCCATCAAGGGTGTGCCGGCCGAGCAGCTGGAGGCGGCCGAGCTCGATGGGGCCAACGCGTTCGAGCGCTTTATGAACGTGGTGGTGCCGGGCATCCGGCCGTCGCTCATCGTGGTGCTGACGACGATCGCCATCGCCTCGATGAAGATCTTCGACATCGTCCGCACGATGACCGCCGGCGCGAATGACACGTCGGTGATCGCGAACGAGATGTATCAGCAGTTCCGCAGCTTCGAGGCCGGACGCTCGGCCGCCTACGCGGTGGTGCTGTTCATCCTCGTTCTGCCGCTGGTCATCTACAACGCCAGACAGCTCAAGGCGCAGAGGGAGGTGCACTGATGACGACGACGACCCCTCCGATCACGACGCAGGCCGTGACGACCGGCAAGGCCTCTGGCAGGCCCGCGCTGAGCGACACGAAGCGGCGCCTGACCTCGCCCTGGGCGACGATCGCCGCGATCATCATCGCGGCGATCTGGACCATCCCGACGTTCGGCATCCTGGTGTCCTCCTTCCGGCCTCGGGTGGAGATCCAGACCACGGGCTGGTGGACGGCGCTGCAGAACTGGGGCTGGACGACCGAGAACTACACCGAGGCGCTGAACACGGCGACCGGCGGACTGACCATGCTGCAGGCCTTCGTGAACTCGTTCGCGATCACCCTGCCGGCGGCCATCATTCCGCTGATCATCGCGACGCTCGCGGCGTACGGGTTCGCGTGGATCGACTTCCGCGGCAAGAACCTCCTGTTCGTGGCCGTGTTCGCCCTCCAGATCGTGCCGATCCAGATGGCGTTCATCCCGCTGCTGCAGCTGTTCTCGCGCGGAGAGCTGTTCGGGGTGCCGGTGATCCAGGCATTCGGATCGGCGGGCTACGCGCAGGTGTGGATCGCTCACACGATCTTCGGTCTGCCGCTGGCGATCTTCCTGCTGCACAACTTCATCGCGCAGATCCCGGGCGAGGTCATCGAGGCCGCGCGCGTCGACGGCGCCGGGCACGGGCAGATCTTCTTCCGGATCATCCTGCCGCTCAGCATGCCGGCGATCGCGTCCTTCGCGATCTTCCAGTTCCTGTGGGTGTGGAACGACCTGCTGGTCGCCCTCATCTTCGCCGACGGCAATGTGGCGCCGATCACGAAGCTGCTGGCGCAGATGACCGGCTCGCGCGGCGAGGACTGGCACCTGCTCACGGCCGGCGCCTTCATCGCCATCATCGTGCCGCTGCTGGTGTTCCTTTTCCTGCAGCGCTACTTCGTGCGAGGCCTTCTGGCGGGATCCGCCAAGGGCTGAGCAGAGGGAGGGCCCGAGGACCCCGGTCCGCCGCGCGGACCGGGGTCCTTTGCTGTGCGCGGTGCGCCTCTGCTCAGCGCACGCCGTTGGTGGTCAGAACGCGCCGCGCGCACTGCTGCATCGGCGGCGGGTCTTGACCACAAGGGGCGTCGCGAGCAACGCGAGACGCCGTCAGCGGCAGGCCAGGCGATCCTGGATCGCCTCGAGCGCCTGGATCTCCCGCGACTGCGACTGGGCCATGCCCTCCGCAGTGCTGAGCACCCGGGGATCCGAGCCGAGTCGCTGCACGGCGTCGATCATCTCGATCGCGCCCTCATGGTGCCGGATCATCAGCTCGGTGAAGAGGCAATCCTGCGCCGCGCCGGTGGAGGAGCGGAGTTCGTCGAGCTCGGCGTCGGTCGCCATGCCCATCTCGGCCCGCAGCTCCTCATCGGTCGACGCCTCCGCGTCGCCGTGGCCGTGGCCGCCGTCCTCGGCCATCCAGGCCATCAGGGGCGCTGTCGAATGCTGGGGCAGGCCCCATCCGTCGATCCACGCGAACATCTGACCGGATTGCTGCGACTGCGCGGTCGCGATGTCGAAAGCGAGCAGGCGCAGATCCTCGTCCTGGGTGCTGCGGTACTCGATCATCGCCATGGTGACGGCCTGCGCGTGGTGCTCCTGCATGTCGCGGGCGAAGCCGACATCCGCGGCGTTGGGACCGGGATCCGCCCCGCCGAAGGTCGAGAAGCGACCGATCGCGAACGCGAGACCCGCCACGAGCACCGCCGCGAGCACGACCAGCGGCCAGCGCCGCGTCTGACGCGTCTCGTCGGTCATGTCAGATCTTGCCGGGGCCCTCGATGCCGACGCAGGAGGCGCCGCGCTCGGGGGTGGAGTCGCCCTGCCAGTACTCCTCGTAGAACTGCTCGATGCGCGGGTCGTTCACATCCTCGAGCTGGAGCTGGTGACCCCACGCGGTGACGACGATGGGCGAGGGAAGCCCCTCGTAGGGCGAAACGATCGAGTACGTGCGGGGTGCGTGCGAACGCAGCGTGTCGAGCTCGCCGCCGCTGATCACCTTGGGGTCGTAGGCGATCCAGACCGCGCCGTGCTCGAGCGAGTGCACGAGGTTCTCGTTGGTCTGCTGCTCGGTGTAGACGCCGCAGCTGAGCCACGCGTTGTTGTGCGGGCCGCCGGCCGGAGGATTCTGCTCGTAGTCGACGGTGCCGTCGACGTGCTCTCCGCCGGCGAACTCGAAGCTCTGCACACCCTCGATCTCGACCCCCGCGCTGCCGGCGGTGTAGGTCTTCGGCGCGAAGACGATCGAGGCGACGACGACGGCCGCGACGAGGAGGACGGCGACGCCGCCGAGCACCCACCACAGCAGCTTCGTGCGCTGGCGCTTGGCGAGCTGGCGCTGGTACTCGGCGAGCTTCTCCTGGCGCTTGGCCTCGCGCTGCTGCTTGACGGTCTGCTCGGCCTCGGCGCGGCGGGCGGGGTTGCCGGAGCGGTTCTCGGGGGTCACGCGCTCGATCCTATTCGGCGGAATGGAGCTCGAGCCGGGATGCCCCCGGGACGAGCCTGGGAGATCACTATGCGGCTTACTATCGAACGTGCACGATTCCCCCCACTCGTCTTCGCCGTCCATGTCGACCGGGGCCATCCGCACCCTCGGATCCAACCCGCAGACCGCCCCGATCGTGCTGCACCCGGGGGATGCGATCTCGACCGCACGGCGCACGATGTACGTGCTGCTGCTCGGCGCGCTCACGGCCCTCGGCCCGTTCACGGTCGATCTCTACCTGCCCGCGTTCCCCCTGATCCAGGAGCACTTCGCCACCGACGAGGCGGCGATCCAGCTCACGCTCACCGGCACGATGATCGGCTTCGCCTTCGGGCAGCTGCTCGTCGGCCCCCTGAGCGACACGGTCGGACGCCGCATGCCGCTGCTGATCGCCACGGCCCTGCACGTCGTCGCGAGCATCGTCGCCGCGGTCGCGCCGAACCTCGCGGTGCTGGGCGGCGCCCGCGTGGCGATGGGCTTCGGCGCCGCGGCCGGCGCGGTGGCCGCGATGGCGATCGTGCGCGACCTGTTCGGAGGCAAGCGCCTCGTGGTGATGCTGTCGCGTCTCGCGCTCGTCTCCGGAACCGCCCCGGTCGTCGCGCCGCTGATCGGATCCGCGCTGCTCGCGGTCGTCCCCTGGGAGGGCATCTTCTGGGTGCTCGCGGCCTATGGGGCCGTGATGCTGGCCGCAGGACTCTTCGGGATCCCCGAGACGCTTCCGCGCGAGCGTCGCCACGAGCGGGGCTCCAGCACGGTCTGGCAGCGCTATCGCTCGGTGCTCTCCGACCGCGTCTATGTGGGTGTGCTCGTGGTGGGCGGCATGACCTTCGCGGGTCTCTTCTCCTACCTCTCGGCGTCGTCGTTCCTGTTCCAGGAGAGCTACGGCTTCAACGCAGGACAGTACGGTCTGCTGTTCGCCGCGAACTCGATCGGTCTCGTCGTCGGCAACCAGATCGCCGCGCGCCTCGCCGCGCGCTTCGGGCCGCAGTGGGTGCTGGCCGTCTCGACCGTCGTGCTGCTGGTCGCGGCGATGCTCATCGTGCTGTTCGATCAGCTCGGCTTCGGCATGTGGGGCACGGCGATCCCGCTGTGGTTCTTCATGACCGCGTGCGGCTTCACCTTCCCCTGCGCTCAGGTGCTCGCTCTCGACCGCCACGGGAAGGCGGCGGGCACGGCGGCGTCGCTGCTGGGCGCGTCGAACTTCGGCATCGCCGGCCTGATCTCGCCGATCGTGGGCGCGGTCGCGGGCCCCGCGGGCATCACGGGCACGTCGATGGCGGTGGTGATGATCGGCACCTCGCTGATCGCGCTGGCCGCGCTCTGGTTCGTGGTGCGACCGCGTACCGTGGGGATGCTCACCCCCTGACGTCGAAGGAGACGACCGGATGACACCGCGAGAACGCACGACCCGGGCCTGGCTCTGGTGGGGCCTGGCGCTGCTTGCAGGCGGCGTCGCGATCGGGGCGCTCGTGCTGCTTCCGGGTGCCGACCCCAGTTCGCTGGATCTCTGGTGGGACGGGGTGCTGTCCGCCACTCCGGACGGACCCGCTCTGGCGGTCTCT
Organism: Microbacterium stercoris; assembly: GCF_017592545.1. Lineage (GTDB taxonomy): Bacteria > Actinomycetota > Actinomycetes > Actinomycetales > Microbacteriaceae > Microbacterium > Microbacterium stercoris. The sequence goes on from NZ_JAGFOA010000002.1 coordinate 491,782, forward strand.
CTGTTCATGGACACCGTCGGCGGCGGGAGAGTGGCGACCCTGTGGGTGCCGCTGACGCTGATCGCCGTGCTCCTCATCGCCCGCCGTCCGTGGGCGACCGGGTACCTGGTCGTGGCTTTGCTCGCAAGCGCGGGCGTTGTGCAGATCCTGAAGCATCTGCTGGGGCGCGCGCGTCCCGAGGACATCCTGGTGACCTCGGATGTCGGATCCTTCCCCTCCGGTCACGTCGCGAACGCGGCGACCCTCGCCATCGCTCTGTGGCTGCTGTTTCCGCGGCGATGGGTGGCCGTGCTCGCCGGGTGCTGGATCGCGCTGATGGCCTTCGCCCGCACGTATGTGTCGGCGCACTGGCTCACCGACACCTTCGGGGGAGCGCTCATCGGATCCGGGGTCGCCCTGCTCGTCGCCCTCGCCTTCGCCCCCGGACTCCTCGCGGAGCGCCGGGGCGCAACCCCCTCGGGACGAGTGGGGGCCCGTCGCTAGGCTGACTGCCATGACCGCCGAGAAGGATGCCGCCGTCGTCGCCGCCGAGGCCGAGCTCGCCCGTCTGCAGGCGGAGGCCGAGGCCGCCGAAGCGGCCCTGCGGGCCGCCGAGGCGAAGGCGCGTCTCGCTGCGGCGCGCGCCGACGCCGCCCGCGGTGCGGCGCCGGAGGCTCCCGACGCTCACGAGACTCCCGAGGCCGCGACGGCGACGCCCGCTGCCGACGCCCCGGCCGCCGGATCCGCGGATGCCCCTGCGGCACCGGCACCGGCATCGGCACCGGCGACGGGCGGCCCGCTGAGCGCCGACGACGTGCGTGCGGTCGCCCAGGGCTACGCCTTCGAGGGGCCGACTCTCGACATCGGCGCGCTGGTCAACGGCGATCCCGTCGCAGACGCGCAGGTGCGCATTCCCCTCGGCATGCTGAACCGGCACGGTCTGGTCGCGGGCGCGACGGGAACCGGCAAGACCCGCACGCTGCAGGGACTCGCGGAGCAGCTCGCGGCGAAGGGCGTGCCCGTCTTCGCCGCCGACATCAAGGGCGACCTGTCGGGCATGGCCACCCCGGGCGAGGCGAACGACAAGCTGCTCGCCCGCACGGCCGGCATCGGCCAGGCATGGGAGCCGCAGGCCAGCGCGGTCGAGTACTTCGCCCTCGGCGGTATCGGCAAGGGCGTACCGGTGCGCGCCACCGTGACCGGCTTCGGGCCGCTGCTGCTGTCGAAGGTGCTGGGTCTCAACGACACGCAGGAGTCGAGCCTCGGACTCGTCTTCCACTACGCCGACAAGAACGGCCTGCCCCTCGTCGACCTCGAGGACCTGCGCTCGGTGCTGCAGTGGCTCACCAGCGAAGAGGGCAAGCCGGAGCTGAAGGAGCTGGGCGGCCTCTCCAGCGCGACCGCCGGGGTCATCCTGCGCGAGCTGATCACCTTCGCCGAAGGCGGGGCCGATGTGTTCTTCGGAGAGCCGGAGTTCGACGTCGCCGACTTCCTCCGGATCGACGAGTCGGGCCGCGGGGTCGTCTCGCTGCTGGAGGTGCCGGGGGTCGCGAACCGCCCGGAGCTGTTCTCGACGTTCCTGATGTATCTCCTCGCGGAGCTGTTCGAGATCCTGCCGGAGGTCGGCGACCCCGACAAGCCGAAGCTCGTGTTCTTCTTCGACGAGGCGCACCTGCTGTTCTCCGGCGCGTCGAAGGACTTCCTGCAGGCCATCATCCAGACCGTGCGGCTCATCCGCTCGAAGGGCGTGGGGGTGTTCTTCGTCACGCAGACGCCGAAGGACGTGCACGAGGACGTGCTCGCCCAGCTCGGATCGCGCGTGCAGCACGCCCTGCGCGCGTTCACCCCGGATGATGCGAAGGCGCTGCGGGCGACGGTCGGCACGTACCCCCGATCGGGTTACGACCTCGAGCGGGTGCTGCAAGAGCTCGGCACCGGCGAGGCCGTCGTCACCGTGATGAGCGAGAAGGGCGCACCGACACCCGTCGCCTGGACGAGAGTGCGCGCCCCGCAGGGGTCGATGTCGCCCACGCCGGAGGACCGGATCGATGCCGCGGTGGCCGCATCGCCCCTGCTTCCGAAGTACGGCGAGCGCATCGACCGCGAGTCGGCCTACGAGATCCTCACCGCCAAGATGAACGCCGCCGAGGCCGCCGAGCGGCAGGCCGAGACCGATGCCGAGCTGGCTCGTCAGCAGGCGGAGATCGAGAAGCAGCAGGAGGCGGCCGAGAAGAAGGCCCAGAAGGAGTACGAGCGCATTCTGAGGCAGACGTCCGGATCCGGACGCACCCGCACCTCGTCGCGCTCCGAGAGATCGACGCTCGAGAAGGTGCTCGGATCGCGCACGACGCAGACGCTGCTCAACGGGGTGATCCGCGGGATGTTCGGCAACGGCCGGCGACGCTGAGCCGGTCCCGTCGCCCGGGGCACGCGGAGGTCAGAGGAGACTGCAGGCGTCGGCTGTGATGAGCTCGTCGAGCCGCGCCTCCACCGTCTGGCCCTGGCTGGTGAGCGTCACCACCGCCTGGTGCACGTGCTTGACACCCTCTTCGGTGAAGACCACCTCGGCGGTGCCGTCGGCCGGGAACATGCCCGTCGCCACCTGCTCGCGTCCGTTGGCGCGCGGGTCGAGCACGATGCGGTAATCGGCGCCCGCGGGCCCCGTGAAGCCGATGACGTATTCGTCGTCGCCGAGCAGATCCACCCGGCAGTAAGAGGCCATGTCGACGAGCGCGACCGGGTTGCTCGGCGCGGTCGGCGTGGGGGAGGGAGAGGGCGTCGGGGTGGGCTCCGCGATGGGGCCCGGAGTGGGCTCTGCCGTCGGCTCGGGGGTGGGCTCGGGCGTGGGATCGACGGTCGGCTCCGGCGTCGGGGTCGGCTCCGGGGTGGCGGTCGGCTCGGGGCCGGGGGTCGGCTCGGGCGAGGCGGGCGGCGCGGGCGGGAGCAGCTCGTCGCGCAGGCTCCACAGACCGGTCAGCGGGTGCGTGGCGATTCCCTGCGTGCTGTGCACGTAACGCACCTCGAGCGTGACGTCGTCGAGCACCTGAGCCCGCGAGAGCGTGAAGTACAGGGTGCCGCGTCCGGCGCCGTCGAGCGTCGTCCGCGTCAGCGCCGAGAACGAGGCGAGCTTCACGGCGAGCGGGACGCCGGACGAGAGACCGCGGCCGCCCGATCCGTCCGATCCGATCGCGTACACCTCCACGGCCTCGCCGGGTTGGCCGACGACCCGCATCACGACCGAGCCGTCGGACTGACCGCGCGCCGACACGACCTGGATGCGGTCCATGACCTGGGCGATCGTGGCGGGAGGAGTGAGCGTGGGGCGCGGGGCCGGCGTCGCGGGGCGCTCAGGCGAGGGGGTGGGAGTGGGCGAGGGGCTGGCCTCGGGATCGGTCGCCTGCTGCGTGCTGTCGACCAGCTCCTGCGAGGCCTCGACGTCGGCGGCGGGCGCCCCGGCCCGATCCGAGGCGCTCTGCGAGAACGCCTCGCTCGCTCCGCCCGGGAGGAATCCGAGTGATCCGGCGACCGCCGCCGCCGCCACCGCGACCGCGAGCACGCCGGCGGCGATCAGGCCGCCCAGCGTGAAGGTCGAACTGCCGCCGGGGCTCGATCCGGGGCCGCCGGCCGCGCCGCTCGCCGCGACGCCGGCGCCGCCCGCCGCGACGCCGGCGCCGCCCGCCGCGACGACCGCGCCCTCGACGAGGCCGCTCGGCATCGCGGCGAGCGCGACCGCGGCCGCGTCGTCGCGCTGCAGCGACGCGAGATAGGCGGCCGTGGCCGAGACGCCGATCGTGATGGGAAGCAGCACGAGTGCCAGACGGCTGCCGACCTCCTGCGCCTCGCCGGCGATGATGGTGCACCGCGCGCAGTCGCGCAGGTGGTCGTCGAGGCGCTGCCGGTTGCGCGCACCGAGGTTGCCTCGGGTGTGCGCGCCGAGGTGCTCGATCGTCCACTGGCAGTCGGAGCCGTCGGCCACCGCATTCAGGTGCGCCTGGATCCACGCCTCACGCAGGCCCTCGCGCGCACGGAAGGCCAGCTGCGCGACGGCGACGGGCTTCATCCCCAGCAGCGGCGCGACCTGGGCGGGCTTGAGCTGCTCGATCTCGGTGTACCAGAGCACCTCCTGCCAGCGTGTGGGAAGGCTGCGGAAGGCGGTGGTGGTGAGGCTCCGGTCGAGCGCCGCGAGGGTCGCCTCCTCGGTGCTCTCCGGATCCTCGACCGCGTCGAGCTCGTCGATCGCCGACTCCTTCGACGCGCGCCCCCAGGCGGCGGCGGTGTTGCGGATCGACGTGAAGAGGTAGGCGCGGAAGGAACCGGACGGGCCGCCGCCCTTCTGGATCGCCTGGAAGATGCGCGCGTACGCCTCCTGCACAAGATCATCCGGATCGATCGAGCTCGTCACCGATCGGGCCACGACGATGCCGGAGCGGTAGTGGCGCGTCCAGAGCTCGCCGAAGGCGGCGACGTCGCCCGAGCGCGAACGCAGCACGAGGTCGGCGTCGGGCGCCGCCTCGTCGGCGTCAGCCGCGTCGGGAAGATCGTGCATCGTCATGGATGTCGGAACTCTGCTTCGGAGTCGAGGTCGCCGGATCCGCTGCGGATCCGACTAGGGTGATCCGGGCTCGATTCGGGCGAGGCGCGCGGATTGCACTCCATTCTGACCCCACGCCACCCTCGAGTGCCACCGGAAAGCCCCGCTTTTCGGGGTTTTCTGTGCTGACCGCGTCCAACCTGAAGATCTGCGAAAGAACTCTCAGGAGTCGCGTAATAGCTCGCACCCGCGAGCGTCTCATCAGGTGAGAGCACATCTTGCCGGCGCCGCGGAACTCGGGGGAGGGGCGCGGAGCCGGCGGGAGAGCCGAGGGAACCCCTCCGGCTCGCGGGGGGCTCGGGAGGATCTCCGTGGAGGGCTCCCGAGCCTCCTTCATTCCGCGAGGGCGTCGCTCGCAGCGCCGGCCGCCGGCACGGCGGCCTCTGCAGGCTCCGTCTGGTCGGGCTCGACGACGGGCGGTGCCGGGGCGGGGGGCACGTGCGGCGCGGGCGCGGCCTTCGCAGTGCCGAACAGCGAGCCGAGGAGCGGTGAGCCGACCCGGAGGCCTCGGGAGTCGAGTGCGACGCCGAGCACATCGCCCAGCACCTTGGCGTCGATCGAGAGCCCACCCGATCCGGCATCCGCGCCGAGCCCGAGCACGTCGGGGAGGGCCTCGACTTCGACGGTGATGCCGTGGTGGTCCACGCCCAGTCCGACCTGGGCGACGTCGCCTGCGGCCACCTCGGCGCCCGCGCCATCGGATCCGAGCTCGGCATCGGCGGCCACCAGGCCGGAGGCGAGGTCGGCGTCGAGCGCGACGCGCTCCTTCGAGACCTCCGCGCGGACGTCGACGAGGTCGGCGAGCACCTCGGCGTCGAGCGCGACGCCCGCTTCGTCGAGTTCGAGGTGCACGTCGGCCAGGTCGCCTGCACGGACGTCGGCGGAGACCCCGTTCGAGTCGATCGAGGCGCCGACGTCGACCACATCCTCGATCAGGGCGACATCGAGCCCCGCACCGTCTCGGCCGACGTGCGCGCCGACCTCGGCCAGCGTGTCGAGTACCTCGGCGTCGACCTCGAGGCCCGTGTCGTCGGCCCCGATCCGCACGTCGGTCGCCGCCCCCGCATCGAGGCCGATCTGGATCGCGGGGGTGCGGGGAGTCGGGGTATGGGGAGCCAGGAGGCGCGGAGCCGGCGTGCGGGGCGTCTCGACGGCGACGGGGGCGTCGGCCGGCGCGGCCTCTTCCTCCGCGGCGGGGCGGGTGTCCAAGAGGATCGTTATGGCCGAGACGGAGGGCAGCGCGGCCGGATCGACCGCGGGCACGGTCTCGGCGTCGAGCTCGCTGGGGACGACGAATGCGCCGGGGACGGCCGGAGCGTCATGCGGTGCGACGGTCTCGCCCGTCGTCGCGACCGTGTCGGCACTCGCCGCTGGGGCGTCCGACACGGCGGCGCCGGCCTGCTCGGCGGTCGCGATGCTGGGCACGAAGCCGGTGGCGACGATCGCGCTCGCCGCGCCGACGGTCGACATCCCGGCGCCCACCAGCCCGCCCAGCGAGCCCGATCCGGCTCCTGCGGCGACGCCCGCCGCGCCGGCGCCCGATCCCGAGGCTCCCGCGCCGATCGCCCAGGGCGGCATCGTCGCGGCGGCGCCGCCGCCCACGACGATCGCGCCCTCGACGAGCTCGGCGGGCAGGGCGGCGAGCGCCATCGCGGCCGGCCCGCGGCCGAGCGCGAGCAGATAGGACGCGGTGGCGCTGACGCCGATGAAGAGCGGCAGCAGCGCGAGCGCGAGTCGGCCGCCGACCTCGCCGGCCTCGGCGGCGAGCAGGGTGCAGCTGCGGCAGGCCGAGAGGTGCGCCTCGAATCGTGCCCGGTGGCGCTCGGCGAGGTTGCCGCGCGTGGCGGCGCCGAGGCGTTCGACCGCCCAGCGGCAGTCGGAGCCTCGGCCGAGCGCGCCGATGTGGGCCTGGATCCACGCTTCGCGCAGCCCCTCGCGGGCGCGGAACGCGAGCTGCTTCACCGCGTTCGGCTTCATCCCGAGCAGCGGGGCGGTCTCGGAGATGCCGAGGCCCTCGACCTCGGTGTACCAGAGCACCTCCTGCCAGCGTGTGGGCAGGCTGCGGAACGCGCGGTGGGTGAGCGTGCGGTCGTCCTGCTCCCGGAGCGCGGAGTCGGTGGAGCCGGGGTCGGCGACGGCGTCGAGCTCGTCGGTCGCGAGCTCGTGCCGAGCGCGGCCCCACGATGCGGCCGTGTGGCGGATCGCGGTGAAGAGGTAGGCGCGGAAGGCGCCCGTGGGACCCCCACCGCGCCGGACGGCCTGGAAGATGCGCGTGTACGCCTCCTGCACGAGGTCGTCCGGGTCGATGCTGGACGTGATCGAGCGCGCCGCCGCGATGCCGGCGGCATAGTGACGCTGCCACAGCAGGGCGAACGCGTCGGCGTCACCGGAACGCGATCGAAGGATCAGATCGGTGTCTGCGACGGAGTCGTCGGAGGGATCGTGCACGTCAGTCTCGCTTCGGGGGCAGCGGCTGCCGGACGGCGACAGCCATCCGGGATATCGACATTGTGTCAACGGCGCTGCGCTTTCGCACCCCTGCCCGGGCAGTCCGGCGCTGCCCCTGGCGTTCACCGGCCCCACGCGCAGTGGTGGCTCGATATGGAGGTGCGACTAGACTCAGGATGTCGCGACTGGCGTTGAGGTGGATTACCACCGGGAAGCGACCCAAGACGGCATTCGACCGCGCGCCTGGGCCGATGCGAGATCCTTTTCATCCCGTTCGTCGTCTGGAGATCGTTATGACCGATCCGCTGTTCAACGCCCCCCTCGCTGAAGTCGACCCCGAGATCGCGCAGGTCCTCCAGCGCGAGCTCGACCGCCAGCGCGGTTACCTCGAGATGATCGCCTCCGAGAACTTCGTTCCGGTGTCGGTGCTCGAGTCGCAGGGCTCCGTCCTCACCAACAAGTACGCCGAGGGCTACCCCGGCCGCCGCTACTACGGCGGCTGCGAGGAGGTGGACGTCGCCGAGGAGCTGGCGATCGCCCGCGCCAAGGCGCTGTTCGGCTCGGAGTTCGCGAACGTGCAGCCCCACTCGGGCGCCTCGGCCAATGCCGCCGTGCTGCACGCCATCGCCCGCCCCGGCGACACCCTCCTCGGCCTGTCGCTCGACCACGGTGGCCACCTGACGCACGGCATGAAGATCAACTTCTCGGGCCGCCTCTACAACATCGTCGCCTACGGCGTGAACGCCGAGACCTCGCTCGTCGACATGGACGAGGTGCGCGCGCTCGCGATCGAGCACAAGCCCAAGGTCATCATCGCGGGCTGGTCGGCCTACCCCCGCCAGCTCGACTTCGCGGCGTTCCGCGCGATCGCCGACGAGGTCGGCGCGCTGCTGTGGGTCGACATGGCGCACTTCGCGGGCCTCGTGGCCGCGGGCCTGCACCCGAGCCCCGTGCCGCACGCGCACGTCGTCTCGTCGACCGTGCACAAGACCATCGGCGGCCCCCGCTCGGGCTTCATCCTGTCCAACGACGCCGAGATCGCCAAGAAGATCAACTCGGCTGTCTTCCCGGGCCAGCAGGGCGGGCCGCTGATGCACGTGATCGCCGCCAAGGCGACCGCGTTCAAGCTCGCCGCGACCGACGCGTTCAAGGACCGTCAGGCCCGCACCCTGCGCGGTGCGTCGATCCTCGCCGACCGTCTCTCGCAGCAGGATGTCCAGGACGCTGGCATCAAGGTGCGCTCGGGCGGCACCGACGTGCACCTCGTGCTCGTCGACCTGCGCGACGCGCAGATCGACGGCAAGCAGGCCGAGGACCTCCTGCACGAGATCCACATCACCGTCAACCGCAACGCGGTGCCCAACGACCCGCGCCCGCCGATGGTCACCTCGGGTCTGCGCATCGGCACGCCGGCGCTCGCGACCCGCGGCTTCGGTGACGAGGAGTTCACCGAGGTCGCCGACGTGATCGCCCGGGCCCTCATCGGCGGTGCCGATGTCGAGGCCCTGCGTGCCCGCGTCGCCGTGCTCGCCGACAAGTTCCCGCTGTACCCGGGGCTCGGCCAGTGACGGCTGTCACGCTCGACGGCCGCGCGGCCTCCGCTCAGATCCGCGAGGAGCTGACCGAGCGCGTCGCCGCTCTGAAGGCGAAGGGCGTGACGCCCGGGATCGCCACGGTGCTCGTCGGCGCCGATCCGGCATCGCAGCTCTACGTGGGCATGAAGCACAAGCAGTCCGAGCAGATCGGGATGAACTCGATCCAGCGCGAGCTGCCCGCCGACGCCACCCAGGAGCAGGTCGAGGCGCTGATCGACGAGCTGAACGCGGATCCGGCGTGCCACGGCTTCATCGTCCAGCTGCCGCTGCCCAAGCACATCGACACCGACCGTGTGCTCGAGCGCATCGACCCCGCTAAGGACGCCGACGGTCTGCACCCGACGAACCTCGGCCGCCTGGTGCTCAACGTCAACTCGCCCATCGAGACGCCGCTGCCCTGCACGCCGCGCGGTGTCATCGAGCTGCTCACGCGCAACGGCTACGACCTGAACGGCAAGCACGTGGTGGTCGTCGGCCGCGGTGTCACGATCGGCCGGCCGATCGGTCTGCTGCTCACGCGTCGCGACGTGAACGCGACCGTGACGCTGTTGCACACGGGCACGCCCGATATGTCGCCGTACCTGCGCCAGGCCGATGTGATCGTCGCCGGCGCGGGCGTGAAGCATCTCGTGAAGCCCGAGGACGTCAAGCCCGGCGCGGCCGTGCTCGACGTGGGCGTCACGCGCGAGACCGATCCCGAGACGGGCAAGTCGAAGGTCTACGGCGACGTGCACCCGGATGTGGCCGAGGTCGCGGGCTTCCTCTCGCCGAACCCCGGCGGCGTCGGCCCGATGACGGTCGCCCTCCTGATGACGAACGTCGTCGAGGCCGCCGAGCGCAGCATCGCCTGACCCCGCGCGGCGCGGGGCGTTCGTCGTCCCTCGCGAGCGCGCGACAACAGCGAAGAGCCCGGATCCTTCCTCCGAAGGATCCGGGCTCTTCGCGTCGCCGCGGGCGGGTCACGCCAGAGCGGCCGTGAGCGAGGCGACGGCCTGCGCGACGGCGGCGCGGGCCGCGGACGTGCCGTGAAGCGAGTTGACCATCACGAAGTCGTGGACGATGCCGAGGGCGCGGAACGCGGTGACCTCCACGCCGGCGGCGCGCAGCTTGGCGGCGTAGGCCTCGCCCTCGTCGCGGAGCACGTCGGCCTCGGCCGTGATCACGAGCGCGGAGGGGAGCCCCGCGAGCTGCTCGGTGGTGGCACGCAGGGGCGACGCGGTGATCTGGGCGCGCTCGGCCTCATCGGTCGTGTACTGGTCCCAGAACCACTTCATGCCGTCGCGGGTGAGGAAGTACCCGTCGGCGAACTCGTGGTAGCTGGCCGTGTCGAAGGAGGCGTCGGTGACGGGGTAGAAGAGCACCTGGAAGCGGAACGACACGTCGCCGCGCTCCTTGGCCATCAGCGTCAGCGCGGCCGACATGTTGCCGCCGACCGAGTCGCCGGCCACGGCGATGCGCGATCCGTCGAGTCCCTGCTCGGCGCCCGAGGTGGTGACCCACTGGGCGACCGCGTACGCCTGCTCGATGGCGTGCGGGTAGCGCGCCTCGGGGGAGCGGTCGTATTCGGGGAAGACCACCGCGGCACCCGTGCCCACCGCGAGGTCGCGGACGAGGCGATCGTGGGTGTGCGCGTCGCCGAAGACCCAGCCGGCCCCGTGGATATAGAGGATGACGGGCAGCTCGCCCGTCGCACCCACCGGCTTGACGATGCGCACCTGCACGGTGCCGGTCGGTCCGCCGGGCACCTCGATCCACTGGTCATCGACCTCGGGCTTGAAGATCGGCTCGTCCTGCACGCCGTCGACCGCGGCCCGGCCCTCGGCGACCGGCAGCTGGAACAGGAACGGCGGGGTGGCGGTGGCCTCGACGAAGGCCTGGGCGGCCGGTTCGAGAGAGACGTTCCGGGGGTTTCCGATGGACATGACCTGACTCTTCTCTGGCGTGGATCCGAGGATCCTGTGGTGGGTGGAGAACGTTCGTTCTCGGTGATGAGCACCACTGTATGAGAACGCGCGTTCTCTGCGCAAGAGCGAAAATCCCCCGGGCGTGTCGCACCGGGGGATTTGCCATCCGACCTGGGCCTGCGGCGAATCGGCTCGCGCCGGTCGCCTATCGCGCAGGGCCCGCGGTCATGCGCCCTGGTGGCGGTCCAGGAACTCGTACACCGTGGTCTCGTCGACGCCGGGGAAGGCGCCTCGGGGGAGCGGGGCGAACATGTGCGTGTGCACGCGCGCGCTCGGCCAGGCGCGCCCCTTCCATCGCGCGGCCTGGTCGGAGGGCGCGCGGCGGCAGCAGTTCTCGTCGGGGCAGGTCGAGGTCGCGCGGTTCTGCGTCTCGCGGCCGCGCCACCACTTCGCATCGTCGAAGCGCACGCCCACCGTGATTGAGAACCCGCCCCGCTCGCTCGTGCCGGTCTGCGTCGAGCACCAGAAGGTGCCGGCGGGGGTGTCGGTGTACTGGTAGTGCTCGGTTGTGCGGTTCTGCTGGTCGAACGCGCTGCGCGCCGAGAACTTGCGGCACACGATCTGGCCCTCGATCGCGCCCGTGACGTCCTCGGGCAGGGGCAGGCCGTCGTTCTCGTAGACGCGGTCGATCTGGCCGGCCTCGCCCACGCGCAGGAAGTGCAGCGGCATCCCCAGGTGCTCGGTCATCAGGTTGGTCATGCGCATGGCCGCGGCCTCGTGCGTCACACCGAACGCGTCGCGGAAGTCCTCGACCGCCAGGTTGCGGTCCTTCTTCGCCTGCTGCAGGAACCGCACCGACTGCGTCTCGGGCATGAGGCAGCAGGCGGCGTAGTAGTTGATCTCGAGTCGCTGCTGCAGGAAGTCGGCGTACGACGTCGGGGGCTTGTGGCCGAGCAGGCGGTGCGCCATGGCCTGAAGGGCCATCGAGCGCAGACCGTGGCCTCCCGGGATCGAGGCGGGCGGCAGGTAGATGCGGCCGTTCTCGAGATCGGTGATCGAGCGCGTGGCCGACGGCAGGTCGTTCGCGTAGATCAGGGTGAAGCCCAGCTGCTCGGCCATGATGCTCACCGTGCGGTGGGTGAGCGCGCCCTGCGTGTGCCCCGCGGCGCGCAGCTGCTTCTCCGCGAGCTGCTCGAGCTCGGGCAGGTGGTTGTCCCGGCCGCGCATGCGCAGGCGCAGCTCGGTGTTCGCCCGGCGGGCCTCCTCGGGGGTGGCGATGGCCTCGCTCTCGCGGCGCTGCAGCTCACGATGGAGCCCCAGCACCGCCTCGATCGTCTCGTCGGGCAGCGTCTTGGACACGCGCACCGGTGCGATGCCGAGGCTGCGGAACAGCGAGCTCGACTGCGCCCGCTCGAGCTCGATCTCCAACGCCGCGCGACGGTTCGGCGGCTCACCCGAGATGAGGTCGGTCACGGCCGTGCCCGTCGCGGCGGCGATCGCCTGCAGCAGGGAGAGCTTCGGCTCGCGCTTCCCGTTCTCGATGAGGCTGAGCTGGCTGCCCGCCACCCCCACCTGGGCGCCCAGCTCATCGAGGGTGAAGCCCTGCTCCAGGCGGTAGTGGCGGATGCGGTGGCCGAGCGTCTTCAGCTCGAGGCCGGTCTTCTGGTCGTCCCGCGGGGTCATTCCTTGAGCGTAATCGAAAAATCCGGCATTCTTAAACATCGATTCGGCCGAAAGCGGGCGTCGATCCGGGTGAATCTTGATGCATGGCCCTCATCGAACACACCACAGCCCGCATCGTCGCGCCGCTGTCCGCCTACGGAGCGCAGCCCGCTCTCACCGGCCCTGGCATGTCGGCCCTGGTGGCCTGGGTGGAGGAGATCGCCGCGCTCACCCAGCCGGAACGCATCCACTGGATCGACGGTTCGACCGACGAGAACGATGCGCTGGTGAGCCAGATGGTCGAGGACGGCACGCTCATCCAGCTCGACCCGCGCAAGCGGCCCAACTCGTACCTCGCGCGCTCCGACGAGGGCGACGTCGCCCGCCTCGAGTCGCGCACCTTCATCTGCTCGGAGGATCCGGACGATGCCGGCCCCACGAACAACTGGGCCGCTCCCGACGAGATGCGGGCCACGCTGCAGCCGCTGTTCGCCGGATCCATGCGCGGTCGCACGATGTTCGTCGTGCCGTTCTCGATGGGCAAGATCGGCGGACCGATCTCGCAGCTCGGTGTGCAGATCACCGACAGCCCGTACGCCGTCGCCTCCATCGAGGTGATGACGCGCGTGGGCCTCGAAGTCACCGAGCTCATCGCCCAGGGCAGCCCGTGGGTGCGCACGGTGCACTCGGTGGGCGCGCCGCTCGCGCCCGGCCAGGCCGACTCCGCGTGGCCGTCGAACCCCGAGAAGTACATCGTGCATTTCCCCGAGAGCCTCGAGGTGTGGTCGTTCGGATCGGGCTACGGCGGCAACGCGATCCTCGCGAAGAAGTGCTTCGCGCTGCGCATCGCCTCCGTGCTCGGACGGGACAACGGCTGGATGGCCGAGCACATGCTGCTCATCCGGGTCATCGACCCGCAGGGCCGCGCGTACCACGTGGCCGCCGCCTTCCCCTCGGCCTGCGGCAAGACCAACCTCGCGATGCTGCGCCCGACGATCCCGGGATGGACGGTCGAGACCCTCGGCGATGACATCACCTGGATCCGTCCCGGGGCCGACGGACGCCTCTACGCCATCAACCCCGAGAGCGGGTTCTTCGGCGTCGCCCCGGGCACCGGCGCGGCGACGAACGTGACGGCCGTCGAGACCCTGTGGGGCAACGTCCTGTTCACCAACGTCGCGCTCACGGACGACGGTGACGTGTGGTGGGAGGGCCTCACCGACGAGGCGCCGGATCACCTCATCGACTGGCGCGGCGAGGACTGGACTCCCGAGTCGGGCCGCCCGGCGGCGCATCCGAACTCCCGGTTCACGGTCGCGGCCTCTCAGGCCCCCTCGATCGCGGACGACTGGGAGGAGGCGGTGCCGCTCGATGTGATCCTGTTCGGCGGGCGCCGTGCGACCAACGTCCCGCTCGTCGTCGAGGCCTTCGACTGGGAGCACGGGGTGTTCCTCGGCTCCAACATCTCGTCGGAGCGCACCGCCGCCGCCGAGGGACGGGTAGGCGAACTGCGCCGCGACCCGTTCGCGATGATGCCGTTCTGCGGCTACAACATGGGCGACTACTTCGGCCACTGGCTCGAGATGGGGCGGCGGGCCGAGACGCTCCCGCGGGTGTTCCAGGTGAACTGGTTCCGCCGTGGCGCTGACGGCCGCTTCCTCTGGCCGGGCTTCGGTGACAACTCGCGCGTGCTCGACTGGATCATCCGGCGCCTGCAGGGCGAGGCCGATGCGGTCGACACTCCCATCGGGCGGGTGCCCGCCCCGGGTTCGCTGAACCTCGAGGGTGCGGATGTGCCCCAGAATGATCTCGACGAGCTGTTCGCGATCGACGTCGACGCGTGGCTCGAGGAGGCCGAACTCACCGACGAGTTCTACGACCTCTTCGGCGACCGCCTGCCGGCTGAGCTTCACGCGCAGCTGAGCGCTCTCCGCTCGCGGCTGATCCGCGCTCGCCTGGCCCCGCAGGGTCAGGGCGTTCCCCAGACCGCGAAGGACTGAACCGCACACGGTCCTTCGCCGCGGACGACGGATCCGGCGCCGCACACGCCCCATCGTCCGTGAACACAGAAACGGCCCGCCCCTGTCTTCCGATCCAGGGGCGGGTCGTTCTCGCGTCCGGCGCGTCCCCCTGGCCCCGCGGGCGTGAGGCCCCACCGATATGGTGACGTCACGCCGGGGCGCAATGCCCTTACAGGATGCCGGGAGGATCGGTAGCCTCGGGCGGAGGTGCAGGCAGTCGGGGGGAACAGTGGGAGAAAGCGGATCGGCGCTCCGCGCCGACGTCCGGGCGCGCGAGTTCGGCGCCACCGACGTGGTCATGATCGCGGCCTTCGCCGTCGGCTACGTCGTGGCGGCGGTGATCGGAAGACTGACCCTGCTTTCGGACAGCGCCATCAGCGCCGTGTGGCCGGCTGCCGCGGTATCGGTGCTGTGGGTGGTCGCGCGCGCGGGCCGCGCCTGGTTCGCACTCGATCACGTGCTCATCGCGGTGCTCACGGTCTTCGTCGCGCTGGCGACAGGTGCGACGCCCGTTCTCGCCGTCAGCGGTGGTCTGGCCGCCGCGGTGCAGACGATCGTCTGCTCGTGGATCATCTGGCACGGCTGCCGACGAGTCTGGCGGGAGGGGGGAAGCTCCCTGCGCACGCGAGCGGAGCTGTGGTGGTTCATCACCGCCGCCCTTGCGGGGCCGTTCGCATCGGGCCCGCTGCTCGAGGTGCAGTCGCTGCTGTCGGGCGACGGCTGGAACTGGGGCATCCTGCTGCTGTGGTTCGGCCGCAACGTGGTGAGCATCCTGGCGCTGTGTCCCCTCGGTTTCGTCATCGCCGACGGGATCCGTCACCGCAGGTCCGGCGTCGCCCCCCAGTCCTTCGCGGCGTTGGGCTGGTCGGTGCGCTCGCGCCCGATCGAGTGGGTCGCGGTGCTCATCCTCGTTCCCGCGGTGTACTGGTTCTGGTTCACCGCGCTGGAGCAGTACAACGTGGTCTTCCCGCTGCTCGCGCTGGCGTGCGTGTCGGGCATGCGTCTGCCCCAGAGCATCGTGATGCTCCAGGGAGTGCTGATCACCGTGGTGATCGTCGTGCTCAGCGCGGAGGGGCGGGGACCGTTCGGTGACGTCGGCGATACCGCGACCCAACTCGCCGCGGCGCAGCTGTATGTCGTCCTCGTCATCGTCATCGGTCTCGCCCTCGCCACAGAACGCGACTCCCGCGAGCTGCTCGTGCGCGAGCTGGCCCGGGCGAGCGAGAACGCGGAGACCCAGGCGTCGCTGCTCGAGACCATCATCGACACCATCACCGAGGGGGTGCGGGTCGTGCGGCCCGACGGCAGCACGATCATCCGCAACCGGGCGGCCCTCCGGCTGCTGTTCGGGCGCGAGGACGGCCCTTCCGACCTGCCCGACGCCGGTGATCTGCAGCATGTCCGCGACATCAACGGGCACGCTCTGGAGGGCGACCATCGTGAGCTCTTCGAGCACCTCCCCGACAAGGGGTCGATCGTGGCGGATCTGCTGATCCACCCGCCGGGCATCGCCTCGGAGCGCGTCGTCACCTTCACGGCCACGAGGCTCCCTGCTCCGGCGGAGGGCGTGGTGACCGTGTTGCGGGATGTCACGGCCGAACAGGCCGAGCTGCGGCGCGCCGCGCAGGTGCAGGCCGGGCTGCTGCCGACCGACGCCCCGCGCGTTCCCGGATACGACCTGGCGGCGCGCTTCGTTCCGGCAGGAAGCGTGGGCGGCGACTTCTACGACTGGTACTCGATCGACCACGGAGTGGTGCTCACTCTTGCCGATGTGATGGGCAAGGGCATGGGAGCCGCGATCCTGGCCGCGACGACCCGTTCCCTGCTGCGTGCCCATGGCGGGGGAGAGGATGTCTTGCAGCCGCTCGTCGAGGCCGAGCGGGGTATGGCGCGGGATCTCGACAACGCCGGCGCGTTCGTCACGGTCTTCCGCTCGTTCGTCCACGCGCCCACGGGCGACGTCACGTACGTCGACGCCGGGCACGGGCTCACCGCGGTGCTGTCGCGGGATGGAAGTGCCCGCCGGCTCGAGTCGAACGGGCTCCCTCTGGGCATCGTGCCGGACGAGGTGCGCACCGTCGCCCACGAACGGCTCGCACCGGGCGACGTGCTGCTGGTGGTGAGCGACGGCGTGCTCGACGCTGTCGGGGGTTCGCTCGACGACCTCGCCGAGGTCTGGGCCGAGCTGCCGCGCGACCTGCCGGTGGCGGCGCTGGTCGAAGCCGTCGTCGAGCGGGCGTCCGCCGGGCAGGTGGACGACGACCTCACGGTGCTGGCGCTGCGCCGCTCTCCGGACGCCGGCTCGCAGCCCCCGGCGTAGCGCGGGGCGGGCGGGTCCGCCGTCGGCGCGACGCTCTGGCCGGCTGTGGCTCTGGCAGGCTGTGACAATGGCCAACTCGCCTTCTGGGGAGTCCGTCGCGCAGCGCATCGCACGGATCCTCGAGACCTTCGACGCCGACCGGTCGGTGCAGACCGCGTCC
Organism: Microbacterium stercoris; assembly: GCF_017592545.1. Lineage (GTDB taxonomy): Bacteria > Actinomycetota > Actinomycetes > Actinomycetales > Microbacteriaceae > Microbacterium > Microbacterium stercoris. The sequence goes on from NZ_JAGFOA010000002.1 coordinate 508,462, forward strand.
GAGATCGCACGACGCGCGGGCCTGCCGGGATCGACGGCGCATCGGCTGACCCTCGAGCTGGTGGCCACCGGGCTCCTGGACCGGGATGAGGACGGCCGCCTGCGGTTGGGGATGCATCTGTGGGAGGTCGCGCAGCGCGGATCGCGTGCGCTGCGCCTGCGACAGGCCGCCCTGCCGTTTATGGAGCGGGTGCAGGCGCGGGTGCGCGAGCACACGCAGCTCGCCGTGCTCGAGCAGGGGGAGGCGCTCTTCCTCGAGCGCCTGTCCCACCCCGACGCCGTGTCCAACATCACGCGGATCGCGGGCCGGCTCCCGCTGCACGCCTCGTCGTCGGGGCTGGTGCTGCTCGCCTTCGCCGACGAGCGCGAGCGTGAGCGCACGATCTCCCGGCCGCTGCCCGCCGTCTCGCGCGAGTCGATCACGGATCCGGCGGAGCTGCGTGCCCTGCTCGAACGGATCCGCCGCGAGGGCGTGGTCATCGCGCGCGGCTTCGTGGAGTCGGTCTCGACGGGCGTGGCGGTTCCCATCCGGCAGCGAGACAGCGTGATCGCCGCGCTGTCGGTCATCCTGCCGCGGGATGCCCCCACCGGGGGCGCGGTGGACGAGCTGCGTCGCGCCGCGGCCGGGATCGCTCGGGTGCTCGATGCCCCGACCGACTTCTTTTCCCGTTCAACGGGCAACCCCTCGGCGCGCGACACCCCCTGACCCGAGACTCAAGGGGAGCCGGCGTCGCCGCCGGGAGTGCCGTCGAAGGGGACGAGATGACCGAACGCACGTCTGTCGCGATCGTGGGCGCGGGCCCCGCCGGACTGCTGCTGGCGCACCTGCTGGACATCGCGGGGATCGATTCGATCGTGATCGACCAGCGCTCCCGCGAGGAGATCGAGACCACGATCCGCGCGGGAATCCTGGAGCAGGGCACCGTCGAGGTGCTCACGGACACAGGTGCCTCGGATCGGGTGCGCACGGTCGGCCAGCGCCACGACGGCATCGAGCTGCGGTTCGATGGCGAGGGGCATCGGATCGACTTCGCCGCCACCGTGGGGCGCGGGGTGTGGCTCTACCCGCAGCACGAGGTGCTGAAGGACCTCATCGCCGCCCGGCTCGCCGCCGGGCAGGACCTGCGCTTGGGCGTGACCGCCGACTCGGTGGAGGGAGTGGACACCGATCGCCCGCGGGTGATCGCCACGGGATCCGACGGCGAGCGGATCGAGATCGAGGCCGACGTGGTGGTGGGAGCGGACGGATCGCGCAGCGTGGTGCGGCGCGCCCTGGGCGGTTCGTCCAGCGGCCACTTCCGCGAGTACCCGTTCGCGTGGTTCGGCGTGCTCTGCGAGGCGCCGCCCAGTTCCGAGGAGCTGATCTACAGCAGCTCTCCCGAGGGATTCGCGCTGATCAGCCAGCGCAGCGCGACGGTGCAGCGGATGTACTTCCAGTGCGATCCCGAGGAGGACCCGGAGCGCTTCTCGGAGCGCCAGCTCTGGGACATCCTCCAGGCGCGCGTGCCGGGGACCACGCTCAAGGAGGGCCACATCTTCCAGCGCGACGTGCTGCGGTTCCGCAGCTTCGTGGCGCACGAACTGCGCCGCGGACGGGCGGTGCTCGTCGGCGATGCCGCGCACACGGTGCCGCCGACCGGCGCGAAGGGCATGAATCTCGCGGTCGCCGATGTGGTGCTGCTCGCGGAGGCGCTGCGCGCCCTGGTGCGCGAGAAGGGCGAACGGCTGCTGGATGCCTACCCCGAGCGCGCGCTGTCGCGCATCTGGAAGGCCCAGCACTTCTCGTGGTGGATGACGAGCATGCTGCACACGTCGCCCGAGGCGACCGACTTCGACCGCCGTCGTCAGGTCGGCGAGCTGCGCTCGGTGGTCGAGTCGGAGCACGGCCGCGCGTATCTCGCCGAGGCCTACACCGGCTGGCCGCTCGCGCGCTGACGCGAGAGGCGGGGGGGCGGCCGGGGGGGGGGCCCCCCCCCCCCCCGCGCCGCGCCCGCGCCCAGCCGGGGGGGCGCCGCGGGGGGGGCCGCGGGGGGGGGGGCGCGGGGGGATCCCGGCCCCCCGCCCCGTCCGCCTCAGCTCACGCGCACAGCCGGCTCACTCGCACAGCCGGCTCACTCGAACAGGGCGTTGACCTGCTCGTTGGCGCCGGTGAGGCTGTCGGGCTCGGCCTGCCCGGTAAGGAGGGCGTCCATCGCGGGCTCCATGATGCCGGCGATCTTCGCGGCGTGGTCGGTGATCGGGAAGAGGAAGGTCGTGCCGTTGGCCACGTGATCGGTGAAGGGGGCGATGTCGACACCCTTCTCCGCGAAGGCGGCCTTGGCCTTCTCGGTCGAGCTGGTGATCGCGGGGAAGACGACGGCCATCTCACCCACGACGTCCTGACACGCCGTGGAGGCCAGGTAGGACACCCACTTCGTCGCGGCCTCCTTGTCGTCGGTTCCCGCCCAGATGCCGTCGGCGAGGCCGTTGAACATCGATGCGTTCTTGCCGCTCGGGCCCACCGGGGTGGGAACGATCCCGGTCTCGATGCCGTCGTATCCCGTGTACTGACCGACCATCCAGGATCCGTCGGTCGTCATCGCGGTCTTCGACGCGCCGTAGTTGTCGGCCATCGAGCCGCCCACGACGGTCTCGAGCCGGGGCATGTACCCCTTCTCGACGAGGCTCGCCCACCAGGCGATGGCGTCCTGGAACCGGGGGTCGTCGTAGTTGTAGTGCGTGCCCCACGGGTTGTCGTCGGTGTGCGTCCAGCCCGTTGTACCCGTGAGGTACGACCACTCCGTCTGCCCCATGCCTGCGCCCGAGGCGTTGAGCCCGAGGCCGTAGACCGCGACGTTCGACTTGTCGAAGCCGGGTTCGTCCCCGCGCACGCCGTTCTTGTCGACCGTGAGCCGAGCGATGACCTGCTCGTAGGTGCCGCCGTCCTCGGGGTTCCAGGTGAGCGCGGACATCTGCTCCGGCGTGATGCCGGCCTCCTCGGCCATCGCCTTGTTGTAGAAGACGGCGATCGTGTCCCAGTCCTTCGGCAGGCCGTACTGCTTGCCGTCCTGGCCGACCCAGAGATCGGCGAGGCCCTCGGCGTACTGGGAGAGGTCGACATCCGATGTGTCGATCTCCAGCAGCTGCTTGGTGTTGACGAAGTCCGCGTACTTCGAGAGGTGATCGGTGAACACATCCGGCGCGGTGCCCGCGGCCATGGCGTTCGTCAGCTTGCTCCAGTAGTCGTCCCAGGCGGTCTGGGTGATCTTCACCGTGATGTCGGGGTTCTCCTTGTGGAAGTCCTCGGCGCACTGCTTGTAGGCGGGCAGCTGGTTGGCATCCCACAGCCAGTAGTCGATGGTGCCTTCCGCTTCTCCGCCGGAGCCGCCGCCGCAGCCGGTGAGGGCGACGGCGCCTGCGGCGCCGACGGTGAGGAGCGCGAGCGCTCGCAGAGATCTGGTCATGGGGGGAGGTGTCCTTTCGAGAGCGTTACTTGCTGCCGGTGAAGCCGATGTTGTTGACGATGCGCTTGCCGAAGATCGCGAACAGCACGATCACGGGCAGGGCCGACACGAGCGTGGCGGCCATGAGCCCGGACCAGTCGGGGGCGCCCTGGGGCGACTGCGCCTTGAAGACGCCGAGACCGACCGTGAGCACCCGGGTGTTGTCGCCCGAGACGAGCAGGGGCCAGAAGTACTCGTTCCACTGGGTCATGAACGTCAGCAGCAGCAGGGTCGCCACGGGAGCGGCCGCGTTGGGGAGCACGATCTGGAAGAAGATGCGGGCGTGGCCTGCGCCGTCGATCATCGCGGCCTCTTCGACCTCGCGCGGCATCCCGAGGAAGAACTGCCGCAGGAAGAAGATCGCGAACGGGGTCATGAACAGGTACGGCAGGACGAGACCGAGCATTGTGTCGATGAGGTGCAGGTTGCGCACGAGGAGGAAGTTCGGCAGGGCCGTGAAGATCGGCGGCACCAGGACGGTCGCCAGAAACAGACCGAAGACCTTGTCGCGTCCGCGCCAGTGCAGGCGCGAGAAGGCGTAGGCGGCCATCGAGCTGAAGAACACCGCGCTGACCGTGGTGACGGTTGCGAACACGGCCGAGTTGCCGAGGTAGTCCCAGAAGTCGATCGCGGCGCCCGATCCGCCCTGCGCCATGGCCTCTTCGACGGACTGGAGGCCGAACACGCGCTGGAAGGCCCCGAGCGAGAACTCCGCGGGCAGAAGGCTCGCCGAGTGGGAGGCGAGCGCGGAGTTGGTCGACAGCGCCGTGCGCAGCACCCAGAAGAAGGGCAGCACGCTGGCGGCGACGGCGAGGATGAGCAGGGCCCAGGGAACGATGTCGCGCCATCCCGGACGCCGGCGCACGCGGCGCCCGCCGGTGACGATCGTGCGGGTGTCGGCCGAGGGGATCAGGGTGGTGGTCATGCTGCGCTCCTCACGCGAGGTCCGATTCGTTCCCGCGCAGGAACTTCATCTGGAAGAAGGCGACGATCGCGAGGATCACGAACAGCACGACGGCGAGGGCGGATCCGTAGCCGAACTCCTGCTGGGTGAACGCGCGCTGGAAGATGTAGACCTGCAGCACGCGCGTCGCGTTGACCGGGCCGCCGCCGGTCGTGACGTTCACGGTGTCGAACACCTGGAAGGATCCGGTCACCGTGGTGACCAGGACGAGGGCGAGCACCGGGCGCAGGAGCGGCATCGTGATCCGCCAGAACGTCGACCACGCGCCGGCGCCGTCGAGACGAGCGGCCTCGTAGACGGTGGCGGGGATGGACTGCAGACCCGCGAAGATCAGCAGGGCCGTGTAGCCGACGTGCCGCCAGGTGTTGATGAGGGCCTGGGTGGGGATCGCCCATTCCTGACTGCCGAAGAACGCGACCCGCGGCAGCCCCGCCCACTCGATGAGCTGGTTGACGATGCCGATGTTGTAGTCGAGCATCCAGAACCACAGCATCGCGGCGATCACGTTGGCCATCAGATACGGCAGCAGCAGCAGCCCTCGCACCAGCGTCGACCGGGTGACCCGATGCATCAGCAGGGCGAGGCCGGTGGCCACGGTGGTCTGCACCACGATGTTGATGACGACGTATTCGCTCGTCACCACAAGCGCGTTCCAGAAGAGCGGATCACGCGCGATCGCCTCGAAGTTCGCGGTGCCGACCCACTCCGGATCGCCCAGAACGCTGTACTCCGTGAAGCTGAGGTAGAGCCCCCGGAACGTCGGGATGATCGAGAACGCGATGAGGCCGATCAGCGCCGGCGCGATGAACACGAGGGCCACGCGCAGATCGGTGCGGCGATGTCGCGCGGGCGGCGAAGGGGTGCCGCGACCGATGGTCGCCAGCGTGGCGGTTGCCGTCATGTCTCACTCCGTCGTGGTCATGTCGAGATCGTGGGGGACGTTTGTCCGGGAACGTACACGAGTAACCGAATGATGGGCAAGGCGTCTTTTAGGCCGCCTGCGAGCCCGAAAATTCATCGTTGACTCGTGTCACCGCTTGTGTCATCGTCATCGCCATGACCTTTCGCATCGGCATCGTCGGCGCCGGCCAGTTCTCGGGCCATTTCGCCAAGCTCTTCCACGCTCACCCGCTGGTCTCGGAGATCTTCGTCACCGATGTGATCCCGGAACGCGCCGACGCGCTCGTGTCGGCGCAGGGGCTCGCGGGCACCCTGCCGAGCTTCGAGGCGATGCTCGAGAGCGACGTCGACGCGGTCGCGATCTTCACCCAGCGCTGGACCCACGGACCCCTCGTCGTCCAGGCTCTGCGCGCGGGCAAGCACGTGTACTCGGCCGTGCCGATGGCCACGGCCGTCACCGAGATCGAGGAGATCATCGCCGAGGTGACGCGCACCGGCCTCGTCTACATGATGGGCGAGACCAGCCAGTACAACCCGGCCACGGTGTTCGCGCGGCAGCGCATGGCGGAGGGGGCCTTCGGGAGGGTGTTCTACGCCGAGGGCGACTATGTGCACGACATGGATCTCGGCTTCTACGCCGCCTACCAGTTCTCGGGAGGCGAGGCGTGGAAGAGCACGGCGAGCTACCCGCCCATGCTCTACCCCACGCACTCGGTGGGCGGCGTGCTCGGGGGCATCGGCGGCCGGGCGGTCAGCGTGAGCTGCATCGGCGTGCGCGATCAGCGCGGCGACGGGGTGTTCGACCGCGACGTGAGCATGTTCGACAACGACTTCTCGAACGCCACGGCCCTCTTCGAGCTCGAGGGCGGCGGATCCATGCGCATCAACGAGTTCCGCCGGGTCGGCTACCCCTCGCACCTCCGCGAGAGCCGCTTCCGCTTCTTCGGCACCGAGGGCAGCTTCGAGCAGCTCGTGGAGACCTCCGTGTGGCAGGACAAGTCGGGCTTCACCGACGTGACCGAGCAGCTCGCGACGACCGCGAGCATCAGCCCGGACGACCCGTCGCTCGCCGACGTCGACCCCGCCCTGCGCGATGCCTTCATCTCGGGCATGGCCCCGGTGCACGACGCCAGCCGCCTGCCCGCCGAGCTGCGGGGCATGCCCAACGGGCACGAGGGGAGTCACCACTTCCTCGTCGACGACTTCGCCAGGGCCGTGGAGTTCGGTGAGCTTCCCCCCGTGAATGCCTGGCAGGCCGCGCGCTACACCCTGCCGGGCATCATCGCGCACCAGTCGGCGCTGCGCGGCGGCGAGCGGCTGCCGATCCCGGACTTCGGAGACGCGCCCTCGCGTGAGTGAGGTGCCCATCCGGCTCCTAGGATGAACGGCGTGCCGAGCAGATCCGCCTCCTCCCGAACCGGCGTGACGCGCGACGACGTCGCCCGCCTCGCCGGGGTCAGCGCGGCGGCGGTCAGCTACGTCATCAACGGCACGAAGAAGCTCAGCCCCGAGACCGAGGAGCGCGTGGCCGACGCGATCCGCAAGCTGGGCTATCGCCCCAATCGCGCGGCCAGGGCCCTGCGGCTCGGATCGGCCGAGACGCTCGGCATCATCGTTCCCGATGCCACGAATCCCTTCTTCGCCGCGCTGACCCACGAGGTCGAGATCGCGGCGGGCCGCCGGGGCTACAGCATGATCGCGGTCAACGCCGACGAGCTCGCCGCCGGGTACGACGCGCACCGGCTCGAGATGCTCGTGTCGCGAGGTGTCGACGGGGTGATCCTGTGCACCAGCCCGTCGCCGGACGACGCCGGGGTGCTCGAAGCGGCGGGGGTGCCGTACGTGACGCTGAATCAGCCGGGCACGGGCACGCGGCGCACCTCCGTGGGCGTCGACCTGCGAGAGGGCGCGCGGATCGCCGTCGAGCATCTCGCGCAGCACGGCCACCGCACGATCGGACTCATCGCCGGCCTGTCGTCGGAGGGGGCACGCGAGGAGCGCGAGGCGGGTTGGCGGGCGGCCGTGCAGCAGCTGGGGGCGATGCCCGGTGCGCTGGAGTGGAGCCCGTTCACGCCCGCGGGCGGCTACGAGGCCGGGCTGCGTATGGTCGCCTCCGGTGAGCTGCCGCCCGCGCTGTTCGTGAGCTCGGATCAGCTCGCCAAGGGACTGCTGAAGGCCTTCCACGAACACGGTGTGCGCGTTCCGGAGGATGTGGCTCTCGTCGCCTTCGACGGCACCGAGGACGCGGAGTACTGCTGGCCGCCGCTGACGACGGTCGCGCAGCCCGTGGCCGCGATGGCCGAGGCGGCGATCGAGGCGCTGTTCGACGGGGAGGGCGCCGGCGCGACGCAGGTGTTCGCACCCGTGCTGGTGCGGAGGCAGTCGTGCGGCTGCCCGCGCGACCTGCCCGCTCAGTCCGGCTGAGATCCGCCCCGAGTGGCGTCGGCGAGCCTCGCCGCCACGAGGCTCAGGACAGCCGCCCCGGCCATTCCCGCCGCGACCGGCACGGCGGTGTCGTCGCCCCAGAGCCCGCCGAAGGGCGAGGCCAGCGCACCGAGCGTGAACTGGAAGAGGCCGAGGGCTGCGGATCCGGACCCGGGGGCGAACGCCGCGCGCCCGAGGGTGAGAGCCGAGGCATCCGACATGATCGCCGCGCAGCTCGCCGTGAACACGCACGTCAGGGGAACCCACGCGGCCAGGCCGAGGGCGCCGGTCGATGCGAGCACCAGCAGCGCACCCGCCGATCCGGCCGCCGCGACCTGTGCCGCTCGCAGCGTGCTGCGCGTGCCGAGCCGGCGCACGAGCATCGCGTTGATCCACGCGCCCGCGACGAACGACACGGATCCGGCGGCGAAGACCAGCGAGTAGGTCAACGGCGACGCCCCGAACACGTTCTGCACAACGAACGACGAAGACCCGATGTAGAGGATCAGCCCCGCATAGCCGAGTGCGAACGCGAGGCACAGGCACACGAACGCGCGATCCCGGATCAGCCGCCGCAGGTTCGCGACGAGTGGGCCGAGTCGCGCCGGGTGCCGTCGCTCCGGCGGCAGCGTCTCGGGCAGGGCCACCGCGGCCACCACGAGCATGGCCACCGCCACGAGGGCGAGCCCGAGAAGCGCCGCACGCCACCCGCCCCACGTCGTCAGCAGCGCTCCCAGCGGGCTGCCGAGCACCGGGCCGAGGCCCATCGTGGCGATGAGGACGCTGATGCCCCGGGCGGCTCGCTCGCCCGTGGCGAGGTCGGCGACGATCGCCCGCGCGAGTGCGGCGCCGGCCGATCCGCACAGGCCCTGCACCAGGCGCAGCGCCACCACCCATTCCAGCGACGGCGCCGCGGCCGCCGCGAAGCCGGCGAGTGCGAAGAGCGAGAACGCCGTGAGCAGCGTGCGGCGTCGGCCGAGGGCGTCCGAGACGGTGCCGATGGCGAACTGACCGAGCGCCGATCCTGCGAGGTAGGCGGTGAGCGTCAGCTGCACCGCCGCGGCCGTCGCGCCGAAGTCGGCCTGGAGATCCGGGAAGGCGGGCAGGTAGAGATCGGTGGACAGCGCCCCGGCCATGCCGACGAAGCCGAGCGCCGCCAGGCGGCCGCGCGTGAGCCGGTCGGCGGCCGGGGCGGGGTCAGCCGACGCGGGCCTCATCGGGCCGGAAGCCGCGCTTGGCCAGCTGGATCTGCTCGTACACGTGATGGCGCAGCTCGGTGAACCGCGGAAGCGCACGCGTCTCCAGCTGATCGCGCTGGGCCGGCAGGTCGATCGTCAGGTCCTCCTGGATCACCGTGGGCGAGGACGACAGGATGATCACGCGGGAGGCGAGATACACCGACTCGTCGATGTCGTGCGTGACGAACAGCACGGTCACCCCGAGTCGCTCCCGGATCGAGCGCACGAGGTCCTCGAGGTCGGCGCGGGTCTGCGCGTCGACGGCCGCGAACGGCTCGTCCATCAGCAGCACCTCGGGCTGGTACGCGATCGCACGGGCGATCGCCACGCGCTGCTGCATGCCGCCCGACAGCTGCCAGGGGTACGACTTCGGCACATGCGCGAGCCCCACGCTCTCGAGCGCCTCGGCGACGAGCTCGGCGCGGCGCGCCTTCGGCACCCCGGCGTTCTTCAGCGGCAGCTCCACGTTCTCGGCGACCCGCAGCCAGGGGAACAGCGATCGGCCGTACTCCTGGAAGACGACCGCCATCTTCTTGGGCGGTCCCGTGACCTTCTTCCCATCGAGCACGATCTCGCCATTCGTCGGCTCGAGCAGGCCCGCGATGCACTTGAGCAGCGTCGTCTTGCCCGATCCGGAGGGGCCGACCAGGCACGTGAGCTCGTTGCGGCCGAGATCGAAGGTCAGATCGCGCACCGCCTCGATGTCGCCGCTGTCGGTCTCGTAGACCTTCCTCAGGCCGCGCACCGAGAGCAGCGTCTGCTCGGGCGGGAGCGTGCGTCCGCGACCGGCGGCGGGGAGCGAGTCGTTCTCAGGAGGCATTCTGCAGATCCTTCAGTCCGTGGTACCAGCGCAGGACGCGGCGCTCGACGAGCTTGAACAGCAGCGACACCGCGAATCCGATCAGTCCCAGAAGCAGAATGCCGGCCCACATCTGGGGCACCGCGAAGCTGCGCTGGAACTGGATGATGGAGAACCCGAGGCCCGACGACGAGAAGAACATCTCGCTGATCACCATGAGGATGATGCCGACGGGCAGGCTCTGCCGCACGCCCGCCAGGATCTGCGGGGCGGCGGAGGGGAGGATCTGGTACCGCACGCGGCTGAGACCGTGGATCCCGTAGGAGCGGCTCGTCTCGGTCTGCACCGAGTCGGCCGCGCGCACACCCTCGACCGTGTTGAGCAGCACGGGCCAGATCGCGCCGATCACGATGACCGCGATCTTCATCTCGTCGCCCACGCCCGCCAGCAGTCCCAGGATGGGGATGAGCACGGGTGGCGGGGTCGCGCGGAAGAACTCGAACACGGGCTCGGTGAACGCGCGCAGGCCCGAGCTGAGCCCCACGAGGAGTCCGATCAGCACCCCGAGCACGATGGCCAGCGCCGTGCCCGCCGCGAACCGTCCGAGGCTGGGCAGCACGTCGGAGACGAACCGGTCGCCGATCCAGGTCTCGAAGAACTCGGTGATCAGCGGCACGGGCTTCGGCACGAAGATGCTCGTGGTGCCGAGGGTGGCGAGCCACCAGATCAGGATCAGGATGATCGGCAGGCCGAGCGCGTAGGCGAGGGAGAGGAGCGTGCGGCGCATCATGCCTCCCCGCGCACCGACTGGTGCCACGACAGCAGGCGACGCTCGGCGGCGCGCACGGCGAGGTTGATGGCGACGCCCAGCAGTCCCGTCAGCAGGACGAGCGCGTAGGTCGACGCGTACAGGCCTGCCTGCTGGGCGAGCGCGATCTGATTGCCGAGGCCGGGGGTGCCGATGACGAGCTCGGCCGTGACCGCCAGGATCAGCGCGACCGCCGCCGCGAGCCGCAGGCCCGTGAGCAGGTAGGGGAGCATCGTCGGGAACACCACGTCGCGCACCCGCTGCGCCCACGAGAAGCCGTAGCTGCGCGCGGTGCTCATCGCGACCGAGTCGACGTCGGCGACGCCGTAGAGCACCTGGATGAAGATCTGCCAGAACGCCCCGTAGGTGATGATGAGCAGGCTCTGCTGGAGCGGCACCCCGAACGCCAGCACCGCGAGCGGGATGAGCCCCACCGAGGGGATGGGGCGCAGGAACTCGACCGTCGACCGCGTCGCCTTCGTGAGGAACGGCGAGAGGCCGATCACCACGCCGAGCGGCGCCGCGAGCGCGAGCGCGAGCAGCATGCCCAGCGCCCAGGACAGCACGGTCTGGCCGAAGGCGACCCAGGTGCCGGTGAGCGCGGCGTTGGATGCGAAGGTGGCGAGCACCTCGGTGGCCGGGGGCAGGTTCGTGGGATCCACCAACCCGGTTCGCGAGGCGAGCTCCCATGCGAGCAGGAAGACGACGACGCCGGCGAGGCCCAGCAGCAGGTTGCGCGGCCGGAGCCGGCGCCTCCTGCTGCGGGCCTGCGCGACGGCCACCGCGCGGGTGATCGTGTCGTGCGGGGACAGAGCGGTCATCGGCGCGGAGATCGTGCTCAGGGGATGATGACGGTGCCGAGGTCCGGCGCGGTCTCGAGGAAGCCGAACTCGAGGGCGACGTCGCTCAGATCCGTGATGAGCTGCGGGTCGAGCTCGCCGTCGAGGCGCTCGAGACGCAGGTTCGCGGCTGCCGCCTCGGGCATGCCGGTGAACTCGGCGATCGTCTGGCCGAAGCCCTCGCGGTCGTCGGTGGCGGCCTTGAGCGTGTCGGCGACGGCCTCGCGCCACAGGGACACGAGCTCGGCGTCCTCGGCGACGGCGCCGGAGGTGAAGGTCACCATCGTGGGCAGGCCCGGGATCGCGTTCTGGTTCGGGTAGCCGACGACGCTGTACTTGTCGGGCGCCGCGAGAGCCATCGAGAGGAACGGCTCGGGGATCCAGACGGCGTCGACGTTGCCGGCGTCGAGCTGCGCGAGGGCGTCGGGGAAGGCGATCTCGATGTACTCGACGGCAGCGGGGTCGCCGCCGTCCTCCTTGACCGAGGCGCCGATCGTCAGGTCGCCCTGGGTCTTGACCGCGTTGACCGACACGCTGTGTCCGGCCAGATCCTTCCAGGACGTGATGCCGCTGTCGGCGCGGGTGACGACCGCGTTGATGTCGTCGCCCTCGGCGAGCGAGAACGAGTAGCCGGAGGCGATGCGCACATCGACCCCCTGGCTGGCGGCCGTCAGCACGGACAGCGGGTTGCCGACGCCGAAGTCGATCTGGCCGGTCGAGACGGCGGGCAGCATGGCCGCGCCGCCCTGGGCGATCTGGGTCGTGACGTCGAGGCCGTGCTCCTCGAAGATGCCCTCGTCGATTCCGTACTGCACGGCGGCGGCGGGGGCGATGGAGAGCAGACCGACCGTGATCGGCGTGAGCTCTCCGCCGCCCTCGGCGGGGGCCGTGTCAGCGGGGGCGGTGTCAGCCGGGCCGCTGGGCGAGCCGCTGGCGCAGGCGGTGAGGGCGAGGAGGGCGGCGGCCGCAAGAGCGGCGGCGGACAGAAGACGGGTGCGGGGGGACATGGTGCTCAGCGACTCCTTTGTGACTGAGGAACGCCGACGGGCGCGGCGATTGAGCCCAGTGAACACCGAATCATTGAAACCGTCAATGGTTGCCATTCTCACCGAGCCAGTGCAGACTGCTCATGAATATCATCCCGAATGATACTTTCGGGCGCACGGCGTTGTGCTGCCCGACCCCCTCGCACATCGATGTGGAGATCGTCATGAAGCTCAGCAAGCTCGCGCTGGCGGCGTCGGCCGCCCTGACCGCGCTGCTCCTCGGGTCGTGCTCGTCCAGCCCGGCCGCCCCGGAGCAGCCGGAAGGCGGCGAGGCCGACGCACAGGCCCCCGCCTACGACCTTCTGCCCCAGGAGATCAAGGACGAGGGCGTCATCACCATCGCCGGAGACACGCACCCGCCTTACCGCACCATCGAGGAGGGCGGGGAGATCACGGGCATCGACCCGGACATCCAGAAGGCCCTGTCGGAGCAGCTCGGAGTGCCGTTCGAGATCAGCACCTCCTCCGGGCTCGACGCCATGCTCTCGGGCATGCTCTCCGGCCGCTACGACGCCTTCAACGGCCCCGTCCGCACCACCGAGGAGCGCGAGGCCGAGTTCGACGCGGTGGTCTGGATGACGACCCGCACGTCCTACGTCTACCTGGCGGAGCGATCCGACGAGCTGAGCGATCCCGAGGCGGTGTGCGGCGCGCGTGTCGCGGGCGTGACGGGCTCGGTCACCGAGAGCCAGCTCGCGCGCTACGCCGAGTGGTGCGCGCAGCAGGGGCTCGAGGCGCCGGAGTTCGTGGGGCTCGAGGACACCAACTCGACCTACCTCGCGGTCAACTCCGATCGCGCCGACTATGCCGGCACCACTCAGACGGCCGCGATGGACCTCCAGTCGGCCAAGCCCGACACCTACGAGTTCGTTGTGCAGTCGGACGAGCAGGGCGCCGGGATCGACCAGCTCGCGATGTTCATGCCGAAGGACAACGAGCTCGCGCCGGCGATGCTCGCGGCGTTCCAGGGCATCTTCGACAACGGCGAGTACGAGCGGATCATGACCGAGTGGAACCTCACCGACGTCATGGTCGAGGAGCCCGTGCTCAACCCCATGACCGCAGGATGACCGGCGCGCTTGTGATGACCACCACCCAGGCCCCGCCCGACATCGATGTGGCCACCGCCCGCAACCGCCTGCGACCGGCGCGGATCCTCGGTGGAGCGATCCTGCTGCTCGTCCTCCTGGGTGTGCTGTGGTTCCTGGTCAGCAACGAGCGCTTCGAATGGGACGTCGTCGCCGAGTACCTGTTCAATCCCAGCGTCCTGGTGGGCCTCGGGATGAGCATCCTCCTCACCGTGGTGGGCATGGTGCTCGGCTCGGTGCTCGGCACCGTGCTGGCCGCCGGACAGCTGTCGGACTTCTGGCCGGTCAGGGCCGCGTGCGTGGCCTTCGTGGGCGTCTTCCGCGGCATCCCTCCGCTCGTCCAGCTGATCTTCTGGTTCAACCTCGCCTACCTGCTGCCGCGCATCTCGGTCGGGGTGCCGTTCGGCCCCGAGCTGTTCAGCTGGTCGACGAACGACCTCATCACCCCGCTCACGGCGGCGATCATCGGGCTCTCGCTGCACGAGGCCGCCTACATGGCGGAGATCATTCGGGCGGGCATCCTGTCGGTGGAGCAGGGGCAGCGCGACGCCGCCGCCGCGATGGGGTTCAGCAGGTGGCACACCTTCAGCCGCATCGTGCTGCCGCAGGCGATGCGCGTGATCATCCCGCCCACCGGCTCGCAGGTGATCGCCCTGCTGAAGGGGACATCGCTCGTCAGCGTCATCGCGATGGGCGACCTGCTCCATGCCGTGCAGGTGATCTACAACCGCACCTACGAGGTCGTGCCGATGCTCATCGTGGCGGTGATCTGGTACCTGGTCGTCGTGACGGTGCTGACCGTCGTCCAACGCCGTGTCGAAGAGCACTTCGGCCGGGGAAACGCCCGCGTGGCCGCTCGCCGGCCCGCCCGCCGCGCGAAGGAGGCGCTGTCATGACCGGCGAGTCATCCGGACTGATCGTCACCCCCGGGGTGGTGGATGAGGTGCCCGTGCTGGAGGTCGCGAACGTCGTGAAGCGCTTCGGCGACACGACGGCTCTCGACGGCGCGAGCCTCAAGGTGTACGAGGGCGAGGTCGTCGCCATCCTCGGCCCCTCCGGATCCGGCAAATCCACCCTCGTGCGCTGCGTCGACCAGCTCGAGGCGATCGACGGGGGCGCCATGTTCCTCGACGGGGAGCTGCTGGGCTACGAGCGGATCCACGGGCACCTGCGGCCCCTGACCGACGCCGGGCGCCGCCGCCAGCGCCGCCGGATGAGCATGGTGTTCCAGCAGTTCAACCTGTTCCCGCACTGGAGTGTGCTGCGCAACATCACCGAGGCTCCGGTCGCGGTGCACGGTATTCCGGAGCGCGAGGCGCGCGCCCGGGCGATGGAGCTGCTCGAGCGCGTGGGGCTCTCGGACAAGGCGGACGCCTATCCGCGCCACCTCTCGGGCGGTCAGCAGCAGCGCGTCGCGATCGCCCGCGGAGTCGCCGTGGATCCGCGCATCCTGCTGTTCGACGAGCCGACGAGCGCCCTCGATCCCGAACTCGTCGACGAGGTGCTGCAGACCATGAAGCAGCTCGCCTCGACCGGCCGGACCATGGTCGTGGTGACGCACGAGCTGGAGTTCGCGCGCAACGTCGCCGACCGCTGCGTCTTCATGGCCGAGGGGAAGGTGATCGAGGACCGGCCGGCGGATGAGTTCTTCCGCGATCCGCGGTCGGCGCGGCTGCGCGCCTTCCTCGCCCGATCGGGGCGTTCGCCGATCGAGGTGGAGGGATGACCCGGATCCTCGCGACGGGAGATCTGGTCCTGGAGCGCCCCGACAGCGCGCCGCTGTTCGGCCCCGCCGCCCCCGTGCTGGCGCAGGCCGACGTGCTGATCGGCCAGCTCGAGGTGCCGCACACCGAGGCGACCGTGTCGATGTCGACCGACGTGCCCGCCCTTCCCGCCCCGCCGAGCGCGCTGGACGGCGTCGCGGCCGCCGGGTTCGATGTGCTCACGCTCGCGGGCAATCACGTCTTCGACTTCGGCGGGGAGGGCATCGCGGACACGCGGGCCCACTGCCGGGCGCGCGGGATGGCCGTCACCGGCGCGGGAGCCGACCTCGCGGAGGCGTGGGAGCCTGCCGTCGTCGAGCGCCACGGGAGACGTGTGGTGGTGCTGAGCGTGAACTGCGTCGGGCCGCGCGAGTCCTGGGCAGGAACCGACAAGCCCGGATGCGCGTACGTGGAGGTCGTGACGCACTACGAGCCGCGCGGCGCGAATCCCGGGGGACCGCCGCGCGTCTACACCTTCGCCGAGCCGCAGAGCCTTCGCCGGATGGCGGCGGAGATCGCACGGCACACGGCGGAGGACGCGTCGGTGGTCGTCGCGCTCCACAAGGGGCTCGTCCATCAACCCGTGGACATCGCGGCGTACGAGCGCGAGGTGGCCCACGCCGCGATCGACGCCGGGGCGGCCGCCGTGATCGCGCACCATGCGCACATCCTGAAGGGGATCGAGGTGCACCGCGGGCGGCCCATCTTCCACGGGCTCGGCAATTTCGCCACGGTGACCTCCGCGCTGTCGGGAGCAGAGGACGACACCCCCGAGCGTCGTGCCTGGGCGCGCGAGCGCCGCAGGCTGTTCGGCTTCGAGCCCGACCCGGCGATGCCGGAGTACCCCTTCCACCCCGACAGCCGTCACACCGCGATCGCGGTGCTGGACATCGACGAGACCGGGCGACTGCGCGCCGGGCTCATCCCGTGCTGGATCGACGACCACGCCCGGCCCGTGCCCCTGACGAGAGCCGACGGCGGCGAGCGGGTTGCGGGATACATCCGCGACATCACGCGCGATGCGGGTCTGAGCACCGCCTTCGACTGGGACGACGACCGCCTGACCATCCGCCTCGAGGAGGGCACGAGATGACTACTGCACCGCTCGCGGGCAAGACCGTGATCGACCTCACCACGGCGCTGGCCGGGCCCTACGCGACGCTGCTGCTGGCGGGGCTGGGCGCGCGGGTGATCAAGGTGGAGAACCCCTCGCGCGGCGGCGACTCGTCGCGGAACAACTCGCCCTACGTGACCGCCGACGGGCTCAGCCTGCGCCGCACGTCACCGGAGGACATGTCGGTGTCGATGATGCTGCGCGGCCGCGGCAAGGAGTCGATCACGCTCAACCTCAAGCACCCCGAGAGCCGCGAGGTGCTGTTCGACCTGATCCGCGATGCGGACATCGTCGTCGAGAACTACAGCGCGGGCGTGACCCGTCGGCTGGGGATCGACTACGCGTCGGTGCGGGGCCTGAACGAGAAGCTCGTCTACACGTCGATCAGCGGCTTCGGCGCCACCGGCGACCACGGCGATCGCAAGGCGATGGACACGATCATCCAGGCCCTCAGCGGAGTCATGACCACCGCCGGCGAGCCCGGTGATCCGCCCGTGCGCTTCGGCCTGCCCGTCGGCGACCTCGTCGCGCCCCTGTTCGCGGTGATCGGCACGCTCGCGGCCGTCCTGCAGGCCGAGCAGACCGGCCAGGGGCAGCACGTGGACGTGTCGATGCTCGGCGCGCTGACCTCCCTCGTCGCCTGCGAGCCGTTCGATGCGCTCGAGTCGGTCGGCTTCCCGCTGCGCACCGGAGCGTACGTGCCTCGTCTCGCGCCCTTCGGCACCTTCCGCGCGGTGGACGGGTGGTTCGCCATCTGCGCGCCGACCGATCAGTTCGCGGCGGGTGTGCTGCGGGCGATCGGGCGGGAGGAGCTGCTCGCATCGGCCGACTTCGGCACACGCGACGCCCGCGTCGCCAACGCCGACCGGCTCCACGGGCTGATCGCCGGATGGGCCGTGGAACGGCCGCTCGAGGAGGTGCTCGGGCAGCTCGACAGGCACGGAGCGCCCGCGGCTCCGGTGCGCTCGACCGCCGAGGCCGTGCGCGATCCGCAGGTGACCGCGCGCGCCGAGGTCGTGCCGCTCGTCCATCCCACCTTCGGGCACTTCGAGGGGCTCTACGGCGCGGGGCTGCCGGTGGTCTTCTCCGAGAGCCGGGTCGATCTGTCGCGACCGGCGCCGGGCCTCGGCGAGCACACCGAGGCCGTGCTGCGGGCCGCGGGCTACGACGATCAGCGGATCGGGCGACTGCGCGCGGACGGCGTGCTGTGACGGTGCGTGCGCCGGGCGACGGCCGCCCGCGCATCGGCGTGATCGGGGCGGACCTGCCGCGGCAGCTCGTCCTGGCCGCGGGCGCGACGCCGGTGCGGATCCTCGGGTCGTGGTCCGGTGCCGTGTCGGATGAGGCTGGCCAGCTTCCGGGCGCCGTCGACGTCGTGGCGGCCCGCATCCTCGATGGCGCGCTGGCCGGTGCGCACGACGACCTCGCCGCTCTGATCGTGTGCAACGACTCGACCGCTCACCTGCGGGTGTTCTACGTGCTGCGCATCCTCGCGGAGCGCGGCCGGGTGCCGTATCCGGTGCACCTGCTGGATGCCCCCCGCGGCGGCGGTGCGCCGCGCGAGCGCTTCGTCGCGCGCCAGTATGAGCGCCTCGCGGCGTTCTGCTCCGCCGTCACGGGCACACGTCCCGACGCGCCGCTCTTGGACGAGGCTGCGGAGCGCGAGCTGCGCCTCGGCGAGGCGCTCGAGCGTCTGCGCGCTCGCCGCCGGACGGGGCGATGCTCCGGTTCGGCCGCCCTCGCCGCCTACCGTGCGGCGGCCACCCTTGCGCCCGAGCAGGCGCTCGCGGTGGTGGATGCGGCCGTCGAGGATGTGCCGGGCACCCCGGTGTTCGTCACGGGCAGCGCGCATCCGGATGCGTCGGCGTATGAGGCGATCGAGGCCGCCGGCCTCGCGGTGGTGGGGGAGGACCACGACACCGGCGACTCCGCATGGCTCGGGGACGCCGTGCCCGCGGGGGACGTGGATGCGACGATCTCGCTGCTGGCACGCCGGCACTCCACGCGCGCGCCGCTTGCGGCGCGCTCCCTCACCGCCGAGCGCACCGCGCACCTCGAGCGGCGTCTCGGAGAGGCGGACGCGCGCGGGGTGATCGCCCTGGTGCGAGAGCTCGATGACGCACCGGCGTGGGACGCCGCCGCTCAGCATCGGGTCGCGCAGCGGCGGGGTCTGCCCTTGGAGGCGCGCGTCCGCATCGGCCCCGACGCCGGTGTGCGAGCGGCCGGCGAGGCGGCGGCGGCGCTCGCGGGGATCCTGCGCGGGGAGGCGACACATGAGTGAGCGGCTGGCGGCGGCGGTCGCGGCGACGCGCCACCAGAAGGAGTGGTTCGCGCAGACCGCCGCACGCGCCCGGGACGGCGAGCAGATCGCGATCGTCAATGCGGACGTGCCGCACGAGATCCTTCGCGCCCTCGACATCCCCTACGTCGTGACGCAGTGGTGGTCGTCGATCATCGCGGCCAAGCAGGTGGGACCCGCGGCGATGGAGCGCGTCGCCGCGCGCGGGCTCCCGGACTTCAGCCTGCAGTACGACGCGATGCCCCTCGGCGAGCAGGACCTCCCGGCCGATCTGCGGCCCTGGGGCGGGCTTCCCGCCCCCGCCTTCGCGATCGCCGAGCGCAGCGGCGACGTGACGCAGAAGATCTTCGAGCAGTGGGGCGCGCGGCCGGGCACCGAGGCGTTCCTGCTGTCGCGCACGGCCGCCGATCCGGTTCCGTCGCGATGGTGGGAGCTCGTGCCGCACGAGTGGGAGACGGCCTTCGGCACCGATCGGCTGGATCTGCTGCAGGCGGAGATCGAGGAGCTGATCGGCTGGCTGGAGGAGCGGACGGGACGGCGGCTCGATCGTGAGCGGCTCGCTGAGATCCTGCGGCTCGGCAACGAGCACGCGGAGTGGAACCGCCGCACGCGCGATCTCATCGCCGAGGCCCGCCCGACGCCGGTCAGCGTGACCGACACGATGCCCGCGGTCATGGTGCCGCAGTGGCATCGCGGCACGCAGTGGGCCGTCGACGCGGCGCGCTCTCTGCACGACGAGGTCGCCGAGCGCATCGCCCGGCGTCACGCGGTGTGCCCGACGGAACGGCGTCGCCTGATGTGGATCGGACGGGGCCTGTGGTCGGATCTGGCGATGTACCAGCGGTTCCAGGAGGAGCACGGCGCGGTGTTCGTGTGGTCGATGTACCTGGCCATCGCCGCGGACGGGTACCGCCGCTACGGAGAGGATCCCATCCGCACGCTCGCCGCGCGCTTCGTCGGGATCACCGACCAGCTCTACGTGCCGCCGTGGTCGTCGGAGTGGTACCTGAAGGAGGCACGGAGCCACGACGTCGACGGCGTTGTGCACCTCGTCGCGGACGACACCCCGGGCGGCGTCTTCATCACGGAGGCCCTCGAGGCCGCGGGCATCCCGGTGCTGGAGATCCGGGCGAACAACGCGGACGCGCGCTCCACCGGGGCGGCGCGGATCCCCGAGCGCATCGACGAGTTCCTGCGCACCCGCGTGCCCGGCCGCGCCTGAGGCCGCGCATGGGGGCGTTCGAGCCGCTGCGGCAGCGCGGCTTCTCGCTGTACTTCGCGGGGCAGGTCGTCTCGAATGTCGGCACCTGGTTCCAGAACCTCGCGCTGCAGCTCGTTGTGCTCGCCGCCACCGGCAGCGCGCAGACCCTCAGCGGTGTCACGATCGCGCAGTTCCTGCCGATCCTCGTGTTCGGGGTCGCGGCGGGGCGGCTGGCGGATCGGGTGCGGCCGCGCACGATCCTGCTGTGCACCTCCGCGCTCGCCGCGGGCGTGACGGCCGCGCTCGCGCTGGTCGTCGGGGAGCCGGATCCGGGCATCCCCGTGCTCTATGCGCTCGTCGCGGTGCTCGGCACGGTGCAGGCCTTCGAGCGCATCGCCGGGCAGGCGATCATCTTCGAGCTCGTGGGCGCCGCAGCCCTCGCGCGCGCCGTCTCGATCAGCACCATCGCGCTCGCGGCGGCCCGGTCGATCGGGCCGGGGCTTGCGGGGATCGCCTTCGCGCAGCTCGGCGCGTCGGCCTGCATGCTGCTCAACGCCGCTTCCTTCGTGGCGGTGGGGCTCTCGCTGCTGCTGATCCGGCCCGCGAGCCTGCACGAGCGCCCCGCCCGGTCGGATGCCGCACCGGTGCGCACGACCGATCTGCTGCGGCACCGGTCGGTCTCGACGCTGCTCATCGCCAACGTCGTGATCGCGCTGTTCGCCATGAACTTCGGCCTCGTGCTCACGGCGACGGTCGACCTGTCGTACGGGGGAGATGCGACCGCCGTGGGCGCCACGCACGCCCTCAACGCGATCGGGGCGATCATCGGCGGCGGGATCGCGGCGGCGCTGCCCCGCGTCGACGTGCGCTCCCTCGCCCCCGCCGCCGCGGTGTTCGGCGGCGCGCTGCTGCTCAATGCCGCGGCGCCCACCCTCGCGCTCTTCCTGCTCGCGGGGCCGGTGCTGGGGCTGGCGATCGGCTACTACCAGGGCGTGCTCAACGCCGCGGCGCAGTCGTCGGTGGCGCCCGCGGCCATCGGGCGCGTGATGTCGCTCGTCACGCTCGGCAACTACGGGATGGTGCCGTTCGGCGCGCTGCTGATGGGCTGGGTCATCGACGCGTCGTCCGGGCTGGTGTCGCTGCTGATCGGGGGCGTCGCGGCGCTGGCGTGCGCCGTGCTCATCGCGGTGCGGGCGCCGCGTGCCTGAGGGTCATTCCTCGGCGGGCTCGGACGAGGCGGCGCGCAGACGGGCACGGGCCAGGCGCGACGGGATGTGGCGGGGCCGGATCGACGACTGCCGTCGTGCGATGGCGGCGGCCTCCGCCTCGTCGTCGCCGAAGTAGCCGCCGGCGAGAGCCGCAGCCCCGCGGTCGAGCGCCTCCGCGAGCGAACCGTGCACGTCGGCGCCGATGATCGAGACCAGGCGATCCTCGTGCGCGCGCAGCTCGGCGTGGCACTGCGCCAGCACGTCCCACCCGGCCTCGGTCAGGCTCACGAGCCGGATCCGCCGATTCGACGGGTGCGAGCCCCGGTCGACGAGCCCGGCGTCGATGAGCTCGTTGGACACGGTGTGCGCGGCCTGGGCGCTCACGAAGGTGCGTCGGGCGAGCTGAGCGTTCGACAGCGGCAGCCCCTCGCCGAGCACCTGGAGCACGAAGAACTGCGACAGGGTGACCCCGTGCGCCAGCGCCGTGTTCTCGGCGAAGCGGTTCAGAGCACGGGCGAGGCGGTACGCGGTGTAGTTGAGCCGCGTCGTCGCCGGTTCGCCGCGCGGATCCCGCACGATGTCATCCACCTTGAGACTGTATCGCGCCGGGGGATCACCATCGTCGCGTCATCGTCCGTCGGCGCGGCTCAGGCGGGGAACGCGAGCCGGAACAGCAGGTCGCGCAGCACGGCCTGCTCGTCATCGTCGAGCACGGAGAGGGTGCCGCGTTCGGCGGCGTTGACGGCGGCCTCGGCGCGCGCGTGGGTGCGGCGACCCTCGGCGGTGGCGACGACCACCTTCGCGCGTCGGTCGTTCGGGTCCGCCTCGCGGGAGACGAGTTCTCGCTGCTGCAGATCGTCGACGAGGGCGACGACCTGGCTGGGGTCGAGACGGAGGTACTCGGCGATGTCGCGCTGGGACAGCCGTGCCTCGGATACGGCAAGGGCGAGCACGGTGTACGACCGCACCCGCAGGCCGTGCTCGGCGAGCGCCGCATGGGTGGCCGCGAGCGAGTTCGCGTTGGCTCGCGCGAGGAGGAAGGCGGTATCGCTCAGCAGTGGCCCGCCGGTGCGCAGATCGCTCGTCATGATCCGACTCTAACAAGATGGACGGAATCAATCGTTGACATTCTCAAGAATATGCGGTTGCCTGATGGCGATCGAAGGAGAATCCCCATGACGCTCACCGGCAAAGTCGCCATCGTCACCGGATCGGGCCGAGGCCTCGGCCTGGCCTACGC
Organism: Microbacterium stercoris; assembly: GCF_017592545.1. Lineage (GTDB taxonomy): Bacteria > Actinomycetota > Actinomycetes > Actinomycetales > Microbacteriaceae > Microbacterium > Microbacterium stercoris. Next base: position 530,874 of record NZ_JAGFOA010000002.1, read on the forward strand.
CCAGGAGCTCGCCCGGCAGGGTGCGTCCGTCGTCATCAACGATGTGGACGAGTCGACCGCCGCCACCGCCGTCGATTCCATCGTGTCGGCGGGAGGGCACGCCACCGCGGTCGTCGCCCCCGTCGGGCCCACCGAGACGGCGAAAGCGCTCGTCGACGCCGCATTCGACACCTACGGGCGCCTCGACATCGTCGTCACGAACGCCGGCGTACTGCGCGACACCGTGCTGTGGAAGATGAGCGACGACGACTTCGACACCGTCATCGGCGTGCACCTGCGCGGCACGTTCACCGTCGTGCGCGAGGCGGCGACCCGCCTGCGCGAGCAGGGCGAGGGCGGCCGGATCATCGCGATCGGCTCCCCGACGGGGCAGCGCGGCAACTTCGGCCAGACGAACTACGCGGCCGCCAAGGCGGGCATCGTGGGCATGGTGCGCACGTGGGCGATGGAGCTCAAGAAGGCCGGCATCACCGTGAACGCGGTGATCCCGGTGGCCGCCACCGCCATGACCGCCACCGTGCCGTACTTCGCGGCCGCGGTCGAGGCCGACGAGAAGGGCGAGCCGATGCCCGCCTTCTTCCGCCACGACCTCGGCTTCGGCACCTCCGCGGATGTCGCGGGGCTCGTCGCCTACCTCGCCTCCGATGCGGCCGCGGGAGTCACGGGACAGGCGGTCGGCATCGGCGGCGATCGGCTCCAGCTCTGGTCGCATCCGGAGCCCGTGGCGACGGCCTATCGCGAAGGCGGATGGACGTACGAGGCGCTGACCGAGTCGTTCGCCGACGCGGTGGGCGAGCTGCAGACGGTGGGGGAGAGCTTCCCGCCGCTTCCGGAAGCGCTCCAGCGGGGCTGACGCGGTGAAGCGCTACGAGCCGGCGATCGATCTCGACGCGATCGAGGCCATCGACACCCACGTGCACATCGAGATCGACGCGCACGGCCACTCGTCGCTGCCGGCCGACCTCCAGGAGGCGGCGAGCCGCTACTTCCGCACGGACGGCCCGCGCCCCGACCTCGATGCGATCGCCGGCTACTACCGCGAGCGCCGGATGGCGGCCGTGGTGTTCACGGTGGACGCCGCGACGAACCTCGGCCAGCCGCCCATCTCGAGCGCCGAGATCGCCGAGGGTGCCGCTCGCAACAACGACGTGCTCATCCCGTACGGCTCGGTCGATCCGCTGCGCGCGGACGCCGCCGACCGCATCCGGCGCCTCATCGACGACCACGGTGTGCGCGGCTTCAAGTTCCACCCGACTGTGCAGGGCTTCTCGCCCGACGACGCCCGCTTCTTCCCGCTCTACGCGCTCCTCGAGGACGCGGGCGTCCCCGCGCTGTTCCACACCGGGCAGACGGGCATCGGCGCCGGCATGCCGGGCGGTCGCGGTCTGCGCCTCGCGCTGTCGAACCCGATGCTGCTCGACGAGGTGGCCGCGGCCTTCCCGCGCCTGCAGATCGTGATGGCCCATCCCTCCGTGCCCTGGCAGGATGAGGCGCTCGCGGTCGCCACGCACAAGCACTCGACCTGGATCGACCTGTCGGGCTGGAGCCCGAAGTACTTCCCAGCTGAGCTGGTGCGGCACGCGAACACGCTGCTGAAGGACCGGATCCTGTTCGGCTCCGACTTCCCGCTGCTCACGCCCGACCGCTGGATCCGGGACGCCGAGTCCGCCGACCTGTTCCGCCCGGAGGTGCTTCCCGGGATCATGAAGCACAACGCCGCCCGTCTGCTGGGGCTGACGTGAGCGGCGACGTGCTCGAGCGGCTGGGCTTCGCCGAGCGCCACCTGAGCGCCGCGGCGAGGGCCGTCTTCGACGAGCTGTCCCACACGCTCGCCCGCGACGTGGTGCCGCTGCTCGCCGACGCCTGGGACGCCGCGACCATGCCGCCCGAGGTGATCGACGCCCTTGCGCCCCTGCGCCTGATGGACCCGCCGGGCGTGGAGCCTGGGGAGGCCGACTCGAGCCTGTTCAGCGGCTTCCGCTGCTTCACCCTCGCGCGGGCCGACGTCTCGGTCGCGACGATCTACACGGCTCAGGCAGGCCTGTTCCGCACCACGATCCGCCACGGCGGATCGCCCGAGCAGGTCGAAGAGTGGGATCCGCTTGTGCGCTCCTTCGAGAAGCGCGGGGTGTTCTGCCTCACCGAGCCGGACCACGGATCCGACATCGCCGGCGGGCTCGCCACGCGCGCCCGCCGCGAGGGGGACACGTGGGTCATCGACGGCGAGAAGCGCTGGATCGGCGGCGCCGATGCCGCCGACGTGCTGGCGGTGTTCGCCCGCGACGAGGCCGACGGGCAGGTCAAGGCCTTCCTCGTCGACCGCCACGCCCCGGGTGTGGAGCTGCGGATCATCACCGGCAAGGTCTCGCTGCGTCCCGTGCAGAACGCGCACATCACCCTGCGCGGCGTGCGGGTGGCCGAGGAACGGCGCCTGGGAGGCGTGAACTCCTGGCGCGACGTGGCGGCCCTGCTGCGTCGGATGCGCTCGGATGTCGCCTGGATCGCCACCGGGCTGCAGGCGGGCGCCCTCGATGCGGCGATCCGCTATACGACCGCGCGGCAGCAGTTCGGCCGTCCGCTGGGCGGCTTCCAGCTCGTGCAGGAGAAGCTCGCCCGGATGCTCGGCAACACCACGTCCTCGCTCGCCCTGGTGACCGCGCTGTCGGCGAACCAGGACGCCGGGACCTGGAGCGACGAGAACTCGGCCCTGGCCAAGATGGTCACCGCCGAGCGTGCGCGGGAGACCGCCGCGCTCGCCCGGGAGGTGCTCGGCGGCAACGGACTGCTGCTCGAGCACGACGCCGCACGGTTCTTCGCCGACGCGGAGGCCGTCTACTCCTACGAGGGCACACACGAGATCAACGCCCTCATCGTCGGACGCTCGCTCACGGGCGCATCCGCTTTCGCCTGAACCACCGCTGGGAGGAAACATGACCACCACCGCCACTTTCGACGAACTCACCTCGCTCGCCGGCCGCGACCTCGGATGGACCGAGTGGGCAGAGATCGACCAGGACCGCGTGAACACCTTCGCCGACGCCGTCGACGACCACCAGTGGATCCACACCGATCCGGAGCGCGCGAAGGAGGGGCCCTTCGGCGGCGCCATCGCGCACGGCTTCCTGACCCTGTCGCTGGCGACCCGGTTCTGGAGCGAGCTGCTCGAGGTCGAGGGCGTCGGCACCAAGGTCAACTACGGTCTCGACAAGGTGCGCTTCATCTCGCCCGTGCCGGTCGGCTCCCGGATCCGCATGAACGCCGTGATCGCGGAGGTCGAGGAGGTCAAGGGCGACGGGGTGCAGTTCACCGTCGACCAGACCTTCGAGATCGAAGGCGCCGGACGTCCCGCCGTCGCAGCCCGCGGGCTGTACCGCTTCTACCGCTGACATCCGCATTCCCCCCCCGACCGCACTCGATGACGAGGAGCCCCATGTCCTACCCGGGGATCGGCACCTGGCCCGCTCGTCGGCGCGCCAGGACGCCCGACAAGACCGCACTGGTGTTCGGCGATGAGTCGTTCACCTACCGCGAGTTCGCCGACGCGGCGGACCGCGTCGCGACCCTTCTCGCCCTGCACGGCATCGGCCGCGGCGACGCGGTCGCCTACGTGGGCGAGAACAGCCCCGAGTTCCTGTTCACCCTCTTCGGCGCGGCCCGGCTCGGCGCCGTGTTCGTCCCCGTGAACACGCGACTCGCCCCGCCCGAGGTGACCCACGTGCTCGCCGACAGCGGCACCCGGCTCGTCATCTGCGACCCGGAGCTGTGGGACAAGGTCGCACCGGGCATCGAGGAGCGCGGCATCACCAGCGCCATCCCGACCGGGCACGGCGACGAGGCCGATCCGGGGCTGACGCGCCTGCTGGGCGAGATCGACGCGGGCACCGCGCCGGTCGACGACGCCGGCGCGCCGGAGGATCCCGTGGTGTACATGTACACGTCCGGCACCACCGGGCGATCCAAGGGCGCCGTGCTCACCAACGCCAACCTCACGTGGGTGTCGTTGAACTGCATCCTCGACTACGACCTCCTCTCGAGCGAGGTCGCGCTGCTCATCTCGCCCCTCTTCCACGCCGCCGCGCTCGGGATGGGCGCGCTGCCCCTCGTGCTCAAGGGCGGCACGATCGTGCTCGAGAGGCGCTTCGACCCGGGCCGCGCGCTGTCGCTCATCCAGCGGCACGGCGTGACCATGCTCAGCGGAGTGCCCACCACCTACCAGCTGCTCGCGGATCATCCCGACTGGGCGGCGACCGACCTCGCGAGCCTGCGCCGGCTCACCTGCGGCGGATCGGCGGTGCCCACGCGCATCCTCGACATCTACGAAGCCCGAGGGCTGAGCTTCACGCAGGGGTACGGCATGACCGAGACCTCGCCCGGGCACACCGCGCTCACCGCCGAGCACACCCGGGACAAGCAGGGCAGCGTCGGGCTGCCGCACTTCTTCAGCGCCGTGCGGATCGCCGGCGACGACGGCCTGCCCGCCGCGATCGGCGAGGTCGGCGAGATCGAGGCGCGGGGACCGAACGTGTTCCCCGGGTACCTCAATCTGCCCGAGGTGAATGCGGGAGCCTTCACCGATGACGGCTGGTTCCGCACGGGCGACATGGGCTACCTCGACGCCGAGGGGTTCCTCTTCATCGCCGACCGGCTGAAGGACCTGATCATCTCGGGCGGCGAGAACATCTACCCGGCCGAGGTCGAGAACCACCTGTTCGACATCGAGGGCGTCACGGGGGCCGCCGTCATCGGCGTGCCCGACGAGAAGTGGGGCGAGGTGCCCTGGGCGGTGCTCACGGTGCAGCCGGGCGTCGAGGTGAGCACCCAGGATGTCCAGGAGCACCTGGCGGGCCGGATCGCGCGGTTCAAGATCCCGAAGAACGTGGTGATCGTCGACGAGCTGCCGCGCACCGCGTCGGGCAAGGTGCGCAAGGCCGACCTGCGGGCCCGCTTCGGCGGGGCGGCGGCCGCCACGACCCGCCCGATCGGCACGGGGATCCCGTGGCAGACCGAGACCGTGCGGACGGTGGGCGAGAATCCCGTCGCCCGGCGACGCCGCTGACTCAGGCGATGGGGGCGAGGTAGCTCTCGGCCCACGCCGCGATGATCCGGGCCGCCCGCGCGGCCTGTCCCTTGCCCGTGAGGAAGTGCCCCGCGCCCTCGAGATCGACGAAGCTGCGCGGATGCGTGGCCTCGAAGAAGATCTCCTGCGCGTTGGTGATCGGCACCATCTCGTCCTGGGGGTCGTGCAGGATCAGGAGCGCGGTGCGCAGGCGCCCGATGACCTGGGAGAGGTCGGTCGCGCGGAGGTCGTCGATGAAGCCCTTGCGCAGGGTCAGCTCGCGGCCGCCGATGCGCCACTCCGCCTCGCCCTGATCCATCACGAGCTCGGCGATGTCCTGGAAGTTGTGCTCGGCGTGCTGCGGCTCATACGGGGCGCCGACGGTGGCCACCGCCCTCACATCCGGGCACTGCTCGGCCGCCGCGAGCACCGCGGCACCGCCGAACGAGTGGCCCACGAGCAGCGACACCGGCTTGCCCTGCTCGGCGAGGAAGCGGGTCGCGGCGACCGTGTCGGCGACCTTCAGCGAGAACGACGAGTCGGCCCAGTCGCCGCCGGAGCCGCCCAGACCGAGGTTGTCGAAGCGCAGCATGCCGATGCCGGCCGCGGCGAGGCCCTTCGAGATGCGTGAGGCGGCGGGGCTGTCCTTGCCGAGCGTCAGCCCGTGGCTGAACACACCCCATCCCTTCACCGGCCCCTCCGGCACCTCGAGCACCCCGCTGAGCAGAGGACCGGACGTGGAAGCGAACTGAACGGGCTGGCTCGTCATGGATCCATCGTGGCAGTCCTGACCGTCACTGCGTCGCGCGATCCTCCGTGAGCGGGCCGAGCACGCGGTAGCGCGCGGTGAGGAAGTCCTTGTTCTGCGCCGTCTCGAGCAGCTCCAGGTCGAGACGGCGAGGGAGGATCGCCGCGCCCGCTCCCAGCGTGACCGGCGCGAGGTAGACGATCACCTCGTCGAGCAGCCCGGCATCCGCGAACGCGCCCGCGAGCTCGCCGCCGCCGACGACCCAGAGGTCTTTGCCGCCCGCGGCCGCGACCATCTCCTCGTGCACGGCACGCACATCGCCCGACCGGAAGCGCACGTCGGCCTGCGGCACCGGCGGGGGCGCGAGTTCGCGCGTCGTCATGACCCAGGCGGGCATCGTGTAGAACCACTCGTCGGGGAAGTGTCGACGCACCCACTCGTAGGTGGTCGACCCCATGACGATCGCGCCGATGTCCGCGACGAACGCGTCGTAGTTGAGCGGGCCGGACTGATCCTGATCCTGCCTCATCAGCCAGTCGAGCGAGTGATCGGGATCAGCGAGGAAGCCATCGAGCGTGGCCGCCGTGTAGTAGGTGAGCTTCGCCATGCGACGAGTGTGCACCGGGCCACCGACATCCGCGGCCGAGGCGAGATGTCAGACGAGCAGCTGGTGCCGCGCGAGGTCGCGATAGAGCGGGGTCGAGGCGACCAGCTCGCCATGGGTGCCCTGCCCCACGACCTGGCCCTTCTCGAGAACGACGATTCGGTCGCTGTCGATCACGGTCGACAGGCGGTGCGCGATCACGATCAGCGTGCGCCCCTCGGCGACCGCGTCGATGGCATCGCGCATCAGCTGCTCGTTGAGCCCGTCGAGCGACGACGTCGACTCGTCGAGCAGCAGGATCGGCGGCGCCGCCAGCAGCGCTCGGGCGATCGCCAGGCGCTGGCGCTCGCCGCCTGACAGCATCACACCGTCCTCTCCGACCGGGGTGTCGATCCCGAGCGGTGAGCGGTCGATGACCGAGCCGAGGTTCACGGCGCGCAGCACGCGCTCGCAGTCGGCCGCCGTAGCGTCGGGGGAGGCCAGGCGCAGGTTGTCGGCGATCGTGCCCGCGAGTGTGGGAGCGTCCTGCTCGACGTACCCGAACCGTGAGCGGAGGTCGTCGCGCGACAGCTCGCGGGCATCCTGTCCGTCGAGCTCGATGACGCCCGCCGTCGGATCGTAGAAGCGCTCGAGAAGGGCGAGGATGGTCGACTTGCCGGCGCCGCTGGGCCCCACGAGCGCGACGCGTGACCCGCGCGGCACCTCGAAGGTCACGCCCCGCAGCACGTCGTCGGTGGTGGTGGTCTCATCGAGCGGCACGTGCGCCTCGGACTCCGCCTGGGCGCGGGCCGCAACGGCCGCCTCGGGGTAGCGGAAGCGCACGTCGCGGAAGGCGATCGCCGGCGCGCCGGCGACCGGCGCGACGGGGCGCGCGCCCTGATCCTGCGCGTCCTCCGTGGGGAGATCCAGCACCTCCTGGATGCGCCCGAGCGCGCCGAGCGCCTGGCCCACCGACGCGATCGCGCCGAACGCCTGGCCCAGGGGCATCACGAGCAGCAGCAGGAACATCACGAAGGTCACGAGGCTCGAGACGGCCACGGCGCCGGAGGCGACGCGCATCCCGCCCACGCCCAGCACCACGAGCATCGACGCCTGCAGCGCGACGCCCGCGATCGGCACCACGAGCGCCGACGCCTTGGCGACCTCGACGCCCGCGTCGTACGCCTCCGTGGCCTTCGTCGTGACCGCCCGCTCCTCGCGTGCGGTGGCTCCCGCGGCGCGGATCGTGCGCACGGCCCCGATGGCCCGCTCGATGCCGCTCGTGAGCTCGCCCACCAGGGTCTGCTGCCGCGCGGTCGCCCGGCGCATCCGGCCGCTGAGCGACACCACCGCGAGCACGCTGAGACCCAGCACTCCGACGATCGCGCACAGCAGGATCGGATCGATCAGCAGCATCGCGATCAGGGCGCCCACGAAGATCAGGACACCGCCGACGCTGTCGGCGAGCCCCTGCGTCAGCACGGCGTAGAGCATGGTCGTGTCGGTTCCGACCCGGGAGACGAGGTCGCCCGTGCGCCGGGCGTCGAACTCCGAGATCGGCAGATGGAGGATGCGCGCGATCAGCCGGCGACGGCTCGACAGCACCACCGCCGTGCCGGTGCGCTGCAGGAGGAAGTGCTGATAGGCGCTGATCGCCGACGACACGACGACGAAGCCCACAAGCGCCCAGACCAGCAGCCCGAGCGCCTCGCCCGCCTGCACGCGCTCGATGACCTGACCGATCAGCAGCGGCTGCACGAGCGTCGCGACGGCGGCCAGCACGCTCAGCACCGACACCCACACCAGCGTGCGCTTGTGCTCGAAGACGAACGGCAGCAGCTGCTTCAGGGTCGCGCGCGGCCCGTCGTCCTTCGTGGGGCGGGCGAACGGGGATCGGCGGGAGCGCGTCTCGGACACGTCACTCATTTTCGGCCGAACTTCTTGTGAGCCGCCTGCTTGCTGATGCCGAGCGCCGTGGCGATGGCCTCCCACGAATAGCCCCGCACGCGCGCGCGACGCACCTGCGCCTCCTCCTCGCGGCTGAGCTCGCGGCGCTGCTCGGCGATGCGGAAGAGCGCGGGGATCGGATCTCCTCCGTCGGCCGCCTGGATCGTCTCGGTCATGCGGTCAACTTTAGTTGACTTCTGGGGGATCCGGGGGTGGATCCGCTTCGCCCTCAGCGAAGGGCGCGCGCGGCGCTCTCAGTCACAGTCACGGTGATCCTCCTAGTGAGTGCTGCGGCCTCATGCGACCACCATCCGCTGAAAACGCCGGGCACGGCTTCGATCCAAGGACGCGCCGCTGATCCACAACGAAGCGACCAGTCCCACTCCGGCGATGATCACGATCGTCACCGGATGGGTTTCCGCAGTCTGCGTGGTGGCGAGTATTGCCAGGGGGATCATCACGACGATGAGCAACAGGGCCTGGGTCCCCACCTCCCGCAGCAGCTGGCGCTCACCGTTGTGCTCGTCTCCCCACGCATAGGGCAGAAAGGCCGCGAAGAACACCGCGCATGCCGAGGTCCATATCGCCACGGTGAACCCGAACGCGAGACGCCAGATGATCCCGTCGGCGCTCATGCAGACGAGTACGACGGCGTAGCCAACGGCCAGCGCGGCACCGATGGCCATCGGCGCGAAGGCCCGTCCCATCAGAGCCTGCACGCCTCGGACCCGCGCGGTGATCTCCTGCCAAGACCTCGTGCCATCTCTTGAGATGGAGTTATGCGCGTCCATGGCGATGAAGGCGATGGCGCCGAAAACGAGCACGTCTATGGCTGATGAGCGCGTGGCGGGAAGAGCCCACACGAAGGCAGCTACCAGGATCAGCACCGCGAAGTTCACGATCGCCTCGCGTGGTGCGCGCGCATCGTGAACCCAGGCTGAACGCTGACGAAGAATGATCGCGGCCAGGAGCCCATCGCCGATGACGTTGCGTCGCAGGCCTCGTGCCGGCGCCCGCGCTTCCAGCGAGCGCGTGGCCTCGCCGGCGATGAGGAGCACACTCAGGCAAGACGTGACCAGGGTGCCCGTGAGAGCTGCGAAGAGAGCAGACCACAATTGCGGCCCGCGATCAGTTCCCATCGCCGACCATGGAGCGCCAAACGGGGACCATGAGAGGGTGCGTGCGGCCAGATCGGTGACGGGCGACAGGTCACCGAGCACACCAGAGGCGAGCCACACCACAGCGGACGCCGTTGCAGCCAGAGCACCGGTCGCGATGCGGATCCCGGCCCTCGCGGCGCTCGCGACGCGCCCCAGAACGTAGAGGGCGCCGACTGACAGCAACGACGCCGCGGCCGCCGCGACCATGCCCCAAGCTGAGGCACCGCCCGCCCAACGTTGCAGAGCTATGGCGATCACGAACGCCACAAGAGCGGCGAAGGGAATGCTAACCGCGGCATCGATTGCTGCTGCGAGGACGAGCTCGCGCGTGGAAAGGCGATAGCGCCGCAGATTCACCGGCAGCATTGTGCGCCCTCCCGGCGCCATCAGCGGCAGGACGAAGAACAGCAGGGAGATCGCGGCGCCCGTCCACGGCAGGCTTTGAGCATGCTCTTGCACAGTCAAGACATAGGCGAATGCGGCCCATGTCGCACCTGCGAGGAAGACAAGTGCAGGAAACACCTTTCGGGGACCGCCCGAGAGCCAGGCCTGCAACGACGCGAGCTTCAGCGTGAGAAGGGCGTGAGCCATCCAAGTCCTTTCAACGAGACTCTCTGGGCGTTCGTCGCCTCGGCGAAAATCTGATGCAGCCGTCGAGAATGAGAGATCTCGTCCACTGCGCCTTCGGCGACGATCTTCCCCTTGTCGAGAATGACGTAGCTGTCACACGCGCGTTCGATCATCTCGAGGTTGTGCGTCGAGAGAAGGACAGCTCCTCCGCGACGCGCGAACTCGCGCAGGATGTCAATGATCACAACCTGCGATGGAGGGTCAACCGCCTCGAGCGGCTCATCGAGCAGTATTGCGCGTGGCGCGTGAATCAGAGCCGCGCCGACATGCACCTTCTTGCGCATCCCGGTAGAGAACTCCTCGACGGTCCGATGCATATCGGCCTCGAGCCCCAGGACCGTCAAGATGCTTTCACTCCGAAGCATCGCCTCGCGACGTGATACCCCGTAGAGCATCGCTGAAGTCGTCAGAAGCGCATGAGCGGACAGCGTGTCGTAGGAGCGGAAATCCTCGATCTGAACACCCAGCACATGTGCGTCAGCCGAGCGAAGCTCTCGGCCCTCGTAGCGGACTTCGCCCGAGTCGGGGCGGATGAAGCCCGCCATGATCGATAAGAGCGTCGTCTTCCCTGCGCCGTTGCTGCCTGCAAGGCCGGTCACTGCGCCGTGGGGCACGCCAAGTGAAACATCGTCGAGCGCGTATCTGCGCCCGAAGGACTTCGATACGTGCTCAACGGCAATCATCTGCGCATCAGCTCCTCGGTCGTTCATCGGGGAAAGGAACGAGCGGGCGGTGATTGCCTCACCGCCCGCCCAAAGGATCAACGCGCGGCGGTGGCCGGAACGAAGACCAGCACACCAGCAATACCGGATCCTCTTACTCGGCGGCCGCGAGATGCGGCGCACCCCCTCCTCATCCGTGGCTTTCGCGGCCTTTGAGTGGTGTACGCCGATCAGGCAGTGACCGGCAGGTGCGGATTGCCGTGGGCGGGAAAGTTCGACAACGCACCTGCGTGATGATCATGGGGAGATCGACGGAGGTCAGTTCGATCGCTCTGTTCATCCGGTCCGCGCAGCGGCAGGGTGGATCCATCGCAACCCGCATCGAAGGAGGATCACCATGGAGCTTCGACCTTTCGGACGCCTGGGCCGCGTCAGCGCGCTGACGCTGGGCGGCGGCGGGATCGGCGGGGTCTGGGGCGCGACCGATCGCGCCGAGGCGATCGCCACCGTGCACGCCGCGCTCGACGGCGGCATCACGCATCTCGATGTCGCGCCGAGCTACGGCACGGGCTCCGAGGCCGAGGTGGTGGTCGGGGAGGCCCTGCGCGGCTGGAGCGGCGCGGCCCCGCTGCTCACGACCAAGGTGCAGGTGCACGACGACGAGGTCGCCGACCCGGTGGAGCGGATCCGAGAGAGCCTCACCGAGAGCCTGCGTCGCCTCGGCCGCGAGCACCTCGATCTGCTGCTCGTGCACAGCCAGCTGCGCCGCGCCGGTGCCACCGAGCCCTCCCACAACATGATCGGCGTGGATCGCTGCGCCGAGCTCGTCGTCCCCGAGCTCGTCCGCCTGCGCGACGCCGGCACGATCCGCGCCTGGGGCATCACCGGATGCGGCCATCCCGATGCGGTGCACGCGGCCCTCACGGCGAGCGAGCGCCCCGACGCCGTGCAGGTCGTGGTCAACGCGCTCGACCTGCCCGGCGACATGTGGATGCTGGGCGACGAGCCGCGGCCCTCGCAGGAGGAGCAGATCGCGTCGGCGGCGGACGCCGGTGTGGCGGTCATCGGCATCCGGGCGGTGGGGGCGGGGGCGTTCACGGGCCGCATCGATCGCGCCGTCGATGCGGACAGCACCGTCGCCCGCGACTTCGCACGCGCGGCCGGGTTCCGGGCGCTGGCGGCCGAGCTCGGCGAGGAGCCCCAGGATCTCGCCCATCGCTGGGCGCTCACCGCTCCCGATGTCGCGACCGTGGTGCTGGGCGTCAAGAACCGCGCCGAGCTCGAGGCCTGCCTCGAGGCGGAACGCCGAGGCCCGCTCGCGCCCGACGTGTTCGACGCGATCGCCGCGCTCCGCCGGGACGCGCGGGTCTGAGCCGGGCGGCGTCAGCCGATCGTCGGGATGGCCGCGAGCAGGCGCCGCGTGTAGGGGTGCTGCGGGCGGCGCAGCACGTCGTCGGTGGCGCCGCGCTCGACGATCTCGCCGTCCTTCATCACCGCGACGGTGTCGCACAGCGACTGCACAACGCCGATGTCGTGCGACACCATGACCAGCGTGAGCCCGTCGCGTCGGCGCAGCTCCGCGAGCAGGCCCAGGATCTGCGCCCGCACCGTCACGTCGAGGGCGGAGAGCGGCTCGTCGCCGATCAGCACCTTCGGCCGGTGGGCGATGGCGCGCGCGAGCGCGATGCGCTGGCGCTGGCCGCCGGAGAACTCGTGCGGGTATCGGTCGGCCATCTCGGGTTCGAGACCCACGTCCTCCAGCACCTCGCGCACCCGGGCCGCGTGGTCGCCCTCGATGCCCAGCGCCCAGAGGGGCTCGGACACGATCCGCTCGATCGTCATGCGGGGGTCGAGCGACGCATAGGGATCCTGGAACACGATGCCCGTCTCGCGGCGGAGCCAGTGCAGGCTCCGCGCCGAGGCGCGGGCGTCCACCGTTCGCCCGTCGAAGGACACGGATCCTCCGCTCGGCTGGTCGAGACCGAGCAGCAGGCGGATGAGCGTGGACTTGCCCGATCCGGACTCGCCGATGATGCCGACGGCCTCGCCGTCCGCGATCTCGATGTCGGTCGGCGCGAGCGCCACGGTCTCCCGCCGCGGGGCGAAGAGGTTCTCGCGGGGCAGCGTGTAGCGGCGCGTGAGGCCGTGCGCGGTGATCATGTGCCGGGCCTCCAGAGCGTGGCGGTGGCGTCGCGCAGCAGTCCCCGGGTCACGGGATGCGCGGGGGCGGTGAGCAGCTGCGATACCTCGCCGGATTCCACCACCTTGCCGTCCTCGAGCACCACACCGTGGGTGGCCACCTGCGACAGCACGGCGAGGTCGTGGGTGATGAAGACCAGCGACATGCCGCTGTCGGACACAAGATGGAGCAGCAGCTGCAGGATCTCGGCCTGGATCGTGACGTCGAGCGCCGTGGTGGGCTCATCGGCGATGAGCAGCCGCGGCTCGCACGCGAGGGCCATCGCGATCGCCACGCGCTGCCGCTGCCCGCCCGAGAGCTGGTGCGGGTAGCGCTTCACGATGCCCTCGGGATCGGGCAGCATCACGCGGCGGGCCTCGTCGATCGCGGTCTCGCGCGCCTGTGCGCGGGTGACGCGGTGATGGATCCGCACCGATTCGGCGATCTGTCGTCCCACGGTGCGGATCGGGTTGAGCGCGGTCTGCGGCTCCTGGAAGACCATGCCGATCTCGTCGCCGCGCAGGGCGGCGAGGTCGCGGTCGCGCAGGCCGATGAGCTCGCGGCCGTTCCACCGGATCGAGCCCCGCGCGGTCGCCCCCTGGGGGAGCAGCCCCAGGATCGCGAGCGCGGTCAGCGACTTCCCCGAGCCGGACTCGCCGATCAGGCCGATGCGCGCGCCGTCGGGCACTGAGAACGAGACGCCGTCGACGACGCGCCGGTCGCCGATCTCGATGACGAGGTCGCGCACCTCGAGCGTCATGCGACCACTCCCGGGGTGGTGTGGGCGATGGCCTTCGGGCCGTGCGTGCGGCCCTGCAGGGTCGGATCCGTCGCCTCGCGGAGGGCATCGCCGAGCAGGTTCAGGGCGAGCACCGTGAGCGTGATCGCGAGGCCCGGCCACACCACGGACAGCGGATGGATCTGCAGGTACTTCTGCAGCTCGCTCAGCAGGAGCCCCCAGGACGGCTCGGTCACCGCGGCGCCGAAGCCGAGGTACGACAGGCCGGTCTCGGCGAGCACCGCGACCGCCATCGACCAGGACAGCTGCACGATGAACACGGGCGCCACGTTCGGCAGCAGGTGCACGCGCAGGTTCTGCAGCGGGGTCAGGCCCGCGGCGCGCCCCGCGAGAACGTAATCGGCGCCCCGCACCCGGCGCAGCTCGGGGCGCGTGACGCGTGCGATCGAGACGCCGAACCCGATGCCGACCGACCAGACGACGACCCAGAGCGATCCGCCCCAGACCGCCGAGATCATCATCGCGATCAGCAGCACGGGGAACGCGATGAGGATGTCGATGACGACCGCCACCGCCTCGCGCGTCCACCGGGGCGTGAGTGCACCGACCGAGGCCAGCAGCACGCCGACCGCGGTCGCCACGAGCCCCGCGCCGATCGCGACGAGCAGGGTCGTGCGGGCGCCGGCCATCAGCAGGCTCAGGATGTCGCGGCCCGTGCCGTCGGTGCCGAGCAGGTGCGGCCAGCCCGGCCCTCCCCAGCGCGCCGCGATGTCGACCGTCTTCGGATCGAAGGGCGTCCAGACGAGCGAGGTCAGCGCCATCAGCGCGATCGCGCCGAGCACGATCAGGCCGAAGCGGCCCGTCGCGAGGCGCCACAGGTGCCGCGCGGTTCTGCGGAGGGCGCCGGTCATGTCGCCTCCCGCTGGCGGGGGTCGATCGCGTGATGCACGAGGTCGACGACGAAGCCGATCAGCAGCACGAATCCGGTGAGCACCAGCAGTTCTCCCTGCACCATCGTGAGGTCGCGTGATCCGACATCGGTCGCGAGCATGCGGCCGATCCCCGGCAGGTTGAAGACGAGCTCGATGACGACCGCGCCGACGAGGATGCCGGCGACCTGCAGGCCCAGCACGGTCACGATCGAGAGTCCGACCGAGGGCAGGCCGTGACGCAGGAGGGCCTGCGTGCGCGTGAGGCCCTTGGCGGCGCCCGTGCGAACGAAATCCTGGCCGGCGGCCAGCAGCGTCGCGCTGCGTACGAACCGCAGGAGCATCGCCCCCTCGATGACGCCGATCGTGACCGCGGGGAGGATCAGCGAACGCAGCGCGAGATCCGGGGTCGACCAGCCGGTGCGGGGGAAGCCCTGCGCCGGAAACCAGCCCAGCATCACCGCGAACACCACGATCAGCATCAGTCCCGCCCACACCGCGGGCACCGCGGCGAGGCCCTGCGCCACCACGGAGATCGCCGTGCCGTCTGCGCGCCCGCGGCGCAGGGCGGACAGCACGCCGAACGGCACCGCGATGAGCAGGGCCACCAGCATGGCGAGCAGCCCCAGGGGCACGGTGATCTGCGCCTTCGCCCAGAGCTGGTCGGCGACCGGCGCGCCCGTCAGCAGCGACGATCCGAGGTCTCCGCGCAGCACCCCTCCGATCCACGACAGGTACTGCGCGAGGAGGGGCTCATCGAGCCCGAGCCTCTCCCGGATGCCGGCGACGGCCTCGGGAGAGCTCTCGGTGCCCGCGATGAGCTGAGCGACGTCGCCGGGCAGCACTCGCAGCACCGCGAAGATCACCGCGCTCGCGACGAGCAGGCCCACCGCGAGCAGGATCAGCCGCGTCGCGACATAGCGGATCATGGGGAGAGACTACGGTCCTGTGTGCGGCGTGGGGCGGCGGATCCGGATCAGCCCGCGACCGTGACGGCCGACAGGTTCAGTCGCGAGTTGGTCGAGTCGGTCGGAAAACCGCTCACCGTGTCGCCGATGGCCGTGATCGGCTCGACGGTGTACAGCCAGTCCGCCGCGTGATCCTCGGAGACGATGCGCGCAGCCTGGGCCAGGAGCTCGGCCGACTCGTCGGCGTCGAGCGTGGCCATGGCCTCGGCGTACAGCTCCTGCACCTCGGCGTTGTCGTAGCCGAAGTAGTAGGCGGGGTTCGCGAAGTTCTCGAAGTCGCGCGGCTCGACGTGCAGCACGAAGCTCAGGTCGTAGTCGTGGTTGGTGTAGACGTCCTCGAGCCACGTCGGGAACTCCACGGTCTCGACCTTCAGCTCGACGCCCACCTCGTGGTACGCCGAGACGAGGAACGTCGGGATCGTGGTGCTGTAGTGGCTCGGGATCGTGAGGGTCAGCTCGAGGTCGTCCTGACCGGCTTCCTTCAGCAGCTCCTTGGCGCGCTCCGGGTCGAACGGCACGAGCTCGGAGAGATCCTCGTACCCCGGGTCCAGAGCCGGAATCGGACCGAACTGGGTCACGGCCCCGCCGAGGGCCTCGGCGAGCGCGTCGTGATCGACGGCGAGGCGCAGCGCCTCGCGCACCTTCGGGTCATCCAGGGGAGCCTTGGCGTTGTTGAACGCCAGCGTGCCCTTGTCGGTCGACTTGCCGTGGGCGAGCGTGAAGCCCGCCTGTCCGTCGAGCTGGGGCGCGAGATCGGGCAGCACGGCCGTCAGAACGTCGACGCTCCCGTCGAGCGCGGCGTTCACGCCGGCGGTGCTGTCGGGGATGTACACCAGCTCGACCTTCGCGACGCCGGCCTTCTCGCCCCAGTAGTCGGCGTTGCGCGCGAGCGTGCCGCCGTCGCCCTTGGTCCAGCTGGCGAGCGTGAAGGGGCCCGTGCCGTTGGCGGCCGTCTTCATGTCGGTGTCGTCGCCCTCATCGAGCACGATTCCGGCGGGACCCGTGAGCGAGAACAGCAGGTTCTGGTTCGGCTCGTCGAGCGTGAGCACAACGGTGCCCTCCTCGGGCGACGAGACGGACACCACATGAGAGAGCTGCGCGTTGCCGTTGACGGTCTTGTCGGTGCGCGCGGTCTCGAGCGAGGTGACCACGTCGGAGGCGGTGAGATCTCCGCCCGAGTGGAAGGTGACGCCCTCCTCGAGCGTGAAGGTGTACGTGAGGCCGTCCGGCGACACCTCCCACTCAGAGGCCAGCGCGGGGGCGATCTCGTTCTGCGGTGTGCGCGTCACCAGGCCCTGGTACACGTTGTCCAGCAGCACCTGCTCGAGTGCCGCCCCGGCCTGGTGACGGATGTCGAGGTTGGTGGGCTCGAGCACGAGGCCCACGCGCAGCGTGGCGTCGGGGTCGGGCTTGCCGGTGGCCGTCTCGCCTCCGCCGGACTGCGCCGAGGTGCAGCCCGCGAGCGCGAGCGCGCCGATCGCCACCGCGGCGAGGGCGGTGCGGCGGATGACGGTGGGAAGAGTGAGCATGGTGTCCTTCTGTGCGTTTATGCGTTCGGGTCAGAAGTTCGAGTCAGGAGTTCGGGCAGATGCGGAGATCAGCGCCGCCAGTTCGACGGGCGCCACCTCCTGGACGTTGTGGGGCGCATCCACCGAGACCACGGTGGCGTGCGGCAGTCGAGCGGCGAAGTCGGCGGCGGCCGTCTCGTCGACGAATCCGCGCGTGCCCCGGATCAGCGTGATCGGCGCGGCGACGGCCGCCAGGTCGCTCCAGCCGCTCCCGTCGACGATCGGCGCCGGCGGGTTCGCTGTGGCAGCGGAGGGGAGGGCCTGCGCGGCGAGGCGGGCGAAGTGGTGCTTCCATTCGACCCGGCCGTCCTCTCGCACGCGGGTGTTGTGGAAGACGCCCCGGGCCGTGTCCTCGCGCGAGCCGCCGAGGCCGAACGACAGGGCGTGGTCGGTGACGTCGTCGCGCGTGGCGAAGTCGGTGACCTCGTAGAACCGGCGCAGGGCGGCCGAACCCTCGCCGCCGGCGGCGTCCGGCGTGATGTCGACCAGCAGCAGGCGCGTCACGAGATCGGGCCGGTCGGCGGCGACGGCGGCGGCCGTCAGGCCCCCGAGCGACTGGCCCACCAGCACAACCGGGGCGTCGGCCCATTCCTCGATCGCGCGGATCGCATCGGGCGCGAGCGTGCGGGGCCGGTAGTCGGCGTCGTCGCGCCAGGACGAGTCGCCGTGGCCCGGCAGATCGAGGGCCAGCGCCGAGGCGCCCGGAGCGGCGGCGCACAGCGCGATCGCGGTCGTGTCCCACGTGTGGGCGTTCAGACCCGCCCCGTGCAGCAGCACCACCCGGGGGGTTCCGGTGCCGAAGCGGAGGGCGCTCAGGGTGCGTCCGTCGGCGAGCGCTAGATTCACACGCGCGGCGCCCGGGGCCTCCGAGCCGAGGCGCGCGGCTTGACCGGGAAGGAACGAGAACTCGTTCTCCGTCATGTCGACCTGCCTTCGCTGTGTGCGCGGCGGATGCGCGGCGCGTCACCATTGTAACGCCCGCGGCGCGGCGTCGAGAAATCGCGGATCAATGTGCCCAAGTTCAACGGATAGCTTTGAGCTGATCTTCCATAACGAAACGAATGAGTTGGGCATCTTGATCCCGGCCCTTTCGCGCGCGACCCCGACTCTGCGCTCCGCGAGATCGGTAGGCTGTGTGCATGAGCTCGGAGCGCGTGCACCTGTCGAAGTCGGAGCCCACCGCGTACAAGGCGCTCGACGCCTTCTCGAGGGAGGTGGGCCGGATCGCGCGTGCGAACGGCATCGACGATCGTCTCAAGGAGCTCGTCCTTCTGCACTGCTCGCAGCTCAACGGCTGCGCCTACTGCACGCGGGTGCACGTCGACCGCGCGGTCGCCGCGGGCGTCGGCGTCGACGAGATCGCGCAGCTGCCGGTCTGGCGCGAGTCGGGCGTGTTCTCGGAGCGGGAACGCGCGGGCCTCGAGCTCGCCGAGGCGCACACCTTCATCCATCGCGACGGCATCTCCGACGAGGTCTATGACCGCGTGGGGGCGGTGCTGAGCGAGAAGGAGTACCTCGGGATCAGCTGGCTGTCGATCTCGATCAACGCCTTCAACCGCGTCGTCATCGCGGGCCGGTACCCGGTGCCTCCGGTTCAGCAGTGAATGTCGTGCGATGACGCAGGAAGGTTAGGCAACCCTCACCGCGGGTCTACACTGGAAGGACCATGACGTCCGTTCAGCTCCGCATCGATGGCGCGCCGGCCCCGGAGGCCGCCGCGCACAGCGCGCGCGCCTGCCGCGCTTCGCGTCACTCGCGCACACAGCACCTCATCACGGCCGACGAGCACTCGCTCGTCGATCTCGAGATGCTGCTCGCGACGCTGCCGATCTGCGCCACGGGTCGTGTGTTCATTGAGGTGCCCGACGCATCCTGGATCTCTCCCGTCGCCGCTCCCGCCCGGATGGTGGTCGCCTGGCTCGACCGCTCCGCCCGCACGGGCGCGCCTGGCACGGGGCGCGCCTGCGCTCCCGGTGCCGCGCTCACGCGCGCGGTGACGGCGTGGGCCGATGAGATGCTCTGCGCCGACGACGACGAGACGCGCATCGACCTGCTGGGCGGATTCCTGGGCACGGCCGACATCGCCGACCACCTCGTCGAGCACCTCGGTGTGGCGCCCGAGCGCATCCGCACCCCCGAGCGATACGGCCTGGCTCTCGGCCGCTGACACCCCGATCAGCGGGGGCGGCGCCGCACGTAGTTGCCGGCGACGAGCCCCGCGGCGATCTCGAACCTGTTGCGCGTCGCGTCGCGCCCTGACAGCAGGTACAGCAGGGGCATAAGGAAGCCGTAGCGGCGCCACTGCGCCTTGTGCACGGCCTCGTGCCGCAACACGGCCTCTCCGAGCGGTGTGTCGCCGGTGAGGAAGCAGCCTCCCACACACACTCCTCCGCGCGGGAACGCCCAGCGGGGGAGGCCGCGGAACACCCAGAGCCCCGCGCGGCGCTCGACGCGGCCGGTGCTCCACAGCGAGCCCCACAGCCATCCGACGGCGGTGCCCCACCAGAACCCCACGAGGCTGATCGGGGAGTCGAGCAGGACGGGCGGGATGAGCCGGTCGATCCGATCCCCGGTGCGCAGCGCCCGCTCCGCACGGATGCGGATCGTCTCCGGCAGCGAGCCGAGGTCGGCATGCGGGTGGCGGGAGGCGAGGTCGTGTGCGACCTCGGTCATGCGAGCGCTCCGATGATGCGCAGGATGGTGCCGAGATCCTCGACGGCGGCGGCCGGCGTACGGGGCGTGAAGCCCGCGATGGTCGCACCCGCCAGCGGCACCCGGGCGCGCACGGCGCCGATCGCGGCGACGAGCTGGGCGGGTGTGAGGCCGAACGGCTCGGCCCACGAGACGCCCGTGATCTCGGCCGGGTCCAGCACGTCGAGGTCGACGTGGATGTACACGCGGCGCGCGCCCGTGGCCGCGACGGCCTCGGCCAGCGCCTGCGGGTCGACCAGATCGGACGGTGCGAGTGTGGTCAGGGAGGAGGCCGCCAGGTGCTCGTCCTCCTCGGGGTCGAGCATGCGCACACCGGCCAGCACCACGTGCGCGGGATCCACCGCGCCCGTGGCGAGCGAGAGGCCCTCGGCACCCTCACCCAGCACCGAGCGCAGCGCCATGCCGGCAAGCGCGCCGGATGGGGAGGTCTCGGGGGTGTGCAGGTCGGCGTGCGCGTCGAACCAGAGCACTGCGAGCGGGCCCTCTCCCGCCTCCGCCACGTGGCCGATCGCTCCCACCGACACCGAGCAGTCGCCGCCGATGACGATCGCTGGCGGCTCGACGTCGGCGAGCGCGGTGGACAGCGCGATGCGCGTGCGCAGCAGCGCGCTCGCCCGCTGCACCCCGGTGCCCAGCTGCTCGCCCGCCTCCAGCGGCACGTCGACGAAGGTGCACGCCGACCGTGGCAGATCGCCCGCGATCGCCTCGGCCCCGTCGACATGCGCCATCGCGCGCGACGACGGCGAACCCTGCCATTGCGGCACCACTACGAACCGAGCCATAGCTCTCATCCTGCCCCGGATCGGCATCGGGCGGTGGAAGATCCGCGGGCCGCGAACGACGCGACGCCCGCTCCCCGGAGGGAACGGGCGTCGCGATCGGGACGGCTCAGGATCCGAGCTGGCCCTGGGGCTGGCCACCTGCCTTGAGGGCCGCGAGACGGGCCTCGACCTCGGTGAGCTCGCCGAGGTCGTCGAGGCTCTCGAACTGCGCGTCGAGCGAGGAAGCGGCGAGCTCCTGCTGACCCGCGGCGCGGGCCTCGACGCGACGCACCTTCTCCTCGAAGCGGCCGAGGTCGCTGGTCGGGTCCATCACGTTGATCGACTTGACCGCGTCGTGCACCTTGGTCTGGGCCTCGGCCGTCTTCTGACGCGCGAGCAGCTCACTGCGCTTGGCCCGGAGCTCCTCGAGCTTGAACTTCATGCCGTTGAGCCCGCTCTTGAGCTTCTCGACGACCTCGTTCTGAGCGGCCAGCTGCGGGGCCGTGGTCTTGACCTCGTTCTCGGCCGAGATCTGGCGCTGCAGGGCGACCTTGGCGAGGTTGTCGAACTTGTCGGCGTCGACCGCGTCGCCCGATGCGCGCAGCTCGTCGGCCTTGCGGCTGGCGGCGATCGCCTTGTTGCCCCACTCCGTCGCCGCCTGCTTGTCCTCGGCGTGGTCGCGCTCGAGCAGGCGCAGGTTGCCGATGGTCTCGGCGATCGCGGCCTCGGCGTCCGCGATGTTGTTGGTGTAATCGCGCACCAGCTGGTCGAGCATCTTCTCCGGGTCCTCGGCCTGGTCGAGGAGAGCGTTGATGTTCGCCTTCATGAGTGTCGAGATGCGCCCGAAGATGGACTGCTTTGCCATGGTTTGCCTTTCGTCGGCGTGGTTACAACGTATGGAAAGGGGGCCTAGTGGTGAGTCTAGAAGCGACGGCCACCGGAGGACGAGTGCCTGCCGGAGCTGCGGGACGACGAGCGCGACGACCCGCCGGACCAGGATCGGGAACGCGATCGCGACGAGGAGCCGCCCCAGCCCGAGGACGATCCGGATGATCCACCGCCTTCGCCGCCGAAGGCACCGGTGAGGGCGCCGAAGACGAGACCGAGCAGGAGGCCCCCGATGGCTCCCGCGCCCCCGGCGGCGTTCGCCCCGAGCAGCACGCCCATCACGCCTCCCACAACGGCGCCGACGCCCGCCTTCGCCCCCATGTCGTCCCCGTCGGCGGCGCGCGAGGAGCGCAGGGAGCTCAACGAGGGCCGCGGCGGGCGGGCCCAGGATCCGTCGCGGCGCGCCCCGTCGTCGCCTCCGTGAGCCGCGATGCGCGCGGTCGAACGCTCGCCGAGCGAACCCTGCACCTGCTCGGCCATGGCCAGGGCGGCCCGGACGTGCGCCGACTTCGTCTCGGGATCGTCGGCCGTGCGCGCGAGCGCGAGCTCGTTCTGCGCGGAGCTGAGCTTCGCCAGCACGCCCGCGGTGACCCGGCCTGCGCGGGCGCTCACGGAGTTCTCGGCGACCCGCAGCGCGGCCGCGACGCGGTCGATCTCGCGGTCGCCCGTCGCCTCGATCGTGGTGCGGGCGAACGACGGCAGCGGCGGCCCGCTTGCCTCGGCGGGGGTCGCGACGGCCGCGGGGGTCTCGGCGAGCGCGAAGCCCGCCACGGCGCTGTGCAGCTGCGTGACCTCGGCGAGGTCGCGTTCGATCTCGCGAACGGCCGTGGTGATCTCGTTCGCGCTGCGGCGGCCCGCGGCGTCCCTCAGCCGGGCGAGCCATTCGTCGGCGTGCGCGAGACGCTCGCGCATCTCGTCGGGGTCGTCGCCGATGCCGGCGAGACGGTCGGGTGCCACCGTGCTGCCCAGGGTCTGGAGGTGCGTCTCGGCGGCGCGCACGAGCGCATCCGCCTCCGTACGGGCCATCGTGAGCCGCTCGAGCGTGGCGGCCGCGTCCTTCGCGACGCCCCGCAGCTCGGCGAGCCGGCGCCGGCGCTCGTCCAGCGCGCGATCCACCTGTCCGCAGAGGCGCAGGATCTCGTCGGTCCAGGAGCGCGACTCGGCGGTGGAGTCCTCCGTGACGTCCTGGAGCAGCGTCTGCAGCTCGAACGCGCGGCTCAGCTTCGCGCGGCCCTCGGTGAGCACCGCCTGGTACTCGGAGGTCGCCGCGTCGCCGAACTCGGCCGTGACGAAGCCCAGCTCCTGCTCGCTCGTGCGCAGGGCCTCATCGGCGCGCACCAGCGTGACCGCGGCGCGCTTCTTCTGCCCCTCGAGGGTGCGCAGCTCGGCCGCCCTGGCCGCCCGCCGGCGAGCGCGCAGCACGAGCTGGGTCACCACCCAGATGAGCGCCGCCAGCACCAGCACACCGAGCACCCAGACCCACCAGGGCAGCGGCACCTCGTCGAACTCGTCGGCGACGTATTCCACCCCGCCGGCCCAGTCGTCGTCTGCGAGGTACCCGGATCCGAGGCCCTCCTCGATCTCCTGCACACGCTGCAGCGAGAGGTCGCTGTCGGTGTGGAAGCTCAGGGCGAGGCTGCGGCCCTCGGTCGCGATCGCGAGCAGGTGCTGATCCGGCGCGAGGTTGTTCAGCGTGGCGGTGCGAGCGGCCCAGTCGCCGGCGTTGGACGGGCTCTCGAAGTTCTCGACGAACACCACATAGAGCTCCGGGCGGTCGCTCTTGTCGGCGAGGGCGGCCAGCTTCGCTTCGAGCCGCTCCTCCTGTGCATCCGTCAGCACATCCGACTCGTCGAGCAGGTAGCCGGCTCCGAGTTCGACCGGCTCGCTGGCGCGCGCGATCGAGAGCGGGGCGAGCGAGAGCACGGCCGCGAGCACCGTCGCGCCGAGCGACACCGCGGGCCGCATCAGAAGCGACCGCCGCTGCGCCGTCCGCTGCGTCCGCCGCCGAAGCCGCCGCCCCGAGAGATGCCGCCGCCGAAGCCGCCGCCGCGTGAGATGCCGCCGCCGAAGCCGCCGCCGAGACCACCGCCCCAGCCCGAGCTGCCGCGTCGCGATCCGCCGCCCGCGATCAGGCCGCCGATGATGCCGCCCACGAGACCGTCGACCATGCCGCCGCCGCCGCGCATGCCGCCGCCGAAGCCTCCGCCGCCAAAGCCTCCGCCCATGCCGCCGCCCCATTCAGAGGACTGCACGTCGGCCTGCGCGAGCCGGATGGCTTCCGACGCGAGCTGGAGCGCTCGCTGCGCGCGCTGGAGCGACTGACCGGGGTCGGTCTGCTGCAGCGACTCCGCGCGCGACAGCTCGGCGCCCGCCTCGGCGAGGCGGGTGCGGGCCGGGGCGCCGACCGCGCCGCGTCGGGAAGCGATGTACTCCTCCGCGCCCGTGACCTGGCTGCGTGCCTGCAGCAGGGTCTGGCCGAGCATCTGCAGGGCGCGCTGGGCGTTGCCCACCACGCCGTCGATGCGGGCGTTGGCCTGTTCGAGGGCCGCCAGCAGCGTCTTCGGGCTGCGTGCCGCGCCGCCGAGATTCTGCTTCGCCTGCGCGATGGCCTGCTCGGTCGCCGAGATCGTGGCGGTGATATCGGGCGCCGAGGGGAGCGCGCGCGCCTGAGCGAGGTCCTGCTCGAGCTCGGCGACCAGCGCGGAGGCCTGGCGCTCGGCGGCCCCCAGCGCCTGACCGAGGTCGATCACCGCCTTCTCCAGCTCGGCTGACTGCGCGATGGCCTGCTCTGCCGCGCGGATGGAGACCGCCGCCGCCGCGCCGTCTCCTGCGCCGACCGCCGTCTGCGCCGTCGCCAGCTGCTCGTCGACGAAGGCGAGGCGCGCCTCGACCTGAGCCGGATTGTCGGCGACGACCGAGATCTCCTCAGCCGCGTAGTGCTGCTGCAGCGCGTCGAGCGCGGCGGCCACACGCGCGGGACGCTCGGCGGCGGCTGCGCGGCGGCGCTGGGCCTCGCCGAGAGCGGCGGGCGCATCCCGCTCGATGTGGCGCAGTTCGGCGAAGGCCGCGGCCTTCTGCTCGAGGATGTCGTTCGCCTCTTCGCACAGACGGATGATCTCCGCGTTCCAGACACGCTGATCCTGCTCGGTGTCCTTCTCGTGGTCGTCGAGTCGCTGCTTGAGCTCGAAAGCCTGAGTGAGGTGCGCCTTGGCCTCCTGCAGGGAGTTCGAGAACTCGCCCGTGGGCTCCTCGCCGAACTCGGCTACCGCGAAGCCGAGCTCCTGCTCGCTCGCGCGCACGGCGTCGTCCGTGGCGACCAGCGCGGAGGAGGCGCGGCGCGAGAGCTCCTCGGTGCTGATGTCGGGCTCGACGGTCGCACCATCCGCGCCCGCTGCGCCGGCCTGGCCCCTGCGTCGCCGCGACATCGCGTACGCGATGCCCGCGCCGCCCCCGACGACCACCACGCCGCCGAGGACCCACGGCAGAGCCGATCCGCCGCCGCCTGCGAAGCCGTCGGCTGCGGCGTCGATCGCGCCCGCCCAGTCGTCCTGCGAGAGGTAGGGCATGAGGGAGTCCTCGATCTGGGCGCGGCGGCTCTCGGAGACCGGGCCGCCCTCAGGCGAGGAGAGGGCGAACTGCCGCCCCTCGGTGGCGACGGCGAGCAGATACTGGTCGCCGCCGAGCCCGTTCAGCACGGCCGTCTCATCGGCCCAGGCCACCCGGTCGGTCGGGTTCTCGAACGTGTCGACGAACACGACCCACAGATCGGCCTCGGACGAGTCGAAGAGCTCCTGGAGCCGGGCGTTCGCGTCGGCCTCCTGCGCGTCGGTGAGCACATCGGACACGTCGGTGACGAAGCCCGAGCCGAACTGCACCGGCTCGGCGGCGAGCGCGGGCGCGCCCGCCCACATCGAGGCGGCGACCAGACCCAGCGCCGCGATCGCGCGCCACGTCGTTGTTCTCCGTGCTCGCATCGCGACCCCCATCCGATCCTGGATCCCGTCACGGCGTCGGACGGTCTCAGGTGCGATCCTATGCACCGCGCGGCATGTGCCATAGGGCAGTTCGCCCCCTGCGAAAAGCGGTCCGCGCACAGAGAGAACCTAGGCTTTCGGGGTGGACGATCGATACGGATCCGATGTGCTGGCTGCCGGCTGGCAGAGCCGCGGCGCGAAGGCGGTGCCGAAGGTGCCCGCCGAGATCGACCTCGTGGTCGAGGTGGCGGGCGACGGCTTCTGCGGCGCGATCACCCGCCGCGAGGGCGGCACGGTGGAGCTGGAGGACGGCAAGGGGCGCCGGCGCCTGTTCCCCCTGGGGCGCGGCTTCCTGATCGACGGCGAGCCCATCGAGCTGGTGGTGCCTCAGGCGCAGCCGCAGGGACGGCGCCGCACCGCATCCGGATCGTTCGCGGCTCCGGATCAGCGTGCCCGCGTCGCGCTGCCGCACCGCATCCTCGTCGAGGGAAAGCACGATGCCGAGCTCGTCGAGAAGGTGTGGGGCGCCGACCTGCGCGTCGAGGGTGTGGCCGTCGAGTTTCTCGAGGGCGTCGACAAGCTGCCCGACCTGCTGCGCGATGAGCCGCCCGGACCGGGGCGCCGATACGGCGTGCTCGTGGATCATCTTGTGCCCGGCTCGAAGGAGCAGCGCATCGCGCGCGCGATCGAGCAGAGCCCGCACGGGCCGCACATGCGCATCGTCGGGCATCCGTTCATCGACGTGTGGCAGTGCGTGAAGCCCGCCTCGGTGGGCATCCCCGCCTGGCCCGAGGTGCCCAAGGGCGAGGACTGGAAGAAGGGCGTCTGCCGGCGTCTCGGATGGCCGTACGCCGAGCAGGCCGACACCGCGCGGGCGTGGCAGCACATCCTGTCGAAGGTGACGACCTTCCGTGACATCGAGCCGACGCTGCTCGGCCGTGTCGAGGAGCTCATCGACTTCGTCACAGCTCCCTGAAATACGCTTGCCGGATGCCCGAAGAGCTTTCCGTGGACGCACCCGCCGGCGATCCGGCCGAGGACGAGTCGACCTTCCGCAAGCAGCCCGTCTCGTTCGTGCGCCGCAGCGGCAGGATGTCCGACGCGCAGGAGCGCGCATGGACCGAACTCGCCCCGTTCTACGCGTTCGACGTGCCGCGCGACGTCGCCTCGACATCCGTGCATCCGCAGGCCCGCCTGGTGCCGTCCGAGGTCTACGGCCGCGAGGCTCCGCTGACCGTGGAGATCGGATCCGGTCAGGGGCACGCCATCGTGTCGGCCGCTGCGGCCCACCCGCACAACGACTACCTCGCCGTCGAGGTGTTCCGTGCGGGGCTCGCCCGCACGATGCTCGACGCCGACCGTGCTGGCGCGAAGAACCTGCGTCTGGTCGAGGCGAACGCGCCCGAGGTGCTCGAGACGCTGCTGCCCGAGGGCGCCGCCTCGGAGGTGTGGGTGTTCTTCCCCGACCCGTGGCACAAGGCCCGTCACAACAAGCGTCGCCTCGTGAAGGAGGGCTTCGGCGAGATCGCCGGGCGCGCACTGCGTGACGGGGGACTGCTGCGCCTGGCGACCGACTGGGAGGACTACGCGCTGCAGATGCGCGAGGTGCTCGACGCCGATCCGTTCTTCGAGCGCGCGTTCGAGGGATCGGACGATCCCGAGCAGGACTGGGCGCCGCGGTTCGAGGGCCGCGTGATGACCGCCTTCGAGCGCAAGGGCCTGAACACGGGCCGCGCGATCCGCGATCTCACCTACCGTCGCGTCGCGCGCTGATCCGGGGCCGACCGATCGTGGCCAGGACGCACGCGCCGGTGGACGACCTGCATCCGCCTCTCGACCCGCGGGTGCTGGCCGCCGCGCTGCTGGTGTGCCTCGCCGCGCCGGCGTTCTTCGTGCTGCAGCAGCCGTGGGTCGGCTGGACGCTCCTGGCCGCGGGGCTCGTCGCCGCCGCGGTCCTCGACCGCCGTGACCCGGCGGGGCTCGCACGGCGGCCGGGACTGACGCGCGACCTCTCGCTGATCGCGGTCGGTCTCTGCATCGTCAGCTCGATGTCTCTGGCCGCGCGCCTGGACAACGCATCCATGGCGCTGTTCACCCTCGTGCTCGGCGGCGCCGTCGCCGTGCCGTACGTGCTGTCGCGCTTCGTCTATCGCGACCACGTGGTGCGCTTCCCCTGGCGCGGAGGCGGACGGTGGGGACGCCTGCAGTGGGGATGGCTCGTCGCCGTGCTCGTGCTCGGATGGACGATCCTGCCGTTCTACTTCATCACCAGCGGCGTCTATCGCAATTGGCCGGTGGTCGACACTCCTGAGCTCATCGCCCGCCTGTTCGTCGGCGTCGGAGCCGTCGGCATCTGGGATGAGCTGTTCTTCATCTGCACGGTCTTCGCGGCCCTGCGCCGTCATCTGCCGGATGTCGCCGCCAACGTCCTCCAGGCGATCGTCTTCGTCTCCTTCCTCTGGGAACTCGGCTACCGCGAGTGGGGGCCGCTGCTCACGATTCCGTTCGCGCTGCTGCAGGGCATGATCTTCCTGCGCACCCGCTCGCTCGGCTACGTCGTGACGGTGCATCTGCTGTTCGATGCGGTGGTGTTCCTGGTGCTCGTGCACGCGCACAATCCGGGTGTGCTGGACGGCCTCTTCCTCGTCTGAGAGGTCGAGCTGGGTGGTCGCACACTCGCTGCCATCTGTCAACCCTCCGGGGGGAAATCGCTGTGGCAGGCATGCTTGAACCCATGACGACGATGCGCATCCGCGAGGTGGATTCAGGGGTGATTCAGACCCCGGATGCGCGACCCCGTCATCTTGAGGTAGGCGGCCTTGTGGGAGGCCGCTATCGGCTGCAGGAGCTCGTCGGGATCGGCGGGATGAGTCGGGTCTTCCGTGCCACCGACGAGCTCCTCGGCCGCACCGTCGCGGTGAAGCTCTTCCCCGCCGCGGCCGGAAATCACACCGACCGCGCTCGCCGCGACGCCGAGACCCGCCTTCTTGCCTCGCTCAGCCACCCGTCGCTTGTCACCCTCTACGACGCCGACGCCTTCGCGGACGGATCCGGCTTTCTCGCCATGGAATACGTCGACGGCGGCACGCTCGGCGACCTCCTCGAGAAGGGCCCTCTCGCCCCTCGCGAGGTCGCCCATGTCGCGGTCGACCTCGGGGACGCGCTCGCCGCGGTGCACGCCGCCGGCGTGATCCACCGCGACATCAAGCCGCCGA
The DNA here is from genome assembly GCF_017592545.1 of Microbacterium stercoris. Taxonomy (GTDB): domain Bacteria; phylum Actinomycetota; class Actinomycetes; order Actinomycetales; family Microbacteriaceae; genus Microbacterium; species Microbacterium stercoris. The sequence goes on from NZ_JAGFOA010000002.1 coordinate 559,593, forward strand.
ACGTGCTGATGCGCACCAGCCACGGCCGGCGCTTCCAGGCCACCCTCGCCGACTTCGGCATCGCCTACCTCATGGACAGCGCTCGCCTCACGACGCCGGGCATGGCCGTCGGCACCGCCGCCTACTTCTCGCCCGAGCAGGCGCGCGGCGCACAGCCCACGCCCTCCTCCGACATCTACGCGCTCGGGCTCGTGCTCATCGAGTCGCTGACGGGACGCCGTGCGTTCCCGCAGAGCACCCCCATCGAGGCGGCGATCGCCCGGCTGCACACGCCGCCGGAGGTGCCCGCGGGCTTCGGGTACGGCTGGCGCTCGCTTCTGACGGCGATGACGGCGACGGATCCCGCCGAGCGGCCGTCGGCCGCCGAGGTCGCCGACCGCGCCGCCCGGCTCGTCGAGGCCGACATCGATGTGCAGGCCACCCAGGCGGAGCTGGCGATCGCTTTCGCCGCCGCGCCGACGCCGGCACCCGAACCCGAGCCCGCGCCCGCGAGCGCGGTCGGCCACAGCACGCAGGTGCTGCCCACGGTCGAGCTGACGTCGCGTCGTCACACCCGCGCCGCCCGTCGCGGGCGCCGCCGCCCGGTCGCCGCGATGCTCGTCGGCGGCGCTGCCGCGGCGCTCATCGCCGGTGGCGTGTGGGCGGCCGCCGCAGACACGTCGGTCTCGCCCGTCTCGCGCGTCGTCGCCCCGGTCGTCGAGGCGGACACGGCGGAGACCACGGTCGAGCCGGCGGTCGTTCAGCCGGCCGAGCAGCAGACGGCCGTCGTCGAGCCCGCCGCCCCCGCGGTGCAGCAGCCGGCGGTGCAGGCGCCCGCGGCGAAGGACGACAAGGGCGGCCACGGAGTTTCCGGACGAGGCGAAGACGCCTCGTCCGGATCACAGACCCACGGGAATGGGACCCCCGGGAATGGGAAAGGGAAAGGGAGCGGATCCGGCTCGGGAAAGTCGGATCGCGGACACGGTGGCGGCTGAGCGAGCGCGGACCCGCAAGGGACGGCGGGAGCATCCGCGCCTCGGGCGCCACTGAGTCGAAGAAGGGCCGCACCGATCGGTGCGGCCCTTCATCTTTTCTCTTGCTCTGTTGTTCTCTTGCTCTGTGCGCCCGAAGGGATTCGAACCCCCGACCCTTGGCACCGGAAGCCAATGCTCTATCCACTGAGCTACGGGCGCATGTGGGTCCAGGCTATCAGTCGGTGGGGTGGTCCTCGGACGCGGCCAGGCGCGTCACCGGATCCGTGATCGCGTGGATCGCCTCGGCCAGGCGCTTCGCGAGATACGCGTGCCCCGCGACGGACGGGTGATCGCGACCGACGCCGCTTGTGTCGATGACGTCGAGGTAGTTCTCATCGGTGATCCAGTGCTCCTGGAGCGGCGAGATGTACCACCACTGGCGCGCCGCGGCGAGCGAGGCGAGCCGGCGATCGATCTGCGCGGTCGCGACCTCGACGGGCAGCACCTGAGGGGCCGGTCCGAGGATGACGACGGGCACATCCGGGTATGTGCGCGCGAGCCGGTCCCACGCGGCGTTCACGGCGGCGGTGTACCCCCCGAGGTCCGTGCGGCGGTCGTTGATCGATCCCTGCAGGATGATCAGGTCGTACTCGGCAGAGGGATCGAGGGCCTCGATCCGGTCGCCGAAGCGCGGACGATCGACGCGGATGTACCCGCTGCCGGGCACACCGTCGACGACGGTCGAGCCGCCGAGCACCTCGGGCAGCACGTACGCGTAGCCCCGCTCGATCGGGGTGGCTGCCTGTCCGTACGTCCAGGAGTCTCCGAAAACGAGGATCCGCGGATCATCGGGCAGGGACAGAGGTGCGGGCAGCACCACGGAGTCCTCGGCGGCAGCCTGATCCGCGACAGGGGCGGACCACGGTCGCAGAAGACCCGCCGCGAGGATGCCGAGGACAGCGACCAGCGCCGCGACAAGCAGGATCGAGGTGCTTCGGCGAGGACGTGGGATCGACGTCATGGATGGAACTGTAGGCGACGGATCCTGACAGTCCGCGCCCGTAGACTTACCACGTTATGAATCCTGACGCTCTCGCCGCCGCCATCCTCGCCGTCGTCACGCCGATCGCCGCCCGCCGACGCCCCGAGGAGGAGCTCTCGCTCAGTGGCGCCGACGTCACTCTGGAGCGTCCCCGCAACCGGGAGCACGGCGACTGGGCGACCAACATCGCCATGAAGCTGGCCAAGCGCCTGGGCACCAACCCGCGCGAACTCGCACAGGAGATCGCCGAGGGCCTCACCGCCGCCGACGGGGTCGCCTCGGTCGAGGTCGCGGGTCCGGGCTTCATCAACATCCGGCTCGAGGCCGCGGCGGCGGGGGCGCTGGCGAAGACGATCGTCGACGCGGGCGCCGACTACGGCCGCAACGAGACCCAGGCGGGCAACACCGTCAACCTCGAGTTCGTCAGCGCCAACCCGACCGGCCCGCTCCACATCGCGCACACCCGCTGGGCCGCGCTGGGCGACACGATCGCGCGCGTGCTCGCGTTCAGCGGCGCGACCGTGGCACGCGAGTACTACATCAACGACGCCGGCGCCCAGATGGAGCGCTTCGGCGCCTCGATCGTGGCCTCGCTCAAGGGCGAGGAGAAGCCCGAGGGCGGTTACGCCGGGGAGTACATCGACGAGCTGGGCCGCAAGGTGCAGGCCGCGCGCCCCGACATCCTGGACCTCGATGCCGAGGAGCAGATCGTGGTCGCGCGCGATGTCGCCTACCCCCTCCAGCTCGCCGAGATCCAGGCATCGCTGGAGTCGTTCAACGTGCACTTCGACGAGTGGTTCTCGGAGCGCACGCTGCACGCGAAGGGGGAGAACGGCGAGCCGAGCCTCATCGACCAGGCCGTCGACCGCCTGCGCGCACAGGGCCACGTCTTCGACGAGGACGGCGCCGTCTGGGTGCGCACCACCGACTTCAGCGACGACAAGGATCGCGTGATCCGTCGCTCGAACGGCGAGTACACGTACTTCGCCGCCGACGCCGCCTATTACCTCAACAAGAGCGACCGCGGCTGGGCCGACAAGATCTACCTGCTGGGCGCCGACCACCACGGCTACGTGCACCGCCTGAAGGCGCTCGCGGGCGCGGCGGGCGAGGATCCGGAGAAGAACATCGAGGTGCTGATCGGCCAGATGGTCTCGATCAACGGCGCCCGCCTCTCCAAGCGCGCCGGCAACATCATCGAGATGGACGACATCATCGAGTGGATCGGCACCGACGCGCTGCGCTACTCGCTCGAGCGCTCGCCCGCCGACTCTCCGCTCGACCTCGATCCGGATCTGCTGCGCAAGCGCACGAACGACAATCCGGTCTTCTACGTGCAGTACGCCCACGCACGCACGCACAACGTCGCGCGCAATGCCGCCGACGCGGGCGTGGACCGCTCGGAGTTCGCGCCGGAGCTGCTCGCGCACGAGACCGAGTCGGCGCTGCTCGGCGCGCTGCAGGAGTTCCCGCGCATCGTGGCGTTCGCCGCCGACGTGCGCGAGCCGCATCGCGTCGCTCGCTACCTCGAGGAGCTCGCGGGCCTCTACCACCGCTGGTACGACAACTGCCGCGTGACGCCGCTCGGCGACGCCGAGGTCGAGACCGTGCACCGCACCCGCCTGTGGCTGAACGACGCCACGGGGCAGGTGCTGCGCAACGGCCTCGACCTGCTCGGCGTGAGCGCACCGGAGCGGATGTAAGGCCGTGACCCCCGCGAGCGGCGCGACCCGCAGACGGCGTTGGCCGTGGATCCTGCTCGTCATCGTTGTGCTCGTGGCGCTCCTCGTCGTCGCCGCGGAGGCGGCGGCGCGTGCCGTGGTGCCGGGTGTGGTGCGAGACAAGGTCGTGTCGGCGCTCGCGCTGCCCGCCGACCAGCAGCTCGACGTGGATCTGGGCGGTGGCCTCGTCGTTCCGCAGCTGCTCGCGGGCTCGCTCGACGCGCTCGGCATCTCCGGCTCGGAGGTGCCGATCGGCGACCTCACGGTCGACGCCGACGTGCAGCTGACGGGGGTGCCGATCCGCGACGGCGTGGAGGGCGGACCCGGTACCGCTCAGCTGCGCCTCGACGCCGCCGACCTGCAGGCGCTGGTCGAGGCGGCCGACGTGCCCCCGGTGCTGGCCGATGCCCAGGTCGCGCTCTCCGAACCGGACGTGCTGCTCTCGAAGGGGTTCACGATCCTGGGCGCCTCGGTACCGGTTGAGATCGGGCTCACCCCGGCGGCCGCCGGCGGTGACCTCACGCTCACGCCCTCCCGCGCGAAGCTCGGCGGCGCGGCGCTGTCGGTCGACCAGCTCGCTGCGATGCTGCGCGGTGAGGTGCCGGCCTTCCCGATCTGCTTCGCCGATCACATCCCCGCGGGCCTCACCCTCACGTCCGCCGAGGTCGCCGGCGATCACCTCACGGCCGACATCGACATCGCGGAGGGCCTTCTCAGCGACCCGGCGCTCCAGGCGATGGGCACCTGCGACTAGATCCGGCAGCTCGCCGCGAGCGCGTCGATCCCGAGCGCGTCGATAGGGTCGGGCTCATGTGGAGCGACGACGACGTGCGGGATGCCGCGGCCGAATGGACCTGGATCCCCGACGGCTCGCGTGTTCACGATGACGAGCTGCTGATCGTCCAGCGTCCCGCCTGGGTGGGCGGTCACGTGGCGGTCGAGGGCGTGCGCTCGGCTCGGCCCGCCTCCGAACTGATCGATCGGGCTGCCACCGTCGCGAGCGAGTGGGCGGACGACGCACTCGAATGGGCGGTGTCGGATAGAGACGATCCGGCGCTCGACGCGGCACTGCTCGCGCGCGGTGCGACCCTGATGGAGCAGCTCGATGTTCTCGCGCTGCCGCTCGACCGCGCCCTCGGCCTGCCCGCGGGAGCCGGGGCGCGCCGAGTGGCGACGCGCGACGACGTGCTCGCGGTCGGCAGGATCAACACCGCCGTGTGGGCGAATGCCGAGCCGGACGAGGCGCGGATCGCCGAGGTGCTGCGGGAGGAGCAGGAAGGATCCGGCTTCCGCATCCTCGCCGAGCTCGACGGCGAGGTGGTGTCGACCGGCGGCGTCACCCTCGCGCCGGGCCCGCGCGGCACGGTCGCGCGGCTGTGGGGCGCGGCGACCCTCGAGCACGCCCGCGGCCGCGGCGCCTATCGCGCCGTGCTGGCCGAGCGGCTGCGGCTCGCCGCCGAGGCCGGCGCCACTCTCGCGCTCGTGAAGGGACGGATCGCCACCTCCGCGCCGATCCTGACCCGCGCGGGCTTCCGCCGGTACGGCGGCGAGCGCCGCTACCGCCTCCCGCTCTGACTCCTGCCCACGGCCCGGGGTGCGGCGGGGTGCGGCGGGGCGGTGCGGCGGGGTGCCGCGGGGCGCGGAACGGGAGGGGATCCCGGATCGGGAGGGGCGAGTGATCCGGATGCGTCCTCCCGTCGTGGGATCTCCTCCCGTCCCGGGCCACCTCGCCGCGCGCGGAACCGGAGGGGATCCCGGATCGGGAGGGGCGTGTGATCCGGATGCGTCCTCCCGTCGTGGGATCTCCTCCCGTCGCGGGCCGCGGCGCCGCGCGCGGAAGGGGAGGGGATCCCGGATACGGAGGCTCGCCTGATCCGGCGCCGTCCTCCCGTCGTGTGATCTCCTCCCGTCGCGGCCCGCGGTGCCGCGCGCGGAAGGGGAGGGGATCTCGGATGCGGAGGCTCGCCTGATCCGGATCCGTCCTTCCGTCGTGGGATCTCCTCCCGTCGCGGCCCGCCTCGCCGTGCGCGGAAGGGGCGGGGATCCCGGATGCGGAGGGGCGGCCGATCCGGATCCGTCCTCCCGTCGCGGGATCCCCTCCCATTCGGCCGCGGCGGCGCGCGGACCGTGTCGTGAGGCGACTGGCGGGGGCGGGCCGTGCGCGGAGGGGGAGGGGATCTCGGGCCCGGAGGCTCGTCTGATCCGGATCGGTCCGCCCTCGTGGGATCTCCACCGGTCGTGGTCGGAGCCGTGCACGGAACGGGAGGGGATCCCGGACACGGAGGGGCATGTGACCCGGATCCGTCCTCCCGTCGCGGGATCTCCTCCCGACCCGGGCCGCCCGGCCACGCGCAGAGGGGGAGGGGATCTCGGATGCGGAGGGGCGGGGGATCCGGATCCGTCCTCCCGTCGCGGGATCTCCTCCGGTCGCGCGCCACGCCCCCGCGCGTCGTCGCGCGACCGGCCGGGTCGGGGCCGGGAGTCCCGGTGCCCTAGACTCGGGGGCACCTGCGGAGGCGTGATTTCCCGCCCCGCGGACATTCCCATCCCGAAGGTGATCCGTGTCAATCGACGCTTCCGACCATCAGACCACGCGCCTCGCGCCCGAGTGGCTCACCGAGCCCTCCGACCCGAATGACCTGGCCCCGGGGGTGTGGCCCGCATCCGCGCATCGCGACGCGGACGGCGCGCTTGTGCTCGCCGGTGTGCCGGCGCCGGAGCTCGCCCGCCAGTTCGGCACGCCCGTGCTGGTGCTCGACGAGGACGAGGTGCGCTCCCGCGCCCGCGGCACGCTGGAGGCGTTCCGCCGGGCTGCCGGCCGCCACGACGGCAAGGTGCGCGTCTACTACGCGGGCAAGGCGTTCCTCTCGGCCGAGGTCGCCCGCTGGATGGTGGACGAGGGCCTGAACGTCGACGTGTGCTCGATCGGCGAGCTGACCGTGGCCCTCGCCGCGGGAGTGCCGCCGCGTCGCATCGGCTTCCACGGCAACAACAAGCGGGTGTTCGAGCTGGAGCGCGCGGTGGAGGCGGGCGTCGGCACGATCATCGTCGACTCGCTCATCGAGATCGAGCGACTGGGCGCCATCACGGAGCGCCTCGACCGCCGTCAGAACGTGCTGGTGCGCGTCAACAGCGGCGTGCACGCCGACACCCACAGCTTCCTGGCCACCGCGCACGAGGACCAGAAGTTCGGCTTCACGCTCGACTCGGCCGTTGAGGCCGTCGAGCGCATCGCCGAGCTGCCGCTGGTGGACTTCGCGGGCCTGCACTGCCACATCGGCTCGCAGATCTTCGGCGTCGCGGGCTTCCGCGAGTCGGCCTCGCGCCTGGTCGAGCTGCACGCTCACCTGCTCGAGGAGGGCCGCTTCACCGCGCTCACCTCGAAGGGCGCCGCGGCCAAGCCCCTGCTGAACCTCGGCGGCGGCTTCGGCATCGCCTACACACGCGCCGACACCCCGAGCCCCATCGACGAGCTCGCCTCGGGCATCGTCGACGCCGTGGCCGACGAGTGCGCCGTGCGCGGCATCGAGCTTCCGGTGCTCGCGTTCGAGCCCGGCCGCTCGATCATCGGCACCGCCGGGGTGACGCTCTACGAGGTCGGCACGACCAAGTCGGTCGAGGTCGGCGAGGGCGAGGAGCGCGCCGAGCGCCGTTACGTGAGCGTCGACGGCGGCATGAGCGACAACGCCCGCCCCGCGCTCTACGGCGCGCAGTACTCGGCCCGGCTCGCCTCCCGCGAGGGCGTCGAGGCGCCCGTGCTCAGCCGCGTCGTCGGCTTGCACTGCGAGTCGGGCGACATCGTCGTCGACCACGAGTACCTCCCGGGCGATGTGACCCCCGGCGACCTCCTCGCCGTCGCGGCGACGGGCGCCTACACCGCCGCACTGGCCAGCAACTACAACCATGTGCCGCGTCCGCCCGTTGTGGCGGTCGCGGACGGACGCGCCCGGATCATCGTGCGCGGCGAGCGGATCGAGGATCTGCTCGCGCGCGATGCCGGCATCGACCTGCCCGCGGCTGCTGAGAAGCACGCCGGAAACGGAGAAGCATGAACGACACCCGCACCCTCCGGATCGCCCTGCTGGGCGCCGGATCCGTCGGATCCCAGGTCGCGAACCTGCTGCTCACGCAGGCGGACGAGTTCGCCGAGCGCGCGGGCGCGAGGCTGGAGCTCGCGGGCATCGCCGTGCGCGACGTCGACGCCCCGCGCGACGTCGAGCTTCCGCGCGAGCTGCTGACGACCGATGCGAAGAGCCTCATCGAAGGCTCCGACATCGTGATCGAGCTGATGGGCGGCATCGAGCCGGCCCGCACGCACATCCTCACGGCCCTCAACTCGGGCGCCGACGTCGTCACCGGCAACAAGGCGCTGCTCGCCACGCACGGCGCGGAGATCTTCGACACGGCGGATCAGCTGGGCGCGTCGGTCTCGTACGAGGCGGCCGTCGCCGGTGCGATCCCGATCATCCGTCCCCTGCGCGACTCGCTCGCCGGCGATCGTGTGCAGCGTGTCTTCGGCATCGTGAACGGCAGCACCAACTTCATCCTCGACAGCATGGATCGCCAGGGCCTGAGTGCCTCGGAGGCGCAGCGCATCGCGACCGAGCTCGGCTACCTCGAGGCGGATCCGACGCTCGATCTCGGCGGCTACGACGCCGCTCAGAAGGCCGCGATTATCGCGAGCCTGGCCTTCCACACGCAGGTGGCGATCGAGGACGTGCACCGCGAGGGAATCGAGAACGTCACGGCGGGCATGATCGAGGGCGCGCGTCGCGCGGGCTACACGATCAAGCTGCTCGCGGTCGCGGAGCGCCTCCAGGAGGAGGGCGGCGAGGCGATCTCGGTGCGCGTCTACCCGGCGCTCATCAGCCGCGAGCACCCGCTCGCGAGCGTGCACGGCGGCAACAACGCGGTGTACGTGTCCGCGGCCGCCGCCGGCGATCTTATGTTCTATGGCGCGGGCGCCGGTGGGCTGCAGACCGCGTCGGCCGTGCTCGGCGATGTCGTCTCGGCGGCGCGCCGTCACATCGCGGGCGGCGTGGGCGTGGGCGAGTCGGCCCGCCAGAGCCTGCCGACCGCGCCCATCGGCCGCATCCTCACGCGCTACCAGGTGACCCTCGAGGTCGCCGACGAGCCGGGCGTGCTGGCGAAGATTGCGAACATCGTCAGCGAGGCCGGTGTCTCGGTGGCGACCATCGAGCAGACGCCGTCGGCCGATGCGGAGGGGCGGGCTCACATCGTGATCGGCACGCATCGCGCGCGCGAGCAGGCGCTGAGCGACACCGTCGCGTCGCTCGCGGCGAGCGACGTCGTCGAGCGGGTGGTCTCGGTGCTGCGCGTGGAAGGCGAGTGAGAGTGGGGGAGTCGACCACGCCGGCCGTCGGCCGCAGCGTCTTCGTGCGCGTTCCGGCGACCAGCGCGAATCTCGGCCCCGGCTTCGACAGCCTCGGCCTCGCCCTCTCCGCCTATGACGAGCTGACCGTCACGGCGCTGCCGGCCGGCGAGCTCGAGATCGAGGTGACCGGCTCGGGCGCGGATTCGATCCCGCGCGACGGATCGCACCTCATCGTCCGGACGATCCAGCACGTCTTCGAGGCGTTCGGTCGCACGGCCCCCGGGCTGCGTCTCACGGCGCACAACGGCGTGCCGCACGGGCGCGGTCTCGGATCGTCGGCCGCGGCGGTGGCCGCGGGAGTGCTGGCTGCTGCCGGGCTGCTCGAGGGCGATGTCGACCTCACCGACGAGGATCTCCTGCGGATGGCCAACGACGTCGAGGGGCACCCCGACAACGTGGCGCCCGCGCTGTTCGGAGGCCTCACGATCGCGTGGATCGACGAGACGGGCCCGCACCACAAGAAGCTGCTTGTGCACCGCGGCGTCTCGCCGGTCGTGTTCGTCCCCGAGACGACCATGTCGACCACCAAGGCTCGCAGCGTCCTCGGCCCCGAGGTGCCGCGCGAGGACGCCGTCTTCAACCTCTCTCGCTCGGCCCTGCTGATCGCGGCGCTCACTCAGAGCCCCGATCTTCTGCTGGCTGCCACCGAGGACAAGCTGCACCAGAACTACCGCGCGGCCTCCATGCCGGAGACCGACAAGCTCGTGCGTGCGCTGCGTGCCGCGGGCTTCGCGGCCGTCGTCTCGGGCGCCGGCCCGAGCGTGCTGGTGCTGGCGGACGGCCCCGGCCGCCGTGCGGAGGCGGCTCGCCTTGTCGCTTCGATCTCTGACACTCCGTGGGAGACCCTGATGCTCGCCGTCGATTTCAAGGGTGGTACAGTGAGGGAAACCCCGGTGGGTGCCGATCGGCACGATTCTTGACCACCATTTTTCGCAATCTGCGAAGCCCCGCACAGGTCCTCCGACCAGCTCACTGCGCAGCTGCTCACCTGAGCAGCTGAACTTCGAGCGCCTGGGCGACCACCGCGCGTCTCAGACGCGCGCCCGACGTGCATCGGGCGAATTCATCACGTTCCACCTAGAGGAGCACACTCGTGGAGACGATCTCCGAGACCCAGAACGACGCGACCGAGTCGGCCGCTGAGACCCAGGCCGTTGAGGCGGCCGCTACCGACGCGCCGGTGAAGAAGGCGGCGCCGCGCAAGCGCGCCCCGCGCCGCGCGAAGTCCGACGACGTCGCCGTCGCCGAGGCCGCCACCGAGACCCCGGCAGAGGCGCCGGCGGCCGAGGCGGAGGCCGTGGAGGCGCCCGTCAAGCCCAAGCGCGCCCCGCGCAAGCGCACGCCCAAGGCCGCCCCGGCCGAGGAGCTGCCGCTCGAGGAGGCTCCCGCCGAGGAGCCCCAGGCCGCGGAGACCTCGTCCGAGGAGCCCGCCGTCGCGGAGGAGCCCGCTGCGGCGGAGGCCGCCGAGGCGGAGACCTCCGCGGAGGAGCCGGCCGAGGCAGAGACCCCCGAGAACGGCGAGACCGCCGCCGAGGGCGAGACCCCGGCCGAGACCGCCGCCGAGGGCGAGACCGCCGCGACCGAGGGCGAGAACGGCGCCGAGGGCGAGAACGTCGAGGGCGAGGCCGCGCAGTCCGGCCCGAGCCGTCGCTCGCGCAGCCGCAGCCGCAGCCGCAGCCGCAACAAGGGCGGGGCCGCCGAGGGCGCCGAGCAGGGCGAGGGCGAGTCCGCCCCGGCCCAGCCGCAGCCACAGCAGAACGGACGCGGTCAGCAGGCCCCGCAGCAGAACGGCCGCAACCAGCGCGGCCAGCAGCAGATCCAGCAGCAGACCCAGGACGACGACGAGCAGGGCGGTCGCGGTCGTGGCGCGCGCAACAAGCGCCGCGGCAACCAGACGGTCGACGAGTTCGAGACCGAGATCCTCGAAGACGACGTGCTGATCCCCATCGCGGGCATCCTCGACGTGCTCGACAACTACGCCTTCGTGCGCACCACGGGCTACCTGCCCGGCCAGCAGGACGTGTACGTCTCGCTGGGCCAGGTCAAGAAGTACAACCTGCGCAAGGGCGACGCCGTCGTCGGCGCGATCAAGCAGCCGCGCGAGAACGAGCAGCAGGGTCGCCAGAAGTACAACGCGCTCGTCAAGGTCGACTCGGTCAACGGACTGTCGGTGGAGGACGCGGCGAACCGCGTCGAGTTCTCGAAGCTCACCCCGCTCTACCCGCAGGAGCGCCTGCGCCTCGAGACGGCTCCCGAGAAGCTGACGCAGCGCATCATCGACCTCGTCGCCCCGATCGGCAAGGGCCAGCGCGGCCTCATCGTCGCGCCCCCGAAGGCGGGCAAGACGATCGTGCTGCAGCAGATCGCCAACGCGATCGCGCACAACAACCCCGAGGCCCACCTCATGGTCGTGCTCGTCGACGAGCGCCCCGAAGAGGTCACCGACATGCAGCGCACGGTGAACGGCGAGGTCATCGCCTCGACGTTCGACCGCCCCGCCGAGGACCACACGACGGTCGCCGAGCTCGCCATCGAGCGCGCCAAGCGCCTCGTCGAGCTGGGCCGCGACGTGGTTGTGCTGCTCGACTCGATCACCCGCCTGGGGCGCGCCTACAACGTGTCGGCCCCCACGTCGGGCCGTGTGCTCTCGGGTGGTGTCGACGCCTCGGCGCTGTACCCGCCGAAGCGCTTCTTCGGCGCCGCGCGCAACATCGAGAACGGCGGATCCCTCACGATCCTCGCCACCGCGCTCGTGGAGACCGGATCCAAGATGGACGAGGTCATCTTCGAGGAGTTCAAGGGCACCGGCAACATGGAGCTGCGCCTCTCGCGCCAGCTCGCCGACAAGCGCATCTTCCCGGCCGTCGACATCAACGCGTCGTCGACCCGCCGCGAGGAGATGCTGCTCTCGGCCGACGAGGTCAAGATCACGTGGAAGCTGCGTCGTGCGCTCGCGGGCCTCACGCCCGAGCAGGCGCTGGGCACCGTGCTCGACAAGTTCAAGGAGACCTCCTCGAACGTCGAGTTCCTGGTGCAGATGCAGAAGTCGATTCCCGCGGCCGGCGGACGCTCGTCCGGCCACGAGAACGACATCCGCTGACCTGATCCGGATCCGCGGATGTTCGAGTCCGTCGACGCGCTGATCGACGAGCACCGCCGGGTGCAGGAGGAGCTCTCCGACCCGGCGGTGCACGCCGACGCCGCGCGCGCGAAGCGCGTGAACCGGCGCTACGCCGAACTGAACCGCATCGTGCAGGCGCACGAGGCGTGGACGGCGGCAGGGGACGACCTCGATGCCGCGCGCGAGCTCGCCCGCGAGGACGAGATGTTCGCGGAGGAGATCCCCTCGCTCGAGGAGAAGCTCGCGGCGGCGCAGGAGAAGCTGCGCCGTCTGCTGATCCCGCGCGATCCGGACGACGCCCGCGACGTGATCATGGAGATCAAGGGCGGCGAGGGCGGAGCCGAGAGCGCGCTGTTCGCCGCCGACCTGCTGCGGATGTACACGCAGTACGCCGCGTCGAAGGGCTGGAAGGTCGAGCTGCTCGACTACAACGAGTCGGATCTCGGCGGCTACAAGGACGTGCAGGTCGCGATCAAGGGCTCCTCGTCCGACCCCGCGCAGGGCGTCTGGGCGCATCTGAAGTACGAGGGCGGGGTGCACCGCGTGCAGCGGGTGCCCGCGACCGAGTCGCAGGGGCGCATCCACACCTCCACGACGGGTGTGCTCGTTTTCCCCGAGGTCGACGAGCCCGAGGAGATCCACATCGATCCGAACGACCTGAAGATCGATGTCTTCCGGTCATCCGGCCCCGGCGGTCAGTCGGTCAACACGACCGACTCGGCCGTGCGCATCACCCACGTGCCCACGGGCATCGTCGTGTCGATGCAGAACGAGAAGTCGCAGCTGCAGAACCGCGAGGCCGCGCTGCGCGTGCTGCGCGCCCGCCTGCTCGCGCGTCAGCAGGAGGAGCTCGACCAGGTCGCCGCGGACGCGCGCAAGTCGCAGATCCGCGGCATGGACCGCTCGGAGCGCATCCGCACGTACAACTTCCCGGAGAACCGCATCGCGGATCACCGCACGGGATACAAGGCGTACAACCTCGACCAGGTCATGGACGGCGCGATCGAGCCGATCGTGCAGTCGTGCATCGAGGCCGACGAGGCCGAGCGTCTCGCGGCGCTCGGCGACCACGGCTGACGCCGCGCCACGGCTGACGCCGCCCCGCCCGACGGGTGCCACCTGCCTGACCTTCGCCCGGATCCGTGTATCAGGATCCGCCGTCGCCCCTCGTGAGGGGTATGGCCCGCCGTGTGCGCGGGCGGGACGGAGAGGCTCATGCTGTACGGGATGCTCGCCGGCGCCGCGATGGCGCTGGCACTCGGTGCGCCCGCGGCTCCGGCGACCGACGATCTGTACCCGCCGGAGCAGCCGTCGGAGCCGTCGCTGAACGCGACGGCCTTCGCAGAGTGCATCGACGATGCGCCGTGGATCACGTACGACGTCACGCTGGTCGATGCGGACGACGCCTCGACCTCGCGGGACGCGTCGCTGGTCTTCACGAAGGGCGCGAACCGCTTCGAGGTTCCCCTCGGCACGCTCGGCGCCGACAACCATCTCGAGGGCCGGATCCTCTGGCCCGCCGCCGAGGTGGACGCATCCGGCACCGGATCCGACTGGCCCGGCTGGGTGCAGGATGCCGCGGGCCGGTGGAGCGAGGTCGGTGAGGCCGATCTCGGCTGGACGCGTCAGGGCACCGCGATCACCGTCGAGGTCAATCCCGAGGCGGTCACCGCCATGACCTACCCGCCGTCCACGCCGGGCTGCGTGCTCCACCCCCGCTCGCAGACCGGGGCGCAGCCGGCGGCCGCCCAACCCGGACCCACGGGACTCGCCGCCACCGGCGCCGACATCGCCGTTCCGCTGCTGGTCGGGGCGGCCCTCGTGGCGGGCGGCGTCGCATTCGCCACCGCGCGTCGACGACCGCGGATGTGACGGGCGGAACACCATGGGCCTCCGTCGGATCGTGCCGCGCGTCCTTCTGGGCGCGGTTGTGCTCGTGGTCGCCGCCGGCGCCTGGCTGATCGTGCGCGGCGTGCTCGCCGTGGGCGAGGCCATGGCGCTGAAGACGGCCGCCGCGCAGTTCGAGGCCGATCTCGACGTGGCGGCTTCGGACGCGGCGGGCGCCGCATCCACCCTGGACCGCATGTCCGGTGACGCGGGGGCGCTCGCCGGACATGCGCTGACGCTGGCGTCTCTGACGTCGGATCCCGTGTGGCGGGCCGCCGAGGCGGTGCCGTTCGCGGGGGAGCAGCTGGCCGCCGCGCGGGTGGGCGCCGCCGAGCTCGCGCACCTCACGGTCGCGGGCCGCGACGTGCTCCGCGCGGCGGCGGGCGTGCTCGACGCCCCCGCCGCCGGCGGCCTCGACCTCGAGGCGATCCGCGCGCTGCGTCCGCCGCTCGACGACGTGGTCGCCGCGCTCGACGATGCGCGCACCGCGCTGGACGGCATCGACCGCACGCGTCTGCTCGGACCGGTGGACCAGGGCCTCGATGCGCTTCAGGCGATGATCGAGCGCACGGGTCCCGCCTTCGAGGCGATGCGGGCGACGGCGGCGGTGGTGCCGCCCCTGCTCGGTGCCGACGAGCCGCGGCTCATCCTGCTGATGCTGCAGAACCCCGCGGAGCTGCGTGCGGGCGGCGGGATCACCGGCACATTCATCGCGATCCGCGCCGACGACGGACACCTGGAGCTGGTGGATCAGGCCGACGGATCGGTGTTCGCCCCCGCGTCGGAGCCGTTGCTGGAGATCCCGGCCGACGCGAGTGCCAGCCCCGACGACGGCGTCGGACGGTTCGTGCAGAACATCACCACCACCCCCGACTTCGCGCTGTCCGCGCGTCTCGGTGCCGCGTGGTGGGAGGGGCGCACCGGGCAGCAGGCCGACGCGGTCGTGGCGCTCGATCCTCTGGTGCTCAAGCCCCTGCTCGCGCTCACCGGCCCGGTGATGGTGGGGGAGCGGCAGATCTGGGCCGAGCAGGTCGTCGACGCGCTGCTGAGGGATCCGTACCTCGAGCAGGAGCAGGATGCGCAGACCGCCTTCTTCCGGGCGGTCACCGAGAGCGTCTTCACCGCGGCGATCGCGAAGCCCGCGGAGGCCCCCGGCATGGCATTCCACCTCGCCCCGATGATCGACGCGGGGCGTCTGGCCGTGTGGAGCGCGCATGCCGAGGAGCAGTCCGTGCTCAAGGAGACGCCGGCCGCCGGCCTCGCGGCGCGGATCGCGCAGCGCGACGCGCACGCTCTGCTCTTCGACGACCTCACGGGCGGAAAGCTCGACGCGTATCTGGCCGCGGACCTCGGGCTGACCACGTCGCGCTGCCGGCCGGATGGGGTGGCGACCACGGTGGTGAGGGCCACCCTGACCAGCGCGGTCGATCCGGGCATGATCCTGCCGTGGACGTCGTTCCCCGCGATGGGCGGCTTCGATCGCCACGACATCGGCCTGCGCCTCACGGCGCTGGCTCCTCCCGGATCGGTGGTGGAGGCGGTGCAGGTCGACGGGAAGCCCGTGGCTTGGAGCGCCGCGACGGTGGTGGGCCGCCCCGGCGCGGCGGCACGTGTCACGCTGACGCCCGGGCAGAGCGCCGTCGTCGAGTTCCGCTTCGCGGGCGATCCGGATCCGTCCGATCCCGTCCTGATCCACACACCGCTGGTCGGTGATCCTCCTATTCGTGTCGAGGAGGGGTCATGTCGATGAAATTCGCGGACGTTTACGCCCATGGCCCTTGTGGGCGGGCCCGTGAGGCGGACAGGATGTGGCGCGTGGAGGAAGAACCTCTGCCGCGTTATCCGGAATCCCCCGTTCCGGATGCCGTCTCCGAGGCGTCACCCCGCGCATCGGATCAGGCGCCCCCGGCGTCCGGCGACGACACGGGTGATCGTCGTGCGCGCTGGCAGGAGGCCGCGAGGCTCTTTCTGCGCTGGCGGGACGCGGCCGACTCGCGCGCCCTCGATGAGCTGGTGCGGCTGCTCAGCCCGATGCTCTGGCACGTCGTGCGCGCGTACGGGCTGCGACGTGAGGCCGCCGAGGATGTTGTGCAGGCCACCTGGCTCGCCTTCGTGCGCAAGCACGAGAGCATCGCCGATCCGCTCGCGGTGTCGGCCTGGCTCACCATGACCGCTCGCCGCGAGGCGTGGCGCACATCGAAGATCGACGGCCGAGCGGACGCCACCGAGGACGAGACGCTGGAGCGGCAGCTGCCCACGAGCGCCACCGCCGAGGACACCGCTCTGGGCGACCTGGAGGCGCAGTCGCTGTGGCATGCCGTGAGCGGGCTCGACGAGCGCTGCCAGCGGCTGCTGCGTGTGGTCGCTTTCGACGACCGGCCCGACTACCGGCGGATCGCGAGCGATCTGCACATGCCCATCGGAAGCATCGGACCGACGCGGCAGAGGTGTCTGAGCAAGCTGCGGGCGCGGCTTGACGGCCCGCAAGGGGTGATTCGGGGATGATCGTGAACGTGCATATGGATGAGGAAGACCGGCGAACGCTCGACGCGCTCGCGCGTATGTGGGAGCGGAGGGACGCGCCGCCCGCCGATCTCGCCGAGAGGATGATCGCGGCCGTCGCGGTCGACGACCTCTCCCGCGAGTACGCGCTGCTGACCGAGGTGTCGGCCGGCGAGGTCGCGGTGCGCTCCGAGCAGGAGCGCTTGACGCTGCAGTTCAGCGACGAGACCACGAGCGTGCTGCTGCACGTCTCGGCCACGGAATCGGGCGCGCGTCGCGTCGACGGATGGTCCGAGCCCTCGGTGCTCGCCGCGCGCCTGTCGCAGGATGCGCGCGAGTGGGCGGCCGAGCTGAGCGACGAGGGCCGATTCGCGTTCGCGGACGTGACCCCGGGCCTGTCATCCGTGCGATTGATCGTCCGGCTCGACGGCGAGCTGCGGGAGTTCATCACGCCTCAATTCGAGGTGTGACCTCCTCCCGCGGCTGAGGCGGCGCTTCCCCCCGGGCGTCGTCTGGTGATGGAGTGCGGCAACGCGCCGCGGAGAGAGGTGACCCATGGCATCCGACGACGGCTCCCAGCCCGAGAACTGGACATGGCGGGAGCGCGCCGCCGGCAGCGTGCCGCGCGGGCGCACGCTGGACCCCACGATCGAGCCGATCGAGGGCATCCAGGCATACCCCACGGTGTACAAGCCGGTCGAGCTCATCGACTCGAGCCACCGCTCCTCGCGCGAACAGAACCTGCGCGAGCTGCAGGGAGCCGCTCGCGAGCTGGGTTGGCGCGTCGAGGTGACCGACCTCGAGGGCCGCGCGCTGCGTGATCCGGGCGCCGAGCCCGACGAGCTTCTGCCCGGGGTGCCCGGGACGCGACTGCTGCGCGTCGTCGCCGACGACAGCCTCGGCGACGGCGCCATGCCGTTCGCGCCCGACGCCTGGCGGCTGCTGCAGCGCGCCCGCGCGCGGTCGAAGTCGAATCTCGAGGGCATCGGGCTCAACCACGTGCTGGCTATTCACCCCGTCGGTGTGAACCCGTTCGCCTCCTCGAACCCCTTCATCCCGACGAACCCCTTCATCCCGACGAACCCGTTCATCCCGACGAATCCGGCGGGTTCTGCAGAGTACGCCTATCCCGGGTCGGGTGGCCGGCAGCCGGTTGCGCGACTCGGGGCCGGACCTGTCCGGGTGGCGAAGCCAGGGCGTGGCCAGCGCCGCCCGGTGGTCGCCATCCTCGACACGGGGTGTGGCGTCCACGAGTGGCTGCCGGAGGACATCGTCACCCGGCAGCTGACCATAGACGGAGCGCCCATCGGGCTCACCGACGACGCCGACCCGGAGAAGTATGGAGACCTCTACGGTCAGCTCGACGGAGCCATCGATCCGATTCCGGGTCATGGCACCTTCATCGCCGGCATCGTCCGCCAGCTCGCACCCGAAGCGGATCTCGTGTCCGTACGGCTCGCGGATGCACAAGGAGTGGTCGATGAGAGCATGCTGATCCGCACGCTGGGAGAGGTGATCGAACTCGCCAGGCGGCACGCCGCAGGCGAGTCGGGAGGACAGCCCATCGATGTGCTCAACCTCTCTTTCGGCTACTACCACGAGACGCCCGACGACGGTCTGTTCTCCCTCACCGTGTATCACCTGCTCCGCTTCGCACGGGGGCTCGGGATCGCTGTCGTGTGCTCGGCGGGCAACGATGCGATCGATCGGCCGGCGTTCCCGGCATCACTGTGGCCGTGGCCTGGGGCTGACAACGGCATCCCCCATGACGACGATGCCGAGCACGTCTCGGTGGGCGCGCTCAATCCCGGAGAGACATCCGTCGCGTTGTACTCGAACGTCGGCCCCTGGGTGCGCGCATACGCGCCTGGCACGTCGGTCGTCAGCAGCATCCCGCGTTTCGAGGGCGGCCGGCAGGCGAGCACCCGAGAAGATCTCTATGACCGACGTCGCCAGACGATCGCCCCTGAGGACTTCCGGGGGGCGTTCGCGACATGGAGCGGCACCTCTTTCGCGGCCCCGTACGTCGCGGGCGCGATCGCGGCTGAACTGGGTCTGATCTCCGTCAATCGCGCGGTGCGAGCCGGAGCCGTCCAACGTTCGCGGAAGGCCACGGAGGCGGCGCTGACAGAGATCGCGAAGAGCGACGGGTCAAGGATCTGACATGAACGTGCGCCGGGGGGCAGGCACGCAGGACATTCGTGGGTGTGAACGGCATGGGGGGAGCCTCAGGGTAAAGGAAACGCGGTCCGGCGGCTCGGTCGGGGATCCGATCCGTCTGGACACATGATGCTCCCGACCTCTGACATCCGCACCCTTTCCGGCGAGATTCACCCTGAGGGTGAGACGCCGTGCGACTGACCGCTGAAGAGCTTCACGCGCGCGGCGTGGTGCTGAGCAATCGCGGCAACCTCGCGGCCGCTCATCGGACGCTCCGGACCGCGGCGGAGCGCGCCGAGACCGAGGACGAGCGTGCTCGGATCGCGGGCACGCTCGCGTTCGTGCTGACGCGCACCGGGCACCCCGATGAGGCCGAACGGATCTGCCGCGAAGCGCTCGCGCGGGCGGAAGCGCGCGGCACAGTGGGTTCTGATGCCACCGCGGTGCTGCTCGGGCAACTGGGCGCCCTCGCGACCGCGAGAGGCGATCACGCCGAGGCGCTTCCCGTCCTTGCGCGAGCGATCCGCTTGGAGACGAATGCCACTCGGCTGGGCAACATGCTCGTGGTGCGCAGCGTCGCGTTGATGAGGCGCCAGCGCCTGCGAGAGGCGCGTCGCGATCTGGATGAGGCGGCGAAGCGGTTCGCCGATGCGGGGGCAGTGCACAACCGTGCGATGAGCATCCACAACGCCGGCTATGTCGCCCTCCTGGAGGGTGATCTCATCACGGCGCTGGAGCTGATGAGCGAGGCCAGACCGCTGGCCGCCTCGTCGCCCGTGAACGCGGCCATCTGCGACCTCGACCGTGCCGAGGTGCTGCGCGAGGCGGGGCAGCTCGAGGAGGCCGAGCGCACGCTCGAGAGCGTCGCACGCTCGTTCGGCGCGGCGGGCATGCCGCAGTCGCGCGCCGAGGCGGAGTTCCACCTGGCGCGCTCCCTCGTCACGCACGATCCGGCGAAGGCCGCCGAGGTCGCGGGGCACGCCGTGCGGCGCTTCCGCAGGCTCGGCAGCAGGGTCTGGGCGGCGCGCGCCGAGGGGCTGCGACAGCGCGCGCTGCTCTCGCTCCCAACGGTCGGGCGGCGTCGACCGACTGTCGAGCAGGTGCGTGCCGCCGAGATCGAGCTCGAGCAGGTCGGCTTCCGCACCGAGGCGCAGATGCTGCGGCTCACCCACCGCGTGTCGCGCGCTCGCCGCGGTGACCTCGATCCCACGCGCATCCGGCTCAGCCCCTCCGATCCGCTTCCCGTGCGGCTGCTCGCGCACGAGGCGCGCGCGGTGCAGGCCGGGGCCCGGGGACGCGACGCCGACGTTCGCCGCCACGCCGCCGCCGGCCTCGAGAGCCTGGCCGCATGGCAGCGGTCGTTCGGCTCGCTGGACATGGCGTCATCGATCGCCATGCACGGCAACGCGCTGATGCTCGAGGGCCTGGGGGCCGCCATGCGCTCGGGCCGCCCGGACGTGCTGTTCGAGTGGTCGGAGCAGGCGCGGCACTTCGCGCACCAGGTCGCCCCGGTGCGTCCGCCCCGCGATCCCGCGCACGCCGCCGACCTCGCCCAGCTGCGGATGCTGCGCGAGGAGACGGGGGTCTCTTGGGAGGCCGACGCGCGTGTGCACGAGCTGCGCGAGCGCATCCGCAAGCGCCAATGGGCCACGGCGGGCGAGGCGGAGGCCGTGCCCCGCATCGACCTCGAGACGCTGCGAGCCGCCCTCGGCACCGACACGGCGCTGCTGAGCTACGTGTACGCGCGCGGGCAGCTGCAGTGTCTGGTCGTGCCCGCGACGGGGCCCGCGCGCATCATCGACATCGACGCCGCCGCGGTGCGCGAGCGGATGCCCGGTCTGCGTGCCGACCTCGACGTGGCCGCCGCCGTGGGATCCGGCCCGATGGCGCGGATCGTGCGCGTCGCGCTCGACGCGCGGCTCGCGACGCTCTCATCCCTGCTGGTGGAGGAGGCCATGACCGCCGCGGGAGACCCGCGCCGGGTGATGATCACCACTCCGGGGATCCTCGCGGGGCTGCCGTGGACGATGCTGCCCGCGATGCGCGGCCGGTCGGTCTCGCTCGTGCGCTCGGCCTCGCGCTGGGTGGCCGCGCGCCCGCGGGTCGGTCCGGGAGCAAGCGCGGGCTTCGCCGTCGGACCGGGCATCGCGCGCGGGCCGGAGGAAGCCCAGGCGGCGGCTTTCGCCTGGGAGGTCGATGCGGCCAGCCACGGCGGCACCCATCCGACCGTGCTGTACGGGGCGGACGCGACGGTCGAGGCGGTGACGGATCTCGCCGAGACGGTCGACGTGCTGCATCTCGTCGCCCACGGCCGCCACTCGATCGATGCTCCGCTGCTCTCCGGTCTGGGCTTCAGCAATGGCGCGCTGTTCGGCTACGACATCGACCTCATCGACCGGATGCCCCGCACCGTGATCCTGTCGGCCTGCGAGCTGGGCCGCTCATCGGTGCGATGGGGAGCGGAGGCGCTGGGCATGGCCCACGCGTGGCTGCACGCCGGAGCGGTGTGCGTGATCGCGGCCCCCGTGACCGTGGCCGACGACATCGCCGCCGAGCTGCTCGGGGCCCTGCACGGCGGTCTCGCCGCGGGCCTCGCCCCCGCCGACGCGCTGGCGATGGCGACCACGGAGACCGGGCTCATCTCGCCGTTCATCACCCACGGCAGCGGCTTCTGACACGACGAACCCCGCGGCGCCGAGGCGTCCGCGGGGTCCGGGGTCAAGCGGTCAGCCTCGGAAGAAGCCGAACAGCGCCTTGACCCACTCGGGGATGATGGTGATCGCGGCCGTCTTGGACGCGTCGTTGGTTCTGGTGAAAGGCATAGAGACTCCTTGCTCGTCGGGAGGTGGTCGGGGCACATATGCCCGTCCGCTCAGCATGGCCGCCCCCGCACGACCGGTCAAGGCTCCGGCGGCGGTATCAGGGCGACTCTCGGGGGCTCCTTCCCGCCATGGCCACCGTCGATCACGTGCTGCTCACGCGCTTCAACCTGCCTTCTCTGGGACGCGAGAGCGTGATCCGGGCGCAGGACGGCTGGCTGCGCGAGCGCATCGAGCTGTTCCTGCGCTACACCGTGCCGAGTGTCGAGGCGCAGACCGCGCCCGTGAGCTGGATCGTCTACCTCGATCCGGCCAGCCCCGGCTGGCTGCTCGAGCGTCTGGGCGAGGTGGCCGCCCGCGGGGTGTTCGCGCCGGTGTTCCGCGAGAGCGTCACCACCGCGCAGATCGTCTCGGACGCCCGCGGGCTGACGGGCGCGCGCGGGGACATCCTGCTCACGACGAACCTCGACAACGACGACGCGCTGGCCTCCGACTTCGCGGCCCGGCTGCAGCAGCTGGCCGCGACGGGGCAGCGTCGTGCGCTGTACCTGGCTGACGGACTGATCCGGCGAGGAGACGCGGTGTACCTGCGTCGTGATCGCGACAACGCGTTCGCCTCCGTCGCCGAGCCCTGGGACGACGCCCTGACCGCGTGGTGCGACTGGCACAACCGGCTGCACCTGCACCTGCCGGTGACCTCGGCACAGGGAGCGCCCGGGTGGATCCAGGTGGTCCATGCGCGCAACGTCAGCAACCGCGTGCGCGGTCGCCTCACCGATCCGACCCGCCACCGCGACCGGTTCGCGGGCCTGCTCGACGACGCGCCCGCCGTGGCCGCCTCCCGCGTGGCCGCCGACGCGTGGGTGCGTCGGCCGGTGCGGGAATCCCGTGAGGTCGTGCGCGCGACCGCCAAGCGGGCCGTGCTCGCGGTGGCCGGCAAGGACGGACTCGACCGTCTCAAGAACCTGCTCGTGCGGGCGTGAGAACGGATCCGGATCCGCGTATCAGGATCCGGGTCACCCGCTCCTCCCACACATGACAGCAAGCGAGACGGTGCGAACCGGACGACCCGCACCCGCCCGGATGGGCGCCGCGGTGATCGGAGCCGGCTACTGGGGCCCCAACCTGGCGCGCAACCTGCGCGGCTCGGCGGACTGGGAGCTGATGGCCGTGTGCGACCTCGACCGGGAGCGGGCCACGCGGGTGGCCGAGTCGGTCGGCGGGGCGCCCGTGGTGACCGACGTGGAGGAGGTGCTGGCCGATCCGCTGATCGACGCGGTGGCGATCGCCACCCCGGCCCGCACCCACCATGGCCTCGTGACCAGGGCCCTGGAGGCAGGCAAGCACGTGCTCGTCGAGAAGCCGCTCGCGGCCGACCGAGCGGCGGGCGTCGCCATGGTCGAGCTCGCCCGAGAGCGCGGGCTCGTGCTGATGACCGACCACACCTACTGCTACACCCCGGCCGTGCTGCGCATCCGCGATCTCATCGCCGAGGGCGCCCTGGGCGACATCCTGTACGTCGACTCGACCCGCATCAACCTCGGGCTCGTGCAGCCCGATGTCGACGTGCTGTGGGACCTCGCGCCCCACGACCTCGCGATCCTCGACTTCGTGCTGCCCGGCGGCCTCAGCGCCGCCACGGTTTCCGCATCGGGTGCCGACCCACTCGGCGCCGGCCGGGCATGCGTGGGCTACCTCGCGCTGCCGCTGGCCAATGGGGCCATGGCGCACGTGCAGGTCAACTGGCTCAGCCCCACGAAGATCCGGCGCATGGTGATCGGGGGCACCCGTCGCACGCTCGTGTGGGACGACCTCAACCCCGCGCAGCGCCTGTCGATCTTCGACCGCGGAGTGGATGTCGCCCTCGCGGGGGATGCGGATCACGCCGCCCGCGTCTCGTACCGCCTCGGCGACACCTGGTCGCCCGCCCTGCCGGAGCAGGAGGCCCTCGCCAACGTGATGACCGAGTTCGCGAGCGCGATCCGGTCCGGACGCCCCGCCCGCACCGACGGCGACTCCGGTCTTCGTGTGCTGTCGGTGCTCGAGGCCGCTTCGCGCAGCCTCGCCGCGCAGGGTGCGCCCGCGCCGATCGCCACGACCGTCCCCACCCTCATCGGAGGTGCCGCATGACCTCGCTCACCGGAACCCGCGTGATCGTCACGGGAGGCGCCGGGTTCATCGGCAGCCACCTCGTCGACGAGCTCATCACCCGTCGCCACGTCGCCCACGTCACCGTCATCGACTCGCTCATCAACGGCAGCCGCGCGAATCTCGCGCAGTGGGCCGGGGATCCGCGGGTGCGTCTGGTGGAGGCCGACATCCGCTCCGACCAGGCGCTGCGCACGCTCGACGGCGCCGACGTGGTCTTCCACCTGGCCTGCCTCGGCGTGCGGCACAGCCTGCACGACCCGATCACCAACCACGAGGTCAACGCGACCGCGACGCTGCGACTGCTCGAGCAGGCGCGCGAGGTCGGCATCGGCCGGTTCGTGCACGTGAGCTCGAGCGAGGTGTTCGGCACGGCGCAGCGCGCGCCGATGGACGAGCGCCACCCGACCTGGCCCGAGACGGTCTACGGCGCGGCCAAGCTCGCCGGCGAGGCCTACGCCCGGGCGGCCTTCCGCACGCACGGCCTGCCGGTCGTCGTCGTTCGTCCCTTCAACACGTACGGCCCGCGCAGCCACTTCGAGGGCGACAGCGGCGAGGTGCTGCCGCGCACCATCATCCGCAACCTCTGCGGGCTCCCCGCCCTGATCTACGGCGACGGCGAGCAGACGCGCGACTTCATGCACGTCAGCGACACGGTGCGCGGACTCGCGCTGCTCGCGGAGTGCGACGCCGCAGTGGGCCGCACGGTGAACTTCGGATCGGGCCAGGAGGTCGCCATCCGCACCCTGGCCCGTGCCGTCGCCTGGCTCACCGGGCGGCCGGATCTCGACGCCGTGCACCTCGAGGACCGCCCGGGAGATGTGCGCCGCCTGCTTGTCGACGCCACGCTGATGGAGCGCCTCACGGGCTTCACCCCCGCGATGCCGTTCGAGGCGGGAGTTGCGGATCTCGTGCGCTGGTTCCGCAGCCGACCGAGCACCCCCGAGCAGATGCAGCAGCGCATCGAGGACCGCAACTGGGTGGTGACGGCATGACCGCCGCCGAGCCCACGGGCCTGCCGCGCATCGACGTGATGCGTCCGTGGCTGGGGGAGGAGGAGGCCGTCGCCGTCGCGGAGGTCATCGCCTCCGGCTGGGTGGCGCAGGGGCCCCGCGTGGCCGAGTTCGAGCGCCGCTTCGCCGAGACGCAGCAGGCCGCGTACGCGGTCGCCACCTCGAACTGCACGACCGCGCTGCACCTCGCCCTGATCGTCGCCGGCATCGGCGCGGGCGACGACGTCGTGGTGCCGTCGCTGTCGTTCATCGCCACGGCCAACGCACCCACGTATGTGGGCGCGCGTCCGGTGTTCGCCGATGTTGACCCCCTCACCGGCAACGTGACCGCCGAGACCGTCGCGGCGGCCCTCACCGACGCCACCCGCGCGGTGATCGCGGTGGATCAGGGCGGCGTGCCGGTCGACCTCGACCCGATCCGCGCGCTGTGCGATCCGCTCGGCATCGTGGTGATCGAGGATGCCGCGTGCGGCGCCGGATCGACCTACCGGGGCCGCCCCGTCGGCGCGGGCGCCGAGCTGGCCGCGTGGTCGTTCCACCCGCGCAAGGTGCTCACGACCGGAGAGGGCGGCATGCTCACCACCTCGCGCGCCGACTGGGCCGATCGCGCCCGGAAGCTGCGCGAGCACGCGATGAGCCAGTCGGCCGCCTCGCGGCACGAGACCCTGCTGACCCCCGCCGAGCACTACTCGGAGATCGGCTTCAACTTCCGCATGACCGACCTGCAGGCGGCCGTGGGCCTTGTGCAGCTCGACCGTCTGCCCCAGATCGTCGCCGACCGGCGCCGGCTCGCCGCGCGCTACACCGAGGCGCTCGCGGAGGTGCCGGGAGTGACAACGGTGGCAGACCCGGCCTGGGGCACAACGAGCTTCCAGTCGTACTGGATCGAGCTCGGGCCCGACTTCCCGATCGCCCGCGAGTGCCTGCTGGTGCGCCTCGCCGAGGCCGGCATCTCCGCCCGCCGCGGCATCATGGCAAGTCACCGCCAGCCGGCCTACGAGCACCGGGACACCGGATCCGCCTCCCTCACCGTCACGGACTGGCTCACCGACACCACGCTGATCCTGCCGCTTCATCACCAGCTGACCGACGCGGACCAGGATCGCGTGATCGCGGTGATCCGCGAGGTCGCCGACGAGGCGATGCCGGAGCACCTGTCCGAGATGTGCGTGGCCTGATGGGGATCCTGCTGATCGGCGCGAGCGGCCTCGCCCGCGAGGTGCTCGGGGCCGGCCTCGAGGACGTCACCGGCGTGCTCGACGACGATCCCGCAGCCCACCTTGCGCACTGCGGGGGAGTGGTCGTGCGCGGCGGCCTCGACGAGGCCGTGCGCCGCCCGCAGGACCAGCTGCTGATCTGCATCGGCCCGGGCCGAGCGCGTCGCGACGTGGTGCGCCGCCTCGCGGATGCCGGCGTCGGGCCCGAGCGCTTCGCGACCTTCGTCGCGCCGAGCGCACGCATCGGGCGCGGCGTCGCGATCGGGCGCGGCTCGATCCTGCTCGACGGCGTCGTCGTCACCGCCGATGCGCGTGTCGGCGCCCACGTCGTGGTGATGCCCCACGGCACGATCACCCACGACGACACGCTCGCCGACCACGTCACGCTCGCCGCGGGTGTCAGCCTCGGCGGCGGCGTGGCCGTCGGCGAGGCCGCCTACATCGGCATGAACGCCTCGGTGCACCCCGGAGTCTCGATCGGCCACGACGCCACCGTCGGCATGGGCGCCGCCGTGCTGCGCGATGTGCCCGACGGCGAGACGTGGGTGGGTGTGCCCGCCCGACCCCTCCGATCCGCGGTGCGCGCGATGCCGGCGCGCGTCGATCCGACCCTTTCCACCTCGATCCGAGAGGTCTTCGCATGACACTCGCCCCCGCCCCCATCGGCCTTGCCGTGCCCTTCCTCGACCTGCCCGCGCAGTCGGCCGAGATCGCCCACGAGGTGCTGCCCGCCTGGGAGGCCCTGCTGCGCGAGGGCGCGTTCGTCGGCGGATCGCCCGTCGCCGCCTTCGAACGCGAGTACGCCGAGTACATCGGCACGCGGCACGCGATCGGCGTCTCGAACGGCACCGACGCCCTCGAGCTGGCGCTGCGCGCCGTCGGCGTGCGCGCGGGTGACGAGGTCATCGTGCCCGCCAACTCGTTCATCGCCACGGCCGCCGCGGCGAGCCGCATCGGGGCCATGCCCGTGTTCGTCGACGTCGACGACGAGCACCTGCTGATCGATCCGGACGCGGTGGATGCGGCGATCACCTCGCGAACGCGCGCCATCGCGCCCGTGCACCTGTTCGGGCAGTCGGCGCCGCTGGAGCGGCTGCTGCCGATCGCGCGGCGGCACGACCTCGCGATCGTCGAGGACGCCGCCCAGGCACAGGGCGCCGTCGGGTCCGCGGGCCGGGCCGGCGCCGTCGGCCACATCGCCGCCACCAGCTTCTATCCGGGCAAGAACCTCGGGGCCGCCGGCGACGCCGGCGCCGTGACCACCTCGGACGACACCCTCGCCGAGACCGTGCGCTCGCTGCAGTCGCACGGCAGCACCACGAAGTACGTGCACGACCGCATCGGCGTCAACGCGCGCCTCGACGCGGTGCAGGCCGTGGTGCTGCGCGCCAAGCTGCGGCGCCTGGACGCGTGGAACACCGCGCGCCGGGCCGCCGCGTCCACCTACGCCGAGCTGCTCGGCGACCTCGACGGCGTGCGGCTGCCCGCCACGAGATCGGGCTCGAGCGACGTCTGGCACCTGTACGTCGTGCGGCTCGCGGAGCGCGACCGCGTCGCGGCCGCGCTCGGCGAGGCCGGGATCGGGGTGGGCGTGCACTACCCGACGCCGCTGCACCTCACCGGGGCCTACGCGCACCTCGGGCACCGCCGCGGCGAGTTCCCCGTCGCCGAGGCGGCGGCCGACCGGATCCTGTCGCTGCCGATGGGGCCGCACCTCACGCGCCCGCAGCAGGTCGCGGTCGCCGAGGCGCTGCGCGCCGCCGTGGGGGAGTGACCCGTGGCACGGGTGCTCGTCGCGCCGCATCACTTCGAGATCGGCGGCAGCCAGCTCGTCGCGCTCGAGCTGGCTGCCGAGGTGGCGCGTGAGGGAGAGCACGAGGTGGTGCTGTACGCGCCCCACGGCGCGCTCGAGAAGCGCGCCCGCGCCACGGGCCTCGAGCTGCACCTCTCGCCGCTGCGGGAGTCGGCGCCGTCACCCGGGCGCATCCGCGAACTCGCCGACCTGGTGCGCCGGCGCGGGATCGACCTCGTGCACACCTATGAGTGGGCGCCGACCGTCGATGCCGCCTACGGCGCGCGGGGCCTGCGGGGCACGCCGGTCATCGCCACCGTGCAGTCGATGGACTACCCCGGCTTCCTGCCCGCGGCGGTGCCGCTGATCCTGGGCACCCGCGAGCTCTGCGAGCGCGCCCGCGCAGAGGGGCGCCCCGAGGTGCACCTGCTCGAGCCGCACGTCGACCTGCAGCATTTCGATCCGGATGCGGTGCCGCGCGCCGAGATCGCGGAGGTGCGCCGGGATGCCGGTGCGGCACCGGACGAGCTGCTGGTCGTGGTGGTCGGGCGCCTCTCGGAGGAGCTCAAGCTCGACGGGCTGCTCGCGCTCGTGGAGGCGTGCGGGCGTCTTGCCGCCGTGCATCCGCTGCGGCTGGCGCTCGTCGGCGACGGACCCGCGCGCGATCGGGTGGCCGAGGCCGCAAGGCAGGCCAACGCCAAGGCCGGACGCGAGGTGGTGCGGCTTCTCGGCCCGCGCGATGATCCACGCGCGTGCTATGCCGCGGCGGATGTCGTGGTGGGCATGGGCGGCTCCGCGCTGCGGGCGATGGCCATGCGACGTCCCCTGCTCGTGCAGGGCGAGCGCGGTTTCTGGCGCATCGCCGACGCGCGGTCGCTGCCCGTCTTCCTCGCCCAGGGCTGGTACGGCCAGGGCACGGGCGAGGGATCGGTGGAGCGCTGCATCATCGAGCTCGACGCCCTGCTGCGGCTGCCCGCCACCGCGCGCGCCGCGCTCGGCGCGTGGGGGCGCGACGTCGTCGCCGCCCGCTACGGCCTGGCGCAGGCGGCGTCCGAGCTGGGGCGCCGCTACCGCGAGACCCTCGACGCGCCCCGCCCCACGCGCGGTCAGCGCCTCGCGGGATCGTTCGGCCTCGCGCGCGACATCGCTGCCCACCGGATGGCCATGCGCCATCCGGCGCTTCAGACCTCGTTCCGCAGGCTGTCGGGCCGATGAGCGCCCCCGCCGCCCCCACCGCCACCGGCGGCCTCGCCGGGCGCGCCGCCGCCGGCGTGCTCTGGACGACGGGGCAGAAGTGGGGCGCGCGACTGTTCGGCCTCGCCACTCTCGCGCTGCTCACGCGTCTGCTGACTCCCGCCGACTTCGGTGTCGTGGCGATCGGACTCGCGATCGTCCCGTTCCTGTATCTGCTCTCCGACCTGGGATTCGCGGCCTACCTCGTGCAGGCGGAGTCGCCCACCGACCGCACCCTCAGCACCGCCTTCTGGTACTCCGCCGCGGCGGGCCTCGTGCTCGCGGGCGGGGTGTGGTTCGCCGGTCCTGCGGTCGAGGCACTGCTCGGCATCGCCGGATCCGGAACCGTCATCTCCGGATTCGCGCCGGCGGCTCTCGCGGTCGCCCTCGGATCCGTGCCCCTTGCCATCCTGCGGCGCCGCATGGCCTTCGGCCGCCTCGCCGCTCAGGGGCTGGTCGCGGGCGTTCTCGGCCAGGTCGCCGCGGTCGCCCTGGCGCTCCTCGGCGCCGGTGCGATGGCTCTCGTCGCACAGACCGTGGTGCAGCAGGCGGCGGCCACGCTCGCGGCGGCTGTCTCGGCACGGTGGCGCCCGCGCCTCGCCTTCGACCCGCGGGAGTTCCGCGCGATGGCGCGGTTCGGCGTGAACGTGGTGGGCGTGGAGCTCGTGGCCATCGGTCGTGCGTGGGCCGAGAACGCGATCGTCGCGCTGGTGCTCGGTGTCACAGGCCTCGGATACCTCAGCATCGCGCAGCGGCTGGTGCAGACGGCGCAGGATCTGGGCGCGACCTCGATCGTGCCCGTCTCGACGGTCGTGTTCGCGCAGATCCGGGCCGGACGAGAGCGGCTCGCGGCCGCCTATCGCCGCGCGCAGGGGATGATCTCGCTGATCGTGATCCCCCTGATGGCGATGATCGTCGTCGCCGCGCCCGAGCTGACGGCGCTGGTGTTCGGCGCGCAGTGGGACGCAAGCGCCGATCCCGCGAGGGCCTACGCGGTGGCGGGGGTGCTCACCCTCGGCGCCACTCTCGACCACGGTCTCTTCCTCGGCCTCGGGCGCTCGGGCGTCTGGTTCGCGTACGGCCTCGCGGTCGACGCGGTGACGGTGCTCGTCACCTGGCTGCTGGCCCCGTTCGGCCTGCTCGCGATCGCGATCGGCTTCGCCGGCGTCGCCCTCGCCGCGACCCTCGCGCGCTGGCCGCTCGTGGCGCGACAGCTGGGCACCGCGTGGACGATGCTCGCCGCGCCGTTCGTGCGATCGCTTGCGATGGGATCGCTCGCGGTCGCCGGCGGGCTCGCCGCCATCGCGCTCGCCGCGGCCCTGCCCGGCCCGGCCCGCGCGGCCATCGCGGGCGCGGCCGTGATCGCCGTGTCGGCACTCGCGGCGCGCCTGCTCCTGCCCGAGGCGTTCGCCGAGGCGCGCGCCCTGGCCGCCCGCGGCCTGGCCACGGTTCGCCGGGGCCGCGCCCCGAGGGAGCGCACGGCATGAGCGCCGCCCTGCCGCGGGTGAGCGTGGTCATCCCGTGCTTCGACTACGCGCGCTACCTGCCCGACTCCGTGGGATCCGCCCTCGCGCAGCACGACGTCGACGTCGACGTGGTCATCGTCGACGACGCGTCCCGCGACGACAGCGTCGCGGTGGCCGAGGCCCTGGCCGCGCAGCATCCGCGCATCCACGTCGCGCGGCACCGCGAGAACCGCGGCCACCTCGCCACCGCGAATGATGCGCTCGGCCTCGCATCGGGGGAGTTCGTCGTGAAGCTCGATGCCGACGACCTGCTCGCGCCCGGATCCCTCGCCCGCTCGGCCGCGCTGCTGCGCGCGCACCCCGAGGTGTCGTTCTGCTACGGCTGGGCGGAGGAGTTCACGGGCACGCCGCCGGTGCTGCCAGAGGATCCCGGCCGAGGCTTCCGCATGCAGGTGTGGAACGGCGACGACTGGACCCGGCGGGTGCTGCGACGCGGCCACAACGTGATCCGCCAGCCCGAGGTGATGATCCGGCGCACCGCTCTCGAGCGCACGGGCGGCTACGACCACCGCCTGCCCTGGGCGGAAGACCTCCATCTCTGGCTGCGGCTGGCCGCCCGCGGTGCGGTCGGCCGCGTCGCCGGCCCCACGCAGGGCTTGTACCGCGTGCACGAGAAGAGCCTGATGCGCTCGGCCGGCGACCTCGAGCTCACCGACCTGCGCTGGCGCATCGCCGCGATCGACCTGTTCCTCCTGGAGCACCCGGGTGGGCGATACGAGGTGGACGAGCTGCGGGCGCTCGGGCTGTCGTCTCTGGCCCGCGAGGCCCGTGCGCTCGCGGCGCGGGGCTTCGATGCGGCGACCGCCCTCGCCGACGACCTGGACGCGCGCTCCGGGGCCCGCCCGATCCGCTCCCTCACCGCGCGCCCCGACGCACTCGGCGACGCGTGGCGGGACGTCGCGGGGAGGCTGCGCTGGCGCCGCTGGCGACGGTTCGGCGTCTGAGTCCGCTCTCGCGTATCACCCGCGGCGATCCGCGCTCTTGTCCTGTGTGCGACGAGAAGGAGACACGATGCGCGCAGCAGGTGAGCGGGAGACGATTCTCGAGACGGTGCGCTTCGCACCCCTCCCGCCGACGGAGGAGCCGACCGTCTCCGTGGTGATCCCGTGTTTCAACTACGCGCGGTACCTCGAGCAGGCGGTGCGCAGCGTGCTCGCCCAACCGGGCGTGCAGGTCGAGGTGATCGTGGTCGACGACTGCTCGACCGACGACAGCCTCGCCATCGCCCATCGGCTCGCGGCGCAGGACGAGCGGATCCGGGTGCTCGCCAACGCGGTCAACCGCGGGCCCGTCGAGACCTTCAACCGCGGGCTGGACGTGGCCCTCGGGGAGTACGTGGTGCGCCTGGACGCCGACGACCTGCTCACCCCCGGCTCGCTGCAGCGGGCCACCGCCGTGATGCAGCACCTGCCGGCGGTCGGCCTCGTCTACGGCCACCCCCTGCACTTCCGCCACGGCCGCGGCCCCGCCCGCACCGAAGCCACCGGCTGGCTCGTCTGGGACGGACCCGAGTGGCTCGCCGCGCGCTGCGCCTCCGGCGACAACGTCATCACGTCGCCCGAGGTGGTGATGCGCCGCAGCGTGCTCGACCGCGTCGGCGGCCAGCGCCCCCTCGCGCACACGCACGACATGGAGCACTGGCTGCGCATCGCCGCGCACGCCGACGTGGCGTACCTCGAAGGCTGCGACCAGGCCTGGCACCGCGAGCACGACGCGAGCCTGTCGATGGCCGCCCAGGATCCGAGCGTGTTCCTGCGTGAGGTGAGCGCGGCATTCGAGACCCTGTGCGACGAGGGCGATGTGCACGATCCCGAGCCGCTGCGTCGCGCGGCCCGTCGCGGTGTCGCGCTGTCGGCCCTCGGCTACGCCCGTCGCGACGTCGATCGCGGGGAATGGACCGCATCGGCCGCCGATCTGCGGGCGCTCGCCCTCGAGCTCTGGCCCGCCGTGCTCGATCTTCCCGAGGGACGCGCCTTCGAGGCGGCCCGCCGCCGCGGCTCCGCCTGGCCCGCGCCCCTGGCGCGTCTGGCCGGTCTGGCGCCGCGGGCCGCGCGTCGCCGCCGGATCGACGCCCGATGGGAGCGCTGGGGCGCCACCGGGGTCTATGAGCCGCTGCGGATCTCGCGCGGCGAGCCCGTGACGTCTCTCACACCGGCGAACGAGGGCGATGGCCCGATCCCTCTGCGGGAGGCGGTATGACCTCCTTCGCCGCAGGGCTGAGGGTGCTGCGCCGACAGGGCCCCGGCGCCTTCGCGCGCCGTGCGCTCGAACTCGCCGCGCTCCGCCTGGGCGAGGACCACGGGCTCGGCCTGGCCGACGCGGATGTGGCCGACTCGGCGAACCTGCACCTGCCGGTTCCGGACATCCGGCCGGCGGAGGGAGAGCCGCTCGCGATCGGCTGGGTGACCACGCCTCCCGGCCCGGGATCGGGCGGCCACACGACGCTGTTCCGCATGGTCGAGGCGGCCGAAGCAGCCGGACACCGCTGCGTGCTCTTCCTCGCCGACCGCCACGACGGCGATCCGGTCGCCCGTGAGCGCGTCATCCGCGACTGGTGGCCCGGCGTGCGCGCCGAGGTGCGCTCGGCGGCCGACGGCATCGCGGGCGTGGATGCCGCCGTCGCGTCGTCGTGGGAGACGGCGCACGTGCTCGCCACCCGGGGGGCCGACGCCATGCGCCGCCTCTATTTCGTGCAGGACTTCGAGCCGTGGTTCCACCCGCGTGGCGCCGCCTACGCCCTCGCCGAGGACACCTACCGCTTCGGGTTCCGCACCATCGCGCTCGGCGAGGCGGTCGCGCAGGCCCTGCGGCAGGAGATCGGGATCGAGCCGGATGTCACCTCCTTCGGCTGCGACACCGACATCTACCGTCCGCTCCCCGGCGCCCGGCGCGAGGGGGTCGTCGCCTACGTGCGCCCCGGCGTCGCGCGGCGCGGCTGGGAGCTCGCGCGCCTCGCGCTCGCCCGCTTCCACGAAGAGCGTCCGGAGGTGCCGATCCACCTCTACGGCGACGTCCTCACGGGCGCGGCCCGTCGGCAGCTGCCGTTCGAGGCCATCCAGCACGGGCGCCTCTCGCCCCTCGAGCTCAACGAGCTGTACGCGGAGTGCGTCGCGGGCATCGCGATGTCGTTCACGAACATCTCGCTCGTGGCCGAGGAGATGATCGCCGCGGGTGTGGTGCCGGTCGTGGGCGACTCGGCCCTGGCCCGTGCCGACCTCCCGGGCGACGCCGCGGCGTGGGCGCGGCCCACTCCGGCAGGCATCGCGGCCGCGCTCGGTGCGGCACTCGACCGCCCCGATCGCGACGCGCACGCCCTGGAGATCTCGGCGACCGCCCGCAGCGGATGGAGCAGGGCGCAGCACGATGTCGTGCGCATCATCGAGGACGAGGTGCACGGGCCCGCCCGGCACTCGACGAGAGCCGCCCTGCGATGACTGTCCGGACGATCCTGCGCATCCTGCTGCGTCGCTGGTACGTGATGCTCCTCGTGCTCGGCGCGGCCGGGGCGGGCACCGCGTACCTCGTCGCGCACGCCGACGGCGTCTACTCGACGCGCACGATCGTCAACTTCCTGTACTCGTACGAGTCGAGCCTCGCGCTGGACGGATCGGTCAAGGACGACGACGTCATCGCGTTCGCGGGGGCCGTCGCCGCCGAGGTCGTGCCCGGTCGCGACGCGGTGCGCTACGCCGCAGGCGACGCGCCCTACTACGGCGCCGGCCTGCGCGAGGGTGTGCTCGTCGGCCTCGTCGACTACGGAAACCAGTGGACCCCGAGCTACGGCGTCGCCGCGATCGAGATCCAGATCGTGGGGGAGTCGCTCGCGTGGGTCCAGGCCCGGCAGCGCGAGGCGCTCGCGCGCATCGAGCACAGCCCCTACGTGATCCAGCAGCCCGGCGACATCACCGATCTGGTGCCGCGCGTCGACCCCCTGAGCCTGCAGATCCAGCACATCACCCCGTCACGCACCGCCCTCGTCGCCGCGATCGCGGCGCTGGGCGGGGCCGGCCTGCTCGCGGCGGGAGCGCTCTCCGTGGGCGTCGACCGCCTCGCGCACCGCTCATCCGCCCCCGAGGAGAGAACATCATGAACATCGCCGAGACGCTGCGCGGCCTGCTGCGCCGCTGGTACATCCTGATCCCGGGCCTGCTGCTCGCCGTGGCAGCCGCCGGGTACCTGTGGATCGAGACCCCGCCCACGTATCAGCGCTCCGGATCGCAGCTGCTGCTGCCCGCGGAGGCCACGCTGCCCGAGGTCGAGATCAAGGTCGAGGGCGGCGAGCCGGGTGAGACCGAGACCCTGGCCCCCAACCCCTTCCTTTACCTCGGTGGCCTGAACACCGCGGCCGACGTGCTGGTCAGCGCCGTGCGCGGCGCGCCCGCCGTGGCGTCGGCGGCCGAGCGGTATCCGGGCTCCGAGATCGAGGTCGCCCGCGATCCGATGTCGTCCGGCCCCATGCTGCTCGTGACGGTGACCGCGGCGACGGACGACGACGCGGCCTCCCTGCTCGCTGCGATGCTGGATGAGACCGCGCGTGTGCTCGATGAGATCCAGACGACCCAGAATGTGCCGGATCGGTCGCGCATCGCCATCTCGCCGATCGCCGTCGATCTCGAGAGCACCCTCGGCACGAAAGACCGCATGATGCTCGCGGCCGGCGCCGGCGTCGGCATCCTCCTGTTCGCCGTGCTGCTCGCCGCGGCGGTCGACGGACTGGTCCGCAGCCGCGGACGCCGTGCGGCGCGTCGACGGGCGCGGGCGAGCGGCAAGAGCCGCCGCGACCGCGAGTCCGGGCGGCGTGGCCTGGAGACGAGCGAACCGGGGCCGCTCCGTGAGAG
Organism: Microbacterium stercoris; assembly: GCF_017592545.1. Classification (GTDB taxonomy): domain Bacteria; phylum Actinomycetota; class Actinomycetes; order Actinomycetales; family Microbacteriaceae; genus Microbacterium; species Microbacterium stercoris. The sequence goes on from NZ_JAGFOA010000002.1 coordinate 594,960, forward strand.
CGTCGAGGAGCTGGCCGACGACGACGAGCCGGCCGAGGTGCCGGGCAACGTCGTGCACCTGCCGCTCACGGATCGCGACCCGGAGCGCGCCGAGCGCGCCGAGCGCGCCTCCGACGAGGCGTCCGAGTCCGACGACGACGAGCAGGATCCCGACCTCCCGGATCCCGGAACCGCCCCCGTGGGCGCGCGGGCCCGCCGGCGATGAGCACCCCCGTGGGATCGCCGCCCTCCGCGCGCCCCGCGCCGCCCGTCGCGGCCGTGCACGGACGCAGCCGTAGGGCCCGCACCGGCACCGCGCTGACGATGGTGACCGTCTACATCGTGCTGCTGTTCGGCGTGCCCTCCAACCTCACGCTCACGGGTCTCGGCTCTCTGGGGCGCCCCTCCCTGCTGTGGGGACTCGTGTTGCTGCTCTGGTGGGTGATCGCGCGCCTTCAGGCCCGCGCGATCGATGTGACCCCCGCCTCTCAGCCCGTGCGCTGGGCCATCACCCTGCTGTTCGCGGTGGCTCTCGTGAGCTTCGCCGCGGCGATGCTGCGCGGCCAGCCCGGCGACCAGCAGATGACGGCGATGACGTCGATCGCGCGCCTGCTCTCGTGGGGCGGCGTCGTGCTGGTCACCATGGACGGCCTGCGCACCCTGCGAGACGTCGACCGGCTCGTCGCGCGGCTCGTGATCGCCGGCACCGCGATCGCCCTGCTCGGGCTCGCGCAGTTCGTCACCGGCAGCACGCTGCTCGACGTCTACGGCCTGCTGCCCGGCTTCACCAGCGAGGACGCCGGCGTGCTGGCGCGAGGCGGATTCACCCGCCCGAGCGGCACGGCGACCCATCCGCTCGAGTACTCCGCGGCGATCTGCGCCGTGCTGCCGCTTGCCATCACGCTCGGCGTCACGCGCGCCGAGGCCGGCCGCGGCCGCCTCCCGTGGACGTGGATCCCCGCGGGCATCATCCTGTTCTCCGCGCTGCTGTCGGTGTCGCGCTCGGCCATGATCGGACTCGTCGTCGCGCTCGCCGCATCGCTGCCGGCTCTGCCGCGCGCGTATCGCGGCATGATCGCGATCGGGGGACTGATCGCGGGGGCGGCGGCGGTCATCGCCGTGCCCGGACTGTTCGGCACGGTCGTGGGGCTGTTCGCCACGGTCGACTCCGACTCGAGCACCCTCTCCCGCACGAACGCGCTCGCGCGTGTGCCCGACTTCATCGCCTCCAGTCCTGCGATCGGGCTCGGCTTCGGCACGTTCCTGCCGCGGTACTACATCTTCGACAACCAGTGGGTGCTGATCCTGCTCGAGCTGGGCATCCTGGGGGCGCTCGCCTTCGCCGGCACGGTGCTCGCCGCGATGTGGAGCGCGGCCTCCACCTTCCGCCGCTCGCCCTTCGCCGACGTCGCAGCGCTCGGGAAGGGGGTCGCCGCGTCGCTGGCGACCACGGCGATCCTCTTCGCGTTCTTCGACGGGCTGAGCTTCCCCATCTCCGCGGGTGTGTTCGTGCTGCTGATCGGTCTCTCGGGAGCGCTGCGCTCGGTGGGCCATGCCGACGCGGCGCTGCCCGCGTTCGCGGGAGTCCGCGCGTGAGGCGCGTGCTGGTGCTGGCGAACACGCGCTTCTCGCCGCCCTGGATCGACGAGCTCGCCGGTCGGCCGGATGAGCCGCGCGCGTGGGTCTCGGAGGTCGACGCCGCGCTCGTCCCCGTGGACCAGCGGCTGCTCACCGACCCGCCGCGATGGCTGCGCCGGCTGTACCGGCGGGCGCCGATGCGCGCCGTGCAGGTGCTGGAGGCGCTGCGCGTGGGCTCCTCGTTCGACGCGGTGCTGTGCTGGAGCGTCGCCGACGTCGCGCTGCTGCTCGGCCTCCTTCGCCGGGTGACCCGACGCCGGATGCGCCTGGTGGCGCTCCTGACGCGCGTCTCGGAGGCGAAGAAGGCGCGGCTGCTGCGCGTCGCGCATCCGGGCATCGAGCGCATCATCCTGCCCCCGGTCACGCAGCGGGAGATCGCCGTGGATCTGGGGGTGCCCGCCGCGAAGCTCGTGGCCCTGCCGTGGACGCTGGACACGTCGTTCTGGGCGCCAGAGGCGTCGGGAGGGGCCATGATCAGCGCCGCGGGCGGCGAGATGCGCGACTACGTCACGCTCGTCCGCTCGCTCGAGGGCACGGGCATCCCGTGTCACATCGCCGGCGTGCTCGATACGGCGCGACCCGACTGGTGGAACGCGGACGACGCGGACCGCACCGGCGAGGATGCGGCGCCCGAGAACGTGACGTTCGGCACCATGCCCGCCCTGGAGCTGCGCGCGCTCTATGACCGATCGCGGATCGTGGTGGTGCCCCTGCACCCCACCGACAGCGACAACGGCATCACGTGCATGAACGAGGCGTGGGCGATGGGGCGCCCGGTCATCGTGTCGGCGGTCGCGGGGCAGCGCGACGCCTTCTCGGACGGCGTCGAGGGGCTGTGGGTGCCGCCCGGCGATCCCGAGGCGCTGCGCGCGGCGATCCTCACGCTCTGGAACGACCCCGTGCGCGCCGCGGCCATGGGGGCGGCGGGCCGCGCGCGGGTGCTCGCGACCCGCGATCACGCGGTCTTCGCGGCCGGCGTCTCGGCCCTGCTCTGACCCCACCCCACCCCACCCCTCGCTCGTCGAGCGACCGGAGCGAGCTCTGCGAGCGCAGGGAGTCGAGACGCCCCAAGCCTTCCCGCACGCCCACCCCCTTGCGCGCGTCACCCGCCGCGCCGCGCCCCCACCCCTCGCGCCCGCCCCCTCGCCGACGCCGCGCCCCCACCCCCTCGCTCGTCGAGCGACCGGAGCGAGCTCTGCGAGCGCAGGGAGTCGAGACGCCCCAAACCTTCACGCAGGCCCTTCGCGCGGGTCCGGGGCGCACCGAAGCGCACCGCGCCAACCCGCGCCAACCCGCGTCAGGCCGCAGCGGTCCGCGCGGACGCGTCGCGCTCCCACGAGCCCGACGTGCCGCGGCGCACGCGCCGCCGCGCCGCGAGCGCGAAGCCCGCGTACACCGCGGCGTCCCAGGCGGCAGACGGCGTCGTGGCGGTGCGCACGAGCGCGCGCAGCGTGCCGCGTCCCGTGTCCACGCCGAGCTCCGCGGGCCCCCGCCGCACGCGCACCAGCGTGTGCAGCAGTGCTCGGGCGCTCCGGGGCACGCGCACGCGCACGGGCGGCACGGGCGGGATCCGCTTCTCGTCCTGTGCGACGAGCCGGTCCACCCACACGTCGTCCGCGGTCACTGCGGGCAGCGGCAGGGCGCGCGCCACCCCCTCCGGCGTCAGCGCGTACACCCCCGCGCCCCACAGTGCCCGGGACATCCCCGGGATGCGCAGTCGCGCGCGGTGGTACGCCCGCACGAGCGGCGAGGCCTCCCGCAGGTCGTACGCGAACGGCGGACGTCCGGCTACGGCGCCGGGCTCGGCGAGCGCGCGCACGAGGCCCGGGATCGCCGCCGACGGCAGCTCCACGTCGGCATCCAGCACGAGCACGGGCCGCGCGGCCGTGGCCACGAGCCCCGCCGAGATCGCCGTGGTCTTCGATCCCACGGACAGCTCGAGCACCCGCACCCCGGCGAAGCCCCGCGCGCGCTCGGCGGTGTCGTCGCTGCAGCCGTTGGCGACCACCACGACCTCGAGCGACCCGGCAGCGGCCGGCTCCGCGATCCGCGTGAGCGTGCGCTCGATCACGGCCGCCTCGTTGCAGGCCGGGATCACGATCGCGGCAGCCGGAGACCCGGATCCGCGCCAGCTCGCCTCCGGCAGCGACGGCCACGAGCGCTCGTCGCGCAGCGCGGTCACGGCCGCGCGTCGGCGACGTAGCGCGGCGCCCAGCACCAGCGCCGCGCGGTAGGCCGCGGCCTGGCGGGGCGCGTGCTTGCGCAGGTAGCGCACGCGGTTGGCCTCGAGCAGCGCGTCGAGGGCGGGGGAGGAGCCGGATCCACCCTGGCTGTGCTCCACCACGGCGTGAGGCGTGTACCGCACCGCGAAGCCCGCCTGGCGCACGCGTCGCAGGATGTCGGTCTCCTCTGAGTAGAGGAAGAAGCGCTCATCCCAGGCGCCCACCGCTCGGGCCGCATCCGCCGAGAGGAGGAGGGCGGCGCCCGTGGCCCAGTCCACCTCGCGAGGGCTCCGGTAGGCCGACGGCATGCGCACGACCTCCGACAGCCACCCGGGCCGCGAGGGCCACAGCGGACCCAGCAGCGCATCCCCGAGCGCCCGCGTCGCCGACGGCTCGCGGAACAGCGAGGTCGAGGTCGCTCCGGTCTCGTCGACGATGCGCGGTACGACCACGCCGGTCGGGCGGGCCTTCGGGCGCGGCACGGCGCGCAGCTCGTCGAGCAGGGTTCGCAGCGCGCCGGGCCGCACCCGCAGGTCCGGGTTCAGCACGGCGATCGCCTCGGCGTCGCCCACGTGTGCGAGCGCGACGTTCACGCCCCCGGCGTAGCCGAGGTTGCCGCCGGTGGGCACGGCGATCACGTCGGCGTGCGAGCGCGCGACCGCGAGCGTGTCGTCGTCGGGGGAGTTGTCGGCCACGACCACCCGCAGCGCGAGGTGCTCGGCCTGCGCCCGCAGGTCGTCCAGCAGTGCGCCGAGGCACTCCGCGCTGCCGTAGGTCACGACGATCGCGGCGATCTCCGCCCGCCCGGCGGTCGCGAACTCAGGCATGGCGCGCCGACCGGCGCAGCGCGAGGTAGGCCGGCGGCCCCTGCACGAGGTATCGGTTCGCCAGCCGGCGCGGCTCCAGCATCAGGCGCCAGGCCCATTCGAGCCCGGCGTCGGAGATCCAGCGCGGCGCGCGCGTCACCCTTCCGGCGAGGAAGTCCACCACCGCCCCGAACGCCAGCAGCGCGCCGGCGCCCGAGCGCACACCGTGCTGCTCGATCCACCGCTCCTGCCGCGGTTTCCCGAGGCACACGAGCAGGATGTCCACCCGCGCCTGCCGGATCTCGTCCGCGATCGCACCGGCTCCCTGGGGGGTCGCCAGCTGCTCTCGCGGCGGCGCCCAGTGTCCGGCGAACCGCAGGCCCGCCCAGTCGCGGGCGAGCCGTGCCCGCAGGGCGTCGGTCAGCGCGGGGTCGCCGCCGAGCACGGCGACCGCCAGCCCCCGGCGCGCGGCGACGTCGAGCACCTCGCCGACCAGGTCGCTGCCGGAGAGCTTCGGATGTGCGCGGCCGGTCTCGCGCTTCGCGTGCGCGGCGATGGGCGCTCCGTCGATGAGATTCAGCCACTCCACGGGGCCGTCGCCGTCGCCCGGCGCGCCGGGATTCGTGTGCCGCCCGAAGTGGTGCAGGTGGTCGAGGTTGATCGACGCGACGGCGAGTGGCTTCGCGCCGCGACGAGTGGCGGCCTCGGCGATCACCTCGATCGCGGGCGCGGCCTCGCACAGATGGATCGGGACGCCGTCGGTGTCGATGGTGGGGATCGCTCCCGTGAAGGTGCCTGCAGGGCTCATGCTCCCTCAGAGCGCCCCACATGCGCGCTGATACCGTCGCCGGGCGATCCGCAGGGGTGGGCGTCCCGGATCAGCCCCGCATCGGCCACGGCAGCGGCCCGCGGGCGGCCTCGAGCTGCGCGGCGACCGCGAGGATCGTCGCCTCGCCGCCGGGGCGCCCGACCAGCTGCACGCTCACCGGGTGGCCCTGCGTGGTGACCGGGACGGTGAGCGCGGGCAGCCCCGCCACGTTCACCCACGAGCTGTACGGCGCGTACTCGCACTGGCGACGGAAGCTCAGCGCGGGATCGTGCTGAGCGAACCATCCGATCGGCTGCGGCGGCAGCGCGAGGCTGGGGGTGAGCACCACGTCGTAGTCGGCGAAGGCCGAGATCGTGGCCCGTTCGAAGGCACGGGCCCCCGCCAGCGCGCCGAGCAGCGTCTGCGACGACAGCGCCCGTCCCGCGCGGATGAGCCAGGCCGTCAGCGGCTCCAGCTCGTCGAGGCCGGCATCGGGAACGGCGACGCGCGCGGCCGATGCCTGCCACAGCGTGAGGAACATGTCGGCGTAGCCCGTCGGGGCCCAGGGCGCGTCGTCGACGACGTGCCCCGCGTGCTCGAGCATGCCGATGGCGGCCTCCAGCGCGTCCCGTGCCCCGGCATCGAGCCGGATGTCCATGCTCTCCTCCCAGGGCGACACGGTGGTGACCCCCACCCGCAGGGCGCCGACAGCCCTGCGTCCGGCATCCGCGAAGGGTCCGTCGCCGGGCGGACGCGTGGCGTAGGGGAGCGCCCCCTCCACGAGCACATCGAGCAGCAGGGCGACATCGTCGACCGAGCGCCCGATCGGACCCGCGACCGAGAGCCCGTGCGCCGAGTCCATGCCCGATCCCGAGTTCACCCGCCCCCGCGACGGCTTCAGACCCACAACGCCCACGGTGGCCGAGGGGATCCGGATCGAGCCGCCGCCGTCGGTCGCGGGGGAGGCGGGCAGCAGCCCCGCCGAGACCGCCACGGCCGCGCCTCCGCTCGATCCGCCGGCGCCGTTCGCCGGATCCCACGGATCGCGTGCGGGAGGGGCGAACACCGTCTCGGTGAAGCCCGACAGGCCGAACTCGGGGGTGTTCGTCTTGCCGAGGCTGATGGATCCGGCGCGATCGAGCACCAGCGCCAGGGGGTCGGACTCCTCCGGCACGTGGTGGAGGTGCACGCGGGAGCCGTAGCGGGTGGGCACGCCGGCCCGGGCGGTCAGATCCTTGTCGGCCAGCGGCACACCCCACAGGGGCGGGGCATCCGGCGGGGGAGCGCCGAGGCGCTCCGCGTGTGCGCGAGCGGCTTCGCGGGTCACCTCCACAAACGCCCCGAGCGCCGCGTGGGCGTCGATGCGCGCGAGGTAGTGCTCGGTCGCCTCCGTCGGCGTGACCTCGCCGACGCGCAGCGCGCGGGCGAGTGCGCGCAGCCCCAGCTCGTGCAGCTCGCTCATGGGCCTCCCTCGAGACGACATCCGCGCACCGGATCCGGCTGCTCGCGCCCGCCGGTCGACGGCCGCGATGTCGGCGTGCGTCAGATCATGTACTCGGGCGCCATCAGCACCCGTCTGGTGTCCTCGCCCTGCACGCGCGGTCGGGCTTTGGCGGGGATGCCCAGGATGACGCTGTCGGCGGGCATGTCCTTGGTCACCACCGCGTTCGCGCCGATCGCGCTGTTCGCGCCGATCACCACGGGGCCGAGCACCTTCGCTCCCGCGCCGATCGCGACGTGGTCGCCGATCGTGGGGTGCCGCTTGCCGTGGCTCAACGACGTGCCGCCGAGGGTGACCCCGTGGTACAGCATCACGTCGTCGCCGATCTCCGCCGTCTCGCCGATCACCACGCCCATGCCGTGGTCGATGAAGAAGCGCCGGCCGATCCGCGCCCCGGGGTGGATCTCGACGCCGGTCAGCCAGCGCGCGAACTGCGAGCCGGCGCGCGCCAGGAACCGGTGCCCCCGCAGCCACAGAGCGTGGTTGAAGCGGTGGGCCCAGACGGCGTGCAGTCCGGGGTACAGCGATGCGATCTCAAAGAAACCGCGCGCCGCCGGATCCCGGCGGCGCGCGGCCTCGACATCCTCGCGGATGTTCAGTTCCATACGCTCGAGCTTAGTGACGCCCGGGCCCGCTCAGTCCTCGCGCAGGTGCTCGAACAGCGCGGTCGAGATGTAGCGCTCGCCCGTGTCGGGGACGATGACGACGATCTTCTTGCCGGCGTTCTCGGCGCGCTTGGCGAGCTGGACGGCAGCCCACACGGCCGCACCGGCCGAGATGCCCGCGAGGATGCCCTCGCCGGTGGCGAGCGAACGGGAGGTCTCGATCGCGTCGGCGAACTCGACGGTCACGACCTCGTCGTAGATCTCGGTGTCGAGGATCGGCGGCACGAAGTTCGGGCCGATGCCCTGGATCTTGGCCGGGCCGGGGGTGCCGGTCGACAGCAGCGGCGAGTCGGTGGGCTCGACGGCGACGACCTTGACGTCGGGCTTCTTGGCCTTCAGGGCCTGGCCGACACCCGTGATGGTGCCGCCCGTGCCGATGCCGGCGACGAAGATGTCGACGTCGCCGTCGAGGTCGCGCCAGATCTCCTCGGCGGTGGTCTTGCGGTGGATCTCGGGGTTGGCCTCGTTCGCGAACTGCTTCGCGAGGATGGCGCCCGGGGTCTCCGCGACGATCTTCTCCGCCTCGGCGAGGGCGAGCTTCATCCCGCCCGTGGGGTCGGTGAGCACCAGCTCGGCGCCGAAGGCCTTGAGGAGCACGCGGCGCTCCTTCGACATCGAGGCGGGCATGGTGAGGATGACCTTGTAGCCGCGGGCCGCGCCGACCAGCGCCAGGGCGATGCCCGTGTTGCCCGAGGTCGACTCGACGATCGTGCCGCCCGGCTTCAGCTCGCCCGACGCTTCGGCGGCGTTGATGATGGCGATGCCCAGGCGGTCCTTGACCGACGAACCGGGGTTGAAGTACTCGAGCTTGGCGTAGACCTCGGCTCCCGCGTCGCCCGTGACGCGGTTGAGCTTGACGAGCGGCGTGTTGCCGAACGCGGTGGTGATGTCTGCGTGGACACCGGCCATGGCGGTTCTCCTCTTTCGTGAGCGGGATCCGGCGGTCGGGGCCGCACGGAAGACGGCGGAGCCTCCCCGCCTCGATCCAGCGTAGGCCGCACGTCCGACGCCGTGCACGTCCTTGACGCATTCGGTCACATACATGCGGACGCGTTCCGCGACATGCAAGATGCCCCCCGGATCCGTCCGGCCGCCGCCGCGTAGGCTGGCTCCCCATGACCGGAACCCCCTCGACCGAAGCGTCTGTCCGCGACGTGCTCGCGGCGGCCGCCGCCCGACTCGCCGAGGCGGGCGTCACGGATCCGCAGGTCGATGCCGAGCTGCTGCTCGCGCACGTGCGCGGCCAGTCGCGTGGTGCTCTCCAGGTCGCCGTCATGACCGGGGCCGTGCTCGCCCCCGAGGAGGCGCGCGCGTTCGATGCGGCGGTCGCCCGACGCGCCGCGCGGGAGCCGCTGCAGCACATCACGGGCGTCGCCTACTTCCGCCACCTCGAGCTCGCCGTGGGCCCCGGGGTCTTCGTGCCGCGGCCCGAGACCGAGGGAGTGGTGCAGTTCGGGATCGACGCCCTGCGCGCCGCCGCCGCCGCGGAGCCCATCGGCGTCGACCTCGGCTCCGGGTCGGGTGCGATCGCCCTGGCCATGGCGACCGAGGTGCCGCACGCCCGCGTCTTCGCGGCCGAGAACTCGCCCGAGGCGTTCCCCTGGACGAGGCGCAACGTCGAGGCCAGCGGCGCGGACAACCTCCGCCTGGACTTCGTCGATCTCGCGGACGCCTTCCCCGAGCTCGACGGCACCGCCGATGTCGTGGTGTCCAATCCGCCCTACGTGCCGGATGACGCCATCCCGCGCGACCCGGAGGTGCGCCTGCACGACCCGCACGCGGCGCTCTACGGCGGCCCCGACGGGCTCGACGTGGTGCGCGTGCTCAGTCGCACCGCACACCGCCTCCTGCGGCCGGGGGGCCTGCTCGTCATCGAGCATGGCGAGCTGCAGGGCGCCGCGATCCGCGACATCCTGACGGTCGACGGATGGCGCGGAGCGGCCACCCACCGCGATCTGACCCTGCGCGATCGCACGACCACCGCGCTCCGCGCGCAGTGAGGCGCGCGACCCGGTGACACGATCTCCGGATCCTCGGAGTCCGTCCCCGTAGAATCCGAGGGATGTCCTCCCCTCTGTTCGACTGCAGCGATGAGGCGCAGCTGCTCAGCGGCATGCGCCAGGCACGTCAGGCGATCGCGCGCGGTCACCTCGTCGTCCTGCCCACCGACACCGTGTACGGCGTCGCGGCCGACGCCTTCTCGGCGGCGGCCGTCCAGCGCCTCCTCGACGCGAAGGGTCGCGGGCGCCAGCAGCCCCCGCCCGTGCTGGTGGCCGGCGTCGACGCCCTCCGCGCGCTCGTCGAGGAGGTGCCCGAGGCCGTCGAGCGGCTCGTGGAGCGCTTCTGGCCGGGTGGCCTGACGATCGTGCTGCCCGCTCAGCCGTCGCTCACCTGGGACCTGGGGGAGACGCGCGGCACGGTCGCGGTGCGCATGCCGGATCACCGGATCGCCCTCGAGCTGCTGAGCGAGACGGGTCCGCTGGCCGTGTCGAGCGCCAATCTCACCGGCAAGCCCGCGGCTGTGGTGGGCGACGACGCCCGAGCGATGCTCGGCGACAGCGTGGCCGTCTACCTCGACGCCGGTCCCTCCCGCACGGGCGTGGCCTCCACGATCATCGACGCGACCTCGCTGGTCGGCGTCCTCCCCGACGGCGAGGAGCCGCGCGTGCGCATCCTGCGCGACGGCGCGGTCTCGCGCGACGAGCTGGCCGAGGTGCTCGGCGACCTGCTCGAGCCCGATGCCGACCCCGCCGAGGACGCCCCCGCGTGAGGCAGTACCTCTTCACCATCCTGCTCACGGCGGCGCTGACGACGGCGCTCGCGTGGGCGGTGTGGCGATTGAGCATGCGCTACAAGCTGTACCCGGGCATCCGGGAGCGCGACGTCCACAAGACCCCCACGCCGCGGCTGGGCGGCGTCGCCATGTTCCTCGGCATCGTGGCCGCGGTGCTGGTCTCGTCGCAGAACCCCTTCTTCGAGATCCTCTGGATCGACCCCAGCAAGATGTGGGCGATCCTCGGCGCGTCGCTCCTCATCGTGATCGTGGGCGTCGCCGACGACCTGTGGGACCTCGACTGGACCATCAAGCTCGGCGCGCAGTTCCTGGCGGCGGGCGTGATCGCGGTCGTCGGCGGCCTGCAGATCTACGTGCTCCCCATCGGCGGCATGACCCTCGTCTCCAGCTGGACGAGCATCATCCTGACCATGTTCTCGATCGTCGTCGTGATGAACGCCGTCAACTTCATCGACGGCCTCGACGGCCTGGTCGCGGGCGTGTGCCTGATCGCGAACAGCGTCTTCTTCGTCTACTCCTATCTGCTCTCGCGCGACTTCCTCACCACGAACTCGAGCATCGCGGCCTTCCTCGCGGCCACGATGATCGGCGCGTGCGGGGGATTCCTCGTGCTGAACTGGCGACCCGCGAAGCTGTTCATGGGCGATTCGGGCGCGCTGCTGCTCGGTCTGCTCATGGCGACCTCCGCTCTCGCGGTGACCGGATCGCTCCCGCCCGAGCTGCTGCTGCCCGAGGCTGACGTCGACCGCTTCGGCCAGTCGCAGCTGCTGGGTGCGTTCCTCCCGATCCTGCTGCCGCTGGTGATCGTGCTGCTGCCGCTCGCCGATCTCAGTCTCGCGGTGATCCGGCGTCTGCGCGCGGGGAAGTCGCCGTTCGCCCCCGACCGCAAGCACCTGCACCACCGGATGCTCGATCTCGGCCACTCCGATCTCGACGCCGTGCTGATCTTCTACGCCTGGACCTCGGTGATCTCGCTCGCCGTGCTGCTGATGTACCTCGGCACCCGCGACGACTGGCTCGGGTCGTACTGGGTCGGCGTCGCGTTCGGTGTCATCGGGATCGTCGCGTGCCTGTTCCTCACCCTCACCCCCACCCGCCGCCGTGCGCCCGCCGCGCCGGATCCGACCCCCGCGCCTCAGGAGGCCACACGATGACCAGCAACGAGGCTCCGGCCCCCAAGGCCGCGGCCACCAGCAACCCGGTGTTCCGTCGCGCGCTCATCTGGGGCGCGATCGCGACCGCGGTGATCGCCGTCGTCGGCGGCGCGATCGGCTACGCGGTCGCCGGGTCGAACGGCCTGTTCAGCGCCCTGGCCGGAGCGGCACTGGCCTTCGTCTTCATGGGGCTGACGGCCGGCACGATCCTGCTCGCCAACCGCTGGACCGGAGACCAGCTGTTCGCGCCCATCTTCTTCGCGGTCGTCCTGGGCGGGTGGCTGCTCAAGCTGGTGCTGTTCATCATCGTGCTGATCGTGCTGCGCGGTGCGCCGTGGATCCAGCCGCAGGTGTTCTTCTTCGCGGTCGTGGCCAGCGTCGTGACGTCGCTCGCGATCGACGCGATCGCCATGATCCGCACCCGTGCGCCGTACGTCGACGTGGCCCTCCCGACGGAGGTCGCCGAGGACACGGCACCCGGCGAGAAGCCCACGGCAGACTGACTTTTCGACGCGGCGTAGAAGGCCCCCATCTTTTGATAGGCTTACCTCGTTCCTGCCGCGTGCTCTATGAAGCCAATGGTGACGCTGAGTCCGGTAGATGACGACTTCCTGCCCTCCCCGGTCATCATGCCGGAGCTATGAAGCCGGAGCCACACGTTGACTCATGCCGCGATGCTGATCGCCTCTGCCGAATCCTCTGACGGGGGCTTCGAGTTCCACCCGCCGTCCATCTTCGAGTTCTTCCCGCCGGAGCTGTTCGGCTTCGGGCCGATCGTGTTCAACGATCAGCACCTCTTCGGCATGACGCGCATCAACATCGCTCAGCTGATCGCGACGGCCGTCGTCGTCATCCTGCTGATCGTCGGCACGCGTCGCATGTCGATCGTCCCGGGCCGGCTGCAGTCGATCGTGGAGATGGGCTTCGACTTCGTCGGTCGCGGCATCGCCACCGACCTGCTGGGACGCAAGGACGGCGAGCGCTTCAAGCCGCTGCTGCTGACCATCTTCTTCATGGTCCTGTTCATGAACCTGACGGGCATCGTGCCCGGCATCAACATCGCCGGAACCAGCGTCATCGCGGTCCCGCTCATGCTGGCGCTGATCTCGTACGTGACGTTCATCTACGCGGGCATCAAGAAGAGCCCCAAGGGCTTCTTCAAGAACGCGCTGTTCCCCTCGGGCGTGCCGCCGTTCCTCTACATCATCGTCACGCCGCTCGAGTTCCTCTCGACCTTCATCATCCGCCCCGTCACGCTGACGCTGCGTCTTCTGATGAACATGATGGTCGGCCACCTCATGCTCGTGCTGCTGTTCTCGGCGACGTGGTCGTTCACGATCCTCGCCCCCGCGGCCGGCCAGGCGGGCTTCGTGCCGCTGGGCATCGGCACGCTGGCCTTCGGCTTCGTCTTCACCCTGTTCGAACTCCTGGTGGCCTTCCTCCAGGCGTACGTCTTCACGATCCTCACCGCGCTGTACATCCAGCTCGCGGTTGCGGAAGAGCACTGACGGTCCGGCAAACGCCGAATCGCCTTACCGAAAGGAAAACACCCGTGGACGCTACTACGGTTGCCGCTGCTGTCTCCGGTTCGATCGCCACGGTCGGCTACGGTCTCGCCGCCATCGGCCCGGCCATCGGCGTGGGCCTGGTCGTCGGCAAGACGATCGAGTCGGTCGCCCGCCAGCCCGAGCTGCAGGGTCGCCTGCAGTCGATGATGTGGATCGGTATCGCCTTCACCGAGGCGCTCGCGTTCGTCGGTATCGCGACCGCCTACATGTTCGGCTTCTGAACCCTTTCCTCAAGCTGACACGTTAGGAGACAGGATGCTGAACGCTCTTGTCACGTTCGCCGCCGAAGAAGGGCACGCGGAGACTCCGCCGAGCCCGCTCTTCCCGGCGGTCTACGACATCATCTGGTCGGGCCTCTGCTTCCTGGTCATCCTGTTCGTGGTGATCAAGATCGCCCTTCCGAAGCTCACGGCGATGCTCGACGCTCGCTCGGCGGCCATCGAGGGCAACATCGCCAAGGCCGACGAGGCGCAGCGCCAGGCTGAGGCTGCTCTGGAGGAGTACACCAAGCAGCTCGCCGACGCCCGCAAGGAGGCAGGTGACATCCGCGAGGCCGCCCGTGAGGACGGCAAGCGCATCGTCGCCGAGGCCAAGGCCAACGCCGCCACCGAGGCCGAGCGCATCACCGCCACCGCTCACACGCAGATCGAGGCGGAGCGCCAGTCGGCGCTCGTCACGCTCCGCAGCGAGGTCGGCGCGCTCGCGATCGACCTGGCCGGCAACGTGATCGGCGAGACGCTGAGCGACGACCAGAAGGCCTCGGCCGTGGTCGACCGCTTCCTCGCCGACCTCGAGGCTTCCGAGAAGGCGGTCAAGTAATGGGCAGCGCGACCACTCAGGCGCTCGCGACCAGCGTCACCGCGCTCGCCGCGACGACGGTCGACCTCGACACGGCGCGCGAGCTGTTCGCCGCCGCCCGTGCCGTCGCCGGCTCGTCGGCGCTGAGCGGCGCGCTCGCCGATCCGGCAGCGGCTCCCGAGGCCCGTGCGGCGCTCGTCGCCCGCGTCTTCGGCACCCTTTCGCCCGTGACCCAGTCGCTCCTGACGACGGCCGCCGCTCAGCGGTGGTCGTCGCAGGACGACCTGGTCGACGGCATCGAGGAGCTCGCCATCCGCGCGGCCGCCTCGGCCGACCGGGACGATCTCGAGGGAGAGCTGTTCCGCGTGTCCCGCATCGTGGCCGAGAACCCGGAGCTCGAGCTCGCGCTCGGCCGCCGTCTCGGAGACGGGTCGGCCAAGGGCACGCTGATGGAGAAGCTCCTCGGAGGCCGCGCCGGCCACGCCACGACGCTCGTCGTGGCGTCGCTCGTGCAGGAGCCCCGCGGACGTCGCGTCCGCGCCATCCTCGCCCGTGCGATCCGCATCGTCGCCGCCCAGCGCGGTCGCACGGTCGCCACGGTCACGGTCGCCTCGCCCCTGACCGCGGCCCAGACAGAACGTCTGGCCACCGCCCTGTCCCGCAGCTACGGCGCCGAGGTGACGATCTCCACGGTCGTCGACCCCTCGCTCGTCGGCGGTGTGCGCGTGCAGATCGCGGATGACGTCATCGACGGCAGCATCTCGTCGCGTCTCGCAGACGTGCGCCAGCAGCTCGCCGGCTGATCAACTTTTCCCGCCCAGCGGCGGAACCACGTGGGGATCGCGGATCTCGCATCCCGATCTCAAAGAAACAAAGGAAGACAATGGCAGACATCACGATCAGCCCCGACGTCATCCGTGACGCGCTGAAGGACTTCGTCGCCGCCTACGAGCCCACCGGCGACGCGGCGACCGAGGTCGGCACCGTCGTCGACGCGGCCGATGGCATCGCCCACGTCGAGGGCCTGCCGGGCGTTATGGCCAACGAGCTCGTCCGCTTCGGGGACGGCACGCTCGGCCTCGCGCAGAACCTCGACGAGCACGAGATCGGTGTCGTCGTCCTCGGCGAGTTCGCCGGTATCGAGGCCGGCCAGCAGGTCACCCGCACCGGCGAGGTCCTCTCGGTCCCGGTCGGCGAGGGCTACCTCGGTCGCGTCATCGACCCGCTCGGCAACCCGATCGACGGCCTCGGCGAGATCACGGGCATCGAGGGCCGCCGCGCTCTCGAGCTCCAGGCTCCCGGCGTTATGGCCCGCAAGTCGGTTCACGAGCCGATGCAGACCGGCATCAAGGCCATCGACGCGATGATCCCGGTCGGCCGCGGCCAGCGCCAGCTCATCATCGGCGACCGCCAGACCGGCAAGACCGCCATCGCGATCGACACCATCATCAACCAGAAGGCCAACTGGGAGTCGGGCGACCCCTCCAAGCAGGTCCGCTGCATCTACGTCGCGATCGGCCAGAAGGGCTCGACCATCGCCTCGGTGAAGGGCGCCCTCGAAGAGGCCGGCGCGATGGAGTACACCACCATCGTCGCGGCTCCCGCGTCCGACCCGGCGGGCTTCAAGTACCTCGCTCCCTACACCGGCTCGGCCATCGGTCAGCACTGGATGTACGACGGCAAGCACGTCCTCATCGTCTTCGACGACCTGTCGAAGCAGGCCGAGGCCTACCGCGCCGTGTCGCTCCTCCTTCGCCGTCCGCCGGGACGCGAGGCCTACCCGGGTGACGTCTTCTACCTGCACTCGCGTCTGCTCGAGCGCTGCGCGAAGCTCTCGGACGAGCTGGGTGCGGGTTCGATGACCGGTCTGCCGATCATCGAGACCAAGGCCAACGACGTCTCGGCGTACATCCCGACCAACGTGATCTCGATCACCGACGGCCAGATCTTCCTGCAGTCCGACCTCTTCAACGCCAACCAGCGTCCGGCGGTCGACGTGGGCATCTCGGTGTCGCGAGTGGGCGGCGACGCTCAGCTCAAGCACATCAAGAAGGTCTCGGGCACGCTGAAGCTCGAGCTCGCCCAGTACCGCTCGCTCGAGGCGTTCGCGATGTTCGCGTCCGACCTCGACCAGGCGTCGCGTCGTCAGCTCGCCCGCGGTGCGCGTCTGACCGAGCTGCTCAAGCAGCCGCAGTACTCGCCGTACCCCGCCGAGGAGCAGGTCGTCTCGATCTGGGCCGGCACCAACGGCAAGCTCGACGAGATCGCCGTCGAGGACGTGCTGCGCTTCGAGGCCGAGCTTCTCGACCACCTCCGTCGCAACTCGACGATCCTCACGACGCTCCGCGAGTCGGGCCAGCTGTCCGACGAGACGGTCGCCGAGATGGACAAGGCGATCGACGCGTTCATCCTCGAGTTCCAGGGTGGCAAGGGTCAGTCGCTCGCTGCTCCGGGTCACGAGGAGTTCACGGCCACCGCGGCCGTCGAGGTCGACCAGGAGAAGATCGTCAAGGGCCGCCGGGCGTAAGCCCGAAGGAGACGACCTCTCATGGGAGCAAAGCTCAGGGAGTACAAGCAGAAGATCTCTTCTGCTCAGACGACCAAGAAGATCACGAAGGCGATGGAGCTCATCGCGGCTTCGCGCATTCAGAAGGCGATGGCGCGCGTGCGCGCGTCGGAGCCCTTCTCCCGCGCGGTGACGCGAGCGGTCTCGGCCGTCGCGACGCACACGACGATCGACCACCCGCTCACGCGGGAGGCCGAGAAGGTCGAGCGCACGGCGATCGTCATCGTCACCTCGGACCGCGGTCTCGCGGGCGCCTTCAACTCGCAGGTCATCCGCGAGGGCATGGAGCTCGCCGAGATGCTGCGTTCGCAGGGCAAGGAAGTCGTGTTCTACCTCTTCGGCCGCAAGGCCGTCGGCTACTTCCAGTTCCGTGGCATCGCCGCGGCGGCGGAGTGGACGGGTGACGCGGATGTTCCGGGCTTCGCGACCGCCGAGGCGATCTCGGGGGCGCTGCTGGAGGCGTACTCGAAGGACGCGGCCGAGGGCGGCGTCCAGGAGATCCACCTCGTGTACAACCGCTTCGTCAGCATGATGACCCAGGAGGCGGTGCAGGTCCGCCTGCTTCCCCTCGAGGTCTCGGAGGCCGACGACTCGGGCTCGAGCAGCGAGGTCTTCCCGCTGTACGAGTTCGAGCCCGACGCGACCGTCGTGCTCGACAAGATCCTTCCCGTGTACATCCAGAGCCGCATCTTCAACGCGCTTCTGCAGTCGGCCGCCGCCAAGCAGGCCGCTACGCAGAAGGCGATGAAGTCGGCATCGGACAACGCCGAGAAGCTGATCACCGACTACACCCGCCTGCGCAACAACGCGCGACAGGCCGAGATCACGCAGCAGATCGCCGAGATCGTCGGCGGTGCCGACGCTCTGGCGTCGTGAGCGAGAAAACCACTGAGGAAGAGACGAAAATGACTGCCACTGAGACCGCGGTCGTCGGACGGGTCGCCCGCGTCACGGGCCCTGTCGTCGACATCGAGTTCCCGCACGACGCCATTCCCGAGGTCTACAACGCGCTGAAGACGACCATCGTCATCGGCGACTCGTCGACCGAGATCACGCTCGAGGTCGCACAGCACCTCGGCGACGACCTGGTGCGCGCCATCTCCCTTAAGCCGACGGACGGCATGGTCCGCGGCCAGGAGGTTCGCGACACCGGCGCCCCCATCTCGGTGCCCGTGGGCGATGTCACCAAGGGCAAGGTGTTCGACGTCACCGGCGAGGTGCTCAACCTCGCGGACGGCGAGCAGATCGAGGTCACCGAGCGCTGGCCCATCCACCGCAAGGCTCCGAGCTTCGACCAGCTCGAGTCGAAGACCACGATGTTCGAGACGGGCATCAAGGTCATCGACCTGCTCACCCCGTACGTGCAGGGTGGAAAGATCGGCCTCTTCGGTGGTGCGGGCGTCGGCAAGACCGTCCTCATCCAGGAGATGATCCAGCGCGTGGCGCAGGACCACGGCGGTGTGTCGGTGTTCGCCGGTGTCGGCGAGCGCACCCGTGAGGGCAACGACCTCATCCACGAGATGGAGGACGCGGGCGTCTTCGACAAGACCGCCCTTGTCTTCGGTCAGATGGATGAGCCGCCGGGGACGCGTCTGCGCGTCGCCCTGTCGGCCCTGACGATGGCGGAGTACTTCCGCGATGTCCAGAAGCAGGACGTGCTCCTCTTCATCGACAACATCTTCCGCTTCACGCAGGCCGGTTCCGAGGTGTCGACCCTTCTCGGTCGTATGCCTTCGGCCGTGGGTTACCAGCCGAACCTCGCCGACGAGATGGGTGTGCTCCAGGAACGCATCACCTCGACGCGCGGTCACTCGATCACCTCGCTGCAGGCGATCTACGTGCCGGCTGACGACTACACCGACCCGGCCCCGGCGACCACGTTCGCGCACCTCGACGCCACGACCGAGCTCTCCCGCGAGATCGCGTCGAAGGGTCTGTACCCCGCGGTCGACCCGCTGACCTCGACCTCGCGCATTCTGGACCCGCGCTACATCGGTGAGGACCACTACCGCGTGGCCACCTCGGTGAAGCAGATCCTCCAGAAGAACAAGGAGCTCCAGGAGATCATCGCCATCCTCGGTGTCGACGAGCTCTCGGAAGAGGACAAGATCGTCGTGTCGCGTGCACGTCGCATCCAGCAGTTCCTCTCGCAGAACACCTACATGGCGAAGAAGTTCACGGGTGTCGAGGGTTCGACGGTTCCGATCAAGGAGACCATCGAGTCGTTCGACGCCATCGTCAAGGGTGAGTTCGACCACGTGGCGGAGCAGGCGTTCTTCAACGTCGGCGGCATCTCCGACGTCGAGGCCAACTGGGCGAAGATCCAGAAGGAGAACAGCTGACCATGGCTCTCCAGGTCACGCTGGTCTCCGCCGAGGAGGAGGTCTGGACGGGCGAGGCGAGCCTCGTGGTCGCGAAGACCACCGAGGGTGAGATCGGTTTTATGACCGGTCACGAGCCCGTGCTGGCCATCCTCGCTGACCAGGGCCAGGTTCGGATCACCGAGCCCTCCGGCACCAAGGTCATCGCCGACGCCCGCGACGGCTTCGTCTCGATGGAGGGCTCCGCCCTGACCATCGTGGCGGGCCACGCAACGCTGGTCTCTTGACCACCATCCTCCTGCCCCCTTCGGAGACGAAGAGGGCAGGGGGATCGGCCGAGGCGCCTCTGACTCTCGACGGCCTCGCGCTGCCGGTGCTCGCACCGCAGCGCGAGGCCGTTGTGTCGTCTCTGATGGCGCTGTCGGCTGATCCCGTGCTCGCGGCGCAGGTGCTGAAGCTCTCGCCTCGTCAGCTGGGAGAGATCGACGTCAACGCGTCGATCCGGTCGGCGCCGACGATGCCCGCGGTCGACCGCTACACCGGTGTGCTCTTCGATGCGCTGGACGCCCCCGCGCTCGAAACGGACGCCCGCCGCTGGCTGGGGGAGCATGTGCTCATCCAGACAGCGCTGCTGGGACCCGTGGGCGCACTCGATCCGATCCCGGCCTACCGGCTCGCGGCCGGAGCGTCGATTCCCGGACTCGGCCCGCTGAAGCGGGTGTGGGCCGATCCGGTGCGGGACGCGTTCGCGGTGTTGCCGGGGCTCGTGATCGATCTGCGCTCCGAGGCGTACGCGGCGCTCGGCCCGGTGCCCGCCGGCATCGCCACGACCTACGTGCGCGTTGTGGCCGAGGGCCCCGACGGATCGGTGCGCGCCCTCAATCACTTCAACAAGAAGTCGAAGGGGATGCTCGTCGGCCGGCTCGCACTCGACCGCCCGCACCTGAGCTCCGTCGCGGATCTCATCGACTGGGCTCGCTCGGCCGGGTTGGTCATCCGGGCGTCGGCGACTCCGGGAGAGGTCGAGCTCGTCGCACTCGGATGACGGCGTGTGTCGCGCCCGGCGGCACGCGCCGCCAAGCGCTGGTGCGCGCGTCGCCTTGCTGGCACTCTGGTGTCGTCCATGCGACGAGATCCGCGGATCCGTCGCCGCAGCAAGCCTGAGAGGCCGCTCATGACCAACAACCCGTTCGATGAGCAGGACGACAAGTCCGCATCGCACCAGCCCCCGGAGGCGGACGCGTTCGATCCGCCCGTCAGCGAGGTCCCCGCCGAGGATCGCCCGGCCGCCGACGCAGAGGCGCCCACCGGCTGGGAGCCCCCGGTGTTCCGCCCCGGCGAGACGGCGACCCCGCCCGAGGCCTCTGCCGCCCCCGCCGCGCCCGACGCCTCGGGCACACCCGGTGTCTCCGCGTCCGGCGCGTATGGGGAGCAGGCCCTGGGCTACGGGCAGCACGTCCCGGGCCAGGGACAGCCCGGCTACGGACAGCAGGGCTACGGCCAGCAGGCACCCGGGTACGGCCAGGCCGGCTACGGACAGCAGGCCCCCGCCTACGGGCAGCAGGGCTACGGCCAGCCGGGTCCTGGACAGCCTCAGGCGTACGGCTACGGTGCCCAGACCGCGTCGAACCTGCAGCTCAACCTGTGGCTGTCCGCGTTCTTCGTGTGGCTGCCCGCGCTCATCTTCTTCCTCATCGAGAAGGACAAGGTGGCGCCCGCCTACCAGGCCGCCAATGCGGGCAACCTGAACTTCAACATCGTGCGCACGATCGCGATCTTCGCCGCGACCGTGCTGTCGGGCATCCCGTTCCTCGGCGGGCTGCTGCTCGTCGTGGTCTGGGCCGGCGGTCTCGTCATCGGCATCATCCACGCGGTCACCGTGCCGCCCAAGGTGGCGGCGGGGCAGGCACCCGGCTACATCCTGGCGCCCGACTGGGTGAAGTGAGCCGACGCGCCCCGATCGCCGCCCGGGCGGCGATCGGGGCGCGGGGCCGGTCCGCGCGCACTTTCAGGCGACATTCAGGGTCGCTAGGGTGAAGCGACGGCGTCTCGCCGTTCTGCAGTCACTCGGGAGGAAGACATGAACCCCTACGACGATTCCGCGGCCTTCTGGGCGATCTTCGCCGCCTTGCTGGGCTTCGGCCTCCTCATCGGCCTGATCGTCTACGTCGTCGGCTCACTTTTTCTGATGAAGCTGTTCGACAAGGCCGGCGTGCAGGGCAGATGGCGCGCCTGGGTGCCCGTCTACAACTACATGGTGTTCTTCAAGCTCGGCGATCTGAGCCCCTGGCTGGTCCTCTATGCGCTGGGCGGCGCGATCGTGCTCGGCGCCATTCCGGGCGTCAACTTCCTCTCGAGCCTGGTGGGGCTCGCCTTCCACGTCGCCGCCGCGGTCGCGGCCTACCGCATCGGCCTCAAGCTGGGCAAGGATCCGGTGTGGGTCGTGCTGTTCGTGCTCGTCGAGATCGTCTGGCTCGGCATCCTGGCCTATGACCGGTCGCGCTGGAACCCGAACGTGCCGCCGGCACAGTGGGCGGGCAACGCCTTCCTCGGGGACACGACGGTCTGGGAGGGTGTGCCTGCGCAGACGAGCACCGTGCCGGCCGCCGGCGGCTACGGCCAGGCCGGCTACGGACAGCCGTACGGTCAGCAGGCCGGATACGGTCAGTCGGCGCAGACCGGCTACCCCGCGCAGCCGGGACAGCCCGGATACCCGGCGCAGCCTGGCTACGGTCAGCAGCCCGGATACGGTCAGCCGGCTCAGCCGGGGTACCCGGCTCAGCCGGGCTATCCCGCGCAACCCGCAGCCGCCGTCCCGCCGGCTGCGCCGTACACCCCGCCGCCCGCGGCAGATCCGTTCGCGCCGTCGGCCGACGCTCCGGCGACCGATCCGTCGACCGATCCGTCGACCCAGGCGCCGTCACGTCGCGACGAAGAGCAGCCCCCGGCCGGGCCCGTGCCGCCGGCTCCGCCCCAGCCGTGAGATCTTCTCAGGACGCCCCGTCTCTCCTTCCGAGACGGGGCGTCCGTCATGTGGTTAGCGTGTAGGCATGAGTGTCGCGCTGCGTCGGGTCGGTCTGTCGGGTCTGCTGGTCTCGGAGGTCGGTCTCGGCTGCAACAACTTCGGGCGCCCCGGCACGAAGACCGAGACGATCGAGGGCACGCGCGCCGTGCTCGACGCCGCGATCGAGCACGGGGTGGTCTTCCTCGACACCGCCGACATGTACGGCGGCCAGGGACGCAGCGAGACGCTGATGGGCGAGGCACTGGCCGGCCGGAGAGACGATGTGGTGCTGGCGACGAAGTTCGGGCACTCAGGCGTCGACATGGGCTACGGCCCCACGGCCGGAGCGAAGGGCTCGCGCGCGTACGTGCGCACTGCCGTCGAGCGCTCGCTGCGACGCCTGCAGACCGACCGCATCGATCTCTATCAGCTGCACACGCCGGATCCGGGCACTCCGATCGAGGAGACCATCGACGCGCTCGATGATCTCGTGCGCGAGGGGAAGATCCACTACTACGGTCACTCGAACCTCGCCGGATGGCAGATCGCGGAGGCGCACCTGGTCGCGCGGGCGCGGAGCGCGGCGGGCTTCGTCTCCGCGCAGGACGAGTACTCGCTGCTCGCGCGCGGTGTCGAGCAGGAGAAGCTCCCGGCCGTGCGTCGCTTCGGTCTCGGCTTCTTCCCGTACTTCCCGCTCTACAACGGCCTGCTCACCGGCAAGTTCACGCGCGACGGCGGGCCCGAGGGCAGCCGCATCATGGATCAGCGCCGGCACCTCTGGGAGAACGCTCCGTGGGACGCATTGGACGCGTTCCGGGTGTTCGCCGAGGCGCGCGGCCTCACCATGCTCGAGGCGACATTCGGATGGCTTCTTGCACAGCCCGGCGTCTCGAGCGTGATCGCGGGCGCGACGTCCCCCGAGCAGGTGGCTTCGAACGCCGCAGCGGGCGCGGCGTGGACGCCATCCGACGCCGACCTCGCCGAGATCGATGGCATCTTCCCGCGTGCCTGACGCCTCGGCGGCGGTCCCGTCCCGGTGGGGTGCGACCCGCCCGATAGGATGTGAGCGCGACTCAGCCGCACCGAGCTGTCAGGCCGCTTGTGCGCCGTCGCCATGATCCGGAGGTTCCGCGCGTGTCCGACGCCCCCACGACCCAGTCGCAGACCGTGGCGCTGCCCACAGGCCTCGACGCGGTGCTCACCTGGGCCGGCGTCACCGACCGAGGCCGCAAGCGCGACATCAATCAGGATGCGCTGCTGACCGCGTACCCGCTCTTCGTGGTCGCCGACGGCATGGGCGGTCACATCGGCGGCGAGATCGCCAGCGCCAGCGCGATCGACCGCCTGCAGCGTATGGTCCGCAAGGGCGAGGTGTCGCCGCAGTCGATCGAGCGTGCCCTGGTCAAGGCGGTGCGCGACATCGGTGAGCACCCCGACACCACCGACGAGGGCACCGGAACAACGGTGACGGGGGTGTACCTCGACGTCACCGACAAGGACGCGGCCTGGGTCGCACTCAACATCGGCGACTCGCGGGTCTACCTGCAGCGTGACGACGCGCTCGCGCAGATCACGACCGACCACTCGCTCGTCCAGGAGCTCGTCGCAGCGGGGCGCCTCAGCCCCGAGGAGGCCGAGAACCACCCCTACGGCAACGTGATCACGCGCGCGGTGGGCCCGAGCGAGGGCGCGGTGCCCGACTACGTGCGCATCGACGTGCGCGACGGCGACCGCTTCGTCATCTGCTCCGACGGTCTCACCAAGGAGCTCACCGACTACGGCATCCTGCACTTCCTGCGTCTGCATGCCGAGCCCGCCGCGGCGGCCGAGGCGATGCTCGAGGCCGCGCTCGAGAACGGCGGCCGCGACAACGTCACGATCGTGGTGCTGAACGTGGCGGTGCCCGGCCAGCGCGCCGAGTCCGAGAGCGACGAGGGCGCGGCAGCGGAGACCGGATCCGAGGACGGCGCACGATCGGACGCCTCGCCCGAGGGGGCCAGCGGCGCGGAGGCCGCCGCAGACTCGTCCACAGGAGACGATTCGCGGGGCTGACGTCCCCCGTCTCTTCGCGGGCCGCGGCCGGCGCTCATCCTCCGATGAACTGGGCTCATGCCCACGACCCGCGACGATCCCATCGTCCTGCCGCCCGCCCCGGCACCACCGAGGCGCGCTCCGTTCCCCATCGTCGCGTCGGTGATGCCGGTGGTCGCCGCCGTTGCGATCTGGGCGGTCACGGGCTCGTTTATGGCGCTGTGCTTCGCCGCGCTCGGGCCGCTCATGGCGCTCGCCTCGCTGGTCGACGGCGCGCGCGGCGGGCGACGGCGCCGTCGTGAGCAGCAGCGTGAGCACGCGGAGGCGCTCGCGCGGGCAGCCGAGCAGATCGCGCGTCGTCACGACGCCGAGCGCACGACGCTCTGGCGCCAGTGCCCCGATGCTGCGGCGCTGCTCGGCGACGCGCGCCGGCAGTGGCGGGTGAGCTCGGATGCTCTCGTCGTCGGACGGGGCCGGCAGCCCAGCGCCGTGCGGGTGACGGGCGGCGACGACGATGACGCCGCGGGGCTGCGGCTGCGGGCCGAGCATGTCGAGGACGCTCCCGTCGCGATCGCCCTCGAAGAGGGGGTCGCCGTGCTCGGCGATCCGGTCGTCGCGGGCGCCGTCGCGCGAGCGCTGGTCCTGCAGCTGTGCCTCGGGCGACCCGCAAGCGACCTGCGCCTCGTCGCGGCACCCGCCGCCGAGCGCGGGTGGGCGCAGGCGCTGCCGCACTGGGAGCCGTCGGCCGCGCAGGGACGCAGGCGCCTCGCGTTCATCGGCGAGGGCGAGCCCGCGCCGCCAGCGGAGGTGGTGATCGCCACCGGCGCGCACGGAGCGGAGGTGCCGCTGGCCTGCCACGCCGTGCTGGAACTCGGCGAGACGCCGCTCGCCGGACGCCTGATCACGCGCGGCGAGATCTGCGACCTGCGCGTCGAGGCGCTCTCGCTCACTCAGGCTGAGGCGGTCGCCGCTCAGCTGGCCGCGCGGGCGATGCCCGTGCCGACGCCGCACACCCACGGCGGCGTGGTCGCGTTGGCGGACCTGCTCGCTGGCAGGGCAGCGGGCGAGCCGCTGGGCGCTCTGGGAGCGGTGATCGGGCGAGAGGCGGGTGAGCCCGCCGCGCTCGACCTCGTGGCAGACGGGCCGCACGCCGTCGTCGTCGGCACCACCGGCACCGGCAAGAGCGAGCTGCTGATCACGTGGGTCACGTCGCTGGCGGCGACCCTGCCACCCGACCGCGTGCAGTTCCTGCTGGCCGACTTCAAGGGAGGCACCGCCTTCGCACCGCTCGCGGCGCTCCCTCACGTGGCGGGTGTCATCACCGATCTCGACGAGGGCGGTGCCCGACGCGCCGTCGAGAGCCTGCGTGCCGAGCTGCGCTCGCGGGAGGCCGCGCTCGCGGCGGTCGGCGCGCGCGACGTGTCCGATCCGCGGGCGGATCTGTCCCGGCTGGTGATCGTGGTCGACGAGTTCGCGGCGCTTCTGCAGGAGCATCCGGATCTGCACGCCCTCTTCACCGACATCGCTGCGCGAGGACGGGCTCTCGGCATGCACCTCGTGCTCGGCACCCAGCGCGCGGGCGGGGTGCTGCGAGACGCTCTCGTGGCCAACTGCCCTCTGCGTGTCGCATTGCGCGTCGCCGAGCCCTCGGAGAGCCGCGTGCTCCTGGGCACCGATGAGGCCGCCGCACTTCCGGGAGGTGCCGAGGGGCGTGGCCTCGCGTGGATCCGGCGCGTGGGGGATATCCGGCCGCGTCTGACGCGCATCGCGCTGTCGGCACCGGGCGACGTCGGATCCGCCGTCGCCCGGTTCGCGGGACGGCCCAGACGGCCTGCGCCCTGGCAGCCGCCGTTGCCGACACAGCTCTCGCATCACGAGGCGGTCGCGCTGGCCGGTGAGCCCCCGGCCGATGCGATCCTGCTCGGCGTGGCCGACGACCCGGGTCGTCAGCGGCAGACGGCGGTGCTGCTGCGTCCGGGCGTCGACCGCGGCCTGGTCGTTGTGGGCGGGCCGGGCACCGGACGGTCGAGCATCGCGGGCCTCATCGCCGCGGCGCACCCCGACGCGGTGGTGGCGCCCCGGGACGCCGAGGGCGCATGGGACGCGCTCGAGCGGATGGAACGGGAGCGGCCGCCCCTGATCGTCATCGACGACGTCGACGCGATGCTGGCGAGGTTCCCACCCGACTACGCCCACGCGGTGGCGGAGCGGCTCGAGGCGGTCGTACGCGACGCGGGCGACACCGGCACCACCGTGGTGCTCACCGCTGCCCGCCTGACGGGATCGGTGATGCGCTTCGCCGACCTGCTGCCGCGACGCGCGCTGCTCGCGCTGCCGGGGCGCGCGGAGCATGTCGCCGCGGGTGGCGAGCCCGCGGGCTTCGATCCCCACCGCGCCCCCGGCCGCGCCGTCCTCGACGGTCTCGAGGTGCAGTTCGTCCGCGGCGCGCCGTGGGTCACCTCGTCGGATGCCGATGCCGACCCCGGGCCGGCCCACTGGGAGCCGGAGACGTCGATCACGGCGATGGTGCTGCGGTCGGCGCGCCGCCGGGGCGAGCACTTGGCCGCCGTGTGGCCGCGCGACGTGCGCGTGGTGATGCTCGACGACGTTCCACCGGGCCTTCGCCTCAGCGCGCTTCTCAGGCCGGGGGAGAGGGTCGTGCTCATCGGAGACGGCGACGCGTGGCAGCGACAGTGGGGTCTGCTGCAGGAGGTGCGGGCCTCGGCGCCGCTGGTGGTCGGCGCCGACTGCGCGACGGAGCTGCGAACGATCGCGGGTGAGCGCGAGCTCCCGCCCTTCGCGCGCATGCGAGCGTCGCGGGCCTGGCTGGTGCGCGACGGACTGCCGCCCGAGCGCGTGATCCTGCCGTGATCCGAGCCGGGAGCGTGGCGTCGAACGACCGAGTCACGGGTGTGTTGACACCGTCGTGCGGGGCTCGTCAGGATGACAGCAGGAGCACGCGCAGAAGCGGTCGTCGCATGCGCACGGCCCTCTGGAAGGGCAGGCGGAGATGAGCACAACCGGCGGCGTCGAGGTGTACGGGGATGGCGCTCTCACCCCCGAGCAGCGTGCCCGGTTCACCCCCTGGGCACGCGACACCGAGGAGGTCGTCGGCCTGCTGGGCTCGGAGCTCACCGGCCTCAGCGAGGCCGAGGCGAGCCGGCGTGCCGAGGTCGTCGGGCGCAATGTCCTGCCGGAGGCGAAGAAGCTGCATCCGGTGCTGAAGTTCCTCTCGCACTTCAACGACACGCTCATCTACATCCTCCTGGCCGCCGCCGTGATCAAGGCGATCATGCTCGACTGGCTCGACTTCTGGGTGATCATGGCCGTCGCGCTGATCAACGCGGTGATCGGATTCGTCCAGGAGGGTCGCGCTGAGAAGGCCCTGGCGGGCATCCGCGGCATGCTCTCCGCGACCGCGCAGGTGCGTCGGGACGGCGCATGGAAGGTCGTGGACGCCGGCGATCTGGTGCCCGGAGACATCGTGCGGCTGGCCCCGGGCGACAAGGTCCCCGCCGACATGCGGCTGACGGTCGCATCGCAGCTGCGCGTCGACGAGGCGGCGCTGACGGGCGAGTCCGTTCCGTCCTCGAAGGCCGTCGACCCGGTCGCAGCGGACGCCGGGGTGGGGGATCGCTCGTCCATGGTCTTCTCCGGCACCATCGTGTCGGCCGGCCAGGCGCGTGCCGTTGTGACCGCCACCGCAGGCGACACCGAGATCGGCACCATCCAGGCGCTCGTCGGCGAGGCCGGATCTCTCGACACGCCCCTCAAGTCCCAGCTCGCGGCCTTCGGTCGCGTGCTGACCTTCGTGATCCTGGGCATGGGCGTGGTGATGCTCCTGATCGGCCTCTTCCTTCACCGCATGGATCTCGACACGGTGATCTCGGCGACCGTGGGCTTCGCCGTGGCCGCCATCCCGGAGGGCCTTCCCGCGCTGGTCACCATCACGCTCGCGATCGGCGTGCAGCAGATGGCCAAGCGCAACGCGATCACCCGCAAGCTCCCCGCGGTCGAGACGCTCGGATCCGTCACCGTCGTCTGCTCGGACAAGACCGGCACGCTGACGACGAACGAGATGACCGTGCGCAGCCTCGTCACCCCTCTCGGCCGCTACGACGTCTCCGGTCTGGGGTACCAGCCGGAGGGCGCCATCACGGACGAGAACGGCGCCGCGGCCGACGGCGCGGATCTGCAGCCGCTGCTGGCCGTCGCCTCGCTCTGCAACGACGCCCACCTCGTCCGCGACGGCGAGCGCTGGCAGCTCGTCGGCGAGCCCACCGAGGGCGCGCTGAAGACCCTCGCGATGAAGGGCGGCTTCGACCCGCACGACCACACGCGCGTGGGGGTGCTTCCCTTCGACTCGGCCAACAAGTTCATGGGCACCGTCGATCTCGCCTCCGACGGCACCCGCACCCTGCTGGTGAAGGGGGCACCCGACCGCCTGCTCGATCGCTCGACCACCCAGAGCGGTCCGGACGGATCCGTTCCGCTGCGCCTCGACTCTTGGGAGGCGGCGATCGCCGAGCTGAGCGGCCAGGGTCTGCGTGTGCTCGCGGCCGCGCGCAGGAGGGATCCGGCCGGCGAAGGCGACCTCGACGCATTCGACCTGCAGGACCTGGAGTTCCTGGGGGTCTACGGCATCGTCGATCCGCCGCGGCCCGAGGTGATCCAGGCCGTGCGCGACTGCCACACCGCGGGCGTGCGCGTGAAGATGATCACGGGCGATCACGCGGGCACCGCCCTGGCGATCGCGCGCGAGGTCGGCATCGTGGACGACCCGCACGCGCGAGTGCTCACCGGAGCCGAGCTCGAGACGATGAGCCAGGACCAGCTGGCCGCAGTCGCGCATGAGGTCGACGTCTACGCCCGCACGAGCCCCGAGCACAAGATCCGCATCGTGCGAGCCCTCCAATCGCATCACGAGGTCGTGGCGATGACTGGAGACGGGGTCAACGACGCTCCCGCGCTCACGCGCGCGAACGTCGGCGTCGCGATGGGGATCAAGGGCACCGAGGCCACGAAGGAGGCGGCCGAGATCGTCCTCGCCGACGACAACTTCGCGACCATCCGCTCCGCCATCCGCGAGGGTCGCCGCATCTACGACAACCTCCGCAAGTCGGTCGTCTTCCTGCTGCCCACCAACGGCGCGCAGTCGCTGGTGATCCTGGTGGCCGTGCTGTTCGGCCTGACGCTGCCGCTCACACCGGTGCAGGTGCTGTGGGTGAACATGATCACCGCGGTGACCCTGTCGCTCTCGCTCGCCTACGAACCCGCCGAGCGCGGCATCATGCAGCGCCCGCCGCGGGCGCCCGGAGGCTCGATCATCTCGGTCCGCGAGCTGGTGTTCGTGCTGCTCGTCTCGCTCCTCATCGGCGGCGCGACCCTCGCGGTCTTCTACGGCGCGGTCGCCCGTGGCGAGGCGGTCGAGATGGCGCGCACGGAGGCGGTCCTGATGCTGGCCCTGGGGCAGCTCGTGTTCCTGTTCAACTGCCGCATCCTCGAGCGGTCGAGCTTCACCCTCGACGTGCTGCGCGGCAACCCGGTCGTCTGGTGGTCGGCGGGCGCGCTGATGGTGCTGCAGGCGGTCTACTCGTACGCGCCGTTTATGAACGGCCTGTTCGATTCGCGTCCGATGCCCTACGAGGCCTGGTTGATCCCGCTCGCGTACGCGATCGCGCTCTTCCTGCTGATCGAGGGTGTGAAGGGCATCTGGCGGATCGTCCCCGAGCGAACGCGCTGAGCCGGATCAGACCGTGGCGCGGATGCGTCCGACGTCCTGACCGCCGCCCTGCACCGCGAACATCGGCAGCGCCGCGGCCTCCACGGCGTCCGCGGAGGTGATCGCGCCCGCATTCGCCAGCAGCTGCAGGGCGACCAGGGGAGCGGCGCGGAGGGATCCGTCGAGGGTCTTGAGGGCGACCGTGGTGCCGTCGGGCGCCACCATGATCTGCACGCCCTCGGCGCCGAGCTTCGAGAACACCCCGTAGCGCTCGATCATGACCGTGTCGGACTGGCCGGGGCCGTGGATCGTCCAGGGGTTCTCCCGCACCGTGCGCACGAGGGCGCCCGCCACGCGGTGCAAAGCGAAAGGCGAGCGCTCCGACGACGTGCCGACGCGGTGGATGCCGCGCGCGAGTCCGGTCAGGGTGAGCGCGTGCACGGGAGCGCCGCAGCCGTCGATCACCGTCGCCGCGATCTTCTCGCCCGTGAGGCGCTCGATCACCTCGCGGATGTGCAGCTGCAGCGGGTGCACGGGGTCGAGGTAGCCGTGCGTGTCCCACCCGGTCGCGACGCAGGCGCTCAGCATCGCGGCGTGCTTGCCGGAGCAGTTGTGGCGCACCGCGGCGGGCTCGAGGTGGTCGCGCACCATCGCGTCTCGCGCGGCGGTGTCGCTGGGCCAGCTCGCGGGGCAGCCGAGCACATCCTCGGTGAGCCCCACTGCGGCGAGCATGTCGCGCACGACCGCAGCGTGGCGGTCGGTGCCGTGATGGCTCGCGGTCGCGAGCGCGAGGCGCTCGCCCTCGAGCGCGGCGCCCGCCGTGACGACGGCGACGGCCTGCAGCGGCTTCAGTGACGAGCGCGGCAGGATCAGCGCATCCGGGTTGCCGAGACGGGCGACGATGTCGCCGCCCGGATTCAGCACGACCGCGGAGCCCGCATGGCGCGACTCGACGAAGCCTCCACGCTCGACGACTGCCAGCTCGACCGAATCCTGAACCCCGAATGTCTCCGTCACCCGATCAACCCTAATCTGGGCCTATGAACGGAGAGCACCGCTACGCCCTGACCGCCACGTGGACCGGCGATCTCGGATCGGGCACCTCGGGCTATCGCGACTACTCGCGCGACGTCACGCTCGAGGTGGCCGGGAAGCCCGCCCTGCTCGCATCGTCGGACAAGCCGTTCCGCGGCGATCCCACGCGCTGGAACCCGGAGGATCTGCTGGTCGCGGCGCTGGCGGAGTGCCATCTGCTCTCGTACCTCCACGCATGCGTGCAGGCAGGAGTGGTCGTCACGTCCTACGTCGATCAGGCCACCGGGCTGCTCCGCGAGGATTCGTCGAGCAGCGCGAAGTTCGAGGAGGTCGTGCTCCACCCGCGCGTCACCGTCGCCTCCGAATCGATGATCGAGGCCGCAGAGGCCGCGCACCGCACCGCCCACGAGTGGTGCTTCATCGCCCGCTCGGTCAACTTCCCGGTGCGGCACGAGCCCACGGTGACCGTGGGCTGACAGTCAGCGCCGCTCGTGCGGCAGGGCGCGCCGGATCTTCTCGACGGTTCCCTGGGCCGGCGACTCGTTGAACGCGTCGGCGAGCTCCTGCCCGGAAAGGGCGTGGATCGCCGCCATGATCTCGTCGGTGGCCGTGCGCCGGGCCTTGCCGGAGTTCGCGGGACCGTGATGCGAGAGGTCCAGCGGCGCGCCGAACCGGATGGTCACACGGTGCCGCAGGGAGGGGAACTTCGCGCCGACGGGCATCGCCCTGTCGGTGCCGACGAGGCCCACCGGCACCACGGGCGAACCCGTCTGCAGGGCGAGGAAGGCGACCCCGGTGCGGCCCTTGTAGAGCCGCCCGTCGAGCGAGCGCGTGCCCTCGGGATAGAGGGCGACCGCGGCCCCGTCCTCGAGCAGCTGCCGCTGCTGGTCGAGCGCGTCGAGCGCGGCCTGGCCGGCGCCGCGCCGCACGGGGATGGCCCCGACCGCGGTGAAGAAGACGCGTGAGAACCAGCCCTTCACGCCCGTGCCCTCGAAGTAGCTCGACTTGGCGAGGAAGTTGACCGCGCGGGGCGCCGCGGCGACAGGGATGGCCACGGAGTCGATGAAGGAAAGATGATTCGACGCGAAGATCAGGCGCCCCTCGGCGGGGATGTTCTCGCGCCCCTCGATGCGAGGACGGTAGACCATGCGCACCAGCGGGGTCAGCACCGCGCGACCGAAGCTGTAGAACCAGCTCGGGCGCGAGGGGGATTCGGCGCCTTCGGTCTCGCCGGGTTCGGGTGCCACGGCGTCCGCAGAGGTGATCATTCCTCCGAGCTTATCGGCGGATCCATGCCCAGCCCGGCATGGCGGGGGAGAGCCACCCTCAGCGCGCTCGTAAGCACATGGGGCAGGATGGGACGAACCCCATCCAGAACGAGGTGTTTCCGTGCGTCTTCGCCCCGCAGTCATCATGTCCTCCTTCGCGCTGGCCGCGCTCGCCCTCGCGGGCTGCTCGGGCGAACCCGCGCCGGAGTCGACGCCGACCTCCTCGGCCGCCGCCGGCGACCTCTGCGACGTCGCCCTCGCCTCGGACGACGTGTCCGACGCCGTCAAGGTGGAGGGAGACGCCGGCGCCCAGCCGACGCTCGGGGGCGAGTTCCCGCTCGAGATCTCCGCCCCGGCGCGCTCCGTGGTCTCGGAGGGCGACGGCGACAAGCTCGAAGAGGGCGACTGGTTCGAGTACGACATGGCGATCTTCGACGCCACAACGGGCAAGCTCGGCGCGGTCGGCGGGTTCGACCAGCGTCTCGCGCCGATCCAGGCGGTCTCCACCACGGGTGTCGGCCAGATGCTCGGCTGTGCCACCGAGGGCACACGCGTGGCCATCACCGTGCCCGGCAGCGAGCAGAGCTCGGCGGCCGTGTACGTGCTCGACGTGAACAAGATCGTCGACCTCCCCGAGAAGGCGTGGGGTGAGGACCAGGAGCCGGTCGAGGGTGAGCCCACGGTGAAGCTCGACAAGAAGGGCGCGCCCACGATCACGCTCCCCGACACCGACGCCCCGGCCGAGACCGTCGTCACGACGCTGAAGAAGGGCGACGGCGACGTCGTCGAGGCCGGCAGCGACGTCATCGTCCACTACACGGGTGTGAAGTGGTCGGACGGATCCGTCTTCGACTCCAGCTGGGAGCGCGGCACGCCCGCGCCGTTCAACACGGCGGGCGTGGTCCCCGGCTTCACGAAGGCCATCGAGGGTCAGACCATCGGCTCGCAGGTGCTCGTCACCATGCCCCCGAAGGACGGCTACGGCGAGGGCGAGAAGAACGCGGACAACCTCGTCGGCGAGACGCTGACGTTCGTCGTGGACATCCTCGACGCGGGCACGCCGGTCCAGCAGATCCAGCAGTGACCGTGCGCCGCGTCGTCATCCTCGGATCCACCGGATCCATCGGCACCCAGGCTCTCGACGTCATCCGGGCGAACCCGGAGCGATTCGAGGTCGTCGGTCTGTCGGCAGGCTCGAACGGCGCGGCGATGGCCGCTCAGGCGAAGGAGTTCGGCGTCGCCGACACCGCCCTGGGCGCCGCCGACGCGGAGCGCCTGGTGCGCTCCGTGGAGGCCGACGTGGTCGTCAACGGGATCACCGGATCCGTCGGCCTCGGCCCGACTCTGGCCGCGCTCGAGACGGGGCGCACGCTGGCGTTGGCGAACAAGGAATCGCTGATCGTCGGCGGCGAGCTGGTGAAGAGCATCGCGAAGCCCGGGCAGATCGTGCCCGTCGACTCCGAGCACTCCGCGCTGGCGCAGGCCCTCCGATCCGGCACCGCGGACGAGGTGCGTCGCCTGGTGCTGACCGCGTCGGGCGGCCCGTTCCGCGGGCGCTCGCGCGAGTCGCTGGCCGATGTCACACCGTCCGAGGCGCTCGCGCACCCGACCTGGGACATGGGGCGGGTCGTCACGACCAACTCGGCGACCCTCGTGAACAAGGGCCTCGAGGTGATCGAGGCGCACCTGCTGTTCGACGTCCCGTACGACCGGATCGACGTCGTCGTGCACCCGCAGTCGATCGTCCACTCGATGGTGGAGTTCGTCGACGGCTCGACGATCGCGCAGGCGTCGCCGCCGGACATGCGCCTGCCGATCTCGCTCGGTCTCGACTGGCCGCACCGCGTCGCGGGCGTCGGCGCGCCGCTCGACTGGACGAAGGCCTCGGCCTGGACGTTCGAGCCGCTGGATGAGCAGGCCTTTCCCGCCGTCGCGCTCGCGAAGCAGGTCGGATCCGCCGGGCGCACCT
Source organism: Microbacterium stercoris (assembly GCF_017592545.1). Taxonomy (GTDB): domain Bacteria; phylum Actinomycetota; class Actinomycetes; order Actinomycetales; family Microbacteriaceae; genus Microbacterium; species Microbacterium stercoris. Next base: position 628,809 of record NZ_JAGFOA010000002.1, read on the forward strand.
TCCCCGGCGTCTACAACGCCGCCAACGAGCAGGCCGTCGACGCGTTCCACGAGGGCCGGCTGCCCTTCCTCGGCATCGTCGACACGGTTCGTCGTGTCGTCGACGCGCACGATGCCCCCTCCGAGCTCACGCGCGAGTCGCTCGCCGAGGCGGAGAACTGGGCGCGCGCCGAGGCCGACCGCATCATCGCCGCGTAATCCGCGGCGGCCTCACCGCTTCGCCGAACAAGACGGCCCGGACCTCCATCGGAGATCCGGGCCGTCTGCGTGTCAGCGGGCGCTCAGTGGTGCGAGCCGTCGTCCGCGTAGGGGTTCTTCCAGCGGCGCTCACCCACGGGCCAGCCGGCGTCGATGAGCGCCTGGCGGGCAAGCTCGCGACCGGAGTAGAACAGGCGCACACCCTGCACGTCGCGGTGGTCCTGGTGGCCGGGGCCGAACCACATGAGCGCATCGCCGGGGCCGATCAGCTTCACGGCCTCGACGATGGCCGTCTCGGGGGGCGAGATCTCGTAGGCCTCCTCCTCGGACTTCACCGAGCGCGCGCCCTCGAGCAGCATCCGGCGCACGATCGCCGGATCCTCCATGCGCGGGTTGTGATCGGTGATGATCACGATGTCGCCGTAGTCACCGGCGGCCTTGCCCATGGCGAAGCGCTTGGTGGTGTCACGGCTGCCGTCGGCGCCGAGCATCACCACGAGCTTGCCGGCGGTGACGCGGCGAAGGCCCTCGAGCGTCTTCTCGATGCCCACGGGCGTGTGACCGAAGTCGACGTAGACGGCGGGGCCGCCCTCGCCGTGGATCTTCTCCGCGCGCCCGGGGAGGTGCGCCTTGATGCCCTCGTCGCGCGCGAGCGCCGAGGAGATGCGCTCCCAGTCGTAGCCGGCCTCGAGCAGCATGACGATCGCGGCACCCGAGTTGGCGGCCATATGCGGGCCGATGACGGGCACGAACGAGGTGAGCGTTCGGCCGTCCTCGTTGTTGGTCAGCGTGAAGCCGGTGCCCTCAAGGGTCTCTTCGTTCACGGTGACGGTCCACTGGGCGGTGGCGGCGAGATCCTGGTCGACGGCGATCGCGGGCGTCGCGATCGTGACCACGGGCACACCCGCGCGCTCCACGACGGTGGCGCCGGCCGGGGTGTCGAGGGAGACGACGGCGCGGCGGGCCCGATCCGGCTGGAACAGCGGCAGCTTCGCCTCGAGGTACTCGTCCATCCCCGAGAAGTCGTCCATGTGGTCGTGCGAGAGGTTCGTGAACATCGCCACGTCGAACACGACGGCATCGACGCGGTGGCGCATGATCGCCTGCACGCTCACCTCGATGGCCGCCGCCTCGACGCCGCGCTCGCGCATCACCGCGAGAAGGGCGTGCATCTCGTACGCCTCGGGTGTCGTCAGGCGCGCCATGATCCGCTCACCCGCGACGACGCGCAGGGCGGAGGAGGACAGCCCGGTGACGACGCCCAGCTGGCCGAGCAGGCCGTCGAGGAGGTGTGTGATGCTCGTCTTGCCGTCGGTGCCGGTGGTGCCGAACAGCAGCGGCAGGTCGTGGCTCGTGTCGAAGACCCACTTGGCGATCTCGCCCAGCTCGCCGCGCGGATCGTCGACGATCAGGATCGGCAGGCCGGCACCGGCCGCGATGCCGGCGCCCTCCGCGTCGGTGAGGATCGCGGAGGCACCCAGCTCGGCGGTCTGCTGGGCGAACTCGGCCCCGTGGCGGTTGCGGCCGTGGATGCCCACGAACACCTCGCCGGGGTTCAGGTCGCTCGTGGCGATCGTGATGCCGGTGACGGTGACGCCATCGAGCGATCCGCGGGTGTCGCGCGCGAAGCGCTCGGCGAGTTCGGTCAGGCTGCGCGCGGGCGTCTGTGCCGGACGCAGGACCGGAGGGATGTTCGAGCCAGTCTTCGTCATGGTGTCTCCAGTCTGTCACGCGCCCCCGGATGACCCGCCGAGCGGAGCCTGTGCGGCCCCGCCCGGCGGGATGTGCCGGATCAGGCCCGGCGCGACGTGCGGCGGAACGCGGCGATCGCCACGACCAGCGCCGCGATGCCGGCGACGAGGCCGCCGGCGCCGAGCGCGACCGGCAGGGGATCGGCGGCGGCGCTGTCCGTCTCCTCGGACGACGCCGCCTCGTGGTCGCCGTGCCCGGACGCCGCGGCCCCCTCCGCCAGCGTCACCGTCGGCGCCGGGTAGTCGACGCTGTGCGGGTCGGCGCCCTCGGCCACCTCCTCCGACCACGACGACGACCCCTCCGCGCACATCTGCTCGACGGGGAAGGCGAGCGTGCCGCTCGCGTCATCGGCGTACTTCACACCGACCTCCAGGGCGGCGCGCATGCCGTCGGCGACGGGCTCCGTCGCGGTGTAGGTGATGGTCGCGGGAAGGGCGGTCTCGGGGTCGCGCTCGACCGCGATGTCCCACCCGGGCGTGATGGTGGGAGTGGCGGAGGCGATCTGCTCGGGCAGGTCGATCCGGATCGCGGTGGTCGGCGATCCGTCGCAGCCGTGGCTGAAGGCGAAGGTGAGCACGTCGTAGCCGCCGGCCACGGGTGTGCTCGGGGTGACGGTGACGTGGGCGCTGGCCGCCAGAGGGACGGCGAGAGCGAGGACTCCGCCGGCGACGAGGCCGGCGGTGATGCGGGTGCGGATGTTCATGACTGCTCCTGAGAAGGGGCGAGCGGCGTACGGGCGCGCGGAGAGGCGCCGTCGCACGGAGTGCTCGCGGAAGTAAGGGGACGCGTGCGCCGTTCAGGCGCCGGCGAGGGTCGGGGGCCCGCGCCGCGTCAGCGACCCCGGCAGGAGGGCGGGGCGGAGGTGCGCCGCGCGCGCCGCAGGGCGCGTGCGTGCAGCCGTGCGGGGACGGATCCGGCCTGTCACCGCACGGCGAAGCACCGCGAGGACCGCGCCGAGGATGGCGCGCACGGCCCGCTCGCCGCGCCACAGCAGGGCGACGGTGAGCAGGGCGGCGATCGCGTGGGCGACGTACATCGCGAGACCCTCGGCCACGGCCGGTCGCGCGGCGATCAGCGCGGGATCCAGTTGTCCGTGCGCATGCGCTGCGGTGACGCGGTCACCGGTCGGCGACCCCAGAAGCAGGAAGGCGGCGTGGAAGGCCACCTGGCTGATCGTGACGGCGGCGGCGAGACGACCGAGGTGCGGGCGCGGACCGACGAGGGCCGCGGCCACCGGCGTCGCGAGGGCGGCGATCAGCGCGATCAGCAGGGGTGCGGGGGCGGCTGCTCCTCCGAGGGTGTGCGAGGTCGCCGCCAGCAGGGTGGCCACCGACGCCACGAGCGCGCCGCGGAGGACACGCTGCTGCCGGGAGGTCACCCTAAGAATGTACCCGCGCGACCGGGAGGACGGGATTCATAGCCGCGGCGCAGTACCGTTGCCGCGTGGCAGTTCTCGCGTTCGTGATCGGTGTGCTCGTCGTCGTCGTGGGGCTCGGCGTCTCGATCGGTCTGCACGAGATCGGGCACCTCGCCCCGGCCAAGCGCTTCAATGTCGAGACGAGCCGATACATGATCGGCCTCGGTCCCGTGTTGTGGTCGAAGAAGGTCGGTGAGACCGAGTACGGCCTGAAGCTGCTTCCGATCGGCGGCTACATCTCGATGGCGGGCATGTACGCGCCGGTGCGGCAGAAGACCCGGATTCGCGGTGTGCTCGGCACGCTCGTGCAGGATGCGCGCGATGCGAACCACGAGTCGCTCGAGGGCGTCGACACCTCCCGGGCGTTCTTCCGTCTGCCGGTGTGGAAGCGCATCGTGATCATGCTCGGCGGCCCGTTCATGAACCTGTTGCTCGCGCTGGTGCTGTTCACCGTGCTCTACAGCGGGATCGGCCTGCAGCAGACCACCACGACGGTCGCGGCGGTCGCCGAGTGCGTGGTGCCCGCCGGCACGGAGGCTGCGGAGTGCGGGACGGATGATCCCGCGTCGCCCGCCAAGGCCGCAGGTCTGCTCCCGGGCGACACGCTCGTTTCGATCGACGGCGCGCAGGTCGCGACCTTCGCAGAGGCGTCCGAGATCATCCAGGCGCACCCCGACGAGGAGCTCTCGGTCGTCGTGCGGCGCGACGGAGCGGAGCAGGAGCTCCGTCTCACCCCCGTCCTCGCCGAGCGCGAGATCGCCGGTGACGACGGCGAGGTCACCACACAGAGCGTCGGCTTCGCGGGCATGACGGCGCAGGTGGCCCGCGTGCAGCAGCCCCTCTGGTCGGGGGCCCAGGCCACGGGCGACAGCCTCGTGCGGGTCGCCGGCATCATCGTGCAGCTGCCGGTGCGCCTGTGGGACACGGCGGTCGATCTGTTCACGGGTCAGCCGCGCGACGCCGACGGTCCGCTCAGCGTGGTGGGCGTGGGCCGCCTCGCGGGCGAGGTGGCCGCCGCCGAGGCGCCCATCCTGGATCGCGTCGGCGCGATGGTCGGGCTGCTCGGATCGGTCAACATCGCCCTGTTCGTCTTCAACCTGATCCCGCTGCTGCCGCTCGACGGCGGGCACGTGGCGATCGCGCTGTGGGACGGTCTCAAGCGCGCCTGGGCGAAGCTGCGCGGGGCGCCAGAGCCCGCTCCCGCCGACGCGACGAAGTTCGTGCCGGTGGCGCTGCTCGTGGTGGTGTTTATGGTCGCGATGGGCGCGCTGCTGATGGCCGCCGACCTGTTCAACCCCATCACCCTCGGCGGCTGACGCGGGCTCCGCCCCGGCGGTCGGTCTCAGCCGGCGGCGTGCAGCACAAGACGCTCGAGCGTGCGCATCCCGTCGCGCGACAGGATCGACTCGAGGTGACCCTGCACCGAGGCGAAGCCGCGGCCGCGCAGCGCGTACACGTCGCCTGTCGTGGGCTCTGCGGCGACCTCGACGGTGCCGACCTTCCCGCAGCGGGTCTCGCTCGGAGTGAGCTTTCCGACCCCGGGCAGCACACGTGCCGTGAAGGTGTTGTAGAACCCGATCGAGGCGGGCTCGCCGAAGACGTCGACGGTCTTCTGCAGGCCCTGGTGCGGGCTCGCGAGCGGAGTCAGCGCGATCCCCATCCGGTCGGCGAGGATCTGGTGGCTCAGGCACACCGCGAGCAGGGGAGTGCCCGCCTCCAGGCGCCGCTGCACGACCTCGCGCATCCGCGCGATGCGCGGGTTCGCCTCATCCCGCGGGTCACCGGGGCCGGGGCCGGAGACGACGATCTCGGCCGCATCGAGCTGAGCGTCGGTGACCTCCGACCAATGCGCGATCGTCACATCGAGACCGAGGTGACGCAGCTGGTGCGCGAGCATCGTCGTGAAGCGGTCCTCGGCGTCCACGACGAGAGCCGAGCGTCCGTCCAGCGGCCCAGCGTCCGAGCCCTGCGGCTCGAGCCAGAACGGCGCCAGACGCGCGTTTCGGGACGCGAGCAGCTCGGCGATCCGCGGATCCTCCGCGAGCGGGCGGCGCTCGGGGGTGGGCTGATCCGGATCGGCGGCGGCCGGGGCCGGCACATCGCGCGGCACCGCGCCGATCGCGCCGAGCACGCCGGCGGCCTTGCCGTGGGTCTCTGACACCTCGCCCTGGGGGCTCGAGTGGCGCACCAGGGTGGCGCCCGCGGGCACGCGCAGGCGGCCGTCGACAAGGTAGGCGGTGCGGATCAGGATCGGGGCGTCGAGGTCGTGTCCGCCATCCGCGCGCGGCGTGAACAGGGCCGCGACCCCCGAGTAGTAGCCGCGGGGCGTGGTCTCGTGGCGGCGGATCACCGCGCACGCGTTCTGCATGGGCGAGCCGGTCACGGTGGGGGCGAACATCGTCTCGCGCAGGATGTCCCGCGGGTCGAGCCGGCTGATGCCCCGCAGCATGTATTCGGTGTGCGTGAGGCGCGACATCTCCTTGAGATGCGGGCCGGTGATCCGGCCGCCGTCGCTGCAGACAGCGCTCATCATCTTGAGCTCCTCGTCGACGACCATAAAGAGCTCCTCGGTCTCCTTGGTGTCGGTGAGGAAGGCGCTCAGCGTCTCGACCGTCGCGCCGCCGGCCGGGTGTCGGAACGTGCCGGAGATGGGGTTCATCGTCACGGTGCTCGGCTCGCCGTCGCCGCCGGCCACCGCGGTGACGTGCGCTTCGGGGCTCGCGCCGACCGCGACGTGACCGGGGGTGACGATCGCGAAGGTCCAGTACGCGCCGCGCTCGTGCTGCAGCAGCGCTCGGAACCAGGTGAGAGCGGCAAGGCGGGGGTCGGCGTCGACGCCCGCGGTGTAGTCGCGACGGATCACGAAGTTCGCGCCCTCGCCCCGGCCGATCTCGTCGGTGATCACCCGGCGCACGATGTCCGCGTAGTCGTCGTCGGCGATGTCGAAGCCCGGATCCTCGAGGGTGATCGGCTCGCGCGGCAGCCCCTCGAGAACCTCGGCGACGTCGACCGTCGCGCGGTCTTCGACGAGCAGGCAGCGCAGGGGCGCGCCGTCGTCGTGGGCTTCGAAGCCGCGCTCGCGCACCTGGCGGTACGGCACGAGCGCGAGCACCTCGCGCGGTGTCCCGGACGCGTCGTGCAGGGGGATGTCGGCGAGCAGCTCGACATCCGCGATCTCGCCGGTCAGCACCTCGACGCGCGACACGACACCCGAGTCGTCGGCACGGGCGATCAGGGCGAAGGGCGCGTCCGGATCGGCCGCGAGGCGGTGGATCAGGTCGACGTTGGCGGTCCCGGGCATAGGGGTCACTCCTGGAGAAACGGCGGCCTGACACAGAAAGACCGCCTGAGCGGCGGTCTGTTCTTCGAGTTCGCGAAAAAGCACCGCCTAGGAGGCGGGCCACCAGAAGGCGAGGTTCGCGGACATGCCGGAAAGGTACCACAGGAGCAGGATCCGGCCCGCGCCCGAGGCATCGTGTGACATCGCCGCGCACAGCCGGGGTTCATATGGGCGCACTACCCTGGAAGGGTGCCAGCCGTGAATCTCGGGATGCCCCGCGTCCCCGAAACGCTCGCCCCGCGTCGCAAGACCCGCCAGATCAAGGTGGGCAAGGTCCTCGTCGGCGGTGACGCTCCCATCAGCGTCCAGTCGATGACCACCACGCCGACGACGGACATCAACGCGACCCTCCAGCAGATCGCCGAGCTGACGGCCTCCGGATGCGAGATCGTGCGCGTGGCCGTGCCGAGCCAGGACGACGCCGATGTGCTGCACATCATCGCGAAGAAGTCGCAGATCCCGGTCATCGCCGACATCCACTTCCAGCCGAAGTACGTGTTCCAGGCCATCGACGCCGGCTGCGGCGCCGTGCGCGTGAACCCCGGCAACATCCGCAAGTTCGACGATCAGGTCGGCGCGATCGCCAAGGCCGCCAAGGACGCGGGCGTCTCGCTCCGCATCGGCGTGAATGCCGGATCGCTCGACCGCCGTCTCCTCGAGAAGTACGGCAAGGCGACCCCCGAGGCCCTGGTCGAGTCGGCCGTGTGGGAGGCGAGCCTGTTCGAGGAGCACGACTTCCACGACTTCAAGATCTCGGTCAAGCACAACGACCCGATCGTGATGGTCAAGGCCTACCGCCTGCTCGCCGAGCGCGGCGACTGGCCGCTGCACCTGGGCGTCACCGAGGCCGGTCCCGCGTTCCAGGGCACCATCAAGAGCTCCACGGCGTTCGGCATCCTGCTCTCGGAGGGCATCGGCGACACCATCCGCGTCTCGCTCTCGGCCCCGCCGGCCGAGGAGGTCAAGGTGGGCCACCAGATCCTCCAGTCACTCAACCTGCGTGAGCGCAAGCTCGAGATCGTGTCGTGCCCGTCGTGCGGCCGCGCCCAGGTCGACGTGTACTCGCTCGCCGAGAACGTCACCGAGGGGCTCAAGGACGTCACGGTGCCGCTGCGCGTGGCCGTGATGGGCTGCGTCGTCAACGGCCCGGGCGAGGCCCGCGAGGCCGACCTCGGCGTCGCCTCCGGCAACGGCAAGGGCCAGATCTTCGTCAAGGGCGAGGTCATCAAGACCGTTCCCGAGTCGGAGATCGTGCAGACCCTCATCGAGGAGGCGCGCCGCATCGCCGATGAGATGGGCCCGGATGCCCAGATCGGCACCGCGCAGGTCGTCACCTCCTGAGGCCTCGCTCCCGCACGAGGGTGATCCGGCATAGGCTCCGAGCATGACCGCCATCACCGTCGAGGGCGTCCATCGCCTGACGCAGCAGGCCGAGCACGGCGTGCTCGGCATCGAGGTCGCGCTCCATGGGTCCGACCGCGATGCCGTCGTGCGGCGTCACGCCGAGCTGCACACCGAGGTCGTCACCGAGCTCCGCGCGCGCGGCACGCTCGCGCTCGAGGTCGGCAGCCCGTGGACCTGGAGCGACGTGCTGTCACCGGGCAACCCGGACGGATCCGTGCCGCAGCACCACGCGACCTCCACGATCACCGCCACCTACGCCGACCTCGAGGCGCTGGCCGCCGACGTCGCGGCCTTCGCGCTGCGCCCGGAGCTGCAGGTGCAGCAGGTGCGCTGGGAGCTGTCGGAGGCCACGCGCGAGGGGCTGCTCGATGCGGCGCGGGTGCTGGCGGTGCAGGATGCGGCCCGCCGCGCGCGCTCGTATGCCGCCGCGATCCGGCCGGGTGTGCACGCCGAGCCGGCGCTCGTGAGCATCACCGAGCGCCAGGTGCACGGGGGAGGGGGTCCGACGCCGATGTTCGCGCGAGCCGATATGGGCGCCGGCATCCAGTTCACCACCCCCGAGATCGAGGTCGAGGCCGCGATCGTCGCGGTGTTCGAGGTCTGAGCGCGGCTCTCCGGGTCGACTTCTGACCGCAGGCGAACGGGCGGCATACGCTCGGAGCATGAAGTTCAGTCTCTGGCTCCCCGCGAATCTGCCCTGGCGCGACCTGCACGCCGCCGCTGTCCATGCGGCAGGCGCGAACAGCGGGGCAGGGATGTGGCGCGGGCTGTGGCTCGAGGACCACTTCATGGACAACACCGCCGAGCCCAACGACGGCGAGCGCGGCGAGTGCCTCACGCAGCTGACGGCGCTCGCCGCGACGGTGCGCGACGTGCGGATCGGATCCCTCGTGCTCGGCAACACGTACCGGCATCCCGCGGTCGTGGCGAAGCAGGCGGCCGCGATCAGCAACATCGCCGACGGACGCTTTGTGCTGGGCGTGGGTGCGGGCTGGCAGGAGAACGAGCACCGCGCGTTCGGCTTGGAGTTCGGCGACGTGCCGAGTCGCATCCGGTGGTTCCGCGAAGCGCTGCAGGTGTGGACCCTTCTGCGGGACGGCGCGCGCGAGGGCGACGGGTTCGTAGACCTCGAGGGCGAGCGCTACCGGCTGGAGCACGCCTCCCTGAACCCGAAGCCCCACGCGACGCTGCCGATCCTGATCGGCGGCAAGGGCGAGAAGGTGATGCCGAAGCTCGTCGCGCGCTATGCCGACGAGTGGAACATGTGGTCGACGCCCGATGTCTTCGCCGCGAAGAACCGGATCTTCAGCGAGGCGCTCGAGAGGGAGGGGCGGGCGTCGGCGTCGCTCTGGCGCACGATGCAGGCCCTCGTCTTCTTCGACGACGCGGCCAAGGCACACGCGGTGAACGCCAAGGGACGGCCCGCGATCGGCGGCAGCGCCTCGGAACTGGTCGATCTCATGGGTGCCTACGCCGAGGCGGGCGTGGACGAGTTCATCCTGCCCCTGACCTCGATCGGCGATGTGGCGAAGCTCAACGATCTGGGCGACCGGTTCCTCGCAGAGGTGGCCGCGCTCGTGCCGTGACACCGGCTATCCGTGGTATCACTCTGGTACCATCGGGTCATGCCCATGACCCTTCGTCTTCCCGAGGAGCTCGACGCGGCCCTCGTCACGATCGCTGAAGCCGAGCACACGTCGAAGCACGCGCTGATCCTGAGCGGCGTCGAGCAGCTCGTCCGCGAACGGCTTCAAGCAGCCCAGGTCGCCGAGGCGCTCGACTTCGTCCTCAAACGCGACGCAGGTCTGCTCAAGAGGCTCGAAGACGCCTGATGACCCGGTACCTCAGCCTCGAGAACGCTCTGGCCGTGGTGGATCGGATGGGGCTGCATGTGCGCGACGCGGGTCTCCTCGCGTCGGCGCTCTCGCGAGCGGAGTCGGGATTCGCCGGAGTCGACATCTATCCGGAGCGCGCGGAGAAGGCGGCCGCGCTCCTCGAATCACTCGCGCGCAATCATCCGCTGTTCGACGGGAACAAGCGCACCGCCTGGACGCTGACGCAGGTGTTCCTCTGGCTGAACGACTCTGTCCTGGACGCCGATGAGGACAACGCGTTCGCGCTCATTCTCGGGGTAGCGAGCGGGCAGACCGAGCTCGAGGCCTCGGCATCCTGGCTCGCCGAGCGCATCCGGCCCCGCCCGTCCTGACAGCGCACCTCACGGAGCGACGAACGACACCTCGCCCTTGGCGATGTCGACCGCGGTGAGGCGCACGCGGATGGCGGATCCGGGCGCGCGGTCGTCGGCGATCGTCGCGGTGACGAAGGGGTCGGCGATCTGGATCCGCGACCCGCCCTTGTGTGTCGACACGACGGCCGCGTCGAACTCCTCGCCGACGCGGGAGGCGAGCACGGCGGCCTCCACCCGGTCGACGGCGCCCCCTTCGAGACGGCTCGCGAGGGATCCGGATCGGCGCATCGCCTCCGCCAGCTCGGGCAGCGCCTCGCGCGCCCAGGCGGGGGCACCGGTGCACATCGCCAGCACGAACCGGTCGACGAGGCGGCGGAGCGGCGCCGTGGTATGCGCGTACTCGGCGCCGATCGCCGCCTGCACGGGGTCCTCCGGCAGGGGGACGCCCGCGGCCGAATCGAAGGCGTCGTAGTCGGCGCCGCGGAACAGCCCGCTCGCCGCCTGCATGATCGCGGGCGCAGAAGGGTCGGCGAGATCGACCCGGCGCAGGTACTCGCCGTAGGGCATGTCCTCGGCCCACGGGCGGCCGATCACCCCCACCCGGCGGCGGAACTCGGCGATCTTCTCCGGCTCGGCGGGTGGGAGCGTGCGCAGGATGCCCGCGCCGCGGCGGAGCATGATCGCAGCCGCCGCCATGCCGGTCATCAGAGAGACCTGCGCGTTCCAGTTCTCGATCGGCAGCGTCACGCGGGCGCGCAGGTCATAGCCGCCGTCGCCGGTCTCGACGATCTCCTCCTCGGGCGAGTTGAGGCTCGCGCCGCCCCGGGCCGACTCCTGCGCGACGAGCACGGGGCCGACCTCGGCGAGCAGCGCGATCGGCTCGGGAGCCGTGCCGTCATCGATCGCCGCCTGCGCGCCGACGTAGGTCCACTGCCGGCGCGAGCGCACCCAGGCGCGCACAGGCGGCTGCGCGGGATCGTGCTGGACGCCCTCTGCATCCAGCACGAACCGCCACACGTATGCGCGGCGATCCTGCTCGGGAAGCAGCGAGGCGGCGCCGTGCGACAGCACCTCCGGATGCAGGGCCACGGACCCGTCCGGCGCGAAGAGGGTCTGCCCGCGCCGACGGGTCTCCGCGTCGAGCGCGCCCCCCGGCTTGACGAAGGCCGCGAGATCCGCGATGGCATAGTGCACGATCCATCCGGATCCATCGCGGGCGATCGCGAGCGCCTGATCGAGATCGCGGGATCCCTCGGGATCGATCGTGTGGAACTCGAGGTGACGCAGGTCGACGCGGGCCTCATCCGACCCGTCCACCGCGACGCCGGAGGCGACGACGGCCTCGGCCTCGGCGAGGACGTCGGCGGGGAACTCCGCGGGCAGCTCGAGGTCCGCCCGCAGCTGGGCGAGCGAGGCGGCGAGTTCGCTGCGGACGGCGGACGGCGACAGGTGCGGGAGGCGGGCCGGCATGGCGTCAGCCTACGTGTGGCCCGATCAGGACGGTGAGGGATTCGGATGCGCCTTCCCTAGACTGGAGTCCTTATGGTCACGCGGCTCTCTTCCTTCTTCTTCCGCTCCCTCCGGGAGGACCCGGCTGACGCCGAGGTCATCAGCCACAAGCTGCTCGTGCGCGCGGCGTACATCCGCCGCCAGGCGCCGGGCGTGTTCGCGTGGCTGCCGCTCGGCCTGCGCGTGAAGGCGAAGCTCGAGCAGATCGTGCGCGACGAGATGTCCGCGGCGGGTGCGCAGGAGGTGCACTTCCCGGCGCTGATGCCCCGTGAGCCCTACGAGGCCACGAACCGGTGGACCGAGTACGGCGACGGCATCTTCCGTCTCAAGGACCGTCACGACGCCGATTACCTCCTCGCGCCCACGCACGAGGAGGCCTTCACGCTGCTGGTGAAGGACCTCTACTCGTCGTACAAGGACCTGCCGCTGACGATCTACCAGATCCAGGACAAGTACCGAGACGAGGCCCGTCCCCGCGCCGGCCTCCTGCGCGGTCGCGAGTTCACCATGAAGGACGCCTACTCGTTCGACTACACCGACGAGGGGCTCGACGCCTCGTACCAGGCGCAGCGCGACGCCTACGAGCGCATCTTCACGCGCCTCGGCCTCGAGTACGCGATCGTGAAGGCCGATGCGGGTGCCATGGGCGGCTCGAAGTCGGAGGAGTTCCTGCACCCGACCCCCATCGGCGAGGACACCTTCGTGCGCTCGGAGGGCGGCTACACCGCCAACGTCGAGGCGTTCGAGACGCAGCCCCCGGCCGTCCTGCCGATCGTCGAGGGCGCTCCGGTCGTCTTCGACTCCCCGAACACCCCCACGATCCAGACGCTCGTCGACCACCTCAACGCGCACGTCGAGAAGCCGGGCGGCGGCGAGTGGACCGCGGCCGACACGCTCAAGAACGTCGTGCTGGCGCTCACGCACCTCGACGGCACGCGCGAGCTGGTCGTCGTGGCCGTGCCCGGTGACCGCGACGTCGACGACAAGCGCGTCGAGGTGGCCTTCCAGCCGGCCGAGGTGTCGCCCGCGACCGAGGACGACTTCACCGCGAATCCCGCGCTGGTGAAGGGCTACATCGGCCCCTGGACCGCCGACGGCGCGGTGCTCGGTGAGGAGTCCACCAGCGGCATCCGCTACCTCGTCGACCCCCGCGTGGTCGAGGGCTCGGCGTGGGTCACCGGTGCCAACGAGCACGAGAAGCACCTGCACTCGCTGGTCTACGGCCGCGACTTCACGGCCGACGGCGTCGTCGACGTGGCGAGCGTTCGCGAGGGCGACATCGCCCCCGACGGCACGCCCATCACGCTCGAGCGCGGCATGGAGATCGGCCATGTCTTCCAGCTCGGCCGCAAGTACGCCGAGGCCCTGGGCCTGAAGGTGCTCGATCAGAACGGCAAGCTCGTCACGGTCACGATGGGCTCGTACGGCATCGGCACCACGCGCATCCTGGCCGCAATCGCCGAGCTCAACAACGACGACAAGGGCCTCATCTGGCCCGCCGCCATCGCGCCGTTCGACGTGCACGTGGTGGCCACGGGCAAGGGCGAGGACGCCCTGAATCTGGGCGAGCAGATCTCGGTGCAGCTGGAGGCGGCAGGGCTCGACGTGCTCTTCGACGACCGCCCCAAGGTCTCGCCCGGCGTGAAGTTCGGCGACGCCGAGCTGATCGGCGTGCCCCAGCTGCTGGTCGTCGGCCGCGGCGCCGCCGACGGCGAGGTCGAGCTCTGGGACCGCCGTTCCGGCGAGCGCGAGGTCGTGCCGACGGCCGAGGCCGTCGCGCGCCTCACGCAGCGCTGACCCATTCACCAGGAGGGCCCTGTCCGGAGCATCGGACAGGGCCCTCCTGCGTTGTCCCGGTCCGTTCAGGCGTTCGTCACCGCCGCGCCAGGGGCGCGACACGGATGGAGAAGAGGGTGGGGGAGTTCTGCCCTCCGCAATGTCGGTGGGCCGTGTTTCCCTGATGCTCTGACGACCCGTCAGTCCCCTCGAACACCGGAGATCCCGTATGTCCCCCATCGGTCCGGGCACGACGCGCAGGCGCGTCGCGACCCTCGCGAGCGCGGCCCTGGCTGCCGGCTGCCTCGCATCGTTCGTACCCACGGCGGCCTTCGCCGCGCCCGGCGGCGGCGCCGTCGTGATCAACGAGGTCTACGGAGGCGGCGGCAACAGCGGCGCCACCTACACGCACGACTTCGTCGAGCTCTACAACCCGACCGACGCGCCGGTGACCCTCGACGGGTTCGGCCTGGAGTATCGCTCGGCTGCGGGCGGGTCGGGCGGCGTCACCGCGCTCGCCGGCACCATCCCCGCCAAGGGCCACTTCCTCGTGCAGCAGGCGAAGGGCACGGGCGGCACGACTCCTCTCCCGACACCGGATCAGGTGGGGTCCCTCAACATGGGCGGCACCAACGGCCAGGTGCTGCTGCTCCCCACGACCACTCCGTTCGTCGGCTCGGGCGATGTCAAGGCGAACCCGGGCGTGATCGACGCGGTCGGCTTCGGCAGCGCGACCACGTTCGAGACCGCGGCCACCCCCGCGCTCAGCAACGCCGCCTCGGCTGCGCGCACGACCGCGGGCGCCGACTCCGACAGCAACGCCGGCGACTTCACCGTCGCGGCCCCCACGCCGCAGAGCTCCGGCGGCACGGTCGAGCCGACGCCGACGCCGACGCCGACGCCGACGCCGACGCCGACGCCGACCGAGACCCCGGCCCCCACCGAGGTCATCGAGATCTCGGCGGTGCAGGGCCCTGGCGATTCATCCCCCGTCGCCGGGCAGACCGTCACCGTCGAGGGCGTCGTCACCGCCGACTACCGCTCGGGAGGCTTCAACGGCTTCTACCTGCAGGACCCGACGCCGACGGGCGAGGGCTCCGACGGCCTGTTCGTCTACGGCGGGAATGCCCGCGCCGAGATCGGCCAGAGCGTGCGCGTCACGGGTGCCGTGAGCGAGTACCAGGGCACCACCGAGATCACCGCGGCTGCGGGTGGCGTCACCGTGCTGCCTGACGCGCTGGGCGACATCGCCCCGATCACCGACTGGGCCGCGATCGACACCGCCGCCGAGAAGGAGGCGCACGAGGGCGAGCTCATCCTGCCCTCCGGCAGCTTCACCGTCAGCGACAACTACGACGCGAACTACTACGGCTCGTTCGTGCTCGCCCAGGGCGAGTCCGAGCTGCAGACGCCGACCGAGCTGAAGGACGACAAGGACGCCGCGGGCATCGCCGAGGTGCTCGCCGACAACGCGGCGCGCCAGATCACGCTCGACGACGGATCCACGACCAACTTCAACGCGAACGCCAACAAGGCGACGCCGCTGCCGTATCTGACGCCCGAGAACCCGGTGCGCATCGGATCCACGGCGACATTCACCGCCCCCGTCGTGCTCGAGTACCGCTTCAACGCCTGGAACCTCCAGCCCACGACCCCGGTCACGGGTGACGGGTCGTCGTTCGTGACGTTCAGCGACGAGCGCACGCCGAACCTCGCCCCGCAGGATGTCGGGGGCGATGCCCGCCTCGCGACCTTCAACGTGCTGAACTACTTCCCGACGACCGGCGAGGAGTACGTCTCCTCGGGCCTGGGCACCTGCACCTACTACACCGATCGCTCGGGTGCTCCGATCACCGACAACACCTGCGAGCCGAACGGACCGCGTGGTGCGGCGAACGCGGAGAACCTCGCCCGCCAGCAGGTCAAGATCGTCAACGCGATCAACGGCCTCGACGCGTCGATCGTCTCGCTGGAGGAACTCGAGAACTCGGCGCACTTCGGCAAGGACCGCGACTTCGCGATCTCGACGCTCGTCGATGCGCTGAACGCGGCAGCCGGATCCGACGTGTGGGAGTTCGTCCCGTCGCCGCAGATCCGTCCCGAGATCGCCCAGGAGGACGTCATCCGCACCGGCTTCATCTACAAGCCGGCCGACGTCTCGCCCGTGGGGGAGTCGCGCATCCTGATCGACGAGGTCAACTTCGACAACGCGCGCGAGCCGCTGTTCCAGGCCTTCAAGGCCACGGGCGCACCGGATGACGAGGCCTTCCTGGTGTCGGTCAACCATTTCAAGTCGAAGGGCTCGGGAGCGGACGACGGCACGGGCCAGGGCCTGTCGAACCCGGATCGGGTCGGCCAGGCGCAGGCGCTGCTCGACTTCACGACGCAGCTGCAGGAGGAGACGGGCATCGAGCCGGTCTTCTTCGCGGGTGACTTCAACGCCTATTCGTCCGAGGACCCGGTGCAGCTCATCGAGGAGGCGGGCTACACCGAGCTGAACGGCGAGTTCAACGGCGGCGAGGCGACCTACAGCTTCGACGGAATGGCGGGCTCGCTCGACCACGTGTTCGCGAACGAGGCCGGCGTGGAGCTGGTCACGGGCGTTGACGTCTGGCAGATCAACGCGCAGGAGCAGGTCGGCTACGAGTACAGCCGGTACAACTACAACGCGACGATCCTCTACGACGAGTCGGTGTTCCGCGCGAGCGACCACAACCCCGAGATCGTGGGGCTCGACCTGGTTCCCGACGCGATCGACCTGGACATCGTCAACATCAACGACTTCCACGGCCGCATCGACGCCAACACCACCGCCTTCGCCAAGACGGTCGAGGATCTCAAGGCGCAGAATCCCGAGGGCACGGTGTTCGTGTCGGCCGGCGACAACATCGGCGCCTCGCTGTTCGCTTCGGCGACGCAGCAGGATCAGCCGACGATCGACGTGCTGAACGCCCTCGGACTCGAGGCCTCCGCCGTCGGCAACCACGAGTTCGACCAGGGCTTCGCCGACCTCACGGGTCGCGTCGAGACGGAGGCCGACTTCAGCCTTCTGGGCGCCAACGTGTACGCGATGGGCACGGACGACCCGGCGCTCGACGAGTACGAGGTCGTCGAGGTGAACGGCGTCGACGTCGGCTTCGTCGGCGTCGTCACGGAGGAGACCGCCTCGCTCGTCACCCCGGCCGGCATCGCCGACATCGAGTTCGGCGATCCGGTCGCCGCGCTCAACCGCGTGACGGCTCAGCTCAAGGACGGCGATGCCGCCAACGGCGAGGCCGACGTCGTCGTGGCCCTCGTGCACGAGGGCGCGAGCGCCGGCACTCCGGATGGCGCGACGATCGAAGAGGAGATCGCCGCGGGTCGCGCGTTCGCATCCATCGTCACCGAGACGGATCCGCGCGTGGCGGCCATCCTGACCGGGCACACGCACAAGCAGTACGCGTGGGATGCCCCGATCACGGGCACCGACGCGACGCGTCCGGTCATCCAGACCGGCAACTACGGCGAGTTCGTCGGCCACGTGTCGCTGACCCTCGACCCCGAGACCTTCGAGGTCACCGACTACGCGGCCGAGAACGTCAAGCGCGGCGCGGCTCCGACGAACGAGCAGATCCTCGCCAGCCCGGTGCTCACGCAGGTGAACGACATCGTGCAGTCGGCGCTCGCCTACGCCGCCGTGGTCGGCGACAAGCCGATCGCGAAGGTCACGGGCGACATCACGACCGCGTTCGCCGGCGGCTCCTACGTCGATGGCAGGTGGACGGGAGGAGCCCGCGACGATCGTATGAGCGAGTCGGCGCTGGGCAACCTCGTCGCCAACTCGCTGGTCGATGCGCTGTCCGCGCCCGAGCGCGGCGGGGCCGAGATCGGCGTCGTCAACCCGGGGGGCCTGCGCAACGAGCTGTACTACGCGAAGTCGGGCGCGGAGACCGAGGACGGCGTGATCACCTACGCCGAGGCGAACGCGGTGCTGCCGTTCGTCAACAACCTCTGGACGACGACGCTCACGGGCGCGCAGCTCGACGATCTGCTCGAGCAGCAGTGGCAGACGACGACGGAGGGCGGCACGGTGCGCCCGTCGCGTCCCTACCTGGCGCTCGGCCTGTCCGAGAACGTCACCTGGGTGGCCGACACCGCCGACGTCAACGCCGCCCCCGGCGACCACGTCGACGCGATCTACATCGACGGCGAGCTCGTGCAGCCGACCGATGAGATCCGCGTGGGCACCTTCTCGTTCCTCGCGGCACCGGCCGCCACGGCGGGCGACAACTTCTTCGCCTTCCAGCACGGCACGGACGCGAAGGACTCGGGGCTGGTCGACCGCGACGCCTGGATCGAGTACCTCGGCGAGCACTCGCCGCTGTCGCCCTCGTTCGCCCGCACTCGTGCGGTCGCGACCGAGATCGGCACCGTCACGGCGGGGGAGCAGGCGCAGGTCTCCGTGTCGGGTCTGAACCTCACCTCGCGGGGCGCCCCGCAGAACACGACGGCCGAGGTGCGCCTGAACGGCGCGTCGCTCGGATCCCTCCCGGTGGCGGCCGACGGATCCGTCTCGGGCGCGGTCACGGTCCCTGCGGACACGAGCGCGGGCGCGCAGACGCTCGAGCTGGTGGTGGCGCCCTCGGGAACCACCGTGCGCCTGCCCTTCACGGTCGAGGCCGCGGCGGAGCCCGTGCCCGTCGAGTCGGATGTCCCGACGATCGAGGGCACCGTGAAGGTGAAGCGCACCGTCACCGCCGAACCCGGCGACTGGACCGAGGGCACGACCTTCACGTACCAGTGGTTCGCGAACGGCAAGGCCATCGAGGGGGCGACGTCCCAGACGTTCGAGATCACGCCGAAGCAGGCGGGCAAGGCGCTCTCGGTCGAGGTGACCGGCTCGCTCGAGGGCTGGCTGCCCGTGACCGAGCGGAGCATCGCGCGGAAGGTCGGTTCGGGCAAGCCCGTCGGCTGACGTCCCGAGCATCCCGAGGCCCCGTCGTCCAGAGGACGGCGGGGCCTCGCCGTCCTCTCAGGACAGCGCCGGGAGTGGTCGGGTAATCTCGGAGGGATGCCGGCGGGATGCATGCCGGCGAGAGCTGAATAGGGAGGTCACCATGGACATCGATCTGGGACTGCTGCGCACCGTCGAGCGCGAGAAGGAGATTCCGTTCGAGGAGCTTGCACGGATCATCGAGCAGGCCATCCTGACCGCCTATGAGAAGCACATCTCGCAGACCGGCGATGTGACTCCCGGCACCCGCGCCGAGCTCGACCGCAAGACCGGCCACGTCGGCATCTACGTCCCCGTCACCGACGACGAGGACGCGGTGATCGGCGAGGAGGAGGTCACTCCCGAGGGCTTCGGCCGCATCGCCGCCTACGCCGCCAAGCAGGTCATCGGTCAGCGTCTGCGCGACATCGCGGATGACGCGGTGCTCGGCGAGTTCCGCGGCAAGGAGGGCGACATCGTCGCGGGCGTGATCCAGCAGGGCCCGAACCCGCGCATGATCCACGTCGACCTCGGCTCGGTCGAGGCGATCCTGCCCCCCGAGGAGCAGGTCCCCGGCGAGGAGTACACCCACGGATCGCGCCTGCGCGTCTATGTGACCAGCGTCGCGAAGGGCAACAAGGGCCCGCAGATCACCGTCTCGCGCACGCACCCGGGCCTCGTCCGCAAGCTGTTCGCGCTCGAGGTGCCGGAGATCGCCGGCGGTCTGGTCGAGATCACCTCCCTCGCCCGTGAGGCGGGACACCGCACCAAGATCGCCGTCATCGCGAAGGATCCGTCGATCAACGCGAAGGGCGCCTGCATCGGCGAGCTCGGCCGCCGCGTGCGCGCGGTCACCGAGGAGCTCTCGGGCGAGAAGATCGACATCGTCGACTTCGACCCGGATCTGCCCAAGTTCGTCGCGAACGCGCTGTCGCCCGCGAAGGTCACGTCGAGCTTCGTGCTCAACGCCGACACCAAGGCCGTCCGCGCGCTGGTGCCCGACTATCAGCTGTCGCTCGCGATCGGCAAGGAGGGGCAGAACGCCCGTCTGGCCGCCAAGCTCACCGGCGCGAAGATCGACATCCAGCCCGACAGCATCGTCGAGGGCGACTGAGCCCCGCCCGGCGGGTCGCGCACGCGGAGGTGTAGGATGGATGCCGTACGAACGTGCGTCGGATGCCGCACGCGTGCCCCCCGACCTTCGCTCATCCGAGTGGTTCTGCGCGATCTCGAGCTCGTCATCGACGAACGGAAGTCCGCGCCGGGACGGGGAGCATGGCTGCATCCCACACGCGAGTGCGCGGAGAACGCCCTCAAGCGCCGCGCTTTCGGACGAGCACTGCGCGTGTCGGGTGTGCTCGACACGCAAAACCTCGAGAAATGGCTGAACGGCTATGGAAACCAAGTGAACGGCTCGAAATGAGACCCGTCCGCCTTTGAGGTCTGCCCCTGTCCAGGGGTAGACCGCCCCTGACAGGAGAATTGTGGCAAAACCACGCGTACATGAGATCGCTGCGGAGATCGGCGTCGACAGCAAGGTCGCCCTGGCGAAGCTCAAGGAGCTCGGCGAGTTCGTGAAGAGCCCGTCGTCGACCATCGAGCCGCCGGTCGCGCGCAAGCTGCGCGCGGCGTTCGAGGCCGAGGGCGCCAAGCCCGCCGCCCCCGCGGCATCGGCTCCGGCGAAGCCCGCCGGTCGCCCCGGTCCCGCGCGCCCGTCGGCCGCCAAGCCCGGCGCGCCGACCCCCGGCCCGAAGCCGGCCCCGGCGAAGCCCGCCAAGGCCGAGGCTCCGGCCGCTCCGGCGCCCGCCGCGCCCGCGGCCGCCCCCGCGCCCGCCGCTCCGGCCCCCAAGGCCGAGGCGCCCGCCGCGACCGAGGCCCCCAAGCCCGGCGGTCCGCGCCCCGCAGCCCCCGGTGGGCAGAGCGGCGCCCCGAAGCCCGGCGGTCCCCGCCCGGGCAACAACCCGTTCGCCTCGGCGCAGGGCATGGGACAGCGTCCCGCCGGCCCGCGTCCGGGCAACAACCCCTTCGCCTCGGCGCAGGGCATGGGCCAGCGCCCGTCGCCCGGCAACATCCCGAAGCCCCAGCCGCCCCGTCCCGGTGCGCCCCGTCCGGGCGCCCCGCGTCCCGGTGGCCCCGGTCGGCCCGGCGGTGCCGGTCGTCCCGGTGGCGGCGGTCGTCCCGGCGCTCCGTTCCAGCAGCGTCCGGGTGGCCCCGGTCGCCCCGGCGGCGGCGGCGGATTCCGTCCCGGCGGCGCGCCCGGTGGCGCGCCCGGCGGTGGCTTCCCGGGCCGTCCCGGTCCCGGCGGTCGCGGCCGCGGTGGCACCGCCGGCGCGTTCGGCAAGGGCGGCGGCAAGTCGAAGCAGCGCAAGTCGCGTCGTGCGAAGCGCCAGGAATTCGAGATGCGGTCGGCGCCGGTGGTCGGCGGCGTCAACGTCCAGAAGGGCAACGGCGAGATCATCCGCCTGCGCCGTGGCGCTTCGATCTCCGACTTCGCCGACAAGCTCGAGGCTCTGCGCGGCTACACCGTGCAGCCCGGCACGCTCGTGACCATCCTGTTCAACCTGGGTGAGATGGCCACGGCGACCGAGTCGCTCGACGAGGCCACGTTCGAGATCCTCGGCGACGAGCTGGGTTACAAGATCCAGATGGTCTCGCCCGAGGACGAGGACAAGGAGCTCCTCGAGGGCTTCGGTCTCGACCTCGAGCAGGAGCTCGCGGACGAGGACGAGGACGACCTCGAGATCCGTCCCCCGGTGGTCACCGTGATGGGTCACGTCGACCACGGAAAGACGCGACTGCTCGACGCCATCCGCCAGACCAACGTGGTCGAGGGCGAGGCCGGTGGCATCACGCAGCACATCGGTGCGTACCAGATCTGGACCGAGCACGAGAACATCGAGCGCGCGATCACCTTCATCGACACCCCGGGTCACGAGGCGTTCACCGCCATGCGTGCCCGCGGTGCGCAGGTGACCGACATCGCGATCCTCGTGGTCGCGGCCGACGACGGCATCATGCCGCAGACGGTCGAGGCCCTGAACCACGCCCAGGCGGCCGGTGTGCCGATCGTGGTCGCGGTCAACAAGGTCGACAAGCCCGAGGCCAACCCGGCCAAGGTGCGCCAGCAGCTCACCGAGTACGGCCTGGTGGCCGAGGAGTACGGCGGCGACGTGATGTTCGTCGACGTGTCGGCCCGTCAGGGCACCGGCATCCAGGATCTGCTCGACGCCGTGCTGCTCACGGCCGACGCGGGTCTGGACCTCACGGCGAACCCGAACAAGGCGGCGCGCGGTGTCGCGATCGAAGCGAAGCTCGACAAGGGTCGCGGTTCGGTCGCCACGGTGCTCATCCAGTCGGGAACGCTGCGTGTCGGCGACGCGATCGTCGCGGGTCAGGCCTACGGCCGCGTCCGCGCCATGATCGACGAGAACGGCGATGCGGTCGAGGAGGCCTGGCCTTCCCGCCCGGTGCAGGTGCAGGGTCTCAACTCGGTGCCCCGCGCCGGCGACACCTTCATCGTCACCGATGAGGACCGCACGGCCCGTCAGATCGCCGAGAAGCGCGAGGCGGCCGCCCGCAACGCGCAGCTCGCCAAGGCCCGCAAGCGCATGTCGCTCGAGGACTTCACCCGCGCTCTCGAAGAGGGCAAGGTCGAGTCGCTCAACCTCATCATCAAGGGCGACGTGTCGGGTGCCGTGGAGGCGCTCGAGGAGTCGCTCCTCAAGATCGAGGTCGACGACAGCGTCCAGCTGCGCATCATCCACCGCGGTGTGGGTGCGATCACCGAGTCGGATGTGAACCTGGCGACGATCGACAACGCGATCGTCATCGGCTTCAACGTCCGCCCCGACACGAAGGCCCGTGAGGCCGCTTCGCGCGAGGGTGTGGACATCCGGTTCTACTCGGTCATCTACAACGCGATCGACGACGTCGAGGCATCGCTCAAGGGCATGCTCAAGCCGGAGTTCGAGGAGAAGCAGTCGGGTGTCGCGGAGATCCGCGAGGTCTTCCGTTCCTCCAAGTTCGGCAACATCGCCGGTGTCATCGTCCGCTCGGGAACGATCACGCGCAACGCCAAGGCGCGCGTCATCCGCGACGGCGTGGTGCTGGCCGATGGCCTGGCGATCGAGTCGCTGCGCCGCTTCAAGGACGACGTCACCGAGGTCCGCACGGACTTCGAGGCGGGTATCGGCCTCGGCAAGTACAACGACATCCAGATCGGCGACGAGATCGAGACCATCGAGATGGTCGAGAAGCCTCGCCAGTGATGCCACGGTGCGAGCGAGGCGGCCACCATCCGGCCGCCGAGCGCGCACAGCGAGTCGAGACGCGGACATCCGCGCGGCTCAGGTTCTGAAAGAATGGCCCTGTCGGGGGTTTCGATCCCCGACAGGGCCATTCGGCCCCCTCGGCGGGGCAGATTGAAGGAGGACTCCATGGCGGGTCAGGAACGACAGGCGAGGCTCTCGGATCGGATCCGGGTGATTCTGGCCGAGCGGCTGGAGAAGGGCCTGCGGGATCCGCGGCTCGGCTTCGTGACGATCACGGATGTGCGTGTCACGGGCGATCTGCAGCACGCGTCGGTCTTCTACACGGTCTACGGATCGGACGAGGAGCGCGAGGCCAGCGGCGCTGCCCTGCGGGCGGCGACCGGCATGCTGCGCAGCGAGGTGGGCAAGAAGCTCAACACCCGTCTGACGCCGTCGCTCGAGTTCATCGCCGATGCGCTGCCCGAGAGTGCCAGCACGCTCGACTCGCTGCTGCGTGAGGCTCGCGAGCGCGATGCCGCAGTGGCGGGCATCGCGGCGGGCGCCACGTACGCCGGCGACGCCGATCCCTACGTCAAGCCTCGGGAGATCCCCGAGGAGGAGGAGATCGAGGACTGATCCTCGACCCTCCGAAGGCCGCCCTGCGAGGGCGGCCTTCGTCGTTCCCGGCCCCATGGAACCCGGGCCGGTTTACGGTGAGGTCATGCGTGCTGCGATCTACTCCGAGCCCGGTCCGTCCTCCGTTCTCCGCGTCGTCGAGCGCCCCGTTCCCGAGCCCGGTGCCGGCGAGGTGCGGGTGCGGGTGGTGCGCGCGGGAGTGAACCCCACCGACTGGAAGTTCCGCCAGGGCGCGATGGGCGAGCTCGCGTTCGCCGAGATCGCGCCCGGCCAGGACGCGAGCGGCGTCGTCGATGCCCGGGGCGAGGGCGCGACCGGTGTGGCCGTCGGCGACCGCGTGTGGACGTACCTGACGCAGCACGGCCGGCCGTACGGATCGGCGAGCGAGTACGTGGTGGTGCCGGTGGCGCAGGCCGTCCCCCTGCCGGAGGGAGCCTCCTTCGACCTCGGAGCGTCGCTGGGCGTGCCCGCGATCACGGCGCATCGCCTGCTGACCTCCGGGCCGGTGAGCCGCCTCGCGCCCGGTGCGCTCGCCGGTCGGACCATCCTCGTGCAGGGTGGCGCGGGTGCGGTCGGCAACGCCGCCATCCAGCTCGCCGTGTGGGCCGGCGCCACCGTGATCGCCACGATCAGCAGTGACGAGAAGGCCGCTCTCGCGCGTGCGGCCGGCGCGGCGCACACCGTCGACTACACAACCGGCGACGCCGCGGGCCAGATCCGCGCGATCGCCCCCGACGGGGTCGATCTCATCGTCGAGGTGGCGCCCGCGGTGAACGCCGAGCTCGACAGGGAGGTCGCGGCACTCGGCGGCACGATCGCCGTCTACGCGAACAACGGCGGCGACGAGATGACGCTGTCGGTGCGCGCGACGTTCTCGAAGAACCTGCGCTACCAGTTCGTGCTGCTGTACACGGTCGATCCGGATCTTCTCGCCGCCGCGACCGAGGACATCACCGCCGCCATCGCCGACGGGGCGCTGGAGGTGGGCGAAGAGCACGGCGTGCCCCTGCACCGTTTCCCGCTGGAGCAGACCGCGGCCGCGCACGACGCGGTCGAGGGCGGCGCCATCGGCAAGGTGCTGATCGAGGTCGCGCCCGAGTGAGCCTCAGCGCGGCAGGTGGAGGGCGCCGTCCTCGGCCTCGATGAGGCCGTCGTCGAGCAGGCTCAGGATGGCGCGGTCGCGTTGCAGGCGATCGGGCCAGTCGCCGATCACCGCCTGCTGCGGCAGCGATCCGGACTCGCGAAGGGCCCGCAGCACCGCACCTCGCGCCTGTCGGTCTGAGCCCTCGTACTTCGCCTGACGGCGCCGCAGATCCGGGGTCTCGGGGCGGCCCTCGCTCACCCACGCGCAGATGTCGAGCAGGGGGCACACATCGCACCGCGGAGTGCGCGCGACGCAGACCACGGCGCCGAGCTCCATGGCCGCGGCGTTGACGATCGCCGCGGCGTCGTCGCCCTCGGGAAGCAGGGCCTCCATGTCGTCGAGGTCGCGGCGGTGCGGCGGACCCGGCTGCGCGCGCCCGTGCACCGCGCGGGCGATGACGCGGCGGGTGTTCGTGTCGACGACGGGATGCCGGTCGCCGTACGCGAAGGTCGCGACGGCTCGCGCGGTGTAGTCGCCGATGCCGGTGAGGGCGAGCAGTGCGTCGACGTCGCGCGGCACCACGCCGTCGTGGCGGTCCCGGATCTCGACGGCCGCGCGGTGCAGCCACAGCGCGCGCCGCGGATAGCCGAGGTTCGCCCACTGCCTCACGGCCTCGGCCGGTGCATCGGCTGCCAGGGCGGTGGGCGTCGGCCAGCGTTCGAGCCACGCCTCCAGCAGCGGGATCACCCGGTTCACCGGCGTCTGCTGCAGCATGAACTCGCTCACCAGCACACCCCAGGCGCCGAAGCCCGGCGCGCGCCACGGAAGATCGCGCTGCTCCCTGGCGTACCAGGGGATCAGGCGCGCGGCGATCTCGGAGGGCATCCGTCCAGCCTAGGTCGGCAGCTCACCGACGCTGCGTCGCCCGCCGGATCATCGGCGTGTGCGGGATGCCGTCCTCGACGAACTCGGCGCCGTCGGGCTCGAATCCGAAGCGCGCGTACCAGCCGGTGAGGTGAGACTGGGCGTCGAGCCGCACCGTCTGGCCCTCGCACGCAGCGAGCGCGCCGCGCATCAGCTCGGCCGCGAGGCCCTTTTCGCGTGCCTGCGCGGCGGTCGCGACGCGGCCGATCCGGCGATCCTGGCCATCCGTGAGCAGCCGCAGCGTCGCGAGCATCGCCGATCCGTCGGTCGCCCAGAACTGGATCGTCGCCGGCTCGACATCGCGGCCATCCAGCTCCGGATAGGGGCAGTCCTGCTCCACGACGAACACGTCGACGCGCAGACGCAGGATCTCGTACAGATCGAGGGGCGAGAGGTCGACGGTCGGGGCGGAGCGGAACGAGATCACCGATCCAGGGTACGGGCGCGGGGAGCGTCATCGCCCGGCGACGGCGAGCGTCGCGGCAGGCAGCCCGTCGCACGGAGGCCGAGCGGTGGACACGTACCCTGGAGGGTATGAGTCCTGCGTCCGGCATCCTGCTCGTCGACAAGCCGGGCGGCATCACCAGCCATGACGTGGTGGCCCGCACGCGTCGCGCGTTCGGCACGCGCAAGATCGGCCACGCCGGCACGCTCGATCCGATGGCCACGGGCCTGCTGGTGCTCGGCATCGAGGGGGCCACACGACTGCTGACCTACCTCGTCGGCCTCGACAAGACGTACGAGACGACGATTCGCCTGGGTGCAGCCACGACGACGGACGACGCCGAGGGCGAGACCGTCTCGACGGCGGCGGCCGGCGCGCTCGACTCCGTGACCGACAGCCGGATCGCCGACGGCGTCGCGCGGCTGACCGGGCGGATCTCGCAGGTGCCGAGCACGTTCTCGGCCATCAAGGTCGACGGCAGGCGCGCATATGACCTCGCCCGGGCGGGCGAGGACGTCGAGCTGAAGGCCCGCGAGGTCACGATCTCGCGCTTCGCCGTCGGCGAGTCGCGGCGGACGGCGCTCGCCGACGGGACCGAGGTGATCGACCTCGACGCGACGATCGACTGCTCCTCGGGCACGTACATCCGGGCTCTCGGGCGTGACCTCGGCGCCGATCTCGGCGTCGGCGGGCACCTCACGATGCTGCGTCGCACCCGCATCGGCCCGTTCGAGCTCGCCGATGCGCACACGCTCGAGGCTCTCGCCGACGGGGCTCCCGCGCTGCTCGATCCAGCGGAGGTTGCGTCGCGCGTGCTCGGGCGGCTCGATGTCACGGCGGGGGAGGCGCGCGACCTGCGCCACGGCAAGAAGCTCGCGGGGCAGGCCGGTCGCCTCGAGGGAGACCTCGCCGCCGCCGTCGACCCGGAGGGCGTGCTGGTCGGCGTCGTCGAGCGACGGGGCGAGGCCCTCAAGAGCGCGATGAACATGCCGGAGGTGACGGCGTGATCCTGTGGTTCACGATCCTGCAGCTGGTGGTCGCGATCGCGGCGGGGCTGCTCGCGGTGATCCTGGGGCTCGCCGGGCGTCGTCCCAGCGACCTCACCGTCGGATCCCTGGTGCTGGTGGAGCTGCTGCTGATCGCGCAGGTCGTCATCGCCATCGTCGCGCCCCTCGCCGGCAATCCGCCCACGGGCAGCCTGCTCGAGTTCTGGGTCTACCTCGTCTCGGCGGTGCTGCTTCCCGTGGCCGGCGTCGCGTGGGCCCTCATCGAGCGCAGCCGTTGGAGCACCGTGATCATGGGCGTGGTCGCCCTGTCGATCGCCGTGATGGTGTGGCGCATGCAGATCATCTGGACCGTGCAAGTGGCCTGACCGCCGCCGCGGCGCCGAGGCGCGGCACAGCCGGGCGCGCCTAGACTGGAGGGCGCTATGACCACCCCCGTCGCTCCTTCCGCGCACACCGCGGCCCCCGTCGCCGCCAAGCGCATGACCGGCATCGGCCGCGTGCTCGTGATCGTCTACGCGGTGATGGCCCTCGGTGCCACCGGCCGTTCGTTCGTGCAGATCGTCGAGCGCTTCGACCACGCCCCGCTCGCGTTCTCGCTGTCGGCCGCGTCGGCACTCGTGTACATCCTCGCCACGCTGGCGCTGATCTTCTCGCGTCGCGAGGCCTGGTACCGCATCGCCTGGGTCGCGATCGTGTTCGAGCTCGTCGGTGTTCTCGCGATCGGCACGGTCTCGCTCGTGGTGCCCGAGCTGTTCCCCGAGGCGACCGTGTGGTCCGGCTTCGGCATCGGCTACGTCTTCATCCCGCTGGTGCTGCCCTTCCTCGGCCTCTGGTGGCTGTTCACGCACCGCACGCGCGTCGCGGCGAAGACCGGATCGGCAGAGTGATCCTCTTCGAGGACGTCGCCGAGATCCCGGCGGACTTCGGCCCGACGGTGGTCGCCATCGGCAAGTTCGACGGTGTGCATGCGGGGCATCGCGCCATCATCGAGAAGATGCTCGTCGACGCGGCGTCATCCGATGTGCGCACGGTCGCGGTCACCTTCGACCGGAACCCCCTGGCGATCATCGCTCCGGATCGCTGCCCGCGCTCGCTCGTCGGCGTCACGCAGAAGGCCGAGCTGCTCAGCCGCACCGGCATCGACGCGACCCTCGTGCTGCGCTTCGACGAGGCGCAGGCGAGCGAGGAGGCCGAGAGCTTCGTGCGGCGCATCCTCGTAGAGGGTCTGAAGGCGCGGCGTGTGCTCGTCGGATCCGACTTCCGCTTCGGACGCGGGGGGTCTGGTGATGCCGACCTGCTGCGTCGGATGGGCGCCGAGCTCGGCTTCGAGGTCGAGGTCGTGGCCGACGTGGCGAGCGCCGGCGACGGCAGGCGCGTCTCGTCGACATGGATCCGCGAGCTGCTCGAGCAGGGCGACATCGAACGAGCGACGAAGCTTCTCGGACGCCCGCCGTCCATCGTGGGCGAGGTCGTGCACGGTCTCAAGCGCGGCCGCGAGCTGGGTTTCCCGACGGCGAACCTCTCGCCGGACGCCGAGGGCTACATCCCCGCCGACGGCGTCTACGCGGGCTGGCTCGTCGCCCGCACGCCCGAGAACGTGCTGCGGTCGGGCGTGCGCTATCCGGCGGCGATCTCGGTCGGCACCAACCCGACGTTCGACGACGTCCAGCATCGCCAGGTCGAGGCATATGTGCTCGACGAGACGGATCTCGACCTGTATGGCCGCCAGGTGGAGGTGACCTTCGTGAAACGGATCCGCGGAATGGTCGCCTTCGAGGGGATCGACGCGCTGATCGAGCAGATGCACGACGACGTCGCCCGCGCGCGCGAGGCCCTCACGGCCGCCCCGCTCTGGATCCGCGACGCCTCCACGCTCTGAGGGAGATCCCACCCGTTTCGTGACGAAGGCGGGGCGGCATCGGCCGACCCGCCTTCGTCACGTGTCAGGGGGCTCAGTACGAGGTGGTGTCCTGTGCCTGCGAGGCCTCGCGTCCCTCGGCGCGGGCGCGCAGCTCGCCGAGGATCGTCGCGCTCGCGCTGGTGCCCAGGCGGGTCGCGCCCGCCTCGATCATGGCGATCGCCGCCTCGAGGCCGCGGACGCCGCCGGATGCCTTGACCCGCACGGCGGGGGAGACGGTCTGGCGCATGAGGGTCACGTGCTCGACGGTGGCGCCGCCGCCGGCGAAGCCCGTGGAGGTCTTGACGAAGGTGGCGCCGCCGGCCTCGGTGAGCCGGGAGCCGCGCTCGATCTGCTCCAGGTCGAGCAGGCTCGTCTCGAGGATGACCTTCGTGACCGCGCCGCTGGCCGCCTCGACGACCGCGGCGATGTCGGCGGTGACCACGTCGTCGAAACCGGATCGCAGCGCGCCGATGTTGACGACCATGTCGAACTCGACGGCACCGTCGGCCTGGGCCTGTGCCAGCTCGGCCACCTTGGCGGCGGTCGAGGTGGTGCCGTGCGGGAACCCGATGACGGTGCCGACCGCCACGCCCGTGCCGGCGAGTCGCTCCACGGCATAGGCGATGTCGGACGGGCGCACGCACACGCTGAACACACCCCACTCGGCGGCGATGTCCAGCTCCTTGTCGACATCGGCGCGTGTGAACTCGGGCTTCAGGATCGCGTGGTCGATGGTGGCGGCGATGCCCCGCTCGGTCAGTTCGATGGTCATGGGTCCAGCGTACGTCGTGGGGGTGGCCGGGAATACCCCAGGGGGGTATCCTTGTTCCGGCCCTGCGAGAGCCTCAGGAAGGATCGTACAACCATGACCTCCACCACCGAAGACCACCGCGATGTCGTGCTCGACATCCACGGGATGACGTGCGCCAGCTGTGTGGCACGCGTCGAGAAGCGCCTGCTGCTCGTGCCGGGCGCGGACGCCTCCGTCAATCTCGCCACCGAATCCGCGAAGGTGCGCGTGCCGGCGGGCATCCCCGACATCGCGCTCGTCGAGGCGGTCAAGTCGGCGGGCTACGACGCCTCCGTGCGTCGCCCGGCGGCCGCCGCCCCGCACCGCGACCACGCGGATCACGACCACGCCGGTCACGACCACGCCGGTCACGACCACGCCGGTCACGCTGGCGGAGACGACGACCACGCGGATCACTCCGGGCACGTGCACGACATCGAGGACGTCGCCGGCGAGACGCCGCTGCGCACTCGACTGATCGTCGCGGCGGTGCTGAGCGTGCCGATCCTGGCGATCTCGATGATCATGCCGCTGCAGTTCCCCGGATGGCAGTGGGTCACGCTGGCGCTGAGCGTTCCGGTTGTGCTGTGGGCGGGCTGGCCGTTCCACCGCGCCACTCTGCGCAATGCGCGGCACGGCGCCATGACCATGGACACCCTCATCACGCTCGGCACCCTGGCAGCCCTGCTCTGGAGCACCTGGGTAACCGTCAGCGGCGGGATGCACGTGTACTTCGAGGTGGCGGCCGTGGTCACCACCTTCCTGCTGCTCGGCCGCTTCATCGAGCAGCGCTCCAAGCGCAAGGCGGGCGCCGCCCTGCGCTCGCTGATCGATCTCGGTGCCAAGCAGGTCACCCTCGCCGACGCCGACGGGCGCGACGGCGACACCGTGCCGGTCGAGCGGCTGCACCCCGGCGACCGTTTTGTGGTGCGCCCGGGTGAGACCGTCGCCACCGACGGCGTGGTCGAGCAGGGCGAGGCCGACGTCGACGCGAGCATGCTCACGGGCGAGTCGGTGCCGGTCGCGGTCGCACCCGGCTCGTCGATCACGGGCGGCACGATCGCCGTCGACGGGCGACTGGTCGTGCGTGCCACGGCAGTCGGCGCCGAGACCCGCCTCGCGCGCATCGCGCAGCTCGTCGAGGACGCGCAGACCGGCAAGTCGCAGATCCAGCGTCTTGCCGACCGCATCTCGGGGGTCTTCGTGCCCGTGGTGATCGGGCTCGCGATCCTGACCTTCGTCGGCTGGCTGCTCGCCGGCCAGAGCGTCGAGCAGGGCTTCATCGCGGCCGTCGCCGTGCTGATCATCGCCTGCCCCTGTGCGCTCGGGCTCGCGACGCCCGTGGCGATCCTGGTGGGCACGGGGCGCGGCGCGCAGCGCGGCATCCTGATCACCGGTCCCGCGGCCATCGAGACCGCCGGACGCATCGACACGGTGGTGCTCGACAAGACGGGAACCGTCACCAGCGGGCGCATGTCCGTGCAGGACGTGGTGCTGGGCCGGGGTGCCGACCGTGACGAGGTGCTGCGGATCGCCGGTGCTCTCGAGGCCGGATCCGAGCACCCGGTCGCCCGGGCGATCGTCGCCTTCGCCGGCGGTATCGACACGCCCTCGGTGACCGGCTTCAAGAGCTTCGCGGGACACGGTGTGGCCGGCACGGTCGACGGACGCGAGGCATTCGCAGGCAACCTCGCATTCGCGCTCGGCCGCAAGGCGCGCGTCGACGACGACCTGCAGGCCGTCGCGCGCGACGCGGCGTCCACGGTCGTGCTCGTGGGCTGGGCCTCGGCCGCGGGGATGAGCGCCACCGCGCGGGCGGCGATCCTGGTCGGCGACACCGTCCGCGACGACAGCCGCGCGGCGATCGCCGAGCTGCGGGCGCTCGGCCTGGACGTTGTGCTGCTCACGGGCGACGGCGAGGCCGTGGCGCGCGAGGTGGCCGCGTCCGTCGGCATCGACACCGTGATCGCGGGGGCGACGCCCGAGAGCAAGCTCGCCGAGGTGCACCGCCTGCAGCAGTCGGGACGCCGCGTCGCCATGGTCGGCGACGGTGTCAACGACGCCGCCGCCCTCGCCACCGCCGACCTCGGCATCGCCATGGGCGGGGGAGCGGATGCCGCGATGCACGCGAGCGACCTCACGCTCGTGCGCGAGTCGCTCACGGCGGCCGCCGACGCCGTCCGGCTCTCGCGGCGCGTGCTCGGCGTCATCCGCGGCAACCTCTTCTGGGCCTTCGGCTACAACGTCGCGGCGATCCCGCTCGCGGCGCTGGGTCTGCTGACCCCGATGATCGCCGGAGCCGCGATGGCGTTCTCGAGCGTGTTCGTGGTGCTCAACAGCCTGCGCCTGCGGTCGTTCCGATGAACGGGTGATGCCGCGAAGGTAGGGGAGGATGGGGCCATGCGCCGCGTCCTCCCCGCCGTCGTCCTGCTCGCCGGATCCCTCGCGCTCGCCGCGTGCAGCCCGCAGCCCTCCCCGGAGCCGACCACCGCGCCGACGCCGGCAGCGTCCACCCCGGCGAAGCCGACGACGCCCGCGCCGACCGAGACCGAGAGCGCGCCGCCGTCCGCGGCCCCGACGGAGCCGACCGCCGAGCCGGCGCCGCCCGCCACGGACGGCCCCGCCGGGTTGCCGGCGAATTGCGCGCAGGCGTACAGCCCCGGGATGCAGGATCGGCTGCACGCCGCATTCGCCCAGCTCAACCCCGGCCGCCCGTATGCCTGGAGCTCGAAGATCGCCGATCTGCTCGATGTCATCCAGGGCGCGCCGAACCTGAACTGCGACTGGTCGCCCGGGGGCGACGTGTTCCTCACGCAGAACGCCGCGATCGCGCCGGCGCAGCACGATCAGCTCGTGCGCGACGCGCTCACGCGGGACTTCCCCGGCTGCGACGCCACCGGCGCCGTGGTCGACTGCCAGCGCGAGCTCGACCGCCAGCAGGACTTCCACGAGTACGAGCGGGTCGTGCTCGATGGCGACCTGCTGCTGACCACCTACGCTGCCAATGTCGACAAGGCCCTCGTCGACGACGCGATCTCCGACATGCGGGCGATTCTCCCGTAGGTGCGGCGCGGCCCTATGGCGTAGACTGGCCTCACAGGCTCCCCGCCGCCCGACGCGTCATCGACGTCCGAGAGATCCTCTTGTAATACTCGGCGGAGGCCTGCACCACTCCGGCCGCTCAGGTGCATGCCTCGGCCGCGACGGTCTCTACGCTCAGGAGGAGCATGCCGACCACGGCACCCGCGCGACAGCGCAGAAAGTCCTCGTCCGCGCGGCGCGACGACGAAGCACCCCTCATCCCGATCCTCGCCCGCAAGGTGCGCGAGGTCGAGGCCAAGGCCCAGCGCGGCAAGCTCGGTCCGACGAACCGCACCAAGTTCCAGGTCATCGCGTTCCTGGTGCGCGAGGAGCGCGCTCGTGTGAAGGCCGACGGTGAGATCACCGATGCCGCACGGGCCGAGCTGCTCAAGCGCCTCGACGGCGTCGCGACGATCCTGGCCAAGACGGCCGCCCGCGACACGTCGCTCATCCAGCTGCTGGAGGTCGACCAGGCCACCTCTCCCGTCGCGCGCCGCATGCGCCGCGACTGGCTCATCGAGTCGGGCGCCGAGCTGCCGCCCGAGGAGCTGGTGATCGCCGACGTCAAGCCCGCTGTTATCCAGACGATCGTGCCGCCTGTCGCGGCCGAGCGTCAGGTCATGCCGCCGCAGATCGAGTCGCGGATCGAGTCGAACCCGTTCCTCGCGCCGGACCTCGAGCACCGTCGCGGCGGTCCCACCCCGCGCCGTCGCCTCGACGACTGGGAGCTCATGGGCCCCCTGTACAAGGCGTTCGAGCAGGGCGCGGGCGGCGGTGCCGCCACGATGCCGCTTCCCGAGCTGCCCGAGTTCGACCGCCTCTCGCCCAAGGGCCTCGAGGTCATGGCGCACCAGTCGCGCTTCCTCGAGGCGGTGCGCGCGGGTCACCGCACGTTCCTCCTCGCCGACGAGCCGGGACTCGGCAAGACCGCCGAGTCGGTGCTCGCCGCCTCCGTCGCGAACGCCTACCCGATGGTCGTCGTCGTGCCCAACGTCGTGAAGATGAACTGGGCCCGCGAGGTCGAGCGCTGGACGCCGCACCGCCGTGCGACCGTGATCAACGGCGACGGCACCGACATCGACGCGTTCGCCGACGTGTTCATCGTGAACTACGAGATCCTGGACCGTCATCTCGGCTGGCTCGCCAAGCTGGGACTGCGCGGCATGGTGGTCGACGAGGCGCACTTCATCAAGAACCTCTCGTCACAGCGTTCGCAGAACGTGCTGGCGCTCGCCGCGAGCATCCGCGAGCAGACCCCGGGCGGCGATCCGCTGCTGCTCGCGCTTACGGGCACGCCGCTCATCAACGACGTCGAGGACTTCGACGCGATCTGGCGCTTCCTCGGCTGGACCACGGGTGACAAGCCCGGGCCCGAGCTCATGGAGAAGCTCGACGCCACCGGTCTCACGCCCGCCGACAAGGCGTTCTACCCGGAGGCCCGAGACGCCGTCATCTCGATGGGCATCGTGCGCCGCCGCAAGAAGGACGTCGCCAAGGACCTGCCCGACAAGCTGATCGCGGATCTGCCCGTGCAGCTGGACGACGAGTTCGGCCGCTCGATCCGCGAGGCCGAGCGCGAGCTCGCGGCCCGCCTGGTGGCGCGCTACCGCCGGATCATCGAGGCGCGCGGCGACCGGGGACTCGCGCCGGGCGAGATCGACGAGGACATCGTGCGCCTGGTCGCCCACGGCGAGCTCGAGGAGTCGAAGGCCGCCGAGAACGCCGGCGACAACGTCTTCACGATGGTGCGTCGCATCGGACAGGCCAAGGCCGGCCTCGCGGCCGACTACACCGCCCAGCTCCAGCGCTCGGTCGGCAAGGTGGTCTTCTTCGCCAAGCACATCGACGTCATGGACCAGGCCGAGGCCCACTTCAAGGCGGTCGGCATCAAGGCGGTCTCGATCCGCGGCGAGCAGACCGGCACGGTGCGCCAAGCCGCGATCGACGCGTTCAACAACGACCCCGAGGTCGGCATCGTCGTCTGCTCGCTCACCGCGGCGGGCGTGGGTGTCAACCTGCAGGTCGCATCCAACGTCGTGCTCGCCGAGCTGTCGTGGACCGCGGCCGAGCAGACGCAGGCGATCGACCGCGTCCACCGCATCGGTCAGGACGAGCCGGTGACGGCCTGGCGCATCATCGCGGCGCACACGATCGACACCAAGATCGCCGAGCTGATCGACCAGAAGCAGGGTCTCGCCGCGCGTGCTCTCGACGGCGAGGCGGTCGACCCCGCCTCGAGCGATTCGGTGCAGCTGGCGGCGCTCAAGCACGTGCTGCGCACCGCGCTCGGGGGCGACTGACACCGATCGTCGGACCCGCAGGATTGCGATCCGGCGACGATCCATCGCAGACACCCGGACGAAGCGGCAGACCACCACGGTGGTCTGCCGCTTCCCGCGAGGTTGGGAAAATGTCAATAGGTAAACACACGTA
>NZ_JAGFOA010000002.1:663923-740524 GCF_017592545.1 Microbacterium stercoris
CTTCCGCCGCCCCGGTCGGGTGGGGCCCGGGCGCCGAGCCCCCCCCCCCCCCCCCCCCCCGCCCCCCCCCCCCGGGGGGCCCCCCCGCTTCCCGCTAGTGTCGAAATATGAAGATCGGAATCCTCACGTCCGGAGGTGACTGCCCCGGACTGAATGCGGTCATCCGCGGCGTCGTCCTCAAGGGCACCACCACCTACGACATCGAGTTCGTGGGCATTCGCGATGGCTGGCGCGGCGTCGTCGACGCGGACTTCTTCCCCCTGACCCGTCACGAGGTCAAGGGCCTCGCGAAGGTCGGCGGCACCATCCTCGGCACCTCCCGCACCAACCCCTACGAGGGCGAGCGCGGGGGCGCCGAGAACATCAAGGCCACGCTGAGCGAGCACGGCATCGACGGCATCATCGCGATCGGCGGCGAGGGCACTCTCGCTGCCGCCGAGCGTCTGTCGAAGGACGGCGTGCCCGTGTTCGGCGTGCCGAAGACGATCGACAACGACCTCGGCGCCACCGACTACTCGTTCGGCTTCGACACGGCGGTGAACATCGCGACCGAGGCCATGGACCGCCTGCGCACGACCGGCGACTCGCACCAGCGCTGCATGGTGGCCGAGGTCATGGGCCGCCACGTGGGCTGGATCGCACTGCACGCCGGCATGGCGTCGGGTGCGCACGTGATCTGCATCCCCGAGGTGCCGCTGTCCATCGAGGAGATCACCGACCAGGTGCGCTCCGCCTTCGAGCGCGGTCGCGCGCCGCTTGTGGTCGTCTCCGAGGGCTTCAAGCTCAAGGGCCAGGAAGAGGCCTACAGCGACAAGGGCCTCGACGCCTTCAACCGCCCCCGCCTCGGCGGCATCGGCGAGATCCTCGCCCCCGAGATCGAGCGCATCACGGGCATCGAGACGCGCTCCACGGTGCTCGGGCACATCCAGCGCGGCGGCTCGCCGTCCGGCTTCGACCGCGTTCTGGCGACGCGCCTCGGCCTGCACACGGCCGACGCGATCAAGGAGGGCGCGTGGGGCGAGATGGTGGCGCTGCGCGGCACCGACATCGTCCGCGTGCCGTTCGCCGAGGCTCTCGGCGAGCTCCACACCGTGCCGCAGTCCCGCTACGAGGAGGCCGCAGCCCTCTTCGGCTGAGCTCCCCGCTCGAGAGAGGCTCCCGGTGCGTGCGGCACCGGGAGCCTCTCCCGTTCAGGGGCGCGGTCGGTCGGCGCCTCCGTCGATCAGGCGTCGGTGACGCCCAGCACCTCGAAGAGCCAGGCGAGCTGGAAGGCGCGCTCCCGCCACGAGTTGTAGCGGCCGGAGACGCCCCCGTGGCCGGCGACCATCTCGCACTTGAAGAGCGCATCGGCGCCGACATCGCGGAGCCGCGCGACCCACTTGGCGGGCTCGAGGTAGAGCACGCGCGTGTCGTTCAGTGAGGTCATGGCGAGAATGCGCGGGTACTCGACGCCTTCCCGCACGTTCTCGTAGGGCGTGTACGACTTCATGTACTCGTAGACGTCCGCGTCGTGCAGCGGGTCGCCCCATTCGTCCCACTCGATCACGGT
Organism: Microbacterium stercoris; assembly: GCF_017592545.1. Classification (GTDB taxonomy): domain Bacteria; phylum Actinomycetota; class Actinomycetes; order Actinomycetales; family Microbacteriaceae; genus Microbacterium; species Microbacterium stercoris. The sequence goes on from NZ_JAGFOA010000002.1 coordinate 665,473, forward strand.
CAGCGGAAGCGACGGATCCAGGATCGTCGTGAGCGCGTCGACGAAGGGCACGTCGGCGAGGATGCCCGCGAACAGGTCGGGCGCCAGGTTGGCCACCGCGCCCATCAGCAGCCCGCCCGCCGATCCGCCCTCCGCGACGAGGCGATCCGGGGTCGTGTAGCCCTTGTCCACCAGGTGCCGCGCGACGTCGACGAAATCGGTGAACGAGTTCTTCTTGTGGCCGAGCTTCCCGTCCTCGTACCACTGCCGGCCCATCTCGCCGCCGCCGCGCACGTGGGCGACCGCGAAGATCACCCCGCGGTCGAGCGAGGACAGACGCGCCACGCTGAAACCCGGGTCGATCGAGTGCTCGTACGAGCCGTAGCCGTACAGGTGCACCGGGCGCGGGGCGTCGCCCGGCTCGCCGAACGACCGCTTCCACACGAGCGAGACCGGGATGCGCGTGCCGTCGGCGGCCGGTGCCCACAGGCGCGCCTGGCCGTAGTCGGCGGGGTCGTAGTCGCCCAGCACCTCGACCTGGCGGCGCAGGATCAGTTCGCCCGCCGCGCCGAGCCCGATCGCCGCTCCGGCAGGCAGCACGTACTCGAAGACCGAGCCCGGGGTCGTGAACGAGCCGTAGCCCAGGCGCAGCACGGGCGGCGACCACTCGGGGTTGCTCGAGACACCGGCCGAGAACAGCGGCTCCTCGAAGACGACCTCGGTGAGCGCGTGCGTGCGGTAGTCGAGCAGCGCCACGCGGGGGAGTCCCTCGCGGCGGTACTCGACGACCGCGAAGTCGCGGAAGCAGTCGATGTCGATGAGCCGGCGTCCGGGCTGGTGTGCGAGCACGACCTCGGTGTCGGTGGGCGATCCGGCGCGTGCCCGCACCAGCTCGAAGTCGAGCGCCCCGTCGTTGTGCAGGATGTACAGCCAGTCCTCGCCGTCGATCACGGCGTGCTCGACGCCGTACTCGACGCCCTCGCGGCGGGGCCACACGACCTCCGGCCGGGCCTCGGGGTCGGACGCCACGGTCGTGGCGTCGAGCAGCGCGACCTCGCTCGTGATGCTCGATCCGGACTCGACGATGAGGAACCGCTCGCTGCGGGTGACTCCCGCCCCGACCCAGAAGTGCTCGTCGTCGTCGCGGTAGATCTCACGGTCGTCCGCGCGTCCCGCAGCACCCACCTCGTGCAGCCAGGCGCGGTCGGGCCGCCAGGCGTCGTCGACCGTCGTGTACACGATGTGCGTGCCGGAGGGCAGGAAGTGCGCGCCCGACGAGGTGCCCTCCAGCACGTCGGGAAGCCTCTCGCCCGTGACGAGGTCCTTCACCCGGATCGTGTAGCGCTCGTCGCCGGCGACATCGACCGCCCACAGCATGCGGGTGCCGTCCTTCGTGACGTCGAACGAGCCGAGCGAGAAGAACTCGTGCCCGTCGGCCTCGGCGTTCGCATCGAGCAGGATCTGCTCGCCCGGCACCTCGGTGTCGGGCGCCAGGATCGGCGGGGTCCAGTCGTCCGGGCCGGCGATGGGGGCACGGCACTGGATGCCGTACTGCTTGCCGGCGACCGTGCGCCCGTAGTACCACCAGTCACCACGGCGACTGGGAAGGCTGAGGTCGGTCTCGCGGACGCGGCCCTTGATCTCCTGGAACACCTTCTCGCGCAGCGGCTCGAGATGGGCGAGCGCCTCGTCGGTGTAGGCGTTCTCGGCCTCGAGGTGGGCGATGACCTCGGGCGATTCCTTCTCGCGCAGCCACTCGTACGGGTCGTCGAAGGTGTCGCCGTGATGGGTGCGGGGCTGGGGTCGCCGGTCGGGGCGAGGAGCGGTCATCCATCCACGCTAACCGCCTCGTGGGGCGCTCGGCTCGCGCGTGCGCGCGACGCGCCCGGCGCGGTTTGCCGCATCGTCCTCGCGATGGGAGAATCGTGCACTGTCTGGTTACCAGACCCGGAACAGATAGCGAACCCTTCGTTCGCAGGATCGGATCCCCCCCGGATCCTCGATCACGGAAGGCGGACGGTGGAAACCGCAGCCCTCGTCGTCGCGCTGGTCATCGTCCTGGCGCTCTTCTTCGACTTCACCAACGGATTCCACGACACCGCGAATGCGATGGCCACGCCCATCGCCACCGGTGCGCTGAAGCCCAAGACGGCCGTGGCTCTCGCGGCCATTCTCAATCTCGTCGGCGCGTTCCTCTCGACGGAGGTGGCGAAGACCATCTCGGGCGGGATCATCCGCGAGGATCAGATCTCGGGCGAGGTCTTCCCCTCGTTGATCTTCGCCGGCCTCATCGGCGCGATCACGTGGAACATGTTCACGTGGCTGCTGGGTCTTCCCTCCAGCTCGTCGCACGCGCTGTTCGGCGGCCTGATCGGCGCCACGATCGTGGGACTCGGAGTCCACGGCATCGACTTCGGCGTCGTGATGTCGAAGGTCGTGCTGCCGGCGCTTCTGGCGCCGTTGACGGCCGGCATCATCGCCTTCGCGGCCACGAAGCTCGCGTATGCCGTCACGCGTCGCTACGACGGCAAGCCCGACGGTCGCGACGGCTTCCGCTGGGGCCAGATCTTCACGTCGTCGCTTGTCGCCCTGGCGCACGGCACGAACGACGCGCAGAAGACCATGGGCATCATCACGCTCGCGCTCATCGCGGTCGGCTGGCAGAATCACCCCGAGCCGGAGCTGTGGGTCATCTTCGCGGCCGCGTCCGCGATCGCGCTCGGCACCTACGTCGGCGGCTGGCGCATCATCCGCACCCTCGGCAAGGGCCTCACCGACGTCAAGCCCGCCCAGGGCTTCTCGGCGGAGGCGTCCACGGCCGCCACCATCCTGGCCTCGAGCCACCTCGGCTTCGCGCTGTCGACCACGCAGGTCGCCTCCGGATCCGTCATCGGATCGGGTCTGGGACGTCGCGGATCGGAGGTGCGCTGGGGCATGGTCGGCAAGATCTTCGTGGGCTGGCTGCTCACCCTTCCCGCCGCGGGTCTCGTGGGCGGTCTGATGGCGCTCCTCGTCGTGTGGTCGAAGAACGCGGGTCTCGGGGTGACGGGCGTCATCATCGACGCGATCCTCGCGACGATCGCGATCGTCTTCCTGTTCCTGCGCTCGCGCAAGGACGAGGTCCACGCGGGCAACGCGATGAGCGAGGTCGCCGTCTCCGGTCAGGCCGTCGAGCTCGACGAGAACCCGCCGCCCACTCCGCGCCAGCAGCGCGCGATGGAGGAGAAGGCCGCCCGCAAGGCGGCGAAGAAGAAGACGAAGGGCGCGGACAAGTGATCATCGACTGGCTCGCATTCCTGCAGGTCTTCCTCGCGGCGATCATCGGCGCCGTTGTGGTGGTCGGCTTCTACGCGCTCGGCCTGCGGCTGATGGCGGCGGCCGGCCGCATCCCCGTCGTCGCCCCGGTGCAGTGGACGGACGCGATCCAGGTGGTCACGCCGAAGGAGATCGCCAAGGCCGAGAAGGCCGCCGCGAAGGCGGCGAGGAAGAACCCCCTCAGCGAGGCGCAGAAGCGCCTGGCCATGCTCGGCGCCTACGCGTGCTTCACGGTCTGCGCGCTCGCGGTCGTCGCGGGCATCCTGCTCATCGTCGCGGGCTGACGGATCCGCCGCCGGCTGATCAGGCCTCGTCACCGCCCTCCGCAGCCAGTTCGGCCGCGGAGGGCGGATTCGCACCCGCGCGCGACACCGTGATCGCCGCCGCGCGCGCGGCGATCTCGAGGTGCGGGCGCAGGTCGAAGTCGTCGCGGGCGAGAGTCGCGCGCAAGCCACCGCCCAGCAGGCCGTGTCGCCCGAGATCGGCGAGGAGCGCGGCCATGAAGGAGTCGCCGGCGCCGACGGTGTCGACGACGTCGGCACGCACCGCCGACAGTTCCAGCAGCCCGGTGCGGGTCATCGCGATCACTCCGTCGCCGCCCCGGGTGACGATGGCCGCGCCCGTGCCGGTCTCGACGAGCCCTCGCGCGATGCCCGCGGGGTCCTCACCGGGGTAGAGCCAGTCGAGGTCCTCGTCGCTGGCTTTGACGACATCCGAGAGCGCCGCGAACTGCTCGAAACGCGCCCGCGCGGCCTCGTGGTCCTCGAGCAGCGCAGGCCGGATGTTCGGGTCGAAGCTGATGCTCGCCACGCCCCGCGCGCCCTCGAGCAGGGCGCGCACGGCCTCGGCGCCGGGGGAGAGGAAGGCGGCGATCGAGCCCGTGTGCACGTGGCGCACGGCGCGGGTCTCGCGCGGGGTGAGCGTCCACCCGATCTCGAAGTCGTACCGGGCGGATCCGTCGGGCTGGATCCGGGCGGTCGCGCGTGGTGTGCGCAGCGCCGGATGCGGCGGCTCCACCAGCCGCACGCCCGCGCCCACGAGGTGCGCGGCGATCAGTGCGCCGTCGTCGTCCGCTCCGAGCTGTGTCAGCAGCGCGACGTCGGCGCCCAGACGTGCGAGCCCGAAAGCGACATTCGCGGGGCTGCCGCCGGCGTGGGTCACCTGCGTGCCGTCGGGCTGGAGGATGACATCGGCCACGCTCTCGCCGACGACGAGGAGGTCCGCGGAAGAGAGGGATGCGCTCATGCGCCTAGTCTGGCGGCATGCAGTTCGGCCAGCACGCCCCCGCGCAGCGAACGATCGTCCATCTGAGCGATACCCACCTCCTCGCGGCGAATGCGCCGCTCGGAGGCCGATACGACACGGAGGGCAACCTTCGGCGAACGCTCGACCGGGTCGAGCAGATGGCGACCGACGGAGCCTTCGTCCCCGACGCGCTGGTGTTCACGGGCGACCTCACCGATCTCGGCGAGTCGCTGGCCTACGTGCGGGTGCGGGAGCTGGTCGAGCCGGTGGCGGCGCGCCTGGGCGCCCCCGTCGTGTGGGTCGCGGGCAACCATGACGAGCGGCCGGAGATGCGCCGTGACCTTCTCGGCCTGGTTCCCGACGAGACGCCCATCACGGGCGTCTGGGACCTCGGAGGGCTTCGCCTCGTCGCGCTCGACAGCTCGGTTCCCGGATGGCATCACGGCGAGATCGACGCCGCGCAGCGCGAGTGGCTGAGGGGGGTGCTGTCCGAGCCGGCGCCGCTCGGCACGATCCTCGCGCTGCATCATCCGCCGCTGCCGAGCCACGTGCCGATGTTCGACATCCTCGAGCTGCGCGACCAGGCGGCACTCGCGCAGGTGATCGCCGGATCGGATGTGCGGGCGATCCTCGCCGGGCATCTGCACTACTCGATGAGCGGCACGTTCGCCGGGGTGCCCGTGAGCGTCGCCGCGGCATCCTGCTACACGATGGACGTCGCCCGCCCGCCCCTGCGCGTGAACGGCATGGATGCCGGTCAGAGCTTCCAGCTGGTGCACGTGTACGCCGACACCGTCACGCATACGGTCGTGCCGGTGGACGCCGAGGACCCCGCCGGATACTTCACGCCTGACTGGTACGCAAGAATGGCGGATCTTTCTCCCGAGCAGCGTCTCGAGGCCTTCTCGCGGAAGCCTCCGCGCGCCTAGGCTCGCTGAATGACACAATCTGTGACCCGCACTGAGACGGATTCGCTGGGATCGCTGGAGATCCCCGGCGACGTCTACTGGGGCATCCACACGGCACGAGCTCTCGACAACTTCGACATCTCGAAGCGACCCATCTCGGTGTATCCCGAGCTCGTCGTCGCCCTCGCCATGGTGAAGCAGGCCGCCGCACGCGCGAACCGCGAGATCGGCGTGCTGGATGACGAGCGCGCGGATCTGATCGACCGCGCAGCGCAGCGCGTGATCGACGGCGAGTTCCACGACCAGTTCGTTGTGGGCGTCATCCAGGGCGGCGCCGGCACGTCGACGAACATGAACGCCAACGAGGTCATCACCAACGTCGCCCTCGAGCTGGCGGGACGCGAGAAGGGCGACTACGCCTATCTGTCGCCGATCGACCACACCAACCGCAGCCAGTCGACGAACGACGTCTACCCGACGGCGATCAAGGTCGGCATCTCGCTGGTGCACGTCTCGCTGCTGCACGAGCTCGATATGCTCCGTCGCGCGTTCCTGAACAAGTCGCGCGAGTTCCACGACGTGCTCAAGGTCGGCCGCACACAGCTCCAGGACGCGGTGCCCATGACCCTCGGGCAGGAGTTCCACGGCTTCGCCACCACGCTCGGGGAGGACTACGCGCGCCTCGGCGAGAACTCGTCGCTCCTGTACGAGATCAACCTCGGGGCGACGGCGATCGGCACGGGCGTCACCGCGCCGTACGGCTACGCGCAGGCGGTGCGCGAGCACCTCAACGACATCTCGGGCCTGCCGCTGACCACGGCCACCGACCTCGTCGAAGCCACCAGCGACACGGGCGCGTTTATGTCGTTCTCGTCGTCGCTCAAGCGCAACGCGATGAAGCTGTCGAAGATCTGCAACGACCTGCGTCTGCTCTCGTCGGGCCCGCAGGCGGGCTTCGGCGAGATCAATCTGCCGCCCCGTCAGGCCGGGTCCAGCATCATGCCCGGAAAGGTCAACCCGGTCATCCCGGAAGTGGTCAACCAGGTGGCCTTCGCCGTGGCGGGCGCCGACATGACCGTGACGATGGCCGCCGAGGCGGGCCAGCTGCAGCTGAACGCCTTCGAACCGGTGATCGCTCACTCGATCCTCCAGTCGATCACGTGGATGCGTCAGGGCATGCACACGCTCCGCGTGAACTGCGTCGACGGCATCACCGCGAACCGCGACCGCCTCGGGGCGATGGTCGGCTCGTCGGTGGGCGTGGTCACGGCGCTGACCCCGTTCATCGGCTACGCGGCCGCGGCCGCGCTGGCCAAGACGGCGCTGCTCACCAACCGCAGCGTTGCCGATCTCGTCGTCGAGGCGGGGCTCATGGAGCGCTCCGAGGTCGACAAGCAGCTCTCGCCCGCGCGCCTCTCCGGAATCGAAGCGGTCACCTCGGCGATCCCGGTGGTGGCAGCCGAGGACCTGCCGGCGTCCAGCGTCTGACGAATTCGCGAGAAAGGCACGGGATGCGAGCGCATCCCGTGCCTTTCTCGTGCGAGGGCCCGGATCAGTCGACGACGCGGCAGTGCGTCGTCAGCTCGCCGATGCCGTCGATGCCCACCGTCACCACCGAACGGTCGCGCATCAGAACCTGCGGGGTGCGCGAGTATCCGGATCCGCCCGGGCTGCCCGTCGAGATGAGGGTGCCGGGCATCAGCGTGATGCCCTTCGACAGGTGCGAGATGAGCTTCGCCACCGTGCGCACCATGGAACCCGTTGTCGAGTCCTGCATGGTGTGGCCATCGAGCACCGTCCAGATGTGCAGGCTCTGCGGATCCGGGATCTCGTCGGCGGTGACGACATACGGGCCGACCGGCGTGAAGCCGTCGAGCGACTTCGCGCGGCACCACTGCGCCTCGGAGTACTGGATGTCGCGTGCCGTGATGTCGTTGACGACGGTGTACCCGAACACGTGGGAGAGGGCGTCCTGCTCGCTCACATCACGCGCGGGCGTGCCGATGATCACACCGAGCTCGGCCTCGTAGTCGACGGCCTTGGCCAGGGAGCGCGACCAGGTCGTTGTGGCGTTATGAGCGGCGATCGAGTTGGGCCAGAGCGTGAACACGGTGGGGGTGTCGTCGGTCTTGAGGTTCAGCTCGCCGGAGTGGGCGGCGTAGTTCAGGCCGATCGCCATGATCGTGGGCGGCGCGAGCACCGCGGGCGCGAAGGAGACGTCGGCGATCGGCAGCCGCTCGCCGGCGTAGCCGGCGGCAGCCTCGCGCACGGCGTCGAGCAGCTGCGGCCCGCCTGCGATCAGCTGTTCCAGGGTGGACGGTCCGTCCGGGATCAGAGTGGGCACCGGCACCGCGCCCTCGTCGTCGACGATGACGAGCGTGGCGGAGGCGCCCCCGGGACGCACGACGTGGGCGAATCGCATGCCATCCAGGCTAGTCCCCGGGCGACCCGCGGCGCTGAGCCGACCGGTATCTCGGGGCGTGCCGGTGCACCCATAGGATGACGGGTGTCCGCGGGCGCGCCGCGGTGCGATCTGGGGAGAACATGACGAACGCCGGCCTGACACCTCCGAACCCGCAGCCGTTTCCGAGCGCCCTCGCGCAGCCCGCGTACGGAGCGGGCGCCGCGATCGCCCCGGCGCCCGCCGCCGTCGCGCCCCTTCCGGTTCCCGACAAGAGGGGCCGCAGCGTCCCGGTCTGGATCTGGCCCGTCCTGGGCATCCTCCTGCTGGCCGTGCTCGCCTACCTCGTCGTCTTCCTCGGCCCGGGCGCGACCGCCGTGGGGCTCATCCTCGCCCTCATCCCGTTCGCGGTCGTGATCTGGGTCGTGGTGATGATCGATCGCTGGGAGCCGGAGCCGAAGGCTCTGGTGTTCTTCGCCCTCGCCTGGGGCGGCGTCGCGTCGATCGCGTTCACGCTGCTTGTGGGCATCGCCTTCGAGTACCTCGACTACGCGCTCGGCATCCAGCGCACGGAGTTCTTCGGCCCCGTGATCCAGGCGCCGCTGGTGGAGGAGGGGTTCAAGGGTCTCGGCCTGCTCCTGCTGGTCTGGATCGGCCGCCGCGCGTTCGACGGTCCCGTCGACGGCGTGGTCTACGGCGCTCTCGTCGGAGCCGGCTTCGCCTTCACCGAGAACATCCAGTACTTCGCCATCTCGCTGCTGGAGGGAGGCGAGGTGCAGCTCGGGGTGACGTTCTTCCTGCGCGCCATCCTGTCGCCCTTCACCCACGCGATGTTCACCGCCTGCACCGGCTTTGCGATCGGCCTCGCTGCCCGGCGAGGCCGTAAGGCGCTGCCGCTGATCGGCTACGCGATCGTCGGCTATGCCGCGGCCGTCGCGCTGCACGCCCTGTGGAACGGCGCCTCGTTCGTCATCTCCGGGGGACTCATCGGCTTCCTCGGGTACTACATCGTGCTGCAGGTGCCGATCTTCGCGCTGTTCGTCTGGGGTGTCGTGCACCTGCGCAAGGAGGAGGCCCGCCTGACCCGCGAGCGCCTCGGAGACTATGCTGTCGCGGGCTGGTTCACCCCGCAGGAGATCGACATGCTCGCGACTCCCCGCGGACGTCGTGCGGGCAGGGCGTGGGCCGCATCCCTCCCGGGCGGCCGCAGCACGCTCATGGTCTCGTTCATCCGCGACGCGTCCGCGCTCGCCGCGGCACGGCACCGCGCGATCTCGGGCCGCGACCCGCACGCGCAGCAGGACGAGCACGTGCTGCTGGCGCGGATCACCGCGACCCGGAGGTCGCTGCTGTCCCGCTGATCTGCCCCCGCGCGGGGTCTTGACACTCCGCGGAACGCGGGAGCATCCTGGATTCAGATCAACTCAGCGCCCGGATGATTCGCAGGCATCGCCGCGACCCGGGCGCTGAGTGCTGTCCGGGGCGCTGCGCGCACGGATCCGGATGTTCGCGTTCCGCGAATGCCCCGGCGGTGCGGTCGCGATCGTGGTTCGATGGAGCCATGAGCGCAGATCGCACCAAGCCCGAGTTCGACGCCCCCGAGGGCCCGGCGCCCGAGGAGCTCGTCATCCGCGACCTCATCGAGGGTGACGGAGCCGAGGCGAAGCCCGGCGACACCGTCACCGTCCACTACGCGGGCGTCGAGTACGAGACCGGCGACGAGTTCGACTCGTCGTGGGGTCGTGGCGAGAGCATCCAGTTCCCGCTCCGCGGCCTGATCCAGGGATGGCAGGACGGCATCCCGGGCATGAAGGAAGGCGGCCGCCGCGAGCTCGTCATCCCGCCGCACCTCGCCTACGGTCCCGCCGGCGCGGGGCACTTCCTCAGCGGCAAGACCCTCATCTTCATCATCGACCTGATCAAGGTCGGCTGACCCCCTTCAGCCGCGTGATCCGAAGCGCCTCCGTCCGCGGGGGCGCTTCGTCGTCTCCCGACGAATCTCCGCGTGTCGGGAATATATGCGACTGAATAGGTATTATCACCCGTGACGCCGTTCGCGGCACCGCTTCCATCACCCCTCTGCCAAGGAGAGACATGACCATCGAGATCCCCGGCTACCGTCCCGGCACCTACACGATCGACCCTGCGCACTCCGAGGTGGGCTTCAGCGTCCGCCACATGATGATCTCGAAGGTCAAGGGCGCCTTCCACGTCATCGAGGGCACGATCGTCGCTCCCGAGAACCCGCTCGAGGCGTCCGTGACGGCCAAGGCCGACGTGGCCTCGATCAACACGAAGGACGAGGGCCGCGACCAGCACCTGCGCTCCGCCGACTTCTTCGACGCCGAGCAGTTCCCGACGATCGAGTTCGTCTCGACGGGCGTGCGCGAGGAGGACGGCGAGTTCCTCGTCGACGGCGACCTCACCATCCACGGCGTGACGCAGCCGGTCACCTTCAACCTCGAGCTCGGCGGCTTCGGCACCGACCCGTGGGGCAACTTCAAGGCGGGCGCCACGGGCACCGCCAAGGTCGACCGCGAGTCGTTCGGCCTCACCTGGAACGCCGCCCTCGAGACCGGTGGCGTGCTCGTCGGCAAGGACGTCACGATCACGCTCGACCTGCAGGCCTCGCTTCAGGCGTAAGCAGCGGGAACGACAAGGGGCGGGTGCATCGCGCACCCGCCCCTTCATGTGCCCGGAGCCGAGGCATCAGGGCTGCGGCTCGAGCGCGTCGTAGGCGCGGAAGCGGGTCGCGAAGCGCAGAATGACCGCCACGATCACGATGATCGCGATGCCGCCCGCGAGCGGCGGCACCCACAGGGCGATGCCCGAGAGCACGCCCGTCACGAGCGCTCCGATCCGGGGCCCGCCGGCGACGACCACCATGAAGATGCCCTGCAGGCGGCCCCGCACGGCATCGGGCACGGCGGCCTGGAGCATGGTCTGACGGAAGATCGAGCTGACGTTGTCGGTGGCGCCCGTGAGAGCGAGGGCGATGCACGCCAGCACGATCATCGGGATGTCCGGATGGGCCTCGGTCGCGTGGCCTGACCAGCCGAAGGCCGCGCCCATCAGCACCAGGCCGAACAGACCCGTGGCGAGCCCGAAGGCCTGGATCGCCCGCGCGATGCCGAGACCCTGGCGGCGAACCGTGACGACGCGACCCGAGAACAGGCTCGACACGAACACGCCCACGGCGATCGACGCCATCAGGATCCCCGAGGTCACCTCACCGCCGCCCAGCAGCACCACCCCCAGCGCGGGGAAAAGGGCGATGGGCTGCCCGAAGGTCATCGCGATGATGTCGAGCAGGAACTGCATCCGGATGTTCGGGGCCGTCTTGAGGAACCCGAATCCGTCGAGGATGGATCGCAGACCCGGCTGCTCGGTCTGCCCCTCGGGCGGGAGTTTGGGCAGGGTCGCCAAGCCGAGGAAGAGCGAGAGCGTCAGGATCACGTCGATCGTGTACGTGAGCGGGTAGTCGAACGCCGCGACCAGGATGCCGCCGAGCGCCGGCCCGGCCATCACCATGATGCCGCCCGTGATCCCCTGCAGAGCGGCAGCGGGGGCGATGAGGTCCTTGCCGACGAGGGTGGGCGTCATCGCCATCTTGGTCGCCGAGGCGACGGTCGTGGCGGCCGAGCTCAGGATCGACAGGGCGTACAGCCACCACTCGTTGACGAGGCCCGTCCAGGCGAGCACCGCGAGGGCGACCGTGGCGCTCCATCCGATCACCGCGGCCGTGAGCGCCACCGCGCGACGGTCGAAGTGATCCGCGAGCATTCCGCCGTAGAGGCCGGCGACGATCATCGGAACGAGGCCCGCGAACGCGATCATGGAGACCGCGAAGGTCGATCCGGTCAGCGCGAACATGTGCAGCATGACGGCGGTGATCGTCAGCTGCCCGCCGAGACCGCCGAGCAGCGTGCCGAGCCACAGTCGCGCGAACGCGGGGCTCTGGGTGAGCGGTCGGACGTCGATGAGGTGGCCGCGGCGCTCGCTCACGGCATGGTCCTGTGAAGCACCTCTCGACTCTATGACGCCGGCAGCCGGGGTCAGCCCGCCGCCTGCCGCAGAATGGGCGCCAGCGCCCGGTCGAGCGGATCGCCGAGTTCGGCTCCGAACGTGGCCGTGAGGTGGTGGTCGTCGGAGTACACGAGCGTGGCCCCGATGATCGCCGGGCAGGTGCGCTGGTTGCACATGGCATCCGTGAGGTCGACGACCTCGGCGGGGGTGCGGGCCGCGACGGCGTCGATCGCCGCGCGCACCGCCGGGTTGAGGGCCTCCTCGCGCGGGGCGGCGCACCGGGCGGCGCTGTGGACGTGCTCGGCGAGGCACGAGGGCGCCGAGAAGGGCAGCTCGGGGTTGTCCTGCACGATCACGGGGATGGTCTGGGCCGGCAGCCGCGCGAGCACCGCCTCGATCCCTTCCTCCCAGTCCTCCTGGATGATGACCGGATCGCGCCCGGGCATCGGACCGATGTGGTTCGAGATCAGCACGACGTCGGGCGGATCGGCCACGAGTGCCGCGAGTGCGGCCTCGCGCCAGGCGGCGCAGTCGGTGTCGCCGGTCGTGGTCCAGGCATGGACCGTGTCGATCGAGCGGCATCCGCTCTTGGTGAGGGTCGTGAGACGCGCCCCCGCCTGTTCGGCGACGCGCTCGACCGCCGGGAACAGACGGCCCGCGTGCGAGTCGCCGAACAGCGCGATCCGGAGATCTCCGTCCGCCGCGCCGTACTCGCAGGTCGTCAGCTCCGCGGTGAACTTGTCCTGCTGGCATCCGTTGGTGTAGATCTCGCCGGTGTCGTCCGCCGCGCGGGTGAGCGAGGGGGCGAGGTTGCTCGGCACGTAGTCGGTGCCCGGCGGCAGCGAGGTGAGGGCGGTGTGCGGTGCGGCGCGACCCGCGTCGATCGGCAGTGCGGAGACGGCCGTGCCCGCACCGCCCACGACCGCGGCGATGGCCAGCGAGCTCGCCGCCATGGCGGCGAGCGTGCGTCCGTGCGCGCGCGGGGTGACGGGGGTGCGGGTGTGCGGGTGGCGCAGCGGCTCCTCCACGAGGCGGTGCAGCACCCACGCGAGGCACGGCGCCACCGCGGCGATCACGATCCCGGCCCACAGCGGCAGTGATCCGTCGAGGGTGAGGCGCTCGGCGGCGAACACCACGAGGGGCCAGTGCACCAGGTAGAGCGAGTAGGAGATGCGCCCCGTCCACTGCAGGGGAGCGGGGGAGAGAGCGCGCTGCGGTCCTGCGCGCCCGGCGGCCGGTGCGAGGCCGATCGCCGCCGCCGTGCCCAGCACGGGCACAAGCGTCAGCGGCCCCGGCCAGCTCGCGGTGTCGTCGAGCAGCACAACGCCGCCGATGATCGCGGCGAACCCCGCCCACGCGCCGACCGCCGCGAGGGGTCGGGGCACCCGCGCGAGGGCGTTCGCCGCGCACGCCACGAGCGCCCCGGTCGCCAGTTCCCATGCGCGCGTCGGCAGTGCGAAGAACGCCCAGGGCTGGGAGATCTCGGCGACCGTGAGGCAGAGCGCGAGGGAGACGAGGGCGAGCACCGCGATGCCCGCGGCCAGCCCGTGCCGGGTGATCCGGCGCAGCCACGGACGGGCGCCCAGGGCGGCCAGGCCCACGAGAAGCAGCGGCCACAGCAGGTAGAACTGCTCCTCGACACCGAGCGACCAGTAGTGCTGGAAAGGCGACGGCTCGGTGCCGGCGAGGTAGTCGGTCTGCTCGACGGCGAAGCGCAGGTTGGGGACGTACAGAGCGGTGGCGATCGCGTCCTGCGCCACCGATGCGATCCGCAGCGGCGACATCAGCAGCGTGGCTGCCGCCATGGTCAATGCGACCACGGTGAGCGCGGCAGGCAGCAGTCGCCGGGCGCGCCGGGCGTAGAAGGCGGTGAAGGAGATGCGTCCGCGCTCGGCCCGCTCACGCAGCAGGTGCCCCGTGATGAGGAAGCCCGAGATGACGAAGAACACGTCGACGCCCACGAAGCCGCCCGCGAATCCCGGGATGCCCGTGTGCGCGAGCAGCACCGCCAGCACCGCCACCGCGCGCAGACCCTGGATGTCGGCGCGCAGCCCGCGACCGGACGAGGGAGGGGACGTGCTGCGCATCCGGGCACGATAAGTCGCGCGGGTTAACGGCCGGTGGATCCGCGGCGCCGGTTCGCAGGCGCCTCTATCGCTGATAGACTCGTGAAGTTGCCGTTCGATCGGCCGCGGATAAAGAGAGCTCGCACATCAGGTGCCGAGCGCCGCGCAATGAGGAGAAAGGGGATCCCATCCATGGCTCTCGAAGCAGATGTCAAGAAGGCGATCATCGAAGAGTACGCGACGCACCCCGGTGACACCGGATCCCCCGAGGTGCAGGTCGCGATGCTGACGCAGCGCATCAAGGACCTCACCGAGCACCTCAAGGAGCACAAGCACGACCACCACTCGCGTCGTGGTCTGTTCCTCCTGGTCGGCCAGCGCCGTCGCCTCCTGGGTTACCTCCAGGATGTCGACATCAACCGCTACCGCTCGCTCATCGAGCGTCTCGGCCTGCGCCGCTGATCTGGTCGCTTCTCGCAACCAGGTGAGCGAGCATCAGCTCGACACCAGCGTTCAATCGCTTTCTCGAAGGCCCGTCCCACGGTGTGGGGCGGGCCTTCGCTGTTCAGCGGAAACCGACGATGCGACCTGATACGGGCTCGACGCCGGTGACGGTGGCGTAGCCCTCGGCCAGCAGAGCGGCGTCGGTGCCGGGATCCGGGACGTTCGGCAGATCCTCCACGGCGAGCCGGATGTGGTGCTCTCCGCGCTCTGAGAGCGTGGTCTGCACGATGCCGAAGGGCGCGAGCGGGGCCTCGCGGACCCCGGCATGCTCGGGGCGGTTGGGCACATTCAGATTCAGCACCGATCCGCGCTCGAGCGACAGGAGGAAGGGCAGGATCTCCAGAGCGGTCGCCGATGCGGCCTCCCACTCGAAGACCTCGGGCTTCATCCCGACATCGAGCGAGATGGCGAGCGCCCACGCGCCGTTGAGGCCGCCCGTGAGCGCGGCGCCCACGGTGCCCGAGTGGAGGATGGCCCGCCCGACGTTGGCCCCGTGATTGACACCGGAGAGCACCACGTCGAAGCGCTCGCCGAAGGCGCCGTGCGCGGCGATCAGGGCGATGAGGCCGGGACCTCCCCGCACCGCGAACGACGGCACGCCGTCGAGCCCTGGCAGGGTGCGCCGTTCCACGGCGATGCGGCCCTGTTCCTCACCCGCGACGATGGAGGCGCTCGCGCCGCTCGACTGCCGCTCCGGCGCCGCCACCGTGACATCGAATCCCTGGGCGACGGCCGCCCGGGCGAGCACATGCAGCCCCGGAGCGTCGATGCCGTCGTCGTTGGTCACCAGCACCCGCGTCATCGCCCGTCCTCCGGCTCCTGCTCCGCCAGCGCCGCGAGCCCGTCGGGGCTCACCCGGCCGTGGCTCTCGTCCGGATCGTGCTCGGCGGCGGGCAGCTCCCGCACGACGACGCTTTCGCGCAGTCGCTCGATCGTCGACATGTCTCCCGTGCCGAGGCCGTGCCGCGTCACGTTCAGTGCGCCGGCCGCGGCACCCGTGACAACCGCCTCCCGCAGCGACTGGCCGGCGGCGAGACCGGCGCAGGTGCCCGCGGTGAGCGAGTCGCCCGCACCGCGATGATCGGCGACCTCCAGCGGGGGAGGGGTGATCTCGAACGCCCGCGGGCCGTTGCACACGAGGAACGGCTGTCCCGCTCGCGTCACGATCACGTCGCGTGCGCCGCGACGGCGCAGCTCCTCGACGGCCGCGCGCACGGCACCGAGGTCACCGGCGTCGGTGAGCAGCCCGTCGGCGCGCAGCTCCTCGTCGCTGACCTTGACGACGTCGGCCCCGCCCTCGAGAGCCGCGAGCAGGCGGGCGCCCGCCAGATCCACCACCACCCGCACGTCGTTCGTGCGCAGATCCGCGGCGAGCCGGCGATAGGTGTCGGAGGGCAGCACTCCGTCGCCGTCCGGTCCGCTCAGGATGGCCAGGCCCGCATCGATCCCCGCGCGCAGCATGACCCCGTAGAGCTCATCCAGCTCGTGCCGACCGAGCGGCTCACCGGGGGACTCCGCGATGGCGGTGCGCTCCCCATCGCGGCGGTCGTGCACGTATCCGGCGCCGTGCCCCTCCCTCTCGACCGCGGCCACACGGAACCCCTCGTCCTCGAGCAGACGCCGCACCACACGCCCCAGCTCGCCCGTGAGCACGCAACAGAGCGTGACGGACACTCCCAGCCGGCGCAGCATCCGGGCCTGCCACACGCCCTGTCCGCCCGCATGGATATGGATCTCCGGGGCGGAGTCGTCGCCCTCCATTCCGCGGTCCTCGATGGTGACCGTGAGGGAGGGTGAAGGAGCGAAGACGGCGATATCCGGCATGATCATGACGCTAGGACGGCTCCCGGCCGGGCTTCAGCCCCCTTGCGTCGGGCGGACCCGGGCGCTAGCGGCTCAGGTCCAGGCCGGCACGAGGTCGGCGTGCCACCGCTCGGCCACATCGGGGTGCGCGCGCAGACGCGATTTCAGGGCGTTCTCGCCGTAGAGCGCGTGGATCGGGTTCGACGGATCCTGCTCCACCCCGCGCGCCAGGGCGGCCAGCTCGGGCGGCAGCTCGAGGAGGGGCAGCCGGGCATCCAGGGCGGGGTTGAAGAAGAACGGGATCGAGATGCGATCCTGCGGGGCGCGAGGCGAGAAGACGCGGTGGTTCGTGGCGCGCAGATAGCCCTGCGTGGCGTATTCGAGCATCTCGCCGATGTTGACCACGAACGAGCCCGGGACGGGCGGGGCGTCGATCCAGACGCGCGAGCCGTCCTCCTGCTCGAACTCGACCTGCAGGCCCCCGCGGTCGGGCTGGACCCACAGCAGGGTGAGCACTCCCGAGTCCTTGTGCACGCCGACGCCCTGCTGCGGTTCGTCCGTGTCGACGCCCGGGTAGCGCACGATCTTGATGAGCGTGGCGGGGTCGCCGAAGTGGCGCTCGAAGTGGTCCTCCGGCGCGTGCAGCGCCACGGCCCACGCGCGCAGCAGCCGGCGGGCGACGTCGGTGAGGCGGTCGTGCCATTCGGTGATGACCTCCCGCAGCTCCGGCAGGGCCTCGGGCCAGAGGTTCGGGCCGATGAGCCGGTCGAAGTCGTGCTCCGGCTCGGCGACGACCTCACGTTCGGGACCGATGTCGATCTGCTCCCGCCAGTCGACCTTCCCCTGGGTGCGCTCGCCGCCGATGCGCGTGTAGCCGCGGAACTGCGGGCTGGTGAGGTTCTCGATCGCGAGCTTCTCCTCCTCGGGGAGATCGAAGAACGCGCGCGAGACGCGATGCACCCGCTCTTCGAGCTCGGGGGAGATGCCCGTGCCCACGAGATAGAAGAAGCCCACGTCGCGGGTGGCCGCCGCCAGTTCGTCGCGGAAACGGGCCGCGGCCTCGGGGCCCGCATCGAGCTGTGAGAGATCCAGAATCGGCAGCGTCAGGTCGGTCATGGAAGCGACCGTACAAACCCTGGTCGGCCTGCGCGAATATGTGTCGTCACAGACCGGCGGCGAGGCGTTGTTTGTTACGGGGCGCGTCGTCATCGGGCGCGGCCGACATGATCCGGCCGTCTCTCAGGTGCACAACGCGATCCGCTGCCGCGATGGCCGCGTCGTCGTGCGTCACGCAGCCGACGGCGGCTCCGCGGCGCGCCTCCTCGGCGAGGAGGGCCTGCGTGATCTCCCGGCTGCGGTGGTCCAGACCGGCCGCAGGCTCGTCCAGCAGCAGGATCCCCGGTCGCCCGACGAGGGCCTGCGCGATCAGGGCGCGCTGACGCTGGCCGCCGGAGAGGTCCGCGAAGGGGCGCCCCTCGAGCCCGGCCAGCCCGACCCGCTCGATCGCCTGGGCGATCGCGGCGCGCCGCGAGGCGCGCGTCGGTCGCGGTCTGTAGCCGGCGCGTGGGCGTCGCCAGGTGCCCATCGCCACGGTGTCGGCGACGGTCACGGGAAGGGTGTCGGGCGCGTCCGGGCGCTGGACGACGAGTGCGACCTCGGCGGAGCGGATGACGCGACCGGAGCGGGGTACACGGACGCCGGCGAGCAGCTCCAGGAGCGTCGACTTGCCTGATCCGTTGGGCCCGGCCAGTACGGTCACCTCGCCGAACGGGAGACGGACGGAGACGTTGTGCAGGACGTCCTGCGCGGTGTAGCCGAAGCAGACGGATTGAGCGAGAACGGCATCACGGGGGGAGGACACTCCGCCGACTATAGCAATTGATAATCATTCTCATATTCACCTAGACTCCCCAACCATGCCCCCCTTCCTCGCATGGTTCGCCGCGCCCTTCAGCGCCGATTTTGTGCTGCGCGCTCTGCTCGGCGGCGCCCTCGTCGCCGTCATCTGCGCCGTCGTGGGCACCTGGGTGATCATCCGCGGCATGGCCTTCCTGGGGGAGGCTATCGGGCACGGCATGCTCCCCGGGGTCGCCGTCGCGACGGTGACCGGCGCACCCGCCGTCCTCGGCGCGGCCGCCAGCGCGATCGCCATGAGCGCCGCGATCGGGGCGCTGCAGCGGCGCGGTCGCCTGACCTACGACACGAGCATCGGTCTGCTGTTCGTCGGGATGCTCTCGCTCGGGGTCATCATCGTGTCCCACTCGCGCAGCTTCGCCACGGACGCCACCACGATCCTGTTCGGGGACATCCTCGCGATCGGCGGGGGCGACATCCTGCTGCTCGCCGTCGCCGCCGTGGTGACGATCGCGCTCGCCGCGGTCTTCCACCGCTCCTTCGTCGCGGCCGCCTTCGACCGGCGGATCGCGCAGGCGCTCGGCCTGCGACCCCAGTTGGCACAGATCGTGCTGACCGGTCTCGTCACCCTCGCCGTGGTCGCCTCCTACCAGGCGGTGGGCTCGCTGCTCGTGGTCGGTCTGCTGCTCGGCCCCGCCGTGGCGGCCCGGACCTGGACGACGCGCATCGCCCCCACCATGCTGCTCGCCGCGGCCTGCGGCACTGCCGCGGTGGTCGCGGGGCTGCTCGTCTCGTGGCACGCAGGCACCGCGGCCGGCGCCTCCATCGCGTGCTGCGCGATCCTCCTCACCGCGATCTCCGCCGTGGTGCGAGGGGGCATCCGCCGTGCCCGTCACGGGGCGGGTCATACCCCGCCGGTGGCGGCCCTGCGATGACCCCCGCGACGACGCCCCTGATCACCCCTCGAAAGGAACTGATGTCCCCCCGACGCCCCCTCCTGATCGTCTCCGGCACCCTGCTGCTCGCCGCGCTCGCCGGATGCTCATCGACCGCCGGCCAGGGGGCCGCCTCGGCCGCGCCCGAGGAGCCCTCCGCCGGTCACGGCGCGATCACGGGTGCCGCCGAGGTCGCCGAGCCGCCCCTGCAGCTGGTGTCGATCAATGCTCAGGGCGCGGTCGGCTCGCTCGACCTCCTCGACGGTTCCGAGGCCGAGCTCGGGGCGATCGAGGCTCCGCGCTCCACGGCCACCGATGGCCGCTACGTGTTCGCGGAGACAGACGGCGCCGTGACGGTCATCGACAGCGGCGTGTGGACCTGGGACCACGTCGACCACTTCCACTACTACCGATCAGAGCCGTCGATCCTGGGCGAGGTGCCGGGGGAGGGGCCCGTGAGCGTCTCGACGGGGGCGCTCTCCACCGCCGGCGCCACCGGCCTGTTCTTCGCCGGCTCGGGCGAGGCCGTGCTGCTGGACAATGCCGAGCTGTCCCGTGGCCGCATCGTGGAGACCCTGCGCGTGCGGACGGGAGCGCCGAACGGGGTGATCGCCCCGCTCGGCGATGGCGCGCTCGTCAGCGACGCCGACGGCGGTCTCGCCTTCCACGACGCCGCCGGCGGACCGGTCCCCGGCGCGCCGTGCACGGCGCCGTCCGGATCCATCACCACGCGCGCCGGCCTCGTTGTGGGCTGCGAGGAGGGCGCCGTGGTGGCGCGCATCGAGCGCGACGAGCCCGTCTTCGAGACGATCCCGTACCCGGTCGGCGCCACGGCCGAGCGTGCGATGTCCTTCGACGCGCGGAAGGGAAGGCCGACCGTGGCGGCCGTCGCGGGCGATCGGGGATTCTGGCTGCTGGATGTGCGCGAGCGCGCATGGCAGCTGATCGACACCCCCGTGCCGCTCGCGCGCGTGGTGGCGTCCGACGACGCCGACGGCAGCGTCGTCGCGCTCGACGAATCCGGTCGCGTGCACGTGTACGGCGCGAGCGGGGAGGAGCGCGCGGCGACCGCGCCGCTCGTCGAGGTCGCCGCGGGCGTCACCCTGTCGGTCGACGCGCAGCGGGCGTACCTCAACGACCCGGCCGCGGGGGTTGTGCACGAGATCGCCTACGCCGACGGGGCGCGCATCGCGCGGACCCTCGCCACGCCGACCGTCCCCACGTTCTTCGCCGAGGTGGGTCGATGAGCCCCGCTCCGCGCCGCCTCGCGCGCGCCGCCGTGCCGGTGCGCATCGCGGCCCTCGCGGCGTGCGTTCTCGCGCTCGCCGGCTGCGGCGTCCCCGCGCGCGACGGCGAGCAGATCCGGATCGTGGTGACCACGAACATCCTCGGCGACGTGGTCGAGAACATCGTGGGCGACGAGGCGGATGTGCGCGTCCTCATGCGACCGAACGCCGATCCGCACTCGTTCGAGATCTCGGCGCAGGAGGCGGCTGAGCTCGGCGCCGCCGACCTCCTCGTCTCCAACGGGCTCGGGCTCGAGGAGGGCCTCGCCCAGCACCTCGAGCGAGCGGTCGCGGCGGGCGCCACGCCGTTCGTCGCGGGGGACGTCATCGAGGTGCTGCCCTACAGCGAGGAGCAGGCCGATGGCGCGGACGATCCGCACTTCTGGACCGATCCGGAGCGTATGCGCGACGTCGTGGACGGGCTCGAGGAGGCCCTCGTGGCGCTCGACGGGATCGACGCGCCCGCCGTGCGCGCGGGTGCGGACGCCTATCGGCAGGAGCTCGCGGATCTCGACGCCGAGATGAGCGAGCGGTTCGCCGCGATCGACGACGAGCGCCGCGCCCTCGTGACCAACCACCACGTCTTCGGCTACCTCGCCGACCGCTTCGACTTCCGCGTCGTCGGTGCGGTCATCCCCGGTGGCACCACGCTCGCCGCGCCCAGCGCGGCGGACCTGCGCGACCTGGCCGCGGCGATCGAGGACGCCGGGGTGCCCACGATCTTCGCCGAGTCCTCCCAGCCCGACCGCCTTGTGCAGGCGCTCGCGAGCGAGGTGGGGATCGACATCCAGGTGGTGGAGCTCTACACGGAGTCGCTCACCGAGCCCGGAGAGGGCGCCGACACCTATCTGACGATGATGCGCGCGAACACCGAGCGCATCGCACAGGGCCTCAGCCGATGAGGCCACCCATGAAAGGAAAACGATGAAGAGACATACGCGACTGATCGCCGCGGCGGCCGCACTCGCGGGGGCGGCGCTGGTCACAACGGCCTGCGCGAGTCCGCCCGCCGCGCCCGGCGCGAGCGGCACGAGCGCCCCGAAGGCCGAGGCCCCGGCCGAGGGCCGGGTCGCCGTCGCCTACGAGAACGGCATCGCGGTGCTCGATCCGCAGACGCTCGAGGTGGTCGGCGAGGTCGCCACGGAGGCGTTCACGCGCCTGAATCCGTTCGGCGACGGGCGGCACATCGCCGTCACCACCTCGCAGGGATTCCAGCTGCTCGACACCGCGGCGCCCGAGCTGACCGACCTCGTGTTCGGCGCCACGACCCCCGGGCACGTCGTCATCCATCACGGCCGCACCGTGCTGTTCGACGACGGCACCGGAACGACGACCATCGTCGACACCGACGCGATCGAGCCCGGCGCCACCGAGCTGCCCGAGACCGAGACGTACGCGGCGGATGCGGCCCACCACGGCGTCTCGATCGTGCTGGAGGACGGCACCCTGCTCACCACGGTGGGCGACGAGACCGGACGCACCGGCGCCGTGGCGCTGCACGCCCACGACGACCACTGGGACGAGGCGGCGTCGAGCGACGCCTGCCCGGGCATCCACGGCGAGGGGACCGCGGCCGACGAGGTCGCCGTGTTCGGCTGCGAGAACGGCGCGCTCCTCTACAAGGACGGCGGCTTCGTGAAGCTGACCGCTCCGGACGAATACGGCCGTATGGGCAACGCCTACGTGTCGGAGACGAGCCCGATCGTCGTGGGCGACTACAAGAGCGATCCCGACGCCGAGGGCTACCTGCTCGGGGCGGTCACGCTCATCGACACGGCGGCCGAGACCCTCGAGGTGGTCGAGCTTCCGGACGACGTGCGTTTCACGTACCGCGACGTGGCGCGCGGGCCCGAGGACCTGGCGTACATTCTCGCGACCGACGGCGCGATCCACGTGCTGGACCCCGCCACGGGTGAGCTCGTGGATGCCTTCGACGTGATCGACCCCTGGGAGGGACCGGCCGAGTGGCAGGATCCGCACCCGTCGATCAAGGTCGCCGGCGACATCGCCTACGTGACCGAGCCGTCGAGCAACGCCGTCCACGCGATCGATCTCACCACGGGCGAGACCGTCGCGAGCGTCGAGCTCGACGCGGCTCCGAACGAGCTCGCCGTGGCGCTCGGCTGAGCCTGGCGGGACGGATGCCCGGGGCACGGCCCCGGGCGTCCGCTCACGGGCGGCGGGCGCCCGCGCGATCCGCCCCGCCCCGCGGGGTCTCACGCGGCCGACGTGATCCGGTCGGGTCCGCCCCGCCGCGGGGCGTGATCGACGGATCCGCGAACAGCCAGCGCGCCCGAGGCTCGACGAGCGGGCGGAACACCCAGCGCACGGGCTTCGAACCGAGCGCCACCGTGAGCAGCACCGATGCGACGACCACGATCGGCAGCCAGATCCAGGTGGGCTCGAGGTCGCGGAGCAGGCCCGACTCGCGGAACGGATACAGCACGAACGAGTGCAGCAGGAAGATGTACATCGTGTAGCTGCCGAGCTTGGTGAACGAGAACTGTCCACGCGGCACGAGCACGAAGAAGGCCGCGCAGAGCACAACGGCGAGCACCATCAGGGCGAGCCGCACACCACCCGCCCACCAGGGCAGGCCGCCCTCGTCGCCGAGGAAGTGCGCGTAGTCCTGGTCGTAGAACAGCCAGTTGCGCATGTCCATCGCGTGCCAGCCGTCCAGACCGAACCACGCGATGGCGCCGGCGCCGGCGAACACCGCCACTGCGCTGACGCGCGCCCACCACGCCTTGCGCTCGAGCAGACGCAGACGCCCGACGACGTCGCGCTCGCGCAGCCACCATCCGAGCGCGAAGAAGGGCAGGAAGCCCAGGGTGCGCGCGAGCGAGAAGGTCGCGCCGACGTTGGGCAGGTACCCCGCGCCGACCGATGCGATCAGCGTCCACAGCAGGGGCCACCGCAGCAGTGCCAGGTAGGGCAGGATCAGCCGGAAGATGCCGAGGGCGAGCAGGAACCACAGCGTCCACGACGGCTTGGTGATGTTGGGCGACGCCTCGCCCTCCACCAGGGTCTTCGTCAGCCACCACAGCCCCTCGAAGATCAGGTACGGAAGCAGGATGTCGGTCACCACCCGCGCCATCTGACGGCGGTTGGGCGGATCCGACTTCGAGAAGTAGCCCGAGATGATCGCGAACGCCGGCATGTGGAACGCGTAGATGACGAGGTAGACCGCGTACGCGATGTCGGAGTCGTAGGTGAGCCGCTGGATCGCGTGCCCCAGGACGACGAGCAGGATGCATGCGAAGCGCGCGTTGTCCCAGTAGGGGACGCGCCTCTTCGCGCGAGGGTGCGAGCCGGTCGTCGGGGAGGGCGTGCTCATCACTACACGGTACTCGGGCCCTCCGCCACGCCGGAGTCGCCACCGCGCGCCCGGTGCGATCCGGGAGCGCTTCCTGCTGGCAGAATCCTCAGGTGACGAAGAGGTCGAACTCGCTCTGGCAGACGCTGCTGACCCTGAAGGGCAACCCGCGCGCGTGCGTGTGGACCGAGCCGCTCTGGGGCCTGTCGATGGCGCTTGTGCTCCCGTATCTGTCGGTGTTCATGCTGGCCCTCGGGGTGCACGATCAGCAGATCGGGCTCATCGCCTCGGCCGGCATGGTGTCGCAGGTGGTCTTCGGCTTCGCGGGCGGCATCATCACCGATCGCCTCGGCCGGCGATGGACCACCGCGGTCTTCGACGTGATCGCCTGGGTGATCCCGTGCATCATCTGGGCCTTCGCGCAGAACTTCTGGTTCTTCCTCGCCGCGGCCCTCGTGAACGGCGCGATGCAGGTCACGCAGAACTCGTGGGACTGCCTCATGGTCGAGGACGCCGAGCGCAGCCAGCTGACCCGCATCTACTCCCTGGTGCGGGTGGCAGCCGACTGCTCCGCCCTGTTCGCGCCGATCGCGGCCGTGCTCGTGGCGAACTTCGGGCTCGAACCGGCCGTGCGCCTGCTGTTCATCAACGCCGCGGTCGTGATGAGCGCCAAGGCGATCTGGCTGTACCGCTGGTCCCGGGAGACGCGCCAGGGAGTGATCCGGATGGAGCAGACCCGGCACGAGAACATCCTGCGCCTGCTCGCGGGCTACCGCGGGGCCGTCGGTCTGCTGATGCGGTCGCGGGGATCGGTGCTGGCCCTGGTGATCGCCGCGCTCGTGGCGGCCGTCACACTCGTCAACGGAACCTTCTGGCAGGTGGTGATCTCGCAGCACCTGCATGTGCCGGATCCGCTGCTGCCGTTCTTCCCGATGGTCCGCTCGCTGCTGTCGATCGTGCTGCTGTTCACCGTGATCCCGGCGCTCAGCCACGGCCGCGACCTCAAGGCGGCGGCGCTGTGGGGCTTCGGCATCTACCTGGCCGGTCAGGTGCTGCTTGTGCTGATCCCCGCCGCCGCGGGGCAGGCCGACCTCCAGACCTACGCGCTGCTGGGCGTGTGCCTGCTGCTGGACAGCTTCGGCGGGGCGATGGTGTTTATGCTCTCCGAGTCGCTGGTCGCGCTGCACGTCGACGAGGCGGAGCGGTCGCGCGTGATGGCCGTGCAGCGCACCGTGATCATGCTCGCCGCCGCGCCCTTCGGCTGGATCTCGGGGTGGCTGTCGGGCATGGATCGCACGTGGCCGTTCTGGTTGACATCCGGCCTGCTGATCGTCGGCCTCGCGCTCGTCGCATGGCGGTGGGGGGGGGGGGACGAGGGGGGGGGGGCCCCCGGGGGGGCCGGGGCGCCCGCCGGGGGGGGCACTCTCCGGCCAGGCCTCCGAGGAGGTGGCCGAAGCCCTTTCCGGCTCCGAGATACGAGTCGGGGTCGAACGGATCCAGCTCGGCGATCTGCGGCTTGGCCGCGATCGCCTCGGCGAGCTCGCGCGCGCCGCGCTCGATGCGGGCGCTGAGCGGGGCGACGTCGTCCTCCTTGCCGCCCCAGTCGCTCGACGCGGCGAAGACGCCGGTCGAGACGGGCTCGGCGTGCAGGTACGCGAACAGCGGGCGGATCGCGTAGTCGATCGCGAGCGAGTGGCGGGCGGTGCCCGCGTTCGCGCCGATCAGCACCGGCTTCCCCGTGACCGACTCGCGGTCGAGGATGTCGATGAACGACTTGAACAGGCCCGAGTAGCTGGTCGAGAAGATCGGCGTGACGACGATGAGGGCGTCGGCCTTGGCCACCGCGTCGAGCATCTTCTCGAGCGCAGGCGGCGCGAAACCGGCCAGCAGGTTGTTCGTGATGTCGTGGGCGTAGTCGCGCAGCTCGTACGCCGAGGCCTCGGCCTGGATGCCGCGCTCCTCGAGCTCGGCGACCGCCGCGGCGGCGAGCCGGTCGGCGAGCATCCGGGACGACGAGGGGGTGGAGAGCCCGGCGGAGATCACCGCGAGGCGACGGGTGTCGGTCATGATCCTGTCTCCTTCTTGTCTGGGCGGATCAGCGGGTGGCCGCGGCGCCGAAGGCGGAGCCGGCCTTGGGAGCGGCCGCAGGGGTGTCCTGGTAGGGGCCGCCGACCGTGAGGTTGTTGCCGCCGGCCGCGTTCGGGCGCGCCTGGCGCGTGGGTCCGTCGCCGTAGACCGCCTTCACGCGGGCGGCGTGCGTGGGAGCATCCGGCACCTCGGCGGGGCGGTTCTTCGCGAGCTCCTTGCGGAGCACCGGGACGACCTCTCCGCCGAGCAGGTCGAGCTGCTCGAGCACCGTCTTCAGCGGCAGACCCGCGTGATCCATGAGGAACAGCTGGCGCTGGTAGTCGCCGTAGTGGTCGCGCATGGCGGCGTAGCGGTCGATCACCTGCTGCGGCGAGCCCACCGTGAGGGGCGTCATCTCGGTGAAGTCCTCCATCGAGGGGCCGTGACCGTAGACCGGGGCGTTGTCGAAG
The DNA here is from genome assembly GCF_017592545.1 of Microbacterium stercoris. Taxonomy (GTDB): domain Bacteria; phylum Actinomycetota; class Actinomycetes; order Actinomycetales; family Microbacteriaceae; genus Microbacterium; species Microbacterium stercoris. Next base: position 691,648 of record NZ_JAGFOA010000002.1, read on the forward strand.
TACGGGCGGAACGCCGTGACCGCGTCCTGCGAGTTCTTGGCCATAAACGCCTGACCGCCGAGGCCGACGATCGCCTGCTCCGGGGTGCCGTGGCCGTAGTGCGCGAAGCGCTGGCGGTACAGCTGGATCAGGCGCTGGTAGTGCTCCTTGGGCCAGAAGATGTTGTTCGCGAAGAAGCCGTCGCCGTAGTAGGCGGCCTGCTCGGCGATCTCGGGCGTGCGGATGGATCCGTGCCAGACGAAGGGCGAGACGCCGTCGAGCGGGCGGGGCGTGGAGGTGAAGCCCTGCAGGGGGCCGCGGAACTTGCCCTCCCAGTCGACGACGTCCTCGTCCCACAGCTGGCGCAGCAGGGCGTAGTTCTCGATGGCCAGCGGCAGGCCCTGTCGGATGTCCTGGCCGAACCAGGGGTAGACCGGCCCCGTGTTGCCACGGCCCATAACGAGGTCGACGCGACCGTTCGTCAGGTGCTGCAGCATCGAGTAGTCCTCGGCGATCTTCACCGGGTCGTTCGTGGTGATCAGCGTGGTCGCCGTCGAGAGGATGAGCTTCTCGGTCTGGGCGCCGATGTAGGCGAGGGTCGTGGTGGGGGAGGAGGAGAAGAACGGGGCGTTGTGGTGCTCGCCGATGGCGAAGACATCCAGGCCCACCTCCTCGGCGTGCTTGGCGATCGTGACGATGTCGCGGATGCGCTCGGCCTCGCTGGGCGTGTGACCCGTGGTGGGGTCGGTGGTGATGTCGCTCACCGAGAAGATGCCGAACTGCATCTGCCCCTCGCCGGGAAGGGTCGAGGCGTTGGTGACGGGGGACTCGCTCATGGCTCTCATACTCCGAATCTGCGTCCCGTCGTCCGGCGGGGCGTGTGGTGGGTCATCCGCATTTGTATGCGTTTGAATGTATCCGATGCAACGCGGGGACGCCACTTCTATTCCCGCCTCTGCGTCACGAGGCCGGACGCACCTTCGCGAGCACCACGTCCACCGTCCAGCCGACCGCCAGGGCGATGGCGATCGACACCAGCACGGCCACCACGGTGCCGCCCGGGACGATCGCGGCGATCGCCGCGCCCACCAGCGCCTGGAACGCGGCCCACGCGAGAGCGGCGACGGCGGCGATCGGCAGGTAGCGCACCGCCGGCACGACCGCGGCGCCCGCCGAGAGGTTCACGGCCAGGCGCCCGAACGGGATGAAGCGGGCCGTGAACACGGCCGTTGCCGCGTGGGTGCGCAGGCGCCTCGCCGCCCCATCGAGGGCCCGCTGCAGGGTCGGACGCTGCAGGATGCGCCACCGGTGCGGGTGGAGCAGGCGCCCCACGAGATAGCAGCACACGTCGCCCGCGAACGCGGCCGCCGCGCCCGTGAGGATCACGGCCCACAGCGGCGGCAGGCCGTGTGCCACGGCGACGGTGCCGAGTGCGGTCACCGCCACCTCTCCCGGCACCACGACGAGGAACGCGTCGGCGAACACCAGACCGGCCAGCACGACGAGCGCCCAGGGTTTCGCTGCGAGGCCCGCGATCAGCTCGTCCACGTGACGTGTGTAACGGGCGCCGGTGAACGCCCGGGGAACAGGCGGCTCAGCGCGCGGCGAGCGCCTCGCCCATCGCCGCGATCGCGCGACGGAGCAGGGGCCGCGGCATCGCGAAGTTGAACCGCACGGCCTCCGCGCCGACTTCGCCGCACAGCGCGCCGTCCGTCAGGGCGACGCCGGCGCGCTCGGCGAAGAACTCCGCGGGCGGCTGCGGCAGCTCGATCGCGGCGCACTCCAGCCACGCGAGGTAGGTGCCGTCCGGGGCCGAGTAGCGCACCCCGGGCAGCTGCTCGGCGACCAGGTCCGCGAGCAGCCGGCGGTTTCCGTCCAGGTAGCCCACCACATCGTCGAGCCACAACCCGCCCGCCTCATACGCGGCGGTGTTCGCGATCACGCCGAGGTTGGCGGCGCCGTGTCCCCACATCGCGCCCTCCTTCTCCCAGCGCGCGCGATCCGTCGCGTTCGACACGATGACCTGCGCGGCCTTCAGGCCCGGCAGGTTCCACGCCTTCGACGCCGAAGTCGCGGTCAGCGTGTGCCCGGCGGTGACCTCGTTCACCGACGCGTACGGAACGTGGCGCCGGCCGGGGTAGACCAGCGGCGCGTGGATCTCGTCCGAGAACACGCGGCCCCCGTGCCGCTCCACGACCTCTCCGATCCTCGCCATCTCGGCCGTGTCGAGCACTTTGCCGATCGGGTTGTGCGGGTTGCAGAGCACAAGCAGCCCGCCGCCCTCCGAGAACGCCCGGTCCAGCGCGTCGAGGTCGTAGACCCACTGCTCGCCCTCGCGCGCGAGCGGCAGCTGGATGATCCGGCGACCGTGCAGCAGGGGCACCGTCAGGAACGGCATGTACGCCGGCGTCGGCACGATGATCGCGGAGCCGGGTGCGCTGAAGTGCTGGATCGCGATCTCGAGCGCGCTGATCACGTCGGGGAACGCGTGCACATCCGCCGGGTCGACGCTCCATGCGTATCGCGCGGCGGACCACCCGGCGAACGCCTCCCTCATCGCGGCCGCGTCGGCCGGCGGCAGATAGCCGAACGCACCGCGGTCCACGGCCGCGTGCAGCGCCTGGGTGATGGGCGGCGCGATCCCGAAGTCCATCTCCGCGACCCACGCGGCCAGGCGGTCGGGGAACGCCGTCCACTTCAGGCTCCCGACCTCGCGCAGCGACTCGACGGTGATGGCGTCGAAGGGATGGTGGTTCTGGAACACGCGGGGGCTCGCTTTCGTCGATGGACGGTCCTCTCATCCTGCAACGAGTGCCGACCGCACCGGCGCGATCCGGGCGATCCCGTGACGCACCGGGGGAGGGGCGGTGACGGTTCGGGGATGCCGGGATGAACGTCCGGCGAAGCGGGCCCGGATCGGCGGCCCCCGTCCGCCGCGCCGGGCACCCTGGAGAGGTGAGAATCGCTCTGGTAGCCGAGTCTTTCCTGCCCCACATGAACGGCGTCACGAACTCCGTCCTGCAGATGATCCGTCACCTCGAGCTCCGCGGGCACGAGACCCTCGTGGTCGCCCCCGACGCCGGAGGGGCCGCGCAGCCCGCTCCGTCGGGGCGCACCGCGCTGCTGCCATCGCTGCCGATGCCCGCCTACCCGGATGTGCGCGTGGCGCTTCCCAGCACCGGCCGCATGACGCGCGTGCTCCGCGATTTCCAGCCGGATGTCATCCACCTGGCCTCGCCCTTCGCACTGGGGTGGAAGGGTCAGGTGGCGGCCGACGTGCTCCGGGTGCCGAGCGTCGCGGTCTACCAGACCGACGTCATCGCCTACGCCGAGCGCTACGGGGTGCCAGGGGCCGCGCCCCTCGCGTCGGCGCACGTCGCGCGCCTGCATCGACGAGCCACCCTCACCCTCGCGCCCTCGTCCGCGTCCCAGCAGCAGCTCGCCGCCCTCGGCGTCGACCGGCTCCGGCGCTGGGGCCGGGGTGTCGACGCCGAACGATTCCGCCCGGAGCGCCGCAGCGAGGCCTGGCGCGCGTCCATCGCGCCCGGTGAGGTGCTGATCGGCTACGTCGGCCGACTCGCCCCGGAGAAGCAGGTCGACGACCTGCGGGTTCTGTGCGGCATCCCCGGTGCGCGCCTGGTGATCGTGGGCGACGGGCCCGAGCGCGCTCGCCTCGAGCGGGAGCTCCCCGGCGCGGTGTTCACCGGATTCCTCGGAGGAGATCAGCTCGCCATCGCGATGGCGAGCGTGGACGTGTTCGTGCACCCGGGGGAGAGCGAGACCTTCTGCCAGACCGTGCAGGAGGCCCTCGCATCCGGCGTGCCCGTGGTCGCGACGGGCCGCGGGGGTCCCCTCGACCTCGTGCGCTCGAGCGTGGACGGCTGGCTCTATCGTCCCGGCGACCTGGACGACCTGCGCCAGCGCGTGCTCGACCTCGTCGGCGACGACGCCAAGCGTCGCTCGTTCGCCGCGGCCGCGCGCGAGAGCGTGAGGATGCGCACCTGGGAGTCGCTGGGCGATCAGCTCATCGAGCACTACCGCGAGGCGGAGCGCCTGCGTCCCCTCGACGAGGCGGCGCGGTCGCGCGGCCTGCCGCGGCCCGCGATCGTGCAGCCTCCGCAGCGGCGACAGTGGCGGCGGTACGTCGCCCTGGGCGATTCGCTCACCGAGGGTCTGTGCGACACGTCGCGCATGGCGCCGGGCGAGTATCGCGGGTGGGCGGATCGCCTCTCCCGCCTGCTCGCGCAAGGGGTCGATCGCTTCGAGTACGCCAACCTCGCCGTGCGCAGTCGTCGTGTCCGCGACCTGGTGAGCGAGCAGACCCCGCAGGCGCTCGCCCTCAAGCCCGACCTCGTGTCGGTGTTCATCGGCTCGAACGATCTGGCAAGTCACGGCGCGGATCCGCTGCGCCTCGCCGTCCACGTCGAGAAAGCGGTGCGCGACATCCGAGCCACGGGTGCCGATGTGCTGCTCGTGGCGCCGTGCCTTCCGGCGATCCGTGCGGCCCGGATCTTCGCGCGCCGTTTCGCGGTATACGCCGCCGAGATGCGTCGCATCGCCGCCGCCACCGACTCCTACCTGCTCGATGTCGCGGCCATGCCCGCTCTCGACGATCGCTCGATGTTCGCGCCCGACCTCGTCCACCTCTCCTCGCGCGGCCATCGCCATCTGGCCTATCGCGCGGCCGAGGCGCTCGGCGTGCCGGATGCGGAGGCGCTGGGCCTGCTCGACGACGCGCTGCACGAGCATGGCCGCGACGACGAGCACCGCGGTCCGTGGTTCACCGTGCACGCTGTGCCGTGGATGTGGCGCCGGATGCGCGGGCGCACGGCGGGCGACGGCCTCGTCTCCAAGCACGCCGACGTCGTCGTCATCCCCGGAGGCGAGACCGCGCGGCGCCGTCAGCAGAGCTGAGCGGCGCGGCTACTGATCGACGGCGCCCGCGCCCTTCGCCTCGTCACGCAGGTCGTCGGCGACGGGATCGGTGGGGTCCTCGACCGCCTCGTCGGGGTCGATCGTGGGCGGCGGGAGCTTCAGCTCCGCGTCGTCATCGAGGTCGACCTCGCGGTCCTCGTCGGGCACGTCCTCGTCGTGCAGCACCGGGCGCACGACCTCCGGGGGCTGGTTCGTGAAATCGCTCATGCCCCCACGCTGGCACCGGTTCCGCACGCTCACCAGAGCCTGACTGGATCCGGATCCCGCTGGTAGGGTGGGTAGGAAAAGTCCATATCTATAAGAGGAGCATGACGGCTCCTCACCCTTTGCCCTGTCCAGGGCGCGACAGAAGGAGAGAGACCTCTTGGAAGGTCCTGAAATCACTGCCGCCGAGGCCGTTCTCGACAACGGCCGCTTCGGCACCCGCACGATCCGCTTCGAGACCGGTCGTCTCGCACAGCAGGCCCAGGGCGCGGTCGCCGCGTACCTCGATGAGGAGACGATGCTCCTCTCGGCCACCAGCGCCAGCAAGCACCCCCGCGAGGGCTTCGACTTCTTCCCGCTGACGGTCGACGTCGAAGAGCGCTCGTACGCCGCGGGCAAGATCCCCGGTTCGTTCTTCCGCCGCGAGGGTCGTCCCTCGACCGAGGCGATCCTCGTGTGCCGTCTGATCGACCGTCCGCTGCGTCCGTCGTTCGTCGACGGCCTCCGCAACGAGATCCAGATCGTCGTCACCGTGCTCTCGATCGCCCCGGGCGAGTTCTACGACGCCCTGGCCATCAACGCCGCGTCGGCCTCGACCCAGATCTCGGGTCTGCCGTTCTCCGGCCCCATCGCCGGCGTGCGCCTCGCGCTCATTCCGGGTCACGGCGAGCACGCCGACCAGTGGGTCGCGTTCCCGAACGCCGAGCAGGTCGAGTCGGCCGTCTTCGACCTGATGGTCGCGGGTCGTGTCCTCGACAACGGCGAGGTCGCGATCATGATGGTCGAGGCCGAGGCCACCGAGAACAGCTGGAACCTCATCAAGGCCGGCGCCGTCAAGCCCAACGAGGAGATCGTCGCCGGCGGTCTCGAGGCCGCCAAGCCCTTCATCAAGCAGCTCGTCGCGGCGCAGGCCGAGATGGCCGCCAAGTCGTCGAAGACGCCGCTCGAGTTCCCGGTCTTCCCGGCCTACTCGGACGAGACCTTCGCGTTCGTCAACGAGAAGGCGTACGGCGAGCTCGTCGAGGTCTACAAGATCGCCGACAAGCAGGAGCGCCAGAACGCCGACGACGCCGTCAAGGACCGCGTCAAGGCAGAGCTGATCGAGAAGGTCGAGGCGGGCGAGCTGCCCGCCGCCGCCCCGCTCGAGTTCTCGGCCGCCTACAAGTCGGTCACGAAGAAGATCGTGCGCGGTCGCATCCTCTCCGAGGGTGTCCGCATCGACGGTCGCGGCCTGGCCGACATCCGTCCGCTCGACGCCGAGGTGCAGGTCATCCCGCGCGTTCACGGCTCGGCGATCTTCCAGCGCGGCGAGACCCAGATCATGGGTGTCACCACGCTGAACATGCTCAAGATGGAGCAGCAGATCGACTCGCTGTCGCCCACGACGAGCAAGCGCTACATGCACCACTACAACTTCCCGCCCTACTCGACCGGCGAGACCGGACGTGTGGGCAGCCCCAAGCGTCGCGAGATCGGTCACGGCTTCCTGGCTGAGCGCGCGCTCGTTCCGGTGCTGCCGTCGCGCGAGGAGTTCCCCTACGCGATCCGTCAGGTGTCCGAGGCTCTCGGCTCCAACGGCTCGACGTCGATGGGCTCGGTGTGCGCGTCGACCCTGTCGCTGCTCAACGCCGGTGTGCCGCTGCGCGCCGCCGTCGCGGGCATCGCGATGGGCCTTGTCACCGACCAGGTCGACGGCCAGACGCGCTACGCCGCGCTGACCGACATCCTCGGTGCCGAGGACGCCCTCGGCGACATGGACTTCAAGGTCGCGGGCACGAGCGAGTTCATCACCGCGATCCAGCTCGACACGAAGCTCGACGGCATCCCGTCCGAGGTTCTCGCGGGCGCCCTGACGCAGGCCAAGGATGCGCGCACGCGCATCCTCGAGGTCCTGAACGCCGCGATCGATGCGCCCGACGAGATGGCGCCGACGGCGCCGCGCGTCATCAGCGTCCAGATCCCGGTCGACAAGATCGGCGAGCTCATCGGCCCCAAGGGCAAGACGATCAACGCCATCCAGGACGAGACCGGCGCCCAGATCTCCATCGAGGAGGACGGCACCGTCTACATCGGCGCCACCGATGGCCCGTCGGCTGAGGCCGCTCGCGCTCAGGTGAACGCGATCGCCAACCCGACGAACCCCGAGATCGGCGAGCAGTTCCTCGGCACGGTCGTGAAGATCATCCCCTCGGGCGCGTTCATCTCGCTGCTCCCGGGCAAGGACGGTCGCATGCACGTGACGCAGATCCGCAAGCTCAACGGCGGCAAGCGCGTCGAGAACATCGAGGACGTCGTCTCGGTGGGCCAGAAGATCCTGGTCCGCATCGCCGAGATCGACGACCGCGGCAAGATGGCGCTCGAGCCGGTCGTCGAGGAGGCTGCGGCCTCCGAGACCGAGGCTCCCGTCGAGGGCTGACCCCTCCGCGTCGAACGGCCCGCTCATCTCCGGATGGGCGGGCCGTTCCGTTGAGCACCCACGTGACCGAAGCGTTACGGCGCGGCGCGCGTGCCGGTCGGCAGACTGGAATACCCTCGTAGCACGCATCGGTTTGATGGTGTGCCGCGAAGTCGTACCCCCGGGCGACGCGCGCGAAGGGGGGCGGGGAATGGAAGAAGCGCCGGCGAACACGCCGACACGTGCCTCTCACGCGCGCCTCGAGCACCCCTCAGCCCCGATTCCGGTGCAGGGGCCCGCGCTCGGCAGCTTCGTGCGGGAGCAGTTCGGCGACACCGATCTCTCGATCTTCCCGGTGATGCTCGGCGGTTCCGAGTTCGGCTGGACGATCGATCAGGCCCGCGCCGACGCCCTGCTCGATCACTTCCACGCCATCGGCGGAAACGCCGTCCACACGGCTGACAGCTTCGCCGCCGGTCGCAGCGAGCACATCCTGGGACGCTGGATCCGTCGCCGCAAGGTGCGAGACGACGTGGTGCTCGCGGTGCGCGTCGGCGACCACCCCGACAATCCCGGGCTGGGGTCGATCAATCTCGTCCGCGCGGTGGAGTCCTCCCTCACGCGGCTGGCCACCGACCGCATCGACGTGCTCTACCTCGACGGCACGGCCGAGCCGGTGGAGTCCCTCGAAGACACCCTGGCGACCGCCGAGTGGCTGATCGAGACCGGCAAGGTGCGCTACGTCGCCTCGCACGGGCTCACGGCCGAGCAGCTGGTGGAGGCGCGCATCCTGTCTTCCGCCGGCTACCCGCGACTCGTGGCCGTCGACGTGCCGTATAACCTCATGCGCCGCGCCGAGTTCGAGGGCGATCTGCGTCTGGTGGCGGGCGCCCAGGGCATCGCGGTCACCCCGTCCCAAGCGCTGGAGCACGGCTTCCTCTCGGGCCGGCATCGCTCGCGTCAGGAGGTCGCGACCTCGGCACGCGGGCGCCTGCTCGCCGGAGCGCTGAATCGCCGGGGAGCACGCGTGCTGAAGGCGCTCGACGCCATCTCGGCGGAACTGGGTGTCTCGCACGCGGCCATCGCCGTCGCGTGGCTGCTGTCGCAGCGCTCCGTCGTGGCGCCGATCGTCAACGTGCATTCGCCCGCGCAGCTCGACGAGCTGGTGCAGGGCGTGGGCGTGCGCCTGACGCGGGCGCACCTGTCCGAGCTGGCACGCGCCGCGGAGTGACGCTTCGCGACACCGCCCGGCGATCTCGTCACGGGGGCACCGCTCTCCGTGCGCCGTACGCGGGGCTGATGGACTCATCGCGTAGGGTGTGTGAGGATCCCGGCGCCCCCGCGCCCGAGCGATCCGCCTGACTGATCACACGCGACGAGGGATGAGGTGAGGCAGTGGCGCACTACATCTATCTCGTCCGTCATGGCGAGCAGCAGGACGCCGAGCACGGCATGGAGGACGGCCCGCTCTCTCCGCGAGGTCGTCGTCAGGCGGAGCTCCTCGCCGACCGCCTCTCGGGCATCCCGTTCGACAACGTGTGGCACTCACCGCTCGTGCGCGCCTCCGACACGGCTCGGATCATCGCCGAGCGCATGCCCGCGATCACGCCCGAGCCGCACGCCCTCCTCTTCGACTGCGTGCCCACGGGCATGACCGACGAGACGCCCTCGGCGTTCGAGCCCTTCTTCGGATCCGTCACCGAGGCGCAGATCGAGGCCGGCAGCGCGCAGATGGCCGACGCGGTGGGTGAGTTCCTCGTCCGCAAGAAGGGCGACGTGCATGAGCTGCTCATCACCCACAACTTCGTGATCTCGTGGTTCGTGCGCGAGGTGCTCGGCGCGCCGGAGTGGCGCTGGATGACCCTCAACCAGGCCAACTGCGGCCTCACGGTCATCGCCCAGCGCCAGGGCCGCCCCTGGACGCTCCTGACGCACAACGACCTCGCCCACCTCCCGGTCGAGCTCCGCACGGGCCTCCCGGAGCAGTACACCTACTGACGCGCGCGGGCCGGCCGGCGCCCGGAACGGGAGGGGATCCCGCAAGCTGAGGGCCTGATCCGCGATCCGGGTCCTCCCGTTGTGTGATTCCCTCCCGCTTCGCGCCCGGTGCCGCCCGCTTGGGCCCGCCCCGGCGCCCGGACGGGAGGGGATCCCGCATCCGGAGGGCCTGATCCGCGATCCGGATCCTCCCGCTGCGTGATTCCCTCCGGCCTCGCGCCCGGTGCCGCCAACCTCGTCCCCGGAAGGGGAGGGCATCCCGGATCGGGAGGGCCTGATCCGCGATCCGGGTCCTCCCGATGCGTGATCCCCTCCCGCTTCGCGCCCGGTGCCGGCCACCCCGGCGCCCGGAACGGGAGGGCATCCCGGATCCGGAGGGCCTGATCCGGGATCCGGATCCTCCAGCTGCGGGATCCCCTCCCGCTCCGCCCGGCTCAGACGAGCGTCTTGGCGTACCGGCGCGTCGCGTCGGGGTTGTCGTTGGATCGCCTGGCCGGTCGTTACGTTAGCGCGCCTCGTCGATGACGCCCATCAACCGCTCGAAGACGTCCGCATCGAATCCAGTGATGCTGTGGAGGTCTTCTTCAAATGCCGGATTCGAGGTGATAGACGGTGATGAACAGCCCGGCCCGAAGAATCCTTATCTCCTCAGATGTAACGAGAAAGTCTCCGTGGGGCAGCTGTTGCATGCTGGTCATGATATTGCCGTTGTTCCGGCGGACGCGTGCTTTCCGTGAATGAGAACCTTACGCGTCACACAGTCGCGTTGGGGTATTCGTCGTTTGATGTCCGGGCGGTACGACCGTTGACTTCGCGGTGATCCCGACAATCAGAGCGAGGCCCCCGAGCAGCGCAATGAGGGTAGCGATGACCATTCCAGTAGCGTCCGCGGGAACCATCGCGCACCCCGCGGATGACTCCTCGTACGGACACGCGCGCCACGGCTGGAAGAAAAACACAACCGTGGCGACGCCGCCGAAGACTGCGAGCGAAGCTCCGCAGGTAACCAACCTGCCACGTGTCTTCGGCTTCATGCCCTCACCCTACGAGAACCCGCGGAGGGACACGCTGGGCGCTCGCGCTCAGACGAGCGTTTTGTCGTACCAGCGCGTCGCGTTGGGGTTGTCGTGCATCATTCGACGGTCCCGGTTCCGACGACCTGTGGTCCTTCGAGGACATCGAACTCGACACCTGGTCGTAGTGCGCTGTAGTCGATTTCGTAGAGCGGAACCAGCACTACGGTCGTGCGTTCGCCAGGATGGATCAGGTCGGACGCATCACTGTGAAATGTCACGCCCAGCAGCGCTTCATGTCCGCGCACTCGAAGATGAGGGTGGTATTCGCCATTCAAGCCCGCGGCAGTCTTGCGCCCGCCATCCGCGGCAGATCGCATCGCCACAGTCGCGGGCATCAACGGGCGACGCGCTTGACTCATGTCGGCATTATCGCTGGCGCGAGCGCGCCATCAGAGCACCTTCCGCAACCACACAGGCGCGTTCGGGTTGTCGCGGTTCGAGGCGTATCCAAGCCATGCCTCCGGAGCAGGCGACTACCTCCACGTTCCGCGCCACTTCCGCAGTTGCATCACAGCGGTGCCACCTCCGAGAGCGACGAGGATCCAAGGGGCGACGGGTTCCAGCATCGCTCCAGTGGAGCTGTGAACGATGTTGCTATCAGCGTCGTTGAGGACTCCGGTCGGCTGGTACTGCGCCCGAGCCATTCCGTCGGATCCGGGCGTCCCATCCAGCGCGACACCCGTGAGGCGAATCTCGCCGTCGTCGCTCAGCCAGGTGCCGATGCTCTGGCAGCGGTGTCGGATGCCGCCGCCGGTACAGCTCTCTTCGGTGAACGTTCCCCAATGCCTCGGCTCATCGGCGTCGAGCGCGACTGCCACCCCGACGACTACGCCGACGAACGTCGTCACGGTCATCGCGACGAGGAATAACGCGCGACCGGCGATGATGAGCCAATGCCACCCGCGCGCTCGCTGTCGAGGAAGACGACGGTGGCGTACGCGACTCACGCCGTGAGCCTAAGACCGGGAGTCACGGGCTCAGGCGAGCGTCTTGGCGTACCAGCGCGTCGCGTTGGGATTGTCGTTGTAGGGCTCGATCTGCTCGAAGCCCGTGCGGGCGTACAGCGAGGCTGCGGCCTCGAGAGTGTGGTGGGTGTCGAGCAAGAGCTCCCGGGCACCCCAGGAGCGGGCGCGGGCCTCGAGCTCCTCGATGAGCAGGCGGCCGGCGCCGAGTCCGCGGGCGGCCGGGCGCGTGTAGACGTGCTTGATCTCGAAGCGCGGGCCGGCAGGTCCGTCGGCGATGCGCCGCACGGCGCCGCATCCGATCAGCCCTCGCTCACTGTGCTCGATGAGCAGCAGCACGCCATCGGGCTCGCGGAACGCGTCGGGTCCGGGCAGCACCGGGCGGTAGTCGCCGGGGAAGCCGGCGGCGCGCTCGGCGAAGTACTCGACGATCAGTTCGCGGGCGTCGGGGTCGGTAGGGGAGGCGGCGCGGAACGACATCACATCTTCGAGCGTACGACTGTCGGCGAGCGGATCGGTTGAACCGCGAACCTAGGATGGAGGCATGACGACACGGATCGCGCTGGTCGGCGGAAACGGCAAGCTCGGCGGCATCATCCACCAGGTGATCGACGAGCTCGACGGCTTCGAGGTCACCGCGGTGCTCGGCTCGCGCAGCGATCTGTCCGAGCTCGACGGCGCGGACGTTGTGGTCGATGCGTCGACGCCGGCCGTGAGCATCGACGTGGTGCGCGCGGCGATCGAGCGCGGCCTCAACGTGCTGGTCGGCACCAGCGGCTGGTCGGCCGAGCGCATCGCTCTGGTGCGTCCGCTGGTCGAGGCAGCCGGAACGGGCGTCGTCTTCATCCCCAACTTCTCGCTTGGATCCGTCATCGGCAGCGCCATCGCCGCCGCGTCCTCGCGCTTCTTCCCGTTCGCCGAGATCGTCGAGGCGCACCGGGACACGAAGATCGATTCGCCCAGCGGCACCGCGGTGCGCACGGCCGAGCTGATCGCCGCGGCGCGCGCGACGCCTGTCGAGGCGCCCTATGCGGATCAGCGGGCCCGCGGCCAGCAGGTCGCGAGCGTGCCGGTGCACTCGCTGCGACGCCCGGGCGTCGTCGCGAAGCAGGAGGCGATCCTGTCGGGCCCGGGGGAGTCGCTGACGATCGTGCACGACACCACCGACCCGGCCGCGGCGTACGCGGCCGGCATCGCGATCGCGGTGCGGAACGTGCTCGACGTGCGCGGTGTGGTCGTGGGACTGGAGAGCTTCATCGACATCGGGATCGGATCGCCGCAGGCGGCTTCGTCGGGCCCTGTCGCCGAGGAGGGCACGCCCGGTCAGGTGGCGCGGGTGACCAGCGCGTGAGTGCTCGCATCGGCGTGGCCGTGATGGCCATCGTCCTCGCCCTCTACATCGCCCTCGTCGGCTGGCGCTCCGTGCAGCTGTTCCAGACGGGCGAACCCGTGGCCGTCGCCATGGCGACCGCTCTCGTGGTGCTGCCCGTGATCGCCGTATGGGCGCTGGGACGCGAGCTGTGGTTCGGCTGGCGCGCGGATCAGCTGGCCCGTCGGCTCGAATCGGAGGGCGGGCTTCCCGAGGAGATCGTCGCCACCACCCCCAGCGGGCGTCCGACCCGCGCCGAGGGCGACGCCGTCTTCCCGCGCTACAAGGCCGACGTCGAGACGAGCCCGCAGGACTGGAAGGCGTGGTTCCGCCTCAGCCTGGCTTACGACGCGGCCGGCGACCGCCGCCGCGCTCGTTCGGCCGTGCGAGAGGCCATCCGCCTGGAGCGCACGGAGCGCCGGGGCCGCTGAGCGCACGGAGCGCCTGGACCACGGAGCGCCGGGGCCGCTGAAGGCGCAGGGCGCGGTGGATCCCGCGTCAGGCCGGGATCGCCGCCGCGACCGCATCCTCCACGGTGCGATGGCGGAACGAGAACCCGGAGGCCGTGAGCGCGTCGGGCTCGACCAGCGCATCGCTGAGCAGCAGGCCGTCGGCGAAGGAGCGTCCGAGTGCGGCACGCAGGGCGAAGGCCGGCGCGGGCACGAGGAACGGCTTCTGCATGCGCATCGCCACCGCGAAGCCGAGGTCGTTCGCGGTCGCCCGGGTGGGCCCCGCGAGATTCACCGGACCGGTCAGATCCTTGTCGATCACATGCAGGATCGCCGCGACCTCGTCATCGAGGGAGATCCACGGCCACACCTGCGTTCCCGGGCCGATCGGGCCGGCAACGCCCGCACGCGTGAGGGCGATCAGCGGCTTGAGCACGCCCGCGGGGTGCACAACGGGCGCCGTGCGCAGCAGCGCCACCCGATCGCCCGCGATGAGGGCGGCCCGCTCCCAGTCGACGCAGAGGTCGGCGAGGAATCCCCGCCCGCGTCCGGTCGCCTCACTGATGCGCACTCCCGGTCGCGAACCGTAGAAACCGACGCCGCTGGCCGAGACGAGCAGGGGGCGTTCTGCGGGGGGCAGCGCGTCGATCGCCCGCGCGAGCGTGCGCGTGGGGGTGAGTCGCGACCACAGCATCGTGCTCCGATAGGAGCGCGTCCACGGGATGCGCCCGATGGAGGCCCCGTTCAGGCCGACGACCGCGTCGGCGGAGGCGACCAGCGACGGATCCAGGGGACCGTCGTGCAGCCAGCGCACCTCATCCGGTGCGGTCGCCGGATGGCGCACAAGACGGGTCACACGATCGCCGCGCTCCCGCAGGGACGCGACGAGGGCGCGCCCGATGAGACCGGACGCGCCCCCGATGACGATGTGCATGGCTCAGGCCAGCGTCGCCTCGAGCGTGATGGTGATGCCCGCGAGCGCCTGCGACACCGGGCAGCCCGACTTCGCCTCCTCCGCGAGCGCGGCGAACTTCTCGGCGTCCAGGCCCGGCACGACCGCGCTGACGTTGAGGTGGCTGCCCGTGATGCCCGTACCCGGCTTGAACGTGACCGATGCCGTGGTGTCGAGCTTCTCGGGCGGGGTGCCGTTCTGGGAGAGCGCGTGCGAGAACGCCATGCTGAAGCAGGAGGCATGCGCCGCCGCGATGAGCTCCTCGGGCGTGGTGGTCGAGTCCGATCCCTCGGAGCGCGCCTTCCAGTTGACCGGGAAGGTGCCGATGCCGGAGGCGAACGAGACGGATCCGGATCCCTCGGTGAGGCTTCCAGCCCAGGCGGTGGTGGCTTCGCTGGTGACGGTCATAACGTCCTCCGATTCGGGGATGAGCGGGTGTCGGCGCCAGCCTATCGACCAGCGCGGATCACGTCACCGGCCTCGGAGGACGGGCGCGTCGCTCAGGCGGCGCGTTCCCGCCCGAGGACACCGGCGCGCTGCAGCAGCAGGTAGAGCTGGCAGCCGAGGCAGAAGGCGAACGCGGCGTTGAGGAAGGCCGCCACCAGCGCCATCGCCGCCGCGATGGGCAGCGCCCAGGGCACACCGATCAGGTGAAGGATCAGGCCGAGGCCGGTCACGAGCAGACCGACCCCCTGCGCGAAGCGCGGCGGTCGCGGATCCTCGAGCTCCGCCGGGGGCGCCAGCCGCGGGCGCACGACCTTCCGGAACAGCAGGCCCCACGGAGCCGTCGACGGCGAGGCGACGCCCCACACGAACAGCAGCGCCACCACCAGCACGGCCAGGAAGCCCGCATCGGCGACGCGGGCGCCCAGGTCGGCGGCCGGCGGTGCGGTGATCAGGGCGAGGAACGTGGCGACGACGAGCAGCACAGTGGTGATCGTCGCGGCGAAGCGCGGACCGCGCGGGTCGATGCCGGCGGGAGTCTCAGGCATGTGCGGTCTCCAGGATGGTGTCGAGCTCGCGGATGACCTCATCGCGGCGAGGCGCACCGGCGATCCGGGCGCGCACGGTGCCGGCGGCGTCGACGAGCAGAGTGGTCGGGGTCTGCAGCACGTGGAACCGCTTCGCGAGATCCGGGCGGTGTGTCAGGTCGACGTCGACGTGGGTCACGCCCTCGCGCTGCTGCGCGATGCCGCCGAGTACGCGCCGCGTCTGCGGGCATCGCGTGCAGAACTCGGTGCTGAACTGGACGAGCGTCGCATCCGACCCGAATTCCGAGGCGTCCCTGCCGAGGGCGGTCGCGGTCGCGTGCTCCCTCTCGCGCGCGCGGTGGCGCACATGCCCGTCGCGATGACGCAGCACTACGCCGACGGTCGTGCCGACGAGCACGATCGCGGCCAGCACGATGAGCGCGGCGACGGGGTCCATAGCGGCGACGATATCCCGGGCCACCGGGAGGAGGGGCCGGATCCGGTCGCCCTCGTAACAGTGTGAAACGGCCCGCTCGCCTCACCGGGGCGAGCGGGCCGCCTTCGGATCGACGTCAGGGGGCGGTCGCCGCCGGGACGTTCGCGGTAGCGACGGTCTCCGCGGCGATGTCCGGGTTGTCGCTGAACAGGCCGTCGATGCCCGTGGACAGGAAGACCCGGATCTCCGCAGCCATGTCGCCCGCCTCGTTCGGATCGGCGCTCGAGCGGAACTCGGCCGCGAGGAACTGGTTCTCGAGGCGGAAGGTCCAGGCGTGCACCTGGAGGCCGGCCGCGTGTGCATCGGCGACGAGCGTTGTGGGTGCCGCGAGGGTGCCGTCGGCGCGCCGGGGGATGATGCGGCTCTTCTCCGCCCCGATGCCGTCCGCGTAGGTCGCGATGTCCGCGAGGCCCCGCGGCGTGAGCAGGTCGGCATAGGTGCGCGGATCGCCCGCGGCGACGAGGTCGTACGGGGCGCCCGAGCCGTTGATCAGCTGGGCGATGCCCACCTTCGTGACCGTGCTGAGCTCGCGCAGGTTGCCCGTCTCGAAGCTCTGCAGGATGACGGGCGCCTTCGCGCTGTTCAGACCGTTGCGGGCGAGCTCGGCCACGAGAGGCTCCTCGAGCGAGAGACCGGCCTGGTCGAAGTAGGTGGGGTGCTTCGTCTCGGGATAGACGCCGACGGGGCGGCCGTCGCAGGTCTTCGAGTGCCGCGCGAGGTCGAGCACCTCGTCGAGGGTCGGGATCGTGTACAGACCGTCGAACGCGGCGCTGTGCGGACGCACCTGCGGCAGGCGCTCCTTCGCGCGCAGGGTGCGCAGCTCGGCGAGCGTGAAGTCCTCGGTGAACCACCCGGTGACCGCCGAGCCGTCGATCTTCTTCGTCGTCTTGCGGGCCGCGAACTCGGGGTGCGCCGCCACGTCGGTCGTGCCGCCGATCTCGTTCTCGTGGCGGGCGACGAGCTGACCGTCCTTGGTCGAGACCACATCGGGCTCGATGAACTCGGCGCACTGCGTGATCGCGGCCTCATAGGCGGCGAGCGTGTGCTCGGGGCGGTAGCCGCTGGCGCCGCGGTGGCCGACGACGGTGACGGCATCCGCGACCGTCTTCGTGCGCTGCAGGTTCACGATCGCGAACTCCGTGTCATCCGGAGTCCCCGTGCGGCGGGCGTCGTTTCCCGGGAAGTTGTTGTCGTTGCCGATGAGCAGGCGGCCGTCGCGCAGCTGCAGCACGGTCTCGAACGACTGCACGGGCAGAGCGTAGGTCTCACCGAGCCCGTAGCCCTCGCCCGCGTCGATGCCGTGGGGGTTGTCGATGCGCAGGGCGTCGAGCACCAGCGACTTCTGCAGGAAGCCCTCGGCATCGGTCTTGCCGAGGTTCACCGAGTAGACGCGCTTGATCACGGCCTGGTCGCCCTCGAAGTCGTCGCGCTCGATGAGGAGCAGCTCGTTCTTCTTCCCGAGGAAGGCGTCGCCGATCACATCTCCCGGCTGGTCGGTCTGGAAGGCCCACGTGCGGCCGGTGTAGGAGCCGGTCCGGGTGTCGAACTCGTTGATCACGCGGCGGCGCGGATCCGGATCTGCAAGGTATGCGCCCTCGAGCACGGGGTAGAGGTAGCGGCCGTCGCGGGATGCCGCCATCGCCTCGAACCCGCGGCTGGCGGCGATCGTCGCAGCGGCGCCGTTCAGATAGGGGTTCTGGGGCGACTGCGCCCCGGCGAGCGGAAACGGCTTCTCGAGCAGCGTGCCCTCGGCATCGAAGTGCAGCAGGAACGGCCCGAACTCCTCGCCGACCCAGAAGGATCCGTCCTTCGCACGCACGACCGACTCGATGTCGAAGTCGGCACCGGTGAGCTGGCGCTCGGCGGTCTCCTCGTTGACGATCGGGAAGTCCAGCACGCCGTTCCGGTCGTTGTACGAGATGAACGACTCCACCTCGATCCGGCCCTCGCCGCCGGCGGCCGTCTGCCAGTGCGGCGTGACGAGGTAGTTGCGCAGCAGGAAGTCGGCCGAGTTGCCCTTCGAGCCGAAGCCGTTGTCGGGCTGGGCCCAGAACGTGCCGTCGCCGTTGTCGATCATGGCCGAGAAGCCCGGAACGACCTGGCCGTCGAACGGGCCCGTGCGGCCGTTCGCCGGCGTCATCGCGGCACCGGAGGCGGGGCCCTCGGCGAGGAAGTCGGCGGACAGCGTGGCGCGCGCCTCGAGCGTCGGCACCACCGTGTGGGCGGCCGCACCACCGGGCTTCTGCACGGGCACGGCGGGTCTGTGTGCAGGCTCGGCGGCCGAGGCCGCCATCGGGAGCAGGCCCGCCACGAGGGACGCCGCGGCGGACAGGGCGATCAGCGCGGCGGGCCTGGTGAGCCGGCGGCGCGAGAGCAGGGAATCAGTCACACGCCAGACGGTGCGCGCGCCGCCTCACGCGGGGGAGACCGGACGGTGAACGGGGGTAGTACTGCCCCGGGCGCTTGCGCTCGCCGGATCCGGCGATGCGGGGCCGGATGTCGGCGGCCACGACTACCCTGGGGGGCGTGAGCCAGCCGATCCCCACTCCGTACGAAGACCTTCTGCGAGACGTGCTCGCGAACGGCGTCCACAAGGACGACCGCACGGGCACCGGCACCACGAGCGTCTTCGGACGCCAGCTGCGCTACGACCTGAGTGCGGGCTTCCCGCTCATCACCACGAAGCGCGTGCACTTCAAGTCGGTCGCGCTCGAGCTGCTGTGGTTCCTGCGCGGCGACTCCAACGTGCGCTGGCTGCAGGAGCGCGGTGTCTCGATCTGGGACGAGTGGGCCGACGCCGACGGCGAACTGGGCCCCGTGTACGGCGTGCAGTGGCGGTCGTGGCCGACCCCGAGCGGCGAGCAGATCGACCAGATCCAGCAGGCCGTCGACCTGCTCAAGACCAATCCCGACTCGCGACGCATCATCGTCTCGGCATGGAACCCGGCCGACATCCCCGGCATGGCGCTGCCGCCGTGCCATGCCTTCTTCCAGTTCTACGTCGCCGACGGCAAGCTGTCGTGCCAGCTCTATCAGCGCAGCGCCGACATGTTCCTCGGCGTGCCCTTCAACATCGCCTCCTACGCCCTCCTCACGCTGATGATGGCGCAGCAGGCGGGGCTCGAGCCGGGCGAGTTCGTCTGGACGGGCGGCGACTGCCACATCTACGACAACCACCGCGACCAGGTCGCTGAGCAGCTCTCGCGCGAGCCGTTCCCGTACCCGCGCCTGGAGATCGCCCGCACACCCGAGTCGATCTTCGATTACGAGTACGAAGACTTCGCGCTCGTCGACTACCAGCACCACGCGCCCATCCGCGCCGCCGTGGCCGTCTGATGGTCGTCCGCGCGATCTGGGCTCAGTCCGCCTCGGGCGCCATCGGCGCCGACGGCGGGATGCTGTGGACCCTCCCGGAGGACATGGCGTTCTTCAAGCGGGCCACGACCGGATCGCCCGTCGTCATGGGACGGCGCACCTGGCAGTCGTTCCCCGACCGCTTCCGACCGCTCCCGGATCGGCCCAACATCGTCATCACCCGCGATGAGGGGTTCGAGGCGCCCGGTGCCGAGGTCGTCCACTCGCTCGATCGGGCCCTCGCCCGGGCGGCGGAGCTCGACGACGAGGTGTGGGTCATCGGCGGTGCCGAGATCTACCGCCAGGCCATGCCGCTCCTCGACGAGCTGTGGGTCACGCGCGTCGACGTCGACGCGGAGGGCGACGCATACGCCCCCGAGATCGACGGATCCTGGCACCTCGACCGGTCGGATCCGCCGGAGCACGGCGGCTGGCACACGAGCCGGACGGGCACCCGGTACCGATTCGAGGTCCTCCGCCGCGATAGCCTGGCTTCATGACGCATTCGGGCAATCCCTTCGGACAGGTGCTGGTCGCGCTCGTGACTCCGTTCACGGCCGACGGCGAAGTCGATTGGCCCGCAGTCGAGAAGCACATCGACGACGTCATCACGGCGGGCGCCGACGGCATCGTCGTCACCGGCACGACCGGCGAGACCTCCACGCTGACCGACCCCGAGAAGCTCCGGCTGGTCGAGGTCGGCAAGGATGTCGCGGCGGGCCGCGCGAAGATCATCACCGGCGGCGGCTCCAACGAGACCGCGCACGCCATCGAGCTCTACAAGAAGAGCGAGAAGGCCGGCGCCGACGGCATCATGATCGTCACGCCCTACTACAACAAGCCGACGCAGGCGGGCATCCTCACGCACTTCCGGCTCGTGGCCGACTCAACCGATCTGCCGGTCATCCTCTACGACATCCCGGGTCGCACCGGGGTGCCGATCAAGTACGAGACGATCCTGCGCCTCGCCAAGCATCCGAACATCCTCGCGGTGAAGGACGCCAAGGGCGACTTCAGCGAGGTGAGCCGCGTGCTCAACCAGACGGATCTTCTCTACTTCTCCGGCGATGACGCCAACGTGCTGCCGCACCTCGCGATCGGCGCGTCGGGTCTCATCGGCGTGACCGCCAACATCGCGGCGGCCCCGTACCGGGCGATCGTCGACGCCGTGAACCGCGGCGACCTGGCCACCGCGACCGAGCAGCACAAGAAGCTGGAGCCGCTCGTGCGCGCCGTGATGACGCACGTCCCCGGCACCGTCTCGGCGAAGTACATCCTGCACGGCCTCGGCCGCATCGGCAGCCCGCGCGTGCGCCTGCCGCTCGTCGGTCCAGAGGAGTGGGAGGCCGCTCTCATCGAGGACGAGCTCGCCCTGGTGAAGGACATCCAGGGTGTCGACTTCACCAACTTCCGCCCCGACCGCAATGCGGCCGCGGGCGGCGCGCTGCCCAAGGTCGCCGGCACCACCCGCTGACGCGGCGCCCGGCGCGTCAGCGCATCCATGGATCTCAACAGCGGCCGAGAAGGTCGCACCACACAACAGAACACGAGATCGGTCAGCGCGTAGCTCGCGTCCGATCGGATGAGGGCACCCGCCCGGCGGGGCCCGTGAAAGGCGGACAATGTCCACTCCGGTCTTCGATCCCCCTGCGCTCGAGCAGGGCACGCTCCGCGTCGTCCCGCTTGGAGGGCTCGGCGAGGTCGGTCGCAACATGACCACGTACGAGTTCGACGGCAAGATCCTCATCGTCGATTGCGGCGTGCTCTTTCCCGAAGAGCACCAGCCCGGCGTCGATCTGATCCTGCCGGATTTCGAGCCGCTCAAGAGCCGTCTGCAGGACATCGTCGGCGTTGTCCTGACTCACGGTCATGAGGATCACATCGGCGCCGTCCCGTACCTGCTGAAGCTGCGTCGCGACATCCCCCTGATCGGATCCGCGCTGACCCTCGCACTCGTCGAGGCGAAGCTCAAGGAGCACCGGATCAAGCCCGAGCTGACGGTGGTCAAGGAGGAGGAGAGCTGGGACATCGGCCCGTTCGACCTCGAATTCGTGGCCGTGAACCATTCGATCCCGGATGCGCTCGCGGTCGCGATCCGCACCTCCGCGGGCCTCGTCCTGCACACGGGCGACTTCAAGATGGACCAGCTGCCGCTCGACGGCCGCATCACCGACCTGCGCGCCTTCGCGCGTCTGGGTGAGGAGGGCGTCGACCTCTTCCTGCCCGATTCGACGAACGCCGATGTGCCGGGCTTCACGCCCACCGAGCGCGCGATCGGCCCGGTCATCGACCAGGTGATCTCGAAGACCCCGGGCCGTGTCATCGTCGCGAGCTTCTCGAGCCACGTGCACCGCGTGCAGCAGGTTCTCGACGCCGCCGCGGCCAACGGTCGCCGCGTCGCCCTGCTCGGTCGCAGCATGGTGCGCAACATGACGATCGCCGCCGACCTCGGCTACCTCAAGGTCCCCGACAACGTCCTCATCGACTATAAGAAGGCCAAGGACGTCCCCGACGACCAGATCGTCTACATGTCGACCGGATCGCAGGGCGAGCCGATGGCGGTCCTGTCGCGCATGGCGAATCTCGACCACGCGATCGAGCCCGGCGAGGGCGACACGGTCATCCTCGCATCGAGCCAGATCCCCGGCAACGAGACGTCGATCTACCGCGTGATCGACGGCCTCACCAAGCTCGGCGCGAACGTCGTCCACAAGTCCAACGCCAAGGTGCACGTCTCGGGCCACGCCGCCGCGGGCGAGCTGCTGTACTGCTACAACATCCTGAAGCCGAAGAACGTGCTTCCGGTGCACGGCGAATACCGCCACCTCAAGGCCAACGCGCAGCTGGCGCAGGACACCGGCGTTCCGGAGGAGCGCACGATCCTGGGCGAGAACGGCTCGGTCATCGACCTGAAGGCGGGCGTCGCCCGTGTCGTGGGCCAGCTCGACCTCGGATTCGTCTACGTCGACGGATCCACCGTGGGCGAGATCACCGACGCCGACCTCAAGGATCGTCGTGTGCTCGGCGAGGAGGGCTTCGTGTCGGTCATCGTGGTGGTCGACCCCGCGACCGGCAAGGTCATCACGGGCCCGGAGATCCACGCCCGCGGCATCGCCGAGGACGACTCGGTGTTCGAGGCGGTCAAGCCGAAGATCGCCAAGGCGCTCGAGGAGGCCGCTGCCAACGGCGTGCGCGACACCCACGCGCTCTCTCAGGTCGTCCGACGCACGATCGGACGGTGGGTCAACCAGTCGCTGCGTCGTCGTCCGATGATCGTGCCGCTCGTCATCGAGGCCTGATCCCGGAGCCGCTCTGCGGCTCCGATCCGGCAGACCCCCGGCGTCGCTCCCGCGCGATGTCGGGGGTCCGTCGTACCGTGGGGGAATGCCACGCACGTCCGCCACGTCTCCTCGCGATTCGAGCCGCAAGAGCTCGCCCGCGGGCAAGGGCACCTCGAAGTCGGGGGGCTCCACGTCCTCGCGTGCGCGCAAGTCCGAGCCCGCCGCCAAGCCGTACTTCGAAGACTCCGATCGCCCGCCGTTCGCGGCCCGCGCGTGGGTCGGCCTCGGCCACGCGGTCGGCGGTCTGTTCCGGGCCTTCGGCCCGGAGACGCTGGAGAAGGACGATCGGCGCGACGGGTTCCCGCTGCTGCTGGTGTTCCTCGCCATCGCCGGCGCCGTCACCGAGTGGTTCTTCATCGGCAACGAGGTCGCCGAGACGATCAGCGCCTACACGTTCGGCATGCTCGTCGGCCGTGCGGCCTTCGTGTTCCCCGTGGCGCTGCTGCTGCTCGCCGGCTGGCTGTTCCGCCACCCCTCCTCGGTGCACGACAACGGCCGCATCGGCATCGGCTTCGGACTCCTCGCGGTCACCGTGGCGGGCTTCTGCCACATCGCGGGCGAGAGGCCGCAGCCCAGCGAGGGCATGCCCGCGCTCAGCCGGGCCGGCGGCCTGTTCGGCTGGATGGTGGGCGAGCCCACCTCGCTGCTGATCACCGAGATCGGCGCCTACGTGCTGCTGTCGCTCGTCGCGGCGCTCAGCGTGCTGATCCTCACCAAGACGCCGCCGAACCGCATCGGCCGTCGTCTCGGCGACCTCTACGCCTGGATGTTCGGTGCCGAGCACGGCGACGAGGCCACGGCGGTCTCGAATGCCACCGCCAAGACCGAGGTGCTTCCGGAGAGCGATGCCGATGCCGATGCCGACCGCGTGCCGTGGTGGCGTCGCAACAAGTCCGGCCGCGAAGAGGATCCGGATGTCGTCGACTCGCCGCAGGATCTGACCGAGCTGCTGGGCGGCGACGCCTATGGCGCGCAGACCGACGGCGGCTACGAGAAGGCCATCGTGGTCGCGGAGCCCGAGAGCTCCGACTCGGCCACCCAGGTGCTCAGCTCGATCAGCGGCGTGACCGGCTCGCTCGCGGGCAACGGGTCCACGGGGCTCGTGGGCGACGGCGACGATGACGACACGGGCGAGCTGCCCGGTCTCCTCGGCTTCGGCACCGACGGCCCCGGATCCCGCGGTCCCCAGCCGCCCGTCGCGCCCTACGTGCTGCCCTCGCCCTCCTCGCTCTCGGCGGGACCGCCCTCGGTCGCGCGCAGCGAGGCGAACGATCGCGTGGTCGCACAGCTCACCCGCGTGCTCGACGAGTTCAAGGTCGACGCCAAGGTCACCGGGTTCTCGCGTGGCCCGACCGTGACGCAGTACGAGATCGAACTCGCTCCCGGCGTGCGCGTCGAGCGCATCACGCAGCTGCAGAGCAACATCTCGTACGCGGTCGCCTCGAACGACGTGCGCATCCTCGCGCCGATCCCGGGCAAGAGCGCCATCGGCATCGAGATCCCGAACACCGACCGCGAGACCGTCGCGCTCGGCGACGTCCTGCGCTCCGGTGCCGCCCAGAAGTCGACGCATCCGCTCACTGTGGGTGTCGGCAAGGACGTCGGCGGCGGATTCGTCGTCGCCAACCTCGCGAAGATGCCGCACCTGCTCGTGGCGGGCTCGACCGGATCCGGAAAGTCGAGCTTCATCAACTCGATGATCACGAGCATCCTGATGCGCGCGAAGCCCAGCGAGGTGCGGATGGTGCTGGTCGACCCGAAGCGCGTCGAGCTCACCAACTACGCCGGTGTCCCGCACCTGATCACGCCCATCATCACGAATCCGAAGAAGGCCGCAGAGGCGCTTCAGTGGGTCGTGAAGGAGATGGACATGCGGTACGACGACCTCGCGTCGTTCGGGTTCCGTCACGTCGACGACTTCAACGCCGCCCTCGCGAAGGGCGAGGTCGAGCTGCCCGTCGGCAGCGAGCGCGTGCTTAAGCCCTATCCGTACCTGCTGGTGGTCGTCGACGAGCTCGCCGACCTCATGATGGTCGCCCCGCGCGATGTGGAGGACTCGATCGTCCGCATCACGCAGCTCGCTCGCGCGGCAGGCATCCACCTCGTGCTCGCAACGCAGCGCCCTTCGGTCAACGTCGTCACGGGCCTCATCAAGGCCAACGTGCCTTCGCGTCTCGCCTTCGCGGTCACCAGCGTCACCGACAGCCGCGTCATTCTCGACGAGGGCGGCGCCGACAAGCTGATCGGCCAGGGCGACGCCCTGTTCTCGCCGATGGGATCGTCGAAGGCCCTCCGCGTGCAGGGCGCGTGGGTGACCGAGGACGAGATCGACCGCGTGGTCAAGCACGTCACCGGCCAGGCGCGGCCCGAGTACCGCTCCGACGTGGCCGAGGCGATCGACGCTCCGAAGAAGGAGATCGACTCCGACATCGGCGACGACCTCGAGGTGCTGCTGGCGGCCGCCGAGCTGGTGGTCACGAGCCAGTTCGGCTCCACCTCGATGCTGCAGCGCAAGCTGCGCGTCGGTTTCGCGAAGGCGGGACGGCTCATGGATCTCCTCGAATCCCGCGAGATCGTCGGGCCGTCCGAGGGATCGAAGGCGCGCGACGTGCTCGTCACTCCCGAACAGCTGCCCGAGGTGCTCGCCCGCATCAACGGCGAAGAGCCCCCGCGGGCCGCCGCGCCCGCCGCTGCGGCGACGCCGGTCGCCGACGACGGGTACGGCGATGACCGCTATGGTGAGGATCCGATCGAGGCCCAGTTCAAGGACCGCCCGGTCGAGGACGACGAGGGCGACGAAGACGCCTGGCAGCTGACCGGACGGGACTGACACGACACATGGCCATACCGAGACAGCTGCCCAACGCGATCACCGTTGCGCGCATCCCGCTCGCCGTCGTCTCCTTCGTCCTCCTTCTCCTCGGCGGCGCACTCGGAGCGGACGACCTGACCCTGCGATGGATCGCGGCGATCATCTTCATCGTCGGGATCTCGACCGACTGGGTCGACGGCTACCTTGCTCGCCGGTACAAGATCGTCAGCGACTTCGGCAAGCTGTGGGATCCGATCGCCGACAAGCTGCTCACCGGAGCGGGCTTCGTCGGGCTCGCCATCCTGGGTGAGGTCTGGTGGTGGATGGTGCTGATCATCCTCATCCGCGAGTGGGGCGTCACGATCCACCGCCTCACGATCGTCAAGGAGCACGTGGTCGCCGCCGCGTGGATGGGGAAGGTGAAGACCGTCGCGCAGGGCGTGGCGCTCTCGTGGTGCCTGCTCCCGTTCTGGCTGTGGATCGGAGTTCCGGCGTTCTCGCTGGTGTCGCTGGTGCTGATGTCGATCGTGGTCATCCTGACCGTCGCGAGCGGCATCGACTACGTCGTCGCGCAGGTCCGCGGCGCGCGTAAGGAGTCGTGATGGCCGTTCCCGGAGATCCGGTGGCTCTGCTGGCCGCCCTGAGAGAGCGCGGCTGGACCGTGGGGGTTGCGGAGTCCCTCACGGGTGGTCTCGTCGTCGCCACGCTCGTCGACGTCCCCGGTGCCTCGGCGTCCGTGCGCGGAGGCGTTGTCGCCTACGACACCGCCGTGAAGGCGTCGCTGCTGGGCGTCGATGATGCGCTGCTCGCCGAGCACGGCCCCGTGCACCCCGAGGTCGCTCGGCAGATGGCGGACGGCGTGCGCCGGGCGATGACGGTCGACGGGAAGCCGTCGGAAGTCGGTATCGCGACGACAGGCATCGCTGGCCCCGAATCTCCGGACGGGCAGCCCGTCGGCACCGTGCACATCGGCATCGCGACCCCCGACGGTGTGTTCGCGACCTCGTGGGTCTTCGCGGGAGGACGCGCGGCCATCCGCGATGCCACCGTCACACAGGCCATCATTGAGGCCTCAGCGGCCCTGGGCGTCGACTGAATCGGTTCGATCCGGGCTCCCAGGGAAAAGAGCGGCCGTTTCTCACCCGATCCCTAAGCGACGGGACTAAATTGGCTCTATCGGTGTTGTACTGTGGTGCACCCGATGGGAGATCTGTGAGGAGGGGGCCCCAAATGATTCTTGTTCGTCAGGAGATCGGCGACGTGCTTCGGGACGTTCGTCAGCAGAAGGGTCAGACCCTCCGGCAGGTCGCCAGCAAGGCGAGCGTCGCGCTGGGCTACCTCAGCGAGGTCGAGCGCGGCCAGAAGGAAGCATCGAGCGAGATCCTGGCCTCTGTGGCCGAGGCGCTGGATGTTCCCATCTCGTCGATCATGCGCGAGGTCGGAGACCGCATCGCCGTTCTCGAGGGCGTGCAGTCGTTCCCCGACATCGTGCCCGACGAGCTCGTGGCCGAGGTCGGCCCGGAGCTCTCGCTGCGTTGAGACGCAGCGAGTTCCTTCGCGCCGTCGACGACGAGTTCGGCGCGCGCGCCCCGATGCTGATGGGCGACCTCGTTCTGCCCGGCATCGGGTTCACGGCGCGCGATGCGCTCGACAAGGGCGTCCCGCCGCGCGATATCTGGGCCTCCCTCTGCGAGGAGATGGATGTGCCCGTCGAGCGCCGGTACGGCGTCGGGCGGCTCGAACCGCGTCCGTGACGCGGTTCGATTTCGAACGCTTTCGAATCTTCTCCGGCGTGTCATCGAACACTCGTTCGAACGGGGCGTAATCTCGTCCCCAGGTGGTCTGACGAGGACTTCTTCTCCCGGCGGGGGCGCAGTCGACGTGAATGTCGGTGGCCCTCCCTACCGTGAGAGATGGCATCACAGCCACGCGCCTTGTCGCAGATCCCGGTCATCCCGACCGGGGCGCGGCAGCCTACAGGCGGCGGATACACGAGTGAGAAGGAGCAGGTCATGGCATCAGCAGCGGATCGCGAGAAGGCTCTCGACGCAGCCCTCGCCCAGATCGACAAGCAGTTCGGCAAGGGCTCGGTCATGCGACTGGGCAGCGACGAGCGTGCCCCCGTCGAGGTGATTCCCACGGGCTCGATCGCCCTCGACGTCGCCCTCGGCGTCGGCGGCCTGCCCCGTGGGCGCATCATCGAGATCTATGGCCCCGAGTCGTCGGGTAAGACGACGCTCACGCTTCACGCGATCGCCAATGTCCAGCGGGCCGGAGGCATCGCCGCCTTCGTCGACGCGGAGCACGCGCTCGACCCCGAGTACGCCAAGAAGCTCGGCGTCGACATCGACCAGCTGCTGGTGTCCCAGCCCGACACCGGTGAGCAGGCGCTCGAGATCGCTGACATGCTGATTCGATCCGGCGCGATCGACCTCGTCGTCATCGACTCCGTCGCGGCGCTCGTGCCTCGCGCCGAGATCGAGGGCGAGATGGGCGACTCCCACGTGGGTCTGCAGGCTCGCCTGATGTCGCAGGCGCTTCGTAAGCTCACGGGTGGCCTGAACCAGACCAAGACCACCGCCATCTTCATCAACCAGCTGCGCGAGAAGATCGGCGTCTTCTTCGGCTCGCCCGAGACCACTGCGGGTGGAAAGGCGCTGAAGTTCTACGCATCGGTGCGTCTCGACATCCGTCGCATCGAGACCCTCAAGGACGGCGCCGAGGCGGTCGGAAACCGCACGCGCGTCAAGGTCGTCAAGAACAAGATGGCCCCGCCCTTCAAGCAGGCCGAGTTCGACATCCTCTACGGCGTGGGCATCTCCCGCGAGGGCAGCCTGATCGACTTCGGTGTCGACCACGGCATCGTCAAGAAGTCCGGCTCCTGGTACACCTATGACGGCGATCAGCTCGGTCAGGGCAAGGAGAACGCGCGCAACTTCCTCATCCAGAATGCGGATGTCGCGCTCGAGATCGAGAACAAGATCAAGGAGAAGCTCGGCATCGGGCAGCCCAAGGCCGTGACCGCCGACGCCCCGGCCGAAGAGGCAGCGGCCCGCAAGTCGGCCTGATGTCTCGGCGTCGCTCGATGACCGTGTCTCGGCATCGCTCGACAACCGTGTCTCGGCATCGCTCGACAACCGTGTCTCGGCATCGCTCGACAACCGGGGTGATTTATGGAATCTGATGATCTCGCCCCCGTGATCCCGCTGTTCGGCGGCGCGGCGCCCCAGGCGCCCGCCGCCGAGCCTGCGGATCCTGGCGCAAAGGACTGGCACACCACGTGGCGCGACCTGGGCTCCCGTCCGGGCGACCGCCGGCCCGTACCGGTGCAGCCCCTCGCGATCAAGCCGGCCGGGGGAGTGCGCTTCGTCGAGCTGCCCGACGAGGAGACGGGCGACGAGCCCGATCTGGAGAAGCTGCGTGCCGACGCCGAGGAGCGACTCGTCAAGGCGCTCCGCCGCCGCTCGCTGTCGGTCTCGGAAGCACGGGCGAAGCTGCGCGAGAGCGAGCTCGACGCGGACGCCATCGATGAGATCGTCGATCGGTTCTCACGGATCGGTGCACTCGACGACGCGGCCCTCGCCGACCAGCTGGTCTACGCCGGCGTGGAGCGCAAGAACCAGGGGCGTCGCGCCATCGCCCAGGCGCTGTCGGCGCGCGGCATCGACCGGGCGACCATCGACCAGGCGCTCGAGATGCTGCCCGACGATGACTACGAGCGCGCGCTCGAGTACGCCCGAGGCAAGGCGAACGCGCTGCTCCGCTTCGACGACGACACCGCACTGCGCCGCCTCAGTGGTCAGCTCGCGCGTCGCGGGTACGGCGGTGGACTTGCTCTGTCGGCCGCGCGCGCGGCGCTCGACGAGGCGCGAAGCCCACGTTCGCGCGTGAGATTCGACTGATCTCGCCGGAGACGGAGCTCCCCGGCCCCTCACGGTGATCGAAACGTAGAATGAGCGGGCTATGACCACTCCCTCCAGCGCCCCGACCCTCATCGAGCCGTCGCCTGCGGCCCTCACCGTCGACGGCCGCGCACGCTCCTATGAGGTACGCACGTTCGGCTGCCAGATGAACGTCCACGACTCCGAGCGACTCGCCGGCTCGCTCGAGAGCGCCGGATACGTGAAGGCGACGGACGGCGAGGACGCCGACGTCGTGATCATCAACACCTGCGCGGTGCGCGACAACGCCGCGGGCAAGCTGTACGGCACGCTGGGCCACCTCAAGTCCCGCAAGGACAAGCACGCGGGCATGCAGATCGCGGTCGGCGGGTGCCTCGCGCAGATGGACAAGGACGCCGTCCAGACGAAGGCGCCCTGGGTCGACGTCGTCTTCGGCACCCACAACATGGGATCGCTCCCGAGCCTGCTCGAGCGCGCGCGCCACAACGGCGAGGCCGAGCTCGAGATCCTCGAGTCGCTCGAGACCTTCCCCTCGACTCTTCCCACCAAGCGCGACTCCGTCTACAGCGGCTGGGTCTCGATCTCGGTCGGCTGCAACAACACCTGCACGTTCTGCATCGTCCCCAGCCTGCGCGGCAAGGAGAAGGACCGTCGCCCGGGCGACATCCTGAACGAGATCCGCCTGCTCGTCGAAGACGGCGCGATCGAGGTCACGCTGCTCGGCCAGAACGTCAACTCCTACGGGGTCGAGTTCGGCGACCGCGAGGCGTTCGGCAAGCTGCTGCGCGCCGCGGGCGAGATCGAGGGGCTGGAGCGCATCCGCTTCACCAGCCCGCACCCCGCGGCCTTCACCGATGACGTCATCCACGCCATGGCCGAGACGCCGGCGGTCATGCCGCAGCTCCACATGCCGCTGCAGTCCGGCAGCGACCGGATCCTGCGCGAGATGCGTCGCTCCTACCGGTCGGCCAAGTACCTCGGCATCCTCGATCGTGTGCGCGAGCGCATCCCGAACGCGGCGATCTCGACCGACATCATCGTCGGCTTCCCGGGTGAGACCGAGGAGGACTTCCAGGAGACGCTCCGCGTCGTGGAGCAGGCCCGTTTCGCCAGTGCCTTCACGTTCCAGTACTCGATCCGCGAGGGCACCCCCGCTGCGACGATGCCGAACCAGGTTCCCAAGGAGATCGTGCAGGAGCGCTACGAGCGCCTGGTCGCCCTCCAGCAGCGCATCACGCTCGAGGAGAACCAGAAGCAGCTCGGTCGCTCGCTGGAGGTGCTCGTGTCCACGGGTGAGGGCAAGAAGGACGCCGCGACCCACCGCCTCACCGGCCGCGCAGAAGACAACCGTCTTGTGCACTTCGAGGTTCCGGAGGGATCGCCGATCCCGCGCCCGGGCGATGTCGTCACCGTCACCGTCACGCATGCCGCGCCGTCGCACCTGCTCGCCGATTCTGCCGACGGCGCGCCGCTCGCGATCCGCCGCACTCGTGCCGGCGACGCGTGGGACCGCTCGCAGGCGGAGTCGTGCGGCGTCCCGGCGCCGGGCTCGACCACCGAGGGCGGCGCTGTGAAGCTGGGGCTCCCGATGCTCCGCATCGTCGGGTGACCGGCCGGCTCTGGGCTGTCGTCGGCGCCACCGGCACCGGCAAGAGCGACCTCTCGCTCGACCTTGCAGAGGCCTTCGCCGCGCGTGGCGAGAGCGCGGAGGTCGTGAACGCCGACGCCATGCAGCTCTATCGGGGCATGGACATCGGCACGGCAAAGCTGCCGATCGCCGAACGGCGGGGCATACCGCATCATCTCTTCGACGTGCTCGACGTCACGGAGGACGCGGCCGTCGCGGCCTACCAGCGGGACGCGCGCGACGCGATCCAGGACATCCTGGGACGCGGAAAGCACGCCATCCTGGTCGGCGGCTCCGGCCTCTACGTGTCGAGCGTGCTGTTCGACTTCCGCTTTCCGCCGCGTGACCAGGCGCTGCGTGCGCAGCTGGAGGCCGAGCTCGCTCAGCTCGGCGCCGGAGCGCTCCACGCGCGGCTGCGGCAGCTCGATCCGGCCACTGCGGAGCGGGTCGACCCGCAGAACGGTCGCCGTCTTGTGCGCGCCCTCGAGGTCATCGCTCTCGGTGAGGCGACGCACGGCGCCGCACTGCCGCAGGAGCCCGTCGCCTGGCGGCCCGCGACCGTGCTCGGGCTGCGGATGGAGCGCCCCGCGCTTGTCGAGAGACTCGATCGACGCGTTCTGCGGATGTGGGCGGACGGCATGCTCGACGAGACCGCGCGACTGCGCGCCGCGGGGCTGGAGCGTGGCACAACCGCTCCGCGTGCCATCGGCTACGCCCAGGCGCTGGCACAGCTCGCGGGCACCATGACCCAGGACGAGGCGATCGCCGAGACCCAGGCACTCACTCGCCGTTACGCCCGCCGTCAGGTCTCGTGGTTCAAGCGTTACGCGCCGAGTGCCGACCTCGACGTCCGCTGGTTCGACGCCGGCGACGTCGACGCTGCCGCCATCATCGCTCACGCCGGCTGACCCGCGGCGGGAGGCGCGACGACGAGTACGCCGTCCACGTGCTGCGCCGAGCCTTTGGCAGACTCGATCGGTGACCATCGAGATCCGCTCCTTCCGTCCCTCCGACCAGGATCAGGTCGTGTCCCTCTGGCACGCGGCTGGTCTGACCCGGCCGTGGAACGATCCGGTCAAGGACATCGAGCGCGCTCGGGCGGTGTGGCCCGAGCTGCTGCTCGTCGCCGCTGAGGGCGAGCTGATCGTCGGATCCGTCATGGCGGGCTACGACGGCCACCGCGGCTGGCTCTACTATCTCGCCAGCGCCCCCGACCGGCGCGGCGCCGGCATCGGTCGCCGGCTGGTCGCGGAGGCCGAGGCCCGTCTCGAGGCGCTGGGCTGCCCGAAGGTGATGCTGATGGTCCGTGCCGACAACGAACGCGTGCTCGAGTACTACGACGCGGCGGGTTACACCCGCGAGACCTCGAGGCTCACGGGGCGCCGGCTGATCGCCGATCACTGACGCGGATCCGTGCGGCGGCGCCCGCAAATAGACTTGCGGGATGACGCAGATCGCCTTCACCAAGGGCCACGGCACCGGCAACGACTTCGTGATCATCGCCGACCCGGAGGGCGAGCTCGATCTCACCGACGAGCAGGTCGCCGCGCTGTGCGACCGCCACTTCGGCATCGGCGCTGACGGCCTCCTGCGCGTTGTGCGCTCCGCGCGTCTGGCGGAGGCAGCCGCGGCCCTCGCCGAGCAGCCCGACGCCGAGTGGTTCATGGACTATCGCAACGCCGACGGCTCCAAGGCCGAGATGTGCGGCAACGGTGTGCGGGTCTTCGCGCACTATCTGCTCGAATCGGGGTTTGCCGAGCTCGCGGCCGGTGCCACGCTCCCCGTGGGCACGCGTGCGGGAGTGCGTGAGGTGCGGCGAGCGGACGGCGGCTACCAGGTCGACATCGGCCGCTGGCGCGCCGAGCCGGGCGACCCCCTCGTCACGGCACGCGGTCTCTCGGTCGCGCGCCCCGGCCTCGGCATCGACGTCGGCAACCCGCACGTTGTGGTCGCGCTGGCCTCGGACGCTGAGCTCGACGGACTCGACCTCAGCGTCAAGCCCGTGATCGAACCGGCCCCGCCGCGTGGCGCCAACGTCGAGTTCGTTGTGCCGCGGGAGCCCCTGGTGAAGGACGGCGTGGGCCGCGTGCGCATGCGCGTCTACGAGCGGGGAGTGGGCGAGACGCTCAGCTGCGGCACGGGTATCACCGCCACGGCCCTCGCGGTGCGCGACTGGGCCGGACGCGGCGCGCCCGACACCTGGGAGGTCGAGGTGCCCGGGGGAACGCTGGGCGTGCGGATGTTCCCGGCAGAGGACGGTGAGCACGTCGCTCTCTCGGGCGCTGCGGCGCTCGTCTACTCGGGCACGGTCGAGCTGGCCTGATCATGGTCGCGCTGCGCGGTCTCGTCCTCGCGGGGGGCCGCGCGTCCCGGCTGGGCGGGCGTCACAAGCCGGGCATCCCGATCGACGGCGAGCCCATCGTGGCCCGCGCGGTCGCGGCGCTGCGTGCCGCCGGGGCCGAGGCGCTTGTTGTGGGGGAGCCCGCGGGGGTGCCGTCGGGTGTTCCGGTCGTGCGCGAGGATCCGCCCTTCGCAGGACCCCTTGCGGGCGTGGCCGCGGGCGTCGCGGCGCTCGAGCCGCGGGCCGGGGGTGTGGTGCTGCTCGTCGGAGGCGACATGCCGTTTGTGGCGGCCGGGTCGCTGCGTGCGCTCGCCGACGCGGCGGCAGATGGCGTCGCCCTGGCGGTGGACGACGCCGGCCGCGCGCAGCCGCTGTGCGCCGCGTGGGACGAGCACGTCCTGCGCAACCGTCTGGCGGCCATCGGCGACCCGGCGAACCTGCCCATGCGCCTCCTGGTCGACGGCATGGATCCGACCCTGGTTCCGTTGCCCGCGCGTGAGCTGATGGACGTGGATACGCCACACGACCTGAGGGTGGCTCAGAACCCCGGGAGGTGAATGCCCTCGGTGGGCGGGGTGCCGTGTCGGCGCACCTTGAGCACGCGGAAGCCCTTGTTCGTCGCGTGACGTGTCACGCCGAAGCCGTGTCCCAGGGTGGTGTCGAGCCAGCGGTGCAGCGAGTCCGAGCCCAGGTCCTTCTTCACCACGAGGTACGCGTCGCTGCGCTCCGCCAGACGCGGCAGCCAGGTCTCCATCAGCTCGTGCAGCACGGCCTTGCCGACGCGGATCGGCGGGTTCGACCGGATCGTGCGGAACGTCACGTCCTCGGGCACGTCCTGCGGCAGCACCGCGTTCACGTTGTCGAGACCGAGCGCCTCCGCATTGCGCCGCACCAGATCGAGGGCGCGCTCATTGACATCGACGGCCCACACCCGCGCGTGCGGGGAGGCGATCGCGAGGCTGAGCGCGATCGGGCCCCAGCCGCAGCCGAGGTCGAGGAAGTCGCCGCCGGACGGCGGTTCGGGAGAGTTCGCGAGCAGGACCGAAGTGCCCACATCCAGGTGCTCGGGGCTGAACACGCCGGCGGCGGTGAAGACCTCCACCATGCGTCCAGCGAGGGGCACCTGGATCCGGCGGAGGTTCTCGGCACTGGTGGGACTCGCGGAGAAATAGTGGTCCACCATAGGGGGCCAGCGTACCGGAGCAGCCCGCTTCCCGTGAGGGTGAGTGCGCTCCCGAGAACCGCGCTTTCACCCTCCCGCACGCGACACGCGCGGGATAGAATGGAAGGCTCGACGCCCGCGGATGGCCGCGACGCGCGTCGGAACGAAAGGCATGGATGACTGACACCACCACCCCCGATCCCTCTTCTGCGAACGACGACGAGGTCGTGATCGACTCCGCAGCATCAGATCTGGTGGATCGGGTGCTCGCGCGCGCCGAGTCCCGCACGGGAGCGCGCGTCTTCGGCACGGCGCAGGCCCTGCAGGATGCGGGCACCATCGGCGACGGATCGGCCGACGGCGAGCAGTGGGACCGCGAGGAGCGCGCGTCGCTTCGTCGTGTGCCCGGCCTGTCGACCGAGCTCGAGGACGTCACCGAGGTCGAGTACCGCCAGCTGCGGCTCGAGAACGTTGTGCTCATCGGCGTCTACTCGCAGGGTTCGCTGGAGGACGCGGAGAACTCGCTGCGCGAGCTCGCCGCCCTCGCCGAGACGGCCGGCGCCGTTGTGCTCGACGGCGTGCTGCAGCGACGCCCGCATCCGGATCCGGCCACCTACATCGGCCGCGGCAAGGCCGACGAGCTCAAGGGCATCGTCGCCGCCGTGGGCGCGGACACCGTGATCGCCGACACCGAGCTCGCGCCCTCTCAGCGCCGTGCGCTCGAAGACGTCATCAAGGTGAAGGTCATCGATCGCACCACCGTGATCCTCGACATCTTCAGCCAGCACGCCAAGAGCCGCGAGGGCAAGGCGCAGGTCGAACTCGCCCAGCTCGAGTACCTGCTGCCGCGTCTGCGCGGGTGGGGTGAGTCGATGAGCCGCCAGGCGGGTGGCCAGGTCGGCGCCGGCGGCGCGGGCATGGGCTCGCGCGGTCCGGGTGAGACGAAGATCGAGCTCGATCGCCGCCGCATCCGCACCAAGATGGCACAGCTGCGCAAGCAGATCGCCGGCTTCAAGCCCGCGCGCGAGGCCAAGCGGTCGGAGCGCAAGCGCAACACGATTCCCTCGGTCGCGATCGCGGGCTACACGAATGCCGGCAAGTCGAGCCTGCTGAACAAGCTCACGAGCGCGGGCGTCCTGGTCGAGAACGCGCTGTTCGCCACGCTGGACTCCACGGTGCGGCGCACGGAGACGGCGGACGGCCGCACGTACACCCTGGCCGACACCGTGGGCTTCGTGCGCAACCTGCCCCACCAGCTCGTCGAGGCCTTCCGCTCGACGCTCGAGGAAGTGGCCGACGCCGACGTCATCGTGCACGTCGTCGACGCTCACCACCCGGATCCCGCGAGCCAGATCCAGACGGTCCGCGACGTGATGGGCGACGTGGGTGCCCGCGACATCCGCGAGATCATCGTGTTCAACAAGTCCGACCTCGTCGACGACGACACGAAGATGGTGCTGCGCGGCCTCGAGCCCAAGGCCGTGTTCGTCTCCTCGCGCACGGGTGAGGGCATCGAGGAGCTGCGGGACGTCATCGAGGCGGCGCTGCCGCTGCCCGAGATCGAGATCCGTGCTCTCGTGCCCTACGACCGCGGGGAGCTGATCTCTCAGATCCACGAGCAGGGGCACCTGCTGACGCGCTCGCACGAAGAGGGCGGCACCCTCATCCACGCGCACGTGTCCGAGCGCCTCGCCGCGGCTCTCGAGCCCTACAAGGTCGCCTGAGGATGCGGATCCGACCCTACGCGCCCGCGGATCGCGACGCGGTCGCACGCGTCTGCCTGCTCACCGCCGACGCCGGATCGGATGCCACCGGCGTCTTCGAGGACGACTCGCTCTGGGCGGAGGTCTTCGCCCTGCCCTACGTGACCCGCCATCCGGATCTCGCCTTCGTGGTCGAGGATCCGGACGGCGCGGTCGTCGGCTACGTCATCGGCACAGACGACACGGACGCCTTCGAGGAGTGGTTCGCGACCGAGTGGTGGCCCAGGGTCGCCGAGCGGCACCCCCGGCCGGAGGTCGAGCGCACGCGGCAGGACGGCACGCTGATCTACGCGTACGGCCGCCGAGCGGGCGCCGAGCCGTATGCGGGGATGGGCTATCCGGCGCACCTCCACATCGACCTGCTGCCCGCGGCGCAGGGGCAGGGCCTGGGCCGTCAGCTCATCTCGACGCTGCTCGATGCGCTGCGCCGTCGCGGGGTCGCGGGGCTGCACCTCGTCGCGAGCGAGGAGAACCAGGGCGCCCTGGCGTTCTACGACCGCATCGGGCTCACGCGCCTGCCCTCCCACGAGGGTGTGCAGGCCTACGGTGTCACGCTGAGCTGACGGCTCCTCAGCGGATCGCAGATCCGCGTCAGTCGAGCTCGATCGCCGGCACCCCCGGGGTCTCGAACCCGAGGATGCGACCGAGGAAGGAGAGTTCCGACTCGAAGGCGCGGATCACCGTCGTCGCCTGACGGAAACCGTGCGATTCGCCCTCGAACAGGATGTACGCGTGCGGCACTCCGTTCGCGGCCAGCGCGTCGCGCAGCGCCTCCGACTGGGACGGCGGCACGACCGGATCCTCCGAGCCCTGCAGGATGAGCAGCGGCGTGCGGAGTGTCTCAGGGCGTGAAAGAGGGGAGCGGCTCACGTAGAGGGGCTCGGCCGCGGGAAGGGGGCCGACGAGCCCATCCAGGTAGCGGGCCTCGAAGTCGTGCGTGTCTTCCACGAGCTTGCGCAGGTCGGCGACCCCGTAACGGCTGATGCCCGCGGCGAACGCATCGGTGTCCGCGACCGCGCACAGTACGGTCCAGCCGCCCGCGGAGCCGCCCTTGATGGCGATTCGGCGCGGGTCGGCCAGGCCCGCGTCGGCAAGGCCCCGAGCCGCGGCGGCGACGTCGGCGACGTCGGCGATGCCCCAGCGGCCCTTCAGGCGCTCCCGGTACGCGCGGCCGTAGCCGGTCGATCCGCCGTAGTTGACATCCAGCACCCCGATTCCGCGGCTGGTGAAGTACGCCACGGCGAGCGAGAGCTCGCCGGAGACGTGCGCCGTCGGCCCGCCGTGCACAAGCACGAGGTAGGGCGGAAGCTCGCCC
The DNA here is from genome assembly GCF_017592545.1 of Microbacterium stercoris. Lineage (GTDB taxonomy): Bacteria > Actinomycetota > Actinomycetes > Actinomycetales > Microbacteriaceae > Microbacterium > Microbacterium stercoris. Next base: position 729,051 of record NZ_JAGFOA010000002.1, read on the forward strand.
TCGGGCGCCTGGACGTCGGGGTTGGTCGGCGGGTACGCGAAGGCGTGCACCGGCCCGTTCGGGCCGTCGAACGTGTGGGCCTGCGCGAGCGGCAGCCACTCGGGAGACAAGGGAGAGGTGCCCCCGCGCACCGCCTCCAGCGTGCGCGAATCGACATCCAGCAGCCACAGCCCGCCGGGCACCTGCGCTCCGGCGCCCGTGAGCAGCACGCGCGAGCCGCGCACGTCCCGGATGAGCGTGCCACCGGTCAGCGGGGTGTCGAGCGGTTCGAACGCGCCCAGCGCCGGATCGAGCAGCACCAGCGTGTCGGTGCCGTGGGTGCGCACGGCCACCACCCGGCCGTCGTCCAGACGGCCGTACCACCGCGCCCCGAGGTTCCACAGGGGTCCGCCCGTATCGGCATCAGCGCGGCCGACGGTGACCGGCTCGGTCGTGGTGGAGCCGTCGAGGTGGATCAGACGCAGGTTCCACCGCCCGCTGCCGTGGGGGTGCAGGTGATCGAGCACGGGGTCGGTGCTGACGAGCAGTTCGTCGTCGGCCGTCCACTGCGGCTGTAGAGCCGAGATGGGGCCGAGCTCGGTGTGTCCACCCGCGACCGTGTGGAACTCCGCCACGGTGCCGTCTTCGCCGATGCGCCCGACACGCAGCTCGGACGCATCCCAGGGCATGTCGGGATGGTTCCACGCGATCCACGCGAGGCGGTCGCCGCGCGGCGTCGGATACGCGAGGAAGTCGGATCCGGCGACGACACGCACGATCGCACCGGCGTCGCCAGCGGCGGAGCCGTCGAGAGGAATGGTGACGATGTCCCGTGTGACGGCGTGATGCTCATCGACGGTCTCACGCACGGCCCAGAGCACGGGTGTGCCATCGGGGGCCGGCACCAGCGTGAGGTCACCGAACGACATGCCGAGCCCACCGGGCGTCAGAGGCTGCGGATCCGCGCCGGGGGTCATGCGGTACACGCGCTGGTCGGAGGCCTCCACGAACAGCAGATCGCCGTCGTCGGTTGTCGTCCACGCACCGCCGCCGTACTCGTGCACCCGGGAGCGGGCGCTCCACGGAGCCGGAAGCAGCACTTCGGGCTGCTCTGCTGTGCGTCGCAGAACGGCCTGACGGCCCTTCTCAGAGGGAATGCTCTCGCTCCACCAGATCTCGGCGGAAGGCCCCACGAAGCGTGCACCGTCGAGCCGCGGTGCACCGCCCGCGATATCCGAAGCGGCGATCGGCGAGGGCCAGGATCCGTACGGAAGGGTGGAGCGCGTCATGCACTCACGCTAACCGAGGGGTGCGACAGCACCAGCCCACGACGGCGTCAGACGGCGCGCATGACGGCGACGATCTTGCCGAGAACCACCGCTTCGTCACCCAGGATCGGCTCGAACGCCGAATTGCGGGGGAGCAGCCAGGTGTGTCCATCGCGCTGACGGAACACCTTGACCGTGGCCTCGCCATCGAGCATCGCCGCGACGATGTCGCCGTTCTCCGCCGTGTTCTGCACCCGCACGACCACCCAGTCGCCGTCGCAGATCGCGGCGTCGATCATCGAGTCGCCGCTCACCTTCAGCATGAACAGCTCTCCCTTGCCCACGAGCTGGCGGGGGAGCGGGAAGATCTCCTCGATCTGCTGGTCGGCCGTGATGGGGACACCCGCGGCGATGCGGCCGACGAGAGGGACCATGGCCGCGTCGCCCACGGAAGGCTGTCCGGCGTCGAGGTTCTCGGCCGACTGGCCGGGCAGATCGATCAGCACCTCCATGGCGCGCGTCTTGCCGGGGTCGCGTCGGAGGTATCCGCTGAGTTCGAGCTGACCGAGCTGGTGCGTCACGCTCGAGAGCGACTTCAGCCCGACGGCGTCACCGATCTCTCGCATCGTGGGCGGGTAGCCCTTCGACTGGATGGAGCGCTGGATGACCTCGAGGATCGCCAGCTGCTTGTCGCTGAGGCTGCGGCGGCGACGCGTGCGTCGCTTCTCCTCTGAGGCGAGCGTCTCGGCAGCGGTGATGTCGGCGCTCATCGGTGCGGCTCCTTCTCCTCCGACGGTGAATGTCGGTGGTCCGTGGTGGGGTGTTCTCCGTCATCGAAACCGTATCCGAACGGCGTCGCGATTCGGAAGATCCGTTCGAGCGTGTCGCGGATCCGGTCGGACCGGTTTTCGAAGAACACCTTGACAGATTCGAAGATTCGAAGATAACTTCGGTACAGAGCTTCGCATCCGGCCCTCCCGGCCGAGGTGCCGGATGCGAAGCCTCTCCGAACGAAAAGGAGCACATCATGAGCACCGTCAGCATCACCGCTTACGAGGTCTCGACGCCCGCAGTGCGCGTCGCGGCGCCGGCCACCCGCCTGCGTCTGACCCGCCGCGGTCGCCGTGTGCTCGCTGCCCTCGCCGCCGCTCCGGTGGCGGTCGGTCTCGCTCTCGCGGTCATGAGCGGCGGCGGCGCTCTGGCCTCGCGTGAAGACGGAGCCCCCGCGGGTACCTTCGACACGGTCACGGTGATGCCGGGTGATTCCCTCTGGTCCATCGCCGAGACCGTGGCGCCGGACACCGACCCGCGAGACGTCGTCGATGCCATCGTCGCGCTCAACCAGCTCTCGTCCACGAGCGTGCTCTCCGGTGAGACCATCTCGATCCCCGCGGAGTTCTCGACCGCCGGTTGACGGCAGCTCTCGGCGCCCGGGCGCTCGGCGCGCGCGGCCTAGAATCGTGAGCGTGACGGTCTCTCTCGACGATCTGCCGATCCGCGACGATCTCCGCGGTCAGAAGCCCTACGGCGCTCCGCAGGCGCCGCTGCCTGTGGCGCTCAACGTGAACGAGAACACGCATTCGATTCCCGCTGTGGTCGCCGACGACATCGCGTCCTCGGTGGCGAAGGCTCTGCACGGCGTCAATCGCTACCCGGATCGCGAGTTCACCGAACTGCGTGAGGGGTTCGCACGCTACCTGGGGCACGGTCTCGATGCCGCGCAGATCTGGGCGGGCAACGGATCGAATGAGGTGCTCCAGCACCTGCTCCAGGCCTTCGCCGGCCCCGGCCGCTCGGTTTTCGGCTTCGCGCCGACCTACTCGATGTACAGCCTGCTCACCAAGGGCGTCGGATCCGAGTGGATCGCCGGCACGCGGGCGGCCGACTATTCGCTGACGGCCGAGGACGCCGCGGCTCAGGTGCGCGCGGCGCACCCCGACGTCGTCTTCCTGTGCGCGCCGAACAACCCGACGGGCACACCGCTCTCTCTCGATGTCGTCGAGGCCGTGTACGAGGCCACCCAGGGCATCGTGATCGTCGACGAGGCGTACCAGGAGTTCGCGCCGAAGTCCTCTCCGTCCGCCCTCACGCTGCTCGAGGGGCGCCCTCGGCTCGTGGTGTCGCGCACGATGAGCAAGGCGTTCGCGTTCGCAGGCGCCCGAGTCGGGTATCTCGCGGCCGACCCCGTGCTGATCGACGCCCTTCGCCTGGTCCGCCTGCCCTATCACCTGAGTGCGCTCACCCAGGCGGCCGCGGTCGCAGCGCTTCGCCACTCGGACGTCATGCTCGGCATGGTCGACGAGATCGTCGCGCAGCGGGATCGGATGACCGCGGCGCTGACCGAGCTCGGCTACCGGCCTTATGAGTCGTGGACCAACTTCCTCCTCTTCGGAGGAGTGACCGACCCGGCTGCCACGTGGAAGGCCCTCTACGACAGAGGCGTCCTCATCCGCGACGTGGGGATCCCGGGACACCTGCGCGTGACGGCCGGCACGGAAGCCGAGACCACGGCCTTCCTCGCGGCGCTGGGCGAACTCGGCCGCCCGTGACCGCGGCCTGCCGCGCAGTTCGCCCCGACTAGAATCGCAGGCATGACGACTGCCCGCACCGCGCGCTTCTCCCGCTCCACCAGCGAGTCCACGGTCGAGCTCGAGCTGAACCTCGACGGCACGGGAAAGAGCTCGATCTCCACGGGTGTGCCGTTCTTCGATCACATGCTGACGGCGTTCGCGAAGCACTCCCTGACCGACCTCACGGTGACCGCGACGGGTGACACGCACATCGACGCGCACCACTCGGTCGAGGACATCTCGATCGTCCTCGGTCACGCGATCCGCGAGGCCCTGGGCGACAAGAGCGGCATCTCCCGTTACGGCGACGCCCTCGTCCCGCTCGACGAGGCGCTCGCGCAGGCCGTCGTCGACATCTCGGGTCGTCCCTTCCTGGTCCACGACGGAGAGCCGGCGGGCTTCGAGCACCACCTCATCGGCGGTCACTTCACCGGATCCCTCGTGCGCCACACCTTCGAGGCGATCGCCTTCAACGCCGGTCTCACCGTGCACGTGCGCGTGATCTCCGGGCGCGACCCCCACCACATCGCCGAGGCGGAGTACAAGGCCTTCGCCCGCGCCTTCCGTCAGGCGAAGGCCCTCGACCCTCTCGTGGACGGCATCCCCAGCACCAAGGGCGCACTGTGATCGAGAGCCGCACCGACGAGAACGGCGTTCGCCGCCCCGTCATCGCAGTGCTCGACTACGGTTCGGGCAACATCCATTCCGCCGTCAAGGCGATGGAAGCGGCCGGCGGTGACGTGCACCTGACGCGCGATCGCGGGCTCATCCGCGAGGCCGACGGCCTGCTCGTTCCCGGCGTGGGCGCGTTCTCGGCCGTGATGGAGCAGCTCAACGCCGTGCGCGGCCCGGAGATGATCGAGCGTCGGCTGGCCGGCGGCCTGCCCGTCCTCGGCATCTGCGTCGGCATGCAGGTGCTTTTCGAGCGCGGCGTCGAGCGCGGCGTCGAGACGGAGGGTCTCGGAGAATGGCCGGGCGTCGTCGAGGAGCTCCGGGCGCCGGTCGTGCCGCACATGGGGTGGAACACGGTCGAAGCCGGAGACGGCTCGAAGCTGTTCGCGGGTCTGGAGGACGAGCGCTTCTACTTCGTGCACTCCTTCGCGGCCCAGCAGTGGGACCTCGAGGCGGACGGCCCGTTCCGGAACCCCGTCGTGACCTGGGCGAAGCACGGAGCACCGTTCATCGCCGCGGTCGAGAACGGGCCGCTGTCGGCCACGCAGTTCCACCCGGAGAAGTCCGGAGAGGCGGGCATCCGCCTCCTGCGGAATTGGATCCAGAGCCTGCCCGGGGCTAATCTCTGAGATCGTGCCCGCGGCGGGAGAGCCCCGCAACGCGCCGTCCTTTCCGGGACGACTCCGAAGCACATCAGGAGCTATGAACGATTTCGCGTCCACGCCTGGACTGATCCTGCTGCCCGCCATCGATGTCCAGGGTGGAAAGGCCGTGCGCCTCACTCACGGTGCCGCAGGCACGGAGACCGACTACGGCGATCCCATCGAGGCCGCCGACAACTGGCTGCGCCAGGGCGCCGAGTGGATCCACCTCGTCGACCTCGACGCGGCGTTCGGCCGGGGCAGCAATGCCGGTGTCCTGCGCAAGATCATCAAGCACGCCCGGGGCATCAACATCGAGCTGTCGGGCGGCATCCGCGACGACGCCTCGCTCGAGGCCGCTCTCGAGAGCGGCGCACAGCGCATCAACCTCGGCACCGCGGCGCTCGAGAACCCCGAGTGGACGGCCTCGGTCATCGGTCGCTACGGCGAGGCCATCGCCGTCGGCCTGGACGTGCGCGGCACGACCCTCGCCGCCCGCGGGTGGACGCAGGAGGGCGGCGATCTCTGGGAGGCACTCGCACGCCTCGACGAGGCGGGCTGCAGTCGCTACGTGGTCACCGACATCACGAAGGACGGCACCCTGCGGGGGCCGAATCTCGACCTCCTGCGTGAGCTGACCAACCGCACCGACAAGCCGGTCGTCGCCTCCGGCGGCGTCTCCACGCTCGACGACATCGCCGCACTCCGCGGACTGGTGCCCAACGGCGTCGAGGGAGCGATCGTGGGCAAGGCCCTCTACGCGGGCCAGTTCACGCTCGCCGAGGCGCTGGATGTCGCCGGACGCTGATCGCTCGGCCGACTCGGCCGGCGTCCCCTGGGAGGGGCGTCATTTCGAGTCGAATCCGCACTCGCAGGACGACGGGTCGGCTGACCCCGTGCTGCTCGCCGCACTCAGCGCGTTCCGCGAGGGTGACGGCGACCAGATCGCCGTCGTCGACGCGCTCCGCCACGCTCGTGTGCTCATCCCGCTGGTCGCCGAGAAGGGCGACGAGGGGATCGGCGCCCACGGCCTGAAGGTCGACAAGACGCAGGAGCTCTCGATCGTCACGGTCGCCGCTCCCGACGGGCGCAAGGTGCTGCCGGTGTTCTCCTCCGTCGAGGCGCTCGGTCGCTGGGACCCGAAGGCCCGTCCGATCCCGGTCGACGCGGTGCGCGCGGCGCTTGCGGCGTCCTCCGAGGACACCGACCTCATCGTGCTCGATCCCACGTCGGCCACCGAGTTCATCGTGCGCCGGCCCGCGGTCTGGGCTCTCGCCCAGGGCGAGCCGTGGGTGCCCAGCTTCCTCAACCCCGACGTGTACCGCGGCCTGCAGGAGAGCATCGGGGGAGAGCTCGCCGTTCTCGATCTCGCGCTCGAGCCCGGCGATCCCGACGCGCGATTGCAGGGCCCCGAGCTGATCGTGCGCCTCACGCTGATGTCCGGTCTCGAGCGCGGTGAGCTCGACGCGGTCCTCGCGCGCCTCGCGCGGCGCTGGGCGCAGGACGACCGCGTCGCGACGCTCGTCGACAGCCTGAGCGTCAAGCTGGACAGCGCAGGCTGATCCGCAGCATGACGAAGGCCCCCACCGAGGTGGGGGCCTTCGTCGTCGTGGGGTCAGATCACCGAGCCGGTGTACTTCTCACCCGGGCCCTTGCCCGGAGCATCCGGGATCGAGGAGATCTCGCGGAAGCGCAGCTGCAGCGAGCGGAGACCATCGCGGATCGGGCGGGCGTGCATGTCGCTGATCTCCGGCGCCGCCGCGGTGACCAGGCCCGCGAGCGCGTTGATGAGCTTGCGCGCCTCGTCGAGGTCGATCTCCTGGTCGGCGGCGTCGCTGTCGGCGAGGCCGAGCTTCACGGCGGCCGCACTCATGAGATGCACGCAGGCCGATCCGATCACCTCCACGGCGGCGACCTCGGAGATGTCGCGCACGGCGTCGTCGGGGTGGCTCTGGGGCGGGTTGGTGCTCATCGCTCGCTCTCTGCTAGACTTTCCCGGGCTCCGGAGATTTCTCGATGAGAATCCCGGACGAAAGAGGATTCACATCCCACCCGCGCTTGCCGTTACAAGGCTACCGGGTCATGCACTCCCTCGGGTCTCCGCCCGGGTGTTCCAGGATCACGCGACGCGTGTCCTGGTTGCAGGGTGCGGCTGACGCGTGACGTCTGCCGGGTGGACGCTGAATCTCTCTCCCGCCCGTGGCACGAATCCGCGTCACGGTGGCCACCGTCACCACCCAAGGAGTTCCGCATCAGCGATCCCCGTACCAACGAGCGCATCCGCGTGCCCGAGGTCCGACTCGTCGGCCCCGCAGGCGAGCAGATCGGCGTCGTTCGCATCGAGGCCGCCCTGCGTCTTGCGCAGGAGGCCGATCTCGACCTGGTCGAGGTCGCCCCCAACTCGAAGCCTCCCGTCGTCAAGATCATGGACTACGGCAAGTTCAAGTACGAGGCCGCGCAGAAGGCCAAGGAGGCCCGTCGCAATCAGGCGAACACGGTCCTCAAGGAGGTCCGCTTCCGCCTCAAGATCGACGAGCACGATTACGAGACCAAGCGCAAGCGCGCCGAGGGCTTCCTCAAGACCGGTGACAAGGTCAAGGCCATGATCCTCTTCCGAGGTCGCGAGCAGTCGCGTCCGGAGCAGGGTGTGCGCCTCCTCAAGAAGTTCGCGGAGGACGTGGCCGAGTTCGGCACCGTCGAGTCCAGCCCCAAGGTGGACGGCCGCAACATGGTGATGGTCGTCGCGCCGCACCGCAACAAGTCCGACGTCAAGACCGAGCAGAACGCCGTGCGCGCCGCCAACAAGCAGGCGGCCCGCGAGGCGAAGGGTGGCCACCCGGCCGCCGAGGCTCCGGTCGCGGAGACGCCGGTCTCGGAGTAGATCCGCCCCACATGCTCCCGCTTCGGCGGGTGAACACGTCGCCTCCGGGCGCACTCACGAAAGAAGAGAAGATGCCGAAGCAGAAGACCCACTCGGGTGCGAAGAAGCGCTTCAAGATCACCGGCAGCGGCAAGATCAAGAAGCAGCAGGCTGGTATGCGCCACAACCTCGAGTCCAAGCCCAGCACGCGCACGCGTCGCCTGAACAAGGACCAGGTCATCTCGGGCAACGACCTCAAGCAGGTCAAGCGCCTCCTCGGTCGCTGACGCTCAATCTCGTTAGGAAGATAAGAAATGGCTAGAGTCAAGCGGGCGGTAAACGCCCACAAGAAGCGTCGCGTCATCCTCGAGCGTGCCTCGGGTTACCGTGGCCAGCGTTCGCGCCTGTACCGCAAGGCGAAGGAGCAGGTCACCCACTCGCTCGTCTACGCGTACCGCGACCGTCGCAAGCGCAAGGGCGACTTCCGCCGCCTGTGGATCCAGCGCATCAACGCCGCCTCGCGCGCGAACGGCATGACCTACAACCGCTTCATCCAGGGCCTCGGCCTCGCGGGTGTGCAGGTCGACCGCCGCATCCTGGCCGAGCTCGCCGTGAACGAGCCCGCCACGTTCGCCTCGCTCGTCGCGACCGCGAAGGCCGCTCTGCCGGCCGACGTGAACGCGCCGAAGTCGGCTGCGTAAGCACAACAGCTTCCCGAAGAGGGCGTCCCGCAAGGGGCGCCCTCTTCTGCGTTCGCCGAGTGGACTTCCGTAGACTCGATCCGTGCTCGAGAACCCGCGGACGCCTCGCGTCAGGAACATCGCCAAGCTCTCCCGACGGGAGGTCCGCAAGGACACGGGCCTCTACCTGCTCGAGGGGCCGCAGGCGGTGCGCGAGGCGCTCACCTATCGGCCCGACACGATCGTCGAGCTGTTCGCCACGCCCACGGCGCTCGAACGCCACGGCGACATCCGCACGCTGCTGACCGACGAGGACATCGAGGCGGAGTACGTCACCGAGCAGGTGCTGGATGCGATGGCCGACACGGTGACGCCCCAGGGCTTCCTCGCGGTGGCGCGCCAGAACCCGACCGCGCTGAAGGATGTCTTCGCGGCGGGTCCGAGGCTCATCGCGATCCTCGAGGAGGTGCGTGATCCCGGCAACCTCGGCACGATCATCCGGGCTGCCGACGCCGCCGGCGCCGATGCCGTGATCCTCACTGGCCGCACGGTCGATCCGTACAATCCGAAGGTCGTCCGGTCGACGACCGGCTCGCTGTTCCACCTGCCCATCGCGGTCGGGGCCGAGCTCGAAGACGTCATCGAGCGCGCGCAGGGAGCCGGGCTCCGGGTGATCGCGGCCGATGTGAAGGGCGAGGATCTGCTCGAGGCACGCGCGCAGGGTGTGCTCGCGCAGCCGACCGCATGGCTCTTCGGCAACGAGGCCCACGGCCTGGAGGACTCCGCCCTCGAGCTCGTCGACAGCGCGCTGCGTCTGCCGATCTACGGCCAGGCCGAGTCGCTCAATCTCGCCACCGCGGCCAGCGTCTGCCTGTACGAGAGCGCCTTCGCACACCGGGCAGAATGACTTGATCCGGGCCCCGACACGCCCGGATCGCCCGGTCACAAGTCGGTAAAGCGTGCAGATCTGTTGTGGCCAAGCGGCCGCGCGGCACCCTAGGGTTGCTCCATGGCTGAACCCCTCGTCGTCGTCCGGGACGTGCAGAAGCACTATGGCGACTTCCACGCTCTGAAGGACGTCAACCTCACGGTCGACAAGGGCGAGGTCGTCGTGGTGATCGGTCCCTCCGGATCCGGGAAGTCGACCCTCTGTCGCACGATCAACCGCCTCGAGACCATCACGAGCGGGACGATCACGATCGACGGCAAGGAGCTGCCCAAGGAGGGCAAGGCGCTGGCCGACCTGCGGGCCGAGGTCGGCATGGTGTTCCAGTCGTTCAACCTCTTCGCCCACCTGACGATCCTGGAGAACGTCACGCTCGGCCCGATCAAGGTGCGCGGCCTGAGCAAGGCACAGGCCGAGACCGAGGCCAAGGCCCTTCTCGACCGCGTCGGCGTGGGCCACCAGGCCAGCAAGCTGCCGGCGCAGCTCTCGGGCGGCCAGCAGCAGCGCGTGGCGATCGCCCGTGCGCTCGCGATGAACCCCAAGGTCATGCTGTTCGACGAGCCCACCAGCGCCCTCGACCCCGAGATGATCAACGAGGTCCTCGACGTCATGGTGTCCCTGGCCAAGGAGGGCATGACGATGATCGTCGTCACCCACGAGATGGGCTTCGCCCGGAAGGCCGCGAACCGCGTCGTGTTCATGGCCGATGGACAGATCGTCGAGCAGGCCACCCCCGAGCAGTTCTTCACGAACCCTCAGAGCGACCGCGCGAAGGACTTCCTCTCGAAGCTCATCACGCACTGACCTGCCGACCGCGCGAACGAGCGCGGACGGACGGACCACCCCACCAAGGAGGAATCGCATGTTCAGCATCAAGCGCACCTCGCGAGTGGCCGCGGGCCTGGGCCTCGGCCTCGCCGCGCTCCTCGCGCTCACCGCGTGCAACTCGGGCTCGCCCACGGCCCCCGAAGGCGCCGAGGAGGGCGGCGACGAGAAGCTCTGGGAGGTCGCGAGCGACGTCGAGCTCGACAGCCCGACCTTCGAGCGCGCCACCGAGGCGGGCAAGATCGTCATCGGCGTCAAGGCCGACCAGCCGGGTCTCGGCTACGAGGACGCGACGACCGGCGACCGCACCGGCTTCGACGTCGACATCGCCCGCTGGATCGCCGCCTCGCTCGGCTTCGAAGAGGACGCCATCGAGTTCAAGACGGTTCCCTCGGCCAACCGCGAGCAGGAGATCATCAACGGCGGCGTCGACCTCTACGTCGGCACCTACTCGATGACCGACGCGCGTGACGAGGTCATCGACTTCGCCGGCCCGTACCTGATCACCGGCCAGGGTCTGCTCGTCCGTGCCGACGACGACTCGATCAGCGGCCCCGACGACCTCGCCGACAAGGTGACGTGCTCGGTGACCGGATCGACCCCGCTCCAGCGCATCAAGGAGGAGTACAGCGGCGAGGTCACCGAGCGCCAGACGTACTCCGAGTGCGTCGAGCAGCTGCTCGCCGGCCAGGTCGACGCGATCACGACCGACGAGGCGATCCTCGCCGGCTACGTCGCGCAGGACCCCGACAACCTGAAGCTCGCCGGTGAGCCCTTCAGCGAGGAGCGCTACGGCGTCGGCCTCGCCGACGGCGACACCGCCCTCCAGGAGCACATCAACACCCTCTTCACCGACGGCGGCGACGTCTGGCAGGCGCTGTTCGACACGTGGCTGGCGCCCTCGGGCGTCAAGGGCGAGCAGCCCGCGGTCGACTGATCCATCCGGCCGGGGGGGGGGGGGGGGGGGGGGCCCCCCCCCCCCCCCCCCCCCCCCCCCCCCCCCCCCAACCCGGGCCCCCCCGCGGCGGCTTGG
>NZ_JAGFOA010000002.1:740534-757167 GCF_017592545.1 Microbacterium stercoris
CGCCCGGGGGCGAGATGGGCGCGCCGCCCGGGGTCTTCTGACCCCGGGGGCGGGGGCGGGGGGGGGGCGCCCCCCCCGGCCACCCTTCTTCCTCCCTGCACCTCGGCACGAAAGGATCCCCGTGGGCGTCATCTTCGACAACCTCGATTTCTGGGGCGAAGCGCTGGTCGGCACCCTCGTGCTGTTCTTCGGCGGCGGCGCGCTCGCGCTGGTTCTCGGCACGATCGTCGGCGCGATGCGCGTCTCGCCCGTGCCGATCGCGCGCGCGGTGGGCACCTTCTACGTCAACACGATCCGCAACACCCCGCTCACGCTGGTCTTCTTCGGCTTCGCGTTCACGCTTCCCCCTCTGCTCGAGGTGCGAGCCAGCGGCGGGCGCGAGTTCATCTTCGCCATCGCGGCCCTGGGCGTGTACACCGCCACCTACGTCGCCGAGACGATCCGCTCGGGCATCAACACCGTTCCCGTCGGGCAGGCCGAGGCCGCTCGCGCGCTGGGCCTCGGCTTCGGCCAGGTGATGACGCTCGTTGTGATGCCCCAGGCCTTCCGCTCCGTGATCCCGCCGATGATGAGCGTCTTCATCGCGCTGCTGAAGAACACGACGGTGGCCGCGGGCTTCTCGATCATGAATCTCGGCTCCGCCCGAGACTGGCTGTCCGAGCGTGGAGAGAACCAGCTGACCGTGATCCTCTGGGTGATGATCATCTTCGTCGCCCTCGTGCTGCTGCTGTCGTGGCTGCAGCGAACGTTCGAGAACCGCTGGAGGGTCGCGCGATGAGCAGCTCCGTTCTGTACGACGTCCCGGGCCCCAAGGCGATCGCCCGCAACCGCGTGCTCGGCGTGCTCACGATCCTCGTGGTCGCGGCCGTGATCGGCTTCCTGCTGTGGAGGCTGGCGGCCACGGGACAGTTCGCCGCCGAGAAGTGGAGTGCGTTCACCTACACGCGGGTGTGGCAGTCGATCCTGCTCGCGACCTGGAACACCGTGAGCGCCTTCCTGGTCGCCGCCGTCGGTGCGCTGGCGTTCGGCTTCCTGCTCGCCATCGGCCGTCTCTCGGACCACGCCTGGGTGCGGATCCCCTTCACGATCGTGATCGAGTTCCTGCGCGCCGTGCCCGTGCTGATCATGATGTTCCTGCTCTACTACGGACTTCCCGTCGCGGGCGTGCGCCTCGACAAGTTCGTGGTGGTGGTCGTGGCCCTCATCGCCTACAACGGCTCCGTGCTCGCCGAGGTGATCCGCGCCGGCGTCGAGGCGCTGCCGCGCGGACAGAAGGAGGCGGGCTACGCGATCGGCCTCCGCAAGGCGGGCGTGATGCGGCTTGTGCTGCTGCCGCAGGCGATCCGCGCCATGCTGCCGGTGATCCTGTCGCAGCTCGTGGTGACCCTGAAGGACACCGCCCTCGGCTTCATCATCACGTACGAGGAGCTGCTGTTCTACGCGAAGTACCTCGGCTCGCAGTCGACACTCGATCGCCCGATCATCCAGGCGACGATCGTCGTGGGCGCGATCTACATCGGTCTGTGCCTGCTGCTCTCCGGGGCCGCGCGTCTGCTCGAGAAGCGGATGCGCAAGTCCCCGCGTGTGCGCGCCGCGGAGGAGGCCATCGCGCCGCGTCTGCACGACGGCACCAACACCGGGCTCATCGGAGTGCAGGACGCCGCAGAGCTCGCCCGTCTCGACGACCGGGGCGGGCCGGCGAGCGGGCACTCGGTCGGGCCGTGAGTCGGGGGCGTCGCACGAGCGCCGGTAGACTCGGTTCTCGTGTCTGATGCTCCCGAGATCACCCCAGAGGCGGTGGAATCCGCGGTCGCCGATGCGCTGGCCGCGATCGCCGGCGCCCCCGACACCGCGGCCCTGAAGGCCGCCCGATCGGCGCACGCGGGGGAGGGCTCGCCGCTGGCGGCCCTCAACGCGCAGATGCGCAGCGTTCCGAACGAGCGCAAGGCCGAGTTCGGCAAGCTCGTCGGCGGCGCGCGCGGTCGTGTGACCCAGGCGCTCGCCGCGCGTGAGGCCGAGCTCGAAGAGGCCGAGACCGCCGCCCGGCTCGAGGCCGAGCGCATCGATATCACCGCCGTGGCCTCGCGCACCCGTGTGGGGGCGCGCCACCCCATGTCCGTGCTGCAGGAGCAGATTTCCGACGTGTTCGTCGGCATGGGATGGGAGATCGCGGAGGGGCCCGAGCTCGAGCACGAGTGGTTCAACTTCGACGCCCTGAACTTCGACGAGGACCACCCGGCTCGTCAGATGCAGGACACGTTCTTCGTGGATCCGGTCGCCCGTCACCTGGTGATGCGCACGCACACGAGCCCCGTGCAGGTGCGCTCGATGCTCGACCGCGACCTGCCGATCTACATCCTCTGCCCGGGGCGGGTCTACCGCACCGACGAGTTCGATGCGACGCACCTGCCCGTCTTCACGCAGGCAGAGGGCCTCGTGATCGACAAGGGCATCACGATGGCGCATCTCAAGGGCACGCTCGACCACATCGCCAAGGCGCTGTTCGGCGAGGAGGCCAAGACGCGCCTGCGCACCAATTACTTCCCGTTCACCGAGCCCTCTGCCGAGTTCGATCTCTGGCACCCGACCTTCAAGGGCGGCGCGCGCTGGATCGAGTGGGGCGGCTGCGGAATGGTCAACCCGAACGTGCTGCGTTCGGCCGGGATCGACCCCGAGGTGTACTCGGGTTTCGCGTTCGGGATCGGCATCGAGCGGGCGCTGATGTTCCGCTCGGATGTGCAGGACATGCGGGACATGGCCGAGGGCGATGTCCGCTTCAGCGAGCAGTTCGGGATGGTGGTGTGATGCGCGTCCCGCTTTCGTGGCTGCGTGAGTACGTGGATGTCCCCGCTTCGGCGACCCCGGAGGACGTCCTCGCGGCGTTCGTGTCGGTGGGCTTCGAGGAGGAGGAAGTCATCCGCTTCGAGCTGAGCGGACCGGTCGTGGTCGGCACCGTGCTCTCTTTCGAGGCCGAGCCGCAGTCGAACGGCAAGACCATCCGCTGGTGCCAGGTCGATGTCGGCGAGGCGGAGCCGCGCGGGATCGTCTGCGGAGCCGGCAACTTCTACGAGGGTGACAAGGTCGTCGTGTCGCTCCCGGGCGCCGTGCTGCCTGGTCCCTTCCCCATCTCCGCGCGCAAGACCTACGGCCACGTGTCGGACGGCATGATCGCCTCCGCGCGCGAGCTGGGTCTCGGTGACGAGCACAACGGCATCCTGCGTCTTGTCGAGCTGGGGCTGGACCCCGAGCCGGGCACGAACGCCATCGAGCTTCTCGGCCTCGACGACGTGGCGGTCGATGTCAACGTGACGCCGGATCGCGGCTACGCGCTGTCGATCCGCGGCCTCGCGCGCGAGTACGGCCACGCCACCGGCGCGGCCTTCCGCGATCCGGCGCTGGCCGTGACGCCCATGCCCGGATCCGGCTTCTCGGTGACGGTCGACGACCAGGCGCCCATCCGCGGACGAAACGGTGTCACCGAGTTCGTCACGCGCACCGTGCGCGGGGTGGATCCGTCGCGCCCGACGCCGCCGTGGATGATCGCGCGCCTGTCGCTCGCGGGCATCCGCTCGATCTCGCTGCTCGTCGACATCACCAACTACGTGATGCTCGAGCTGGGCGGCCCGATCCACGGCTATGACCTGAGCAAGCTCACGGGCGGCATCACCGTGCGCCGCGCGACCGCGGGGGAGACCCTCGAGACGCTCGACGGGCAGAAGCGCAAGCTGAACGCCGAGGATCTGCTCATCACCGACGAGTCGGGCCCCATCGGCCTGGCCGGTGTCATGGGCGGTGCCACCACCGAGATCGGCGCCGACACGACCGACGTGCTCATCGAGGCCGCGGTCTTCGACACCGTCTCGATCGCGCGCACCGCTCGCCGTCACAAGCTGCCCAGTGAGGCGTCCCGTCGCTTCGAGCGCGGCGTCGACCCGCTGCTGCCTGCCGCCTCGGCGCAGCGCGTGGTCGACCTGATGGTCGAGCTCGGCGGCGGCACGGCCGACGAGCTCGGCAGCTCGATCGGTGTGACGTACGCCCCCGAGCCCATCGCGCTGCCCTCCGGCTTCGTGCAGGGCGTCGTCGGCGTCGACTACACGCCCGCGCGCATCGCCGAGACGCTCGAAATCATCGGCGCGGACGTGACCGCGACCGCCGACGGATGGAGCGTCACGGCCCCGTCGTGGCGCCCGGACCTCACCGACAAGTGGACGCTCGCCGAGGAGGTCGCTCGCATCGACGGCCTCGACGCGATCCCGTCGATCCTGCCGACGCCGCCCTCGGGCCGCGGCCTGACGCCTGCCCAGCAGGGTCGCCGCCGCGTCGCGAACGCTCTCGCCGCCGCCGGCTACGTCGAGACGCCGTCGTTCCCGTTCATCTCGCAGGAGCAGAACGACCTGCACGGCTCGGCCACGGGCGAGTCCCTGCCCAGCGTGCGTCTCGCGAACGCGCTCGACGGCCAGGCGCCGTTCCTGCGCCGCTCACTGATCCCGGCGCTGCTGCAGACGGCTCACCGCAACGTCTCGCGCGGTCACACCGACCTCGCGCTCTTCGAAGTGGGCACCGTCTTCCTCCCCGAGCCGGGCGTGACCTATGGCACCGACACGATCCCCGCAGGCGCCGTGCGTCCGAGCGACGAGACCCTCGCCGCGCTGAACGCCGCGATTCCGCCGCAGCCCCGCCACGTCGCGCTGCTGCTCGCCGGTGCCGTGTCGCCCAAGCAGCCGGGACGCGAAGCCGAGGCCGCCGGTCTCGAGGTCGCCCTCGACGCGATCCGCGTGATCGCGGTCGCGGCGGGTGTCGACATCACCGTCGCCCAGGGCGAGCGCGCGGCGCTCCACCCCGGCCGCACCGGCGTGCTGACGGTGGGGGATGTCGAGGTCGGCTACGTGGGCGAGCTGCTGCCCGCCGTCGCCGCCGACGCCGACCTGCCCGGCCGCGTGACGGTCGCGGAACTCGACCTCGATCGGATCCTGGATCTCGCGGGTGAGCGCGTCACGGTCGCGCACCTGTCGACGTTCCCGGCCGCGACGCAGGATGTCTCGCTGCTCGTCGACGCCGCTCTCCCGGCCGCCGACCTGCGGGCGGCGCTCGTCGAGGGGGCGGGCGCGCTGCTCGAGAGCGTGCGCCTGGTCGATGACTACCGCGGTCAGGGCGTTCCCGAGGGCTCCAAGAGCCTGACCTTCGCGCTGCGCTTCCGCGCGGAGGACCGCACGCTCACCGCGGCCGAGGCCACCGCGGCGAAGCTCGCGGGCGTCGCGGTCGCGGCTGAGCGCCACGGCGCCGCCATCCGCGAGTGACCCGCCGCATCGGGTGAGCCGCGCGCCGAGCGCCCTCCGGGGCCTCGGCGCGCTGCCGTCCGGGTCAGCTCAGGCCGTGCTCGCCACGCAGGGGCACGAAGCGCACACCGCCGAGGTCATCGATCTCCAGATCGTCGCCTCGGCGGGTGGCCCGCACCAGCTGCTGCCATCCGGGCCGACGCTCGAGTGGCATCACGATGCGCCCGCCCTCGACGAGCTGATCGATCCACGGCCGAGGGATCTCCGGGCCGGCCGCCGCGGCGAGGATCGCGTCGAACGGCGCCTGGTCCGCAAGGCCCAGCGTGCCGTCGCCCGTGACGACACGCACGGCGCCGAATCCCGCGGCATCGAGCGCCGCCCTGGCCTGCTCGGCAAGCGCCGGGACGAACTCGACCGACCAGACGTCGGCGCCGGTCGCCGCGTACACGGCGGCCGCATAGCCGGACCCGGTGCCGACGTCGAGCACGCGGTCGCCGGGGCTCAGGCGCGCGGCCTCCGCCGTCAGGGCCACGATGTAGGGCTGCGAGATCGTCTGACCGTGGCCGATCGGCAGCGGTGAGTCGGCATAGGCGTCGGCGGCGACCGACTTCAGGAGGAACAGCTCGCGCGGCACCGAGGCCATCGCGGCGAGCACCCGCTCGTCGGTGACGCCCCGCGCGGCGATGTGCCACTCGACCATCGTGCGGCGTTCGTCAGCGCGGGATGCTGCCCGATCCTCGCTCATGCGCCCACCGTACGGTCGCCGCCGGAGAATGGCGACCCCTGCGAGACCTGATATCCTCGCCCCATGCCGAACGGCCAGACGATCCTGAACCCCGATGGGGTCATCGTCCTGCGCCGACGTCCGCGTGGCCGCCGAATCACGGCGACGCCGCGAAGCTCTCGCGCCTGAGGCGCGGTCGAGCCGGCCCCGGACGGGCCGAGCGGCGTCGCCTGCAACGGCCCCCGCTCACGGACAAATAAGGTGGAACCCATGACCTATTCGGTCGCCGTCTCCGGCGCTTCTGGCTATGCAGGAGGTGAGCTGCTCCGGCTGCTCGCCGATCACCCCGACATCGAGATCCGCACGGTCACCGCGCACTCGAACGCGGGTCAGAAGCTCTCGGCGCATCAGCCGCACCTGCGCTCGCTTGCGCATCTCACGCTGCAGGACACGACCCCCGAGATCCTCTCGGGCCATGACATCGTCTTCCTCGCGCTCCCGCACGGTCAGTCGGGCCAGTACACCGACGCACTCACCGACGTCGGTCTCGTGATCGACTGCGGCGCGGATCACCGCCTCACCGGCAAGGACGACTGGGACGCCTTCTACGGCGGCGAGTTCCACGAGCCGTGGGCATACGGTGTGCCCGAGCTGATCGTGGGCTCCGGGAAGCAGCGCGAGCACCTCGTCGGCGCAACGCGCATCGCCGCCCCCGGGTGCAACGCCTCGACCGTGGCGCTGAGCCTCGCGCCGGGCATCGCGGCGGGGGTCATCGAGCAGACCGATCTGGTCAGCGTGCTCGCGGTCGGTCCTTCGGGTGCGGGCAAGAGCCTGAAGACCAACCTGCTGGCCAGCGAGATCCTCGGATCCGCCAACCCGTACGCCGTGGGCGGCACGCACCGGCACATCCCCGAGATCCAGCAGTCGCTGCGCGGCGCCGGCGGCACGGGCGACCTCGGCCTCTCGTTCACCCCGGTGCTTGTGCCGATGTCGCGGGGCATCCTCGCGACCAGCACCGCGCGCATCGCCGAGGGAGTCACCGACGCACAGATCCGCGAGGCGTGGGAGAGCGCGTACGGCGACGAGACCTTCGTGCAGCTGCTGCCCGAGGGGCAGATGCCGCGCACGGCCGACGTGACCGGCGCCAACACGGCCCTGATCGGTCTCGCGATCGATCGCAAGGCCGGTCGTGTCGTGGTCGTCACGGCCGTCGACAACCTGACCAAGGGCACGGCGGGAGCCGCGATCCAGTCGATGAACATCGCGCTCGGCCTTCCCGAAGGCCGCGCGCTCAGCGTGAATGGAGTGGCGCCGTGAGTGTGACCGCAGCCCAGGGGTTCGAGGCGGCCGGCGTCGCCGTCGGCCTGAAGTCGTCCGGAAACAAGGATGTCGCGGTCGTCGTCAACCGCGGCCCGCTCAAGGCCGGCGCGGCCGTGTTCACCAGCAACCGCGCCAAGGCGAACCCGATCATCTGGTCGCAGCAGGCGATCGCCGACGGCGTGGTCGAGGCGGTTGTGCTCAACTCCGGCGGCGCGAACTGCTTCACCGGATCCTTCGGCTTCCAGACCACGCATCAGACGGCTGAGAAGGCGGCCGAGCTGCTCGGCGTGAGCGCGGGCGACGTGCTCGTGTGCTCGACCGGGCTGATCGGATCCGGCGACAAGGTCTTCCGGGCCAAGGTGCTCGAGGGCACGCAGCAGGGCATCGCGCAGCTGTCGCCCGACGGCGGCGACGACGCGGCGGCGGCGATCATGACCACGGACACCGTGCCGAAGACGGCCGTCCGCCAGGGCGACGGCTGGACCATCGGCGGCATGGCCAAGGGCGCGGGCATGCTCGCCCCGGGACTTGCCACGATGCTCGTCGTCATCACGACCGATGCCGTGCTCGACGCCCCGCAGCTCGACGCGCACCTGCGCGCTGCGACCCGGGTGAGCTTCGATCGTCTCGACTCCGACGGCTGCATGTCGACCAACGACCAGGTCACGCTGCTCGCGTCCGGCGCCTCGGGGGTCACGCCCGACGAGGCCGAGTTCCGTGCCGCGCTGATCGAGGTCAGCCGCGAGCTGTCCGCCAAGCTGCAGGACGACGCCGAGGGTGCGAGCCACGCGATCGCGATCGAGGTCGTGGGCGCCGCGTCCGAGGACGACGCCGTCGAGGTCGGCCGCTCGGTCGCCCGCAACAACCTCTTCAAGGCGGCGATCTTCGGCAACGACCCCAACTGGGGACGCGTGCTCGCCGCGATCGGCACCACGCAGGCCGCGTTCGACCCGTACAACGTCGACGTGACGATGAACGGCGTGCGCGTCTGCACGCAGGGCGGTCCCGACCGTCCGCGGGACGAGGTCGACCTGACGCCGCGCGCCACCCACGTGCGGATCGACCTGTTCGAGGGCGACGCGGAGGCGACGATCCTCACCAACGACCTGACTCACGACTACGTGCACGAGAACAGCGCCTACTCCTCATGACCGGCCACATCGAGAACGTCGATATCCAGGACGTCAGCCCCGAGGAGGCCGCGACGAAGGCCGCGACCCTCATCGAGTCGCTTCCGTGGGTGAAGAAGTACCGCGACCAGATCGTCGTGGTGAAGTACGGCGGCAACGCCATGATCAGCGAGGAGCTGCAGGACGCGTTCGCGCAGGACATCGCCTACCTCCGCTACGTGGGCGTGCGCCCCGTGGTGGTGCACGGCGGCGGCCCGCAGATCTCGTCGATGCTCGACCGCCTGGCCATCCCCAGCGAGTTCAAGGGCGGCTACCGCGTCACCAGCACCGAGGCGATCAGCGTCGTGCGCATGGTGCTGACGGGCCACATCAACCCGCAGCTCGTCGCGAAGATCAACTCCCACGGACCGCTCGCCGCGGGCCTGTCGGGCGAGGACGCCGGCCTGTTCGGCGGACGCAAGCGCGGTGTCGTCATCGACGGCGTCGAGGAGAGCCTCGGGCGGGTCGGTGATGTCGTGCGGGTCGATCCCGCCGCGGTGCTCGACCACCTCGACGCCGGACGCATCCCCGTCGTGTCGAGCATCGCGCCCGACCTGGACCACCCCGGTCAGACGCTGAACGTCAACGCGGATGCCGCAGCCGCAGCCCTCGCGGTCGCCCTCAAGGCGCAGAAGCTCGTGGTGCTCACGGATGTCGCCGGCCTCTATGCCGACTGGCCGAACCGCGACTCGCTGGTCTCGCACCTGACGGCCGAGGAGCTGCGCGAACTGCTGCCCAACCTCGAGTCGGGAATGATCCCGAAGATGCAGGCCTGCCTCGACGCGGTCGAGGGAGGCGTGGGCGCCGCGGCCATCATCGACGGCCGCGTGCAGCACTCGGTGCTGGTGGAGCTCTTCACGAGCAAGGGAATCGGAACGCAGGTGACGGCGGAATGAGCGACGTGCAGAACAACGACAGCTGGCAGGATGACGCATCGCGCGACCTCATGAGCCTCGGCGGGCGTCTGGCCCTGCTCGAGCGTGGTGAGGGCTCGCACGTCTGGGACGTCGACGGCAACCGCTACCTGGACTTCCTCGGCGGCATCGCCGTCAACTCGCTCGGCCACGCGCATCCGGTGTTCGTCGAGACGGTCTCGCGCCAGGCGGCCACGCTGTCGCACGTCTCGAACTACTTCGCGACACCGCAGCAGCTCGAGCTCGCCGCGCGCCTCAAGCAGCTCGCCGGCACGGGGGAGTCGGGCCGCGTGTTCCTCGCGAACTCGGGCACGGAGGCCAACGAGACCGCGATCAAGCTCGCGCGCCTGCACGATGCCGACGGCCTCATCGTCTCGCTCGACGGAGCCTTCCACGGCCGTTCGACCGGCGCGCTCGCGCTGACTCCGAAGCCGGCCTATCAGGACCCCTTCCGGCCGCTGATGCCGGGCGTCAAGAGCATCGCCCCGACCATCGAGGCGCTCGAGCAGCTCTTCGCGGGAGGTGAGCGCATCGCGGCGCTCGTCGTGGAGCCCATCCAGGGCGAGGCCGGCGTTCTCCCGCTGCCCGACGGCTACCTCGCCCGCGCCCGTGAGCTCACAACGACCCACGGCGCCCTGCTGATCCTCGACGAGGTGCAGACCGGCATGGGCCGCACCGGGCACTGGTTCGCCTTCCAGGCGGAGGGCATCGTGCCCGACGCGATCACGCTCGCGAAGGGCATCGCCGCGGGCTTCCCACTCGGCGCCCTCGTCACCTTCGGCGCGGCCAGCGAGCTGTTCTACCCCGGCACGCACAACTCGACCTTCGGCGGCAACCCGCTCGCGAGCGCCGTCGCGAACGCCGTGATCCAGGAGATCCAGGATCGCGATCTGCTCGCCAACGTCACGACGCGCGGCGCCCAGCTGCGCGCGGGCGTCGAGGGCCTTCCGCTCGTTGCAGACACCCGTGGGGCCGGCCTGCTCATCGGCATCCGCCTCACCGCGCCGCTTGCGGCCGAGGTGCGCGCCGCGGCCCACGAGCGGGGCCTGATCGTCAACGCGCCCACCGCGGATGCGATCCGCATCGCGCCCGCTTACACGATCGGCAACGCCGAGGTCGCGGAGTTCCTCGACCTGTTCGGCCAGGCGCTCGCCGCTGTCAGCTCCGCCCACCCGAACCAGGAGACCCCCGAATGACCCGCCACTTCCTGCGCGACGACGACATCACGCCCGCCGAGCAGTCGGAGATCCTGGATCTCGCGGCCGAGCTGAAGAAGGACCGCTGGGCCGACAAGAGCCTCGCCGGCCCGAAGACCGTCGCGGTCATCTTCGACAAGTCCTCCACCCGCACGCGTGTCTCGTTCGCGGTCGGCATCGCCGACCTCGGCGGCTCACCGCTGATCATCTCCACGGCGAACAGCCAGCTCGGCGGCAAGGAGACCCCCGCCGACACCGCGCGTGTGCTCGAACGACAGGTCGCGGCCATCGTGTGGCGCACCTACGCCCAGGCCGGCCTCGAGGAGATCTCGAAGGGCACCACGGTGCCGGTGGTCAACGCGCTCTCCGACGACTTCCACCCCTGCCAGCTGCTTGCCGATCTGCTCACCATCCGTGAGCACAAGGGCGAGTTGAAGGGCCTCACCCTGTCGTTCTTCGGCGACGGCGCGAGCAACATGGCGCACTCCTACGTGCTCGCGGGAGTCACCGCCGGCATGCACGTGCGGGTCGCCTCGCCGGAGGACTACGCGCCGCGCGAGGACATCGTCGCCGACGCGGATCGGATCGCCGCGCAGACGGGCGGATCCGTCACGCTCCTGACCGACCCGCTCGAAGCCGCGGCCGGTGCTGACGTCATCGTCACCGACACGTGGGTGTCGATGGGCAAGGAGGAGGAGAAGCTCGCGCGCCTGCGCGACCTCGGCCAGTACAAAGTCACCCAGGAGACCATGTCGGTCGCCGATTCCGAGGCGATCTTCATCCACTGTCTGCCCGCCGACCGCGGCTACGAGGTCGACGCGGAGGTCATCGACGGCCCGCAGAGCGTCATCTGGGACGAGGCCGAGAACCGACTGCACGCCCAGAAGGCGCTGCTGGTGTGGCTGCTGCGTCAGGGCTGACCGCGCGCATCCGGAGCCGTCTCGCGCGGCTCGACGGACGAGGCCGCGAGCCGGGTGTCGACCTGGCCCGCGGCCTCGCCGTCTTCGGCATGTTCGCGGCGCACCTGCTGACCACGCTGCCCTTCGACTGGGCGCACCCCGAGACGTGGACCGATCTGGTCAACGGGCGGTCGTCGATCCTGTTCGCGACCCTCGCCGGCGTCTCGCTCGCGCTCGTCACCGGGCGCACCGAGCCGCTGTCCGGCACCGCATTGGCGTGGGCGAGGGTGCGGATCTCGCTGCGCGCGGTCTGCATCTGGGTGATCGGCTATCTGCTGATCCTGCTCAACACCCCGGTCCTGGTGATCCTGCCCGCATACGCGATCCTGTTCCTGCTCGCCCTGCCGCTGCTTCGCGTGCCACCGGTGTGGCTGTTCGCCGTGGCGGGGCTGATATCGGTGACGATGCCGTTCGCCGTGCATGCGATCGATGCGGCGGGTCACGACGGAGAGATCGCGCAGGGCGTGGTGCTGCTGCTGGGCTGGGACTATCCCTTCCTGCTGTGGGCGGCTTACCTCATCGCGGGCCTGGGGATCGGCCGAATCGCCTTCTCCCGTCCGCTCACCGCGCTCATCCTCGCCACCTGCGGAGCCTTCCTCGCCGTCGTCGGGTACGGCATCATCGGCGCGGCCGCGCTGCTGTGGCCTGCGGACCCCCTCTGGGGCGCCGTGCTGTCGAGCGGCGCGCACTCGAACGGGATCGGCGAGGCCGTCGGATCCGGGGGAGTGGCGATCGCGATCATCGCGCTGTGCGCTCTGCTGTGCCGCACGCCCGTGCGGTGGATCGTGCTGCCCGTGCGCGCGGTGGGTGCGATGCCGCTCACGGCCTACTCGGCGCAGCTGGTCGCCTGGGCGATCCTGCAGCCTCCGGCCGGTGCGTACGGCTCGGACCTCGCGGCCTTCCGCGCGCTCGAACCGTTCTGGCCGCTCACGATCGCGACTCTGGTGGGCTGCACGCTGTGGACGCTGCTGGTGGGACGCGGCCCGCTGGAGTGGCTGATCGCCCGCATCGCGGGGATCGGCTTCGCCGCTTCGGCGTCCGGAAGCCCCGACGCCGCTCGGTAGGCTGGAAGCCATGAGCGAGCAGGCGACAGACGGCACCCACGGCACGAACGAGGGAGCCCTGTGGGGCGCGCGATTCGCGTCCGGCCCCTCGCCCGAGCTCGAGGCCCTGAGCCGTTCGACCCACTTCGACTGGCGTCTCGCCCTCTACGACATCGCGGGGTCGCACGCGCACGCCAAGGCGCTCGCCGCGGCCGGCTATCTCGAAGCCGACGAGGAGCAGCGGATGCACGAGGGCCTCGACGTGCTCGCTCGCGGCATCACCGAAGGCACGCTCGTCGCGCGTCCGGGCGACGAGGACGTGCACGGCGCCCTCGAGGCCGCCCTCATCGAGACCGTCGGTGCCGATCTCGGCGGGCGCCTGCGCGCCGGTCGCAGCCGCAACGACCAGATCGCCACGCTCGTGCGCATGTACCTGCTCGACCACTCGCGCGTGATCGCCAAGGAGATCCTGGCCCTCATCGACGCGCTCGTCGCGCAGGCCGATGCGCACGAGGGCGTCATCCTTCCCGGACGCACCCACCTGCAGCACGCCCAGCCGGTGCTGCTCGCGCATCACCTCCAGGCGCACGCCTGGCCGCTTGTGCGAGACCTCGAGCGCCTGCGCGACTGGCGCGTGCGCGCGGCCGTCTCGCCGTACGGCGGCGGCGCGCTCGCCGGATCGACCCTCGGTCTCGATCCGCAGCTCGTCGCGTCGGAGCTCGGCCTCGACCGCCCGGCGGAGAACTCGCTCGACGGAACGGCCGCGCGCGACGTGGTCGCCGAGTTCGCCTTCATCGCGGCGCAGATCGGCATCGACCTCTCGCGCTTCGCCGAGGAGATCATCCTCTGGAACACGCGCGAGTTCGGCTTCGTCACCCTCGACGACGGCTATTCGACGGGGTCGAGCATCATGCCCCAGAAGAAGAACCCCGACATCGCCGAGCTGACGCGCGGCAAGGCCGGCCGCCTGATCGGAAACCTCTCGGGCCTGCTCGCGACGCTCAAGGGCCTCCCGCTCGCTTACAACCGCGACCTGCAGGAGGACAAGGAGCCGGTCTTCGACTCCGTGGACACCCTCGAGGTCGTGCTGCCGGCCTTCACCGGCATGGTCGCGACCATGCGCTTCGATGCCGCCCGAATGGCCGACCTCGCCCCGCAGGGCTTCTCGCTCGCGACGGATGTCGCCGAGTGGCTCGTCAAGCGCCGCGTGCCGTTCCGCGAGGCGCACGAGATCTCCGGATCCCTCGTGCGCGTCTGCGAGGAGGCGGGCATCGGTCTGGAGGAGGCGACGGACGCGCAGCTCGCATCCGTGTCGGCTCACCTCACGCCGGAGGTGCGCGAGGTGCTCTCCATCGAGGGATCCGTCGCGAGCCGCACCGGCGTCGGCGGCACGGCGCCCGCGCGCGTCGCCGAGCAGCGCGCCGAGCTCGTCGAGCGCGCCCAGGCGGCCATTCACGCCCTCGGGCTGTAAGTCGCAGCCGAGCGCCCGCTCCGGCCGACGCGCGGAGGGCTTCCGTCGAATGTCGGTGGCCCGCGCCAAGCTGTGGTCATGATCTTCGCCGGTCTCCTTCTCCTCGCCGTGGGCGGGGTGGACCTCGTGCGCACCGTGTTCCGCCGTGCGAGCGCGACCGTGCTCACCGTGGGCCTCTCGGTCGTGATGGTCACGGCGGTCGTGATCGGGCTGCTTGCGGGGGCGCCCGCCGCGGGCTTCGCGGGAGCGGTCGTCGCCGGCCTCTGGCTGTGGCTGATGCCCGATCGGGGGCATTCGCCCGCTTCGATCTGGCCGGCTGCGGGCGTCGGGGCACTGGCCGCCCTTGCGATCGTGCTCGTGCCGGCCGATCACGGCACCGGTGCCTTGGGTCGCGTCGAGATCGCGGCGCCGCTCGGTCCCCTCAGCCTCCCCGCGCTCGTTCTGCTCCTGGGTGCGCTGACGTATCTGCTGGAAGCGGCGAACGTCGTGGTGCGGGCCGCTCTCGAACGAGAGAACATCGCGCCTGCCCCCGACCCGTCGGATGAGGCGGACGACGACGGCGCTGAACCGGCGATCGAGGCCGCGGTGCTCCCGAAGCTCGGCCCCGGCCAGGTGATGCGCGGCGGGCGGCTGATCGGCCCGCTCGAGCGTGCGATCGTGTTCGGCCTCACGCTCGCCTCCGCTTACCCGCTGCTCGCGGCGTTCATCGCGGCGAAGGGCATCGTGCGCTTCCCCGAGATCTCTCGTGATGGGGATGGGGGAGACCGCGCCGAGTACTTCCTCGTGGGCAGCATGGTCAGCTGGGTGCAGGCGCTCGCGCTGGCCTTCCTGGTGTGGTGGGGGCTTCGATCCTGAACTCGCCGCGCCGCCGCACGAATTAGGCTGGTGTGCGTGACCGTGCCGAGCCTTGCCGCCCCCGCGAACGACCCCAGCTTCGAGAACGTCTGGGACGAGCTCGTGTGGCGTGGCCTCATCCACGTCTCCACCGACCCCGAGGCCCTGCGCGAGCTGCTCGCGGGCCCCCCGATCGTCTACTACTGCGGCTTCGATCCGACCGCGGCCAGCCTGCACCTCGGCAACCTGGTGCAGCTGCTGACGATGCGCCGCCTCCAGCTCGCCGGTCACCGCCCGCTCGGGCTCGTGGGCGGATCCACCGGGCTCGTCGGCGACCCGCGCCCTACCGCGGAGCGCACGCTGAACACCCGCGAGACCGTCGAGGAGTGGGTCGCCAAGCTGCGGAGCCAGATCGAGCGCTTCCTCTCGTTCGAGGGGGACAACGCCGCGCGGATGGTCAACAACCTCGACTGGACCGCCCCGCTCAGCGCGATCGACTTCCTCCGGGAGATCGGCAAGCACTTCCGTGTCGGCACCATGCTGAAGAAGGACGCCGTCAGCGCGCGCCTCAACTCGGACGCCGGCATCAGCTACACCGAGTTCAGCTACCAGATCCTTCAGGGTCTCGACTACCTCGAGCTCTACCGCCAGTACGGCTGCGTGCTGCAGACCGGCGGCAGCGACCAGTGGGGCAACCTGACCTCGGGCACCGACCTGATCCACCGCGTCGAGCAGACGTCCGTGCACGCGATCGGCACGCCGCTGATCACCAACAGCGACGGCACCAAGTTCGGCAAGAGCGAGGGCAACGCCATCTGGCTCGACGCCGAGATGTGCAGCCCGTACGCGATGTACCAGTTCTGGCTCAACACCGACGACCGCGACGTCATCGCGCGCCTGAAGGTGTTCACCTTCCTCACGAGGGCGGAGATCGAGCAGTACGAGGAGCTCGTCGCGTCGGAGCCCTTCCATCGCGCGGCGCAGAAGCGGCTCGCGCTGGAGGTGACCGCCACGGTGCACGGCGCCGAGGCCGCCCAGGCGGCGATCGATGCGTCCGAGGCGCTGTTCGGCAAGGGCGATCTGCGTGCGCTCGACGCCGCGACTCTCGCCTCCGCGCTTCGTGAGCTGCCGAACGCGCAGATCGCCGCCGGCACGAACGTGGTCGACGCGCTTGTGGCGACCGGTCTCGTCGCCAGCAACGGAGAGGCCCGTCGCGCGATCGCGCAGGGCGGCGTCTCCATCGACGGCGAGAAGGTCGAGTCCGACGAGGCCGTCATCACGGGGGAGCTCCCCGGTGGTGTCGCCGTGCTGCGCCGAGGCAAGAAGGCGCTCGCGGGCCTGTTCGTCTCCTGACGTCGCGACACGCCCGGAACCGGCCCCGGTTTGCCCGACGTCCGGGATCCACGTAATGTATTCCCTTGTCGCCGCCAAGCGGTGAGGTTGAGCCGGAAGGTTCCCACCCCAGGTCTGCGACAGACTCACACACCGAAGATCACGAAGTGGTCGACTGTGCGTGAGGTTCTTGCCGCCCGCAAGACAGCAGGCAAACGGACACGGCGTGTCGGTTTGACAGCAGATGAAAGAGCGGTAAGATAGAGAAGTTGCCCCGGAGGGCTGCGGCGGGAGTCGCAGGGCTGGGAGCATCCGATCCTTGAGAACTCAACAGCGTGCACTTGTCAAATGCCAAATAACCTCGTCGGCCGATTTTTGATCGGTTCGGCAAGATT
>NZ_JAGFOA010000003.1:0-5893 GCF_017592545.1 Microbacterium stercoris
GTTTCGGCGGTCATAGCGAGAGGGAAACGCCCGGTCACATTCCGAACCCGGAAGCTAAGCCTCTCAGCGCCGATGGTACTGCAGGGGGGACCCTGTGGGAGAGTAGGACACCGCCGGACTTCTTTTACGAAAAGGCCACCCAATGCTGGGTGGCCTTTTCGCATTTCCGGGGGTCTGTCAGGATGTCCCCATGACCGACCAGCAGCCCACCCGCGTCGTCGGCGGCATCCTGCGCCATCCCTTCCTGTCGGGCTTCCTGCTCACGCTCGGCGGGCTGGCGGCGATCGCATTGGGCATGGCCATCACGAATGTGTCGACCGTGCTGGTCTACATCGCCTTCGCGCTGTTCATCGCACTCGGCCTCAACCCGCTCGTCGAACTGCTGCAGCGCAGTGGGCTGAAGCGGGCCTGGTCGATCGTCATCGTCTGTGTCGGCGTCGCCGTGGTGCTCGCGGGGATTCTGCTGCTGATCATCCCGACCGTCGTGGATCAGGTGGCGCAGTTCGTGCGCAGCATCCCCGAGCGGATCGCCGCCTTCGAGAGTTCCGATGCCTACCTCTGGCTGTCGGAGCAGTTCGGCGATCAGGTCGGTGCCTTTCTGGACGATGCGCAGAGGTTCCTGACCAACCCGGTGAACCTCGCGGTCATCGGCGGTGGTGTGCTGCAGGTCGGCGTGAACATCGCCACCGCGATGTCCGGGGTGCTGATCGTTGTGGTGCTGAGCCTGTACTTCCTGGCGTCGCTGCCCTCGATGAAGGTGGGCCTTGTGCGCCTCGCCCCCGCCCGCAGCCGCCAGCGGGTGCTCGGGCTGGCAGAGACCATCGCCGCCTCCATCGGCAGCTACCTCGGCGGCATGGTGATCCTGGCGCTCATCAACGCGGCTGTCTCGTTCCTGCTGCATGTCGCGCTCGGCCTGCCGTTCCCGCAGCTGATGGCGGTGCTCGCCTTCTGCGTGACGCTGATCCCGCTCGTCGGATCCGTGGTGTTCTGGGTGATCGCCACGGCGCTGGCGCTCGTCACAAATCCGGTGACGGCCCTGATCTTCGCCATCGCCTACCTGGTCTACATGCAGCTCGAGGCGTACATCCTGACTCCGCGTGTGATGAGCCGGGCCATCGAGGTGCCGGGGCTGCTCGTGGTCATCGGCGCGCTCGTGGGCGGAACCCTGCTCGGCCTTCTCGGCGCTCTCGTGGCGATCCCGGTGACGGCCTCCATCCTGCTGATCGTCAAGCAGGTGCTCATCCCCCGGCAGGATGCCAAAACCGACGGGTCAGCCGGCGCCCTTGACGAGGGCGACGCAGACGCCCAACAGCACAAGCGGCGTGGCCGCGACGCTGATGAGCAGGCCGGTGCCGAGCCCGCGGGCGCGTGACGAGATCATGCACACGATGCCCGCCAAGGCGACGGCGGCGAACGCGGCGAGGCCGGCACCCAGCGGATCGAGCGCCGCGAAGAGGTCGGGCCGGTCAGTGCGGAGCCAGACCGTGCCGAACAGCGCGGCCACCGGCAGCAGCAGGCCGAGACCGAGACCGACGATGACCCACACCCCGAACGGCCAGCCGGACGGGTGGCGCAGCGGGTCGGTCTGCGGGCTCGCGCCGTCGCGCGGTGCGGGGGCGCCGGGCATCGCGGTGTCGCGCACGCGTCAGCCGAACGACCTGGTCACAACCCGCCGGCGCCGAAGCCGGAGATGATCGCGACGCAGACGCCGAAGATCACGATGGGCGCGGCCGCGATGCTGATCAGCAGGCCAGTGCCGAGCCCCCGGGTCTGCGCCCAGAACATGCACACGATGCCCGCGATCGCGACGACGGCGAAGGCGATGAGGGCGTAGGTGATCGCCGCGCCGGTGCTGTAGCCGTTGACGGCCTGCTCGACCGCGTTCGCGAGGAAGAAGACCGCCACCGGGATCAGGATGCCGAGCCCCAGCCCGATCCCGATCCACGCGCCGAAGGGCCATCCGAACAGTCGCGGCGGGGGCGTGGGGCGCACGTACCCGTAGGCGGGCGGCTGACCGTAGGCGGGCTGGTAGCCAGACGGCGGCTGCTGCGGCGGGTAGCCGGACGGGGGCTGCGGCGGCGCGGTGGCAGAGCCCGGTCCTCCCGCGGGCGGCGGAAAGGAGCCCGGGGGAGGCGGATAGGCGCCCGGCGGTGGGGAGGCGGGTCCGGGCGCCGGCGGGAGCGGAGGCGCCGGCTCGGCACCGGAGGGCGGGCCCTGCGGATCGGGCGCGGGGGCCGGCTGATCGGGAGTGCTGTTCATGGTGTGCCTCTCTCCGCGTGGGTGGTGGTGATGCAGACGACGTCGCTGACGAGGACGGCGGACCGAGTCCGGTGCTCCCCCTCGCGGCGCTTCAGCCCGGACCGGATCCCGTTCATACGAGCACCCGCTCGTGCGAGCGCACGGGTGCGGGTGCGCGGAAGCGGCCGGTGCGGAGCATCCAGATGATCCGGGCGAACAGCAGGGGGATCGTCACGGCGAGGAACAGCTGCGGGCGGGTGAGGCCCATCCAGGCGACCTCGTTGCCCCGCACGAACTCGATGAGGAAGCGGAAGACCGCGTAGCCCGCGATGTACAGCGTGAGCAGCTCCCCGGGCGCGATCGGACGCCAGCGCAGCCAGAACCACAGCAGCGCGAAGGCCACGGCGTGGAAGGCGATCTCGTAGACGAAGCTCGGATGCAGCGGCACGCCCGAGGCCGCGCCGGTGTACGCCGCGGCCTCGGGTGAGAGCACGATGCCCCAGGACGCGTGCGTGGGCGTTCCCGGCTTCTCGGTGAGGAGACATCCGATCCGGCCGATCGCCATCGCCAGCGCCACCGCGGGCGCGAAGAGGTCGCCGGAGCGATCGGGATAGCGCACGATGCGCTTGGCGACGTGCACGCCCAGCCAGGCGCCGACGAGCGCCGAGAGCATCGAGGCGTTGCCGAACGACAGCTGCTCGATGAGGCTCAGGTTCTTCGTCGGATCGAGGTGCTGCGCCCAGGTGCCGAGCCGCGCGAGCAGGGACGCACCCGCCAGCGCGCCCAGCACCAGGTACCAGATGCGGTGATCGGTGACCCGCCGGCGGCGTCTCTCGATGAGGAACACCACGCCCGCGGCGAGCATCCCCAACGCGACGAACGCGGAGTGGGTGTCGATGCGCGGCCCCCAGCCGAGCAGATCCTGCAGCGTCGGGAACATGCGTCAGCCGCCCACCAGGCGCACGATCGCGGAGATCCAGAACGGGATGGCCGCGGCGGCCAGCACCGCGATCACGGAGAGGTAGGCGAGCACGAGGCGGGTGTCGCCGAGCTTGCACTTCGAGCGCAGCAGCCCCTGGCGGCGGGCGCGCGCGTAGCCGGCGATCGCCACGACCGAGAATCCGAGCAGCGCGATCGGCCCGAGCACGACCGTGATGAGCGCGACGGTGGTGAACACGCACAGCCGCAGCGGATCGAACGCGGCCGGCGGATCGCCGACGCTCGCGTCGTACTGATTCAGGTGATCGAAGGTGCTCACGACAGCACCGGCAGCTCGGCGCGCCCGCCCGTGTCGCGCACGGCCCCGAGGCCCGAGGGGAGGACGGCCGAGCCTGTCGCGGTCGAGAGCCGCCGACGCCCGAGGGGCGCCCACGCCTGCACGGCGCAGAACGGCGCGCACTGATGCGCGTTGCCGCCGTCGGGGGCAGGTGACTCGTTGACGGTCGCCACATGCACGCAGCACTGGATGAGACGCTCTTCGATCATCGTGTGGATGTCCATAAACGGCTTGATGGTGATGCGCTTGACGCGCTCGCCCATCATGCGGCGCATGCGGTCGTGCTGTCCCGGCAGCTGCGACGCCGCGAGCGTGGCGAGCGTGCCGATACCGAGATCGCAACTCGCGCAGATGTCCTTCCAGATGTCGATCATCGACGGATGCGAGAGGGAGGACTGCTCGCTCAGCAGATCGAGCAGCGAGTTCTTCACGACCTCGCGGATCTTCTTGTTCACACCCGAGTCGGCGATGCGGTTCGCGATCAGATCCGGTTCGAGCTCGAGCAACTCCTTGAGGCGGTCGTGGCCGATGAGCCCGACCAGCGACTTCCACTCCCCCGCGTCGTCTTTCAGCAGGTAGCCGACCGAGCAGCAGTGCGGATGGCTGCAGGGAAGCGCCGTGAGGTCGCGCCACGACACCGCGCCGCCCGTCTGCGGCTCGAGACGCGTGAGCACACCGCCGTGGGTGAGACGGGCGTCGGCGTCGACGCCGGCGGAGCGACCGGATCCGAACACCGGCTGGATCGTGACGCCGCCGACGAAGGGCGTGTCCATCGCCCGCTGGATGACCGCCCCGATCTCGTCGTTCACGCCGAGCGCGGCGGTCATCGTGAGGGTCGTGAAGACCCCGGCGGCCGAGAGCCGCTCGAGCGCCCGCTCCTTGAAACGGCGGATGTCCGCGCCGCGGTGATAGGCCGATGCCTCCTTCGACTCACCGTCGTACTGCAGATAGATCTCGACCCGCTGCCGATGCTTCTTCAGGAACGCGACGAAGGCATCATCCTGCGCGATGCGCAGGCCGTTCGAGTTGATGAGGATGCGCACCACCGGGCGGGCCACCAGGTGCTCGACGAGCTGCTCGAGCCAGGGATACAGGGTCGGCTCGCCGCCCGAGAGCATCAGCACGTCTATGCGGTTGTTCTCACGCGCGAGGCGCTGGTCGACCGAGGCGAGCACCTCCGCCAGCGGCGCGACCGCGCTCGCCGCGGGGCTCGACTCGGCGAAGCAGGTGGGGCACTTGAGGTTGCAGTGGTCGGTGATGTCCTCGAGCAGGATGCAGGTGTGCTGGGTCTGCATCGCCGGCAGGCCGTCCTCGTACGCCGAGGGGATCGGCTTGAAGTTGCCCATCACATCGGGCGTGTGAGCCTTGGTCGGCGCCGTCCACTGTTCGAGGTAGGTGAGCATCTCGGCCGACTCGTCGTAGAGCGTGCGGATCAGACCGTGATCCGGGCAGCCGCGCTCGAGCCACACCACGCCGTCGCGATCCGCCAGCCATCCGGACAGCCGGCGCACCTGCGCGAGCGGGCGATCCGGATCCTCTTCGTGGCAGCGGGGGCAGAACGCGTTGACATACCGATGCACGCGATAGTCGCGCAGGGGCATGCCGGTCGGCGATGACGAGGCCATGCGCTCACATTAGGGGCAGGGCGCATCGCGCGTCTGTCGGACATTCGGCGGCGATCTAGGCTCGAAGCCATGGCACTTCCCGCGACGATCCACACGTTCACCGTCAACCTGGCCGACGTGGACCGCGGGGTGTACGACGAGCTGAGCCTGCGCGTGGCGCGCCACCCCTCGGAGACCGAGACCTACATGATGACGCGGGTGCTCGCGTACTGCCTCGAGTTTCAGGAGGGCATCGCCTTCAGCGACGGCCTGTCGCAGACCGACGAGCCGGCGGTGCTGGTGCGGGACCTGACCGGATCGATCACCGCCTGGATCGAGGTCGGCGCACCGGATGCCGACCGGATCCACTTCGCCTCGAAGGCGGC
Source organism: Microbacterium stercoris (assembly GCF_017592545.1). GTDB lineage: Bacteria > Actinomycetota > Actinomycetes > Actinomycetales > Microbacteriaceae > Microbacterium > Microbacterium stercoris. The sequence goes on from NZ_JAGFOA010000003.1 coordinate 5,505, forward strand.
GGATCGTGTGGCCGTGTACACACACCGCGATCCCGCGAAGGTGCTCGCTTCGTGGGCGGGCAAGAAGATCCACCGCTCCGACCACGTCGAGCTTTACTCCTTCGACGACGGGCTCGTAGAGGGCGCCGTGGCCGCCCTCGACCGCCGCAACACCATGACGCTGTCGGTGACCGAGCGCCAGCTCTACATCGAGCTGAACGGCGCACACCTCAGCGGCGCCGTGCACGAGCACCGCATCGAGTGACGCGGGGAGGTGGCCACCCGCTCGTCGAGCGAGGGGGGAGGTGGCCACCCGCTCGTCGAGTGAGCGAGGAACGAGCGAGTCGAGACGCCGCAGTGTGCGTGGGGGGTTTGGGCGTCTCGACTCGCGTCGCTCGCTCGGTCGGCGT
>NZ_JAGFOA010000003.1:5903-105533 GCF_017592545.1 Microbacterium stercoris
GCCCCCCGGCGGCGGGGGGGGCGTGCCCCCCCCCCACCCCACCCCCCCCCCCCCCCCCCCCCCCCCACGACGGGGGGCGGCCACCCGCTCGTCGAGCGAGCGAGGGTGTGACCCGCGGGAGATATAGCCACCCGCTCGTCGAGCGAGCGAGGAACGAGCGAGTCGAGACGCCGCAGTGTGCGTGCGAGGTTTGGGGCGTCTCGACTCGCTTCGCTCGCTCGACGAACGAGGGGGGAGGGCGACCCGCGGGAGGTGGCCTCTCGCTCGACGAACGAGGGGGAGGGCGAAGGGCGGGCGGGTCAGCCGCGGCGGCCCGCCGCGTAGGGCGCGTCGAGAGCCTTCACCATGATGCCCTCGTGGCCGGCCGCGAGCGCCTCCCGCCCGAACTCCTCGGCGCGCTCGGGATCGGCCGTCACGACACCGGGCATCCGGAGATCGCCGACCACCTGGTCGAGGATCTCGAGGCGTGTGCTCAGCGGCTCGTCGATGAGATCGCGCCCATCGACGTGCAGCACGTCGAAGAACCAGGGGCGCAGGGCGACGGTCGCGGCGGCCTCCGAGCCGAAGCGCGACATGGTGTCCTGGAAGGCGCGAGGAGCGCCGTCGTCGTCGAGTGAGAGCGTCTCGCCGTCGAGGATCAGCCGCTGCGCCGGCAGCGCGCGCACGGCCTCGACGAGCTCGGGCACGCGGTGGGTGACCTCGGCCAGGCTGCGGGTGTAGACGTGCACGTCGTCACCGTCGCGGTGCACCTGGATGCGCGCGCCGTCGAGCTTGTACTCGACCGACGCGTCGCGCCCGAGCGCTGTGATCGCCTCCGCGGCTGAGGCTGCCGTCGAGGCGAGCATGGGCATGACCGCGCGCCCCACCCGCAGCCCCACCTCCTCGAGCTCGGCGGGCGATGCGGTCAGGGCGATCCGGGCGGTCTCACCGAGGTCACCCGACAGCATCGCGGCGCGGCGCACCAGCGCCGCCGGTCGGTCGCCGGCGGACGCGATCGCGTCGAGCAGCACCCCCTCGAGAGCGCCCGTGCGCAGCTCGCCGAGGATCACCCGCGTGATGAAATGCCATTCCGCCGCGGTCGCGGAGGCGGCGAGGGTCTCGAGCTCGCGGCGGCGCGCATCCACCGACCCCGGACCTCCGGCCGCCGCGACGCGGTCGAGCGCCGCGTCGAGGCCGCCGACCGTCAGCTGCGCGACATCGGTGTGCGCGACGTCGAGGATCGCGAGTCCGCGCCAGCCCACGCCCAGACGACCCTGCCGCGGGCTCGCGATGAGGAATCCGATGGCCGGGGCGATCTCGTCGACGTCGAGGCGACGCAGCACGTCGGCGAGCGCGGCGACCTTCTGCAGGCGCGACGAGGTGGCCGCAACGGTCTCGGTCGCCTCGGAGAGGTCACTCAGCAGCATCCAGCCATTGTGCGCCGGGCCACCGACATCCGGCAGGGGCTGGACAGGCCGAGGTGGGATCAGGTCAGGCGGGCGCCGGCACGACGAGCGAGAGCAGCATCACCCAGACGCATACCACGCCGAGCATCCCGAGGCTCCAGCCGATGACCGCTCGCAGGATCTCCCCCTCGCGTCCGGTCAGCCCCACGGCACCCGCGGCGATCGCGATCGACTGCGGAGAGACGAGCTTCGCCACCGCGCCGCCCGACGTGTTGGCGGCCACGAGCAGCGTCGGATCCACCCCGATGCCCTGCGCGGTGACCGTCTGCAGCCCCGCGAAAAGCGTGTTGTTGTTCACGACGGATCCGGTGATGAAGACCCCGAACCAGCCGATCACCGGGGCGAGCAGCGGGAAGACGAAGCCGATCTCCGAGATGGCCGTGCCGATCCCGGTCGACCCGCCGGAGTAATTCGCGACATTCGCGACGATCAGCACCAGCGCGATGAGCACGATCGGCTGCCACAGCATCTTCACCGTCTCGCGCAGCTCGCGCCACAGGTCAGCCGAGCGCAGCTGCGGCGTGGTGAAGAACGTGATGATCACCGCGACCAGGATGGCCGTGCCTGTCGCGTTCACGGGAGTCCATTCCCAGACGTTTGCGGCCGGCTCGTCCTTGCCATAGGGCACCACCACGCCCGTGATGCCGGGGATCGGCACGCGGGCCACCAGCCCCGACAGCGGGCCGTTGACCGCGAACAGCGACTTGAACCACGGCAGACTCCACACGAACACCGCGCCGGTCAGGATGTAGAACGGGCTCCAGGCGACGACCACGTCGCCGAAGCTCTGGCTCGTGCTCGTCGGCTCCGGGGCGCCCGGCTCTCGGTGGATGCGCTTGGGCGTCCACGCGCGGCTGACCGCGAACACCACGACCATGGTGAGCAGGCCCGGGATGATGTCGGCGAGGTCGGGGCCGAGGAAGATCAGGATCGCCGCCTGACTGATCGAGAAGGCGAGCGACACGCACAGCGTCATGAGGAAGGTCTCGCGGATGCCGCGGACACCGTCGAGGATCAGCACCAGCAGGAACGGGGTCGCCAGCGCCAGGATCTGGAGCACGATCACCATCTGCACCGACAGTCCGGCAAGATCCACGCCCCCGACCTGTGCGCCCACGATGACGGGGATGCCGATCGCGCCGTAGGCGCCCGCCGCGACGTTCGCAACGAGCGACAGCATGGCCGCCTTCACGGGCCCGAAGCCGAGCTGCACCAGCAGGGCCGCGCAGATCGCGATCGGCACGCCGAAGCCGGCGGCGCCCTCAAGGAAGGCGCCGAACGCGAAGCTGATGAGGAGCACCTGCACACGCTGATCCGGAGAGATGCCCGCGATCGACGCGCGGATGATGTCGAAGCGTCCGCTCGCCACCGTGAGCCGGTACAGCCACACGGCCATGACGATGATGTACGCGATCGGCCAGATCGCCGTCTCGACGCCCGCGAGCGCGGCGCCCGCGATGGATCCGGCCGGCATTCCGAACGGCCACGCCGCGATCGCGATCTGCAGCACCGCCGCGATGATTCCCGCCGTGATGCCCTTCAGCTTGAAGACGACGAGACACAGCAGGAACACCAGGATCGGAACAGCGGCGACCAGCGCCGACAGCGCGATGTTCCCGAGCGGATCGATCTGCTGGTTCCACATGGCCGTCACGGTAGCGGGGCGGCCCGGCCCCTGAACAGAGCGTCAGCGGGACTTCGCGAGCAATCGCCCGAACCACTGCTTCAGGCCCGTGAACGGCGGGCGCACGAGGAAGAGGGTGTCGAGGGCATGGATGCGGCGCACGACCGGCTTCAGATGGCTGAAGAGCTCGAACGAGGCGCGGCCGTGGTATCCGCCCATGCCGCTCGCGCCGACGCCGCCGAAGGGGATGCGCGGCGCGCTGATCTGCAGCAGCGGAGCGTCGAACCCGAGCGCCCCCGAGGAGGTGCGCTGGGCGAACGCGCGGCGCGTGGCCTTCGAGCGGGTGAACACGTAGAGGGCGAGCGGCTTGTCGTGCGCGGTGATGTGGGCGATCGCCTGCTCGACGCCGGGCATCGCCACGAGCGGCAGGATCGGACCGAAGATCTCGTCCTGCATCGCGCTCGCCGCGGTGTCGGCGCGCGTGACCGTGGGCTCGAAGTAACGGGTCGCCCGGTCGTGGCGCCCCCCGAAGACGACATCGGCCCCCTCGAGCATCGCCACGAGGCGCTGATGCTGCGCGTCGTTCACGATGCGTCCGTAGTCGGGGGAGACGGACGGATCCGCGCCCAGCATGTCGTGCACGGCGCGCTCGAGCGCCTTCGCCAGCGGATCGATGAGGTGCGGCGGCGCCATCACATAGTCGGGGCGGATGCACGTCTGGCCGGCGTTGACGAACGCTGCCCACGCGATGCGGCGCGCGGCCTGATCGAGGTGCGCGGCGTCATCGAACCAGACGGGCGACTTCCCGCCCAGCTCGAGCGTGACGGGCGTGAGGTGCTCTGCGGCGGCGCGCAGGACGATCCGGCCCACCCGTCCGCTGCCCGTGTACAGGATGTGGTCGACGCGCTCGGCGAGCAGCGCCGTGGTCTCCTCGGCCGCGCCCTCGACCACGTGAACCGCATCGAGGTACCTCGGCAGCAGCTCGGCCAGGGCCGCGCTGACCTGGGGCGCGTGCTCGCTGGGCTTGACCACCACGGCGTTGCCCGCCGCGATCGCGCCGACCAGCGGGGCGAGCGTCAGCTGCAGCGGGTAGTTCCACGGCGCGATGATCAGGATCACGCCCAGCGGCTCGGGCAGCAGGGCCGCGGTCGCCGGCAGCAGGAACCACGGCACGGTGCGCCGGCGCGGACGCATCCACGCACGCAGGCGCCGGCGGGCCTCGTCGAGCTCCGCGCGCACGATCGCGGTCTCGGTCAGTCGCGTCTCGGTCGGGCTCTTGCGCAGGTCGGCCCACAGCGCCTCCTCGAGACGCGCACCCTGCTCGTCGAGCAGGCGGGCCAGCGCGTCGAGCTGCGCGCGGCGCCACGCGACGGACCGCGTCGCGCCCGCCTCGAAACGTGCGCGCGCGGCGGCGACGGCATCGGCGGGCGTGGTGGCGGGCGAGGTCTCCACGACGTCGGGGATCATCCGGCCAGCGTAGGCCTCCCGCGGGGCGCGGTGGCCACGGGCCGTGGGGGTTTGGGGCGTTTCGACTCGCTCGTTCCTCGCTCGCTCAACGAGCGGGAGGGGGACGGAACCCACGTCGCTCGTTGAGCGACGGAGCGAGCTCTGCGAGCGGAGGAGTCGAAACGCCTCGGGCCTCCCGCGGGGGTTTGGGCGTTTCGACTCGCTCGTTCCTCGCTCGCTCAACGAGCGGGAGGGGGACGGAACCCACGTCGCTCGTTGAGCGACGGAGCGAGCTCTGCGAGCGCAGGAGTCGAAACGCCTCGGGCCTTCCGTGGGGGTTTGGGCGTTTCGACTCGCTTCGCTCGCTCAACGAGCGGGAGGGGCGGGAGCAGGAGGGGGGCGGGGCGCGGAACCCACCCCGCCTCGCTCCGGGGTGCGCGGCTAGGGTGGCGGCATGCAAGCCCAGATCGCGGTGTTCGTGATTCTCGGTGTCGCGCTGATCGCCTTCGCGAGCAACCGCGTGCCGCTGGCGATCGTGGCCTGCGGCGTCTCGCTGGCGCTGTTTCTCAGCGGCGTGCTGACCCTGCCGGAGGCGCTGGCCGGGTTCTCCGACTCCACGCCGATCCTGATCGCGTCGCTGTTCATCGTCGGCGACGCGCTCGATGCCACCGGCGTGACGGCCTGGGCCGCCCGTCAGGTCACAAACCTCGCGGGCACCCGGCGTGGCCGCATCACCGTGGTGATCTCGCTGGTGGTGGCCGTGATCACCGCGTTCATCAGCATCAACGGGGCGGTGGCCGCACTGCTCCCCCTCGTCGTCGTTGTGGCCGTCAAGTCGCGGATCGCACCATCGCGGCTGCTCATCCCGCTCGCCTTCGCGGCGCACGCCGGGTCGCTGCTGACCCTCACGGGCACGCCCGTGAACATCCTGGTCTCGGAGGCCGCGGCCGGGGCGGGAGCGCGACCGTTCCACTTCTTCGAGTTCGCGCTGGTGGGGCTTCCCCTGCTCGCGCTCACGATGGCGACCACCGCGTCGCTCGGCGGTCGGCTGCTGCCGGATCGGTCGGGCGGATCGGCCGACGTGCCATCCGACCACTCGGCCGAGACGGCGCGGTTGAAGGAGAACTACGGGCTCGCGACGGGTCCGCTGTTCACGGCCGACGAGGGCACGCTCGAGGTGATGCTGCCGCCGCGCTCGCGCTATCTCGGCCGCCACGTGCACCCGGGGATGAGCATCTTCCAGGGCGAGCTCGTTGTGCTCTCGGTGCACTCCTCGGACGGCCACGAGGGATCCGGGGCCGAGGAGTCGGAATCGCGCGACACCCGCGGCGACCGCGCCTGGAACCTCTGCGCGGGCGACTCGATGCTCGTGCAGGGGCCCTGGGACGCCCTCGAGCGGTTCGCCGCCGGGTCCGAGGTGGTCGCGGTCACCGAGCCGCAGTCGTTGCGACGCGGGGTGCCGCTCGGCCGCGGCGCCAAGCGGGCCATCGCGATCCTGGTCGGGATGATTCTGCTGCTGGTGACCGGAGTGGTGCCGGCGGTGGCGGCCGGCATGCTGGGGGCTGGTGCCGTGGTGCTGTCGCAGACGCTGTCGATGCGCGATGCCTTCCGCGCGGTGCACTGGTCGACGGTCGTGCTGATCGCCGGCATGATCCCGCTCTCGACCGCGTTCCTGCAGACGGGCGCGGCACAGCTCGTGGCCGACGGGGTGCTGTCGGTCGTCGGCACGACGAGCCCGCACCTGGTGCTGCTGGGTCTCGGCCTGATCACCCTCGCCCTCGGACAGGTGATCGCCAACGTGCCCACCGTGCTGCTGATGATCCCGATCTCGCTGTCGGCCGCCGCGACGCTCGACGCCTCGCCGCTGCCCTTCATGATGTCGCTCACCGTGATGGGCGCCGCGGCGTTCTTCACCCCGATCGCGACCCCCGCGAACACGATGATCCTCGAGCCCGGCGGGTACCGCTTCGGAGACTACTGGCGCCTGGGCCTGCCGCTCGCCGTCGTCTGGACCGCCGTCGCCGTCCTCTACGTCCCGCTCATCTGGCCGTTCTGAGCCGGGACGGATGGGGTGACGACGACGGCCGGCACCGGTGGGAGACCTGGGTGCCGACCGTCATCGCGTCGCGCGCGAGGGATCAGAAGTCCTCGCCCTCGGCCTGCGACGGGTGGCGCTCGAACCAGACCGGGACGGTGAGGAAGAGCTGCGAGTCGCTGTCGATGATGGTCATGGTGATGTCCTCCTTTGGACGTCGCTTCCCGGCGTGGATCAGGCCGGGATGAGTCCATGCTGGAGGAACTTCGCGAGGGTCTTCTCGTGTGGGCAGAGGAAAGATCCGCAGAATTTGCGATCTTGTTCAGTGTGCGGGGCGCACGTTAGCGGGCGCGCGGAATCCCGCGCGCCCGCTGTGCGCCATACGCGTCAGGCCGCGTCGGGGTCTTCGCCCTCCGCCTGCGACGGATGGCCCTCCGGGGCCTGCGTGTGCGCGTCGGCCGGGTCCTGCGGGTCCTCGCCCTCGGCCTGCGAGGGGTGTCCCGCTTCGGTGCTCATGTCGGGGTCCGTGTCGACGAGCTGGTCCTCCGGAGCCTGGCCCTGCTGATCCTGTCCCTGCTGATCCTGTTCGCTCATGACACGAGCGTCGCGCGATCCGGATCCGCGGGGCAGGGGATTGACAGGCGGGCGAACTAGTCGCCGAGGTTGCCGCTCAGACGACCGTGGAAGGCCGAGGCGGTCTCGTTGAGACCCACGATCTCGACCGTCGCACCGTGGCGCTCGTACTTCGTGACGATCGCGTCGAGCGCGGCGACGGACGAGGCGTCCCAGACGTGCGAGCGGGACATGTCGATGACCACGCGCTCGGGATCATCCGCGTACTCGAACTGGGTGGTGAGGTCGTTGGACGACGCGAAGAACAGCTCGCCGTCCACCGCGTAGCGCACCTCGGATCCGTCCTCCGAGAGCGTGCGGGTGACCGTCGTGAAATGCGCGACACGGCGAGCGAACAGCACCGCGGCGCACACCACGCCCGACAGCACGCCGATCGCGAGATTGTGGGTGACGATCGTGGCGAGGGTCGAGACGAGCATCACGGCCGTCTCGCTCGCGGGCATGCGCTTGAGCGTGGACGGGCGGAAGCTGTGCCAGTCGAACGTCAGCACCGAGACCATCAGCATGATGGCCACGAGCGATGCCATCGGGATCATCGCGACCACGTCGCCCAGGGCCACCGCGAGCACCAGCACGAAGACGCCCGCCATGAAGGTGGAGATCCGCGTGCGCGCTCCCGAGACCTTCACGTTGATCATCGTCTGGCCGATCATGGCGCAGCCGCCCATGCCGCCGAAGAAGCCCGACAGGATGTTCGCGACGCCCTGCCCCCACGACTCCCGGGTCTTCGACGAGCGGGTGTCGGTGATGTCGTCGACGAGCTTCGCCGTCATCAGCGACTCGAGCAGGCCCACCGCGGCCATGCCCAGCGAGTAGGGCGCGATGATGCCGAGCGTCTCGAGGGTCAGGGGCACCTGCGGCAGGACGAGGAACGGAAGGCTGTCGGGGAGGGCGCCGCGATCGCCCACCGTCGGCACGTCGATGCCGAACAGCGCGACGACGACCGTGAGCAGCACGACCGTCACCAGGGGCGCCGGGACGGCGCGGGTGAGCTTCGGGAACAGCCAGAGGATCACCATGCCCACCGCGGCGAGCGCGTAGGCCATCCACGGCGAGGCGAGGAGCTCATCCAGCTGCGAGATCGCGACGAGCACGGCGAGCGCGTTGACGAAGCCGATCATCACGCTGCGGGGGATGAAGCGCATGAGCTTCGCGACGCCGAGCAGGCCGACGACCACCTGGATGAGGCCGCCCAGGATCACCGTGGCGAAGAGGTAGTCGAGGCCGTGGTCCCGCATCACGGGCGCGATCACCAGCGCCACGGCGCCGGTCGCGGCCGAGATCATCGCGGGGCGGCCGCCGAGGAAGGCGATCGACACCGCCATGACGAAGGCCGAGAAGAGGCCGACCCGCGGATCCACGCCCGCGATCACGGAGAACGCGATGGCCTCGGGGATGAGAGCGAGCCCGACGACCAGGCCGGCGAGCACCTCGCGGGTGAGCAGCCGAGGCGACGTCACGGCGTCGCGCAGCGACCGTGCGTAGCGGGTGCCGGACTCGGCGAGGGCAGCGGGCACGGGGCTCCTCCGTTCGGGGCCCGACGCGCAGGGCCCTCTCAACCCTATGCGCGCTCGCTGTCAAGCCCGTTGGGTGGGAGGACCGCGGGCCGTACCGTCGGTGCCATGAACGCCGAACTGCCTGCCATCCACGAGTGGTATCCCAAGCTGTCGATGGACGCCAAGCACGCGCTCCAGGAGGAGACCGCGGCCATCCCGGACGAGGTGCGCGCCGAGATCGGCGACATCGTCGGCTTCGCCGTCCCGGAGGGCGCGACGCTGAGCGAGGAGGACCGTGACTTCATCCGGACGCAGGGTGAGCAGGTCGACTGACCAGCCGCAGATCGCCACGCTCGAGGACCTCGCCGAGCTGGTGAGGTCCCGGCCGTGCGCGTACGTGCGCTACTCGCAGGGGCCCGAGCACGATGCCTCCGAGCAGAGCCGCGACACCGAGAGCGATCTCGACCTCCCGGGGCTGTCGGTCAACCCCCTGCATCCGGAGGTGTGGTGGACACGCCCGCTCGAGGACTGGCTCGCCCGACAGGTGTGCCAGTACGCGGAGCTGGCGGAGAAGAATCCGGATCGCTTCGCCTGGGTGCTCGACGGGCGGGTCGTCGCGCGCGGGCCCGACTGCGAGCCGCTGCTCGCCGACATCGAGCCGCTGGCGACGCTGACGCCCGCGCTGCTCGATGAGGCGGCGCGGCGCTACGAGGAGGCGTTCGAGGCCGGCCGCGGCCCGGAGGACTAACCCTTCAGGCCGCCCGCGGCGACGCCCTCGATGATGTGCCGCTGGCCGACGAAGAAGAGCACGATCATCGGGATCGTCGTGATGACGCTCGCGGTGATGAGGATCTCCCAGTGCCATTCGCCGCCGAAGCCGAAGTTGTCGACGAGCGCCTTCAGGCCGCGCGGCACGGTGAACGTCGCCGAGTCGCGCAGGTAGATCAGGGCGCGCATCAGGTCGGTCCACACCGCCTGCACCTCGAACACCGCGGTCACGGCGAGCGCCGGGCGCGAGAGCGGCAGGGCGATCCGCCAGAACACCTGCCACGGGTTGGCGCCGTCGACGCGGGCGGCGTCGAACAGGTCTCGTGGCAGCGACAGCATGAACTGCCGCAGCAGGAAGATGTAGAACGCGCTGCCGAAGAGGTTGTGCGCCCACATCGGCGTGAGCGTGTTGACCGCGCCGAGCGCGTTCCAGATGAGGAACGTCGGGATCATGGTGACCGCTCCCGGCAGCATCATCGATCCGAGGACCAGGGCGAACAGCGCTCCGCGCCCGCGGAAGCGGTAGAACGCGAAGGCCCAGGCCACCATCGCGCTCGAGAGCGTGACCGCGGTGGCCGCGAGCGCCGTGACGAGCACCGTGTTGCCCAGCCAGAGCGCGAGGGGAGCCTCCTGCCAGACCTGCACGTAGTTCTCGAACGTGAAGGTCTGCGGGATCAGCCGGTTGTCGAACACCTCGCCGCGCGGCTTGAACGACGCGCTGACGAGCCAGACGAACGGGTAGACGAAGACGATCGCGAGCAGCGTCAGCGCCCCGATCGCCAGGATGCGGCCGGTGCGGCTCATCGCGATGCCCCGCCCTCGTAGTGCACGAGCCGTCGCGAGACGATCGCCTGGATCGCCGTGATGATCATGATCACCACGAACAGCACCCAGGCCATCGCCGAGGCGTAGCCCATGTTCAGGAACTGGAAGGCCTGCTGGAACAGATAGATGACGTAGAACAGCGCCGCGTCGTTGCCGTAGGTGGTGTTGCCGGCCCCGAAGAACGCCGTGTACGCCTCGTCGAACGTCTGCAGGCCGGCGATGGTGTTGACGATGACGATGAAGAACACCGCGGGGCTGATCATCGGCAGCGTGACGCTGAGGAACTGGCGCCAGTGCCCGGCGCCGTCCAGACGCGCCGCCTCATAGAGCTCCTCGGGCACACCGCGCAGCGCGGCCAGCAGGATCAGCACCGATGATCCCACCGTCCACAGGCTCATGATGATCAGTCCCGGCTTCACCCATGCCGGATCCGTCGTCCAGGAGGGGCCGTCGACGCCCACCCAGCCGAGCCCCGTGTTGATGAGGCCGCTCTGGCCGTTGAACAGCAGCAGGAACAGGATGCCGACCGCGACGGGCGGGGTCATCTTGGGCAGGAAGAACACCGTGCGGAAGAACCCGGACGCCCGCCCCGCTCGCGCCAGCAGCAGTGCCAGCGCGAGCGAGACGACGATGTAGAGCGGCACCTGCACCGCCGTGAACAAGAGCGTGTTGGTCAGGGCCAGCGCGATCTTCGGGTCGGAGAACAGCTCGACGTAGTTGTCGAAGCCGACGAACGAGGCGCTGTTGATCACGTCGTAGTCGGTCAGCGACAGGTAGCCGCTGTAGATCAGGGGCCACGCGGTGAAGACCGCGAAGCCGATGAGCCAGGGGCTGAGAAACAGGAACGCCGCGCGGTTCTCGCGACGGCTCACCTCTCCTCCATCTCGGCCCAGGCGTCATCGAGCGCCTTCTGCGCGGTCTCCTGCGCCTGCGCGAGGGCGTCGGCCGGCTCGGCCTCGCCGGAGAGCACGTCGTTGACCGCATCCTGCATCGCGTTCTCGAACTCGGCGTCGGCGGGGCTCGCCGGCAGTGCGAAGGTGTGCTCGTTGGCCTCGTACATCGCCGCGACGCCGGTGTCCCAGGGCTCGCCACTCGAGGTGACCATGCCCTTGATCAGCTCGTCCGCCTCGGTGTTGCCGGTGAGCAGGCCCGTGAACGCCTTGCCCTCCTCGGTGCGCAGGTCGAGGCGGGCCTGGGCGGCGGCCTCCCAGCTGTCGACGGCCGTCATCACGCGCGCCCAGCGGCAGGCCGCCTCGGGGTTCGCCGCGCCGGCCGGGATCGCCCACGCCTGACCCGATGCGTACGCGATCGGCTCGCCCTGCAGATCCTTGACCGTGTCGAAGATCACCGGCGCATCCGGCGACACGTCGTTGAGCACGTTGAGGTACCACTGCTCCATCGGCATGGCACCGAGCACGTCCGTGGCGAACTGGTTGCCCTCGCCGAAGAAGTCGGCCGAGTCGCGATAGGCCTTCACGTCGGCGAAGCCGCCCTGAGCGTCGTAGATCGACACGGCCCACTCGAGGGCCTCGACCGCGGCCGGATCGTCGAGCTGGGCGGTGCGCCCGTCCTCGCTGATCAGGTCGACGCCGTTCGCCTTCGCCCAAAGGGGGAAGAACTCGGGGAGCTTGCTGTCGAATCCGATCACGCGGAGCTTGCCGCCGTCGGAGGCCGTCAGCGCCTCGTTCGCGGCGCTGACCCTCTGCCAGTCGGATCCGTCGACGTCCTCGAGCGTGAGACCGGCGGCATCGAGCAGCTTCGCGTTGGCCATCGTCACCTGGACGACGTTGAACTCCGGGATGCCGTAGACGTGGTCGTCGAGCGTCACCTGTGCGAGCGCCGACTCGACGAACATCGAGGTGTCGATGCCCTCGCCCTCGATGCAGCGGTCGAGGGGCAGGATCGCTCCGCGCGCCGCGAGGGATCCGACCTGGTCGCGGTTGGCGTAGATGAGGTCGGGCGGATCTCCCGTCGCGGCGGCCGACAGGAACTGCTGCAGATCGAGCTCGCCCTCGGCCACCTTCGCATCGACGCCGTCGCCGAGCGCCTCCTTCGCGAGATCCATACGGGTGGTGGCCACCTCGTCCACGCCCCCGAAACCCATCACGCTCAACTCGCCTTCGAGCTGCGCGTCGGCGTCGTACTGCGCGTCGGCGTCGTCCGCGCCACCCGTGCCCACGGCGCAGGCGGTCAGCAGCATCGCCCCGCCTGCCAGCGTCGCCGCAGCGCCGATCCGGAACCTTCTCATCGACTCGCTCCTCATCCGCTCTCGTCCGCCCCTGGTGGCGAAAGTAGGTCCGGGGAAGCGAGGCGGTAAGCGGCTTGACAGAAGCGCTTCTCGGAGAATCCGGGTTCGTGTTAGCGACGGATCCGGTCGTGCGCAATCCCCTCCTGGCGGCCGCATCCGCGAATTACCGTCGAGAAGACCGACGGACCGTCGGGGACGACCGATGCAAGGAGCAGGACATGAGCCAGAACCATCTCGAGACCCCCCAGGATCTGCTGCGCTTCCAGCTGCGCACGGCGATGACCATGGAGCAGGACTCCCTCGCCGCCGTCACCGAGCTCGCCGAGGTGGCGCGCTCCGCCGACGTGAAGAAGCTGTTCACCCACCACGCCGATGAGACGCGCGAGCAGATCGAGAACCTGAAGAAGGTGTTCCAGCTGCTCGAGGTGCCCGAGTCGACGGCCGCGTCGCCCAGCACGAAGGGCATCAGCCGCCAGGCCGAGGGACTCATCGAGCGCAGCGACGACTCGCTGCACGACCAGATCGCCCTCTCGGCCGCGATCGGCAACGAGCACTACGAGATGGCCGCATACCAGGGCCTGATCCTCCCGGTGACGGCGCTCGGCGCGACCGACGCCCTCGCGCTGCTGCAGGCCAACTGCGACCAGGAGGTGCACACCTCCGAGGAGCTCGCCACGAAGCTCAAGGAGCTGCTCGGCGTCGCCTGACAGACGGCTCTGACCGGCGTCTGCCGGCCAGGAGCCCTCCCCTCTTCAGCGGCACGTCCCGGTGCGGATCACTCCGATTCCACCGAGGACGTGCCGTTGGGCGTTCCGACGGGCTTCGACTCCGCGGAACCACGCTGGCGGAGGTAGATCGAGAAGGCGACCATGCAGCCCACCGCGAGGAACTCGGACTGCCAGTTCTGCAGGGTGCGGTTCCAGAACTCGGGGCTCACGACGTACTGCGCCCAGGTCATCGCGAGCTCCCCGTGCTGGGCGGCCTCTTCGTTCGCGACCTGCACACCGGCGAGCGACTGGGCAAGCCAGGACAGCAGGAACACCAGGCCCATCACGATGAGCAGCGAGTTCGAGTAGAGCCAGAGGCGCAGGCCCCGCACCTTCGCCCAGGCGGGCGAGTCGGCGCGTGCGAACTCGCCGACCAGCTGCTCCTCATCCGATCCGGCGCCCTCGTCGCCCGGCTTCTTCGACTCGGGGGAGCCCCTCTGGATCAGCCAGATCGTCGCGAGGATGAAGACGAAGAACTGGAGGAACTCCGACTGCCAGTTCTCGGAGAGATCGACGAGGAACGACGACGAGGTCACGAACTCGCCGATGCCGATCGGCGCCATGCGGTGGCGCAGCAGCTCCTCGTTCTCGTTCGCGAGCCCGACGAACGCCTGGCCGATCACCGTCGCGAGGAACAGCCCCAGGAACAGCAGGGTGAGGGCGTTGTCCTTGAGCGCGCGCATCAGCGACCTGCCAGGGGGAGGACGATCATCACGGCGAGTCCGACTCCCACGATCGCGGCCCAGGCCCAGAACGCGAAGCGCATTCCGGCGGTCTCTTCGATGGGGGGATCCTGTTCGCTCATGCCGCTGAACCTATGCGTCGCCACCAGAGCCTCGCCAGCCGCTTGACACATCCGAATAACCCCGGCAGACGGCGGTGTCAACCCGGTTCACCGAAGCTTTCGGCACGCCTAACGTCGCTGGGGACACGAGGAGGAAGAACCTGATGACCACGACACTGACCGCCGAGATCGACGTCAATGCGCCTGTGAGCACGGTGTACAACCAGTGGACCCAGTTCGAGTCGTTCCCTCACTACCTCGGGGCGGTGAAATCCGTGACGCAGGTCGACGATGTGCGCACCCACTGGAAGGTCAGCATCGGAGGACGCGAAGAGGAGTTCTTCGCGGACATCGTGGACCAGGTGCCGGATGACCACATCTCCTGGCAGAGCACCGACGGCGCCTTCCACGCCGGCCGTGTGGAGTTCGTCCCGCGAGCCCACGAGGACGGGCACGCCGAGACCCTCGTCAAGCTGCGGATGGAGTGGGAGCCCCAGGGCATCCTCGAAACCATCGGCGGCGCGCTGAACATCGACAGCGCGCAGGCGAAGAAGGACCTGGAGCGCTTCAAGAAGTTCATCGAGGAGCGCGGCGCGGAGACGGGCGGCTGGCGCGGCGAGGTTCACGGTCGCGAGGAGACCTCTCCGGATCTGTGAGGCGGGTGCATCCCTGATATAGGGACATACTGGGATGCGTTTGCCGAATGGGCACCGCTCACCGGTCGCGACGCGCGACTCGCGGAGGCGGAGCGCGCCGTAACCGCGTATCGTCCGGAATATGGGCCGATTCATCTATGGCGCCGCGGCCGATTCCGTGGAGATCGACGACAGGACGCTTGCGCATCTTCGTATCGTCGTCATGAACAAGCTGCGCCGGGGCGAACCGTTTATGTTCGACACCCGTCTGGGGGAGGGAATCGGGCGGCGGAGCTTCTGGCTGAGCCCCTCCATCCCGATTCAGTTCCACTTCTCGGGAGGGCGCGCGCCGCGAATCAATCGCGCGTGGCTCGACGAGCTGATGAAGGCGGCATCCGGGCCCAACGGTCTCACCGTGATGCCCGAGCCGCCGGACCCGAGCGAGATGCCGGCCGCCGACGCCTGATCGCCCAGGCGGAAGCTGGCAGTCTCGGCCGAAAAAAGGAGAGCCCCCGGTCACCCGGGGGCTTTCCTTGTTGGCGGGCCGAGGCGGATCAGGCCTCCGCGTCGGCGCCGACGTGCTCGGAGATGAGCTGGATGCCGCCGAGGGCATTCGCCGACTGGGCGAGCTCCTCGATCCACTCTCGGTTGAGCTCGGGAGCGTTCGGCTCGTCGAACTCGAAGCGGACCGGGATCGAGGGGTGCAGCCAGATCGTGCTGCGGCCGGTACCGTCCTCTTCGGGGTGCTGCCACGACACGGTGAAGCTCTCCTGGCGTCGGAGCTTGGCGACGACGACGACCTTGAGGTGCGCCAGAGCGCGATCGGCGATATGGATCGGCTTGGAGTCGGTGCCGTAGTGAAGGATGCCCATGCTCCGCACAGTAGCTTGCGTTTCCTGTGTGCCCTAATGATCGCCAACAACGGTCCCGCCCTTCGGGACCGGACCGGCGTGTCTCGCCGCGTCATCCGGGGTCTCTCGGGCAGGATGTGCCGCCCGCCCCTGGCAGAATGGGATCACCCCACCGAAAGAGGTCTGACGTGCAGTACATCTCCACCCGTGGCGGCATGTCGCCGGTGTCTTTCAGCGAGGTCCTGCTGGAGGGCCTGGCGCCCGACGGCGGGCTCGCGGTGCCCGAGGCCCTGCCGCGGGTCAGCGGCGAGACCCTGGAGACGTGGCGCGCGCTGACCTACCCCCAGCTGGCCGCCGAGGTGATCGGTCTGTTCGCGACCGACATCCCGCGCGAGGATCTCGCCCGGATGACCGAGGCCGCGTATGTCGAGTTCCCGGATGCCGTGGTGCCGCTGCGTCCGATCGGCGACGGTGTGACGCTCGTGGGTCTCTCGGAGGGCCCGACGCTCGCGTTCAAGGACATGGCGATGCAGTTCCTCGGCCAGGTCGTCGAGTACGTGCTCGAGAAGAAGGGCACAACGCTCAACATCCTCGGCGCCACGTCGGGCGACACCGGGTCTGCGGCCGAGTATGCATTCCGGGGCAAGCACGGCGTCTCGGTCATCATGCTCTCGCCGCAGGGCCGGATGAGCGACTTCCAGCGCGCGCAGATGTACGCGCTGCAGGACGACAACATCCACAACGTCTCGGTGGAGGGTGTCTTCGACGACTGCCAGAACCTCGTCAAGGAGCTCGCCGGCGACGTGGAGTTCAAGCGCGCCCATCGCCTCGGCGCGGTGAACTCGATCAACCTCGCCCGCATCGCGGCGCAGAGCGTCTACTACTTCTGGGCCTGGCTGCGCGCCACCGACGCCGTGGCCGAGAGGGTCGGCTTCGAGGTGTCGTTCACGGTGCCCTCCGGCAACTTCGGCAACATCCTCTCGGGCTACTTCGCGAAGCAGATGGGCGTGCCGATCCGCCGCCTGGTGCTCGCCGCCAACGAGAACAACGTGCTCGACGAGTTCTTCCGCACCGGCATCTACCGACCGCGCTCGAGCGCGCAGACGCTCGCCACCTCGAGCCCCTCGATGGACATCTCGAAGGCCTCCAACCTGGAGCGCTTCATCTTCGACCTCGTCGGGCGCGACCCGCAGAAGGTGGTCGCCGCCTGGGGCGAGCTCGACGCGCAGGGCTTCTTCGACATGAGTGCGGATCAGCCGCGCTTCGAAAGCGAGTTCGGCATCGTCTCGGGCACCTCGACCCACGCCGACCGCCTCGCCACGATCCGCTCGGTGCACGAGGCGGGCTTCGGCATCATCGACCCGCACACGGCCGACGGTGTGAAGGTCGCGCGCGAGAACATCGAGGACGGCGTGCCGATGCTCGTGCTGGAGACCGCCAAGCCCGAGAAGTTCGCCGAGACCATCGATGAGGCCATCGGTGTGAAGCTCGAGTACTCCGAGGAGCTGCAGCAGCTGCTCGCCGCCCCTCAGCGCGTCACCACGCAGTCGGGCGACGCCGCCGAGCTCCGGGCGTTCATCGCGGCGAACGCCTTGCTCTGACCCGTCGCATCCGCACCTCCTGACGTCGAACCCGAAAGCAAGGTCGCTTCATGTCTGTGAACCCTCCCTACCGCGCCGACATCGTCGGATCCTTCCTGCGCCCCGAGTCCATCCACGCCGCCCGCGCCGAGTTCGCCGAGGGGTCGCTCGACGCCGAGAGCCTGCGCCAGGTCGAGGACGTCGAGATCGCCGCCCTCGTGAAGAAGCAGGTCGAGAACGGCCTGAAGCTCGTGACCGACGGCGAGTTCCGTCGCTCGTGGTGGCACTTCGACTTCTTCGACGGCCTCGATGGCATCTCGATCGTCGACACCGACCACGGCCTGCCGTTCCAGGGTGTGCAGACGCGCCACAAGGCCGTGCAGGTCAACGGCACGATCGGCTTCTCGAACCACCCGCACCTCGAGCACTACCGGGCGCTCGCCGCCCTGGCCGAGGCGGAGGGTGTGCAGCCCAAGGCGACGATCCCCTCGCCCACGGTGCTCGACTTCCGCGTCGAGCCGCAGAACATCGTGGGCGGCTACGCCAGCCGCGACGAGTACGTCGACGACCTGGTCGAGGCCTACCGCGACGCCGTGAAGGCGTACTACGCCGCCGGCTGCCGCTACCTGCAGTTCGACGACACGGCCTGGGCGTACCTGTGCAGCCCCGAAGAGCTCGAGCGCGCCCAGACCGAGCGCGGCATCGAGACCGACGGTCTCGGCGACCGCTATGCGGACATCCTGAACCGCGTGCTCGAGGTGAAGCCGGACGACATGGTCATCACCACGCACATCTGCCGCGGCAACTTCCGCTCGACGTGGATCTCGTCGGGAGGCTACGAGCCCATCGGCGAGCAGCTGTTCTCGGTGAAGTACGACGGGTTCTTCCTCGAGTTCGACGACGACCGCTCCGGCGGGTTCGAGCCCCTGCGCTTCCTGCCGAAGGGCGACCAGGTCGTTGTGCTCGGCCTCATCACCACGAAGTCGGGACTGCTCGAGGACATCGAGACGGTCAAGGCGCGCATCCGCGAGGCCGCGCAGTACGCGCCGCTCGAGCAGCTCGCGCTGAGCCCCCAGTGCGGCTTCGCCTCGACGGAGGAGGGCAACGTGCTCTCCGAGGACGAGCAGTGGGCGAAGATCCGCGAGGTCGTGGCCATCGCGGACGACGTCTGGAGCTGAGCCCGCGCCGGAACGACCACGTCGAGATGCCCCAGGTCTGCGCAAGGCCTGGGGCATCTCGACTCGCTCCGCTCGCTCGATGAGCGGGTGGGTGGGGGTGTGGGTGCCGGTGGTTGTGGGTCACCGGATCTTCGTGCGGTAGATCGCGATCGACGCGACGTAGGCCACGACAAGGATGCCGAGCATCCAGGCGAGTGCGATCCAGATGGCGGAGCCGACCGGCTCGCCCGCGAACAGCGCGCGGATCGTGTCGACGATCGACGTGACCGGCTGATTCTGCGCGAACCAGGCCACGGGGCCCGGCATCGAGTCGGTCGGTGCGAACGCCGAGCTGATGAACGGCAGGAAGATCAGCGGGTAGCTGAACGCGCTCGCGCCGTCGACGGTCTTCGCCGAGAGGCCCGCGATCACCGCGACCCAGGTCAGGGCCAGGGTGAACAGCACGATCATGCCGAGCACGCCCAGCCAGGCCACGACGCTCGCGCCGGTGCGGAAGCCCATCAGCAGGCCGACGCCGATGACGAGGGCGACCGAGATGAGGTTCGACACGAGCGAGGTGAGCACGTGGGCCCACAGCACGCTCGAGCGGGCGATCGGCATCGACTGGAACCGCTCGAACAGGCCGCCCTGCATGTCGAGGAACAGCCGGTACGCGGTGTAGGCGATGCCCGAGGCCACCGTGATCAGCAGGATGCCCGGCAGCATGAACGACACGTAGGGCTTGTCGGTGCCCGTGTCGATCGATCCGCCGAACACCCACGTGAACAGCAGCATGATCGCGATCGGGGTGACCGCGGTCGTGATGATCGTGTCGGGACTGCGCAGGATGTGCCGCAGCGAGCGTCCGGTCAGGACGGTCGTGTCGGCCAGGACGTTGCTCATGACTCCGCCTTTCCGGAGGTCGCTTCTGTGGGGGTGGGGTCGCCCACCAGGGCGAGGAAGACGTCCTCGAGGGACGGCTCCTTGGGGACCAGGATCGGCTCGCCTCCGCTGGGGAGGAGGGCCTTCAGCTCGGCGAGGGTGCCGTTCTGGATGATCCGGCCCTGGTGCAGGATCGCGATGCGGTCGGCGAGCTGCTCGGCCTCGTCGAGGTACTGCGTGGTGAGCAGCACCGTGGTGCCGCCCTCGGCGAGCTGCTTCACGGTCTGCCAGACCTCGATCCGGGCCTGGGGGTCGAGGCCCGTGGTGGGCTCGTCCAGGAAGATGATCGAGGGCTCGCCGATCAGGCTCATCGCGATGTCGAGCCGGCGGCGCATCCCGCCCGAGTAGGTGCCGGCCCGGCGGCCGCCCGCGTCGGTCAGCGAGAACCGCGCGAGCAGGTCGTCGGCGATGGCGCCCGGGTTCTTCAGGTGCCGCAGCTGTGCGATCAGGATGAGGTTCTCGCGTCCGGTGAGGATCTCATCGACCGCCGCGAACTGGCCCGTGAGGCTGATCGCCTCGCGCACCGCGTTCGCCTGCGACGCGACGTCGGCGCCCGCGACGGTCGCGGATCCGGCGTCGGCCTTCAGGAGGGTCGACAGGATGCGCACCAGCGTGGTCTTGCCGGCGCCGTTCGACCCCAGGAGGGCGAAGATGCTGCCCGGCGCGACGTCGAAGTCGACGCCGCGCAGCACCGTGAGGTCTGCGAACGACTTCTCGATGCCGCGGACGGAGATGGCGGCGGTCATGATCCTTGCTCCTTCGCTGCGTCGTCGATCGCCTTCGTGAGGCGGGCGCGCTCCTTGTCGATCCATCGCTGCCCGCCGTAGGCGAGCGTGAACTGCTCGGCGAACTCCACCGCGTCGTCGCCGACGATCTCGCGCACCGGGGTGCCGTCGATGGCGGCGCGCTCCCAGAGGTCGACGAGGTCGGTGAACATCTGCGTGAGGGTGTCGCCGTCGGTGACGCCGCCCTGGTACATGAAGTACCGGTGCATCGACTTCGCGGCGGTCTTGTACGGCTCCGGCAGCGCGTCCATGCGGGCGACGGTCTGCTTGTACTGCTTCTTCTGCTCGAGCGATCCGGTCAGGATCTCGATCCACTTCATGGCCATGATCAGTTCCGTTCTTCGTGCTGGTCGGTGTGGGGAAGGTCTTCGATGCGCTGGGCCAGGAAGGTCCAGGTGGTCCAGAACTCGGCGAGCTGATCGCGACCGGCCTGGTTGAGGGTGAACAGCTTGCGGGGCGGGCCCTTCTCGGAGGGCACCTTCTCGACCTCGACGAGGCCCTTCTGCTCGATCCGGACGAGGAGGGCGTAGATCGTGCCCTCCGTGATGTCGGCGAAGCCGCGCTCTCTCAGGTCGGCCGTGATCTCGGGCCCGAACGCGCTGCGCTCGGCCAGGATCGCCAGGACGATGCCCTCGAGCGTGCCCTTGAGCATCTCGGTCATCTGGCTTCCCATGGGGATCGCCTCCTCTCTTCTCGGTAGTCGGTGTTGCTGAGTACGGGTATTAAGTTACGCCGAGTACCGGTACTCCGCAACACTGAATACTGAGAGTTCCCTGGCGGCGTGCCTACGGTGGTCCCGTGACGGATGACCTGCACTCCCTGTTCGCGGATGCCCGCGCCCGCTTGGCGGGCGCGCCGCAGGAAGCGATCGGCGTTGTGCGCGAGCCCGGGCGCCTGCGAGCGCTGGTGGGAGGCGGGGCGCGCATCGTGCGTGTGGGTTCGGCCTGGCGCCTGGGCGTGCTGCTCGTCGCGCCCGACGAGGTGCTCTCGGTCGGAGAGGTGCTGCGCGCCGGCGATCCGGGGCGCCGTGGCTACGCGGCCGAGTCGGCGCGGCATCGCGCCGAGCTGCGCGCCATGGCGCTGCAGGGCGGCTTCGCCCCCGGCGAGACCGTGCATCTGGATGCCGCGCCCCTGGACCTCGCGGCCGTCGCCGCGGGCGGATCATCCGGTCCGCTGTCGATGGACGGCGGCCGCGCGCTCATCCGCTGGGCCCCGGGCGCCGCCCCCATGCCCCTCGACGCCTATCTCGCCGAGCGCATCGCCCTGCTGCGCGAGCCCCCCGCCGGCGCCTGACGTCACCCGCCCGGCGCAGGCGCAGGCGCAGACGCAGGCGCAGGCACACACGCAGGCGCAGGCGCAGCGGTGCCGATCTCGAAAAGAAGGGGGAGCGAAGCGACCCGGGCCCCTTCTTTTCGAGGTCGTGTGCCGCGGAGCCGGAGCCGGGGGTCGCTCCGGTGGCCGGACCGGCGCCTGAGGTGGCTAGGCGCGGACGCAGGCGCAGGTGCAGCGGTGCCGATCTCGAAAAGGAGGGGGGAGCGAAGCGACCCGGGCCCCTTCTTTTCGAGGTCGTGTGCCGCGGAGCCGAAGCCGGGGGTCGCTCCGGGGGTCGGAGCAGTCGGGCGGGGGTCAGCGCGGAGGCAGGCGCAGGTGCAGGCGCAGGCGCAGACGCAGGCGCAGGCGCAGCGGTGCCGATCTCGAAAAGGAGGGGGGAGCGAAGCGACCCGGGCCCCTTCTTTTCGAGGTCGTGTGCCGCGGAGCCGGAGCCGGAGCCGGAGCCGGGGGTCGCTCCGGGGGTCGGAGCAGGCAGGCGGGGTCAGCGCGAGGAGTGCGCCGTGCGACCGCGCACGATGCCGACGAAGGTGTCGACGTCGGCGGTTGTGCGATCCGCGTGCCAGGCGAGCGCGACGGTGGAGGTGGGCGCGCCGCGCAGGGGGATCGACTCGAGGTCCTTGCGGTGGTGCAGTCGGGCCAGCGACAGCGGAACGACGAGGAAGCCGACGCCCGCCGCGACGGTCGCGATCGCGTCGGCCGTGGTCTCGGGTGGAACGAAGCGGGGCGGCTGGGTGCCCGGGAGATCCAGCGGGTCGAGCACATGGTCGCGGGGCACGATGAGCACCTCGCCCGCCAGATCCGACGGATCCAGCTCCTCGGCGGCGGTCAGCGACGAGTCGGCGGAGGTGACGACCACGGACTCCTCGTCGTAGAGGCGGATCACGTGCAGGTCGGTCTTGTCGATCGGGAGGCGAATCAGTGCCGCATCGACCGTGCCGGACAGGATCGCCTCGCGCTGGGAGGCCACGTCGAGCGGCACGTAGACGAGCTCGACGTGGGGCAGGCGCTCGCGCCAGCGATCGATCCACTTGCCCGGTGTCGCACCGGGGATGGCGCCGAGCCGGAACGTGCGGGGCGCTTCGGGTGCCGGGGCGGGCGCGGGCGTCGGGCGTGGCCGGTGCGGCTGTCCGCTCTTCCCGGGCGCGGGCCGCTTCGCCCCGCCCTTGGCGGATCCGGGAGGGGTCCTGCGCCTGCCGCCGCCGCGTCCGGTCTGAGCCATGAGCCCAGATTATTACGCGGCTCGGGTCGGGTGATCCGGCCTCGTGGGGCGACCTCTCGCGCGTGGGCGGGCGGGGGCAGGCCCGCCCGATGCACGGAATTCCCGGTCAGCCGCGGGATAGGTTTGTCTTTATGCGCATCGGTGGCCTTTCCGCCCCCGGCGCCCCTCAGTCTCACAAGGAGTGCTCGTGATCGAAATCCCCGACCGCCCCCGCATCTCGGTGGTCACGGACGACGACGGCAGTGGCATCGTCACCGTCGACGGCGTGACCCGCTCCATCAAGGCCTCCGACGCCGCAGGTGCGCGCAAGGCCGTGCTCGCCCTGGTCGTGGAGGTCGCGCAGGAGCACCGCCGCCCCGTCCGCGTGGCGGCCAGCGGCAGCGACGGCGTGCGCATGCTCGTGGTCTCTCCGGATGGATCCGTCGAGGAGGGTCTCGAGACGCCGGCGGAGGAAGCCCCCGTCGCGGCGCCCTCCGAGCCCTCGATCGTCACCAGCGTGCCGAAGTCGACGCCCGTGGCGCCGGCGGCCGGTCGCACCCCCATCTCGTACGAGGTGATGTCGCAGGACGACCCCGAGGCCGTGTTCAAGGCTCCGGCGGCACCCGCGGCGGCACCGGCTGCGGCCTCCGCGCCCAAGGCTCCTGCTGCCGCGCCCAAGGCTCCTGCTGCCGCGCCCAAGGCGCCCGCTGCCGCCTCCGCGCCCGCGGCTTCGGCGCCCGTGGCGCCCGTGGCGCCGGTGGCGCCGGCGGCGACCACGTCGAAGCTGGCCGGTCTGGCGAACAGCAGGCTCGCCGACCCGGCGGGCGCGGTCAAGCGCGAGCCGATCGAGCCCGCTCCCACAACGCCCGCCGCCTCGGCCGCGGCTCCCGCATCCGCCCCCGCGCGTGCGTCGCGGGCGCTCGAGGAGGACGCCCCGAGCGTCCTGCCCGGCGCCGAGCCTCTCAGCCGCCGCGACGCGCGTCTGCTGACCGCGCGCGACTTCGCCGAGTCGGCCAAGCCCGCCAAGCCCGTGCCCGCGCAGGAGGGGTTCCGCGGCGGTATGAACAAGCTCGGCTTCCGGCTGAAGCCGGGCAAGGCCGAGCAGCTCACGCGTGATCGACGCGAGGCGGTGCAGCGCGCCTTCTCGGGCCGCAAGACCATCGCCGTCATCGGGGAGAAGGGCGGCGTCGGCAAGACGACCACGACCTATCTGCTCGGAGCGACGCTCGGACGCGTGCGCGGCGGCAGCGTGCTCGCCTGGGACAACAACGAGTTCAAGGGCACCCTGGGCATCCGCTCGCTGCCCGCGGCCGACCACGACCACACGGCCATCGACCTGCTCGAGCACGTGCACCTGCACGGCGCCGGCGAGCTCTCGTCGAGCGACCTCATCGACTTCGTCCGTCCTCAGGGCGAGAACAAGTTCGACGTGCTCGCCTCGCAGAGCCTCGACGGCGACAGCGACGTGATCGACGAGGAGGCCTTCGGCCTCCTGCACGACACGCTCAGCCGCTCCTACCGCGTCATCATCATCGACACCGGCAACAACTCGAAGGCCGGAACGTGGCAGTCGGCCGTCGCCGAGGCCGACGTGCTCGTGCTGACGACGATCGTCAAGGAGGACAGCGCACGCACGCTGGCCTCCATGGCCGACACGCTCGTCTCGCACGGCTTCGAGGAGAAGCTGCGCAACGCGGTCACGGTCATGAGCCACCCGTCGCCGACCAGCTACCCCGACCTCGAGAAGCGCCTGACGAACCACATGGGTCAGCTCACGCGCCAGGTCGTCTCGGTGCCGTTCGACCCTGCGCTCGACCGCGGTGACGTCATCGACTACGACGCCCTGTCCGAAGAGTCGCGGGAGGCCTGGCTCGAGGTCACCGCCTGCGTGGCGGCCGGCCTGCGCTGACCGGATGCCGCGCGGCGGCACTCACTCGTGCGCCGAGCGAGTGCTCGCCGAGCGGCTGACCGCCGGCCGAGCGGCCGTCAGGCGGGAGGGATCAGGCGGCGAGGTGAAGGCCGCGGGCGTCGGTGATGACGGTGCCGCCGGCCGGGATCGCCTCGTCGTCGCCGATCTTCGCGTTCTTCGCCACGCGCGCGCCCTCGCCGACGCGGGTGCGGACCCCCACATGCGCGCGAGCCCCGACCTGAGCCTTGGGCCCGATGTGCGCGTTGGCGTCCACATAGGCCTCGGGGCCGATGACGGCCTCCGACTCGACCCACGCGCCGCGCGCGATCGTCGCGCCGGCGGCGACCTGCGCCCTCGGCTCGACGTATGCTCCGAGTTCGACGCGCGCATCCGGGTGCACCTTGGCTCCGTGCGCGACGAGGCCGCGCCCGTTCACGTGCTTGCGGTAACGCAGCGTCTCGCCGTGATCGTTCTCGATATCGACGTAGTTCTTGCCCACGATGACGACAACGATGAGGGCGCGAAAGGTATTCCCTCTCAGCAGAGGTGCGGCGTGTCGGATCCGGGGATTCGCCGGGAAGATGGAGACATGATCATCGAACACGCGATTCTGCCGGTGCGCCCGGGCCACGAGGCGGAGTTCGAGGCCGCGATCCGCCGGGCCCGCAGGCTGATCGCCGTGCAACCGGGGTTCCGACGCATGATGGTGTCGCGATCCGCCGAGACGCCCAACGAGTATCTGCTGCTCGTGGAATGGGCCACCATCGACGCGCACACCAAGGGTTTCCGCCTGTCGCCGGAGTACAACGAATGGAAGGCCCTGCTGCACCACTTCTACGAGCCGTTCCCCGTCGTGGAGCATTTCGTTCCGATCGAGCTCGAGGAGAGCGGACAGTGACGAACCAGACCGCGAGCCGTTCGCTCGTCTTCGACTGGGAGCAGACCCGGCACACCGTCGCCGAGGACGTGCTCGGCATCATCACCGGCACGTTCGTGGCGGCTCTGGGCCTCTCGCTGCTCAAGGCCGTGAACGCCGTGACCGGTGGCACGGCCGGGCTCGCGCTGCTTCTCGTGCAGGCCACGGGCTGGCCGCTCTGGCTGCTCTTCCTGGTGGTGAACCTGCCGTTCGCGGTGCTCGCGCTGTGGAAGAAGGGTGTGCGCTTCACGGTGCTGACCATCGTGTGCATCTGCGCCGTGTCGGGCTTGTCGGTCGTCAATGCGCAGCTGCTGCCGCTCGAGGGTGCCGATCCGATCTACGCCGTTGTGGGAGGCAACCTGCTCGCGGGAGTGGGGCTGCTGATCCTGTTCCGTCACGGCGCGAGCGTCGGCGGCGTGAACATCGTCGCGCTGCTGCTGCAGGAGCGCACGCGCTTCCCGGCCGGATGGACGCAGCTGTCGGTCGACGTGATCGTGATCCTGGCGTCGCTGGTCGTGCTGCCGTGGCCCATCGTGCTGCTGAGCGCCGCGGGCGCCGTGGTGATGGGCTTCGTGCTCGCGCTGCACCATCGTGAGGGCCGCTACATCGGGCACTGACCGGGATCGATCCGGATGTCGCGGATCGATCAGGCCGGCTGGCAGTGCGGGCACCAGTAGACGACGCGTTCGGTGGTGACGCTCGACCCGAGGGCGGAGCGCCGGATGGGCGTGCCGCAGCGCCGGCACGGGCGGCGCTCGCGGCCGTACACCCAGCGCTCGAACCCACGACGGCTGTCGCCCGTGAACACCCGCACGGGCAGCTCGACGTTGCGGCGGATCGTGCGCACACCGAGGTCGAGGAGGGCGACGGCATCCACCTCGGTGCCGGGCCGCTCGGGGTGCACTCCCCGCAGGAAGAGCAGCTCGCTCGCGTACTCGTTGCCGAATCCCGCCACATTCCGCTGATCCTGCAGGGCGACATGGATCGGCCGCGGGTCGGAGGCGATGGCGGCAGCCGCCCGGGCGGCGGCCTCGGGAGTCCAATCGTCGGCGAGCGGATCGGGGCCGAGATGGCCGACCACACGCTGCTCGTCGCGAGTGGGCAGCACCTCGACCATCGCGAGCTCGAAGCCGACGGTTTCGTGGGCCGTGGTGCTGACGATGGCCCGGGCTTTGAACGCGGGTTTGCGCCACTTCTCGCCCGCTCGGTACACGTGCCACTCGCCCTCCATCTTGAGGTGCGAGTGCAGGGTGCTCTCCCCGATCCGGTGCAGCAGGTGCTTGCCGTGCGCTGCGACCTCGTGCACGATCTGCCCCCGCAGGTCGGCGTTCGCGCTGCCGGGCACGCGGATGTCGAAGCGCGCGACCTCACGGCCCGCCAGCACGGCGTTCAGCCGCCGCGCGGTGCGGTGCACGGTGTCGCCCTCGGGCATCTCAGCCTCGCGATCCAGGGGTGGGCTTGCGCAGGGTGAGACCCTTGGTCGACTCGACGAAGCCCGCCTCGCGCAGGGCCCGGCCGACCGCCGTGCCGTAGACGAACTCGCCGTTGACCTGCTCGATCGTCAGCGTCTCGAGGCGCCGGTCGCGCGCGGTGCGGGCGAGGTCGGTCGCGGCGGCCGACAGCACGGCCTCGTCGTCGGTGAAGGCGAGCGCCGTGCGCCCGCCGCGCTCGAGGTAGAGCACCAGCGATCCGTCGACGAGCACCACGAGGCCGCCGGCCTTGCGCCCCGGGCGGT
Source organism: Microbacterium stercoris (assembly GCF_017592545.1). GTDB lineage: Bacteria > Actinomycetota > Actinomycetes > Actinomycetales > Microbacteriaceae > Microbacterium > Microbacterium stercoris. Next base: position 33,015 of record NZ_JAGFOA010000003.1, read on the forward strand.
GCTTGACCGCGTCGAGCGCGGGCCACGCGAGGGCGGCGCCGTACGGGTTGGCCGGGTCGGTGGCCGCGAGCGTGACCGCTCGCGGCGCGGCGCCATCGGGCGTGGTGGCGAACTGGCGCAGCCGATCGATCGTGGGCGAGGTGGCGAACTGCGCGGCGCCGAGCTTCTCGATCAGGTAGCCGCGGCGGCAGTGTCCGGCCTGCTCGAGCCCCGCGAGCACGCGGTACGCCTGCGCGAAGCCGCCGGGCAGGCCCTCGTTCTGCACGGCGCCGCGTGTCACCACGCCGTAGCGGTCGAGCAGCAGCGACGCCGTCGCCGTCGCGCGCACCGTGGGCTCCGGCTCGAGCAGCGGCAGCAGCGACCAACGCCCTCCCGAGGCCTGCGGACGCGGAGCGTTGGGGCTCGTCGTCGTGCCGAAGGTGGGGCGAGCGCCCCGGTAGAGGCGGGCGCGCGGGGTGCGGCGGGCTGCGCGGTGCGCCTGCGATCCGGCACCGATGAGCGACCGGATCGGCGCGAACGTGTCGTTCGTCACGCGGCCGGCCCACACGAGGTTCCACAGCGCCTCCACCGTGGCGATCTCGGTCTCGCCCTGCGCCAGCTCCTTCAGCTGGGGTGCGAAATAGGCGCCCCCGCCGGCGAGGGCGTGCAGCAGCCGCTGCTCGAGCGATTCGGGGTCGATCTCGATGTCGGAGGGCGGGATCGTGACGGGGGCGGCGTCGGCCGGGTGCAGGGCGATCCAGCCGTCCCGGCCCGGCAGCGATCCATGACCCGACCAGAGCACTTCACCCGTGGCCGTCAGCTCGTCGAGCATGGCGGGGGTGTAGTCCTTGACCCTCGAGGGCAGCACGAGCGACTCCCACGCGCTCGCCGGGATCGGCACGCCGGCGAGCTGGTCGATCGCGGCCAGCACGCCGTCGATGCCCTCGAGGGGGCGTGTGACGTGCTGCCAGTCGGGCAGGAACCGGGCGAACGCCTCAGGCGAGACGGGCTCGACACTGCCGCGCAAGGCGGCGAGCGAACGCATCCGGATGCGACGCAGCGCTTCGGCATCGCACCACTCCGGCTCGTCGGAGACGCCCGAGTCGGCGAGGTAGAAACCGGAGACCAGGCGGCCCTGACCCTCGAGCCGCTGCAGCGCGTGGCGCGCGACCGCGGGGCCGATGCCCAGGCGCTCGGCCACGGCGGCGGTCGTGAAGGGGCCGTGCGTGCGTGCGTAGCGGCTCACCACATCGCCGAGCGGGTCGGGCAGCGGTTCGAGGAACGCCACGGGGATGCCGACGGGAAGGGCGACGCCGAGCGCATCGCGCAGGCGGCCCGCGTCCTCGATCACGGCGTAGCGCTCGTGGCCCGCGATGGCGATGCGGATCGCGCGGCGCGCCTCGACGAGGGAGTCGAGGTGGGCGAGCGCCTCGGTGGGCTCCTCAAGGCGGGCGGCCACCTCGTCGACCGAGAGCGGACCGAGCACGCGCAGCAGATCGGCGGCGCCCTCGATGCCGCGGGCCTTGCGGTCGGGTGCCAGGCGCTGGGCCTCGGCCTCGAACTGCGCGATGACGTCGGGATCGAGCAGCTCGCGCATCTCGATCTTGCCGAGCAGCTCGGACAGCAGCGAGGGATCGACCGAGAGCGCGGCGGCGCGGCGCTCCGCGAGGGGGGAGTCGCCTTCGTACATAAACGCGCCGACGTACCCGAACAGCAGGTCGCGGGCGTAGGGGGAGGGCTGCGAGGGCTCGGTCTCGACCAGCCGGATGCGCCGCTCTCCGATCGAGCGGGTGATCCGCAGGAGGGCGGGCAGGTCGTAGACGTCCTGCAGCACCTCTCGCAGGGTCTCGAGGATGATCGGGAACGTCGGATGCCGGCGCGCCACCTCGAGCAGCTGCGCGGAGCGCTGCCGCTGCTGCCACAGGGGACTGCGCTTGCCGGGGTTCTGGCGCGGCATCAGGAGGGCGCGCGCAGCGCACTCGCGGAAGCGCGACGCGAACAGCGCCGATCCGCCGACCTCATCGGTGACGATGCGCTCGAGCTCGTCGGGGTCGAAGACGAACAGCTCGGCGCCGGGCGGCTCGGACTCGGCATCCGGGACGCGCGCGATGATGCCGTCGTCGCTCGCCACGGCAGACCCCTCGACGCCGAGGCGCTCGCGGATGCGGGCGTTGACCGCCAGCGCCCACGGCGCGTGCACGTGCATGCCGTAGGGGGAATGGAGGATGATGCGCCAGTCGCCGACCTCGTCTCGGCCGCGCTCGACCGTGAGTGTGCGGTCGGTCGGGAGGGATCCGGTGGCCTCCTTCTGCTCCGCCAGATAGCCGAGGAGGTTCTGCCGGGCGAACTCGTCGAGCCCCGCGTCGATGAGGCGCTGCTCGGCCTTGGCGGCGGTCGTCGAGGTGAGCTCGCGCGCGAAGGCACCCAGCGCCTCTCCGAGTTCGGCGGGCCGGCCGAGGCCGTCGCCGTGCCAGAAGGGCACCTTGCCCGGCTGGCCGAAAGCGGGCAGCACGTTGACGCGGTCGTGGGTGATCTCGACGATCTTCCAGCTGGTGGTGCCGAGGGTGAACACGTCGTTGACCCGCGACTCGTAGACCATCTCCTCGTCGAGCTCGCCGACGCGCGCGTTGCGCGTCTCGCCCGCGATGAAGACGCCGAACAGCCCGCGATCGGGGATCGTGCCGCCGCTCGTGACGGCCAGTCGTTGCGCCCCGGGGCGGCCCTCGATGGTGCCGGCGTCGCGATCCCACACCAGGCGAGGCCGCAGCTCGGCGAACTCGTCGGAGGGATAGCGGCCCGCCAGCAGGTCGAGCGTCGCCTCGAAGGCGCTGCGCGGCAGCGAGCGGAAGGGCGCGCTACGGCGCACCGTCTCGAACCAGCGCTCGACCTCGATCGATCCGAGCGCCGTGGCGGCCACGGTCTGCTGGGCGAGGATGTCGAGCGGATTCTGCGGCACCGCGATGGCCTCGATCTGCCCCGCCAGCATGCGCTCGGTGACGATCGCCGTGTGCAGCACGTCGCTGCGGTGCTTGGGGAACAGAGCCGCGCGCGAGATCTCGCCGACCTGGTGGCCCGCGCGACCCACGCGCTGCAGGCCGCTCGCCGCGCTCGGCGGCGCCTCGACCTGGATCACCAGATCGACCGCGCCCATGTCGATGCCGAGCTCGAGGCTGCTCGTGGCGACCACGCACCGCAGCTCGCCGGACTTCAGCTGCTCCTCGACGATCGCCCGCTGCTCCTTCGAGACGGATCCGTGGTGCGCCTTCGCGAGCACCGGATCCGCGCCTGGCGCCGGCTCGTCGGTCGTGCGGTCGCCGGTCGTGCGGTCGTTGCGCCCACCTGGCGAGCCGAGCCCCACGGGGCCGCCCTCGAGACGCTCGCCGTAGATCTCGTTCAGCCGCGCGGTCAGGCGCTCGGCCAGGCGACGCGAGTTCGCGAACACGATCGTCGACTTCGCGGCCAGGATGCGGTCGACGATCGCCTCCTCGACATGGGGCCAGATCGATCCGGTGATCTCAGTGGTCTCGGGGAGGAACCACTCCCCGTCGTCGCCCTTCTCGGCAGCGGGTGCCGCTCCCGCCGCAGGCGGCGGGTTCTGCATGTCGGCGATCGGCACCGTCACGCGCAGTTCGAAGGTCTTCGAGGCCTTCGGCGCGACGATGTCGACCGGCGCCGAGCCGCCGAGGAACCGCGCCACCTCGTCGATGGGGCGCACCGTGGCCGAGAGCCCGATGCGCTGCGCCGGCGTGTCGAGCAGCTCGTCGAGACGCTCGAGGCTCACCGCGAGGTGCGCACCGCGCTTGGTGGCCGCGACCGCGTGCACCTCATCGACGATGACCGTGTGCACCTCGCGCAGCGTCTCTCGCGCCTGGCTCGTGAGCATCAGGTACAGCGACTCGGGGGTCGTGATCAGGATGTCCGGAGGCTGACGCACCATGCGCTGGCGTTCGTTGGACGGGGTGTCTCCGGATCGCACGCCCACGCTCACCGTCGGCGCCTCGATCCCGAGGCGCCTCGCAGCGTGCGAGATGCCGACGAGCGGCGAGCGCAGGTTGCGCTCGACATCGACGCCCAGCGCCTTCAGCGGCGAGACGTACAGCACCTTCGTGCGCGGGGTGGACCCGTTCTCGGGCGCCTGCTTCTCGCGGATCGCCCTGTCGATCCCCCAGAGGAACGCCGAGAGCGTCTTGCCCGATCCGGTCGGCGCCACCACGAGCGCGTGCCGCCCCTGCGAGATGGCATCCCAAGCGCCGGCTTGCGCGGCGGTCGGCTCGGCGAACGCACCACGGAACCAGTCCCGCGTCGCGGGGGCGAATCGGTCCAGCACATCCACCACACCATCCTTGCGCGGGCCACCGACATTCGCGGGGGGCTTGCGCGCCGGCGACGGATTCGGGAGCGGCGGGATCAGCCCAGCTGCTCGCGCTGCTTCTCGAGGAAGACGCGCACGTCCTGCAGCTCGAGCTCGGAGACGGCGTGGCCCAGTGCGGGGTAGATACGGCCGACCAGGTCGGCGTGTGCGGGAAGCCACTCGGTGGTGTGCAGCACGAGAGCCGCCGGGATCACCTCGTCGAGCGTGCCTCGGCCCCAGAAGACCGGCGGCCGGTTCTCGGCGAGCTCGGCGTCGCGCGGCAGCTCGCCCGGTGTCGCGTACCCCGAGAGATTGACCACGAACGAGATGCGCTCCGGGGCGAGGCGCAGCGTCTGCAGCGCCACGGCTCCTCCCTGCGAGAACCCGAGCAGACCGACGGGGGCGTCGCCCGCGACCTCGCTGATCCACGCGACCACCGCCTCGGCGGCAAGGGTGGTGGGTCCGGCGTCGCGGGCATCGAGGCCCTCGATCGGGTACCACGACCGCCCCGGGGTGGGGAAAGGCGGGGCCAGCGGCGCGCGGAGCGCCGCGATCGCGAACCCGTCGGGCAGAAGGCTGCGCAGGGCGAAGAGGTCACGCTCGTCGGCGCCGTAGCCGTGCAGCAGCACCAGCAGGGGGCGCCCGTCGCGCTCGCCGGACCAGAGCACCGCATCGGAGTCGAGGGAGAGAGTCACCCGGCCAGTCTCCCCCGACCCGCCGACATCCGCACTCGAACGGAGGGGATCTCGGGTGCGGAGGGTGGGGTGGGCGGATCTGGTCCTCCCGCTGTGGGATGCCCTCCGGTCGCGTGCTCCCGCCGGGGTGGCACACGGGGAGGGGATCCCGCGTTCGGAGGGTGGTGTGAGCGGATCCGGTCTTCCCGTTGCGGGATCTCCTCCGGTCGCGTGCTCCCGCCGGGGTGCGCGTGGGGAGGGGGACTCGGATCTGGAGGGTGGTGTGGGCGGATCCGGTCCTCCCGTTGTGGGATGCCCTCTGGTCGCGGTGCGGGGCGGGGTGCGTGCGGGGAGGGGATCTCGGGGGGCGGGGTGGGGTGCGCGCGGAGAGGGGATCGCGGGCGGGGATCCCGGGTGCGGAGGGTTGAGCGGGCGGATCCGGTCCTCCCGTTGCGGGATCCCCTCCGGTCGCGTTGCCGGCCGGGGTTGCGCGCGGGGAGGGGACTCGGATCTGGAGGGTGGTGTGGGCGGATCTGGTCATCTCGTTGCGGGATCCCCTTCGGTCGCGGTGCGGCCCGGGGCGCGCGCGGGGAGGGGATCTCCGGTGCGGAGGCTCGTGCGGGCGGATCTGGTCCTCCCGTCGCGGGATGTCCTCCGGTCGCGGGGCGCACGGGGAGGGGATCTCGGGTGCGGAGGGTGGTGTGGGCGGATCCGGTCCTCCCGTCGCGGGATCCCCTCCGGTCGCGGTGCGGCCCGGGATGCCCTCCCGTCGCGGTGCGGCCCGGGGTGCACACGGGGAGGGGATCTCGGGTGCGGAGGGTGATGCGGGCGGATCTAGTCCTCCCGCTGTGGGATGCCCTCCCGTCGCGGGGCGGGCGGGGCGCGCGCGGGGAGGGGATCTCGGGTGCGGAGGGTGGGGTGGGCGGATCCGGTCCTCCCAGTGCGGGATGTCCTCCCGCCGCGCGGGCGCGGGCGAGCTCGGCGGGCGGATGTCCTGCCCAGCGGGTATACAAGACCTATGGCCGTGCGCACTCCCGATCCGGATCCCCAGGACCAGCCTGACGACTCCGACGCCGATTTCTCGGCTGTCGGTGCGGCGGGGTTCGGCGGCGTGCCGGGAGGCGGTGCCAACCCCGCCTGGTTGACCGACATCGAGCTCGCCGAGGTGCGACGGCGTATGCCGATCCTGTACGTCGAGGCCGTTCCGGTGCGCACCGACGGCACCGGCGCGGTGACGCAGGTCGGCATCCTGCTGCGCGCGACGCCGCTGGGCGAGATCACCCGCACTATCGTGTCGGGTCGGGTGCGATACGGCGAGACGGTGCGCGACGCGCTGTTCCGTCACCTCGAGAACGACCTCGGGCCCATGGCGTTCCCGCTGCTTCCGCCGTCTCCCGTGCCGTTCACGGTGGCGGAGTACTTCCCGATCCCCGGCGTCAGCGCCTATCACGACGACCGGCAGCACGCGGTGTCTCTCGCGTTCGTGGTGCCGGTGACGGGCACGATCGATCCGCGTCAGGACGCACTGGAGGTCACCTGGCTGACGCCCGCGGAGGCGTCGTCTCCGGCGCTCGCCGCAGAGATGGAGGGCGGTCGGTCGACGCTCATCCGCACGGCCCTGGCGAGCGTGGGCGCGCTGCGCTGAGCCGGATCCGCCGACGCGGGAGACGGATCCGCCCCCTCGCGGGACGGATCAGGCGAACGCGGCGTCGATGAGCGTCTCGGCGGCGCGGCGGGCGACGTGGGCCATCTTCGCGTCGCCCAGGATCGCAGCCGTGGTCTGCGCGCCCTCCGCGAGGATGGCGAGCTGCGGGCCGAGCTCCGCGGGTCCGCCGGCCTCGGCGACGAGCGCGTCCACCGTCGCGAGGAAGGACAGCTTGTGCTCGCGCACGGCGGTGGCCACGGCGGGGCTGCCGGCGCCGAGCTCGCCGAACGCGTTGATGAAGCCGCAGCCGCGGAAGTCGGATCGGTCGAACCACGCGGCGAGGTAGTCGTAGACCGCGAGCAGACGATCGCGCGGGCTCGGCACCTCGGCGAGGGCGCCGTCGATGCCGGTGTTCCAGCTCTGGTGCAGATTCTCGAGCACGCCGAGGATGAGGTCCTCCTTCGACGGGAACTGCTTGTAGATCGCCTTCAGCGAGACGCCGGCCGCGTCGCGCACGGCGTCCATCCCCACACGCCCGATGCCCTGCGTGTAGAAGAGGCGGCTCGCGGCCCGGATGATCTGCGTGCGGGCGTCTGCGTCGGTGGTCATGGTGTTCCTTTCTGGAGACAAGCGTAACCGGATCCGAGAACTATCGTTCTCGGATCCGGTTGCGAATCGGGGTTCAGGCCTGCACGAAGGAGATCAGCGCGGCGTTGACCTCCTCGGCGTGCGTCCAGAGCAGGCCGTGCGGGGCGTCCTCGATCTCGACGTAGGTGGCGGCCGGCACGGCCTCGTGGAAACGGCGGGCCGTGGCGTCGATCGGCAGCGTGCGGTCCTTCGTGCCGTGCAGGATCAGCGTGGGAACGGCCGCCTCGCGCACCGCCACGACGTCCTCGCGGAAGTCCTCGATCCACGAGTCGACCACGGCGTAGGCGGCGACCGGGGCGCTGCCGATCGCGGTGATCCAGCTGGCGCGCACGGTCTCCTCGCTGATGCGGGTGCCGAGGTTCTCGTCGAGGTTGTAGAAGTCGCTGTAGAAGTTGGTGAACCAGGCGAAGCGATCCGCCTTGGCTGCGGCCTTGATGCCCTCGAACACGCTGGCCGGCACGCCCTCCGGGTTGTCGTCGGTCTCGACGAGGAACGGCTCGAGCGAGGCGAGGAAGGCGAGCTTGGCGATGCGGTCGGATCCGAAGTTCTTCACGTAGCGGGCGAGTTCGCCGGTGCCCATCGAGAAGCCCACCAGGATCACGTCGCGCAGGTCGAGCGTCTCGAGCACCGTGTTGAGGTCGGCGGCGAAGGTGTCGTAGTCGTAGCCGGCCGCGACCTTCGAGGATCCGCCGAACCCGCGGCGGTCATAGGTGATCACGCGGTAACCCGCGTCGAGCAGCGCGACGGTCTGCTTCTCCCAGCTGTTCCCGTCGAGCGGGTAGCCGTGGATCAGCACAACCGGCTGGCCCTCGCCCTGATCGGTGTAGTGGAGCTCGATGGCGGTGGAGTTCTGCTGTCCGACGGTGATGTTGCCCATGATGTCCTTCTTTCGGCCTGGTGGAGAACGTTCGTTCTCGCTTGCTTGAAACCATATGAGAACGTACGTTCTCTGCGCAACCGTCCGTGCATCCCGGGCGTGTCGCGCGACTGGAGGGGGCGTCCGCGGAGGCGGAGCGGTGCCGATTCCGAAAAGTAGGGGGGAGCGAAGCGACCCGGGCCCCTGCTTTTCGGAATCGTGTGCCGCGCAGCCGCAGCGAACGCCCCCGCCTGTGGCCGCGCCCGGCCGGGGCGGCGGTGCGTAGGCTCGATCCGTGGAACCCCTGCACGACGTCGCCGTTCGCCATTTCGCCTCCGACAACTACGCCGGCGCTCATCCGGAGGTGATCGCGGCGATCGCCGCGGCGAACGGCGGGCACGCGGTGTCGTACGGCGAGGACCCCTACACCGCGCGGCTGCAGGAGCAGTTCGCCGCCCTGCTCGGCGAGGGCGTCGAGGCGTTCCCCGTGTTCAACGGCACGGGCGCGAACGTCACCGCGCTGCAGTCGATGGTGACGCGCTGGGGCGCCGTGATCACGCCGACGCTCGCGCACATCAACACCGACGAGGGGGCGGCGCCCGAGAAGATCGGCGGGTTCAAGCTGATCCCCGTATCGACGCCCGATGCCAAGCTCACCCCGGATCTGATCGCCGCCGTCGCCGGGTCGCGGGGGGTGCATCAGGCCGTGCCGCAGGTGGTGTCGATCACGCAGTCGACCGAGCTCGGCACGCTGTACTCGGTCTCCGAGATCGCCGCGATCGCCGACCGCGCCCACGAGTTGGGGCTCGCGCTGCACGTCGACGGTGCGCGCATCGCCAACGCGGCCGCCGCGCTCGGGGTGCCGCTGCGCGCGTTCACGCGCGACATCGGCGTCGACGTGCTGAGCTTCGGCGGCACGAAGAACGGCGCGATCGGGGCCGAGGCGGTCGTGGTGCTCAACCCCGACGCCGTGACGGGCATCGAGTTCCTGCGCAAGAGCGCCATGCAGCTCGCCTCGAAGATGCGATTCGTCTCGGCGCAGCTCGTGGCCCTGCTCACCGACGACCTCTGGCTCCGCAGCGGCGCGCACGCCAACGCGATGGCCGCGCGCCTGCGATCCGGGATCGAGGCGGGCCTGGCCGACGGATCCATCCGGGGCGTCTCGTTCACGCAGCCCACGCAGGTCAACGGCGTGTTCGCGGCGCTGCCCGCGGGCGCCGCGGACCGGATCCGTGACCGAGGGTTCCGCTTCTACGACTGGAACGAGGCGACGGGCGAGGTGCGGTGGCTGACGAGCTTCGACACCACGGAGGCTGACGTCGACGCGTTCGTCGCGGCGGTGGCCGACGCGACCCGCGGCTGACGCCGGATACATCGTGCGGCGGATGCGTGGTGTCGGAGGCGGCGCATACGGTGAGACGGATGGATGAGAGCACGCCCCGCCGCTGGATCGACCAGCTCCAGCCCCTGATCCGGCCCGTCAGCCAGACGCAGTGGGCGATCGACAGCGTGGCCGGGCTGCTGTTCCTGGCCGGATCGGGCCTGTTCCTCTTCCGCACGCTCGACGGCCCGGCAGACGTCATCCTCACGGGCATCACGATCCTGCTGATGGCGGCGGCGCTGATGACGAGCCGCGTGAGCCCGCCCATCGCCTTGACGACGGCCTGGGTCGGCGCGCTGTTCCAGATGGCCACGGGCCAGTCGCCCATGTTCGCGAACACGGCGATCTTCGTGGTGCTGTTCGCGACGGCGGCCTATGGCTCGCGTCTCGTGTACTGGGCGGGCTTCGTCTCGACGGCGCTGGGCGCCGTCGCGATCACGCTGTATCTCGCGGCGCCGTATTACGGCGTCACGCTGCGCGACGGCGTGCTCAACGCGCTGCTGTCGTTCTTCGCGGCGCTGTTCGCTCTCGCGCTGTCGTGGACGGCCGGCGCGCTGTTCCGCTCGGTCGTGCGGGGGCGGCAGGTGCGCATCGCGCAGCGCGCCGCCGAGGCACGCGCCGCCACCGAGGAGGAGCGCGGCCGCATCGCGCGCGACATGCACGACGTGGTGGCGCACTCGCTCGCGGTGGTGATCGCGCAGGCGGATGGCGCCCGCTACGCCGCCGCGGCCGATCCGGAGGCCGCGACGCGAGCCCTCACCACCATCAGTCAGACCTCGCGCGCGGCCCTGTCCGACGTGCGCCTGCTGCTGACGCAGCTGCGCCACAGCCAGTTCGGTGAGAGCCAGCAGGTCGGTCCCCAGCCGAGCCTCGCCGACCTCGAGCAGCTGTACGCGCAGGTGCGCGCGGCGGGAGTCGACCTGCGCGTCGACGTCGACCCCGCGCCCGTGGGCACGCCGCCGACGACCGTGCAGCTTGCGGTCTACCGCATCCTGCAGGAGGGCCTCACCAACACGCTGCGCCACGGAGACGGCGGCCCCGTCGATGTCGGCCTGTCCTGGCTGCCGGATCGGGTGGGCCTCGAGATCCGCAACGGCATCCGCGCCGACGGGCGCCCCTCGGACGGGGGCGGGCACGGGCTCATCGGCATGCGCGAGCGCGCGCAGCTGGTGGGCGGTCAGCTGCTCGCGGCCCCCGAGGGCGGCACGTTCGTGGTGCGGGCGACCCTGCCCATCCAGGCTGGGGATGACAGGATCGACGGATGATCCGCGTCGCGCTGGTGGACGACCAGGCCCTCTTCCGAGCGGGCATCCGCATGCTGGTGGCATCCCAGCCCGACCTCGAGGTCGTGGGGGAGGCGGGCGACGGGCGGGAGGCTCTCGCGCTCGTTGCACAGGCCCGACCGGACGTGGTGCTGATGGACATCCGGATGCCCGTGATGGACGGCCTCGCGGCGACCGCCGAGATCCTGCAGCAGCCGGATCCGCCGAAGATCGTGATGCTCACCACCTTCGACCTCGACGAGGCGGCCGCGCGGGCGATCCGGCAGGGCGCATCCGGGTTCCTGCTGAAGGACGCGGATCCGGAGTTCCTGCTCGCCGCGATCCGCACCGTGCACGCGGGCTCGTCGGTCATCGCGGCGGCGGCGACGCGCGACCTGTTCGCGCACTTCGCCGAGGCCCCGCAGCCCGTGCCGGCGTCGTACGGCGACCTCACCGAGCGCGAGCGCGAGATCTTCGCCCTCGCCGCTCGCGGCCTCAGCAATGCCGAGATCGCCGCGCGGGAGTTCCTCTCCGAGGCGACGGTGAAGACCCACATCAGCCGGATCCTGACGAAGCTCGCGCTGCGCGACCGCGTGCAGCTGGTCGTCTTCGCCTTCGAGCACGGACTGGCCTAGGCCTCACGCGCGCTCGGGGCGTCTCGACTCGCTTCGCTCGCTCGACGAACGGGGGGTGAGGGCACATGGCGCGCGCTGGGGGCGTCTGGACGCGCTTCGCTCGCTCGACGAGCGAGGGGTGAGGGCAGCATCGCGCGCGGCGGGGGCACATGGCGCGCGCGGGGGCGTCTCGACTCGCTTCGCTCGCTCGACGAACGAGGGGCGGGGGCACATCGCGCGCCGCGGGGGCACATCGCGCGCGCCGGGGCACATCCTGTGGGGTACGCCCCCGCGGCGAGGATGTGCCCTCGCGGCCCCGCGGCCTCCGCCCGCCGCCTCAACCCGCGCGGCGGCTCAGGATGCCGCGCGCAGGGCCTCCACCAGGGCCGCCACCGCGGGTGACGCCGCCATCGTGCGGCGGTGCAGCGCGAGCACCTCGCGGGTGGGCTCGGGGTCGTGGGTGGGCACGGCGATCAGGTCGTCGCCCAGCGGCGCTCGCCCGAGGCGGGGCACGAGCGCGATGCCGAGGCCCGCGCGCACGAGCGCGAGGTGGCTGTCGAACTCGGTCGAGACGTGCGCGATGCGCGGACGACGCCCGGTTCCGTCGTGCATTCGGCCGAGCCACTGGCGGCAGATGGTGCCCTCGGGCGTGGCGATCCAGCCCTCGTCGAGCAGGTCGCGAGGTGTCACGGCCTCCCGGCCGGCCAGGGGGTGCGAGCGGTGCACGATCACGTCGGCGACGTCGCGCGCGATCGGCACGGCCACCACGTGATCCGGGATCTCCAGGGGCACGTCGCCCCAGGAGTGCGCGATGCCCACGTCGATGTGCCCCGCGGCGACGAGGTCGATCGAGTCCCAGGGCTCCTTCTCCGTCAGCACGATCTCCAGGTGGGGGTGCGCATCGTGGAGCGCCCGGATCACGGGTGCCACGAGTCCGCGCGTGGCCGTCGAGAACGCCGAGAGCCGGATGCGCCCCGCCACTGCATCGGCCTGCCGCCGCACGCTCGCCTCGATCTGCTCGAGGTCGGCGAGCAGGCGCGCGCCCTCGTCGACGAGGTGGCGGCCGTGGCCGGTGAGCATCACACCGCGCCCGATGCGCTCGAGCAGCGGCACACCCGTCTGTCGCTCGAGGCGCTTGATCTGCTGCGACACCGCGCTCGGGGTGAAGCCGAGCTCGGCGGCTGCGGCCCCGACGCCGCCGTGCGCGTCGATCGCCCGCAGAGCGACGAGGGCATCAAGATCGATCATGCAGCGATGCTACGCGGTCATGTAAACGAACGTTCGCTAGTGCTTCACGAACGGGCCGCGCAGGCTGGAGCCATGAACCGCCGTGACGCCCTCCTCGCCGCCCTGGTTGCCCTCCTCTGGGGGGTGAACTTCGTCGCGATCGACCTCGGGATGGGCGACATGCCGCCGCTGCTCTTCCTGGCCGTGCGATTCGCGGCGGTGGTGCTGATCGCGATCTGGTTCGTCCCGCGCCCGCGGGTGTCGTGGACGAAGCTCGTGGGCGTCGGCGCGTTTATGTCGCTCGGCCAGTTCGGCTTCCTCTACGCCTCGATGGCGCTGGGCATGCCGCCCGGTCTCGCGTCGCTCGTCCTGCAGGCGCAGGTCGTGCTGACGATCCTCATCGCCGCGGGGGTGCTGCGCGAGCGTCCGACCCCGGCGCAGATCGCGGGGGTGGTGCTCGGCTCGGTCGGCCTGGCGGTCGTCGGCGTCGGACGCGGCGGGCACGTGCCCCTCATCGCGCTGCTGCTGTGCCTCGCGGGCGCCCTGTCGTGGGCGATCGGAAACGTCATCGCGCGCGCCGCCAAGGCGCCCGGCGGCCTCGGCATGACCGTGTGGTCGGGGCTGGTGGTGCCCGTGCCGGCGCTCGCTCTCGCGCTGCTCATCGATGGTCCGGATCGGGTGTGGCTCGGCATCGCGCACTTCGGCTGGGCAGCCGCCCTGTCGACCGTGTACACCGTGATCGGTGCGACGCTCGTCGGCTACGGCATCTACAACGGGCTGCTCGCCCGCAACCCGGCCTCGGCGGTCGCACCGTGGATCCTGCTGGTTCCCGTGGTGGGGATCGCGAGCGCGTGGCTCGTGCGCGGTGAGGTGCCCACCCCGGGCGAGCTCGCCGGCGGCGCGCTGCTGGTGGCGGGGGTGATCGTGGCGACCGGGGTCATCCGCGTGCGCAGGCCCGGCACGTTCCGGATCGCGCGCGCCCGCTCGGCGAGCGAGGGCGGTGAACCCGGCGTGACGCCCGACGAGCCCGTGCGCCGAGACGCCCGCGCATAGCGAAGGGGCCGGGCTCCGTACGGAACCCGGCCCCTTCAGATGAGGCTTACTTCTTGATGTCGAAGCGGTCGTTGTCCATGACCTGAGCCCACGCGGCGGCGAAGTCCTTCACGAACTTCTCCTTGGCGTCGTCCGAGGCGTAGACCTCGGCCAGCGCGCGCAGCTCGGAGTTGGCGCCGAACACCAGGTCGACACGCGAGCCGGTGAAGCCCGTGTTCGAGGTGTAGAGCGTCTCATCCTCGTTCGGCGTCCACTCGGTGCCGAGCTCGAGCAGGTTCACGAAGAAGTCGTTGGTGAGCACGCCCGGGGTGGCCGTGAAGACACCCGTGTCGGAGCCGTCCCAGTTGGCGCCGAGCACTCGCAGGCCGCCGACGAGCGCGGTCGCCTGCGGAGCCGAGACGCCGAGGTGGTTCGCGCGGTCGAGGAACAGGTACTCGCTGGGGAGCTTCAGGAAGCCGCTGTCGTAGTTGCGGAATCCGTCGGCCACGGGCTCGAGCCAGGCGAACTGCTCGAGGTCGGTCTGCTCCTGCGTCGCGTCGACGCGGCCCGGGGTGAACGGCACCTGGATCTCGTAGCCGGCCGCGGCAGCGGCCTGCTCGACGCCCACGCCACCGGCGAGCACGACGACGTCGGCGAACGACAGGCCCGACTCGGCCGCGACCTCCTCGAGCTTCGCGATGACGGGCTTGAGGGCCTCGGGGCGGTTCACCTTCCACGACACCTGGGGCTCGAGGCGGATGCGTCCGCCGTTGGCACCGCCGCGCTTGTCCGACGAGCGGAACGTGGCGGCCGCCTTCCAGGCGGTCGAGACGAGCTCCGAGATCGACAGGCCGGCGGCGGCGATGAGCTCCTTGGCGCGGGCGATCGAGGCCTCATCCGTCGCGCCGCCCTCGGCGGGCAGCGGGTCCTGCCAGAGGAGGTCCTCGGCGGGCACCTCCGGGCCGAGGTAGCGGGCCTTGGGGCCCATGTCGCGGTGGGTCAGCTTGAACCAGGCGCGGGCGAAGGCGTCCGTGAACGCCTGCTGGTCGTCCTTGAAGCGACGCGAGATCTTGTCGTACTCAGGGTCGAAGCGCAGCGCGAGGTCGGAGGTGAGCATGCGCGGCTCGCGCTTGCCGTCGGAGTGCGACATCGGCACGAGGTCGGCGCCGCCGTTGTCCTTCGGCTTCCACTGGTTGGCGCCGGCGGGCGACTGGAACAGCTCCCACTCGTACGCGTACAGGATGTGGAAGAACTCGTTGTCCCAGCGCGTCGGGTGGTAGGTCCAGGTGACCTCCAGGCCCGACGTGACGGTGTCCTCGCCGTGGCCGGTGCCGTAGCCGTTCTTCCAGCCGAGGCCCTGATTCTCGAGGGGAGCCGCCTCGGGGTCGGCGCCGAGCTTGTCGTCCTTGTGGGCGCCGTGCGTCTTGCCGAAGGTGTGGCCGCCGGCGATGAGGGCGACGGTCTCCTCGTCGTTCATGCCCATCCGGCGGAAGGTCTCGCGGATGTCGCGGGCCGACTGCACCGGGTCGGGGTTGCCGTTCGGGCCCTCCGGGTTGACGTAGATGAGGCCCATCTGCACGGCCGCGAGGGGTGCCTCGAGGTCGCGCTCGCCCGTGTAGCGCTCGTCGTCGAGCCAGACCTGCTCGGGACCCCAGTAGATGTCGTCGTCGGCCTCCCAGACGTCGGGACGGCCGCCGGCGAATCCGAAGGTCGGGAAGCCCATCGTCTCGAGCGCGACGTTGCCGGCGAGGATGAACAGGTCGGCCCACGAGATGGACTGGCCGTACTTCTTCTTGACCGGCCACAGCAGGCGGCGAGCCTTGTCGAGGTTGACGTTGTCGGGCCACGAGTTGAGCGGGGCGAAGCGCTGCATGCCCGCGCCGCCGCCGCCGCGACCGTCGTGCGAGCGGTAGGTGCCGGCCGAGTGCCAGGCCATGCGGATCATGAAGGGGCCGTAGTGACCGAAGTCGGCGGGCCACCAGTCCTTGGACTCGGTCATGGCGGCGGCGAGGTCGGCCTTCACGGCCGCCAGGTCGAGCGCCTGGAACGCCTCGGTGTAGTCGAAGTCCTCGCCCAGGGGGTTCGCGACCGCGGGGTTCTTGGCAAGGATCTTGAGGTTGAGCTTGTTCGGCCACCACTCGGTGTTGGCCGAACCCATGGTCGGGTGGACGCGCTTCGCGGGCGAGGCGCCGACGTGGGCCTCGGTGCCGGGCAGAGCGGGCTCGCTGTCGACGGACGCGGGCTGGACGGAGCCGGCCGGGGCGTCGTATCCGAGCGGGCAGGAACCGGTGTTCTCGGTCATGGTCGCCTTTCTAGGGGAACGGGATGGGAGCGGGGGGAGCGGAAGGGCCGGATCGGCGCTGCGGGACGGCAGGCGCGGCGATCAGGCGGCGGCGGGCTGGCAGTCGGCGCACAGCCCCCAGTAGACGACCTCGGCCTCGTCGATCGTGAAGCCGTGGCCGTCGGTCGGCGTCATGCAGGGCGGCGGTGCGCCGTGCTCGCAGGCCACGTCGACGACGCGGCCGCACGAGCGGCAGACGAGGTGGTGATGGTTGTCGCCCACGCGGGACTCGTAGAGGGCGACGGATCCGCTCGGCTGGATGCGGCGGATGATGCCCGCCTGCGTGAGCGCCGAGAGCGAGTCGTAGACGGCCTGGTGCGACACCGACGGCAGCGTCTCGCGCACGGCGCGGATCACCGTCTCGGTGTCGGCATGGGCGTTGCCGCGCACGGCCGCGAGGGTGGCGATCCGGGGGCCCGTGACACGCAGGTCAGCGGAGCGCAGCACCTGCTCGGCACCGGCGCGGTGCTCGTCGTGTTCGTGGCTCACAGGGGGATCCGATCCGAGAAGAACTGAATGATTCAAAACTAGCCGAGACGCCTGACAACCGCCAGTGGACGCGCGGATCATTCTTGCGATGTACACGGATGAGCCGTCCGGGCGATCCGGTGGACGGGTGCCGATCCGTACGTTCGAAGCATGGAGATCACGACCACCGACATGGGGCTCGCCGCCCGCGTGCAGAGCCTGACCAAGACCTACGGATCGGGCGACGGATCCGTCCGGGCGCTCGACGACGTCACCGTCGGCATCCGACGTGGCCAGTTCACCGCGATCATGGGCCCGAGCGGATCGGGCAAGTCGACGCTGATGCACATCATGGCGGGCCTCGACGCCCCCACCAGCGGTCGCGCCTGGATCGGCGACACCGACATCACGGGCCTCGGCGACACCGAGCTGACCCTGCTGCGCCGCCGCCGCGTGGGCTTCGTCTTCCAGGCGTTCAACCTGGTGCCCACACTCGACGTGCGCGGCAACATCCTGCTGCCGTTCGACCTCGACGGTCGCACCCCCAACGCGCAGGAGCGCGCCCGCATCGACGGGCTCATCGACTCGCTGGGCCTCGGCCCGCGCCTCGGCCACCGCCCGCACCAGCTGTCGGGCGGACAGCAGCAGCGCGTCGCGATCGCCCGCGCGCTCGCCACGGCCCCCGACCTCGTCTTCGCCGATGAGCCCACCGGCAACCTCGACTCCCGCACGGGCCGCGAGGTGCTCGCGCTGCTCGCGACCGCGAGCCAGGAGCACGGGCAGTCGATCGCCATGGTCACCCACGACCCCATCGCCGCCAGCCACGCCGACCGTGTGCTGTTCCTCGCCGACGGCCGCATCGCGGCCGACAAGCCGCGTCAGACCGCCGAGCAGATCTCGGCGCACATGCTGGCCGGCGAGCAGGCCGAGGCGGTGTCGGCATGATGAGTCGCGAAGCCACCGACGTGAGCGAGGAGGCACCGGCGACCCCGTCGGCATCCGCGCTCGCCGCCGTGGTGCCCGAGACCTCCGGCACCGCTCCCTGGATCCACCGCCTCGCCTTCCTGCGTGAGCGCGGCATGGGCGCCTCGATCCTCGTCGCCGCGCTCTCGAGCGCGTTCGGCGTGCTGCTGCTCAGCGCGACCGGCTTCATCGGCGCGATGATCGCGGCCGATCCGTACATCGGCGACTCGGGACTCGCGCTCGCAGTCATCGCGATCCTCGGTGTGATCCTGCTCGCCCTCGCCCTGTACGTGGCCGCGATCGTGACGGCGAACACGTTCTCCACGATCGTCGCCGGCCGCACCCGCCGCATCGCCCTCATGCGCCTCATCGGCGCGACTGCGCGCTCGCAGCGCAGCGAGGTGGCGTCGCAGGGACTGGTGGTCGGCACGATCGGCGCCGTGCTGGGCCTCGGCTTCGGCATGCTGGTCGCGGCGATCGGCATCGCGGTCGCGGCGCGTTTCGTCGGCGACGTGCCCTACGACGTCGCGCAGGCGCAGCTGCTCATCCCGGCGGCGGTCGTTGTGCTCACCACGTGGGGCGCGGCCTGGGCGGGATCCCGCCGGGTGCTGTCGGTCACGCCCCTCCAGGCTCTGGGCGGATCCGTCGAGCGCGCGCACGACGAGTTCGCGCGCCCCCGTCGCAGCGTCACCGCGCTCGTCCTCATCGGCATCGGAGCGGCCCTGCTGGGTCTCGGCGCGTTCGTCGGCATGCTCTCGCCGATGGGTGTGGCCCCCGCGTTCCTCGGCGGCCTCGTCTCGTTCACGGGTCTGGTGCTCGGGGCGACCGCGATCATGCCGCCGCTGCTGCGGCTGACGGGCCGGATGTTCGGGCGCAGCGCGGTCGCGCGGCTCGCCGCCGAGAACGCCCTGCGCTATCCCGAGCGGTCGAGCCGTATGGCGATCGGCGTCGTCATCGGCGTCACCCTCGTGACGATGTTCGCGGTCGCCGCCGAGACGGCTCAGGTCGTGATGATCCGCAGCGCCGAGCTGTCCGGATACCCGCAGGACCGCCTGGAGGTGCTCGACCAGTTCGCCGCCGTGATGATGGTGCTCGTCGGCGTCTCCGCGGTGATCGCCGCCGTCGGCCTCATCAACCTGCTCACGATCGGTGTGGTGCAGCGTCGCCGCGAGCTCGGCCTGCTGCGCTCGCTGGGGCTGTCGAACCAGCAGATCCGCCGCATGGTGCTGCTCGAGGCGGTGCACATCACGCTGACCGCGCTGGTGTTCGGACTGATCCTGGGCGTCGCCTACGGCTGGGCCGGCGCGCAGTCGGTGCTCGGCTCGGTGCCGACGAACCTCGGCATCTCGTCGTTCATCGTGGTGCCGGCGGTGCCGTGGCTCACCGTCGCGGGCATCGTCGTGGCCGCCACGGTGCTCACCCTCGCGGCCGCGGTCACGCCCACGCGTCTGGCGACGCGCGTGGCGCCCGTCGAGGCGCTCGCCGGGGAGTGACACCGACCCTGGTGGTCAGGAAGCGCCGTGCGGCTGTCGGGGCCCACGGCGTTTCCTGACCACCAGGGTCTTTCGCTGGGCCTAGCCCCGCACCATCCGGCGCTCGTGAAGGTAGACGCCGCCGTGACGCTCCTCCTTGATGGTTCCGTCGAAGGCGAAGCCGATCTTCTCGTAGAAGCGGATCGCGCGGGCGTTTCCGTCGAGCACCCACAGGAAGGCCGGCTCGTCGCTCAGCGCGGCGTCCGCGAGAAGCGCGCCCGCGCCGGATCCGTGGCGGTTCGGATGCACGTACAGCGCCCAGAGCTCGAGCGGATGCGGCGCGTCGTCGCCGCGAGCGGGGCCGGAGGAGGCGAAGCCGATGAGCTTCTTCCCCTCGAGCGCGACCCAGGTGCGTCCGGGATTGCGGGGATCCTCCAGCGTTGTGCGCCAGCGCGCCGCGCGGGCCACGATGTCGAGCGAGTCGAGCACGGCCTGAGGGATCAGCTTCTCGTACGCGATCTGCCACGTTCGCACGTGCACCTCGCCCAGCCCGGGAGCGTCATCCGGCTCCGCTCGCCGGATCAGGATGCCCGCCATCAGGCGCCCACCGCGTCGGCGTGCAGCGGCTGCGGGTCGAACGCCCAGGTGGGCGCGAGGCTCTTGAGGCGGGCGGCGCGCCACTGCCACATGGCCCACAGCGGCGCCCACAGCGCCGGCGCCCAGCCGCCGCCGATCACCAGCCGCTCGCGCCACAGCGTGCGCGACGGATCGCCGGGCAGCGGGCAGACGGCCATCTGGTGGTCCCAGACGTCGAGGCTCGCGAGCGGGCCCGTGAGGGGGATGCCCGAGTCGCGCAGGATCCGCACATCGCCGTTGGTGTCGGTCTTGCGTCGGTCGTGCACGGAGATCAGATGCGAGCCCACCCCCACGCCGAGCGTGCTGTAGCGCACGGGCACGTCGTCTCCGTCGGCCACCGTGGGCACGGGCGCCGCCAGCGCCTCGACGCGCAGCAGCGGCCCGTACAGCTCGGCGAGCGCGGCCTGCGAGTGCAGGGCGCGCCACGCGGCGTCGGCGTCGATGTCGAGCACGAGCTTCAGCAGGATGCGCATGGCTCCGACTCTGCCAGCGCCCGCCCGCGATGTCAGCCCCGGGTGGCCACCTGCCTGGCCGTTGACTAGTCCCGCGCGGGACTACTAGTCCAGGCGGGACTAGTAATGCCGCGGAGGACTAGTCAACGCCCGGCGGCGACCCCGCGCGACCTGGCACCGCCCTCGGCGGCGACCCCGCGTGGCCTTGCGTGACGCCGAACGTCTCGCGGGGCCGGGCGCCGCGCCGTGCCGAATTACGCTGAGCACATGAGCACGCCGTTCTCGCAGAGCACATATCAGGTCCGCCTCGAGTGGGGTGTCGAGGGGCTGCGGCGGCTCGAGCCGGCCGACGTGTACGTGATCGCGGATCCGATCCGGTACTCCTCGGGCGTGCTGAAGGTGCTCGCGAAGGGCCACGACTTCGACATCGCGCGCTCGACGTGCCCCAACGGCGGCGCGATCGCCAAGGAGCTCGCGGCCCGCACCGACGTGCCGGTGGTGTTCGCCGGCACGCTGGGCAACGCCACCGCCGTCGCCCGCGCCGTCAAGGCCGAGCAGGAGCGTCGCCAGGCCCGCACCTCGGTGGCCGTGATCGCGGGAGGCGAGCGCACGCCGGAGGGCGACATCCGCTTCGCCGTCGAGGACCTGCTCGCGGCCGGCGCGATCATCGACGCCCTCGTGCCGCTCGGCATCGATCACTCGTCGCCGGAGGCCGTCGCGGCCGCCGAGGCCTTCGTCGCCCTGCGCCGCGGCATCACCCACCTCGTGACCGGGTCCGGATCGGGTCGCGAGCTCGAGGACGACCCGGACGGTCGCGACGACGTGCGCGCGGCGGCGAAGCTCGACACCACCGATGTGGTTCCGGTGCTGCGCGAGGGCTTCTTCGTCGCGCGCTGAGACGGGCGCGCCGCGGCGCGTCAGCCGCGGCGGAAGGTGAGGTGCGTGACGCCCGACTCCGCGCCCTCCGACTCGACGTCGTAGCCGGCCTCCAGGCCGCGCAGGTCTTCCCAGAGCGAGACGCCGCGCCCGAGCAGGATCGGCGCGATCGCCACGTGCAGGCGGTCGACCAGTCCCGCACGCAGGAATGAGCGCACCGTCTCGACACCGCCGCCGACGCGCACGTCGGCGCCACCGGCATCCGCCGTCGCCCGGGCGAGGGCCTGCTCGGGCGTCGCGGCGAGGAAGTGGAAGACCGTGCCGTTCGCGAACTCGATCGACGGTCGCTCGCGGTGCGTCAGCACGTGCACCGGATAGTGGAACGGAGGCTCCTCGCCCCACCAGCCCCGCCAGTCGGGGTCATCCGGGAAGTTGTGCAGGCCGAACATGCCGGCGCCCATGACCTCGGCGCCGATGTTGTCGAAGTACTCGGAGGCGTACTTCTCATCGACCCCCGTGGTGCCGGCGCCGCTGGTGTCGCCCAGCACCCGCTGCTGGAACGTGCGGGTCGCCACGTACGCCGCGGTGAGACGCCCCCAGTCGTCGCCGAAGGGGTTCTCCGGTGTCTGGTCGGTCGTCGCGGCGAAGCCGTCGAGTGAGATGTTCAGGTCGACGCGCACGCTCATGGAAGTGAGCGTAGGCCCTGCCTCGGACATCGAGACAGGGCCCACGGGATGCGATCCGGATCAGCGGCGCGAGACGGGCTGGGGGATCGTCGCGGACAGGGGCGAGGGGCCCTGGCCGTCGTGCGGCAGCTCGGGCAGGTTCTCGAACTCGGGCTCCTCGACCGCGTCGTGGCCGTCCGCCAGCATCGTGCGCTCGTCGAACGGGCGCTCGCCCCGCAGCACCTGCAGGGCGCGGTCGCGGTCGAACTCGCGGGTCCACTGCCCGATGACGATCGCCGCCACCGCGTTGCCGGTGAAGTTGGTCAGCGCGCGCGCCTCCGACATAAAGCGGTCGATGCCGACGATGAGGCCGACGCCGTCGACGAGATCGGGGCGGAACGTCTGCAGACCGCCCGCGAGCGTGGCCAGGCCCGCGCCGGTGACGCCCGCGGCGCCCTTCGAGGCGATGATCATGAACGCCAGCAGGCCGACCTGCTCCGAGAGGGGCATGGCGTCGCCCATCACCGTCGCGATGAACAGCGAGGCCATGGTGAGGTAGATCGCCGTGCCGTCGAGGTTGAACGAGTACCCGGTCGGCACGGTGATGCCGGCCACCGGCTTCGAGACGCCGACGTGCTCCATCTTGGCGATCAGTCGCGGCAACGCCGACTCGCTCGACGACGTCGAGACGATGAGCAGGTACTCGCGGCCGAGGTAGCGCATGAGCGAGAAGATGTTGATCCGCGCCACGAACCACAGCACCGCGGCCAGCACGATGCCGATGAACAGGATGCAGGTGACGTAGAAGCCGACCATCAGCGTCGCGAGCGAGACGACCGCGCCCCATCCGGTCTCCCCGACGACACCCGCGATCGCGCCGAACGCTCCGATCGGTGCGACCCACAGCACCATCGTCAGGATCCGGAACACCAGCGTCTGCAGCTGGCGCACGGCGCCGAGGATCGGCTCGCCCCTCTTGCCCATGCCCTGCAGCGCGAAGCCCGTGAGCAGAGCGACGAAGAGCACCTGCAGCACCGAGTCGCCCACGAGCGGCGAGAACAGCGTGGTCGGGATGATGCCCAGCACGAAGTCGGTCGTCGACTCGGCCTCTCCCTCGACCTGGTAGCCGCTGTCGGGCACGGTGAGGCCTTCGCCCGGGTGGATGATGTTGCCGACCACGAGGCCGATGAACAGCGCGAACGTCGACATCGCCAGGAAGTAGAGCAGCGCGAGACCGCCGACCTTGCCGACGGTCGCGGCCTTGGCGATGGATCCGATCCCGAGCACGATCGTGCAGAAGATCACCGGGGCGATCATCATCTTGATGAGCGCGACGAAGCCCTTGCCGATCCAGGCGAGCGAGGCGCCGAAGTCCGGGGCCACGAGGCCCACGATCACGCCTGCGATCACCGCGACGACGACCGCGATGTACAGCCAGTGCTGCTTGTCGATGCCGCGCTTCTTGGTCGCGCGGGCCGTGGGGGATGAGGTTGCCATGGGGGACTCCTTTGTCCGGCTGAGTGACCCGATCCTGTCCCGGCGCCATGCGCCTCCGACATTTGCGTGCATAGTGTTCGCGCGGATGAGGTCCGGATCCGATTCACGGGCCGACAAGATGGACGCATGCGACGCGACGAGGCGGACCAGGATGCGGCCGAGGCCGCGCCCATCCGCGAGCGCCGCCGCAGCATCGCGCGCCGCTTCCTCATCGAGCTCGGGCTCGTGCTGCTCGCGGGGGTGGCGGTCGTGTTCGTCGGCCTCGCGTGGGACGCGCACCAGACGGCCAATGCGCGCGCAGCCGACACCTCGACTGAGCTCGCCACCACGCTCGCGATCGATCCGTCGGTGATCGAGGTGGTCGCGGCCGCGCACGCGGATCCGGATCGCGACGGGTCGGTCGCTCGCGCGTCCGCCGTGCTGCAGCCCTACGTCGAGGGCATCCTGCGCGCGACCGACGTCGACTACGTGACGATCATGGACACGGATCGCACGCGCTACACGCACGCGGATCCATCGCGGATCGGCGGGCGCTTCCTCGGCACGATCGATCCGGCACTCGACGGCGAGACGTTCACGGAGGTGTACGAGGGCACGCTCGGCCCGTCGGTGCGGGCGGTGACGCCCGTGCGCGCGGACGGCGAGATCGTGGGACTCGTGTCGGCGGGGGTGACCCTGCAGAGCGTGACCGCGTCGATCCTGACCCGCCTGCAGCTCGTGGGGCTGTTCACGGTCGTGGTGATCGGCCTCGGAGCGGCCGCCGCATGGATGCTGTTCCGGCGTCTCGAGCGGGTGACCGACGGGCGCGACGCCGACGAGCTCGCCCGGCTGTTCGCCGCGCACGAGGTGGTGCTCCACTCGCTCGAGGAGGGGCTGATGCTGATCGAGCGCCGCGCAGGGGCCTCCGCGCGGGTGGTGCTCGCGAATGACCAGGCTGGGCGGCTGCTCGGCATCGACCGCTCGCCGCCGTTTGCCGTCGACGATCCGGCGCTGCCCGCGGAGGTGCGCGAGCTGCTGGCGGCATCCGACGACGAGGCCGTGGAGCGGATCGGCGGGCGCGACCTCCTCGTGGCGCGCTCGGTCGCGGAGGCGGCGGGGCGGGAGGCGCAGATCCTGACCCTGCGCGACCGCACCGAGCTGCGACGCGTCACGGGTGAGCTGTCGTCCGTGACGACGATCTCCGACGCCCTGCGCGCGCAGGCGCACGAGTTCGACAACCGCCTGCACACGATCGCGACGCTGATCGAGCTGGGGCAGTCCGACGAGGCGCTGAAGTTCGCGGCGTCGGAGCGCGCGCTCGGGCAGCGTCTCGCCGACCGCGTGCTGCACGCGGTCGATGAGCCCGTCATCGCGGCGCTGATGCTCGGCAAGGCCGCGCAGGCGCACGAGCGCGCCGTCGAGATGCACTTCGAGACGCACCTGGCGCCGGGCACGCAGGGCCTGCCGCCGGCCGACGTCGTGACGATCCTCGGCAACCTCATCGACAACGCCATCGACGCCGCATCGGCGCGGGCGGCCCGCACGGGCGACCTCGACGCCTGGATCGAGGTGTACCTCTCGTCCTCCGACGACGGATCCCTCGTCTTCCAGGTCTCGGATTCGGGTGACGGCATCGCTCCCGGGGATCGCGAGCGGGTGTTCGAGCGCGGTGTCACGTCGAAGAGCGGCGCGGCGCACGGCCACGGCCTGACGCTCGTGAGGCAGGTGGTGACCGGGCTCGGCGGCACGGTCGAGGTGACCGAGGCACCCGGCGGCGGCGCGGTGTTCACGGTGCTGCTGCCCGAGTCGGCAGCCGAGGGGAGCGACGCATGATCCGCGTGCTCGTGGTGGAGGACGACGCTCGCACCGCCCAGGCGCACGCCGCGTTCGTGCGCCGCGTCGAGGGCTTCGATGTCGCCGGGGTCGTGGGCACGGCCTCGGCCGCGCGGCGGGCGCTGCGCGATGCGGCCGCGGGGGACGCCCCGGTGCAGCTGATGCTGCTCGACCTGAACCTGCCCGACGGGCACGGGCTCGACCTGTGCCGCGAGCTGCGTGCGTCGGGTCTCGCGGTCGATGTGATCGCGGTCACCGCGGTGCGGGAGCTCGAAGCCGTGCGCCGTGCGGTCGCCGTGGGCGTGGTGCAGTACCTGATCAAGCCCTTCGTGTTCGAGGTGTTCGCCGAGAAGCTCGGCGCCTACCGCACCTTCCACGAGGCGATGCAGGCGCCCGTCTCGACCCTCAGCCAGCACGAGGTCGACGGGGCGTTCGCCGCCCTGCGCACCTCCAACGCCCCCGGCCTGCCGAAGGGGCTCTCGGAGGAGACGCTCGAGGCCGTGTCGGCGCTGCTGGCGGCATCGCCCGATCCGCGCTCGGCCTCCGAGGTCGCCGAGGCGCTCGGCCTCTCACGGGTCACCGCCCGGCGCTACCTCGAGCACCTCGCCGACCACGGCGTCGCCACACGGGCGCCGCGCCACGGCGCCCGCGGCCGCCCGGAGCTCGAATACTCGCGCCCGCGCGGGTAGCGCGGCGCGCCGTGCCGCCGCGGGTAGGCGCGTCGCGCGCATCGCGCGCTACGCCTCGCCGGTGCTCCACCAGCCGGCGACGGGGGTGTCGTTCAGCAGCAGGTCGCCGAGGGCGCGCGCCTTGTAGCGGGCGGGGTTGTGTGAGGCGACGGTGCGGGCGTTGCGCCAGTGGCGGTCGAACCCGAGCGAGAGGTCGGTCGCGCTCGCGCCGCCCACCTCGAACAGGCGCGTCGCGGCATCCAGCACGGCGGGAAGCACCACGAGCTGCGCGCGGGCGGCGTCGGCGTCGAGCCCCGCGACGATGTCGCCGATCCGGTCCTCCCGCTCTCCGTTCCGGATCGCCGCCGTCGAGCGGTCCAGCCCTCGCGCGACGGACGCGACTGCGGCGTCGGCGGCGAATCGTGCCGCCTCCAGCTCGCCGATCGTCTCCTGCACGATCGGATCCTGCTGCGCGGTCGCGCCGCTGCCGTGGCTGTACGTGCGGGTGCGGGCGCGCACGAACCGCACCGCGTCGTCGACGATCGCGCGGCCGATGCCGGCGACCACGGCCAGCAGCACCAGCTGCACGAAGGCGCCTGCGTGCGACGGGCGCTCGCCGCGCCGGAACGGGGCGACGTCGTCGTCGTGCACGGCCACCCCGTCGAACACGGTCGTGCCGCTGCCCGTCAGGCGCTGGCCGAAGCCGTTCCAGTCGTCCACACGATCGACGCCGGGCGCATCGGTCGCCACGAGCACGCTCGCGAGGCCGCCGTCCTCGGTCGTGGCCGCGACGCCGGTGTAATCGGCGAACAGGGTGCCGGTCGAGTAGAACTTCGTGCCGTTCAGCACCAGGGCGCCGCCGGCGTCGCGCGACAGCGCGGTGCTGTACGCGCCCACCTTGGCGGCCGAGCGCTCGTGCGAGGCGTTGCCGATGATCCGGCCCTCCGCCACCAGCGCAAGGCGCGCGTCTCTCTGCGCCGACGGCGGCGCCAGCACGGTGCGGTCGACGAAGCTGAAGTGCGAGCGGAACAGCTGGGCGAGATTCGGATCGCGACGCGCCAGCTCGGCGAGCAGGTCGAAGAACTCGGCGTGACCGGCTCCGTCTCCGCCGTGCTCGACGGGCAGCGTCACGCGCGTGAACCCCGCCTCGCGCAGGCGCTCGACCTCGGCATAGGGCAGCGTGCGCAGCCTGTCGCGCTCGGCCGCCCCCGCGCCGACCTCGTCGAAGACCGCGGCGAAGCGCGCGATCAGGTCGGATCCGGGCATCTCAGGCGTCCTCGTGCATCACGCGGCGCGCGATGAGGTTGCCGATCAGCTGCGCCACCTGCACCAGCAGGATGATCACGATGATGACCACGATCATCACGAACCAGTCGAAGCGCTGGTAGCCGTAGGTCATGGCGAGGTTGCCGAGACCGCCGCCGCCGATCACGCCCGCCACCGCGGTGGCCTCGATGAGCGCGACGAAGATGTAGGTCAGGCCGAGCGTGAGCGGGCCGAGCGCCTCGGGCACCACGATGCCGAACAGCACGCGCGCCGGGCGGGCGCCCATGGCGCTGCCGGCCTCGATCACGCCCGGATCGACCGCGACGAGGTTCGACTCGACGATGCGTGCGATGGCGACGCCCGCGGCGATCGTCAGCGGGAACACCGCGGCGACAGGCCCATAGCCCTGGCCCATCACGACGCGCGTCAGGGGGATCAGCGCGACCGCCAGGATGATGAACGGAATCGGCCGCAGCACGTTCACGATGGCGTTCAGCACAACGAAGACGGCGCGGTTCTCGAGCAGATTGCCCGAGCGCGTCGCGTACAGCGCGAGGCCGAGCAGCAGCCCGATGATCGAGGCGAAGAAGAACGACCCGCCGACCATGATCAGGGTCTCGCCGAGGGCGGCCCAGATCTTCGGAAGCAGCGTGGCGTAGTCAATGGCGGGCAAGAGCGGCCTCCTCGTTCGGGGCGTCAGCGGCGGGGGCGGGGGCGGCGGCGGGATCGGCCTCGCCTGCGGCGGAGAGCTCGACGACCTCGGCCAGCTCGCGCAGCTCGGTCACGGCGGCGTCGACCCGTTCGCCCGCGCCCAGCAGCTCGACGGTCAGCGTGCCGAACAGGCGCGACTGCAGCTCGCTCACACCGCCGTAGACGACGTTGAAGTCGACCTCGTGGCGTCGCGCGATCCGGGAGAGGAACGGATCGTTCGTCTCGCGGTTGCCGACATGGATCCGCACCAGGCGCCCGGTGTGCACCTCGCGGATGCGGCCGAGGGTGGTGTCGGCGGCCTCGTGATCCAGCACCGATCCGACGAAGCGGCGGGTGGTGTCGTTCTGCGGGTTCGAGAACACGTCATAGACCGATCCGTGCTCGACGACCCGGCCATCCTCCATGACCGCGACCTTGTCGGCGATCCGGCGGATGACATCCATCTCGTGCGTGACGAGCAGGATCGTCACCCCGTACTCGCGGTTGACACGCTGCAGCAGGTCGAGCACCTCGCCCGTGGTCTGCGGATCGAGCGCGCTGGTCGCCTCGTCGCTGATCAGGATGTCGGGACGGTTGGCCAGCGCCCGTGCGATGCCCACGCGCTGCTTCTGGCCGCCCGAGAGACGGTTCGGGTACTGCAGCGCCTTGTCGGTGAGGCCGACGAAGTCGAGCAGCTCCTCGACGCGGTCGACGATCTCGGCAGGCGGCAGGCCAGCGAGCTTCAGGGGGTACGCGATGTTCTTGTAGACGTTGCGCGAGCCCAGCAGGTTGAACTGCTGGAAGATCATGCCGATCCGCTGTCGCTGTCGGCTCAGCTCGCGATCGTTCAGGGCCGTGACGTCGCGGCCGTCGATGAGCACGCGCCCGCTCGTGGGCCGCTCGAGCGCGTTGACGGTGCGCAGCAGGGTGGATTTGCCGGCGCCGGAGTAGCCGACGATGCCGTAGATGTCGCCCCTGTCGATGGCGAGGCTGACGTCATCCAGGGCCGCGAAGGCGCGGCCGTTGACGGTGAAGGTCTTCGAGACGTTCTCGAACGCGATGGCGGTGCTCATGGTTCTCCTCGGTGGGGCGGAGACGGATCGGAGGCGGACGCCCGAACGCCCGGATCGCCGTGGCGGCGATCCGGGCGGTACGGCTCACTTGCTGTCGCGGGCGAAGTCCTCGAGCTCGCGCAGCTTGTCCTGCAGCTTCTCGGCGTCGATGTCGACGATCACCGAGGTGCCGTGGGTGTCCTCGTCGAGGGCGGCCTGGACGCGCTCGTCGGAGTAGACGTCCGCGATGATGTCCCAGGCCGGCGAGTCGACCTCGTCGGCGCGGGTGGCGATGAAGTTCACGTAGGGCAGCGAGTGGTCGGCGAGGGCGTCGTCGAGGAACAGCGCGTCCTCGGGGGTGATCTCCTGGCTCGGGTCGAAGTAGCTCGTGCCCACGACGACCGCGGCGATGGAGGGATCGGCGTACTGCTGCGGGATGGTGAGCGCCTTGATCGGCACGAACTCGAGGTTCTTCGGGTTCGAGGTGACGTCGTCGACGGTGGGGAAGATGCCCTTCGCGTCGTCGACCTCGATGAGGCCCGCGGCCTCGAGGATGTTCAGGGCGCGGCCGCCGTTGGACGGGTCATCGGGGATGACGATCTTCGCGCCGTCGGCGAGGTCGTCGAGGCTCGTCAGCGTGTTCGAGAAGATGCCCCACTGCACGATCACGGTGGAGACCACGGGCACGAGGTCGGCGTCGTTCTCGACGTTGAACGCGCTGAGGAACGCGCTGTGCTGGAAGGCGTTGGCGTCGACCTCGCCCGCGACGAGGGAGGTGTTCGGCAGCACCCAGTCGTCGGTGAAGTTGACCCACTCGATCTCGAGGCCCTTCTCCTCGGCGACGAGCTTGACCGCATCCTGCAGCGCGCTCTCACCGGATCCCGCGACCTTGATCGAGAGCGGCTCGGCGGCGGCCGCGGCGTCGGGCTTGGTGGAGCCCTGGCCGGCGGCGTTCACGCCGACGATCGCGGCGGCGGCGATCGCGGCCACGGCGAGCACGCCGCCTCCGACGATCAGGCCGGTGCGGCGCTTCTTGCGGCCCGCGTCGAGGGCGGCGCGCAGCTCGCTCTGGGGTTCGGGGGTGCTGTTCTCGGTCATGGTCGCTCCTGGGTGCTGTGCGGTGGAGCGGCAGCGGAGCCGCTCGATGCCCCCATGGTTCGCGACGCGGGTGGCGGCGGACAAACGCCCCGTCGCGCACTGAAACGCAGCGTGACACAGCGTCACAGAGCTTGCCCTACCGGACTTGTAGGAGTTAGGCGGCGATCAGCGCGGAGTGACCGCCGCGCGGCGCGCGGCCTGAGTGATCTCGCGTCGCGTCCAGGCGAAGAGGAACCGCTCGTCAAATCGCGGCGAGCACTTCGCGCACGACATCGCCCGCGCGGGCTTGCGGTGCCGGTACGCCAGGTGTCCGTTCGGGCACTGCCCCACCCACGGCGCCAGCTCGGTCGCGGTCTCGCCGTGGTGGGTCGTGCCGCCGACATAGCCGAGGTCGCGCGCCACGCGCTTCCACGCCGCGCCATGGCCGGCCCCCGGCCCGGCGATGGCGTGCGCCACCTCGTGCAGCAGCGTCTGGTGGTTGGTGTCGTCGTCGTAGCGCGCGGTCAGGTAGCGCGACACCGAGATGCGCTTGCGCGTGTAGTCGCACAGCCCCGCGCGGCGCTTGGCGTTGTCGAAGGCGAACGTCCACGATGCGTCGAGGTGCAGGTCGATGAGGGCCTGGGCCCACACCCGCACGCGATTGAGATCCGACACCCTCAGAACGCTAGCCGCCGCATCCGACATTCGCGCTCCGCGCCGCCCCCGCCGGCCCGGGTCCGGCCCTCCTGGTCACGACGCGCCGCTCACCCGCCCCCCGCGCGGCGTGTGCTGACCACGACCCACCCCTCGCTCGTCGAGCGAGCGAAGCGAGTCGAGACGCGGTGGCCTCCGCCCACCCCCTTGTTCGTCGAGCGAGCGAAGCGAGTCGAGACGCGGTGACCTTCGCGCAGCGCCGGCCCCCGCCCGTCAGCCGAGCAGGCGCGCGACGAGCAGGTCGACGATCTCCTCCGTCGAGGTGCCCGGATCGACCGGCACCGTGAGGCGGTCGAGCATCAGTCCGTCGATCGCGTAGTGCAACAGGGCGATCTCGGTGCGTCCGCCGGGCAGCCCAGCCTCGGCGTTGAAGGCGATGTCTCCCTCGAAGGCGGCGCGTCGCCACGTGCCCAGGGCCCCGGCCACCGCCGGACGGCGCGCGGCCTCCAGTCGCAGCTCGAACAGCGCGAGCGAGACGTCGGGGTCGGCGCTGAGTCGGGCCACGACGTCGCGGACGTACGCCGCAAACAGCTCGCGGCTCGGCGGTTCGGCCGCCCGCGAGGCGAGCACAGCCGGATCCGGCGTGAGGCGCTCGCCGATCCGATTCACCAGCTCGGCGATGAGGGCGTCGCGCGTGGGGAAGTAGTTCGAGGCGGTGCCGCGCGGCGTGCCGGCCTCGGCATCGACGGCGCGATGGGTGAGGCCGCGCGCGCCGGCCTGCGCGAGCACGCGGATGCCGGCGTCGGCGAGGGCGGCGCGGCGGTCGTCGTTTCGGGCCATGGATCGAGGGTAGCGCGAACCACGACATCTGTCGTACTCTGCACATGACCACAACATCTGTCGTGATTGGAGACCGGATGCGTGAACTCACCTACTACGTCGCCGTCAGCCTCGACGGGCTGATCGCCGGGCCATCCGGCGAGTACGACGCCTTCCTCGTCGAGGGCGATCATGCCGAGGTCGTCCTCGGCGAGTACGCCGATGCGCTGCCTGCCCCGGCGTTCGCCGCGTTCGGCATCACGCCCCCGCGCACGAGGTTCGACACCGTGGTCATGGGGTGGAACACCCTGCTGCCGGGCCTCTCCATCGGCCTCGACAGCCCGTACCCGCACCTGCGTCAGTACGTCGCGAGCCGCGGCGGGCGCGAGGTCGCGTCCGACATCACGCTGACGACGGATCCGGTCGCGACCGTCCGCGAGCTCAAGGCGGAGGACGGAAATCTCGGCATCTGGCTCTGCGGCGGCGGCGAGCTGGCCGGCGCCCTGGTCGACGAGATCGACCGTCTGGTGCTCAAGCGCAATCCGTTCGTCTTCGGATCCGGCGTGCCGCTGTTCGGCGCGGCCCCGTACGCCGCCCGGTCCTTCGAGCTCGTCTCGGCCCGCGCCTTCGGCTCCGGCGTGGTCGTCGAGGAGTACGCGCGCCGCCCCTGATCCGGCTCGCCCACGCTGCGTGCGGCGACCACCACTGCGCCACGAGCCCGCGCCGCCGCCTTCTGGCCACAACGCGCCGCCCCCGGCGGGCGCATGCGGCGTGTGGTGACTACGAGTCGGTGCCGCCCGAGCCCGCGCCCCCCGCGCCCGCGCCCGCGCCCCCGAGCCCGCGCCACGACCCCGCGCCGTCCCAACCTTGTGGTCGCAACGCGCCGCCCACTCGCGAGCGCACGCGGCGTGTGGTGACTACGACCCCGACCGGCCGCCCGCGCCGCCCCCGGCGCCGCCACCTCTCCCGGCCACAACGCGCC
This sequence comes from Microbacterium stercoris, assembly GCF_017592545.1. Taxonomy (GTDB): domain Bacteria; phylum Actinomycetota; class Actinomycetes; order Actinomycetales; family Microbacteriaceae; genus Microbacterium; species Microbacterium stercoris. Next base: position 65,074 of record NZ_JAGFOA010000003.1, read on the forward strand.
GCCCGCCGGCGGGCGCATGCGGCGTGTGGTGACTACGATCCCGACCCGGCGCCGCGCCACCTCCGATCCGCCTCCTGGCCACAACGCGCCGCCCACCGGCGAGCGCATGCGGCGTGTGGTGACTACGACCCGGCGCCGCCCTGATCCGCCTCCTGGCCACAACGCGCCGCCCACCGGCGAGCGCATGCGGCGTGTGGTGACTACGACCCCGCGCCACCCCCGATCCCCTCCTGGCCACAACACGCCGCCCGCAGGCGGACGCGCGCGGCGTGTGGTGACTACGAGCCGGCGCCGCCCGGATCCGCGCCGGCCGGGTCCGCGTCGCGCGTGCGCCACGCGACGACCGCGGCGCTCGCGCACAGGATGAGTCCGCAGGCGACGATCCAGCGCGCGTCGACGAGGCCGAGCGCCGCCGCCCCCGCCGCCGTGATGAGCACGGAGGGCAGCTGCATCAGCATGTTCACCGAGGTGCCGACGCGGCCCTGCAGGCGCGACGGCGTCGCCACGTGCGACTCCGTGACGTACGCGATCACCGCGGCCGTGACGCCGAAACCCACCACCGCGAGGCCCGCGGCGAGCAGCCAGACGCTGTCGCCGAGCATGGGCGCCACGCCGAGCGCGAGCAGCACCGTGCCGATCGTGAGCACGCGCGGGCGCCCGACGCGCTTCATGGCCCAGGCTGCCACCGAGCCCGCGACCAGCCCGCCGATGCCGGAGAGCGCCTCGATCGGGCCCATCCACGCGGGTTCGACGCCCATGCGCTCCAGCACCGCGAAGCCCACCGCGCTGGTGAATGCGGCGACGCTCGACAGCATGATCAGCACGACCGTCATCCGGTTCAGGGGTCGGGTGACGCGCAGGTGCCGGAAGCCCGCGGTGAGCGAGGCCCAGAACGGATCCGCGTCGTCCTCGATCGGCGACTCGGTGAACCGCAGCGAGGCGATGACCGCGGCGGCGGCGATGAAGGCGCCGATGGCGGCGAGCACAACCGGCATCGGCCCCGTCCAGATGTAGACGCCCGCCGCGACGAACGGCAGGGCGAGGCGCAGCACCTGGTCGATCGTCTGCAGGATCGCGTTGGCCGGGCCGAGGTCGTCGTCGTCGAGCAGGTCGCGCAGGATCCCGCCGCGACAGCCCGCCGTGCCGTAGCCGACCGCGCCGTAGAGGATGGTCGCCGCGAAGATCCACCAGACCTGCGACGCGCTGTGCACGAACAGCAGCGGCGTGAGCGCCGCGGCCCCGATCACGTAGGTGATCCACATCATCCGGCGGCGCGAGACCCGGTCGGCCAGGCGTCCGAGGAACGGCGCGAACAGCGCGGGGATGCCGAACACCGCGAACAGCAGGCCGCCGAGCGCCGCGTCGCCGGTCAGGTCGACCACCCACACCGCCAGCAGCACGCCCAGCAGCGAGTCGGCGACGTTGGCGAGGGTCCATCCGGCTACGAGCCAGGCGAACAGGCCGCTGCGCCGGCCGACGCGCGTCGTCGTGTCGCTCACGACGGATCCGTCCAGGTGGCGGCGATCATGCGCACGTGACGCGCGCCCTCGGGGCGATCGGACGGATCCTCGTACCGGTCCTGCAGGGGCCGGATCAGCGCGTCGATCCGCTCGCCCAGCTCGCGCACCTCGTCGGGGGTGGCCCAGAAGCTCGTGAAGCGCTGCGCCGACACCGTCGTCCACTCCGGATCGTCGTCGGCCGCCCGCCGATACCAGGCCTGCAGGCGGTCGACGGCATCGGCGAGGAAGGCGGATCCGGCCGCGGTCACCGCCGCGAACGCCTCGCGATCCGACGGCTCGGCCGTGAGCGTCAGGCCGCGCTCGCGCATCGCGCGCCACGGACGCTCGCGCCCGCGGGGCTCGCCCCGCTCGATGAAGCCGTACTTCTCGAGCTGGCGCAGGTGGAAGGAGCAGCTCGCGACCGACTCGCCGGTCGCTTCCGCGCACTGCGTTGCGGTCAGCTCGTCGCCGCCGCGGAACAGGTCGATGAGGCGGATGCGGAAGGGATGCGTGAGCGCCTTGAGCTGGTCGGTCTGCGAGACGATCCGCGTGTCTTCCCGGTCGGGCTGCGGCTGATCCATGGAGACAGCGTGCACCCTAAAGAAAGGTTTAGCAAGAGTTCTTTAGGATCGGATCTGCGAAGCCATGCCGGGCGCGCGGCAGCGCGCCCGCCGGGCCCCGCCGGGCTCAGCCCGCGACGACGGCGCCGCGATGGCGCTTGCGGTCGGCGGCCTCGACGCAGAGCATCGTCGGCTCGAGATCCGCGTCGGAGGCGCCGGCCTCCTGACGCAGGAACAGCACCTGCTTGAAGTCGGCGCGTGCGCCGTTGATGTCGCCCGCGTCGTAGCGGGTCTTGCCGCGGTGCTGCAGCGCGAACGCCGTGATGGAGCCCCAGCCCTGACCCTCGGCCTCGTCGGCGCAGGTCGACAGCTCGAACTCCGCGGCGCCGTAAGCGCCGCGCCAGTGCTGCACGGAGGCATGCAGGATGCGCGCGCGCAGCAGGTCCTTGCGTGTGCCCGACATGCGCGCCAGTCGCACCGTCTGCTCCGACACCTCGAGGGCCTCATCGAGCTCGCCGAGCACCTTCAGCAGCCACACCTTCTCGAGCAGCGACGGCAGGCTGCGCTGCGCGCCGATCTCGGCCAGGCGTCGGCGGCACTCGTCGGGGTCGACGATCTCACGCAGCGTCTCGGGGTCGTATCCCTGGATGTAGCTCACCGACGTCCCTTCCCTTCGCGCGATCCGCCCTGACAGTCTCACCGAGGGTCCTGAGAACGTCGAGAGGGCACGCCCAGCCCTGCCCGATCAGCGCTCGAACAGGATCTGACTGGGCTTGGGCGAGTCGGTCGCGTCGCCGTCGACGGCCGGGCGCGATCCCTGGATGAACGCGTCGATCTCGGCGCCCTCGGCCACCTTCGCGGGGTGCGGGCCCGCCGCCATCAGCCGCGGCAGCCACTCGGTCGGCAGGGGCGCGGACGACGCAGCGACCACGAGGTTGCCGAACCGGCGGCCCTTGAGCACCTGCACCTCGGCGAGCACGATCACCTCGGGCAGCACCTCGCGGATCGTCGCGACCTGGCGCCGCGCGAACGCCAGCCCCGATCCGTCGGCCACGTTCACCAGCAGCACCCCGGCGGGGCCGAGCAGTGCGGCGCACGCGCGGTAGAACTCCACGGTGGTCAGGTGCGCCGGCGTCTGGGCGCCGCTGTAGACGTCCGACACCAGCAGATCGACCGATCCGGCCATCGCGGCGGGCATACGGCCGAGCCCCTCACGGGCGTCGCCGATCCGGACGCGGATGCTCGCGCCGCGCGGCAGCGGCAGGTGCTCGCGCACGAGATCGACGAGCGGCTGCTCGATCTCGACCACCTGCTGGCGGGATCCGGGTCGTGTCGCGTCGATGTAGCGGGGGATCGTCAGCCCGCCCGCGCCCAGGTGCACGGCGGTGATCGGCCCGTCGGGCAGCTGGTCGATCACCGCGCCCATCCGCGCCACGTACTCGAAGTGCAGGTGGGTGGGGTCGTCGAGGTCGACGTGCGACTGCGGCGTGCCGTCGACGTCGACCTCGAAGCCGCTCACGAAGCTGCTCGGGATGATCCGCGCCGTGCGACCGCCCGACAGCCGCGCCTCCGGCACCTCCGCCTCACGCTGCCGCTGTCGTCCCATGCCCTCGATTCTCGCAGGGGCGGCTCCTCGCCGGCGGCGGCTGTGGAGAACCGGATCGCGCGAGAGCTATCGGGTCGTGACGTCGACCCACCCCGCTGCGCCCGCGACCTCGGCGAGATCGGACACGTCGATGCCGACGGCGGCGTCGATCGCGCCGGCCGCGGGGTAGACGCGGTCGAACCGGCGCAGCGACTCGTCGAGCCACACCTCCGCACCGGGCGGGTTGGCGAACGGGCACACGCCGCCGATGGGGTGGCCGGTGAGGCGCTCGACGTCGTCGGCGGCGAGGAAGGTGGGCTTGTGCCCGAACGCGCGCTTGAAGGCGCCGCTGGACAGGCGGGCGTCGCCCGCGGCCACGAGCAGGATCGCCCGCTGCCGGTCGGCGGCGTAGATCGAGAGGGTCTTCGCGATGCGCTCCGGGGGCACGCCGATCGCGGCGGCGGCGAGCTCGACGGTGGCGCTGGACTCGGCGAGCACGACCACGTCGCCGTCGCGCCCGAAGCGGGCCAGGTGGGTGCGGACATCCTGCAGGCTCATGCCTCGATCACAGCAGAGCGCGCCGGGGAACGCGCAATCGCCGCCTCGCGCGCCCCGCAGGGGACCGGGCCCGTGCGCGGTCGCCCTACGCTGGCCGGATGGAACGGGGACGCATCGCGCTGGCGGGCATCACCACGGCGCTGGTCGGGTTCGCCAGCTCGTCGGCGGTGGTTCTCGCGGGTCTCAAGGCCGCGGGCGCCACGCCCGCGCAGGCGGCCTCGGGGCTCGTCGTCCTGTGCCTGACACAGGCGCTGGGCATGCTGTGGCTCGCGCAGCGCACGAAGCTGCCCGTCGTGCTGGCGTGGTCGACGCCCGGAGCGGCACTGCTCGCGGCGGGCTCCGTGCCCGAGGGCGGATGGCCCGCCGCCATCGGGGCGTTCCTCGTGACGGGTGCGCTGATCGCGCTGACCGGGCTCTGGCCCGCCCTCGCCCGCCTCGTCGGCGCGATCCCGGCCCCCATCGCGCAGGCCATGCTCGCGGGAGTGCTGGTGGGCCTGTGCCTGGCACCCGTCCGCGCCGCGATCGACCTGCCGGCGGCGATCCTGCCGATCGTGCTGGTGTGGCTGGTGCTCATCCGGTTCGCGCCGACCTGGGCGTCGCCTGCGGCGTTCGCCGCGGGCCTCGTTGTGCTCAGCGTGGAGGCCGCGGCGGCCGGCGGCGTCGAGGGACCGCTGCTGCCCGTGCTCGAGCCGGTGGCGCCCGCGTTCACGCTGCCCGCGCTCGTCGGGCTGGCGCTGCCCCTCTACGTCGTGACGATGGCGTCGCAGAACGTGCCCGGATCCGCGGTGCTCTCCTCGTACGGATACCGCGTGCCCTGGCGCGAGAGCATGGTCGTCACCGGCGTCGGCACCATGGCCGGCGCCCCGTTCGGCGGGCACGCGATCAACCTCGCGGCGATCACGGCTGCGCTCGCCGCCGCGCCCGACGCGCACCCGGATCCGGCGCAGCGCTGGCGCACCGTGCGGGTCTCGGCGGTGATCTACCTGGTGCTCGCCGCGCTGTCCACGGCGCTCACCACGCTTGTGGGCGTGGAGCCGGCGGTGCTCGGCGCCGTGGCCGGCCTCGCCCTGCTGCCCACCCTCGCCTCGTCGCTGCGCGCCGCGATGTCGGATGAGCACGCGCGCATCCCGGCCGTGCTCACGTTCGTGATCGGTGCCAGCGGCGTCACGGTCGCGGGCATCGGCGCCGCCTTCTGGGCCCTCCTCGCGGGCCTGCTCGCCTACGGCCTCCTGCGACGCCGGGCCTGAGGCGCGTCAGAGGTCGGCGACGAGCAGCGTCTCGATCTCGCGGTAGCCGAGACCCCGGTACAGCCCGCGCGCGGCGGCGTTCGAGCCGAAGACGTGCAGCCCGATCGAGCCGGCCCCGACGCTGCGCGCGACGTCCTCGGCCGCGCGCATCATCTCGGCGCCGTAGCCGCGCCGCCGGTGGCCCGGCTCCACGTGCAGCTCCATCACGAAGACGTGCGGCCCCGTCGAGCGCCTGCGCACCTCGAGCCACAGCGCGCCCACCCGCTCGCCGGCGGCCGTGGCCGCGAACACCAGCTCGTCCTCGGTGTCGAGGCCGTCGGGCATCTCCTCGGCCTGCGCGCGCGCCGACTCCGCCCGGGCCGACTCCGGCGTGTGCAGGCCCTCGTTGACGAGGTCCTCCGCGAACTCCCGGATCACCCGCTCCTCGAACTCCGCGTACTGCTCTGCGGTCATCGGCGTGAGCCGCACAGCCCGGGATGCCCGTGGTCCCGGCAGCGGATCGAGCACCATCTGCACGTTCGTCGGCCGGTACCCGCGCCCGTGCACGGCGGCCCGCCGATCCGATCCTGCGCGAACAGGTCGACATTCAGACGCTGCGCGCTGAGTGCGCGTGCCCGCTCCTCGACGAGCGCGAGAGCACGCGATCCCGTCAGCGCGTCGTCCGGGTCGAAGGCGAGGAGCATCGCGCTCGCCGCAGCGTCGTCCACCTCGAGCCAGGCGGATCCCGCCACGCGTCCGTCGTCGCGGATCTCGAAGACGTGCTGGCCCGATCCGGATCCCTCGGCGAAGCGCCGCGCCACGATGCCCTCGGCCTGCTCCGCGGCCTCGGCCGGCGGTCGCAGCCCCGACGCGGCCCGCAGATCGGCCAGCCGGGCCACGGTCGCCGCCCGCCACGCCTCGAACCGCTCGGCCGGCATCTCCTCGAGGGTCACGCTCACCCCGCGACCCTATCGCCGCCCCACCCACGCGCTCCCGCGGGCCGTGCGCATCGCGGCGACCGGATCCGGCATCCGAGAAAGCTGGGTTTATACCCGAGGGTGGGGCCTTCGTCAAGGAACCGCTTGCCAAAGCGTGTCGGGGGTTATAGAGTAGGTCTTTGCGCCTCTTGGATTCCCCTATGCCTTCATATGGTGGTCGGCAGGTGCTCAAGACCCCCGCAGATGGCGGCGCGGGTCGGGGCATTTCAGGGCTGGATCCGGGCGCACCTCACCTGTCGACAAGGAACTTATGGCCCCGCCCGGGCTCATGGAGGTTATCCCCTTGGCTGCTGCGAACTCCGCATCCACCACCCCCACCAAGAACGGACGCGGTGCTTCCCGCCTCTCGTTCGCCAAGATCTCCGACACGCTGACGGTCCCCGACCTTCTGGCGCTGCAGACCGAGTCGTTCGACTGGCTCGTCGGCAACGACGCCTGGAAGGCGCGTGTCGCGGAGGCTCAGGCCGCCGGTCGCACCGACGTCCCCGAGCGCAGCGGTCTGGAGGAGATCTTCGAGGAGATCTCCCCGATCGAGGACCTGAGCGAGACGATGCAGCTCTCGTTCACGAACCCCTATCTCGAGCCCGAGAAGTACTCGATCGAGGAGTGCAAGGACCGCGGCAAGACGTACGCGGCCCCGCTCTACGTCGAGGCCGAGTTCATGAACCACCAGACCGGTGAGATCAAGACGCAGACGGTCTTCATGGGCGACTTCCCGCTCCAGACCGACAAGGGCACGTTCATCATCAACGGCACCGAGCGCGTCGTCGTGTCGCAGCTCGTGCGCTCGCCCGGTGTCTACTTCGACAAGACGCCCGACAAGACGTCCGACAAGGACATCGTCTCGGCCCGCGTCATCCCCTCGCGCGGTGCGTGGCTCGAGTTCGAGATCGACAAGCGCGACCAGGTCGGCGTCCGCATCGACCGCAAGCGCAAGCAGTCGGTCACGGTCTTCCTGAAGGCGCTCGGCCTCACGAGCGAGGACATCCTCGCCGAGTTCGCCGGCATCGAGTCGATCGAGGAGACCCTCGCGAAGGACACGATCCTCACCAAGGAGGACGCGCTCCGCGACATCTACCGCAAGCTGCGTCCGGGCGAGCAGGTCGCCGCCGAGGCCGCGCGTGCGCTGCTCGACAACTTCTACTTCAACCCGAAGCGCTACGACCTGGCCAAGGTGGGTCGCTACAAGATCAACCAGAAGCTCGGCATCGACCGCCCGCTCTCGGACTCGGTCCTGACCGTCGACGACATCGTCGCGACGATCAAGTACCTCGTCCGCCTGCACCGCGGCGACGAGACCTTCACGGGTCTGCGCGGCGGCCAGGAGGCCGAGCTGCGTCTGTCGGTCGACGACATCGACAACTTCGGCAACCGTCGCATCCGCGCGGTCGGCGAGCTCATCCAGAACCAGGTCCGCACCGGTCTGTCGCGCATGGAGCGCGTTGTGCGCGAGCGCATGACCACGCAGGACATCGAGGCGATCACGCCGCAGACCCTGATCAACGTGCGCCCCGTCGTGGCCGCGATCAAGGAGTTCTTCGGCACCTCGCAGCTGTCGCAGTTCATGGACCAGAACAACCCGCTCGCGGGTCTGACCCACAAGCGCCGCCTGTCGGCGCTGGGCCCCGGCGGTCTGTCGCGTGAGCGCGCGGGCGTCGAGGTGCGCGACGTCCACCCGTCGCACTACGGCCGCATGTGCCCCATCGAGACCCCTGAAGGCCCGAACATCGGTCTGATCGGCTCGCTGGCCTCGTTCGCCCGGATCAACTCCTTCGGCTTCATCGAGACCCCCTACCGTCGCGTCGTCGACGGCAAGGTCACGAACGAGATCGACTACCTGACCGCCGCCGAGGAGGAGGCCTTCGTCGTCGCCCAGGCGAACGCGAAGCTCAAGGCCGACGGCCACTTCGCCGACGAGCGCGTCCTCGCGCGTCAGGTCGGCGGCGAGGTCGACCTCGTGCCCGCCGACGAGATCGGCTACATGGACGTCTCGCCGCGCCAGATGGTGTCGGTCGGAACGTCGCTCATCCCGTTCCTCGAGCACGACGACGCGAACCGCGCCCTCATGGGTGCGAACATGCAGCGTCAGGCTGTGCCGCTGCTCCGTTCGGACTCGCCGTTCGTCGGCACCGGCATGGAGAACTACGCGGCCATCGACGCCGGCGACACGATCGTCGCCGAGAAGGCCGGTGTGGTCGCCGAGGTCTCGGCCGACTTCGTCCGCCTCCAGCTCGACGAGGGCGGCACGCGCGACTACTTCCTGCGCAAGTTCGACCGCTCGAACCAGGGCAACAACTACAACCAGCGCGTCATCGTCAACGCCGGCGACCGCGTGGAGGTCGGCGAGGTCCTCGCTGACGGCCCCGCGACGCAGAACGGCGAGCTCGCGCTCGGCAAGAACCTCCTCGTGGCCTTCATGAACTGGGAGGGCTACAACTATGAGGACGCCATCATCCTCAGCCAGAACCTGGTGAAGGACGACACCCTCACCTCGATCCACATCGAGGAGTACGAGGTCGACGCGCGCGACACCAAGCTGGGCAAGGAGGAGATCACTCGTGACCTCCCCAACGTCAGCCCGGAGCTGCTGAAGGACCTGGACGAGCGCGGCATCATCCGCATCGGCGCCGAGGTCCGCCCCGGCGACATCCTCGTCGGCAAGGTCACGCCGAAGGGCGAGACCGAGCTGTCGGCCGAGGAGCGCCTGCTCCGCGCGATCTTCAACGAGAAGAGCCGCGAGGTCCGCGACACGTCGCTGAAGGTGCCCCACGGTGAGCAGGGCACGATCATCGCGGTCAAGGAGTTCAACGCCGAGGACGGCGACGACGAGCTCGGCTCGGGCGTCAACCGCCGCGTGGTGGTCTACATCGCCCAGAAGCGCAAGATCACCGAGGGCGACAAGCTCGCCGGCCGCCACGGAAACAAGGGCGTCATCTCGAAGATCCTGCCGGTCGAGGACATGCCGTTCCTCGCCGACGGAACTCCGGTCGACATCATCCTGAACCCGCTCGGCGTCCCCGGTCGAATGAACTTCGGCCAGGTGCTCGAGCTGCACCTCGGATGGATCGCGGCGCAGGGCTGGAAGATCGAGGGCGCCCCGGAGTGGGCCGCTCAGCTGCCCGAGGCCGCCCGCGAGGCAGCCCCCGGCACGAAGGTCGCCACGCCGGTGTTCGACGGCGCGCACGAGGCCGAGCTCGCTGGTCTGCTCGACTCGACGCTGCCGAACCGCGACGGCGAGCGCCTCATCGACAGCTCGGGCAAGACCCGCCTGTTCGACGGTCGCTCGGGTGAGCCGTACCCGTTCCCGATCTCGGTCGGCTACATGTACATCCTGAAGCTGCACCACCTCGTGGACGACAAGATCCACGCGCGCTCGACGGGTCCCTACTCGATGATCACGCAGCAGCCGCTGGGTGGTAAGGCGCAGTTCGGTGGCCAGCGCTTCGGCGAGATGGAGGTGTGGGCCCTCGAGGCCTACGGTGCCGCGTACGCGCTGCAGGAGCTCCTGACCGTGAAGTCGGACGACATCCTCGGACGCGTCAAGGTGTACGAGGCCATCGTCAAGGGCGAGAACATCCCCGAGCCCGGCATCCCCGAGTCGTTCAAGGTGCTCATGAAGGAGATGCAGTCGCTCTGCCTGAACGTCGAGGTGCTCTCGGCGGATGGCACGGCGGTCAACCTCCGCGACACCGACGACGAGGCCTTCCGCGCAGCGGAGGAGCTCGGCATCAACATCTCGTCCCGCTTCGAGTCCGCCTCGATCGACGAGATCTAAGCCCGGCCGATACAGAATTCCCCAGTAGGAGAGTCAATTGCTCGACGCAACCACTTTCGATGAGCTTCGCATCGGCCTGGCCACCGCCGACGACATCCGTCGTTGGTCCTTCGGTGAGGTCAAGAAGCCCGAGACCATCAACTACCGCACCCTGAAGCCCGAGAAGGACGGTCTGTTCGGTGAGCAGATCTTCGGCCCCTCGCGCGACTGGGAGTGCGCGTGCGGCAAGTACAAGCGCGTGCGCTTCAAGGGCATCGTCTGCGAGCGCTGCGGTGTCGAGGTCACCAAGTCCTCGGTCCGTCGCGAGCGCATGGGCCACATCGAGCTCGCCGCGCCCGTCACGCACATCTGGTACTTCAAGGGCGTGCCCTCGCGCCTGGGCTACCTGCTCGACATGGCGCCGAAGGACCTTGAGAAGGTCATCTACTTCGCCGCCTACATGGTGATCTCGGTCGACAAGGACGGCATCCACCGCGACCTGCCGACCCACGAGAACAACCTCCGTCTCGAGATCAAGAACATCGGCGACCGTCGCGACACGCGCATCGCCGCCCGCCTCCAGTCGCTGGAGGAGGAGCTCGCAGCTCTCGAGGCCGAGGACGCCAAGGCCGACCAGAAGAAGAAGGTCAAGGACGCCGCCGAGAAGGAGATGGCGACGATCCGCAAGCGCGCTGACGAGCAGGTCGCCAAGCTCGAGCGCATGTGGGACGAGTTCCGCGGCCTCGAGGTCGGCCAGCTCAAGGCGGAGGACGACGTCTTCCAGGAGCTGCAGGACCGCTTCGGTCAGTACTTCGAGGCCCTCATGGGTGCGGAGTCGATCCAGCGTCGCCTGGCCGAGTTCGACCTGGCCGCCGAGGCCGAGTCGCTGCGCCTGCAGATCACCGAGGGCAAGGGTCAGCGCAAGATCCGCGCGATCAAGCGCCTGAAGGTCGTCTCGTCGTTCCTCTCGACCGGCATGTCGCCGGCCGCGATGGTGCTCGACGTCGTCCCGGTCATCCCGCCGGAGCTGCGTCCGATGGTCCAGCTCGACGGTGGCCGCTTCGCCACGTCGGACCTGAACGACCTGTACCGCCGCGTGATCAACCGCAACAACCGCCTCCGTCGCCTGATCGACCTCGGTGCCCCCGAGATCATCGTCAACAACGAGAAGCGCATGCTGCAGGAGGCCGTCGACGCCCTGTTCGACAACGGCCGCCGTGGTCGCCCCGTCACCGGAACCGGCAACCGCGCCCTGAAGTCCCTGAGCGACATGCTCAAGGGAAAGCAGGGTCGCTTCCGCCAGAACCTGCTCGGAAAGCGCGTCGACTACTCGGGCCGTTCGGTCATCGTCGTCGGCCCGACGCTGAAGCTGCACCAGTGCGGTCTGCCCAAGCAGATGGCGCTCGAGCTCTTCAAGCCGTTCGTGATCAAGCGCCTGATCGACCTCGGTCACTCGCAGAACATCAAGGCCGCCAAGCGCTCGGTCGAGCGCACGCGTCCTGAGGTCTGGGACGTGCTCGAGGAGATCATCCGCGAGCGCCCGGTTCTGCTGAACCGCGCCCCCACGCTGCACCGCCTGGGCATCCAGGCGTTCGAGCCGCAGCTCGTGGAGGGCAAGGCCATCCAGCTGCACCCGCTCGTCTGCGCGGCGTTCAACGCCGACTTCGACGGTGACCAGATGGCCGTGCACCTGCCGCTGTCGGTCGAGGCTCAGGCCGAGGCCCGCGTGCTGATGCTCGCGTCGAACAACATCCTGAAGCCGTCGGACGGCCGTCCGGTGACCCTGCCCGCGCAGGACATGATCATCGGTCTGCACCACCTGACCACGCTCAAGGACGGCGCGATCGGCGAGGGCCGTGTGTTCGGCTCGGTGGCCGAGGCGCTGCTCGCGAAGGACGAGGGCACCCTCGACCTGCAGGCGAAGATCCGCATCCGCATCCCGGGTCTGACCTTCCTCGAGGGTCAGGCGCCCGAGGACTACGAGAAGCACGGTCTCGTGGACACCTCGCTCGGACAGGCGATCTTCAACGACCAGATGCCCAAGGGCTACCCGTTCGTGCGCGAGCAGGCCGACAAGGGCAAGCTGTCGCAGATCGTCAACAAGCTGGCCGAGGAGTACCCGAAGACCGAGGTCGCCGCGACCCTCGACCGCGTCAAGGACGCCGGTTACTACTGGGCCACGCGCTCGGGCATCACGGTGGCGCTCAGCGACATCCTGACCCCCTCGAACAAGGGCGAGATCATCGCCCGCTACGAGGCCCAGGCCGCCAAGGTCACCTCGCAGTACGAGAAGGGTCTGACGACCGACCACGAGCGTCGCCAGGAGCTCATCAAGATCTGGACCGAGGCGACCGACGAGGTCCAGAAGGAGATGCGCGCCGCGTTCCCCGAGGACAACACCATCAACCGCATGGTGTCGTCGGGTGCCCGTGGTAACTGGCTGCAGATCCGCAACATCGCGGGTATGCGCGGTCTCGTGAACAACCCCAAGGGTGAGATCATCCCCCGTCCGATCATCTCCTCGTACCGCGAGGGTCTGTCGGTGGCGGAGTACTTCATCGCGACGCACGGTGCCCGAAAGGGTCTGGCCGACACGGCCCTCCGTACCGCCGACTCGGGTTACCTCACGCGTCGTCTCGTCGACGTCTCGCAGGATGTCATCATCCGCGAGGAGGACTGCGGCACGTCCAAGGGCCTCGAGTACACGATCGCCGCGAAGGACTCGACGGGCACGCTCGTCAAGGACGCCAACGTCGAGAACGCGGTGTTCGCCCGCACGCTCGCCGTGGACGCGGTCGACGCCTCGGGCGCCGTCATCGCGGCGGCCGGATCGGACGTGGGCGACGTGCTCATCGACAAGCTGGTCGAGGCGGGTGTCGAGCAGATCAAGGTCCGCTCGGTGCTGACCTGCGACTCGGCCGTCGGCGTCTGCGCGAACTGCTACGGCCGTTCGCTCGCCACCGGCAAGCTCGTCGACATCGGCGAGGCCGTCGGCATCATCGCGGCCCAGTCGATCGGTGAGCCCGGCACGCAGCTGACGATGCGCACCTTCCACACCGGTGGTTCGGCGTCGGCCGATGACATCACGCAGGGTCTTCCCCGCGTGCAGGAGCTCTTCGAGGCCCGCACCCCCAAGGGTGCCTCGCCGATCGCCGAGGCCGCCGGCCGCGTCACGATCGACGAGACCGAGAAGGCCAAGAAGGTCATCATCACGCCCGACAACGGCGACGAGCCGGTCGTCTACCCGGTCCTCAAGCGCGCGACCCTCCTCGTCGAGGACGGTCAGCACGTCGAGGTCGGCGAGCCCCTCCAGGTCGGCACGCTCGACCCGAAGGAGATCATGCGCGTGCAGGGTGCCCGCGAGGTGCAGAAGTACCTCGTCAACGGCGTCCAGGGCGTGTACCGCTCGCAGGGTGTGCCGATTCACGACAAGCACATCGAGGTCATCGTCCGCCAGATGCTGCGCAAGGTCACCGTGGTCGACCACGGTGAGACCGACCTGCTTCCGGGTGAGATGGTCGACCTGCGCCGCTACCAGGACATCAACCGTGCGGCCGTCGGCGAGGGCAAGCGCCCCGCCTCGGGTCGTCCGGAGCTGATGGGTATCACGAAGGCGTCGCTCGCGACGGAGTCGTGGCTGTCGGCCGCCTCGTTCCAGGAGACCACGCGCGTCCTCACCGAGGCCGCGATGCAGGGCAAGCGCGACCCGCTTGTCGGCCTCAAGGAGAACGTGATCATCGGAAAGCTGATCCCCGCCGGCACGGGCCTTGCGAAGTACCGCAACGTCACGGTCGAGGCGACGGAGGAGGCGAAGTCGGAGCGCTACCCGAACCGCATCTTCGCTTCGGACGGCGCGTTCGCGGAGGGCGACTACAGCTACGTCGACTTCGACGCGTTCTCGACGGACGACTTCACGCCCGGCACCTACAACTGAGCGTGACAGCTGAGTGAGAGAGGGCCCCGACTTCGGTCGGGGCCCTCTTTCGTGTGCGCCTGGCACCTCTCGTGGGCGAACCGTGAACCAGAGGGTGAGCCTTCGCGGCGAGGCTCCGCGGCGAGGCCGGATCGCGGGGGTATTCTCCGGAGGTCAGGGGAGAGTCCCCGACGTGAGGAGTGCTTCAGATGAGTGACGCGAAGGGACCGCGCGACGAGCCCCAGAACGGCGAGCTCACCTCGGACGCGGAGAACGCCGAGGTGTCGGCTGCCGACACCGGCGACGTCCCCACCTCGCGGCGCGAGGCGCGCACCGACTCCACCGAGGTGATCTCCACCCCGGCCGACGACTCGCCGGTCGAGACCCCCGCGGCCCCGGCTGCCGAGGCCCCCGACTACGACAAGCTGGCCGCGGAGCTCGACGCGCTCGAGCAGCGCGGAGCCAGCACGACCGTGAACACCCGTTCCGCCTCCGGCGACGCCTCCGCGGCGGGGGCATCGGCCCCGAAGAAGAACCCGTGGTTCGAAGAGGCCGACCGCACTCAGACGTTCACCGCGAGCGACGCCTACGACGCGCCGGCCGCGCCGGTCATCACGGCGAGCGAGCCGGTCGTTCCCGAGTCGCACGTGGCCCCCGCGCCGGCCCCGGCCCAGCTTCCGGTCTTCGTCCAGGCTCCCGAGCCGCCCCGCCTCAAGGGCAACCGCGGCGCATCCGGCCTGATCGGCCTCGTCGCGGCGATCGTCTTCGCCGTGCTGTACTTCGGCGCGAAGCTCGGCATCGCGGCGCTCGCGGGCGAGGTCTCGCTCGAGAACATCGCCGACTGGTCGATCGATACCGCCACGTCGCTCGGCTTCTGGACCACGGTGGTCGTGTTCTTCCTCGGCTTCTGGCTGCTCGGCTCGCTCGTCAACCGCGCGCGCTGGGCGGCCTGGGTCCTGCTCGGCGTGTTCGTCGCGCTGATCGCGTGGGCCGGCCACATCGCCGGCGCCCTGGTCGACGCCCCGTTCTGGGAGCTGACCACCTCGGAGACGCTCGAGGAGATCGGCCGCCAGCTGCTCTCGCCGCTCGCGATCGCCGCGTTCGTCTTCGCCCGCGAGATCACGATCTGGTTCGGCGCGTGGGTCTCCCGGCGCGGCGCCAAGGTGACGGCGCGCAACGCCGAGGCGCAGGCCGAGTACGAGCGCACGCTCGCGGACGGTCCGAAGCTGGGCTGAGCCACGAACGCCGCAACGCCAGGAGCGCCCGGGAGGATCTCTCCCGCGGCGCTCCTCGCGTTCGCGACGATGGGCTTCGTGGCGCTGGTGGTGTTCGGCGCCGGCATGCTCTCGCTCGCCACGGATCGCGACGTGATCGCCACACCCGGCATGAACCCGGTGCCCGGCCCGCTCGCGTTCGGTGTCGCGGCGCTCGCGTTCGCGGCCACGCTGTGGCCGGTGCTGCGTGCCGAGCGTCCTCGCTACACGTCGCTCTTCGCCGTCGTCCTCATCACGGCGCTGGCGCAGCTGGCCGGGCTCTGGATCCTGGCACTCGCCTTCGGCACCGACATCGCGACCGCCACCGCGGCCGTGGGGGGAGTGGCCACCAGCTGGACGCTGGCGGCGGTGGCCGGATCGGCGGCGGTGGCCGCGTGGGCGGCGGTCGCCGTGCGACGCACCGCGGCGCGCCCTCCGCACTGGCCGTGGGAGGACCGCGAGGACGGCGACTGACAGGCCGGGCGGGCGGTTCGTCGGGTGGACCTCAGCGCGTCGGGACGCCCAAACCCGGCGCGAGCGCCGTCCCCGGCCTACGCTGGTGCCCGTGGAGCGCTCGCTCGAGACGCAGGTCAGCCAGGCGGTGGACGCCTGGCTTCGCTGGGTGCCGCGCTGGGAGCCGGCGACGCACCGCGGCCGCATCGCTCCCTGCCGCCGCTGCCTCGGCTCGCCGATCCTGTCCGCCGCGGGCCTCGGATCGGATGTGCCGCACGGCGTGCAGCACGGCCTCTCCACGCGGGTGAAGACGATCGTCGACCACGCCGTCGCCGACTACACCTCGCGGAACCTGCCGATGCTGCAGGACGAGCTGGATCAGCAGGCCGCCCGCAATCGTTCGCGGGGATACCGCCCCACCGAGGGTCTCGATCCGGAGTTCGACGGCCTGCCGCTCGATCCGGATCCGGTGCCCGGTCAGCCGTTCCTGTTCACGATCGCCGGGATGGCCAGCGAGGACGAGACGCAGGTGCCGAGCCTGCCGCCCCTCTCGGAGGACGCGAAGATCGCGCTGCGACGCGAGGTGGCCCTCGCCGACGAGTACGCGAACCTCATCGGACGCGAGGTGTGCGCGATCCTGCTTCATCACCGTCTGCGCATCCACGCGGCGATCGTGGAGTACGTCGAGCCGCAGGTGGCCGCGATGCTCGCAGAGCTCTCCCAGGCACTGGACGACCCGTTCGAGGGTCTCGGCCTCTGAGGCCCGGGATCACGCGGTTCTGCGGGGCTTGCACCAGTCGCCGCGGAACCTGCGCACGACACGCCGGATGCGCCCCATGCGCTATCATTATTCGGTGTGCGTCTCCGCGCGCTCGCTTGCGTGCGCGTGAACTCTCACACAAGGGATCGTCCTGAGAACAGGTCGCCCCCACGGCATACCCATCACATCAAACGTTCGGCACATTCTGCCGAACGGGTGGGTCATCGTGAAACCCCCTCCGCAACACCGAGCAACACGGTCGAGCGTCGGGGATCCACCGCTGTCACCGTGCAGCACAAGACAGAAGGAAACCAGTGCCTACTATTCAGCAGCTGGTTCGCAAGGGCCGGTCGCCCAAGGTCTCGAAGACCAAGGCGCCCGCCCTTAAGGCGAACCCGCAGCAGGCGGGTGTCTGCACCCGCGTGTACACGACCACGCCCAAGAAGCCGAACTCGGCCATGCGCAAGGTCGCTCGTGTCAAGCTCCGCAACGGCACCGAGGTCACGGCCTACATCCCCGGTGAGGGCCACAACCTGCAGGAGCACTCGCTCGTCCTCGTTCGCGGTGGACGTGTGAAGGACCTCCCCGGTGTCCGTTACAAGATCGTCCGTGGTGCGCTCGACACCCAGGCTGTCAAGAACCGTAAGCAGGCTCGCAGCCGCTACGGCGCGAAGAAGGGCTGAGTCAGATGCCTCGTAAGGGACCCGCCCCGAAGCGCCCCGTCGTCAACGACCCGGTCTACGGCGCGCCGATCGTCACGCAGCTCGTCAACAAGATCCTTGTCGACGGCAAGAAGTCGATCGCCGAGTCGATCGTCTACACCGCCCTCCAGGGCGTTGAGGCGAAGAACGGCCAGGACGCCGTCGCCACGCTCAAGAAGGCGCTCGACAACGTCCGCCCCACCCTCGAGGTCCGCAGCCGCCGCGTCGGCGGCTCGACCTACCAGGTGCCGGTCGAGGTCAAGCCGCACCGTGCGAACACGCTGGCGCTGCGCTGGCTCGTGTCGTACGCCAAGGGCCGTCGTGAGAAGACGATGACCGAGCGTCTGATGAACGAGATCCTCGACGCCTCCAACGGCCTGGGTGCCGCTGTGAAGCGCCGCGAGGACACGCACAAGATGGCCGAGTCGAACAAGGCCTTCGCGCACTACCGCTGGTAATCAGCATCGCCGGATCCGGGGAGCGCCACCCGCTCGCCGGATCCGGCCCCCACGCTCTACTCCAACCACACGTTAGGAACCTCAAGTGGCACAGGAAGTGCTCACGGACCTCAAGAAGGTCCGCAACATCGGCATCATGGCGCACATCGATGCCGGTAAGACCACGACGACCGAGCGCATCCTGTTCTACACGGGTGTGAACCACAAGATCGGCGAGACGCACGACGGTGGCGCCACGACCGACTGGATGGAGCAGGAGCAGGAGCGTGGCATCACGATCACGTCCGCTGCTGTGACGTGCTTCTGGGACAAGAACCAGATCAACATCATCGACACCCCCGGTCACGTGGACTTCACCGTCGAGGTCGAGCGCTCGCTGCGCGTCCTCGACGGCGCCGTCGCCGTGTTCGACGGCAAGGAGGGCGTCGAGCCCCAGTCCGAGACCGTGTGGCGTCAGGCCGACAAGTACGACGTCCCCCGCATCTGCTTCGTCAACAAGATGGACAAGCTGGGCGCCGACTTCTACTTCACGGTCGACACCATCGTCAACCGCCTCAAGGCCAAGCCGCTCGTGATCCAGCTGCCCATCGGCGCGGAGAACGACTTCGTGGGCGTCATCGACCTCGTCGAGATGCGCGCGCTCGTGTGGCCCGGCGACGCCAAGGGCGACGTGACCATGGGTGCCAAGTACGAGATCACCGAGATCCCGGCCGACCTCAAGGACAAGGCCGACGAGTACCGTCAGCAGCTCCTCGAGACCGTCGCCGAGTCGGACGACGCGCTGCTCGAGAAGTTCTTCGGCGGCGAGGAGCTCACGGTCGCCGAGATCAAGGCCGGCATCCGCAAGCTCACGATCGCGTCCGAGGTCTACCCGGTCCTCTGCGGCTCGGCGTTCAAGAACCGCGGTGTCCAGCCCATGCTCGACGCCGTCGTCGACTACCTCCCGTCGCCCCTCGACGTGCCCGCCATCGAGGCGCACGACCCGAAGGACGAGGAAGTCATCATCGAGCGTCACGCCGACGCGGCGGAGCCCTTCGCGGCCCTCGCGTTCAAGGTCGTCTCGCACCCCTTCTTCGGTCGCCTCACCTACATCCGCGTGTACTCGGGATCGCTCAGCTCGGGTGAGCAGGTCGTCAACTCGACCAAGGGCAAGAAGGAGCGCATCGGAAAGATCTTCCAGATGCACGCCAACAAGGAGAACCCGGTCGACTCGGTCACCGCGGGTCACATCTACGCGGTCATCGGTCTGAAGGACACGACCACGGGTGACACCCTCTCCGACTCGGCCAACCAGGTCGTCCTCGAGTCGATGACCTTCCCGGAGCCCGTCATCGAGGTCGCCATCGAGCCCAAGACGAAGGCCGACCAGGAGAAGCTGGGTCTCGCGATCCAGAAGCTCGCGGAAGAGGACCCGACGTTCCGCGTCGAGAACAACGCCGAGACCGGTCAGACCGTCATCAAGGGCATGGGCGAGCTGCACCTCGACATCCTGGTCGACCGCATGAAGCGCGAGTTCAAGGTCGAGGCCAACGTCGGCAAGCCGCAGGTGGCCTACCGCGAGACGATCCGCAAGGCCGTCGAGCGTCACGACTACACGCACAAGAAGCAGACCGGTGGTTCGGGTCAGTTCGCGAAGATCCAGTTCGCGATCGAGCCGCTCGAGGTCACGGCCGACAAGACCTACGAGTTCTCCAACGAGGTCACGGGTGGTCGCATCCCGCGCGAGTACATCGAGCCGACCAACCAGGGCTTCCAGGACGCGATGAACACGGGTGTCCTCGCCGGCTACCCGATGGTGGGCATCAAGGCCCGCCTCATCGATGGCGCATCGCACGACGTCGACTCCTCGGAGATGGCGTTCAAGATCGCCGGCTCGATGGGCTTCAAGGAGGCCGTCCGCAAGGCGAACCCGGTCATCCTCGAGCCGCTGATGGCCGTCGAGGTCCGTACTCCCGAGGAGTACATGGGCGACGTCATCGGCGACATCAACTCGCGTCGTGGCCAGATGCAGTCCATGGAGGACGCGCAGGGTGTGAAGGTCATCAAGGCCCTCGTCCCGCTGTCCAGCATGTTCGGCTACATCGGCGACCTGCGCTCGAAGACCTCGGGCCGCGCTGTCTACTCGATGGAGTTCGACAGCTACTCCGAGGTTCCGAAGGCCGTCGCCGACGAGATCATCCAGAAGGGCAAGGGCGAGTAATCGTCCGACCCTGACGGTCTGCCGGGGCCGCAGCGATGCGGCCCCGGCCCCCAGAAAACTTCATATTGAGTCTCCAGTAGACTGAACAACATCCCCGGACAGATCCGGTCGCAATCCAGCGACCGGTGATGATCCATCTACCGTCCTGAGGAGGACCCAGTGGCTAAGGCCAAGTTCGAGCGCACCAAGCCGCACGTGAACATCGGAACGATCGGTCACGTCGACCACGGCAAGACGACGCTCACCGCGGCGATCTCGAAGGTGCTCGCCGACAAGTACCCGTCGGCCACCAACGTTCAGCGCGACTTCGCGTCGATCGACTCGGCTCCCGAGGAGCGTCAGCGCGGTATCACGATCAACATCTCGCACGTCGAGTACGAGACGCCCAAGCGTCACTACGCTCACGTCGACGCCCCGGGTCACGCTGACTACATCAAGAACATGATCACGGGTGCGGCCCAGATGGATGGCGCCATCCTCGTGGTCGCCGCCACCGATGGTCCGATGGCCCAGACCCGCGAGCACGTCCTGCTCGCCAAGCAGGTCGGCGTGCCCTACCTGCTCGTCGCCCTGAACAAGTGCGACATGGTCGACGACGAGGAGATCCTGGAGCTCGTCGAGCTCGAGGTCCGCGAGCTGCTCTCGTCGCAGGGCTTCCCGGGCGACGACGCTCCCGTCGTGCGCGTCTCGGGCTTCCAGGCGCTCCAGGGCGACGAGAAGTGGGTCCAGTCGGTCCTCGACCTCATGGAGGCCGTCGACGAGTCCGTTCCGGACCCGGTGCGTGACCGCGACAAGCCCTTCCTGATGCCGATCGAGGACGTCTTCACGATCACCGGTCGTGGCACCGTCGTCACGGGCCGCGCCGAGCGTGGCACGCTCGCCATCAACTCCGAGGTCGAGATCGTCGGCATCCGCCCGACGCAGAAGACCACGGTCACGGGTATCGAGATGTTCCACAAGCAGCTCGACGAGGCGTGGGCCGGCGAGAACTGCGGTCTCCTGCTTCGTGGTCTGAAGCGTGAGGACGTCGAGCGCGGCCAGGTCATCGTGAAGCCGGGTTCGGTCACCCCGCACACCAACTTCACGGGCACCGCGTACATCCTGTCGAAGGACGAGGGTGGTCGTCACAACCCCTTCTACACGAACTACCGCCCGCAGTTCTACTTCCGCACCACGGACGTCACCGGCGTCATCTCGCTGCCCGAGGGCACCGAGATGGTCATGCCCGGCGACACCACGGACATGACGGTGGAGCTCATCCAGCCCATCGCCATGGAAGAGGGCCTCGGCTTCGCGATCCGTGAGGGTGGCCGCACCGTCGGCGCCGGCACGGTGACCAGCATCATCAAGTAATCATCTGATTACCGCGGAAGCGGGGTCGGGCCTTCGGGTCCGGCCCCGCTTTCGTTTTGCCCGGGAGGTATCAGCCGGATCGCTTCGCGCTCCTGTCGTGCATGTCGGTGATGGAGTGGGGGGAGCCGGGATTCGGGCTCCACGCGCCGGTGCCGCTCACCCGTGTGGGGCGAGCGCCGGTTCAGGGCCCCGCGGTCGCTCTGCGGCTCGCGGGCAAGCGGGTCGTCGATGTGGCAGGCAGCGCGTGCCTGCTGCTGGTGCTGGCGCCGCTGATGCTGGTGCTCGCGCTGATGGTGCACGCGTCGTCGCCGGGGCCGGTGCTCTTCCGTCAGGTGAGGGTGGGGTTCCACGGCCGCGAGTTCGAGATGCTCAAGTTCCGCTCCATGGCGCAGGACGCCGAGGCGCGGCTCGCCGAGCTCCGGACGGCGCGGGACATGGGCAACGAGGTGCTGTTCAAGATGCGCGACGATCCCCGGGTGACGCCGCTGGGTCGCATCCTGCGCCGCTACAGCCTGGACGAGCTGCCGCAGCTGCTGAACGTGCTCGCCGGCAGCATGTCGCTCGTGGGTCCGCGTCCGCCGCTTCCCGGCGAGGTCGACCGCTACGAGGACCACGTGCACCGTCGCTTCCTGGTGAAGCCGGGCATCACGGGGCTCTGGCAGGTGTCGGGGCGCTCGGCGCTGTCCTGGGACGACACGGTGCGCCTCGACCTCACCTACGCGGAGGGATGGACGCTCACGGGCGACGTGTCGATCCTGCTCCGCACCTTCCGTGCGGCCTTCCTGCCCGGAGACACGGTGGCCTGAACGGGCACATCTCTCCCACTCCGTGGGGTTCCCCCGCGTCGGCGCCGGTGCCACAATGACCGGGATGCGTCCCGCCGTGGGGCGCGCTCATCCACCTGAGGGGGCAATCATGGGGCTCGACGATCTCGTCAACCAGGGCAAGGAAGTCTTCGACCAGAACAAGGACAAGCTGCAGGACGCGCTGCAGTCGGCCGAGGCCGAGGGGGTCAGCGACGCCGTCCTCGACAAGGTGGCCGACTTCGCCAAGGGTGTGCTGCCGGACAACCTCGAGGGCAAGGTCGACGAGATCCGCGACAACGTCGACGGCGCCGTCGGCAACGAGTAGATCTCACCCCAGGGCCCTCGCCACGCGGCGGGGGCCCTTTCGCATGCGGCGACGGTCTAAAACGGAACGATTCAGGATCCGGCCAGGTAACAAACAGGTAACGCCCACGCCCTGCCTATGGGATACCCACGGGATCGGCCGGTTCCGCCCAGGAGAGCGGTCCACGGTGGAGAGTCCGCTTTTCGCGGCGGGGGTCACCCGAGGGCCCCCGCGCGAGCGATCGCCACCCGAGGTGCACGCGCGAGCGATGGCGGACATACCCGAACGAAACAACAGGTATGTCGCAGAACCCCGAACTCCGGGGAGCCGGCGAGCAGCCCCTGCTCACGCCGTTCCCCCGTGCCAATCACATCAATCTCCTCCGTCGCGAGCGCTCCAAGCGCCGTGGCCGCGTGCTGACCGGCGCCGCCGTCGCACTCGGTCTTGTGCTGTCGGGCGGTGCGGCGGTCGCCGCCGCCGTGCCCCACCAGGGCCGGGCGGTCACGGTCGCGGCCGAAGACCCCGCCACGCTGGCGCTCGCCAAGAGCGCCCTGGCCGATGCCCAGGCCGCCCTCGACTCCGCTCACGCGAAGGCCGACACCGCGGCCCTGCAGGAGAGCGTCGAGGATCTCGCGGGCGCCGAGCGCATGCCCGCCGTCGTCGTGCAGGGCGAGGTGCGCGAGACCGAGGCCAAGGCCGACGAGGTCGTGGCGCAGACCGCTGCCCTCGTGAAGGCCGACGAGGAGGCTGCCGCGGCCGCCGCCGAGGCGGCGCGCGTCGCCGAGGAGCAGCGCAAGGCGGCCGAGGCCCTCGCCGCCGCGAACACCCCGGGCGGAGCCAAGGCCACCGCGCAGGCCATGGCCGCCGAGCGCTACGGATGGGGTGGCGACCAGTTCGGCTGCCTCGAGAGCCTGTGGACCAAGGAGTCGGGCTGGAACTATCAGGCCTCCAACCCGTCGTCCGGCGCCTACGGCATCCCGCAGTCGCTGCCGGGCAGCAAGATGGCGACGGTCGGCGCCGACTGGCAGACCAACGCCACCACCCAGATCGCCTGGGGACTCGACTACATCCAGCGCGCATACGGCACGCCGTGCGCCGCCTGGGGTCACTCGCAGGCGACCAACTGGTACTGATCCGCGAGCGCGTGACGAGGGCCGGATCCGATCGGATCCGGCCCTCGTCACGCTCTCTGAGAACATGCCCAACGCCCCCTCGAGAACCGCGTGATTCCGCGGGTCTCGGCGCGACACGCCCGGGTTGCCTCATGGCGCTCGGGTAGGGCAGAATAGACAGGTTCCACATTTCCGCGTGCGCTCCGTCAGGAGGACTGCGCGGAATCACTGCGCCGGCAGTGCACAGACCGAGTCTGGGCCGCGGGCAGAAGAACAACAACACACTCCCACCTCGCAGAGGCTTCTCTGCGCGCGTGGGCTGACATGTGAACACGGGTCGATGAGATCCAGCCCGAAGGGTTTCCGGAGGGTCAGTGCGTCCAATGCCCCAGAGGTAAGACGCCTTAAGAGAGTGAGCAGCAAATGGCGGGACAGAAGATCCGCATTCGCCTGAAGTCGTATGACCACGAGGTCATCGACTCGTCGGCGCGCAAGATCGTCGAGACGGTCACCCGTGCCGGCGCCTCGGTTGTCGGCCCCGTGCCGCTTCCGACCGAGAAGAACGTGGTCGCCGTGATCCGTTCGCCCCACAAGTACAAGGACAGCCGCGAGCACTTCGAGATGCGCACCCACAAGCGCCTCATCGACATCGTGGACCCGACGCCGAAGGCCGTCGACTCGCTTATGCGTCTCGACCTCCCGGCGGACGTCAACATCGAGATCAAGCTCTGAGGCGGGGATCGACATGGTTGACATCAACTCCAAGGTCTCCAAGGGCCTCCTGGGCACCAAGCTCGGCATGACGCAGGTCTGGAACGAGTCCGGCAAGCTGATCCCCGTCACGGTGATCGAGCTGGCGCCGAACGTCGTCACGCAGATCCGCACCGCCGAGGTCGATGGCTACGCCGCCATCCAGATCGCCGCTGGTGCGATCGACCCGCGCAAGGTCAACAAGCCCCTCTCGGGCCACTTCGAGGCTGCGGGCGTCACGCCCCGTCGTCACCTCGCTGAGATCCGCACCGCCGACGCGTCCTCGTACGCGCTCGGTCAGGAGCTCACGGTGGACGGCACCTTCGAGGCCGGCCAGCTCGTCGACGTCGTCGGCACGAGCAAGGGTAAGGGCACCGCGGGTGTCATGAAGCGTCACAACTTCAAGGGCGTCTCGGCTTCGCACGGTGCGCACCGCAACCACCGCAAGCCCGGTTCGATCGGCGCCTCGTCGACCCCGAGCCGCGTCTTCAAGGGCATGCGCATGGCCGGCCGTATGGGCGCCGAGCGCGTGACCGTCCTCAACCTCACGGTTCACGCCGTCGACGCCGAGAAGGGTCTGCTGCTCGTCAAGGGCGCCGTCCCCGGCGCGCGCGGTCGCACCGTGTACGTCCGCAACGCAGTGAAGGGGGCCTGAGTTAGATGGCTGACTCGACTCTCGCTCTGGACGTCCTCGGCATCGATGGCAAGAAGGCCGGCTCTGTCGAGCTGCCCGCCTCGGTGTTCGACGTCAAGACGAACATCCCGCTGATCCACCAGGTCGTCGTCGCGCAGCTCGCTGCCGCGCGCCAGGGCACGCACTCGACCAAGCGTCGTGGCGAGGTCTCCGGTGCAGGTCGCAAGCCCTTCAAGCAGAAGGGCACGGGTAACGCCCGTCAGGGTTCGATCCGTGCGCCGCACATGACCGGCGGTGGCATCGTCCACGGCCCGAAGCCGCGCGACTACTCGCAGCGCACCCCCAAGAAGATGATCGCCGCCGCCCTCGCGGGTGCGCTGAGCGACCGCTTCCGCGGTGACCGCCTGCACGTCGTCGAGTCCTTCGGTGTCGCCGAGCCCTCGACCAAGGCCGCTGCGTCGTTCCTCGCGACCGTCGCTCCGACCAAGAACGTGCTCGTCGTGCTCGACCGCGAGGACGACTTCGGCTACCTGAGCGTCCGCAACCTCGGTTACGTGCACGTCCTCATGGCCGACCAGCTGAACGCCTACGACGTGCTCGTCTCGGACGACATCGTCTTCACCAAGGCCGCCATCGACGCGTTCATCGCGACGAAGGCCGGCGCCACTGAGGAGGTCTCCGCATGACCGCCGTCCAGAAGGACCCGCGCGACGTCATCCTGAAGCCGGTCGTCTCGGAGAAGAGCTACGGACTGATCGACGAGGGCAAGTACACGTTCATCGTGGACCCCCGCTCGAACAAGACCGAGATCAAGCTCGCGATCGAGAAGATCTTCAACGTCCAGGTGGCTTCGGTCAACACGATCAACCGCGTCGGCAAGGCCCGTCGCACCCGCTTCGGCATCGGCAAGCGCAAGGACACCAAGCGCGCCATCGTGACGCTCAAGTCGGGCACCATCGACATCTTCACGGCAGTCGGCTGACGGTCGGGAAGGAAGAGAGAACATGGCTATT
Source organism: Microbacterium stercoris (assembly GCF_017592545.1). GTDB lineage: Bacteria > Actinomycetota > Actinomycetes > Actinomycetales > Microbacteriaceae > Microbacterium > Microbacterium stercoris. The sequence continues at coordinate 90,964 of NZ_JAGFOA010000003.1, forward strand.
CGCAACTACAAGCCCACGACCCCCGGTCGCCGCGGCTCGTCGGTGTCTGACTTCGCCGAGATCACCCGATCGACGCCCGAGAAGTCGCTGCTCCGTCCGCTGTCCAAGACCGGTGGCCGCAACAACCAGGGCCGCATCACGACGCGTCACATCGGTGGTGGCCACAAGCGCCAGTACCGCGTGATCGACTTCCGTCGCAACGACAAGGACGGCGTCGACGCCAAGGTCGCTCACATCGAGTACGACCCCAACCGCACCGCGCGCATCGCGCTGCTCCACTACGTGGACGGCACGAAGCGCTACATCCTCGCGCCGAACAAGCTCCAGCAGGGCGATGTCGTCGAGTCGGGTGCCGGCGCGGACATCAAGCCGGGCAACAACCTGCCGCTGAAGAACATCCCCACGGGTACCGTCATCCACGCGATCGAGCTCCGTCCCGGTGGCGGCGCGAAGATGGCTCGTTCGGCGGGCGCCTCGGTGCGTCTCGTCGCGAAGGACGGCCCCTACGCCCAGCTGCGTCTCCCCTCGGGTGAGGTCCGCAACGTGGACGCGCGCTGCCGCGCGACGATCGGCGAGGTCGGCAACGCCGAGCAGTCGAACATCAACTGGGGCAAGGCCGGCCGTAACCGCTGGAAGGGCATCCGCCCGACCGTCCGCGGTGTCGCCATGAACCCGGTCGACCACCCGCACGGTGGTGGTGAGGGCAAGACCTCCGGTGGACGTCACCCCGTGACGCCGTGGGGTCAGGCTGAGGGCCGCACCCGTCACGCCAACAAGGAAAGCGACAAGCTCATCGTGCGTCGCCGTAACGCCGGCAAGAAGCGCAAGTAGGAGTAAAGAAGATGCCCCGCAGTCTGAAGAAGGGCCCCTTCGTCGACGAGCACCTGCTTCGCAAGGTCGTCTCGCAGAACGAAGCCGGCACCAAGAACGTCATCAAGACGTGGTCGCGCCGCTCGATGATCATCCCCGCCATGCTGGGTCACACCATCGCCGTGCACGACGGTCGCAAGCACATCCCCGTGTTCGTCACGGAGACGCTTGTCGGTCACAAGCTGGGCGAGTTCGCGCCCACCCGCACCTTCCGCGGTCACGTGAAGGACGACAAGAAGGGCCGTCGCCGCTAAGGCGACTGAGGAGGAGAGAGAAATGGTGGAGTCCATCGCACGTGTGCGACACATCCGCGTGACCCCTCAGAAGGCTCGTCGCGTCGTCGCCCTCATCAAGGGCAAGCAGGCTCAGGAGGCCCTGGCCATCCTGAAGTTCGCGCCGCAGTCGGCTTCCGAGCCGATCTACAAGCTGGTCGCTTCGGCGATCGCCAACGCGTCGGTCAAGGCCGACAAGGACGGCGAGTCGTTCGATGAGACGGACCTGTTCGTCAAGAACGCGTTCGTCGACGAGGGCACGACGCTGAAGCGTTTCCAGCCCCGCGCCCAGGGCCGCGCGTTCCAGATCAAGAAGCGCACGAGCCACATCACGGTCGTGCTCTCGACGCCGGAGGTCGCGCAGACCGCCGGTGCCGACAAGAAGAAGGCGAGCAACTAATGGGTCAGAAGGTCAACCCGTACGGCTTCCGCCTCGGCATCACCACGGACCACGTCTCGCGTTGGTTCGCCGACTCGACGAAGCCGGGTCAGCGTTACGCCGACTACGTGGCCGAGGACATCAAGATCCGCAAGCTGCTGCAGACGAACCTCGACCGTGCCGGCGTCAGCCGCATCGAGATCGAGCGCACTCGCGACCGCGTCCGCGTCGACATTCACACCGCCCGTCCGGGCATCGTGATCGGTCGTCGTGGTGCGGAGGCCGAGCGCATCCGCGGCGAGCTCGAGAAGCTCACCGGCAAGCAGATCCAGCTGAACATCCTCGAGGTCAAGAACCCCGAGGCCGACGCTCAGCTCGTCGCCCAGGGCGTCGCCGAGCAGCTCTCCGCCCGCGTGGCCTTCCGCCGCGCGATGCGCAAGGGTCTGCAGGGCGCCCAGCGCGCCGGCGCCAAGGGCATCCGCATCCAGGTCTCGGGCCGCCTCGGCGGCGCGGAGATGTCGCGTTCGGAGTTCTACCGCGAGGGTCGTGTGCCGCTGCACACGCTGCGCGCGAACATCGACTACGGCTTCTACGAGGCCAAGACCACCTTCGGCCGCATCGGCGTGAAGGTCTGGATCTACAAGGGTGACCTCACCAACAAGGAACTCGCGCGCGAGCAGGCCAACATGAAGCCCGCCCGTGACCGCGACCGTGGCGGCCGTCGTGGCCCGCGTCGTGACGACGCGGCGACCCCGGTGGCGGAAGGAGCTTCGGCGTAATGCTCATCCCCCGCAAGGTCAAGTACCGCAAGCAGCACCACCCCAAGCGCGATGGTGCCGCGACCGGTGGCACGAAGGTGTCGTTCGGTGAGTTCGGCATCCAGGCCCTGACGCCCGCTTACGTGACCAACCGTCAGATCGAGTCCGCTCGTATCGCCATGACGCGTCACATCAAGCGTGGTGGAAAGGTGTGGATCAACATCTACCCGGACCGCCCCCTCACGAAGAAGCCCGCCGAAACCCGCATGGGTTCGGGTAAGGGTTCGCCCGAGTGGTGGGTCGCCAACGTCAAGCCGGGTCGCGTCCTCTTCGAGGTCGCGGGCGTGAACGAGCAGCTCGCTCGTGAGGCCCTCACCCGAGCAATCCACAAGCTGCCCCTGAAGGCACGCATCATCAAGCGCGAGGAGGGCGACGCGTAATGGCGATCGGCACCAAGGAGCTCGCTCCGAGCGAGCTCGACACGTTCGAGGACACCCGCCTCGTCGAGGAGCTGCGTAAGGCGAAGGAAGAGCTGTTCAACCTGCGCTTCCAGTCGGCCACCGGTCAGCTCGAGAGCCACGGCCGCATCCGCGCCGTGAAGCGCGACATCGCGCGGCTCTACACCGTGATCCGTGAGCGCGAGCTCGGCATCCGTGCCACGCCCGCTCCGGTCGAGGCCAAGGCCAAGAAGGCCAAGGCGAAGAAGGCTGCCGAGGAGACTCCGGCTGCTGAGGGAGAGGCTGAGTAATGGCCGCTGACAAGAAGGCTGTGGAGCACGCCGAGCACGACGTGCGCGATGCCGAGGCCCGTGGTTACCGCAAGTCGGCCCGCGGCTACGTCGTGAGCGACAAGATGGACAAGACGATCGTCGTCGAGGTCGAGGACCGCGTTAAGCACCCCCTCTACGGCAAGGTCATCCGTCGCACGAGCAAGCTCAAGGCGCACGACGAGAACAACGCCGCCGGCATCGGCGACCTCGTTCTCATCAACGAGACCCGTCCGCTGAGCGCCACGAAGCGCTGGCGCCTGGTTGAGATCCTGGAGAAGGCCAAGTGATCCAGACTGAGTCCCGCCTCAAGGTCGCCGACAACACCGGCGCCAAGGAGCTGCTCACGATCCGTGTCCTCGGTGGTTCGAACCGCCGTTACGCCGGTATCGGCGACACGATCGTCGCGACCGTCAAGGACGCGATCCCGGGCGGCAACGTCAAGAAGGGCGACGTGGTCAAGGCCGTCGTCGTCCGCACCGTCAAGCAGGTTCGCCGCGCCGACGGTTCGTACATCAAGTTCGACGAGAACGCCGCCGTGATCCTGAAGAACGACGGGGAGCCCCGTGGCACCCGTATCTTCGGCCCGGTCGGCCGCGAGCTTCGTGACCGCAAGTTCATGAAGATCGTCTCGCTCGCCCCGGAGGTGCTGTAACTCATGGCCGCGAAGATCAAGAAGGGTGACCTGGTCCAGGTCATCACCGGTGCCAAGGCCGACCGTGGTGGAGACCGCGGCAAGCAGGGCAAGGTCCTCGAGGTCATCGAGGGTCAGCGCGTGATCGTCGAGGGCGTGAACTTCGTCAAGAAGCACACCCGCGTCGGTCAGTCGCAGCGCGGCACCAAGACCGGTGGCATCGAGACCGTCGAGGCCCCCATCCACATTTCCAACGTCGCGCTCGTCGACCCCTCGACCAAGAAGCCCACTCGCGTCGGCTTCCGCGTCGAGGAGCAGGTCAAGGACGGCGTCAAGAAGACTGTGCGCGTTCGCTACGCGAAGCAGTCGGGTAAGGACATCTGACCGTGAGCACGATTGACGCGCAGGCTGGCAAAATCCAGCCGCGCCTGAAGCAGGTCTACCTCAACGAGATCCGCAAGGGTCTGCAGGACGAGTTCTCGTACGCGAACGTCATGCAGATCCCCGGCATCGTCAAGGTCGTCGTCAACACGGGTGTCGGCGAGGCTGCTCGCGACTCCAAGGTGATCGACGGTGCGGTCGCCGACCTCATCGCGATCACGGGTCAGAAGCCCGTCGTCACCAAGGCGAAGAAGTCGATCGCGCAGTTCAAGCTGCGCGAGGGCCAGGCCATCGGCGCGCACGTCACCCTCCGCGGTGACCGCGCGTGGGAGTTCCTGGACCGCCTGATCTCGCTCGCCCTGCCCCGAATCCGCGACTTCCGCGGTCTCTCGGACAAGCAGTTCGACGGCAACGGCAACTACACCTTCGGTCTCCAGGAGCAGTCCGTGTTCCACGAGATCAACCAGGACAAGATCGACCGCGTCCGCGGTTTCGACATCACCGTCGTCACCACGGCCAAGACGGACGCGGAGGGTCGCGCGCTGCTGAAGGCGCTCGGCTTCCCGTTCCGCGGGGCCGACGACCAGGCCTGATCCGGGTCCGGCCCTGCGGCTTCGGGCGCAGGGCTGGTTCTCAGGTCGGTCTGCGGTAAGATCGAGCGTTTGTGTTCGCCGCCGGTCGGGGGATTCGTCCTCCGGCCGGCGGCGCCACGAACGGCCCACAACTGAATATGGATCATTCAGGAAGGTCGTCTGTCGTGTAACGGCAGCCGAAACCTCATGAAAAAAGGACTAGTCATATGACGATGACAGACCCGGTCGCAGACATGCTGACCCGTCTGCGCAACGCGAACTCGGCGCACCACGACACTGTGTCGCTGCCGTCGAGCAAGCTGAAGACGCACATCGCGGAGATCCTCAAGCTCGAGGGTTACATCGCGGCGTGGGAGGAGACCGACGCTCGTGTCGGCAAGACCCTCACCCTGACGCTCAAGTACGGCCCGAACCGTGAGCGCTCCATCGCCGGCATCAAGCGCGTGTCGAAGCCCGGTCTCCGCGTGTACGCGAAGTCGACCGAGCTGCCCAAGGTCCTCGGTGGCCTCGGTGTCGCGATCCTGTCCACCTCCTCCGGTCTCCTCACGGACCGTCAGGCCGAGCAGAAGGGCGTGGGCGGAGAAGTTCTCGCCTACGTTTGGTGATCCTTCATGTCGCGTATTGGACGTCTTCCCATTGACATCCCCGCCGGCGTCACTGTGACGGTCGACGGGCAGCAGGTCACCGTGAAGGGCGCGAAGGGCGAGCTCTCGCTCACCGTCGCCAGCCCCATCGAGGTCAAGGTCGAGGAGAACCAGGTTCTCGTCACCCGTCCGGACGACGAGCGCGCTTCGCGTTCGCTGCACGGTCTGACCCGCACGCTGATCAACAACAACATCATCGGCGTGACCGCCGGCTACACCAAGGGCCTCGAGGTCGTGGGTACCGGTTACCGCGTGCAGCAGAAGGGCACGGGCGTGGAGTTCGCGCTCGGCTTCTCGCACCCCGTCGTGGTCGAGGCTCCGGCCGGCATCACGTTCACGGTCGAGGGCAACAACAAGCTGACGGTGTCGGGTATCGACAAGCAGGCCGTCGGCGAGGTCGCCGCCAACATCCGCAAGATCCGCAAGCCTGAGCCGTACAAGGGCAAGGGTGTCCGCTACGCGGGCGAGGTCGTGCGTCGCAAGGCCGGAAAGGCTGGTAAGTAATCATGGCTGTGAAGTCGAAGTCCGCGCAGCGTTCGCGCCGCCACGCTCGCCTTCGCAAGAAGGTCGTCGGCACCGAGGTCCGTCCTCGTCTCGTCGTGACCCGTTCGGCCCGCCACGTCTTCGTGCAGCTGGTCGACGACTCGAAGGGCCACACCGTGGCCTCCGCCTCGACGCTCGAGACCGAGCTGCGCTCGCTCGAGGGTGACAAGACGGCCAAGGCCCGCAAGGTCGGCGAGCTCCTCGCCGAGCGCGCGAAGGCCGCCGGCTTCGTCGACGTCGTGTTCGACCGCGGCGGCAACCGCTACGCCGGTCGCGTCGCGGCGATCGCCGAGGGCGCCCGTGAGGGAGGCCTGAACCTGTGAGTGACATCAAGGAGACCGAAGTGACCACCGAGGCCCCCGAGGCCGGCGCCGAGCAGGCGCAGACCGAGCAGCGCAACGAGCGCGGCGGCCGTGGTGGCCGTGGCGACCGCAACCAGGGTCGCGGCGGTCGTGACCGCAACGACCGCGGTGCGGACAACCAGTTCCTCGAGCGCGTCGTCACGATCAACCGCGTGTCGAAGGTCGTGAAGGGTGGTCGTCGCTTCAGCTTCACCGCTCTCGTGGTCGTCGGCGACGGCAACGGCGTGGTCGGTGTCGGCTACGGCAAGGCCCGCGAGGTCCCGCTGGCGATCTCGAAGGGCGTCGAGGACGCGAAGCGCAACTTCTTCCGCGTTCCCCGTTCCGCCTCGACCATCCCGCACCCGGTTCAGGGCGAGGCCGCTGCCGGCGTCGTGCTGCTCCGTCCGGCTGCTGCCGGTACCGGTGTTATCGCCGGTGGTCCCGTCCGCGCGGTCCTCGAGTGCGCGGGCATCCACGACGTGCTGTCGAAGTCGCTCGGCTCGTCGAACACGATCAACATCGTGCACGCGACCGTCGAGGCGCTGAAGTCGCTTGAGGAGCCCCGTGCGGTCGCCGCGCGTCGTGGCCTCGAGTTCGACCAGGTCGCCCCGGCTCGTCTCGTGCGTGCGGAGGCCGAGGCCGCCGCTGCTGCGAAGGCTGGTGCGTAATGGCTGCTCGTCTGAAGGTGACGCAGGTCAAGTCCAAGGTGAGCGAGAAGCAGAACCAGCGCGACACGCTGCGTTCGCTGGGCCTCAAGCGGATCGGCGACTCGGTCGTCCGTCCCGATGACGCTCAGACCCGCGGCTACGTCCGCACGGTCGCTCACCTCGTGAATGTTGAGGAGATCGACTGATGGCTGAGAAGAAGGCCGCGGCCGCCAAGGCCGAGAAGACCGCCGTCGAGGCCAAGCGTCCCGGCGTGCTGAAGGTTCACCACCTGCGTCCGACCCCGGGCGCCAACACCGCGAAGACCCGTGTGGGTCGCGGTGAGGGCTCCAAGGGAAAGACCGCTGGTCGAGGCACCAAGGGCACGAAGGCGCGTTACAGCGTCCGCCCCGGCTTCGAGGGTGGCCAGATGCCGCTGCACATGCGCACGCCGAAGCTGCGCGGCTTCAAGAACCCGTTCCGCGTCGAGTACCAGGTCGTGAACCTGGACAAGCTCGCGGAGCTGTACCCCCAGGGTGGCGACGTGACCGTCGCCGACCTCGTCGCCAAGGGCGCCGTCCGCAAGAACGAGAAGGTCAAGGTGCTCGGCAACGGCGAGATCTCCGTGGCCCTGACCGTCTCGGTGGACAAGGTCTCGAGCTCGGCTGAGCAGAAGATCACGGCCGCCGGCGGCAGCATCAAGTAATCCGCTGACGCGGAGCACAGGCCCGGGAGCAACCGCTCCCGGGCCTTTGCGTTAGCCTTGAGGTCTGCCTGCCATCGGCAGTCAGCTCAATATCCAGGAGGCACGTCCTTGTTCAGCGCCATCGCGCGGATCTTCCGCACGCCTGACCTGCGTCGGAAGATCGGCTTCACGCTCGCCATCATCGCGATCTATCGCTTCGGTGCGCACGTGCCGGCTCCGTTCGTGAACTTCCCGAACGTGCAGGACTGCATCAGCGCCACCTCCGGCACCGACGGTCTGCTCTCGCTCGTGAACCTGTTCTCGGGTGGTGCGCTCCTGCAGCTCTCGATCTTCGCCCTGGGTGTGATGCCCTACATCACGGCGACGATCATCACCCAGCTTCTGCGCGTGGTCATCCCGCACTTCGAGACCCTCTACAAGGAGGGCCAGGCGGGCCAGGCCAAGCTCACGCAGTACACGCGCTACCTGACGATCGCGCTGGCGCTGCTCCAGTCGACGACGCTCGTCACGGTGGCCCGCACGGGTCAGCTCTTCGGCACCACCGGTGTCGCCTCCTGCAACCAGCTGCTCGTCAACGACGCGTGGTGGGCGCAGCTGCTGATGATCATCACGATGACCGCCGGCACCGGCCTCATCATGTGGTTCGCCGAGCTGGTCACCGAGCGCGGCATCGGCAACGGCATGTCGCTGCTCATCTTCACCTCGATCGCGGCGACCTTCCCCGCGGCGATGGGCGCCATCCTCGCCGCCCGCGGTGTCGAGATCTTCCTGCTCGTGCTCGCCGTCGGCATCGTCGTCGTGGCGCTCGTGGTGTACGTCGAGCAGTCGCAGCGGCGCATCCCCGTGCAGTACGCCAAGCGCATGGTCGGCCGCCGCACCTACGGCGGCACCAACACCTACATCCCGATCAAGGTGAACACCGCGGGTGTGGTGCCCGTCATCTTCGCCTCGTCGCTGCTGTACATCCCGGCCCTGGTTGCGCAGTTCAACACTCCGCAGGACTCGGCCCCGCCCGCCTGGGTGCAGTGGATCTCGCAGTACCTCACGACGGGCGACCACCCGCTCTACATGGCGCTGTACTTCCTCCTCATCATCGGCTTCACGTACTTCTACGTCGCGATCACGTTCAACCCCGTCGAGGTCGCCGACAACATGAAGAAGTACGGCGGATTCATCCCGGGCATCCGCGCGGGTCGTCCGACGGCCGAGTACCTCGACTACGTCCTGACGCGCATCACGCTTCCGGGCTCGGTCTACCTGGGTCTCATCGCCCTCATCCCGCTCATCGCCCTGGCGACGGTGGGCGCCAACCAGAACTTCCCGTTCGGCGGCGCCTCGATCCTGATCATCGTCGGCGTCGGCCTCGAGACGGTCAAGCAGATCGACGCGCAGCTGCAGCAGCGCCACTACGAAGGACTCCTCCGATGACCGCACGTCTTCTCATCGTCGGCCCCCAGGGCTCGGGCAAGGGCACGCAGGGCGTGCGCATCGCGGAGGCCTTCGGCATCCCCGCCATCTCGACCGGCGACATCTTCCGCGCCAACATCTCCGAGGGCACCGAGCTCGGCGTCAAGGTCAAGGCCATCATCGACTCGGGTGACCTCGTCTCCGACGAGGTCACCAGCGAGCTCGTGCGCGACCGCCTCGCGCAGGACGACGCCGCGCAGGGCTTCCTGCTCGACGGCTACCCCCGCAACGTGGCGCAGGTCGGCCACCTCGACGAGTTCCTCGCCGGTCGCGGCGAGGCCCTCGACGTCGTGATCGAGCTCGACGTGCCGCGCGAGGAGTCGATCTCGCGCATCGCCCAGCGCGCCGCCGAGCAGGGCCGCGACGACGACAACGAGGAGGCTATCGCGCGCCGCCTCGACATCTACGAGCGCGAGACCGCCCCGATCCTCGATGTGTTCCGCGAGCGCGGCATCGTCGCTCCGGTCGACGGCGTGGGCTCGCTCGACGAGATCACGGAGCGCATCATCGCCGCCCTCGAGGCGCGCGGCATCGAGCGCGTCGCAGTCTGATCCGCGACACCGGCAAATGGCGATCTTCCGCAAGTCGATCTACAAGACCCCCGCGCAGCTGCGCGCGATGGTCGAGCCCGGCCTCATCACGGCGGCGGCCCTCGAGGCCGTGCGTCCGCTGATCAAGCCCGGCGTGACGCCGCTGCAGCTCGACGCCGAAGCCAACCGTGTCATCACCGAGCGGGGCGCGCACTCGAACTTCCAGCTGGTGCGCGGCTACCGCCACACCATCTGCGCCTCCGTCAACGAGGCCGTGGTCCACGGCATCCCGTCGGATGTGCCGCTGCAGCCCGGCGACATCATCTCGATCGACTGCGGCGCCGAGACGGCCGATGGCTGGAACGGCGACTCGGCAATCACCGTGGTCGTGCCCGATCCGGATCGTCCCGACATCGTCGCGCAGCGCGAGGAGCTCTCGCGCGTGACCGAGGGATCGATGTGGGCGGGCATCGCCGCGCTCGCGTCCTCGAAGCGCCTCGGCGAGGTGGGCGACGCGATCCAGTCGTACATCGAGGCCAATCCGCTCTCGTACACGGGCGAGCCGGCCGGCATCCTGCGTGAGTACGTCGGGCACGGCATCGGCCGTAAGATGCACGAGGCGCCGTCGATCTTCAACTACCGCACGGCCGATCAGGGCGCCGAGATCAAGCCGGGCCTTGCGGTCTGCATCGAGCCGATGATGACGAGCGGATCCGACGAGACCTTCGTCGAGGACGACGACTGGACCGTCTCCACGGTCGACGGATCGATGGGCTCTCACTGGGAGCACAGCATCGCCGTGCACGCTGATGGCATCTGGGTGCTCACCGCACCCGACGGCGGTGCGGCCGGCCTCGCGCCGTTCGGCGTGGTGCCGGTGCCGATCGCCTGACCTCACACGCACGAAATGGGAGCGCACGCATGAACGGCACGGGCAAGACCAACTGGGTGGCTATCTGGATCTCGGTGGCCGTTGTCGTCGTGCTGGTCGCGATCGGCGGCGTGGTCGTCTGGATGAACAACCAGGCGACCGGCCCCGGCACTGCTCCCCAGGCCGACATCGTCAACGAGAAGACGGGCGCGATCGCGATCGGCGACGACGACGCCGACAACGTGCTCGACGAGTACGTCGACTTCATGTGCCCGATCTGCGGGCAGTACTTCGACATGTACGGCGAGACCGTGCAGGGTCTGGTGGACTCGGGCGATCTGAAGCTCAACCTGCACCCGATCTCGATCCTGGATCGCTACTCGCAGGGCACGAAGTACTCCACGCGCGCCGCCAACGCGATGTACTGCGTCGCCGACGACTCCGAGGATGCGGTGCTGCCCTTCCTCGAGCTTCTCTTCGCGAACCAGCCGGAGGAGCAGAGCGAGGGCCTCACCGACGCGAAGCTCGCCGAGCTGGCCAGCCAGGCCGGCGCCGATGGCGCGGCCTCCTGCATCGAGGACGGCACCTACAAGCGCTTCGTCACCGCGATCACCGAGAAGACCCCGGTGCAGCCCGGTCAGGCGGGCATCGGCACGCCGACCGTGCTGCTGAACGACGAGTTCGTCACGCTGAGCGGCGACCCCCAGAAGGACATCGTCGACCAGCTGCGCTGAGGTCGCGCGTCGCGCGCTGACAGCTCGCCGAGAGCGACACGCCGAGCTTGCCGACACGCCCGAAGACGCATAACATAGACCTTTGGTGCATTGCGCCTGATTTCGGCGTGTCGCCTGATCAGGCCGTCCGCACCGAAACCCCACTCACCGCAGACCTTCCGGCCTGCCTAAGCAAAGCGAGTCTATGGCGAAGAAAGACGGTGTCATCGAGATCGAGGGTGTGATCACCGAGGCGCTGCCCAACGCGATGTTCCGCGTTGAGCTCACCAACGGTCACAAGGTCCTCGCAACGATCTCGGGCAAGATGCGCCAGAACTACATCCGCATCATCCCCGAGGACCGCGTGGTCGTCGAGCTCAGCCCGTACGACCTCACCCGCGGCCGCATCGTCTACCGCTACCGCTGACCCGCCTAGCCGGCACCCGCCGGTGGGAAAGTAACGGCCGCGCCCTGCGCGGTACGAAGACAGCGAAAGAAGCACCATGAAGGTCAACCCCTCCGTCAAGCCGATCTGCGACCACTGCAAGGTGATCCGCCGCCACGGCCGCGTGATGGTCATCTGCAAGAGCAACCCGCGCCACAAGCAGCGCCAGGGCTGATCCTGCATCGACTCGCTTCGCTCGGTCGCCGAGCGGAGAAGGTCGGGACGCACAACTCAACAGATAACGGCAGGATCAGATCCCGCTTCCGTGAGGAGGCGGGGGACACCTCGGGGTGAGGCCCGGGCACCGATCCTGCTCCATACCTCAACAACACTCAGGAGAACCGCATGGCACGTCTTGCCGGCGTCGACATCCCGCGCGACAAGCGCGTGGTGATCGCACTCACGTACATCTACGGCATCGGCCGCACCCGCTCGGTCGAGGTGCTCGCTGCCACGGGCATCAGCCACGACATCCGCGTCAAGGACCTCACCGACGACCAGCTCGTCGCGCTCCGCGACCACATCGAGGGCACCTACAAGGTCGAGGGTGACCTGCGTCGCGAGGTCGCCGCAGACATCCGCCGCAAGGTCGAGATCGGCTCCTACGAGGGCCTCCGCCACCGCAAGGGCCTCCCGGTCCGCGGTCAGCGCACCAAGACCAACGCCCGTACCCGCAAGGGCCCGAAGCGCACGGTCGCCGGTAAGAAGAAGGCGCGCTAAGCGCGGGGTTTAGGAGAACACCATGGCTGCACCCAAGTCCGCCGCGCGCAAGCCGCGCCGCAAGGAGAAGAAGAACATCGCTGTGGGCCAGGCCCACATCAAGTCGACGTTCAACAACACCATCGTCTCGATCACGGACCCCTCGGGCGCCGTCATCAGCTGGACCTCGGCTGGTGGCGTGGGCTTCAAGGGCTCGCGCAAGTCGACGCCGTACGCCGCCGGCATGGCCGCCGAGTCGGCCGCCCGCCAGGCGCAGGAGCACGGCGTCAAGAAGGTCGACGTCTTCGTGAAGGGTCCGGGCTCGGGCCGCGAGACCGCGATCCGCTCGCTGCAGGCCGCCGGCCTCGAGGTCGGCTCGATCCAGGACGTGACGCCGCAGGCCCACAACGGCTGCCGTCCGCCGAAGCGCCGCCGCGTCTGACGTGATTCCGCTGGGGTGCAGGTCCGAGAGGATCCTGCGCCCCGGCGTCTCGTCGTCTCTCGGCCGCCTCGTCGGTCAGCCTGACAACTGAAGACCTATCAACAGCACGTGTCATATAGCGGGCACGTGATCGAAAGGAACAACCAGTGCTCATTGCACAGCGTCCCACCCTCACCGAGGAGAAGATCTCGGAGTTCCGCAGCCGTTTCGTGGTCGAGCCCCTCGAGCCCGGCTTCGGCTACACCATCGGCAACGCGCTGCGCCGCAGCCTGCTCTCGTCGATCCCCGGTGCTGCGGTCACGAGCATCCGCATCGACGGCGTCCTGCACGAGTTCAGCACGATCCCCGGTGTCAAGGAGGATGTCACCGAGATCATCCTGAACATCAAGCAGCTCGTGGTCTCGAGCGAGCGCGACGAGCCCATCACCGCGTACCTGCGCAAGACGGGCGCCGGCGAGGTCACGGCCGCTGACATCTCGGCTCCGGCCGGTGTCGAGGTCCACAACCCCGAGCTGGTCATCGCGACGCTGAACGACACGGCGAAGTTCGAGCTGGAGCTCACGATCGAGCGCGGTCGCGGCTACGTCTCGGCCGTGCAGAACCGCAACGAGTACGCCGAGGCCGGTCAGATTCCGATCGACTCGATCTACTCGCCCGTTCTCAAGGTCAGCTACCGCGTCGAGGCGACTCGTGCCGGTGAGCGCACCGACTTCGACAAGCTCGTCCTCGACGTCGAGTCGAAGCCGTCGATCGCCCCGCGCGACGCCGTCGCGTCGGCCGGTCGCACGCTGGTCGAGCTGTTCGGTCTCGCGCGCGAGCTGAACGTCGAGGCCGAGGGCATCGAGATCGGCCCGGCGCCGGTCGAGACCGTCCTTTCGAACGAGCTGTCGATGCCGATCGAGGACCTCGACCTGTCGGTCCGCTCGTACAACTGCCTCAAGCGCGAGGGGATCAACACGGTCTCCGAGCTGGTCGCCCTTTCGGAGACGCAGCTCATGAACATCCGCAACTTCGGTCAGAAGTCGGTCGACGAGGTGCGCGACAAGCTCGTGTCCCTCGGTCTGTCGCTCAAGGACTCGGTGCCCGGTTTCGACGGCACCGGCTTCTACGGCGGCTACGACGACGAGTCGCTCTGATCAACTTCTGAACCAACTCCTGGAGTAACTAGAAATGCCTAAGCCCACGAAGGGTGCCCGCCTCGGCGGCGGCCCCGCCCACGAGCGTCTGCTTCTCGCGAACCTCGCCGCCTCGGTGATCGAGCACAAGTCGATCCGCACGACCGAGACGAAGGCCAAGCGCGTCCGTCCGCTCGTCGAGCGTCTCATCACGAAGGCCAAGCGCGGCGACCTGCACGCCCGCCGCCAGGTTCTCTCGACGCTCGGCGGCAGCGCCAAGTCGAAGGAGATCGCCTACATCCTCTTCGAGCAGGTCGCTCCGCTCGTCGCCGAGCGCGAGGGTGGCTACACGCGCATCACCAAGGTCGGCAACCGCAAGGGCGACAACGCCCCCATGGCCGTGATCGAGCTCGTTCTCGAGCCCGTGCAGCCGAAGGCCAAGAAGGCCGCCCCGGCCAAGGCCGAGGCCCCCAAGGCCGAGGAGCCCGCCGAGGTCGTCGAGGAGGCTCCGGTCGAGGAGACCGCCGAGACCCCCGCCGCGGAGACCGAGGTCGTCGAGGAGGCCGCTGAGGCCCCCGCCGAGGACGAGGCCAAGTAAGCCTCTCTCTTCCACGCAGAAGGCCCCCTGCTTCGGCAGGGGGCCTTCTCGCGTCTCGGGCGGGCGCACCGCAGCCCCCCCCCCCCCCCCCCCCCCCCCCCCCCCCCCGGGGCCCCCCCCCCCCCCCCCGCCGGGGGGGGGTGTCAGAACAACCCCCCC
>NZ_JAGFOA010000003.1:105543-478462 GCF_017592545.1 Microbacterium stercoris
CCCAACCACCCCCCAATCCCGCCCCCGGTTGCGCCTGGGGCCCTGGGGGGGGGGGGGGGGGGCCCCCCCCCCCCCCCCCCGCCCGCCCGGCCCGCGCCCGCGAGCAGGAGCACAGGCGCCCCCCGTACGCTGGAGGATGTGACTGAACAGCCCCGCATGAACGTCGAGTCGTTCAACCTCGACCACCGCGCCGTCGCCGCTCCGTACCTGCGCATCGCCGACCGCAAGGTGCTGCCCGCGGGCGACGTGATCGTCAAGTACGACGTGCGCTTCGCGCAGCCCAACGTCGCGCACCTCGAGATGCCGACGATCCACTCGCTCGAGCACCTCTTCGCGGAGAAGAGCCGCAACCACTCCGACCGCGTGATCGACTTCTCGCCGATGGGCTGCCAGACGGGCTTCTACCTGATCCTGCAGGGCGACCACTCCTACGAGGAGGTCGAGGCGCTCGTCGCGGCGTCGCTGGGCGACGTGCTCGAGGCGACCGAGGTGCCCGCCGCGAACGAGGTGCAGTGCGGCTGGGGTGCGAACCACACGCTCGAGGGCGCGCAGCAGGCCGCGCGCGACTTCCTCGCCCGGCGCGACGAGTGGGGTCAGGTCTTCGCGTGAGCCGCGTCACCGGGACCGCCGTGATCCTCGTCGCCATGGACGAGGAGGCCGCGCCCTTCCTCGCCGCCGCCTCCGAGGTGTCCGAGCCCGTCGTCATCGGCCGGGCGTCGCACCAGGGCGTTGTGATCGGCGGGGCGATGCACGTTCTCGTGCGCACCGGCATCGGCATGGTCAACGCCGCCGCGGCGGCCGAGGCGGCCGTCGGGCGCTACGGCCCCGATGTGGTGCTGATCTCCGCCGGATCGGCCGGGGGCCTGGCGCCGGATGTCGCGGTGGGCGATGTCATCGTCTCCTCGGCCCTCGTCAACGTCGCCGCGGATGCGCGGGCGTTCGGCTACGAACTCGGCCAGACCCCCGGCATGCCGGCGTCGTACGCGGGCGATACCGAGCTGGTGTCGGCCGCCGAGGCCGCCGGCGCGCGCCCGGGAGCGGTCGGCTCGGGGGAGCGGTTCGTGATCGCGGATGTCGCGGTGCAGATGCGCGGCGACTTCCCGTCGCTGCTGGCGGTCGACATGGAGTCGGCGGCGATCGCGCAGGTCGCCCACAATCACGGCGTGCCCTTCGTCTCGGTGCGCGGGGTCTCCGACCTCTGCGCCCCCGACGGCACGGAGTTCCTGACTCACGTCGACGACGCCGCCGAGCGTTCGGCGCGCGTGGTGCTCGCCGCGCTGGCTCGCTGATGCGTCGCATCCGTCTCGACATCGCCTACGACGGCACGAACTTCCGCGGCTGGGCCCGGCAGCCCACGCTGCGCACGGTGCAGGGCACGATCGAGGCCGCGCTGGAGCGCGTGATCGGATCGCACGTGCACCTCACGGTCGCCGGCCGCACCGACGCGGGCGTGCACGCGACCGGTCAGGTGGCCCACGCCGATCTGACCGACGCGCAGTGGGCCCGGGCGACGCAGGTGCGCCGCGACGGGATCGTCCCGGGCGATCCGGTGGATCCGCTGGCCCGCCGCCTGACCGGCGTCTTCGGGCAGTACGCCGATGTCGCGGTGTCGCGCACGTCGACGGCGCCGGAGGGCTTCGATGCGCGCTTCTCGGCGACCTGGCGCCGCTACGAGTACCGGATCGCCGACCTCGTGACCGGCTACGACCCGCTCGAGCGGCTGCATGCGACCACCGTGAAGGCGGCGCTCGACGTCGACGCGATGAACGACGCCGCGAGCCGGCTGATCGGCCTTCACGACTTCGCGGCGTACTGCAAGCCGCGGCCCGAGGCCACCACGATCCGCACGCTCCTGGACTTCGCGTGGCGACGCGACGAGCGGCGGATGGTCGTGGCGAACGTGCGGGCCGACGCCTTCTGCCATTCGATGGTGCGCGCGCTCGTGGGCGCGTGCACGGCCGTCGGAGAGGGGCGTCTGGCTCCGGAGGACGTCGTCACCCTGCGCGATGCGGGAGAGCGCACCAGCGAGTTCAAGGTGCTCGCCGCGCGGGGCCTGACGCTCACCGAGGTGGGGTATCCGGCCGATGAGCTGCTCGCGGCGCGAGCGGAGCAGACGCGCAACCGCCGTGACGCAGAGTAGTCGGCGGCGGCGAATCAAGCCCCCGGTGTCTCTGAGGGCACGAGCGTAGGTTTGTGGACATGAGAGTGATCTCGTACAACCTGCGAAAGCACGCTGCCGCCCACGAGCTGGAGACGATCGTGTCTCGCTGGGAGGCGAACGTCCTGTGCCTGCAGGAGGCACGCGCCGACGAGATGCCGGATCGGATCTCCGGGCTGACGCTCGCGCACGCCACCTCGCAGAATCGGCTGGGGCTCGCCCTCTACTACCGCGAGAACATGTTCCAGCTGCGGGGCGTGAAGACGCTCGAACTGAAGAAGTCGCTGCACGACGTCATCGCGAAGCCGGCGCACGAGCGGGTGCTGGCGGCGAAGCTTTTCGACATCGACGCGGGCCGGGAGCTTATCGTGGCGTCGTTCCACGCCTCGCCGCTCACGGCGCTGAACTCGCTGCGGCGGCACCAGATCCGCACCGCGCTGGCCGCGCTGCAGAAGATGGGGGAGGGCGTGCCGATCCTTATGGTCGGCGACTACAACTATCCGGTCTTCAAGGAGCGCCTGCACGAGCGGGTGAAGGGCGAGGGCTACGACCTCACCTTCAGCGACCGCCGCACCTACTCGCGCTACCGCTACCTCAAGGGGCACTACGACTTCGCGACGTCGCTCGGTCTCGACATCGACAAGGTCACCACGCTGCCCCAGGGCGCGTCGGATCACCTGCCCATCCTCATCACCGCGATGTACAAGCCGGGTCACCGGGAGTTCCGCGTGGCGGGTGACCCCTCCCAGGACGAGGAGATCACCGAGGCGCCCGGCGCCTGATCCACGCGCGCGGGGACGCCCGGCAGCCGACACACAAAGGGCCCCGCCGAAGCGGGGCCCTTTGTGTGTCGGGTCAGTCTGCGAGCCACCAGGGGGTCTCGGGCTCGCCGCCCGTGCCCTGGTCGTCGGGGTTCGCCGGGGGCACCGGCGAGGTCGTGGCGGGCGGTGTGGTCGGCTCGGTGGTCGGCTCTGTGGTCGTGCCGCCGTCGGTGGTGCCGGTGTCGGTGGTGCCGCCACCGGTGTTGTACGAGTTGTTCGCGGCGCGACGCTCGGCGTCGCGGCGGGCGGCCTCCTCGGCCGCGGCGATGCCGGCGAGGCGGCCCTGCTCGTCGAGCAGCGCGGTCAGCGCCGCGGGAACAGCGAGCAGCTCGGCGATGCCGTCGCCGCCGCCGGCGCGCGCAGCGGCAGGAGCGCCCACGGCCGCGTCGAGGGCGTCGTGGAACGACTGCTCGGGCATCGGGTTGTTCTCGTGCGCGGAGGTCGCGACGGCGCCCAGCGTGCCATACACCGCGTCGAGTGAGGCCAGCAGGGCGCCCTGCGCGGTCGTGAGGCGCGTCTGCGCCTCGCTCACGGCGGTGGCGGCCTCCTCGACGAGCGCCGTGTGCTCCTGCACGAGCACGAGGGCCTCGTCGGCGGCGGCGACGTCGCCCTCATCGACCGCGGGCGGCGTCCATGCTTCGGGCAGCGTGACGACCGACGCGGTGCCGACCTCGGTCGTGAGCGCGTCGGCGGCGGCGCGCACGGCATCGGCCAGGGCGGGCTGGATGAGCTCGGGCAGCTGGTCCATCGCGGCGCTCGCCCGGTTCGCGAGGTCGACGGCGGCGAGGCCGCTCTCGCCCAGCGCCGCGTGATCGGCGGCCAGCGTCGACGTCGCGGAGTCGTAAGCGGTCGTCGCCTGGGTCAGCGCGTCTTCGCGCCGATCGAACGACGCCGTCTCGGCTGCCTCGGCCGCTGCGGCCTGCGACTGCATGACCTGGAACAGCACGACTCCTCCGATGACCAGCGCGAGCGCGCCGACGGAGATCGCCGAGATGCGCAGGATGCGCCGGCGGCGCACCGCGGGAAGCAGCGTGGGGTGCACCTCGGCCTTCGCGCGCGAGCCGCCCGCCCGGGGCGCGGTCGGCTGCGGCAGAGCGACGGTGGCGGCCGCATCGATGGTGGGCTCGCCGAGGAACAGCACCTCGAGAGGCATGGTCGGAGGCGAGGCGGGTGTGTCGGCCTCAGGAACCCGCTCCGTGCGTTCGGGGCCGAAGAGCGCGTCCCAGTCGCGGGCGGGGGCGGTGCGGTCAGTCATGATGCTCTAAAAATAGCGCTGACCGGGCCGATGATGCGATCTGAGCACGTTTCGGCTGCGACTGCCCGGGTCGTTCGATCCGGCAGCGGCCCGGTCAGCGGGCGGAACCGGCAGCGGCCGAGACCTCCCGCAGCCCCTGCAGGTAGGCAGCGAGCGCCTCGTCGCCGTCCGCCGGCGTGAACCCCGTGGCCTCGATTCTCGCCAGATCCAGCACGCTGTTCCGCGGGCGCGCCCCGACCGGTCCCTGCGCCGCGGCGAAGTACTCCTCGGTGCTCACCCCCACCACTTGGTCCGGATCCACCCCGCACTGCGCGAACACCTGCCGCGCGAGCTGCGCCCACGTGCGCGGTGCGCCCGATCCGGTCACGTTGTAGGTGCCAGAGGGGGCGGCGACCGACAGCAGGTGCCGGATCGCCCTGGCGAGGTCGGTGGCGAATGTCAGGCGACCGAGCTGGTCGTCCACGACCCGCGGGCTCACTCCCTGCCGGGCGAGCGATGCCATCGTGCGCACGAAGTTGCGTCCGTCACCCACCACCCACGAGGTGCGCAGGATGTAGTGCCGCGGCGCCGTGGCCGCGGCCACGTCGCCCGCGGCCTTGCTCTGGCCGTACGCGCTGACCGGGCAGAGCGGATCCGTCTCCCGATACGGGCGGGGGAGGGATCCGTCGAACACGTAGTCGCTCGAGACGTGCACCAGCGTGATGCCGTTCTCGGCGGCGACGCGCGCCAGCGCCGCGACACCGCCCGCGTTGACCGCCCAGGCGCGGCGGCGGCCCTCGGGGCTCTCAGCCGCATCGACGGCGGTGAACGCTGCGGCGTTGATGATCGTGCCGTAGTCGCGCCAGCGGCGCGCTCCGGCGAGATCCGACGCCAGATCGAGCTCATCGCGCGTCGCGAACTCCACGTGCCGCAGTCCCGCGAACTCCGCGCGCAGCGCCGTGCCGAGCTGGCCGCCGGCGCCCAGCACCAGCACGCGTCGCGGCGGCACGGGCTCGACGTCGGAGAGCCGCGGATGTGCGCGGTCCTTCGCAGAGAGCTCCGCACGGTCGAGAGGCAGGGGCCACGGGATGGCCGAGGTCTCGTCGGCGACGTTCAGGAAGGCGTACGCCGCATCCGGCGACCAGTGGTCGTTCACCAGGTACGTGTAGGCCGTGCCCGGCTCGAGCGTCTGGAATCCGTTCGCCACTCCTCGGGGGACGAACACGGCGCGGCCCGGATCGATCTCCGCCGTGAAGACGCTGCCGAACCCCGTGCCCGAGCGCAGATCGACCCATGCTCCGAACACGCGGCCCGTGGCGACCGAGACCCACTTGTCCCACGGCTCGGCGTGCAGGCCGCGCGTGGTGCCGACGGCGTCGTTGAACGACACGTTCTGCTGCACGGGCCCGAAGTCGGGCAGGCCGAGCGGCTCCATCGATGAGCGGTGCCAGTTCTCCTTGAACCATCCGCGCGCGTCGCCGTGCACCGGCAGGTCGAACAGCAGCAGACCCTCGATCGGCGTCCGCGTGGCGTGCAGAGCGGAGGCCATCACTGCCCCCTCGACGCGTAGAACGCCTCCGTCGCGTCCTTGGCCGGACCCCACCAGTCCTCGTGGGCGCGGTACCAGCCGATGGTCGCGTCGAGGCCGTCGCGGAAGTCACGGTACCGCGGCTCCCATCCGAGCTCCCGGCGCAGCTTCGTCGCGTCGATCGCATACCTGCGGTCGTGACCGGCGCGATCCGTCACGAGGTCGTACGCATCGGGATCCTGCCCCATCAGCTCCAGGATCAGTCGCACGACGGCGACATTGCTGCGCTCGCCGTCGGCGCCGATCAGGTACGTCTCGCCCAGGGCGCCGCGCTCGAGGATCGCGAGCACGGCGGACGAATGGTCGTCGGCGTGGATCCAGTCGCGCACGTTCTCTCCCGTGCCGTACAGGCGCGGGCGGACGCCCCGCAGCACGTTCGTGATCTGGCGGGGGATGAACTTCTCGACGTGCTGTCGCGGGCCGTAGTTGTTCGAGCAGTTCGACAGGGTCGCGCGCAGGCCGAAGGAGCGCACCCAGGCACGCACGAGAAGATCGGATCCGGCCTTGGTCGCCGAGTAGGGGGACGACGGGTTGTAGGGCGTCGCCTCCGTGAAGCGGTCCGGATCATCCAGAGCCAGGTCGCCGTAGACCTCGTCGGTCGAGATGTGGTGGAAGCGCACGTCGTGGCGGCGGGCGGCCTCGAGCAGCGTGTACGTGCCGATGAGGTTCGTCTCCAGAAACGGACGAGGGTCATCGAGCGAGTTGTCGTTGTGCGACTCGGCGGCGAAGTGCACGACCGCGTCCGCGCGCGACATCAGCGCATCCACCACCGGGTGATCCGCGATGTCGCCCTGGACGAACTCGACGCGGCTCTCGGGCAGGCCCGCCAGCGAGGCGCGATTGCCGGCGTAGGTGAGCTTGTCGAGCACCGTGACGTGGTGATCCGAGTGCTCGATCACGTGGTGGACGAAGTTCGATCCGATGAAGCCGGCGCCGCCGGTGACGAGGATGCGCATCACCGGCTCTGCTCCAGCAGGCCGAGCAGGTAGGTGCCGTAGCCCGACTTCACGAGGCGCTCGCCGCGTTCGCGCAGTTCGTCGTCGCTGAGGAATCCCGCTCGCCAGGCGACCTCCTCCGGTGCGCCGATCTTGAGGCCCGTGCGGCGTTCGATAGTGCGCACGTAGTCGGAGGCATCCGTCATCTGGTCGAAGGTGCCCGTGTCCAGCCAGGCGGTGCCGCGCGGCAGCACCTCCACCTGCAGACGGCCGCGGCGCAGGTACTCGGCGTTGACGTCGGTGATCTCGTACTCGCCCCGAGCCGAGCGCGACAGGCCCTGGGCGATGGCGACCACATCGTTGTCGTAGAAGTACAGACCCGGCACGGCGTAGCTCGATTTCGGCTTCGCAGGCTTCTCCTCGAGCGAGATCGCCTGGCCGGATCCGTCGAACTCCACCACGCCGTAGGCGCACGGATCGGCGACCCAGTACGCGAACACCGCTCCGCCGTCGACATCGGCGTAGCGCTCGAGCTGCGTGCCGAGGCCGGGGCCGTAGAGCAGGTTGTCGCCGAGCACGAGGGCGACCTTGTCGTCGCCGATGAAGTCGGCGCCGATCGTGAAGGCCTGCGCGAGCCCGTCAGGGGAGGGCTGCTGCGCGAACGTCAACGAGATGCCGAACTGCGAGCCGTCGCCCAGCAGCCGCTCGAAGGCGGCCGCGTCGTGTGGGGTGGTGATGATCAGGATGTCCCGGATCCCCGCAAGCATGAGCGTCGAGAGGGGATAGTAGATCATCGGCTTGTCGTACACCGGCACGAGCTGCTTGGAGACGCCGACGGTGATCGGATGGAGCCGCGTGCCGGACCCGCCGGCGAGGATGATGCCCTTCACGTCTCCAGGGAGCACAGAAGGATGCACCTGATACGTCAGGGCAGGCAGAGGCGCACGGGCGGGTCGACGTGCGGGGAGTTCTCGCACTCGAAGTAGGACAGCTGAGGCGCGCCGGCCATCGCGGGCGCATCGAACAGACCCACGTGCGCGCCGGTGAGGAACACCAGCGAGACGCCGGATCCCCACGGGTTCGACGCGAGGTACCCGCCCGGCAGCTCGACGTCGTTCTCGGCGATCGCCTCGACGAACCCTTCCGCGACCGCTCGCTGGGCCGCCAGAGCGCCGGAGGGCGGTGCCGCGAAGCCCGTGTGCAGGGCGGGAGGGACGACGACCACAACGGCGAGGGCCGCGGCGGCCGCCAGCCCCAGCCCGCGCCACGGCTTCCCGTTGCGGGCGATCAGGATGCGGGCGCCGACGACGGCACCCGCGACCAGCAGCGGCGCGAACGCGAACAGTCCGGGCGTGGGGTGCCTGATCCACAGCGGCAGGTGCGCGGCGGTCGCCCACCACCCGACATACGCCACCACACCGGTCGCCGCGGCGGCGACATATGCGAGGGTCGCGCCGTTTCCGTCTCGTTCGTCGAGCGAGCGAGGCGCGTCGAGACGCCCCGACCTCACGCACGCCAGCACCGCCAACGCCACCACGAGCACGGCGGCCGCCACCGCGACCCCGCCCGGCACCCACCAGGCTCCGAGCAGCGTCGAGAGCTTCTCCCCGACCGTGGTGTGCACACCCTGCGGGCCGCCGCGCGTCAGGAAGTCGCGGAACTCCCTCGCGAAGTCGAGGAAACCACCGAATCCGAGGTCGACGAGCACGACGAGGTAATACAGCGCCGAGGGGGCGACCACGCCGATCAGGGCGGGCCACGCGCGACGCCAGGCGGCGGAGAAACGTGCCCCGAAGGATCCGGTCTCCCGCAGGAGCAGCCAGACCGCGAACGCGGGCAGTGCGAGTGCGGCGATGAGCTTCGTGAGCACGGCCAGACCGACGAGCAGCCCCGCGAGCCACGGGCGGCGGCGCAGCACAACGAAGCCCCAGACGATGAGGGCCGCGGCCGGGATCTCGCCGAGGATGTCGGTCGGACCCTGGATCGGCGACGGCGTGTGCACCGTGTCGATCGCCAGCGCGGTGGCGACGGCGGCGAGACCGGCCCAGCGTCCGCCGATCCGGTTGCCCAGGAGGAAGAGCCCGGCGAGCAGCGCGATCCAGAACAGCAGCACGATCGAGCGACCGCCGATGACCGGATCCGCCCCGAGCGCCATGACCGCCGCGACCGGCAGCAGCACGGTCGGGCCGGTCGAGATGCGCACATCCCACGGCTCGAGCACCGATCCCGACAGCGTGCCGTCGGAGGTGTAGCCGAGGCCCGCGAGCAGGTTGCGGGGCACGGTGAGGTTGAACGCCTCGTCCTCCCACAGGCGGTTCTGCGTGAGGCTGTTCCACGCCACGATCACGTGCGCCACCGCGAGCAGGGCCGCGGCGGCCCAGAAGAGGGCGGCGTGGAGGCGGGTCACCGGTCGGCCTCCACGCGGGCAGGACGTGTGAGCGACCGCAGGGGGGCGCCGGGCCGCAGCGACAGCCGCCACAGCTCGATGAGCGCGTCGCCCATCAGGGCGCGCAGGCGCTTCGGAGGCAGCAGACGCGTGGCCTTGCCCCACATCGTGCCGGTGTCGGATGCCCCGCGGCGCGGGATCGAGGCGACCTTGGCGTAGCGCACGTCGAAGCCGCCGCGGGCCTCGGCGAACGAGAAGTGCACGTGGGGCACCTGCACGTCGCCGGGCAGGGCCGACACGAGCGCGCTCGCCGCCATCGGGCGGTAGGCGCGCAGGGGGGTGTTGACGTCGGGGATGGCCTTGCCGGCCGCGGCGGCCACCAGCAGGCGCACGCAGAAGGTCAGCACGCGTCGGTACCAGGCGTCGGTGCGGCCGGTGCGCACGCCGTGCACGACATCCGCGCCCGTGCTGTCGAGCGCCTGAACGACGCGGGCGATGTCGGCGCCGTAGAACTGGCCGTCCCCGTCGACGTGCACCAGCACGTCGGGATCCGCCGCGAGACCGAGGCGGTAGGCGGCGAGGGCTGCGGGGCCGTGGCCGCGGTTGTGCGCCTGCGTCTCGACCACAACGCCCGGCATCGCGGCCAGCACCGCGGCGGTGTCGTCGGTCGAGCGGTCGTCGGCCACGAAGACGCGCACGTCCTCGGCGAGGGGCGCGAGCGCAGCGGTCACCTCCTCGATGAAGCCGGGGATGCCCTCCGACTCGTTGTACGCCGGCATCACAACGACGATGCGGGGGTGGGTCTGCGTCACGACGATCCTTCGGGGTCGGGGTGGCGGGCTCACAGGGAGTTCGCGCGGCCTCCCCGGTAGCCTAGTCGCGCTATGCCCGACCTCTCCCGTGCACGTCTCCGCCGCGCCGCCGCTCTCGGCACGCGTTTCCTTCTCATCGGCGGTCTCAGCACGGCGATCGAGGTCGGGGTCTTCAACCTGCTGGTGTTCGTCTTCGGCTGGGACGTCATCGTCTCGAAGGTCGTCGCCTCACTCGTGGCGCTCATCAACGCCTACTTCGGCAACCGGCAGGTCACCTTCAAGGATCGCGACCGCCGGGGCCGCCGCCAGGAGATCCTGCTGTTCGTCATCGCGAACGCCGTGTGCACCGTGCTCGGCGCAGTGCTGGTGTGGGCCGGTGGCGCGCTGGTCGAGGTCGTCACGGGCTCGCAGCCCGGCCCGATCCTGCTGAACGCGATCAACCTCTTCTCGATCGCCGTCGTCGTGGTGGCCCGCTTCGGGTTCTATCACCTCGTGGTCTTCCGGGTGCCCCAGGCCAAATAGCCGCCACCCCCGCCACCCCCGCGGCCTGCTCGTCGAGCGAGCGAGGAACGAGCGAGTCGAGACGCCCCGCGCCCGGCGCAGGCGCTCACCCGCCGCCACCCCGCCGCCACGGCCCCGGAAGGCAGAACCCGCGCCCTCCCGAAGGAGAGCGCGGGTCCGAGATCGCGAGGGCGTCAGCCCCAGTTCGCGCCGCCGTCCTGCGAGCGGGCGTAGGTGCCACCGGCCCACACCGTGACGAGGCCGTCGCCGTCGCCGCTCATCGCCACCTCGCCGGGGGCGTACTGGGCCTCCAGGCAGGCGCCGGGCGCGCCCAGCGCGCCATCTGCGAGCGGTGCGACCTGCACGCCGGCGCAGCCGTCGATGCCTGTCATGAGGGTCTTGAAGCCGTCGGGCGAGGCGGTCACCGTGAGCGCTCCCGCGGCCGCGACAGGCGTCGACCACGAACCGGCGCCGTCGGTCGTCGTGACGACGGTGCCGTTGTTGCAGAGCGCGATCGCGGTGGTGTCCCAGAACGAGACGGTCAGCGCGGCGCAGGGCAGCGTGGCCTCCGTGCCCGCGGAGGTGAAGATGCGGTCCGCCTGGGCGGGGTCGAAGCGCCACGAGCCGCCGACGAAGTCAGCCGTCTCGGCCCAGTCGGCGCCCTCGCTGAACGACCACATGCCCGTGGGCGCGCACTCGCCGTTCAGGATGATCGCCTGGCCGACCTCGCCGGGAATCAGACGCAGGATCGCGGCGGGCGACGCCTCCGAGAGAGCGGAGGTCTGCCAGGTGGCACCGCCGTCGGTCGAGAACTCGGGCACCGGGGCGGCACCGCCGCAGGCGCCCATGGAGGTGCGCAGCAGGGTGCCGGTCGTCAACGCGGCGACGATGCGCGTCGGAGCCACCGCAGCGGGCGGCGCCGGCGCCTCGGTCGGCTCAGGGGTGGGGGTGGGCGTCGGCTCCGCCGCGGTGGCCGTGGGCTCCGGCGTCGAGGCGGCGGGCGGCTCGGTGGCGGGAGGCGTCGTCGCGCGGTTCTGGCTCAAGGCGAGCCACGACAGCACGGCCACGATCACGGCGAGAAGCGCGACCGCGGTGATCTTCCCGATCCGGACCATGCGGCTGTCTCTCGAGCGCTGCCACCGGATCATCAGAGCCCTCCGGCTGCCTTGCGGAGCAGAGACACCGCCTGCTGCACCGCGGGGGTGAGCTGGGCGGTCGACTGAGCGTAGACGTCGTCCGACTGGCGGTAAGGATCGACGATGTTGTCGTCTTCGAGAGAGGCGGGCGGCGGCACCTCGCCGCGCGAGAAGCCGATCTCCTCGACCGCGAGGCGCATCCGGTCGGCCGGCGTCGCGCCGTCCTGCACGGCCTGTGCGAGAGCGTCGTCGGTGATGTGCGACGCGATGCGACCGAACTCGCGCATCGTGAACGTCTTCGCCGAGGCGCGCGGCACCAGCTCGACGATCGCGGCGCGGTGCTCGCGGGCCATCGGCAGGATCAGGTCGGCCTCGCGCACCATGTCGGCGGTGATCTGGCGCGCGCGGTGGGCTTCGGCGTCGACGATGCCGAGCGAGCGCGCGATCGCGAGCGACTGATCCGGCATGCCCCTGTCCACGAGCGCCCCGACGCCCGCGCTGTGCACCGTCACGCCGAGGTCGGCCAGACCGTCGCGCAGCAGCAGGTGAGCGAGCGGCGACCGGCAGATGTTGCCGGTGCACACCGTCAGGATCGTGAAGTCAGCCATGTGTCACTTCCGGAACGACTTGCGCCGGGCCTGGTTCTCACCTTCGCGGCGGCTCTCGAGGTCGGCCTGATCGAGGCCCACGGTGCCGTAGCCGGTGTCGCCGTAGCCGTAGCTGTCCGGTCCCTTCGTGGGCAGCTTCGTCACGATCACACCGAGCAGGGTGGCGCCGGCGGTCTCGAGCGTGCGCACAGCCGCGCTGAGCGCCTGCTTCTTCGTCTGCGCGGCGGCGGCCGCCAGCAGCACGCCCTTGGTCTTCTTGCTCACGAGGGCGGCGTCGGTGACCAGCAGCAGCGGCGGCGCGTCGATGAGCACGTAGTCGAAGTGCTCGCTGAGCATGTCGAGCAGGTTGTCCATCGCGTCCGAGCCGAGAAGCTCAGAGGGGTTCGGCGGCACTTTGCCCGCGGGCAGCACGTACAGCTTGCTGCGGCCCCAGCGCTGCAGGGCGTCGACCAACTCGACCTTGCCGATGAGCACATCGGTGAGGCCCACGGCGCCCTCGATGCCCATGTACTGGTCGACCTTCGGCAGGCGCAGGTCGCCGTCGAGCAGGGCCACGCGGGCGCCGGTCTCGGCGAGCGAGATGGCGAGGTTCGCGGTGGTGGTCGACTTGCCCTCGGACGGACCGGCCGACGAGACGACGAAAGCCTTCGAGCCCTCACCGACCTGCAGGAACTGCAGGTTGGTGCGCAGGGTGCGGAACGACTCGGCGCGCGGGTTTCGCGGATCGGCGTGGACGATCAGCGGGCGGGACGCGGCTTCGGGGTCGTACGCGATGGCACCGAGCAGCGGCTTCTCGGTGATCTGCTCGATGTCGTGCATCGAGTGGATGCGCGTGTCGAGGATGCTGCGCAGGATGGCGATACCGAGGCCGATCGCCAGGCCCAGGATGGCGCCGAGGGCCAGGTTCATAGGAACGCGAGGCGCGATTGGCGCGGTGGGGGTCGCCGCGGGCTGGACGATCGTCAGCGTGACGGGGCTCGAGCCTTCTGCTGCCGACGAGTTGAGCGCGGTCTGGGCGACCTCGCTCACGCTGCGGCCGACGGCGTTGGCGATGTCCGCGGCGGTCTGGGGATCGCGATCCGTCACATTGATGTCGAGCATCACAGTGTTGAGAGGAGAAGACGCGGTGATGTGGCTGGCGAGCGCCCCGGCCGTGGTGTCGAGGCCCAGTTCTTCGATCACGGGGTCCAGCACGATCGCGGTCGGGACGATGCTCACGTAGCTCGTCACGATCTGCCGGGCGAAAGTCGACCCCTGGGTCAGATCTGCGGCACCGCCCGTCTCTGAACGAACGGAGACGAACAGCTGAGTGGAGGCCTGGTAGGTCGGAGCCGTCGCTAGAGAGGCAGCGGCGCCACCGCCGACACCGAGCAGCAGAGCCACGACGATGAGGATCCAGTTCTTGTGCAGAATCCGGATGTAGTCCTGTAGGTCCACGCACTCTCCTTGCTCGGTTGAACCTCGCTATCTTTTCACAGCCCACCAGCCACATCTGGCGCGCGGCTATGTGCCCGTCTCATAGAACGGCCTGGGCAGGTATGCCCGGGTTTGTAGGGCTCAGTGACCTGGAAGCCGCGTTTTGGTGTGGAAGACTAAGGAAATCCAAGACCCACGAGCTGTTGGGGGCGACAGCATGGCGCGTGTAGACGTGTATACAGGCAAAGGCGCAGAGGCGTCGACGCCCGAGTCGATCCTGTTCTCCGGGTCTGCGCAGGCAGC
Organism: Microbacterium stercoris; assembly: GCF_017592545.1. GTDB lineage: Bacteria > Actinomycetota > Actinomycetes > Actinomycetales > Microbacteriaceae > Microbacterium > Microbacterium stercoris. The sequence goes on from NZ_JAGFOA010000003.1 coordinate 119,442, forward strand.
GCAGCAGCGCCGTCGCGTAGTTGCCGCGATCGTTGATGCCCTGGCCTGGGTGATCGGTGTGGTTCTCGCGGTTGCCTTGCGATTCGAGTTCCAGATGGACGCTCGCGGCTGGGCCGCGACGCTCGGTCTCGGCGCTCTGGCCGGCGCGGCGCAGATCATCATCGGCTTCCTGACCGCTCTCTATCAGGGACGACACACCTACGGGTCGTTCGAAGAAGTGCGTGCGCTGAGCGCGATCGTGGTCGCTCAGACGGTTGTCCTCACTCTGCTCACAGTGCTCTTCGGAACGGCACTGGGCCTGCCGCGTGGCACTCCTCTTCTCGCAGCACCCATGGTTCTGCTGGCGATGTTCGGTGTCCGGTACAGCGCGCGCCTCTACCTGGAGAATCGTCGCCGCCCGGACGAGACCGCTGAGCCGACCCTCGTGGTGGGCGCGGGGTTCGTCGCGGACAAGCTCCTCAGCATGATCACGACGGATCCGCTTTCACCGATCCGCCCCGTCGGCATCCTCGATGACGACCCGGCGAAGAAGAAGCTCCATCTGCGAGGCGTGCCCGTGGTCGGTCGCACCAGCGACATCGCCGATGCCGCCGCGCAGACGGGCGCCACCACGCTCGCGATCGCGATCGGCAAGGCCGACAGCACCCTTCTGCGTGAGCTGAACGACCGGGGCCGAAAGGCCGGCCTCCGAGTGGTGGTCACTCCTCCGCTGAACCAGATGATGACGGGCGAGCAGTCGGCCTCCGACATCCGCGACATCTCGATCGAAGACCTCATCGGCCGCCATCCTGTCGACACCAACGTCGAGCTCGTCGCCGGCTACATCACGGGCAAGCGCGTACTGGTCACGGGCGCGGGCGGATCGATCGGATCCGAGCTGTGCCGTCAGCTGGCCAAGTACGGTCCGAGCGAGCTCATGATGCTCGACCGCGACGAGACCGGTCTGCAGCTCGCCCAGCTCGGCACCGCCGGGCACGGCCTGCTCGACACGAAGGACGTCATCCTCGCCGACATCCGCGATGTCGATGTGCTGACCGGCATCTTCGAAGACCGTCGGCCCGAGGTGGTGTTCCACGCCGCGGCGCTGAAGCACCTTCCGATGCTCGAGCAGTATCCGGATGAGGCGTGGAAGACGAACGTGCTCGGCACGCTGAACGTCATCAACGCTGCCCGTGCCGCGGGGGTCACGACCTTCGTGAACGTCTCGACCGACAAGGCCGCGAACCCCACGAGTGTGCTCGGGCACTCCAAGCGCGTCGCCGAGAAGCTCACCGCGTGGGCGGGCGAGGAGACCGGCATGCGCTACCTCTCGGTGCGCTTCGGCAACGTCATCGGCAGCCGAGGCTCGATGCTGCCGACGTTCCAGAAGCTCATCAGCGAGGGCAAGGCGCTCACGGTGACGCACCCCGAGGCCACGCGCTACTTCATGACCATCCCCGAGGCCTGCCAGCTCGTCATCCAGGCGGGTGGCATCGGCCGCGCCGGCGAGGTGCTCATCCTCGACATGGGCGAGCCCGTCTCGATCCTCGAGGTCGCCGAGCGCATGATCGCCATGTCGGGTAAGAACATCGAGATCGTCTTCACGGGCCTGCGCAACGGCGAGAAGCTGCACGAAGAGCTGGTCGGCGCGCGCGAGAACCTCGAGCGCCCCTTCCACCCCAAGGTGTCGCACACTCGCGCGGATGTCATCACGCCCGAGCGCCTCGATTACCAGGGCTGGATGGACCGGATGTTCGCCGCACCCCGCGACAACGACACGTCGGTGTTCGTCTCGATCCCGACCGGGAAATCGCTCACCGCCTGAACGCGCCAGAAGAGAGGACGCGGCTCGTAGAGTGGCGCCCCTTCGCAGCGATCCGTCAGGGGCGAACGATCTTCTTGAGCGTCTGCAGCACGATCTTCACGTCGCCGAACATCGACCGGCTGCGTACGTACTCGGCGTACTTGGCCGTCTTCAGCGGCAGCAGTTCCTCGATATACAGCCGTTCGGGGTCCTCTGCGGCACCCAGGAGTTCCGACTCGCTGCGCAGGATGACGGTGGCAGGGTCGGTGATGCCCGGGCGAACGGACAGGATCTCACGCCGCAGGTCTGCTGGCCATCTGTCAACGTAGTGCGGGACCTCAGGGCGAGGTCCGACGATGCTCATCTCGCCCCGCACGACATCCCACAGCTGCGGCAACTCGTCGATCTTGCTCGCACGAAGGAATCGACCGACGCGGGTGACCCGGGGATCACCGGAGGAGGTGATCGCGAGACCGACTCCGTCCGTCCGCATGGAGCGGAACTTATGAATCTCGAACGTGCGGCCGCGCAGGCCTACGCGTTGCTGGCGGAACAGAGCGGGCCCCGGCGAATCGAGTTTCACGGCGACCGCGATGGCTCCCAGAACGGGACTCAGAACGACGAGCGCGCTACCGGCGATGAGGACGTCGCGCACGCGGAAGGGCAGCTCACGAAGGGTCATCGCGCGGCATCCTTCGGCGTCTCATCGAGCTGTCGGGCGTAGCGGTTGAGCACACGCCCCTCAGGGGTCGTCACCGTGTCGCGCAACACCCAGCCGTTGCGCACATAGAAGCTGTTCACCGCTTCGTTCTCGTGTGCATCGGTGAGAAGGTACGCCGACGTGGCACCCAGTTCACGTGCGCGGGCCGCCCACGCCGACAGCAAGCGGCTTCCGACGCCGCCGGCGCGGGCCTCCGGGTCGACACAGATCGAACTGAGCAGCGCCCCATCTGACCCGCTCGGGGTGTCGCCACGGTAACGGATGGCACGAAGAAGCCGTGGGATCGCCGCGGGTCGGCGGAGAGCTGCACCTGCGGCCGCGAGCCCGAAGCCGAGCAGCCGCCGCCGCAGCAAGCGGCCGAAGAAACCCTCGGGTTCTGTGGATCCGACGACCACACCGATCGGCTCGCCACGGTGGTCACGCTCGACAGCGACGACTGCGGTCGGGTCGTTGACGTAGCCCCGATAGAACTGCACGAGGAATGACTCGCCGAGCTGCGAGAGGAAGAAGTCAGGGAACGCGCGGCGGTGCAGGCGTGCGAGCGCGCGAGCGTCAGAGTGCTTGATGCTCTCGCCGAGGCGGGATGCCTCCGAGGTGGGTCGTAGACGACGGTTCCACGGGCGCTTCGCGCCAGCAATGCGGGAAAGAAGCGCCTCGGCGGTGTCCGTCGTGCGCGCGACCGAGAATCGCTCGTCGTACGCCTGGCGGGATCTCTGACCGAGCTCTGCGAGTACCGGCCGTCCGGAGGACACTGCGCGTCGGATCGCATCAGCGATGCTCTCCACGTCTCCCGGAGCGGCGGTGAAGCCGCTCGCGGCGGTGATGACGTCAGCCACGTCTCCCTCGGCGGCCACAAGGGCCGCAGTTCCGCTCGCGAGGATGGCCTGCGTCTTGCTTGGCATCGTCGCGTTGCTGAGGGGATGCGAAGCGAGACTGATGTACGCGAGGTCGGCGGTGGCGTAGAGGTCCGTCATCTCGGTGTGCGAAAGGCGGCCGAGGAAACGGACGTTGGTGACGCCGAGCTCGGACGCTCGAGCGCGCAGCGCTTCCTCATGCGTGCCCGAGCCGGCGAGGAGCACGAGGAAGTCCTCATCGGCCACGCGCGCGGCCGCGTCGATGAGCGTGTCGAGGCCCTGCGCTTCGCCCAATGCGCCGGCATAGACGAGAACCGTCGTCGAGTCCGAAATGCCGTAGCTCCCGCGGCGCGAGACGCCGCCTGAATGGAAGATCTGCTCATCCGCCGGCTTGGGGATGAAGTGGAGACGCCGTGAATCGACTCCACGATCGGCCAGGATGGCGCCGACACTCGGCGAGATGTAGGTGACGGCGTCGGCTGACCGGTACATCGCATTGCACCAGGCATTCAGAACACGTCCGCCCAGGCGCACCAGTGCACCGGCTCCGCTCAACCCGGAGACGAGCACGGTGTCAGGCCACAGGTCGGCCACCTCGCATACGGTGGGCGTTCCCCGCCCCAGCTGCTGCGCCCACATGGGGAAAGCGAGAGTGATGGGCGAGTAGTTCACCCACACCACGTCGAGCTTCGGGAGGCGCGGAACGCCGATTGCGGCGGAGCTGACTCCGAACGACAGATAGTTCAGGATGCGCCGGATCGAAGACCGATCGTGGTTCATATAGAGAGGAACCCGGGTGACGTGCACTCCGTCGATGACCTCACGCATGAGCACGCGCTGCTTATACGGCGGCTGGATCCGGCCCGAGGGGTAATTGGGGAACCCCGTCAGTACGTGGACTTCGTGCCCACGGGCCGCCAACTCGCGTGCGAGCACTCCCATAAGTCGCGCAGGGCCGGGTTCGGGGTCGTACCACTGCGTGAAGATGCCGATGCGCATAGTGAGCCGATTCAGTCTGCGTCTGCGCCGAGAAGCTCGCGCAGGGCTCCGATGACCTGGGAGACCTGGGCATCCGTCATCGAGGAGAAGAACGGAAGGCTGAATGCACGCGCGAACGCATCGGTCGCGACCGGGAAGTCTCCGGGCGCCAGATCATACGTGTCCCGCCAGTACGGGTGAAGGTGCAAGGGGATGAAGTGCACGCTGGTGGACACACCCCGAGCCGCGAGCTGCTCGATGATCTCGTCTCGGCCGAGCGGGGACGCATCAGTGGTTCGAACGACGAACAGGTGATGAGCGTGACCCGTCGGGTCGTCGACCCGCACGGGCAGGGAAAGTGGCAGGTCCGCGAGTTCGGCGTGGTAGCGCTCGGCGATCGCCCGACGGTTCGAGCGCATCTCTTCGGCGCGGCTCAGCTGCACACGGCCCATCGCCGCTGCCATGTCGGTCATGTTGTATTTGAAACCGGGCGCGACGACTTCGTACTGCCATGCCGGTTGGCGCGAGGCGTACCGATTGAAGACGTCGCGACTGATTCCGTGCAGGCGCATGGTTCGCGCGCGGCGGGCCAGGTCGGCGTCACGGGTGACGAGCATGCCGCCCTCGCCGGTGGCGATGGTCTTGGTCGCGTAGAAGGAGAACACGATCGCGCGGCTGGCGCTGTCACCGACGAACCTGCCCGCATCCTGCACGGGAAACGCGTGAGCGGCGTCCTCGATGACATCGATTCTCTGGGCCGACGCGAACTCGGCGAGAGCAGCGGTCCCGATCGGTACCCCGGCGAAATGCACGGGGATGATGGCCTTCGTGCGGGGTGTGACGAGAGCGGCGGCCGCATCCAGATCGATGTTGAGGGTGTCCGGGAGCACATCGACGAACACCGGGGTCGCGCCGACATAGCGCACGACCTCCGCGGTCGCGGTGAACGTCCATGTCGGGACGAGCACCTCATCGCCAGGGCCGAGACCGAGCGCCTCGACGGCGAGGTGAAGTCCCGCCGTCGCCGAGTTGACGGCCACGGCGTGAAGGTCCTCGGCGCCGAGGTACTCCGTGAACTCGCGTTCGAACGCGGCTGCGTTCGGACCTGTCGTGAGCCAGCCTGACCGGACCGTCTCAGCCACGGCTTGCACTTCGGCTTCGGTGATGTCTGGGATCGCGAAGGGGATGAAGTCGTGTCCTGCAGACATGGTGCAACCGTCCCTGGGTTGAGTCGCTGGTCACATGCGGCTGAGCGCGCATGGAGGCTCTGGGTGGATACGCCCTACCCGGCCTCTGGCCACCGCGTTCGGGGGCGTGGCCAGGCTATCATCGCAGTCGTGCCCTTCCCGGGGCAGCGACCCACGCGCGTTACCGCACTCACGTACGGCATTCGAAGGTGACATCTTGACTCAGGCATACGCTGGCAAACGAATTCTGGTGACCGGCGGAACGGGATCCTTCGGACACACAGTCGCGAAGAAGCTCCTGGAGCGCGACGTGGCGGAGATCCGCATCTTCAGTCGCGACGAGGCCAAGCAGGATCTCATGCGGCACGAGATCAAGGACTCGCGTCTGCGGTTCTACGTCGGTGACGTGCGCGACTACGACAGCGTCGATCGCGCCACTCGCGATGTCGACTTCATCTTCCACGCGGCAGCCCTCAAGCAGGTGCCCTCGTGCGAGTTCTTCCCGATGGAAGCCGTGCGCACGAACGTCAACGGCAGCGAGAACGTGGTGCGCGCCGCTGACCGTCACGGCGTGCGCTCGGTTGTGGCGCTCAGCACGGATAAGGCCGTCTACCCGGTCAACGCCATGGGCATGTCGAAGGCGCTGATGGAGAAGGTCGCGCAGTCGTACGGCCTCAACAACCCGAACACCGACACCACCGTGTCGTGTGTGCGCTACGGCAACGTGATGTACTCGCGCGGCTCGGTGATCCCGCTGTTCGTTCGTCAGATCAAGGCGGGCAACAACATCACGGTGACGAACCCCGACATGACCCGCTTCATGATGTCGCTTGCGCACTCGGTCGATCTGGTCGAGTTCGCCTTCCAGAACGCGAACCAGGGCGATCTCTTCGTTCGCAAGGCGAAGTCGACCACCATCGGCAACCTGGCCCAGGCCGTCCTGAACCTCTTCCGCTCCGACGCGAAGGTGGAGGTGATCGGCACTCGCCACGCCGAGAAGCTCTCGGAGGCGCTCGCCACCCGCGAGGAGCTGTCGCGCGCTCGTGACATGGGCGAGTACTTCCGTGTCCAGGCCGACAACCGCGACCTCAACTACAGCGTGTACTTCGAGGAGGGCGACACTGCCCAGAACCGCTTCGAGGACTACGACTCGCACACCGTGGAGCAGATGACCGTGCCCGAGGTGGAGGAGCTGCTGCTCACGCTCCCCGAGGTGCGCGAGGAGCTGCGCCTGGCCGGGCTGCCCGCGACCGCCTCGTCGGCGTCGTGACCCGCTACGCCGTCACCGGGGCTCGTGGCTTCCTCGGGTGGCACCTGCGCGCGGCGCTGCAGGAGCAGGGCCTCGCGGCGGAGGCCGTGCCGGTTGGCGATGCGTTCGATCTCGCGCAGGCGACGGCGGCCGTCGACGGCAGCGCCCGCGCCATCCACATCGCAGGGGTCAACCGCGCAAGCGACCACGAGGTCGAGGCCGGCAACATCGGCTTCGCCGAGCAGTTCGCCGCGGCTCTTCGCGGCGCGAAGACGCCGCCGCCGGTCGTCGTCTACGCGAACTCGACCCAGTCGACCAATGGATCCGTCTACGGCGACGCGAAGGCCAAGGCGGCCGAGATCATCGCCTCCGCCGCAACCGAGATCGGCGCGGAGTTCGTCGATGTGCTGCTTCCGAACCTGTTCGGCGAGCATGGCCGGCCGTTCTACAACGCGGTAACCGCGACCTTCAGCCACCTGATCGCGAGCGGCGAGAGCCCCACGGTGGAGAACGACAAGGAACTCACCCTTCTGCACGCGCAGAACGCGGCCGATCTGCTGTCGGGCGTGGCACCGCTCGCGTCGATTGCCGACCTTCAGCGTCAGGAGACGGTGACCGGGCTGCTCGCTCGCCTCACCGCATACAACGAGGTCTACCGCAGCGGTGAGATCCCGGATGTGAGCGACGTCTTCGACCGCGATCTGTTCAACACCTTCCGGTCGTACACGTTCCCGGCTCAGTCGCCGATCAGCCTCACGCGTCACGCCGATGCCCGCGGATCGTTCTTCGAGATCATCCGATCGCACGGCGGCCCCGGTCAGTCATCGTTCTCGACGACCGTCCCGGGTGTGACGCGCGGTGAGCACTATCACCGTCGCAAGATCGAGCGCTTCACCGTGCTGCAGGGGCGGGCGAGGATCTCGCTGCGCCGTCTGTACTCTGATGAGGTCGTCTCGTTCGAGGTCTCGGGAGACGCTCCCGGCGCCATCGATATGCCGACGATGTGGTCGCACAACATCACCAACATCGGTGATGAGCTGCTGTACACCTCGTTCTGGACGAACGACATCTTCAACCCCGAGAACCCCGACACGATTGCCGAGGTCGTCTGACCATGTCCGCCAAGCTCAAGGTGATGACCGTCGTGGGCACCCGCCCCGAGATCATCCGTCTCGCCGCGACGATCAAGATGCTCGACGAGCACACCGAGCAGATCCTGGTTCACACGGGTCAGAACTACGACTACGAGCTGAACGAGGTGTTCTTCGAGGACCTCGGTCTGCGCCGTCCGGATCACTTCCTGAACGCTGACACCTCATCGCTCGGTGCCGCTCTGGGAACGATCCTCGCCAAGACCGAAGAGGTCATCGACAAAGAGAAGCCCGACGCCTTCCTTGTGCTCGGCGACACGAACAGCTGCATCTCGGCGGTCATCGCCAAGCGCAAGAAGGTTCCCGTGTTCCACATGGAGGCCGGCAACCGTTCGTTCGACGAGAACGTTCCGGAGGAGACGAATCGTCGCCTTGTAGACCACGTCGCCGACTACAACCTCGTCTACACCGAGCACGCGCGTCGCAACCTGCTCGCCGAGGGCCTGCACCCGGCGAAGGTCATCATGACCGGGTCTCCCATGCGCGAGGTGCTCAACCAGAACCTCGAGCAGATCGAGGCGAGCGACGCCGTCGAGCGCGCCGGGCTGACCGCGGGGGAGTACTTCCTGGTCAGCCTCCACCGCGAGGAGAACGTCGACAACCCCGAGCGCCTGCAGTCGGCGGTCGACTCGCTCCACGCGCTCAGCACCGAGTACGGCGTGCCCGTGCTCGTCTCGACCCACCCGCGCACGCGCAAGCGCCTCGAGGCCCTGGGGATCGAGGAGAGCGACGCCGTTCGATTCCACCCGCCGTTCGGCTTCCACGACTACATCAAGCTGCAGCAGCAGGCGAAGCTGGTGCTGTCGGACAGCGGAACGATCAGTGAGGAGTCGAGCATCCTCGGATTCCCCGCCGTGACCCTGCGCGACTTCATCGAGCGCCCCGAGGCCCAGGACTCTGGCGCGATCATCACGACGGGCATCTACCCGGACAACGTGCTGCGCGCCGTCGAGGCGCGCCTCGCTGGCCCCGCCACGGCGGGCACGCTTCCCGCGGGCTACGAGATCGAGAACACCGCTTGGCGCGCGACGTCGTTCATCCTGTCGGCGGCGCACTCGCACCGTCAGCGACTTGGGCTGCGTGTGCCGACGCAGAACGGCTGAGGTGCGCGCACATTGACTCCCACGTCGAAGTCGGAGGTGAAGGGCAGAGGAGGGGATAAACTCCTCGCCCTCGCTCTCGCAGTGGCCGCGTTGGGGAACCTCATCCTTCCTGAAACGGCGCAGGAAGTGGCAGGCTTCGACTACCTCTACCTCGCGCTGGGCGTCCTGGGGCTGATGTTCCTTGCGCGTCTGCGGAACGTGTTCCAGGCGCCCAGAGCGTGGATGTGGGCGTTCGCCGTTCTCATCAGCGCTGTTCCCGGTGTGTTCGTTGGTGGAGTGACTTCGTACGGGGTCATGAAACTGACGGCCATAGCCCTCATCGCGGTTTTCGCTCTTGGCGTCTCGAGTTTCGCCAGCGTAGACAGAGGTGCCAGCTATTTCGTCTCGATCGCATTGGCGGTCGGTATCGCTGCGTCGGTTCTGTCGTTGCTCGTGGGCGAGACGACAGTGAACTCCCGCGGCACACTCTTCGCCCTCAACCCGATCGGGGTCTCGCGCGTCACGGGCCTCGCGATCGTGATCACGGCTATCTACGCGATCTATGCGTCGAAGCGCCGCCTCATCATCGTCGGCGCCGGCCTGCTTGCCACCGTCGCGACCGCATTGACGCTCAGTCGGGGCCCGCTGCTGTCCGCCGTTGTCGGTATCGCCTTCGCACTGCTGCTCCTGTTGCGAGCCCGCAAGACGGGCACCCGCTGGATCGTGCTCATCGCGGGTGTGGTGGTCGGTCTTGTCGCTTTCGGCATCACGTCAGGTCTTTTCCCCTTTGGCGGCGACCTCCTGCGAGGAGACTCGGGCCGTGGGAACATCTACGACTATGCGTGGCACATATTCCGCGGCGCACCTCTCGGCGTCGGCTGGGGCAATTTCTACTACGTCGGCGACTTCCTTTACGACGGCGACGACGCACCATACGCGCACAACCTCTATCTCGAGGTAGCCACGGAGGGCGGGCTCATAGCGCTCATCGTGATGGTCGTGGTCACAGCGGCTGTCCTGGTGGCCGGTGTGCGACGCTTCGCCCGAAAGCCGGACAGGATCGCGCTCGTCGTCTTGGCGCTGTACGTCTATGCACTGGTCAACGCCCAGTTCTCCAGTGACATCGCCGGCAATCGCATGCTCTGGGTCACGATGGCCCTGACCGCGGCGCTGGCAGCAGCCCCCGAGTTCAGAGGTGCTAAGCAGGAGTCGATAGCTAGGATGTCTGCGTGACAGCCACCCCCGCCGCTCGAAGGAACAACTTCGACTTCCTGCGACTTCTGGCCGCCACGACGGTGCTGGTGCACCACGCCGTGATCCACCTGGACACGAACTTCCTGTGGCATAACGAGGGCAACAACTGGTGGTTCAACGGCGGCGTCCCGCTGTTCTTCATCCTGTCGGGGATGATGGTCTACCGTTCGGGCGAGAAATGCCGGGAGAACGGGCTGCCCTGGCGCAGCTTCTACGCCAATCGCGCGCTTCGCATCATGCCGGCGATCTACGTGTACATCGTGGTGATCACGATCTTCTTCGTCGCGACCGGCGCCGTGGCCCCTGCTGAGGTGGCAACGCCGACTTACGGAGCGTACGTCGCGAGCAACCTGCTTCTCGCGCCTGTCTATACGCCGCCGGCACTCTCGGACTACGGCGTCGGCGTTATCAACGGCAGCCTGCCGACGATTCCGATGGAAGTCTCCTTCTACGTCATCGTTCCTCTGCTCGTGATGCTCATCGCTCGGCTCCGCTGGACTGTGGCGCTGGCACTCGTCTTCGTGGTGGCGGCTGCCGGGATCGTGCTCTATGCGTCGGTCGGCGGCACCGAAGCCCAGCCGATGGTGTGGAAGGTCTATGGCGTGACGTTCCTGCCCTACCTCTGGTACTTCGCGCTCGGGATGTTCTGGACGCGCGCCTGGCCGAAGGTCATTCAGTCGGGTTGGATCGCGCTGGCTGCGATCGTCCTCTATTTCGTGATCGACAAGATCCCCGTGGGCGCCGACGGGTCGGTGATCACGCGCGCGGTCGCGGCGATCCCCCTTTCCTACGCGGCCATGTGGTTCGGCTATAAGGGACCTCGATTCTTCTCGACGATCACCAGCCGTTTGGGCGACCTGAGCTTCGGCACGTATATCTGGCACATGATCGTGGTCAACGCTCTCGTCTTCTACGGGGCACGGAACTGGCCGATCGATGGCACGCTGCTTGTGCTGGTTGTCTTCGTCATCTCGATCGCGATCGCATTCCTCTCCTGGCGATTCGTCGAGAGGCCGGCCCTCAGCCGAAAGCCGTACTCGAGTCGGTCAAAGCCGGTCGACGGCACCGCGGTCGACGCGCCCTCGACGGCAGCCGAAGCGCGCGCGTGAGCCGCTGAGTCGTCGCCCGTCGAGAGTCACCCGCCGTGCGCGCACGGCCGAGGAAGAAGTCAGGAAGACCGAGATGCGCCCCAGTGCGATGATCGCTATAGGTCTGGTCGTCGGCCAAGGCGCCGTGTATCTCGCCACACCGCTCCTGTCGCGAATCTATAGCCCAGAGCAGATTGGGACCGCGGCCGCCGTTCTGGCCGCGGGCGGGGTCATCGGCGCAGTCGGCACGGCGCGCCTGGAACTCCTGCTCTCCAGCGCTGAGGACGAAGAGGTTCGGTGGCTCACTCGCCGGGCCTCCATGCTGATGATCGTCATGGCGACCGCGCTTTCACCAGTCGCCGGACTCATCCTCGGGTTCTCCATGCTGGACACCGTCTTCACCGCCTTGACAGCGATTGGCATCAGCTCGGTCGGATTGTCCTTGCAGATAGCTTCCCGCCTGCGAGAGCTACGTGGAATCGCGGCGGCGAAGGCCGTTCAGGGTGTCGGCCAGACTGCGGTGCAGATCGCGCTCGGCGTTCCCGCACCGTCGGTCGGTATGCAGACCGGAGCGGCGTTCGGCTTGTTGGCGGCCGGCGGTGTGCAGGCGCTCAGTGCGCGCCGGGGACTGCGCGCGCTCCCCGCTGCGAAGCTCAAACCGGGGCGGGGACGCCAGATCGTCCGAAGCGCGCTGATGCTGACGGCCGCGGCAGCGGGCAACGCGACCGTGGTGGCGGCGCTGCCCATGCTCACGCAGGGCTTCTTCGGAGCCGAGACGACTGGTCAGCTGGCTGTGGCGCAAAGACTCGCTCTGGCCCCCGCGGGGCTCGCCGTCGCCGCCGTGCTTCCTGTTGTGATCGCCCAGTTCGGTGCTGCGGCTCGTGCGGATCTGGGGGCGAGCCGGGCGGTCGTAATCCGTTGGCTGCGGCGTCTCCTGCCGCTGGGGCTGGTCGCAACTGCCGCTCTTCTTGCGGCACCTCTTGTGCCGCTCTCCGCGCTCCTCGGGCCGGAGTGGGACGGCGTCGGCCTCTACGTGGCGGCGATGGCGCCCCAGATCGGTGCTCAGCTCGTTGCGGGACCGCTCTCGCAGTGTCTTGTCATCCAGAGGCGCGAACGGACGCAACTCGTGTGGGACATGGTTCGCCTCGCCGCCGTCTTCGGCGTGGCTGCCCTAGTGGTGCTGGTCGGCGGTGACGCCGTCGCCATGGTGTCGGCGGTGTCGATCGTGCTGGTCCTCGGGTACGCGGTGCACGTCTGGCTCGTGATCGGCACGCCCCGCTCCCACAGCGTCTGACCCCTTACGGCGCAGGACGGAAGCGAAGGTCCGCGTCCAAAGCGGCGTAGAGCGAGGTCAGGCCGGGAGCGCACGTGCCCTCCCATGTGGTCGAGCTGCGCGCTTCGGACGCGTGAACCGCGGTGTCCGATTCGATCGTCTCACTGGCGGCAACCCCGAGCATCGCGTCGAGAGCGGCATCCAGATTCTCGGGATCGAGCTCGATTGTGACGGAGTGATCCCGAGCGAAGCGGAGGCTCGCGCCCGGCGTGGTCACAATGACGAGACCCATCGCGGCGTACTCATACACCTTGCTCGGTACGGCGAGATCGACTTGTGGGTAGGTCGGCAACAGTAGCGACAACCCGAACGCGTAGTCCTGAAGCAGAGGGGCGACATCGTGGGCCGGCACGGGCGCGAGGAGCGTGAGATTCGTCGGGTTCCCGTGCGCGGACAGGACCTCGTCGAACTCGGCGGCGGTGACTTCATCAGGAAACCTGGCCGTACCCGAGAAGCTGAAGTCGAGCCCGCGTTCCTGGGACCGCGCGGCGAGCTTCACGAGCAGCGACGCTCCATACAGATGGGTCAGGGAGCCCGTGTGGATGACCCGGTTCGCACGCTCGCCGAAAGGCTTGATGTCGATGGCGAACTGCGCGCTCGAGGGGTAGTTCGGAGAGACCGTGTAGGGCGCACCATAGCGAGCGTATGCAGGACTCATCTCCGCGGCCACGAGGTTCGCTCCGCCGATCTTCGCGGTCGTCCGGGCCTGATACGAGTCGAGAAGCCGGGCGACTGCCCTGCGGACCGGCCCGGGCAGCGGCAGCTTTCCCGCGTAATACTCGCCGTAGTATTCGTGCACGTCGTAGACGACAGGGCGGTGGCTCTTTCGATTCCACTTCCGCGCCTCGCCGAGCATGTAGAAGTCATGGATGTGCCACTTGTCGGCCATGAAAGATCGACCCGCACGGCCAACCGTGCTGACAGCTTGCAGTCGTTGCCTTGTGTGTGCCGGCGGCGGGAGCAGTCGCTCTTGGATGGCCGGATGCGTGCTGGGGGTGCCGGTGCCGAGCCAGACGAATGCGACGCGGTGACCCGCGTCGAGAGCGACTTGGGCGCACCGAATGATTCGGCGATCCCCGCGAGGATGCACCGTCGGGATACACACGAGCGGCGATTCCGAGGTGACGTGAGCAGGGACGGTGAGAGTCCACGCATCGGTCTTCACGACCTGGCCGGTGGCATCGGCATTCATCTCGCTGGTTCCTGACGTCGTGGGGCGCGGTGCGCAGGCACAGAGGTCTCAGGCTATCAACCCGGGTAAGGCCGACCTGGCGCGGGCGAGCTCAGTCGCACGTCGCCGTCACCGCGGTCGCCCGCGTCATAGGCGTGTGCCACACGTCGGTCTCGCCGAGGGGGTTTGGGCTCCCGCTGAAGGTGAAGGTGAGCGTGTGCGCGCTCTGGAATCGGTTGAGGATCTCGACCTTGAACACGGGCCTTCCCAGATGCTGACCGCTGCTGAGCAATTGTGCAGGAGCGCCGTCGATGAGGACGTCCATCGCCTGTGCGCCCGCCGGGCCGTAGATGGCGACGTAGGAACTGATGGTGCCCGGTTCGAAATACGGCCCGGATACGTACTTCGGAAGGTTCGCCGCGGCCTCGGGGGAGATGTTGGAAGTCAGGGTGACCTGGCCTCGCAGAGCGTTGTCCTGCACGCAGGAATTGATCGCCATGTCGAGGTAGTAGCTCATCTTCGAGCCGGTGTTGTCGTTGACGTACACCCCGAGCACGCTCTTGTCCGCCGAATCGGCAGGAACCACACCCGTCATGGGGGTCTTCGCGACGAGCTCCATCTCGGCCGCATCATCGCTGATGTAAAGAAGGCGGTGCTCCTCGACGGCCTTCGTTACCGCGGCGATCAGGGCGGCGGGGGCGAATTGGCCGCTGGTGATCTTTCCGAACACCGCGTCAGCGGTGGCCGTGAAGAACTTGTCCTGGTCGAGTGGGTTCTTGTACTTGAAGTAGACCTCATTGAGGAGCAGCGAAACCGCATTTTCGGCGCTCAGCACATCGCCTGTCTCAAGGGTGATTGGGCCGGTCGCTGCGAGGATATACGACAGCGCCACCGGGTCGATCGACAGCACGGCGGACGTCGGTGGGAACCCCTCGCGCGCCCACCAGCCGTCGAGGATCCGCACGGCCTCAGGGAAGTTCGGCACCATCGTGAAGTCCGGCGTCCACTTGCCGATCTTCTCGCCGTAGATTGCGACCGCCTCCGGGTCGAGCGGGACGACCGGTTCGAGAGTCGGCTGGCGGAAGTCGAAGCTCGTGATGCTCGCGGTTGTGTTCAGCGCACCATTGTTTGCCTCGAGCACAGTGAATACGGCGGCGTTGCCGCCGAGGCTGCGAGCCTCGGACGTGCCCTGGAACATCAGCAGGTAGTTGCGGGGGCCGTTTGCGCCAAGCGCATTCGGGAGAACCGAGACCACGTCGCGCACCGGGCTGAGCAACGGCTGGATCTCACCGAGTGCGTCGTCGAGCTGCGCGACGCCCGCTGAGACCTCGGGGATGAGCGCCTCTCGGTCGATCGGCTCCAGGGCTGCGATTGATTCGGTCACACCGGCGTCGATGTCGTCGATCAGTGCGAGAAGGTTCTGAATCGCGGCGACGTCGATTCGGCCTTCCTTCGGCTGGAAGGCCGCGAGGCTCAGAGTGCTGGCGGGTGTGACGACATCGGTCGCGAGCTTGTCGGTGGTCTCAGCTACCAGGCGCACCGCAGCGAGGTCGTCCCCGAGATACGGGGCGTTCTCGGCCCACTCCCATAGGCGCCCCTGCGTGCCCGCTTTCGCAGCCGCCGTCTTCTGCGCCAGCCGAGCGGCGGCGGTTTGCGCCTTCGTCGTATCGAGTGCGAGCACCGCGCTCTTCACTTCGCTGACATCGGCCATCGCCGACTGCAGGTGGCCGCGGACATTCATCGCCTGGTCGTAGAGACGCTTGGCCGCGAAGCCGCCAGCCACCACAATGCCGACGAGCACCACGAACACGCCGAGCGAGATCCAGAGCGCGCGCCAGCGGCGTCGACGCTTCTTCTCGATCGCTTCGTCGCGGTTCTCTCGCGCTGCTCGACGGCTCACTGCAGGCCTCGCTCTCTGCCGGGGGGTGCATCGGGTGGGGGCGAGCCCACCGGAGCGAGATTAGTGGGAAGGGCTTGGTGAATGCTGACGCGGCAGCTCAACGACGGGCCCAGGCGTGTGCAATGACCCAGCCGACCACCGATCCGCTCGTATTCGCGATGAGGTCGGACACCGTGGGGAAGCGTGAGGGGATCGCGAACTGCACGCCCTCGATCAGCGCCGAGGTCGTGAGCCCGAGAAGTGCAATGCGCCACCAGCCCAGACCCGGCCACGCGAGCTGCACCAGCAGGCCGAGCGGGACGAAGAGCGCGATGTTCGCCACGAACTCGAGGAGCGGGTAGCCCACCTCAACGGGAACGCCCAGGGGCACCAGCAGTCGAGCACAGTCGGCGAGGATGCCGGTGACTCGGCCGGCGTCCTCGGCCGGTAGCCAGACGATCAACGCGACCGCGACCGAGTACGGAACAAGCAGGATCCTCGCTGCGTGGGCGGCGGTGATCCGGCGGGCGGGGGCGTCGTCCATGCGGGCGAGCGTATCCCGGGCGGACGTGGTCCCTCCGAGCAGCGAGGTCGACCTGACGCCCCGGATAGGCTGAAACCCATGCGTATCGCTGTCGTGGCCCTTGGAAAGATCGGCCTTCCCCTTGCCGTCCAGTTCGCTTCTTCCGGTCACGATGTGATCGGTGTCGACGTCAATCAGAAGGCGGTCGACACGATCAACTCGGGTGTGGAGCCGTTCCCGGGGGAGGCGCATCTGCAGGAGAAGCTGTCGGAGCTGATCCCGGCGGGGAAGCTGAAGGCCACCACCGACTACGCCGAGGCGATCCCGGGTGCGGATGCGGTGGTGCTGGTGGCGCCGGTGTTTGTGAACGACGAGACCTGGGAGCCGGATTTCACGTACATGGACGCGGCGACGAAGTCGCTGGCGGCGCACCTGACCCCGGGCACGCTGGTCTCGTATGAGACGACGCTGCCGGTGGGGACGACCCGGACGCGGTGGAAGCCGATGCTGGAGGAGGGGTCGGGCCTGACTGAGGGCACCGATTTCCATGTGGTGTATTCGCCGGAGCGTGTGCTGACGGGTCGGGTGTTCGAGGATCTGCGCAAGTACCCCAAGCTGATCGGCGGTCTGTCGGAGGAGGGCAACCGTCGGGCGCGGGAGTTCTACGAGGCGGTGCTGCAGTTCGATGAGCGCACCGACCTGCCCCGCGCGAACGGCGTGTGGGATCTCGGGTCGACCGAGGCGTCGGAGATGGCCAAGCTCGCCGAGACCACCTACCGCGATGTGAACATCGGTCTGGCGAACCAGTTCGGTCTGTTCGCTGCCTCGCACGGCATCGATGTGTACAAGGTCATCGAGGCGTGCAACTCGCAGCCCTACAGCCACATCCACCGTCCCGGCATCGCCGTGGGTGGTCACTGCATCCCCGTCTACCCGCGCCTGTATCTGTCGACCGACCCGGATGCGGACATCGTGCGCGTGGCGCGTCAGCTGAACGCGTCGATGCCGGAGCGTCTGGTGGCGCAGGCCGAGGGCATCCTCGGAGACCTGACCGGCCAGAAGGCTGTCGTGCTGGGCGCTGCGTACCGCGGCGGCGTGAAGGAGACCGCCTTCAGTGGCGTGTTCCCGACGGTCGAGGCGTTGAAGACGCGTGGTGCGGAGGTGTTTGTGCACGACACGATCTACTCCGATGAGGAGCTGCGGGGTCTCGGGTTTGCGCCGTACACGCTGGGTGAGCCGGTGGATCTGGCGATCGTGCAGACCGACCACGCCGACTACAAGACCATCACCGCCGCGGACCTGCCCGGCATCAAGCTGCTCGTCGACGGCCGCAACGCCACCGACGCCGCCGTGTGGGCCGGCACCCCCCGCATCGTCGTCGGCACCGCCTCCTGACCAGGCGCCGACCACTGACTTTCGAGATCTGAGCAAGGAGAACGCATGAGCGAGTTCATTCCCCCGGCGAAGCCGATCATCGGTGATGAGGAGCGCGAGGCGGTCGATCGTGTGATGCGTTCGGGCATGGTCGCGCAGGGGCCGGAGGTGGCGGCGTTCGAGGCGGAGTTCTCGGAGCACTTCGTGCAGGGGCGCCCCGCGGTGGCGGTGAACTCCGGTACGGCGGGTCTGCACCTGGGGCTGCTCGCGGCCGGTGTCGGCCCGGGCGATGAGGTCATCGTGCCGTCGTTCACGTTCGCGGCGACGGGCAACTCGGTGGCGTTGACGGGGGCGACGCCGGTGTTCGTGGACATCGAGCCGGAGACGTTCTCGATCGCGCCGGAGGCGGTTGCCGCGGCGATCACGGATAAGACCCGCGGCATCCTGCCGGTGCATCTGTACGGTCACCCGGCGCGTATGCGGGAGCTGGAGGCGATCGCCGCCGAGCGGGGTGTGGCGCTGTATGAGGATGCGGCGCAGGCGCATGGGGCGTCGCTGGATGGGCGTCCGGTGGGCACGTGGGGTGAGTGGGCGATGTTCTCGCTGTATCCGACGAAGAACATGACCTCCGGTGAGGGCGGCATGGTCTCCACGGCGACGGCGGAGGTGGCTCGCCGGGTGAAGCTGCTGCGCAATCAGGGCATGGAGCGTCAGTACGAGAACGAGATCGTCGGGTTCAACGCCCGCATGACCGACATCCACGCCGCCATCGGCCGTGTGCAGCTGACGAAGGTCGACGCGTGGACGAAGACCCGTCAGGACAACGCCGCGTTCCTGGATGCGAACCTGCAGGGCGTCATCGTGCCTCCGGTCGCCGAGGGGGCGGTGCACGTGTATCACCAGTACACGATCCGGGTGGCGGAGGACCGGGACGGGTTCGTGAAGGCGCTGAAGGAGGAGTACGGGGTGGGTGCGGGTGTGTATTACCCGATCCCGAACCACCGTCTGCCGTCGCTGGCGCCGTACGCGCCCGGCCTGGAGCTGCCCGAGACCGAGCGCGCCGCGCGTGAGGTGGTCTCGCTGCCGGTGCATCCGTCGCTGTCGCAGGGCGATCTGGACCGGATCGTCGCGGCCGTCAACGCCGTCGCGAAGGCAGGCGCCTGATGACCCTGCGCGTCGGGCTGCTCGGCGTCGGCATGATGGGACGCCACCACGCCCGCGTGATCCGCGAGGTCGAGGGCATCGATCTCGTCGCGATCGCGGATCCCGGTGGTGACCCGCACGGCGTCGCCGGCGGACTCGAGATCCTGCCCGACGTCGACGCGCTGATCTCGGCCGGCATCGACGCGGCGGTCGTCGCCGTGCCCACGCGCTTCCACGAGGAGGCCGCCCTCAAGCTGGCCGCCGCCGGCGTGCACACCCTCGTGGAGAAGCCGATCGCCCACAGCCTCGAGGCCGGGCAGCGGATGGTGGATGCCTTCCGCGATGCAGGTCTCGTCGGAGCGGTCGGCCACATCGAGCGCTTCAACCCCGCCCTGCAGCAGGCCCGCCGCCGCATCGAGGCCGGCGAGCTGGGTGCCGTGTACCAGGTGGCGACCCGCCGTCAGGGGCCGTTCCCCGGGCGCATCGCCGACGTGGGGGTCGCCAAGGACCTCGCCTCGCACGACATCGACCTCACGGCGTGGGTCGTCCAGAGCGACTATGACGTCGTGTTCGCGCAGACCGCGTTCAAGTCGGGTCGCGAGCACGAGGACATGATCACGATCACGGGCCGCACCGAGTCGGGCGTCATCGTGAACAACATCGTGAACTGGCTCTCGCCGATGAAGGAGCGCCTGACGGTCATCACCGGTGAGAAGGGCGCGTTCGTCGCCGACACCGCCACCGGCGACCTCACGTTCTATGCGAATGGCACCCTCCCGCTCGAGTGGGCGTCGGTCTTCTCCTTCCGCGGCGTCTCCGAGGGCGACGTCACGCGGTACTCGTACGCCAAGCGCGAGCCGCTGCGCGTCGAGCACGAGGCCTTCCGCGACACCATCCTCGGCGAGCAGACCGACCTCGTCACCATGGAGCAGGGGCAGCGCACTCTCCTGGTCGTCGAGCGCGCGCTCGAGTCGGCGAAGACCGGCGTCGCGCTCCGTCCCGCGGGCTGAGCGGATCCGATCCGGGTCTTCGTGGCGGGGTGGTGGCGTCTCGACTCGCTGCGCTCGCTCGACGAACGGGGTGGGGACTGGATTAGGATCCGGGCGTGTCGGCTGGTAATCTGGACCCTTGGTGCCTACTGCAGGCACAGCGAACGTGAGCCCTCCACCGGCTGCTTCGTCCGGCTTCTGCTTGACGAAACGCCCCGGAGTGGGATTCACGAACGACTCCGTTCGATAAGAAAGCAGCACTACTGTGACGCGCACTTACACCCCCAAGGCCGGTGAGGCCCAGCGCGAGTGGCTCGTGATCGACGCCACCGACGTCGTTCTCGGCCGTCTCGCCTCGCACGCCGCCGCGCTCCTGCGTGGCAAGCACAAGCCGACCTTCGCCCCGCACATGGACCAGGGTGACTTCGTCATCATCGTGAACGCCGACAAGGTCGCGCTCACGGGTCAGAAGCTCCTCCAGAAGAAGGCCTACCGTCACTCGGGTTACCCGGGTGGTCTGACGGCCGTCACGTACGCCGAGCTCCTCGAGAAGAACCCGGTGCGTGCCGTGGAGAAGGCCGTCCGCGGCATGCTCCCGAAGAACACGCTGGGCCGCGACCAGCTCGCCAAGCTGAAGGTGTACACGGGTGCCGAGCACCCCCACGCCGCGCAGCAGCCCAAGGTGTACACCCTCGACCAGGTCGCCCAGTAAGCGCCGGATCCTAGGACTCAGACATGACTGACATCGACACCCAGAACTACTCGACGGAGACCCCGGCCGCGGAGGCCGTCGACGCTCCCCGTCCCGTCCTCAACGTCTCCGGCGCTGCCGTGGGTCGCCGCAAGCAGGCCATCGCCCGCGTGCGCGTCGTCCCGGGCTCGGGCACGATCACGGTCAACGGCCGCACGATCGAGGACTACTTCCCGAACAAGCTGCACCAGCAGCTGATCAACGACCCGTTCACGGTGCTCTCGCTCGGTGGCGCGTACGACGTCATCGCCCGCATCTCGGGTGGCGGCCCCTCGGGTCAGGCCGGCGCGCTGCGCCTCGCCATCGCCCGTGCGCTGAACGAGATCGACCGCGAGAACAACCGCCCGACGCTCAAGAAGGCCGGCTTCCTCACGCGCGACGCCCGCGTCATCGAGCGCAAGAAGGCTGGTCTCAAGAAGGCCCGCAAGGCCTCGCAGTTCTCGAAGCGCTAAGCGGAAAGAACCCCAAGAAGCCAATGCCGCTCTTCGGAACGGACGGTGTGCGAGGACTCGCCAATGGCATCCTCACCGCCGACCTGGCTCTGTCCCTGGCCCAGGCGACTGCTGTCGTCCTGGGCCAGGGCCGTTCTGCGGAGGCGCGCAAGGCCCAGGGCCTGCGCACCTCCGTGGTTCTCGGTCGCGACCCGCGCATCTCAGGCGACTTCCTGGGAGCTGCGGTCTCGGCCGGCCTCGCCGCCTCGGGCATCGACGTGTACGACGCGGGAGTGGTGCCGACGCCGGCGCTCGCCTTCCTCGTCGCCGACCGCGACGCCGATTTCGGCGTGATGATCTCGGCCTCGCACAACCCCGCGCCCGACAACGGCATCAAGATCTTCGCGCGCGGTGGCGTCAAGCTCCCCGATGAGGTCGAGCGGCGCATCGAGCAGGCCCTCGAGGGCCCGATGCTGCTGCCCACGGGCGGCGACGTCGGTCGGATCAACCGCTTCTCCGATGCCGAGGACCGTTACGTCCTGCACCTGCTCGGATCGCTGCCCCACCGCCTCGACGGCATCCACGTTGTGCTCGACTGCGCCCACGGTGCGGCGGCCGGCGTCTCGCCCGAGACGTTCCGCGACGCCGGCGCCAAGGTCACCGTCATCGGCGCCGACCCCGATGGCGTCAACATCAACGACGGCGTCGGATCGACTCACCTCGACCTGCTCGCGCAGGCGGTTGTGGCAGCCGGGGCCGACGTGGGCATCGCCCACGACGGCGACGCCGACCGCTGCCTCGCGGTCGATGCGAACGGCGAGATCATCGACGGCGATCAGATCATGGCGATCCTCGCCGCCTCCATGAAGGAGCGCGGCGCGCTGAAGGACGACACGCTCGTCGCCACCGTCATGAGCAACCTGGGTCTGCACGTCGCCATGCGCGAGCGCGGCATCACGGTGCTGCAGGCCGCTGTCGGAGACCGCTACGTGCTCGAGCACATGAACGCGGGCGGCTACTCGCTGGGCGGCGAGCAGTCGGGCCACGTCATCATGAGCGAGTTCGCCACCACCGGCGACGGCATCCTGACCGGCCTGCACCTCGTGGCCGAGATGGCCCGCACCGGCAAGACGATGGCCGAGCTCGCCTCGATCATGCAGAAGTACCCGCAGGTGATGATCAACGTGAAGAACGTGGATCGCACCCGCACCGACGACGAGGTCGTGCAGGCCGCCGTCGCCACCGTCGTCGCCGAGCTCGGCGAGAGCGGACGCGTGCTGCTGCGCGCATCCGGCACCGAGCAGCTCGTGCGCGTGATGGTGGAGGCCGCCTCCGAGGACGACGCCCAGCGCCACGCGCAGCACCTCGCGGGAGTGGTGGCCGAGCGCCTCGCGCTGTAAGCCCCTCGCCTGCTGAACCGCCGGGTGCCTTCGGGCATCCGGCGGTTTCTGCATCCCGCCCCGCTCGGCCCGATACTGAGGGAATGCGTCTCGGAGTCCTCGACATCGGATCCAACACCGTCCACCTGCTGACCGCCGATGCGCATCCGGGCGGCCGCCCGCTCGCCGCCAGCAGCCATCGCACCGTGCTGCGCCTGATGCGTTACCTGACGCCCGACGGCGCGATCTCCGACGAGGGTGTGCGCCTCATCGTCGACGCCGTGCGCGAGGCCGTGGCCCGCGCGAAGGGCGAGAAGGTCGAGGAGTTGCTTCCCACCGCCACCTCCGCCGTGCGCGAGGCGACCAATGGCGCCGAGGTGATCGCGCGCATCGAGGAGGTGCTGGGCCAGCCGCTCCAGGTTCTCGGCGGCGACGCCGAGGCGCGCTTCACCTTCCTCGCCGTGCGGCGCTGGTTCGGATGGTCGGCGGGGCGCATCCTGCTGCTCGACATCGGCGGCGGATCGCTCGAGATCGCCGCGGGCGACGAGGAGCTGCCCGAGTACGCGCAGTCCGTGCCCCTCGGGGCGGGCCGGATGACCGTGGAGCACCTCTCGGAGGATCCGCCCGGCGAGAAGGCCGTCACCCTGCTGCGCCGGCACGCGGTGGGCGTGCTGGCGCCGGTGGCCGCCGACCTCAAGAAGCTCGCGAAGCCGGATCACGTGGTCGGCTCGTCGAAGACGATCCGGTCGCTGGCACGGCTGGCCGGCTACCCGATGCCCGGATGGACGGGCATCGAGCGCATGATCCTCCCGCGCCAGGCGCTCGGGCAGTGGATCCCGCGCCTCGCCCGCATCCCCGCCGAGGTGCGCCACGAGCTGCCGGGCATCACACCCGAGCGCACGTTCCAGATCACCGCGGGCGCCGTGGTCGTGCACGAGGCGATGAAGGCCTTCGGCGTGCAGGAGCTCGAGGTCTGCCCGTGGGCCCTGCGCGAGGGCGTGCTGCTGCGCCACATCGAAGATCTCGGCTGGGGCTGATCCGCCTCGTCGTCTCAGGCGCGGCACCCGCCGCGACCGGCCGCGCACGACCGGATCCGCCGCGAAGATACGATTGGCCGGATGAGCACGAACCCGGCCCCGTCCCTGTCGCTGTACGGGGAGATCGCGCGCGACGACTGGTCGCGTCTCGCATCGGGCATGGACCAGCCGCTCACCGAGGCCGAGGTGGTCCAGCTGCGCGGTCTCGGCGACCGCCTGAGCCTCACCGAGGTCGCCGAGGTCTACCTGCCGCTCAGTCGTCTGCTCAGCATCTTCGCGAAGAAGACGCGCAGCCTCGGCAGCGATGTCAGCGCCTTCCTGCAGGTGCCCGACACGACCACTCCGTTCGTGGTGGGTGTGGCCGGATCCGTCGCGGTGGGCAAGTCGACCATCGCCCGCCTGCTGCGCGAGCTCATGAGCCGCTGGGCCGACACCCCGCGCGTCGAGCTCGTCACCACCGACGGCTTCCTGCTCACCAACGCCGAGCTGGAGCGCCGCGGCATCGCGCACCGCAAGGGCTTTCCCGAGTCGTACGACCGCCGCTCGCTGGTCGACTTCGTCACCAAGGTGAAGTCGGGCGCCGAAGAGGTGCGCGCCCCGTTCTACTCGCACATGAAGTACGACATCATGCCGGATGCGACCGTGGTCGTGCGCCGGCCCGACGTGCTGATCGTCGAGGGCCTGAACGTGCTGCAGCCCCCGCCCGCGCCGAACGACGTCGCCGTCAGCGATCTGTTCGACTTCACGATCTACGTCGACGCCGACACCAGCCACATCGAGCAGTGGTACATCGACCGCTTCCTGAAGCTGCGGGAGGCCGCCTTCGCGAATCCCGCCTCGCACTTCAACGTGTTCGCGCACCTCACCGACGCCGAGGCCACCGAGACGGCCCGCGGGTACTGGAACGACATCAACCTCCCGAACCTCGTCGAGAACGTGCTGCCCACCAAGCACCGCGCCTCGCTGGTGCTGCGCAAGGGTGCCGACCACTCGGTCGACTCGGTGCTGCTCCGCAAGCTCTGACCGGGCGCGGAGGGCCGCTCCAGAGCCCCGGATCGCCGCTCCGATCGCGCTCCAGCCGCGAATCGCCTCGGTGATGCCGGCGGGCGGCGGAAACTGTCAGACGCCACCATTAGGCTCGGGTGCATGTGTGGAATCGTCGGATACGTCGGCCCTCGTGACAGCCAGGACATCCTGATCGCGGGTCTCGCCCGTCTGGAGTACCGCGGCTACGACTCGGCCGGAATCGCCGTCATCGACAGCGAGGGTGCGATGCACTCCGCCAAGAAGGCCGGAAAGCTCGCCAAGCTGCGCGATGAGCTCGTCGCGAACCCGATCGCCTCGGGCACCACGGGCATCGGCCACACGCGCTGGGCGACCCACGGCGGGCCGACCGATGTCAACGCGCACCCGCACCTGGCCGATGAGGGCAAGCTCGCCGTCATCCACAACGGCATCATCGAGAACTTCGCGGCCCTCAAGGCCGAGCTGCTCGCCGAGGGCGCGTCGTTCCTCAGCGAGACCGACACCGAGGTCGCCGCGGCGCTGCTCGGCAGCGAGTACCGCAAGTCGGGCGGCGACCTCGTGGCCGCGTTCCGCGGCGTCGTGAACCGCCTCGACGGCGCCTTCACGCTGCTCGCCATGCACGAGGACCACCCGAACCTGGTCGTCGGCGCGCGCCGCAACTCGCCGCTGGTCATCGGCCTGGGCGAGGGCGAGAACTTCCTCGGCTCGGATGTCGCCGCCTTCGTCGAGCACACGCGCAACGCGCTGGCCATCGGTCAGGACCAGATCGCCGCCATCCGTCCCGAGGGCGTGACGCTCACCGACTTCAGCGGCAACGACGTCGAGCCGGAGCCGTTCGAGGTCAAGTGGGACGCCAAGGCCGCCGAGAAGGGCGGCTGGCCGTCGTTCATGGCCAAGGAGATCTCCGAGGAGCCGGAGGCCGTGGCCAACACGGTGCTCGGCCGCACGCGCGACGGCCAGGTCGTGATCCCCGAGCTCGAGGGTCTCGACGACCTCTTCCGCGGCATCTCGCGCATCGTCATCGTCGGCGCCGGAACGGCCGCCTACTCGGCGTTCGTCGGCAAGTACGCCATCGAGCAGTGGGCCCGTATCCCCGTCGAGGTCGAGCTCGCGCACGAGTTCCGCTACCGCTCGCCGCTGGTCGGCCCCGACGTGCTCGTCGTCTCGATCAGCCAGTCGGGCGAGACCATGGACACGCTCATGGCGGTCAAGGAGGCCACGCGCCTCGGCGCCAAGACCCTCTCCATCTGCAACACCCAGGGCGCCACCATCCCGCGCGAGTCCGACGCGGTCGTCTACCTGCACGCGGGCCCCGAGGTCGCCGTCGCCTCGACGAAGGCGTTCGTCGCGCAGATCACGGGTCTCTACCTGTTCGCGCTCCACCTCGGCCGCGTGCGCGGCACGGTGCCCGCCGAGGTGCAGGCCGAGTCGATCGACGAGCTGAACACCCTGCCCGAGAAGATCCGCTGGATTCTCGAGAACGAGCAGGAGCACATCGAGCAGCTCGCGCACTGGATGGCCGACACCCGCTCGGTGCTGTTCCTCGGGCGTCACGTGGGCTACCCGATCGCGCTCGAGGGCGCGCTCAAGCTCAAGGAGATCTCCTACATCCACGCCGAGGGCTTCGCCGCCGGCGAGCTCAAGCACGGGCCGATCGCTCTCGTCGAGCCGGGCCTGCCCGTGTTCGTCGTGGTGCCGTCGCCGTCGGGCGCCCCCGAGCTGCACTCCAAGGTCGTCTCGAACATCCAGGAGATCCGCGCCCGCGGTGCGCGCGTCATCGCGATCGCCGAGGCCGGCGACGCCGCCGTGCTGCCGTTCGCCGACGAGGTGCTGCGCATCCCGCTCGCGGAGCCGCTCTTCGAGCCGATCCTGGCCGTGGTGCCGCTGCACATCTTCGCCATGGGCCTCGCGAACGCGAAGGGCCTCGACGTGGATCAGCCGCGCAACCTCGCCAAGTCGGTCACGGTCGAGTAAGCGGGGGATGTGCGCATGATCGTCGGCATCGGTGTCGACCTCGTCGACATCCCGCGCTTCGAGCGCACGATCGAGCGCACCCCGAAGCTGCTCGAGCGGCTGTTCACGCCGCACGAGCGCGAGCTTCCGCTGCGTTCGCTCGCGGCGCGGTACGCCGCCAAGGAGGCTCTCATCAAGGCGCTCGGCGGATCCGACGGCGTGCACTGGTCGGAGATCGAGGTCGCGCGGCTGGGCGAGAGCGTGCGGCCGAAGTTCGCGCTGTCGGGATCGACGGCCGAGGTGGTGGCCGCGCGCGGTGTCACGCAGCTGCACCTGTCGCTGTCGCACGACGCGGGTCTGGCCATCGCCTACGTCACGGCGGAGGCATCCGGCCCGGCCGATGTCGCGCCCTCGGTCGACGCGGTCGGCGCCGAGTACGTGCCGATCGATGACACCGACGACGCCCTGCTCGACGTGCCCGAGGCCGAGGATCCGGAGGAGCCGCGGTGATGCGCGAGGCGCGCATCGACCTCGAGGCTGTCGCCCACAACGTCCGCACCCTGCGTGAGCTGCTCGGCACGCGCGAGTTCATCGCGGTCGTCAAGGCCGACGCCTACGGTCACGGGGCGGTGGAGGTGGCGCGCGCGGCGATTGCCGCCGGCGCGACGCGACTCGGCGTGGCCGATCTCGGCGAGGCCCGGCAGCTGCGCGAGGCCGGCATCGACGCGCCGATCGTGGCCTGGCTGCATGCGCCGTCCGAGTCGTTCGAGGTGGCCGTCGCGCATCGCGTGGAGGTGGGCATCTCGAGCCTGGCGCAGCTGCAGGCGCTCGCCGCGGCCGGCCCCGGCGGCATCGCGCACCTGAAGCTCGAGACCGGACTGGGCCGCAACGGCATCGCCCCCGGCGACTGGCAAGCCGTGTTCTCCGAGGCCGCGCGCCTCGAGGCCGAGGGGCTCGTGCGCATCGACGGGCTCTTCAGCCACCTCTCGAACACCTCGAACAGCGACGACCTCACGCAGGTGCGCCGCTTCGAGGTGGGGCTCGCCGCAGCCACCGCCGCCGGACTGACCCCCACCATCCGGCACATCGCGGCGACCGCCGCCGCGATCGAGCTGCCCGAGGCGCGCTTCGACGCCGTGCGCGTGGGCATCGGCCTGTACGGACTGTCGCCGCTGGCCGGGCGCACCTCGGCCGACCTGGGGCTGCGCCCCGTGATGACCCTGCGCGGCGAGATCGCCGCCGTGCGCCGAGTGCCCGCGGGTCAGGGCGTCTCGTACGGCTACACGCATCGCACCTCGCGAGACGCCACCCTCGCCCTGGTGCCCCTCGGCTACGGTGACGGCGTGCCGCGCCAGGCCTCGGGGGCGGGGCCCGTGGCGATCGGCGGCGAGCGCTTCACCGTCGCCGGGCGCATCGCGATGGACCAGTTCGTCGTGGACGTCGGCGACCACCCCGTGAACGTGGGCGACGAGGTGATCCTGTTCGGCGATCCGGCCACCGGAGCGCCCTCGGCCGACGAGTGGGCCGACGCCGCGGGAACCATCAACTACGAGATCGTCACCCGCATCGGCTCCCGCGTGCCCCGCGTCTTTGTCGGAGGCGCCGCGTGATCCCGGACGCCCTGCTCGGTCGCCACGAGATCGCCACCGCCGCCGAGATGGAGGCGCTGGGAGAGCGGATCGGATCGGGTCTCGTCGTCGGCGACCTGATCGTGCTGACCGGCCCGCTCGGCGCGGGGAAGACCACCCTCACCCGGGGCATCGCGCAGGGCCTGGCTGTGCGGGGCCCCGTGCAGAGCCCGACCTTCGTCATCGCCCGCACCCACCCGTCGCTCGTCGGGGGCGCGCCGCTGGTGCACGCCGACGCCTATCGCCTCGACTCGGCGCTCGAGCTCGACGACCTCGACGTCGACGTGGACGGATCCGTGACGATCATCGAGTGGGGGCGCGGCAAGGTCGCGGGGCTGCGCGACCAGTGGTGGGACATCGAGATCGAGCGCCCCACGGGTGTCGACGCCGAGGCGGTCGCGGAGGACCTCGACCTCGACGCCCCGCGGGTCGTGGTGATCTCACGCGTCACCGGCTGAGGTCGGCGGCGACGGCGGCCCCGGGCTGAACGCCCCGCGTTGAACGCCCCGTGCCGATCCTTCCTCTCAGGCGCCGTCGTTACCCTGGAAGGGTGATCCTCGCCATCGACACCTCGATCGGATCGACCGTCGCGGTCGTGGGCCTCGACGGCGCTGTGCACGGGGTCGCGGAGAGCGCCGGCACGCTGGGCCACGCCGAGATCATCGGCACGCTGCTCGAGCAGGCCCTGGCCGAGGCGGGCGCCGCCCCCGCCGACATCACGCACGTCGCCGCGGGCATGGGCCCCGGCGCCTTCACCGGACTGCGGATCGGCATCGCCGCCGCGCGCGCGTTCGCGCTGGGGCGAGGCATCCCCGTGCTGCCGGTGCCGAGCCATCACGCCGCCGCGCTCGAGCACGGCGGCGACACCCGCTTCGCGATCGTCACCGACGCGCGTCGCCGCGAGAACGCCATCACCGTCTTCAAGGGCACCGAGGCCTCCGGCCTGCCCGCGGTCGTGGGCGGTCCCGAGCTGCGCCCCCAGGCAGCCGAGCTGTCGACGGATCCGCTCACCGAGGGATCCGAGATCGTCCACGCCGCGACCATCTCGGCCGCCGCGGTCGGCCGCGTCGCCGCCCTGATGATCGCGGGCGGCTGGCAGCCCACGGGCGAGCTGGCCGAGACGGAGCCGCTCTACCTGCGCTCGCCCGATGTCACCGTCGGGCACACGCCGAAGAAGGTGAGCGCGTGAGGATCCGTCCCGCGACCGTCGCCGACCTCGACGGCATCATGGCGCTCGAACGCGCGTCGTTCCCGAGCGACGCGTGGCCGGAGCCGATGATGCGCGACGAGCTGGCGAGCCCGCACAACCGCTACTTCGTCGACGAGCTGGCGGGTGTCATCGTGGGCTACGCGGGGCTGCGGTCGCTCGCGGGCTCGCGCGACGCCGACGTGCAGACCATCGCCGTCGCATCCGCCTCCCGCGGGCGGGGACGCGGTCGCGCGCTGCTGCGCACCCTGCTGAGCACGGCGCACGAGCGGGGCGCGCGCGAGGTGTTCCTCGAGGTGCGCGCCGACAACCCGGTCGCATCGACGCTCTACGAGTCGGAGGGCTTCTCCGAGCTCGCCCGTCGCCCGCGCTACTACCAGCCCGACGACGTCGACGCGGTCGTGATGCGTCTCGACCTCACCGCCTGGGCGGCGGCCCAGACCGCGCTGCCCGCCGACGCGGGAGCCTGCACATGATGTGGCGCCGATACCCCTGTCGAGCGAAGGAACGACGTGACTGAGCCGAAGTACGTTCTCGGGATCGAGACCAGCTGCGACGAGACCGGCATCGGCATCGTGCGCGTCCGCGAGGGCGGGTCTGCACACGAGGCCGGCGCGCGTCACCAGCTGCTGAGCAACACCATCGCCTCGAGCATGGACGAGCACGCCCGCTATGGCGGCGTGGTGCCGGAGGTCGCGGCACGCGCGCACCTCGAGGCCCTGCAGCCCGCCATCGAGGCGGCCATCGCCGAGTCGGGCATCACCCTGGCCGACATCGACGCCGTCGCCGTGACCAGCGGGCCGGGCCTCGCCGGCGCGCTGATGGTCGGCATCGGCGCCGCGAAGGCGCTGGCCGTGTCGCTCGGCAAGCCGCTCTACGCCGTCAATCACCTCGTCGGTCACATCGCGGCGGACATCCTGGATCCGGATGCGCCCCCGCTCGAGTACCCGACCGTCGCGCTGCTCGTCTCGGGCGGGCACACGTCGCTGCTGCTCGTGCGCGACCTGACGAGCGACGTCGAGTTGCTCGGCGAGACGATGGACGACGCCGCGGGCGAGGCCTTCGACAAGGTCGCGCGCATCCTGGGGCTTCCCTACCCCGGCGGCCCCGAGATCGACCGCGCCGCCGCCTCGGGAGACCCCCGGGCGATCCGCTTCCCGCGCGGGCTGTCGCGCGCCAGCGACCGCGAGAAGCACCGCTACGACTTCTCGTTCTCGGGCCTGAAGACGGCCGTCGCCCGCTGGATCGAGCAGCGCGAGGCCGCGGGCGAGCCGGTGCCGGTCGCCGACGTCGCCGCGTCGTTCCGCGAGGCCGTGGTCGATGTGCTCGTGACGAAGGCGCTCGACGCGTGCGCCGAGCACGGGGTGCCGCGCCTGCTGCTCGGCGGTGGCGTGATCGCCAACAAGAGGCTCCGCGACCTCACCCTCGAGCGCGCGGCACAGGCGGGCGTCACGGTGCGCATCCCTCCGCTGTCGCTGTGCACCGACAACGGCGCGATGATCGCCGCGCTCGCCGCGGAGCTCATCGCCGAGGGACGCGAGCCCTCGACGCTCGAGTTCGGCGCGGACTCGACGCTGCCCGTCACGCAGATCCAGGTGGCCGTGCCGGAGCCCGTCTCGTCATGACCGATCACCTCGCGGAGAGCTCGATGCGCCCGGCGCGCGTCGTGTCCCGCGAGGACGCCCGCGTGGGCGCCGCCGCGATCCCCGCCCCGCGCGTCCGCCGGCCGTCGCGCGGCCGCACGGCGACCTTCGCGCTGATGTTCGCGTTCCTGTCGCTGAGCCTGTCGTGGTTCGGATCCTTCGCCCTCCCGTTCGCGGTGCTCGCGAACCTGCTCGCCGCGGGCACGCTGATCTTCCGCCGGGCCCAGCGCGAGCTCGCGTGGTGGGCGCTCGGCCTCTCGCTCACCGCCGCGGCCTGCAGCGCGTACTGGATCTGGCAGGCCGCGCTCAAGGCCGCGGAGGCCGCCGGGAGCTGAGGCCTGGGCGCGGGTTCGGCGTCGGGGGCTGAGGCCTGGGCGCGGGTTCGGCGTCGGGGTGGGTCGGCCGGGGCGTTGACTAGTCTTCCGCGGGATTACTAGTGCCGCCTGGACTAGTAGTCCCGCGCGGGACGAGTCAAACCCCCCCCCCCCCCCCCCCAGGCGCCGAAGCGCGAAGCGGCCCGGAACCGGATGGCCCCGGGCCGCTTCGGCGAGACTCCTCGCCGCGCGATCAGTCGATGCGGATCGGATCCGAATCGACCACCGTGGTGCGCTCGCCGAGCGTCCCGGTCACGCGCACCGTGATGTCCTCGCCCTTGCGGTTGCCCGTGAGGTGGAAGCCCGGGCCGGTCGCGCCGACGATGGGCTCGCCGTCCGCGAGCCACTGGAACGCGAGCTCGGCGCCCTCGGTCCACGTGCCGGCATCGACCGTCAGCTTGGCGCCCGGCTTCACCGTGCCGACGACGCGGGGCACGTCGGTCGTCAGAGGCGTGGCGGTCCAGACGGCGTAGAGCACGACGTGGGCGCCATCGACGGTCGTGACGTCGGCGGCCGCAGCCGCATCCGCGAACTCGGCCTCGGCCGCATCCGGCGCCGTTGCCCATCCCGCGAACTCGTACCCGGCGCGCACGAACGTGCCCGGGGCGAGCGCGCTCGAGTCGCCGAACGTGTGCGCGGTCGCGGCGATGTCACCGGATCCGCCGTTCGCGTCGTACGCGATCGTCCAGGTGTTGGCCGCGAAGGCCGCCGTCACCCAGGTGGGCTGCGTGGGCATCGTGAAGGTGCCGCTCGCATCGATCGCGAGCTCCGCCGGCGACGCGCCCGCGAGGGACGCGAGGTGATGGCCGGGTGCGGGGGTCGCCGTCACGGTGACCTTCCCGCCCGCCGCCTGTGTCGCGACATCCGGGACCGCGGTGCCCGCACCCTCGACCTCGACCGTCACGTCCCGGCAGGTCTGCAGACCGAGCTCGGCGTTGTACGACGCGTACCAGGAGACCAGGGCGCCGGCATCGTTCGTGATGATGCCGTCGACGCCGAGCGCCGTGAGGCTCGCGAAGTCGGCCGGCCCGCGGGTCCACACGAAGATCTTGCGACCGGCCGCGTGCATGGCCGCCACCTCGGCGGCGGTCGGGGTGCCGCTGGGGTTGATGCCGAGCAGGCTGTGCGCGGCCGAGACGGCGACCGGATCCCCGCCCTGTCCGACCGTGCTGGTCAGCCACATGAGGGGCATCGAGGGGTCGACGGCGTGGACGTTGTCGAGTGTCGCCAGATCGAACGACTGGGTGATCACGTCATCCTGCACGCCGTACTCGACGAGCAGATCGCGCACGATCGTCGCGCCCTCCTGCGTCCAGAAGCCCTTGTACTCGAGCACGTGATTCGAGCGGCTGTCCTTCTGGAACTGCAGCACCTCCTCCAGCGTCGGCAGGCCCGGGAACCGCTCGCGGAACTGGGCGAGCGTGACGGATCCGATGCCGTCGTGGCGCACGACCGGCACGTTGTCGGTGGTCAGGTGGATGTCGCTCTCCCAGTACTCCGCGCCCTTGGCGAAGGTGCGGGCGTATCCGGGGATCAGGTTGTCGGCGATGCCGTCGTTCCCGTCGTTGCCGCGGTGGGCGATGACGAGCCCGGTGTCGCCGGGCAGCGGAACGCGGTCGGCCGGGATGCAGCGCGCCGGCGGGAAGGCGAGCTTGGTGATCCGGATGTCGTCGACGGCGACCGATCCATCCGCCACCGCGATGCCCACAACGCCGGTCGCCGAACGCGCAGACAGCGTCTCGGTGCCCACGGGCACGCCGTCGGCGAAGTACGACACGGTGCGGCCCTGCACGTCCATCCGCACATCCACCGTGCGGCCGGCGGGCAGCGCCGCGGCCGGCAGCGCGCCGCCCGTCCACGCGCCTCCGAGCGCCGCGGCGTCGGCTCCGAGCGAGACGGCGCCGTCGGAGCGCACCTTCGCATCGAGCCGGTAGTTCGCGAGGTGCGCGCCGAAGCGGATCGCCGTGGATCCGTTCGCGGACGAGCCGGTGAGCTCGCCGCCCTCGACGGCCCAGCCGGCATCCTTCGTCCAGCAGTCGAAGCCGGCGGTCTGGGAGAAGTCCTCCGCGAACACCACGTCGCCGATCGCCCCGTCGGCCGCGGCCTGGTCGACGCCGGCCGCGTACGGGCGGCAGGCGCTCGCCGCGGGATTCAGGTCGGTGACCGTGACGTCGTCGAACGACACGGTCGCGCCGTCGAGCAGGAACCCGAGCGAGCCGCCGAACCGCGAGAGCGACTCGGTCTCGGCCAGGCGCACGGGCGCGGTCATCGCGCCGGCCTGGTACCACCACTCGCCGTGCGAGCCCCGCACCACCTGCGTCACGCGGATGTCGGTGCCGACGGCGATGGGCGCGGTGGCGGGCGGGGCGGATCCGAGCACGTCGGAGCCGTCCCATCCGTCGTTGCCCGTGGTGCGCTTGCCCCAGCCCACGGGCTTGCTGTTCGCGCGCAGGAGCGCGTGCTGCCACGGCGCGGCGCCGCTGGCCGAGTGGTCGAGGATGAGGCCGGCCCACCGGCCCGCGTCGGCGACGGTCTCGAAGCGCACGGTCGCGTCGAAGCGGTACTCGGGCACCGAGGTGCCGAACACCAGGCGCGTCGGGTCACCCGAGTAGGCCGCGCCCTGACCGTAGAGGCGGCCGTCGCGCACGGTCCAGGTGCCCGACTTCGGCGTCCAGCCGGCGGGCAGCTCGCCCGCGGAGAAGTCCTCCGCGACGAGCACGGTGCCGCCGGTGGGCAGCTCGGGCTGGACCTGCGGCGTGGTCGCCTGCACGGACGGCGTGGCGGTGGCTGTGGCTGTGGCTGTGGCGGGTGCGGCGGGTGCGGCGGTGGCGGGCGGCGCCGCGAGCGCCACGGCACCCGCCGAGATGACGGCCGACAGCAGCGCCGCTGTCCAGCGCGCACCTCGGATCCGGGAGAGGAGGGGCATGGGGATCCCTTTCAGAGCGCGGATGCGCCGGCCGTCCGGCCGGTCTCGCTCAGTGAATCCAGCCGGTCTCACGGCCCGGCAACGCCCGGCTCCCCATCGGCGGATCCGGGGGTGAAGACTCGGTGACGAGAGGTGACCGTTGCCGCCGACGGTCAGATCACCCGCGTGCCCCTCGCGCTCGGTGCCTCTGCGCGCGTCGAGGTGTTGACGACCGAGAGCGTGATCGCATCGGCGACGTAGCGGTCGTCGCTGTGCTCGAACGCGCGCCCGTCGGCCGCGCGCGCGGTGCGCACCACGCGCAGCAGGGGAGCGGCGCGGGGGATGCGCAGCAGGGCACCATCCTGACTGCTCGCGGGCACCGCGCTGATGTGATGCTCCGCGTGGCCGAGCGCGACGCCGTGCACCCCCTGCACGACCTCCATGATCGAGCGGGCGTCGGGCGGGATCGCCGAGATGATGTCGGCGAGCCACTCGGGGTAGGTCGTGCGCTTGATCATGACCGGGCGCTCCTCGAGCGACATGACCCGGATGATCCGCAGCACCGTCGTGCGCGGCCGCAGCCCGAGCTCATGCGCCTCGAGCCGGGTCGCCCTGCCGCGGGACAGCTCGACGGTGCGCCCCGCCGGATGCATGCCCGTCGACAGGGCCCACTGGCCGAACGAGCGCAGCTCATCGAGGCTCTGCTGGTGGTGGCCGCCGTGGCAGGCGCGCCATCGCGCGCCGTGGTGCATGACCAGTCCGTCCGCCTCGATCTGCTCGAGCGCGCGGCGCACGGTGCCCCGCGCGACGCCGAACTCGGTGGCCAGCCGCGTCTCGCTCGGCAGTGACGTTCCATGCCCGTACTCGCCCGACGCGATCCGCTGCGCGAGCGCCTCGGCGATCGCGGTGAAGCGCATGGCGAGCTCCTCTCGCGATTCCGGGCGGCGCCGACCGCTCGGACATTACCCACCCGCGCCCAGCCGCCGGTGAACGCCGAGCGAACGTTCGGCGTGCGGCGGGCTTGGTGCGCCCGGGGACGCGGGCGGGCTCAGCCCCCGCAGGCGCGGCACCGCCCGAGGCGCCGGGTGGCGAGCAGGGTGCGTCTGCCGGGGTTGGGGGAGCGGCGAGGCTCAGGGCCCGAGTGGGTTGCGGTCAGGGCGTTGACTAGTCTTCCGCGGGATTACTAGTCCAGGCGGGACTAGTAATGCCGCGCGGGACTAGTCAACGCCGCACGCCGAGCCCGCAGGCCCCGAACCGACCCCAGCCCAGCCCCGCAGGCGCGGCACCCCCGCAGGCGCGGCGCCGCCCGAGGGAGCCGGGTGGCGGGCTCAGCCCCGGGCGACGCGGTCGGCGAGCACCGCGATGCGCTTGCCGTTCACGCGGGTGACGAGCAGCGTCGCCGCCTCGGGCCCCTTGAGGCCGAGCTTCTTGCGGAACGTCGCGGGGTCGATGTCGACGCCGCGCTTCTTGATCTCCAGCGTGCCGATCCCCCGCGCCTTCAGCGCCTTCGCGAGAGGCTTCGGATCGGCCGGCAGCACCTCGCGCACGCGGAACGACGACACGAACGGGCTCGTCAGCTCGGCATCGCCGGTCAGGTAGGCGATGCCCGGCGCCACAGGCCCGGCACCGAGCGCACGGGCCACGTCGCCCACGAGGCGCGCGCGGATGACCGCTCCCTCGGGCTCGTGGATGAACGCGCCGAGCTCGCGGGCGGGCTCGTCCTCGCTGTCGGCCGGTGCGGTGAGCTCGTGTGCCGAGTCTCCCCGCAGGATCAGAGCGGATCGTGCGACACCCTCGCGCGCGAGGGATCCGGTCCAGACGACGAGCTCGACGGTCGAGCCGTCGACGCTGATCCACTGCGTCTCCACTCCCGGGCCCGACGGGAGCGCGTCGCGGTCGTGCGCGGGGCCGAGCTTCACTCCGCCGGGAAGGCGCTGCGTGAGCGCGAACACCCAGTCGAGCGGCGGGGAGTAATCGGCGGCGCCCACGCGCGAGGTCTCACCGTGGCCGGCGGTGCGGCGGGCGGGATCGAGCCACACGGCGTCGACGTCGTCGAGCTCCACGTCCTGCGCCAGGGCCGAGCGCACCTCGGCCGCGTCGCCGAACGGCGCGAGGTTGTATGCGGCCAGGGCCGCGGTGACCGGATCGGCGTCGACCGCCCGCACGCGCATGCCCATCGCCGCGAACGCGAGCGCGTCGCCGCCGATGCCGCAGCCGAGATCCGCGACCAGGGTGATCCCCGCCGCCGCGAACCGGCCGGCGTGGTGCGCCGAGACGCTCATGCGGGTGGCCTGCTCGAGGCCTGCGCGGGTGAAGAGCATGCGCTCGGCGAAGGGTCCGAACTTCGCGGCCGCCCGCTCGCGCAGGCGGGCCTGCCCGACGACCGCCGACACCAGCTCGGGCGAGTGCCCCGCGGCACGCAGCTGCGACACGAGCCGCGTCACGTCGCCCGTGGGCTGGGCGGCGACGGCGTCGAGCAGCGCGAGCCCCTCGCGGGTGAGCAGGGCGTCGAGCTCGGATGACTCCATTCATCCAGCGTAGGCGGGCGGCGACGGTGACCCCGGATGACGTCGGCTGGCACTCGCGTTGCGTGAGTGCCAGAAACCCTCCTACACTTGTGGTTAGCACTCGCCAGGGGTGAGTGCGAACGAACTTCCCGCTAAGCAAAGAAGAGGTGAACCGTGTCGGTTTCCATCAAGCCGCTCGAGGACCGCATCGTCATCAAGCAGGTCGAGGCCGAGCAGAAGACGGCCTCCGGTCTCGTCATCCCGGACACCGCGAAGGAGAAGCCCCAGGAGGGCGAGGTCGTCGCGGTCGGCCCGGGTCGCATCGACGACAACGGCAACCGCATCCCGCTCGACGTCGTCGTCGGCGACCGCGTCCTGTACTCGAAGTACGGCGGCACCGAGGTCAAGTTCGGCGGCGAGGAGTTCCTCGTGCTCTCGGCCCGCGACGTGCTCGCGGTCGTCGTTCGCTGACCTTCAGCACTCTTCTCAGAAGGCCCGGATCTGCGGATCCGGGCCTTCTGCTTTCCCGCCCGTCCGCGGACGGGCGGGCGGCCCGGACGGGTCGGGCGAGCCGGGCGAGGCGGCCTCGCGCACATGGCGGTAATCCTGCGGACGATGGCAGGGCTCTCCGACCCCGCCGACGACGGGCGACCGTAGGCTGGATCGGTGAAAAGCAGCACCGAGACCGCCGGAACCCTCTACGCGCTCGGGGCGTACGTGCTCTGGGGCATCCTGCCCCTCTACTTCGTCTTCCTCGACCCGACGGGGCCGTGGGAGGTCGTCGCCTGGCGCGTGCTGCTCTCGCTGGTGTTCTGCGCGATCCTGCTCTGGGTGACCCGCGGCTGGCGTCGATTCTTCGTCGTGCTGAAGAACCCGCGGCTCGCCGCACTCATGGCCCTCGCCGGCGTGCTGATCTACGCCAACTGGCAGATCTTCGTCATCGCCGTGCAGGCCGACCAGGTGCTCGAGGCCAGCCTGGGGTACTTCATCAACCCGATCACCACGGTGCTGCTCGCGGTGCTGGTGCTGCACGAGCGCCTGCGCACGCTGCAGTGGGTCGCCATCGGCATCGCCGCCGTGGCCGTGCTCGTGATCATCTTCGCCGTGGGGCAGGTGCCCTGGTACGCGCTCGGGCTGACCGCCAGCTTCGGCGTCTACGGGCTCGTCAAGAAGCAGGTCGGCGGCGTCGTCGACGCCACCAGCGGCCTCGCGCTGGAGACCCTGTGGCTCGCGCCGATCGCCGTTGTGCAGCTGATCGTCGTCGCCCTCACCACGGGGCTCACGCTCGGCACGGCGGGCGTCGGCCACACGCTTCTGCTGCTGTCGGCGGGCATCGTCACCGCCGTGCCGCTGCTGCTGTTCGCCGCGGGCGCCAGCCGCGTGCCGCTCAGCGTGATCGGCATGCTGCAGTTCGCCGGGCCCATCCTGCAGTTCATCGTCGGCGTCGTCATCCTGCATGAGGAGATGCCGTTCGCCCGCTGGGTCGGCTTCGGCATCGTCTGGATCGCGTGCACTCTGCTCACGATCGACCAGGTGCGGCACGCACGCCGCACCCGCGCCGCGGCCGCCGCTGCCGTGGTGCCCGTCGGAGCCTGATCCGCGGATCGGATCGGATCGGACCGCATCGGGACCGGATCCGCGCGTCGGAACGGATCCGGATCCGCGCGAAAAGTCACGCGATGGTCACGTTGCGTGGCTGATTGTGCAGATCCGTAACGATCTGGTCGCGAAGTGCTGTGCAGTCTGCTCACAACGGCCGAAAGGCACCGCGAACGAAACATTCGCCAGGTAGCTTGTCTTCATCACCCGCGGCACCGTCGACGCTTCCCGAGGTCGGCAACCAGTCCCTGCTCCGCGGGTCCTGACGAAAGGAAGAACCACATGGTTCGCTCCAAGAAGCTGATCGGCGCGGTGGCCCTGGGCGCCGTCGCCGCTCTGGCACTCGCCGGCTGCTCTGCCGGTGGCACCGAGAAGCCCGCCGAGAGCACCGGCAAGCCTGCCGGTGGCGAGGACCTCGCGCTCAAGGTCGGCATGCTGGCGCCGAGCTCCGGCTCGCTCGCCTTCCTCGGCCCGCCGCAGATCCTCGGTGTGCAGTACGCGCAGTCGCTCATCAACGAGTACGCGGAGAAGACCGGTCTCGACGTCGAGCTCGTGCTCGGCGACGAGGGCGACACCAACAACAAGGCCTACGAGACCGAGCTGCCCAAGATCATGGGCGAGGACGTCAGCGCCCTCATCGGTGCGGCCTCGTCGGGTGTCTCGAAGCAGATCATCGACACCGTCACGGGTGCCGGCATCGTGCAGATCTCGACCTCGAACACGGGTGCGTTCTTCACCGACTACGACGACGGCGGAATGTACTTCCGCACCGCTCCGTCCGACGTGCTGCAGGGCGACGTGCTCGGCAACTTCATCGCCGAGGAGGGCGTGAAGACGCTCGGACTCCTCGTCATGAACGACGACTACGGCAACGGTCTCGCCGGCTTCATCAAGGAGTCCTTCGAGGCCGCCGGTGGCGAGGTCGTCGCCGAGTCGTCCTTCAACGTGGGCGACACGTCGTTCGACGCCCAGGTCTCCGAGGTGCTCGCGGCGAACCCCGAGGCGGTTGCGATCGTCTCGTTCGCCGAGGCCGCCACGATCATCCCGGCGCTCAACGAGAAGGGCTTCGACCCGGCCAACCTGTACCTCGTCGACGGCAACGTCGCCGACTACTCGGACGCCGGTGACAACCCGCTGAGCCCGGGCGTCATGACCGGCGCCAAGGGCACCTACCCGGGCCCGACGCCCGAGCAGGTCGCCGCGTTCAACGAGAAGCTCAAGGCGTTCGCGACCGAGCAGGGCGAGGACCTCACGGCCTTCACCTACGGTCCCGAGGCGTTCGACGCCATGACGGTCATCGCGCTCGCGTCGCTGGCCGCCGGCTCGACCGACGGCGAGGCCATCGCCGGCAAGCTGCGTGAGATCTCGGGTGGCGAGGGCGACGGCGAGAAGTGCGACTCGTTCGCCGCGTGCGCCGACCTCCTTCTCGAGGGCAAGACCATCGACTACGACGGCGCCTCCTCGGAGATCAAGTTCGACGAGAACGGCGACCCGGAGGGTGGCTACATCAACATCTACGAGTACGGCGAGGACAACACCTACGCCCCGTTCGAGGGCTGACCTCAGCTCCGCTCCCGCAGCGCCCCGTCTCCTCCCGGAGGCGGGGCGCTGCTGCGTCTCCCGGGGGGCTGGTGCCCGGAACGGGAGGGGATCTCGCGCACGGAGGGTGAGGATCCGGATCCTGGTCCTCCCGTTGCGGGATGTCCTCCGGTTGTGGGTGGGTGCGGAATCCGGGGCGTGCGGGTTGGGAGGAGATCTCGCGGCCGGAGGGTGGGGATCCGGGATCGGGCCCTCCTGGTGCGGGATGTCCTCCCGTTGCGGGGGGCTGCGGAATCCCGCCTGGGCGGCTTGGGAGGGGATCTCGCAGGCGGAGGGCCGGGATCCGGATTTGAGCCCTCCCGTTCGGGGATGCCCTCCGGTTGCGGGTGGCTGCGGGATCCGGGGCGTGCGTCTTGGGAGGGGATCTCGCGGCCGGAGGGTGGGGATCCGGGATCGGGCCCGCCCGTTCGGGGATGCCCTCCGGTTGCGGGTGCGGAATCCGGGGCGTGCGGCTTAGGAGGGGATCTCGCGGCCGGAGGGTGGGGATCCGGGATCGGGCCTCCCGGTGCGGGATGTCCTCCCGTTGCGGGTCAGGATGCGCGGGCGAGGTGACGGCCCTGGGCGACGGCGAGGGTGATGAGCTCCTGCACGTGGGGCCAGTCGTCGAAGAGCTGCCAATATCCGATCCGGATCACGTGATAGCCCGCGAGCATCAGGCGCAGGTCGTGCTCGTTGTCGATGAGGCGCTGCCGGTCGACGTGGGTGGCTCCGTCGATCTGGATCACCAGTCGGTCGCCGATCAGCAGATCGACCGGATGCCCGCAGAGCCACACCTGGCGTCGCATCGAGAGCTTCAGCGCGGCCTGCAGCCATCGCAGCCGCGTGGTGAGCACGGATTCTGTGCCCTGTCCGGCGAAGGGCTTCGCATCGGCGAGGACACGTCTTGCCGCAGGGCCGAGGGGCAGCTCGCGCATCGCGTCACGATCGAAGAGCTGAAGGCGCATCGCCGACTCCCATATCGCGATGGACTCCTCGTACGGCCGGCACTCGGCGACGATCGCCAGTACGTTCTCGATCGGATCCGCCGGCGCGCCGTCGCCGCGGGGCACGAGCGGCTTGCGCCAATGCACACGCGCATCGATCGCGCGGGTATGGCCGCTGTGCGGTGACGCCGCGACGTGCAGTTCGTCGGTCATCGACCACAGCCCGCGACGCTTGGCTTCGGTCACGCATGTCAGATAGACGCCGTTCTTCACCGCCTCGAGCACCTGCGCGTCGGCATCCGGCAGGGCGAGCCACCCATGTCGCGGCCGCGTTGCCTCGCCAGCCTTCACCGCCTTGCGAATCGCATGGTCGCCGACGCCCCACTCGGTCAGCGCCCTGATGCGAGAGACGCCGCCGGCCGCTCGGAGGATCCCCGTGATGTCCATGCCTGCCAGGATGTCGCGTCCGCGACGCCTGGAACCCTCCTGCGCCGATCCGGGGATGGAGCCACGGAATCTCCGGGCCTGTGGACGAGTGGCGGCCGTATCCGGGGCGGCGCCAGTGGGAGGGGATCTCGCGGGTGGAGGGTGGGGATCCGGGGTTGGGTCCTCCCGGTGCGGGATGTCCTCCGGTTGCGTGGTGCGGCGCCGACTCAGCGGCGCCGGTTGCGTGGCTGAGCGTGGGACCCGGGCGTGCGGGATGGGAGGGGATCTCGCGGGCGGAGGGTGGGGATCCGGGGTTGGGTCCTCCCGGTGCGGGATGTCCTCCGGTTGCCTGGTGCGGCGCCGACCCAGCGGCGCCGGTTGCGTGGCTGAGCGTGGGACCCGGGCGTGCGGGAGGGGAGGGGATCTCGCGGGTGGAGGGTGGGGATCCGGATCCTGGTCCTCCCGTCGCGGGACGTCCTCCGGCTGTGGGTGCCGCGCCGCTCAGGCGGCTCCGGTTGCGGGGCTGAGCGCGGGACCCGGGTGTGCCGGACGGGA
This sequence comes from Microbacterium stercoris, assembly GCF_017592545.1. Taxonomy (GTDB): domain Bacteria; phylum Actinomycetota; class Actinomycetes; order Actinomycetales; family Microbacteriaceae; genus Microbacterium; species Microbacterium stercoris. The sequence continues at coordinate 161,144 of NZ_JAGFOA010000003.1, forward strand.
GGGGATCTCGCGGGTGGAGGGTGGGGATCCGGGGTTGGGTCCTCCCGGTGCGGGATGTCCTCCGGTTGCGGGGTAGCGTGCCGGATCGGGCGTGCGGGGTGGGAGGGGATCTCGCGGGTGGAGGGTGGGGATCCGGATCCTGGTCCTCCCGTCGCGGGATGTCCTCCGGATCCGGGCCCGCCCGCCGCACCCCCGCCGCACCCGGCCCGCCCCCGCGCCCCCCGCCGCGCCCGGCACCCCGCGCCCCCGCGCCCCCGCCGCCCCGCGCCCGCGCCCCCGCGGCGTCAACGCAGAAGGCCCCCGGCAGCAGCCGGGGGCCTTCGGGGCGCGGATCAGGCGCCGAGCGTGCCGAGGTAGAGCTCGGCGACCTTGGGGTCGTTGAGCAGCTCGCGGCCGGTGGCCGTGTGGGCGTCCCGGCCCTGGTCGAGCACGTATCCGCGGTCGCAGATCTGCAGGCAGCGACGCGCGTTCTGCTCGACCATGATGCAGGTGACGCCGGCCTTGTTGATCTCGGAGACGCGCAGGAACGCCTCGTCCTGGCGCACGGGGGAGAGGCCGGCGGAGGGCTCGTCGAGCAGCAGCACCTTCGGATCCATCATGAGCGCGCGGCCCATCGCGACCATCTGGCGCTCGCCGCCGGACAGACCGCCGGCGCGCTTCTTCAGTCCCGCGCCCTTGGCGAGGTCGGGGAAGATGCTCATCACGAAGTCGGCCCGCTCGCGGAACAGCGCCGGCTTCTGGAACGCACCCATCTGGAAGTTCTCCTCGATGGTGAGCGAGGGGAACACGTTGTTGGTCTGCGGGATGAAGCCCACGCCCTTGCCGACGAGCTTCTCGGCCTTCAGCCCGGTGATGTCCTCGCCCTCGAGCATGATGGATCCGCCGCGCACCTGCACCTGGCCGAAGATCGCCTTCAGCAGCGTCGACTTGCCGGCGCCGTTGGGGCCGATGATGCCGATCAGCTCGCCCTGGTAGGCGGTGAGGGTGGCGCCGTTGAGGATGTTCACGCCGGGCAGGTAGCCCGCGTGCACGTCGTCGACGAGGACGACCGGGGTGTCCTTCTGAGGGTCGGTCACTGGTCCGTCTCCTTCTGGTCCGCGGTGCCGGATGAAGCCCCGCCGGATGCCGCCCCGCCGGATGCCGCAGGAGCATCCGTGCCGTCGAGCTCGGCCGACGCCTCGGCCTCGATCACGGCGATGTCCGCCGCGGCGGAGGCCTGGGCGTCGGTGGTGGGGTCGGCGTCCACGATCGCGACGCGGCCGGTGACGACGCCGAGGTCGAGCTCCTGGTGAGCGCCGAGGTAGGCGTCGACCACCGCGGGGTTGCGCATGACCTCGTCGGGCGCGCCCTCGGCGACCACCCGTCCCTCGGCCATCACGATCACCCAGTCGGCGATGTGGCGCACCATGTGCATGTCGTGCTCGACGAAGAGCACGGTCATGCCGTTGTCCTTCAGATCCAGGATGTGGTCGAGCAGCGACTGCGTGAGCGCCGGGTTGACGCCCGCCATGGGCTCGTCGAGCATCACGAGCGTCGGGTCGGTCATCAGCGCGCGCGCCATCTCGAGCAGCTTCTTCTGGCCACCCGACATGCCCGCGGCGAGGTCGTCGCGCTTCTTGTCGAGCTTGAACTTCACCAGCAGCTCGTCCGCGCGCGCCTCGATCTCGCGATCCTGCTTCTTCCACAGGCCCGGGATGAGGCTGTGCCAGAAGCGCTCGCCGGTCTGGCCGGTCTGCCCGAGCTTCATGTTGTCCATGACGCTGAGGCGCCCGAGGGCCTTGGTGAGCTGGAAGGTGCGGATGAGACCCATGCGGGCGACCTTGTGGGCCGGCACGTTCGCGAGATCCGTGCCGTCGAACGACCAGGATCCGGCGTCCGGCTTGTCGAAGCCGGTCAGCAGGTTGAACAGGGTCGTCTTGCCCGCGCCGTTCGGACCGATGAGGGCCGTGATGGCGCCGCGGGGGATCTCGAGGTGCTCGACGTCGACCGCCGTGAGGCCGCCGAACGTGCGCTTGACGCCGTCGGCGACGATGATCGGATCCGTCTTCGCGCAGCCGGCCGCGGCCTCGCCGACATGCAGACCCGTGGACTTGGGACGGGCGACGGGCGCCTCGAACTCACCGGACAAAGGTCAGCTCCTTCTTGTCGCCGAGGAAGCCCTGAGGCATAAAGACCACGAGCAGCATGAGCGCGACGCCGACGAGCACGAAGCGCAGGGTGCCTGCCTGGGTCGACGACATGTCGAGCAGGCCGCTCTCGGTCAGACCCGACAGGAAGTTCGTCAGGAAGGTCTGGATCACCCAGAACACGAGGGATCCGAGCAGGGGACCGAACACGGTGGCGGCGCCGCCGAGGAGGAGCGCCGTCCACACGAAGAACGTCAGCGAGGTGACGTAGACGCCGGGGTTCACCGCGGCGGGCATGGCATAGACGATGCCGCCCGCGGCCATGATGACGCCGCCCAGCACGAGCGACTGCATCTTGTACGAGAAGACGTTCTTGCCGAGCGAGCGGATCGCGTCCTCGTCCTCGCGGATGCCCTTCATCACGCGACCCCAGGGGCTGCGCGTGAGCATAAACACCAGCAGGGTCGCGAATGCGAGGGTGAGCAGGCCCATCACGCGCACCCACAGCTCGTTCTGGTTGTAGGTCCACGGACCGAAGCCGTAGGTGCCCTCCGGGAACGGGTTCGACTCCTGCAGCGAGCGGTTGAAGCCCGAGAGGCCGCCGGCCGATCCGGTCACGTCGGCGAACGTCGTGGTGAGGAACAGCAGACGCGCGACCTCGGCCGCCGCGATGGTCGCGATGGCGAGGTAGTCGCCGCGCAGCCGCAGCGTCGGGATGCCCAGGATGAGCGCGAACACCGCGGCGGCCACCAGGCCCACCAGCGACGCGGCCCACCAGGGAAAGCCGAAGGTCAGCACCGAGATGGCGTATCCGTACGCGCCGATCGCCATGAAGGCGGCGACGCCCATGTTGATCAGGCCGCCGAAGCCGAAGTGGATCGCGAGGCCCAGGGCCGCGAGCGCGTACGCCAGCGTCGAGGGGCTCAGGATCGAGGCGAGCGTGTTGTTGAGAATCTGAGGCCAGTCCATGACGTCTCCTAGCCGATGCGCTCGCGACGGCCCAGGATGCCCTGGGGACGGACGAGGAGGATGAAGATCAGGATCAGCAGCGCGCCCGCGAAACGCAGGTCGGCCGGGATCCAGAGGCTGATCGTCTCGGTCAGGATGCCGATGATCAGCGCGCCCACGAGGGCGCCGTAGGCGGTGCCGAGACCGCCGAGCGTGACCGCCGCGAACAGCAGCAGCAGGAACTGCGTGCCCATGTCCCAGGTGAGGCCGGGGCGGTAGTAGGCGTACAGGATGCCCGACAGGCCCGCCAGCGCGGCCGAGACGACCCAGACGATCCGCACGACGCGGTTGACGTCGATGCCGCTGGTGGCCGCGAGCGCCGGGTTGTCGGAGATCGCGCGGGTCGCCTTGCCGGTGCGGCTGCGGGTGAGCCAGGTGGCGAACGCGAGGATCACGACGATCGAGATCGCCATCGAGACGAGATCGGTCGGCGTCGCGCTCACGTTGCCGAAGAGCACGATCGGGGCGCCCGGGATCAGCGTCGGCAGCTGCTTGACGTCACCGCCGAGGAAGAACTGGAACAGATACCGGATCGCCAGCGACAGTCCGATGGAGAGGATCATCAGCTGCACGACTCCGACGCCGCGCTTGCGCAGCGGCCGCCAGATCGCCGCATCCAGCACAAGACCCAGGATCGCGCTCAGCACGACCGCGAGCGGCAGTCCGAGCCAGACCGGCAGGGCGAGAGATGCGGGCCCGACGAGCATCAGCGCCGCGACCGCCCCGAAGGTCACCATCTCGGCGTGCGCGAAGTTGGAGATGCCGGTCGTGCCGAACACGAGCGACAGGCCGACGGAGGCGAGCGCCAGCATCAGGCCGAAGTTCAGGCCCTGGAAGAGGCGCTGCACCAGCTGGTCGAAGAACGTGACGGTGATCCGCTCGCCCTCGCCCAGGAAGAAGTTGAGGGTGAGGCGTCCGCCCTGACCCATCTCGCGCACGACCTCGTTGGGAGTGTCGTCTTCACCGGTCTCGTCGACCACGACGACGCCATCGGGGAGCGTGCTCTCGTCGAGGGTGATGGTGTACTCGACGCCTCGCTCGGGCACCTGCACGGTCCAGCGGCCGTCGGCGTCGGTCTCGACATCCTGCTCACCGCCCGGGCCGTCGATGGTGAGGGCCACGCCCTCCAGGGGCTCGTCCTCGAAGGTGACGACGCCGCTGATCTTGAAGGGGTCGTCTTCGGCCGCGTGCGCTGCGGTCGGCAGCACCAGCGCGGTGAAGAGGGCGGCGAAGAAAGCCGCGAAAGCGACGATCGCGGCCGGACGGTGGCGCCTCAGCGAGGCGTGGGTGGGCATCATTGATCCTCCGGTCCGCGGGCGGCGGGTGGGGTGGCGCCGCACCGGGGTACGTGAACGGGTCGTTCAAACGTAGAACCCTAATGTGTCGCGGGCGTTTCCGCGGGCTCCGCACGGGATCTGTGTGCATTCTGTGATCGGCCCCCGGGATGGAGAGGGCGATCTGCGTCCGGAATATCTCCAGCCCCCGGACGCTTAGAATTCCTATACGGGGGAGGATGGCACACCCGGCCCCTTCCGCGATACGAGCCTCATCCCTCTCGCTCCCAGTGGAGAACGTCATGACTGACTACGACCCGTTCGGCTTCGTCGGACTCACCTACGACGACGTTCTGCTCCTGCCGGGGCACACGGATGTCATCCCGAGCGAGGCCGACACGTCGTCGCGCCTGACGCGCAACATCCGCGTCGCCGCTCCCCTTCTCTCGAGCGCCATGGACACGGTCACCGAGGCGCGTATGGCCATCGCGATGGCCCGCCAGGGCGGCATCGGCATCCTGCATCGCAACCTCGCGATCGCGGAGCAGGCCTCGGCCGTCGACCGCGTGAAGCGCTCGGAGTCGGGCATGATCACCGACCCGATCACCACCACGCCCGACGCCACGATCGAGGAGGTCGACGGCCTTTGCCGCAAGTACCGGATCTCCGGTCTGCCGGTCGTCGACGGCGAGGGCAAGCTCGTCGGCATCGTCACCAACCGCGACATGCGCTTCGTCTCCGACTTCGAGCGCTCGACCACCCTGGCCAAGGACGTCATGACGTCCGAGGGCCTTGTCACCGGCCGCGTGGGCATCAAGCCGGAAGAGGTCGTCGCCCTCTTCGCCAAGCACCGCGTCGAGAAGCTGCCGCTCGTTGACGAGGACGGCAAGCTCGCCGGTCTCATCACCATCAAGGACTTCGACAAGACCGAGAAGTACCCCCACGCCACCAAGGACTCGCTGGGCCGCCTGCGCGTGGGTGCCGCGATCGGCTTCTTCGGCGACGCGTGGGAGCGCGCCGAGGCGCTGCGCGACAAGGGCGTGGACGTGCTCGTCGTCGACACCGCCAACGGCCAGTCGCAGGGCGTGATCGACATCGTCAAGCGCCTCAAGGCCGACCCGTCGTTCGCGCACATCGACGTCATCGGCGGCAACGTCGCCACCCGCGAGGGCGCCCAGGCGCTCATCGACGCGGGCGTCGACGCCGTCAAGGTCGGCGTGGGTCCGGGCTCGATCTGCACCACGCGCATCGTCGCGGGCGTCGGCGTGCCCCAGGTCACCGCGATCTACGAGGCCTCGCTCGCCGCTCGTCCGGCCGGGGTGCCGGTCATCGCCGACGGCGGTCTGCAGTACTCGGGCGACATCGCCAAGGCCCTCGTGGCCGGCGCCGACACGGTGATGCTCGGCTCGCTGCTCGCCGGCACGGACGAGTCGCCCGGCGACGTCGTCTTCCAGGGCGGCAAGCAGTTCAAGATGTACCGCGGCATGGGCTCGCTCGGCGCGATGCAGACGCGCGGCAAGCAGACCTCGTACTCGAAGGACCGCTACTTCCAGGCCGACGTGCCCAGCGACGACAAGCTGATCCCCGAGGGCATCGAGGGCCAGGTCGCCTACCGCGGTCCGCTCTCGGCGGTCGTCTACCAGCTCGTCGGCGGCCTGCGTCAGTCGATGTTCTACGTCGGCGCGCGCTCGATCGACGAGCTCAAGGCCAAGGGCAAGTTCGTGCGCATCACTTCGGCGGGCCTCAAGGAGTCGCACCCGCACGACGTGCAGATCGTCGTCGAGGCGCCCAACTACAAGCGCTGATCCGGCTCTCTCGAAAGGCCCCGCGGCTGCGCGCCGCGGGGCCTTTCGCGTGTCCGGGGCCGGGGCCGGGTCGGGGCGGGGCCGGTGCCGGGGCCGCCGGGTACGGGAGGAGATCTCGGATCGGGCGGGTGCGGATCCGGATCTCGGTCCTCCGCACGCGGGATCTCCTCCTGTCGCGCGGGCGGGATCGCGGGGCCGCGCATGTCCGAGGCCCGGGGCGGGGTCGGGGCCTGGGGCGGGAGGAGATCTCGGATCGGGAGGGTGCGGATCCGGGTCTCGGTCCTCCGGGCGCGGGATCTCCTCCTGTCGCGCGGGCGGGTTCGCGGGGCCTTTCGCGTGTCCGTGGCCGGGACGGGGCCGGAGCCGGGTACGGGAGGGGATCTCGGATCGGGAGGGTGCGGATCCGGGTCTCGGTCCTCCGCACGCGGGGTCTCCTCCTGTCGCGCGAGTGCCGCGGGGTCGAGCTGGGGAACGGGAGGGGATCTCGGATCGGGAGGGTGCGGATCCGGATCTCGGTCCTCCGCACGCGGGAGCTCCTCCTGTCGCGCGGGCAGGTTCGCGGGGTCGAGGCCGGGACGGGAGGGGATCTCGGATCGGGAGGGTGCGGATCCGGATCTCCGTCCTCCGGACGCGGGATCTCCTCCTGTCGCGCGGGTGCCGCGGGGCCTTTCGCGTGTCCGGGGCCGGGACTGGGAAGGGATCTCGGATCGGGAGGGTGCGGATCCGGATCTCGGTCCTCCGGGCGCGGGATCTCCTCCTGTCGCGCGGGCGGGTTCGCGGGGTCGAGGTCGGGAACGGGAGGGGATCTCGGATCGGGAGGGTGCCGATCCGGATCTCGGTCCTCCGCACGCGGGATCTCCTCCCGTCGCGGGGTGCGCCGCGGGGCCTTTCGCGTGTCCGAGGCCGGGGCTGGGGTCGGGGCCGGGGCGGGAGGAGATCTCGGATCGGGAGGGTGCGGATCCGGATCTCGGTCCTCCGGACGCGGGATCTCCTCCCGTCCCGCGGCTGCGCGCCACGGGCCTTTCGCGTGTCCGGGGCCGGGACGGGAGGGGATCTCTGATCGGGAGGGTGCGTATCCGGATCTCGGTCCTCCGGACGCGGGATCTCCTCCTGTCGCGCGGCCGGGTTCGGGCGGGGGCTTTCGCGGGGTCGAGGCCGGGACGGGAGGGGATCTCGGATCGGGAGGGTGCGGATCCGGATTTCGGTCCTCCGGGCGCGGGATCTCCTCCTGTCGCGGGCGGGACCGGGGCCTTTCGCGCGTCCGGGGCTGGGGCCGGGGGCCCGGGGGGAGGGGATCTCGGATCGGGAGGGTGCGGATCCGGATCTCGGTCCTCCGGACGCGGGATCTCCTCCCGTCGCGGGCGTGCCGCGGGGCCTTTCGCGTGTCCGGGGCCGGGACTACCGTGACGGCATGTGCCGGAACATCCACACCCTTCACAACTTCGAGCCCGCCGCGACGTCGGACGAGGTGCATGCGGCGGCTCTCCAGTACGTGCGCAAGATCGCGGGAACGACCAAGCCCTCGAAGGCGAATCAGCCCGCGTTCGACGAGGCGGTCCACGAGATCGCGCACATCACCCAGCACCTGCTGGACGCGCTCGTCACCAGCGCCCCGCCGAAGAACCGCGAGGTAGAGGCCGAGAAGGCGAAGGCGCGCGCCGCCGGGCGCTACGCGGCCTGATCTGCCACGAGCCGTCCGCGCCGGCGGGAGAGGGCATCTGACGACCGCGGGTAGGCTGGAGCGGTGACGAGCGAGATCGAGCTGGGCCGCGGCAAGCGGGCACGACGGGCGTACGCGTTCGACGACATCGCGGTGGTGCCCTCGCGCCGCACGCGCAATCCGGAGGACGTGACGACCGACTGGTCGATCGACGCGTTCCACTTCGACATCCCGGTGCTCGGCGCCCCGATGGACTCGGTCGTCAGCCCCAAGACCGCCATCATGCTCGGTCAGCTCGGCGGCCTCGGCGTGCTCGATCTCGAGGGCCTCTGGACGCGCTACGAGGATCCGGAGCCGCTGCTCGCCGAGATCGCCTCGCTTCCCGACGAGGTCGCGACGAGCCGCATGCAGCAGCTGTACGCCGAGCCGATCAAGCCCGAGCTCATCACCGCGCGCATCAACGAGATCCGTGCGGCCGGCGTCGCCGTGGCGGGCTCCCTCAGCCCCCAGCGCACGCAGGAGCTCTACAAGACGGTCGTCGCGGCCGGCGTCGACCTCTTCGTGATCCGCGGCACCACGGTGTCGGCCGAGCACGTCTCGAGCGAGGCCGAGCCCCTCAACCTCAAGAAGTTCATCTACGACCTCGACGTGCCGGTCATCGTCGGCGGCGCCTCCACCTACACGGCGGCGCTGCACCTCATGCGCACCGGCGCCGCGGGCGTTCTCGTGGGCTTCGGCGGCGGCGCCGCGTCGACCACGCGCGCCACGCTCGGCATCCACGCGCCGATGGCCTCGGCCCTCGCCGATGTCGCCGGCGCGCGCCGTGACTACCTCGACGAGTCGGGCGGGCGCTACGTGCACGTCATCGCCGACGGCGGCGTGGGCACCTCGGGCGACATCGTGAAGGCCCTCGCCATGGGCGCCGACGCGGTGATGCTCGGCGTCGCGCTGGCCCGCGCCACCGATGCGCCCGGCCGTGGCTTCCACTGGGGGCCGGAGGCCCACCACGCCAAGCTGCCCCGCGGCCGCCGCGTGATGGTGCCCCAGGTCGGCACGCTCGAAGAGGTGCTCTACGGCCCCGCGTCCATGGCGGACGGCACCGCGAACCTCATCGGCGCGCTGCGCAAGTCGATGGCCACCACCGGCTACTCCGACCTCAAGGAGTTCCAGCGGGTCGAGGTCGTCGTCGCACCGTATGACCACTGACACCCCGGCACCCGCCGCCGCGTCTGACGGGCTCCTGTTCCCGCCGACGCTGCGGGAGGTGATGCTGCGTCCGCGCTGGATCGCGATGCTGCTGTTCGCGCTCCTGGTCGCGGGCGTGTTCGCCTGGCTGGGGCAGTGGCAGCTGTCGACGGCGATCGACACCGATCCGGTGCCGGCCGGGGCGACCGAGGAGATCCGCCCGATCGCCGATGTCGTGGCCCCGGGGGAGTACCTCGAGGAGCCGCTGGTCGGTCAGAAGGTCGAGGTCGACGGCGCCTGGGTGCCCGACGACTTCATCGTCGTCTCGTCGCGCTTCAACGACGACGTGCAGGGCTACTGGGTCACCGGCCAGCTGCGCACGGCCGATCCGGAGGCGGCCCTGGCAGTGGCGATCGGATGGACCGCCTCGCGCGCCGATGCCGACGCGGCGGCCCGCACGCTGAACGACGCGGCGACCGGTGAGCGCGTCACCCTGACGGGACGCATCATCTCCGACGAGGGCCCGCGCGTGCCGGACGCCGGTGAGGATCCGCTCGAGCAGTCGCGGATGTCTCCGGCGGCGCTGCTGAGTCGCTGGCACCTTCCCGAGGGGGGCATCGACGTCTTCCGTCCGTACCTGACCTCGACGGATCCGACCGGCGCGCTCGCCGACGCCGGTCTCGAGCCCATCTCGTCGCCCGCGCCCGAGCTGGGCAGCCCGATCAACTGGCTCAACATCTTCTATGCGGTCGAGTGGGCCGTGTTCGCGGGCTTCGCCTTCTACCTCTGGTACCGGCTCGCGCGCGACGCGTGGGAGCGCGAGGTCGAGGAGTTCGAGGGCGTCGATCCCGACGAGGAATGACGCGCGCCGAGGCCGGCCGCACGCGGATCGGACGCACAGCCGCCGCCGATAGACTGGACCCCATGCCTCAGCCCAAGCTCGCCTCGTTCGAGAAGATCCGCGGCGCCGTGAGGTTCTACCAGATCTGCTCGGTGATCACCGGCATCGGCCTCCTGCTGCTGTGCGCGGAGATGGTGCTGAAGTACACGCCCCTCGCCGTCGAGCTGTTCTTCCTCGACTCGCACGGTCTCTTCGCGTTCCGCGAGGTCGTGCAGCAGGGCGACGAGCTGGTCTCGACCGGCGACGGCATCAACCTGTCGCTGGGCATCCTCATCGTGCACGGCTGGTTCTACGTCGTGTACCTCTTCGCCTGCTTCCGCGTGTGGAGCCTGATGCGCTGGCCGTTCTGGCGGTTCATCCTGCTCGCCGGTGGCGGCGTGGTCCCCTTCCTCTCCTTCATCATGGAGTTCTCCGTCGCGCGCGACGTGAAGCGCTACCTGGCCGAGCGCGAGACCGCGGCCGCCGAGAAGAAGGCCGCGGCAGCGGCATCCGACAACAACCTGGAGGTCGCCCAGTGACAGCTGATGTCACCGCCGACACCGCCCAGCGTCCCGTTCTGGTCGTCGATTTCGGCGCCCAGTACGCGCAGCTGATCGCGCGCCGCGTGCGCGAGGCCGGTGTCTTCAGCGAGCTGATCCCGTCGACGGCCTCGGCCGCCGAGATCGCCGCGCACAACCCGGTCGCGATCATCCTGTCGGGTGGTCCGTCCTCGGTGTACGAGGAGGGCGCGCCGCGCCTCGACCCCGAGGTCTTCGAGCTGGGCGTCCCGACGCTCGGCATCTGCTACGGCTTCCAGGTCATGGCCCAGGCCCTCGGCGGCGAGGTCGCTCACACGGGTCTGCGCGAGTACGGCGCCACCGATGCGGCGCTGGTCGGATCGGGCGGCGTGCTGCTCGAGGGGCAGCCGCTCGAGCAGAACGTGTGGATGTCGCACGGCGACCAGGTCTCCAAGGCGCCCGCGGGCTTCGAGGTGCTCGCCTCGACCGCCGCGACCCCCGTCGCCGCGTTCGGCAACGCCGAGAAGTGCTTCTACGGCGTGCAGTGGCACCCCGAGGTGAAGCACTCCGACTTCGGCCAGAAGGTCATCGAGAACTTCCTCCACAAGGCGGCGGGCCTGCCCGCCAACTGGAACGCCGGCAACGTCATCGCCGAGCAGGTCGAGCGCATCAAGGAGCAGATCGGCGACGCGCGCGTCATCTCGGCCCTGTCGGGCGGCGTCGACTCGGCCGTCTCGACGGCGCTTGTGCACAAGGCCGTCGGCGACCAGCTCACCGCGGTCTTCGTCGACCACGGTCTGCTCCGCAAGGGCGAGCGCGAGCAGGTCGAGAAGGACTACGTCGAGTCCACGGGCGTGCGCCTCATCACGGTCGACGCGGAGGAGACCTTCCTCGGTCACCTCGCCGGCGTCACCGACCCCGAGGAGAAGCGCAAGATCATCGGCCGCGAGTTCATCCGCGCGTTCGAGAAGGTGCAGCTCGACCTCGTCGCCGAGGCCCGCGAGTCCGGCGAGAAGGTCAAGTTCCTCGTGCAGGGCACGCTCTACCCGGATGTGGTGGAGTCGGGCGGCGGCACGGGCACGGCCAACATCAAGAGCCACCACAACGTGGGCGGCCTGCCGGAGGATCTCGACTTCGAGCTCGTCGAGCCCCTGCGCACGCTGTTCAAGGATGAGGTGCGCGCGATCGGCCGCGAGCTCGGCATCCCCGAGGCGATCGTCGGCCGCCAGCCGTTCCCGGGCCCGGGCCTCGGCATCCGGATCATCGGCGAGGTCACGCGCGAGCGTCTCGACATCCTGCGCGAGGCCGACGCGATCGCCCGCGAGGAGCTCACCAAGGCCGGTCTCGACAAGGAGATCTGGCAGTGCCCGGTTGTGCTGCTCGCCGACGTGCGCTCGGTCGGCGTCCAGGGCGACGGCCGCACCTACGGCCACCCGGTCGTGCTGCGCCCTGTCTCGTCCGAGGATGCGATGACCGCCGACTGGTCGCGCCTCCCCTACGACGTGCTCTCGAAGATCTCGAACCGCATCACCAACGAGGTGCGTGAGATCAACCGCGTCGTGCTCGACGTCACCTCGAAGCCCCCGGGGACGATCGAGTGGGAGTGATCCGGCGCTGAGGCCCCGCCTCGCGCTCTGAAAGGACGTGTTCTCAGCGAGAACACGTCCTTTCTGCGTCGAGAAGGCGGTTCCTCGCTGAGAACACGTGCTGTGAGCGAGGGTAGGGAAACCCCGAACGCACCTGTCGGGGTCGCTCGGTGCCGGGCGCGAGGCGCCGGTCATAGCTTTGAGCCATGACCACTTCCTACGCACCCGCCAGGCCCACGCCGGCCCGGCTGCTGGCCGCGACCGCGCATCTGGCCGCGGTGGGCGTCGCCGGCCCGATCATCGCCACGGGCATCGGCGCGATGCTCGCCTTCGGCGTCGGCCTCCTTCCCGTCGTCGGCATCGGCCTGATCGTGCTGGTCGGCCTCGTCTACGTCCTGTTCGGGATCGGCTGGGCCGAGACCGCGCGCATCGACGGCCTCTACGGCGCGGGCATCGGCCCGCTGCGCCCGCGCCCCCGCTCCGGCCCCGGCTTCGGCGGCTGGCTGCGCGGCCTCTGGCACCAGGCGATCGACGGATCGATGTGGCGCGCGATCGCCAACCTCATCGTCTCGAGCCTCACCGGCCTTCTGCTGCTGTTCGTCATCCGCCTCGCGATCGGATCCGCCATCGCCGCCTTCGCGCCGCTGTACGCGACCGACGGGGTCGTCGACATCGTCGGCATCGAGATCCTGGCGGCCTGGGCCCCGCTCATCGGCGGACTCCTCTTCGTCGCGTCGCTCGCGGGCATCCTGGGCCTCGCCGTGCTGCACGGGGTGATCGCCCGGGCGATCATCATCCCCTCTCGCGAGGCGCAGCTGGCCGCCGCGGCCCGCGAGGCCACGCAGTACGCGCAGACGGCGCAGGATCAGCGGGCGGGCGCCGTGCGCGCCGCCGACGTCGAGCGCACCCGCATCGAGCGCGACCTGCACGACGGCGTCCAGCCGCGGCTCGTCTCGATCGGCATGACGCTGGGCCTCGCCCAGCAGAAGATCGACACCGATCCCGCCAAGGCCAAGGACCTCGTCGCCGAGGCGCACACCTCGACCAAGGCCGCCATCACCGAGCTGCGCCAGCTGGCGCGCGGCATCCACGCCTCCGTGCTGGATGACCGCGGGCTCGACGCCGCGCTGTCGGCGCTGGCGAGCCGGTCGCACGTGCCCGTGCGGCTCGATGTCCGCATCGACGGCCGCTGCAGCCGTGACGCCGAGGCGGCCGTGTACTTCGCCCTCGCAGAATCGCTGACCAACGCCGCCAAGCACTCCCGCGCAACGGAGTGCCGCGTGACGGTGCGCCGCCGCGAGGACGGCACGCTCTGGGCCCGTGTGGAGGACGACGGCATCGGCGGCGCGCAGGTGCTGCCGGGCGGCGGCCTCGACGGCATCGTGAACCGCGTGACCGCCGCCGGCGGCACGATCCGCCTGGACAGCCCGCAGGGCGGCCCGACGAGCCTGGAGGTGAGCGTCCCGTGCGCATCCTGATCTGCGAGGACTCTGTCCTGCTGCGCGAGGGCATCGTGCGCCTGCTCGAGGACGCCGACCACGAGGTGGTCGCGGCCCTGCCCGACACCGGCGAGCTCGCCGAGACGGTCGCCGCCACGGCGCCCGACCTGGCCATCCTCGACGTGCGCCTGCCGCCGACGTTCACCGACGAGGGCATCCGCGCCGCGATCTCGCTGCGCGCCGCGCACCCGGCCCTGGCGATCCTGGTGCTGTCGCAGTACGTCGAGGAGCGCTACGCCAGCGAGCTGATCACGTCCGGATCCGGATCGCTGGGCTACCTGCTCAAGGACCGGGTCGCGGATGTGGCCGAGTTCCTCGACTCGATCGAGCGCATCGGCCAGGGGGCGACGGTGCTGGATCCGGAGGTCGTGGCGCAGCTGCTCACCCGGCGCGCGCACGACGACCGGCTCGCCCGCCTCACCGAGCGGGAGCGCACCGTGCTCTCGCTGATCGCGGAGGGCCGCAGCAACCAGGCCATCGCCGCAACGCTCTTCCTCTCGGAGGCCAGCGTCGAGAAGCACATCACCGCGATCTTCCAGAAGCTCGGCCTCGAGCCCGACGAGAACGGCAACCGCCGCGTGCTCGCCGCGCTCGCCCACTACGACCTCGGCGGCCCCGCCGCCCCGCAGAACGGAGCAGCACGATGAACGCCACGCTCACCCCTCCGCCGGTCACGCCGGCCTCGCCCTCCGGCCCGTCCGGACAGCCCGCCCCGCACGGATCGGGTGGCGGATCCGCCGGGCGCACGATCTCGGTCATCGCGATCGTCGTCGGCAGCATCGCGATCGCCGCCACGGTGGTGCCCGGCATCCGCGGCGGCATCGCGGAGGCCACCCGCACGTCCGACGTGCTCACCGCGGATGCCACGGGGGTCACCTCCCTCGAGCTCGACGGATCCGCTGCTCTCGTCACGCTCGCGTTCGGCGACGTCGACGAGGCGCGCCTGGAGGTCGAGAGCACCCGAGGCACCTGGCACCTCGATCGCGACGGCGACGAGCTGAGTGTGCGCAACAGCACCGACCTGTTCGGCGACTGGGGCGACTGGGGCGATTGGGGGGTCTTCGGGACCTCGCGCGCCGAGGAGCGGGTCGTGCTGACGCTGCCGTCGGAGCTCGCGGGCCTCGACGCCGACCTCTCGCTCGACGCGGGCGAGCTCGTCGCCGACGGCGAGTTCGGCGTCCTCGACATCGATCTGGGCGCCGGATCCGTCGACGTCACCGGATCGGCCGAGCAGCTGGAGGTCGACATGAGCGCCGGATCCGCCGACCTCGTGCTGGCCGACGTGCGCTCGGCCGACCTGAAGCTCTCGGCGGGCCGCCTCACGGGCGAGCTCACGGGGGAGGCGCCCCGACGCGTCTCGCTCGAGGTCAGCGCCGGTGACTTCGACCTGACGCTGCCGGATGTGCCGTACGCCGTCACCCAGGAGGTGACGGCAGGCGATCTCGACAACGGGCTCACGGTGGATCCGGGGTCGGACAGCGTGATCACCGTCGAGGTCGCGGCCGGGCGCGTGGCTCTGCGTCCCGGAGCGTAACCGGAGCGGGAGACGAGGCGAGGCGACCCTATACTTAGGGTCGCCTTACTTCGTTGTCCTGCTACCCGACAGGAGCCCGCCCGTGGCCTTCGCCGACGCCCGCAAGACCCGTGGTCACTACCTCGCCGAGGTGGTGCGCAGCGAGCGCATCACCCCGCACATGCAGCGTGTGACCTTCGCGGGTGACGAGCTGCGGGCCCTGCCCGCGCACGGCTTCGACCAGTGGTTCCGCCTGTTCCTGCCGCGGGCCGACGGCACGACCGACTTCGACGCGGTGCCCGAGGGCTTCGGGATGGCCGGGTACCTGAAGTTCCTCATGACCGACTCGGCCACGCGCCCCGAGTACCGCGCCTACACGGCGCGTGCGCTGCGCCCCGAGGCGGGCGAGCTCGACGTCGACTTCGTCGCGCACGGCGATGAGGGTGTGGCGGGGCCGTGGGCCCAGCGTGCGCGGGCGGGCGAGCGAGTGGTGGTGCTCGATCAGGGGCGCGGCTTCGAGCCCCACGCGTCCGGCGAGTATCTGCTGGTCGGCGACGAGTCGGCGCTGCCGGCCATCGCGGGCATCCTGCGCGATCTGCCCCGCGACGCACGCGGCACCGCGATCATCGAGATCCCGCATGCCGCCGACGCTCAGCAGACCGATGCGCCGGACGGGTTCGAGGTGCGCTGGCTGCCTCGCGAGGATCCGCACGAGCGGCCCGGCATGCTCGCGCTGATGGCGCTGCGCGCCCTGCATCCCCTGGGCCCGCTGGGCGTCTACCTCGCGGGCGAGCAGGCGCTGGCGGCCGAGGGGCGTCGCCACCTCGTCGCCGCGGGCATCCCGAAGCACGACATCACCTTCACCGGCTACTGGAAGGTCGGCCGCGCGGGCTGACCCTCTCTCGCGCCCGGCCCGGGCGCCCGGGGTCGGGAAGGCGCGACGTCAGAGCGTCACGCGCGTCGGGGCACCGCCGAACGGATCCATCGTCATGATCTCGGCACCCGGGTGCAGGTCCGGATCCCTGCGGTACCGCTCCAGGAGACGGCACTCGGCCTCGAGGTCGCCGGCGTCGGCGGCGAGCAGGAGCTCGGCGATCTCATCGGTTCAGGCGGCGTCCTCCTCGGCGACCGGCTGGTCGGGCGGGCCGATGCGGCCCCAGCCGTCCCAGAGCAGCAGTTCGTCGCCGAAGCGATGGGCGACCTCGTAGATCACCTCGCCGGCGAGGAATCCGGGGCCGCCGACCTCGGGCACATCCGGGTGCACCCCGTACTTCGAGCCGTCGACCTCGCCACGCCGGTAGGCGAGCCATGCCTCCGCGGCCGTGGTGAATCCGCTCGACGAGGCGGCCTCGAACGACATGTCGTGCGGTGTGGCGAGCCCCGGGAGCGGCTCGCCCACCTCGGGGTCGAAGCGGCGCCAGCGCCCGTCGATCCACGCCTCGACGATCACGTGGTCGTGGTGGAACCCCTCCGTGAAGTAGCCCGCGAAGCCCACGCGGCTGCGCGCCGGGATGCCGTGCTGACGCAGTGCGCCGACGCACAGCAGCGTGTGGTCGCGGCAGCAGCCCTGCACCCGCTCCGACAGCTCGCGCGGATCCGCCAGCGGCGACGGATGGCGCGCCTGATCCGTCTCCAGGATCACCCGCAGCCAGCGCGCGTTGATGTCACCGCGCGTCGCCTCGGGCAGCTGCGACTGGAACGCCCGGTAGTGCGCGATCACGTTGCGCGCCACCTCGGACAGGGCGGCCGGATCCGTCGGAAGCGCGTCGAGCAGGCCCGCGTGCGCGCCCGGATCGGAGAAGGCGGTGTGTGCGGCGTGGTCGACGACGGCTGCAGCGGCGTTGCTCATGACGACATGGTGCGGCATCGGCCCCGCGTGGCGCGATGGGGCGCGCAACTCTCTCGCACCCGCGGCGGTCGCCGCAACAGCATTTCCGCCTGTGACCTCGTGTTTCGTCATGCGGCTACAC
The DNA here is from genome assembly GCF_017592545.1 of Microbacterium stercoris. Classification (GTDB taxonomy): domain Bacteria; phylum Actinomycetota; class Actinomycetes; order Actinomycetales; family Microbacteriaceae; genus Microbacterium; species Microbacterium stercoris. The sequence continues at coordinate 178,168 of NZ_JAGFOA010000003.1, forward strand.
ACTCGGTCACGAGGTGGCGATGCCAATCCCTCCTGAATAGACAGGGAATCCCCATCGCATCCGAGGAGATCCCATGTCCCAGCAGCAGGTCCGCATCATCACGAAGAGCCGCAGGCCCCTGTGGACGGGCGTCGGCATCGGCGTGGCCGCCGTCGCGGCGATCGGCGTCGGCATCGCCCTGGTGCCGAAGGCCGCCGGCCCGGACACCGCCGCGGCGCAGACGACGGCCGACGTCGCCGAGGAGGACAGGTTCGGCGGCACTCTCACCTACCTCGACGCGGAGGTCATCGCCTCCGGTTCCGTGCAGAACGGCACCTGGCAGGGGAGCGCCCTCACTCACAACATCACCGACCGCCTCGTGTACGCGAACCCGGAGACGGGCGAGCTCGAGCCGTGGATCGCCGAGAAGTGGGACATCAGCGAGGACGGCCTGGAGTACGTCTTCACGATCAAGGACGGCGTCACCTACAGCAACGGGCAGGAGCTCGACGCGGGCTCGGTGCAGCGCAACATCGAGTTCCAGGCCTTCGGTCGCCCCGAGGAGGGCATCAACCCGAACCAGACCTATCCCGCGGTCGAGTCGGTCACCAGCGACGGCGACGCCCGCACCGTCACCGTGCGTCTGACCGAGCCGTTCTCGCCGTACATCAAGATCCTCTCCAACTGGGCGAGCTCGCTCGTCGCCGACGACACCCTCGACGGCACGGCCGAGGAGCAGCAGCTCATCACGAACACGATCGGATCCGGCCCCTTCGTCGTGACGTCCGAGACCTACGGCGAGGAGATCGTGCTCGAGAGCCGCGACGACTACGACTGGGCGCCGGAGAGCTCGGAGCACCAGGGGCCGGCCTACCTCGACAGGATCGTCTGGATCCCCGTGCTCGAGGACGCGACTCGCCTCGGAAGCCTGCGCGCCGGCGAAGGCGACCTCATCCGCTACGTGCAGCCGAGCGAGGAGAAGCCCCTCGAGAAGGACGGCTTCCAGGTCGTCGGACTGCAGGGCACCGGCCAGACCAACACCTGGGTGCTGAAGCAGCAGGTGCCGGTGCTGCAGGACGAGCGGGTGCGCAAGGCGATCCTCTCGGCGATCGACCGCCAGCAGATCATCGACGACCTCTACACCGACAACTGGACCACCGCGTCGAGCATCGTGACCGAGGACGCGTTCGGGTTCAGGGATCAGTCGGACAAGCTCGCGTTCGACCCCGAGGCCGCGAACGAGCTGCTCGACGAGGCCGGATGGACCGAGCGCGACGCCGACGGCTACCGCGTCAAGGACGGGGAGCGCCTGCACATCAAGACCGTCATCGACGTGTACGACTCGACCGCCCCCGCGCTGTTCCAGCTCGTGCAGTGGCAGCTCGAGCAGGTGGGCATCGAGCTCGAGCTCACCGAGGTCGACTACGCGAACGTGCAGACGGCGTACGCCGACCCCGAGGTGGGTGTGCTGCGCACCGGATGGCCGCAGGCCGACCCGTGGGTGACCATCCGCAACGCCTTCGACACCGAGCGCTCGAACACGCTGACGCTCCCGCAGGCCGACGCCACCCTGAACGACCTCCTGAACCGGCAGACCACGGTCTCGGGCGACGAGCGCGCCGAGGTCGTCGGCGAGCTGCAGGACTACGTGATCGACCATGCCCTGGCGTTCCCGATCATCACCGACACGCAGATCTTCGCGCTGCAGCCCGACGTGCAGGGCTTCGGCTGGACGCCCGAGGCTCGTCCGGTGTTCTACGACACCTTCACGCTCGACGACGCGGAGAAGCGATGACCCGCTCGCGCTATCTCCTCGGGCGCCTCGGACACGCCCTGCTCGTCATCGTGTCCGCGTACGTCTTCGTCTGGGTGATCCTGTTCGCCCTCGACGGCGACCCGGTGCGCAATCGTCTCGAGAACCCGCAGAACCCCGTGCCGCCGGATGTCGCCGACCGGATCATCTCCTACTACCAGCTCGATCGCACCCCGTTCGAGCAGTTCTGGACGGCGCTCACCCGCCTGCTGCAGGGCGACCTCGGCTACTCGCTGTCGACCGGGCGCCCCGTGGCGGAGCTGCTCGGGCAGGGGCTCGCCTCGACGTCGCTGCTCGCCCTGCTCGGGCTGGTCGCGGCCCTGGCGATCTCGCTGGCCGTGGCGTTCGTCGCGGTCTTCCCGAAGTCGGAGACGATCCGCCGGATCGCGGGATCCCTGCCGCTGCTGTCGCTCTCGCTGCCGACCTTCCTCGTGGGCCTGCTCCTGCTGCAGGTGTTCGCCTATCAGCTCGGCTGGTTCTCGGCGATCCGCGACGAGGGCGCGAAGTCGCTCATCCTGCCCGCCCTCACGCTCGGCATCGTGGGCAGCCCGTCGCTCACCCGCGTGCTCATCCAGGGGCTCTCCGCCGCGAAGGGCCGGCCGTTTGTGAACGTGCTGCGCGCCAAGGGGCTGCCCGAGTCGCGGATCATCCTGCGTCACGTGCTCAAGAACGGATCCATCCCGGCGCTGACCCTCGCGGGCCTCACGGCCGGGGCGCTGCTGGCAGGCTCGGTCATCACCGAGACGATCTTCTCCCGCGCGGGCCTCGGCTTCGTCACCGAGCAGGCCGTGCGCGCACAGGACGGCCCCGTGGTGCTCGGGGTGGTGCTGCTCGTGGCCGTGATCGTGACGCTGTTCAATCTGGCGACCGACCTGATCTATCCGCTGATCGATCCGCGCATCGACATCGTCCCGGGCGTCACGCGGTCGCAGCGCGCGCCCCTCCTCGCCCGTCGTGCCAAGGCCAAGGAGGTCGTCTCATGACCGCCGTGCTCGACGCCCCGGCGGCCGCCCCCGCGCCGCCGACCGCGGGAGCCCGGACCCCCGCCGAACGACCCTTCTGGCTCAACCCCGGCGACATCCTGGCCCTGGCCTTCGCGGTGTTCCTGCTGGTGGCCGTGTTCTTCCCGCAGGCGCTCTCGCCCTGGGGACCGCTCGAGGCCAGCCCCGGCAACACGCTGCTGCCCCCGAGTCTCGAGCACCCGTTCGGCACCGACTACCTCGGGCGCGACAGCTACACCCGCGTGGTGCACGGCACCGCGCTGACCCTGTCGACCTCCGGCATCGCCGTGGTCATCGGCCTGGTGATCGGGATCGCGCTCGGCTCGCTCGCCGGCTACCTGGGCGGATCGGTCGACGCGCTCATCAGCCGCGTCGTCGATGTGCTGCTCGCCATCCCCGGTCTGCTGCTGGCGATGGTGATCGTCGTCTCGCTCGGCTTCGGCGCGTTGAACGCGGCCATCGCCGTCGGCCTGTCGTCGGTGGCGGGCTTCACGCGCCTGGTGCGCTCCGAGGTGCTCACCGTGCGCGAGCTGACCTTCGTCGAGGCGAGCGCGCATCTCGGCGGCACACGCCGCCACACGCTGCTGCGGCACGTCCTGCCGAACTCCTACGGGTCTGTGCTCGCCCTCGTGCCGCTCGAGTTCGGCGGCGCGATCCTGTCGATCTCGGCCCTCAGCTTCCTCGGCTTCGGCGCCGTGCCGCCGGAGCCCGAGTGGGGCCTGCTCGTCTCCGAGGGGCGCCAGTACATCACCTCGTCCCCCTGGCTCGCCCTCATCCCGGGCGTCGTCATCGCCGGCACGGTGCTCGCCGTCGCCCGCCTCAGCACCCTGGCCCAGCGAGCACGGGAGGCCCGCGCATGACCATCGCCATCGCGTCGCCGGCGGCCGCCGACGACATCGCCCCCGCCCCCGAGACCGCCGTGCGCGTCGACGGCCTCGACGTCTCGTACGTGCGCGGCCGCTGGGCCACGCGGGTGGTGTCCGGCTTCTCGCTCGAGCTCGCAGCCGGTGAGACCGTCGCGATCGTCGGAGAGTCCGGATCGGGCAAGACCACCGTCGCCGCGGCGATCAGTGGCCTGCTGCCTGCGAACGGGCTCATCGACACCGGATCGATCGAGATCTTCGGACAGGGGGTGTCGGGCTACGACGCGCGCGCCTGGCGTCCGTTGCGCGGCGCGGTCATCGGCTACGTGCCGCAGGATCCGCTGAGCTCGCTCGACCCTCTGCAGCGCGTGGGCGATCAGGTCGCCGACGCCGTGCGGCAGCACCGCGCCGTCACGACGCCCGAGGCCCACGAGATCGCCGTCGACCTGCTGACGCGGGTGGGGATCCGGGAGCCCGCCGAGCGCGCCCGCGCGTTCCCGCACCAGCTCTCGGGCGGCCAGCTGCAGCGCATCCTGATCGCCATCGCGATCGCGGGTGAGCCGAGGCTGCTGATCGCCGATGAGCCGACGTCGGCGCTCGATGTCACCGTGCAGCGCACCATCCTCGACCTGATCGACGAGCTCAAGCGCGACCTCGGGCTGTCGGTCGTGCTGATCACGCACGACCTCGCGATCGCCGAGGAGCGCAGCGACCGGCTCGTGGTGCTCAGGAGCGGAGAGATCCGCGAGGCCGGGCCCACCGCCGAGATCATCGCGCGCCCCGTCGACGACTACACCGTGCGCCTGTTCGCGGATGCCCCCGCCCTCAGCCCCGACAAGTTCGCCGGGCGGAAGGCGGGTGCCGGCGGCGCCCCGGTGATCGAGGTCGCCGGGCTCACCAAGACCTTCCGCTCGCTCGCGGGCGACGGGCAGGTCGCCGCCCTCGCCGACGTCTCGCTCTCGGTCACCGAGGGCACGATCCATGCGCTCGTGGGCGAATCCGGATCGGGCAAGACGACCGCCGCGCGCATCATCGCCGGGCTCGCCGACTTCGACGCGGGCGCGGTCTCAGTGCTCGGTCGGCACCTGCCGCCACGTCACGCCGCGACGAACCCGGATGCCACGCGGCTGCAGCTGATCTACCAGAACGCGCTCGCCGCGTTCGATCCGCGCTGGAGCATCGAGGCATCGCTCGAGGAGCCGCTGCGGATCAACGGCATCGAGTCCTCGCGCGTCGCGCGACGGGCGGCGGTGCGAGAGATCCTCGCGGACGTGGGGCTGCCGGCGGACGCCGGGCGCCGCCGCCCGAGCGAGCTCTCGGGCGGTCAGCGCCAGCGGGCCGCGATCGCGCGTGCGCTCATCCTGCGTCCGCGCGTGCTGATCCTGGACGAGCCGACCTCGGCGCTCGACGTCAGCGTCCAGTCCCAGATCGTCGACCTGCTGTTCGCCCTCAGGGAGCAGCACGGTCTCACCTATCTGTTCATCTCGCACGACCTCAGCCTGGTCCGGCAGATCGCCGACGACGTGACCGTGCTGGAGAAGGGGAAAGTCATGGAGAGCGGTGCCGTGGAGCACGTGTTCGAGAACCCGCAGGCGGCCTACACGGTGCGCCTCATCGAGTCGATCCCGGGGGGTGCCCGGTGACCGCGCCGGTGCTGACCCGACCGGCCACGCTCGAGGAGTTCGATCAGGAGCTGGAGACCCTGCTCGTGGGCGTCGCGGGCCGCGCGGCCGCCCAAGAGCGCAGCCACACGCTGCTGCGCGACGACGTCGCCGCCCTGCGCGACCTCGGGTTCGGGGCGCTGCGCCTGCCCGCGGCCGACGGCGGGCTCGGGGTGTCTTTCGAGCAGCTGATCGCCCGCCTCGTGCGCATCGCCGCCGCCGATTCGAACCTCGCGCACATCTATCGCGGGCACATCGCCTTCGTCGAGACGCTGCTGGCGGGCTACGACCAGGATGCGGCGAACCGTGCTCTCTGGATCGACCGGATCGTCGCGGGCGACCTCGTCGGCAACGCCCAGTCGGAACGCAACGACACGGCGCAGATCACGACCGTGATCGAGCGGGAGGGCGAGCGGATCACGCTCACCGGCCGCAAGTACTACACAACCGGCAGCATCTACGCCGACTGGATCCACCTCAGCGCGCTGGACGGCGAGCAGCGCGTGGGCGTGACCGTCGCGGCCTCCGATCCGGGGGTGCAGTCGTTCGACGACTGGGACGGCTTCGGCCAGCAGCTCACCGGCACCGGCACCACGACGTTCGAGCGGGTCGCGGTGGATCCCGCCGACGTGGTGGTCGCGGGCGAGAACCCCGTGCGCGGCGACCACATCGCCGCGGTCTTCCAGATCGTGCTGCTCGCGGTCGCGGCCGGCATCGGCCAGGCGGCGCTGCGCGACGGGCTCGAGTTCGTGCGCCCGCGCAAGCGCATCTTCGGCTCGCCGGGCGAGACGCTGCCGCGCGAGAGCCCGCTGGTGCAGCAGACCGTCGGCACCGTGAGCGCCGCAGCGGATGCCGCCACGCGCCTTGTGCTCTCGGCGGCTCGCGACGTCGACTCCCTGGTCGCTCGGGGGCTGGACGACGCGGATGAGGCGAACGACCTGCTGCTGGGCGTCTACCGCCTGCAGCAGGTGGTCTCGCCGCTCGTGCTCGACGCCGTCACCGAGCTCTTCGAGGTCGGCGGCGCCTCGGCGGTCAGCACCACCGCGGCACTCGACCGCCACTGGCGCAACGCGCGCACGGTGCACTCGCACAACCCCGCCGCACAGCGTCGTCGTGCTCTGGGCGACTTCGAGCTCAACGGCACCCGTCCGACGTGGAAGCCGCAGGCGTCCGTCGACGCGGACGCGGCCGCCGACGCCTGAGCGATCCGCCGCCTGACGAGGGCCGTGCCGAGACCGGCACGGCCCTCGTCGCGTCTGTGCGTGACGCCCTGTTTCATCCCGCGTGACGCCCCGTTTCACGCCCCCGCGCCCCGCGGATCCGGTCGCCATACGCTCGGATCATGTCCGAGAAGAAGCGCCTGATCCTGAACCTGTTCGAGATGAACACACCCAGCCACATCACGCACGGCCTGTGGCGACTCGACGGCAACCAGCGCGAGCGCTTCAACGACATCGACTACTGGATCGAGCTCGCGCAGCTGCTCGAGGGCGGCGGGTTCGACGGCATCTTCCTCGCGGATGTCGTGGGCACGTACGACACGTTCCGCGGCGGCCCGGAGACGGCGCTGCGCGAGGGGATGCAGATCCCCAGCAACGACCCCCTGCTGCTGGTGCCGGCCATGGCCGCCGTCACCAAGCGCCTCGGCTTCGGCGTCACCTTCTCGACGACCTACGAGCCCCCGTTCGCCTTCGCGCGCCGCATGTCCACGCTCGACCACCTCACGAAGGGCCGGATCGGCTGGAACATCGTCACGTCCTACCTGCCGAACGCGGCGAAGAACTTCGGCCTCGACAACGAGGTGCCGCACGACCAGCGCTACGCCATCGCCGACGAGTACCTGCACGTGCTCTACAAGCTGTGGGAGGGATCCTGGGACGACGACGCGGTGCTGCGCGACCGGGAGCGCGGCGTCTACACCGACCCCTCGAAGGTGCGCTACATCGATCACGTCGGGGAGCACTTCCGGGTGAAGGGCCCGCACCTGGCCGAGCCCTCGCTGCAGCGCACGCCGGTGCTGTTCCAGGCGACCGGATCGCCCGCGGGCATCGCGTTCGCCGGGCGGCACGCCGAGGTCGTCTTCACGGGCGGGCGCTCGGTGGCCGACTTCCAGAAGAACGCCCTCGCCATGCGCGAGGGGGCGATCGCCCAGGGCCGCGAGGGCTCTGACATCAAGTTCATCGTGCAGGCGGGCATCGTCGTGGGCCGCACCGAGGAGGAGGCGGCCGACAAGTGGCGCCGCTACCGCGAGCACACGAGCCTCGAGGGCATCCTCGCCCACATGAGCCTGCCGATCGATCTCCCCGCCTTCCCGCGCGACACCCCGCTGCGCGAGGTGCCCGGGGCCGAGCGCTTCGCGGCATCCGAGGACGACACGGTCGGATCCGCCCTGGATCGGATCGTCGCGGGTCGCGAGGACCGCTTCTTCGTCGCGGGCACGCCGAAGGTCGTCGCCGACGAGATCGAGCTGTGGCTCGATGAGGCGGGCATCGACGGCATCAACCTGCGCCAGTACCACTCGTTCGACACGGCCCGCGACTTCGCCGACCTCGTGGTGCCCGAGCTGCGTCGCCGCGGACGCCTGCGCGACGAGGACGAGGCCCCGCAGACGCTGCGCGAGCGCCTGTTCGACCGCGGCGCCCGCCTGCCTGAGAACCACATCGGCACCCGCTACCGCGGCGGCGCGCACTTCGACGAGCCCGTGCCGACGCTCGCGCTCGTCTGAGGCAGCACCTCACCGCCCGCACCTCGCCCGCGTGAGCGGATCGCTCCACTCGCGTAACGCGGGGGAGCCGCCGCCCGAAACGGCGGCGCGAGAGTCTGGGGGCACCCCACCCCCAGGAGGCCCCATGTCGTACGTCAAGCCCGCCGAACTGATCACGAGCATGATCGACGCCGGCGAATCGAAGATCCTGATGTCGACCCGCGACACGCTGATCCGGGCGTTCATGGGCGGCGCCATGCTCACGCTCGGCGCCGCGTTCGCGGTGACCGTGTCGACGCAGACGGGGCAGCCCCTGCTCGGCGCTCTGCTGTTCCCTGCCGGGTTCGTGCTGCTCTACCTGCTGGGGTACGACCTGCTGACGGGCGTGTTCACGCTCGCCCCGCTGGCTCTCTTCGACCGGCGACCGGGCATCACCCTCGGAGGCATCGGGCGCAACTGGGGGCTCGTCTTCCTCGGCAACTTCGCCGGCGCGTTCCTCGTCGCCGTGTGCATGGCGATCTACTTCACCTACGGCTTCAGCACCGAGCCGAGCGCCGTGGGGGTCGCGATCGGCGAGATCGGCCATGGGCGCACGCTCGGCTACGCCGAGCACGGAGCGGGCGGCATGCTGACGCTGTTCATCCGCGGCATGCTCTGCAACTGGATGGTGTCGACCGGCGTGGTCGCCGCGATGATGTCGACCTCGGTACCCGGCAAGGTCATCGGCATGTGGCTGCCGATCATGCTGTTCTTCTACATGGGCTTCGAGCACTCGGTCGTCAACATGTTCCTCTTCCCGACCGGCCTGCTGCTCGGCGCCGACTTCACGCTCGTCGACTACCTGGTGTGGAACGAGATCCCCACCGTGGTGGGCAACCTCGTCGGCGGCCTCACGTTCGTGGGGCTGATGATCTACGCCACCCACGGCCGCACCGCCCCGAAGCGCGTGGTGCTCACCCGCCCCAACGGCAAGAGCTTCGCCGCATCGCCCACCCGCGTGCCGGCGCACATGCTCTCCCGCTCGGACGCCTGACCCGAGCCCGGCACCTGGGCTCCCGCACGAGCCCAGCCGCGCCCCGTTCTGCTCTCGGCGGAACGGGGTGCGGGCGTCGACCGGCGGTGCCTACCGTGTGGAGCATGGCCGAACTGCTCCCGCTGCGCACCCCGTCACCCGCGACGGATCCGGATCCGCTCTGGCGGCATCTCGTCGGCGAGCGGCTGCGGCGTATGAGGCACGCGCGCGGCGAGCGCCTGGCCGACGTCGCGCGGCGGGCCGGCATCTCGGTGCAGTACCTGTCGGAGATCGAGCGCGGCCGCAAGGAGCCCTCGAGCGAGATGGTCTCGGCGGTGCTCGGGGCGCTCGGCGGCACCCTGCTCGAGCTCGCCTCCGGGGTCGCCGACGATCTGCGCGCGGCCGCACCGGATGCCGCGCCCGCCGCACCGTCCGGCGCACGCGTCTTCGCCCTCGCGGCCTGACCCCTTCTGCCCCCGGCAGATCGGCCCACGGCGGATCCGTCCCCACGGATCCCGCGGCCGACGCAGGCTGGCGGCATGGCTGAAGAAGGAAAGATCCCGCACTTCACGAGCGAGGCCCGCAACGCGCTGTACCTGCGTCGTGTGCTGATGCTCGACGGACCGCTCGACGACGACAACGGCACCCTGCTGGTGACCCAGCTGCTCGCGCTCGCCGCGGAGGATCCGGTCTCCGACATCGCGCTGTGGATCCATTCGCCGGGCGGATCCGTGCCGTCGATGCTCGCGATCCGCGACGTCATGCGGCTCATCCCGAACGACGTGTCGACCCTCGCGATCGGCCTGGCGTGCAGCGCCGGGCAGTTCCTGCTGTCGGCGGGCACGGCGGGGAAGCGACGCGCGATGCCGCACGCGCGGATCCTGCTGCACCAGGGGTCGGCGGGTATCGGGGGCACCGCGGCGGACGTCGAGCTGCAGGCCGACGACCTGCGGCACATGCGCGACACCGTGCTGGGGCTGATCGCCGACGACACGGGCCAGCCCCGGGAGCGCGTCTTCGAGGACTCGCTGCACGACCACTGGTACACCGCGCGGGAGGCGGTCGAGTACGGGTTCATCGACGGCGTCGTCGGCTCGTTCGCCGAGGTCATGCCCGAGCAGCGCTCGCGGCTCGGCCTGCGCGCGGAGGTGGCGGCATGAGCGGCAGCTACACGATTCCGAACGTGATCACGCGGGATCCGCGGGGCGAGCGGATCATGGACGTCTACTCGCACCTGCTGTCGGAGCGGGTCGTGTACCTCGGCACGGCGATCGACGCGGGGGTCGCCAACGCGCTCATCGCCCAGCTGCTGCACCTCGAGGCCGACAGCCCCGACCGCGAGATCCAGCTCTACATCAACTGCGAGGGCGGCGATCCGTCCGCGATGCTCGCGGTGCACGACACGATGCAGTACGTGCGGCCCGCGGTGGCCACGACCGTCGTCGGACAGGCGGTCGGGGCAGGGGCGGTGCTGCTCGCGGCCGGCGCGGCGGGGCGACGTGCGGCGCTGCCGCACGCGCGCATCGTGCTGCACCAGCCCGGCGCGCAGAGCCGCGGCACGATCCCGGATCTGATCCTGCATGCCGACGAGCTGGTGCGCGTGCGCGGCGAGATGGAGGGCATCCTGTCGGCGCACACGGGCCGCTCGCGCGACCAGCTGCGGCACGACACCGACCGCGACCGCGTCTTCACCGCGGACGCCGCCGTGGGCTACGGCCTCGTCGACCGGGTGCTCTCGCAGCGGGAGTGACGCCCGCCCCGCCCGGGAGCAGGATGGAGACATGACCGCCTTCTCCTACCGGATGCGCGACCGCGTCATCCGCGACCACACCGTCACCGTGCCGCTCGACTGGACGGATCCGTCCCGCGGATCGATCGAGGTCTTCGCCCGGGAGGTGGCGCACGTCGACAGGCAGGAGGCACCGATCCTGGTGTTCCTGCAGGGTGGACCGGGCGGCAAGGGGCCGCGCCCGATGCCGGGCGACGACTGGCTCGGCGAGGTGCTGAAGACGCACCGGCTGCTGCTGCTGGATCAGCGCGGCACGGGACGCTCGACCCGCGTACAGGCCTCGTCGATCGCGGGGATGACCCCGGCGGAGGCGGCCGACTTCCTGCGCTGCTTCCGGGCCGAGCAGATCATCGCCGACCTCGAGCACCTGCGCACCACGGTGTTCGAGGGCGTGCGGTGGCAGACGCTCGGGCAGAGCTACGGCGGATTCCTCACGCTGACGTACCTGTCGCTGCATCCGGAGGCCGTATCGGCGTCGTACGTGACGGGCGGGCTGACGTCGTTCGAGCCGGATGCGGTCGACGTCTACCGCCGCACCTTCCCGCGGGTGGCGGCCAAGACCGCCGAGTTCTATCGCCGCTATCCGCAGGACGCCGACGTGATCGCGCGCGTGGTCGACGTGGTCGAGAACAACGAGGTGCGCCTGCCCTCCGGCGACCGCCTGAGCGCCCGCCGCCTGCAGACCCTCGGCATCGACTTCGGCATGCAGCCGGGCTTCGAGCGTCTGCACTGGATGTTCGACGAGGCATTCACCGCGGGCGGGCGCCTCAGCGACGGCTTCCTCGCCGAGGTGGACGCGCACACGCAGTACTGGGGCGGCCCCCTGTACGCGCTGCTGCAGGAGGAGATCTACGCGTCGGGCCCTGGCGCCACCGCCTGGGCGGCCGAGCGCGTGCGTGCCGAGCTCGGCACGTTCGAGGCGACCGGATCCGGCCCCGTCCCGTTCACGGGGGAGATGTTCTTCCCGTGGCAGTACGACGAGGTCGCGTCCCTGCGCCCGTTCCGGGACGCGGCCCATGCCCTCGCCGACCGCGAGGATCATCCGGTGCTCTACGACCCGGATCAGCTGCGCCGCAACGAGGTGCCGATCGCGGCGGCCATGTACTTCGACGACATGTACGTCGACTTCGGCTACGCGCAGGACACCGCCCGCGCCGTGCCGCACACCCACCTGTGGGTCACGAACGAGTACGAGCACGACGGCCTGCGCCAGGACACCCGCGTGGTGCGCGCGCTGATCGACCGTGTGGTCGCCGAGGGAGGGCCGCGCGGCTGAGCCGCGGGCGCGGCGCGGGCGGGGCCCGGACCGGGAGGGGGTCTCGGATCGGGAGGGCCGGATCCGAGATTCTCGTCCTCCCGTCGCGGGATCTCCTCTGAAGGCGGGCGCGCGGAGGGGATCGGCTGGGGGTCGGCGCGCGGCGCGGGCGGGCGGGCGGCACGGGCGGGCGCGCCGATGGGCGGCGCGGCGGGCGGCGCGGCGGGCGGCGCGGATCGGGAGGGCATCTCGGATCGGGAGGGCCGGATCCGGGATTCTCATCCTCCCGTCGCGGGATCCCCTCCGGGCGCGCGCGTGGGCGTGCGGGCGGGTGCGCCGGCGGGCGTGTGGATCGGGAGGGGATCTCGGATCGGGAGGGCCGGATCCGGGACTCTCGTCCTCCCGTCGCGGGATCCCCTCCGGGCGCGCGTGGGCGGGCGGGCGGGTGCGCCGGCGGGCGGCGGATCGGGAGGGGATCTCGGATCGGGAGGGCGGGATCCGGGATTCTCGTCCTCCCGTCGCCGGATCTCCTCCGTACGCGGGCGCGGGGAGGGGATCGGCTGGCGGCCGGCGCGCGGCGCGGGCGCCTGGATCGGGAGGGGATCTCGGATCGGGAGGGCTGGATTCGGGATTCTCGTCCTCCCGTCGCGCGATCCCCTCCGGGCGCGCGCGTGGGCGGGCGGGCGGGGGCGCGGGCGCCGCGCGCGGATCGGGAGGGGATCTCGGATAGGGAGGGCCGGATCCGGGATACTCGTCCTCCCGTCGCGGGATCTCCTCCGAACGCGGGCGCGGGCGGGTCCGCAGACGACGAAGGCCCCGTCCGAGCGGACGGGGCCTTCGTGTCGGGCGGGGTGCGTCAGTCGTTGCCGCGCAGGATCGCGAGGATGCGCAGGATCTCGACGTAGATCCAGACGACCGTCGCGACGATGCCGAACGAGGCCTTCCAGCCGAGCTTGCGGGGGGCGCCGTTGCGGGCGCCGTTCTGCACGAACTCGAAGTCCATCACGAGCGAGTAGGCGCCCATCAGCACGGCCAGCACACCGATGATGACGCCGAGCGGAATGCCCATGACCTCGATCGAGCGGACGCCCCAGGCGAGGTCGCCGAAGGTGCCGTTGCCGAACGGGATGTTGCCGCCGAACCACATGAGGCCGAGGTTCAGCAGGCTGAACACGCCGTAGCCGAGCAGCGCGACGAGGAAGATCTTGTTCGCCTTCGGCGAGGTGCGCACCTTGCCGCTCGAGAACAGCGCGAGCGTGACGCCGACGACCGCGACGGTCGCCAGGGTGGCCTGGAACACGATGCCGGGGAAAGCCAGCTCCATCCACAGCGAGAACGCGCCGATGAACAGGCCCTGTGCCGCCGAGTAGGTGAGCACGAGGCCGGCGCCCGGCAGGCGCTTGAACGCGTTGACGAGGCCGAGCACGAAGCCGACGAGCGCACCGACGATCGCGATGCCCATGCCGAGGCCCGGGTTCTGCAGCGTGAAGAACCATCCCGCGACGGCGCCGACGAGCAGCACCGCGAACGAGGCGATGGTCTTGTGGATGGTGTCCTCGACGGTCATGCGACCGGTGTCGACCGCGCCGGCGGCGGGGGCGGAGAACATGCCCTCCAGGTGCTCGGCGTGCGGGGCCGGGGGCACGAGGCCCGCGCCCTGCGGGCGCGCGTCGAAGCCGGGGCCGTACGGCGACGACGACGTCGGGGCAGCCGGGGGACGCGTGGACGTCTGGAATGCGGGGTCAGTGAATCCGAACTTGGCCATGATGGTCAGCTCCAAATGGTTTCTCGACAGCGCCATCGAGCGCCGTGAGTCAACTGTACTCACGGTTTCCTATGCCTGGACTGGGCAATTCGCCCCGATGTTGCGCCCCGGGCGAACGCCCCTCGAAGGCCGTCGGGGGCCCGACCTAGGCTGGTCGCATGCCACGTCGGACGCCGCTCGTGATCGGCCACCGCGGAGCGCCCGGCTACCGTCCGGAGCACTCGCGGTCGTCCTACGATCTCGCGCTCGAGCAGGGGGTCGACGCGGTCGAGCCCGACATCGTGGCCACCCGAGACGGCGTGCTGGTCGTGCGCCACGAGAACGAGATCTCGGGCACCACCGATGTCGCCGACCACCCCGAGTTCGCCGATCGCCGCACGACGAAGACGGTCGACGGCGTCTCGCTCACGGGCTGGTTCACCGAGGACTTCACCTGGGACGAGCTCTCGACGCTGCGCACCCGCGAGCGCATCCCGCAGATCCGGCCCCGCAGCGCGACCTTCGACGACGCGCAGCCGATCCTGCGCCTCACCGATCTGCTCGAGCTCGTGCATCTCGGATCTCTCGACCGCGGCCGCGAGATCGGCGTGGTGCTCGAGGTCAAGCACGCGACCTATTTCGAGGGCATCGGGCTCGACCTCGTGCCGATGATCCTGCGCGACCTGCAGCGCACCGGATGGGACAGCGGGGCGCTGCCGCTGGTGGTGGAGGCGTTCGAGTCGACCGTGCTGCAGCGTCTGCGTGCGGCCGACCTGCCCGCGCAGTACATCTACTTACTCGAGGCCAAGGGCACGCCCTTCGACCTGCTCGCGTCGCTCGGCACGGCCGCGCCCACCTATCCCTGGACGGCCACCCCCGCGGGCCTCGACGCGCTCGTCGGCACGGTCGACGGCATCAGCGTCGACAAGCGCATGATCCTGGCGCCGGATCGCATCGGTCGCGCCACGGGCCCGTCGCCCGTCGTCGCCGACGCGCACGCGCGCGGGCTGCAGGTGTTCACGTGGACGGCCCGTCCGGAGAACGCCTTCCTCGTGAAGGAGTTCCGTGGGCACGGCGGCAAGCCCGCGTTCGGCGACTACGAGTCGGAGTGGGAGATCATCCGTCGCGCCGGGGTGGACGGGGTCTTCGTCGACCATCCGGATCTCGGGGTCGCGTTCTTCCGCGAGCGAGACGGATCCGCGCGGGACTGATCCGGGTCCGCCCCGCAGTGGGCTCGCAGGCCACTGTCGGAGGCCCGATCTAGACTCGGTGACGCAATGAGCGACGCGCAGACCCCTCTCATCCTCCCGCCCGGATCCGGCCCCTCCTTCGGCGCGTCCGGTGCGCCCTCGGGGTCGGCCGACGAGCTTCTCGAGGGGCTCAACCCGCAGCAGCTCGAGGCCGTCACGCACCGCGGCCCGGCGCTGCTGATCGTGGCCGGCGCAGGCTCGGGCAAGACGCGTGTGCTCACGCACCGCATCGCCTCGCTGCTGCGCAACCGCGAGGCGTGGCCCAGCCAGATCCTGGCCATCACCTTCACGAACAAGGCGGCCGGCGAGATGCGCGAGCGCGTCGAGCAGCTCGTCGGCGACAGCGCGAAGGGCATGTGGATCTCGACGTTCCACTCCGCGTGCGTGCGCATCCTCCGTCGCGAGGCCGATCAGTTCGGGTTCACCAAGGCGTTCACGATCTACGACTCCGGCGACTCCCGCGCGCTCATCAAGCGCCTGGTGAAGGACAACGAGGCGGATGCCCTCGGCCTCACCCCGGCAGCGGTGCAGTCGAAGATCTCGAAGCTCAAGAACGAGCTCGCCGACGCCGATTCGTACGCGCGCGACGCGAACATGAACGATCCGGTCGAGCGCATGTTCACAACGCTCTTCCGCGAGTACCAGCGCAATCTGCAGAAGGCCAACGCCTTCGACTTCGACGACCTCATCGCGCAGACGGTCTACCTGTTCCGCGCGTTCCCGCAGGTCGCCGACGTGTACCGCAAGCGGTTCCGCCACATCCTGGTCGACGAGTACCAGGACACCAACCACGCGCAGTACGCGCTGATCCACGAGCTCACCCGTCCCGTCACCTCCAGCGATGACGTGGGCGGCGGCATGCTCGCGCTGATGGACGAGGCCGAGGGCGCCTCCCTCACCGTGGTGGGCGATTCGGATCAGTCCATCTACGCGTTCCGCGGCGCGGACATCCGCAACATCAGCGAGTTCGAGCGCGATTTCCCGGGCGCCAAGGTGGTGCTGCTCGAGCAGAACTATCGCTCGACGCAGAACATCCTGACCGCGGCCAACTCGGTGATCCGCAACAACTTCGACCGCAAGGACAAGAAGCTCTGGAGCGACCAGGGCGACGGCGAGAAGGTCATCGGCTTCACCGGCTACTCGCAGCACGACGAGGCCCAGTTCGTGGCCGACGAGATCGAGTCGCTGCGTCGCAAGGGCACGCACTACGGCGACATGGCGGTCTTCTACCGCACCAACTCGCAGTCGCGCGCGCTGGAGGAGATCTTCATCCGCTCCGCCGTGCCGTACAAGATCATGGGCGGCACCAAGTTCTACGAGCGCCAGGAGATCAAGGACGCCCTCGCGTACCTCGTCTCGGTCGCCAACCCCGCCGACGAGATGGCGCTGCGCCGCATCATCAACAAGCCCCGCCGCGGCATCGGCGACGTCACGGTCGAGAACATCTCCTCCTTCGCCGAGCGGCACGAGATGAGCTTCCGCGATGCGCTCGCGCACTACGAGCACCTCGGCGTCGGGCCGAAGATCCAGGGCTCGATCGCGCAGCTGCACAAGGTGCTGCTCGAGGCGCAGGAGATCCTGCTGCCCTCGAACGGCGAGATCCCGGCGCCCACCTCCGTCGCCGAGGGTCTGCAGGTGCTGCTCAACAAGTCCGGATACATGGATGCGCTGCGCGCGAGCCGCGATCCGCAGGACGAGGCGCGCATCGAGAACCTCGACGAGCTTGTGGCCGTCACGCGCGAGTTCGCGCGCAACAACCCCGAGGGCACCATCCTCGACTTCCTCACCGAGGTCGCGCTGGTCGCCGACAGCGACGATCTCGACGACGAGTCGGGATCCGTCTCGCTGATGACCCTGCACACCGCCAAGGGCCTCGAGTTCGACTCGGTGTTCCTCACCGGTGTCGAAGAGGATCTGATCCCTCACCGCATCTCGGCGGGCGAGCCCGGAGGGCCGCAAGAGGAGCGGCGACTGTTCTACGTGGGCATCACCCGCGCCCGCAAGCGCCTCTATCTGTCGCTCGCAATGACCCGTGCCCAGTTCGGCGAGGTCACCGTCGCGATGCCCAGCCGCTTCCTGCAGGAGATCCCGGCCGACATCCTGCACTGGCGCCAGTCGCCCGGTGACGTCAACTCGCGCGGAGGCACGCAGTCGCGCGCCCTCAACGCGCGCCGACCGCGTCAGGGCTCCGGGTCCGACCAGTGGGGTGTGAAGCCGCTCGCCCCGAGCCTCAAGCCGAAGTCGACCGCGATGGACAAGTTCCCGGGACTCGTCACCAACAAGGTGCGCGACAACGGCGACCTCGAGCTGGCCCCGGGCGACCGCATCCGCCACGACGACTTCGGCGAGGGCCGCGTCGACGCTGTCACGGGAGAGGGCGCCAAGCGCATCGCGCACGTGCGCTTCGACGCGGCGGGCCCCAAGAAGCTCCTCATCAAGATCGCGCCGATCGAGAAGCTCTGACGCCGCGCGGGCTGTGCCCGGGTCTCACGCGGCGGGAACGTCGACGATGCGCGTGTCGCCCGTCGTCGGCACGACGAATCCGGATGACCAGGCTGCGGCCGCTTCCGTCAGGTCGGGCAGCAGGGGCGCGGGGATCCAGGCGCTCAATGTCGCCCGCGCGCCGTATGCCGGGTCGCCGATGATGCCGTCGCGGCCGGAGATCCAGTCGCGCAGTAGGTTGTCCATCCGGCCGGCGTCGGCGTGATCGACCGACAGCAGCGCCTGCGTGAGCTCGCGGCGCTCGACGAGCGCCGCGGTGTCGAGGCACTCCGACACCGCTGAGGAGTACGCGCGCACGAGACCGCCCGCGCCGAGCTTGATGCCGCCGAAGTAGCGCGTCACCACGACCACCACGTCGGTGAGGCGTCGCTGCCGCAGCACCTCGAGCATCGGCATGCCGGCCGTGCCGCCCGGCTCGCCGTCGTCGCTCGAGCGCGCCTGATCGCCGCGCAGCCCCGTGATCATCGCCGTGCAGTTGTGGCGGGCGTCCCAGTGGGCCTTGCGGATGCCGGCGATGACCTCCTCGGCCTCCGCGACGGATCCGACCGGCGCCGCCCGCGAGATGAACCGCGACTTCTTGATCACGAGCTCGTGCTCCACGGCACGCGCGATCGTCGACGGGTAGGAGGCCACCGGATCACGCTACCCGCGGGCGGGGTGCGCCGGATCGGGAGGGGATCTCGGGAGGCGAGGTCGTCTTTCGGTCGCGCGCACCTGCGGATCCGGGATCCCCTCCGTCTCGGGGTGCTCGCGCGCGCGGAACGGGAGGGGATCTCGGGAACCGAGGTCGCCTTGCGCTGGTGCGCGCCTCCGGATCCGGGATGCCCTCCGTCTCGGGGTGCTCGCGCGCGCGGAACGGGAGGGGATCTCGGGAGGGAAGGTCGCTTTGCGCGGGTGCGTGCCTCCGGATCCGGGATGCCCTCCGTTTCGGGGTGCTCGCGCGCGCGGAACGGGAGGGGATCTCGGGAGGCGAGGTCGCCTTGCGCTGGTGCGCGGCCCTCCGGATCCGGGATCCCCTCCGTCTCGGGTGCTCGCCCCGCGCCCGGAGCGGGAGGGGATCTCGGGAGGGGAGGTCGCTTTGCGCTCGCGCGCGCCTCCGGATCCGGGATGCCCTCCGAGTCAGGGTGCCCGCCGCGGGGCGCCGCCCGGTGGGTGTGTATCGCGTGCATCATGTGACGTCAACCCGAGACCGGATCGACCCCGCCACGTAGTCTGAGCGCATGGGACTGTTCTCGCGGAAGAAGAATGACGACGACCAGCCGGCCGCCGAGGTCTCCGCGCAGCCGGCGGACGCCGCGGACACCACCGCCGCCGCCGAGGCTCCGGATCACTCCGAGCAGGAGACGCAGGAGACGCCCGAGACGCCGGCCGAGCCGACGCCTCAGGTCGGGATCTCGCTGTCGTCGTTCCGCGGGCTGGGTGGCGATGCGGGGCCGCGTCCGCCCGTGACGCCGCAGGGGGATCCGCGCATCCCGAGCCCCCACGACACGCTCCGCCCCGGCACCGCCCCCGCGCAGCCCGCGCCGCGTGACCTGCCGCTCGCGCCGGCCGCTCCGCCCGAGAAGCTCGAGACCGTGCCCGGCCTGCGCGACAACGCGCTGCTGCGCGACGCGCTCGCCGCCCTGCCCGAATCGGCCACCGGCGTGCAGATGCTCGGGGTGGTGCGTCAGCTGCTCCAGGGCCACGTGTTCCTGCGCGTGCAGGGCAATGCCCGCGAGCAGCTCGCCGAGGGCAACGGCCGCCTGTCGTTCGGCATCGCCCGCGATGGCGACAAGACCTACATGCTCGTGTTCAGCTCGGGCAAGGCGCTGCACGATGCGGTGCGCGCGGATGGCGACGCCTCGACGTCGGCGGTGGGCCAGCCCGTCTCGCAGATCCTGAAGCACGTCATCGACCAGAACTTCGCTGGGATCATCGTCGACAACAACTCGGCACCCGCCCGCGCGGTGCTTCCCCGCGAGGTGCTCGAGCGCGCGCTGTCGACCATCGACCCCGGCCTGCGTCTGAAGAGCGCCGTCGCCGCTCCGCGCGACGCCGACAGCCCGCGCAAGGTCGCCGAGGTGCTCGCCGCGGGAGTGCCGCTGTGGGTCGCGGTGGGCAAGGCCGAGGGCAACGACCAGGTCGGCATCGCCGAGGCGCGCCTGGCCGACGGCACGCGCCTGCTGCAGGTGTACTCCCACCCGCTCGAGGTCGCCGCCCAGGGCCGGGACGAGCGCGCCCTGCCGCTGTCGGTGGGACGCGTCGCCCAGATCCTGCGGGAGCACGAGGCTCTCGGCGGTCTGCTGATCGACCCCGCGGGTCCGCTCATCACGCTCTCGCGCGACGAGCTGGCCCCGGTGCTCGCCCTGCCGCCGGAGCCCGTCGACGGCTCGGCCCCGGCCGGCCCGGCAGGTTCAACCGCGACGACGGCCACCACGGCCGCCCCCGACGACGCGGTCCCCGGGCCGGTCGACGGAGCCCCCGACCTCGACGACTGAGCCTCCGGCACGCCGAGCGCAAGCCCTTACCTCCGGTGGCTCCGCCTCCGTAGGGTGGCCCCATGGCGTCGGAGCGCATCACCCTGACCATCCCGGGACCGGAGGGCGACCGCGAGGTCGGTCTCTCGAGCCCCAACCGCGTGCTGTGGCCGGATCTCGGGATCACCAAGCATGAGCTCGCCGAGTACGCGATCGCGGTGGCCGATGCGTTCCTCGCGCACAACGGGCACCGACCGGTGTCGCTCGAGCGCTATCCGGATGTCGTCGGCGGCGAGATGTTCTTCTCGAAGAACCCGCCCAAGGGCGCCCCCGCGTTCGTGAAGTCGGAGACCGTCCGCTACAACAGCGGGCGGCGGCATCCGCAGATCTATCTCACCGAGGCGGCCGCGATCGTGTGGGCGGTGCAGATGAACACGGTGGTGTTCCACCCGTGGGCGTCGCGCGTGCCGGCGACCGACAATCCCGTCGAGCTGCGCATCGACCTCGATCCGCAGCCCGGCACGGGATTCGCCGACGCGATCCCTGCCGCCCACGCCCTGCGCGAGGTGCTGCGCGAGGCCGGCCTCGAGGCGTGGATCAAGACGAGCGGAAACCGCGGACTGCACGTGTTCGCGCCGATCGTGCCCGAGTGGGAGTTCCTCGACGTGCGCCATGCGGTCATCGCAGCCGGACGTGAGCTGGAGCGCCGGATGCCCGACAAGGTCACCACAGCCTGGTGGAAGGAGGAGCGCGGCGAGCGCATCTTCGTCGACTTCAACCAGGCCAACCGCGACCGCACGATGGCCGGCGCCTACAGTCCGCGTGCGCTGCCGCACGCCTCGGTGTCGACGCCCCTGCACTGGGACGAGCTCGACGACGTCGATCCCAAGGTCTTCACGGTGCGCACCATCCCCGACCGGCTCGCGCAGGGCGATCCGTGGGCGGGCATCCAGGATGCGCCCGCGCGGATCGACACGCTGCTCGAGTGGTGGCAGCGCGACCTCGACTCGGGCCTGGGCGAGCTGAACTTCCCGCCGGAGTTCCCCAAGATGCCCGGCGAGCCGCCGCGCGTGCAGCCGAGCAAGAAGAACGCCGAGAACTGGGACGCGGAGGGCAATCGGATCGGCGACTGACGCGGTGCCATCCGGATCCGTCTCGCGAGGCCGTCAGAGGCCCTCGATCAGCCGCTCGATCAGCAGCGTCGATCCGATCAGGATCATCAGGGCTCCCGATACGCGCGTGACGACGGCGGATGCGCGGGGGCGGGACGACAGGATCCGTCGCGCCAGCAGCGCGACGAGCGAGTAGACCACGACGCAGTCGAGCAGGTGCAGTCCGCCCAGCACGAGCATCTGCGCGGACGGGGGCCAGCCGTCGGCGGACGTGAACTGGGGGAGCAGCGCGAGCAGCAGCAGCAGGCCCTTCGGGTTGATGCCGCTGACGCCCGCGCCCCGCGCGAACTGGGCGAGGGCCGTGCCGCCCAGGGAGCGGTCGCTGGCGACGGGCGCGTCGACGCGCGCGAGCAGGGCGGACAGGCCGAGGAAGACGAGGTAGGCGCCGCCGGCGAGCGTGAGCACGGTGAGCACCATCGGCACCTGCGCGACGACGGCGCCGACGCCGACGGCCACAGCCGCGATCACCGCGGCGTAGCCCGCCACGATGCCGGCGATCGAGGGCACCGCCGAGCGGCTGCGGATGCCGGCGGCGATCGCGTAGGCCCAGTCGGCCCCGGGGGTCACCGTGAGCGCCAGGGCGATCCCCCAGAACTGCAGCAGGAGCGACGCGTCCATCTGATTCCTCTCGACAGCAAGGAATCTATGGCTCTCTCCGCGAAATGTGCTTCGTGATCTTCGGGCGATTCGACGACATCGTGCAAGGATATTCTGTATGGATGCGCTCGACCGCGAAATTCTTGCACGGCTCCAGGATGACGGCCGCGCGAGCATCACCGACCTGGCAGGTCAGGTGGGGCTGAGCGTGTCCGCATGTCACCGGCGGGTGCGCGATCTGGAGCAGTCGGGCGCGATCCAGCGCTACCGCGCCGTCGTGTCGCCCCGCACCGTCGGCCTCGAGTTCGAGGCGATCGTGTTCGTCACCATCGGGCGCACCGATCTTGCGACCATCACGGCCTTCGAGGCGGCGGTGGCCGCCCTGCCGAACGTGGTCGAAGCCGAGCGCCTCTTCGGCGAGGCCGACTACATGCTGCGGGTGCTGACGGCGGATCTCGCCGCGTACCAGCAGCTGTACGACACCGCGCTGGGCGGCCTTCCGGGTGTGCAGCGCCTCAGCTCGACGCTCGTGATGAAGCGCGTGGGGCCGGAGCGCACGATTCCGCTCGGCTGATCCGGTCCCTCCGCCCGTCGAGCGGCGCGGGATCCGGGTCGCGCGGTCAGTCCTCAGCGGGGTGGCGGAAGGTGCGGCGCGAGGTCTTCTCGGGCACGCGCTCGCCGACGCGCTTGTTGGCGCGGCGCACCTCGCGCGGCGGGCGGTCGCCGAGGAACGACGCCGCCGAGTCGACGAGGAAGTCGCCCGAGAGCAGTTCGCGGCCGACCAGCATGCGGAAGCCCATCGCGTCGCGACGCGTCAGCGTGACCTCGGCGGGCAGGATCCGGCCGTGCAGGCGCACGTCGAGCATCACCACGATGCGCTTCTCGGTGTGCCCCGACGAGCTGCGCACCCGGCGGCGATCGTGCACCGGCAGCTCGACGGTGACCGCGTCATCCGCGCTGCGCTGCCACGGATGCACCTGGAAGCGCACCCACGGGGCGCCGTCGCGCTCGAATTCCTTGAGCCCGAATGCATGCAGCGAGGATGTCTGCGCGCCCGTGTCGATCTTGGCCTTGAGCCACTCGACGCCGACGCCGGGCAGTCCCACCCACTCGCGCCAGCCGACGAGCGTCTGCTCGTCGGGGGTGATTGGATGGGTGGACACGCTCCTATCCAACCAGCAACCTCAGGACGCATCCGTGAAGATCGCCATTCTGTCGCGCGCGCCGCGCGCCTACAGCACCCAGCGTCTGCGGGCCGCAGCACTCGACAGGGGCCACGACGTCAAGGTGCTGAACACCCTGCGCTTCGCGATCGACCTGTCGAGCGACGTGCCCGATCTGCAGTTCCGCGGCCGTCGCCTGTCGGAGTACGACGCGATCATCCCGCGCATCGGCAACTCGATCACCTACTACGGCACGGCCGTGGTGCGTCAGTTCGAGCAGATGGACGTGTACACCCCGAACACCGCCAACGGCATCGCGAACTCGCGCGACAAGCTGCGGGCCAACCAGATCCTCTCGCGCCACGGCATCGCGATGCCCGCGACCGCGTTCGTGCGCAACCGCGCCGACGTGGTGCCGGCGATCGAGCGTGTGGGCGGCGCGCCCGTCGTGCTGAAGCTGCTCGAGGGCACGCAGGGCATCGGCGTGATCCTCGCGCCCGAGATCAAGGTCGCCGAGGCGATCGTCGAGACGCTGCAGTCGGCGCGCCAGAACGTGCTCATCCAGCGCTTCATCAAGGAGTCGCGGGGCCGCGACATCCGCGCACTCGTGGTCGGCGACCGCGTGGTGGCGGCCATGCGTCGCTCGGCGAAGGGCGACGAGTTCCGCTCGAACGTGCACCGTGGCGGATCCGTCGAGCCCGTCGCGCTGACCGAGGAGTACGAGCGCACCGCGGTGCGCGCCGCCCAGATCATGGGCCTCAAGGTCGCCGGTGTCGACATGCTCGAGTCGGACGAGGGCCCCCTCGTGATGGAGGTCAACTCGTCACCGGGCCTGCAGGGCATCGAGGAGGCCACAAAGCTCGACGTGGCCGGCGCCATCGTCGACTACATCGCCAACCAGGTGGCCTTCCCGCAGATCGATGTGCGCGAACGCCTCTCGGTCTCGACCGGCTACGGCGTGGCCGAGCTCGTGGTGCACGGCGACGCCGAACTGGTCGGCACGAAGCTGTCGGAGTCGGGCCTGCCCGAGCGCGACATCACGGTGCTCACGCTGCACCGCGGCGCGGGCGTGATTCCGAACCCCAAGGGATCCGTTGTGCTCGAGGCCGAGGACCGCCTGCTGTGCTGGGGCAAGCTCGAGGAGATGCGCTCGATGATCCCCGAGCGCCCCAAGCGCCGCCCGCGCATCAAGAAGCTGCCGAAGAACCCCATCCCGGAGCGCGTCGACCCCGAGGACTGACCGCGGCGGGTTCGGTCAGGAGCCGCGGAGCGGATCCGCGGACCGGCTCAGTCGATCACGTCGCCGAGGTCGTACTTCGCCGGCACGTCGAGCTGCGAGAAGCGGCACGACTCCGCGTCGCGGTCGGGGCGCCAGCGCTCGAACTGCACCGTGTGGCGGAAGCGCATGCGGAAGGCCGGATCGCCCTCCAGCTGGTCGTAGCGCACCTCGAGCACACGCTCGGGGCGCAGGGGCACGAACGCGACGTCCTTCGAGGACGAGAAGCGACTGCGCTCGCCCTCGGCCGTGACGATCGCGCCGTCGGCGTCGCGCGAGACGAGCGGCTCGAGCTCGTCGATCAGCTCGAGCCGGCGCTTGTCGCTGAATGCGCTCACCCCGCCGACGCTGTGCAGCTCGCCGGCCTCGTCGTACAGGCCGACAAGGAGCGACCCCACGCCCTGGCCGCTCTTGTGCACGCGGTAGCCCACCGCGACGACGTCGGCCGTGCGGGCGTGCTTGATCTTGAGCATCGTGCGCTTGCCCGGGGCGTAGGGCTGGTCGGCCGGCTTGGCCACGACCCCGTCGAGGCCCGCTCCCTCGAACTCCGCCAGCCACTGTTCGGCGAGCTCGCGGTCGTCGGTGGCGCGGGTGAGGTGCAGCGGATGCGGCACGTCGGCCAGCAGCGCCTCGAGCCGCGCCCGCCGCTCGCGGAAGGGCCGGTCGAGCAGCGACTCGTCGCCCACCTGCAGCAGGTCGAAGGCGATGAGCATCGCCGGCGTCTCGGCCGACAGCTTCGCGATGCGGGACGCGGCCGGATGGATCCGCTGCGAGAGCGTGTCCCACGACAGGCGCTGCGATCCGGGCTCGCCGACCGCGATGACGATCTCGCCGTCGATCACGCACGGCCCGGGCAGGATCTGCGCGAGCGCCTCGGACAGCTCGGGGAAGTACCGGGTGAGGGGCTTGGCGCCCCGAGATCCGAGCTCCACGCTCTCGCCGTCCCACGACGCGATGACGCGGAATCCGTCCCACTTCGGCTCGAAGACGAGGCCGCCGGGGAACTTCGCCGGATCCGGGATCGCCGGCACGGCCTTCGCGAGCATCGGTGCGGGGATGTCATGATCCATGCGGCCATCCTGCCCGGCCTTCGGGGAAGCGGCCAGGGGTGGACAAACGCCTCACCGAGAGGTGGGGAACAGATCCTCCAGGGATGCGCGCTCGCCGGCGTCGGCCAGGGCGGTGCGGGCGGCGTGCCATCCGGCCATGCCGTTCACGCCCGGGCCGGGCGGGGTCGAGGCCGAGGCGAGGTAGACGCCGCGCAGGGGTGTGCGCCACGGCGCGGTCGAGAGCACCGGGCGACGGAAGGCCTGCGCCAGCGTGAAGGCGCCGCCCAGGATGTCGCCGCCCACCTCGGCGGGGTTGCTCGCCTCGCGCTCGGACGCGGGCACGGCGTGAGAGGCGAGGATGCGGTCGCGGAAGCCCGGCGCGAAGCGCTCGACCTGACGGGTGACGGCCTCGGTCGGATCGAACGTCGAGCCGTTGGGCACGTGCATGTACGTCCACAGCACGGCCTTGCCCTCGGGCGCCCGCGAGGGATCCAGGATCGACGGCTGCACCGTGAGCACGTACGGACGCTCGGGCACACGGCCGCGTGCCACAGCGTTCTCGCTTTCCTCGACCTCGTCGCGCGTGCCGCCCACGTGCACGGTCGGCGCGTGGTGCACGTCGGGATTGGTCCAGGGCACCGGACCGTCGAGCGCGAAGTCGACCTTCGCGGCGGCCGCGCCATAGCGGAACGCCCGGATCGCCTTCGCGTACTTCTCGGGCAGGCCGCGGTGGGTCAGCAGGAGCTTCGGCGAGCCGGCGAGCACCAGGATGTCGCCCTGTGCCGGATCGCCCCAGTCGAGCGTTGAGAGGTCGGTCACCTCGCGGTCGGTCTCGATGAGCCCGCCGTGCGCGCGCAGGTCGTCGGCGAGGGCATCCGGGATCGCCTGCGCACCGCCGATCGGATACGCCCAGCCCTCCTCGCTGTGGGCGAAGGCCGCCAGCAGCATGCCGGATGCCGCGGCCGAGAGCGACGGCAGGTTCGTGTTCGCATGGGCGAGCACGCCGCTCAGCAGCGCCGCGCCCTCGTCGGTCTGGAAGGTGTGCCGGCTGAGCGACGTGCCCGCCTCGAGCACGCGCAGGCCGTACCGGATCGTCGTGAGCGGGTCACGGGGGATCCGCAACAGCTGGTTGCCGGTGAAGTCGAGCACACCCTCGAGGTGGCGGGAGAGCGGACGGGTCATCGCCCGCCACGCGTGGCCATCGGGCCCGAGCTCGGCCACCGTGCGGTCGAGGTCGCGCCAGGCCACCGCGGCTCGCCCGCCGTCGAGCGGCTGCGCGAACGAGGCGTCCGGACGGATCCATCCGACCTTCTGCTCGATCCCGAAGGCGCGGAAGAAGGGCGAGGTGACGGTGGCCGGATGCACCGCCGAGCACACGTCGTGCCGGAAGCCGGGAAGCGTCAGCTCGGCGGTGCGGGTGCCGCCGCCCACCGTGCTGGCGGCCTCGAGGACCGTGACGGCGTAGCCCGCGCGAGCGAGCGCGACGGCGGCTGCGAGGCCGTTGGGCCCGGATCCGATGACCGTTGCGCGCGTCATGAGGCCAGTCTGTCATCCCGGGCTGCCGGGCGGAGGGGACATCGATCCGGTCGCCCCGCGCAGGTGCGAGACGCCGCGATCAGACGAACGCGCCCATCCCGGTGATGTCGCGGCCGATGATGAGCGCCTGCACCGACTCGGTGCCCTCGTAGGTGTGGATCGCCTCGATGTCGGCCAGGTGCTGCATCACCCCGTTCTCGAGCAGGATGCCGTTGCCGCCCAGCAGGTCGCGCGCCGTGCGGGCGATGTCGCGCGCGGTGCGGGTGTTGTGGAACTTCGCGAGCGACGCCTGCGTCGGGCGCAGCGCCCCCGCCGCCTCGAGATCGGCGAGCCGGCGGCAGTAGAGCTGCATCGCCGTGAGCTGCGACAGCATCTGCGTCAGGCGCTCCTGCACCATCTGGAACTTCGCGAGGGGCTTGCCGAACTGCGTGCGCTGCGTCGAGTAGGCAAGGGCCGCCTCGTAGCAGGCGGTGGCGTGACCGAGGGCCGACCAGGCCACGCCCGACCGCGTGGCGAACAGCACGGTCGAGGTGTCCTTGAACGAATGCGTCCCCGGCAGCACGGCGTGCTCGGGGAGCACCACGTCGTCGAGCGTGATGTGCGCCTGGTGGATGCCGCGCAGCGACAGCTTCCCCGTGATGACGCGGCCCGTGTAGCCCGGGGTCTCCTGCGGCACGAGGAAGCAGCGCACCTGGCCGTGATCGGCGTCGCCCTCCCGGTCGACGCGCGCCCACACGAACGTGATGCCCCCCGAGGCCCCGTTGCCGATCCACTTCTTCGCGCCGCGCAGGATCCAAGATCCGTCCTGGAAGCGCGCGCTCGTCTCGAGACTCGTGGAGTCGGATCCGTGATCGGGCTCGGTCAGGGCGAATGCGCCGAGCACCTCGCCGCTCGCGAGCGGCTTCAGCCAGCGAGCCTGCTGCTCCGGCGAGCCGAACAGGGCAAGCGTGCGCAGCGCGAGCCCTCCCTGCACGGCGATCACGGTGCCGAGCGAGCCGTCGGCGCGCGAGACCTCCATGTTCACCAGGCCGGCGGCGAGAGGGCTCATCGGCGACAGGTCGGGGTGCTCGATGCCGTCGACGTACAGATCGGCGTCGCCGAGTGCGCTCAGCGCCTCGAGCGGATACTCGGCCCTGTCCCACGCCTCGGCCATGCGGGGCGCGAGCGCCTCGCCGACCGCGCGGGCACGCGCCCACTGGTCGCGATCCGATCCGGACACATCCGCGAACACCGCGTAGTAGTCGGTGTCGAGCGGGGACGTGACGTCGTAGGAGAGGACTTTCTCACCGGGGAAGAGCTCCGTTGCCATGGCGCCAGGCTAGGTGGGCTCCGCGGCAACACGACAGTCGTTTGTGGGCCTTCGCCAACCCCTAGACTGGAGACGTTCGCAACGCGCCCGTCACGGAGGTCTCCTTCATGTTCATCATCTCGCTGATCCTGTTCCTCGGCGGGTTCGCGCTGTTCGGCCTCGCGTTCAACATCGACGACTTCCAGGGCGTGGTCTTCGCGGCCGGCATCATCGCCGTCTGCCTCGCGATGGCCCTGCCGATGCACTTCGGCAGCACGCAGAAGTCGCGCTGACGCCTCCGTCTTCGAGAAGGGCCCCGGATCATCCGGGGCCCTTCTCGCGTCTGAGGTGCCGTCCAGGTACGTCCGTATGGCGGTAGTAGGCTGGGTTCCCGTCAAATATCTTGACGTCGAGACAATCAGTCTCCTCCCGTGGCCCCACCGAAGGAATGCAACGTGGACCTGTACGAGTACCAGGCTCGAGACCTTTTTGAGAAGTACGAGGTGCCGGTGCTCGCCGGCATCGTCGCCGACACCCCGGAGGAGGTGAAGGCAGCCGCCGAGAAGATCGGCGGCGTCGTGGTCGTCAAGGCTCAGGTCAAGACCGGCGGTCGCGGCAAGGCCGGTGGCGTCAAGGTCGCGAAGACCCCCGACGAGGCGTACGAGGCGGCCAAGGCCATCCTCGGGCTCGACATCAAGGGCCACGTCGTCAAGCGCGTGATGGTCGCGCAGGGCGCCGACATCGCCCGCGAGTTCTACTTCTCGGTGCTGCTCGACCGCTCCAACCGCTCGTACCTGTCGCTGGCCTCGGTCGAGGGCGGCATGGAGATCGAGCAGCTCGCGGTCGAGAAGCCCGAGGCCCTCGCCAAGATCGAGGTCGACCCGCTGACCGGCATCGACGAGGCCAAGGCGCTCGAGATCGCGAAGGCCGGCGGCTGGGACGAGGAGCTCGCCCCCAAGGTGGCCGAGGTCTTCGTCAAGCTCTACAACGTCTACAAGACCGAGGGCGCGACGCTCGTCGAGGTCAACCCGCTCGTGCTCACCGGCGCCGGCGACATCGTCGCCCTCGACGGCAAGGTGTCGCTCGACGACAACGCCTCCGAGGTGCGCCACCCCGAGCACGAGGAGCTCGAGGACAAGGACGCGGCCGACCCGCTCGAGGCGAAGGCCAAGGCCAACGGCCTCAACTACGTCAAGCTCGACGGCCAGGTCGGCATCATCGGCAACGGCGCGGGACTTGTGATGTCGACGCTCGACGTCGTCGCCTACGCCGGCGAGAACCACGGCGGCGTGAAGCCCGCCAACTTCCTCGACATCGGCGGCGGCGCCAACGCCACCGTGATGGCCAACGGCCTCGACGTGATCCTCGGCGACGAGCAGGTCAAGTCGGTCTTCGTCAACGTCTTCGGCGGCATCACCTCGTGCGTCGCCGTCGCGGAGGGCATCGTCAAGGCCCTCGAGATCCTCGGCGACGCGGCCACCAAGCCCCTCGTCGTGCGCCTCGACGGCAACCAGGTCGAGGAGGGTCGCGCGATCCTCGCCGCCGCAAACCACCCGCTCGTCACCCTCGCAGCCGGCATGGACGAGGGCGCCGACAAGGCCGCCGAGCTGGCGAACGCCTGAGCCCCGGATCGGATAAGGACTAGACAGATGTCGATCTACCTCAACAAGGACTCCAAGGTCATCGTCCAGGGCATCACCGGCGGTGAGGGCACGAAGCACACCGCCTTGATGCTCAAGGCGGGCACCCAGATCGTCGGCGGCGTCAACGCCCGCAAGGCCGGCACCACCGTCACGCACGAGACCGCGCACGAGGGCGAGGTGGACCTGCCCGTGTTCGGCACGGTCGCCGAGGCCATGGAGAAGACCGGCGCGGACGTGTCGATCGCGTTCGTGCCCCCGGCCTTCACCAAGGACGCGATGATCGAGGCCATCGACGCCGAGATCCCGCTGCTCGTGGTGATCACCGAGGGTGTGCCCGTCGGCGACACCGCCGAGGCGTGGGCCTACGCGAAGTCGAAGGGCAACAAGACCCGCATCATCGGCCCGAACTGCCCCGGCATCATCACGCCGGGTGAGGCGCTTGTGGGCATCACGCCTGCGAACATCACGGGCAAGGGCCCGATCGGCCTCGTCTCGAAGTCGGGCACCCTGACCTACCAGATGATGTTCGAGCTGCGCGACCTGGGCTTCTCGACCGCCATCGGCATCGGCGGCGACCCGGTCATCGGCACGACGCACATCGACGCGCTCGCCGCGTTCGAGGCCGACCCCGAGACCAAGGCCATCGTCATGATCGGCGAGATCGGCGGCGACGCCGAGGAGCGCGCGGCCGACTTCATCAAGGCGAACGTCACCAAGCCGGTCGTCGGCTACGTCGCGGGCTTCACGGCCCCCGAGGGCAAGACGATGGGTCACGCGGGCGCGATCGTCTCCGGCTCGGCCGGCACCGCTCAGGCGAAGAAGGAGGCCCTCGAGGCCGCCGGCGTGAAGGTCGGCAAGACGCCGTCCGAGACCGCCTCGCTGATGCGCGAGATCATCGCGGGCCTGTAAGCCCGCCGCCTCGAAGGCCCCGTTCTCCGGAACGGGGCCTTCGTCGTTCCCGGCGGCGAACCGGTAGATTCGACCGGTGACCAAGACTGCCGCTGAGACCCACGCTGAGACCCAGCCCCGGGGCGCGATCGACCGCTTCTTCTCGATCAGCGAGCGGGGGTCGACGATCGGCACCGAGGTGCGCGGTGGCATCGTCACCTTCGTGACGATGGCGTACATCGTGATCCTGAACCCGATCATCCTGTCCGGATCGCAGGACGTCGCGGGCAACAGCCTGTCGTTCCCGGCCGTGGGGGCGGCGACCGCTCTGGCGGCGGGTGTGATGACGATCCTGTTCGGTCTGGTCACGCGCCTGCCCTTCGCGTTCGCCGCAGGTCTCGGCATCAACGCGTTCCTGGCCTTCTCGGTTGTGGGCGACGTGACGTGGCCGGAGGCGATGGCGCTTGTGGTCGTCAACGGCCTCATCATCGTGCTGCTCGCGGCCACCGGACTGCGCAAGATGATCTTCGACGCGGTGCCCATGCAGCTGAAGCTGGCGATCACCGTGGGCATCGGCCTGTTCATCGCCTTCATCGGCTTCGTCGACGCGGGCTTCGTCACCTCGACCGGCAGCGCCTCGCCGCCCGTCGGGCTCGGTGTCGCCGGATCGGTCGCGACCGTGCCGACCCTGCTGTTCGTCGTCACCCTGCTGATCACGGGCATCCTGGTGGCCCTGCGCGTCAAGGGCGGCATCCTGATCGGACTCGTCTCGGGCACGGTGCTCGCGGTGATCGCCGAGGCGATCTGGCACTTCGGTCCCGCAGCCGACGGAAAGGGCGGCTGGGGGCTCACGGTGCCGACGCTGACCGGATCGCCGTTCTCGGTTCCCGACCTCAGCCTCGTCGGCGCGGTCGACTTCGGCTTCGACCTCAACAAGGTCTCGGCCGTCACGCTGATCATGATCGTGTTCACGCTGGTGTTCTCGAACTTCTTCGACGCCATGGGCACCATGACGGGTCTCGCCAAGGAGGCCGGTCTGTCGGATGAGCACGGCGACTTCCCGCGCATCAAGTCGGCCCTGATCGTCGAGGGCGTCGGCGCCGTCGTCGGAGGCGCGACGTCGTCCTCGTCGAACACCGTGTTCATCGAGTCGGGCTCGGGTATCGGCGAGGGCGCCCGCACGGGCCTCGCGAACGTGGTCACGGGCGTCCTGTTCCTGCTGGCGATGTTCCTCACGCCGCTCACCTCGATCGTGCCGAGCGAGATCGCCGCGGCCGCGCTCGTGATCGTGGGCGCGATGATGATGTCGCAGATCGCCCACATCGACCTGACGGACTTCCGCGTGCTGCTGCCGGTGTTCCTCACGGTCACCGTGATGCCGCTGACCTACTCGATCGCCAACGGCATCGGCGCCGGATTCGTCTCGTGGGTGCTGATCCAGGCGCTGTCGGGTCGGGCCCGCCGGGTCAGCCCGCTGCTGTGGGTCGTCGCCGTGGGCTTCCTGATCTTCTTCGCCCGCGGTCCGATCGAGGCGCTGCTCGGCGCCTGATCCGGATCAGACGCGACGGATCTCGAACACCGGGTGCTCCGCCGCGATCGCCGCGAAGGCGGCGACGTCGGCATCCGGCGCCGCCGCCACATGGGGGCGCACGATCGGGATCTGCTGCACGTACTGCTTCAGGATCGGCGCGGCCGCCGCGGGCTGGGTGACCTCGATCGCCCGGATGCGGTCGCGGCGCGGTCCGCGTTCGAGCGTGGCCTCGCCGCCGGCCGCACGCAGGTTCTGCACCCATCCGACCGGTCCGTAGGGCGCGACGAGGTATTCGCGCCCGTCGACCGTGATCGGCGTCACGGGCACCGTGCGCGGCTCACCCGAAGCGCGCCCCGTGACGGTGAGCGACGAGATGCCCGCCGGTGCCAGACCGCGCCGGCCGAGCGCGGCCATGATCCAGTCGATCCGTCTGCGTATCGGGGTGTTCGTGTACGTGCCCGCCATGGCGCCCACGCTACGGGTGCCGGCGCGTGCGCGGAACGCTCGGGATCGGATCCGGCCCGATCTGTCCCCGACTCCGAGAACGCCCTTAGCCTGGGGGCATGCCTCTGAATGGTGAATATCTTCCGTCCGTGTCGGACTGGGCGCGTGAGCAGGCCGAGCTGATCGAGGCCTCGGGAGGGGCCAAGGGCACGGAGCTGCAGGGCAAGCCCGTGATCGTGCTGAGCACGATCGGCGCCAAGACCGGCGGGCTGCGGAAGACCGCGCTGATGCGCGTCGAGCACGACGGCCGGTACGCCGTGGTGGCCTCCAAGGGCGGTGCGCCCGATGCGCCGCAGTGGTCGCACAACCTGCGCAAGAACCCTCACGTGGAGCTGCAGGACGGTGCCGTGAAGAAGGACTACACGGCCCGCGAGCTCGACGGCGCCGAGTACGACGAGTGGTGGGCGCGAGCGGCGGAGGCCTGGCCGGCGTACAACGACTACCAGACGAAGACCGACCGGAAGATCGCCGTCTTCCTGCTCGAGCCCGCCGAGTGACGTTCGTGGTCAGCACGCGCCGAGCGGGCCGGATGGCTCGCGGCGCGTCCTGACCACAACCGCGCCCGGGCGGTGAGCCGCCGGGGGAGTGTCAGAGGGGCGACGTAGAGTCGGTGGCGTTATGCATCGTCTCGTCGTCGCCCTGCTCGCAGCCCTCGACGCCGCCGTGTCCGCGATCGTCGGATGGGCCGCCGCGCTCGTGCCGCTGATGCTGATGTGGGTGTTCGCCTTCGGCGGGCTGGCCGACTGGTCGGCGCTCTGGCCCGCGACCATCCGCATCTGGCAGCTGGGCAACCTGGTGCCGCTCGCGGTCGCGCTCGACGACACGTTCCTGCTCGACATGGGGCTGCCGCCCGAGGCCGCCGCCTTCGGCCTCTCGCTCGCGCCCCTCGCCTTCGCCGTGCTCATCGCGGTCTTCGCCGCCCGCTCCGGCCGCCGCGCGGTGCAGTCGGGCCGCTGGTTCACCGGATGGGCCGCGGGCACGTTCACCACCGCTCTTGCCGCGGTGATCGCCCTGCTGACCTCTGCCAACCCGGTCGCGTCCGTCGCGCCCTGGCAGGCGATCCTGTTCCCCACGCTGGTGTACGGCCTGCCGATGCTGCTGGGCGCCGTCACCGGCGCATGGATCCACGGCGACGGCGGCCTGGTCGACAGGCTGCACGACATCGCTGACCGCTTCCCGGCCGGATGGCGCGAGTTCCCCGCACTCATCCTGCGCGGCGGCGGCATGGCCCTTGCGGGCGTGGTCGCGTTCGCGGCCGCGACCATCGCGATCGCCGTGCCCTTCCGCGGAACGCACGTGATCGCGCTGTACGAGTCGGCGGGCGCCGACCTCACCGGCACCGTGCTGATCACGCTCGCGCAGTTCGCGTATCTCCCCACGCTCATCGGGTGGGCCGTCTCCTGGATCGCCGGGCCCGGCTTCGCGCTCGGCGCGGGCACCGGCGTGACCCCCGCGGGCACGCAGCTGGGCGTGCTGCCCGGCCTGCCGGTTCTCGGCCTGATCCCCGAGAACGGCTCGCCCTTCCTGCTGCTCGCGGTGCTCGCCCCGGTGGTCGCCGGCGCGCTCGCGGGCTGGGGCATCCGCATCGCCTTCCGCGCCGAGGCGCAGGCCGAGGGCTCCGACCACGAGCCCGCCGTGCCGCGTGTGATGCTCGCGGTCGGCATCGCGGTGGTCGCCGGAGCGGGCGGCGCGCTGATCGCGGTCTTCACGTCCGGATCCTTCGGGCCCGGTCGGCTCGCGGTCGTCGGCCCCGAACCCGGGGCGATCGCTGTGGCCCTCGGCCTCGAGGTGCTGGTGGGTGCGGCCATCCTGCTGCTCGCGCCGCGACGATACGAGCGGCGTCTGCAGGAGTTCATGCGGGGCGACGACCTCGATCTCGACGTGGACGCCGACGCCGAGCCCGGTGGCACCGAGGCAGTGCTGCCCGGCCGGGCGGCTGAACGGCACCGGGCCGCCTCGGTAGACTGAGCGGGTGCTGAAGGTCGCCGTCCTCATCTCGGGCACTGGTTCCAATCTCCGAGCCCTCCTCGAGGCGGCCGCCGACCCCTCGTACCCGGCGGAGATCATCGCCGTCGGCGCCGACCGCGACGCCGCGGGCCTGGCGCACGCCGAGGAGTTCGGCGTGCCGACCTTCGTTGTGCCCTTCGCGGCGCACGAATCGCGCGAGGCCTGGGGTCGGGAGCTCACCGCCCGGCTCGCGGAGATCGAGCCCGACCTCGTGGTGCTGAGCGGCCTGATGCGGCTGCTTCCGCATGGTGTGGTCGAGCGCTTCGCGCCGAACATCATCAACACCCACCCGGCCTACCTGCCCGAGTTCCCCGGAGCACACGGCGTGCGCGACGCACTCGCCGCGGGCGTCGACCAGACCGGCGCCAGCGTCATCGTCGTCGACGACGGCGTCGACACCGGCCCGATCGTCGCGCAGGAGCGCATCCCCGTGCTGCCCGGCGACACCGAGGAGACCCTGCACGACCGCATCAAGCCGGTGGAGCGCCGTCTGCTCATCGACGTGGTGCGCCGCATCGCCACGGGCGACCTCCCTCCCCGCTGACCCGTCCGATCCGCGACCCGCGCGATCCGGACCCCTGACCCCACCGATCCGATCCGCCTCATCCGAAGGAGCACCTCCATGGCCGGTCCCCGCCACGACCCCTCGCTGTACCGCGAACGCGATGTGGTGCCGATCCGGCGCGCGCTCGTGTCGGTCAGCGACAAGACCGACCTGCTCAAGCTCGCCGAGGCGCTCGCGAGCGCCGGCGTGGAGATCGTCTCGACCGGATCGACCGCGGCCACCATCCGCGAGGCCGGTCACGAGGTCACCGACGTCGCCTCGGTCACCGGATTCCCCGAGATGCTCGACGGTCGCGTGAAGACGCTGCACCCGAACGTCCACGGCGGCCTGCTCGCCGACCTGCGCCTCGAGAGCCACGAGTCGGCTCTCGGCGACTTCGGCATCGCGCCGTTCGAGCTCGTGGTCGTCAACCTGTACCCCTTCGTCGAGACCGTGAAGTCGGGCGCGCAGGGTGACGACGTCGTCGAGCAGATCGACATCGGCGGCCCGGCCATGGTGCGTGCGTCTGCGAAGAACCACGCCAACGTCGCGATCGTGGTCTCGCCCGCGTCGTACCCGAGCATCATCGAGGCCGTTGCGAACGGCGGCACCTCGCTCACGCAGCGCCGCGAGCTCGCCGCGCGTGCCTTCGCGCACACCGCCGCCTACGACACGGCCGTGGCGCAGTGGTTCGCCGAGGAGACCATCCAGGGCGAGACCGCGCTGCCCGACCACCTGACGATCCAGGCCGAGAAGCTCGCCGACCTGCGATACGGCGAGAACTCGCACCAGCGCGCGGCGCTCTACTCGCGCGTCGGCGGCCACGGCATCGCCCAGGCCACGCAGCTGCAGGGCAAGGAGATGTCGTACAACAACTACGTCGACGCCGACGCCGCCCTCCGCGCCGCGTACGACATGGTCAACCCGGCCGTCGCCATCATCAAGCACGCCAACCCGTGCGGCATCGCCGTCGCGGCGCCCAACGCGCTCGACCCGATCGCTTCGGCGCACATCCGCGCCCACGAGTGCGACCCCGTGTCGGCCTTCGGTGGCGTCATCGCCGCGAATCGCCCCGTCACGCTGAAGATGGCCGAGAACCTCCGCGACATCTTCACCGAGGTC
Source organism: Microbacterium stercoris (assembly GCF_017592545.1). Taxonomy (GTDB): domain Bacteria; phylum Actinomycetota; class Actinomycetes; order Actinomycetales; family Microbacteriaceae; genus Microbacterium; species Microbacterium stercoris. The sequence goes on from NZ_JAGFOA010000003.1 coordinate 214,517, forward strand.
ATCGTGGCGCCCGACTTCGAGCCGGCCGCGCTCGAGGTGTTCAAGTCGAAGAAGAACCTCCGCCTGCTGAAGCTGCCCGAGAACTGGCGCCAGGAGCTGATGGACGTGCGCCTGGTCTCGGGCGGTCTGCTCTTCCAGGACGCCGACCGCTTCCCCGAGGACGACTTCGAGTCGGTGGCCAAGGACTGGCAGCTCGTGGCAGGCGAGGTGCCCGAGGGCGTCTCGATCGAGGACCTCGTCTTCGCGTGGAAGTCGTGCCGCGCGGTCAAGTCGAACGCCATCGTGCTCGCCAAGAACGGCGCCACGGTCGGCGTCGGAATGGGCCAGGTCAACCGCGTCGACTCGTGCCGCCTCGCGGTCGAGCGCGCCGGCGATCGCGCCGCCGGATCGATCGCCGCGTCGGACGCCTTCTTCCCCTTCTCGGACGGTCCCGAGGTGCTGATGAACGCCGGCATCTCCGTCATCATCCAGCCGGGCGGATCCGTCCGCGACGAGGAGACGATCGCTCTCGCGAAGGAGCGCGGCGTGGCCATGTTCTTCACGGGTGAGCGCCACTTCTTCCACTGATTCGCACGTCTCGAACGGCCCGGGTGCCTCCGCACCCGGGCCGTTCTGCGTCTCGGGGCGCGGAGGGCGGGGGCGCGGGGTGGGCGGGGGTGCGGGTTCGGGGCGGGGGCGGATCGGGAGGGGATCCCGGATCCGGAGGACGGTGCTGGGTGATCCGGTCCTCCCATCCCGGGATGTCCTCCGACTCCGGGAGGGTGCGGCCGGCAGGTGGTGCGGGTCGGGAGGGGATCCCGGATCGGGAGGGTCGCGCTGGGTGATCCGGTCCTCCCGTCTCGGGATGTCCTCCGACTCCCGGGGCGGTGCGGCGCCGCGGCGCGGGCGGGTCGGGAGGGGATCCCGGATCGGGAGGGTCGCGTTGGGTGATCCGGTCCTCCCGTCTCGGGATGTCCTCCGACTCCGGGGCGGTGCGGCCGGCGCCGCGGCGCGGGCGGATCGGGAGGGGATCCCGGATCCGGAGGGTGGCGTTGGGTGATCCGGTCCTCACCTCGCGGGATGTCCTCCGACTCCGGGGCGGCGCGGGCGGATCGGGAGGGGATCCCGGATCCGGAGGGTGGCGTTGGGTGATCCAGTCCTCCCGTCGCGGGATGTCCTCCGACCTCGGGCGCTACTGCCGGGCAGCGGGGCGGGTCGGGAGGGGATCCCGGATCGGGAGGGTCGCGTTGGGTGATCCGGTCCTCCCGTCTCGGGATGTCCTCCGACTCCGGGTGGTTGCGGCGCCGCGGCGCGGGCGGATCGGGAGGGGATCCCGGATCCGGAGGGTCGCGGTGGGTGATCCGGTCCTCCCGTCGCGGGATGTCCTCCCCCCCCCGGGGCCGCCCCCGCCCGCACCCCCACACCCGGCGCGGGGCTTATACGCCGGTGGTCGCCGCTCGGCAAGCCCCTGGGGTGCGCACTCGAACCGGTTCAGCCTGGTCTGAACCGGTTCAAGCAGAGGAGCTCCGATGCCCGCGCGCCGACCCACCATCGCCGACGTCGCCCGCCACGCGGGTGTCAGCAAGGGCCTGGTGTCGTACGCGCTCAACGACCGGCCGGGCGTCTCGAGCGACAGCCGTCGGCGCATCCTCGCGGCGGCAGACGATCTGGGATGGACACCCAGCCTGCGCGGGCGGTCTCTGAGCACCGGCCGCTCATTCGCCTGTGGCCTGGTGGTCGGGCGCAGCCCGGACGTCATCGCCGCCGACCCCTTCTTCCACTCGCTCATCGCGGGCCTCGAGGACGTGTTCGCCGCATCCGGACAGGTGCTGGTGCTCGCGGTCGCCACCCCCGGGCGCGAGGAGGCCGAGACGTATCGGGGACTCGCCGACGACCGCCGGGTCGACGGCGTGGTGATCACCGACCTGCGCGCCGGTGACGAGCGGATCGCCCTCGTCGAGCGGCTCGGGCTGCGCGCCGTGACCCTCGGCCGGCCCGACGTCGTGAGCCCCTTCCCCTCCGTGTCGGTCGACGACGGTGCGGGCATCCGCGGTGCGGTGGCGCACCTCGCGGGCCTCGGGCATCGGCGCATCGCGCACGTCGCCGGCCCCGCGGCGATGCTGCACGGTCAGCGCCGGGCGGATGCCTTCGCCGCCGCCGCCGAGGCCGCTGGCCTCCAGCCGGTCATGGTCGAGACCGACTTCAGCGCCGCCGAGGGCGCGGAGGCCACACGCCGACTGCTTGCCGCGCCGGATCGGCCGACGGCGATCGTGTACTCGAACGACCACATGGCGCTCGCCGGGCTGGGGGTCGCGCAGCGGCTGGGCCTTCGCGTACCCGAGGACCTGTCGATCACCGGCTTCGACGACACCGAGCTGGGCCGGGTGATCCATCCGTCGCTCACCTCGGTCGCAACGGATGCGCGCGCGTGGGGATCGGCTGCGGCGCGCGCGCTGGTCGCGGCACTCGAGGGCGCGCCCGCCGAGCACGTCGCACTGGCCGAACCCACCCTGATCGTCCGCGAGTCCACGGGACCCGCACCCTCAAATCCACCACGCGGCTGAGCCGCCCACAGCAAGGAGCAGGAATCATGCAACGACGCATCATCCTCGCCGCCGCGGCGGCAGCCGGAGCCCTCACCCTCACCGCCTGCACGTCCGGCGGGGGCGGGGGCGGGGGAGGCGGAGGTGGCGGTGACCTCGAAGCGCGAGGCGACATCACCATCTGGTACTCCAACAACGAGGCCGAGATCACCTGGGGCAAGCAGATGGTCGAGGCCTGGAACGCCGAGCATCCGGACGAGCAGGTCGAGGCGCAGGAGATCCCCGCCGGGGCATCGAGCGAGGAGGTCATCGGCGCCGCGATCACCGCCGGCAACGCGCCGTGCCTCGTGTTCAACACGTCGCCCGCCGCCGTGCCGCAGTTCCAGAAGCAGGGTGGCCTGGTCAACCTGTCGGAGTTCGAGGACGGCGACGACTACATCACCGAGCGCAGCGGCGAGCTGGCCGACCAGTACCGCTCCGAGGACGGCGGCTTCTACCAGATGCCGTGGAAATCGAACCCCGTGATGATCTTCTACAACAAGGCCCTCTTCGCGCAGGCGGGGCTGGACCCGGAGGATCCGAAGCTGTCGACCTACGACGAGTTCCTCGACACCGCCCGGGCCCTCAAGGAGGCGGATGTCGCGCCGTACGCGATCAACCCGGCTCCCACCAGCGAGTTCTTCCAGTCGTGGTTCGACTTCTATCCGCTGTACGCGGCGCAGACCGGCGGCACACAGCTGGTGGAGGACGGCAAGGCCACCTTCGACAGCGACGACGGCCGGGCCGTGGCCGAGTTCTGGCGCACCCTCTACGACGAGCAGCTCGCCGGGCAGGAGCAGTACCAGGGCGACGCCTTCGCCGACGGCCACGCTGCCATGTCGATCGTGGGTCCCTGGGCCGTTGCGGTCTACGGCGAGGACGTCGACTGGGGGGCCGTGCCCGTGCCGACCGCCGACGGCACGGCGCCCGAGGAGACCTGGACCTTCAGCGACGCCAAGAACGTCGGCCTGTTCACCGCCTGCGAGAACAAGGCGACGGCCTGGGACGTGCTGAAGTTCGCCACCAGTGAGGAGCAGGATGGCCTGTGGCTCGAGACCACGGGGCAGATGCCCATGCGGCAGGACCTCACCTCGGCCTTCCCCGACTACTTCGAGGCGAACCCCGCCTATCAGCAGTTCGGCGATCAGGCCGGGCGCACGGTCGAGGTGCCGAACGTGCAGAACTCGATCGAGATCTGGCAGGCCTTCCGCGACGGATACTCCGAGGCGGTCATCTTCGGCGAGACCGAGATCGACCAGTTCCTCACCGACACGGCCGGCCAGATCGACGAGCTCGCGGCGGGCTGATCCGTGGCGAAGCCGAGGCGGCTGCTGGGCGAGCACCCGCACGGGGTGCTGTTCGCCGCGCCCTACGTCGCGTTCGTCGTGCTGGTGTTCGCCTGGCCGATCGTCTTCGCCGTGTGGATGTCGTTCCAGGACTACTTCTTCGCCGCCCCCGGGGCGGTCGTCGACCGTCCGTTCGTCGGGTTCGACAACTACGCGACCGTGCTGGCGGATCCGGATGTCTGGGAGTCGTTCCGCAACGTCGGCGTCTTCCTCGTCATCAACGTGCCGCTGACGGTGGTGCTGTCGATCGTGCTCGCCACGGCGCTGGATCGCGTGGTGCACGCGCGCACGTTCTTCCGCGTGAGCTACTACGTGCCGTACGTGACGGCGTCGGTCGCGGTCGTGGCGGTGTGGCTGTTCCTCTTCTCGCGCGGGGGGCTCGTCAACAACCTGCTGGGACCGCTCGCGCCGGATCCGTCGTGGCTGGTGAACGGCGCACTCGCGATGCCCGTGATCGCGCTCTTCGTGACCTGGAAGGGGCTCGGGTTCTACATCCTGCTCTATCTCGCGGCCCTGCAGAACGTGCCGAAGGAGCTGCACGAGTCGGTCTCGGTCGATGGCGGGGGCCGCGTGCGGCAGTTCTTCTCAGTGACGGTGCCGGGAGTGCGTCCGGCGACGCTGCTCGTGGTGCTGCTGGCGACGATCACGGGCGCGAACCTCTTCACCGAGCCGTACCTGCTGACGGGCGGCGGCGGCCCCAACGGCGCCTCGACCTCGCCCGTGCTGCTGATCTACCAGCGCGGCATCGAGCAGGGGAACCCGGATGTCGCCGCGGCGATCGGCGTGATCCTGATGGCGCTTGTGCTGATCATCGCGGCGATCCAGCGTCGCTTCGTCGGAGGTGAGGAGTCATGAGGCGTGCGCTCGCCGGCAAGGCCGCCCTGTACGTGGTGCTCTCGCTCGGCGCCGTGGCCTTCCTGTTCCCGTTCTGGTACATGGTGATCGGCTCGCTGCAGACCGACGTCGATACGTCGATCCGCGGGGCGTTCCCCGATCCGGGCAACCTCACGCTCGACAACTACGTGGCGATCGACGGCCGGATCGATCTCGTGCAGGGCCTGATCAATTCGGGCATCTTCACGGGAGGCGTGATCCTCGGCACGGTGGTCTTCGGGGTGCTGGCGGGCTATGCGCTCGCGGTGCTGCACTGGCGCGGACGCGGTGCCGTCTTCGCGCTGGCGCTGCTGGTGCAGGTGATCCCGTTCCAGCTGCTGATGATCCCGCTCTACGTCATGATCGCGCGGGACTACGGGCTCTCCGACAGCTATCTCGGGATGATCCTGCCGTTCTTCATCAATTCGACCGCGGTGGTGATCTTCCGGCAGTACTTCCTGCAGCTGCCTGCCGACCTGTTCTCGGCCGCGCGGATCGACGGCGCGGGGGAGTTCCGCCTTCTGTGGAGCGTCGCGCTGCCGCTGGTGCGGCCCGCGCTGCTGACGGCCGTGCTGCTGACATTCATCGGGCCCTGGAACGAGTTCCTCTGGCCGTTCCTCATCACAAAACGGGCCGACATGCAGCCCTTGGCGGTGTCGCTGGCGAACTTCATCTCGAACGTCGCGGCGTCGACCTCCAACCCCTTCGGCGCCATGATGGCCGGCGCGGTCGTGCTGGCGGTGCCGGCCGTGACGCTGTTCATCCTGTTCCAGCGCTACTTCACATCGAACGACCTCGGATCCGGAGTGAAAGGCTGACGATGATCCCCTACCGACTGCAGCGCATGGGCGTTGTGATGACTCCCGCCCCGGGCGACCCCCTCGAGGCGGAGGGTGTGCTCAATCCCGGATCCGGGCGCGGACCCGACGGCGCTGTCTACCTGCTGCCCCGCCTTGTGGCAGACGGCAACGTCTCGCGCGTCGGCCTTGCCCGGCTCGTGATCGAGGACGGCGTGCCCGTCGGCGTCGAGCGCGAGGGGGTGGTGCTCGAGCCGGATCGCGGCTGGGAGCGGGGCGTGGGCAATGCGGGCGTCGAGGATCCCAGGGTCACACGGATCGACGCGCTCGGCCTGCACGTGATGACCTACGTCGCGTACGGGCCGCTCGGGCCGCGCACGGCCATCGCGGTGTCGGAGAACCTGCGCGAATGGCGGCGGCTCGGACCGGCGCTCTTCCGCTACGACGATGCGCTCGACATGGACCTCAACCTCTTCCACAACAAGGACACGGTGTTCTTCCCCGAGCCGGTGACCGCGCCGGACGGCACCGAGAGCCTGGCCGTGCTGCATCGGCCGATGTGGGACCTCGACGAGACCAAGGCCGGCCAGGGAGTGCGGCTGCCCGCGGGGATCACCGACGAGCGCCAGTCGATCTGGATCAGCTACGTGCCGCTCGCCGCCGTGCGCGCCGACATCGCGAATCTCGTGCTGTGGGAGCAGCACCGCTTCGTCGCCGGCCCCGAGTTCGGCTTCGAGGCGCTCAAGATCGGCGGCGGACCCCCGCCCCTGCGTGTGCCCGAGGGGTGGCTGGTGCTGCACCACGGCGTCACCGGCGAGCTCGCGAGCGCGTTCGCGCAGCAGCAGAAGGTGAACTACGCCGCCGGTGCCCTGCTGCTCGACGGCGAGGACCCCTCGCGCGTGCGGGATCGCACGCCGGAGCCGCTGCTGGCCCCCGAGACCGACGACGAGCGCAGCGGCATCGTGCCCAACGTCGTCTTCCCCACCGCGATCGAGGAGATCGAGGGACGCCTGTTCGTGTTCTACGGCATGGCCGACTCGAAGATCGGCGTCGCCCTGCTCGAGCGCACCGACTGATCCGCCCCGGTGGTGCCCGCGCCCGGCCCTCCTGGGGGTGCCGGGTCGGGAGGGGATCCCGGATCCGGAGGGTCGTGTGGCGGGATACGGTCCTCCCGGGGCGGGATGTCCTCCGGCGCCGTGGGCTGGGTGCGGTGCCGGGTCGGGAGGGGATCCCGGGGCCGGAGGGTCGCGTTGGGCGATCTGGTCCTCCCGGTGCGGGATGTCCTCCCGCGCCGTGGGCTGGGTGCGGTGCCGGGTAGGGAGGGGATCCCGGATCCGGAGGGTCGTGTGGCGGGATCTGGTCCTCCCGGGGCGGGATGTCCTCCCGTGCCGTGGGCTGGGTGGGGTGCCGGATCGGGAGGGAATCCCGGGGCCGGAGGGTCGCGTTGGGCGATCCGGTCCTCCCGGTGCGAGATCTCCTCCCGTGCCGGGCGGGGCGCCCACAGCCGTGTCCGAAAACCGCCAGCCGGCGACGGATCCGGGTGGGAAGCTGGAGGCATGAGCCCGACCATGACCTTCGACGAGCGGTACCGCGCGATCTCGTCGCGCGACGCGCGGTTCGACGGGCAGTTCGTCACGGCGGTGAGCTCGACGGGCATCTACTGCCGTCCGTCCTGCCCCGCGAAGACGCCGAAAGAGGCGAACGTGACGTTCTACCCGACGAGCGCCGCGGCGCACGAGGCGGGGTTCCGTGCGTGCAAGCGGTGCCTGCCGGAGGCCGCTCCCGGATCGCCCGACTGGAACCTGCGCGGTGACGTCGCGGGGCGAGCGATGCGCCTGATCGCCGACGGCGTCGTCGAGCGCGAGGGTGTCGCCGGTCTCGCGAACCGCCTGGGCTACTCGAGTCGCCACCTCACGCGGCTGCTTGCGACCGAGCTGGGGGCGGGCCCGCTCGCGCTCGCCCGCGCGCATCGCGCGCACACCGCTCGGCTGCTCCTGATCGGCACCGACCTGCCCGTGGCGGATGTGGCGTTCTCGGCCGGGTTCGCGAGCGTGCGGCAGTTCAACGAGACGGTGCGCGAGGTCTTCGAGATGACGCCGACCGAGCTGCGCGCTCGCCGCCGCGGCCTGCCGAACGCCCCGACGGGCATCGATCTGGTGCTGCCGTACCGCGAGCCCTTCGATCCGGACGGCCTGTTCGCGTGGATGGGAGTGCGCGCGCTGGCCGGGGTGGAGGAGGGCGGCGCGTCGAGCTTCGCACGCACGCTGCGTCTGCCGCACGGTGCCGCGTGGTTCCGGCTGCGCCACGAGCAGGGACGGCTGCGGCTCGAAGCGAAACTCGAGAGCCTCGCCGATCTGTCGACGCTCGTGGCCCGGGCCCGCCGCCTCTTCGATCTCGATGCCGATCCGCTCGCGATCGATGAGGCCCTGTCCCGGCATCCCGAGCTCGCACTGCACGTGCGCGAGAACCCGGGCATGCGCCTGCCGGGCACGGCGGATCCGCACGAGCTGCTGATCCGAGCCATGGTGGGGCAGCAGATCTCGGTCGCCGCCGCGCGCACGCACCTGACCCGCCTCGTCGACGCGCTCGGCGAGCGGGTGGAGCTGGCGGGCGAGCAGCGCATCCTGTTCCCGACGATGGAGGCGATCGCCGAGCGGGGCGCGGAGATCCTGACCGGCCCGGCGGCGCGCATCCGGGCGATCACGGGGGCCGCCGCGGCGCTCGCCCGTGGCGAGCTGCAGCTCACGAGCGGCGACGACGCCCAGGAGCAGCGTGCCGCGCTGCTGGCGATGCCCGGCATCGGGCCGTGGACGGCCGACTACGTGCGCATGCGCGTGATCGGCGATCCCGACGTCATCCTCACCGGCGACGTCGCACTGCGCACGGGCGCTGCCCGCGCGGGGATTCCGTCCGAGGCGCGCGAGCTCGCCGCCTGGGCCACCCGCGCCGCACCCTGGCGCTCGTACGTCTCGATGCACCTGTGGCGTCTGGCCGCAGGCCCCGCCGTCGCCTCGCCCGCACCCCACCCCGGGCCCACAGCGCCGGTCGACGCCCCCGCGGCCGAAGCGCGCGTTGACTAGTCCTGCGCGGCATCACTAGTCCCGCCTGGACTAGTGAGCCCGCGGAGGACTAGTCAACGTCCCCACCGCAACCCACCCCCACCGCAAACACACCCCTGCCGCAACCCACCCGCAACCCACCCGCAACCCACCCTTGCCGCAACCCACCCGCCGCAACCCCCGAACGAGGAGAGACCATGACCGCCATCGTGCAGACGCTGGAGACGCCCGACGGCGCGTTCACGATCGTCGCCGACGCGGACGGATCCGTGCTGGCGTCGGGATGGAGCGCCGATGTCGCCACGATGCTCGGACGGATCCACCCGCGCCTGCGACCCGAGAGCGCACGCGAAGGCGCGCTCGCCGCGGGCGAAGCGGTGCGCGCGTTCTACGCCGGCGAGCTCGACGCGATCGACACCGTGCCGGTGCGTCAGCGCGGCACCGAGATGCAGCTGCGCGGATGGGCGGCGCTGCGCCGGATCGCGCCGGGCGCGCCCCTGACGTACACCACCTTCGCCGAGGCGCTCGGCAGCCCCGGATCCGTCCGCCCCGCCGCATCGATCTGCGCCCGCAACGCTCCGGCGCTCTTCGTTCCCTGCCACCGCGTGCTGCGCACCGACGGATCGCTCGGCGGCTTCGCGTGGGGACTGCACGTGAAGCGCGCGCTGCTCGACCGAGAGGCCGGGCTCTCGCTCGTCTGACCCGGATCAGCTCGTCCGGCCGGATCCGTCCCCCTCGCGCGGGTCGCGGAGTCCGTCCATCGCCTCGACCAGCGTCGAGTGGATGTAGCCGAGCTCGGGGGTGGCGAACGTCGTCCACTCGGCGTCGGCCGGCGCGTGGGCGGCATCCGACTGCTGCCAGTCATCCGCCTGCGCGGGGTGGTGCACGTACACCCACCAGAGGTTCCCCCACGGATCCTGGAACCGCGAGAAGACGTCCCCGAAGAAGTCGGTGGGCTCGGTGACGACGCGGGCGCCGCGCGCCTGCGCCCGCGCGAGCACCTCGGCGGCGTCGTCGACGTACACACGCAGGAACGCCGGGGTGAATGGCCAGTGCGGTTTGCGGTCGGCGATCGTGAGCATCGAGTCGCCGATGATCAGCTCGGAGTGCAGGATGAGCCCGTCGTCGTCGCGCGTGCGCGCCTCGGGCACGTCGCGCGCGTCGAACACGTGCACAACGAAGTCGATCAGGTCGTCGGCGCGGTCGGCGAACACGAACGGCGCGATGACGGCGGTGCCGTCGGGGGTGTCGGTCATGAGTCCTCCTCGTCCAGGCCGAGTCTGCTCTCTTCGCGCGCAGACGTCGAGCACCCGTCTGCGGTGGAACCGCTTTCGCGAAATGTCGGATGCCGATGTGCGCAAACCGCCCCGGGCGTGCGCGGGCGACGATACGGTCAAAGGGAAGCGCTGTCGCTTCGCGAGTTGCATCGTTGCAAGCGGCGCCTGCCTGGGCATAGCCTGTAAGGCTCTGCCGGTTTCGGCTCATTCCCCCGTCTGAGGATCATGACCACCAGTCCTGACACACGTCTGTCGACCCCGAAAGCCCTTCTCCGTCTCCTCGAGTTCGCGCGCCCCGTGCTGCCGCGCCTGTTCGCAGGTGGCCTCAGCGCGCTCGCCGCGGCGCTCATCGCGCTGATGATCCCGATCGCCCTGGAGTGGCTGATCGAGGGTCCCATCGCCTCGGGAGAGGTGTCGGCCGTCGCGTGGGGCGCCATCGCGGTGCTCGCGCTCGGTCTGCTCGAGGCGACCATGGTCTACCTGCGCCGCTGGCTGATCCTGGGCCCGGCGACGCTCGTCGAGTACGACATCCGCCGCACCTTCTTCAACCGCCTGCAGCACCTGCCCGTGTCGTTCCACGACCGCTGGCAGTCGGGCCAGCTGCTGAGCCGCATGATGCAGGACATCGGCCTCATCCGGCGCTGGATGGCGTTCGGCCTCGTGCTGCTCGTCGTCAACATCCTGACGATCATCATCGGCGCGATCCTGCTGTTCCAGTGGCACTGGGCGCTCGCCCTCGTCTTCCTGGTCTCGGGTGTGCCGCTGTGGATCCAGGGCTTCCTCTTCGAGCGCACGTACGGCTCGCTCACGCGCCTCAGCCAGGATCAGCAGGGCGACCTGGCCACCAGCGTCGAGGAGTCGGTGCACGGCATCCGCGTGCTCAAGGCCTTCGGGCGCGGGCCCCACGCCCTCCGCCGCTTCACGCGCCAGGCCGAGACGCTGCGCGACACCGAGATGCGCAAGGCCGGATCGATCGCGCGCGTCGACTTCTGGCTCGTCGTGATGCCCGAGCTGGCCTTCGGCTTCAGCCTGCTGCTGGGCATCTGGCTGGCATCGCAGGGCCAGCTCGCGGTCGGCGAGATGATCGCCTACTTCGCGATGCTGACGATCCTGCGCTGGCCGATCGAGTCGATCGGCTTCCTGTTCTCGTTCCTGATGGACGCCCGCACGGCCACCGACCGCGTCTTCGAGGTCTTCGACGCGCACAACGACATCGCCGATCCCGCCGATCCCGTGACGATCTCGGATCCGCAGGGCGCGCTGACCTTCCAGGGCGCACGGTTCCGCTACCAGGACGCGGGATCCGCCGAGCCCGACCTGCTCGACGGCATCGACCTGGAGGTGCGTCCGGGCGAGACCATGGCGCTGGTGGGACTGACCGGATCGGGCAAGACCACGCTCACCACGCTGCCCACGCGCCTGTATGACGTGACGGGCGGACGCGTGCTGATCGACGGCGTCGACGTGCGCGACCTGCGCCTGGTGGAGCTGCGCCGGATCATCGCGACCGCCTTCGAGGACGCCACGCTGTTCTCGGCCTCGGTGCGCGACAACGTGCTGCTCGGCCGCGACGACCTCGACCCGCGCTCGCCCGAGGCCGAACGTGTGCTGCGCGAGGCCCTGGAGGTGGCGCAGGCGTCGTTCGTCGACGACCTGCCCGAAGGCGCCGAGACGAAGATCGGCGAGGAGGGCATGTCGCTCTCGGGTGGGCAGCGCCAGCGCCTGGCGCTCGCCCGCGCGGTGGCGGCCCGTCCCGCGGTGCTGGTGATGGACGACCCCCTGTCGGCCCTCGACGTCGAGACCGAGGAGCGGGTGCAGGCGGAGCTGCGCCGTGTGCTCGCGGGCACCACCGCGCTCATCGTGGCCCACCGCCCCTCGACCGTCGCTCTCGCCGATCGCGTCGCGCTGCTCGAAGGCGGCCGGATCACCGCGGTCGGCACCCATCACGAGCTGATGCGGTCGTCGTCCCACTACCGCTCGGTCATCTCCTCCTTCGAGAGGGAGGAGGCCGAGGAGCGCGCCTGGCGCAACGATCCCAACCCCACGGCGTCGCTCGACATCATCGAGACCGGCCAGATCGCCGTCGTCGCCGAGGAGGACGCCCGATGAGCACCACGGTCCAGGGAACGGCCGGCGAGGACCGCTCCGACTACACGCGCGATGAGAACCGCGCGATCCGCAAGCGCTCGCTGCGCCTGCTCGGATCGCTGCTGCGCCCGCTGCGCGGTCAGGTCATCCTGGTCGCGGTCGTGGTGGTGCTGCAGACCGCCCTGCGGGTCGTGGGACCGGCGCTGCTGGGCTTCGGCATCAGCGTGGCGCTGCCCGCGGTGCTCGAGCGCGGAGACTGGGGCCCGGCCTGGTTCATCACCACGACCTACGCGGTGACGGCCGTGAGCAACGCCTCGATGCTGGCCTGGTACGACGTGCTGGCCGCGAAGGTCACGCAGAACGTGCTGCTCGATCTGCGCACGCGGGTCTTCCGCCATACGCAGCTGCTGAGCCTGGAGTTCCACGAGAGCTACACCTCGGGCCGGATCATCTCCCGCCAGACGAGCGACCTCGACACCATCCGGGAACTGCTCGGCGGCGGCCTCAACCAGCTTGTGCACGGAGTGCTCTTCGGCGTCTTCACCTTCATCGCGCTCGCGCTGTGGGACTGGCAGTCGGCGCTGGTGCTCGTCGTGGCGGGCATTCCGCTCGCGATGCTCATGCGCTGGTTCTACAAGGCCTCGCAGGTCACCTACCGCACGTCGCGCGTCGTCAGCGCGAAGGTCATCGTCAAGTTCGTGGAGACGATGACGGGTATCCGCGCGGGCAAGGCGTTCCGCACGGAGCCGCGCAACGAGGAGGAGTTCTCGGGGCTCGCGCTGGACTATCGCGATGTCAACATGCGCTCGATCCGGCTGTTCGGCACGTTCGAGCCCGGTCTCATGGCGATCTCCGCGTTCTCGATCGGCATCGTGGTGCTCTGGGGCGGCATCCGGATCACGCAGGGCGAGCTCGCGGTCGGCTTCCTGCTGACGGCCGTGCTGTACGTGCGCAACTTCTTTATGCCGCTGCAGGAGATCGCGATGTTCCTGAACTCCTTCCAGAACGCCTCCGCGGCGCTCGAGAAGGTCTCGGGTGTGCTCGAGGAGCAGCCGACGGTTCCGGATCCCGCCAAGCCCGTGGCTCTCGAGGCCGCACGCGGAGCCGTGCGCTTCGAGGAGGTGACCTTCGCCTACGGCACCGGCAAGGTGATCCTGCCCCGGTTCACGCTCGATATCCCCGCGGGCCAGACGGTCGCGCTGGTCGGCACGACGGGTGCGGGCAAGTCGACCCTGGCGAAGCTCGTCTCGCGGTTCTACGACCCCTCGCAGGGACGCGTCACCCTCGACGGCGTCGACCTGCGCGACCTCGCGTCGCGCGACCTGCGCCGATCGATCGTGATGGTCACGCAAGAGGCCTACCTGTTCAGCGGAACGGTCGCCGACAACATCGCGCTGGGCCGGCCCGACGCGACCATGGACGAGATCGTGGCGGCGGCGCGAGCGGTGGGCGCGGATGCCTTCATCCAGAGCCTGCCCGACGGCTACAGCACCGACGTCAACAAGCGCGGCGGCCGGGTGTCGGCCGGTCAGCGCCAGCTGATCTCGTTCGCGCGGGCGTTCCTTGCGAACCCGGCCGTGCTCATCCTCGACGAGGCCACCGCATCGCTCGACATCCCGAGCGAGAAGATGATCCAGGGCGCGCTGCAGACGCTGCTCGCCGACCGCACGGCCATCATCATCGCCCACCGCCTCTCCACGGTCGCGATCGCCGATCGCGTGCTGGTGATGGAGCACGGGCAGGTCATCGAGGACGACAGCCCCGAGGCGCTCATCGCCGGAACGGGCAAGTTCGCACAGCTCCACGCCGCGTGGCGCGAGAGCCTCGTCTGACCGCCGGAGGCGTACAGCAAGAAGGCCCCGGACCGCGCGGTCCGGGGCCTTCGCCTTCAGAAGAGGAGGGCGACGGAGTCTCGATGGGGGAGGGGGATTCGAGACCCCGCCGCCGGCATGATCTCAGCACAGGCGCCCTTGCCGTCGCTGACGAGTCAAGTCGAGATGAGTTCCCCCAGCAGGAGCCGGGCCGTGTCAGACACGGATTTCGGCAACCACCTCACCGTACTCCGTCTCCCCGGTCGGTGTGAAGCCGACACGTCGGAAGAACGCCTCGGGGCCGCCCTCGCCGGCCTCGTAGATCACCGTCAGGTGGTCGAGGCCGCGCTTGCGCGCCTCCTCGACGAGACCCTCGACCGCGAAGCGGCCGACGCCGCGACCCTGGTCGTCGGCGTCGACGTTGATGCGCAGCAGAACGGAGCGGAAGTGCTCGTTCGGGGCATCCTCGTCGAAGGATCCGCTGACGAAGCCGACGACGTCGTCCCCATCGAGCACCACGCGCTGCCAGGCCTTGGCGGGGTTGATGACGGTCGCCGCGATGCCATAGGAGACGGGGGCGAGGAACTGCTCCTGGCCGGGCTTGAGCGACAGCGTGTTCACGGCGACGATCGTCGCGGCAGAGAGCTCGACCAGTTTCAGCGTCATATCGTCAGGCTAACCGCTCTCGCGGGTGGGTGCGCAAGCGAGATCCGGATCAGTCGTGCACCCAGACCTCGGAGCCGACCTGCAGGAATCGGTAGGTCCACTCGGCGGCGGTCTGCGTCATGTTGACGCAGCCGTGGCTGAGGTAGTTGCCCGCACCGAAGCTGTTGTGCCAGTAGGTGCCGTGGAAGCCCTGGTCGCCGTTGAAGTACGTGACGAAGGGCACGTTGGCCGTGCAGTAGTCGAACTTGCCGCCGGGCACGTAATTGCCCTCGGCGTCGCACGATCCCATGTTCTGGCTGGTGAGCTGGCCGTACACGGTGAAGTGACCCGTCTTGGTGTCGTGCCCCGGCTTGCCGAGCGCGATCGGGTACGAGGCGACGAGGGCCTCCTGGCCGGCGGCCGGTCCCTCGTAGAAGTACGCCGTTCCCGCCGACTTGTCGACCTCGGCCCGGCGGAAGTGCGTGACCGTCTCGAACTTCACGACCTCGCCCTGCAGGTCGAAGCTCAGGTCGCCGCTCTGCAGCGACGCGGCGATCGCATCGGAGACGCCGTCGGTGGTCTCGATGCCGAAGCCGTCCTGACCCTCCTTGAGGACATGCAGCTTGTCGCCCGCGGAGTTGACGACCACCTCTTCGTTCACGACGTCCTTGTTGACGCGCGCGGGGAGATCCTTGATCGCCTCCTCGATGGCGCCCATGTCGGGGGTCACGACGAAGTCGCCCGACTCCGGGTCGGCGGTGATGTCCATCCAGCCCTGGATGTCGGCGGCGGGCAGGGCGAGCGCGAGCTCGTCCTGCAGGTAGAAGCCGGCGGCCTGGGCGCTGTCGGCGACGAACTGGTCGTTCAGCGATGCGGCGAACGCCTGCGCCTCCTCGGTCGTGGCGGCGGCCTCGACCTCGGTCTCCTGCGGCTCGACCGTGATCGTGTCGGCGGGGTCGGGGTGCTTCGCGAGCGCCTCGGTGATGCTGGCCGCGAGCGCGGCGACGTCGACGCCCTCGCCCGAGGTGGCCTCGACGACCGTGTACTGGCTCGCGTCGGCGTCGAAGACGACCTGGGCGTCCACCGAGTCGGAGTAGAGCTCGGGCACGGCGCCGCGCAGCGTCTCGGCGGCCTTCTCGGCGTCGATCGAGACCGTGCCGTCGACGCGGCCGTTGCCCCATGCCCCGAGGTTCCAGGCCGGATAGGTCGTGAACGCCTGCTCGGCGAGCGCCTTCGCGTCGACGGAGAGACCGAGGTCGGCTCCGCTGACGGTGGCGTCGCCGATCGCGAACCGCCGGTCCTCGAGGTGCGCCGCGATGGTCGCGGCGGCGTTGCCCTCGGTCGAGAAGCCCACGGGCGCGCCCGCGGCGGTGACGCCCGGCGCGATCAGCACGGCGGCGGCAGCGCCGGCGGCCGCGGCGATCAGGCCCACGGGGATGCCGATGCCGAGCCACAGGCCGAGGTGACGCTTCTTGCGGGGCTCTGCCTCGGCCCACTGCACGTCGCCGTGCTCGGCCGGGCCGACGGGGGTCTCGCCGGGCAGGGGCGGGCGCGGCGGAATCACCATGGTCGAGTGCGCGTCTGCACCGGCCGAGTCGTCGCCGCCCGCGCCGTCGGGCCTGGTCGCCACATTCGTCACCGATAACCCCCTGAGAACGTGATCGCGCGCGTGGAGTCTGCGGGAGCAGACGCGCGGTCAAAATTAGGCTACGGCCGCAAGGTGTACGGAGCCGGCTCAGGCGATCACGGTCTCATTGCAATGCGCTGGGCGTCCGGTGTGCCTTTGGGGCGCCCCCTCTCAGTGGCTGGGCATACGCTCCCGGAACGATTCCACCGTGCGCTCGGGCGTTCCTGCGGGGCGCGACCAGGCGGCCTCGGCCGCCGCGCCGATCCGCGGCAGGATCAGCTGCTCGATGTCGTCGAGCGTGCGCACCGTCTCACTCCACAGGCAGGCCTCGACGCCGAGGATCGCATCCTCGGCGAGGCCCGGGATGACCGTGCCCGGGTCCCAGTCGTACGAGCGCTCGATGCTCGTCGGACCGTTGGCCCAGGTCAGGCCGAGGGGATGATCGGCATGCGGCTTCATGTCGAGGTAGATCGCATCGGCGGGGGACAGGATGATCCTGCCGCCGTTGTCCACGAAGCGGCGCGTCTTCTCGACCCACTCCGCGCACTCGGGGGCGGATCCGTCCCGGTAGCCCCAGTACTGGCCGATCGTGCCGCGCGGCAGGTCGGCGACACCCGCCTCATGCCACGCGACCGCCGTCTTCCCCGTCTCGGCGGCGAGACGAGTGATCAGCGAGACCATGGCGCGGTAGTCGGCGGGATCGGTGCCGAGAGCCTCGTCTCCGCCGACGTGCAGGTAGGGGCCCGGGGTCAGGGCGGCGAGCTCGGTGAGCACGTCGCGCAGGAACGGCTCGAGGCCCGGGGCGTCGGCGCGCAGCGAGGAGAAGCCGACCGCGATGCCCGTGTAGGGCTCGTGCTTCGGGGGCGGCGGGCCCTCGAGATGCGGGCTTGGGGCCGGATCCGCGACGAGCTCGGGGTGGCTGAGGCCGATCGCGTGCGTGTGCCCCGGCAGATCGAACTCGGGCACGACCGTCATGTGGTGGGCGCTCGCTGCGTCGAGGATGCGCTGCCAGTCGTCGCGCGTGTAGAAGCCGCCCTCGTCGCCGCCGACTGCGGTGCCGGATCCGGCCTCCGTCAGCTCGGGGTGCGAGGCGAGCGCGAGGCGCCAGCCCTGGTCGTCGGAGAGGTGCAGGTGCAGCGTGTTGAGCTTCAGCGCGGACGCGCGACGGATGACGGCCTCGACCGTCGAGACCGGGTGGAAGTGGCGGGCGACGTCGAGCATGATGCCGCGGTGCGCGAACCGCGGCTCGTCGCGGATCTCGATGCCCGGCAGCGGCCCCGCGGCCGCGAGCTGCGCGAGCGTCTGGCGGGCGTAGAACTCGCCGGCGGGGGTGGAGCTCTCGATCAGCACCCCGGAGTCGTCGATGCGCAGGCGGTAGCCCTCGGCGTGCAGGTGCGGGTCGGTGCGGAGGGTCTCTCCGTGCTTCGCGGGCTCGACGGTCGGGACGACATCGTCCAGGGGCACAACGGACGCGGGCCAGGGCACAAGTGGCAACACCATGCCAGGACCGTACTTGCTGTGTCACAAGTTTGTAAACATCCCTAACAGATTTCGTGAACCCCTTGCGTCGAGAAGGGTTCGTAAGCGTTACTTACAAACATGACTCAGCGAGGCCGGATCAAGGTGCTGCCGGAGCACGCCCGCACGCACAACCGTGCGCTCGTGCTCGCCACCCTCTTCCACGACGGGGCGATGAGCCGCGCCGACCTCGCCCGCGAGACCGGTCTCACCCGCGTCACGACATCGGACCTCGTCGGCGACCTCGTCGCCGATGGCCTCGTCGTCGAGCAGGGCGCGCGTCAAGAGGCCCGTCCGGGCAAGCCCGGGATGCTCGTCGACCTCGACCGATCCGGTCTCCAGGTGGTGGCTCTCGATCTGTCCGACAGCCGCGAGTACCGGGGCGCCGTGATCGATCTCGCCGGATCGATCCTGGCCCGTGAGGCCGTCCCGAGGCCGGCCGACGGCGAGGCCGACCAGGCTCTTGTCGCCACGCGCACCCTCGCCGCCACGCTGCTGCGTCGCGCCACCGGCCGTGTGCTCGGCGTCGGCGTCGGGGCGCCCGGCATCATCACGCGCGAGGGAGTGGTGACCTCCTCGCCCAACCTCGGCTGGAGCGACCTGCCGCTGCAGCAGAACCTGCGCGACCTGCTGGGCGTGCCCGTGCACGTGGCCAACGACGCCAACGTCGCGGCCCTCGCCGAGCACACACTCGGCGGCGCATCCGGCGACGTGATGGTCGTCAAGGTCGGACGCGGCGTCGGCGCCGGCGTGCTCACCCGCGGCGAGCTGACGCGCGGCAGCCGCGACGCCGCCGGCGAGATCGGTCACGTCACGGTCGGCACCGACGGTGGCCCGCTCTGCGTCTGCGGCAAGCACGGCTGCCTGGAGTCGTGGCTGTCGGTGCGCTCGCTCGAGGAGCGGATCGCCGGCGGTGCCGATCCGGATCACGTCCTCCGAGACGCCGGCGAGCGGCTCGCGATCGCGGTCGCCCCCATCGTCGGAGCCCTCGATCTGTCGGAGATCGTGCTCTCCGGCCCCGCCGACCAGCTCGACGGCGTGCTGCGCGACACCGTCGTCGCCACGCTGCGCGCCCGCACCTTCCTGCACGACGACGTGCAGGTCCGGATGTCCGCCCAAGGAGACGACGTCGTGCTGAGAGGCGCGGTCGTCCTGATCCTCGACGGAGAACTCGGGGTCTCATAGGCGAGTCCCCGCCCCCACAAAAAGAGCACCATCCACACCCCCCGGAAGGAACGCATCACATGAACAGCAAGTCCCTGGCCGGAATCGGCCTGCTCACCATCGGCGCCGTCGCCCTCACGGGCTGTGGCGGCGGAGGCAACGGCGCGGGCGGCGACGAGCCCGCCGCCGAGACCGGCGAGATCACCGTCTGGGTCGTCGGCACCGACACCCCCGAGACGGCGCGCGAGTACCTCGTCGACACCTTCGAGTCTGAGAACGAGGGCTGGACCCTCAAGCTCGAGGAGAAGACCTGGGCGGACGTCTCGGAGACCTACGTCGCCGCGCTCCAGTCGAACGACACCCCGGATGTCGTCGAGGTCGGCAACACGCAGGCCATCGGCTTCATCGACCAGGGCCTCTTTTCGGATCTCGGCGACATCCGCGGCGACCTCGGCGACCTGAACCCCGGCCTCGAGGAGGCCGGCACGTTCGAGGACACCTTCTATGCCGCGCCGTACTACGCCGGCGGCCGCGTGGTGTTCTACTCGCCGGAGATCGTCGACCCCGCGACGCTGCCCAACACGCTCGAGGAGTACGTCGAGCAGGGCATCGCCAAGCGCACCGACGCCATGAGCGGCATCTACGCACCGGGCCGCGACTGGTACAACATGCTCCCCTACATCTGGACGTACGGCGGCGAGATCGCCGTGCAGGACGGTGACGCCTGGGACGCGCAGTTCTCGAGCGAGGAGTCGCTGCAGGGCCTCGAGCTGCTGCAGAAGGTCTACCAGGAGGCCACCAACGCGCCCGCCGACGCGCTCGAGACCGACGCGCACGTGCCGTTCTGCGCCGGTGAGACGGCGTTCCTGTCGGCTCCGGCGTGGATGCAGTGGTCGATCCTGGCCGAGCCCGACGCCGAGAACCCCGGATGCCCCGACACCTTCGGCAAGGACCTCGGAGCGTTCCCGCTGCCGGGTGCCAGCGAGGGCGAGACCGCACCGATCTTCGCGGGCGGATCGAACCTCGGCGTCGCCGCGCTGTCCGAGAACCAGGAGATGGCCAAGGCCGCGCTGAAGATCATGCTCTCCAAGGGCTACCAGGATCTGCTCGCCGAGGGAGGCCTGACGCCGGCCCTGCTCGAGTCGACCGAGTCGCTGCCCGACACCCCCGTCGCCCAGGCGCAGGCCGAGGCGCTCGCCAACTCGAAGGGTGTGCCCACCTCGCCGAACTGGGCCGAGGTCGAGTCGAGCCTGATCATCCAGGACTCCCTCGTCAAGATCGCCCAGGGCGAGGACGTGAAGGCCGTGGCCGAGGCGCTCGACGCCGAGATCGAGTCGATCCTCAACGGCTGAGAGTCGTCGATGAAGGCACGGGGCGTCTCGAATCCCTCGCTCCCCGCTCGCTCGTCGAGCGAGCGAAGCGAGCCGGGACGCCCCGCACCCGACGCCCGCGTCGACCACGAACGGAGATCATGACCACCCTCACCTCGACCCGTCCCTCCTGGGAGGAGCGCGAGCGCCGACGCGTCCGCCGCGACGCGGTCGCGTCGTGGACCCTGCTCGCGCCGTCGATCATCCTGATCCTGCTGATGGTCGGCTACCCGGCGGTGCAGATGATCTGGCAGTCGTTCACCGACTATCAGGTGCGGCACAAGATCCAGGGCACCGCCCCCGAGTTCGTCGGCCTCGACAACTACATCAAGATCATCACGCGCAGCGACTTCCCCGAGGTCGTGGCGCGCACCGTCGGGATCATGCTGGTCACCACGGCGCTGATCATGGTGCTCGGCGTGCTGGTCGCGCTGCTCATGACCCGGATCGGCCGCGGCATGCGCGTGACCCTCTCGGTCGGGCTGCTGCTGGCCTGGGCGATCCCGCCCCTGACCGCCAGCGTCGTGTGGGGCTTCATCTTCGACACGCAGTACGGCGTGGTGAACTGGGCGCTGAACTCGGTCACCGGCACGCAGAACTGGCACAACCACTCGTGGCTGCTGAACCCCTGGACGTTCTTCCTGGTGCTGACGATCATCGTCGTCTGGGGCGCCATCCCCTTCGTCGCGTTCACGACCTACGCGGCGCTCGGGCAGGTGCCCGGCGAGCGCATCGAGGCCGCGCAGCTCGACGGCGCCGGCGGCTGGAAGCGCTGGTGGAACATCACCTTCCCGGCGGTGCGTCCCGTGCTGGCGGGCCTGCTGATCCTGCAGGTGATCTGGAACATGAAGCTGTTCACCCAGGTCTACGCGCTGCAGAGCCGCGGAGGCATCGCGTCGGAGACGAACGTGCTTCCCGTGTACCTCTTCCGGCAGGGCATCGGCGAGTTCGGCGCCACCAGCGCGATCGGCATGCTGATCGTGCTCATCATGCTGGCGCTCAGCTGGTTCAACCTGCGGCAGATGCTCAAGGAGGACGACGAATGACGATCCTGGCCCCGAAGGCGCCGCCGGTCGTGACCGAGACGCTCGCGTCGACGACCCGGGCGGTGCGCACCGGCCGGGCCGACACCGGCCCCCGGGTGCGCAGCCGACGCATGCGAGTGCTGTTCAACGTGCTCGCCGCGATCGTGTTCCTGTGCGCGGTGTTCCCCGTCTACTGGATGGTGAACCTGTCGTTCACCCCCGGCGACCAGATCATCCGGCGCGATCAGTCGCTCATCCCGCGCGAGCCGACCTTCGTCAACTACATCACCGCGTGGACACGGCCCGCGGCCCCCGGGCAGAACGACTTCGCCGGTGCGCTGCAGACCTCGCTCATCGTCGTGGCGATCGTGGTCGTCAGCGCGCTGTTCGTCGCGTTCCTCGCCTCGATCGCGCTGGCGCGCTTCCGCTTCCGCGGACGGCGCGCGTTCATCGTCGCCATCCTGGTGGTGCAGATGATCCCGGGCGAGGCGATGATCTTCACCGTCTACAACCTGATCGACGACCTCGAGCTGATGAACACCGTGTGGGGACTGTCGCTCGTGCACATCGCCGCGGTGATCCCGTTCACGATCTGGACCCTGCGCGGCTTCGTCGCCGGCGTCCCGGCCGAGCTGGAGGAGGCGGCGCGGATCGACGGCTGCTCGACCCAGGGCGCGTTCTGGCGCATCACGTTCCCGCTCCTCGCACCCGGCCTCGTGTCGACCGGCATCTTCGCTTTCATGCTGTCGTGGAACGAGTTCGCGATGGCCCTGCTGCTGATGAAGGACCAGAACCTCACGCTGCCGACCTGGCTCAACTCGTTCCAGTCGGCCACCGAGGCCACCAACTACGGCGCGGTGCTCGCGGGCTCGACGCTCATCTGCATCCCGGTCGTGATCTTCTTCCTCATCGTGCAGGCCCGGATGACCGGCGGCCTCGTCAGCGGGGCGGTGAAGGGGTGACGTCGCTTCGTTCGTCGAGCGAGCGAAGCGAGGCGGCACGCCGCGCGCCCGGGGCCGATGTCGGCCCGGGCATCCGCGTCGGCGTCGACATCGGCGGGACGAAGGCCGAAGCCGTGGCGATCTCGCCGGACGGCGTGGTGATCGCCAGCGCCTGGCGCGCGACCGCGCACGGGCCCTCCGGTGTGCTCGACACGGTGAGCGGTGTCATCCGGGATCTCCCCGTGGCAGCCGACGCGATCGGCATCGGCATCCCCGGCCAGATCGCGCACGGAGTGGTGCGCAACGCCGTGAACCTCGGGGTCGAGGAGCTCGACCTCGGCGCCGCGCTCGCGGCCGAGCTCGGCGTGCCGGTGCGCGTGGAGAACGACGTCAACGCGGCGGCGCTGGGCGCCTGGGCGCTGCGCGGGCCGCAGACAGGGCCGCTCGCCTACCTGAACCTGGGTACGGGAGTGGCCGCGGGCCTTGTGGTCGACGGGCGCGTGTGGAGCGGATCGGGCGGCGTCGCCGGCGAGGTCGGCCACGTGTCGATCGACCCCGCGGGGCCCGAGTGCCCGTGCGGACAGCGCGGCTGCATCGAGACCCTCGCCGGCGGCGCCTCGATCGCACGCCGATGGGGGCGCGGCGGGGAGCATCCGGTGCGCTCTCTTTTCGCCGCCGCCGACGACGGAGACCCGGACGCCCTGGCGCTGCGGAGCGACCTCGCGCGCGGCGTCGCGGCCGCGGTGCGGGTGCTCGTGCTGACGGTGGATCCCTCGGTCGTCGTCATCGGCGGAGGCCTGTCGCGACTGGGCGAGCGGCTCCTGTCCGCCGTGCGGATCGAGCTGGCCGCGTCCGCCTCGTCATCCCCCTTCCTGACATCGCTTCGTCTGGAGGACAGAATCGAGGTGCTGCCGCATCACGCCCCGGGAGGGGCGGCGGCCGGCGCACTGGGTGCCGCACTCGCCGCGGCACCTGCCCGCTGAGCGAAGGAGCTGCGTATGGCCGAGATCGTGATCGTCGAGAACCGCGAGGCGGCGGGTGAGCTCGTCGCCGCGGAGATCGCGCGGCTCATCCGCGCCCGGCCCGACGCGGTGCTCGGCCTCGCCACCGGATCCACCCCGCTGCCGGTGTACGAGGCGCTGCCTGCGGAGCTCGCCGGGGTGGACGTGTCGCAGGTGCGCGGGTTCGCGCTCGACGAGTACGTGGGGCTCGATCCGGATCACCCGGAGAGCTATCGCTCGGTGATCCG
This sequence comes from Microbacterium stercoris, assembly GCF_017592545.1. GTDB lineage: Bacteria > Actinomycetota > Actinomycetes > Actinomycetales > Microbacteriaceae > Microbacterium > Microbacterium stercoris. The sequence goes on from NZ_JAGFOA010000003.1 coordinate 237,868, forward strand.
GCGCGAGGTGATCGAGCCGCTCGGGCTGGATCCGTCGCGGGTGCGGGTGCCGGACGGCTCGCTCCCGGGCATCGAGCACCACGGCGACGACTACGACGCCGCGATCGCGGAGGCCGGCGGCGTGGACCTGCAGATCCTCGGCATCGGCACCGACGGGCACATCGGCTTCAACGAACCCGGATCGTCGTTCGCCTCTCGCACGCGCGTCAAGACGCTCACCCGGCAGACCCGCGAGGACAACGCCCGCTTCTTCGAGTCGATCGACGAGGTGCCGATGCACTGCATCACGCAGGGGCTCGGCACGATCCTCGAGGCGCGTCACCTCGTGCTGCTCGCCTTCGGCGCCGGCAAGGCGGACGCCGTCGCGGGCGCCGTGGAGGGGCCCGTCACCTCATCGCTGCCGGGTTCGGCCATCCAGCTCCACCCCCACGTCACCGTGGTCGTCGACGAGGCGGCCGCCTCCGCGCTGGCCGACGCCGACTACTACCGCTACGCCTGGGCCCACAAACCCCAGTGGCAGGGCCTCTGACCCCGCCGTTCGTCGAGCGCACCCCGCCGTTCGTCGAGCGAGCGTCAGCGAGTCGAGACGCCCAAGCCGTCGCGCCGGGTGGCGGCGTCTCGGCTCGGTCGTTCCTCCCTCGCTCGACGAGCGGGGGGCGGGGCGGGGCGGGGCGGGGGCGCGGGGATGGCTCAGGGGCGAAACGTAGACTGGGGGCATGCCCGAAAGCACCGCACCGGTCCGTGTCAGCGCCCTCGACGTCCTGCGTCTCCTGACCGAGATCGTCGCGTTCGGAAGCATCGCCCTGTGGGGGTTCTTCACCTGGCCGTTCCCGTGGAACATCGTGGTGGGCATCGGAGCCCCGGCGCTCGCCATCGTCGTGTGGGCGCTGTTCGTGTCTCCCAAGGCGGTGCTGTCGGTGCACCCGTTCGTGCGGATGGTCGTCGAGCTGCTGATCTTCCTCTCCGCCACCCTGTCGTGGTGGGCACTCGGACAGCCGTGGATCGGTCTGGCCGTCGGCGTGGTGTGCGTCGCGGTGGGTGTCGCGGTCAACCGCAAGACCGCCGCCTGAGTCATGAGCGTTCTCGGGCAGCTGCGCGCCGAGCTCGGCGACCTGGTCGACACGAGCCCCGAGGCGCTCGAGAACGCGCGGGCCGACAAGTCCGGCCATCGCTCGGCCGAGGCGCCCCTGGCGGTTGTGCACGCGGAGGCCGTCGAGCACGTGCAGGCGGTGATGCGGATCGCCAGTGCCACGGGCACCCCCGTCGTCACGCGGGGCGCGGGCACGGGTCTGGCGGGCGCGGCCAACGCGGGCGGCGGCGAGATCGCCCTCAGTGTGCGGCGTATGACGCGCATCCTCGAGGTGTCGCCGGATGACCTGCTCGCGGTCGTCGAACCGGGCATCCTCAACGCCGACCTCAATGCACAGCTGCTGACCCATGGCCTGTGGTGGGCACCCGATCCGGCGTCGAAGGCGATCTCGACGGTGGGCGGCAACATCGCCACGGGCGCCGGCGGCCTGCTGTGCGCGAAGTACGGCGTGGTGCGCGACGCGGTGCTGGGCCTGGACGTGGTGCTCGCCGACGGGCGGCTCATCCGCATGGGGCACCGCAGCGTGAAGGGCGTCACCGGCCTCGACCTGACATCGCTCATGATCGGCAGCGAGGGCACGCTTGGCGTGATCGTCGGCGCCACGCTCAAGCTGCGCCGGATCGTTCCGGGCGATGTGTGCACGGTGGCGGCCACGTTCCGCACGGTGCGAGATGCGGCCGTGGCCTCCTCCGCCGTCACGGCCGCGGGCATCCAGCCCGCGATCATGGAGCTGATGGATCCGCACTCCCTCGCGGCGGCTCACGCCCTGCTCGCGCTGCCGGCACCGACCCCCGGATCGGCCCAGCTGACGATCCAGACGGATGGGCCTGCCGCGGCGGTCGAGGCCGACGCGATCGCCGCCGTTCTGACCGGGAGCGGCGGAACCGTCGCGGTCACGCACGACCGCGAGGAGGGCGAGCGGCTGCTCGCGATCCGGCGCGCGATGCATCCCGCGATGGAGACCCTTGGCACCGCCCTCATCGAGGACGTCTCGGTGCCGCGCTCGCAGCTCGCCGCGATGTTCGACGAGATCGCGCGCGTCGAGCGCGAGCACGGCGTGGTGATCCCCGTGGTCGCGCACGCGGGCGACGGCAACCTGCACCCGAACTTCATCTTCGAGGGGCCCGAGGTGCCGGCCTCCATCTGGGAGGCGGCGGACGACCTGTTCCGGGCGGCCATCCGCCTCGGCGGCACGCTCACGGGCGAGCACGGCATCGGTGTGCTCAAGCGGCGCTGGCTGGCCGACGAGCTGGGCGACGATCAGTGGCGGCTGCAGCGCGACATCGCCCGCGTGTTCGACCCGCAGGGCATCCTGAACCCCGGCAAGGTGTTCGAGGCCTAACCCCGTGTGAAAGCCGACCGCGTGACGTCGCGGGCGATCGACGGCGGGCGCAGAAGAGGGCGGCCCGTGTGCGACGGGCCGCCCTCTTCGCCTCGCTCAGTAAGACGATTCGTCCGGCGAATCGTCACCGGCTGCCTCGAGCGATGACTGCTCGGCCGAGTCGTCGTCCTCGCCATACGCGGGCTGCGTCTCGCCGTAGGCCTGCTGGGAGCCGTACTCCTGCTCGGCGTCCTGCTGCTGCGCCGTCTGCTCCGCGCCGCCGAACGACTGCTCGGCGACGTCGTTGAGCTGCTCGCCGTAGGTCTCAGCCGGCTGCTCGCCGACGAACGACGGCGTCTCTGTCGCCGGCTGCTCGCCGTATGCCGCCTGGGCCTCGCCGTACGACTGCTCGCCGTAGGCGGACTGCGGGTCGTCGTACCCCTGCTCGGAATCGACCTGCCCGTCCTCGGGCTGCGACGATCCGTCGTTGCGGTCCTGATCCTGCGTGCTCATCTGGTTTCCCTCCTGGTTCCCGTGAGAAGTTCGCGATGCCGACACGTCACCGGTCGGCGCCCGGCTGAGCCTCATCGATATCGGTCGGCGCGTCGCTCGAGCCGATCTGTCGCAGCAGCCGGTCGAGGTTCTCCGGCGAGGCGTCGAGCCCGGCCTGCGTCAGGCGCTGCGCGAGCAGCTCGCGGGCCTGGCCCTCGGGGGCACGGCCCGTCTGCAGGTCGCCCTGCACCTGCACGACGATGCCCTGCTCCTGCTCGTTCAGCGTGGTGTCGTTCTGATCCTGCAGCGGCTCGGTCTGGAGGCCGTTGCCACCGGGACCGATCGCGTCGGGAACTCCCGGGATGTCCGGATCGGCCGAGTCGTGCGCGGTCGGAGCCTCTCTCGTGGCGGCCGGATCGGTGCCGGCGTCGCCCGCGGCGTTGCTCGTGTCGGGTGCGGGGAGGTCTTCCCGCGCAACAGGATCGGTCGGGGCATCGCCGCCCGTGCTGACATCGCCCGCGTCGCGCGGGCCCACACCGGCGATGTCGTTCTGGCTGTTCGCCTCGACATCGGGCGAGGCGCCACCTTCGACACTGACGGAGTCCACAGGGCCCGAGTCGACGCCCTCGCGGCCCGCCGGAACGGTGTGCGCGCTCGGCGGATCCCCGAGCACCCCGTGCCCCACCGGGTCGGGCTTGGCCTCGACGGGCTCCTCCTGCTCGAAGAAGCCGGCACCGTGCTCTGCGCGCGCATCGGCCGTCGGCACGATCGTCTCGATGCCATGACCGCGGCCCTCCGTCCCCGACGGGCGCTTCGGATCCGGATCGATCGCCTCGACGGCCTCGGCCGGCCGGAAAGGCTCAGCCGAGAAGGGGAGGGTCTCGGTGTTGTGTCCGTTGTAGATCACGTCGCCGGGGCCAGGGGCCTTGCCCGCGATGCGATCGGGGGAGCTCTCGTTCGTGGTCATGGGCCCATCGTGCGGGCGCGTGGGCTCTCAGTGAATGGGCTTGACAGGTCAGCGGATATCGGCCCTGCCGTGGCGCTCGAGGTGACGGTCGGCCCCGGGCTGAGCGTGGTCCACGTCGATCGGCGGCGCGACCGCCCGGATGATCCGCTCGAGCTCGTCGATCTCCGCGGCGGCGCACCCGATGCCGCACTCCTCGAGCCGCTCCTCGAGCACAAATCTCACGGCTTCGGGGGCCAGCCGGTGGGTGGCGACATCCGCCTCGATCTGAACGACCAGGCCTCGCAGCCGCTGGTCATGGGACGGGGTGTTGAGGGATTCGCGGGTGCCCTGACGGGGGTCGGCGTCGAGCTGCGAGACCACGTGCGGGTGGGGCTCGAGGTGGCCGGCGTTGGTTGCGGCTCGGGCGTCCTGACCGGGGAAGTACTCCTGGATGAGCGAGCCGCTCTCGCCCATGCCGGTGGGGGTGTTGGTGGCCATGATGCGCCTCCTTCATCTCCGGGATACGCGCGACTTCATAGCGTGTCAAGCCCCTCGCGCGTACCCTGGATCCGGGGGATCCTCACTGTGGAGGAACCATGGACACTTATCACCAACTCGAGCTTGTGCCCCTCACGGAGGGCGCCTGGCGCATCTGCGACACGAGCGTCGACAGCTCGGACGCGGCCAGCGTCATCGCCTATGTGGAGCAGCTGCCCACCGACGACCGCAGCGAACTCTGCTTCGAGGTCGTGTGGGTGCAGTGCACCCGCGGGCTCACGCGGCACACCTCCCTCCAGAGTGTGCTGCTGCTGGCGGCGAAGCTGCTCGCCGACGCCGCCAACGTGAAGCCCCTGCGCATCGCGCACTTCCCGCCGCGCGCCGCATCTCCGCGCACGTCGACCGTGCGCACCGCGCCTCGCTCGGCACCGCCGCGCAAGGCCACGCCGCTCGCCGGCTGACACGTCGGCTTCCCTTCCTCGACTCGTCGAGCGGGAGCCACAATTCGTCGAGACGCTCGGAGCCTCTGACGGGGTTCCGAGCGTCTCGTTTTGTTCTGCGCCGACGGAGCCCGCTGTCAAGCCCTATCGCTGGTCCCTCGCAGCGGGGGATGCTCACGGCATGCCCTCCATCTGGCACCAGACCTCGCCCATGATTCCGACGGATCCGACCCTCCCTGAGAGCACGGAGGTCGCGGTCGTCGGAGCCGGCCTCACGGGTCTTGCGACGGCCGCACTGCTCGCCCGATCCGGATTCCTCGTGACCGTGCTCGAGGCGCGCGCCGTCGGCGCGGTGGCCACGGGGAACACCACCGCCAAGGTCTCGCTCCTGCAGGGATCGGTGATGTCGGAGCTGCGCAAGCACGCCGGCGACACCGCGCTCGAGGCTTACGTCGCGGCGAACCGCGCGGGACAGGACTGGATCCGCTCCGAGCTGGCCGATGATCCTTCGCTCGAGCAGCGGGATGCCTTCACCTACTCGACCACGCCCACGGGCGACTCGGCGATCGACGCGGAGGCCGAGGCGCTCGCCGCGGTCGGCCTCGATGTCGACGTGCTCGGCGAGGGGGAGCACGCCGGGCTTCCGTACCCGGTGACCCGCGCTCTGCGCATGCGCGGGCAGTGGCAGATCCATCCGATGCGTCTGCTGGCGCACCTGGCGGAGGTGATCCGCGAGCACGGCGGATCGATCGTGACCGACTGTCGCGTGCTGGGGCTCCAGGACGGGAAGCTGCGCACCTCGCGCGGCCCGCTGCAGGCGAACCAGGTGGTGGTGGCGTCCGGATCGCCCGTCATCGACAAGGCGGGCTTCTTCGCGCGCCTTCGGGTGTCGCGTTCGCTGGCGGCCGCCTATCGGGTGCCGGGGGAGGTGCCCTCGGGGATGTACCTGTCCGTCGACGCGGTGGGACGGTCGCTGCGCACGTCGCAAGGGCTGCTGCTCGTGGGCGGGCCGTCGTGGACGACCGGCCGCGAGCAGGATCCGGCGAAGATGCTCGCATCGCTCGACGAATGGGTCGTGGATCAGTTCCCCGGCGCCGCGCGGGTGACGTGGTGGGCCGCGCAGGACTATCAGACTGTGTCGCGCGTGCCGTTCGTCGGCCCCACCGGTGAGGGACTGTGGGTCGCGACCGGCTTCAACAAGTGGGGCATGACGAACGGGGCCGCGGCCGCGCTGACGCTGGCGGGCGATCTCACCGGATCGCCGATGCCGTGGGCGGAGGCGCTGCGCTCGCCGCACCTCACGCTGCGCGATGGCGCCGAATTCATCGGGGCGCAGGCAGGAGTCGCGGCCGCCGCCGTGACGAGCGCCGTGCGTCACATCGGCCGGCACGACGCGCCGGGGGCGTGCACGCACATGGGCGGATCCCTCGAGTGGAACGACCTCGAGCGCACCTGGGACTGCCCGTTGCACGGGTCGCGTTTCGCCGAGGACGGCGCGGTGCTGGAGGGGCCCGCGGTCGAGGCGCTCTCCCGCGCGTCGAAGTAGCGGCGCGGGCGAGTGCGGCGAGGGCGATCAGTCGGCCGCGGGGCGCGCTCGCGGTCGGCGCAGCGCGAAGATCACGAGCGCGGCTGATGTGAGCATCACCGGCACGGGCGAGATCAGACCGATGCCGATCGCGGGAGCGGCGACGAGCCCGACCGCGACGCCCGTCGCCCAGCCCACCGTCGGGGAGGTTCCGCCTGCCGTCATCATCGCGTGCACCAGCAGGGCGATCGCGAGCGCACCCACCGCCCACGCGACGGCGAAGAGCGGCCAGAGGAGCGCGCTGAACCAGGTGTCGGGCAGACCGGCGTCGGCGCGGTCGAAGCCGATCGACCACGCCTGCCGGGTCATGGCCGCCAGCGCGAAGGCCGCCGTCGACGCCGCGAGGATCGGCGCCGTGCGGGCGGCCGGCGTCACGCCCGCGTTGCGGCACAGCATCACCAGGGCGACGGCGGCCAGCGATGGCGCGACGAAGAGCGCCGCCACGTTGAAGACGGTCTCGCCCACGCCCCGCAACCCCGGCAGCGCGATGGCGAGCGATCCGATTCCGATCACCAGCGCGAGAAGCGACGTGACGACGGCGACCCGTCGACGCGGGCGGGCGCCTACGAGATCCTTTTCACCTCGAAGTGCGGTCATGCCGGGACCGTATCAGCAGGCTCCGACACGAGGGGCCTCGCGGCAGAAGTCCTGGCCACCGTGCAGATCGGGCGCGCGGATGAACCGCCAGCGGATCTGGAGCGGCGTCGCAGGCGGATCCGAACCGGGAGATGATGCGCTCACACGGGCGTATGCCCAGTCGTGGCGCGGGAGAATGGACGTATGAGCAGCACGCCTGAACGTTCCATCGACCACTCCAAGGAAGGTCGGGCGGTGAGCCTCGACTCGATCGAGCAGGCGTTTGTGCGCTACGGAACCCCCGTGGGCAACCTCGAGCTGCTGCGCGGCATCGCCGCGGGCGTCGGCGAGGGCGCGACGCTGCACGGGTTCCGCACCTACTTCAAGATCGAGCGTCCCGGCGGCGGCCCTGCCCTCGAAGTGCACGACGGCTATACGACCGGGTTCCGGTCGGAGTCGGACGCGCAGCGCCTCGCCGGCGACCGTCCGCGCTGGGTCAGCCGCCGCTTCCGTGGCGCCTGGGGCATCACGCACTTCGAGACGCGCGCCAAGCCGGTGAGCGCGTCGGCCCCGCGCCGCGCGGCGTCCGCCCCCCGTGCTGCGTCGACGGGCACGGGCGCCCCTCGCTCCGGCGCCAGCGCCCCCATGGAGGGCAAGATCTGCATGACCTGCTTTATGCAGATGCCGCTGACCGGGGTCTGCCCGAACTGCGGCTGATCCCGCGCGCCCGGGTCTTTCGGACCCGCGCTTCTCGTGCACCCGGCTCGGGCATCTGCTGCTTGGGGCCGGTGGGAGGACGCCGGTTCGTGGCCCGGTGAGGCGGAGGGCCCGGGGGTGTGGATAACTCCGGAGCCTCGTCGGCGGTGATCCCTACGGTGGATCGCATGCTCCACCGCCGTCTCGCCCCGCCGCTTGCTCTTGTGCTGATCGCCGGGCTGACGGCCTGCTCTCCGGCAGCCTCGCCGGATCCGACTCCGACGTATCGGCAGTTCGCCTCGGAGGAGGAGGCGTTCGAGGCTGCTGAGGAGACCTATCGGGCGTACATTGCGGCGCAGAACGCCGAACACACCGGAACACCTGCTGTCGACCCGACGACCTTCCTTCACGGCGCATTGAAGCGCGAAACTAAGGAGCTCAAGGAACAGGCCGCCGCCGCTGGCCTTCGCATCGTCGGTGAGATCACGATCTTGTCGATGCAGAGAATCGGCGCGACCGTCCTGTCAGGTGCCGGCCACGCAGAGCTACTCGTGTGCTTGGACTCTTCGTTGCAACGCGTGCTCAACCAGGACAGCGTTGACGTCACTCCGGAACAGCAGGAGATATTCGCCCTACGCGTGGAGTTTTCCACTGTCGATGGTGTGATGTTGGCGCACTCGAGCCTTCCTGATCCGGACCAGCCCTGCTGATGAAGGTCGCCGCGATCGCGCTGGCAGCGTCCCTTCTAGCGGTGCCCGCGTACGCCGAGATGGCCCCTCAGCAATGTGGCGAGGAAGCTGTCAAGCTCGGACTGTGTGATGTGACCACTAACGGTGATCCCTTTCCCGACGGGGTCACCATCGGCGGGCATCTGCAGCAACTCAACCCGGGGCATCGTCCTGTGCACGCTGGTGGCACCGGGCAGGCAGGCGATGGCGCGGGCTCCGGTGGCTCCACGGGGTCCGGTGGCACGGAGACGGGACCCGAGTCGGGCGTGGTGGAGAACCCGAACGGGTCGTTCCGCTGCGGTCGCGCCTGCCCTCGATTCGAGCCTGATCCCAAGCCCGAGATCAAGGCCGAGTCAGTCGTCCTGCCGTCGGTGGTGACGGTCTCCGACGTCGCCCACTTCTTCCCCGCCCCACCCGCCGTGCGCACCGAGCCCGACGGAGTGGGTCTGAAGAACCAGCCCTTCAACACCGTCGCCAGCTCCACGGCGCAGACCCGTCACGGGGAGCTGTTCGGGTTGCCGGTCAGCGTGAGGTTCACCCCGGCGGGGTTCCGGCAGGACTGGGGTGATGGGACGGTCACCGAGACTTCTCACGGCGGAGTGTCCTGGGAGGCGCTGCGTCAGGCCGCGTTCACCCCCACCGACACCAGTCACGAATACGCGGACAAGGGCACCTATCCGCTCACCATCAGCGCTCTCTACACCGCCGTGGTCGATTTCGGGGAGCTCGGCACCGTGCCCGTGGAGGGCGTGATCGGCGTGCCGGCCGCCACGCGTGAGATCCGGATCTTCCGCCTCAGCAAGGCCCTCGTCGCACAAGACTGCCTTAATGCCCCCACTGCACCCGGCTGTCCGGACTCGTAACCCGCTCGAGGCGGACTCAGGGCATCTCGACTCGCTTCGCTCGCTCGATGAGCGGAGGGGTGCAGCGCGCGAGCCGGCGGCGGCTCAGGGCATCTCGACTCGCTTTGCTCGCTCGATGAACGAGCGGTGCAGGCGGGCATATATGCCGCCGGATGCGGCGCAGCGCCGTCTGGCGTGCGTGCTATGGTGACTAAAAGTCAACGGACGATGAGTCACATTGGGGGTGTGAAATGGAGAACGAGATCGCGCTCATCGAGTCGCTGGAGCCGCTGGAGGCGCCGGGCTGGGTGGAATGGGTCGTCGGAATCGGGGCGGGAGCCGTCGCGACCGGTGGTCTGATCTACGGCAGCGTCGCCCTCGGCGTGGCAATCACCTGAGCAGGCTCACGGTGATCCATGCGGCACGACGGACGTGCCGCTGAGTGCCTCGGGGGGAGGTGAACTATGGAGCAGCAGATCACGCGCGACGTGGATGAGGCCTTCGCCGAGATGGTTGCGGGCATCGAGTCGCTCGAGTCGCTCGAGGCGGCGTGGGACTGGGGACAGTTCTGGACCGCGTTCGGCATCGGCGCGGGTGCCGCAAGTGCAATCGGCACCGGTATCGGTATCGGCGTCGCCATCACCTGACGCCGCGACGTCGCGACGCCGTCAGCCCGGCCGCGGGTGCCCCCGCGGCCGGGATCCATCCCTCATCGATCGAGGAGTCAGAAGTGAAGACAAAGACTGATCACGCCGCGGTCGCCGTGTGCCTGGGAGGCTTCGGCATGGCGCTGTGCGCCATCGGCGTCATCCTCCTCGCGACGGACGCGAGTCCGGTGGTCGCGGCCATCGCACTGGCAACGGGACTTGTGCTGTCGCTCGCAATGGGCGTCGCCCTCGGCCTGGCCGTGCGCCGATCACGGACATGACCACGTCCGTTCTCGAGGTATCGGACCTCTCGAAGAGCTACCGGCGGGTCTCCGCGCTCTCTGACGTGTCCTTCACCGTGCAGGCGGGCGAATGCGTCGGGCTGCTCGGCCCGAACGGCGCGGGGAAGACGTCGCTGCTGTCCTGCCTGGTCGGCGCGCGGATGCCCTCGCGTGGTCGGGTGCGCGTGATGGGCGCCGACCCGGCGGAGATCGGGGCCGCTGGACACCACGTCGCCTATGTGTTCGATCCGCCCGGCCTGTCCGCTGACTTCACCGCGGTCGACTGCCTCCGATGGGAAGCCAAGGCGCAGGGTCTGCCGCCTTCCGTCGTGGATGAGGCAGCCGAGCGCTTCGGAATCGCCGCCTACGCGAAGCGTCGGGTCGGGCGGCTTTCGACGGGCCAGCGTCAACGCGTCGCGCTCGCGGCGGCCCTCATCGGGGATCCGGAAGTGCTGATCCTCGATGAGCCGCACAACGGTCTCGACATCGAAGCCGGCCGATGGCTGCGCGATCTCCTGGATGACCGCACGGCCCGTGGACGCACCACGATCCTCTCGAGCCACCAACTCGACGAACTGCGGCGCATCGTCGAGCGCGTCGTCGTGATCAACCAGACGCTCCGCTACGACGGGCCGGTGCCGGCTCGCACTGAGGAGTCGCTCGAGGCCTGGTACCTGACCGCCATCGGACGAGAGGCCCAGCCGCGATGAGCTTTCTGCACGCCGAGTCCTACCGGTTCCTGCGCAACGGCCCCTTCGCCTCGCTGATCTTCATCAGCGTCGCACTCAACGCGTTGGCGGCCGTGGGCACGGGCACTATGCTCGAGCCGATCGAGCACAGCACGGCCGAGCTCGATCAGGAGCTGACCCTTCAACTGGTGCGTATGGGCTTCGCATCGACGCTGTTCGCGATGATCCACGGCGCGCTCTCGGTGACGCGCGATTTCGGCAGCGGCGGGATCGTGCGCCAGAAGCTCCTGGCGGGCGGAAGCGTGCGCCTCGTGGCCTCGCGCGCCGTCGTGGTCGCGCCGCAGATGGTCGTCTTCGGCGTTCTCGGTCCGGCCGCGGCGATCGTGCCCGCGTTCTTCCTGCTACCGGCGCAGGGCGCCGACTTCGCCTGGTCGGATGACGCGTCGGTGGTCGTTGTGGGCATCGCCGTCGCGACGATCTTCTCGGGGTACCTCGGGCAGATGGTCGCCTGGCAGTCGCGCAAGTCGCTCATCACCGTCATCGCACTCGCCGCGTGGACGATGCTGCTCGAGACCTACATCATCCAGCTGGTGCCCGCCGTGGGACGGTTGCTCCCCGGCGGCCTCGGTCTGGCGATGATGGACGACACCTCGACGACGGAGGAGATCCTCCCGATCGGCTGCGGATACCTCGGGTTCGCCGCATGGCTGATCCTGCTCGCCGGTCTCGCAGTCCTGCGACTGCGCCGCACGGACGCGACGTGATCACAGATGCGCAGGCCCGCGGCGCCGCGTCGCGAGAGTGGCTCGATCGCATCCGGCTGTCCCGCCCTGACAGCGAGGGGCGGGTGCTGATCTCGACCGCCGCCGGTCCCGTCGCGCGTGTGCCCGGCCTCATCGGCGGGATCCTCCACGCCGTCAAGCGCGACCCTGTCGCGGAGTCCCGCCTCATCGGCGCGCGCTGCGGTGTCACCGCGGAACAGGTGGAGGCGGCGCTCGGCGCGGTGGCGGCGATGCCGGCGGTCGCGGATGCGCCCGCGCGGCTCCGGTGGGTGCAGTTCCGCGCGCCGTTCACCGTGCAGTTCACCTTCTTCGACCCATCGCGCGTGATCCGCCCCGACGGGCTGCTGTGCCGCCTCGTGCGTGTTCGAGGCTTCTGGCCGGTCGTCATCGTGCTCGATCTCGTCGGCGCCGCCGTGGTGGCCATGCACTGGGCGCTTTCCACCAGTCCGCTTCACTCCGGGATCTCGATCGCGGGATACGGCTGGCTGATGGTCGGGATGCTCGCGTCGATGTTCGCCCACGAGTTCGGCCACGCCGTTGTGCTCACCGCATATGGCGGTCGCAGTCCGCGCATGGGATTTATGCTGTTCTACCTCGCGCCGGCATTCTTCTGCGACGTTCGAGACAACTGGTCGATCGCTCGGGAGAAGCGCGTGCGTGTCGCGCTGGCGGGCGTCGCCGCCCAGGGTGTCATCGCGGCCGTGACCGGAGCGGTGGCTTTCCTCGTCCCGCGTGAGGCGGGTGTGGCGCTCGCCACGGTGGCGTTCTTCAACGTCGCCTATTGGGCGATCAACCTCATCCCCTTCGTGAAGCTCGACGGCTACGTCGCACTGGCGGGGTATCTCGATCGACCGAACCTCCGCGACTCGTCGATCGCCGCATTCCGCGCACGCGCCTCGCGCATGCTGCTCGGCGGTCCCCGTGTGGACGACGGCATCACGCGCCGCTGGGTCGCGTTCGGCGCCGTGTGCTTTCTCTTTCCGTCCGTGCTCGTGATCGGCGTGCTGCTCGCACTCTCCATGAACCTCAGCGCACTCGGCACGGCAGGTGACGGGGTCATCCTGCTGGCGATCGGAATCCTGGTCGTCTGGACCGCGACGCGCGGGTGGAGCGGTCTGAAATCGTCTTGGAGCGCCGGCCTGTCGCGGTGGCGCGCGGTCGCCTCCTGGAGCGCCATCGGCGCGGCGGTCGCAGCGATCGCTCTGCTTCTGCCGCTGCCGGTGAACGCCATCGCCGGTGTCTACGTGCGCGACGGCCAGGCACAGCTCGCGACGCTGTCCGTCACGCATGTCGGCGAGCTGGCGGGGACGGAGGTCACCGTGCACGAGCCCGGCATGGTGCTCGGACGTCGGATCGGCGTGGCGACGGTCACGGGAGGGTTCGCCCCCTGCGAGATCCCGCTCTCGGCGGCATTCCCGGTGAGCGGTTCGCCCTACCGGCTCGACGGCTGGTGCGCACCGCTCGACGCCGCGGTGGTGCGAGCGGTATCGGAGACCCGCGATGACGCGGGGGCCGTGGTGCTTCGCCTGGGCACGCGAGCGCCCGTGCAGTGGGTGGCAGAGATCTGGGGCGCTGCGTTCACCTCGTGAAAGGCGCTTTGCACGGTGACCAGGAAGTCAGACCGCGGGCCGAAGGGGCTCGCAGGGGAGGGGAAACAGATGCCGGAGGCAGCAGAGACAGCCGAGACAGCACGGGCGCGGCGGCTCGACCGCTTGCGTCGCTGGCTCGAGGGTGAACGAGCGGATGCGTCGGCGCGCGACCTCCTCGTCGAGCCGGGAGCCGACGCGAGCGCGGTGCGCTCCCTCGCGCTCGGCGAGGGTGCCTACGTCTTCGTCGAGGAGGGCGGCGCCGCCCTCCTCGACGTGCCCGGAGTGCGGGTGGTGGAGTACTCCGGCGTCCTCGAACTGGTCGGCGGAGAGATCTCCCTCGGTGACGGAATGCTCGTGCAGACCGAGAGCTACGCGACCGCTCCCTATGTGTCGCTGTCGCTGCCGACCGCGCTGTCCGTCGTGGACGACGTCGACCGCGAGGCGCTTCTCGCCGACGTGACCACCACAGAGAACACGAGTCTGCTCCCGCCTCAGCTTCTGCAACCCGTCACCACGCTCGTCGACCAGGCGCGGCTGCTCGCACCTCTCGGGCTGCGCTCCTCGACCGCGAACCGCCTGCATCTGCGGGCGGACGGAATCCTCACACAGGGGCCGGCTGACGAGACCCCGCTCGGTGACGACTTCACGATTCCGACGACAGGCGAGGTCACCGTCGACGAGGTGCGCATCGCCCGGTTCGTCGGGGCGGCGAAGGTGGTGCGCGGGCTTCGAGCGAGGCTCGATCACGACGTGCGCCTGGTCGAGTCGGCCCGCGGATCCGTTCCGCGCCGCGACCCGGTCTTCGTCCTCGCGGCCGCTGACGACACCTATGTCGTCGACGCGCTCTCGGGCGCTCTCAGTCGAGTTCCGGCGGAGATCGGTGCCCGGGTCACCGCCGCGCTCGCCGCGATCGCCGACGGCGAGAGCATCGATGATTCCACTCGTCGGGTGTTCGACGTGCTGGGCCTTGCCCCGCTGCTGACCCGCCCGCGAGAGGCGGTCACGTGATGCCATCCACCAGCACCGTGCACTCGATGTACGCCGCGCGCGGGGCGGAGCTCTATGACCGCATCGTCGCCGACGACACGTCGGAGGTGCGCGAGATCATCCGCACCATCGCCCGAGGATCCGACCGTGTCCTCGAGCTGGCCAGCGGATCCGGTCGACTCACCGTCCCCCTTCTGCGCGTCGCCCGGGACGTGACGGCCGTGGACATCTCGCCCGATCTGACCGCGATGCTCCGCGCGCGCGTCACGGATGATGCGCGACTGCAGCTGGTCGTCGCCGACATCCTCGCGTGGGACAGCGAGGAGCGCTTCGACAAGGTCGTGCTCGGAACGACGTCGATCAGCCTCTTCGACCGTGCCGACCGTGCACGGCTGTTCGCGCGAGTGCGTCGCTGGCTGGCGGAGGACGGATCCTTTGTGCTCTCGCTGCGCACCCCGCCGCTCGCGGATGACGGGCAGGCTGTGCACGACATCGGCGGAGGGCTGCGGATCCGTGAGGAGATCGACTCCGAGCGAGGCATCCTCTCGACGACCCTCACCGAGGACGGCGATGCGTCCGAGCACACGGTGCGCACCCACCTGCTCTCTCGGCCGCAGCTCGTTGATGAGCTGCACGCGGCGGGGTTCACGGTGACCGCTCAGCATCCCGTGGGGCTGCGCGGTCACGATGACCGCATCGGCGACTACGCCGTGCTCGTCGCCTCGGTGTCATCCCCGTCGGAAGCGGACTCGCCGCCCGTGCGCGGCACATCGGCCTACCTCGAGTTCTTCCTCCCTCCGAGTCGCTTCGGCGAGATCGAGGCAGACGGTGCGGAGGGTGTGACCGTCTCCTTCTCGGATGGCTCGACCGCGATCGATGCGATCAGCGGGCTGTGGAACGTCCCGCTCGGCTATGGCAGCCGTGCGATCGCGGATGCCGTGCACCAGGTGAACCTGCAGGCGTCGGCGCTCCCGATCTTTCGGCGCGGAAGCACCTCAGCCCGGCAGGCCGCAGAGCGCCTGCGCGAGTATGCAGGGGCCGATCGCTACGAGAGCGTGTTCTTCGCCACATCCGGCAGCTCGGCCTTGGATGCCGTGGTGAAGCTCAGCAGGCAGGTGCAGAAGCTCGTGCATGGTGCGCGGCGGCGGCGTGTGGTCAGCCTCGTGGGCAGCTACCACGGCATCACAAGCACGGCCATGGCGCTGAGCGGTGCGTACCTCTACCAGGACGTGTACGACGTCGACGAACGGCTTCACATCAAGATTCCGTACGACGACGTCGACGCGCTGAGACGGGTGGCCCGGCGGTTCGGCGAGGAGATCGCTGCGATCGTGATGGAGCCCGTGCTCGGATCGGGAGCCCTGCCCCTTCCGACCGCCATGCTCCACGAAGTGGCGAGACTGCGTGAGCAGCGCGGCTTCCTCGTCGTCGCGGACGAGGTCGCCACCGGCTTCTACCGCACGGGGGTGCGCGTTTCGCGAGCGCTGAGTGGCCGTTCTCACCGGACCTGCTCGTGCTCAGCAAAGCGCTCACCAACGGCACCTCGGCGGCGTCCGCCGTGCTGCTCGCCTCGTCGGTCGGCGGCGTGCTTCGGCGTCATGACGACGTGTTCTGGCATGGCGAGACGCAGGCAGGATCGCCCCAGTCGTGCGCGGCGATCCTGGCGACCATCGACGAGCTGGAGAGAATCGGCGCGCAGTCGCTCGCCGACTCTCTGTCGACGGTCATGGATGAGGAGCTCAACGCCCTGGCGGGCCTCAGCACGAGGATCGTCGCCTCGGGACGCGGCCTGATGCGCGCGCTGCACCTCACGCACGCAGACGGTTCGGCCCTTGACGCGTCCGAGGTCTTCGACCTCGTGCGCTCGTGTCTTCGTGACGGCGTGATCGTTCAACCCGCGCCGTCCGCCCTGCAGTTCATGCCCGCTCTCATCTTCGATCGAGCACAGCTAGCCGAGGTCTTCGGTCGGGTGCGACCGACCCTCGAGCGGTTTCTCGCGAGCGCGGCATGACAGCCACATCTGTCGGTCGTCCTGGCGTCCCCGCCCAGTTCGTGGGCGCAGGTGCGACGGCCTCCGCCGTCGCACAGCTCGGCGCCCGACGCCTCGGCGTGGTCGTGGACGGGAATGTCGCCGACCGGATTCCGGCCGCCCTGCGCATGAGCGCGGCGACCATCTGCACGGTCGTCCGACCTGTCGACCGTGACGACGTCGCCGAGACCGCGGCGGCGTGGCGCCGCGAGTGCGTCGATGGGGTGGTGGTGATCGGCGGCGGCAACGCGATGGATCTTGCGAAGCTCGCGGCGGGATGCGCGGGAGACGAGCGTCTGCTGGCGTACCTCGACGCGCAGGCATCGTCGGCGGGCTTCGTCCTCGTGCCGGCCGCGCTGTGGCGTCCCTTGCCGCTCGTGTCCGTGCCGACGACGTTCGGCACGGGAGCGGAGGTCTCGAGCGTCGCGTGCTGGGAGTCGGGCGCCGGGATGGAGCGGGCCAAGTCGATCGCCACCCTGCCGAGCACGCCGACGCTGTCCGCTGCCTACGAGCCACGGATGCTCGCGGCGCCGGGCGCGCTGATCCGCGCGTCGAGCGCGGAGGCGTGGAGCCGGATCATCGGTGCCTACGCGACGCCCTCGACGCTGTCCGGGGCCGACGCCGAGGCCGAGGCTCTCGGGTGCCGGACCGCGCGGATCGCCGCCGCGCTTCTGCCGGGGACCCGCAGCGCCGGGGCGCTCCGAGGCGACGTGCTCGTCGACGCCGCCCTCGCGAGCGCCGCCGGCCACGCCGGATGGGCGCTCCGCGGTCGGGGGCTCGCCCCCTTCCCGCTCTGGTTCGTGGCGAACGAGCTGTCGATGCTGACCAGATCCTCGAAGATCGAGGCGCTCGCGGTGCTCTGGCCGGACTGGCTGCGCCTTGT
The DNA here is from genome assembly GCF_017592545.1 of Microbacterium stercoris. GTDB lineage: Bacteria > Actinomycetota > Actinomycetes > Actinomycetales > Microbacteriaceae > Microbacterium > Microbacterium stercoris. The sequence goes on from NZ_JAGFOA010000003.1 coordinate 254,969, forward strand.
GGACACCCAAGCGGGCGGGCCGTGGGGGCAGGGCGCACGCGTGCGGGCCCTCCTCGGGCAGGCCGGAATGACGTTCCGCGACGCCGCCGACCTCATGGCCTCGCTCGTCGACACGTCGCGCCTGCGGGCGGTCGCGGCGCAATCAGCCGATGTGTCGGTCCGCACGGCGGAGCGGGTGATGCGCAGGTTCGGGCGCGGGCGCCCGCTTTCGCGCTCCATCATTTCGGACGAGATCGCGTGTCTCGTCGAGGATGCCCTTGCAGGGCCGTGCGACGGGGCGCCCCGATGATCCCCCTCGACATCAGTGCAACGCTCGATCCCGCCACCGGCATCGCGCGTGCCGTGCGCGCCTTCCCGCCGCAGTCGCCGGATCGGCCGTTGTGGTCTGTCGCGGTCGACATCGGAATGGGCGAGCGGCGCGACGACCAGTCAGCGCTCGACATCACCTGGGTCGGGGCGGCGGGCGTGCGTCAGGGGGCCACGTTCGTGCGCGCGGCGGGTGAGGCCGTCGAGCGATGGGCGCTGCTCAGCCGTGCTCCCCTTCCCCGAGCGGATCCTTCGACGCCGCATGCGCCCGCCGGGATGTCGTGGGCGGGCGCTCCCCAGCAGGAGGACAGGTATTCCGGCGTGTTCTTCGATGGGGTCGATCGGCAGGAGGTGGGCGTTCCCGCGTCTGCGGTGGACTACCCGCCGCTGCGGGACTCCGAGCTCGTCGATCCGGGTCCTTCGGGCACCGCCGCGGGGATGGGCTTCGATCGTGCTCTCCAGTCGGCGTGCAAGGAAACGATCGAGCGCGACGCGGCGATGCGCGGTTGGAGCCGACCTCAGACGGCGTCACGGCTCGAGAGCACGCCCCTCGAACGGATCCTCGCGGGCGAGACCGCGCGCCTGCTCGCCCCCGTAGCCGCCGCCGGCGTCGACCTGCGTGTTGTGCGTCTGCCCGCTGTCGGCGGGGTCGACGTGCTTCTCGCGCTGGCCATCGATCGTGCGCGTAGCGTGGTCGGCGCCGGCCTCGGACTGGAGTCGCTCGCACAGCACGCACTTCTGCGCGCCGTGCAGGAGGCTCTGCAGATCCGGACGCTTCTCCTCGATCTCCGCCGGTTGGAGGGGACCCGCGAGGTGGCGCTGCCGATCCGCCGCGAGATCGATCGCGCGCGGTTCTGGGCGGGAGCATCGGCCGTCCGCGCCGCGGATGACTGGCTGGCGCTGGTACCGGAGGCGCGCGATCCGGCTGCGGATGTCGCCCCGGTACGCGACTGGGTCGCCCTCCTACCTCGCAGAACGGTCGTCGACCTGACGCCGCGACTGCCCGAGCGCGCGCGGGAGCTGAACTGGGCGGTCGTGCGCGTCTTCTGCCCCGACCTCCGCCCCTTGCGCATGTCGGAGGCGCTCGCGTGGAACGCGCCGGTCGAGCCTGCGGCGCATACCTTTCCGCATCCGTTCGTCTGATGCGGGAGCCGATCACAAGTCTGGCGATCAGTATCGGCTGGATCCGATCCCGTCCGGCGGCACCGGGGGTAGCGTCGGTGGGGTGACGGATCACCCCACTCCGCGGAGCGCGCGGGCGCAGCTCGCAGAGCTGGTGCGCGTCGACGCGAAGCCCCTCCTCGACGGCCTGCCGACCGCCGCCTCGCCCCGCCCGGCCGCGGTGCTGATGCTGTTCGGGGTGCTCGACGCTGTGCCGAGCGAGGCCCGCGCGACGCCTGTCTCGCGCGACCTCGACGTGCTGCTGCTGTCGCGTGCGGCGACGCTGCGGTCGCACCCCGGACAGGTCGCCTTCCCGGGCGGGCGGGTGGATGCCGGCGACCGCGACATCGTCGCGACGGCCCTGCGCGAGGCGCGCGAGGAGACCGGCCTCGACCCGTCGGGCGTCGACGTGCTCGGCAAGCTGCCGGAGGTGCCGCTCGCCTTCTCGCGCCACCTAGTCACCCCGGTCGTCGGCTGGTGGCGTGACCCGTCGCCCGTGCGAGTCGTCGATGAGCACGAGTCTGCGGCCGTGTTCCGCGCGCCGGTGGCAGACCTGCTCGACCCCGCCAACCGCGGCGTGACTGTCATCCATCGCGACGGACGCGAATGGCGCGGCCCGGCATTCACCGCGGGGGAGCACCTCGTCTGGGGCTTCACCGCGATGCTGCTCGACGCGCTGTTCGACCGGCTCGGCTGGGCGGATCCCTGGGACGGCACGCGAGAGATCCCCCTCCCGGCCTGAGCCGTCCATCCCGCCTGAGCCGTCCGCTGGAGCGGAAGCGGGCGCTCCTCATCGAGCATCTTCATGCGGCTGCTCATCGCGCCGCAGTATTGCGATGCGACTGTCCAAGCGGCCGTGATCCTTCGAGTTGCTCTGGCCTTTCCCCACCCGCTAGTGTGACTTTTAGTCCACGGACTATGAGTCACGTAACTGAGGGGGTATGGTGACCGATCTTTTCGCGCTCCCCGGAGAAGCGCCATGACCCCTGTGGTCCGCTTCGACAGATTCAGCAAGAGCTACCGGGGCGACGCCGTCGTCGAAGATCTCAGCTTCGCCGTCGAGTCCGGTTCGGTCGTCGGTCTTCTGGGGCCCAACGGCGCCGGTAAGAGCACCGCCATGCGCGGTCTCGTAGGGCTTCTGCATCCGACCTCGGGCACGGCCTCGGTTTTCGGAGGCCCCTTCCACGCGCTGGCGAATCCCGCGAGGAGAGTGGGCGTGCACATGGACGGGCTGGGTTTCGAGACCGGGATCACGGCGCGTCGTCACCTGGAGATCTACCGTCTCGCCGCGGGCATGCCTCGGGGGCGCGTGGACGAGGTGCTCGAACAGGTCGATCTCGCCCCGCACGCTTCGAAGCGTGTCAAGCAGTTCTCCACGGGTATGTGGCAGCGTCTCGGGCTGGCGACGGCAGTCATCGGGGATCCCGAACTGCTCGTCCTCGACGAGCCTGCCAACGGCCTCGACCCGAGCGGCATCCGATGGCTACGGGGCTTCGTGCGATCCTTCGCTGATCGCGGCGGTGCGGTGCTGATATCGAGTCATCAACTCGCCGAGCTGGAGCAGACGGTCGACGAGGTCGTTGTGATGCGCAGGAGCGTGCTTTACGCCGGAAGGCTCGAGGAGCTGACCTCGGCCGGTGCCGCATCGCTCGAAGAAGGCTACTTCGATCTCATCGACGCCACCGAGGGAGGCCGCCGTGCGTGATCTCCTCCGAAGTGAAGTCCTGCGAAGCGTCAGCGGTCTCGCGATGCTGGGCATCGCCTCTTTCGTGATCCTCATCCCTGCGCTCATGGTGAATGTCGGCCCACCGCTGGAGGGGCTGCGGGCCATCGATGACGCTCTGGCGACCCGAACGGTCTTCGGTCTCATCGCATCGAGCGCGATCGTGGCCATGTACCTCGGCAGCTATTCGGTGTCGCGGGAGTACTACTACGGTTCCATGGCGCGCTCTCTTGTGATGGCGTCCACCCGTCGCGTCTTCATCTCGAAGATGCTGGCGAGTGTGATCGCGAGCGTCGCCCTGTGCGTGGTCGGAATCGCGATCTGGTCGATCGTCACGGTCGTCCTCCTCCGCTCCTTCGGTCGGGAGCCGCTGTTCGACGGGCCTTTCTGGACGATCGTGTGGGGCTCTCTGTTCGCTTCGGCCTGCGGCGGCGCGATCGGCGTCGCCGTCGGCTGGCTGGTCAGGAACTACTACGCGGCGTCCGGAATCGTGCTCCTCCTGCCGCTCATGATCGAGGCTCCTCTCCTGTTCAACCTCCCGGAAGTCGAGCGATATCTCCCCGTCGGCGCCATCGCAGGCGTGGCCGTGCTTCCGCTGGACGGCCTGCTGCCGTGGTGGGCCAGTGGGCTGGTGCTGCTCGGGTGGAGCGTCGCGGCTACGGCAGCGGCCGCGCTGGTCGTTCGGCGGCGAGAGCATTGAGCCAGGCGCGTGCGGACATCGGCTGGGGCCGCCGGCCGTCATTCAGGGCGCTCGCGGCTGAGGCGCGCCGGCTGACGGGAGATGTCGTCTTGTGGAGCTTCCTCCCTGTGGGACTGCTGCCTGTGCCGGCCCTCTTGGCGGCGCTCCCTCCCGATCTGAGAACGGCGCCCGTCGACGTGATCGCCCAACTCGGCAGCAGTATGGGGGAGTCGCTCGTGTCGAATCTCCTGGTCGTGGTCGCCATCATGGGAGCGCTCGGAGTCACGACAGCCCACAGGACCGGCGCCTTGCCGCGGGCGCTCGTCTTCGAGGCGTGGCCGCTTGTGCTCGGTACGCGTGCGCTGTCCACCACCGCGGCGGCATCCGTCGTCGGGGCCGTCAGCGTGCTTGCGATGGACATCACGTTCCGGGCGATGTCGGGCGAGGCGATCTTCTCCCTCTCAACGGCGATGTCGACGGTCGCCGTGACCGGGTCAGCGGGGCTGTGGGGCTTCCTTCTCGGCGTACTCATCCGAAATCCGCTGCTGGTGCTGTTCGTCGTCCCCGCAACGCTGCTGCCCGGACAGGTGATCGCTGACGTCGCGCCGGACGCCGCACACCTTCTGCCGTGGGGCGCTCAGATCGCGCTGAGCGGACTCGCACCGACCGAGCTGGATGCGGGCGCTGTGATCGGCGCACTGGCCGGGTGGACGCTGGCCCTCGGCCTCATCGCCTGCCTGGTGTCGAGCCGGCGAGACGGGGCGTGAGGGGCCGATTTCGGGCGCCGACGCTCGAGTGGTGAGAGACCGGCCGTTCCGGCCACCGGGCCGAGGGGCCCGATCCTGCGCGGCGTGCATGCGGTCCGATGGCGGAGGCATTCGTCCACAGGGGGCGTGTGCGCCGAGTTCTCTCCACCACTCGTTTGTTCGCCTGAGCAGGACTTTTCGCCCGGAGGATGTCGGTGGTTCGTGGCAGGGTGAGCGGCATGGAGATCCCCGCTGAGCTCGCCGGCCGAACGGCATCGGCGGGGTGCGTGGGCAGGGGGCGTGCGCATGGCTGACGACGAGCTCACTGCATCCGGGCAGGGCGCGAGCGTGTCCGCTGCGGATCGCCGTGCGGAGCGCGCCGACCTGCTTCTCGCTCTCGCCGAGGAGGTCAACACCGCGCCGTGCAGTGCTCTCGAGCGCCTCGAGCTGCTGCGGCTTGTCGAGGTGCAGGCTCTGGATGTCCGTCGGGCGATCGTCGACGAAGCGCGTGTCGCCGGGCACTCCTGGCGGGAGGTCGCCGGCGTGCTCGGAATCAGCGAAGGTGAGGCGCGCCGACGCTACGACGACGAAGAGGGGTTGTGATGCGTGGCGGGCGCGGCAGCTTGCTCGATGCCCTCGAGCAGTGCGGACGGAGGCACGTTCAGCCCGTGTGCGATCCGCACGATCACGTCGAGGGTGGGGTTGCGTGTGCCGCGCTCGATGCCCGACACGTAGGTGCGGTCCATCGAGAGGTGATGTGCGAACGACTCCTGCGAGGTCCAGCCCTGCGACTGCCGCAGTTCGCGTACTCGAGCACCGAAGTTGCGGCGGTGATCGAGGTTGCCCATGCCACAACGAAACCGGTACCGTGATTATTGGTCCACGGACTATGAGTCACAGATCTGAGGGGGTAAAGTGACTGAGCACTCCGCGCCTTGGGCGGGTCGACATCGCAATCGCCTTCCGGTTCGCACTCGGCAGAGGGCCGCGCGCGCGGTCATTCGCCTCCGCGACGCCCCTGCCTCCGGGGCTGCTGCTCCCGCGCAGGCCGAGCTTCTCCGGGCCGCGCAGTGGGCCGCCCAGCAGACCGCGCGGCACGCCGCCGAGGGGGAGGTGCCCCGCGCTCTGCGCGGTTCGTGGCGTCGAGCGGGTGTCGAGATGCTCGCGATGCCGCCCCTGGCGATGCTGGCGGCGAGCAGTCTCTTCCTGCCGATGGCCCCGGCGTTCGGGCTCTCGCTCGGCCTCGTCGGATCGCAGGCCAGTGTCGAGGGGGCCTTCCTCCTGCTGCTATTCGCGCTCACGCTCGCCGCGGCGCTCTGGGCCGTGGCGCTCGCCGCCTCGGGTGACGCGCCCGTGACCGCCGAGCGGGCCCGGATCGCCGCCGGACTTCTGGGCGTCGTCAGCGGTCTGCTTGGGGCGGTCGACGGCATCGTCATCGGACGTCTCGGCGGCTACGCCCCGCAGGGGGCGGGAGTGGTGCTGCTCACGATCATGTCGCTGGTGCTCGTGACCGCATCCGCGCTCGCGCTGCTGTCGCTGCGGACCCCGGACCGAGCCGCCCCACCGTCCGACCGGAACCCGGCGCGCTGAGCGCTCGCCCCGCGCGGCACACCCGGGCGCCGCTCCTGCCTGAGTGTCCCGACGAGAAGAGCCGCCCCGTCCGGATGCTAGGATCGATCGTTGGAAGCGTGTCCGAGCGGCCGAAGGAGCATGGCTGGAATCCATGTAGGCGGGGTAACTCGTCTCGCAGGTTCAAATCCTGTCGCTTCCGCCACGAAGAAGCCCCGCACCGATTGGTGCGGGGCTTCTTGCTTGCCCGAAATCGCGGGGTGCTCCCGGGTCAGGCGAGCTCGACGAGGTGGTCGGCGTAGGCCCGGGTGGTGAGGAACGGACGGAAGCTCTCGCTCAGGGCGACGTCGCGGAAGACCTCGGCGGCGTCGTCGAAGCGATCGCCTTCGCGGCGATCCGGTCCGGTGAGCACCTCGTCGACCAGGCCGGCGATGAGCTCCCGCGTGATCTCGGTTCCCTCCTCGGTCGACTTCTGCTGACGGATCCACTGCCAGATCTGCGAGCGCGAGATCTCGGCGGTCGCCACGTCCTCCATCAGCCCGTCGATCGCGACGGCGCCCTGACCCCGCAGCCATGCCTCGATGTAGCGCAGCGCCACCGAGACGTTCGCGCGCACGCCCGCGTCGGTGATCGGCCGGCCGATGAAGACGTCGAGCAGGTGGCGCTCGTAGACGGTCACGTCGTCGCGCTGGCGGTCGAGCTGGTGCGGGCGGCCCTGCAGCACCGCGTCGAACTCGGCCCGCGCCGTGGGGATGAGGTCGGGATGCGCGACCCATGTGCCGTCGAAGCCGTCGGACGCCTCGCGGCGCTTGTCGGCCGCGACCTGCTCCAGCGCCCGTGCGTTCGCCTCAGGATCCCGCCGGCTGGGGATGAAGGCGCTCATGCCGCCGATCGCGTAGGCGCCGCGCTTGTGGCACGTCTTCACCAGCAGCTCGGTGTAGCTGCGCATAAACCCGACGGTCATCGTGACCTGGTTGCGATCCGGCATCACAAAACGCGAGCCGCGCCCGCGATACGTCTTGATGATCGAGAAGATGTAGTCCCAGCGACCCGCGTTGAGTCCGGCGCAGTGGTCGCGCAGCTCGTACAGGATCTCCTCCATCTCGAGAGCGGCGGGAAGAGTCTCGATCAGCACGGTCGCGCGGATCGTGCCGTGCGGGATCGCGAGGTACTGCTCCGTGAACGAGAACACCTGATCCCACAGCCGAGCCTCCTCGCTCGACTCGATCTTCGGCAGGTAGAAGTACGGTCCGCGACCCTGCGCGATCAGCGCGGCGGCGTTGTGGAAGGCGTACAGGCCGAAGTCGACGAGCGATCCGGAGGCCGCCATCGTGCGCTTCCAGCGGTCGGTGAAGTGGATGTGATGCTCCTCCAGGTGCCAGCCCCGCGGGCGCATCACGATCGTGGGCGTGCGCTCCGCGGTGACCTCGTACCGCTTGCCCTCGGGGGACGTATAGCTCAGCTGCCCGCGGATCGCGTCGAACAGCGACAGCTGCCCGCCGATGACGTTGCGCCAGGTGGGGCTCGTCGCGTCCTCCTGATCGGCGAGCCAGACCTGCGCGCCCGAGTTGAGCGCGTTGATGGTCATGCGCGGATCCGTGGGCCCCGTGATCTCGACGCGGCGGTCCTCGAGACCCGGTCCGGCTCCGGCCACGCGCCAGCTCGCATCATTCCGGATCGGCGCGGTGTCCTCGCGGAACCGCGGATCCCTGCCGTTGCCGATCTCGTAGCCCAGGCGCATCCGGTCCGCGAGCCGGTCGTACCGGGCGCCGGCGAACAGCTCGTGCAGCTGCGCGACGAAGGCGAGAGCGGCAGGCGTCAGGATCTCCTCGAAGCGGTCGTGGAGGGGGCCCGTGACCGTGAGGGTCGGGGTGATGCGCTCCGGGGCGGGCTCCTCGCGGATCGCGCGGCTCGGGGGAGCGGTGTCGGTGATGGTCATGATGTGTCTCCTTGAGTGCTGGTTGCTTCGGCCCGGGTGGGGCTCAGTGGAACTGCGCGGCCTCGGTGGAGCCGGCGAGAGCGAGGGTGGCGCTGGTGGGGTTGAGCGCCGTGGACACGTGGTCGAAGTAGCCCGTGCCCACCTCCCGCTGGTGCTTGGTGGCGGTGTAGCCGTCCGCCTCGGCGGCGAACTCGGCGTCCTGCAGCTCGACGTAGGCGGTCATGCCCGTCTCCGCGTAGCCGCGGGCGAGCTGGTACATCGAGTGGTTCAGGGCGTGGAAGCCGGCGAGGGTGATGAACTGGAACCGGTAGCCGAGCGCGGCCAGCTCGTCCTGGAACGACGCGATCTGCGCATCCGTCAGCGAGCGGTGCCAGTTGAAGCTCGGCGAGCAGTTGTAGGCGAGCATCTTGCCCGGGAACTCGGCATGAACCGCCGCGGCGAACTCGCGCGCCAGCTCGATGTCGGGCGTGCCGGTCTCGACCCAGAGCAGGTCGGCGTACGGCGCGTACGCCAGGCCGCGCGAGATGACCGGATCGATGCCGTTGCGCACCCGGTAGAACCCCTCGCTGGTGCGCTCGCCGGTGAGGAAGGGGCGGTCGCGCTCGTCGACGTCGCTCGTGAGGAGATCGGCCGCGAGGGCGTCGGTGCGGGCGATCTGGATCGTCGGCACGCCCGCGACGTCGGCCGCGAGCCGCGCGGCGTTGAGGGTGCGGATGTGCTGCTGCGTGGGCACCAGCACCTTGCCGCCGAGGTGCCCGCACTTCTTCTCGCTGGCGAGCTGATCTTCCCAGTGGATACCGGCCGCACCCGCCTGGATCATCGAGTGCGCGAGCTCGTACGCATTGAGGGGGCCGCCGAAGCCGGCCTCCGCGTCCGCGACGATCGGGGCCAGCCAGTCGCGGGTGCGGCTGCCCTCCGCGCTCTCGAGCTGGTCCTGACGCAGGAGCGCATTGTTGATGCGACGCACGACCGCCGGCACGGAGTTCGCGGGATAAAGCGACTGATCCGGGTAGGTCTGGCCCGAGAGGTTCGCGTCGGCGGCGACCTGCCACCCCGACAGGTAGATGGCCTTGAGGCCGGCACGCACCTGCTGCACGGCCTGGTTGCCGGTGAGTGCACCGAGCGCGCGGATGAACGTGTCGTGCTGGTTGAGCTCGTCCCAGAGCCGCTCGGCGCCGCGGCGGGCGAGCGTCGCCTCCTCGCGGACGCTGCCGCGCAGGCGGACGACGTCCTCGGCGTCGTAGTCGCGACGGATGCCCGACCAGCGCGGGTCGGCGCTCCACTCGAGGCGGAGGTCGTCGGCGGTCTGGGTCTGGTCGCCGGGGCGGGCGGCGGGCTGCGCGGTGCTCATCATCGTGCTCCTCGGTTCGGGTCCCTCGACTTCGCGGGACGGTGGCGTGGAATCCACGATGCGCGCCGATGGGCGGGTCGTCACGAGATCCATCGAGAGAAGATCGGCTGATCTTCCGTGTTTCGGATGTCTGTGGCAGGATCTGGACCCATGCAGCTCGAAGAAGATCTGGATCACGCCGACGTGCTCGCCCTCGGACGCCGCATCCGGCAGGTACGCACCGAGCGCGGGATGACCCTCGATGCGCTCGCCGCGGCGGTCGGCCGCGCGCCCAGTCAGCTCTCGATGATCGAGAACGGGCGGCGCGAGCCCAAGCTCTCGATGCTGCGACTCATCGCCCAGGCCCTGGGCACCACGCTCGACGCTCTGATGGGCGACGCGCCGCTCGACGAGAGGGCCGAACTCGAGATCGGGGTCGAGCGCGCCCTGCGCGGCGCGCGCATGAAGGCCATCGGAGTGACGCCCTTCCGCATCCCGCGCGGTGTTCCGGATGACGCGCTGCGCGCGATCCTGCGCCTGGCGGGCGAGGTCGATCGGCTGCACGACGAGCGCGCCGCCACCCCCGAACAGGCTCGTCGGGCGAACGTCGAGCTGCGCCACCTCATGCGTCGGCAGGACAACCACTTCCCGGAGCTCGAGACGGCGGCGGCCGAGGTGCTGCGCGCGGTGGGGCACACGGGCGGCGCGCTCACGCAGCGCGTGACCGCGGATATCGCCTCGCACCTGGGGTTCACGATCCATCATGCGAGTGATCTGCCCCAGACGACGCGCGCGGTGCTCGACCTGCGCCACGGCCGTCTGTATCTGTCATCGCGCCGCCAGGGCGACCTGCGCACCGCGGTGCTGCAGGCCCTGACCGCGCGGATCCTGGGTCACGCGGAGCCCACCGACTATGCGGAGTTCCTGCGCCAGCGGGTGGAGCAGAACTACCTCGCTGGCGCGCTGCTGATGCCCGAGGCCGATGTGGTGCGTGTGCTGCTCGACGCGAAGAAGCGCCGCGCGATCTCGATCGAGGATCTGCGCGACACCTACGCCGTGTCATACGAGACCGCCGCGCACCGCTTCACCAATCTGGCGACGCGGCACCTGGGCATCCCCGTCCACTTCCTGAAGGTGCACGAGTCGGGCACCATCACGAAGGCGTATGAGAACGACGGTGTGAACTTCCCCACCGATTCGCTCGGATCCATCGAGGGCCAGCTCTGCTGCCGGCGCTGGACGAGCCGTGTGGTCTTCGAGCGCGACGACCGGTTCAACCCGTACTTCCAGTACACCGATACGGGCAACGGCACGTACTGGTGCACGGCGCGGGTGGAGCACTCGGCCCAGGGCGCCCACTCCGTGAGCGTGGGTGTGCGCTTCGACGACACGAAGTGGTTCGCAGGCCGCGACACGCCGCACCGCGGCGTCTCCCGTCACGCCGATGAGCCGTGCTGCCGGCGTCCGCCCGCCGAGCTCGCCGAGGCGTGGCGGGATCGGGCGTGGCCCCACGCCGCCACCCCGCGCACGCTGCTCGCCACTCTCCCGACGGGCTCGTTCCCGGGCGTCGACACCACCGAGGTCTACGAGTTCCTCGACCGCAACGCGCCGCTCGGCTGAGTCGGCTAGCGCTCCACCACGCGAGGGCGGACGAGCAGGGAGCGCGGCATGACCGCGGCTCGAAGGCGCTCGCGGCCCGCGGGGAGCAGCACACGGCGGGCGCCGGCCAGCGCCCGCGCGAGATCGGGGCCCGCCTGCGCCGTCGGCGGCGCGAAGCTCGCGCGCTCGATGCCCTCCACCAGCGGCGCGAGGGTCGCCGCGGGCACACCGTGCTCGCGCGTGAGGCGGGCGGCGAAGACCCGAGGCGAGTCGCTCTCGTCGACCGAGAAGCCGGCGTCGATCACCAGATCCTGCAGCTCCCGCCACGCCGCGCCGGCATCGCCGCGATGAGCGGCCGAGTGTCGCGTGCGCCAGCGCACGACGCGGATGACCGCCGGCACCAGCAGCAGCACGAACACTCCGAGCGCGATCAGGAGCGTGCGGATCAGCACGGTCGGGTCGAACGCGCGTGCCGCCGACGTGGGGTTGTCGAGATCGCCGCGATCCTGGTCGATCGTGCGGGTCGGTGCCGGAGTCGGTGCCGCAGACGCCCCCGGTGTCGCGGACGGATCGGGTCCGCCGGTCTCGCCGGAACGCAGCGAGGTCGGCGTGCCGAGTGTGGCGGTGGGATCGAAGGCGATCCATCCGATGCCCTGGATGTACGCCTCCGGCCACGCGTGCAGCTGCGAGCCGAGCACCGAGTACACGACCTGATCGTCGACGCGGTCTCCGGTGCTCTCGCCGGGGAGGTAGCCGACGACGACTCTCGACGGGATGCCGATCGAGCGGGCCATCACCGCGAAGGCCGACGCGAAGTGCACGCAGTATCCGGCTCTCACCTCCAGGAACCGGTCGATCGCGTCCATCCCCGACCCGTCGAATCCCTCTTCGACCGGGGCGTCGAGCGAATAGCGGAACCCGCCGCTCGTGCGGAACCACGACTGCATCGCGATGAGCGCGTCGTAGGCGTTGGCGGCGCTGCCGACCGCCTCTCTCGCCGCCTGGGCGATGGCATCGTTCGGCGCACCGGGCAGCTGCATGGTGTCGAGGTCGAATTCGGTGGTCTGCGAGGTGTCGAACGAGAACAGCGGCGACTCGTCGACGCGGGGCATCACGGACCGAGCCTGCTCGCGCGTGGGCTGCAGCTCTTCCGACGTGACGACGTAGCGCTGCCCGAGCGAGCCCGTGCCTTCGGACGACGAGAACACCGTGCGATTGAAGGGGTTCGCACTCCAGATGCCGACCGCGCCCTGCACCTCGGTGGCGGGATAGGTGACCGGCAGATAGGAGCTGGTCAGGCGGGTGATGTCGATCGTCGTGGTGCGCTTCTCGGTTTCGGCGTCGCTGACGATCTCGCCGAACTCGAGGGATCCGCGCCCGGCGGCATCGGGCGCCCATTCCTCGCCGTCGAAGCGCGAGAGCGTGGCGACCCGCAGGTACGGCGCGGAGGGGGCGGTGGTGCGCACGCGCAGCACCTCGACGTCCTCGGGCCGGCGCAGATCCTGCCCGAGGTCGAGGGTGGCGTTGATCGACGTGGTGCGGCCGACTCCGCCGCCGATCGCATCCGCCAGCGGCACGAGCGGCGCGGCGATGAGGGCCACCACGACCGAGCCGACGCCGAGCACCACCGACCAGGTGGCCGCCACGGGCCCCGCCTCCATCGCGGGTCTGCGCACGCGCATCTCCGTGCGCACGATCCACAGGATCGTCGCGATCAGGAAGACCGCGCCGACCAGATCCGGATCTCCCGGCACGGCCAGCTGGGGGATGACGAACACGATGATGAGCAGCAGCGCGGCCAGCAGGGGCAGGTGCGTGCCGCGCACGACCCAGCCGACGAGCAGCCCCAGCATGCCGGTGGCCGCCACGATCACCCACCACAGCTCGTGGCTGGGCTGCATGGGGGCGACGCCGTTGAGGATCTCATCGCCCACCCGCGCGAAGACCCCCGGCAGGCCGCGCAGCACGTCGAAGGTCGGCACGACGCCCAGCAGCGCGTGCCGGTCGCCGAGCGCGACGGTCGCACACAGGATCCAGAGGATCAGCTCGCCGAGCGCAGCCGCCCAACCCGGAAGACCCGCACGCCGCAGAACCCACCCCAGCGCCAGGACGAGACCGGTGACGAGCACGGCGGCGGGCAGCCAGGTGGGCTCCAGCAGGCGGCTGATCGGGAAGACCGCGGCGATCGTCGCGACCCCGATGCCGATCGTCAGGGCGAGATCGCCGCCCGGTCGACGCGGCTCCGGCGCCCGCGGTGGGACGGGAGCGCTCGAGAGCAGCTCCTGCAGCGGGGCCTCAGTCACCGACACGGACGTCCTCCGGTCCTTCCGTGCTCGCGGCCCCGGCGACGCCCGTCTGCTGGGTGGCGATGCCCCACGAGCGCTCCACGTCGGGGGTCAGCCGCGCGGTGCGCCACCCCGAGCGCTCAGCGCGCTCGAGGGCTCCGGGCTCGGGATGGGCGCTGAGCAGCACCGCCCGGGAGGACTGGGCGGCGATGCTGCCGAAGCCCGCGACATCATCGACCGTGAGGTGACCGCAGATCAGGATCACCGGCGCCGCCGAGCGCACGATGCCGCTGGAGGCGAGGCGGTCGAGGGTGTTCTCGCCGCGCGGCGAGACCGACGCGAAGGCGACCAGCAGATCCGACATGTCCTCGTGTGAGTCGACGATGCCGATCGGGGCGCCGTCGCTGTCCATCACGTTCACGGAATATCCGTCTCGGGCGAGGCTCCAGGCGGCGGACACCACCAGGGTCACGGCGGCCTCGAAGCCGGGGTCGCCCCCGTGCGCGGCCGTCCCGCCCCAGCGGGCCGCGCCGCGGTCGAAGACGACGAGCGCGTGCGGCGTGGTCTCGCGCTCCTCCTCCCGCACCATCAGCGATCCGTGGTGCGCGGATGCGCGCCAGTGGATGCGCCGCATCGAGTCGCCGGGCGCGTAGGGGCGCGGGATGAGGTTGTCGGCACCCTGCCCGTGGCGTCCCGTGGTGAGCTGCGAGCTGCCGACCGCGCCCGGCGATCCGGGCAGGGATGGCAGCGCGACCACGGCGGGCACGATGGTCACGGGCGTGCGGTGGCCGATGGTCATGCGCCGGCGGGCGAGGCCGAAGGGGTCGATCGCCGCCGTCTGCAGGGGCCCGACGGCATGCCGGCCGCGCCGTATGCCCACAACCGCATAAGACACGTGCAGCGTTCCGCGCCCGCCGGGCGGCAGCTCTCCCGTCGCGCCGGAGGAGCTCTCGGTGCGCACGGCCCGGAGCGAGTCGGGAAGCGCGTCGCGCCAGGTGCCGCCCGGCACGGGCCGGGCCGACAGCTGGAGTCTCGCCTCCACGTGCGAGAGGCCGCCGACGCTCGCCACATCCGTCGCCAGCGCCCGGTCGACGTCGACGACGCGACCGGCCAGCCGCAGGCTGAGCCACCCGCCGATCACGAGTGCGAGCAGCGCGAGGCCGAACATCGTCAGCTCGATCCGCCCCATCACGCTGCCGGCGATCACCAGGCCCGCGCCCAGGGCCAGTGCGGCCAGGCCGCGGCCCGTCAACGGCGCGCCGCTCAGCCCCTGAGGCGGGGATGAGGGAGCCGGGGAGCGGGACATCGTGGGCTCAGCGTACGTCTCGGCGCCGACATTGCCGAGGGGTCAGCGCACCGCGAGCGGCACGCGCACCGACGCCGCGATCCGCTCCAGGATCTGCGGCACCGGATCGCTCGCGCGGCTCGCGCCCGCGGCCGTGCGCGAGGGGATGAGCCGGTGCGCGAACACGGGCTCCAGCAGGTCGGTGACGTCGTCGGGGATGACGAATCCACGGCCGTCGAGCGCGGCCCACACCTTCGCGGCGCGCACGAGCTGCAGCGTCGAGCGGGGGGAGGCGCCGAGCAGCAGGTCGGGGTGCGAGCGCGTCGCCTGCGCGAGCGCGACCGCGTACTCCTCGATGGTCGGGGCGACGTGCACACCGCGCGCGAAGGCGATGAGGCGCGACACGTCCTCGACCGATACCACCGGCTGCAGGGCCGCGAGAGGGTTGGCGGTGTCGCGCTGACGCAGCATCAGCGCCTCGGCTGCGGCATCCGGGTACCCCATCGAGATGCGCAGCATAAAGCGGTCGCGCTGCGCCTCGGGCAGCGGATAGGTGCCCTCCATCTCGAGCGGATTCTGCGTCGCGACGACGAGGAACGGATCCGGAAGCGGATACGACGTGCCGTCGACGGTCACCTGGCGCTCCTCCATCGCCTCGAGGAGCGCCGACTGGGTCTTGGGCGAGGAGCGGTTGATCTCGTCGGCGATGACGATGTTCGCGAAGACCGCGCCCGGCGTGAAGGCGAACGCCTGGGAGCCCGGATGGAAGATCGACACGCCCGTGACGTCGCTGGGCAGCAGATCCGGGGTGAACTGGATGCGCCGCACCCGGGCATGCACCGACGCGGCGAGGGCGCGCGCCAGAACCGTCTTGCCCACGCCGGGCACGTCCTCGATGAGCAGATGACCTTCGGCGAGCAGGGCGACGAGGGCCATGCGAACGGCCTGCGGCTTGCCGTCGATCACGCTCGAGACGGACCGGATGATCGCGTCCGTCGCGGCGCGGAAGCGCTCCGGGGGAAGGGGGTCGGGCACAGGGCGCTCCATTCGTCGTCTAAACTGGTGGAAGCTCTCCGCGTGGCGACATCCAGGCCAACTCCCCCAGGACGGAAACGTAGCAAGGGTAACCAGGCTCTGTCGGGTACGCGGAGAGTCTTTTTATGCCCGGATGGTGCGGAGTCCCGCGCACCGGCGCATCCGCACACGAAACGGCCGGTCCCCCGTGGGGAACCGGCCGTCCTGCGTCTGCCCGCCGCCTATTCGGCGCCGACGCCGATCGCCTCCGCCGTCTGCACCTCGGTCTCCTCGATCCCGTCGGCGCGCAGCAGGTGACGGCGGCCGAGCAGGATGATCGCGGCCGAGATCAGCAGCACGACCACGCCCAGCACGAAGGGCGCGGAGGTCGACGCGAACACCGTGTCGCCGAGCCACGATGCGAGGGGCGGGGCGATGGCGCCGCCGAGGAAGCGCACGCCCGAGTATGTGCTCGAGGCCACCGAGCGGGGCAGCGTCGTCGCATCCATCGACACCTCGGTGAGCACGGTGTTCATCACGCCGAGCAGCAGACCTCCGGCGACGACGAGCACGATCAGCGCCGTGCCGTTCGCGGCGAGCAGTGCCATCAGCAGCTCGACCACGGCCAGCAGCGGCAGCACCACGAGCAGCACGGTGGTGCGGCGCATCCGGGCGGTCAGCAGGGGAGCGACGAACACCGACGTCACGGCGACCGCGAGGCCCCATCCGAAGAAGATCCAGCCGAGCGTCATCGCATCGTCCATGCCGAGCGGCACCAGCGCGAACGGCGTCCAGGCCAGCAGCACGAAGAAGCCCATGTTGTAGAACAGCGCGGCGACGGCCATGGTCAGCAGCGACTTGTTGCCCAGCGCCCGGAACGGGGCGGAGAGGCGTGTGGGCTCCGGCGTCGTCTTCGGCAGGCGCAGCAGCGCCGTGATCGCCGTGAAGCCCACGGCCATCAGCACGGCGGTGCCGAAGAACGGCGTGCGCCACGACACCGAGCCGAGCAGGCCGCCCACGAGCGGCCCGACGGCCAGACCCACACCGAGAGCCGCCTCGTACAGGATGATGGCGCCCGCGGTGCCGCCCGTCGAGGCGCCGATGATGGTGGCGAGCGCGGTCGAGATGAACAGCGCGTTGCCCAGTCCCCAGCCCGCGCGGAACCCGATCACGCCGAAGACGCTGCCGGCCATGCCGGCGAGGGCCGCGAAGACGACGATCACGGCGAGCCCGATCAGCAGCGTGCGCTTGGCGCCGATCCGGCTCGAGAGCCACGACGTGAAGAACATCGCCGCGCCCGTGATGAGCAGGTACGTGGTGAACAGCAGCGACGTCTCGGTGGGGGTCGCCTCGAGCTCGTGGGCGATGGCGGGGAGGATCGGATCGACCAGCCCGATGCCCATGAACGAGACGACGCACGCGAACGCGATCGCCCAGACCGACAGCGGCTGCTTCAGGATGCCTGCGGGGGAGTGGCTCATTCTGCTCCGATCGAGATGTCCGAGGTGCGCTCGGCGAGGAGCGCGGCGGTGGTGAAGACGGCCGACCACTCGTCGTCGGTGAGATCCGCGAAGCGCGGCGCGAGCACCTCGCGCACGGTCTCGATCCAGGCGATGCGCGCGGCGCGTCCGGCGTCGGTGATGCGGATCACGACGGCCCGGGCGTCGGAGGGGTCCGGATCCTTCTCGACGAGTCCCGCCGCCGTCATGCCGCGCACGAGGCGGGTGATGCCGGGCTGGGTGACGCGGCACGCGTCGGCCAGGGCGCCGAGGCGGAGGGGGCCGTGGTTCACGAGCACCGACAAGGCGCGCCACTGGGCGGCCGGGGTCGTCGATCCCGTCTCGCGGGCCACGACGAGGCCGAGGCGGTGACCGGCGGTCATCACGTCGACGACGGCTTCGATCTTCTCCATACCTCGATTATATAACTCAGGTATGCAATCGGATCCGTCGGCGATCCGGATGCGAGAGACGAGGCTTCATTCGATGTCGAGAGGCCCCTGCCGCAGTGTCGGTGCTCGCCCATAGGCTGACCCCGTGGCCAGGAGCATCTACATCACCTCCGCCGAGGGGCATTCGGGCAAGTCCACCATCGCTCTCGGCGTCATCGACGCCCTCAGCCGCGCCACCCCGCGTGTGGGCGTCTTCCGCGCAGTCACCCGCTCGAAGGACGAGCGCGACTGGGTGCTCGACGCGCTGCTCGCGCACGACGGCGTCGAGCACGACTACGACGACTGCATCGGCGTCGACTACGACGAGGTGCGCGCCGACCCGGAGGGCGCGCTGGGCACGATCGTCTCGCGCTTCAAGGCCATCGAGTCGAAGTCCGACGCCGTGGTCATCCTGGGCTCCGACTACACCGACGTGGGCAGCCCCGCCGAGCTCGCCTACAACGCGCGCATCGCCGCCAACCTCGGCGCCCCGGTGCTGCTGGTGCTCGGCGGCCGCGCTCAGCAGGGCCACGGCGAGCAGCTGGGCACGTCGCCCGCTCGCACGCCCGAGGAGATCGAGCAGCTCACGGCTCTCGCCATCCCCGAGCTGACGAAGGGCCGGGCAGAGCTGGCCGCGACCGTGGTCAACCGCTCCGATCCGGAGCGCCTCGCCGACGTCGTCTCGGCCGTCCGCAACGTGATCGGCACCGAGCATCCCGTCTGGGCGCTGCCCGAGGAGCGTATGCTCGTGGCCCCCTCGATGGCCGAGATCACCCGCGCGGTCGGGGGCACCCGCGTGCGCGGAGACGACGCGGCCTTCGGCCGCGAGGCGCTGGGTGTGGTGATCGCCGGCATGTCGATGGTGAACGTGCTGCCGCGTCTCACCGAGAGCGCCGTGGTCGTGATCCCCGCCGACCGCACCGAGGTGCTCATCGCCGCCCTCCTCGCGAACCAGTCGGGCACGTTCCCCTCGCTCGCGGGCGTGGTCCTGAACGGCCCGTTCCCGATGCCGCCCGACGTGCTGCGTCTGATCGACGGCGTCGCCTCGAACCTCCCGATCGTCACGACCGACCTCGGCACCTACGAGACGGCCGTGCGCGTGATGAGCGCCCGCGGTCGCGCCACGGGCGAGGGCCCGCGCTACGACACCGCGCTCGCGCTGTTCGAGAAGCACGTCGAGACCGACGAGCTGACGCGTGTGCTCGGCGTCGCCAAGGCCACGGTGGTCACCCCGCTGATGTTCGAGTACGGCCTCATCGAGCGCGCCCGCGCCAACCGCCGCCGCATCGTGCTGCCGGAGGGCGACGACGATCGCGTGCTCAAGGCGGCGGCCTCCCTGCTCAAGCGCAGCGTGGCCGACCTCACCATCCTGGGCGACCCCGACGCGATCCGCGCCCGTGCGGGCGAGCTCGGCCTCGACCTCTCGGGTGCCGATCTCGTCAGCCCCTTCGACCCCGAGCTCGTCGACCGTTTCGCAACCGAGTACGCGAAGCTGCGGGCCCACAAGGGCGTCACCTATGAGAAGGCGGCCGACACCGTCACCGATGTGTCGTACTTCGGCACGATGATGGTGCACCTGGGCCTCGCCGACGGCATGGTCTCGGGGGCGGCGCACACGACGGCGCACACCATCCGCCCTGCCTTCGAGATCATCAAGACGAAGCCCGGCGTCTCGGTCGTCTCGAGCGTCTTCCTGATGGCGCTCGCCGATCGGGTGCTCGTCTACGGCGACTGCGCGGTGATCCCCGATCCGACGAGCGAGCAGCTGGCCGACATCGCCATCTCGTCGGCGGCCACCGCCGCGCAGTTCGGCGTCGAGCCGCGCGTGGCGATGCTGTCGTACTCGACCGGAGAGAGCGGATCGGGCGCCGACGTCGACAAGGTGCGCGCGGCGACCCAGCTCGCGCACGAGCGCGCCCCCGAGCTGCCGCTCGAAGGACCGATCCAGTACGACGCCGCCGCGGATGCCGCCGTGGCCAAGGCCAAGCTCCCCGACTCCGATGTCGCGGGACGCGCCACGGTGTTCGTGTTCCCCGACCTGAACACGGGAAACAACACCTACAAGGCCGTGCAGCGCTCTGCCGGCGCGCTCGCGATCGGCCCCGTGCTGCAGGGACTGAACAAGCCGATCAACGACCTGTCCCGCGGTGCCCTGGTGTCGGACATCGTCAACACGGTCGCCATCACCGCGATCCAGGCCCAGGGCGAGGGCGGCCGCTGAGCGAGCGGCGCGCATCGGAACCCGCACACTCGGCAGACAGGAACCTCATGAGCATCGTCCTCGTGGTCAACAGCGGATCCTCCTCGTTCAAGTACCAGCTGCTCGACATGGCCAGCGAGCGGGTGCTCGCGAGCGGTCTCGTCGAGCGGATCGGACAGGATGCCGGCAAGGCGTCGCACACGGTGCGCACCTGGGCCGAGCCGGGCAGGCCTGCGCCCACCGTGCTCGAAGCCACGCACGAGCTCACCCAGCCGATCCCGGATCACACGGTCGGCTTCGAGGTGATGCTGCGGGCGTTCGCCGATCACGGACCTTCTCTCGAGGAGCATCCGCCGGTCGCGATCGGGCATCGTGTGGTGCACGGAGGGGCGCGCTTCTTCGAGGCCACCGTGATCAACGACCTGGTCGAGATCAACATCGACGAGCTGTCGGTGCTCGCGCCGCTGCACAACCCCGGTGCCCTGCAGGGCATCCGCGCGGCCCGCGCGGCTTTCGCCGGCATCCCGCACGTCGCGGTGTTCGACACGGCCTTCCACCAGACGCTGCCTCCCGCCGCGTACACGTACGCCATCGATCGCGAGCTGGCGGCGAAGCATCGCGTGCGCCGGTACGGCTTCCACGGAACGAGTCACGCCTATGTCAGCGCGAAGGCGGCGGAGTTCCTCGGCCGCGACACGACCCAGCTGAAGCAGATCGTCTTCCACCTCGGCAACGGTGCGTCGGTGACCGCGATCGACGGCGGCCGCTCGGTGGAGACCTCGATGGGCCTCACGCCGCTGGAGGGCCTCGTGATGGGCACCCGCTCCGGCGACCTCGACCCGGCGGTTCTCCTGCACCTCGCGCGCCGCGCCTCGCTGTCGATCGACGACCTCGACACCCTGCTCAACAAGAGGTCCGGCGTCCTCGGGCTGGCGGGTGTCAGCGACATGCGCGACCTCGCCGCGGCCGTGGAGGCGGGCGACGCCGATGCGCAGATCGCCTACGACGTCTACCTGCATCGTCTCCGCGCCTACGCCGGGGCCTACCTGGCCCAGCTCGGCGGCGTCGACGTCATCTCGTTCACGGCGGGGATCGGCGAGAACTCGCCGGAGATCCGCGCGGGGGCTCTTGAGACGCTGGGCTTCGCGGGCGTCGAGATCGACCCGGAGCGCAATGCCGCCCGAGCGTCTGGTCCTCGCGTCATCTCGACCGATGCGTCGCGTGTGACGGTGCTTGTGGTTCCCACGAACGAGGAGCTCGAGATCGCCCGTCAGGCCCTGTCGGCCTCGGCCGGCCGCTGAGCGCGCGCCGCGCATCCGGGTCCCGCGCGAGCCCGCCGTCATGTCCGCGAAACAGCCACGGGGATACGCTGGCCGTGTTCCCCAGCGAGAGGTGGTCGCCGTGCCAGAACTGCCCGATCTCACGGCCTATGACGCCGTGCTTTTCGACCTCGACGGCGTGGTGACGCCGACGGCCGAGGTGCACATGCACGCGTGGAAGGCGATGTTCGACCGGCTCTTCGCCGACTGGGGCATCACTCCCGGTTACACCCCCAGCGACTACTTCGACCACCTCGACGGCAAGAAGCGCTACGACGGCGTCGCCTCGCTGCTGCGCAGCCGTGACGTCGAGGTGCCGTGGGGCGATCCGTCCGACGACCCGTCGGTCGACACCGTGTGCGGCATCGGCAATCGCAAGAACGCCGTCTTCTCCCAGGTGCTGCGCGACGAGGGCATCGCGGCGTATCCCGGCACGATGCGCGTGCTCGACCAGCTCGACGCCGCGGGTGTGCCCGCAGCGATCGTGTCGAGCTCGAAGAACGCACGCGACGTGCTCGCCGCCGCCGGAGTCACCGATCGCTTCCGCGTCATCGTCGACGGCGTCGTCGCCGAGGAGGAGCACCTGCCCTCCAAGCCCGCGCCCGACGTGTTCCTCGTCGCCGCGCAGCGCCTCGGCGTCACTCCCGACCGCACCGTGGCCATCGAGGACGCCATCTCGGGCGTCGAGTCGGCCGCCGCCGGCAGGTTCGCGCTCGTGGTCGGCGTCAACCGCGGCGCCGGAGCCGACACGCTGCAGGCCGCGGGCGCGCATGTCGTGGTCTCGGATCTGGACGAGTTCGCCGACGCTCACAGCGATTGATCCGGATCCGGAACTCATACTCGACACATCCCACGACGATCCGAACAACAACCCGAAGGATCCCCGCATGATCGATCGCGAACGCTTCCCCGTCGACCCGTGGCGGCTCATCGAGAACCGGTACTCCGGCGATGACGCGGGCGTGACCGAGACCCTGTTCGCGGTCGGCAACGGCTATCTCGGCCTGCGGGGAAACCACCCCGAGGGGCGGCACGCGCACGAGCACGGCACCTTCATCAACGGGTTCCACGAGACCTGGCCGATCCGCCACGCCGAGCAGGCGTACGGCTTCGCCGAGGTCGGCCAGACCATCGTCAACGCGCCCGACGCGAAGGTGATGCGCGTCTACGTCGACGACGAGCCCCTGTCGCTCGACGTCGCCGAGATGACGGAGTACGAGCGTGTGCTCGACATGAAGGACGGCGTGTACCGTCGCCGCCTTCTGTGGCGCACACCGGGCGGCAAGGAGGTGCTGATCGAGGACGAGCGCATGGTCTCGTTCGAGGAGCGTCACCTCGCGATCATGCGGATGACCGTGACGGTGCTCGACGGGGACGCCCCGGTCACGATCTCCTCGCAGATCGTGAACCGGCAGGATGGCGAGAGCGTCTACGGCGGCATGCCGCCGCACGTGCGCCGCGCGGCGTCCGCCATCTCGGTGCCGGGCGCCACGTTCGATCCGCGCAAGGCCGAGAAGATCGCCGAGCGTGTGCTGCAGCCGCAGGAGTACTGGCAGGACGGGAAGCGCTCGGCGCTGTCGTACCGGGTCACCGACTCCGGCATGACCATGGCGGTGCTGGCCGACCACACCATCGAGACCGACAACGAGTACGACCAGCGGCACCTGATCGACCAGGACATCGCGAAGCACGTGTTCCGGGTGCAGGCCAAGGCCGGGGCGCCGATCACGATCACCAAGACCGTCGTCTACCACACGTCGCGCGGCATGCCGGCGCGCGAGCTCGTCGACCGCTGCCGTCGCACCCTCGACCGCACCGCCGCGCGCGGAGTGGACGAGGAGTTCCGCCGTCAGCGCGCCTGGATGGACGCCTTCTGGCAGCGCTCCGACGTGAAGATCGCCGGGCAGGAGAGCCTGCAGCAGGCAACCCGCTGGTGCCTGTTCCAGCTGGCGCAGGCGGCCGCGCGCGCGGACGGCTTCGGGGTCGCCGCGAAGGGCGTGAGCGGATCCGGATACTCCGGCCACTACTTCTGGGACACCGAGATCTACGTGCTGCCGTTCCTGGCGTACACAACACCGCTCTGGGCCCGCAACGCCATGCGGATGCGCACGATGATGCTGCCCGCGGCCCGCCGCCGCGCGGCTCAGCTCAATGAGGCGGGGGCGCTGTTCCCGTGGCGCACGATCAACGGCGAGGAGGCCTCGGCCTACTACGCCGCCGGCACCGCGCAGTACCACATCAACGCCGACATCTCGTATGCGATCACGAAGTACGTGCGCGCGACCGACGACTTCGACTTCCTCAAGCGCGAGGGCGTCGACGTGCTGGTCGAGACCGCCCGGCTGTGGGTCACGCTGGGGTTCTGGCGCTCCTACGAGGGGCTCGAGTCGTTCCACATCCACGGCGTCACCGGCCCGGACGAGTACACGACGGTCGTGAACGACAACCTCTTCACGAACGTCATGGCGCGGTTCAACCTGCGCGCGGCCGCCCGTTCGGTGCGCGAGATCGCCGAGCGCGACCCCGCCGCGTTCCGCCTGCTGGCCGAGCGGGTCGAGCTGGATCCGTCCGAGCCGGAGGAGTGGGAGCGGGCAGGCGACGCCATGCACATCCCCTACTCGGAGAACTTCGGCATCCACCCGCAGGACTCGCTGTTCCTCGAGCGCGAGGTCTGGGACCTCGAGCACACCCCGCGGGAGCAGCGACCGCTGCTGCTGCACTTCCATCCGCTGGTGATCTACCGCTTCCAGGTGCTGAAGCAGGCGGATGTGGTGCTCGCCCTGTTCCTGCAGGGCGCTCACTTCACACCCGAGGAGAAGCGCGCCGACTTCGACTATTACGACCCGCTCACCACGGGCGACTCGACGCTGTCGGCCGTGGTGCAGTCGATCCTCGCGGCCGAGGTCGGGTATCAGGATCTCGCGCACGAGTACTTCGAGGAGGCCCTGTTCGTCGACCTCGGCGACCTCCACCACAATGCGGCCGACGGCGTGCATGTCGCGTCGGCCGGTGGCGTGTGGACGGCGCTCGTGTGCGGCTTCGGCGGCATGCGCGACCACTACGGCCAGCTCACGTTCGATCCGCGCCTGCCCGTCGACTGGCCCGAACTCGCCTACTCGCTGCAGTGGAAGGGTCAGGTGCTCGACATCGTGCTGCGCCGAAGCGAGATGCGCGTGACGGTGCGACCGGGCGGATCCGGCGACGCCGTGCCCTTCGAGGTGCGCGACAAGGCGTACGTCGTGAGCGTCGACGACCCGGTCGTGGTGCCGCTCGCCGACCAGGGACCGGTGGTGCGCGGACGTCCCACCCTCAAGCCCGCGGGCGAGGTGCGCGGCCCCGACGACCGCCTCTTCGATCAGGCCTATCCGGTGGAGGTCGAGCCCACACTGCCTCCCGTCACCACCTCGATCCCGATCATCCCCGACGCGGCGGCCGTTGATGGGTGACGTGCTGATCTCGGCGTCCGAGCTGGCCGAGAAGCTCGATGAGGTGACGCTGCTCGATGTGCGATGGACGCTCGCCGCTCCCGATCAGGGACGCCCCGATTACCTCGCGGGCCACATCCCCGGGGCGGTCTTCGTCGACCTGCACCACGAGCTGGCGGATCCGTCGCGTCCGGCGATCGAGGGACGCCATCCGCTTCCCGAGGTCGGCGCCCTGCAGGCGTCGGCCCGCGCCTGGGGCGTGAGCGCGCGTCGGCCCGTTGTGGTCTACGACGCGTCGTCCGGCCTCGCTGCGGCGCGGGCCTGGTGGCTGCTGCGCCACGCGGGTGTCTCCGACGTGCGTGTTCTCGACGGCGGCCTGGCGGCCTGGGAGGGTCCGCTCGAGACCGGATCCGTTGTGCCCGAGCCCGGCGACGTGACCCTCGCGTACGGATCCATGCCGGTGCTGACCCCCGACGAGGCCGCGGAGTTCCCGGCCGCGGGAACGCTGCTCGACGCGCGCGCCGGCGAGCGGTACCGCGGCGAGACCGAGCCCGTCGACCCCCGTGCGGGCCACATCCCCGGCGCGCTGTCGGCGCCGACCACCGAGAACCTCGCGCCGGACGGACGCTTCCTTCCGGCCGACGCGCTGCGCGAGCGCTTCGCCGCGCTGGGCGTCGACGGCTCGCGCCCCGTCGCCGCCTACTGCGGCTCGGGCGTCACCGCCGCGCACGAGCTGCTCGCGCTCGCCGCGGCTGGCATCCCGGGCGCCCTCTACCCCGGCTCGTGGAGCCAGTGGTCCAACCTCCCGGATCGCCCGGTGGCCGTCGGCGCGACCCCCTGACCCCGGCCGGGCCCGGCCTCCGCTCCGCCTCCGCCCGGCCTCCGCCCCGCCCGGCCTTGGCCCTTTGCTCGTTGAGCGACCGGAGCGAGCTCTGCGAGCGCAGGGAGTCGAAACGCCCGCACCCGCTGGGCTCGATGCGCGACCCGAACCCCCACACCACCCGCCGCTACCCTGAGCGCATGGGGGAGCTGATCGTCGTGATCGCGCTGGGCCTTGTTCCCGCGCTGGTCTTCGCGGGTCTCGTGCGCTGGGCGCGCGTCCGCGCCGTCGCGGGTGGGCCTCGCAGCCTCATCGTTCAGTACTCACCGCCTCCCGGCAGCCTGCTCTGGCACGGACTGCTGCTGCGGGCCGATCGTCGTGTGTTCGCCGCGGTACTGGTCGACCTCGCGGTGCGCCGCCAGATCGCGCTCCACGCCGAGGAGGTGCCCGGCGGCCGCCGTGCGGCCGCGAGCCTCACCGTCTCGCCGCATGCCGAGCTCACGAATGACGAGCGCGGGGTGCTGCAGGCGGTGCTCGGCGGCGGTGAGATCCGCGCCGGCGAGCCGCAGGCGATCCGGCGCGACCGCGGCCAGGTGGGTCCCGCGCTGAAGAAGGTGCTCGATGGCGCCGACCTCGCCCTCGCCGACGCCGGCCTCGCGGCGAAGGGCAGGCGCGTCGCGCCCTCCGTTCTGCTGGCAGTCGCCGGACTCGCGGGCCTGATCATCACGCTCCTCCTGACGATCGCGACCATCGCCGACGGTGCCGGATGGATCCTGATCTCCCTCTCGATCCTGTCGCTCGTCATCACGCTGACCGCGCTGCTGTTCATCCCGGCGTATTGGCGAAAGCTGACGCCGGCGGCCGATCCGGTGCGGGAGCACCTCGACGGCCTGCGCCAGTACATGGCCCTCGCCGAGGCGGATCGGATGCGAGTGCTCCAGTCGGTGAGCGGTGCGCTGACGCCGGCCGGTGTCTTCCATCTGCACGAGAAGCTGCTTCCGTACGCGGTGCTGTTCGGCATGGAGAAGGAGTGGGCGGCCGAGCTGAAGGCGCGCGCCGATGGCCTCGCCGACGACATCGGATCGGGCGTGGGCGCGGTCGGCGACGTCGTCGAGGCGACGGTTGCCGTGGGAGAGGTCGTCGAAGTCGTCGGTGCGGTCGTCGAGGTCACGAGCGGCCTCGCCGGGGCGGTCTCGGTGCTCGGCAGAGCGGCCCTGCTCGTGGCGGCGCTCTTCGACTGATCCGGCTCTTCCCGGCCCCAGAGCCTTTGTCAGACCCCTCCCGTAGGCTGTTCCGGTGACCACCGCTCTGTACCGCCGCTACCGGCCCGAGAACTTCGGCGAGATGATCGGCCAGGCCCAGGTCACCGACCCGCTGATGACGGCGCTGCGCGGTGACCGCATCGGTCACGCCTACCTGTTCTCGGGTCCCCGTGGCTGCGGCAAGACCACGTCGGCGCGCATCCTGGCCCGCTGCCTGAACTGCGCCGAGGGCCCCACCGACACCCCCTGCGGCACCTGCGATTCGTGCGTCGAGCTCTCGCGCGCGGGCGGCGGATCGCTCGACGTCGTCGAGATCGATGCGGCCAGCCACAACGGCGTCGACGATGCCCGCGATCTGCGCGAGCGCGCGGTGTTCGCGCCCGCCCGCGACCGCTTCAAGATCTTCATCCTCGACGAGGCGCACATGGTCACGCCGCAGGGCTTCAACGCCCTGCTCAAGCTCGTCGAAGAGCCGCCGGCGCACGTCAAGTTCATCTTCGCGACGACCGAGCCCGACAAGGTCATCGGCACCATCCGCTCGCGCACGCACCACTACCCGTTCCGCCTCGTGCCGCCGGCCGCGATGCTCCAGTATGTCGAGTCGCTCTGCGCCCAGGAGGGCGTGCAGGTGGAGGCCGGCGTTCTGCCCCTCGTGGTGCGCGCCGGCGGCGGCTCACCGCGTGACACGCTCTCGATCCTGGATCAGCTGATCGCCGGATCCGAGGCGGGCTCCGTCGGCTACAAGCGTGCCGTCGCGCTGCTCGGCTACACGCACGGCGAGCTGCTCGACGCGGTCGTCGACGCGTTCGCCGAGGGCGACGCCGCGGCCGCGTTCGGTGCGGTGGATCGTGTGGTGCAGACAGGGCAGGATCCGCGCCGGTTCGTCGACGACCTGCTCGAGCGCCTGCGCGACCTCATCGTGATCGCCGCGACCGGCGCGGGCGCCTCGGCGGTGCTGCGCGGCATTCCCGCCGACGAGCTCGAGCGGATGGCGGCTCAGGCGCGGCGGCTCGGGGGAGAGAAGCTCTCCAAGACGGCCGACATCGTCAGTGCCGCCCTCGACGCCATGACCGGGGCCACGTCGCCGCGACTGCAGCTCGAGCTGATGATCGCGCGCGTTCTCGCGGGTGCGCTCCTCCCCGGCGCGGGTGTGCCCGTGCCGGCCCCGGCGCCGCTCGCGCCCGCATCCGTCACGCCCTCTGCCGCGCCCGCTGCGCCTGCCGCGTCGCGCCCGGCCGCCGCGCCGACCTCCGCCCCGCGCATTCCCGATCCGGCTCCTGCGGCGTCGCCGATCCCGGATCCGGGTGCAGCGTCCTCGCGCATTCCCGATCCCGCTCCTGCGGCGCCGATCCCGGACCCCGGGGTGCCTGCGGCGTCGGCCATCCCGGATCCGGGTGCAACGTCCTCGCGCGTTCCCGATCCCGCTCCTGCCGCCTCGGCGATCCCCGATCCGGGTGGATCCGCGCCGCGCGAGCCCGCGCCCGCCACCGCCCCCTCTCCCGCCGCGGCCCGGAAGGATCCCGCACAGGGCGCCGACGCCATGACGCAGGCTGGCACTGAGGCACCGCAAGCAGCTGACGACGTGCCGGCGGCCGGATGGGCCACCGTCGCTCCGGGAACCGCGCCCGCGAAGGCGGCTCCCACCGCCTCGCCCGCTCCGAGCGAGCCGCTGATCCCCGAGCCCCAGCGAGCCGACGCTCACCCGGCCCCCGCCGCCGAGGGATCCCGGCAGGATCCGGGCGCCTCGCCGACGCCGCCTCCCGCCGAGAAGCCCGCTGCTCCCGCTGCTGAGAAGCCCGCTGAGGCGCCTGCTCCTGCCGTCGACCAGCCAGCGCCGTCGGGGCCGCTCACCCACGAGGGCATCACCGCCGCGTGGGACGAGGTGCTGGCACGCCTGCAGACGATCAGCCGCGAGAGCTGGGCCGTGGCCGCCGAGGCCCGCATCCTGGGTGTGCGCCCGGGTGACGTGCTCGGCCTGGGCTTCGCGAACGAGCGCGACCTGCAGACTTTCAAGACCCGCACGCCCGAGGGCGGCGCGAGCGAAGATCTGCGCACGGCCATCCGCGCTGTGCTCGGCGTCAACGTCAAGTACGTCGCGAACCTGGTGCCCGCCGCGGCGCCGCGTGAGAGCGGCGGCCGCCCGCAGAACGGTCAGGCGCCGGCGGCGTCCGAGCCGTCAGACCCCGACCCGGCGCCGGCCGCGCGGGCGCCGTACGACGACGTCCCTCCGGAGCCGTACGACGACGGGCCGTATCCCTACGACGATCCCTACGCCGCCGCGCCCCGCGCGCCGCGTGCGGGGGCTCGCCCCGAGAGCCCGACGTCCCCGGCGCGCCCGGCGTCCAGCGCCTCGAGCAGCCCGGCATCGGCTCCGCTGCGCACCGCCCCGGCGGCCACCGCCGTGCTCGCCCCGCCGTCCGCCGGCGACTGGGCCGTGGCGGCGATCCCGAACCCCGGCCCCACGCCGGGTCTGGCCGTCGACGACGACCCGGAAGAGGCGACCGTCCCCGCCGCCGAGCGCGTCGGCGTGCTCGCGCCCGAGGGAGCGATCCTGCCCACCGACGTGCCGATCGACGCCGAAGACGAGTCTCCGGCCGAGCCCGCACCCGCACCCGCCGTCGTCGCGCCGACCGTCACCGTCGCGCGTCGTGTCATCCAGACCGACGGCGCCCAGCGCTACGGCGAGGCCGTCGTGCGCCAGATCCTCGAGGCCCGGTTCCTGCACGAGGAGCCCTACGAGCCCCCGACCCGCTTCCAGTAGGAGCCACTGAATGTACGACGGCATCGTCCAGGAGCTGGTCGACGAGCTCGGCCGCCTGCCCGGCATCGGCCCGAAGTCGGCGCAGCGCATCGCCTTCCACATCCTGCAGACCCCGAGCTTCGACGTCTCGCGCCTCTCTGAGCTGCTGCGCGAGGTGCGCGAGCGCGTGAAGTTCTGCGAGATCTGCGGCAACGTCTCCGAGCAGGAGACCTGCGTGATCTGCCGCGACCCGCGTCGCGACCGCTCGCTCATCTGCGTGGTCGAGGACGCCAAGGACGTCGCCGCCATCGAGCGCACCCGCGAGTTCCGCGGGCTGTATCACGTGCTCGGCGGTGCGATCAGCCCCATCGCGGGCATCGGCCCCGGCGAGCTGCGCATCCAGGAGCTGATGTCGCGCCTGGCCGACGGCGAGGTGCAGGAGATCATCCTGGCCACCAACCCGAACCTCGAGGGCGAGGCCACCGCCACCTACCTCAGCCGCCTGCTGATGGCGCTCGACATCACGGTCTCGCGCCTCGCCTCCGGCCTCCCGGTCGGCGGCGACCTCGAGTACGCCGACGAGGTCACCCTCGGCCGCGCCTTCGAAGGCCGCCGTACCCTCTGACCGAAACGCCTCCACCCGCCGCTTCGCGAGGAGATCTCCCGGCTCGAGGCCCGCTCCGCTCGGGGTGATCCTCAGGTGGGGATATCTCCTCGGCTCGGGATGCGCGCCCGGCTCGCGCCCGTCGCGTCGCGAGGAGATCTCCCGGCTCGAGGACCAATCCGCCCGGGGCCGTCCCCAGCCTGGGATTTCTCCTGCGGTTCGGGATGCGCGCCGGCTCGCGCCCGCCGCTTCGCGAGGAGATCTCCCGGATCGAGGGCCGCTGCGTCCGGGGTGATCCTCAGGTGGGGATTTCTCCTGGGGGTTCGGGATGCGCGCCGGCTCGCGCCCGCCGCTTCGCGAGGAGATCTCCCGGATCGAGGCCCGTTCCGCCCGGGGTGATCCTCAGGAGGGGATTTCTCCTCGGATCCGGGATGCGGGCCCGGGGCGCGCGTCGCGTCGCGAGGAGATCTCCCGGATCGAGGTCCGTTGCGTCCAGGGTGATCCTCAGGAGGCCCGCTTCGTCCGGGGTGATCCCCAGCCTGGGATTTCTCCTGGGTGTTCGGGATGCGCGCCGGCTCGCGCCCGCCGCTTCGCGAGGAGATCTCCCGGATCGAGGCCCGTTCCGTCCGGGGTGATCCCCAGGTGGGGATTTCTCCTGGGTGTTCGGGATGCGCGCCGGCTCGCGCCCGCCGCTTCGCGAGGAGATCTCCCGGATCGAGGCCCGTTCCGTCCGGGGTGATCCCCAGGAGGGGATATCTCCTCGGATCCGGGATGCGCGCCCGGCGCGCCCGGCTCGACCTCGCGCCCCCGCGCCCGCGCGCCCCCCGCGAGGAGATCTCCGGATCGAGGCCCGTTCCGCCCGGGGTGATCCTCAGCCTGGGATATCTCCTCGGGTCCGGGACGCGCCTGGCTCGCGCTAGCCACTAGGCGAGGAGATCTCCCGGATCGACGTCGCCCTCGGCCCGCATCTCGGGTCGGAATCTGCCCTCCGGCCGTCGGACCGCGGTCGCGCGGCCCGCCGCGGCGTGCACTTTAGGGTGGCGGCATGCCGATGTCGCCGTACGTGCGCTCGATCCGCAGACGGATCGGGCATGACCTCCTGCTTCTCCCCGGGGTCACTGCGGTCATCCGTCGCGGCGACGCGTTCCTGCTCGCTCGCCAGCGCGACACCGAGCGGTGGAGCCTCATCGGCGGCGCCATCGAGCCGGGAGAGGACCCGCGCGAAGCCGTCGAACGCGAGGTGCGCGAAGAGCTCGGCGTGGCGCCGCGCATCCTGGGCGTCATCGGCGCCTACGGGGGCGCGCAGCTGCAGACCGTGCTGCCGAACGGCGACGAGGTCGGCTACGTCACTACCGCCTACCTCTGCGCCGTGCCGACGGCCGAGTTTGCGCTCGAGGAGCAGGAACTGCTCGAGGTCGGCTGGTTCACCCACGCCGAGGCGCTCGCTCTCCCACGCCATGAGTGGATCGACCGCGTGCTCGCCGACGCCGACTCGCGAGGAGTACGTCTCGTCTGAGGCGTCTGCCGGTCCGGATGATCCGCCCGCCGCTTCGCGAGGAGATCTGCCGGGTCGAGGCTCGAATCGTTCGGGGTGATCCTCGGATGGGGATATCTCCTCGGCTCCGGGACGCCCGTCCGCACCCCGCCGTCCACCCGCCTCACCCCACCGTCCGCCCCCCGCCATACCCCGCCGTCCGCCCCCGCCGCATCCACCCGAACCCCACAGCAGCGCCCCCACGGATGTCGGTGGCCCGTGCGAGGATCGGCAGGTGTCATCCCCTGCCGTCTCGACCGCGTCCCACTTCTCGACGAAGGGATGGGTGCTGTTCGGCATCATGGCGGTGATCTGGGGCGTCCCGTATCTGTTCATCCGCGAGGCCGTGCAGTCGTTCTCGCCCGCGGCGGTGGTGGCCATCCGCACCGGCGGCGCGGCGCTTCTGCTGCTGCCGTTCGCTCTGCGACAGGGGGCGCTCCGGCCGGCGCTGCGGAAGTGGCCATGGGTGCTGGCGTTCGCGGCGATCGAGATGGCGGGTCCGTTCGTGCTGCTTGCGCACGCCGAGCAGACGATCTCCTCGGGCCTCACGGGGCTGCTCGTGGCCACGGTGCCGCTGTTCGCCACGGTCATCGCCGTGATCCGGGGCGACCGCTCGGCCCTGCGCCCGATGCGGGCGGTCGGGCTGGTGCTCGGCTTCGCGGGTGTCGCCTGGGTGGCGCTCGGCAGTGCCGGGGGAGCGCAGGGCGATCTCATCGCCATGGGCGAGGTGCTCGCGGTCGCCGTGCTCTACTCGATCGCGCCGTTCATCGTCGCCCGAAAACTGCATGACGTGCCGTCGCTCGGATCCGTCACCCTCGCCCTCGGGGCGGTGGGCATCGTCTACCTGCCGATCGCCCTGCTCACCCAGACCGAGGTGCCCACGGGCGGCGCGGTGCTCAACGTCGCTCTGCTCACGGTGCTCTGCACGGCGGTGGCGTTCATCGCGTTCTTCGCGCTGATCGCCGAGGTGGGGCCGGTGCGCGCTCCGCTGTTCACCTACCTCAACCCCATCGTCGCGATCGCCCTCGGCATCGTCATCCTGTCCGAGCCGCTCAGCCTGAGCCTGCTGCTCGGCTTCCCGGTGGTGATCATCGGGTGTGTGCTCGCGGCCGGCGGCATTCCGCGTCGCGCGGCGAGCGCTCGCGTGCTGCCCGAACCCGATCCGGATCCGCTGCCGCGCTGACGCGCACGCGTCACTCCTCTGGGCGGCTGCGTCGTCCCGCGGCACCCACGGCGACCACGCCCGCCGCCAGGATCACCGGGCCGATCCAGTCCAGGCCGAACCCCGGCGCGAGCGGAGAGCCGACGACCCACACCGCGAGACCGATCACGATGAGCGCGGGACGCCACCAGAACTGGGCGCTGAGCCTCGCGACCCACGACGGCGCGCGAGGCTCCTCGGGCTCCGCGCCGCCGCTACCCTCAGAGGCAGACCCGGAGGCAGAGGCAGCCGCCGCGCGACGGATGCGTCGCAGCCGTCGCACCTGCACGATCGTCCACACGATGAGGGCGAGCAGGATCGCCGCGAGCAGCCAGAACGATCCGGCGAGCATCTCGCCGATCTCCTGCACCACTGCGCCCACGCCATCGAGCATCCTGCGCACTCTCCCCCGCAATTGAAAACAGTCGACAGGGCAGGTTACCCGTCAGACGGATCCGGGCGTGTCAAAGTGAGTCGCGCCGCTTCCGTAAGATAGGGGACCAGTGGGCGCGCCCTCCCGAGACGCCCCGAGGAGTCACCAGTGGCACTGATCGTGCAGAAGTTCGGCGGTTCGTCTGTCGCCGACGCCGAGAGCATCAAGCGCGTCGCGAAGCGCATCGTCGACACCCGCCGGGCAGGCAACGACGTCGTCGTCGCGGTCAGCGCGATGGGCGACACCACGGACGAGCTGCTTGATCTCGCGGGCCAGGTCGCGCCGATTCCGGCTCCGCGCGAGATGGACATCCTGCTCTCCAGCGGAGAGCGCATCTCGATGGCGCTGCTCGCGATGGCGATCCACTCGCTCGGCTACGAGGCTCGTTCGTTCACGGGCGTGCAGGCCGGTGTGCTCACCACCGCCGACCACGGCTCGGCGCGCATCGTGGATGTCACCCCGACCCGCCTGCGTGAGGCGCTGGACGAGGGCGCCATCGTCATCGTCGCGGGCTTCCAGGGCGTCAATCCCGACAAGAACGACGTCACAACGCTCGGCCGCGGCGGGTCCGACACCACCGCGGTGGCGCTCGCGGCGGCCCTCGGCGCCGACGTCTGCGAGATCTACAGCGACGTCGACGGCATCTTCACGGCCGATCCCCGCGTCATCCCCCGCGCCCGCAAGCTCGAGACGGTCACGGCCGACGAGATGCTCGAGCTCGCCGCCAACGGAGCCAAGGTGCTCTACATCCGTGCGGTCGAGTACGCCCGCCGCCACGGCGTGCTCATCCACGCCCGCTCGTCGTTCTCCTCGAACGAGGGCACCTACGTCCTGGGTGACGGCATGGCCGATCCCCGCAAGCACAGCAAGGAGTCCGAAGTGGTCGACGTCATCGGCATGGAGGAGCCCGTCGTCACGGGCGTCGCGATCGACAAGAGCCAGGCCAAGATCACGGTCGTGGGCGTTCCGGATGTCCCCGGATCGGCCGCCGCCGTCTTCTCGCTCGTGGCCAAGACCGGCGCGAACATCGACATGATCGTGCAGAACGTGCAGTCGGCGCAGCCGGGCCGCACCGACATCTCCTTCACGCTGCCCAAGGACACCTCGGTCGAGGTGCTCAAGGCCCTCACCGCCGAGCAGGGCACCCTCGGGTTCGAGAGCATCGTGCACGACGACCAGATCGGCAAGCTGTCGGTCGTCGGCGCCGGCATGCGCACGCACTCGGGCGTCTCGCTGACGCTGTTCGAGGCGCTCTCGATCGCGGGCATCAACATGGAGATGATCTCGACCTCCGAGATCCGGATCTCCGTGGTCCTGCGTCTCGACGAGGTGGATGAGGCGGCCCGCGCCGTCCACACCGCGTACGGTCTCGACAGCGAGATCGAGGCGACCGTCTACGCCGGCACCGGGCGCTGATCCGTTGCTGAACGGCCTCCCTCTCCCCGTCACCCTGACCGCGCGTGACGGGGAGTTCCACGTCCGCGCGGCCGACTCGTCCGATCTCGACGCACTCGTCGAGCTGATCGCGGGCGATCCGATCTCCGCCACCCGCGGCGACACCGCCTCACCCGACGACCGCGACGCCTACGCGCGGGGGCTCGACCAGGTGCAGGCCGATCCGCGCAACGTGCAGCTGGTCGCCGAGCGCGCGGGCGAGGTCATCGCCACCCTGCAGCTCACCCTGATCCCGGGTCTGGCCCGCAGGGGAGCCGACCGGCTGCAGGTCGAGGCGGTGCGCGTGCGCGATGATGTGCGCTCGCTCGGCATCGGCCGGGCGCTCATGCGGTGGGTCGCCGATGACGCGGCCCCCGCGCTGGGCGCGACGCTCATCCAGCTCACCTCGGATGCCGCCCGCAGCGACGCCCACCGGTTCTACGAGCGTCTCGGCTATGCCGCCTCGCACGTCGGCTACAAGCTGCGCGTCTGACCGCGTCTGACCGCGTGTGACGGGCGGGGGCCGAGCACCCCGTCGTCGCCGGTAGAATTCACCAACCCCACCAATGCCGGTGCGCCGGATGGCCCGGCGCCCGGATGACCGCGCAAGGATCCGCCATGACCGTCATCTCCGAATCAGGACTCTCCATCGCCATCGTCGGCGCCACCGGCCAGGTCGGCACCGTCATGCGCGAGATCATCGCGGAGCGCTCCTTCCCGATTCGGGAGCTGCGTCTGTTCGCCACCGAGCGCTCGGCCGGAACGACCATCCCGTTCCAGGGAGTCGACGTCGTCGTCGAGGACGTCGCCACCGCCGATCCGTCGGGTGTCGACATCGCCCTGTTCTCGGCCGGCGCCACGGGCAGCCGCGCACACGCGCCCCGCTTCGCCGAGGCCGGCGCTGTCGTCATCGACAACTCCAGCGCCTGGCGCATGGACCCCGAGGTGCCGCTGGTCGTCTCCGAGGTCAACCCCCATGCGATCACCGAGGCCGTCAAGGGCATCATCGCGAACCCCAACTGCACCACGATGGCCGCGATGCCGGTGCTGAAGGTGCTCGATGCCGAGGCCGGCCTCGAGCGTCTCATCGTGACCACGTTCCAGGCCGTCTCGGGCTCGGGCCTTGCGGGCGCCACCGAGCTGCTCAGCCAGGTCGAGGCCGTCGTCGCGCAGGACAACGTGCTCGACCTCGTGCACGACGGATCGGCCGTCACCTTCCCGAAGCCCGAGAAGTACGTGGAGAACATCGCCTTTGGCGTCGTCCCGTTCGCCGGCAACCTCGTTGAGGACGGCCTCAACGAGACCGACGAGGAGAAGAAGCTCCGCAACGAGAGCCGCAAGATCCTCGAGCTGCCCGAGTTGCGCGTCGCCGGCACCTGCGTGCGCGTGCCGGTGTTCACGGGGCACTCGCTGAGCATCAACGCCGAGTTCGCCCGTGAGCTCACCCCCGAGCGCGCGCGCGAGCTGCTCGCCGCCGCTCCCGGTGTCGAGCTCGACGAGGTGCCCACGCCCCTCAAGGCCGCAGGCAAGGATCCGTCCTTCGTCGGCCGCATCCGCGCCGACCAGTCGGCGCCGGAGGGCAAGGGCCTCGTGCTGTTCCTCTCGAACGACAACCTCCGCAAGGGCGCGGCGCTCAACGCCGTGCAGATCGCCGAGCTGGTCGCCGCCGACATCCAGGCGCGCGCGACCGTCTGATCCGCCGATCCGACCCGAGAGGGCCGCAAGAACCTCGGTTCTTGCGGCCCTCTCCGGTCACCGCCCAGGATGCCCCGCCGTAGACTTGTCGGGTGAGCGAACCTGTCGACGTCGTGCTCATCGGTGGCGGAATCATGAGCGCCACCCTGGGCACCCTCCTTCATGAACTCCAGCCCGACTGGAAGATCGTCGCCTTCGAGCGTCAGGGGGAGGTGGCGACAGAGAGCTCCAACGCGTGGAACAACGCGGGCACCGGACATGCGGCGCTCTGCGAGCTGAATTACATGCCGAACGATCAGGATCCGTCGAAGGCGGTCCTGATCAACGAGCAGTTCCAGCAGAGCCGCCAGCTGTGGACGTCGCTGGTCGCCAAGGGCGTGCTCGACGGTCCGTCGACCTTCATCAACGCCACCCCGCACATGACCTTCGTGCGCGGCGAGAAGGACGTCGCCTACCTGAAGCGTCGCTACGAGACGCTCTCGAAGCAGCCCCTCTTCGCGGGCATCGAGTACTCGGAGGACTCGCGCGTCATCAACCAGTGGGCACCGCTGCTGATGCAGAAGCGCCTCAAGAGCGACGAGCCCTTCGCGGCCACCCGCACGCCGTCGGGCACCGACGTCGACTTCGGCGCGCTCACGCGCCAGCTCTTCGGCCACCTGACGGCCGAGGGCGCGAACCTGCGCCTGAACCACGAGGTCAAGAACCTCAAGCGCGAGAAGGACGGCACCTGGCTCGTCACCTACCGCGACAAGGTCGGTCAGACCCCCGGTCAGGTGCGCGCGAAGTTCGTCTTCGTGGGAGCGGGCGGCTGGGCCATCAAGCTGCTGCAGAAGTCCGGCATCAAGGAGATCAAGGGCTACGGCGTCTTCCCGATCGGCGGTCAGTTCCTGAAGACGACGAACCCCACGCTGGTCGCCCAGCACAAGGCCAAGGTGTACTCGCAGGCCGCGGTGGGCGCCCCGCCGATGTCCGTCCCGCACCTCGACGCGCGCATGGTCGAGGGCGAGGGATCCCTGATGTTCGGCCCGTTCGCGACGTTCAGCCCGAAGTTCCTCAAGAAGGGCTCCCTGCTCGACATCGTGTCGCAGGTGCGGGCGCACAACCTCGGCTCGATGCTGAAGGTGGGAGCCACCAACCTCGACCTCGTGAAGTACCTCGTCTCGGAGCTGCTCAAGAGCCGCTCGCGCAAGCTCGACAGCCTGCGCGAGTTCATGCCCACCGCGAAGGACGAGGACTGGGAGCTCATCCAGGCCGGTCAGCGCGCGCAGGTGATGAAGGGCGGCAAGCTGCAGTTCGGCACCGAGGTGGTCTCGTCGGCCGACGGGTCGATCGCCGGCCTGCTCGGCGCCTCGCCGGGTGCTTCGACCGCCGCGACGATCATGCTCGACGTGCTCAAGCGCTGCTTCGCCGACAAGACGGCCGAGTGGGAGCCGAAGCTCCGTGAGCTGATCCCGACGTTCGGCGAGACGCTCAACGACGACCCCGCGAAGACGGCGGCATCCACCCGGGCCACCGCCGAGGCGCTGTCGATCACCGCGTGACCATCACGGTCGCGGCCATCGCGTTCGTCCGTGCCGACGGACGTGTGCTCACCGTGCGCAAGCGCGGCACCAGCCGCTTTATGCTGCCCGGCGGAAAGCCGGAGGCGGGCGAGCAGCCGATCGACACCGCGACGCGCGAGATCTTCGAGGAGCTCGGCGTCGACATCGCGCCGAGCGACCTCGAGCTGCTGGGCGTCTTCGAGTCGCGCGCCGCGAACGAGGCGGGGCACGCGCTGCACGCGACGGTCTTCGTCACGCGTGAGGACGTCGAGCCGATCGCGCAGGCCGAGATCGAGGAGCTGCGCTGGACGGATCCGCGTGAATCGGAGCCGGATCAGGCACCTCTCAACCAGGAGATCGTCTTCCCTCTCCTGGCGGGTGCCGCGCGCTCGTAGGCTGTGAGCATGAGCGAGGTGTTCGAGTTCGACCAGGCGGTCGATCGGATCGGCGAGGAAGCGGCCTTCCTCGCACTCGGCCCGCATGCGCAGGCCGCGCGGTACCTGGCCGAGGCGCACCGCATGCTGGCGGACGTGCGCACCGTGATGCACCGTCTCGACGCCGGCGGCAACGATCCGATGCTCAAGCCGAGCGCCCAGCGCCGGATGCGCGCGCTCGCCGTGGACGTCGCCCGCGCTGGCCTCATCGATGCCCGGCAGGTCTCGGTCACGGCAGGCCGGCTCACGACGCAGGTGCTCGCGCCCGAGGCGATCCGCGGCCGCAACATCAAGGGCGCGCTCGTCGGGCCCCTGCGTGACGGCGTCACCAAGGCCACGACGTGGGGCGTCGAGAAGTGGACCGGATCCCCGCTCGTCGCCGCCATGCTGCCCAGCACGACCGCCGCCACCCAGGCCACGTCGAAGGCCGAGCTCGTCGCCCGAAAGGGTCAGGTGCCCGCGCGCCGGCTCGACCGCCGGACGGTGCGCCGCTGGCGCGCCGTGGGCCTCACCTCGGGCATCGCCGCGGGAGGCGGACTCGCCGCCTACGGCGCCTGGAGCCTGCTCGCGCTGTTCTTCTGAGCCGGGAGCAGGCCGCCGCAATCCGCCGAGCCCCGCTCAGCCCTCGTAGCCGCCGGGGTTCTGCTGCTGCCAGTTCCAGACGTCGCGCGTCATGTCGTCGATCGTGAGGCGCGCCTTCCAGCCCAGCTCGCGCTCGGCCTTGGCCGGGTCGCAGTAGGTGGCGGCGAGGTCGCCCGCGCGGCGCGGCAGCACCTTCTTGGGAAGCTCGCGGCCGATGGCCTTCTCGAACGAGGCGACCAGCTCGAGCACGCTCACGGGGTGGCCCGTGCCGAGGTTGTAGACCGCGAAGCCCGGCTGGGCCTTCTCGAGCGCGGCGACGTGGCCCTCTGCGAGGTCGACCACGTGGATGTAGTCGCGCTGGCCGGTGCCGTCCGGGGTGTCGTAGTCGTCGCCGAAGATGCCGACCTCGGGCAGCCGACCCACGGCCACACGCGCGACGAACGGCATGAGGTTGTTCGGGATGCCCTGGGGATCCTCGCCGATGAGCCCGGATGCGTGCGCGCCCACCGGGTTGAAGTAGCGCAGCGACGTGATGTTGACGTCGGGGTTCACCGCCTGCACGTCTCGCAGCACGACCTCGTTCATCAGCTTTGACTTCGAATACGGGTTCGACAGGGCGACCAGGTCGCGCGTGGCGTCCTCCGTGAACGGCAGGTCGGCCGGATCCGAGTACACGGTTCCGGTGCTCGAGAACACGAAGCTCTTGATGCCGTGCGCGAGCCCCACGCGCAGAAGCGCGTAGGTCGAGTCGAGGTTGTTGGCGTAGTAGTCCAGCGGTCGGGCGACCGATTCGCCCACGGCCTTCAGCGCCGCGAAGTGGATGACCGCGTCGAAGGGACCGTGCTCGGCGAACGCGCCCTCCACGACCTCGTCGTCGGCCGCGTCGCCCACCACGAGGGGAGCCGGCTTGCCGGTGATCTGCGCGATGCGCTGCTCGACCACGCCGCTGGTGTTGCCGAGGTTGTCGAGGAGCACGACCTCGTGCCCCGCATCGAGGAGGGAGACGGCCGTGTGCGCACCGATGTACCCGGCGCCGCCGGCGAGGAGAACCTTCATGGTTCCAGATTACGGGGCGAGGACGCCGCCCGACTCCTCGAGATAGCAGGTGCCGCAGAGCGACTCGTACGTGACGAAGTGCTCGTCGCGTTCCGCCGCGGTGGCCGCGTCGATCGCCACCTGGTCACCGTCGAAGACAAAGCGCCCGTCGATCACGCGGCCGTTGAAGAGCGCCTTGCGGCCGCAGCGGCAGATCGTCTTCAGCTCCTCGAGCGAGTGCGCGATCTCGAGCAGGCGGCGGGATCCGGGAAACGCCTCGGTGCGGAAATCGGTGCGGATCCCATAGGCGATCACCGGGATGCCGTCTTCGACCGTGATGCGGAAGAGGGAGTCGACCTGTGCCGGTGTCAGGAACTGTGCCTCGTCGAGGAGGAGGCAGGCGACCTCGGCACCGGCCTCTGCGGCGAGGCGCTCGCGCTGGCGGTCCAGCAGCTCGCGCACGTCGTCATCGTGTTCGATGACGAAGTCGACGGTGCGGGTCACCCCCAGGCGCGACTCGATCTGGTCGGCGCCCTTCGTGTCGATCGCGGGCTTCGCGAGCAGCACGTGCTGGCCGCGCTCCTCGTAGTTGTAGGCGGCCTGGAGCAGCGACGTTGACTTGCCGGAATTCATCGCGCCATAGCGGAAGTACAGTTTGGCCACCTCCACAGCCTAGATTCCCGTCGACGTCGAGACGGCCGTGACGCGTGCGGGAGAGGGCGCCCGAGGTCTGACCACAGTGATAGTGTGGTCAGACCTCAAACCGAAGGGGGCACCGCTTATGCCCGGCGGCACCACTCGCGCCTGGCGCACCGTTCTGGAGCGCATCGAGTCGGATCTGCTCGAAGGCCGGCTCGGGCCGGGGGATCGCCTGCCCGGTGAGCGCGACCTCGCCACGCAGATGGGGGTCGGTCGCTCGAGCGTGCGCGAGGCCATCCGCGTGCTGGAGTCGATGGGACTGCTTCGCACCGCGTCCGGATCCGGACCCAACGCCGGCGCGATCATCACGGCCACACCCGAGGGCGGCATGGCGACCCTGATGCGCCTGCAGGTGGCGGCGAAGGGCTTCCCCTTCGACGAGATCGTCGACACGCGTGTGCTGCTCGAGAGTGCGGTCGTGCACCGCCTCGCCACCGCGGATGAGCCCGACCTCGGCCCCGCCGAGTCGACGCTGCAGGCGATGCGCGACGCCGCTCTGACGCCCGAGGAGTTCCTCGCGCTCGACGCGCAGTTCCACGTGTGGCTCGCCGAGGCCTCGGGCAACGGCGTGGTGGCCTCGGTCATGTCCGGGCTGCGCACCGCGATCGAGTCGTACGCACGCGCGGGCGCCGCGCTCGTCGACGACTGGCCCGCGATGGTCGAGAACCTGCAGGGCGAGCACGAGAGCATTCTCGACGCGATCCGGGCGGGCGATCCGGATCTGGCGCGCACGCGCGTCCGCGACCACATCGTCGGCTTCTACGCCGCTACGCACGCCGCGCACCCGAACCACTGAATCCCGCACACGACAGAACGAAAGGACGGGCATGGTCACGCGCCAGATCCCGAACCCGAAGGAGATCTTCGAGTACGTCCAATTCAAGAAGCCCTCGTTCGACGCGAAGAAGCGTCGTCTGGATGAGGCGCTGACGATCTACGACCTGCGCCGGCTCGCGAAGCGCCGCACCCCGGCGGCCGCGTTCGACTACACCGACGGCGCCGCCGAGGGCGAGCTGTCGATGACGCGCGCCCGGCAGGCGTTCGAGGACATCGAGTTCCACCCCGACATCCTCCGTCCGGCCGAGGATGTCGACACCTCGGTCGAGATCCTCGGGGGACCGTCGGCGATGCCGTTCGGCATCGCGCCCACCGGCTTCACCCGGCTGATGCAGACCGAGGGAGAGGTCGCCGGGGCCGGCGCCGCGGGTGCGGCGGGCATCCCGTTCACGCTCTCGACCCTCGGCACCACGACCATCGAGAACGTCAAGGCGGCCAACCCCCATGGTCGCAACTGGTTCCAGCTCTACGTCATGCGCGACCGCGAGATCTCCTATGGGCTCGCCCGCCGGGCCGCCGCCGCGGGCTTCGACACGCTGCAGTTCACGGTGGACACCCCGGTGGCCGGCAACCGCATGCGCGACAAGCGCAACGGCTTCGCGATCCCGCCCCAGCTGACCGCCAAGACGGTGCTCGACACCCTTCCGCGGGTGAACTGGTGGTTCGACTTCCTCACCACCCCGAAGCTCGAGTTCGCGTCGCTGTCGACCACGGGCGGCACCGTCGGGGAGCTGCTGAACGCGGCGATGGATCCGACCATCTCGTTCGACGACCTCGCGATCATCCGCGAGCTCTGGCCCGGCAAGATCGTGGTGAAGGGCGTGCAGAACGTCGCCGACTCGGTGAAGCTCATCGACATGGGCGTCGACGGCATCATCCTGTCGAACCACGGCGGGCGTCAGCTCGACCGGGCTCCCGTGCCCTTCCACCTGCTGCCGCAGGTCGTGCGCGAGGTCGGCAAGGACGCCACGGTGATGGTCGACACGGGCATCATGAACGGCGCCGACATCGTGGCCGCCATGGCCCTCGGCGCGAAGTTCACGCTCATCGGCCGCGCCTACCTCTACGGCCTGATGGCGGGCGGACGGGCGGGCGTCGACCGCACCATCGCGATCCTGCGCAGCGAGATCGAGCGCACGATGAAGCTGCTCGGCGTGCAGTCGGTGGCCGAGCTGGAGCCCCGCCACGTCACGCAGCTGTCGCGGTACCGCCCCCTCGCCTGAGGAGACGAGAGCAGTATCGAGAAGGCGCCGCGGATCGGATCCGGGGCGCCTTCTCGGGCAGAGGGGGTCAGCCGCGGGGCGGCAGGGTCGGCAGCAGCGCCTCGAGCTTGTCGGCCGTGTCCTCCCAACCGTCGACGGAGACGCATTCGACCTCACCCATCGCGAGCACGGGGTAGTCGTTGCCGTCCGGATCGAGCCGGTCGCCGTAGAAGAGCATGTCGCCGAGCGACACCCCGGACTCGTCGGCGAGGCGGCGCATGCCGTAGGCCTTGTCGATGCCCTTGCGCGTGATGTCCACCGACGTCGAGCCGCCCGAGCGCACCTCGAGGTCGGGAAGACGGGCCGCGACGGCCTCGCGCAGCAGCGACTTGCGCTCGCCCGTGGGGTCCCAGGCCTTCTTGGCCTCGACCGGGGCGGCCTGGCCCAGGGCGGAGAACGTGATCTGCGACCCGCGGTCCTCGAGGATGTCGCCCCACGTCGTCGACTCCCACAGGCCGAGGCGCCGGGCCTCCTCCTCGACGGCCGTGAGAGCGCGGTGCTTCTCGTCTGCCGTGAGGTCCTGGGTGTAGAGCTGCACCAGCTCGCCGTCGTCGTAGCGGTAGTACTGGGTGCCGCAGGTCGGCAGCAGGTGCAGGTGCGAGAGCACCTCGGCGGGTGCCTCGGGCAGCTGCTCGATGACCTGCGAGCGGAACTGCCCCATCTGGCCGCCCGAGATGATCGCGACCTCGACGCGCTCGGCGAGCCGGATCAGCAGGTCGCCCATCCGGGGGTCGATGGCGGTCTTCGACGGGGCGAGCGTGTCGTCGAGGTCGAACGACACCAGGCGCGGCGCGGAGGTCATGGGTTCAGCCTATTCGGCGTGCCCCGCGAGACTGCGGGGCGCTGCTCCCGGACGGGCGTTCGCCGCGAGGCGGCGCGATCCGAGCTGCGAACGCGCCCGGGTATCGTCCTGGTTCGGAGCACCCCTGTTGATCGGTTAGACTTGCAGGGTTGCAAAACGGGGTGTGGCGCAGCTTGGTAGCGCGCGTCGTTCGGGACGACGAGGCCGCAGGTTCAAATCCTGTCACCCCGACCACACGAAGAAGGGCCCGCCGGAAGGCGGGCCCTTCTTGCTGTCCGGCTCGCGCTCGTCCGGCGCCCGCGGGCGGCCCGCGCTGCGCGCCGCGCGGCTCAGCGCGTCGCTGCGCGGACGAGCTCCGTCAGCCGCGTGCCAACGCCCTCTGTCCACGCCGGCACGGCGAAGGCCGTGGGCCACATGTCGCCGTCGTCGAGGTGGGCACGATCCTCGAACCCGATGGTCGAGTAGCGCGTCGAGAACTTCCCGGCGGGCTGGAGGAAGACGACGATCTTGCCCTCGTCATTCGCGAAGCCCGGCATGCCGTAGTAGGTCTTGGGCACGAGGTGCGGCGCGACCTCCGAGACCACGGTGTAGAAGCCCTCGCCGATCTCGCGGTCACCGGCCTCCAGCTTCGCGATCGCCTCGCGCACCGACTTCTCGCCCGCTGCGCGGTTCTTGCCGGCCTTCTCCTGCGCGCGCAGCTCCTTCGCGCGCTGCTTGACCGCGTCGCGCTCCTCCTTGCTCAGCCCGTCGCTCATCCCTGTTCCTCTCCTCGGTCCGGTGGGTGATGACCCCAGGCTAGGAGCGCAGCACGAACGGGCGCTTCTCGATTCCTGATCGAGTCGGCGCAGCGTCCGTGTCCGGTGGGCGGACGCGCTACAGACGGGGAGCGAGCGTGATGAGCGAGACCTCGGGGCGGCATGCGAAGCGCACCGGCGCCCAGATGGAGTGCC
Source organism: Microbacterium stercoris (assembly GCF_017592545.1). Classification (GTDB taxonomy): domain Bacteria; phylum Actinomycetota; class Actinomycetes; order Actinomycetales; family Microbacteriaceae; genus Microbacterium; species Microbacterium stercoris. The sequence continues at coordinate 299,344 of NZ_JAGFOA010000003.1, forward strand.
CGAGGCCCGCGCTGACGTTCAGCGGCACCGTGCGGCCCCGGTGGGTCCACGCCGACAGCCCGCGGGCCTGTCGGAGCGGGATGTCGCAGTTGGCGACGAGCGCCCCGTAGAAGGGGATGCGCACCTGTCCGCCGTGCGTGTGGCCCGCGAAGATCATGTCGGCACCGAGGTCGGTGAACGGGTCGAGAACGCGCCGGTAGGGCGCATGCGCGACGCCGAGCATCAGCGACGTCTCGGGCTGCGCGGCGAGCGCGTCCTCGGCGGCCTCGAGGTCGTCGAGACCATGGTGGGCATCGCCCACGCCGAACAGGCGGATCCGGCGGCCCCGCACGTCGATCGTGGTCGCGTTGTTGTCCACGCTGTGCCAGCCGAGGTCGTCGGTCATAAAGGCGTCGAGGGAGGCGGTGTCGAGGCGCACGGCCTTCGGCTTCTTCTTCGACGGAGCGGAGAAGTACCGGAAGGGGTTGCGCGGGCCGGGGCCCCAGATGTCGTTCGTGCCGTGCACGAAGACGCCGGGCACACCGGCCAGCGGCGCCAGTGCCGTGCGGATGCCGTCGATGCCGTCGGTGTGGCCGAGGCTGTCGCCCGTGCTGATGACGAGATCGGGGCGCAGGCCGACAAGGCGCGACATCCAGCGCTGCTTGCGTCGCTGCCAGGGCGCCATGTGCGCATCCGAGATGTGCAGGATCCGGATGGGCGCCTCACCCGGCTCGAGCACACGCACCACGTGGCGGCGCACGGTGTACAGATGGCGCTCGATGCCGAAGCCCCAGACGGCGGCGGCCGCACCGGCAGCCCCAAGGGCTCCCAGTACGGCCGTCGCGCGGCGCAGTGCCGCCATCAGTCGTCGTCTCCGCCGGCGCCCGGGTTGCCCCCGTTGCCGTTTCCGTTTCCGTTGCCGCCGCCATCTCCGGGTCCGCCGCAGTTCGCGGACTCGTAGTTGACCGTGACGACCGTGCCTGCGGGCAGCACTTCGCCGGCGGCCGGGTTGGTGCCGGTCACACGCCCCGCTCCCGCGTCGGCCTTCTCGGTGCAGGTGCCGGGCTGGGCGTTGAACTCCGCCCCGGCGACCGCCGCCATGGCGTTCTGCAACGACTGGCCCTTCGTCTCGGGAACCGTGCGGCCCTGGCCGTTGCTGGGCGAGATCGTGATCGTGGTGCCGACCGCGACCCGGCCGGGGCCAGGATCCTGCGTCTCGATGACGCCGTTCGCACGGGTGCCCGGAACGGGGGAGCCCACGACCACCTGGAAGCCGGCGGCCTCGAGGATGCCCTGCGCCTCGGCCACGGGCTTGCCCACGACATTGGGCAGGTCGGTCTCGGGCACCGCGGTGAGCGCGCGGTCAGCCGGCGGGAAGGCGTCACCGCCATAGAGCTCGTTCGCCCTGGCCTGGATGTCCCTGGAGATGAAGTAGCGCTGGTTGGAGAGCACGCCGTTGTCGACGTAGGTCTGGAAGAGATCGGTGTAGCCCTTGATGTTGCCGACCCAGACGAAGGTGGCGACCTTCGTCGAGGTCTGCACCATCGACGTGTGCGCGGTCTCGTGCGTACCGGTCTTGCCGATCACGGGGATGCCGTCGTTCGCCCGGGCCCGGACGCCGGTGCCGTTGCCGCTCATGACTCCCGCGAGCGCGTCGGCCGCGGTCGCCGCGACCTCCGGCTTGATCTTCTGCTCGCACGAGGAGGCGGGCAGGGGCAGCTCCTGGCCCTTCGCGTCGGTGACGCGGTCGATCGCCCTGGGCGTGCACTGCACGCCCTTGTTGGCGATCGTGCCGTAGACCGAGGCCATGCTCATGGGAGCGAAGTTGATCGATCCGAGCAGATCGAAGGGGCCCTGCACGGTGCGGTGCGGCTCCTTGTCGGGCGAGAGGGAGAGCGTGTCGCCGTGCTTGATCTCGGGAGTGCCGTCCTTGTTCGCATCGACGTCGCCGATCTGCATCGTCGTCACGTTGAGGCGATCGGCCACGCGCATGATGTCGCAGAGGTTCAGCTTCGCGGCCATGGCGAAGTAACCCGAGTTGAGGGAGTCCCTCGTGAACCTCTTGGCGTCACCGCGGTAGCCGCCGACCCGTCCGAAGTTGTCGACCTTCGTGGTCTGCGGCACCGGCGTGCCGTCGCAGTTGAAGCCCTTGAACGCCTGGCGGTTGACGCCGTCCACGGGTTCACGAGTCGAGTGGCCCTTCTCCAGCCAGTCGAGCAATGTGAAGACCTTGAACGTCGAGCCGACGCCGAATCCCGTCGAGCCGCCATGCTGGTAATCGGTGGCGAACACGATCGAGGACGATCCGCGCGGTGCGCTCGGATCCTCATCGAACTGGGTGTTCTGCGCCATCGCGAGCACACGTCCCGTGCCGACCTCGAGCGAGACGCCGGTGGAGCCGAGCTCGATGCCGTCCATCGCGCTCGGGATGCGGTCGCGGATCGCCTGCTCGGCGCTCTGCTGCAGGCGGAGATCCAGGGTGGTGTAGATGTTCAGGCCACCACGGCGCAGCGCCTTCTGGCGGTCTGCGGGCGTTTCGCCGAAGGCCGGGTCGTTCAGCACGATCGTCTTGACGTACTGGCAGAAGTACGCGGCGCCTCGGGCGGCCTGACAGCCCTGGTCGCTGTTCTTGATCGCGGGGACAACCGGGGCGGCCTTGGCCTCGTCGTATTCCGCGCGCGTGATCTTGCCGTCCTCGAACATGCGCCCGAGCACATAGTTGCGGCGGTCGAGGGTCGGCTTGAAGCCGTCGGCCTGGGAGTTCAGCCAGGTGCCGTCCTTGGCCTGCTTCGTGCCGCCCGGCATGTCGATGCGGTAGTAGTTCGGGTTCTGCACCATGCCGGCGAGGGTCGCCGCCTGCACGAGCGTCAGCTTGGACGCCGAGGTGCTGAAGTACCGCTGCGCGGCGGCCTCGATGCCGTACGTGGTGCCGCCGAAGTTCGCGATGTTCAGGTAGCCGAGCAGGATGTCGTTCTTCGAGTACTTCTTCTCGAGACCGATCGCGTAGCGCATCTCCTGCAGCTTGCGCTCGATGCCGGCGGAGGCCTCGGAGACGGTTGCCTCGAGGTAGCAGGCGTCCTGCTCCTCCTTGGTGGCCTTCGACTGCTCGCATTCCTGGGTCAGCACGTTCTTCACGTACTGCTGCGTGATGGAGGAGCCACCGCGGGAGGTGCCGTCCTTCACGTTGCTCGCGACGGCCTTGATCGTGCCCATCAGGTCGACGCCGCCGTGTTCGTAGAACTTCGGGTCCTCGCTGGAGATGAGGGCGTCGTACATCACCGTGGACACGCCCTCCCACTTCACCGGGATGCGGTTCTGGTCGTAGAACGACGCGAGTCCGCTGGGCTTGCCGGTGTTCGGATCCGTCACGAAGATGCGCGTCGGCAGCATCGGCTGGTTCACCGCGAGGTAGCTCGGCATGTTGTCGAACAGCGTGATCGCGCTCGACGCCGCGTACCCGGAGACCGCGATAGCAGGCGTCACCGTGGCGGTGACGAGCACACCAGCGACCGCGCTCAGACCGACGAGCCCGAGCAGACCGCCGAGCACGCCGCTGGTCGTCCTTTTCCCATGAGGCATAGGGTGATCGTAAGCCGTCGACCTGGGCGCTTTCCTGAATCCCGGGCGTGCCGTGGCGGCATCTTCGTCCGAGGCGCCCGTTCGCCCGTCCTGGAAGGACTGCTCCATGACCACGTGGGAGTACCTCACCACACCGCTGCTGATCCACAACACCGCGGCGATCCTGAACAACTGGGGCAAGCAGGGCTGGGAGCTCGTGCAGGTCGTGCCCAACAACGAGGGCGGGCTCGTCGCCTACTTCAAGCGCCCCGTCGGAGGCGGCACGGCCAACGCGGGCCTCGGCCACGCGGCTGAGGCGGCCAAGCAGTTCGAGGGCGAGGTGCAGGGCTCGTGAGCATCTCCGCGCGTCTCGCTGAGCTCGGCATCGAGCTGCCGTCGGTCGTCCCGCCGGTGGCCGCCTACATCCCCGCCAAGGCCCACGGCGACCTCGTCCAGACCTCCGGTCAGCTGCCGATGGTCGCGGGTGCACTGCCCGCCACCGGCAAGGTCGGCGCCGAGGTCTCGGCCGAGAATGCCCGAGGCTATGCGCGTCAGTGCGCGCTCAACGCCCTCGCCGCGGCCGCGGCGGCCGTCGGCGGCGTCGACAAGCTGACGAGCGTCTTCAAGGTGACCGGATTCGTCGCCTCCGACCCGTCGTTCACCGGGCAGCCCGGCGTCATCAACGGCGCGAGCGAGACCCTGGCCGAGATCTTCGGCGACGCGGGTCAGCACTCGCGCTCCGCCGTCGGCGTCGCGGTGCTGCCGCTCGATGCCCCCGTCGAGGTCGAGGTCGTCTTCACGTTCGACGCGTGAGCTGAGACGCGAGAAGGCGCGGTCCGGATGATCCGGACCGCGCCTTCTGCGTTCACGCCTGCGAGGCCCCGTTCGTGCGCTCAGCGCACCTGGGCGGAGATCACGCTCATGACCGCGGTGTCGGCGAGGGTCGTGGTGTCGCCGACCTCGCGGCCCTCGGCGACGTCGCGCAGCAGGCGGCGCATGATCTTGCCGGAGCGGGTCTTGGGCAGCTCGCCGACGATGTAGATGTCGCGCGGGCGGGCGATCGCTCCGATCTGCGTGGAGACGTGCGCGCGCAGCTCGTTGGCCAGTCCCTCCGGTCCGTGCTCCTTGAGGTAGCTCTCCTTCAGGATCACGAAGGCGACCACCGCCTGGCCCGTGGTCTCGTCGGAGGCGCCGACCACGGCGGCCTCCGCCGTGGCCTCATGCGCGACGAGCGACGACTCGATCTCGGCGGTCGACAGGCGGTGGCCCGAGACGTTCATCACGTCGTCGACCCGACCGAGCAGCCAGATGTCGCCGTCCTCGTCGAGCCGGGCGCCGTCGCCCGCGAAGTAGTAGCCCTGGTCCTGGAACTTGTCCCAGTAGGTCTCCTTGTAGCGCTCCGGGTCGCCCCAGATGCCGCGCAGCATGCTCGGCCACGGCTCGGTGATCACCAGGAGCCCGCCCGCGTCGTTGCCGACGGGGCTGCCGTCTTCGCCGACGACGTCGATCGAGATGCCCGGCAGCGGAACCTGCGCCGATCCGGGCTTCGTCTCGGTGACACCCGGCAGGGCGGAGACCATGATCGCGCCCGTCTCGGTCTGCCACCACGTGTCGACGATGGGGGTGGTGCCTGCGCCGATGACCTCGCGGTACCAGATCCAGGCCTCGGGGTTGATGGGCTCGCCCACCGAGCCGAGCACGCGCAGCGACGAGAGGTCGCGCGCCTGGGGGATCTGGCGGCCCTGCTTCATAAACGACCGGATCGCCGTGGGCGCCGTGTAGAAGATCGTCACGCCGTACTTCTCGATGACGTCCCACCAGCGTCCGGGCTCGGGGTGCTCCGGGGTGCCCTCGTAGAGCACCTGCGTCGCACCGTTGGCGAGGGGGCCGTACACGACATACGAGTGTCCGGTGATCCAGCCGATGTCGGCGGTGCACCAGTAGACGTCGGTCTCGGGGTGCAGATCGAAGACGTTGCGGTGGGTGTAGGCCGCCTGCGTCAGGTAGCCGCCCGAGGTGTGCAGGATGCCCTTCGGCTTCCCAGTGGTGCCGGAGGTGTACAGGATGAACAGCGGCGTCTCGGCGGCGAAGGCCCGTGCCTCGTGCTCGTTCGAGGCCTGGGGCACGAGGTCGTGGTACCAGAGGTCGCGCTCGGCGTCCCAGTCCACCTCGTTGTCGCCGCGCTTGACGACGAGCACATGCTCGACCGTCTCCTGCACGCCCTGCCCGTTGCGGTCGGCGAGCGCCTGGTCGACGGCCGGCTTGAGCGGCGAGACCTTGCCCTTGCGCCAGCCGCCGTCGGCGGTGATGACGAGCTTGGCTCCGGCGTCGTCGATGCGCGAGCGCAGGCTGTCGGCGCTGAAGCCGCCGAAGATGACCGAGTGGATGGCCCCCACGCGCGCCACGGCGAGCATCGAGGCGACGGCCTCGGGGATCATCGGCAGGTAGATCGCGACGCGGTCGCCCTCGCCGACGCCGAGGTCCTCGAGCACGTTGGCGAGGCGCTTGACCTCGTCGGTGAGCTCGGCGTACGTGATGCGCCGGGCGTCACCGGGCTCGCCCTCCCACAGCAGCGCGACCCGGTCGCCGTTGCCGGCCTCCACGTGACGGTCGAGGCAGTTGTAGGCGACGTTCAGCTCGCCGTCGGCGAACCACTTCGCAAAGGGCGGGTTCGACCAGTCGAGGGTCTGCGTGAACGGTGTGCTCCAGTGCAGCAGCTCGCGCGACTGCGCGGCCCAGAAGCCCTCGCGGTCCGCCTGCGCCTTCTCGTAGAGCTCCGGGCCGGCGATCGCGGCGGCGGCGAACTCGGGCGAGGGCGCGAAGCGGCGGGTCTCGTCGAGCAGGTGGTCGATGGTGTTCTCAGCGCTCATCGCTTTCTGCGCTCCTTTGCGACAGTCGTACGCGGATCCTTCCGCAGGTCGACGGTACGGCGGCGGTCAACCGAGCGAGTACCGCCGAAAGTGGGTGACGTTCGTCCACAGCGCGCGTTTCGAGTCGGCTGGTCCCCGGATGCCGGATCCGCCGTCTCGGGCGCCGCTGCGCTGCCTAGCGTCGGGACATGACTCATCCGTTCGTTGTGCAGGCCCGGGTTCCCCGGGGGCCGGATCCGCGCGGGTTGCACCGTCTGCGCACCGTTGAGGAGTCGGACGACGGCGTCGTGGACGCGCCGCCGACGCCCCTGGCTCCCCTCGCGCCCTACCTCGCCGATCCCGCGGTCACCGACGTCTTCGTCAACGGCAGCCAGGGACTGTTCGTCGATCGCGGCGATGGGCCGCGGCCGGATCCGTCGTGGCGCGCGTCCGAGCGGGAGGTGCGCGAGCTCGCCGGTGCGTTGATCGCGAAGGGCGGGCGGCACATCGACGATGCGACGCCCTGTGTCGACGTGCGGCTGGCCGACGGCATCCGGGTGCATGCCGTGCTGCCGCCGGTCGCGACGAACGGCACGGCCCTGTCGATCCGGATCCCGCGGCTGCGCGGCGCCGATCTCGAGACGCTCTGCGCGGGCGGATCCTTCGGGCCGGATGCTCTCGCCTGGCTGCTGCGCATCGTGCGCGACCGCGAGAACGTGCTGATCAGCGGGGCAGCGGGCACCGGCAAGACCACGCTGCTGGGCGCCCTGCTCGCGCATGCGCCGGCGCACGAGCGCATCGTCACGATCGAGGACGTCGCCGAGCTGCGCATCGCCCACCCGCATCACGTGTCGCTCGAAGCGCGGCAGGCCAATCTCGAGGGCGCGGGGGCGATCGATCTCGCGCGGCTCGTGCGCGAATCGCTGCGTATGCGTCCCGATCGCATCGTCGTCGGCGAGTGCCGTGGCGAGGAGGTGCGCGAGCTGCTGTCGGCCCTCAACACCGGGCATGACGGCGGCGCGGGCACTCTGCATGCCAGCGGGCTCGCGGAGGTGCCGGCACGCCTTGAGGCACTGGGCGCGCTGGCGGGGATGGACGATCACGCGATCGCCCGCCAGGTGTGCAGCGCCATCGGCTACGTGCTGCATCTCGAGCGTCACCCGGATGGCACGCGTCGCCTCGCGCGCGTCGGGCGCTTCACCGAGCAGTCCGGTCGCCTCGACATCGTCGAGGTCGCACCGTGGCGCACCGGAGCGGAGGCGGCGGCGTGAGCGCGGTGCGCGTCGGGCGGGAGTCGCGGCGACTCAGGATCGATCGCACCGGAGCGTCCTCGGAGCGCCGGGGTTCCTCGTGGCACGGGGCGTCCGCGCGCCACGGCGCCTCGCGTCAGCGGCAGGAGCCCGGCCTCATCGCGGGCACGACCCTAAGACTCGCGGTGCTGCTGCAGGCGGGCGCGACGCCCGAGGCCGCCTGGCGACATCTCGCGGCGGCCGGTGATCCGACCGCGGGGCACGTCGCACGGCGGGCTGCGTCGGGCCTGTCGCTCGCCGAGGCCATCGAAGCCGAGGGCGCCGAGCCGGGCGGGAGCGCCTGGCGGGAGGTGGCCGCCGCCTGGGACGTGGCCTCGGCCGTGGGAGCCCCGCTGGCCGACTGCCTGCGGTCGATCGCCGCCGCCCTGCGCGATGCCTGCGAGGCGCAGGACGACGTGCGCATCGCCCTCGCCGAGCCGGCCGGCACCGCCAAGCTCATGACGTGGCTGCCGCTCGCGGGCCTGCTGCTGGGCTTCGCGCTCGGGTTCGATGTGCTCGGAGTGCTCTTCACCAATCCGCTCGGCATCGCGTGCCTGATCGCCGGCATCGTCCTGCTGGTGCTCGCGCGCACGTGGACGAGGCGCCTCGTGCGCGCGGCGCAGCCGCCCCCGGGCACCCCCGGCATGCACGCGGAGCTGACCGCGATCGCCCTCAGCGGCGGTGCCTCGATCGATCGTGCCGAGCGGCTCGTGGCCGAGGCGCCCGGCGGCCCGCGTCCGGGGGCCGAGGAGACCTCTGCCGTGCTGGCGCTCTCGCGCGATGCGGGGGTGCCGGGTGTCGAGCTGCTGCGGGCGACGGCCGCCCAGGAACGCCAGTCCGCCCGCACCGAGGGGCGACTGCGCGCCGCCCGGCTCGGCTCCCGCCTGCTCATCCCGCTCGGCGTGTGCACGCTGCCGGCGTTTCTCTGTCTCGGCGTCGCGCCCATGCTGCTCGGCGTGCTCGGCGCCACACCGCTTCCGGAGCTGCCCGGATGATCCGGGTCGCCCAGAAGAACGCAGTTCGCCTCTTACAGAAAGGAAGAAGGAGTTATGTCGCAGTTCTCTTCACTCGGAGATCTCGTCTCCGACGAGACTGGAGCCTCGACCGCAGAGTATGCGATCGTCACGATGGCAGCGGTGGCGTTCGGCGGTGTCCGTTAGTCGTAAGTACGCCAGACGGGCCAGGGGTCGAATCGCTGCCGCCAGACCCCGCCGCCCTTGCGTGGGGCGGGGAGGATAACGATGTGGCGTAGCAGTTGCCGCAGCACGCGGTTCTGGGAAGCGGGCGGCAGGTCCGTGAAGCCCTCGACCAGGTGAGGGACGAGGGCGAACAGGTCGCGATTCGGAGTCGGTGCGGCTCGGACGTGTCGCGCGCGGAGCGATGCGAGTTCGGCGTCGACTCGCGCGGACGTGGCACCGTAGGCGTCTTGGCTGATCTTGCCGTCGACGAGCAGCACGGTGAGGTCGGCAAGGCGCTTCTGCGCCTGACCGATCAGCCGCTCGAGCGCGGCGCGGTCCTCGAGAGCGCGCACCCGTTGTGCGGCCTCCGCCTCGGCGGCCGCGCGCAGCTCGGCGGCGCGCTCGGGTAGTGCTTCGATCCATTCGGTGAGGTAGCGCTCGACGACTGATCGCGAGATCACCATCGGGTGGGGGCACCGCGCGCGGCCGCGGTGGTAGGTGGCGCAGGAGTAGTAGCCGACACCGTCTTTCGAGGTAGATGAGGCGAACATGGTCGATCCGCATCCGCAGCGCAGCAGGCCGGATGCCATGCGGAGGGTGCCGCGGGGCGGTTTTGTGGTGCTGGCGCGGCGCGCGCGGAACGCGTCCCATGTCTCCCTTGTGATGATCGCTGTGTGCGCGCCGGGTAGGTGGCCGGTGTCGGTGTGGATGAGCCCGGCGGCGAAACCGGAGTCGAGCACACGGGATACGGTGCGCGCTGACCACTCGTTGCCGTTGCGTGTGCGGTGGCCGCTCTCGTTGAGCCATCGCGCGATCGACGCCATGCCCGTGCCGGCGAGGGATCGCTGATACATCTCGGCGAGGATCGGTGCTTCGAGATCGTGGGGAGCGTAGGTGTCCGCGTCGCGATCGCGCACGTAGCCGTACCGCTCGCCGCCGGACGGGGGCAGGCCTTTGCGGCGGCGGCGGTCGAGCGTCTCGGCCCAGACCTCCCCCATTGATTCGGATTGGAACGCGGCGTACTCGGTCATCACGCCGCGCGCGAAGCGGCCGCTCGCGGTGGAGGTGTCGATCGGTTCGGTGACGGACTCAATGCGGCCGCCGGCGAGGTGCACGCGGTCGTCAGCGAGGGCCCAGTGCAGGCGGCTGCGGGAGAGGCGTGACCACTTCCAGAGGACGATGACGTCGGCGCGGTTGTCCTCGATTAGCCGCAGCGTCTCGACGACGCCAGGGCGCTTGTCCCACTTGCGGCCGGTGATCCGGTCGACCTGGACATCGACGACGGTGTATCCCCGCTGTTCGCAGTATTCGCGGCCGAGGTACTCCTGGGTCTCGATCGACTCGCTGTCCTCGCGCTCCTTCGACTGCCGGAGGTAGAGCACGGCGCGGTTGCCTGGGCGGGCGCCGCGGAGGGGGACGGGCGCTCGGCGGGCGGTCATGCGACGTGCTCCGAGGCCACGTAGGAGCGCGCATCCCACTGCCCTGCACCCATGCGGGGACGGGTGTAGACGACGTCGCCAACGCGAAGCAGGACTCGCTGGTACGCCTCGACGATGTCGGGCATGACGTCGAGCTCGACGGCGATGGCGGGTGCGTGACCGCCGTGCAGTGCCTCAGCCACGCGGTAGTCCTCGCGCGTGATGAGCCTAAGCGCCGCCCATTCGTCGGCGCGGCGCTCCTGCTTCGCGTTGACGGGGCCGAACATCGACGGGACATCTCCGAAGATCGCATGCGCGAGCTCGTGTGCGAGGACGGAACGGGCGAGGCGGCGCGTCATGCCCTGCTGCAGGCGGATCGTGTTCGTCTCGGCGCAGTAGTCGCCGTCGCGGTCGTGCTCGGTGAGGTCGGCATGTTCGATGCTGACGCCGAGGGCGCGGGCCATGTCGTAGAGGTGCTTCATCTGATCACGGGGTGTCGGTCGCTTCACCGCGGTCGCGCGAACGCTTGCGGGCGGCGCGCTTGTGCGCCGGGGCCTCAGTCTGCTCGGAGGCGGGGACATCCGCGGCGGTGCGGCGGTTCCGGATCTCGGTGATCGGGACAAGCCAGCCCGGGCGGTTCTCTGCGGAGCGCGTTGCGACGCTCTGGGCGCGCTGCAGAAGCTCAACCTCGGTGAGGCCCAGTGCTCGGGCGATGTCGACGAGGTCGCGGATGTTGATTGCTACTCGCTCCCCGGTGCGGGGGTTTCCGCCGTCGAGGCGAGAGGAGATGAACTGCGGGTTGCTGCCGATTCGGCGAGCGAGTTCGCGGGAGGAGACGTCCTGACGCCCCATCTCGGCCTTGATCTCGGAGACGAGAGCGTCGGAGAGGAGCTGTGCGTATTCCTGTTCGGTCACGGTTCCCAAGTGTGGCGGGTGAATGATTTTTCGTCAAGATGTATGACTGGCTTGACACCGAATGATTCGTCATTCAGGGTGTGTGTATGACGAAGCAGACACCCGCCGACGAGGTCACCGCCATCGTCGCTGCTGATCTTCGAGCCGAGCTCGCTCGCCAGCGCCGCACGGCCGCGGACCTGGCTCACGCACTGGACGTGACGCCGCACACTGTCGGACGCCGCCTCAACGGTGACGTGCCGTTCTCGATGTACGAACTCGTCCTCGCCACCCGGTGGCTGGGGATCGACCTGACTGATCTGGTCAGTCGGGCAACGCAGAGGGCGGCTGCTTGATGCGCGCGCCGACCTTCGACGAGGCGATGTCCGCCGCGCTCGCGGTGTACGTCCGCGAGTGGTTCGATACGCACCCCGAGGTGCTCGGCTGCACCCAGGAGATGGCGGCGTGATCAGCCTGCGCTGGGCCTTCATCATCGCCGCCGCGACGTGCGCTGCTGTCGCGGTATGGACCCGCACGCCGAACGGAGTCGCGCTGCTCGCCATCATCACGGCAGGGGCCGCGGCCGCCACATTCCCGGCAGTGACCGGCGTCCTCGCTGGGCTCGCCCAGTGGCTATACGGCACACCGACCCCGACCGCCGACTGCTGTCGGGTCGAGCACGCCGACGCCTCCGAGGACGACCTGATCGACCAGGACGAGGCACACCGACGTGCCGCGCTGCTCATGTGGCTCGACGGCCAGATCGACATCCTCGACCGGCAGTACCCGCCGCGCTGACCGCGGCCGTACCACCGACCTCCGACATAGAAGAAGCCGGCCCCGTTGCAGCGGGGACCGGCCCTAGAAGGAAGGCATCTGACCATGCCCACGCACCACACTATCGACCCGATCGCCTCGGCCACAGAGCGGCTCGACGTGGCGGCCCTGCAGCACCTCCGGGACCTTCACACTCGGTCGGCGGGGGAGCACCTGATCCGAGCCGTCACCGACGCCAGCGGGGACACCTCGCTGGCCGGGACGCCGATCCACGTCGATGAGGTGATGGCCGCGGTCCGCCACGCCGAGCAGGCCGCCCGAGCGGACGCGGAGCTGCGCCGCCTCGACGCCGCGTATCGGCGTTTGCTGGCCGCGATCTACGCCAACTCGACCGTGCGCCGTCCCGCGACCAGCATCGTGGACGTGACCCTGTGAGCGCCCAGCCGTTCCTGATCGCCGAGACCACGGCGAGCGGCGCCCCACAGCTCGCGGGCAAGCGCCGCCTCGCCGAGGACATCGAGCAGGCAACCGACGTCGCCGACGAGATCGGCGGCCAGGTGTTCGCGCTCGAGCCGATCGAGCCCGCACCGTACGTGCCGGTCGCCGCGATCCGTCATGTCGCCGCAGGCTACGTGCCCGGCCTCAACGAGGGGAGTGCAGCGTGAGCGCCAAGATGCGACGCCGTCGCCGCCACGACCGCCGCAAGCGCGTGCTGACGCACCGCCGCGAGGACGCGCTGTTCTTCGCGCGCGGGACGTTCCCCGCCTCGGCGCGCGCGATGTCGGTGTGTGTCTGCGGTGCCCGCGCGTTCAGCCGCGACGCGCACGGCTCGTTCCTGGACGAGTTCAACGACCAGCACGGCTATTGCGAGACGGAGGCGGCCTGAGATGGGCGAGCACGAGAAGGCCGACCACGCCGCGCAGGCGCGGCAGCACATCGACTGGGTGCACGAATGGCAGAGCGAGGAGGGCGCGACCGAAGCGACGCACCTCGCGACCGCCCTTGTCGCCCAGGCCGAGGCGACGCTGGCGCTCGCTGAGCAGCAGCGGATCGCGAACCTGATCGCGTTCCTCGCGACGCGACCCGACAACCACACGCAGGGCCGCCTGCAGACGGAGATCCGGAAGGGGCTGGGACTGTGATCGAACACGAGGGACCCGTGGTGACGCACACCGTCGAGCTGGACGAGAGCGGCGCGCTGCGCATCGCCGAACTGCAGGACGGCCAGCAGGTCGGCGCGGTCACGATGGCCGCTTCGGTGGTCGACGAGATCCGCCGGATCCTCGACGCCGAGCGCGACGAGCAGCTCGGCCGGTGGCGGTGGCCGGAGAACCCGGACTACGTGGTGTACCCGCGCGAGAACGGCAGCGTGACTGTGTTCGAGGAGTCGAACCCGACCGCCGCGCTCACGTTCTGGAAGCACGTGCGCAACGCCGAGGTCACCTCGGGCGCGTTCATGGAAGCCGCTCGCGCCTTCTTCGAGGCTCACCCTGAGCCGAAGCCATGGCACGACGCGAAGCCGGGCGAGCTGTGGGCGATCACGTTCCACGGCGTCGAGCGCCCGTGCCGCGCGATCAACCCGACCTTCAGTGACCGCGAGCTGGGCTTCCTGCCCGTCGACATCCCGATGCAGACGTGGTTCGCCGCCGACGCCCCGGGGATCACGGCAGGCCGCCCGATCTGGCAGGGGGCAGCGTCGTGACCGGCCCCGCGATCCTGTCGCAGATCACCGGCGACTCGGCCCGCGCTCGTGTGACCGACCCGGAGACCTCGCACGCCGCCGCCGACAGCATCACCACCGAGGGCCGCGAGGCGTCCGAGCTCGAGGTGATCGCGATCCTCCGCGACGCGAGCGGTCCGCTGTCGTCCGAGCAGATCGAGACCCGCCACCTGAACCGCGCCTGGCAGGGCACGGCCCCGACCACCTGGGCCGGGTCCCGCCTCCGCACCGCCCTGAAGCAGCTGGCCGACGACGGCCACGTCGTGCAGGACGGCGAGACCCGCACCCGCAAGGGCCGCCGCGCTATCGCCTGGCGACTCACCATCGAAGGAGACCACCGATGACCGCGACCCTGCAGGCGACCGCGTTCGTGAACATCATGACCTCGCGGATCTCGCACGTCCTCGCCGACGACGGCCGCACGCTCTGTGGCAAGAGCGGATGGAAGCGGCACGCCAGCGCGTCGCCCATCTTCCCGATGTGCGAGCGCTGCACCGCCGCCGGCGCGGCCGACGTCGTCCCCGCCAGCACGGCACGCATTGTCGTCCCCGAGGGCGCCCCGCGCGAGACGTGGCTCGCCGAGCGCGGCGAGGGCGTCACCGCCTCCGAGGTGTGGGAGATCGCCCGTGGCGGCGTGAAGACCTGGCGCCGGATCCTCGAGGCGAAGATGAACGGATCCCGCTTCAACGGCACCGCCGCCACCCGCGCGGGATCCTCCCGCGAGGCCGCGCTGCTCGACGAGGCAGCCGACGAGGTCGGCATGGTCCACCCGAACGGCGCCCTGTGGGCCGCCGCCGACAACGACCTGCACCGCGCCACCCCCGACGGCATCGGCATCCGCTCCGAGGCCGGCCTGATCGTCGTCGAGGTGAAGTCGCACGAGTACGGCTGGAAGCTCGACACGATCCCCGCCGACCACCTCGCCCAGGTGCAGTGGCAGATCCACGTGCTCGGCGCGACCGCGGGCCTGTACGGCTTCGAGGTCCGCGACGAGGACGACCAGCCGCCCGCCGACGGCGCCACCTGGATCCCCGTCCCGCGCGACGACGAGATGATCGCCTGGCTCACCTACCGCGCCGACCAGTTCATCGCCTGGCGCGAGGCCGGATGCCCCGAGGTCGACGACCTCCCCGACGAGGTCGCCGCCGCGCTCGCCGCGTGGGCCCCGACGAAGACCGCGCTCGACGCGGCCGCGGCGGCCGAGAAGGTCACGAACGGCGCGATGAAGAAGGCCGCCGCCGCGCTCCCGTTCGCGGACCGCTTCGGCGCGGTCGGCATGGGGGAGGTGGGCGGCTTCCAGATCACCGTGTCGGAGTCCGTCTCGATCGACGACGCCGCATGGCGCGCAGCCGAGCCCGAGGCGCACGCGCGCGCCGAGGAGTTGCGCGTCGAGCTGGCCTTCCTCGAGGCCGCCGCTAAGCGCAAGTACCCGCAGATCACGCGACGCCAGTCGCTGCGTTTCCAGGAGGTCGAGAGTGTCTGAGCTGGTCGAGGTCAAGACGATCGGGGAGGTCGAGCGGATCGTCCACGCCTCCGGGCTGTGGGACGGCACGGGCCCGGTCGAGTTCTCCGACGACGGCGAGACGTGGCGCGAGACCTGGGCACCGACCAGCGATCGCCCCTTCCCGGAGTACGCCCGCGTCACGGTGTACCGCAAGGAGGTGCGCGTCCCGACCACGGTCACGATCCGCTGGGACGAGCAGGTCCCCACGGCCGACCCGTTCTGGGCGGCGAAGTGGGCCAACGCCCCGATGCGCCACTTCGGCCGCACGGTCCGGATGGTCGCGTTCCGGCAGACGTTCCGCGAGCTGCTCGGCGACATGGTGCTCGAGGACGAAGACCGCAGCGGCCGCGAGACCACCGCGCCCGCCGAGGCGCCCGAGCCCGCGCCGCGCGATTGGGCGGCTGAGATCGCCGCGGCCGCTGACGCCGCGACGCTCGACGAGATCGACGCGGCCGCACGCAAGGCACGCGTGTTCACGCCTGACGCCGCCGGGACCGCGCTGCACCGGGCGCTGCGCTCTCGCCGTGCCGAGCTCACGACGTCGGCGGCTGCACCGATCGCGGGCCAGCGGGTCGAGATGTCGGCACGCCAGAGCGGCAAGTCGATCAGGATGCCGTCCGACTACCAGCCCCCGGCCAACCGTGCCGCGCGGCGCAAGAAGGGCCGCCGCTGATGCCCGCCGTCGACGAGAAGACCGGGGAGGTTCAGGAGCTCGCGCTCGTCCCGCTGGACATCGCCCGACTGAATGAGGACGAGATCGCGGCGATGTTCCCCTCGCCCGTCCAGGTCGCGGGGGCGCTGCTGATCGCGCGCGAGCGGATCTCGCGCGCTCCGAAGGCGCTCGAGGACCTCGCCGCCGACGTGAAGAAGGCCAAGCGCGACCTGATGATCGCGCGCGGCAAGGCGTTCGTGAACGCCCGCAAGGCCGGGTTCTCGATTGCCGACGCCCGCGCGTACGCCGTCATCGACGACGACGCCATGAGCGCGCAGGAGGAGGTCGACGACGCCGAGATCCGGCTCGAGTACGGCCGCGACCTGCGCCGCACCCTCACGACCGAGATCGACATCCTCCGGTCCCTCAACGCGAACTTCCGAGCGGAGCACTCATGACCACCACGACGATTGACGCGGCCGACCTGACGGTCGCGCACGAGCTGAAGATGGGCACCCTCGACATGGGGTGGCTGTCGAAGGGGCTGCTCGCCGCGGCCGCGAAGGACGAGGTGTACGGCGTGCGCTGCCATGCGCACATCGTCGCCGACCAGTTCACCGCCGTTGCGACCGCGACGGACGCCTACCGCCTCCACCAGATGCACCTCAACCTTCACGCCCCGGTCGACCCGATCGACGTCGTCGTGCCCCGCGAGGCGCTCGCCTGGGCGGCGAAGAACGTCCGCACCTTCACCCCGAAGAAGGACTCCCTGATCGAGCCGGTCGCGATCCTGCTGATCACCCTCCCGGTGATCCAGGACAAGACCACGCACCCCGGCTGGGCATCGGTGATCTACCGCGAGTGGGACGACGAGACCGCCCCCTCCGCCCGCTTCGACGTCCCCCTCGTCAAGGAGAACTACCCGCCGACCGAGCGCCTCATCGACATCGCTCGCACCGCCGAGACCAGCGGGCCGGCGCCCATCGTGCTCGACCACCTCGCCGACGCACGGGCGCTGCAGACCCCGCACACGACCCACCCGGTGATCCAGTACACAGCCGGCACCGGCGGCAAGCAGGGCCCCGCGCTCCTCGACTTCTGGGAGGGCTCCGTGCTGCGCGCGACCGCCCTCATCCAGCCGACGCGCACGGAGGAGGACGAATGAGCACGCGCACGCTCGTGCGGGCGACCGAGGTCGTCGAGCAGCCCGTCGGCTATCGCCAGCCGACCGTGCCCTGGAACGGCCTCACCGTGACGGACCTGTTCTGCGGGGCCGGCGGATCATCCTCCGGGCTCGTTGAGGCCGGGTTCAAGGTGGTCATCGCCGCGAACCACTGGGCGAAGGCAATCGAGTCGCACCAGATCAACCACCCCGAGACGGACCACTCGCAGGCGGACATCTCCCAGGTCGATCCGCGGTACTTCCCGCGCACGCACGTCCTGTGGGGCTCCCCGGAGTGCACGAACCATTCGATCGCGAAGGGCATCAAGCGGCACCGTCAGACCGAGCTGGCCCTGTTCGAGCTGGACGGTACCCGCCCGCAGGAGGACGAGGCCGCGAACCGCTCCCGCGCGACGATGTGGGACATCCCGCGCTTCGCCGAGCACCACCGCTACATGGCGATCATCCTCGAGAACGTCGTCGACGCGGCGAAGTGGGACCAGTTCCCCGCATGGCAGCTCGCGATGGAGTCCCTCGGCTACCGCCTGCAGTTCGTCTGGCTGAACTCGATGCACGCCCAGATCGGCGGCATGCCGGCCCCGCAGTCCCGCGACCGCATGTACATCGTGATGTGGCGCGCCGACCTCACGCAGGGCAAGAAGATCAAGGCCCCGAACATCGGCAAGTGGACCCGCCCGATGGCGCTGTGCCTCGAGCACGGCGAGATCCAGGCGGTGCAGGCGTTTAAGAAGAAGGAGCAGTGGGGCCGCTACCGCGCCCAGTACCTCTACCGCTGCCCCGAGTGCTGGGCCGTCGTCGAGCCGGGCTGGCTCCCCGCGTCGAGCATCATCGACTGGACGATCCCCGCCCAGCGCATCGGCGACCGCGACAAGCCCCTCGCGGAGAAGACCCGCGAGCGGATCCGCCGCGGCATCGAGCGCCACTGGGCGCCGATCATCGCGAAGGCCGCCGGCAACACCTACGACGGCATCACGACCGGGTCGAACTACCTGCGGGTGAACGGCACCGACGAGCCGATGCCCGTCCAGACCGGATCCGCGGAGCACGGCCTCGCCGTGCCCCCGTTCGTGATGACGAACAACCACGCCAACCGGGCGCGCACCGTCGACGAGACCCTGCCGACGATGACGACGGCAACGGCGCAAGCGCTCATCATGAACATCGTCAGCGGCGCGGACGACTCCCGCGTACGCCCCGCGTCGGACGTGCTCCCGTCGATCGTCGCCGGCGGCACGCACGCGTCGCTGCTCGTGCCGGTCGAGGGTCGCGAGGGCAAGGTGGCGGCGCTGGCGTCGGATCCGCTGCGCACGCAGTCGACCCGCAACGAGACCGGCCTGCTGGTGCCGTACTACAGCACCGGCACGGCGCGTCCGACGTCCGCCCCGATGGGCACCGTCACGACGGCGGACCGCGAGGCGCTGGTGATCCCGATGCGCAACCACGGCGTCGCGAAGCCCGCTTCGCACCCGATCGACACCGTCAGCGCGGAGGGCAACCACCACGCGCTCGTGATGCGGAACAACCTCGGCGGGGCGGAGATGTCCACGCCGGTCACGGAGCCGCTGCGCACGCTCACGACGGGCGGGCACCAGTCGCTCCTGGATCCGTCCGAGCCGATTAGCCTCGACGTCGACGACGCCGGGTTCCGGATGCTCGAACCGCACGAGATCCAGATGGGCATGGGCTTCGCCCCGGACTACCACCTGGTCGGGTCGAAGCGCGACAAGGTCAAGCAGGCCGGGAATGCGGTCACCCCGCCGGCCGCCCGCGATCTCGGGCACGCCGTCGCCGAGTTCCTGCTGGCGGTGGCGGCATGACCGTCGCGTTCGTGGACTACGAGTCCTTCATCGAGGAGCGAGCGCAGCTCAAGAACATGGGCGGCTTCGAGCCCGTCGATCTGCCCGGCCACCTGTTCGACTACCAGCACGCGCTGGTCGACTGGGCGGTCCGCAAGGGCCGCGCGGGGATCTTCGCCGACTGCGGCCTCGGCAAGACGCCGATGGAGCTCGCCTGGGCCGAGCAGGTGCACCGCCGAACGGGGAAGCCCGTCCTGCTGCTGACGCCTCTCGCGGTCGGATTCCAGATCGTCACCGAGGCCGAGAAGTTCGGGCACGACGCTGCGCTCTCGCGCGACGGATCCGTGACCGCGCCGATCACTGTCACGAACTACGAGCAGATCGAGAAGTTCGACTTCTCGGACTTCGGCGGCGTGGTCTGTGACGAGTCCTCTGCGATCAAGGCGTTCGACGGGACCCGACGCGAGCAGGTCACGGAGTTCATGCGGCGGATCCAGTACCGACTGCTCGGGACGGCGACGGCCGCGCCGAACGACTACTTCGAGCTGGGCACGTCGAGCGAGGCGCTCGGCGAACTGGGGCACACCGACATGCTCACGCGCTTCTTCGTCAACGACAACCGCACTGTGTCGTCCCGCTCGCGGTTCGCCGCCGGCTCGCGCGACGTCGGATGGCGCTTCAAGGGCCACGGCGAGGAGCCCTTCTGGCGCTGGGTGTCGTCGTGGGCACGTGCGATCCGCAAGCCCTCCGACCTCGGGTTCGATGACCGCGGGCACACCCTGCCCGCGCTGATCCAGCGCACGCACGTCATCGAAGCGCGCGAGTCCCGCGCCGACACCCTGTTCGACATGCCCGCGATCGGGCTGCAGGAGGAGCGCGAGGAGACGCGCCGCACGCTGACCGAGCGCTGCGAGGCCGCGGCCGCCGCACTCGACGATGCCGAGCACGGCGTCGCCTGGTGTCACCTCAACGACGAGTCCTCGCTGCTCGCCCGCCTCATCGACGGCGCGGTCGAGGTCACCGGATCCGACTCGCCGGAGGTCAAGGAGGAGAAGCTTGCGGCCTTCACGCGCGGCGAGATCCGCGTGCTCGTCACGAAGCCGTCGATCGGCGCCTGGGGCCTGAACTGGCAGCACTCCCACCGCATGACGTACTTCCCGTCGCACTCGTACGAGCAGCTCTACCAGGCAACCCGCCGGATGCTGCGCTTCGGGCAGCAGCACGACGTCGAGGTCGACGTCATCACCACCGAGGGCGGGCTGAACGTCCTCGCGAATCTCAACCGGAAGGCCGAGCAGGCCGACCGCATGTTCACCGCGCTCGTCGCGCACATGAACGACGCCGCGGGCGTGACCCGGGCGACGTACGACAACCCCGTGGAGGTACCGGCATGGCTGGCGTGAGGACTCAGCAGATCACCGACCGATGGGCGATCTACAACGCCGACTGCATGGACGTGCTCCGGGCGATCCCGGACGACTCGATCCATGCGTCGATCTACTCGCCGCCCTTCGGCGGCCTGTACAACTACTCGTCCGACGACCGCGACCTCTCCAACGCGCGCGACTATGACGAGTTCTTCAAGCACTACGGCTTCGTCATTCGCGAGAAGTTCCGCGTCACTGTGCCCGGTCGCACCACCGGCGTGCACGCCGCGCTGATCCCGTCCGGCAACACGGGCAAGGACAGCTATGTCGACTTCCCCGGCGACGTCATCCGCGCTCACCAGGCGGCGGGCTGGGAGCTGATCGCGCGCCATGTGATCTGGAAGGAGCCGCTCGCGGTCCGCAACCGCACCATGGCGAAGAACCTCGCGCACAAGACGATCGTCACCGACGCCGCATACGCCGGAGTCGCGGCCCCGGACGAGCTGCTCGTCTTCCGCAAGCCCGGGCCGTCGGCCGAGCCGATCTCGCACCCGGTCGGGCTCACCTCGAAGTACGCCGGCGACGAGCAGGTGCCCGCCGACCTGCAGCGCTTCCGGGGCTTCGACGGCGACCAGAAGGCCAATCGCTACTCGCACTGGATCTGGCGCCGCTACGCCTCGAGCGTGTGGGACGACGTCCGCATCGACCGCGTGCTCCCGTTCCGAGACGCCAAGGACGAGGACGACGAGAAGCACGTCCACCCGCTGCAGCTCGACGTCATCGAGCGATACCTCGACCTTCGCACCCTGCCCGGCGAGCGCGTGCTCACGCCGTTCATGGGCGTCGGGTCCGAGGTCTTCGCCGCCGTCCGCATGGGCCGCTTCGGCATCGGAGCTGAGCTGAAGCCGTCCTACTTCGAGCAGGCGATCCGCAACCTCGCCGCGGTCGACGAGGACGACGACTCCGAGTCCGTCGCCCTGTTCAACGACTGGGACGACCCCGCTGACGGGGATGCGGCATGAGCGGGCAGACGACGCACGCGCGCGCCGCGAACGCCCCGGTGTGCTTCACGAAGGACGTCCCGCGCCGCGCCCTGGTGACGATCCAGCGCCCGGGCGACTGGGATCGGGTCACCTGCCAGAGGTGCCACGACGCCGCGAAGGCGGCCGACTAATGGCCGTCTCGGTGGCGAAGAAGCGCGCGGTGATCGCGCGCGACGGCGGCTTCTGCCTCCTGGCCCTGGCGAACTGCCGCGGCGAGGCGCAGACGGCCGACCATCGCGCGAACCGGGGACACGGCGGCGCGGGCGACGTCCTCGACGACGGCGTGAACCTGATCGCGGCGTGCTCGATCTGCAACGCCGAGAAGGAGACGGCGACCGGCGTCGTGCTGCTCGACCTGCTCGAGCGGGGCCTGCGTGTCCTCCACGCCTCGACGCACCGCAAGACGCTCGAGCGCGTGTGGCTCACGCCGATCCTGATGCTCGACGGGTCGTGGCGGATGCCGATGTCGTACGACGACTGGCGCCCGGCGACGTCGTTCGAGATCGCGCGGCACCTCGAGGCGGTGGCCGCATGAGCATGCCGCGGTACGCGATGACATACGTCGTCTATTGGCCCGAGCAGGGCGTGCTGAAGGTGGGGCGCGCGTGGCGCTTCCACCGCGTGCAGATGATGACCCGCTCCGGCGGGCAGATCCTCGTGCTCGCGCGCGGCACGGACGCGACGTGGGAGGCGGAGGCCCTGCGGGTGCTGCGCCGCTGGTTCCCCGCCGCGTTCACGCGCGAGGCCGACGCGCGGGGGCTGCTGTTCATGGGCCGTGGCTGGTCCGAGTGCTTCCGGGTCGACGAGCACCACCTGCAGCTCGCCGTCGACCTGTGCTTCGAGGGATTCGCGAGAGGGAACGACCAAGGTGTCAATGAGGAGACGGCAGAGGGAGATCCCGCCGACGTTCTGGACGGATCCGGGCCTGCTGGCCGCGCCGAAGCCGGCGCGCCTGACGGGGATGGGTCTGTGGGGGTTCGTGGACGACGAGGGCCGCGCGGAGCTTCGTGCGGACCTGATCGCGGGCGCCGTGTATCCGGGGGATCCGGAGATGACGCCCGAGGTGATCGAGGAGCATCTGATGCTGCTCGACGAGTCGGGGTTCCTGCGGATCTTCGACGCGGACGGGGCGACGTGGATCGCGCTCACTCGGCCGCTGAGGACGCCGCGGCCGTTGCCTTCGGAGTGCCCGCCGCCGCCCGTGCAGGAAGCCTCCGGAAGGTTCCTGGCTGTGGGGGGCGCGCGGGAGCGGGTGCGAGCCGAGCAGGGGGAGCGCGCGAGCGAGTGGGCTCGGTGGGAGCAGGAGCAGGAGCGAACCCGGATACCGAAACGGCCCCTGTTGCTGGACGCCCCGCCGATCGGATGCCCGGATCACCCGAACGGACGATACGCAGACTGCGGCCCGTGTGGTACTGCGCGCCGCCGCCACGATCGCTGGGTGGCTCAGCAGCGCTACGAGGACCAGATCGCGAAGTTCAACGAGGAGCAAGAGCAGGAGGGGCCGTGGTGATCGCGGACACGTCGACAGCGGCAGGGGGCCGGCGATGAACCGGGACGACCGCAACCAGCAGACGGTGCTCGATGGGGCGTTGCAACAGCGCGCGGAGCGCATCGCCGCGGCGGACGAGAAGGCGCTCGAGCGGCTGCGGCGCGTCGGGTTCCGGTTCACGACCATTCAGCAGGCGTTGGCGTACCAGGCGAAGGCCCGGATGGTGGCGCGAGCGCAGGCAGACCTGATCCGCGAGTTCGCGGAGTGGACAGATGAGAGGAAGACAGCATGACCACCACGACGGTTCGGGTGTACACGAAGCCCGACTGCAAGCAGTGTGACCTCACGAAGGATCTGCTGACGAAGAAGGGGATCCCGTTCGAGGTCGAGGACATCCTCGACCCGGGGAACCTCGCCGCGGCACAGGCACTCGGGTTCGGATCGGCGCCCGTGGTCATGGTCGGCGACGAGGGATGGGCCGGGTTCCGCCCGGACATGATCGACGCGCTCGCCGCGCGGATCGCCGAGGAGACGGTCTGATGGTTGGGGAGACGGTGATCACGGTCGCGGGGAACCTGACGGCGGATCCGGAGCTGCGGTACACGCAGAACGGGCTCCCGGTGGTGAACTTCACGATCGCGAGCACGCCGCGCAACTTCGATCGCGCGAGCAACGAGTGGAAGGACGGCGAGGCGCTGTTCCTGCGCGCGAGCGTCTGGCGCGAGTTCGCGGAGCACGTGGCGGGTTCGCTGACGAAGGGCATGCGCGTCATCGCGCAGGGCCGTCTGCGTCAGCGCACGTACCAGGACCGTGACGGCAACAACCGCACGGCGATCGAACTCGAGGTCGACGAGATCGGCCCGAGCCTCCGGTACGCGACGGCGCAGGTGACGCGTGCGGCGCGTCAGGATGCCGGCGGGGCCGGGCAGGCGGATCAGTGGGCGGCGGCGCAGCCGGGCGGGGATGACGGGGCGTGGGCACCTGGGGGTGGGTTCGGTGATGACACTCCGTTCTGACCTCGAGGGCATGCGGATCCTGACGGTTCGTCAGCCGTGGGCGTGGGCGATCATCCACGGCGGGAAGGACGTGGAGAACCGGGTCCGGAACATCGCGGGCGACTACCGCGGCCCGGTGGCGATCCACGCCGCGCGGGCGGACGCAGAGGACGCGCCCGAGACGGTCTGGTGGGATCACGCGGACTGGTACCGAGCACGGCGAGCACAGCCGCTGAGGTGGGACCCGACCTGGTCTGACCGCGGCGCGATCATCGGCGTGGTCGACCTCGTCGACGTGCTCCCGCCGAGCTACTACGACGATGCCGAGGCGAACGAGGCGTGGTGCTCGGAGTGGGCAATGCCGGGGCACTGGCAGCTCGTGCTCGAGAACCCGCGCCCGCTTGCCGAACCGATCCCGTATCGCGGTGCGCTCGGTCTCCGCCGACTCGACGACGAGACGGTCGCACGCATCGCGGAGGTGCTGGCATGACCGGGTGCTGCGCGCGGTGCAAGGTGCCGTTCTCGTGGTGCGGCAACCCGGGCTGCGGCTGCCATGCACCGACAACCACGCTGCGCCGACTGATGGACGAGGCCGCCGCGCTCAGGGCGCGCGAGCAGAGGGGGAGAGCATGAGCGATCGGGCATGCATCCGCGGGTGCACGGTGAAGGACGTGCACTTCGCGGAGTGCGATGACTTCGGGAAGACGGGGGACGTCACGTGCCGGGGATGCGTGCCGCGCGAGGCCCGCGATGGCGCGTTGATCTGCGAGCGCTGCTACCGGCGTCTGCGGTCGCTGCTCGAGGACTCCGGCGACCTCGTCGGGCACCTGCGCAGCCTCGCGGACCCGACGAAGGCCGGGGCGATCGACCGGTCGAACCCGAGCGCGCGTCCGGAGCTCCCGGCGCCCGTGGCCGCGGACCTGGTCGACGCGTCGGACCACATCGTGCGCAACCTCCGGCAGTGGGCCCTTCACCTGCAGGGGTACGGCGAGTACGTCGCAGCGGGCCTCGAGGCGGGCGCGTCGGCCGCGGAGGCGTTCGAGGACGCGTCCGCGTGCGCCGAGGTGATCCTGCTCGCGCTCGACGACTTCGTGAACGACTCGCACCAGATCGAGCCGCTCTGCGAGGCCGTGCTCGACCGGGCGCCGGCGGGCGCCGAGCCGGATATGTGGACGCTCGCGGATGTCGCGGCGCGCTGGCGGCTCGCTGACACCCGCGCGTCGTGGGCGCCGGCACCGTGCCCGGACTGCGACCGCATGACCGTGAGGATCCACCCGGCGCGCGGGCGCGTTCCCGAGCGGTACGTGTGCCAGATGGGGCAGACCGTCCCGACGGAGGACTGCGGGTGGGAGGCGAACGCGCTTGACGACGGTGGCCTGTGGTCCGAGCTGTACGCGACCGAGCCCGCCGATGTGCGCGCGCACGACCCGCGCTGGATGACCCTCGCGGACGCGGCGCGCCTGGCGGGGTTCACGCAGGGCACGGTCCGCCGGTGGGCGGAGAAGGAGCTGGTGAAGACGGATGCGGGGCGGTATTGGCGTGAGGACGTCGAGGCCGTGGCCGCCGAGAGGAAGGGGAAGGCGGCATGAGCGTGCTGTACGTGACCGAGCCGCATGAGGAGACGGGGATGGTCGCCGCGATCACGGACGAGCCGTGCCCGTGCGGATGGCCGGAGACGGTGCTGCACATCTGGCCCGACGGGACGACGAAGCGCGGGTGCCCGTCGTGCGAGGTCGAGACGGACGTGCCCGAGGCCGAAAGCCCATCGGCGCCAGCGTGCCCCGAGTGCAGGTCGGGGAAGCATGGCGCGTGCGCGGGGTTCTCGTTCGACGCTGACGACGCCGAGGTGCCGTGCCCGTGCGGGGCGAGGGGGCACGATGGCTGACCGGTGGCTTACGATCGCGCAGGCCGCCGTGCGCGCGGGGAGGACTGAGCGCACCATCCGCAACTGGATCGCTGCGGGCGAGCTCACGCCGCTCGTGGGCAGGTTCCGGGAGTCCGACGTGGTGCGCGCGGAGCACCGGATGAGGGCGAAACGAGGCCGTCCGCGGAAGGATGCCCAGGCATAATGCCAAGCATGGACTGGGTCGTGTTCGCCGATGGGGCGAGGGAGATCAGCGCGGTGCTCCTCGAGTACGTCAAGGTGCTCGCGTGGCCCTTGCTGGTCCTCACGGGACTGATCATGTTCCGCAGCTCGCTCCGCGACGTGCTCGGGCGCATCCGGTCGGCCAGCGGCTGGGGAGGGAAGGTGGAGCTGGATGCTGCCGCCCGCAAAGCTGCCGAGGATTCGGAGGAGATCCCCGAACTTGCAGACGCCGAGCCCTCGCCATCGGACGGCGGAGGCAGGGATCACCCGGAGGCAGTGCTGGGCCGCTTCATCATCGCGTTCGCGAAGCTCGAGGTCGTGGTGCGCGACACGGCGGTGGCCCTGCATGTGCCGGAGGCGGGCCACAGCCTCAGGACGCTGGCGAGAAAGCTGCGACGTCTGGGATTCATCAGTGCTGAGACCGAAGGTCTTGCGTACGAAGTCCAATCCATGAGAAACGAGATCATCCATCACGCGGACCGCATCACGTTCGAAAGCGGCTGGGTCGACAACTTCATCGAGGCCACGACGAACCTCGAGCGGGTCCTGCGTTCGGTGGGACGGAAGGGGGATCCGGCGGAGGAGGTGGGCGCGCCCGGCGCGTAATGCTTCAAACTCTTCCATCGAACGTGTTACGCTTCGCGTGAGCCTTCAATGGGCCTGGACAAGACGTCCAGGCCCATTTCGCGTATCTGGGGCGCGGTGGCTGTCGATCGGGCGCGTGGCCCGCCCTCGCCGAGACTCTCGCATGCCGCGAGCCGAGCGGGCTGCGCGCGACCACGTGGGGAGGTTCGCCGTGGGCACTCGTGCACGGAAGGAGCGCAAGCGCGCCGGCGTCCGCCACGAGCACACCCGCGAGATGGCCACGCTGCACCCGTGGGCGTACGTGAAGGGCGGGCTCGGCCTGATCAGTCCCGCGGAGGTGCAGGCTCGCATCCTCGCGAGGCCGTCACGCTGATGGGCAGCCACGCGATCCGCGACGGTAAGGGGCACCGCGCCTATCGCCGCGAGCAGGCCGCGCTGAAGCGCCGCACGAAGGCCGAGCACCTGCCCTGCGGGTATGGCTCGCCCTCGGGGTGGGGATGCGGCGAGCAGATCGACACCGACCTGCCCTCGACCCACCGGCGCAGCTTCACCGCCGACCACGACAAGGCGCTCGCCAACGGGGGCCGCCTCGTCGGCCAGGTGCTCGTCCCGATGCACCGCGACTGCAACGCCCGCAAGAGCAACCACGCACCCGTAGAGATCTGGGAGGCATCATGAACAGCCACAAGGTGGACGTCGTCATCGCCGAGGGCGAGCCCATGCACGGCCACGAGGACCTTGCCGCGGTGCTCGGTAACGCCGAGCCCCGGGAGCCTGAGCAGGTCGACGTCGCCCCGGACCCTCACCGCCGCATCATCTACCTCGCCGCCACGAAGCGGGCGGGCCTGGACGAGGCGAAGGCGCTCGGCATCGAGCCGGTGGCAGTGGTCACACCGCGCAGCCTGGACGCAGCCCGCGGCATCGTCGCCGACGCCATCGAGGCATCCGCCGCGCTCCTGCCCGACGAGATCGACGAGCTCATGCCGCACGTGGCACCGAGCCTCGCGACGACCGGGGTCGAGTGATGGCCGCCATCGGGACTGTCGTCGGTCGGATCCTCGCGCAGATCGGGGAGGCGGACCCTGTAGAGGTCGGCTCGTTCGAGCTGCCTATCCACTTCGAGACGAACACTGAGCCGGTCAAGCGCGAGACGCCGCCCAGCGGCCCCTCCGGAGTCTCCCGAGCCCGCTGACCGCCTCCGCCCGGGCGTCGCTGAAAAATCCAGCGACGCCCGGGTGCTGCCAACCTCCCGCGCGGTCCTGGCGCCTCTCTCCGCGGGTGAATTGACGATGTGGGGGAATTGGGAGGAGGTGGGGCGAATGGGACGACCCAAGGCCCCCTGCGGCACCGATGCGGCCTACCGTCGGCACCTCCGCAACGGCGAGCCCGTCGACGACGCATGCCGCCAGGCGCACACCGAGGCGCAACGCGAGCGACGCCGCTCGCCCGCCGCCACGCCGACCGCTTCCGCGGAGATCGAGGTGCCCGCGGAAGCCAGCGGCGACGCCGACGACGGCGACGACATGAAGCTCATCGTCGACACCCTCCGAACCGCGTTCAAGACGGTGGCCAAGAAGGACCCGACGAAGCTCGCACCGATCGCGCGGGAGTTCCGCACGGCGGTCGTGGAGGCATCCCGCGCAGGGGACGCGCCGAAGGAGCTGAGCCTTGCTGACCAACTCGCCGCAGCTCGAGCTGCTCGGGCTGCAAGAGCCCAGGGTCAGGGCGCTACCTCTTAGCCGCGTCGACTCGCTGATCGACGACGTCCTCGACATCTGCGACCTCGCGAAGATCCGGTGCGACCCATGGCAGGAGGGCGGCCTCGAGGCGATCACCTCGATCGACGCCGACGGCCAGTGGGCGGCGACCGAGTTCGGCGTGCTCGTCTCCCGTCAGCAGGGCAAGGGCAACATCCTTCTGCCCTACGAACTCGCCCACCTGTTCCTGTGGCCGCGCGAGGACGGCGCGCCGAAGCTGATCGGCCACACCGCCCACGAAGGGGCGACGGCGCGCGAGGCGTTCCGCCGAGCTCGACGCACGATCCTCGCCTCGCCGATCCTGCGCGCCGAGCTCGTCGGCGGCGGCAAGCAGACCGCCCAGGGCGTCACCGGCATCTCGACGGGCAACGGCAACTGGGCGATCGAGCTGAAGAACGGCAACCGCCTGGTGTTCTTTACCCGCACCGGATCGGCCGGCGTCGGCATCTCCTTCGACGTGCTCATCGTGGACGAGGCGCAGCACTCGCCGCTGAGCATCCTCGAGGCGCTGCTGCCCGCCACGGACGCGAGCCCGAACAAGCAGGTGCTGTTCACCGGCACGGTCCCCAAGGAGGACCAGGACGGCGAGTACTTCGAGGGCCTGCGCGACCGTGGCCGCAAGGGCGGGTACGAGCGCACCGGATGGATCGAGCACACGCCCGTCGGATCGGACGACCCGGACACCGCCGCGAAGCTCGACCTTGGAAGCCCCCAGGTGTGGCGCGAAGGCAACCCCGGCCTCGGGATCCGCCTCGCGTGGAAGACCGTGCAGGACGACTGGGACCGTATGGGCCAGACGAACCCGGAGGCCTTCGCCCGTCAGCGCTGCTCGATCTGGCCGAGCCGGCGCCCCGAGGTGGCCGCGAAGCTGTCCGAGCTGGACCTCGAGGTGTGGAAGCGCCACGCGCGCGACGACGCCGCGGTCTCCGGCGACGGCGTCGTGCTCTCGCTCGCCCTCGGTCGAGGCGGCGGATACGGCACCATCGGCGCGGCCGTCCGCATCGACTCCGAGAACATCGCCGTCGAGCACCTCCACACCGAGACCGGCACCCGCTGGATCGCCCCGAAGCTCAAGGAGCTGAAGGCGAAGTACGGCAACGCGCTCGTCGTGCTCGACGCGAAGAACGCCGCAGCCGTCATCGGCGCACTCGACGCCGCTGGCGTCAAGTACCTCGCGATGAACCTCGACGAGATCGCCGCAGCGCACACCCTGTTCATCGAGCACGTCAACGCCGGGCTCGTCCCGCACCGCAAGCAGGACGAGGTCACGAAGTCGCTCGAGCTGGCGACCACCCGCAACATCGGCCGCGCCGGCGTCACGTGGGAACAGTCCGACCCGACCAAGCCCGTCAGCCAGGCCCAGGCGGTCACCTGGGCGCTGTGGGGCGTGCTCAAGTCCGAGGCGACCCCGAAGAAGCCGCCGCCCCCGCCGCCGCCCAAGGCCGCGGTGATCACCCGCGACGACGTCGCCCGAGACGAGACGAACCTCGCGCACGCGCGGTTCTGAGGAGGAGGTCGCCGTGCCCGAGATCGGATACCAGGCAGACGCCGGACTCGTCGGGTGGGGCGGCCTAGTCGCGGAGACGCACGAGACGAATCCCGACCTCCTGTGGCCGCAGTCGATCGACGTGTTCGACCGGATGCGCCGCGAGGACCCGCAGGTGAAGTCCGTGCTCCGCGCCGTGACGCTGCCGATCATGCGCACCGAGTGGGTGATCGACGGGGCCGGATGCCGACCCGAGGTCGTCGCGCACATCGCGGCGGATCTGGGCCTGCCCATCAAGGGCCAGGCGTTCACCGCACCGCTGCGCTCCAAGGGCCGGTTCTCCTGGCGGGAGTTCCTGCGCCTCGCGCTTCTGGAACTCGTCTACGGCCACTCGTTCTTCGAGCAGGTGTACGACCAGACCGCCGGGCGCGCGCACCTGCGCAAGCTCGCGTGGCGGCCGCCCCGCACGATCGCCGAGGTCGACGTCGCAAAGGATGGCGGGCTCGTCGCGATCAAGCAGCGAGGCACGGGCGGATCCCGCGACGTGCGGATCCCCGTCGACCGACTGGTCGCGTTCGTCAACGAGCGCGAGGGCGCGAACTGGCTCGGCGAGTCCCTGCTGCGTTCGGCCTACAAGATGTGGCTCCTCAAGGACCGCGTGCTGCGCATCCAGGCCCTCACCGCCGAGCGCAACGGCCTCGGCATGCCCGTCTACACGGGCGCCGAGCTGCCCGAGAACATCGAGGGCGAGGAGCGGGAGGCGTGGCTCAAGTCGGAGAAGGACGCCGGCCTCGAGCTGACGAAGAACTTCCGCGCCGGGGAGGCAGCCGGAGCGTCGATTCCCCCGAAGGCGAAGCTCGAGCTGATCGGCGTCACCGGCAAGCTGCCCGACACCGACGCCCCGATCCGGTACTACGACGAGCAGATCGCGCGCGCGGTCCTCGCGCACTTCCTCAACCTCGGCACCGAGACCGGGTCGTGGGCGCTGGGATCGACGTTCGCGAACTTCTTCACCGACTCGCTGAACGCGGTGGCGCAGCACATCGAGGAGACGGTCAACCAGCACGTCATCGAGGACCTCGTCGATCTGAACTGGGGACCGAACGAGCCGGCCCCGCGCCTGGTGGCCACTCCCATCGGTGAGCAGCAGCAGATCACCGCCGAGGCGATCAAGGCGCTCATCGACTCCGGCGCCCTCACCAAGGATCCCGGCCTCGAGGCGCACCTGCGCACGAAGTACGGGCTCCCCGTCCTGGCCGCCGAGCTGGCGTCCAAGGGCGTGCCCGTCGAGGAGGCGCGGGAGATCGCGCGGTTCGCGGCCGAGACGGCGCAGAAGGTCTACCTCGCGACCGACAAGCCCCCGCTGACTCAGGAGGAGGCCCGTGAGCTGATCAGGCTCGCGGGCGCCGAGCTGACAGGCGAAGGACCGGACATCAGCCGCATCCCATCGAGCCAGCCTGAGGAGGCCGCATGACCCGCAACGAAACGTGGCCGAACCGCTTCTGGGGCAGCCGCGACGTCCCCAAGACCAAGCGCGAGTTCTTCGACGCCGTCGTCGCGCCGCCGCCCTCGGGCGACGCCCCCGAGGTCGCCACGATCCGGCTCTACGGCCCGATCGACTCCTGGGGCGGCTTCTGGGGCATCTCCGCGAAGGACGTCGGCGGCGTGCTCGACGCGCTCCCCGAGTCGGTCTCGCACATCATCCTGCGGATCAACTCGCCGGGCGGGCACGTGTTCGAGGGCATCTCGATCATGAACCTGCTCGGCGCACACCGCGCGAAGGTCACCGCGGTCGTCGACGGCCTCGCCGCCTCCGCCGCCTCGGTGATCGCCGCCGGTGCCGACGAGACCGTGATGTCTCCCGGCACGCAGATGATGATCCACTGCACCTCCACCATCGTCTGGGGCAACGCCGCCGACATGCGCAAGGAAGCCGCGGTGCTCGAAGGCCTCGACCGCTCGCTCGCGGAGATCTACACGGCCAAGGCCGGAGAGAAGGACTGGGCCGCGCTGCTGGAAGCCGAGACCTGGCTCACCGCCGCGGACGCGGTCGCCGAAGGCCTCGCCGATCGCGTGGCCGTGATCCCCGACGCCGGAGAGACCGAGACCGTCGGCGACGAGGACGACCTGCTGGTCGTGCCCGACGAAGACGAGCCCGAAGACATGGCCGCAGCGCGCGTAATTCGCTTCGCGGCGCGGGCTACCCGCACGGCGGCAAAGGCCGCCACCAAGCTCCCGAGCTCGACCGAGCCGGGCGACCCCAACCGAAAGGAGAGCGCTGTGGCTTACAGCGATCTGACGGCTGGCCTCCGCGAGCGGCTCGGTGTGACCGATGCCGACGCCTCGGACGAGACGCTGCTCGCAGCCCTCGACCAGGTGCTCGAGGAGCAGGCCGAGAACCCCGCGGCCCCGGCCGCATCCATCCCCGAGGGCGCGGTCGTCATGGACGCCGCCGCCCTCGCCGAGCTGCGCGAGAACGCGGCCCTCGGTGCGCAGGCCCGCCGCGAGCAGGAGAGCACCCGCCGCGACAACATCGTGGACGCCGCGCTCGCCGAGGGCCGCATCGCGGCCAGCTCGCGCGAGAGCTGGCGTGCCCAGCTCGACAAGGACGAGGAGGGCATCACCGCCCTGCTGCAGTCCTTCCCGAAGAACGCCGTGCCGGTGGCTGAGATCGGCCACTCCGACACGGTCACCAGCGCCGACGACGCTCTGTACGGCAGCGTCTACGGCTCGACCGAGAAGGAGGCCTGATCATGGCGACCAGCTACCTGCCGCTGTTCCGTCCCGGCGACACCGTCACCTTCGGCGTGAGCTCGGCGGTCACTGCCGGCCAGGCCGTCGAGGTCGGCACCGTCGACATGTCGGTGGCGCCCGCCGCCGCCGGGTCCGCGAAGTACGTCGGCGTCGCCGGCCACGACGCGGCCGTCGGTGACAAGGTCACCGTCGAGATCGGCAAGCCCATCCACGAGCTGAAGGCCTCGGGTGCCATCACCCGCGGCCAGAAGCTCGAGACCGCCGCCGCAGGCGCCGTGCGCACGCTCGCCGCCGGGACTGCGGTCTTCCTCGCCCTTACGTCCGCCGCCGATGGTGCGCTTGTGCGCGCTATCCAGCTCTGAGAAAGGAGAGCAAGATGCAGACCTACCCGCTGACCCCGAGCCAGCAGGCCAGCACCACCGCGGCCGATGTGATCGCGTTCCTGAAGTCGCCGACGCTCGTCGCCCGCCGCTTCGCGGAGATCCTGCAGGCCCAGCAGTTCCTCGGCCTGTACCTGCTGCAGGGCCGGTACACGATTACGGGCGGCGCGATCGGCGTGCCGATCAACGAGGTCATCCGCGCCCAGCGTGGTGCCGAGATCGTCGCCCCCGGCGGTGAGTACAAGCTCACGCCCATGTCGCAGGAGGAGTACGAGTTCTACTCCGCCGTGAAGGAGGGTCTCGCCACCGAGATCACCGACGAGCAGGTCGGTCGGCTCCTGCGTCAGCCGGTCGACGACGCGTTCACGTTCCTGCAGACCGAGCTGGTCTTCTCCGCGAACGAGGCCGCGCTCGGCGCGGTCGCCTCGTCGGTGACGAACACGCTCGCCGCAGGCGCCGCGTGGACCACGGGCAAGCAGATCTACAAGGACGCCCTGCGAGTCAAGGCGGCCGTGCGTCGCCAGAAGCTCGGCTACGACGTCGACGTGGTCGTGCTGCCCAGCGAGCAGTACGCCGAGGTCATCCCCGAGCTGCTCGACATCCTCCCGAAGGACAGCGGCCAGGCGCTCACCGACGGCTTCCCCACCGTGGGCGGCCTGACGTGGATCCCCGACGACGGCGACGACATCGCCGACCCGCTGTTCGTGGACCGCCGTCGCCTCGGCGGCATCGCCCGCGAGCAGATCCCCTCGCCGGAGTACCGCGCCATCGGCGGCGACACCGGCGTCGAGATCGCGAGCATCCGCGAGCCGAAGGCGGACAAGACCCGCCTGCAGGCGCGCAACGTGCACGTGCCGATCGTCACGAACCCGCTCGCCGGGTTCTACCTGACCGGGACGGAGGCCCCGTGATGAGCACCCAGCACATCGTGAGCGCCGCCGCGGCGAAGGTCTCGATCGGTGCCGCCGGCGGCAACCGCATCGGCGTCATGCTGCGCCGGGGCGACATCGTCCCGCAGGGCGTCGCCGAGGAGCAGCTCGAGCGCCTGGTCGGCCGCGGCCTGATCGAAGCCGTCGAGGTCGAGGAGCCCTCCGCCGCGGAGACCGCCCCGACGCAGGAGACCGTCGAGATCCCCGAGGGCGACCCCTCCGAGGAGTGGACGGCCAAGCAGCTCGACGCGTACGCCGCCGCGAAGGGCATCGACCTGGGCAGCGGCAAGAACAAGGCCGAGAAGCTCGCGGCGATCGCCGCGGCTTCGGCCTGACAGAGAAAGGGGGCGGTGCCGTGATCACGCACGACAAGGTCGGCGCGGATGAGGATCTCGCTCGCGAGGTGCTCATCATCGCTCGCGACATCGCCCCCTGCCTCGACTCGTTCCCCGACGAGTCGGAGCAGCAGAAGGACGCCCTGGCGATCCTGCGCCGCGTCTACAAGGACATCACCGCGCGCGGCTCCCGGTTCATCAAGGGCCAGAGCATCGGCCCCGCCCGCGTCGAGTACACCGACCTCGGGTCGGCGTTCGACGGCCAGCCCCGCCGCGCCCTGCGGGCCCTGTGCGGGTCGGCCGCGTCCGCAGGTGCACCGGTGGGATCGTTCCCGACGGAGCGCCCGATCGCGCGCCTGTGGCCGGAGCGGTACTGATGGACTTCCCATTCGGCCACAAGGTGTATCGGTTGCGTGCTCGGCCGAAGACCGACCCGTACTCGGGGGAGCAGGTGCCGGGCGACTGGTCCGCGCCCGAGGAGTTGCCGATCGAGGGCGCGTTCGTCGCGCAGACCTCGACGTCGATGCTCGGCGACGCGACCCGCGAGCAGGCGCTCGAATCGAAGTCGCTGTACTGCGACGGCGCGCTCGATATCCGAAAGGGCGACCGGATCCGCGACGGCGAGGACGGCGCCCCGATCTACAGCATCGACGGCATCCCTCCGGCGGCGGACACGAACCCCTGGACGGGATGGACGCCGCCGAGGGAGATCCCGCTGACCCGCGGGGTCGGCTGAGCAAGGAGGCCCGCCATGGCCCGCAGCGGCGACACCGATGTCGAGTTCAATCCGCGCTTCTTCGAGACCGTGCTGCGCCAGCCGAAGGTCGAGCAGCTCACCGACGCTGCGGCCGAGCGCGCGCTGTCGAACATGAAGGCCAACGCCCCGGTCGACACCGCCGAGTACCGCGACGGGCTGCACATCGAGCACCGTGAGTCCCGGTTCCGGCGCGTCACGCGCGTCGTCGGCGACGACGAGAAAACGCTGCTGATCGAGTCCAAGCAGGGCGTGATGGCCCGCGGCCTGAAGGCGGCGAAGGGATGAGGGTCACGCCCCCGGATCTCGAGCTGTGGCTGACAGGGTACGTGAGAGCGCTCGCGGCCGGCGAAGGCCTGGTGGTCGACGTCTCGAACAAGGAGCCGCCGACCCTTTCGCTGCCGCTGAAGCGGCCGCTGATCGTGATCCGTGACGACTCCGGACCGCGTCTCTCCCACGTCACCTTCGACCGGTCGATCGGCGCATCCGTGCTCGCCGGGTCGAAGCAGGACGACAAGCCCGCGAACGACCTCGCCCGATGGCTGGCGGCGGTGCTGTTCGACCTCGACCTGCCGCTCGCGGATAACTCGCCGATCGCGGCGGTCGACCCGAGCGGGTGCAACGGCCCGTATGCCGTTGACGAAGAACTCGACGTGGCACGCCGATACCTCACGGCGCAGTACGTCGCGGCCGGCTCCTGGTGAGCCACCCCACAACCCACAAGCCCGCATCGCGGGAGAAGGAGGTACCGCTGTGGTAGCGGACAGCCAGGGGAACGACCTCACCGCGGTCGGCGTCCCCATCACCGGTATGGCGGCGTTCGCGCCGCTCGAGACCGCGAACGTGATCGCGAAGAACGCGCTGGGTGCGAGCCCGCTCGTGCTTCCGACCGCGGCGAAGCGCCTCGGCCTGTACAAGGTCGACGGCGGCCCGGCCCCCTCGCGCGAGAGCGGCGACGCGATCGAGTTCTTCCAGAAGGGCTACACGCTCGCCGGCGACGGCACGCGCGCGGTGGCGATCACGCTCGCCGAGCAGAACGCCGCGGTGCAGTCGCTCATCGAGGGAGCCACCCCCGACGCGAACGGCGTCATCGAGGTGTCCTCGAGCCTGCCCGACAACCGCTTCATCCTGTACGTCGTCACCCGCTACCGGAACGGCATGGAGAAGCGCCAGGAGGGCGTCGCCGCGGTCACGGCCGTCGAGCCCGACCAGCAGACCCGCGGCGAGGTTGAGGGCGCGGCGGTGACGTTCACCTGGCAGGAGGACGAGCTGTTCAACGGCGCCCCCTTCTGGCAGTGGGGTCCCGCGATCCCCGGTGCCGTCGAGGAGCCCGCGGGCTGACACAGACCGGCTGGCCGGGACGCTATCGGGTCGCCCCGGCCAGCCCCATAACCCGAACCCGAGAATCCCGATTGGAGGGCCACCATGGCCGCACGCAACACCACTCCCAAGCCCAACGCGGACGCCGCGCCCGAGTACGACTTCGACTCCTGGTCGGCGGAGGACGAGGCGAAGGCGATCGAGGCGCTCAAGCCCGACATCCGCCACATCATCGTCGAGGGCGACTTCATCGGCCGCTTCACCAACGGCCAGACGGTCCGGCTTCCGCTGAACCTCAGCGTCGACCAGATCGACGACCTCGCAGCCGAGTCCGACAACCCTGTCGACCAGCTCAAGAAGCTGCTCACCGACATCGCCGGCGCGGAGGCCGCGGCGGACTTCACCCGCCGCAACCTCACCGAGACCATGGCGATGGCCGCCCGGTTCTTCAACGTCTTCGAGCGCATCGCGAAGGCATCACTCCCGGAATGATGTCCGTCGCCCGGATCATCAAGGACAGGCCCCGCACCGTCGCACGCACTCTCCGGGAGACATACGGTGTGGGGCTGTCCGATCTGGGCGGCGCGCTCACGTGGGGAGAGGCCAAGCTCCTCCTCGAGGAGGCCGCATCCGACCCGTCCACGGCGCTTGGGGCCGAGCTCGCGAACTGGGCCTACCCGGCATCCCTCCCGGACCTGCTGGCGCTGATCGCGCAGATCGGGAACGAGAAGGCCGCGCGCAAGGTCATGCCCTGGGCGATGCCGTCGCCAAAGGCCAACGGATCCGGCGCGACCTCTGACGAGGTCGCCGCCGCGGTCGCGGATCTCGAGAGCGGGATCGTGTTCTCCACCTAGGAGGTGTCATGTCGTCCGAGGTTGGCTCCGGTCACGTCAGCATCTTCCCGGTGCTGACGGGCTTCAAGTCCCGCGTCACGCGGGAGACGAAGGCCGCGGGAGCTGCGGGCGCGAAGACCTTCGAGGGCGGCTTCCAGGGCGCCGGCGCTCGCGCGGGCCGCGCGCTCGGCAAGGACATGAAGGCCACGCTGGCCAGCGCCGCCGGAGACCTGGGCGCCGCCGAGACGAGGAAGCTCACCGCCTCGGTGGCCTCCGCCTCTGCCGCCCTGGCGAAGGCGCGGCTGAAGCAGCAGGACGACGCCGGCCGCGTGCGGGTGGCTGAGACCCGCCTCGCCGAGGCGATCGAGAAGTCCGGCGCGGGCTCTTCCCTGGCGGTTGCCGCGGAGGAGCGCCTCGCGGCCGTGCGTCGCGTGCACGCTGGATCCACCGAGGCCGCCGCGGACGCGACCGAGCGCCTGCGGGCCGCGCAGGAGGGTCTGCGCCGCGTGCAGCTCGGCGTGGACGAGACGGCCGCCAGCTCGAGCCGGAACCTGCGGGCACTGGCAGGGAGCCTCCGCGACGGATGGCGCGACGCCACGGCCGCACGCTCGGCGTTCTCTGGAGCTGCGGGTTCGATCGGCGGCATCCTTCGTGCGACCGCCGACATCACCGGCCTGACCAGGCTCGGTCGCCTCGCGCGACTGCAGGCGCAGCAGGCGGCCACCGCTTTCACGTCCCTGGCCACGATGGTCGGCGGGCGCCTCGCCTCCGCGTGGAACGCCTCGGCTCGATGGGTCTCGGGCGTCGGGGCGACCGTCCGCGGTGCGTTCGCTCCGATCGGACAGTACGCCCTGGCGGCGGGGACGCTCATGGCCTCCCCGTTCGTCAACCTGGGTCGTCGCGTCGGCACGTGGATGTCGCCGCTCACCTCGCAGGTGTCGGCCGCGTTCCGGACGATGACCGCGGCAGCCGGCCCGGCCGCCTCTCGGCTCGTGTCGAGCTTCGGTGCGGGGCTCGCCCGGATCGGATCGACGGCGTCTTCCGCGTTCCGGTCGGTCGTCACGTCGGCATCCCACGCCGGAGCGGCCGCGGGGCGGGCGCTCGGCGCAAGCGTCCAGGCGATCGGGACCGGTGCGGTCACCGTCGCGGCCGCCGGGATCGGCATCGCGTTCGCGAAGGGCTTCGGTCGTCTCACGGCGATCGACACGGCCCGCGCGAAGCTGACCGGTCTGGGCAACGACGCGAGCACCGTCCAGGCGATCATGGGCGATGCCCTCGCTTCGGTGCGGGGAACCTCCTTCGGGCTCGGTGAAGCCGCGACGGTGGCCGCGGCCGCTGTCGCCGCGAACATCAAGCCGGGCGAGGAGCTGCAGGGTCACCTGAAGCGGATCGCGAACAACGCCTCCGCGGCGGGCCTCTCCATGGAGGAGATGGGCTCGATCTTCAACCGAGCCGCCACCCAGGCCAACGGTGTCCAGAACGACGTCATCGCGCAGCTCGCCGACCGCGGGATCCCCATCTACCAGGCACTCGCCAAGCAGATGGGCGTCACCGCCGGCGAAGTGTTCAAGATGGCCTCCGAGGGCAAGGTCGACTTCGAGACCTTCTCGAAGGCCGCCGAGGCTGCCGCCGGCACCGTCGCCGCCGAGATGGGCAAGACCGTTCCGGGCGCGGCGAAGAACTTCTTCGCCGCGATGGGGCGCATCGGTGCGAACGCGCTCGAGGGCATCTACGGCAAGATCGGGCCGCTCCTCCAGGCGGCCACCAGCGCCCTCGGTCCGATCGAGGAGCGGGCGAAGGCGTTCGGCGGCGTGCTGCTGAACACGATCGGTCCCGCTCTGGACTGGCTCACCAACCTGTTCAACTCGATCGGCTCCGGGGCAGGGCTCGCCGGAAGTGGGCTGGAAGGCCTCACGGGCGTTCTCGCGCCGCTTGCCGGCGTCCTCGTCGCCGTCGGCGCGGGCGGACTTGGCGGTCTGCTCAGCCGCATCCCGCTGCTCACCACGATGCTCCCCGGTCTGACCGGGGCGCTGGGGATCCTGGGCGGGCCGCTCGGGATCGTCGCGGCCGGGCTCGCGGGCTTCGCCCTGTCCGGGGGCGACGCGGGGGCCATCGTCCAGACCCTCACTGGCGTGATCGGTCAGGTCGTCGCGGCTCTGCCAGGACTCGTCCAGCAGTTCGCGACGTTCGTCCCGCAGGTAGTGGCCTCGATCCTCTCGCAGGTGCCGGATCTGCTGGGAGCGGCTACGCAGATCGTCACGGCGCTGGTGTCCGGCATCGTCACGGCGTTGCCTGCTCTCGCCTCGGGCGCGGTGCAGATGGTCACCGGGCTGGTCACTGCGCTGGTGAGCATGCTGCCGTCGATCATCGACGGCGGGATGCAGCTGTTCATGGGCCTGATCCAGGCCCTGATCACGGTGCTCCCGGTGGTGGTGGGCGCCCTGTTGGGCGCGCTGCCGCAGATCGTGACGGCGCTCGTCAGCATGCTGCCGGTGCTGCTGACGGCCGCGATCGGCCTGTTCATGCAGCTGGTGCTCGCCTTGGTGCAGGTGCTCCCGCAACTGCTCACGACCCTCGTGGGCATGCTGCCGGAGATCCTCACGACGCTGATCGGGATGATCCCGGCCTTGCTCGGCACGGTCATCAACCTGTTCCTGCAGCTCGTGCTCGGTCTGCTGACGGTGCTCCCGCAGCTGCTCGTCGCGATCGTGGGGATGCTGCCGCAGATCATCTCGACGCTGATCGGGCTGGTCCCGACGCTGCTGACCGCGGCGGTCGAGCTGTTCAAGGCGCTGGTCCTGGCGATCCCGGAGATCATCCCTCAGCTCGTGCAGACGCTCAGCGACATGGGCCCGGAGATGGTCAACGCGATCATCGCCCTCGGGCCGGCGCTGCTGCAGGCGGGTAAGGACATCATCCAGTCGTTCATCGACGGCATCGGGTCGATGTTCTCCGCCGTTGGCGACGCGGTCGGTGGGGTCATGGACTTCGTCGGCGGGTTCTTCCCGCACTCGCCCGCCAAGCGCGGCCCGTTCTCGGGCAGCGGATGGCGCGCGGTGCGCACCGGTGGCGAGGCGCTCGCCGAGCAGTTCGGTGCGGGCTTCGATGATCCGCCGGACTTCGGGGACGCGCTGGTGCGTATGGCGAGCACCGCGTCGGCTCGGGCGCAGAAGGCGGTGGGGTCGGTGACCGCCACGGTCACCGCGCCTGCCGAGGCGCGCCGCGGTGGGCCCGCGGGCACCGCCGCGGCCGATCCGGCGAGCGGGCCGCAGGGGCCGCTAGTGCAGATCGACGCGCACGGTGCGGACGCGACGGAGATCGGGCAGGTCGCAGGCCACACGGTCGCCGACCTGCTGAACGCGAGAGGACAGTAACCGATGACGCTGCTCCGGCTGCTCTCCAACGAGCTCGACATCCGGCAGTCTCCGCAGGGGGAGAGCCGGGTCGAAGGGCTGTACGTGCGGCGCGACGCGTTCGACGGGTGGGACGACGGTGTCGCGATGCGATCCGACACCGTCGCCCGCCCGCAGGCGCACGGCGACTTCGACATGCCCGGATTCCTGGCCGGGCGGCTGATGCCGTTCAGCGGGTGGGCGATCGCCGAGCGTCCGGCATCGCTCGAGATGCTGCGGGATCGTTTCATCGGTCACGGAGCCGACGGCGCCAAGTTCCGGGTCACCGTGATCCGCAACGGCCGCGAGCTGTGGGCGGATGCGCGCCTCGCAGCCGGTCAGGTCCCCACGTTCAAGGACGTAGGCACCGGGCGCCGTGCGGCATGGAAGACGGCCTGGTGGTTCCCTGACCCGCGCAAATACGGGCACCTGCACACCTTCGGGCCAGCGGCCACGGTGCAGGCCTTCCACGAGGGCAACTTCCCTGCGCTCTCCGAGCTCGTCGTCACCGGTTCCGCCGCCGGCGGCTACACGATCACCGGTCCGGGCGGTCGGGAGATTGTCATCTCGCGGCCGCTCGTCAGCGGCACGCCGCACCGATTTGAGATGCGCACCGGTCGGCTGTACGTGGGCGGATCACGCGTGATCGGCGGGGTGGCCCGGGCGGAGCTGTTCACGATCCCTTCGGGGCTACCCGCGACGGAGATCAGCGTTTCGGCGGGGCTGCTGACCGTCGAGGTACACGACACCTACATCTGAGGAGGCGACGGCAATGGCGGAGGGCCCGTGGTCGTGCGTCATCTGGGATGCGCAGTCCGGCGACCGGCTGGAAGAGGTAGAGGCGTCTGCGGGATCGTGGCAGCGGGGGAGTGTGACACAGCAGACGCACTCCTTCCCGCTGAAATCGCTCGGCCTCTCGCGCTCAGACGCGCACGATCTGTTCGGGAAGGATCGGCCCCGCGATCGCGTGCTCGCGCATTGCTGGAACGGCGTGCCGGTCTACCACGGGCTGATCATCGACTCGAAGTACCACAAGACGACCGGGATGCTCGAGGTCATCCACAACGACGTCCGCGAGCTCGCGGCGGCGCGGTGGCTGTACGGCATCGGCGGGTATTTCCCGGCGCTGCGTTTCCACTGGACCGGGCTGTCCTGGCGGGGCATGGCTTCGAGGGTCGCGCGCATCATCTTCACCGACCCGATCTCCGCGGCCTGGCCGCTGCCGGTCACGATCCCCGCTGACGAGGCGGGATCCGAGGAGATGGACATCTGGGCGTGGCAGTTCCGCTCGGGCGAGTCCCTTCTCAAGGAGATCGAGGAGATGCCGGACGGTCCGGACCTCGACTTCCACCCGCGGGTGACGGGGACGCAGTTCGGGTGGGATCTGCGCATCGGCGCACCGACCCTGTCGGGCCCCACGTTCGAGGTGCCGATGCACGCCCCCGAGTCCCCGCTGACCGATGTCGTCGTGCACACGATCGGCGAGAAGTACACCGGAGTCTTCGGCATCGGTGAGGGCGAGGAGCGAGACCTGAAGGTCGGTGGCGCGGCCGCGTCCGTTTCCGCTGGCCTCGCGCGCGACACGAAGCTCACCGTGAAGTCCGGCAACAAGTCGGTGATCGACAACCGCTCGAGCGCCTACCTGAACTCGCGGCTCACCACGACCGACCAGTGGTCCTTCAACGTGAAGACCACGGCGGTTGACCCCGACGGAGGAATCGACCCGGCGCAGCTGCGCCTCGGCTCGATCATCCGCGTCGAGGAGCGCGACGACGTCTGGATCGACGACGGGTGGACCGAGCACCGCGTGCTCGGATTCTCCGGATCGCTCGACGACCCGCACACGATCAAGCTGACCTTGGAGACGATCTGATGGTTTCCCGCCCTCGCCCTGACCGACCTGAGGACGCGATCTGGCGGATCCTCGAACGTCTCGACCGGCTCGAAACCGCCGCGAACCTGCGCTCCGCGTCGGTGCACGACGGGCAGACCCGCTTCGTTGGCAACGAGTCGATCCTCGTCCAGGGCTCCGGCAAGGTCGAGGGCTGGTGGATCGTCACCGGCACGCAGCGCGTCACCGGGCGCCTCGAAGGATCCGGCACTCTCGACTGGACCGGACCCTGGGCGCTTTCCGGCGACGGAGATATCACCGGCAGCGTCGACATCACCGGCATCCTCCGGCTGCTATCCGACCTCAACGTCGAAGGCGGCGGCGAGATCAACGTCGGCGGGATCAAGCTGACCCCGCTCGGCGGAGGCCGCATCCAGGTCGGCGGCGATGGCGGCATCATCATCGACTCCGCATCGAAGTCGATCACGATCCCGGGCACGAACCCGATCACGATCAAGACCGAGGGTGGGGTCGCGAAGATCGACCTCGGCGTCGCCGACGTCATCTCTAACGGCGATCAGGCGGGGATCGTCGCGGGCAACTATTGGGTGGGCGCCGAGAACGGGTCAGCATTCGTCGGGCAGAGCGGCGGCAGCATGTTCGTCGTGATCGGCGGTCAGCCCAAGGTGCGGGGAACGCTCGCGCCAGGGTCCGGCGTGGGCGCCGTCACGGCTCTGGGAGTCGACGAGGCGGACAACCTGGTCCGCATGACCTCGCCCGTCTAGCCAGCGAGGACTTCGACGAGCGAACCGTCAGCCGCGAGCGTGCACGTGAAGGTGTAGTCGCGGGTCGTGCTCCCACCGGGGCCGCCCTTTGCGGCTGAGCCGTCGAGCTTCCACGTGACGATGAGTCCGCCGTCGGCGCTCTGCTCGGTCGCCCAGTCGGTCTCCCGCTCGGCGGGGTACTCGGCGTTCTGCCACTTCGAGGCCACGTAGTCCCGGCACGTCTCCTGGTCGGGAGTGACAGACGGAGCCGAGCCCGCCGCGGGCGTCGGCTCGGACGCTTCCGGAGTCGCGCTCTCAGTCGGCGTGGGCGTCGGCGTCTGCGCTCCCGCCGAGTTGGTCGTCTCGGCCGGGGCCGGCTGGCTCATGGCGTACGCCGCGCCTCCGCCGACCGCCGCGAGGGCGAGGACGCCGACGAGCGCGGCGGTGGTGCTGGACTTCATGACTGCTCCCTGGGGGTGGAGTGGGCGTAGCGGGTGTGTGCGGCCTGGCGAGTGAGGCCGAGGATGTCGCCGATCTGCTGCCAGGTGAGACCCATGCTGCGGGCGTCGTGCACGCGGTTCGCAAGGTCGGCGTCGACGAGCTTCGCGAAGGCGGCGTAGCTCGCCAGGACGGCTGCGGCGCTGGCGTCCATGTCGTCGGTGCGGAGGGCTGCTGCCCCATCGATGATGTGCTGTTCTGCGCTCATGCTGTCAAATCTATTTGACAGATACGGCTTTGTCAAGAACTTTTGACAACTAGAGAGAGGGTCCGCATGGCGACCTACACCTACCTCGGCACCCTGACCGATGTTGGCGTGCACGGGCTCGCCGACTTCATGCCGCGTCTGACCGTGCGCCCCGAGGTCGAGGCCTGGGGGCCGGACGGACTGGTGACGGACCAGCGCGTGGTCGTCCCCGTCACAGGGACCACGTTCTCGATGGAGCTGATTCCGTCGAGCGAGCTCGTCGGAACGAACGGCAAGGTCGGCGTGCAGTACATCCTCGAGGTCGTCCTCTACGGCGAGACGGCCAGCGGCGGCCGCTGGCGCGTCTGGCAGAACGAGTGGCGGTTCTCCGCACTCCCTGGAGGCGGTGCCATCACGCGCATGGGTGACGTGCCCGCGCTGGGCTTCTACGTCGGCCCGAACTGGCCGGCGACCCCGCTACCCGGGGCGTACTACGACCCATCGAGCGGGGACCTCGGCTACTACGCGATCGGAGTCAACTAATGGCGCTTCCCTGGTACGTGATCTGGCTCGCCAACCTCAGGGGGCCGAAGGGCGACAAGGGCGACCCGGGCTCGTTCGGCTTTCTGACGGGGGAGTATGTCGGCTGGGATGAGCCCTTCCATGCGGAGATGCTCGGCCCGGCATCGAACCGCGGCGCGCACATCCGCCTCCCCATGCCGCTGCCGAGCCCCGAGACCGTAAACAACGACGATGCCACCGAGGCGCTCGTGCTGAGCCCGACGAAGACGGGCGCGGCCGTGGCGGCAAGGGCCGCGGCGGTGGCGCGAGAGACACCGAACTACGCCAACGAGGCGACCGCGGGCAACCTGCGCGGGGTGATCTCAAAGCTCGAGCGCGGCGTGTCGAATGTGACGCTGTTGTGGATCACGGACTCGCTCGGGTCGGGGCTCAACAAGCCGCCGCACCTGAACTGCCTGTGGCTCGCTGACCAGTTCCCCGCGTACACCGTGCAGTACGTGTTCTGGGACGAGGTCTCCGAGATCGCTTACCAGGACCCGGTGACGGTGCAGACGGGCACGGGCCCCTACGTGCTGCGCGTGTACATCGCGTGCCGGTCCGGGGGCGTGCCGGAGTACGTGCTGGGTGGGCGCTATGCCGCGGCGATCGCGGCTGTGAGCCCGGAT
Source organism: Microbacterium stercoris (assembly GCF_017592545.1). Classification (GTDB taxonomy): domain Bacteria; phylum Actinomycetota; class Actinomycetes; order Actinomycetales; family Microbacteriaceae; genus Microbacterium; species Microbacterium stercoris. The sequence continues at coordinate 344,113 of NZ_JAGFOA010000003.1, forward strand.
GCTGTGATCGTGCTGCAAGGTCACAACACAGGCGGCCCGCTCGAGACGGTCGACGCGCAGGCCCTGCAGCGGAACAAGTGGCTCGCGGTGACCGAGTCCGTCACAGCGACTCATCCGCTCGCGGGTGTCGTCCTGTTCTCGCAGAACCCGTCGCTCATAGTCGGTCGGGAGACATGGCAGGCGCACAAGGCGCAGGTCGTCGAGGCCGTGGCCGGCCTCCGCGGGTACGGGTTCATCGACGCGCACCAGGCGTTCACCGACACGCCGGACTGGCAGACGGTACTCATGACGCCCGCGACGGATCGCACGCATCCGAATGCCGCTGGCTACGCGTTGATGGGTGACCTCATCAACGCGGCGATGGCGTCGGCGCGCGGCGCCACGGCGACGCGCCTCGAACCGTCCGCGCTGCTCCGCTCCGCGAAGAACTACGTGGTTAACGCGGACTTCTCCGCGTGGACGGGGGCGAGCCCGGACAACTGGACGCCGACGAACGCGACCACGTCGAAGGACGTCGCCTCGTACGAGACCGGCGCGCACGCGATGAAGATCACCGGCACCGCTGTTTCGGGTGCCGCTCAGGTCTTCCAGATGCTCGGGGCGGCGAAGACGAAGGAGCTGCGCGGCTCGTACGTGACCCTCGCCGTACGGCTCACCCAGCCCGTCTCGAACGACCAGCAGGCAGCGGCAGGCATTTTCCAGATCGGAGCAGGCCAGGCCCGCACGGACGTGCACGCCACGTCGCGCGGTGGCTACCAGTGGGTCCTCGCGACTATGCGCATCGCGGAAGCTGCGACGGACATCTACATCCGCCTGTACTCACGCCTCGCGGGAACCGCGGGGGTGGAAGCATCCGTCGATCGTGTCTACCTCGTCAAGGGTGTCCTGCCGCTCGCCGGTTCCTGAACCACCGTCCGAAAGGAAATCCCCATCAGGATGACCCGCGAAGAGTTCTTGGCCTGGCAGCGCCAGTTCGCCTCCGCTGGGCGGTGGGGCCGCATCGAGTCGGGCGAGCTCGTCGTCGTCGCGTGCGGGTGTGGCGAGTCAGGGTGCGAGGGCTGGGCCGTCGTGACGCCGGCTGATGCCGCGGGATGGGATCCCGAGGTGGGCAGAGTGACCGACTGGGACGCGTATGACGCGGCGCTGGAAGAGGGGTGAAGCCGCGCAGTGCGCCCCGCTCAAGCCCCTCGAGTGCGTGCGCTGGATCGCTCGCCGCGACGCGGGCCTGCTCCAGCGGCTCGCCGAATACTGAACACCAGTCGGGAGGCCATCTACGGGTGGCCTCCCGACCTTCTGCAAGCCGTCCTCTTGGGCGGCTTTCGTCATGAGAGGGGGCCGTCATGGCCACGCAGCAGGAACGCGAAGCCGAGGTGCTGTCGCTGATGAAGCAGGCGAAGGATCCGAGCAACCCGTACGACGGCAGCGACGCGATGTCGCGGCCCGAGGGCGACCGAGGGGAGGAGGACTGATGGGCATCATATCCGGGGCGTGGTGGACGTCCGATCACTCGCCCCGCACCCGCAAGGTCGGCGGCGTCGTCCTCCACCACGCGGCCATGGTCAAGCAGCCCGGCATCCTGGTGCGCGCCGCGCTGCGCCTCTTCCGCGCCCTCGCGAACCTCCTCGGGCTGATGCAGCCCGGCGGCCGCCAGGTGTCGGCGCACGTCGGCATCGAGGACGGCCAGGTCGTGCAGGCGGTTCCGTTCGATCGGCGCGCGTGGTCGCTCGCTGACGCCTACTGGGACAGCTGGGCGGTCACGGCCGAGTGCATCAACTCGAGCGCGAACGGCTGGACCCTGTCGGCCGCGACGCACGAGTCGATCGCGCAGTACGTCGCCGAGATGGCGCGCCGCTTCGGCTTCTACCCGCACCGCAACGGCAACCCGAAGACGTGGACCGTGATCGGTCACCGCGAGGTGTACACGATCCACGGCGGCTCCTACGCGACGGCCTGCCCGGGCGGCATGGACCTGAACTGGATCACGAAGCGCGCACAGCAGATCCTCGGCGGCAAGGTCCCGGCGCCCGCGGCGCTGCCCGCCGCCGAGAAGCCGACGTGGGCCGGGTACCCGATCGAGGACATCCAGAAGCTTCTCGGCAAGCACGGCTTCCCGACCGAGGTCGACGAGATCTACGGGCCCGACACCACGCGCCAGGTGCGCGTCCTGCAGGAGGCATACGGCCTCGAGCCGGACGGCGACGTCGGGCCCGACACCTGGAAGGTGCTCAATGGCCCGGTGAAGACGAAGACGCCGAGCAAGCCCAAGCCGACGAGCTCGAAGGCGCCGGCGTTCCCCCTCCCCGAGGGCTGGTACTTCGGGCCCAAGGAGGGACCGATCCAGTCGGTCTCCGGCTACTACGGTCACCGGGCCGAGCTGAAGCAGTTCATGGCGCAGATGGAGCGGCGCGGCTGGGACTTCTCCGAGCACGGCATCGACGGCCTGTACGGCGACGAGCTGCGCGGCAACGTCATCGCGTTCCAGGAAGAGAAGGGGCTGACCGTCGACGGCTTGATCGGGCCCGAGACCTGGGCGGCCGCCTGGGAAGCGCCGGTCACGTGAGGGTGCTCGGCTGGCTCGCCGCGGCCACGGCGGTCGCCGTGGCGCTGACCGTGATCGCCTTCTCGGCCGTCTACCTGTGGGCGGTCGTGCAGCTCGGGATCGCGGTCGTCTTCCTGATCGGAGGTGCAGCCTCATGAGCGTAGAGCGCATCCGCGAGCACGCCGAGGAGGGCCTCAGCGGCGGAGCTGTCTGCGCGGGCCTGATGTACAAGTACCTCGGCCTCGCCGCGTACGGCGCCTGGGCGATGATCGTCGAGATCCCGACGTTCACGATCGTTGCGGGAGCATCCTTCGCCTTCGCATGGGCGGCCGCCGTCACCGCTCTCGCGTTGCTCGCGGCGGCCGCCGTCGCACGCACGTGGACGACCGGTCGGTATCGGTTCGAGCAGCTGGCGACCTGGCTGCTGATCATGGTGTTCCTCGGGTACAGCGGCGCGCTGCTCGGGCGCGGCGGCGGGGCCGCGCCCCTCGCTGCCATCCCAGCCATCTTGGTCGGCTTCCCGGCGATCCGTGTCTTCTCGCTCGCCCGTCGCCGGAAGGGGTCGCAGGATGCCGCTGGTTGACATCGCCTCGACACTGGCCGACGACGTGCCGAGCGTGCCGGGCGCGGTGTGGATCCTCGGCTCGACTCTGGTGACTGCGCTGCTGCTGTGGGTCGGCAGCTTCATCGCGAAGAAGACTCGCGAGCCGATCGACTACTCGACCGTCCTGACGCAGCTGGACAAGCTGACGAAGGCGGTCTACGGCGACCCGGAGAAGGACGAGCCGGGGCTGCTGTCTCGAGTGGCGAAGGCAGAACGCCGCGCCGACGCCGCCGGGCGCATCGTCAAGGCGACCGCCCAGCAGTGGCCGAAGAACGTCCCGCCCCCGCGCCTCAACCCGTCGGACATCGAGGAGCTCGAGGTCGACACGCTGCCGCCGCACTGGATCCGGGAGCGGGCGTCATGACGCCCCGCGTCTCGGCCGGTGAGGGCGACCGCTGGTTGTTCTGGTGCCCGGGGTGCGACCACGCCCACGTGATAACGGTGCCGCCGTGGACGTTCGACGGCGATCGCGAGCGGCCGACCGTCAGCCCGTCGGTCCTCGTCCAGGGCGTCCAGTGGGCCGCCGAGCACCCGTTCTACGACACGGCGCACGCCGGCGTCCCGGAGGGCGGCGCGATCATCTGCCACTCGTTCGTGCGCGACGGGCGGATCGAGTACCTCAACGACAGCACGCACGCACTCGCTGGCCAAACCGTCGACCTGCCGGACTGGCCGCCCCGATTCGAGGAGGAAGCATGACCATCACCACCCGCCTGGCGGACATCGCCTGGTGGCGCGCGGCTCTATGGCGCGCGCTCTACACGGCCGTCACCATCGCCGTACCCTACTTCGGCGGGTCGCTGCTCGCCGAGATCCCGTGGGCGGCTCTCGCCCTCGCGGCGGGCTTCGGCTTCGTCTCGTCTATGGTCACCTCGCTGGCAGGCCTCCCGGAGGCGGTCGGCACCGACCTGCCGTGGTGGCTGGCCGCGGTGGAGCGCGTCGTGAAGACGTTCTTCCAGGCCCTCGGCGGCGGCCTCACGGGCGCCGTTCTCCTGACCGACGTCGACTGGGCGTTCGTGCTGCAGTCGGCGCTCATCGCCGCCGGCCTGTCCCTTCTGCGCCTGGTCCTCGCAACCCTGCCGCAGGACCCCACCAAGGGCACGCCTCCTACGCGCACCGTGAACCAGACGATCGTGCTGCCCGACTCGGCGAATCCGACCGAGGTCGCAGAGCTCGTGGCGAGCATCACCGCGGACAGCACCCGATCGCCGCGCTAGTAACTCGACTGAAAGAACCGCCCTCCCTGGGTGAGCTACTGACACCGTCTGACGGTGGCTGGCTCCCTGGGGAGGGCGGCTTTTCGTGTTGGCTGGGGCTACCGAGTGACGGCCAGCGGCAGGGCTGGGGCGTCTTCCGGTGCTCGTTCGGGGGCGCTGCGGGGATGGACTGCGAAGAGGACGAACATCAACGCGAACCCGAGGCTGAATAGCGCGGTGAAGGGGCTCGCGTTGGCGATGGCGAACACCGGCAGCAGAGCGGTGGGGATCACGATCGCGATGGGGATGCCTCGGCTCGCGCTATCGACGAACACCAGCAGCAGGACGAGGAACGCAGCCTCGATCGCGATACCGACCAGGCCGAGGTTCGCATAGCCGTCCGCGAACAGGCTCGCGTTGGCCTGCACTTCCGGCTGCCCGAACGCGACGAGTCCGACGTGGAAGCCGGGGCTCATCGTGTACGGCGTGGTCACGAAGGGGCCGAGGAACGAGTAGTCCCACAGTGCCCACGGCTGGCCGTCGTAGACCTGGAGGAAGAACGGCACGAGGTGTCCGGCCATGATGAACACGCGGCTCACGAACAGGTCGACGATGCCGAGGGCGGGGGCGATGCGGTCGATGATGATCGCGCCCCACACGAGCAGGGTCGCGCCGACGAACACCGTGATCCCGGAGAACTGCTTCCGCTTGCGGAGGACGAAGGCGAGGGCGATGCACAGCGGGATCGAGATGAGGACCGTCTTGTACCCGGCGGTGGAGTAGAGGATCAGCTGTCCGATGACGCCGAGCGCGACGGGCATACACCGGCGGCGGAACACACCGATGGCCATCAGCAGCGGGTTGACGACGTTGCCCTGGTTGAAGATGAGGTAGCCGACCAGGGGGCCGCTGCTGGCGAGTCCGTCGCGGTAGTCGAGGCGGGTGTCGTACACGTCGAACACGTTGACGACGTTGAAGCTGATGCCGAACGAAACGTAGACGCTGACGTAGGTGGCGAGTGATACGAGGACGATGCCTGTCCAGAGCAGGCGGGAGTCGGTTCGGAGCCTCACAGGCACGATGGTGGGTGTCTGCCTGCGGCGGATGATGAGTGCGACGCCGGCCCAGATCGCGGCGCAGTAGCAGGCGAACAGGAACGTATCGCCGGGGTCGCGGGTGCTGTTGTACAGCGGCACGGTGGCGACGGGGACGACGACGGCTGCATAGAGGAACCAGACTGCGAAGCCGGAGAAGCGGTCGGTTCGGCGCGGCAGGAACAGCGCGGTGATGAGCAGCATCAGGTAGGTGGCGAACATCCACTCGGCGGCGGGCTCGTGGTAGACGTAGCCGAGATACCCGAAGCGGGGAGCCATGCGGTTCGCGTAGGCGTACTCGAGGCCACCGATGAACGCGGCGAGGGCGACGGCGAACAGCAGACCGCCGCCGAAGTGTCGAGCGATCGCGTTCGCGTCGGCCTTGGACGTCACAGCAGCCATGAGGGACAGACTATTCCCTCGCTCGTTCCTCGCCTCCGTGCGCAAGGTCCGTTCGGATCCTAGGCTGGGGCACATGAGCGAGTCCCTGCGCCCCGACGTCGCGCTCGGAGTCCGCCTGTCCGCCCGGATCGCCCGCGACCAGTTCACGGCAGACCCGCGCCCGGTGATCGACGAGCTGCTCGAGATGGCGGCGGGGCATCCGGAGGTGCTCGCGCGTGAGGCGGGCATTTGGGCGGGCGCTCACGAGAACTCCGAGCATCACCGGCCGATCGCGTCGGCGCTCGCGGGGATCCCGGGCGCCCGGCAGTGGATGGCGTTGGGCCGGAAGCGGGCCGGGATGGGGCATCGCACCATCGACCCTCGATAGCCGCCGCGGCCGCGGCGTGGCTCAATGTCGGTGGTTGGTGGCAGAGTCGAGTCGCTATGCCGACTCCGCCGCCTGCCGCCCTGCTCGACTTCGAACGCGCCCACCCGCGCCACTCCGGATGGAAGGAAGAGGCGATCCGTCGTGAGCTTGGCTTGTCGCCGGTGCGCTTCTACCAGCTGCTTGGCCGCGCCGCGGAGACGCTCGAGGCGATGGCCCACGACCCGGTGACCGCTCGACGGATCCGTGACCGCGGGCGCCGCGCGGCCTGACGACGAATATCGGACAGCGGCGTTTGCGGGGGTCCTCGTGGTCATCATGCGCTCGGGCGAGGTGCGCGAGATCCTCACCGATCTGGTGCGCCGCGCGCTCACGGTGGCATGAGCGTGCGCGGTGGGGAGCGCGGACCAACAGCGGGGGAGCGCGGATCCGTCGCCGCCGAGCTCGCGGTCGCGCTCCCCGCCGTGCTGCTTGTGCTCATCCTCGGGGTCGGCGCGCTGTTCGCCGCGTCCACCCAGGTGCGGTTGCAGGATGTCGCCGCCGACGGCGCGCGACTGGTCGCCCGCGGCGAGCCCGAGGCGCGCGCCTCCGCCGTCGTCGCCCAGCTCGATGGCGCGCGCACCGCCGTCTCGTGGCGGGGCGACCTCGTCTGCGTCACGGCGCACGCCACCGCGCGGGTGGCGGGTGTGGGGGTGCCCCTCAGTGCCGTCAGCTGCGCCCTCGGCGGAGGGCTCTGACGTGGCCGGCTCGGCGATCGCGGCCGGAGTGGCAGGAGCCGCCGCCGTGCTGATGCTCGGCCTCGCGGCCGCCGGGGGAGCGGCCGCCGAGAGCCAGCGCCTCGCCGGAGTCGCCGACGCGGCCGCGCTCGCCGCGGCCGACGCGGCGAGCGGGGCGAGCGCGGGCGACCCCTGCGCGCGCGCCGCCGAGGTCGCCGGCGCGCAGCGCGCAGCCGTGACCGCATGCGCGCTCGACGGGCTGATCGCGACGATCACGGTGTCGTCGACCTTCGCGGGGCTCGCGGCGGAGGCGAGGGCACGGGCGGGCCCGCCGCCTGACCCGGGGTGATCCGACGTCGAAGGAGCGCGAGCGGATCCACGGGACTCCTTATGTATTGTGTGCAACGACGAAAGGACACCCGTTGTCAACTGGCAAGAAGCTCGTCATCGTCGAGTCCCCGACGAAGATGAGGTCGATTCAGGGGTATCTCGGCGATGACTACGAGGTGCTCTCCTCGGTCGGTCACATCCGCGACCTCGCCGACAAGCGCGACATCCCCGAGAAGGATCGCGCCGCGTACGGCCGGTACTCGATCGACATCGACAACGGCTTCGACCCGTACTACGTGGTGTCCGACCGCAAGACCAAGACGGTCTCCGAGCTCAAGCGCGCGCTGAAGGGGGCGAGCGAAGTCCTGCTCGCCACCGATGAAGACCGCGAGGGCGAGGCCATCGCGTGGCACCTGCTGGAGACGCTGAAGCCGAAGGTGCCGGTCAAGCGCATGGTGTTCCACGAGATCACCAAGGACGCGATCCGCGCCGCCGTCGACAAGACCCGCGATCTCGACCTGGCGCTCGTCGACGCGCAGGAGACCCGTCGCATCCTCGACCGCCTGTACGGCTGGGACGTCTCGCCCGTGCTCTGGCGCAAGATCGGCACCGGCGCCGGCGGGCAGGCGCTGAGCGCCGGTCGCGTGCAGTCGGCCGCCACGCGTCTCATCGTCGAGCGCGAGCGCGAGCGCATGGCGTTCGTCGCCGCCGACTACTGGGGCATCTCGGCCACCGCGGCCCGCGACGAGCAGGGCTTCTCGGTGCGTCTTGTGCGCCTCGACGGCGCACCGCTCGCGACCGGTCGCGACTTCGACGACCGCGGTCAGCTCAAGCGCGCCGTCATCGTGCTCGACGAGACCGCCGCCCGCAAGCTGTCGTTCGCGATCGAGGCCGCCGGCGAGGCGAACGTCACGAAGGTCGAGGCGAAGCCCGGCAAGCGTCGCCCCTACGCGCCCTTCACGACGTCGACGCTGCAGCAGGAGGCGGGCCGCAAGCTCGGCCTCTCCGCCAAGAACGCGATGTCCGTCGCGCAGAGCCTGTACGAGCGCGGCTACATCACCTATATGCGCACCGACTCGACCAACCTCAGCGCTCAGGCCGTCAAGGCCGCTCGCGAGCAGGCCGTGTCGCTGTACGGCGAGCGCGCCGTGCCGCTGAAGCCCCGCGTCTACGCATCGAAGAGCAAGAACGCGCAGGAGGCCCACGAGGCGATCCGTCCCTCGGGCGACGTCTTCCGCACGCCCAAGCAGGTCGCGGGCGAGCTGGGTCGCGACGAGCAGCGCCTGTACGACCTCATCTGGAAGCGCACCGTCGCCAGCCAGATGGCCGATGCCGAGTTCGAGACCACGACCGTCACGCTCGAGGCCCAGGCCGACGGCAAGACCGCCGAGTTCACCGCGTCCGGCACCGTGTACACCTTCAAGGGCTTCCTCGAGGCGTATGAGGAGGGGCGCGACGAGCGTCGCCGCGACGCCGACGAGATCGAGAACCAGTCGCTGCCGCAGGTGGCAGCCGGCGACCGGGTCGCGCTCTCCGAGGCGGAGGCCAAGGGCCACTCGACCACCCCGCCGCCGCGCTTCACCGAGGCCAGCCTCGTCAAGGCGCTCGAGGAGAAGGGCATCGGCCGCCCGTCGACCTTCGCCAGCATCATCGGCGTGGTGCTCGATCGCGGGTACGCGACCAAGCGCGGGCAGGCCCTGGTGCCCTCGTGGCTGGCGTTCAGCGTGATCCGTCTCCTGGAGGAGCACTTCGCGACACTCGTCGACTACGACTTCACGGCCGAGCTCGAGGACGACCTCGACGCCATCGCCCGCGGCGAGCAGAAGCGCGTCGAGTGGCTGCGCTCCTTCTACTTCGGTGCGGACGACCACCCGGGCCTGCGCGGCATCGTCGAGAACCTCGGCGAGATCGACGCGCGCGCGTTGAACTCCACGCCGCTCACCGACACCGTCACGCTGCGCTTCGGAAAGTACGGCCCGTACCTCGATGTCGTCGATCCGGCCGACCCCGAGGGCAAGACCCGCATCGTCAACGTCCCTGAGGACCTCGCGCCCGATGAGCTCACTCCCGCCAAGGTGCAGGAGCTGATCGAGGCTCCGGTGGCCGGCGACCGCGTGCTGGGCGAGAACCCCGAGAACGGCAAGATCGTCGTCGTCAAGGACGGCCGCTTCGGCCCCTACGTGCAGGAGCAGGATCCGGTCGATCCCGAGGCCGTCGACGAGTCGACCGGCGAGGTCGAGGAGGCGCCGAAGAAGCGCGGCGCCAAGAAGGCCGCCGCGCCGAAGCCGCGCACCGCGTCGCTGTTCAAGTCGATGTCGGTCGACGACATCGACCTCGACACCGCGCTGAAGCTGCTCTCGCTCCCGCGCACGGTGGGCACCGACCCGGCCACCGGCGAGGAGATCACCGCGCAGAACGGCCGCTTCGGTCCGTACCTCAAGAAGGGCACCGACTCCCGCTCGCTCGAGAGCGAGAGCCAGATCTTCGACATCACTCTCGAGAAGGCGCTCGAGCTCTACGCGCAGCCGAAGTACGGTGCCCGCCGCGCCTCGTCCGCGCTCAAGGAGTTCGAGGCCGATCCGGTCAGCGGCAAGCCGATCCGGATCCGCGACGGCCGGTTCGGCGCCTACGTCACCGACGGCGAGACGAACGTGACGATCCCGCGCGGCACCACCGTAGAGGAGATCACCTTCGAGCGAGCCGTCGAGATGCTCGCCGAGAAGCGCGCCAAGGGCCCGGCTCCCAAGCGCGGCCGCGCCGCCGCCAAGAAGCCGGCGGCCAAGACCACCGCGTCGAAGACCACGGCGTCCAAGACCACCGCGGCGAAGAAGACGACCACCACGAAGAAGGCCCCGACCAAGGCTGTCTCCGCTGCGCGTTCCGAGGCCGCCAAGAAGGCCGCCGCCACGCGTGCGGCGAACCGTGCGGCGGCCGCGGCCGCCGAGGCCGCCGGCGAGTGAGCGCGGTCGCGTGAGCTCCGGGCTCTGGATCACGTTCGAGGGCGGCGACGGCTCGGGCAAGACCACCCAGGCGCGACTCCTGCAGGAGTGGTTCGAGGGCACTGGGCGCACCGTCGTGCGCACGCGCGAGCCGGGCGGCACGGAGGTGGGCGACCTGATCCGCGACATCGTCCTCCATCACCGCGGCGACATCGCGCCGCGCGCGGAGGCGCTGCTGTACGCGGCTGACCGCGCCCACCATGTGGCCACGCACGTGCGGCCGGCGCTCGAGCGCGGCGAGGTCGTGATCCAGGATCGCTACCTCGACTCGTCGGTGGCGTACCAGGGCGCGGGGCGGGTGCTGGATGCGGGGGAGATCCGCGACCTGTCGCTGTGGGCCGCCGACGGCGCCCTGCCGGATGTCACCGTGCTGCTCGACCTCGACCCGGCCGCTGCCCGCGCGAGACTCGACGCCGCCGACAAGCCCTTCGACCGCCTCGAGGCGGAGAAGGCCGACTTCCACACGCGCGTGCGCGACGCGTTCCTCGAGCTCGCCGCGGCCGAGCCTCAGCGCTTCCTCGTGCTCGACGCGACCCTGTCGATCGACGAGCTCTCCTCGGCCATCCGCGACCGGATCGCGCCCCTCGTCTGACCCGGTGCCCGGGGCCGGTGTCTCAGGCCGGTGTCGGAGGCCCGGGATAGGGTGGAGCGCATGACGACGGCCCCCACTGCTGAACTGCCGTGGGGCGACGTATGGGGACAGGACGCCGCGGTCGAGACGCTCAAGGCGGCCGCCGCCGACCCCGGGCAGCTGTCGCACGCGTATCTCATCACGGGTCCGCCGGGATCCGGTCGCGCGCCGCTGGCGCTGGCCTTCGCCGCCGCGCTCATCGCCAACAGTCCCGACGACGTCCACACGATGCGCCAGGTGCTGGCGCGCACCCACTCCGACCTCACCGCGCTGCGCACCGAGGGGTCGATCATCAAGATCGACGAGGCTCGCGCGATGGCGACGCGCTCCTATCTGTCCCCGTCGGCGGGCCGCTACCGGGTCATGGTCATGGAGGACGCCGACCGCATGACCGAGCGCACCTCCAACGTGCTGCTCAAGGCGCTCGAGGAGCCGCCCGAGCGCACCGTGTGGATCCTGTGCGCTCCGAGTGATGCCGATCTGCTGCCGACCATCCGCTCGCGCGTGCGCGTGCTGCGCCTGCGCGAGCCCGAGGTGGGGCAGGTCGCCGCGCTGATCACCGCGCGCACCGGCGTCGATCCGGAGGTCGCCGAGCAGGCGGCGCGTCACGCGCAGCGGCACATCGGCATGGCGCAGCGCCTCGCCACCGACGAGGCGTCGCGCCGCCGCCGCGACGAGACCCTGCGCGCCGTGCTGCGCGTGCGGGGCATCGGCGACGTCGTCGAGGTGGCCGGCCAGATCGTGTCCGCCGCCACCGACGACGCGAAGGCCCTCACCGCCGAGCGCGACGAGGCCGAGCGCGCCGCGCTGCTGCGCACCGTGGGCATCGCCGACGGCGCGCGCATCCCGCCCGCGGTCCGCAGCCAGCTGTCGGCGCTCGAGGACGACCAGAAACGCCGCGCCACTCGCAGCCTGCGCGACGGGCTCGACCGGGTGCTCACCGACCTGCAGTCGATGTTCCGCGACGTGGTGATGATCCAGTACGGACGCGACAGCGACCTCATCAACCTCGAACTCGAGCAGGATCTGCGCGAGCTGGCGGCCCGGTGGGAGCCCGCTCGCACCCTGGTCGTGCTCGACCATCTCGCCGCGACCCGCGACGCCCTCGAACAGAACGTGCAGCCCACGCTCGCGCTCGAGTCGCTGCTTGTGACGTTCCTCTCCGGAAGGATGCCGTGATCCGCTCTGTCCGTCGTGCCCTCGCCGCGTTGGCGATCCTGCTCACGGGTGCCCTGGCGCTCTCGGGCTGCCTGTACTCGCAGATTCCGCCGCGGGCTGAGGGAGGCGTCTCCACGCCCCGGCCGGTCGACGGGATCGACGAGGAGCTTGTGCCGTTCTACGGCCAGCAGGTGCAGTGGAGCGACAACGGCGCCGGCATGCTCACCGCGACGGTGAAGGCGCCGCTCGACTGGAACGACCCGGCCAAGGGAGAGCTCGAGCTCGCCGTGGTGCGCCAGCCGGCGACCGGCGGCGCCTCCCAGGGCTCGCTGCTCACGAACCCGGGTGGTCCCGGCGGGAGCGGCTACGACTTCATCGAGCAGTCGGTCGACTTCGCCGTCAGCGAGACGCTCCAGGAGAAGTACGACATCGTGGGCTTCGACCCGCGCGGCGTCGGTCGCTCCACGGCGGTCACCTGCCTCGACGCCGACGCGATGATGCAGTACCTCTACGCGCTGCCCTCGCACCCGCGGGGCACGGCGGAGTGGGAGGCCGAGGGCGCCGCCGACAACAAGCGCTTCGCCGACGCCTGCGAGGCGAACAGCGGCGGCATCCTGCCCTACATCACGACCGACCAGGCCGCGCGCGACCTCGACCTGCTGCGCGCGGTGCTCGGCGACGAGAAGCTCACGTACCTCGGCTACTCCTACGGCACCTTCCTCGGCGCGACGTACGCCAAGCTCTACCCCGAGAACGTCGGCCGGCTTGTGCTCGATGGCGCGATCGATCCGTCCGTCTCGGGCACCGACGTCGGCGTCACGCAGGGCGTGGGCTTCGAGGCCGCCCTGCGCACCTACATGCAGGCGTGCCTCGACGGCGCCGCAGACCAGGGAGGCGGCTGCCCGTTCTCGGGCACCGTCGATCAGGCCATGGGCGATCTGTCGGCGCTGCTCGCCTCGGTCGACCGGTCGCCGCTGCCCTCGCCCGACGGGCGCCAGCTGGGGGCCGACACGCTGCTCACCGGCATCATCGCGGCGCTGTACGCGCCCGAGAACTGGGTGTACCTCACCGACGCCTTCACGCTGGCGCTGCAGGGCGACCCGTCGACGGCTTTTATGCTCGCCGACTTCTACAACGGCGTCGAGGACGGCCAGTTCAGCGACAACTCGGCCGAGGCGTTCAACGCGTACAACTGCATGGACTACCCGGTCGACGAGTCGCAGGAGGCGCAGGATGCCGCGACCGCGCGCCTGCAGGCCGAGGCCCCGACGATCGCGCCCTACTGGGACGGGCCCGGCATCTGCGAGGTCTGGCCGCACGAGCCCACGGGCGTGCGCGAGAAGATCGCGGCCGAGGGCGCCGATCCGATCGTCGTGATCGGCACCACGGGCGATCCGGCGACCCCGTACGAATGGGCCGTCTCGCTCGCCGACCAGCTCTCGAGCGGTGTGCTCATGACCTTCGAGGGAGAGGGGCACACGGCCTACAACGGCCAGAGCGCCTGCGTCGACAACGCGGTGGATGCGTACTTCATCGACGGCACGGTTCCCGAAGACGGACTGACCTGTCAGCCGTGACGCTCCCGGCAGTCAGCACGGTTGGGAGCATCGCTCGCGGTCGGGTATGATTGTTCTTCGTGCCGCGCGAGTGGCACGAGTTGCCGCCTTAGCTCAGTTGGTAGAGCGATTCACTCGTAATGAATAGGTCGTCGGTTCGAATCCGACAGGTGGCTCGAAGGCCCCGGACTCCACTCCGGGGCCTTTTGCTTTGCCCAGGAAGAACGCGGAAGGGCCTCGGGATCGCAGGCGATCCCGAGGCCCTCACCGGACGCGTGGGCGGGTTACTGACCCAGCTCGTTCTCCAGGTCGGACTGCGCCTGGTCGAGAGCGTCCTGAACGGGCGTTCCGTTCTCGTAGATCTCGTTCAGCGTGACCGTGCGGAACTGGTTGTCGACCGTGGGCAGGTTCTGGTTCGCGAACGAATCGAAGTGTCCGATGCCGTCCTTCACCGAGTTGAGCACGTCGAACAGGTTCGTCTGGAAGTACTTGTTGAACTTGTTCTCGGGGTTCTTGGTGACCGCCTCGTCCTCCCACACCGCCATGTTGACGGGGTCGAATCCGAGCACCTCCCAGACCGCGACGTTGGCGTCGAGCGAGAGCTTCGCGTAGGCGAGGAACTCGGAGGCGAGCTCCTTGTTCTCGCTGGCCTCCATGACCGTCGTGCCCGTACCGCCACCGCCGATGGTCAGCACGTCGCTGCCCTCGACCTGCGGGGCGGGGGCGATGGCGATCTTGCCGTCGAGGTCGGGCATGTAGTCCACGAACCGCGAGGTGTACCAGGCGGGGTAGACGATGGCAGCGAAGTCGCCGTCGTTGATGGCGCCGTAGCCCTCTTCGTTGTCGGGGCTGCCGCCCGGGATCGGGGCGAGCGCGCCCGACTCCTTCATGCCCTGGAACATCTCGAGGGTCTTCACGACCTCCGGGTTGTTGACGTCGACGTCGCCCATGCCGCCGTCGGTGAACAGCTGCCCGCCGTTCTGGGCGATCGCCAGCGGCTCGGTGAAGAACACGTTCGTGCTCGCGACGCTGAAGGCCTTGCCGGTCTCCTGGTTGTACTTCGCGCCGGCTGCGCCGAAGTCGTCCCAGGTCTTGATCGAGGTGTAGTCGATCCCGGCGCCCTCGAGCAGCTCGGTGTTGTAGAACGCGACGAACGCTCCGACGTGGGTCGGGTAGCCGTAGATCTTGCCGTTGCGGCTGTAGAGGTCGAGGCGGGCCTGAACGATGTCGTCGACGTACGGCGCGGCGGCATCGGTGAGGTCTGTGAGCGGCGGCTTGTCACCCTTGACGAAGTTGCCGAACTTGCCGACTTCGATGTCGGCCAGGTCAGGAAGGCCCTGACCCGAGTTCACGGCCAGGAGCAGCTTGTCGTGCATGTCCTGGTAGGGGTAGACGGTGATGTCGAGGTCGACGGCCTTGTCGGGGTTCTCCTCGTTCCACTTCTTCGCCATCTCGTCGTAGACCTCGGCGTGGAGCTCGGCGAAGACCCACATGTCGAGCTTGGTCGCGCCCTCGGGGGCCTCGGCGCCCTCGACGACCTCGCCCTGCTGGTTGTCCTGGCTGCTGCAGCCGGCCAGGGCGCCGGCCGCCACTCCGACGGCGAGCGCTGCGGTGAGAATCCTTCGGATCTGCATGGTTATTCCTCTTTGTGTGTGGGGTACTGCACGGGTGGGGTACTGCGGATGAAGGGTCTGTGGGTGCTGATCAGCCCTTGACGGCTCCGGCGGTCATGCCTTCGACGAAGAACCGCTGGAACGCGAGGAACAGGATCAGGATCGGGATGAGGGAGAAGAACGAGCCGATGATCAGCAGCTCGTAGTTGTTGCCATAGGGCGTCAGCAGGGTGTTGAGTCCGATGGGCAGCAGGAACTTCTCGGGCGAGCGCAGCACGAGCAGCGGCCAGAGGAAGTTGTTCCAGATCGTCATGCCGTTGAGGATCGCCATCGCGGCGAAGGCGGGCTTGGTGATCGGGATGATGAGGCGGAAGAAGATGCCGAACTCCGTCAGGCCATCCATCCGGCCTGCCTCGAGGATCTCCTTCGGCACGCCCAGGAAGTACTGCCGGAAGAAGAAGATCGTCACCGCCTGCGCCAGGAACGGCAGCACGACGATCCAGTACTGGTCTGCCGCCTGGAGATCGTTCACCTGCACGTAGAGAGGCAGCATGAGCATCTCGAACGGAATGGTCATCAGGATGATCACGAGGATGAAGCCGAGGCTCTTCCCACGGAACTCGTACATGGCGAATCCGTACGCGACGAAGGCGCTGATGATCAGCGTGCCGACGACCTGCACGATCGTGAGCACGAAGGTGTTGAAGAACCAGCGGAAGTAGTTGCCCGAATCCGTGAACAGCATCACGTAGTTGTCGAAGCTGAGCTCGGAGAAGTCGATCGAGAAGGAGATGCCGTTGCGGATGACCTCGTTGCCGTCCTGGAACGTGCCGATGAAGATCGCCAGCACCGGGATCAACGAGACCAGGGCGATCGCGATCAGGAACGCCGCCTGGATGATGGTGACGGTGCGCCGCTTCAGCGTGCGCGGTCCGGGAGCAGGCGCTGTGCCGCCCGGGGTGATCAGCGCGCGCGTGGTGGTCATCGCGTGGCCTCCTTCCTGAACGTCCCCGTCGCCGTGAGCTGGGTGAGGTTGATGGCCAGCACGACGATGAGCAGCACGACCCCCACGGCAGAGGCGAAGCCGAGGTCGTTCTCCTGGATGCCCTTCCGGTAGAGGTAGCCGACGATGGTGAGGCCCTGGTTGTTGGGCGAGTTGTTGCCGGCGTAGAGCATGAAGCTCTCCAGGAACATCGCCAGGCCGCCGTAGACGCTGATCGTGGTGACGTAGACGATGGTCGGCTTCAGGTTGGGCAGCGTCACGTGGAAGAACTGCTGCACCTTGCTGGCACCGTCGATGGAGGCGGCCTCGTAGTACTCGGAGGAGATCGCCTGCATGCCGGCGAGGAAGTACATCGTGTTGACGCCCGTCCAGCGCCATACGGTCAGAAGAAGAAGGGCCATCAGCCCGGTGAGGTCCTCGCGCAGCCAGCGCACCGGTCCGAAGCCGAAGAAGTCCGCGATC
This sequence comes from Microbacterium stercoris, assembly GCF_017592545.1. Taxonomy (GTDB): domain Bacteria; phylum Actinomycetota; class Actinomycetes; order Actinomycetales; family Microbacteriaceae; genus Microbacterium; species Microbacterium stercoris. The sequence goes on from NZ_JAGFOA010000003.1 coordinate 360,780, forward strand.
TGGTTCATCAGCCCGGACTCCGTCTCGGAGAACATCAGGCGGAAGACGATGCCCGCGACGACGACCGACGTGAGGGCGGGGACGAAGAGCGACGACTTGAAGAAGTTCTTGACCCGGGGGCTGCCGATTTTGGAGTTGATGATCGCCGCGAGCACCATCGGGATCGGGATCAGCAGCACAAGCGTCAGCACCATGTAGCGGAGGCTGTTGAACATCGCCTTCCAGAACACCGGATCGCGCCAGAGGCGGTCGTAGTTCTCCGTGCCGATGAAGGTCGCCTGACCGTAGAGCACCTCCTGGAAGCTCATGATCACCGAGCGGCCGACCGGAACGAGCCAGAAGACAACCAGCGTGACGAGGAACGGCAGGATGAACAGGTAGGGCGCCAGCCGCTGGTTGTAGAGCAGCTTCTTCATTCCGTTCGGCCCGTCTCGTGGGCGCGCAGAAGAGCAATTCGCAGGCGGCCGATCGACTCGCCTGCGGCGCCGCGGGGGTCGCGATAGGGCATGGCACCTTCTTCCTTGAATCATGCCTGGGTGGGAGATCGTCTCCCCGAACGCGCGCTTCGGCTTGCGGGTGCCGGCGGCTGATCTGAGGCGCTACGGGGGGCCGTTCGCCTCGCCACATGCCCGTTCGTATCGGGTTTGCGTACTCGTCCTCGACAGGAAAGGATGGGCTCCCGTCAGAACGTTTACAACGTTGCGTTCTGGCGGCGGCATTTGTCAAGTCCAACGTTGGACATGACTGGACGAGGGGGCGCCGACGCCCCGGAGGAGAGAGCACGGCATGGCCGGCGAAACATGGCGCGACAACCGGATCGACATCGAAGAGCGGCTGGACGCGCTCATCGCAGAGCTGAGCCCGCAGGAGAAGATCGCGCAGCTCGGGGCGTACTGGGCCGATCAGCGCTCGTCGGGCGAGATCATCGCCCCGATGCAGGACGTCTTCTCGAACGGCCGGCCCCCGTTCGAGCACGCGGTGCGCGACGGGATCGGCCAGCTGACCCGGGTGTTCGGCACCTCGCCCGTGACGGCCGAGCAGGGCATGGCGCAGGTGCAGGCGGCGCAGCGTCATCTGATCGAGGCCACGCGCCTGGGCATTCCCGCGATCGTGCACGAGGAGTGCCTCACGGGCTTCACCACCCTCGGTGCGACGGTTTACCCGACAGCCCTCGCCTGGGCGGCCACGTTCGATCCGGACCTCGTGGCGGAGATGGCGCGCGCCATCGGCCGTGACATGGCCGCCGTCGGCGTGCACCAGGGACTCTCGCCCGTGCTCGACGTGGTCACCGACTACCGGTGGGGGCGCGTCGAGGAGACCCTCGGCGAGGATCCGTACGTGGTGGGCACCCTGGCGTCGGCGTATGTCGAGGGCCTCCAGGAGGCGGGCGTTATCGCGACCCTGAAGCACTTCGCCGGTCACGCCACCTCGCGCGGCGGACGCAATCACGCCCCGGTCTCGATGGGGGAGCGGGAGCTGCGGGATCTTGTGCTTCCCCCGTTCGAGATGGCCGTGCGCTCCGCGGGCGCCCGCAGCGTCATGAACTCGTACACCGAGACGGATCGTGTGCCGGCGGCGGCGGATCGGTGGCTGCTCACGGATCTGCTGCGCGGCGAATGGGGCTTCGAGGGCACGGTCGTGTCCGACTACTGGGCCGTCGCGTTCCTCAAGTCCAAGCACGGCGTGGCCGGCACGATGGCGGAAGCCGGTCGCCTGGCGCTCCACGCCGGGCTCGATGTCGAGCTCCCCGACAGCTCGGCGTTCCTCCACCTCCACGCCGACGATCCGGATCCGCAGCGCACGGAGGCGGACATCGACCAGGCGCTGCGGCGCGTGCTGCGCCAGAAGTTCGAGCTCGGTCTGCTCGATGAGGGGTGGGCGCCCGCAGAGCCGGCGCATCGCGACCTCGACAGCGCCGAGAACAGAGGCATCGCGCGACGTCTCGCCGAGACCTCCATCGTGCTGCTCGACAACTCCGGCGACGCGCTGCCGCTGGCCGCGGCCACCGCGCGGATCGCGCTGATCGGGCCCTGCGCCGACGATCCGAGCGCCATGATGGGCGCCTACTCCTATCCGGTGCACGTGCTGCCTCGTCACCCGCAGTTCGGGCTCGGCCTGGACGCCGAGTCGCTTCCCGAGGCGCTGCGCGCGGAGCTGCCGGGGGCCCAGGTCGTCGTCGAGCGCGGCTGCCCGCTGCAGGCGCCCGCGGATGAGAACGAGCTGGCGCGCGCGGAGGCGGCCGCGAAGGACGCGGATCTCGCGGTCGTGATCGTGGGCGACCACGCGGGCATGTTCGGCAAGGGCACCTCCGGCGAGGGATCCGACGCCCCGTCGCTCGATCTTCCGGGTGAGCAAGGGCGGCTCGTCGAGCGGATCCTCGCGACCGGCACCCCCGTTGTGCTCGTGGTGCTCTCGGGGCGGCCGTACGCGATCGGACGCTTCGTCGGCCGCGCGGGGGCGATCGTGCAGGCCTTTATGCCGGGCGTGGAGGGCGCGGGCGCTCTCGCGCGTGTGCTCGCGGGCACCGTCAACCCCAGCGGCCACCTCCCGGTGCAGGTGCCCCACGGTGCCGCGGCGCTGCCGCACACGTACCTCGCGCCGCCGCTCGGTCAGGACGGAGACCGGATCAGCAATCTCTCGATCGCCCCGGCGTTCCCCTTCGGTCACGGCCTCTCGTACACCCGCTTCGAGGTCACAGGCCTCGATCTGGACCGGACCGAGATGGCCACCGATGCGACCGTGACCGCGACCGTCACCGTCGCGAACACCGGGGATCGCCCGGGGGAGACGGTCGTCCAGCTCTACTCCGCGGATCCGGTCGCGCAGGTCACTCGTCCCGTGCGTCAGCTCGTCGGGTATGCCCGCGTGCGCCTCGACGCGGGGCAGAGCACCCGCGTGGCGTTCCGGCTCCACGCCGACCGCTTCTCGTTCACCGGGCTCTCGCGCCGGCGGATCGTGGAGCCCGGCGAGATCGTGCTCTCCGCGGGACTGTCCGTGGGTGACCTGCCCCATACCGCGACCGTCGTCCTGACCGGCCCCGTGCGCGAGGTCGTCGACCCCGTGCTTCTCACCGAAGTCGCCTGACGCGGCACCGACCAAACCACTACTCGAACAAGGAGCCTCCATGCCCTCTGCCCGTATGACCATCGATCCGCACTTCGCCATCGGACGGATCCGCCGACGCCTCTTCGGAGGGTTCGTGGAGCACCTCGGGCGGCACATCTACGACGGGATCTACGAACCCGGCCACGAGACGGCGGATGCCGAGGGCTTCCGCCAGGACGTGATCGAGCTGGTGCGCGAGCTCGGCGTGTCCACGATCCGCTACCCCGGCGGCAACTTCGTCTCGGGGTTCCGTTGGGAGGACTCGGTGGGCCCGCGCGAGCAGCGGCCTCGCCGGCTCGATCTCGCGTGGCACTCGACCGAGACCAACGAGGTGGGTCTGCACGAGTTCTCGTCCTGGCTCGAGAAGGTCGGAAGCGACCTCATGATGGCCGTCAACCTCGGCACGCGCGGAACCCTCGAGGCGCTCGACCTGCTCGAGTACGCGAACGTCCCGGGCGGCACCGAACTGAGTGAGCGCCGTCGCGCGAACGGGCGGGAGGAGCCCTTCGCCATCGAGATGTGGTGCCTCGGCAACGAGATGGACGGGCCGTGGCAGCTCGGTCATCGCTCGGCCGACGACTACGGGAAGATCGCGGCGCAGACCGCCAAGGGCATGCGTCAGATCGACCCCGACCTGAAGCTCGTGGTCTGCGGATCCTCCGGCGCGCAGATGCCCACCTTCGGGGAGTGGGAGCGCGTGGTGCTCGGCCACACCTACGACGACGTCGACTACATCTCCTGCCACGCCTACTACCAGGAGAAGGACGGCGACACCGGCTCCTTCCTCGCCTCCGGCGTGGACATGGATCGCTTCATCGAGTCGGTCGTCGCCACGGCGGATCATGTGGGCGCCGTGCGCGGCAGCTCGAAGCGGATCGACATCTCGTTCGACGAGTGGAACGTCTGGTACATCGACCGGTACGAGGGGGTCGACAAGATCACGGGGATCGGCAACTGGCCCGTCGCCCCGCGGATCCTCGAGGACAGCTATTCGGTGCTGGATGCGGTCGTCTTCGGCGGTCTGATGATCTCGCTGCTCAAGCACGCCGACCGTGTGACGAGCGCGTCGCTCGCCCAGCTGGTGAACGTCATCGCTCCGATCATGACCGAGCCGGGCGGGCCGGCGTGGCGGCAGACGACGTTCTACCCCTTCTCGCTCACCTCGCGCCTGGCGCAGGGGGAGGCGCTCGAGGTCAAGCTCGATGTTCCGACCTACGAGACCGCCCGCTACGGCGAGGTGCCGCTGGTGGATGCCGTGGCGACGCACGATGCCGCGAACGGCACCGCCGCGGTGTTCCTCGTCAACCGCAGCACCACCGAGTCGATCAGCGTCGAGGTCGACGTGGTCAGCCTGGGCGAAGTGTCGGTGCGGGAGACCCACGTGCTCACCGACGCGGACATCCACGCCCGCAACACCCTCGAGGACCGGGAGCGGGTGGCCCCGGCACCGAGCGACACCGTGGCGCTCGACGGCGGCGTGCTGCGCCTCACTCTGCCGCCGGTCTCGTGGACGGCCGTCGCCCTGGGATGACGTCTACAACGTAGTAAATTGCATCTGGACATCCCTCGCGTGCTGTGCGAATAATGAACGCGATGCGATTTACGACGCTGTAAATCCCGGTGCCGGCTCTTCCGGGGTGGCGAGATCCTCGCCACCCCGGGGGTATTCCGCGTGCCATCGAATGAGAGGAATCAATGATGATCGACACTCGAAAATCGGCGGGATCCGCGCGCGGGATGAGGCGTGGCGCCGTCGCCGCTCTCACCGCCGCGGCCATGAGCGCGTGCGCGCTGATCGCCGCGCAGCCCGCCGCGGCGGCCGTCTCCGGCGACAGCTGGGTCAGCGAGCCGGGCGACGGCATCTACCGCTTCACGGTGCCGAACTCCGCGGTGCTGGATGCGGTCGGAACGGCGCCGGCGACCGTGCGCGTGGAGGGCAACTTCGGGCCGGGGCATGACTCGTCGCTGCTCAACCTCGACCGCAACGGCACCAACTGGGTGGCCACGCTGGGCCCGCTGGAGCCGGGACTGTACTCCTTCCACTACGAGGCGACCATTGCGGGCACCGAGGAGGAGATCCACTTCGGCAACCCGGCCGCCCCGCAGGTCGTCACGTCCCAGCCCGACCTCAGCACCTTCTTCGTCGACGGGGAGGAAGCGGCCTGGCTGGCCGACGCCACCGGGGGCGGGCAGGTCTCCACGCTCGACTACTGGAGCAATGCGGCCGAGGCCCAGCGCTCCGCGCAGGTCTGGACGCCGCCGGCATACGACGCCGACCGCGCCGAGGAGTACCCGGTGCTGTTCCTGCTCTCCGACAGCGGCCAGTCCCACAAGGAGTGGAACGAGCTCGGCCGCGCCACGCAGATCCTCGACAACCTCGCCCTGGAGGGGCGCATCGAGCCGATGGTCGTGGTGATGGCCGACAGCGAGACCCAGAAGGTCAAGCAGGAGATCCTGAACAATCTGGCCCCGGCGGTGAGCGCCGACTACAACGTGTCCTCCGACGCGGAGGACCGGGCGATCGCCGGCATCGGCCGCGGCGCGACCCAGGCCATCGAGCTGCTGGTGTCCGACACGGGGGCCTTCGCCCACGTCGGCGCCTTCTCGGGTTCGTTCACCGGGAAGATCAGCAAGGGCAAGGCGAAGCAGATCAACTCCCGCACCGACCTCGTGCGCCTGTACACGGGCAACGTGACCGACGACTCGTACAACGCCACCGTGGCGCTGGCCGCGCAGCTCGAGGAGGCGGGCGTCGAGTTCGAGTCCGACGGCTCCAACCCCGACCACGGCGATGTCTGGGAGACGTGGCAGGAGGCGCTGCGCGACTTCAGCACCCGGATCTTCCAGGACGTCGACGACCACGGCATGTCCGAGGGGCACATCGCGCTCGAGGCCGAGCACGTGCTCCCCGCGCCGGGGACCACGCCGACCCCCTGGATCGAGGACAACGGGGTCGTCACCTTCGAGACCACCAAGTTCGCCGACGCCAAGAACGTCAACGTGTGGGCCAACTGGGGTCCCTCCGGCAACTGGCTGCGCATCCCCATGGTGCGCGAGGGCGACCGCTGGACCCTCACCGTGGGCGCCCTTCCGGGCGGCTCGTACTACTACCGCCTGACGGGCGACCGCGTGGATGCGAAGGACTCGGGCAACCCGACCGTCGTCAACTCCGAGCCCAACTGGAGCACGTTCTACGTCGATGGCGAGGGACTGCGCGCGGAGTACACCAAGGACGTCGCGCCCGAGCAGCGCGGCGCCGTCGCGGTGATGGACTACAGCAGCATCGCGGGCACCACGCGCCAGGCCTACGTCTGGACGCCCCCGGGCTACGACGCGGACCGCGCCGAGGCGTACCCGGTGCTGTACCTGCAGCACGGCGGTGGGCAGACGTGGAGCGACTGGATCCAGGTGGGCCGTGCCGCGCAGATCCTCGACAACCACTACGCCAAGGGCACGATCACCCCGATGGTGGTCGTGATGGCCAACGGCAACGGCGTGGACTTCCCCCGGGAGATCACGGAGCGGATCACCACGGCCGCGGAGGCCGCGTACAACGTGAGCTCGGAGGGCGCGCAGCGCGCGGTCGCCGGACTCTCGATGGGCTCGGGCCACGCGCTCAGCACGCTCTGGGCGCACCCCGGTGAGTTCGGGTACGTCGGCGCGTTCTCGGCGTTCGGCAACGTGCCGGCGGGTGCCGACATCGCGGCGATCAACAACGGCACCAAGCTGCTGTCGATCTACACCGGCGACTTCCAGGACTTCACGTACCAGAACACGCTGTCGCTGATCGGGTCGCTCAAGGCCCGCGGGGTGAACCACGAGTTCAACACCCCGATCCCCGGCCCGCACAGCTGGGACGTGTGGCAGAAGGCGCTGATCGACTTCCTGCCGAAGCTGTTCCCCGCAGGCTGAGCAGCGGAGACCGAATGAGGGAAGGCCGGGGCGATCGCCCCGGCCTTCTCTCGTGCTCAGGAGCGGCTGTCGGCGGGCCGCCCCGCGAAGCCGGTCGACTCGCGTCGCATGATCCGGAAGCTCGGCTTGATGGTGCGCGGCGGGCGACGCTCGCCCTTCTCCTCGATGCGCTCGATGAGCAGCGCGACGGCGGTCTTGGCGATCTCCTTGCTGCCCGCGTCGACGCTCGACATCGACGGCATCGAGAACTTGGCCTCGTCGATGTCGTCGAAGCCGATCACCGCCACGTCCTCGGGCACGCGCAGTCGCGCCTCGCCGAGGGCGCGGAGCGCGCCGAGCCCGAGGGCGTCGTTGAGCGCGAAGACCGCGTCGAAGGGCGTCCCCTCCGCGACGAGTCGATGGATCGCCGCCGCGCCCGCCGCGCGCGTCCAGTGCTCGGCGGACCGGATCAGGCGCGGATCGACATCCATGCCGGCTCCGGCGAAGGCCTCTCGGTAGCCGGCGAGGCGCAGAGAAGCGGAGCTCGTGCCGGATCCGGGTTCCTCCTCGGCTCCGAGGATGGCGATGCGGCGTCGGCCGATGTCGATGAGGTGCTCCACGGCCGCGCGTGCGGAGGAGACGTTGTGCATCGTGACGTGGTCGGTCGGGCCGTCGAAGATGCGCTCGCCGAGCAGGACGATCGGGAACTGCGTGCTCAGCGCATCGACGTCCTCCTGACCGAGCGCATACGGGCTGAACAGGAGGCCATCGGTCATGCGTGCGCGACCGCCGCTGACGGCACGCAGCTCGCGCTCGCGATCGCCGCTGGTCTGCTCGACGAGCACCCCGAGTCCCTGGGCGTCGGCCGCGCGGATGACGGCGTCGGCCAGCTCGGCGAAGTAGTTCTCGCTCAGGGCGGGCACCGCGAGACCGATCACACCCGTGCGACCCGATCGCAGTCCGCGGGCCGACAGGTTGGGGCGGTAGCCGAGCTCCGCGATCGCGGCCTGCACGCGCTCGCGCAGGGGCGCGCTCACATGCGGATAGTCGTGGATGACATTCGAGACCGTCTTGATCGATACGCTCGCGAGCCTCGCGACGTCGTGCAGCGTCGGGTCCATCAAGCCACCAATCGGCTGAGTCACTTCGGGCGGATCTATCCACTCTAGCCGCGCGGTCGCGCGCCTCGATGTCACGCCGGACGTCGGTGTCCACCGGCCTCGCCGGCGTCGCGGGTGGCAGGATCCCGCCGATCGCCGTCCGCCCGCCGCCTCGCGACGCTCATGTCCCGCGCACCACGATGGATCCATGACCGACGCTCTGACCGCCACGACAGACACCTCCGACGCGATCGCGTATTTCGCGCGCAAGCTGCGCCACGAGACCGATCCGTCCGACGTGGCCGCCGCGCGCGCGGCGGGGGAGCCGATCACGCTCATCGATGTGCGAAGCCGGGCCTCCTACGACCAGGGGCACGTGCCCAACGCGATCCACCTCCCCGGCGGGGAGCTCGCCGAGCGGCACGCCGAGCTCGCCGGACTGCCGAACCTCGTCGTCTACTGCTGGGGTCCCGCCTGCAACGGCGCGACCCGGGCCGCGCTCGCGCTGAGCCAGCTGGGCTACCCCGTGAAGGAGATGATCGGCGGCTTCGAGTACTGGGCCCGCGAGGGGTTCGCGATCAAGACGGCGGACGGGCGCACCCGCCGGCCGATCGACCCCCTGACCGCACCGCTGGGCTGAGCGCCGGTCGGCGGCGGCCTGACAGAATGAACGGGTGAATCCCGCCCCCCTCCCGCTCGCCGCATGAATCCGGCGCTGCTGGTCGGGGCGGTCGCCGAGATCCTCACCTGGGTCGGCCTCGGGGCCGCCGCGGTGTTCGGCGCCGGCGCGCTCGTCGCGAAGCTCGCCGACGGCACCTGGGTGCCGATCCGGGCCGTCCTGCTCGACGATGTCGGGCAGCAGGGCAGCCTGCGCTGGTTCGGCGACGACGGCGTGCACACCGCGCCGCTGACCGACGAGCTGCGCGAGGCCGCCGACGGCGACGAGGTCGATGCCTTCCACCGCGTGGGCTCGGCGAGTGACGTGCGCCTGCACCACCGGTCGCCCCTGCCTCGTCTGCTGGGCGGCGTCGCGCTGGCCTGCGGTGGCGTGGGCGTGCTCGCCGTGGTCGTTCAGGTCGTGGCGATGGTGACCACCGGCTGACGCAGGATCGTCCTGCGCTTCTCGGGGGCCACGCGGCGGGGGTCGCTGAGATAGATCTCGTGGTGGAGGCCGGTCAGCGCGAGGCCCTGCGACGGGATGACCTCCGTGTGCATCCGCTCGAGCAGCGGCGCCTCGTCGTCGAAGGATCCGACGTGCAGGGTCTGCACGCAGCGACCCTCCGAGAGCGTCTCCAGGCGCACCGATCCGGGATCGACCGCCGCGAACAGCTCAGGCGGGATCCAATCGGGAGTCAGGATCAGCAGCGTCCAGCTCCAGAGGGACTTGTCGCGGGCGTCGGTGAAGGAGGCGTAGTCGTCGGCCCACCACAGCCCCTCCAGCGGCGGCACGACGTAGTCGCGCGCGAGCTCGCGCTTCGACGCGAACTTCAGCCGGTACGCGACGGGATACAGCTGCTCGACCGCGGCGGCGAAGACCGGGGTGTTCGGATCGCCGTGGCCGTCGATCATCAGATACCGCTGGTCCGGGACGTCGAGCACGCGGAACTCGCCCCGCTTCGCGCGATACGCGTCGAGCGTCTTCTGGAAGTCGACCTTGTTGGACACGCGGCCATTCTCGTCCTCTTTCCGCGGGCGTACGCTCGGAACATGACCCGGGCACTGCTGATCGTCGACGTCCAGAACGACTTCACCGAGGGCGGCGCGCTCGGCGTGACCGGAGGCGACGCCACGGCGGCCGGCATCACGCGCCTCCTGGAGGAGCATGCGGGAGACTACGACGCGATCATCGCGTCGCGCGACTGGCATGACCCCGACAGCGACAACGGCGGGCACATCTCCGACGCGCCCGACTTCGTCGACAGCTGGCCCGCGCACTGCATCGCCGGCACCGACGGCGCGGAGTACGACACGAACCTCGATACCTCCGCCATCACGCACCACGTCAAGAAGGGGCAGGGCAAGCCGGCCTACTCGATGTTCGAGGGTGTGACGGACGACGGATCCACCGTGGCCGCCGTGCTCATCGAGCGCGGGATCGAGACGGTCGATGTCGTGGGCATCGCGACCGACCACTGCGTGCGCGCCACGGCGCTGGATGCCCTCGAGCACGGACAGCACGTGCGCATCCTCACCGCGCTCGTCGCGGGCGTCGCCCCCGAGCCCAGCGAGGCCGCGCTCGCGGAGCTCGCGCACGCCGGCGCCGAGCTCGCCTGAGCGCGGGCGCACGGAGCTCAGCCGAGCGACGCGATCTTGCGGAGGAACACCGCGCGCTCCTTGTCGTTGCCGGTGAGAGCAGCAGCCTTCTCGAGCTCGGCGCGGGCCTCGTCCCGCCTCCCGAGCCGGAGGAGCAGCTCGGCGCGCACCCCGGGCAGCTGCGCGTAGCCCGCCAGTGACCCGCCCAGCTCGTCGACGATCCGCAGGGCGGTCGCGGGCCCCTCGGCCATCGACACGGCGACGGCGCGGTTCAGCTCGACGACGGGCGACGGCGCGATGCGACCGAGCGCCTCGTAGAGCAGCGCGATCCGCTCCCAATCGGTGTCGTCGATCGACGGCGCCACGTCGTGGCACTCAGCGATGGCCGCCTGCAGGGCGTAGGGGCCGCGCCCTCGGCCCAGCGCGTCGCAGGAGGCCAGCGCGTTCCTGCCGAGCGCGATCAGCCCGCGGTCCCAGCGCGTGCGATCCTGATCCGCCAGGAGGATCGGATCCCCGGATGCATCCAGGCGGGCGGGGAAGCGCGCGGCGCTGAGCGCCATGAGCGCGACCAGACCGTGCGCTTCGGGCTCCTTCGGAGCGAGGCCCGCGAGCACGCGCGCCAGGCGCAGGGCCTCGCGGCTGAGGTCGGTGCGCATCCACCGTTCCCCCGCGCTCGCCGCGTAGCCCTCGTTGAAGATCAGATACAGCACACTCAGCACGGCCGAGAGGCGAGCGGGGTACTCGTCGGGCGGCGGCACCTCGAAGGGCACGGCCGCCGCCGCGAGGGTCTTCTTGGCCCGCACGATCCGCTGCTGCACGGTGGCCACCGGCACGAGGAACGCCCGCGCGATCTCCTCCGTGGACAGACCGCCGACGACGCGCAGGGTGAGCGCGATCGACGCCTCCCGGGAGAGCACGGGGTGGCAGGCGACGAAGACGAGCCGGAGCACGTCGTCCTGGATGGCATCCGGGTCCCACGAGGGCTCGGTCGTCTCGTCGAGCTCGCGGGCGAGCACCGCGTAGCGGTCGTCCGCCGTCGCGGCCCGTCGCCAGTGGTCGATCGCCCGCCGCTTGCCGACGGCCACGAGCCACGCGCCCGGATTCGCCGGCACACCGGTCGACGGCCACGACGACAGCGCCTCGGCGAGCGCCTCCTGCGCGACGTCCTCGGCGAGGGCGAAGTCGCGCGTCACGCGCGTGAGAGAGGCGACGATGCGCGCCGCCTCGATGCGCCACACGGCCTCGACCGCGCGCCGCGCGGAGGCGGCGGCGGCCGAGGCCGTGTCGGCGGTCATCTCAGGCCTCGGAGCGGCCGGAGTCGGGGGAGTTCTTCGCCGCGAGCTCCTCGCGCCAGCCCTCCTCCTTCTGCACCCACTCGTTGTCGGACGGGAAGTCCGACTCGTCGGTGACGCGCCGGATCTCGAGCTTGTTGCCCGGGGTGAGCGGAGCGCGCTTCGCCCACTCGGCGGCCTCCTCGATCGTCGGCACCTCCAGCACCCAGAAGCCGTTGAACAGCTCCTTCGTCTCGCCGTAGGGGCCGTCGGTGACGACGGGCGCCGTCTGCGTGAAGTCGACCACGAGACCCGGCTCGGGGGCGAGGCCATCGCCGCCCACCATCACCCCGGCCTTCATCATCGACTCGTTGTAGGCGCCCATCCTGGCGATGACCTCCTCGAAGGGGATCTCGTTGTAGGCCGCGACGGCCTCGTCGGTGGCGCGCATGATCAGCATGTACTTGGGCATCTCGGACTCCTTGTCAGGTGGGGCCGCCATCCGGCCCCGTCATCTACGCGTCGGATGAGAAGGCCCGGGATCGACAAGGTCGCCGGAAATCTCCGTCCGCTTTTTTGCCGGGTGTGCGACGCGAGCCGAGTCGCCCGGGCCTTCCCGCGAAAGCTCAGTTCAGAGGGGGCGTGTCCTCGGGGATCACGCCGTTGGCGTAGAGGTCGGTGGCGAGGTCGCGCAGGGCCCGCAACGCGACGCGCTGGGGGAGCGGGCCGTACGAGATGCGCGCGATGCCGAGCGCCTCGTACTCGGCGGCCGTCAGGGCCCCGGGCAGGCCGATGACGCTGACCTTGCGCTCGCCGATGCCCTCGACCAGCGCCCGGGTGAGGTCGCGATCGAGCGGAGCGGGCACGAACACGAGCGACGCTCCGGCCTCGAGGAAAGCCCGTCCGCGCGTGATCGCCTCCTGCAGGCGCTCCTCGATGGGGCCCGTCCCGCGCACGAAGGCATCCGTGCGGGCGTTCAGCTGGAAGGCCACGCCCTCCGCCTCGGCGGCCTTCACGATGGCCTCGACGCGCGCGACCGCGTCGGAGAGCGGAACCATGCGGTCCTCGACATTGGCGCCGACCACGCCCACCCCGATCGCGAGACGGGTGGTCTCGGCCGGGTCGTCGTAGCCGTTGTCGAGGTCGGCCGTCACCGGCAGATCCGTTGCGGCGACGATCTCCGCGACCGCGGCGAGCATCCGGTCGAGCGGGATCTCGCCGTCGGCGAAGCCGTGGCTCGCCGCGATCGAGTGTCCCGCCGTGGCGAGAGCCTTCGTGCCGGGAAGGTCGGCGACGACCTTGGCGCTGATGGCGTCCCAGACGTTGACGACGCGGAGGATCTCCGGCGCCTCGTGCAGCGCCTTGAGGGAGAGGGCGCGATCCTGTGTGGTGGTCATGGTCAGACGTTATCCCTGCCCGCCGACGTCAGGACAGGATCCGTCGATGAACTTCCTGCACGGATTTGGCGCCGTGTCCATGCCCTCGGCACAGGGGACGGGTGGGCGTATCTTCCGCCCATGGGAATCCTCATCTACGACAGCGTCGAGCCGCCCATCGAGATCGAGGATCGCGCGCTGTCTCATCTCAAGGTCGTCGTGCTCTCGAAGCTGAGGCGCGGGGAGAGCTTCGCGGTCTCGTGGAAGCACCCGCCCGGCAAGGCCGGCGGACGCTCGACCATCTGGCTGAACCCGGCCATCCCGCTGAGGTTCATCTTCGACGAGGACGAGCCGCCCGAGCTGAACCAGCGATGGCTTACCCGGATGTCCGAATCCGCGCACGCGCTCGGCGGCATCATGCTCACCCCCGAGGAGATCGAAGGCGAGAGCTGACGGCACGCAGCCCGCGTCGCCGGATGCCCTGTGGTGGGCCCAGTGGGGCTCGAACCCACGACCCGCGGATTAAAAGTCCGATGCTCTGCCAACTGAGCTATAGGCCCGCATCCACTCTAGATGCCCCGGGACGTGCGGCCGCGCCGCGCTCGCGCAGGCTTAGCCTTGAGGGATGACCGACGACTTCCACAAGCCCGTGAAGCGCCCGTCGGAGACCTTCGACCGGCTCTTCGAGGCGCCGGATCCCGCCGAGCTGTCGCGCGCCGCGCATTCCACCGCGGCGGTGCTGCTCTCCCGCGTGCGCGAGGAGCAGGATCCGGAGGCGGTCGACCGCCTCATCGCCTTCACGAAGCTGCACGGCATCGACGACATCGCCGAGCTCTGGTCGCGCTCCTCCGCGACCAGCCTGCCCGGATCGCTGTGGCGTCTGTACCTGCTGCAGGTCTCGATCCACGACGACCCGGCCACCGCGGCCCTGCTCTATGACCGAGGGCGCGTCGAGCTCGAGTCGTCCGACGCCGCCGTTGCGGGCGCGCCCACGCCGGCGGGCCCGACCGAGCTCGTCGCGCTGATCGACGCGATCCTTCGGGGCGCGTTCCAGGGCGACTTCGCCGTCGCGCTCGACCGCGCCGCGGCCTTCTGCCGCGTGGAGGCCTCCGGCGCCACGCACCTGGCCGACGACTACGAGCCCACCGAGCCGGAGCGCGCGAGCGAGCTCACCCGCCGCGCCCTGCGCCTGTCGACCTACGCGCGCGACCTCACGGTCTGTGCTCGCCTCTGGCGGCGCGACTCTCTCACCTGACGGGGCCCCGGGAATACCCGGCCGCCGGGCTTGTTAAACTGGGTACGCCGGGCCGCAGCAAACCCCGGGCTCCAATATTCGCCGCTCCGAGCGGCCTTGCGCCGAGAGGCGTTTCTGCGGCTCGGCGTTTCTCTTTTCCGGGGGCGCCGACGGTTGCAACCCGACTGCAAGACTTGCAAGCATCTTGCAACGGTGCGCAAGATATGGGCATGTCGAAGCGTCTGTCCGAGGTGGCTCAGAAGGTCGGAGTGAGCGAGGCGACGGTCAGTCGTGTGCTCAATCGCAAGCCGGGTGTATCGGAGGCGACCCGCGCCGCCGTGCTCACGGCGCTCGATGTGCTCGGCTACGAGCGGCCCGTGAAGCTGCGCGGCGACCGCGGGCGTCTGGTCGGCCTGGTGCTGCCCGAGCTCATCAACCCGATCTTCCCGGCCTTCGCCGAGGTGGTCGGCGGTGCGCTGGCTCAGCAGGGGTACACCCCGGTGCTGTGCACGCGCAGCGCGGGCGGCGTCTCGGAGGCCGAGTACGTCGACATGCTCCTCGGGCATCAGGTGTCTGGGGTGATCTTCGCCGGCGGCTTCTATGCCGAGCGCAACAAGGATCACGACCACTACGCGCTGCTGCGGGATCGCGGCCTGCCCACCGTGGTCGTCAACGGCGCGATCGAGGAGCTCGGCCTGCCCGGGGTCTCCTGCGACGACCTCATCGCCATGCGGCTCGCGCTGGGGCACATCGCCGCGCTCGGCCACACCCGCATCGGTCTCCTGCTCGGTCCGGGCGACCACGTGCCGTCCGAGCGCAAACTCGCGGCCGCTCGTGCGTGGGCGGCGGACAACGGCGTCGAGATCCCCGACGACATGGTCGTGCACGCGCAGTACTCGCTCGAGAGCGGCCAGGCGCTCGCCGGTCGCCTCCTCGCCGCGGGCGCCACGTCCATCGTCTGCGCGAGCGATCCGCTCGCGCTCGGCGCCGTGCGCGCGGCCCGTCGCGCGGGACTCAGCGTCCCGCGAGACGTGTCGATCGTCGGCTTCGACGACTCGGCGCTGATGAACCTCACCGACCCGTCGCTCACGACCGTGCGTCAGCCGATCGAGGCGATGGGCCGAGCGGTGGTGGAGATCCTCGCCGCCATGGTGGCGGGGGAGCCCGCGCCCCAGGAGGAGCTGCTGTTCGAACCCGAGCTGGTGGTGCGGGGATCCACCGCGGGGGCGCCGATGCGCTGACCCCACCCGACGGAAGGTCTCGTTTCCGTCACGCAAGAATCAACTTCTTGCGTTGATCCTGTCGAGTGCTTACGCTCAGTCATCGTGATGATGTCTGAGTCTCCTTCGCATGCCTCCGAGTGGTGGCGCCACGCGGTGATCTACCAGGTCTATCCGCGCAGCTTCGCCGACGCGGACGGCGACGGCACCGGCGACCTCGCCGGCGTGCGCTCCCGCCTGCCTTACCTCGCGAGCCTCGGCATCGACGCGATCTGGTTCACCCCGTGGTACGTCTCGCCGTTGGCGGACGGCGGGTACGACGTCGCCGACTACCGGGCGATCGACCCGCAGTTCGGCACGCTCGCCGACGCCGAGCAGCTGATCCGCGAGGCCCTCGACCTCGGCATCCGCACGATCGTCGACGTGGTGCCCAACCACGTCAGCGCCCAGCACCGCTGGTTCCAGGAGGCGCTGGCCGCCGGCCCGGGATCTCCCGAGCGGGAGCGCTTCTGGTTCCACCCGGGCAAGGGGCCGGATGGCGACGAGATGCCGACGAACTGGGTCTCCGACTTTCAGGGCACCACCTGGACCCGCACGACGAACCCCGACGGCACCCCGGGCGAGTGGTACCTGCACCTGTTCTCGCCCGAGCAGCCCGACCTGAACTGGGACCACCCCGACGTGCGCCGCGAGCACGAGGAGATCCTGCGCTTCTGGTTCGACCGCGGCGCCGCGGGCATCCGGATCGACTCCGCCGCCCTGCTGGTGAAGGACCGCACCCTGCCCGAGGTGCCCGCGGAGCCGGGCCCGGGTGGTCATCCGCACGCCGACCGCGACGAGCTGCACGACATCTATCGCGCCTGGCGCGCCATCGCCGACGAGTACCCCGAGCCGCGCGTGCTGATCGGCGAGGTGTGGCTGCCCGACGTGGAGCGCTTCACGCGGTTCCTCCGTCCGGACGAGATGCACACCGCCTTCAACTTCGACTTCATGGCGCGCCCCTGGGACGCCGAGCAGCTGCGCGAGTCGATCCGGGCGACGCTGGCCTCCCACGCGCCGGTCGCCGCGACCCCGACGTGGGTGCTCTCGAACCACGACGTCACCCGGCCCGTCACGCGCTACGGGCGCGAGGACAGTTCCTTCGCCTTCACGAAGAAGCGCTTCGGCACCCCCACCGACCTCGACCTCGGCACCCGCCGTGCCCGCGCGGCGGCCGTGCTGGTGGCCGCGCTGCCGGGCGCCATGTACGTGTACGAGGGCGACGAGCTGGGGCTGCCCGAGGTGGAGGACCTGCCGCGCGAGGCGATCCAGGATCCGATGCACTTCCGATCCGAGGGAGTGGACCCGGGTCGCGACGGATGCCGCGTGCCGCTGCCGTGGACCCGCGGCGGCAGCAGCTTCGGCTTCGGAGCCGACGGCGCCGCCGCGCCCTGGCTGCCGCAGCCCGCCGGCTGGGGCGAGCTGTCCGTCGAGGCGCAGGAGCAGGATCCGGCCTCGATGCTCGCGCTCTACCGCGCGGTGACCGCTCGCCGCCGCGCCGAGGCCTCGCTCGCCGACGCGCCCCTCGTCTGGCGGGAGGACGCCGGATCCGACGTGCTCGCCTTCACCCGCGGCGACGTCGCGGTGATCGCGAACCTCGGCGAGCAGCCGGTCGCCGTGACCGGGGAGATCCTGCTCGCCTCCGCCCCCGACGGCGGCCCCGCCCTCCCACGCGACACCGCCGTCTGGGTGCGCGTCACCCCCTGACCTTCCGTCCCACACCGATCCCCCATCCGGTCGCGCGACGTCGCCGACCGCTCTCACCGAGGAGAAGAGATGCACACCATCCGACGCCCGCTCGCGCTCGCCGCGGCGGGATCCATCGCCCTGGCACTGACAGCCTGCAGTGCCGGCACGGGCGGCGCCGACGACGGCGGCTCGGCCGACGGCAAGACGACCCTGCGCGTCGTCTCGCTGCTGCCCGGATCCGAGCAGGCCGCCATCGACGCCTTCAACGCGCAGGTCGAGGAGTTCGAGGCCGCGCACCCCGACATCGACGTGGTGCCCGAGGAGTACGAGTGGAAGGCCACGACCTTCGCGGCCCAGCTCGCGGGCGGCACGCTGCCCGATGTGTTCGAGATCCCCTTCACCGACGCGAAGACCCTGATCGAGAACGGCCAGCTCGCCGACATGGACGAGCAGTTCCACACCCTCGAGTACGCGGACCGGTTCAACCCGGCGGTGCTCGAGGCGGGCTCGGGCGAGGACGGCAAGGTCTACGCCGTGCCCGCCAAGAACGTCTACGGCGTGGGCCTGCACTACAACCGCGCCCTGTTCGAGTCGGCGGGGCTCGACCCCGACGTCCCCCCGACGACGTGGGACGAGGTCGCCGAGTACGCGAAGAAGATCGCCGATGCGAACCCCGGCGTCGCCGGCTACATGCAGATGTCGCAGAACAACACGGGCGGCTGGCAGCTCACGGTCGCCTCGTACGCACGCGGCGGCCGGATGCAGGAGGTCGCGGACGACGGAACGGTCACCTCGACCCTCCACAACGACGGCACCGTCGAGGCGCTGGAGTGGCTGAAGGAGCGCCGCTGGGAGGACAACTCGCTCGGCGCGAACTTCCTGCTCGACTGGGGCAGCATCAACGAGGCCTTCGCGGCCGGCCAGGTCGCGATGTTCACCTCGGGCTCGGACGTCTACACCTCGATGGTGCAGACCAACGCGCTCGACCCGGCCGTCTACGGCCTGACGGCGCTCCCGCTCGACGGTGACGACGCGGGCGTCCTCTCCGGCGGCACTCTCGCCGGCGTGCCGGCGAACGCGTCCGACGAGGTCAAGGACGCCGCGATCCAGTGGATCGACTTCTTCTACACGGCCAAGCTTGTCGACGAGGAGCGCGCCGTCGCCGACGCCGAGACGCTCGCCGCCGACAACCAGCCGATCGGCACCCCTGTGCTGCCCATGTTCGACCAGGCGCAGTACGAGCAGAACCAGGAGTGGATCGCCGACTACATCAACGTGCCGCTCGACCAGATGACGGGCTACACCGACAAGATGTTCGACCTGCCGCTCGTGGGCGAGTTCTCGCACAAGACGCAGGAGATCTACGCCCTCCTCGACCCGGTCGTGCAGGCCGTGCTCACCGACGAGAACGCCGACATCGACGCGCTGCTGAAGGCCGCCGACGAGCAGGCGCAGCAGTTGCTCGACGCGGAGTGACCGCCGCATCGTGAGCACCTCGTCTCCGGCGTCCCGTCGCCGCGGAGCCCGCTCGTGGCTCCGCGGCGACGGGGTGCACTCCCTCGTCTTCCTCCTGCCGCTCCTTCTGGTCTTCGGCGTCTTCTCGTGGTTCCCGATCCTGCGGTCCGTGGTGATGAGCCTGCAGAAGACCAACCTCGTCGCACCGCCCGAGTGGGTCGGCATCGACAACTTCGCCTACGTGCTCAACGACCCGCTGCTGCCGGTGGCCGTGGGCAACACCCTGTGGTTCGCGTTCCTCGCGCTGCTCATCGGCTTCCCCGTGCCGCTCATCGCGGGCGTGCTGATGAGCGAGGTGCGCCGTCTGCGGGGCCTCTACTCCGCGCTGGCGTACCTGCCCGTGGTGGTGCCGCCGGTCGTCTCGGTGCTGCTGTGGAAGGTGTTCTACAACGGCAGCCCCACCGGCGTCTTCAACACGATCCTCGGATGGGTGGGCCTCGGCCCCTTCCCCTGGCTGCAGGATCCGGACACCGCCATGCCGTCGCTGGTGCTCGCGGCGACCTGGGCCGGTGCGGGCGGCACGATCATCATCTACCTGGCCGCCCTGCTGTCGGTGCCGGCCGAGCTGTACGATGCGGCCGAGGTGGACGGCGCCGGGGTGTGGCGCAAGATCTGGCACGTGACGCTGCCGCAGCTGCGCGGAGTCGTCTTCATCACGCTGATCCTGCAGATCATCGCCACGGCGCAGGTGTTCCTCGAGCCGTACCTGTTCACCGGCGGCGGCCCCGCGAACGCGACGCTGACGATCCTGCTGCTGATCTACCGCTACGCGTTCGAGAACTCGCTCGGCGGCAACTACGGTGCCGCGACGGCACTGTCGCTCATGCTCGCCGCGGTGCTCGCCCTGTTCAGCGCCCTCTACTTCCGCCTCACCAAGTCCTGGAGCCAGTCATGACCGCCGTCGTCGCCCCGCCCCGCGGATCGATCCGCCGGCGGCGCCCCGCCTCGGACGAGGAGCGCGGCGCCGTCTCGGAGGCCGACTGGCGGCGCCCGTCGGTGCGATGGACGCTCGGCACCTCGCACGTGCTGCTGCTGGTGCTGCTCGTCGTCGCCGGCCTCGGCCCGATGCTGCTGCTGGCGAAGTTCGCGATCACGCCCACCGCCGACATCCTGCGCGAGCCGCTCGCCGTCTTCCCGAACGGCTTCGCGTGGGAGAACCTCGGCAAGGCGTGGAACGACGTGCAGATCAGCCGGTACTTCCTCAACACCGTGTGGCTCGCGCTGGGATCGTGGGCCTCCCAGATGCTCGTGGCCACCACGGGCGGCTACGTGCTGAGCGTGCTGCGTCCCCGGTACGGCCGCATCGTCGAGGGCCTGGTGCTGTCGACCATGTTCATCCCGTCGATCGTGCTGCTGGTGCCGCTGTACCTGACGATCCTGGATCCGCCGCTGCTGGGTCAGTCGATGATCAACAGCTTCTGGGCCGTGTGGCTGCCCGCCGGAGCCAGCGCGTTCAACGTGCTGCTCGTGCGCCGCTTCTTCGACACGCTCCCGAGGGAGGTGTTCGAGGCTGCGCGCATGGACGGTGCGGGTCCGTACCGCATCTTCCTGCTGATGGTCCTGCCCATGTCGAAGCCGATCCTCGGAGTGGTGTCGGTGTTCGCCATCATCGCCAGCTGGAAGGACTTCCTCTGGCCGCTGCTGGTGCTGAAGGATCCGTCGATCCAGCCGCTCTCGGTGCGGCTGCCGGCCATCGCGGGATCGACCGAGCTGGGGGTGTTCCTCGCGGCGCTCGCGATCGCGACGCTGATCCCGGTCGCGCTGTTCCTGCTGTTCCAGCGCACCTTCCTCGCGAGCGCGGGGCTGGGGGGCGCCGTCAAGGGCTGAGCGGCGACGCCGTCGGTCTAGGCTCGACTCGCCGTCACCGTCTCGTGCCTGGAGGAAACAATGACCTGGCGCTTCGCCCTTCTCGTGGCCCCCGTCGACGCCGCGGACACCCGCACCGACTTCTCCGGCACCCTGTCGGTGATCGATCCGGATGCGCCCGCGCTGAGCGTGGGCGAGCTGAGCACGCAGCGCGGCGACGGCATCTTCGAGACCATCGGCGTCGTCGACGGCCACCCGCAGGAGGTGCAGGCGCACCTCGAACGTCTCGCGCATTCAGCCCGCCTCTGCGACCTCCCGGCGCCGAACCTGTCGCAGTGGCGGGCGGCCGTCGACCGCGCCGCGGCGGAATGCCCGGCGGGGGAGAGCGCGATCAAGCTCCTGCTCAGCCGCGGCGTCGAACGCGTCGCGACGGGCCTCGAGGGCCCGACGGCCTGGGTCACGGCCTCGCCCGCCGCCGACTTCACGCGGGCGCGTGCCGAGGGCATCCGGGTCGCCACCCTCGATCGCGGCCTCGATTCGGGCGCCGCCGTGCGCGCGCCCTGGCTGCTGCTGGGGGCCAAGACCCTCTCGTACGCGGTCAACATGGCCGCGCTGCGCGAGGCGCACCGTCGAGGCGCGGATGACGCGATCTTCCTCGCGAGCGACGGCTACGTGCTCGAGGCGCCCACGGCCTCGGTCATCCTGCGTCGCGACGATCGCTTCATCACGCCCGAGCCCACGGGCGGCATCCTGCAGGGAACCACCCAGCTCAGCCTCTTCGACTGGCTCGAGGAGAACGGCCACTCCACCGACTACGAGCACGTGCCCGCCGGATCGCTCGCCGACGCCGACGGCCTGTGGCTCGTCTCGAGCGTGCGCCTGGCCGCGCCGGTCACACACCTCGACGGTCGGGAGATGCCGGTCGACGCCGAGCTCACCGCCGCGATGAACGCCTACCTGCTGAGCCCGCGCGACTAGAGCTTCGCGGCCCTGCCGCCGGAGATCCCCACGGCCAGCGGGGGCACCGCCATGCCCAGCGCCCGCGACGGGGCGAGTGCCGTGAGCTCGACGATGAGGGCCGGATCCGCGCCGCGCGCGAGCAGACGGTTCACCGCATCCGAGACGGACGAGGTGGATCCCGCGATCGCGCCATCCGCCGTGAGCGCGAGACCGTCTCGCACCGTCACCGGCGAGCCGGCGAGGGTGTAGGCGCCGTCGCCGAGCCCCGCCGCCGCCATCGCGTCCGAGACGAGCAGGGCGCGGCCCGCGCACTCCCGCAGGGCGAGGTCGATCACCCGGTCGTCGAGGTGCTCGCCGTCGCCGATCAGCTCGACCGAGAGCCGCGCGTCGCTGAGCGCGACGCCGACCGGCCCGGGGGAGCGATGGTGCAGCGGCGGCATCCCGTTGAAGAGGTGCGTCACGACGGACGCGCCACGGTCGACCGCCTGTGCCACGACGTCGGTCGAGGCCTCGGTATGGCCGATGGCGACGCGCACGCCGGCCGCCACGAGCGCGGGGATGACCTCGAGGGCGCCCGGGAGCTCGGGTGCCAGGGTGATCATGCGCACGGTCCCGTCGCCCGCCTCCAGCAGACGGTCGATCTCGGGGCGCGACGGCGCTCGCAGCAGCGCCGGATTGTGGGCGCCGCGGCGCCCCTCGCTGAGGAACGGCCCCTCCAGGTGGAGGCCCGCGAGCAGGCCCTCGCGCACCATCGGCGCGAGCTCGGCGAGGCGCAGGCCGGTGTCGTCCACGGTGCCGGTGGCGAGCGAGGCGACGAGCGACGTGGAGCCGCGCGAGGCGTGCCACGCGATCGCGAGGGACGGATCCGAGCCGACGGTCGCGAAGTCGAGACCGCAGGCGCCGTGGACGTGGACGTCGACGAAGCCGGGCACGATCGCATCGACGCGGTGGCGCGCCGTGGACAGCACACCCGAACCGCGCTCGACCACGCGCCCGTGCGACACCCGCACCCAGCCGGGACCGTCCGATCCGGATCCGTCGATCACCCGATCCGCCGCGATCACTGTCATGCGGCCATCCTGCCGTACGAACGCGAAACGACCCCGCCTGAGGGCGGGGTCGTGCGCGCTGCGGGGGCGTGGATCACCCGAAGCGGCCGGAGACGTAGTCCTCGGTGGCCTGCACCGACGGCGACGTGAAGATCTTCTCCGTCTCGTCGAACTCGATGAGCTTGCCCGGCTTGCCGGTGCCGGCGATGTTGAAGAACGCGGTCTTGTCGCTCACGCGCGAGGCCTGCTGCATGTTGTGCGTCACGATGACCACGGTGTAGTCGTTCTTGAGCTCGTTGATGAGCTCCTCGACCGCGAAGGTCGAGATCGGGTCGAGGGCCGAGCAGGGCTCGTCCATCAGGATCACCTCGGGCGAGACGGCGATCGTGCGGGCGATGCACAGACGCTGCTGCTGACCGCCCGACAGGCCCGAACCGGGACGATCGAGGCGGTCCTTGACCTCGTTCCAGAGGTTGGCGCCGCGCAGCGACTTCTCGACGAGGTCGTCGGCGTCGCCCTTCGAGATGCGCTTGTTGTTCAGGGTGACGCCGGCCAGCACGTTCTCGCGGATCGACATGGTGGGGAACGGGTTCGGGCGCTGGAAGACCATGCCCACCTGGCGGCGCACCATCACCGGATCCACGCCGGTGCCGTACAGGTCCTCGCCGTCGAGCAGCACCTCGCCCTGCACGCGCGCGCCCGGGATGACCTCGTGCATGCGGTTCAGGGTGCGCAGGAAGGTCGACTTGCCGCAGCCCGACGGGCCGATGAAGGCCGTGACGGTGCGGGGCTGGATCTCGATGTTCACGCCCTCGACGGCGAGGAAGTCGCCGTAGTAGACGTTCAGGTCGTTGACTTCGATGCTCTTCGACATCAGGTTCTCTTTCGCAGTCTCTGGGGTTCGGGTCAGCGGCCGGTCATCTTCGGCGCGAAGATCTTGGCGATCACACGCGCGCCGAGGTTGAGCACCATGACGATGAAGATGAGGGTCAGGGCCGCGGCCCATGCACGGTCGAGGTACGCCTGGACGTCCACACCGGGCTGGTCGTAGCTGATGAACGCGAACACGGGCAGCGTCATCATCGGGTCGTCGAACAGGTTCACGTTGAGGTTCGGCGTGATGCCGGCGGTGAGCACAAGGGGCGCCGTCTCGCCGATGACGCGCGAGATCGACAGCATGATGGTCGTCGTGATGCCGGTGACGGCCGTGGGCAGCACGACCTTCACGATCGTCAGCCAGCGCGGCACGCCGAGCGCGTACGACGCCTCGCGCAGCTCGTTGGGCACGATGCGCAGCATCTCCTCGGTTCCGCGCACGACGACCGGGATCATCAGCACGCTGAGCGCGAGCGCGCCCATGAAGCCGAACGAGACGCCCGGACCGAGGATGAGCGAGAACACCGCGTAGATGAACAGACCCGCGACGATCGAGGGGATGCCCGTCATGACGTCGACGAGGAAGGTGATGATCTTCGCGATGCGGCCGTTGGCGCCGTACTCGACGAGATAGATCGCGGTCATGATGCCGATCGGCACCGAGATCAGGGCGGCCACCAGCGTGATGAGCACCGTGCCCCAGATGGCGTGCACGGCGCCGCCGCCGGCGCCGACGATGTTGCGCATCGAGAAGCTGAAGAACTCGCCGTCCATGCGGGTGAGGCCGTTGACGACCACCGTGAACAGCAGCGAGACGAGCGGGATGAGCGCGAGCACGAAGGCGCTCGCGACGAGCGCCGTCATCAGGCGGTCGGTGGCGTGGCGGCGGCTCTCGGCGATGCTCGAGACGACCGTGATCGCGATCAGGTAGATCACCATGCCCAGCAGGAGCGTGCCGGCGATGTTGAACTCCGCGAGGTCACCCGAGGTGTTCAGCAGCGCGAAGAGCACCCCCGAGACGAACATCGAGAACGCGAGAAGGATCCACGGCATGCTCTTGGGCAGGTGCCCCGAGGTCAGCTGGGAGATCGGGCGGGAGGGCGCGACGGCGGTCATCAGTTGGCTCCGGAGAACTCGGCTCGGCGGGCCACGATCCAGCGCGCGAGGAAGTTGACGGCGAAGGTCACCACGAACAGGATCAGACCCGCCGCGACCAGGGTGGCGGTGCCGTCGCCGTGCGCCTCGGGGAAGCGCAGCGCGATGGTGGCGGGGATCGTCGACGGGTTGACCGTGCTCAGCAGCTGGAAGGTCACGAGCGACGACGGCGCGAGCACCATCGCGACGGCCATGGTCTCGCCGAGCGCGCGGCCGAGGCCGAGCATGGCGCCGGACACGATGCCGGAGCGGGCGAAGGGGAGCACCGCCATCCGGATCATCTCCCAGCGGGTCGCGCCGAGGGCCAAGGCGGCCTCCTCGTGCAGCTTCGGGGTCTGCAGGAAGATCTCACGGCAGATGGCCGTCATGATCGGCAGGATCATCACGGCCAGAACGAGGGCGGCGGTCAGGATCGTCTTGCCCGAGCCCGACGGCGCGGTGCCCTCGTCGACGGCGAAGATCGGGATCCAGCCGAGGTTCTGGTTCAGCCACTTGTAGAACGGCACGAGCACGGGGGCGAAGGTGAGCGCGCCCCACAGGCCGAACACGACCGACGGCACGGCCGCGAGCAGGTCGATGACGTAGCCGATGACGCCGGCGAGCTTGCGCGGCGCGTAGTGCGAGATGAACAGGGCGATTCCGAGCGCGATCGGCGTCGCGACGACGAGCGCGATCGCCGCGGCCCAGACGGTTCCGAAGACGATGGGGCCCACCCACGTCCAGAACGACTCGCCCTTGAGGATGTTGTTGTCGGTCGTGTCGGACTGGAACGCCGGCAGCGACTGGATCACGAGGAACAGCGCGACCGCGGCCAGCGTGACCAGGATGACGATGCCCGATCCGAGCGCGGTGCCCGAGAAGATGCGGTCGCCGAGGCGCTTGACGGCCTTCGGTGGCGTGCCCGGCGCTGCGGCGGCGGTGGCCGGCGGCTCGGTCATGGTCGTGGTCATGCGGGGGTCCCACTCCTCAGAGGCTCGGGTTCAGCAAGGGAAACGCGGGTGGTGCGGGCCGGCCCCTGCCGGGGCCGTGACGGGCCGGAGCCCTCGCGCTCCTCGAGGATGAGGATCCCACGAGGGGAGCGCGAGGGCACCGGCTTCGTCGTTCAGGCGATCAGGATCACTCCGTGACGATCGCGTCGATCGCGGTCGCGACCTTCTCGATCAGGCCGGCCGAGAGGGGAGCGGCACCGGCGGCCTCGGCGGCGACCTGCTGGCCCTCCTCCGAGGTGACGTACTGCAGGTAGCCCTTGACCAGGGAGGCGACCTCGGCGTCCTCGTACTCGACGCAGCCGATCAGGTACGAGACGAGCGCGATCGGGTACGAGCCGGCGGGAGCGGCGGCCGGGTCGACGGCGAAGGCGAGGTCGTGAGCGGCACGGCCCTCCTCGAGCGGCGAAGCCTCGACGAGCGCCGCGGCGGCCTCGGCCGAGTACGGGATGAACTCGTCGCCGTTCTTCACGGCCACGGAGCCGAGGTCCGAGGTGCGCGACGCGTCGGCGAAGCCGATGTAGCCCTCGCCGGCCTTGATCGCGTCGACGACACCCGAGGTGCCGTCGGCGCCCTCACCCGACTGCAGCGGCCACTCGTCGGAGGGCTCGTAGGTCCAGACCGACGGCGCCGTGGCGGCGAGGTAGCTCTGGAAGGTCTCCTGCGTGCCCGAGGCGTCGGCGCGGTGGACGGGCGTGATGATCGTGTCGGGCAGCTCGACGCCCTCGTTCAGCGCGGCGATCGCCGGGTCGTTCCAGGTCGTGATCTTGCCCGAGAAGATCTTGGCGATCGTGTCGGCGTCGAGGTTGAGCTCCTTGATGTCGCCCAGGTTGAAGGCGACCGCGATGGGCGAGATGTAGTTCGGCACCTCGACGATGTCGTCCGAGGCGCAGGCGCCGAAGCCGCCCTCCTCGATCTCCTCGATCTTGAACGCACGGTCGGAGCCGATGAAGTCGGAGGCGCCCGCCTTGAAGTTGTCGCGGCCGACACCCGAGCCGGTGGCCTCGTAGAGCACGTTGGCGTCGGCGTTCGCGGTCTGGAAGCCGGCGACCCAGGCCTCCTGGGCCGAACCCTGCGAGGAGGCGCCCGTGGCGTCGATCGTGCCGGAGAGCGAGGTGGTCTCGGCTCCGTTGTCGGCCGGGGCGCTGTCGGCGGGAGCGGCGGTCTCGTTGGCTGCGCAGCCGGCGAGCGTGAAGGCGGCGACGGCGCCGAGAGCGGCGATGGTCGAGAAGCGGGTGATCTTCACTGTGTGTCCGTTTCGATTCGGGATTCTTGGGACGTGCCGACCTCGACGTGGGGCACACGAGGAACGTAGGAGGGGCTGGTGAAGAGACTGCGCTGTGGCGGTTAACAGAAGGTGAACGCCCTGTCTCGATCACGCATAAAGCCCGGAATACCGCGCATTTCGCGCGGATTCCGGGCTTGCTGAGCGAGAGCCGAGAACGGCCGGATCAGAGCTTCGGGGCGTGGGTCTCGATCGCGACGATGCCGGATCCGGGATTCGTCGCCGAGATGTGCACAACGCTGAAGGCGCCGGGCTCGAGCGCGGCGGCGTCCGAGAGGTACGACCCGCGCAGGGTGCCGGTGGCGAGCGCGAGCTCCTCGAGGATCTCGGGCAGCACCGGCCCGTGGCTGCACAGCACCGCGGGCTTGCCTGCGCGCACGCGGCGCCCGACCACGGCGCGCACGTCGGAGGTGCCGTCCTCCCAGGCGTCCTGGCTGAGGAGGTCGGTCTCGCGCACGCGGGTGCCGAGCGCGTCCGCCAGCGGCGCGACGGTCTGCAGGCACCGCACCGCGGTCGAGGAGACGATGCGTCGCACGCCGAACGCGCGCAGGGCGCCCACGACCGATTTCGCCTGCGCCTTGCCTCGCGGGTGCAGCGGGCGCAGCATGTCGCGGCCCTTCCAGTCGTCGCGGGGGACGGCCTTGCCATGACGCAGGGCGATGACCGGGAAGGTGTGCA
This sequence comes from Microbacterium stercoris, assembly GCF_017592545.1. GTDB lineage: Bacteria > Actinomycetota > Actinomycetes > Actinomycetales > Microbacteriaceae > Microbacterium > Microbacterium stercoris. The sequence continues at coordinate 388,268 of NZ_JAGFOA010000003.1, forward strand.
GCACGCCGTCTTCGACGAGCTTCTCGAAGTGCTCCAGGATCTCGATGTCGACGGGGTAGCTCAGGCGTGTGTGCGCCTTCTTGAGGCTGACCCATTCGAGGCCCGAGATCTCGTCGTTCGGAACGAACGCGCTCTCGCGGATCGCTTGGTCGGTCGCGGGGGCCGACCAGTAGTGCACGATCTTCTGCTTGCCGCTGGGCAGGTGGTAGCGCGAGATCCCGAGCTGCGGCCCGAGCGCTGTGCGGATGCCGGTCTCCTCGAAGATCTCCCGCACGGCGGTCTCGGCGAGCATCTCGCCGGGCTCCACCTTGCCCTTGGGCAGGGTGATGTCGCGGTACTTGGTGCGATGGATCAGCAGCACCCGCAGCCCGCCCTGCGCCGTGACGCGCCAGACGACGCCGCCCGCGGCGTAGACAGCCAGATCCGCCTTCATCGGATCGCGCGCGCCTGCCTGCGACGCTTCACGCTCGACATCCGGCGATCCTGCAGGTCGATGAGCGGCTTGCCGTGCTCATCGACGCTGTGGCGCGTCCACACGCCGCCCTCGCCCAGGTGCCAGGATGCGACCCGCTCGTCCATGGCCAGATCGAACAGCGCGAGCAGCTCGCTCACGTGCTTGGCGGAGGTCACCCGCACCAGGGCCTCGACACGCCGGTCGAGGTTGCGGTGCATCATGTCGGCCGAGCCGATGTAGACCTCCGGCTCGCCGCCGTTGCCGAAGGCGAAGATGCGCGAGTGCTCCAGGTAGCGCCCGAGAATGGAGCGCACCGTGATGTTGTCGCTCACGCCCGGCAGGTCGGTGCGCAGCGAGCAGATGCCGCGCACCCAGACGTCGACCTTCGCGCCCGCCGCGCTTGCGCGGTACAGGGCGTCGATGATCTGCTCGTCGACCATCGAGTTGACCTTGATGCGCACGTGGCCGCCCTTGCCGTCGAGGGCGTTCTGCGCCTCGCGGTCGATGAGCCGCAGCAGGCCCTTGCGCAGGTGGAGGGGAGCGACGAGCAGGCGCTTGAACTTCTTCTCGATCGCGTAGCCCGACAGCTCGTTGAACAGGCGGGTGAGGTCGCGGCCCACCTGCGCGTCGGCGGTGAAGAGGCTGAGGTCCTCGTAGAGGCGCGACGTCTTGGGGTTGTAGTTGCCGGTGCCGACGTGGCTGTAGGTGCGCAGCTCGTCCTTCTCCTCGCGGATGACGAGCGTCAGCTTGCTGTGCGTCTTGAGGCCGACGAGGCCGTAGACGACGTGCACGCCCGCCTTCTCGAGCTTGCGCGCCCAGACGATGTTGTTGGCCTCGTCGAAGCGCGCCTTGATCTCGACCAGGGCGAGCACCTGCTTGCCGGACTCGGCCGCGTCGATCAGCGCCTCCACGATGGGGCTGTCGCCCGAGGTGCGGTACAGGGTCTGCTTGATCGCCAGCACGTGCGGGTCGCGGGCGGCCTGCTCCAGGAACGCCTGCACCGAGGTCGCGAACGACTCGTACGGGTGGTGCACGAGCACGTCGGACTTGCGGATGGCCGCGAAGATGTCGGCGCGAGACTCCTGGTCGACCGGCTGGAACGCCAGCGCGGTCGTGGGCACGTGCGGTGCGTAGCGCAGCTCGGGCCGCCGGATGCCCGCCACCTCGAACAGGGCGCGCAGGTCGAGCAGCCCCGGCACGCGGTAGACCTCCTGCTCGGTGATGTCGAGCTCCTTGATGAGGAGGTCGAGCGTCACCGCATCCATGTCCTCGCCGATCTCGAGGCGGATCGGCGGGCCGAACCGGCGGCGCAGCAGCTCGGCCTCGAGCGCCTGGATGAGGTTCTCGGTCTCGTCCTCCTCGATCACCATGTCCTCGTTGCGCGTGAGGCGGAAGGTGTGGTGATCCAGGATCTGCATGCCCGGGAAGAGGTCGTCCAGGTGCTGGGCGATGAGCTCCTCCAGCGGCAGGAACCGCGTGCGTGTGCCGTCTCCCGGCACCGCGACGAAGCGCGGCATCATCTGCGGCACCTTCAGGCGCGCGAACTCCTGGCGGCCCGTGCGCGCGTTGCGGATCCGGATCGCGAGATTCAGCGACAGTCCCGAGATGTAGGGGAAGGGGTGAGCCGGATCGACCGCGAGCGGCATCAGGATCGGGAACACCTTCGCCTGGAAGTAGTCGTACATGCCCGAGCGCTCGGTGTCGTCGAGGTCGTCCCATCCGACCACCTCGATGCCGGCCTCGGACAGTGCCGGGCGCACGCTCTCGCTCCATGCGGTGGCGTGGCGCACCTGCAGCGCGTGCGCCGCGGCGGAGATCGCGGCCAGCGCTTCGGACGGCGAGGTGCCGACGTTGGTCGGCACCGCGAGACCGGTCACGATGCGGCGCTTGAGGCCGGCCACCCGCACCATGAAGAACTCGTCGAGGTTGCTCGCGAAGATGGCGAGGAAGTTGGCGCGCTCCAGCAGCGGGGTCTTCGGATCCTCCGCCAGCTCCAGCACACGCTGGTTGAACGCGAGCCAGCTCAGCTCACGGTCGAGGTAGCGGTTCTCGGGCAGCTGGGCGTCGGGCGCTTCGACGGCATCATCGAAGTCGTCGTCCTCGGCGTCGCTGATGCCGGAGTCCACGATGGCGGAGTCGATCATGCGGCCATCCTGCCATTCGCCGGTGACGCGCACGTTAACCGGATGCGCGTCACGCGTCGGCCGGGGCCTGCTCATCCTCGTAGACGTTGAACCGGTAGCCGACGTTGCGCACGGTGCCGATCAGCTGCTCGAGGTCGCCGAGCTTGGCGCGCAGGCGCCGCACGTGCACGTCGACCGTCCGGGTGCCGCCGAAGTAGTCGTATCCCCACACCTCGCTCAGCAGCTGCTCGCGGGTGAACACCCGCGAGGGGTGCGTCGCGAAGAAGTGCAGCAGCTGGAACTCCTTGTAGGTGAGATCGAGCGGCCGGCCGTGCACCTTCGCGGAGTAGGACGACTCGTCGATGGTGACCCCGGAGGTCTGGATCCGCGTGCTCACCTGCTCGGTCGAGCGGCGGCCGACCGCGAGACGCACGCGCGCGTCGAGTTCGGCAGGGCCCGCGGTCGCGAGAATGACGTCGTCGATGCCCCAGTCGCTCGACACGGCGGTCAGGCCGCCCTCGGTGACGATCGCGATGAGCGGCGAGTCGAGACCGGTTGTGTTCAGGATCTTGCAGAGCGACTTCGCGGCGACGAGATCGCCTCGCGCGTCGACGAAGACGACATCCGCGCTCGGCGCGTTGACGAGCTGGGCGGGCTCGGCGGGGATCTGACGCACGCGGTGGCTCAGCAGTTCGAGCGCGGGCAGGACGGGCCCTCCGCCGGGGGCGGAGCTCAGAACAAGCAGCTGTGCCATGCAGTCCTTCCGGGCTGACGCGATGGCCCCATCATAGGGTTTGCCGGGATCGCGCTCCGACAGGGACAATGTGCCCATGACGATCCCTGAGCTCGCCCCGCGCCGCCGGTTCACGGCGATCGTGGCCACATCGGCCTTCGCGCTGCTCGTGGCCATCGCGATCGCGGTGCTCGTGCCGGTCGAGCTGCGGTCGCTGTGGTTCGGCCTCGCGGGCGGCGCGACGGTGATCTGCGCGTTCGTCGCGCATCTCGTCGACGGCCGGGCGGAAGGGTTCATCTTCCGCGTGAGCATCGCCGCGCTCGGCGGCATCACGGTCCTCGGGATCGTGGCGCTCATCTCGATGCTGACCTCGGTCACCGCCGTCCCCGTCTGAGTCGCTCGACGTCGAACGACCCGCACCGCCGGGCGCGTCCCCGCCCGCGATAGACTCGCCACATGGGTATGGATCTCGTCGCGCTCGAACTCTTCTTCGTGGGGCTGCTGGGCCTCGCGTCGCTGGCCATCGCCTTCATCTCGGGCGCGGTCGTCTGGAACCTCTTCCGCGGCCAGCGCTGAGGGTCGCGGCATGATCGAGCTGCCGACCGACCTCCCCGCCGATCTGGTGCCGCTGGCGTGGCTCCTCGGCGTGTGGGAGGGCACGGGCGTGATCGACTATCACGTCGGCGACACGCACTACGAGGGCGAGTTCACCCACCGCGTCAGCTTCAGCCATGACGGCGGGCCGTTCCTGAACTACTCGGCCACCGCCTACACGGCGTCGGTTGACGGCGCGCCCTCCCGCCGCCTCAACTCCGAGACCGGCTTCTGGCGCCTCGCGCGTCCGTCCCTCGCCTCCGAGCCCGGCCCCGGTCTGCTGCCCGGACTCGGCGACGAGATCGCGCGCACGGCCGACGACGTCGAGCTGCTGCGCAACGCCGACGAGGGCTTCGACGTCGAGGTCTCGCTCGTGCATTCCGACGGGGTCAGCGAGCTGTACCTCGGTCAGGTCAAGGGGCCGCGCGTCGACATCGCGACCGATGCCGTGGTGCGCACAGCGAACGCGCGGCACTACGCCGCCGCCACCCGCATCTACGGCCTGGTCGACGGGCATCTGCTGTGGGCCTGGGACATCGCGGCGCTCGGGCGCGAGCTCGGCTCGCACGCGTCGGCCCGCCTGGCGAAGGTCTCCTGATGAGCGACCGGCCGTTCTTCGCCGATCGGCCGGGCGCCGTGCTCGGCGACGACGGCATCGCCCACTTCGGCGACCCGGTGCGCGAGCAGCGCCGCCTGGAGCGGGGCGAAGCCATCGCCCCCCGCGACGACCGCGCCGTGATCGAGGTGTCCGGTCCGGATCGCCTCTCCTGGCTCGATTCGATCACCTCGCAGTTCGTCGCGAACCTGCAGCCGGGCGACTCCACCGAGCTGCTGGTGCTGGATCCGCACGGCCGCGTCGAGCACGTCGCGGCGGTCTTCGAGGACGGCGCCTCGGTCTGGCTGATCGCCGACGCCGGCGATGCCGCGGGGCTCGCGAAGTGGCTCACGATGATGCGCTTCCGCTCGCAGGTGACGGTGGCGGTGCGCGATGACCTGGCCGTGCTCGGGTTCTTCGAGCACGGATCCGCCGAGCGCCTGGTCGCGCAGGTGGCTCATCGCCCGCACGCGACCGAGCGGGTGCCCGACGGGATGCCGCTTGTCTGGGCGGATCCGTGGCGGAGCGTGACCGCGGGCGGCTGGCAGTACGCCGCGACGGCGTCGCACCCCGGGGCCGACTACGCATGGGTCGAGGCGATCGTCGAGCGCGCCGCGCTGCCCCAGCTCGCAGGCGCCGAACTCGCCGGACTGCTCGCGGTCGAGGCGCTGCGTGTGGCCGCCTGGCGTCCGCGCTGGGCGCGCGAGATCGATGACCGCGCCATTCCGCACGAATACGACTGGCTGCGCACCGCCGTGCACCTGAACAAGGGCTGTTATCGCGGGCAGGAGACCGTCGCCAAGGTGCACAACCTGGGCCACCCGCCGCGCCGCCTGACGCTGCTTCACCTCGACGGCAGCGACAGCGTGCTGCCCGAGCCGGGGGCGCTCGTGGTCGATGCGACCGGCGAGGGCGAGCCGTCCGAGGTCGGCCACGTCACCACCATCGTGCGGCACCACGAGCTCGGCCCCGTCGCGCTCGCCGTGCTCGCCCGTCGGGTGCCCGCGGATGCGACCCTGGAGATCCGCTTCGGCGAGTCGCGGGTCGCCGCAGCGCAGGAGGTCATCGTGCCGGCGGACGCCGGTGCCACGGCCGAGGTGCCTCGTCTGACGCGCCTGTCGCGCCGACCCGTGCGCCAGGAGCCGGCCGCGCCGGATCCGGCCGTCTGATCGGGATCCGACGGATCCGGATCCGGGGGATGATCAGCGGATGACCGATTCGCAGCCGATCACGCAGGCCGTCGACGTCGGCTGGCGCAGCCGCTTCTCGCCGCGCCCGGGGCTCGAGCGCCTGCGCGACTCCTGGGTGCCCGTCGCGCAGATCGTGGTGGCGGCCACCGTCGCGTACCTGATCGGGGTGCACGTGCTCGGGCACGCCGCGCCCCTGATCGCGATCACGGTGGCGATCTCGAGCCTCGGGCTCGCGCGCGACGCCCGACCCCTGCGGGTGGTCGAGACGGTGATCGGCATGCTGACGGGGATCCTCGTCGCGGAGGCGCTGCGCCTGCTCACGGGCACCGGCACGTGGCAGCTCGCCGTCGCGCTGGGGGTGACGCTGCTGGTGGCGCGGTTCCTGTCTCCCACGCCCGGTTTCGCGATCGCCGCCGCCATCCAGGCCACGATCGCCATGGTGCTGCCGGCGAGCCAGATCCCGTTCACCCGCCTGCTCGACGGCATCGCGGGCGGGGTGCTGGCGGTGCTGGTGACCGCACTGCTGCCGCGCGATCCGCAGGCGCACGCCGTGCGCGACGCGAAGGCGTACTTCGCGGCGTTCGACGCCGCGGCGGCACGGCTGGTGGCGGCGCTGCGTCGGGGTGACCGGCTCCGGGCCGAGAGCGGCCTCGAGAAGGCCCGGGCGCTCGAGGCCGTCGGCACCGTGTGGCGCGACTCGCTCGAGTCGGGCAGGTCGATCGCGCGTGTCTCGCCGTTCCTGCAGGGGCGACGAGCGGAGCTCGAGCGCCACGCGCTGATCCTGAACCAGATGGACCTGGTCACCCGAAGCCTGCGTGTGGTCGCGCGGCGGGTGGTCTACCTGACCGATGACCGCCAGCCGCTGCCTGTGGTGGCCGACACGCTCGCCGACATCGCCGCGGCCGCCGCGCTGGTCGGCGCATCGATCGACGACCCGGCGCAGCGCCCGGCGGCGCGCGATGCCGTGCGTGCCATCGCCCAGCGTCTCGATCCGGCCGCTCTTCTGCCGGGCGCCCCGCTCGGACAGCACGCCCTGCTGTCGGCCCTGCGGCCGATGGTCGTGGATCTCCTCATCGCCACCGGCATGTCGCCCGCGGAGGCCCGCGCGGTCATCCCGCGCATCTGATGCGATGAGTGACTCTCCCACGCTCGAGCAGCTTGTCGATGCATGGCGGGCTGATCCGCCGAGGCCAGCCGCTGCTGACGGGCTCGTGGACCTGCTCAAGCAGCGTTTTCTCGCGTACGAAGTTCCGGTGAGCCTCATCCCGCGGTCCGACTACGAGATGGATGACGACGTCGTAGAAGACGACGTCTGGAAGCTCCTTCTGATCACGGACCCTGCGACGGTCACCGGCCTCGTCTCTCCGGCAGCGTTCGACAGAGAGGATTGGCCGCCGTCTGCGGAGGGCTGGCCGCCGTCACTGGCCGAGGACTGGGCGGAAGTCTTCGGGAACTTCCGGGGTGAGCTGCTGGCGGTTGAGGAGGTCGGCTACCGCCTGTTCACGTCGCTTGTCGGGAAGGGCATGGCGCTGGGAATCGTGCTCGAGTCCCGTGACGGCGAGATCGTGGATGGATTCAAGATCTATGGTCCGTCGGACCTGCTCGCGGACGTGCTGATCGGCCACATCGGCTGGGAGAAGCACCGAGCGACCGAGGAGAATCCCTACGGCGTTGCTGTCGGCGACATCGGCGACGAGGACTTCGCTCGCTATCTGAGAATGGCGAACGCTGAAGGTCTCCTTCACGCCGCCACCGGCAGCGCACGTTGACTCAGGAAGTCACGAGTCTCGAAGAGGCAGCGCCGGTCTTCCTCGAAGGTCAGAACTCCCTCGGCCGGCGAACTCAGACCAGGGCGCGCACGTTGCGGTAGCCGTCGGGAAGCACGTCGGGGCCCTCGGCGTCGAAGACCCGGGTGGTGCCCGGCGCCGCCGACCAGGCCGCCCAACCGGGGTCGTGTGCCACCGCCTGGGCCACTGCGGCGCCGTGCAGCGCGTCGGCGAGGCGCTGTGGCGGGTGGTCGCCCGCGAGCGCAGGCACGTGCGCTTCGGCGAGGCAGTCGAACCAGAAAGGCACATCGAGGCAGTGCAGCGCCCAGCGACGTGCGGGAGAGGGCCACGAGAAGCGATACACCCAGGTGGGAGCCGCCGCCCGCGCCTTCGCGACCCGCACCACGGTCGAGCGGAAGATCATGTCGCTCGCGTAGTGGCCGAGCAGGGCGGCGGGACCGAGGCGCCGCTGCGGCCGATTGTCGGCGAGGTACATGCGCAGGCGACGCAGGGGCATCCCTACGACGGCGAGCGCGAGGGCCGACGGGATGAGGCGCACCCGCTTCTCGTACGAGTCGGTGACGAAGGTGAACTCGTCGTCGGTGGATCCGATCACCAGGGGCTTGTCGGCGCCGACACCCGCGGCGATCGACGCGATCGTCGGGCGGGTGAGCAGGTCGCCGTCGATCACGGGGCCGATGCGCAGAGCGCCCTGCAGGGTGGCCCGGAGGGCAGCCAGCCGGTCGCGAGTCTCCGGTCGGGCGGCGACCTGCTGCTGATCGCGGATCTGACGCTCCGTGAGCGAGGCGAATCCCTCGCGGGTGTGCGGCACGCCGGCCAGCTGGGCGAGACGGCGGGACGTGCGCTCCGCGTCGTGCTGCGTCAGATCGGAGAGGGCGGCCGACATCGCCCACGCTGACGAGAAGAGATGCTGCGCCGCGGGCATGCCGAGCAGCGTCAGCACCGCCCCGCCGCCGGCCGACTGGCCGGCGAGGGTCACGCGGGCGGGGTCCCCGCCGAACGCGGCGATGTTGCGCTGGATCCACTCCAGCGCCGCCAGCCAGTCGCGCACGCCGCGGTTGGACGGCGCACCGGGCACGTGCCCGAAGCCGTCGAAGCCGAGGCGATACGAGATGCTCACCGTCACGACGCCGTCGCGATTGAACGCGCGCCCGTCGTACCAGGGCGAGGCGGGCGATCCGCTGATGAAGGCACCGCCGTGGATCCAGGCGACCACCGGCAGGCCGGCATCCGGATCGCCGGGGGCCGGTGTGAAGACGTCGACGTTGAGGGTCGACCTGCCGGGAATGGACGGCTCGGGGATGAGGGTCTTGCCGGGGTCGCCGCGCTGAGCCGTGGCGCCGTGTTCGACGGCGTCGCGGATGCCCTCCCACGGCTCGGGCGGCACCGGTGCGCCGAAGCGCAGGGCGCCCACGGGCGGCTGCGCGAAGGGGATCCCGAGGAAGGCGGCCGATCGATCCGCTGCTCCCGGGTCGCCGCGCCACACACCGCGCACCCGCCCGGCCTCGATCGCGACGATCGGAGATCCCACTTCTGTCGCCATCGGCGTCCTCTCGTCCAGGGGCGTCAGGATCGAGTCTCGCAGCCACCGCAGCGGAAGGGCGGATGGCGAGGCTAGAGCGGCCGCACCGTCTCCCACGGCACGGTGAGCTCGCCGAGACGCCATCGGGCCTTGCCTCCCTGCACGGGCATGCCGGACGCGCGGAGCGCGGCGACCGCGGCCATCCAGCGCTGGGTGGCGCCGAAGGTGCCCAGGGGAGCGGCGCGGTCCCACTCCCGGTCGAGGGCGACGAGCAGGTCGTGGATGCGCTCGCCCGGCACATTGCGGTGGATGAGCGCCTTCGGCAGGCGCTCGGCCACGATGCTCGGGCGCTCGAGGTCGGCCAGTCGCAGCGAGATCGTGAGGCGCAGGGGCTCGCCGGAGGCGGCGACATCGACCCAGCTGCACACGCGGCCGATCTCGTCGCAGGTGCCCTCCACGAGCACGCCCCCGGGTGCCAGGCGCGCGGTCATCCGGCCCCACGCCCCCGCCACGGCCTCCTCGTCGTACTGCCGCAGCACGTTGAAGGCCCGGATCACCGCCGGCCGCCGCCCGCTCGGCAGAGGCACCTCGAACCCGCCGCGCGCGAACGACACCCGCGCGTCGCGCGCGAACGTCGTCCGTCCCGCGCGGGTCTCGGCCAGCTGCTCGTTGGCGCGTGCGACCCGGTCCGGATCGATCTCGAGCCCGCGCAGCTCGACATCCGGACGCACCCGGCGCAGGCGGGCCTCCAGCTCGAGCGTGGTCACGCCGTTCGCGCCGTACCCGAGGTCGACGACGAGCGGATCCGCCGCGCGCCGGAACTCGGGCAGGTGAGCGATCCACCGATCGACGCGGCGCAGGCGGTTCGTGCCGGTGGTGCCGCGGGTGGCGTGACCCTCGTGCGCTGGCATGACTCCATTGTGTCGTGCGCGGCTCGGTAGGCTGGTGCGCATGGCACACACCCTGATCCTGCTCCGCCACGGCCAGAGCGAGTGGAACGAGCTGAACCTGTTCACCGGGTGGGTCGATGTCCGACTCACCGAGCTCGGCCGCGCCGAGGCCGCCCGCGGCGGCGAGCTGCTCAAGGAGCAGGGCGTGCTGCCCGACGTGCTCCACACGTCGGTGCTCAGCCGCGCCATCCAGACCGCCAACCTCGCGCTCGACGCGGCCGACCGCCTGTGGATCCCCGTGAAGCGCTCGTGGCGCCTCAACGAGCGTCACTACGGCGCCCTGCAGGGCAAGGACAAGGCGCAGACCCTGGCCGAGTTCGGCGAGGAGAAGTTCATGGAGTGGCGCCGCTCGTTCGACGTGCCGCCGCCCGTGATCGACCCGGCCGACGAGTACGCGCAGACCGATGACCCCCGCTACGTGGGCATCGACGGCGAGATCCCCGGCACCGAGTCGCTGAAGATCGTCATCGACCGCATGCTGCCCTATTGGGAGTCGGAGATCGTCCCCGACCTCCAGGCGGGCAAGACCGTGCTCGTCACGGCGCACGGCAACTCGCTGCGCGCGCTCGTGAAGCACCTCGACGGCATCTCCGACGAGGACATCGCGAACCTCAACATCCCCACGGGCATCCCCCTCGTCTACGAGCTCGACGACGACATGAAGCCCCTGGGCCCCGGCCGCTACCTCGACCCGGAGGCCGCCGCCGCCGGTGCCGCCGCCGTGGCCAGCCAGGGCGCCAAGAAGTAACCCGAGGCTCAGGCCTCCACGACGAAGGCGCCTCCCGGATCCGTCCGGGAGGCGCCTTCCGTCGTGCGCGGCGGGCGCGACTCAGACGGGGGGAGCCTCGGCGTGGATGCGCGCGTCGAGCGCGGCATCGGCATCCCAGGCGCCGGTGTGCAGGTACACCGTCTTCTTCGCGATGGAGACCGCGTGGTCGGCGAAGCGCTCGTGGTAGCGGCTGGCGAGCGTGGCGTCGATGACGGCGCCCGAGTCGCCCTGGAAGGTGTCGCTGAGCACCTTCTCGAAGACTCCGGCGTGCAGCTCGTCGACGTCGTCGTCGCTGTTGCGGATGGCGTCGGCGATCGGCAGCGCCGTCTCGGCGGTCGGCGCGGCCAGCAGCTTCGTCAGCTCGCGAGCGATCTCGACATCCAGCTCGCCCATGCGCTTGAAGGTGTCCTTGAGGCCCTTCGGGATGGCGCGCTCGGGGTAGCGGGTGCGGGCCAGCTGGGCGATGTGCTCGGCCATGTCGCCCATCCGCTCGAGCGAGGCGGTGACGCGAAGCGCCGTGACCACCACACGCAGGTCGCGCGCGACCGGCTGCTGCATCGCGAGCAGCTGGATGGCCTGCTCGTCGAGCGAGCGGGTGAGCTCGTCGATCTTCTTGTCGTCGGCGATGACCTCCTCGGCCAGCGCCACGTCGCCCTTCCCGAAGGCGCGCGTGGCCTTGTCGATCGAGACGGTGACCAGCTCGCTGATCTCGATGACGCGCGCCTGCACGTCCTCGAGAGCCTGGTGGAAGATATCGCGCATCGTGGACCTTTCGTCGGTGTCGCGGATCGCGGCAGATCGTCCGCGGGCACGCTCTTCGTGATTCTCATGTCCGTTGGTTAACGGATGGTGAAGCGACGGGGAACAGTGCTCGGCGCACCCCCGTCCTCACAGGGATCCGTCAATCCCGGCATTGCTGTGACTTTACGCTGGGCACATGGCGCCCACGCAGCTCGCGCTGCTCTCCCTCCTCCTCGGTGTGCTCATCGGCACCGGTGTGTGTGTGATCGTGTTCGTCGCGATCCGTGCGCGCGAGCGTGCAGAGCGCGAGCGCGCCGGCCTCGTCCCGGCCGGGATCACGCAGGTGCTCGACGCGATGGACGACCCGGCCGCGCTCGTGGACGCGTCCGGTCTGGTGGTCGCCACATCGCCGACCGCCGCGTGGCTCGGCATCGAGCCGCAGGCGACCCTGCCGCAGGAGGGCCTGCGCGAGCTGGTGCGCGCCGCGCGATCCGGTTCCACGGAGACCGAGAACCTGCGCCTGCAGCGCGGCGGGATGTCGTCGGAGTCGCGTCTGGTCGCCGCACGCGCCACCCGCGTCAGCGCGCGTCACACGCTGCTGCTGCTGCGCGACCTCACCGAGCAGGAGCGTCTCGAGGAGATGCGCCACGACTTCATCGCCAACACCAGCCACGAGCTGAAGACGCCCGTGGGCGCGATCATGCTGCTCGCGGAGGCGATCGAGATGGCCGCGGACGACGCGGCGCAGGTGCGCGCCTTCACCCCGCGCCTGTCGGCCGAGGCGGAGCGCCTCGGCACGCTCACGGGCCGCATCATGAACCTCTCGCGCCTGCAGGCCGCCGAGGAGCTCACCTCGGTCGGTCACGTGGCCATCGACGAGGTGGTCACCTCCGCGGTCGAAGCCCACGTCGTGCAGGCCGAGTCGGCCGGCGTGGAACTGACGCGCGGTGGCGACCGCGGGCTCTACGTGCGCGGTGATCAGCAGATCCTGAAGGAGGCGATCGGCAACCTCGTCGCCAACGCGATCGCCTACTCGCCCCGCGGTTCGCACGTGGGCATCGGCGTGCACAGGTCGGGCGACGTCGTCGAGATCGCGGTCACCGACCAGGGCATCGGCATCACCGAGGCCGACCAGCAGCGTGTCTTCGAGCGCTTCTACCGGGCGGATCAGGCGCGCTCGCGACGCACGGGCGGATCCGGCCTCGGTCTGTCGATCGTCAAGCACGCGGTCTCGCGCCACGGCGGCGAGATCAAGCTGTGGTCGCAGCCGCACCGCGGCTCGACGTTCACCGTGCGCCTGCCGTTGAGCGACCCGCCCGCGCTCGAGTCCCCAGATGCCAAGGCGGCGAAGGCCCGCGCAGACAAGCTCAAGAAGATCAAGAAGCAGAATCCCGCGGAGATCCCCGCCGCGAGAGCGAAGAAGTGAAGAAAGGCCGCGAATGACAACGCGTGTGCTCCTGGTCGAGGATGAGCCCGACCTCGCCGAACCCCTCGCCTACCTGCTGCGCCGAGAGGGATACGAGGTGGAGATCGCCGAGGACGGCCCTGCGGCCCTCGGCGCCTTCCGTGAGCGAGGAGCGGATCTGATCCTGCTCGACCTCATGCTGCCGGGAATGCCGGGCACGGAGATCTGCCGCCAGGTGCGCGCGACCTCGTCGGTGCCGATCATCATGCTCACCGCCAAGGACTCTGAGGTCGACATCGTGGTGGGCCTCGAGCTCGGCGCGGACGACTACGTCACCAAGCCCTACTCGGCGCGTGAGCTGCTGGCGCGCATGCGCGCCGTGCTGCGCCGAACGGCGGATGCGGAAGCCGAGCTCGACGAACGCATCCTCGAGGGCGGGCGCGTGACGCTCGATGTCGACCGGCACACCGTGGCCGTGGACGGCCAGCAGATCAACATGCCGCTCAAGGAGTTCGAACTGCTCGAGGTGCTGATGCGCAACGCGGGCCGTGTGCTCACCCGCGGGCAGCTGATCGACCGCGTCTGGGGATCCGACTACTTCGGCGACACGAAGACGCTCGACGTGCACATCAAGCGCATCCGCTCGCGTATCGAGCTGACGCCGTCCGAGCCGGTGATGCTCGTCACGGTGCGCGGTCTGGGCTACCGCTTCGAGGGCTGACCGGCTGCCGTCGACGGCATGGAGAAGGCCCCGGGGATCGGAATCCTCGGGGCCTTCTCTCGCGTCAGCGGGGGAGGGGCTCAGTGGCCGCCCTCCTCCTCGTCGCCCTCGACCGGGGCGAGGTGCTCGCAGTCGGCCTCGTCGTAGCCGCCGGGCACGAGGTCCTTGAAGTGGGCGAGGCAGCCGTTCAGCACCGGCACCTCGGCGAGGACGCCCTCGACGTCGCCCGACTGGAAGTACACGGGCAGCGTGCTGCCGGCCTCGGAGTTGATGCCCTCGAGAAGGATCGGGTCCTGCGAGCCGGCGCCCAGGCTGAGCGCCTCGCCGGCCTCCAGGTCGAGCGTCGCGGTCTGGCCGTCGCCCCACTCGAGGCTCAGCTCGGCGTCTTCGTCGGAGGTGTTCACGACCGCGGCCGCGAGGTTGCCGTCGGTTCCGTGGGCGTCGGCGATGATCACCGCGTTGCGCACGATGATCGGCGCGGCGCCGCTCTCCGGCGCCTCCACGTTGACGCCGTCCGACGGCGAGTACGGGATCGTCGTGGCCTGGTGGGTGATGCCGGCGCAGCCGGTCAGGGCGAGGGCGGCGGTGGCGCCGAGCGCGAGAGACGCGAGAATACGGGAGTTCACGGAACCTCCAGGTCGAGCGGTCCCGCGCAGGTGCGGGCCCTGCCTGCCATTCTAGGGGGTTCCGCGAAGACGCCCGAAGGCGCGTGTCGCTCCCGCACTCGGGTGCCCGCGAACCTTAGTGCATACCCGGCTGTGGTAGCATTGAAGTCGCCGAAAGGATACTTTTCTATGCTTTTTGAGGTTGGCGAGACCGTCGTCTACCCCCACCACGGGGCCGCGACGATCACCGAAGTCAAGACCCGTGTCATCAAGGGCGAGGAGAAGATCTACCTCAAGCTGAACGTCACGCAGGGCGACCTGGTCATCGAGGTCCCTGCAGAGAACGTCGACCTCGTCGGCGTCCGCGACGTCATCGGCCAGGAGGGTCTCGACAAGGTCTTCGAGGTCCTGCGTGCCCCCTTCACCGAGGAGCCGACCAACTGGTCGCGTCGCTACAAGGCGAACCTCGAGAAGCTCGCCTCGGGCGACGTGATCAAGGTCAGCGAGGTCGTCCGCGATCTGTGGCGTCGTGACCAGGATCGCGGTCTCTCGGCCGGTGAGAAGCGCATGCTCGCGAAGGCCCGTCAGATCCTGATCTCCGAGCTCGCGCTCGCAGAGAAGACGGACGAGGAGAAGGCCGCGTCGGTTCTCGACGAGGTCCTCGCGTCCTGACAGTCGCGTTTTCGACGGCCCCGATCCTGCTGCAGGATCGGGGCCGTTCCCTTTCCCGCGGGTAGCGTTGCAGGCGTGACTGTCACCCCCACGCCGCGCGTCGCGGTCATCGTCGTCGCCGCCGGATCCGGCACTCGTCTCGGGCAGGATGCGCCGAAGGCCTTTGTGGGCCTCGGGGCGCACACGATCCTCCGTCACAGCCTGCGCGCGGTCTTCGCCGCCCCCGAGGCGCAGGTCGTTGTCGTGGCCCCGGCAGGGCGCGAGGGCGAGGCACTCACCGATGCCCGAGAGGCGGCGGGCAGTCGCGTCGACCTCGTCTCCGTGGTGACGGGCGGCGAGACCCGGCAGGCGTCGGTGGCAGCGGGCCTTGCGAGGCTGTGGCCCTCGGTCGAGGTGGTGCTCGTGCACGATGCGGCTCGCGCCCTGACCCCCGCCGTCGTCTTCGAGCGGGTCATCGAGGCGGTCGACCGCACCGGCTGGGGCGTCATCCCCGGGCTGCCGGTGATCGACACCATCAAGCGCGTGGACGGGCAGGAGATCGTCGAGGCGGTCGACCGCTCGCAGCTCGCGGCCGCGCAGACGCCGCAGGGCTTCCGCCGCGATGTGCTCGAGACGTCGTACGCCGTCGCCCGCGAGGAGTTCACCGACGATGCGGCGCTCGTCGCCGCGGCGGGGCATCGCGTGGCGCTGGTCGAGGGCGACGCGCTGTCGTTCAAGATCACCACGCCGGCCGACCTCGACCGAGCGCGGTCGCTCGCCGCCCCGGTCGCGCCGGTGTCCGGAGGGGCCCTCCCGGATCGGGGGCTGATGCCGCGAGTCGGCGTCGGCACCGACGTGCATGCCTTCGGCGAGGGAGGCGTCCTCTGGCTCGCGGGCATCGAGTGGCCGGGGGAGGCGGCCCTGTCGGGCCACTCCGACGGCGATGCCGTGTCCCATGCGATCGTCGATGCGCTGCTGTCGGCGGCGGGCCTCGGTGACATCGGCACGCACTTCGGCACCGCTCGTCCCGAGTACGCGGGCGCCCACGCCGAGGTCTTCCTCGCGCACACCCGGGCGCTGCTCGGCGAGGCCGGCTTCGACATCGTGAACGTCGCCGTGCAGGTGCAGTCGAATCGGCCGAAGTTCGCGCCGCGTCGCGCGGAGGCGGAAGCGGTGCTGTCGGCCGCGCTGGGCGGAGCCCCCGTCTCGGTGGCCGCGACGACGACCGACGGGCTCGGTTTCACCGGTGCCGGCGAGGGTGTGCAGGCCTTCGCCGTGGCGTTCATCCGGCCCGTCTGAGTCGGCGGTCAGCGCGGCGGATTCGGGGCTCTCGTCTCACCCACCGGCGGCTTCGAGGGCGCGGTGGTCCGCGGAAACAGGTATCGAAAAGGTTTCTTCTCGGAACGATCGTTCTCTGCTAGGCAACCGGGCATGCCGACGAATATGGTCGCGGTGGCAACATTCCCGCAGCGCAAAGGAGCGCCATGCGCAGGTCGCGCCTGTTCACAGCATTGGGGGCCGTCACCGGCTCCCTCGGACTCGTCCTCACCGGCATCGTCGCGGCCGCACCGGCCGCGGGCGCGCCCGTCGTGGAGACCATAGATTTCGACGACGGCTCGCTCGGCAGCTGGAGCCAATCGGGTGACGCCGTGCTCAGCTACGTCGACGTCCCGGGCGGCAAGGCTCTCCAGGTCGCCGGCCGCGCGAGCGACTACACCGGCATCCAGTCCGCTGCGGCGGCGCTGAAGGCCGGCAGCACGTACCAGCTGTCGATCAAGGTGAAGCTCGCCGAGGGCACTCCCGATACGCAGGCACGTTTTGTGCTCAAGCCCGCCTATTCGTGGGGCGGCAATGCGACCGTCACCGCGACGGAGTGGACCACCCTCACGGCCGAGTACACCCCGACCGAGGACGGTCAGGTCTACATCGGCACGGGCGACATCGCCGGGCTCACCGAGTACACCTACCTGCTCGACGACCTCGTGATCACGGCGGACTCCGGCACGGTCACGCCGCCTCCGTCCGGAAGCCTGCCCCCGGGATCCGTGGTGATCGACACCGACTTCGAGGACGGCCTCGACGGATGGGGCCCGCGCGACGCCGGTCAGGGCGCGCCCACGGTCACGCTCAGCGAGGTCGCCCACGGAGGCGCGCAGGCGGCTCTCGTGTCCGACCGCGCCAACGACGGCGCCGGCCTGCTCCACGACGTGACGGGTCTGCTGCCGGCCGAGACGACGTTCGAGATCTCGGTTGCCCTGCGGTTCGCCGACGGACAGCCGACCGACAGCATCGTGCTCTCGCTCGCCGAGACGAACGACGGCACCACGACCTACAAGAACCTGACGACGTTCGAGGCGGTCACGGGCACGGGCTGGACCGAGTACACGGCCACCTTCCCGGGCACCGACGCCGAAGCGGCGCAGCTGTACTTCGAGACGGAGTACAACGGGGGCAACACGAACCCGTTCCTGGTCGACGACATCGTGGTCTCGGTTCCGTCGCCCGCCACGGTCGAGGACCTGCCGTCGCTCGCGGGGACGATGGGCGACACCAACCTGGGTGTGGCGATCGACTCGCGGGAGACGACCGGATCCGCCTCCGAGCTGCTGCTCAAGCACTTCACGCAGATCACGCCCGAGAACCACATGAAGCCCGAGGCCTGGTACGACGCGAACCGCGACTTCGCGCCGCACGCGGATGCGGTGGCCCTGCTGGACTACGCGCAGGAGAACGACCTCGACCTCTACGGGCATGTGCTCGTGTGGCACAGCCAGACTCCGGAGTGGTTCTTCCAAGACGCATCGGGCAGCCCGCTCGGCACCGACGAGGCGAGCAAGCAGGTGCTGCGCGACCGCATGAAGACGCACATCGACGCGGTCGCCGACTGGATCGCCTCGGAGTACGGCGCGTTCGGCTCCGAGACCAACCCGCTCACGGCGTTCGACGTCGTCAACGAGGTCGTCGCGGACGGGGCCGAGAACGCCGATGGCCTGCGCCGCAGCGAGTGGTTCCGCATCCTGGGCGAGGAGTTCATCGATCTCGCCTTCGAGTACGCGGAGGAGGCGTTCAACGTCCGCAACGCGGACGCCGGCGTCGAGCGCCCGGTGAAGCTCTTCATCAACGACTACAACACCGAGCAGGACGGCAAGCAGGATCGCTACGCCGCGCTCGTCGAGCGCCTCATCGCACGTGGTGTGCCGCTTGATGGCGTGGGCCACCAGTTCCATGTGAGCCTCGCGCTGCCGGTCTCGGCGCTCGACGGCGCTCTCGACCGCTTCGCCGGCTACGGTCTCGAGCAGGCGGTCACCGAGTTCGACGTCACAACGGGCACCCCCGTGACCGAGGCGAAGCTCATCGACCAGGGCTACTACTTCCGGGACGCCTTCGCCGCCTTCCGTGAGCACGAGCTGTTCTCGGTCACGGTCTGGGGCCTCACCGACGGCCGCAGCTGGCGCGTCGACAGCGGCGCCCCGCTCCTGTTCGACGATTCCTTCCAGGCCAAGCCGGCGTACTTCGGCGCGGCCGGCGGCGAACTGCCGGCCACGCTGCGTGCCGCGAACGTGTTCGGCACCGAGGTGGCGCTCGACCCCGAGGCGGACGAGTGGTCGCGCGTGCCGGCGAACGATCTCGGCGAGGGATCGTCGTTCCGGGCCCTGTGGTCGGCGGGCACGCTCTCCGTGCGGGTGGATGTGCCCGGTGGCACGGCAGACACCACCGTGGAGCTGCAGCTGGGCGACCAGACCTATACGGTCGCGGGCGACGGCACCGGAGACATCCCGGTGGCTGCCGACCTGACCTCCGAGGGTCTGCGCCTGGCTGCCGAGGTGCCGCTCGGCGACGCCGGCGAGAAGGACGTGCTCGACTTCGACGCGCGCATCGTGAGTGGCGGATCGTGGAACTCGCCCGGATCGCTCGGCGCGCTCACGCTGATCGAGCCGCTGTCCTTCGTCGAGATCCCGGAGACGGCGAAGGCCCCGGCCATCGACGGCGCGATCGACAACAAGCTCTGGGAGGCCGCGAACGTCGTCACTACCACCAAGCAGGTCGAGGGCACGGGTGGCGCGACCGCCGACGTGCGCACGCTCTGGAAGGGCGACACGCTCTACGTGCTCGCCGAGGTGGCCGACCCGACGGTCGACGTCTCGGGCAGCGACCCGTGGATCCAGGACTCGGTCGAGATCTACGTCGACGGCGGCAACGCCAAGAACGGCGCCTACCGGGCCGACGACATGCAGATCCGCATCTCGGCGGAGAACGTGACCTCGTTCGGAACCGGCGACCAGGCCGCTCAGCAGGCGCGGCTCACGTCGGCGACCGCCGCGGTCGAGGGCGGCTACGTCGTCGAGGCGGCGATCTCGCTCCTCGAGTTCGGCGGCCTGGGCACGTTCCACGGTCTGGACTTCCAGGTCAACGACGGCACCGCGGGCGCTCGCACCGGCATCCGCAACTGGGCCGACCCGACCGGCGCCGGCTACCAGTCGACCGCTCACTGGGGCGTCGGCGAGCTCGTCGCCGCGGATGCTCCCGGCAACGGGAACGGCAACGGCAACGGCAACGGCAACGGGAATGGGAACGGGAACGGGAACGGGAACGGTCACGGCCACGGCCACGGCAAGGCGGTGGTGAAGGTCAGCGACACCACGGTGAACCCGGGCGACGAGATCACGGTCTCCGGCGCGGGCTTCGTGCCGGGCGAGAAGGTGCGCATCGAGCTGCACTCCACGCCCGTCGTGCTGGACGTCGTCACGGCCGCGGCCGACGGCACGCTGACCGCCGTCGTCACCGTCCCGGCC
This sequence comes from Microbacterium stercoris, assembly GCF_017592545.1. Taxonomy (GTDB): domain Bacteria; phylum Actinomycetota; class Actinomycetes; order Actinomycetales; family Microbacteriaceae; genus Microbacterium; species Microbacterium stercoris. Next base: position 407,901 of record NZ_JAGFOA010000003.1, read on the forward strand.
GACGCCCCGGCGGGTGCGCACTCGATCGTCCTGATCGGCTCCGCCTCCACCGCCCGCATCGCCATCACGATCGGCGCCCTTGCCGCCACCGGGTCGGAGGGTGTGCTGCTGTACTCGATGCTCGGTGCGGCAGCGCTGCTGGCGGGCACCGCCCTGCTGGTCGCTGCGCGCCGGCGTCGCGAGGCGGCTCAGCCGGCCTGATCCTCCCCGGACGCCGAACGGCGGGCCGTCCCGTGCGGGGCGGTCCGCCGTTGGTGTCAGCTCCGGTCAGACGGTCCGGATCAGACGGCGCGGGTCATAAACGTCGACAGCGGATCGGGGCGGTAGGGCGGGAAGGCCTCGCACTCGACGAATCCCTCGCTGGAATAGAGCGACCTCGCCGGATCGAACGCGTCGCCGCTGCCCGTCTCGAGCCAGAGCGAGTCCAGGCCGAGTGTCTCCGCCTCCGTGATGATCCGGCGCAGCAGGGCACGGGCGACGCCGCGGCCGAGGTGCGCCTCGGCGGTGCGGAACGACTTCAGCTCGCCCCGCGACGCGTCGATCTGGCGCAGCGCGGCGATGCCCGCGACCTCGCCGCCGATCCAGGCGCTCCACAGCGTGATCTCCGGCGCCCGCAGCGCGTCGATGTCGAGGGCGTGCGTGCTCTCGGGCGGGGAGTCCGCGTGCATCTGCGCGTGGTGGTGGGCGACGAGCGCACGCGTCTGCGCGCCCGTCAGGTCGTCGATCCGGATCTCGATGCTCACCTCGGCATTCTCTCGTGCCCGATAACCGCGTCATGACAGGGGTTTCCTCAGACGTCGCCCCATAGGCTGGGGAGGTGACCGTACGCCTCTACGACTCCCGCGCGCAGACGCTGCGCGACTTCGTGCCCCTCGTGCCCGGAGCGGTGTCGATGTACGTGTGCGGTCCCACCGTGCAGTCGGGCCCGCACATCGGGCACCTGCGGGGCGCGCTCGCCTTCGACCTGCTGCGACGCTGGCTGACGCACCGCGTCGGCCCAGTCACCTTCGTGCGCAACGTCACCGACATCGATGACAAGACGCTCGCCAATGCGACGCCCGAGGAGCCCTGGTGGGCGCTGGCGTACCGCATCGAGCGCGAGTTCACGACGGCGTACGAGAAGATCGGCATCGAGGCGCCCACCTACGAACCCCGCGCCACGGCGTCCATCCCGCAGATGCAGGAGATCATCCAGCGTCTGATCGAGCGCGGCCACGCCTATGCGGCCGCCGGCGACGTGTACTTCGATGTGCGCTCGTGGTCGTCGTACGGCGCGCTCACCAACCAGTCGGTCGACGCCATGGAGCCGGCCGCGGATGCCGATCCGCGCGGCAAGCGGGACCCCCGCGACTTCGCGCTGTGGAAGGGCGCCAAGCCGGATGAGCCCGCCTCCGCCACGTGGGAGTCGCCGTGGGGCGCCGGTCGCCCGGGATGGCACATCGAGTGCTCGGCGATGTCGCGTCGCTACCTCGGCGACGCCTTCGACATCCACGGCGGCGGTCTCGACCTGCGCTTCCCGCATCATGAGAACGAGCTCGCTCAGTCGACGGCCGCGGGCTTCGACTTCGCGAGCTTCTGGGTGCACAACGGGCTCGTGACCGTCGAGGGTCAGAAGATGTCGAAGTCGCTCGGCAACTTCGTGCTCGCCCATGACCTGCTCGCCCAGCGCCCCGGTCCGGTCGTGCGCTATGCGCTCGCCGCCGCGCACTACCGCTCGAACCTCGACGTCTCCGAGGGCGCCCTCGACGAGGCGGCCGCCGCCCTCGGGCGCATCACGGGCTTCCTCGAGCGCGCCGCGCGCGTTGTGCCCGGGAACGACCGCCTGCGGGCAGAGCACGACGCCATGCCCGATCACCATCCTCTCGGGGCGCACGCCCAGGACCTGCAGCTCGCCGCCGCGGAGGGCGCGCTTCCCGATGCCTTCGCCGACGCGATGGACGACGACCTCGGCGTGCCCCAGGCGCTCGCCGTCGTGCATGACTGGGTGCGGCGCGGAAACGTCGCGCTCGACGAACGCGACAACGCCACGGCAGAGCGCGCCTTCCATGCGGTCTCCGCGATGGTGGCCGTGCTGGGCCTCGACTTCGCCGACGAGCCGGCCGCAGACGGCGGGCCCCGCGCCGCGCTCGCGGCCCTCGTCGAGGAGCTCATCTCGCAGCGCGCCGAGGCGCGCGCATCCAAGGACTGGGCGAGTGCCGACCGGATCCGCGACCTGTTCGCGACCGCCGGAGTCGTCCTCGAAGACACCGCAGACGGAACTGTTTGGAGCATCAATGGCTAGCAAGAAGGGCCCCCAGAAGGGCACCGGCGGACACGGTCGCAAGGCCCTCTCGGGCAAGGGACCGACCCCCAAGGCCGAAGACCGCACGTACCACGTCGCGCACAAGCGCAAGCAGGCCGCCGAGCGCCTCGCCGCCAAGCGCGGCCAGTCGCAGCGCCCCTCTCGCGCCCCGCGCGCGAAGGGCGGCGACGACATCGAGTTCGTGACCGGCCGCAACTCGGTGCTCGAGGCGCTGCGCACGAAGATCCCCGCGATCGCGTTCTACATCGCGCAGCGTGTGGAGATGGATGACCGCGTCAAGGAGATGCTCGTCATCGCCAAGAACCGCGAGATCCCCGTGCTCGAGGTCACCCGTCCCGAGCTCGACCGCATGGCCGGCTTCGACGGCGTGCACCAGGGCGTCGCGCTCAAGGTGCCGCCGTACGAGTACGCCCACCCGCACGACCTGCTCGAGCAGGTCATCGACCAGGGCAAGACGCCGCTGTTCGTCGCGCTCGACGGCGTGACCGATGCGCGCAACCTGGGGGCGATCATCCGCTCGACCGCCGCGTTCGGCGGCCACGGCGTGATCATCCCGCAGCGTCGCTCGGCGGGCATGAACTCGGGCGCGTGGAAGACCAGCGCGGGCGCCGCGGCGCGCATCCCCGTCGCCATGGCCACGAACCTCACCGCCATGCTGAAGGACTTCAAGAAGCAGGGTGTGTTCGTGCTCGGCCTGGACGGCGGCGGCGACGTCTCGCTCCCGGCTCTCGAGCTCGCCGACCGACCGGTCGTTGTGGTCGTCGGCTCCGAGGGCAAGGGGCTCTCGCGCCTGGTGACCGAGAACTGCGACCAGATCGTCTCGATCCCGATCTCCGCGGCCACCGAGTCGCTCAACGCCGGCATCGCGGCCTCGGTCGCGCTCTACCAGATCGCGACGCTGCGCCAGTCCGCAGAGTAATCTGCGAGCTGACCGCGCTCCCGCGGCACCGTCCGAGGAAAGGCAGACCATGGCACGCATCGCCGTCATCGGAGGCACCGGCTACGCCGGAGGCCACATCGTGCAGGAGGCGGCCAAGCGCGGCCACACCGTCGTCTCGGTGGCCCGCAAGGTGCCCACGGAGCGCGTTCCGGGCGTCACGTACATCGAGGGCTCTCTGCTCGATGTCCCCGGGCTCCTGAAGGAGCTCGAGGGCGTGCAGACGATCGTCTCGTGCGTCGCGCCGCGCGGTGACATGGAGGGTCAGGTGCGCCCGTCGCTCGCCGAGCTGGCCGCGGAGGTGCCTGAGGGCGTGCGCCTGGGCGTCATCGGCGGCGCCGGCGGCAGCCTCGTGGCCGAGGGCGGCCCGCGTCTCATCGACGCGGGGGGCTTCCCCGACGAGTTCAAGCCCGAGGCGTTCGAGATGATCGGCGTGCTCGAAGACCTCGAAGCGACCCCGGCGTCGGTCGACTGGTTCTTCGTGCACCCGGCGGCGGGGTTCGGAGCCTTCGCGCCGGGCGAGCGCACGGGGCGCTACCGCACCGGCGGCGACATCCTGGTGACCGACGAGAACGGCGCCTCCATGCTCTCCGGCGCCGACTTCGCGATCGCGGTGGTCGACGAGATCGAGACGCCGAAGCACCACCGCACGCGCTTCACCGTCGGCTACTGACGCCGTCAGACCAGATCGCGCCAGTCGACCTCGGGTGACTGCGGCAGCGGCGCGGTGATCGTCTCGGTGAGGGGCCCCATGATCGTGGCCTCGTCGCGTCGGTGGCGCAGCACGTTGCCCATGTAGCTGCTCAGCACCTCGGCCAGCGGCACGGATGCGTCGCGCTGCTCCTGCAGGAACCAGCGGTGCTCGAGCACCTCGTGGTACACCTCGGCGGGCTCGAGCTTCGCACGCAGCTCGTAGGGGATGGCGCGCACCACGGGCTCGAACGCCTGCGTGAGCCACTCGTGTGCGGCGAGCTCCTCCTCGTCCTCCGAGCGGCCCGTGTGGAGCCGGAACTCGTCGAGGTCGTTGAGCAGACGACGGGCCTGGTTCTCCTCGACGTCCAGACCCGTGAGCCGGATGAGCCGGCGGGCGTGGTGTCCCGCGTCCACGACCTTCGGCTGGATCGAGACGCGGCTTCCGCCGCCCTCGGTCTCGATCGACATCTCGTCGATGTCGAAGCCCAGGTCGTTGAGCAGGCGCACGCGTTCGGTGATACGCCACGCCTCGCGCGAGGAGAACGTCTGCTCGTCGTGCAGGGCGCCCCACAGCGACCGGTAGGCGGCGACGATCCCGTCGGCGACCGCCACCGGGTCCACCCCCTCCACCCGGCCGTGGGCCGCGAGATCCAGCAGCTCGCCCGCGATGTTCGTGCGCGCGAGGTCGAGGTCGTGATCGCGCTGGCCCTCGCTGAGTCCACCCTCGTGCAGCTCGCCCGTCTCGGCGTCGACGAGGTAGGCGGCGAAGGATCCGGCATCGCGGCGGAAGAGCGTGTTCGAGAGCGACACGTCGCCCCAGTAGAAGCCCACGTTGTGCAGGCGCACGAGCAGCAGCGCGAGAGCGTCGACGAGGCGGGTGGCGGTCTCGGGCCGAAGCGCGTGGGTGAACAGCGCGCGATACGGCATCGAGAAGCTCAGGTGGGCCGTGACGAGGGCCGCGCGCAGGGGAGTGCCGTCCTGCGCCGTGCGGCCCGCGACGACGGCGACGCGCTTGACGCAGGGCACATCGAGCTTGGCGAGTGCGCCCAGCATCTCGTACTCGCGCTGGGCCATCGCATCGGTGGTCTCCTTCACCGCGATGACGCGCCCCGACATCTCGCTGAAGCGCACGATGTGGCGGGAGATGCCCTTGGGCAGCTTCACGATCGCGCTCGCGGGCCAGGCCTCGAGCGGGGTCGACCACGGCAGCGTCAGAAGCTGCGGGTCGGTCTCGGCGGCGGTGATGCGGAGGGAGTCGGGCATGTGGGCAAACCTACGGGAAAAGCGAGACGGCGCGAACGGATCCGAGGATCCATCCGCGCCGTCCGCGTGAGGTGCGCGTCAGGAGGCGACAGCACCCGTCAGGCGCTCGCCGGTCTCGATGTCGAAGACGTGCACGTGGTCCGGAACCGGCGCGAGCGTGATGCGGTCGCCGGCGTTCGGGTGGATGCGGCCGTCGACGCGAGCGACGATGTCCGTGCGGACGCCCTCGATGTCCGAGTGGCCGTAGAGGTAGCCGTCGGCGCCGAGCTCCTCGACGAGGTCGACGACGATCTCGAGGCCCTGGCCGTCGGCCGGGGCGACGATGATGTCCTCGGGGCGGACGCCCACGGTGACCTGCTTGCCGTGAGCCTTGGCGAGAGCCGAGGCCTCGACGCCCACGGTCTTGTTGCCGAAGCGGATGCCGCCCTCGACGACGTCGGCCGGGAACAGGTTCATGGCCGGCGAGCCGATGAAGCCCGCGACGAAGACGTTGTTCGGGCGCTCGTACAGCTCGCGCGGGGTGCCGACCTGCTGCAGGAGGCCGTCCTTGAGCACCGCGATGCGGTCGCCCATGGTGAGCGCCTCGGTCTGGTCGTGCGTGACGTAGACGGTCGTGACGCCGAGGCGGCGCTGCAGCCCGGCGATCTGCGTACGGGTCTGGACGCGGAGCTTGGCGTCGAGGTTCGACAGCGGCTCGTCCATGAGGAACACCTGCGGCTCGCGCACGATCGCGCGACCCATGGCGACGCGCTGACGCTGACCACCCGAGAGGGCCTTCGGCTTGCGGGCCAGGTAGGGCTCGAGGTCGAGGATCTTGGCGGCCTCAAGCACGCGCTTGGCGCGCTCATCCTTGGAGACACCGGCGATCTTCAGGGCGAAGCCCATGTTCTCGGCGACCGTCATGTGCGGGTACAGCGCGTAGTTCTGGAACACCATCGCGATGTCGCGGTCCTTCGGCGGGACGTCCGTGACGTCGCGGTCGCCGATGAGGATGCGGCCGTCGTTGACCTCCTCGAGGCCCGCGAGCATGCGGAGCGAGGTGGACTTACCGCAACCGGAGGGACCGACGAGGACCAGGAACTCGCCGTCGGCGATGTCGAGGTCCAGCTTGTCGACCGCGGGGCGGGTGCCGCCCGGGTAGAGACGCGTCGCAGCGTCGAAAGTGACAGAAGCCATTATCTGTTTCTCCTTCACCGGCAGGTACGTGCCGGACGATCCGTAGTGATGGAGCGACGTACAACCGCCGCTAGACCCGCCTTTGGGTCGGGATCAGTATGCCATGCCCGCAGAGGGGGTCCGTCCATCGGCGTGTCGGGCGGCCCGACGGGCGGTGACGCACAGGCGGAATGCCCGTCCTGTCTGATTTCTCCCAGCCGTTCGACCTAGCATCGGAGACGTTGTGGTCGCTCTCTGCGGCTATCCGATCCACGTTCCAAGAGGTTGCATGTCGAGCGACGAGACGGGCGCTTCGCCCGATCCGCGCGACCGTCGCGAAGCGGTGCGCGTGAAGGCCCAGCAGGTCAAGGCGCGTCAGGCGCGCAATCGTGTGCTCCGCCGCGCCGCCATCGTGCTGGCGATCCTGGTCGTGGTCGGCGGAGGCGCCCTCTACAGCTGGTTCGCGGTCTTCCAGCCCGCACTGTCGAAGCCCACGCTCCAGCCGGCGAACTTCACGGCCGACGACGGCGTGGTCGTCGACGACACGATCCAGCGGGCACTCGCCACGGAGACTCCCCAGGCGACGCCCGCGCCGACCGAGACCGCGCCGGCCGAGGAGCCGATCTCGATCCACGTGTACGTCGACTACCTCTCTGAGGCGGCCGGCGAGTTCCAGCGCGTCAACGCGGATCAGCTCGAGGAGTGGCGGTCGCAGGGCGCCGTGCGGGTCGTCTACCACCCCGTCGCCATGCTGACCTCGAAGTCGAACGGCACGAAGTACTCGCAGCGCGCCGCCGGCGCCGTGGCGTGTGTCGTCGACCACGCCCCCGAGGCGTTCGCGAAGTTCAACCATGAGCTGCTCACGAACCAGCCGGCCCCCGACAGCGACGGCTTCAGCGACGCCGAGCTCGCCGACCGCGCCATCGCGACGGGCGCGCGCGACACCAAGACGGTGCGCTCGTGCATCGAGAACGAGGACTTCGTCGCCTGGGCGCGCGAGGCCACCGAGCGCGCGCTGAACGAGCCGCTGCCGGGCACGAAGAACACCCTCGACGGCGTGCCGACGATCCTGGTCGACGGCCAGCCCTACGTGGGCGCGCTGGATGTGCCCGAGGAGTTCGCCGCCTTCCTGCTCGCGATCGACAGCGAGTCGTACCTCGAGTCGGCCACCCCGACGCCCGAGCCGACGGAGGCCCCCGCGGGCTGATGCATGGGGGCCCGGCGCGGCTCGGTATGCTCGTCTGGTCCCGTTCGCGGGACGACGCCGGCTTAGCTCAGTTGGTAGAGCACCTGTCTTGTAAACAGGGGGTCATCGGTTCGAACCCGGTAGCCGGCACCACAGAAAGCCGCGCCTAGGGGCGATTCCCCTCGGGGTCGGGGATCTCATCCGGCCGGTACCGCGGCAGGCGGGAGGCGGGGACGATCGCCAGCGCACTGACGCCGGCGAGGATGAGCAGCCCGAGACGCAGCGCGGCGAGGCGGGACTGCTCGTTGACCTCCACGGCGGCGTCGATCTCGGCGTCGGAGGCGTCGGTCTGGCTGAGCACCTCGCGCAGCTCGGCGTTGCTGATGAAGTTGACGTCGTTGACGTCGACCTGGGCGGCCAGCGTCGGCGGAAGCTCGGGGTGCTCGGCGACGGCACGGCCGACGCTCAGCGCGAGCAGCGACACCATGAGCGCGCCCGCCAGCGCCGTTCCGACCGCGGACGCGAGGTTCTGCGTGGTGCCGCGGAGCGATCCGACATCTCCGGCCAGGGTGGCCGGGGAGGCCGTCACGAGCACGTTGAAGACCAGGGTGACGAGGGCTCCCTGTCCGATGCCGAAGACGATGAGACCCGCGATCGTCGGAAGCGTCTCCCAGTTGTTGGTGACCACGAACGACAGCCACACGAGGGCGGCGGTGGTGAGGATGAAGCCGAACACCCCGATGGTGCGGGGCGGGTACTTCTTGTAGAACCGGACGACGAGCGTGGCGGTGATGAACACCGTCAGGTTGAACGGCATCATCGCCAGCGACGTGTCGAACGGGGTGCGTCCCTGCACGATCTGGATGTAGAGCGGCACGGTGAAGTTCACGCACGCCTCGAGCGCGACCACGATGAACATCGCGTAGACGGCCGCCCGTTCGCGCGGTGAGTCGATGATCGAGAGATCGATGAGCGGCACCTTGCCGGATGCCTTCCGGCGGCGCGTCCAGACGAAGAAGAGCTGGCCGAGCACCACGCCGGCGACGATGAACAGCGGTGCGGGTGAGAGCCCGGCGAGCGCGAACGGCGCCGAGTCGGTGGCGGCCAGTGCGCCCCATCCGTTGAGGTTGTTGAAGCCGAGCGTGAGCAGCACGATCGCCGCACCGATCAGGGAGGACGCGACCAGGTCGATCCGGATCGTCGGGTCGCCCTTGTCGCCGCGCAGGCTGAAGCTGAACGCGAAGACCAGTGCCGCCAGCACCAGCACCACGATGAACACCGGCCGCCAGCCGACGAGGGTGCCGAGGGTGCCGCCGATCAGGAAGGCGCTGACGCCGGAGATCGCTCGCGCAGAGCCGAGCGCGCCGATCGCGGTCGCCTGCTGCGCGCCACGATAGTTCTCGGCGATGAGGGCCACGAGGGAGGGCACGATGATCGCCGCGGCCGCACCTGCCAGGGCCTGTCCGGCGATGGCCCAGCCCGCGCTGGGGGAGAGGATCATCAGCAGAGCGGATCCCGCGAACAGCACAACGACGATGCGGAAGATGAGCACCCAGCCGACCCGCTGCCCGAGTTTCGCCCCGGTCATCACGAGCGCGGCGACCGCGAGCCCGTAGACGACGATCGTGGAGCTGGCGACGGTGGGAGGCACGCCGAAGTCCTCCACGATGCCGCCGAGCGAGATCGGCAGCGCCGCCACGTTGAAGGACATCAGCACCTGGGCCAGGAAGAGACTGACCATCGGCAGCCAGGACGCTTTGTGTTCGGTGGGGGAGGTGGCGGGAGCTGCGGCAGTCATGTTCACCCTCGTGGTTGTGGCCGAAAGACGCGGGACAGGTCAGGAACGGAAGGGGGCGGCGGGCGCGGATGCGAACAGGTTCAGTCCGAGCGCGCGGGAGAGGTATCCGATGGCGCGCTGCGAGCGCACCGAGTTGCCCGCGGCATCGAGCCGCGGCGAGAAGGCGCCGATCGCGCCCTTGCCGGGAACGACCGCGACGATGCCGCCCGAGACGCCCGACTTGGCGGGCAGGCCGATCTCGAACAGCCACTCGCCGGAGCGCTCGTACAGGCCCGTGGCCGCGACGACCGCGAGCGCGTCTCTGCACACCTCGGCGTCGACGACGCGGCGGCCCGTGATCGGGTTCACCCCGCCGTCGGCGAGGGTCGCACCCATCACGGCGAGGTCGTGCGCGGTGACATCCAGGGCGCACTGCCGCGTGTAGACGTCGACGATCTCGTCGGGGTCGACGCTCAGGCGACCGTAGCTGCGCAGCAGTCGTCCGATCGCGCGGTTGCGGTCGTTGGTCGCCGCCTCCGAGCGGTACACCTCGCCGTTCAAGCTCAGCGGACGTCCCGCGAAGGCCGACAGGCCCTCCCGGACGCGCTCCCACTGCTCCGCCGTCGTGGAGCCCGGCATCAGCGCCGTCGTGGCGATCGCGCCGGCGTTCACCATGGGGTTCATCGGGTGGCCGTCGTTCAGCTCGAGCGCGATCAGGGAGTTGAAGGGCAGGCCGGTGTTGTTCACCCCGACGATCTCGCGCACCGGCGCGTGCCCGACCTCCTGGATCACCAGCGCATAGACGAACAGCTTCGAGATCGACTGGATCGAGAACGCATGGGTCGCATCGCCGGCGTCGTGGATCCCCCCGTCGACCTCGATCACCGCCAGGCCGAACAAGTCGGGGTCGGTCTCGGCCAGGACGGGGATGTAGTCGGCGACCGTGCCTTCGGGGTCCGTGGCATAGGAGCGGTGGGCGTCGCGCACAAGGCGGTCGACCTGATCCCAGCCGGGCATGGCGCCGGTGGACGCCTCCTGCGCGACCTCGCGATAGTCCCGGCTCACCGCAGCGCCCTCCTGCCGATGCCAGGGCAGTTCGATCTGCGGGTCGAGCGCTCGCCCGCACTCGTCTTCATCCGCGCGGGGAAAGGGCATCCGGTCCGCATGATTCATGCCTACCGCAGATGACGGTCTCTGCGGTCGATGAATCTCCGGCAACGGGTTCGCCGACCGGGCCTCATCCGCGGAACGTGGACTGACAGAATGGGCGCCGGAGTTCGCGAGGGGAGTTCGGTCGGGATGAAGCGATGGCGTCGTATTGTCCTGTGGATCGTCGGTGTCGTCGCCGTCCTCGCCGTCGCGGGCGTGGTCTTCTGGAACGTCAGCCCCTGGCCGGGTGTCTGGCTCCTTCGATCCGCGCCTGATCCGGCGGGCCTCAGTAACGCTGAGACGGCAGGCAAGTACGTTCCGGCTGACATCCATGCCGACCTGGATCTCGTCTACGACGATTCCTCGGCGGAGGGACGGCTCGACGTCTTCCGGCCGGAGGACGCCGACGAGTCGTTGCCCACCGTCCTGTGGGTGCACGGCGGTGCGTTCATCGCCGGGCAGAAGGAGCCGTTGCGGAACTACCTGCAGGTGCTCGCGTCGCACGGCTTCACCGTCGTCAACATCGAGTACACGCATGCGCCCGAGGCCACCTATCCCACACCGATCCGACAGGTCGACCGCGCGATCGAGTACGTCGTCGCCCACGCCGAGGAGCTGGGGGCGGACCCCGAGCGTCTCGTCCTCGCCGGTGACTCCGCCGGGGCCCACATCGCGGCACAGTCGGCGATGGCGATCGCCCAGCCCGACTACGCCGAAGCCGCCGAGCTGTCGACGTCGATCCGCCCGGATCAGCTCCGCGGAGTTGTGCTGTTCAGCGGCCCCTATGACCCGACGACCGTCGACTACGACAACGACACGTTCGGATTCTTCATGCGAACCGTGATGTGGTCGTACTCCGGGACGAAGTCCTTCCTCGAAGACGAGAAGTTTCGATACACCGCGCTTCCGCAGCACGTCGACGCAGACTACCCGCCGACTCTCGTATCCACCGGCCCGGCCGACCCGCTGCTGAAGCAGAACCTCGAATGGGTGGACGCGCTGGACGGAGCGGGCGTGGACGTGACGGAGCTCTTCTTCGACCCCGCCACCACACCCGACACCGTCGGACACGAGTATCAGCTGGCGCTGGACACTCCGCAGGCCAAGCAGGCGCTGATCGCACAGGTGGCGTTCGTGCGCGACGTCACCCGTGCCGAGATGCGCGCCGGGGTGTCGGATGGGTGGCGCTGACTCTGCCCCATCGCTGCCGTCCCACGATCACGACTGCGGCACGAGGCGGCTCAGGCGCTCCGACATCAGCAGGCCGAGCAGCATCAGCACGGCGAGGAACAGGGGGAGGATCCACATCCCCGACCACGCCGAGAGCACGCCGAAGAGCGGCGGGGCGAGCGTGGATCCGGTGTACGCGGCGGCCATCTGGACGCCGATGATCGCCTGCGAGTTGCGTCGGCCGAAGCTCGTGGGCGTCGAGTGGATGATCGCGGGGTAGATCGGCGCGCAGCCGAGTCCTGTGATCACCAGGCCGATGAGGGGCAGGGCCGTCGTCTGAACGGGCAGCCCGAGCAGGAGGACGCCGAGTCCGACGGCCAGGAACCCGCCGCGGATCATCCAGCGGTCGCCGATGCGATCGGCGACGAAGCCCGCCAGGAAGCGTCCCGCGGTGATGCCCAGCAGGAAGAGCGAGGCGAAGGCCGCCGCGGTTGCGGCATCCACACCCCGGTCGGTGACGAGATAGGTCGAGGCCCACAGGATGACCGTGCTCTCCAGGGCGCAGTAGGCGAAGAACGCCGTGAGGATCAGCCACACCCCGCGGATGCGGAGCGCCTGTGCGAGGGGCACGTGCGCCGCGCCCTTGCCGGGCGCCTCGTCCTCCGCCTCGTGATGGTGCGCCGGAACGAGCGGGTTGACCTTCCTCCACAGCGGGATGCTGAACAGCAGCGCGACCGTGAGAACGGCCTGGAGCACGGCCACGGTGATGTAGGCGCTCGACCAACCCGCGCCCGCGGTGAGCGCGAAGCTCATGATGAAGGGGCTGATGGAGGCGCCGAGTCCCCAGCACGCGTGCAGCCAGTTCATGTGCCGCGCGGCGTAGTGCACCGCGACGTAGTTGTTGAGCGCCGCATCGACGGCACCGGCGCCGAGACCGTAGGGGATGGCCCACAGGCACAGCATCCAGAACGCGCCGCTGAAGGAGAACCCGGCCAGCGCGGCCGCGGTCAGCGCGACGCTGACGGCGGTCACCACCCCGACGCCGAACCGACGCGTGAGCCGCTCGGACGCGAGGCTCGAGAGGATGGTTCCGCCCGCGATGATCATCGTGATGATGCCCGCCGAGGCGATCGGCACACCGAGATCCTGGTGCATCACGGGCCAGCCGGCCCCGACGAGCGAGTCGGGAAGGCCGAGGCTGACGAAGGCGATGTAGATGATCGCGAGCAGGAGGGAGTACACGGGAGCGTGCCTTTCGGGGCGGCGCGGGACGCCGTCGGTGCAGGATCGGGGAGAGAGCAGCTGATCGACCCGGTCCCGGATCCCGCTGCCCCTCAACGCTACGCGTCCGGTCCGGGTTCCCAGCGCAGCACGTCGCCGGGCTGGCAGTCGAGCACGCGGCAGATCGCATCGAGGGTCGTGAAGCGCACCGCCTTCGCGCGACCGTTCTTGAGCACGGCGAGGTTCGCGGGAGTGATGCCGATCCGCTCCGCCAGTGTTCCCACGGCCATCTTGCGGCGGGCGAGCATCACGTCGACGTCGACGATGATCGGCATCAGATGACCTCGTCGAGCTCGGATCGCAGGGTGCGCGCCTCCGTCTCGCGCTCCATTGCCTGCTGCAGAAGGCGCCGCATCACGAGCACAAGCAGCGCGACGCCGCCGGTCACCAGGGCGGCGCCGCAGATCAGCGCGACGATGCCCGGCGCGGGCTCTCCCGGGGCGAGCAGCACCGCGAGCACCGCCGTCAGGACGGCATCGAATGCGACGGCTCCGATGATGGTGTCGACCCAGCGGAACGCCGCGGGCGAGAAGACGGATCCGCGTCGCACCATCGCGAGCAGCCGGAGCACGCACACCGCGCACACCTGAAGCCCCAGGATCCAGAGCGCGGTGATCGTGATCAGCGCGATCCTGCCCCAGAGGGCCTCGCCGTCGAGATCCGCCCATACCAGGGGCAGCAGCACGACCTGCACCACTACGGAGCCCGCCAGGCAGAGGGCGATCACCACCTGCAGCGTGCGAACCAGATACCTGCCCACGGCAAACCTCCCTCGCTGAAGAACATTCGAAATCTATCGTCTAACGATAGGTATCGCAAGGGGGACGTTGGTCGACAGCTCTGCGGAGGGCCCCGCGAGCGGCCCGCGAACGTCCCCGCCGCGAGCTCCGATCCGGTGCCCGACGTAGGCTCGGGGAGTGAACGCAACCGAAGCGCCCCGTCGTCGTGGAGCCCTCGCGGTGGGCGCCGCGGTCGCGGTCGGCGTGCTGACCGCGCTCCAGTCGCGCATCAACGGGCAGCTCGGTGTGGAGCTGAACAGCGGCACGCTCGCCGCCGTGATCTCGTTCGGGTCGGGACTGCTGCTGGTGGTTCTGCTGGCCGCGCTGCTGCCGTCCGGTCGAGCCGGCGTCGCGCGCCTGTGGGTCGGGATCCGCACGCACGACATCCCCTGGTGGCTCCTCATCGGAGGCGCGGCCGGTGCCTTCACGGTCGCCACGCAGGGCGCGGTGGTGGGCATCATCGGCACCGCGCTCTTCACCGTGGGCATGGTCGCGGGCCAGACGCTGAGCGGGCTCATCCTCGATCGCGTCGGATACAGCCCCGCCGGGGTCACGGCGGTCACGGTGCCGCGTGTGCTGGGTGTGACGCTGGCCCTCGCCGCCGTCGTGGTGTCGATGACGGGCGGGGCGGTCGGCGACGCGCCGCTGTGGATGCTCATCCTGCCCGTGCTCGTCGGCGCCGGCGTCGCGTGGCAGCAGGCGACCAACGGACGCCTTCAGAAACGCGCCGGATCGCCGCTTGCCGCGACGTTCGTGAACTTCGTCGTCGGCACCGCGCTGCTGGCCGGGCTCGCGTTCGCGCAGGTGCCGCAGACGGATGTCGCGCCGCCGCCGGCCTCGCCCCTGCTCTACACCGGCGGGGCGATCGGCGTTCTCTACATCTTCACGTCGGCCGCGCTCGCGCCTCGGATCGGGGTGCTTCTGCTCTCGCTGGGGTCGGTGCTGGGCATGCTGATCGGATCGCTGGTGCTCGATCTGGTGTGGCCGCCCGCCGTGCCGCCGTCGCCCATCCGCTCGGCGATCACCGTGGCGATCGCGTCGGCGGGTGTGGTGATCGCCGTGCTCGGCGGGGCCCGTCGCCGGCGTTAGGCCTTCTCGGCCTTGCGCGCCTTCTTTTCGGCCTTGCGCGCCTTCTTCTCCGCGTCCTTCTCCGCCTTACGCGCCTTCTTCGCGGCCTTGCGCGCCTTCTTCTGGGCCTTCTCAGACTCGCGCGCCTGCTTCGCGTCCTTCGCGTCCTTCGCGTCCTCGTCGCCCGCGTCCTCGCTCGGCATGGCCGACAGATAGCGCTCGCCGTCGATCGTCTTGCCGCGCACGGGGCGCGAGCGATCGGGCCTGCCGCCGACATAGAGCCAGCCGAGCAGCAGCTCACCCTTCTTCAGGCCGTGGGCCTTGCTGACGGCTTTGGCGCGCGTGTAGTCGCCCGTGCGCCAGATGACTCCCCATCCCGCTTCGTCGAGCAGCAGGCTCAGCGCGTGGGCGACCCCGGCCGCGGTGGCCTCCTGCTCCCATGCGGGAAGCGAGGTCGACTTGATGGTCGCGACCACTGCGATCAGCAGCGGGGCGCGCAGCGGCTTGGTGTTGACGCCGTCCTCACCCTGAGCCCGGGCGATCGCCTTGCCGAGGACGAGGCGATCGTCGCCGCGCAGCTCGATGAGCCGCCACGGCTTGAGCTCCTTGTGGTCGGCGACACGGCCCGCCGCCGAGATCAGCTCGACCAGCTCCTTGTGCGTCGGCGCCTCATCGGTGACCTGGGACAGCGAGCGGCGCGACCGCATCGCCTCCAGCGCCGACATCAGGCCTCGTCGGGAGTGAACGACAGCGACAGCGAGTTCATGCAGTAGCGGTCGCCGGTGGGCGTGCCGAAGCCGTCGGGGAAGACGTGGCCCAGGTGCGATCCGCAGTTGGCGCAGCGCACCTCGGTGCGCTGCATGCCGTGGCTCGAGTCGTCGAGCAGCTGCACGGCCTCGGGGCGGATCGACTCGTAGAAGCTCGGCCATCCGCAGTGCGAGTCGAACTTGGTGCCGCTCTTGAAGAGCTCGCTGCCGCACGCGGCGCAGGCGTAGAGACCCGCGCGCTCCTCGTCGAGCAGCTCGCCGGTCCACGGGCGCTCGGTGCCGGACTCACGCAGCACCGCGAACTGCTCGGGCGTGAGCTCGCTGCGCCACTCGTCCTCGGACTTGTTCACGTTGTACGACATACGTCCTCCTGGGGTTCGGGTACCAGATTACGTGCGCGCGGGAGGGGGCGGATCGAGTGTGACGAACCCACAGAATGGACATATGCAGCCGGCGCCGATCGACGAGGACAGCCCTGCCCACGTCGCCGAGCGGTTCGCCCGGTTCGCGCGCGACGAGGCCGCCGGACGGTCGGATGTCTACGGGGCCTGGGCGCAGCGGGTCGCGGTCGACGAGACGATCGCCGCGATCCTCTCCCGCATCCCCGCTCCGCACCGCCAGCCGCCGCTTGTGTTCGCGGTGACGCGGATGCTCGGGGCGCATCCGGGAGGCGCGGACGAGTGGGCCGCGTTCATCCAGTCAAACGCGGATGCGGTGGTCGCTGAATGCTCGGCCCGCAGTCTGCAGACCAACGAGCCGCAGCGATGTGCCGCCCTGCTGCCGGCGCTCCACCGCATCGCGGGCCCGATCGCCCTGCTGGAGCTGGGGGCTTCGGGCGGCCTCTGCCTGTATCCGGATCGCTACGCGTACCGCTATCGCGGGCACGACCGTCTTGTCGAGCTGGGGGAGTCGGCGGTGGTGCTCGACGTCGACGTGCGCGGCGCCGTGCCCGACGTCTCCCTGCCGCAGATCGTGTGGCGCGCGGGCATCGACCTGCAGCCGCTCGATGTGCGCGAGGCGGATGACCGCGCCTGGCTCGAGGGGCTGGTCTGGCCCGAGGAGCGGGAGCGCGCGTCGCGGATCGCGGCGGCGGTCGACGTCGCGGCCGCCGACCCGCCCCTCCTCGTGGCGGGAGACGCCGCCGATGTCGAGCTCGTGCGCGCGGTGGCGGCGCAGGCGCCGCGGGGAGCGACGCTGGTCGTGACGACCCCGGGCGTGCTTCCCTACGTGCCGCGTGCGCGTCGCGAGGCCCTCGTCGGTGCACTCTCCGGCGATCCGGCGATCCGCTGGATCACTCTCGACCAGCCGGCGCTGCACGATGCCTGGCGGCCCCCGGTCGAGGCGGCGACCTGGCCGGGCGGCTTCGCGCTTGCGCTGGACGGGCGTGTGCTTGCGGCGGCGGATCCGCTCGGATCCTGGATCCGTCCACTCTGAGCCGTACGGATGCAGTCCCCGCGGCCGCGTTCCTGAGGTGCGGCAGTGTGTCTGTGCGCTCCGCGGAGCGCCTCACCAGCCAGGGGGATCGAGCCGCATACCGTCGGATCATGCCCCTTGCCGACCGCGATCGCGCGATCCTCGCCTTCGAGGCGCGCTGGCGCGTGCACGGCGGGCCGAAGGAGGAGGCGATCCGCTCCGAGCTCGCGCTGTCGCCGGCACGCTACTACCAGCTGCTCGGCCGCCTGATCGACTCGGGCGATGCGCTCGCCGAGGATCCGCTGCTGGTCGGCCGCCTACGGCGCCGTCGCGACGAGCGAGACGCCTCCCGGTCGCGGATCGCCGGCTGATCCGGCAGCGCTCCCTCATCCGGAGCGCGTGACCAGGGGATCCCCGGGGCCCGCCGGTACGATCAGTGCGTGCCGAACTCCTACCCCCGGGATCGCTTCGACGACGTCCCCCGCCAGCCTGCCCGCGTCGGCGCCCACCGCGCCGAGATGCCGCGTTCCTCGCGCGGAGTCACGTGGCTGTGGGCGGCGCTCGCGACCGTCGTGCTCACGATCGCCGGGATCGTCGGCTTCCTCGTGCTCTCGCAGCGCGTCGATGTGCTGCCCGATCCGCCCGCGGCCACACCGACCGTCGCCCCGGTGATCGACACGACGTACACCGTGTGGGTGCTCAACGGCACGAGCACCGGAGGTGTCGCCGAGCAGGTGGGGTCCGAGCTCATCGAGGCCGGATGGCCGCAGGATCTGGTCGTGCCGACCGAGACCGATGAGACCGACTTCGCGAAGACCACGGTGTACTTCTCCAAGCCCGAGGACGAAGCGGCGGCATACGGCGTCGCCGAGGCGATCGGCGGGGCGCTGGTCCAGCAGAGCGACAAGTACGCCAGCGATCAGAAGGAGCTGCGGGTGGTCGTCGGCCTGGATCGTGTTTCGGCGGGGTAACGAGTTCTTTCCGGCGTGTCAATAAACGCTCACGACGTCTGTGAGCCCCGGAATCACGCGGATACGCTCTCCCGGTACTCCCCTCGATCGTGAGGGCTCAGCAGCAGGAGATTCGCATGACTCAGGGCACCGTCAAATGGTTCAACGCCGAGAAGGGCTTCGGGTTCATCACCCTCGCCGACGGCAGCCAGGACGTCTTCGTCCACTACTCGAACATCGAGATGTCGGGCTTCCGCGTGCTGGACGAGGGCCAGTCGGTCGAGTTCAGCATCGGCACCGGTCAGAAGGGCCCGCAGGCGGAGGCCGTGCGTCCCGTCTGATCCGCGCAGACATCCGGAAGGCGCCCCGCGATCTCGCATCGCGGGGCGCCTTCGTGTCGTGTGACGGCCGGTTCCCGTGCGGCTTGCACTCGATGGGGGTGAGTGCCAGAATCGTTCTGGCACTCCCGAGAGGTGAGTGCTAAAGACCACCCCCTACGTCCGGGAGGGACGAAAACCACCATGGCAAAGATCATCGCTTTCGACGAGGAGGCCCGTCGCGGCCTCGAGCGCGGCCTCAACACGCTCGCCGACGCCGTCAAGGTGACGCTCGGCCCGCGCGGTCGCAACGTCGTGCTCGAGAAGAAGTGGGGCGCCCCCACGATCACGAACGACGGTGTCTCCATCGCCAAGGAGATCGAGCTCGACGACCCGTACGAGAAGATCGGCGCGGAGCTCGTCAAGGAGGTCGCCAAGAAGACCGACGACGTCGCCGGTGACGGCACCACCACCGCGACCGTCCTCGCCCAGGCGCTCGTGCGCGAGGGCCTGCGCAACGTCGCGGCCGGCGCCGACCCCATCTCGCTCAAGCGCGGCATCGAGAAGGCCGTCAAGGCCCTCTCCGACGAGCTGCTCGCCCAGGCCAAGGAGGTCGAGTCGAAGGAGCAGATCGCTGCGACCGCGTCGATCTCGGCCGCTGACCCGGCCATCGGCGAGCTCATCGCCGAGGCCATCGACAAGGTCGGCAAGGAGGGCGTCGTCACGGTCGAGGAGTCGAACACCTTCGGCACCGAGCTCGAGCTCACCGAGGGCATGCGCTTCGACAAGGGCTACCTCAACCCCTACTTCGTCACGGACCCGGAGCGCCAGGAGGCCGTCTTCGAGGACCCGTACATCCTCATCGCGAACCAGAAGATCTCGAACATCAAGGACCTTCTGCCCGTCGTCGACAAGGTGATCCAGTCGGGCAAGGAGCTCGTCATCATCGCCGAGGACGTCGAGGGCGAGGCTCTCGCGACGCTCGTGCTCAACAAGATCCGCGGCATCTTCAAGTCGGTCGCCGTCAAGGCCCCGGGCTTCGGTGACCGTCGCAAGGCTCAGCTGCAGGACATCGCCATCCTCACGGGCGGCCAGGTCATCACCGAGGAGGTCGGCCTCAAGCTCGAGAACACCGAGCTCGATCTGCTCGGCCGCGCCCGCAAGGTGATCATCACCAAGGACGAGACGACGATCATCGAGGGTGCCGGCGACGCCGACCAGATCGAGGGTCGCGTCACGCAGATCCGTCGCGAGATCGACAACACCGACTCGGACTACGACCGCGAGAAGCTGCAGGAGCGCCTCGCCAAGCTCGCCGGCGGCGTCGCCGTCATCAAGGCGGGCGCGGCCACCGAGGTCGAGCTCAAGGAGCGCAAGCACCGCATCGAGGACGCCGTCCGCAACGCGAAGGCCGCCGTCGAGGAGGGCATCGTCGCCGGTGGTGGCGTCGCCCTCATCCAGGCCGCCAAGTCGGTGTACGGTCGTGGCCTCGACCTCACGGGTGACGAGGCGACCGGTGCGCAGATCGTCAAGGTCGCCATCGAGGCTCCGCTGAAGCAGATCGCCCTCAACGCCGGTCTCGAGCCGGGCGTCGTCGCCAACAAGGTCGCGGACCTCGAGGTCGGCTTCGGCCTCAACGCCGCCACCGGCGAGTACGGCGACCTGTTCGCCCAGGGCATCATCGACCCGGCCAAGGTGACCCGCTCGGCGCTCCAGAACGCCGCGTCGATCGCCGGTCTGTTCCTCACGACCGAGGCCGTCGTCGCCGACAAGCCGGAGAAGTCCGCGCCGGTCGCGGGCGACCCGACGGGCGGCATGGACTTCTGAGCCAGAGGTTCTGACCTGCAGGTCTGATTAACAGAAGGGCCCCTCTCCTCCGGGAGAGGGGCCCTTCTGCGTTGTCTCCGCCGAGACGCGGGCAGAACCACCCGCCGGGCGGCCGACGGCGTCACGCGCCCTGCCCGTAGCATCACGGGCACCGGACACGCTCCACGTCCGTCGGACAACGACGAAAGGAACATCCGCATGATCCCCCGCAGCAGACTGCTTCCCCTCGCCCTGGCGAGCATCGCCACGCTCTCGCTCGCCGCCTGCGCCTCGGGTGGGGCGGGCGACGCTCCCGAAGAGACGAGCGGATCGGCCGAGGCCACCGCCGGTCCCGCGTGCGAGCCGGCCACCGAGCCCGTCGGCGAGGTCGGCTCCGAGCTCTCCCTGAAACTTGGCTCCGCGCTGCCGCTCACAGGTGGCTTCGCCTTCGTCGGCCCGCCCGAGGTCGCGGGCATCGACTACGCGCTCTCGCTCATCAACGACTACTCCTCGACCACTGGCCTCACCGCCGAGGTCGAGCACGGTGATTCCGGAGATCTCGACAACAAGGCGTTCGAGACGGAGATCCCGCGTCTGCTCTCGGAGGACGTCTCGGCGATCATCGGCGCCGCGTCCTCCGGGGTGTCGCTGCAGTTCATCGATCAGCTCATCAGCGCGGGCGTGGTGCAGGTGTCGCCGGCCAACACCTCCGACGCGTTCACGACCTACGACGACGACTGCCTCTACTTCCGCACCGCGCCGTCCGATGTACTGCAAGGCGCGGTGCACGGCAACTTCATCGCCGAGCTCGGCGCGCAGAGCCTCGGCCTCATCGTCATGAACGACGCCTATGGCACGGGCATCGCGAAGTACATCACCGAGGCGTTCACCGCGGCGGGCGGCGAGGTGGTGGCGGCCCCGACGTTCAACCCGGGGGACACGGTCTTCGACTCGCAGATCCAGGAGGTGCTCGCCGAGAAGCCCGACGCCATCTCGATCCTGGCGTTCGCGGAGACCAAGACGATCCTCCCGTCGCTGATCGAGCAGGGTTTTGCGCCGGAGGACATCTTCCTCGTCGACGCGAACATGGCGGTGTACACCGAGGACTTCGAGCCGGGGCTCATCCAGGGCGTTCGGGGCACCTATCCCGGGCCGGCTCCGGACGAGGTCGAGGAGTTCCGCGCGGGGCTCGACGCCTTCCTCGCAGGTGCCGGTGACGAGGCGCTCACCGACTACACCTACGCTCCCGAGGCCTTCGACGCCGCCACCCTTCTGGCGCTCGCCTCGCTTGCGGCCGGGTCGACCGATCCGGAGGCGATCGCCGGGCGTATGCAGGAGGTCTCGGGTGGCGTCCCTGGCGGCGAGAAGTGCACCGACTACGCCGCGTGCGCGGACATCATCCTCTCCGGCGGCCAGGCCGACTACGACGGTGTTTCGAGCCCGGTCACGTTCGACGAGGTGGGTGACCCCACCGAGGGACGCATCAACATCTACGAGTACCAGGAAGACGGCACGTACGTGCCGTACGAGGGCTGACCGCACGCGATCGTAGGAGAGGGCTCCTCCCGACTCGGGAGGAGCCCTCTCCGCGCGTGTCAGCGGAACATCCCCGCCATCGACCGCTCGGCGTCGGCGTACTGATGCCCGACGGTGCCGAGGGAACGGCCGAGGCCGTCGAGCGTGTGGTCGATCTGCGCCTGCAGGCCGTTCCACTGCGCCTTCGCCTCCTGGAAGGCCACCGAGCTCGCGCCCGTCCACGCGGTCTCGAGCGGTGCGAGCTGCGCGTTCAGCGCGGCGGTGACGGCGCGCACCTGCTCGACGGTGGTCAGGATGCTTCCCGAGCCTGCGGCGATCGCATCGGTGTCGACAGTGAAAACGGCCATGTCGGATCTCCCTGTGTTGGTGGCTGGTGACCTCACGCTAGGGAGCCGGCACACGCCCCGGCGGTGCCGTCGCGGATCCGGGAGAAACGGGGAGCCGGGGCGCGGCTGGGGACGAGGGTCAGAGCGCGGAGTCGTCGACGTGGGGCGCCAGCGGCAGCGCGACGCGGAACGTCGCGCCCCCACCCGGGGTCTCGAGCACCGTCACGGTGCCGTGCAGTGTCTCGACGATCGAGGCGACGATCGACAGGCCGAGACCCGATCCGCCGGTCTCGCGGGCGCGCGAGGTGTCGGCGCGCCAGAAGCGCTCGAAGATCTGCCCGCGGATCTCCTCCGGCACCCCTTCACCGTGATCGACCACTGCGATCCAGCCCATGCCGGCCTCGGCGTCGACGCCGACCTCGATCTCGATGGGCGAGCCGTCGGGGCTGTAGCGGCGGGCGTTGCCGAGCAGGTTGGAGACGACCTGCCGCACGCGGTGCTCCTCGGCGAGCACGATCGGCGGCACGGCGACGGGGCGCATCTGCTGCGGCACGGTGAAGTCGAGCGTGGGCACGGGCGCGGCGCTGTGCGAGGCCCCCTGCGGCACCACATCGATGGCGGCGGTATCGGGGTCACCGGGCGCCTTCGGCTTGCGGCGCAGCAGCGACGTGAGTCCCTCGGTCGCGGCCGTGAGGCTGCGCGCCAGCCGGTGCTGATGCTCGTCCGAGGGCTCGGCCGTATCCGTCGACGCTGTGGTCTCGGGCGCCGGGGTGAGCCGGATCGGGCCGGTCAGCGCCTCGATCGTGGTGTCGACCGCGCTGATGACGCGTCCGGGCTCGGCGACTCCGACGTCGAGTGCGGCGTCGTGCGCGATGGGGCGCAGGTCGAGGGGCTGCAGGTCGACCTCGCGCTTCTCATCGAGGCGAGCGAGGGCGAGCAGGTCCTCGACCAGGGCGCCCATCCGGATCGCCTCCTTCTCGATGCGCTCCATCGCGCGGGCGGTCTCCTCCGGCTCCTGGATGGCGCCCATCCGGTACAGCTCGGCGTAGCCGCGCACGCTGACCAGCGGTGTGCGCAGCTCGTGGCTGGCGTCGCCGACGAAGCGGCGCATCTTGCGGACGGTGGCGTCGCGCTCGGCGATGGCGTCGTCGATCCGGTCGAGCATCGTGTTGATGGCCGACTTCAGCCGGCCGATCTCGGTGCGCGGCTCGATGTCGGTCAGACGCTGGCTGAAGTCGCCCGCGGCGATGTTCATGGCGGTCGCCTCGACCTGCCCGAAACGCCGGAAGGTGAGCGTGACCGCGCCGCGGGTGAGCACCGCGCCGGCGAAGATCGTCACGATCGACACCAGAAGGAAGATGCCGAGGTAAGTGCCCACGACATCGTCGACCTCGCTCATCGGGCGCGCGACCACCTGCGTGTAGATGTTGTTGCTGGTGGGGAACTGCACCACCGAGAGCGCGGCGTGAAAGACGTCGCCCTCGCCGTGGCTGCCGGGCAGCTCGATGATCGAGCCCTGGTTCGCGTACGCGTAGTCGAGCGGGATCTCGGCGTCGAACCGGGGTCGCGGCTCGCCCGGAGCCGCGCCGCCTGCGGTCGCGAGCAGCGTGCCGTCCGGTCCGTAGATCGCGACGAAGTACTCGGTCGGGGCCGGATTCGCCTTGGGGGTGAACACGGGACCGTCGCCGTAGTCGGCGATGTTGAACAGCCGCTCGCCGACCGCGGATGCGGCGAGCTGGTGCAGCGAGGAGTCGATGTTCTCGCTCAGCGCCCGGGTCAGGATCGGCACGGTGCCGATGCCCGCGCCGAGCAGGCCGAGGGTGAGCACGGCGACGGTGACGCCCGTCACCTTGGCGCGCAGGCTGATCCGGCGCCACCAGCGCGTCAGCGCGTCGGGTCCCTTGGTGGAGTCGACTCCCGCCAAGGTGGGTCAGCCCGCCTTGTCGACCTTCAGCATGTAGCCGAAGCCTCGCTTCGTCTGGATGAGGGACTCCGACGCGTGCGGATCGATCTTGCGGCGCAGGTACGAGATGTAGCTCTCGACGATGCCCGCGTCGCCGTTGAAGTCGTACTCCCACACGTGGTCGAGGATCTGCGCCTTCGAGAGCACGCGGTTCGGGTTGAGCATCAGGTAGCGCAGCAGCTTGAACTCGGTGGGGCTGAGGTCGATCTGCACGTCGCCGACGTACACGTCGTGCGTGTCCTGATCCATCGTGAGCTCGCCGGCCCGGATGACCTGCTCGTCCTCGGTGTCCTGCATCGTGCGTCGCAGGATGGCCTGGATGCGCGCGACGATCTCGTCCAGGCTGAAGGGCTTGGTGACGTAGTCGTCGCCGCCCGCGTTGAGCCCCTTGATCTTGTCTTCGGTGTCGTCCTTCGCCGTCAGGAAGAGGATCGGGGCCGTGAAGCCGTGATCGCGCAGGCGCGTGGTGACGCTGAAGCCGTTCATGTCGGGCAGCATCACATCGAGCACGATCAGATCGGGCTCCTCCTCGAGCACCGCCGAGATGGTGGCGGCGCCGTTGCCCACGGTCTTCACCTGGAAACCCGCGAACCGGAGGCTCTGCGACAGCAGGTCACGGATGTTCGGCTCGTCGTCGACGACCAGGATGCGAGGTGCGCTCATGGCCCCATTATGGCGACCCGATGTGACATTCGCTCGGATATCGGTCCGGATCGGCCCAAAGCGAACATCGGGAATGCGCGGGCCCGACCGGTCTCGGCGGCACGTGCTCAGTCGTGCACCCACACCTCGGTGCCCACCTGGGCGAAGCGGTAGAGCTCGTTGGCCGCCCACTCGGTCATGTTCACGCAGCCATGGCTCATCCGCGCCCCGGCACCGAAGTTGCTGTGCCAGTAGGTGCCGTGGAAGCCCTGGTCGCCGTTGAAGAAGCTCACCCACTTCACGTTGCGCGTGCAGTAGCCGTAGCCGTAGTTCCCGCCGCAGTCGCCCATGTTCTGCATCGACCGCTGCACGTACACGCGGAAGTGCCCGGTGCGGGTCTCGTGGGCGCCACCGGTGCCGATGGCAACCGGATACGAGGCGACCAGCCCCCCGTTCTCGTACATCATCACCCGGCCCGCGCTCTTGTCGACCTCGATCGTGCGCAGCAGCGTCTGCGCCTCGTGGGGGATCACCTGGCCCTGCAGTTCGAAGCGGAAGTCGCCGCCCTGCACGGACTGCGCGACCTGGGCGGCCACGCCGTCGGTCGAGGCCAGGCCGAAGCCGTCCTGGCCCGCCTGCAGCGTCTTGAGAACGGTGCCGGACGAGTTCACGACGACCTGCGACGGCTGCGGCGTGCGGTTCAGCTGCCCCGGCAGCGCCTGCACCACGGCGTCGATCTTCGCCGCATCGGCCGTGACGGCGAAGCCACCGGCCGCCGGATCTCCGGTGACCGTGGTCCAGGACGCGATCGTCGCGAGGTCGAGCGGCACCGAGCCGCCGCCCTCCACGAAGAACCCGGCGCCCTCCGCCTGGGCGTTGAGCTCGCCGGCGAATGCCTGAGCAGCCTCGGTCGTGAGCGCGGGCGGCTGCTCGGTCGCGGTCGGTTCTGCGGCGATCGCACCCCGCGCGTTGTACGCGCTGGTGAGAGCGGCGGACAGAGAGCCGACATCCACGCCGCGCCCGTTCTGCCCGGGCTTCTCGGCGTACACCCCCGCGTCCGCATCGAAGACCACCTGGGCATCCACCGGATCGGCGTAGAGATCGGGGGCCGCCTGACGCAGCGCCGCGTCGGCCGCGTTCGGATCGACGGCGAGCTCCACGCCGATGGGCTCAGGATGCCACTCCATCACCTTCCACGACGGATGGGCCGCCAGGGCCTGAGCCGCGAGCGCCTCGGCGTCGATCTCGATGCCGAGATCGGCGAGCGGCAGGGCGACTTCGCCGATCGTCGCGTCGGCATCGGCGAAGCGGGCGGCGATCGCGTCACGCGCGGCCGCCTCGGTCATCCACTCGACGGGCACGCCGGCGACGACGACACCGGGAGCGATGAACAGCGTGGACGCGTAGCCGACGGCGCCGGCCGCCAGCAGCAGGGGGATGCCTGCGCCCAGGGCGATGCGCAGACCGCGGCGGCGCGGCTGCGAACGCTCGGTCGAGGCGACGTCCGGATCGGACGCGATCGGTGCGGTGGCAGTGGTCACATCCGATATTGTCCGGTTCGCCGGATTCCCTTCACACCCCCTTTTCGGGGGACCTGAGGAACTCCAGGAGGAACCTGTCGCTAAGCCGCCAGGCGCTCTGCACGTTTCGACTCGTCGCGAGCTCCTCGCTCAACGACCGCAGGGAACCTGTCGGCTACGCCGCCAGGCGCTCTGCATCCAGGATCGTGTAGCTGTAGCCCTGCTCCGCGAGGAAGCGCTGACGGTTCTGCGCGAAGTCCTGGTCGACCGTGTCGCGCGCGATGATCGTGTAGAAGCTCGCCGTGTGATCCGACTGCTTCGGGCGCAGCAGACGACCCAGTCGCTGGGCCTCCTCCTGACGCGAGCCGAAGGATCCGGACACCTGGATGGCAACCGAGGCCTCGGGCAGGTCGACCGAGAAGTTCGCGACCTTCGAGACCACCAGCACCTCGACCTCGCCGCTGCGGAACGCGTTGAACAGCTGCTCGCGCTCGTTGACCGGCGTCGCGCCCGTGATCTTCGGGGCGTTCAGCCCCTCCGACAGCTCGTCGAGCTGCTCGAGGTACTGGCCGATCACGAGGATCTGCTCGCCCTTGTGCTTGGCGATGAGCTCGCGCACGACGTCGAGCTTCGCGGGAGCCGTCGCGGCGAGGCGATAGCGGTCCTCGTCCGCGCTCGCCGCGTACTCGAGGCGCTCGGACGGCGGCAGGTCGACGCGCACCTCGTAGCAGGCGGCGGGCGAGATGAAGCCCTGGGC
The DNA here is from genome assembly GCF_017592545.1 of Microbacterium stercoris. Lineage (GTDB taxonomy): Bacteria > Actinomycetota > Actinomycetes > Actinomycetales > Microbacteriaceae > Microbacterium > Microbacterium stercoris. Next base: position 434,658 of record NZ_JAGFOA010000003.1, read on the forward strand.
CTCGATCTCCTTCCACGGGGCATCGAACCGCTTGGGGCCGATGAGGCTGAACACGTCGCCCTCGCGGCCGTCCTCGCGCACGAGAGTCGCCGTGAGGCCGAGGCGGCGGCGGGCCTGCAGGTCGGCGGTGAGCTTGAACACCGGGGCGGGCAGCAGGTGCACCTCGTCGTAGACGATGAGCCCCCAGTCGAGCGCGTCGAGCAGCGCGAGGTGCGGGTACTCGCCCTTCCGGCGCGCGGTGAGGATCTGGTAGGTCGCGATCGTGACCGGCTTAACCTCCTTCACCTGCCCCGAGTACTCGCCGATCTCCTCGGCGGTGAGGGTCGTGCGCTTGATGAGCTCGTCGCGCCACTGCCGCGCGGACACCGCGTTGGTGACCAGGATGAGCGTGGTCGTCTTGGTCGCGGCCATGGACGCCGCGCCCACGAGCGTCTTGCCCGCACCGCAGGGGAGCACCACCACGCCGGATCCGCCCTCGCGGAACTTCTCGACGGCCTCGGCCTGGTAGGGGCGCAGGTTCCAGCCGTCCTCTTCCAGCGCGATGGGGTGCGGCGTGCCGTCGCGGTACCCGGCGAGATCCTCCGCCGGCCAGCCGATCTTCAGCAGCTCCTGCTTGATGTGACCGCGGGCCCAGGCGTCGATCACGTAGGTGTCGGGCGTCGGCTGCGCGATGAGCAGGGGCGCGATGCGCTTGTTGCGCGACACCTCGGCGAGCACGGCCTTGTCGGTGGAGGTGAGCAGCAGCTCGCCCTCCTCGCCGCGCCGGATCGTGAGGCGGCCATACCGGTTCACGGTCTCCTGGATGTCGACCGACACCGACGGCGGCACGGGGAAGCGCGACCACCGGTCGAGGGTCTGCACCATGTCGTCGGCGGTGTGTCCGGCCGCGCGTGCGTTCCACAGGCCGAGCCGGGTGATCCGGTAGGTGTGGATGTGCTCGGGTGCGCGCTCCAGCTCGGCGAAGATCGCGAGCTCGTGGCGCGCGGTCTCGGCGTCGGCGTGCGCGACTTCGAGCAGGACGGTGCGGTCGCTCTGGACGATCAGGGGGCCATCAGCCATAACGAACGAGTCTACCTGGGCCCCGCGCCGCAGGGGCCGGGCGGGCCCTCGGGCGGGTCAGGCCGAGGCTGTCGCCTGCAGGCACTCACGGATGTGTGCGGGGCCTACGGAAAGACGTCGAGAGCTCCCCGTTGTTCGAGGGAATCGGCGCGGATCCGCTGTTCGAACGGCAGATCCACCGGGCATGATCGCCCCGCACCTCCTGCGCGAGGCGCAAGCAATCCGACTGAGTGGATCGAGCGACTTCATGCCGAGAAGCGAAGCGCTGAGAGAGGACGAGCAATGCTGAAGGGCAGGATGCTCGGCATCGCCATCACGGTGTTCCTCGTCTCGCTGCCGATGCTGACGGGCTGCGACGGGGTGGCGCCGGGATCCGCACAAGCCCAGCGCTTCGTAGGCGAAGCAGAGTATGCCGTGCTTTACGACTCGGCTGTGGACGAGTTCTCCGAGGAGATGCCTGGTGGGGTCGTGTTCCCGGCGGACCCGCCCGCCGTAGAGGACGGTGCCCAGATCGAGCGGAGCGTCGCCACCGCTGTGGTGCACCTCTACTGGAGATGCTCGTGGCAGCGCGTCTACCTTGCGACACGAGATCTCGTGCAGAAGGAAGAAGCGATGAGACAGCTTGAGCGGTTCGCCGAAACCGCATGGGCGCAGTCGTACTATGACGACTCATCAGGAGCGTGGTCCGGCGCCCTCGAGAGCGCATCCTTTGGGGACGCAGGCATGCTGAGAGATTTTTACATCTCCGATTGCGAGAGCCGAACAGGGCCGCTGGCCTGAGGCGGTCGGCCTCTCGGCCTCGACCGTTCTTGTCGATCGTTCGTTGCCCGCGGGTGTGACATTCCGGCTCGGCACGTCAGGCGGGACGCACGCCCGTGATGCTCTTCACCGGCAGGGTGCGCTCGACGTCGGCCGCGCGATCGCGACCGCGCAGGCGTCCACCGCCCAGGCCGGTGGCCTCGAGCAGGAAGGTGCGCGTGGTGCCGTCGGGCAGGGACACGTCGACCTCGAGCACCGACTTCGTGCGCACCGCGGTGTCGAGCTCGCGCTCCAGCCAGGCGGCGTCCGCGTCGCCGCTCTGCGCGCTGCGCATCGCCTCGATCAACGGCGCGTACTTCTTCTCCGGATCCGTCGGGGGCGCGGACGGGGCGAACCTGCGGCGGTCGAGGGTCTCGGATCCGCCGTCGGAGTCGAGCGCGACGACGGGATACTTGGCATCGGCCAGCGCCCAGTAGACCGATTCGCGGGAGGCACGGGTGCGCAGCATCCGGCCGTCTTGGATGAGGCCGAGGGCACGCAGCGCCTGGTCGACCGCGATGGTCTCGAGCAGCGCATGGTCGGGGCTGGAGACGATCGTGTGCCCGCTGTCGGGCTCGAGCGACACCCGCACGAGGCCGTGCCGCTCGGCGGTGCGCTGCACGAGGTACTGAAGCGGCTGCGGCACCCCGGTGAGCGACAGGCCCGCAAGGAACTCCAGCATGCTCTCGGCCGTCTCGCCGGAGGAGAGCGCGGTGCCGATTGAGGCCTCGGTGAAGCGGTAGGTCGACGCCTGGGCGTGGGATTCGCGGGCGGCGATGCTCTGCAGCCGCACGTCGAGCTCGGGGGCGAGGGGGCCGGGCGAGATCGCCGTCAGGTCGTTCTGCAGGAACACCTTGTCGACCTCGTGCGGCATCAGCGCCACCAGAGGAGCCGGATCGGCGTCGCCGCCGGTGCGCAGGGGCGTCGCCCAGGCCGGCTCGGCGTCCCCGTGCTCGGTGGAGAGGCCCGCGAGGCGCAGCAGGCGGCGCCAGCGGGCGGCGCGCTCGGCCCAGCCCTCCGCGAGCGGATAGGCGTCGTCCCAGAGGGCGGGGTCGATCCATCCGCCCTCGGCGGTGCGCAATCCGGCGGGCAGCGCCTCGCGCAGCGCCGTGGCGAGCGATGCCCAGCGCGCGCCGCTGGACGTGCGCACCCACGCCGCGCCGGCGGGTGTGACGAGCCACGTGCGCTCGGCCGCCGCGAGCAGGCCCGTGGCCTCGGCCAGGGCGACGAGGTCATCGGCCTCGTCGGCGTCGCGCACGATCTCCTCCGCAGCCATGCGTCGCTTGTCGGCGGCGCCGACCGCGCCGGTGCCGACGCGGGCGAGCGGCGTGCGCAGCGCGATGAGCAGCACGTCGGCGATCGCCGAGGTGGTGGTGAAGGCGCGCTCGGCGGCGTGGGCCGCGGCGAGGTCGTCGGCGGGCGCAGGGGTGCTCTCGGGAGTGCGGCTCGGCGCCGCGTCGCCCAGGGCGGCGCGCACGGCGGCGAACGGGGTGCCATCCGGAGCCGTCAAGCCCAGGCGCTCGGGCCCCGAGCCGCGGGCGAGATCGGCGAGCACGTCGCGGGGGAGCTCCGCGACCGCCCGCGCGACGGACTCCGGCGCCAGAAGGGCCTCGGCCGCGTCGAAGAAGTCGTGCCAGTTGGCCGTGCCCGACACACGGCGGCGGGCGAACAGGGCAGCCAGTTCGCCGTCGGAGGCGGCGGGGAGCCGCTCCGCCAGAGCGCGTGTGTCGAGGGTGTTCACGGCGCTGTGGATCGCAGGGGCGGCGGTCAGGACCGGCCGGCCTTGCCCTTCCGCGTCCACGTCATGATGAGCAGCACCAGGATGAGCAGGAACGCCACCGGAAGGCCGAAGAGCGGGAAGACACCGATCACGGGCCAGACGCCCACGCCGTAGTCCTCGTGCTGCATGCCCATCGCCGTCGAGGTGATGATCGCCGCGAAGCACAGCACCGACACGATCGCGATGCCCAGCGCCATGAAGGCCAGGATGCGGTCGACGCGGCGCACCGGCGGGTCGACGGGGCTGTTCGTGCTCATCCTCCCCAGCGTAGTCGCACGCGCGCGGGGGCTAGGCTTGAGCGGCGGGATCGTTCTGGTCCCGCTTGCGTTTTTCTCCCCATCATCACGAGGTTTGTGCAATGCCCACCGGCAAGGTCAGGTTCTACGACGAGGACAAGGGCTTCGGCTTCATCAGCGGCGATGACGGACAGGACGTCTTCCTGCACGCCACCGCGCTGCCCGCCGGCGCGCCCGCCCCGAAGCAGGGCGCGCGCGTCGAGTACGGCGTGGCCGACGGACGCAAGGGCCTGCAGGCGCTGTCCGTGCGGCTCCTCGAGGCGCCGCCGAGCCTTGTCAAGGCCAAGCGCAAGCCCGCCGACGACATGGCGGTCATCGTCGAAGACCTGGTGAAGCTGCTCGACGGCGTCGGCGCCGACCTGCGTCGCGGCCACTACCCCTCGAACGCGCATGCCCGGAAGGTCGCGGCGGTGCTGCGCAAGATCGCGGATGAGATCGATGTCTGACGTGCAGGATCCCGCCGATCAGGCGGGAGTGACCGAGGAGGCCGGCATGACGGACGAACAGGATCAGACGGGGGAGCGCGTCGACGAGACGCCGGAGCCCGAGGTCGAGGCCGTCGAGACGCCGGAAGCTGAGCGGCCGGAGCCCGAGCAGCCGGAGCCCGAGACGGCCGAGACGCCCGAGCAGCCGGCGCCCGAGACGGCCGAGACGCTCGAGCCCGAGCCGCTCCCCGAGCCCGACCAGCGTCTGCTCGACGCGCACGACCTGGCGCTCGCCGCGCTGCACGAGATCACGCCCGCCTCGAGCGTGGGCCCCGCCGCCGGCTACTCGGTCGAGCGGGACGGCGTGGTCTCGCTGCGCTTCGAGAACACCCTGCTGGGCTATCCCGGATGGTTCTGGACGGTTTCGCTCGCCGTGGTCGAGGGATCCGACCCCACCGTGCTCGAGGCCGAGCTGCTGCCCGGCGACGGTGCGCTGCTCGCCCCCGATTGGGTGCCGTGGGCCGTGCGCCTGAAGGACTATCAGGTCGCCCAGGCTGCCGCGGCGGCCGAAGCCGCTGCGGCGAAGGCCGAGGCCGGCGAGGCCGCTGAGTCCGACGAGGACGAGGACGACGACCGCTTCGACGACGACCTCGCCGACGAGCGCGAGTCGATCCTGCATGCCGGTGATGTCGACGGCGTCGACATCGACGCCCACGACCCGGACGAGCAGGATGACGACCCGGACGAGCAGGATGACGACTCGGACGACGAGGACTCGGACGATGATGACGACGACTCCGACGAGGACGACGACTCCGACGTGGACGACGACTCGGACGACGACGAGGACGACGAGGACGACGACTCGGACGACGAGGACGACGACTCGGACGACGACGACGACGAAGACGACTCGGACGACGAAGACGACGACTGATCCGCACGCACACGAGCACGGCGCCCCGGAAGATCCGGGGCGCCGTTGCCGTGTCTGGGGTCAGACTCCGGCCGGTTCGCGATCCCGCAGCACGGCCGGCTCGGTGTGGAGCACGTCGAGCGGCATGGTGCGCGTGTCGATGAGCGGGTTCTCGTCCTGGCCCTGGACGAGTTCGGCGGCCTCGGCCGGGCTCTCGACGGCGGGCACCGATCCGATCAGCGGCCGCTGCGCGGTCTCGCGCATGGCGAGCACCGCCAGGCCGGCCACGGCGCCGAAGAACATGATGTAGAACGCCGGCATAAACGTGTTGCCCGTCTGCTGGATCAGCCACTCGCTGAACAGCGGCGTGGTGCCGCCGAACATCGAGACCGCGAGGTTGTAGGCGATCGCCATCGCGCCGAAGCGGGAGGCGGTCGGGAACATGGCGGGCAGCGCCGCGGCCGAGGGCGCGAGCCACAGCGCGACCGGGACGGTCGTCAGCAGCAGAGCGAGCAGGATCGCCCACAGCTCGCCGAGCTGCATGATCGCGAAGGCGGGCACCATCAGCACCAGCGTCGAGGCGGAGGCGATCAGGAACACGGGCTTGCGGCCGATCCGGTCGGAGAGCCGGCCGATCAGCGGAAGGCTCGCCGCCAGGACGATGAGCACGGGCACGGTCGCCATTGCCGCTGTGAGGTTCGACACCCCGACCTCGGTCTCGAGGTAGGTCGGCATATAGCTGGTCAGCGCGTAGCCGGACGAGTTGATCGCGGCCACGATCGCCATGGCGATCAGCAGCTGGCGCCAGTAGTGGCGGATGATCCCGATGACGCCGTGGCGGGCGAGCGGATCGGCGTCGCCGGCTGTGGTCTCGCCGCTGGTCTCGGCGACCTCGTAGGCGGGGGTCTCGGGGATGCGCAGGCGGAACCAGATGGCGACGATGCCGAGCGGCAGCGCGATGAGGAAGGGGATGCGCCAGCCGTACGCGATCATGGCGCCCGCGCCCGAGATCGCCTCGGTGATCAGCGTCGTGATCGCGACGGTGGAGGCGCCGGCGGCGAAGCCGACGTACGAGCCGACATCGAGCCACGACGACCAGTACCCGCGGCGGCGGTCGGACGAGAACTCGGCGACGTAGGTCGTCGCTCCGGCGTACTCGCCGCCCGTCGAGAAGCCCTGCACCATCTTCAGGAGGTACAGCGGCACCAGCGCCCACAGGCCGATCTGCGCGGCCGTGGGCAGCACTCCGATCAGCGTGGTGGCCGTCGCCATCATCGCCATCGTGAAGAAGAGCACCTTCTGGCGTCCGATCCGGTCGCCGATGGGGCCGAGCACGAACCCGCCGAGCGGTCGCATGAGGAACGACACCGCGAAGCCGAAGAGCGTCACCAGCAGGCCGGCCTCCCGCGGGAGGCCCTCCGTGAACACCGAGGTCATCGTCACGGCGAGGTAGCCGTAGATGCCGAAGTCGAACCACTCCATGAAGTTGCCGACGACCGTGCCCGAGATCGCGGTGCGGATCCGCGAGCGCTTGACGACCAGCACGTCGTCCACGCGCAGCCTGCGCCGTTGCGGGCGAGGCCTCCCGCGCCCCTTCGCAGGGCTCGTGAGCGCCGCCGATGGCGGCTGCTGATCAAGGGGGTTTCGGCTGCTCCGGGTCACAGTCATCACTCGTCTCGTATGTGTCAGTGCGTTGCGTACGACGCGCTCCCTGGGGCGGCGGGAGCCGTCAAAGCCCTGACCATACGCCGATTCGCTCACAGAGATCCGGGGCGAGCGCCGATTTGACACCCTCGCGGATCCGCGGCACGCGCGGGCGCGGTAGCGAGCGGTCCTGGATGTCCCTTCCGAATCTGCGGCGACCGTCGATCGGAACGACGAAGCGCCCCCGGCCGGAGCCGGAGGCGCTTCACGAGGAGCCGGGATCAGCTGTTCTCGAGCACGTAGTCGATCGCGCGGATGAGCTGGCGGATGTCATCGGGCTCGATCGAGACGAAGGTGGCGACGCGCAGCTGGTTGCGGCCGAGCTTGCGGTACGGCTCGGTGTCGACGATGCCGTTGGCGCGCAGGGTCTTGGCGATCGCGGCCGCGTCGATCGACTCGTCGAAGTCGATCGTGGCGACGACGGGGGAGCGGTGCTCGGGGTCGGCGACGAAGGGCGTGGCGACCGAAGACGCCTCGGCCCACGCGTAAAGCGCGCCGGACGACTCGGCGGTGCGGGCCGCGGCCCAGGTGAGGCCGCCGTTGCCGTTGATCCACTTCAGCTGGCTGTCGAGCAGGTGCAGCGTGGTGAGGGCCGGCGTGTTCAGCGTCTGCTGCAGGCGCGAGTTGTCGACGGCCTGCTTCAGGCTCAGGAAGTCGGGGATGTAGCGGTCGGAGGCGGCGATGCGCTCGATGCGCTCGATCGCGGCGGGCGACATCGCGGCGAACCACAGGCCGCCGTCGGAGCCGAGGTTCTTCTGCGGCGCGAAGTAGTAGACGTCCGTCTCGGCGATGTCGACGTCGATGCCGCCGGCGGCGCTCGTCGCGTCGATGACGGTGAGCGCACCCTCGTCGCCGTGCACGCGGGCGACGGGCGCGGAGACGCCGGTCGAGGTCTCGTTGTGCGGCCACGCGTAGACGTCGACGCCCTCGACCGCCTCGGCGGCCACGCGGGTGCCCGCCGCGGCGCTGCGCACGTCGGGCGCCTCGAGCCAGGGCGCCTTCGCGGCGGAGGCGAACTTGCTGCCGAACTCGCCGAAGGTGAGGTTCTGCGAGCGCTTCTCGATCAGGCCGAACGCCGCGGCGTCCCAGAACGCCGTCGAGCCGCCGTTGCCGAGCACGATCTCGTATCCCTCGGGCAGGCGGAACAGGTCGGACAGGCCCTCGCGCACGCTCTGGACGAGGTTCTTGACCGGAGCCTGACGGTGCGAGGTGCCGAGCAGCGACGACCCCACGGCGGCGAGGGCCTCGATCTGCTCCGCACGGACCTTGGAGGGGCCGCAGCCGAAGCGGCCGTCGGCGGGAAGAAGGTCGGCGGGGATCGTGAGCGTCATGCCTCTCAGCATATTGCCCAGCAGCAGCCGGACCCGTGGGGATACGGCTCGTTAGGATGGCCTTCGTGACCGACCTGATCGACACCACCGAGATGTACCTGCGCACGATCCTCGAGCTCGAGGAGGAGAACATCGTGCCGCTGCGTGCGCGCATCTCGGAGCGGCTCGGCCACTCCGGCCCGACGGTCTCGCAGACGGTCGGGCGCATGGAGCGCGACGGCCTCGTGGTCGTCGGCTTCGATCGTCGGCTCATGCTGACCGACGACGGGCGCAACAAGGCGATCGATGTGATGCGCAAGCACCGTCTCGCCGAGCGCCTGCTCTCCGACGTGATCGGTCTCGACTGGGCGTACGTCCATGAGGAGGCCTGCCGCTGGGAGCACGTGATGAGCGAGCAGGTCGAGCGGCGTCTCGTCGAGCTGCTGGGGCACCCCACCGAGTCTCCGTACGGCAATCCGATCCCGGGCCTCGACCAGGTCGGCGGCGCCTCGATCACTGATTTCGACGCGGGCGTCATCTGCCTCGTGAAGCGCCTCGACGCCGAGAACGGTCCGGTCCGCGGCACCGTGCGCCGCCTCGCGGAGCCGGCGCAGGTCGATCCGGATCTGCTCCAGCAGCTCCGTGACGCGGGTGTGGTGCCCGGTGCGCAGGGCGACTACCGCTACAGCGAGGGATATGTGCTGGTCACGATGGACGGCCACGAGGAGGGTCTCGAGCTTCCCGTGGACCTCGCTTCGCACATCTTCCTCGTCGACGACCGGGTTGCCTGAGCGCCTGCTCAGGATGCTCCCCGGGGATACCCAGCCCCATAGGCAAGTCCGGGCGTGACATTTCCGTTACCTTCCCGTAGTCTCATGTGAAGCCCGGGGCGACCCCTCCCCAGGCCGCTCCGTGGGAAATCGCCTCAACGGCTCGTCGTTTCCACGGATCGCACACTGTGTGCCCCGACAAACCAGTGCTGACGAGCCGGCGGACCCGAACCGCGTGGCGATGGAGGATCCCCTTGTCTGAAAACCTTTCGTCCCCCGCGGCATCCGACGCGGAGACCTCGACCGGCCTCGTCAAGACCCCGACGACCACGGGCCCCATTCGCACTTCGCAGGTCCGCTCCGCGATCCGTCGTGCAGAGCGCGAGGCCCGCCGGGCCGTCGCCCCCAAGTTCCGTCCCGTCCGCGCCATCGGCACGGTCGCGGCCGTCGCCGCGCTGATCGCGGGCGTCGCCTTCCCCGCCTACGCCGCCATCCAGGCCGACACCGAGACGCTCAGCGTCCACGACGTCGCCTCCGAGTCGGCGCAGTCGATGGTCGTCGCCTCCGAGGTCGAGGGCCAGACCCTCGCCGGTGCGACCTACGGTGCGACCTCCAAGGAGGAGCTCGAGAAGGCGAAGGCCGAGAAGGAAGCCGCCGAGCGCGCGAAGAAGGCCGCCGCGGCCGCTGCTGCCGCCGCCGCCTCCGCCGCGAAGCGCAGCACCGGCGCATCCGTCGCCTCGGTCGACCCCTCGACGATCCCGATCTCCGCGGGCGGCTTCGGCGCGCCCCTGCCGGGCGGCTACCGCATCGGCGACAGCCTCGGCGCCGGTCACAGCCAGGCCACGCACGACGGCCTCGACCTCCTCATCGCCAGCGGCACCCCGATCTACGCCATCGCCGACGGTGTCGTCGCCACGTCCGGCTGGTCCGGCGGCTACGGCCTGATGGTGCGCTACAACTCGGTCGTCGACGGTCAGTCCGTCGAGGTGCGCAACGCCCACATGTCGTCGGCTGCGGTCGGCGCGGGTCAGACCGTCACCCGCGGACAGGTCATCGGCTACGTGGGTTCGACCGGCGCCTCGTCGGCACCGCACCTCCACATCGAGATCCGGATCAACGGGGGCCTCGCGAACCCGCTGTACGTGCTCCCGCTCTGATCCGATCCGCACGGATCCTTCCGGAAGAGCCCCTGCCGAATGGCGGGGGCTCTTCTGCATGCGGGGAATTCACCGCGCGTTCCGCCCCTCGGGCGTGTCGGCGCGCTAGCCTGATCCCGTCGCCACCGGGTGAGGCAGGGAAGGAGAAGGCCGATGAAGCGGATACCTCGCATCCGAACCATGGATGCGCTCGGGCGTCACGTGCTTCGGCATCACTCCCTCTTCCATCGTGCGCACACGAGCCGTGGTTCGTCCACGGGCCCGGAGGCGTCGTCTGCATAGACGGCGCCTTCTCTCGTCTCCACGCACCTGCTGATCCCGTCCCGACGACAGTTCGAGACTCCCGGAAGCCGTCCGGGACCGACCTGGAGGACATGCATGCGCACGCTGGTACTGAATGCGGGATACGAGCCGCTCGCCGTGATCTCGTTCAAGCGGGCCCTGGTGCTCGTGATGAGCGAGAAGGCGACCGTGATCGAGCACAACGAGGAGCTGCCCGTCTGGGGCACCACGGCCGCCTACGACCGTCCCGCGGTGATCGTGCTCACCCGCTACGTGCGCGTGCCGGCGACGCGAAGGATGCCGGTGACGCGGCGGGGCGTGCTGCGGCGGGACGGCTACCGGTGCGCGTACTGCGGCAAGGCGGCATCGACGATCGACCACATCCTGCCCCGCTCACGCGGCGGCGCCGACTCGTGGGAGAACCTCGCCGCGTGCTGCCTGCGCTGCAACAACGTCAAGGGCGATCGCACGCCGCAGGAGATGGACTGGGAGCTGCGGATGACCCCGCGCCCGCCGCACGGCACGGCCTGGACCGTGCGGGGCGTCGAGCGAGCAGACCCCCGGTGGGAGCCGTATCTGGCGCTCGCGGCCTGATCCGCCGGCGCTGCGCGGGGTGATTCGGCGCCGGGTGTCGCCGGCGCTCCTAGGCTGAGATCGTGCGTGCCGCGACGGGCTCGAGAAGCTCGGCGGACGTCCGTGCGACGCATGTCGCACCATCCGTCGATCGAAGAGAAGAGCAATGAAGACCTTCACCCTGCCCGGTACCGACATCACCGCGTCCAACATCGTCCTCGGGCTGATGCGCATCCAGGACAAGACCGACGAGGAGGTGCGCACGCTCGTGAGCACCGCGCGCGACGCGGGCATCACCTTCCTCGACCACGCCGACATCTACGGCGCGGGCGCTCAGCACGGCTGCGAGCGCCGCTTCGCCGAGGCCCTGAAGCTCTCGTCGTCGGAGCGCGAGCAGTGGGTCATCCAGACCAAGGCCGGCATCGTCAAGGACGGACCGTACTTCGACTTCTCGTACGAGCACCTCATCCGCTCGGCCGAGGGATCCCTCGAGGCGCTCGGCACCGACTACCTGGATGTGTTCCTGCTGCACCGCCCGGATGCGCTCGTGGAGCCCGAGGAGGTCGCTCGCGCGTTCGACGAGCTGCACGCCTCCGGCAAGGTCCGTGCGTTCGGTGTGTCCAACCAGACGCCGGGCCAGATCGAGCTGCTGAAGAAGCACGTGAACCAGCCGATCGTCGCCAACCAGCTGCAGCTCTCGGTCACCCACGCGCCGATCGTCGCGCAGGGCGTCGCGGCCAACATGCAGGGTCTCGACCAGTCGATCGGCCGCGACTACGGCATCCTCGACTACTGCCGCCTGAACGACATCACCGTCCAGGCCTGGTCGCCGTTCCAGGCGCAGTTCTTCGACGGCCCGTTCCTCGGATCCGACCGCTACCCCGAGCTGAACGCCGTGGTCGACCGGCTCGCCGCTCAGTACGACGTGCAGCCCGAGGCCATCGCCGTGGCCTGGATCACGCGTCACCCCGCGAACATGCAGGTCGTGCTCGGCACCACCACACCGGCGCGCGTGGAGGCCGCGGCGCTCGGCTCCGACCTGCCGCTGACGCGCGCCGAGTGGTACGAGCTGTTCCGCGCGGCCGGCCACGTCGTGCCCTGACGCGCACGCTCACGGCACGGTCTGCGGGCCCGGGGACGCTAGCGTTCCTGGGCCCGCAGGCCGTCCAGGGCGACGGTCAGGATGTCGTGGCCCAGGCGGTCGCCGTCGATGGTGCCGTCCGGGCGGTACCACTCGATGACCGAGTTGATCATGCCGAAGATCAGGCGCGCGACGATCGATGCGTCCACGTCGTCGCGCAGGTCGCCGTCTCGCTGCGCCTCGCTCACGAGGGCCGTCACCTGCTGATCGAAGCGGCGGCGCCGAGCGAGCGCCTCCTTCTCGATGGGGCTGTTGCCGCGCACGCGCAGCAGCAGGGTGACCGAGGGGAGGTGCTGGATCAGCACATCCGTGGCGCGACGGATCACGTCGCGCAGGCGCGTGATGGCGCGCTGATCCGGGGCCCCGTCCGGCGTGTGCAGCACCGCCTCGAGCGCGCTCAGCGCCTGGTCCAGCGCGATCTCGAGCAGCGCCTCCTTGGAGGCGAAGTGGTGGTAGAGCGCCGACTTCGTCAGCCCCAGCCGCTGCGACAGGTCGGCGACCGAGGTCGCGTCGTAGCCCTGCTCGTTGAACAGCTCCACCGCGATGCGGAGGATGCCCTCGCGGTCGTAGCCCGGTCGTCCCCGACGGGCGCGGGTGGGCTCCGGTGCCTGCTCGATCACCCGGCCAGTCTGACACGCGGCATCGCGTGCACGGCGCGGGTCACTCCGTGTCGACGAGGAGGTTGGTGATGCGGGCGGTGGAGATGGCGGATCCGTCCGCATCGACGATCCGCACCTCGTAGGTGGCCATCCGGCGCCCCCGGTGCAGGGGAGTGGCCGTGGCGGTGACGACCGGGCCGCGTGCGCCCCGATGGTGGGTGATGTTGAGGTCGACGCCCACGCAGACCTTCCCGAGCGAGCTGGCGTGGATCATCGCGCCCCACGAGCCGGTGGCCTCGGCGAGGGCGGCGGTCGCCCCGCCGTGAAGTCGTCCGAGCGACTGCGTGTTGGTGGCGACGGGCATCGTCACCACGACCTTCTCGAGTGACTGCTCGACGATCTCCATTCCCAGCTTCACGTCCAGCTCGCCGGGGGTGATCGTCCACAGTTCGGGGCTCATCGGGGCTCGTCTCGTTTCCTTCAGCGGATGCGCGGGTGTCGTCGGAGTCCGGATGGGCGCGACTTGCCGACCGCCGCAGGCTCTGACACTATCGATCTCACATTACTGAACGAGCGGTCTGAAAAGAAGACCTGTCGAGAGTGCCGCGCGACGATGCGCGGCGGAGGATGACGATGTCCGAGGCATATCTCGTAGGAGGGGTGCGCACCCCCGTCGGCCGATACGGGGGCGCGCTCGCCGCGGTGCGGCCCGACGACCTCGCGGCCCTGGTGCTCGCCGAGGCGGTCTCGCGTGCCGGAGTGCCTGCCGACGCCCTCGACGAGGTGTACTTCGGCGCCGCGAACCAGGCGGGGGAGGACAACCGCAACGTGGCGCGCCTGGCGGTGCTGCTCGCGGGGCTGCCCGACTCCCTCCCGGGGGTCACCGTCAACCGCCTGTGCGCCTCCGGCATGTCGGCGATCGCGATGGCCTCGCAGGCGATCCGGGCCGGCGACGCCGATCTCATCGTCGCGGGCGGCGTCGAGTCGATGACGCGCGCCCCGTGGGTGCAGGCGAAGCCCGAGCGGGCGTGGGCGAAGCCGGGTGCGGCGTTCGACACGTCGATCGGCTGGCGCTTCACCAACCCCCGTCTGACGGAGCGCGACAAGGCCACCTTCTCCATGCCCGAGACCGCAGAGGAGGTCGCGCGCCTCGACGGGATCACGCGCGAGGACGCGGATGCGTTCGCCGTGCGCAGCCACCGTCTCGCGGTGGAGGCGATCGACGCCGGCCGGTTCGCCCCCGAGATCGTCGCCGTGCCGACCCGCACCGGCCTCGTCGAGACCGACGAGGGCCCGCGTCGCGACACCTCGCTCGATGTGCTCGCGACGCTCCGCCCGGTGGTGCCCGGCGGCAGCGTCGTCACGGCCGGCAACTCCAGCTCCCTCAACGACGGCGCCTCCGCGATCATCGTCGCCGGCGCGGATGCTCTCGAGCGCCACGGTCTGACCCCGCGGGCCCGGATCGTGTCCCACGCCTCCGCGGCGCTCGCCCCGGAGATCATGGGTCTCGGCCCCGTGCCCGCCACCGAGAAGGCGCTGGCCAAGGCGGGGCTGACGGTCGCCGACCTCGACGCGGTCGAGCTCAACGAGGCGTTCGCGACCCAGTCGCTCGCATCGATCCGGCGCCTGGGCCTCGACCCCGAGATCGTGAACGCGGACGGCGGCGCGATCGCCCTCGGCCATCCGCTCGGCTCCAGCGGATCCCGCCTGATCGTGACGCTGCTCGGGCGCCTCGAGCGCACCGGCGGACGGTACGGCCTCGCGACCATGTGCGTGGGCGTCGGCCAGGGCACCGCGCTGATCGTGGAGCGGCTCGATGTCTGAGTCGGTGCGCATCGACTGGCGTCCTGACCGCGTGGTGGCGACCCTCGACCGGCCCGAGGCGCGCAACGCCATCGACCGGCAGATGATCGACGAGCTGCACGCCCTGTGCGCCGCCCTGGAAGCCGATCCGCGGGTGCTGATCCTGGCCGGCAGCGGGGGAGTGTTCGCCTCCGGCGCCGACATCGTGCAGCTGCGCGCGCGTCGCGCCGAGGATGCGCGCCGGGGGATCAACACGGCCGCGTTCCAGCGGGTACGGGCGCTTCCCCTGCCCGTGATCGCCGCGGTCGACGGCTACGCGCTCGGCGGAGGTGCCGAGCTGGCCTACGCCGCCGATATCCGGATCGGCACGCCGACGGTCAAGATCGGCAACCCGGAGACGGGACTGGGGATCATCGCGGCGGCCGGCGCCACGTGGCGGCTCCCCGAGATCGTCGGGCACGCGCGGGCCTCCGAGCTTCTGCTCACGGGGCGCATCCTCGGTGCCGAGGAAGCCCTGTCCTGGGGACTGCTCAGCGCGATCCATCCCTCCGATGAGCTGCTGGATGCGGCCCATGCCATCGCCGATCGCATCGTGGCGCAGGACGCACTGGCGACTCGGCACACCAAGACCGCCCTGCGCGCACCGACCGACGCCCACCCGGCGATCGAGCTGGAGCTGCAGGCGGAGCTCTTCGAGAGCCCCGAGAAGATGCGGCGCATGACGGAGTTCCTCGAAAGGAAGGGCAGGAGATGACGCAGCCCCCTCAGACGCCCGCCCGCGTGGGTGTGCTCGGCGGCGGCCGGATGGGCGCCGGGATCGCGCACGGCTTTGTGCTCGCGGGCTCGCACGTGACCGTGGTCGAGCGGGACGCGGAGGCGGCCGAGGCCGCGCGGCAGCGCGTGCACGAGAGCCTGCGCCGATCGATCGAGCGGGGCGCCACGGATCGTCCGCTGCCCGACCTCGAGGCCGGGGTGACGTTCGCGACCGAGGTCGCGGCGTTCGCCGACGCGGCGCTCGTCATCGAGGCCGTGCCGGAAGACCGTGCGCTCAAGGTCGACGCCCTGCGCCGGGCCGAGGCGGCGCTCGCCGCGGAGGGCGTGCTCGCCTCGAACACCTCGTCGATCTCGATCGACGATCTGGCGCGCGAGCTCGATCGCCCGGCGCGCTTCCTCGGACTGCACTTCTTCAACCCGGTGCCCGCGTCCTCGCTCGTCGAGGTGGTCATCGGCAGCGCGACCGCACCCGAGCTGCGCGCGAGCGCGGCCGAGTGGGTCGAGGCGCTCGGCAAGCGCGCCGTCGTCGTGGCCGACGCCCCCGGCTTCGCCTCGAGCCGCCTCGGTGTCGCGCTCGCGCTCGAGGCCATCCGCATGGTCGAGCAGGGCGTCGCATCCGCGGCCGATATCGACGCCGCGATGGAGCTGGGCTACCGCCATCCCTCGGGCCCGCTGCGCACGACCGACATCGTCGGCCTCGACGTGCGACTCGGCATCGCCGAGGAGCTCGCCGCTCAGCTGGGCGATCGGTTCACCCCGCCCCAGCTGCTTCGCGACCTCGTCGCCGCAGGACATCTCGGCCGCAAGAGCGGCCGCGGATTCTACGAATGGAGTGAGTGATGACGCACGTGCTTCCGAGCTATCTGCAGGGCGCCTGGTGGGCTCCCGACTCCGACGAGGGCGCCGTCGAGGTGCACGACGCCTCGACCGGCGAGCTCGTCAGCCGGGTGAGCGCCCGCGGCGCCGACCTCGTGGGCGCCCTCGAGTACGCCCGCACTCGCGGGCAGGCGGCGCTCGGCGCCCTGACCTTCCACCAGCGTGCGCTCCTGCTGAAGCAGTTCGCCCTGGCGCTGACGGCACGCAAGGACGAGCTCTACGAGGTCTCCAAGCACACCGGCGCGACCGTGCGCGACTCGCTCAGCGACATCGACGGCGGCATCGGCGTGCTGTTCACGTACTCGTCGAAGGGACGCCGTGAGCTCCCCAACGCGCGTGTCATCGTCGACGGCCCTGCGGAGTCGCTGTCGAAGGACGGATCCTTCCTCGGCGAGCACGTCTTCACGCGCCTTCCCGGTGTGGCGCTGCAGATCAACGCGTTCAACTTCCCCATGTGGGGAGCGCTGGAGAAGTTCGCCCCGGCGTTCCTCGCGGGCGTGCCGTCGATCGTCAAGCCGGCCACACCCACCGCCTACGTGGCCGAGGCCTGGGTGCGCATCCTCGTCGAGACGGGCCTGCTGCCGGAGGGCTCGCTGCAGCTCGTCAGCGGCAGCGTGTCAGGCATCCTCGACCACCTCCGCCTGGGCGACATCGTCGGCTTCACCGGCAGCGCGTCGACCGCCGAGCGTCTGCGCACCCACGAGAACGTCCAGAGCGGCGCCGTGCGCTTCACGACCGAGACCGACTCGATCAACGCCTCGATCCTCGGCCCGGATGCCACCCCCGGCACGCCGGAGTTCGACGCCTACGTGAAGCAGCTGCTCGTCGAGCTCACGACCAAGGCCGGCCAGAAGTGCACGGCGATCCGCCGCGCGATCGTGCCGAAGGGCCAGGTCGACGCGGTGGTCGAGGCGCTGCGCGCGAAGATCGACGAGCGCGTCGTCATCGGCGATCCGCACGCCGAGTCCGTCACCATGGGGCCGCTCGTCTCCGTCGAGCAGCGTGACGAGGTGCGTCGCAGCGTCGACGCGCTGCGCGCCGCCGGCGGAGAGCTTCTGCTGGGCTCGACCGAGGCGCCCGAGGTCGTGCACGCGGACGGCACCCGCGGATCCGGCGAATCCGGCGCCTTCCTCGCGCCGATCCTCGTCGGCTTCGACGACGTCGAGACGCCCGAGGTGCACCGGATCGAGGCCTTCGGCCCCGTCGCGAGCATCCTCGGCTACGACTCCGTGGCGCAGGCGGTGGACCTCGTGGCACGGGGCGGCGGATCCCTCGTCACCAGCGTCGCGACGAACGACCACGACGTCGCCGTCGAGCTGCTCGCCGGGATCGGCGCCTACAACGGACGCGTCCTGTTCCTGGATCGCGAGAACGCGCGCACCTCCACGGGCCACGGCTCGCCGGTGCCGCACCTCGTGCACGGCGGGCCCGGCCGCGCCGGCGGCGGCGAGGAGCTGGGCGGCATCCGCGCCGTGCTGCACCACATGCAGCGCACCGCGGTGCAGGGGTCGCCGGCCGTGCTCACCGCGCTCACCGGCGTCTGGCACGCCGGGGCGCCCACCGAGGCGACGGGACGCCATCCGTTCCGAAAGTCGCTGCGCGACCTCGCCATCGGCGACAGCATCGTCTCGGCCTCTCGCGAAGTGACGCTGGAGGACATCGAGACCTTCGCGAACTTCACCGGCGACACCTTCTACGCGCACATGGACGAGGAGGCCGCGGCGGCCAATCCGTTCTTCCCGGGTCGCGTCGCGCACGGCTACCTGCTGGTGTCCTGGGCGGCGGGGCTGTTCGTCGACCCGGCTCCGGGTCCGGTGCTGGCCAACTACGGGCTCGAGAACCTGCGCTTCGTCACGCCCGTCTCGCCGGGCGATGAGATCCGCGTGGGGTTGACCGCCAAGCAGATCACGCCGCGCGAGACCGACGAGTACGGCGAGGTGCGCTGGGATGCCGTGATCCGCAATCAGCGAGACGAGATCGTGGCGACCTACGACGTGCTCACACTCGTCGCCAAGGACGACGTGTCCGCGAGCGAGACCGTCGGCGCGGCAGCGACGGAGGCCGTGCGATGAGCACGGTCTCCGACCGCGCGATGATGCAGCGCGATCGTGCCTCTGCCGCCCTCGGCATGACCGTGCGGCACGACGCCCCCGGCGAGGCGGAGGTGTCGATGACCGTGCGCGACGACATGACGAACGGGTTCGGCATCACGCACGGCGGTCTCGTCTTCACCCTCGCCGACACGGCGTTCGCGATCGCCTGCAACGAGGACGACCAGGTCACGGTCGCGATCGGCGCCGACATCAGCTTCCTCAAGTCCACCCGCGCGGGAGATGTGCTCACCGCCCGCGCCGTGCGGCGGATCCGCAGCGGTCGCGCCGGTCTGTACGACGTGACCGTCACGGATCAGGAGGGCGACGTGGTCGCCGAGGTCCGCGGGCGCTCGCTCACCACCACGCGTCGCGCCGACTGACGCGCAGCACCTAGGAGAACCCGATGTCGAAGATGACAACCGAGAACTCGGCCAGCCCGATCGTCGCCCACGAGCCCACCACCGTCGACGGGCCCATCGCAGCGGACGGGCCCCTCGCAGCGGACGGGCCCCTCACTGCCGGCGGGCCCCTCACCGTCGACGGGCAGGGCGCTGACCTGATCACGCGGGAGGAGCTCGAGGCCCTCCAGCTGGAACGGCTGAAGTGGACCGTCCACCACGCCTACGAGAACGTGCCGCTGTACCGTCGCAAGTTCCACGAGGTCGGAGTGGTGCCCGCCGACATCCGCACGCTCGACGATGTCCAGCGCCTGCCGTTCACCACGAAGGCGGATCTGCGCGACACCTATCCGTTCGGCATGTTCGCGGTGCCGCCGGAGCAGGTGCGTCGCATCCACGCATCGTCCGGCACGACGGGGCGGCCCACCGTCGTCGGTTACACGGAGGGCGACCTGGAGCGCTGGTCGACGCTCGTGGCGCGCTCGCTGCGCGCGGCGGGCGTGCAGCCCGGCATGCGCGTGCATAACGCGTACGGATACGGGCTGTTCACGGGCGGGCTGGGGGCGCACGCGGGCATCGAGCGCCTCGGAGCGACGACCATCCCGATGTCGGGCGGGCAGACCGCCAAGCAGGTGCAGCTGATCACCGACTTCGCCCCGGACGTGATCATGTGCACCCCGAGCTACCTGCTCACGATCGCGGATGCGATGGAGGCGTCGGGGGTGGATCCGGCCTCCACATCGCTGAGGATCGCGGTGCTGGGCGCCGAGCCCTGGACCAACGAGATGCGCGCCGAGATCGAGCGCCGCCTCAACCTGGATGCGGTCGACATCTACGGGCTCAGCGAGGTGATGGGCCCCGGTGTCGCGAGCGAGAGCGTGCTGACGAAGGACGGGCCGCACATCTGGGAGGACCACTTCCTCCCCGAGACCATCGACGGAGACACGGGCGAGCGCGTGGCGGATGGCCAGCTCGGCGAGCTGGTCTTCACCTCGCTCACGAAGGAGGCCTTCCCGGTCATCCGCTACCGCACGCGCGACCTCACGCGGCTGCGGCCCGGGACGGCCTATCCCGCCATGCGCCGCATCGAGAAGATCACCGGGCGCAACGACGACATGATCATCCTGCGCGGTGTGAATCTCTTCCCGACGCAGATCGAGGAGCTCGCCCTCGGCGTCGAGGCGCTGAGCCCGCACTTCGTCCTGGAGCTCAGCACACGCGGCCGGATGGACTGCCTCCACGTCCGCATCGAGCGGGATCCGTCGGTCGCCGCCGAGCGCGGCAGCGCGGCGGGCGCAGAGCTGCAGCGCCGCATGAAGGTGCACATCGGCATCACCGCGGAGGTCGTGGTCGAGGATCCGGGTGCGCTTCCGCGCAGTGAGGGCAAGCAGTGCCGGGTCTACGACAAGCGGTGATCTTGCCGCGACACAGACCCTGCGATACATTTACTGAACAATCGTTCTGAAAAGGAGTCGATGATGACTGCACCCCTGCGGGACATCGTTCCCCCGGATGACGCCGAGGCCCAGGCGGCGTTCGACGACCTCATCGCATCTGACTCGCGCATCGAGCCGCGCGACTGGATGCCGGCGGCATATCGCAAGACGCTGATCCGCCAGATCTCCCAGCACGCGCACTCGGAGATCATCGGCATGCAGCCGGAGGGCAACTGGATCTCCCGGGCGCCGAGCCTCAAGCGCAAGGCGATCCTCATGGCCAAGGTGCAGGATGAGGCCGGCCACGGCCTCTACCTCTATTCCGCCGCGCAGACCCTCGGCATCACGCGCGACGAGATGACCGAGCAGCTCATCGCCGGGCGCGCTCGATACTCGTCGATCTTCAACTACCCGACCCCGTCGTGGGCCGACATGGGCGCCATCGGCTGGCTCGTCGACGGGGCCGCCATCTGCAACCAGGTTCCCCTGTGCCGCGCCTCCTACGGTCCGTACGGACGGGCGATGGTGCGCATCTGCAAGGAGGAGTCGTTCCATCAGCGGCAGGGGTTCGAGATCCTGCTGACGCTGATGCAGGGCACCCCCGCGCAGCGCGAGATGGCCCAGGACGCCGTGAACCGCTGGTACTGGCCGAGTCTGATGATGTTCGGTCCGCCGGATGACGCGTCGCCGAACTCGGCGCAGTCGACGGCCTGGAAGATCAAGCGCTTCTCGAACGACGAACTGCGTCAGCGCTTCATCGGGATGCTCGTGCCGCAGGCCGAGGTGCTCGGCGTCACGCTGCCCGACCCGGAGCTGCGCTGGATCGAGGAGGAGCAGCGCTGGCACACCAGCGAGATCGACTGGACCGAGTTCCACGAGGTGCTCGCGGGACGCGGTCCCATGAACGCGGTGCGTCTGCAGAACCGCCGCGACGCGCACGAGAACGGCGCGTGGGTGCGCGAGGCCGCGGCCGAGTACGCCCGCAAGCAGGCTGCGCGCGTGAGGGAGGTGGCGTGATGTCGGCTCCCGGTTCGTCGCCCGCCGAGACGTGGCCCCTCTGGGAGGTCTTCGTCCGCGCCAAGCGTGGTCTCAGCCACGTGCACGTCGGCTCGCTGCACGCTCCCGACTCCGAGCTCGCGCTGCGCAACGCGCGCGATCTCTACACCCGCCGCAACGAGGGCGTCTCCCTGTGGGTCGTCCCGGCCGACGCCATCACCACGAGCGATCCGGATGCCAAGGGCGCGTTCTTCGAGAGCCCCGCCGGCAAGAACTACCGTCACGCCATCTACTACACGGCGTCCGAGGGGGTGCCGCACCTGTGAGCGCGCACACCACCGAGGCGGATCCGCACGGCGACGTCACGGTCGACGCGCTCGAGCTCTCCGCCGAGCTCGTCGGCAGCGGCCGGGCCGAATCCGCGGATGTCGCCGAGTACGCCCTGGGGCTGGGGGATGACGCCCTGATCCTCGCCCAGCAGCTCGGCGGCTGGATCGCCAAGGCGCCCGAGCTCGAGGAGGACGTCGCCCTCGGCAACATCGCCCTGGACCTGCTCGGACACGCGCGCTCGCTGCTGCGCTACGCCGGAAGCCATGACGGGCGCAGCGAGGACGACCTCGCGTACTTCCGCGATGAGCACGAGTTCCGCAGCCAGTGGCTGTTCGAGCAGCCGAACGGCGACTTCGCGCACACGATCGCGCGGCAGCTGATCGCCGCGACGTACCTGTTCGAGCTGTACGCCCGGCTGTCCGCTTCGTCGGATGCCACGCTCGCCGCGATCGCGGCGAAGTCGGTGAAGGAGGTCGAGTACCACCGCGACCACGCCGTGCTGTGGACGCTGCGTCTCGCCGGCGGCACGGAAGAGTCACGCCGCCGCATGATCGTCGCTCTCGGGGACATGTGGCCCTATGTCGACGAGCTGTTCCGCGACACCGGCCTCATCGAACGGCTGGAGGGCGTCGCGGTGCGACCGTCGACGCTGCGCGAGCCGTTCGACGAGGTGATCCGGGCCGTCCTCTCCGAGGAGGGTCTGGAGGTCCCGACGGTGCAGCCCTCCGCGGGCGGCGGTCGCGACGACGCGCACTTCCCGACGCTCGGGTACCTCCTCGCCGAGATGCAGGTGCTCGCGCGGCAGCATCCGGGTGCGACATGGTGACCACACGCTCTCGCGCGTGGGCGGTCGCCGCGACCGTCCACGACCCCGAGGTGCCGGTGCTCACGATCGAGGATCTGGGCATCCTGCGCGACGTGCGCGAGCTCGAAGACCGGGTGGAGATCGTCATCACGCCCACGTACTCGGGGTGCCCGGCGATGGACACGATCCGGCAGGATCTCGAGCTCGCGTTCACCGAGGCCGGATACGACCGGGTCGTGGTGGAGACCGTGCTCTCTCCGGCCTGGACCACCGACTGGATGACGGATGAGGGCAAGCGCAAGCTCGAGGCCTACGGCATCGCGCCGCCCCGCGTGTCATCCGAGCGGCGCGGACCCATCCCCGTCGCCCTCGGGGTGAGGTGCCCGCGGTGCGGGTCGCTGGACACCCGCGAGGTCTCCCGTTTCGGCTCGACCTCCTGCAAGGCCCTGTTCGAGTGCCGCGCGTGCCTCGAACCCTTCGACCACTTCAAGGTGCACTGACGATGACAGAGACGTCGACGACCAGCGAGACACGCGACATCGCGGATGCGTTCCTGCGCAACGCGGTGGGCGGTCCCTCCGTGCGGCAGACAGAGCGCCGCCGAGCGCGGTTCCACACCCTCACGGTGAGCGAGGTGCGGCCCCTCACGGCCGACGCCGTCGAGGTCACCTTCGCGGTGCCCGACGGGCTCGCGGACGAGTTCCACTACCTGCCCGGCCAGTACGTCGCGCTGCGCGCGCAGATCGAGGGGGAGGAGCTGCGCCGCTCGTACTCCCTCTGCCGCCCGCCGCAGCCGGGATCCGTGAGCGTCGCGATCAAGCGCGACTTCGGCGGCCGATTCTCGACGTGGGCGCAGACCGAGCTGAAGGCCGGCGATGAGATCGACGTGATGAGCCCGCAGGGCACCTTCACCTCGACGCTCGGCGATCTCGCCGGCGTGCACATCGCGGGCATCGCCGCGGGATCGGGGATCACCCCGCTCATGGCGCTCGCGAGCACGGTGCTCGAGCAGTCCGCGGATTCGCAGTTCACGCTCATCTACACGAACCGCTCGACGCTCGATGTGATGTTCCTCGAGGAGCTGGCCGACCTCAAGGACAAGTACCCGACGCGCCTCGTGCTGCACCACGTGCTGTCGCGCGAGCAGCGCGCGGCCCCGCTCCTCTCGGGGCGCCTCGACGAGGAGCGGCTCACCCGCATCTTCGACGGCCTTGTGCAGCCCGCGACCGTCGACGAGTGGTTCCTCTGCGGACCGCTCGAGCTTGTGCAGCTGTGCCGTGACACCCTCGCCGGCTTCGGCGTCTCTCCCGAGCACGTGCGCTACGAGCTGTTCACGACCGGCGAGGAGGATCGATCCGGTCCGAGGCGTCCGGTGGTCGCGCGCGAGGACGAGCCGATGCGCACGATCGACTTCACCCTCGACGGGCAGTCGGCCTCCGTGCAGACGCCGCTCTCGGCGAACGAGTCGATCCTGGATGCGGCGCTCCGCGTGCGTCCCGACGTGCCCTACGCGTGTGCGGGCGGGGTCTGCGGCACCTGCCGCGCGCGTGTGATCAGCGGATCCGTCAACATGGCCGAGAACTACGCGCTCGAGCCCGACGAGATCGACCGCGGCTATGTGCTGACGTGCCAGTCGCACCCGACCTCCGACCGCGTCGCGGTCGACTACGACAACTGAGGTGAGCATGATCGATCTGCGCATCGAGGATGGCGTCGCGCACGTCACCCTCGCCAACCCCGCGAAGCTCAACGTGCTCGACGAGCAGGCCCTTCGCGACCTCGACGCCGCGTATCAGCAAGCCGAAGCCGCCGGGGTGCGCGCTCTTGTGCTGAGCGGCGAGGGTCGCGGCTTCTGCGCGGGGCGCGACATCTCGGGCGTCGACCCGCGCGAGGACGACGTGCTCGGATACCTCGACGGACTGGTCACCCCGCTGATGAAGCGGATGGCGGCGTTCCCCGCCCCGACCTTCGCGGCGGCGCAGGGGGCGGCGCTCGGCGTCGGCCTCGGCCTGCTCATCGCGACCGACGTGGTCTACGTCGCCGAGGATGCCAAGATCGGCTCGCCCTTCGGCGCGCTCGGAGCCACGCTCGATTCGGGCGGCCACGCCCTTCTCTACGAGCGGCTGGGCGCCCACCGCACGCTCGACATGATCTACACCGGCCGCATGCTCACGGGCGCCGAGGCGGTGGCCGCCGGTCTGTTCTCGCGCGCTCTGCCGGCGGCCGATCTGCTGGAGCAGACCCGGAGCGCGGCGCAGACCGCCTCCCGCGGGGCGACGGCGGCGTTTGTGGCGAGCAAGAGCCTCATCGAGCAGCTGCGCGGAGACCGCGCGGGCCTGTGGGACTCGCTCGCGCAGGAGAACCGCGCGCAGGCCGCGCTCTGCGACACCGACGACTACCGTGAGGGCTTCGCGGCCTTCCAGCAGAAGCGGCGTCCGGTGTTTCGCGGGCGGTGAGTGGCGGTAGCGGCCGCCCGCGGGGGAGTGCGGCGGCGGGCGGCTGCGGCTGCGGGGGAGCAGGGCGCAGGGCGGGTGGGTCAACGAAGCGGGATCGCGGCCGGATAGACTGGAGCGGCCAGCCTCTGTAGCTCAATGGAAGAGCAGTTCCGTCCTAAGGAAACGGTTGGGGGTTCGAGTCCCTCCAGGGGCACCGACTCCGCTAGACAAGTTGGATCCGCCTCGCGAACAAGCTCGACTGCGCGCCTGCTGGCGCTAGCGATGGAAAGCACCAGTTTGGCAGCGAAGTAGTCAGCATCCTCGTCTCGAGCGCTAGCGACAAGCGAGGAGGAGATATGTCGCTCCAACGGGTATGGAGCGGTTGCGCGCGTCGTCTTCGCTCACCAGCGTGGCGATTAGGACTTCGCCAATGACCGCACGTGTTTCCCGTGCATCCAGAGCCTTCTTCACCGCGCGAGCAGTTACGCCCCCACGCATGTGTCCCGCTAGCTCAGCCGAACCGAGCTGAGTTCGTAGAGCCCGCGAATCGAAGTTTTGTAGGGCGGAGACCAGGCGCTGATTCTCCTTCGATTTTGCGCGGTGCACTCCCTCGATCGCCAAAGACGCGCACAGGGACAGCCTCTCAACAACGAGCCCCATTACATCCAGCAACACGTACCCCGCACCGTCCAGATCTGGAGAGCCTATCGGCGGAGTAATCACGGCGCCCTTCTCGACACGACATGTCCCTGACCGCGGGGCGGCCATTCTCCCCCGGCCGGACGTGCGGCGGTGTGGAAACTTGATTGACGTAAAGCCGAACTATGACGGTCTGTTGGGCGCGCTATCTGGTCGGCGAGTGCACCGTGCTGCGCCCACCCACCGAGTCTGGCCAACTGTCTCTAATGAACCGCATGGCGATAGTGTCAGTGGCATGGTGCAGCAGTCTCTCTCTCCGCCGCTATTCGCGATCAACAGCCTTACCTCGAACGCCGGGGATACCGTCAGCCTGCCTCGGGCAGCGGTCACGGCCATCGTCGGCAGCAATAATGCGGGCAAGTCTCGACTCCTGCGGGATATCGAGCTCGTTCTAAGAGATAGTCAGGCACAGCCGGTCACACTCGCGCAGATTGGAGCGACCACGCCGGTGGCCGAGCCGGCGGCGGAACTGGAGGAATGGCTAGATGCCAACGCAGTGCGGAGTACTGGCCAGAACGGAGTTCCGCAGTGGTCTCCCACTACGGGCGACTCCAAGCTGACCATGCGGGATTTCAAGGTCTATCTTGACCAAACCCCTTATTCGTATAGACGCTTCCCGTTCCTAGGGACCGCATCATCGTTCTTCCTTCATCTCACGTCGGCGGGCGCCCTGGCTACACACGCCGCGGGGTCCGCCCCGGTCGGTCCAACCCGCCGCGGAGGTATGAATCCTCTAGGGCATCTCTATCGCGACGGCGACCTCGAAGCGGAACTCGACACACTGTCGCGCTCCACCTTCGGCGAAGGGCTTATGCTGGACCGCGCTAACGCTGAGTTCCGCCTCCGCGTCGGCGACGTGGGGGTGCCAGTTCCGCTCTTGAACCACCCAACCCGGGAGTACGCGGACGCCGTACTTGCTCTCCCTACTTTGGACGAGCAGGGCGACGGCATGCGTAGTTTCGTGGGTTTGGCCTTGCTGGTGATGGCACGCCCGCCGGGGGTTCTGCTGATTGACGAACCTGAAGCGTTCCTGCATCCCGGACAGGCGCGGGCGCTCGGTCGCTGGCTGGGCGGTGCGGCACGAGGCCGAGAGCTTCAGGTGATCATCGCCACGCACGATCGAGACTTCCTGCTCGGACTACTTGAGGCAGACGCACCAGTTAACGTCGTGAGGATCACACGCCACGGAGACAAGAACAGGTTGGCCCAGCTTCCACCGGAAGAGATTCAGCAGGTGTGGGCGGATCCCGTGCTCCGCTATTCCAACGTGCTTCAAGGGCTGTTCCATCGACAGGTCGTGGTGTGTGAGTCCGACGGCGACTGTCGATTCTTCGGCGCAGCGCTCGATGAAGTTGCGCTCGCGAGCGACCGTCGCGCGATTGCGGACGACGTCCTGTTCGTGCCGGGCGGAGGGAAACAACGGGTCGCAGCGATCGCGAATGCGCTCGGACGCCTGCGGGTACGATCTCGGGCGATTGTCGATTTCGACGTTTTCCGTAACAGGGACCAGCTCAGAGCGATTGTCGAAAGCGTCGCGGGATCATGGTCCACTGACATGGCGAACGATTACGTAACGATGGTCCGCCCTATCCAGCAGGGATCGATCTGGGAACGGGTGAAAAACCAAGGCTTGGTGGCTGTGCCTCCGGGAGAACCGAATGCTGCGGCGCAACGTCTACTCGCAGCGCTCGCCGCAGTCGGTGTGTATGTCGTGCCCGTTGGCGAGATGGAAGGGTTCGACCGCAGTCAATCTCTACACGGCGCTGCCTGGGTGAGCACGGCGATCGAGGGCGGGATTCACAAATCTGAGCACGTCGCGAGATTCGTGGAGCCACTGCTCGAAAGCTGACGCCCCCACGCGTCCTGTGGCGCCGCTGCTACGCATCCTGCGGCGAGTCGCCCGATCTGTCCGATCGCTGGCGCTCAAGCGTCGCCGAAAGCTGTAGTGCCGGTATCCTCCCGTCATAGTCCCCATATATTCACCGTGCGTACCGTCGTCCAGATGATTATTGCGGCCGAAACCGTCCCCAGCACGACCGTGCTGCAACCCACTGCAGCCGCACTGCGCTGTCTATCGCGTCGCAACGGCGATGGGCTATCCGCCGCTCAAGCTCGTCGCCGACGGTCTCCAGATCAGCCAGAGCACTGCGACCCGCCTGATGAGTCGCGAGTGACTCCGGCCTGCCCCGAGGGGTCCGCCTCCCGGGAGCCGCGGAGCGCGCAGGCGGGGGACCCCTACAGCCCTGGCGGGTCCCACCACAACACCGTGCCCCACTATGGGTGGTCCCAGCACGAAGAGCCGTCGATCCGTCGGTGAGAGACGCGGTGGGAACGCCGTTCGATCGCGCGATACCGCCGACGTGCCGCCGGCAGCTATTTGAACACGTTGAAATACGAAGCCGAATGCCCTGAGCAAGTGCTCAACCCCGACTGCTCCGTGGGGGTTTCTCCACCAACTGGTCGCAGCCGTTCGGTGCGTGAACGGGAGGCGGGCGCGCATCGGGGCGCGCATGTCGTGTCCGCGGCATCCTGTTCAAACGTTGCTTTGCGACCGGTGCTTATCGGCATGTGCGGCGGACCAACCGACACCTTGTCATCGCGGTAGTGCGCCGTAGAAGCACATAGCCGGGATTGGGAGGACGGCGACGATGGCTTCGCCGGGCCACGGACACGCTTGACAGGTTGCCAACGGCTCACTTCTCGTCGCTCGCCGCGGCCACCTTCGCGCGGATCAGCTCGACTGTCTTCTCGGCCTCGCGCATGAGGGAGAGAATTGCGGCGTGGTTGCGCCAGTGCGCTGACCACAACTCCTCGCCGACGACTGCACGAAAGTCGACACGGGTTGCATCGCCCCACTGCTCGTACTGCTCGAGGCGCTCGGCACGCGCATTGAGATCTACCACACCGCGGGTGGCGGGGGCGTGACGCGCCTTGCCGAACATCCACTCTCGCCAGGCTCTGTTTCCCTTGCTCTGATTGCACTTTCCGCACGCCGGCACCAGGTTGTGGATCTCGTGAATGTAGCCCGTCGGTTGCTGGCCCACGACCAGGGGTCGCAAATGGTCCCACTCGGATGCCGTGTCTCCGCAATAGGAGCAGACCACGACTTCAGTCATACCGAGGATCTCTAGCGCCTCATCGATCTGAGCCTCGGTTGGCCTGACGACTGGAACGATCCCATTGACGAACGAGTTCGTGATGCTGGAGGAACGGCCGGTGATCCGGACTGGCTTGGGCATCGCAAAGCGGAACGCCTTCGCTTGAGTGGAGGCCGATGGGGTGCTCACGCCAGGCGGACGTTTCTCCATCTGCGGGAAGCCACCTGCGCGGTCGGGCCCCGCGAGTGGTTCACGCTCGTCGGCGCGTTGAACTCTACGGTCGGTGCTCATACCTAATCGTCCCCTGTATGCCGCAGAGGCGGTGCACATTCGCGGGATCAGTGGCGTCGAGTGCCGACGCGCGTGCGACAGGCGATGACGTCCCATCCGAGACGAGAATCCGATCGCCAGCGGAAGAATGCCGACTCAGATCGGGAGATCTGCAGCAGAACCAGCGCGATCAT
This sequence comes from Microbacterium stercoris, assembly GCF_017592545.1. Classification (GTDB taxonomy): domain Bacteria; phylum Actinomycetota; class Actinomycetes; order Actinomycetales; family Microbacteriaceae; genus Microbacterium; species Microbacterium stercoris. The sequence continues at coordinate 463,675 of NZ_JAGFOA010000003.1, forward strand.
CCCAGTTGTCCGACGATGTGCGACCGAGGAACAGCAGAGAGCCGTGGTTGCGCCAAAGCTCCCTCGTTGTGGTCCGATCCTGACAACCGTGGCGGGTTCATGAGCGACGGTATCGCTCGCGCCTACACAGCTTTCGGTCCCGCTCGTGGGGCGCCACCCGCAGCGGGATTTTGCTCCTGAGGCGGTCGTTATGATCACGAGGTGAGCAACATCTACACCTACTTCGCCGCGACGACCGACGCGGAAGCAGCTCGATTCGTCGAGACGGGTGGCGGGCCCGGTGCTGGTCAGTATCCGGTCGTCGCCGGTGTCGACCCCACCCGTTCAGGGGGCGACGCTGTTGTCGCTCGTAGACGGACGCGAGTACGACGAGATCGTCGCTGATCCGGCGTGGTCACGCCTCGTCAGCTCGCCGGAGAGTCAGGAGGCATGGGTCGTTTCCATGCCAGCTTCGTTCACTAGCGCGATCGCTGACGCCTCGGAGGGCGAGCTCCGGTCAATTGCCGAGCCATGGTCGAAGACGGAGGAATTCTGGGGTGCCGCAAGTGCCGACGACCTGATGCCGATGCTGCTTGGGCTGCGGGAGTTGGCCCTCAGTGTTCGCGACACTGGCGCCCAGCTTTACTGCTGGATCTCGCTGTAGCGACGCGCTCGACAGGGCTGTCCACGAGCTAGCACGCCGTTGCCCCCGAGGCGGATGCGTGGACCGGTTCTTCGGGCGGCACGAACCACTCCCGCGACACACACGAACGGGCGCCGACCCCCGCAGGAATCGGCGCCCGTCCAACGTGCGAGTGGCTACTGCTGCACGGCGAGGGCGAAGCGGACACCCTCGTCGGTGACCTGTGCGTCGAGCACCTTGTCGTCGAGTTCGTCGGCCGCGTCCTGCTCGAGGAAGACGCGTGCATCGCCGGTTTCGACGACGGCGTCACCCGGGGTGGGTGACGGGGCGAGCGTCAGCGCGTAGCCATCCGGCGACGAGCTGGTGCCCTGGATGCGAAGACCCGCGGTCTGGGCGTCGGGGGTCTGGGACACGATCGTGCGAACCGCGTCGGCGGCGTTCTCGGTGAGCGTGAGCATCTTGCTCTCCTTTCCCTCGGGGCCAGCCACGCTTCCGAGAATCGACGGCGATCGCAAGGCCTGAGCCGGATGCCCAGCGGATGCACACGGAAATCCATGCAGATGCAATGGAAACGCCCTTCCGGATATCCGGAAGGGCGTTTCGCGTAATCTGCTGCAGTGATCAGTGAGCGGCTTCGTATGCCTCGATAACGGTCGCGGGAACGCGTCCGCGGGCCGAAACGGTGTAGCCGTTCTGCTTCGCCCACTCACGAACGGGGCCGTAATCGGTCTGCCCCGTGCGGCGGCGTCCGCGGGCCGACGATGACGAAGAAGAGGAAGCCCCCGACGTCATACGGCGCGCGGCATCGATGTACTTGGTGAAGCTGTCGCGCAGAGCCTGCGCGTTCTCCGCGGTGAGGTCGATTTCGTAGCTCTTTCCGTCGAGGGAGAAGAGAACGGTCTCGCCCTCGCCGGGCTCGAGGACGGTGCCGTCGAGGTCATCGACGAGCTGGTGAACGATCTTTCGGGCCATGAGGGGATGATAACCCGAAAAGGCGTCCAATTGCAGGACAGAAGTCCCCGTTTCGCAGAATCAGGGATAACCGGCATTGCTCGGGATGTGTGCTACGGGAGCAGGCCCCATTTGCGGGCCTGCGCCACGGCGGCATGGCGGGTCGAGGCGTCGAGTTTCGACATGGCCGAGCTCAGATAGGCCTTGACCGTCGCCTCGCGTAGGCCCAGAAGCTCGCCGATTCGCGCATTGGTCTCGCCCAGAGCCGCGCGTGCGAGCACATCGATTTCTCGCGGCGAGAGGCGCACCTGCGGAATGGGCTCGGTGCGCGCCGCTTCCGCGATTCCGGAGATCGCGGCGATACGCCGTTCCACTTCGGCCAGTCGGGCCCGGATCGCCGCGTCGTCGATCACGTTGGCGATCGAGCGCAGTTCGGCGTAGCTCTCTCGAAGCTCCTCGCGCTGCACGGCCGAGAGCGTGTCGGGTGCGGCCGGCGCGCTTGTGTCGGCGAGCTCCCGGCGCATCTCGTCGCGGCGCGCGAGCGCGCGCGCGAGCTCGTCGGCCACCTGCACGGCCGGCGTCGCGGCGACGCCCCCGATACCCCAGTGGCCCCACGCACCGCCGTAGAGCACCCCGCGCGCCTTTCCGTCGACGATGACCGGCGCTGCGAGAAGCGTGCCGATGCCCTCGCCGAGGATGTAGACGTCGTAGTCGTGCGTGATCTGACGCGCCGTGCGGTAGTCGCCCGTCATGCGGGGGCGCAGCTCGACCATCGCCCGCCCGCCCAGCCCTCGCTCGGCGCGCACGCTGAGCCCGCTGAGGGAGTCGGTGTGCGTGCCGTGGAACGCGGTCATCCGCGCCACACCGTTCTCGATGAGTCCACCGAATGCCACCGGGAATCGCGTGCGGCGTGCGAGTTCGCGGGTCGCATCGGCGACGAGCCGACGTTCGTCGGCGCGGTCTTCTCCTGGGCTCGGAAGCGCCTGTTGGGGACTCAACAGGGGTACCTACTTTCGGGGGTGACGGCCTCGTCGCCGTCCTTCGTAGCGTACGACGGTACCACCGGGTGTGTGCCCTGCGCACAGGTGGTCACACCACGGCGTGATGAGGCGCCGCGGTTCATGACATGTGGCAAGGAGGCCTCGTGACAGACACGCCTGCCGGTGCTCCCGCGAAGGGGAGCATCGATTACATCGCGGAGGAGAACTCGCCGCGATTCCGTGAACTCAAGCGCACGCACCGTTCGTTCGTCTTTCCACTCTCGGCGTTCTTCCTGATCTGGTACTTCGTCTACGTCCTGCTCGCGGGATGGGCGAAGGACTTCATGGCGACGCCGGTGTTCGGCGACATCAACGTCGGCCTGCTGATCGGCCTCGGACAGTTCGTCACCACGCTGATCATCACGCTCTGGTACGTGCGATTCGCGAACGCCAAACTCGACCCGAAGTCCGCAGCGATCCGTGAGGATCTCGAGAAGCAGGAGGCGGGCGAATGAACGTCTTCGCCGCGGCCGCTCCGGCCACATCCCAGAACGATCCCGTTCTCAACATCACGATCTTCGGCGTCTTCGTCGCGGTGACGATCTTCATCGTCATTCGCGCGTCGCGGAACAACAAGACGGCCGCCGACTTCTACGCCGGCGGGCGCTCGTTCTCCGGCACGCAGAATGGCTTCGCCATCGCCGGCGATTACCTCTCGGCCGCCTCGTTCCTCGGAATCTGCGGCGCCATCGCGGTCTACGGCTACGACGGCTTCCTCTATTCGATCGGATTCCTCGTGGCCTGGCTGGTCGCGCTGCTGCTCGTCGCCGAGCTCATGCGCAACACGGGCAAGTTCACGATGGCCGATGTGCTGTCCTTCCGCCTGAAGCAGCGTCCCGTGCGCATGGCGGCGGCGATCTCGACCCTGGTCGTGTGCTTCTTCTATCTGCTGGCGCAGATGGCGGGCGCCGGTGGTCTTGTCGCCCTGCTGCTCGGCGTCACGGACCAGGTCGGCACTGCGGCCGTGGTCACCGTCGTCGGTGTGCTGATGGTCGGCTACGTGCTGATCGGCGGCATGAAGGGCACCACCTGGGTGCAGATCATCAAGGCGTTCCTGCTCATCGGCGGCGCGGTGATCATGACCATCTGGGTGCTCGCGATCCAGGGCTTCGATCTGTTCAACGCGGCCGTCGAGGCCTCGCAGACGCAGACCTACCCCGAGGCGCAGGCGGCCCTGGGCGAGGCGATCAAGAACGGCGAGTCGGTGCTCGGCCCGGGTCTGCAGTACAAGAACCCGCTCGACTTCCTCTCGCTGGGTCTTGCGCTGGTGCTCGGCACCGCGGGTCTGCCGCACGTGCTGATGCGCTTCTACACGGTCCCCACCGCCAAGGAGGCCCGCAAGTCGGTGGTGTGGGCGATCATGCTCATCGGCGGGTTCTACCTGCTCACCCTGGTGCTCGGCTTCGGCGCCGCGTCGCTCGTCGGCGCCGGCACGATCCTCTCGTCGCCCGGCGGCGTGAACTCGGCAGCCCCGCTGCTGGCGCAGGCGCTCGGCGGTCCGGTGCTGATGGGCATCATCTCGGCGGTGGCCTTCGCGACGATCCTCGCGGTGGTCGCGGGCCTCACGATCACCGCCGCCGCCTCCTTCTCGCACGACATCTACAACGGCGTGGTCAAGCGCGGGGCCGCCACCGAGAAGCAGGAGCGCAAGGTCGCCAACATCACGATCCTCGTGATCGGCGCACTCGCCATCATCGGCGGCATCGCCGTGATGGGGCAGAACGTGGCGTTCCTCGTGGCGCTGGCCTTCGCCATCGCGGCATCCGCGAACCTGCCCACGATCCTGTACTCGCTCTTCTGGCGCGGCTTCACCACCCGCGGCGCCGTGTGGAGCATGTACGGCGGCCTGATCGCCGCGATCGTGCTGATCGTGCTGTCGCCCGTCTTCTTCGGCGGGCCGACCAGCGTGCTGAAGACCGGCGAGGGCACGGCGATCTTCCCGCTGAGCAACCCGGGCATCATCTCGATCCCGATCGGCTTCCTGCTCGGCTGGATCGGATCGATCACCTCCAAGAAGGGCTCGGAGGATCCGAAGAAGGCCGCCGAGATGGAGGTGCGCTCGCTCACGGGCTACGGCGCCGAGAAGGCGGTGAACCACTGAGGTGATGAGCGCGGTGCTCATCTCTCACGGATGAGACCCGAGCCGAGCGCCGGTCGGGGGCGGCCTACACGCCTCCCGGCCGGCGCTCGCACGTTCCGCCGCGGTCGCGCCGCGACGGGTTCAAGACCAGACGCCGCTGGTGCCGCGTCGGTGGCTCCCGACGAGATGGGTGTCGACGATGCCGACGGCCTCCATCAGCGCGAACATCGTGGTCGGCCCGACGAACCGGAAACCGCGCCGCTTCAGCTCCTTCGAGAGCGCGACCGACTCGGGTGAGCTCGTGGGAATGTCGGCGTGCGTGCGCGGGGCCAGCGGCTGCGCGGGGCGGAAGCTCCACACGAGCTCGGCCAGGCCTCCGCCCTCGCCGACCGTGCCGCGCAGCGCCACGGTGGCTCGGGCGTTGCCGATCGCGGCGAGGATCTTCGCGCGGTTGCGCACGATGCCCGCGTCGGCCATCAGCCGCTCGACGTCACTGTCGTCGAACGCTGCGACGAGATCCGGATCGAAGCCGGCGAAGGCCGCGCGGAATGCGGGCCGCTTGCGCAGGATGGTCGCCCACGAGAGCCCGGACTGGAACCCCTCCAGGCACAGTCGCTCGAAAAGCCCCTGCTCGTCGCGGATCGGCATGCCCCACTCGGTGTCGTAGTAGGCCCGCAGCAGCGGATCCTTCGACGCCCAGAGCGGGCGCCCGAGTCCGTCGTCGCCGACGACGAGGTCGGGGGAGGGGGACAGAGTGGGAATGTCGGTCAAAAGTCGTCTCCGTTCGGCGAGCGGCGGGGCGGTATCGAGAGCGATGGCGAGACACCGTTCTCGAGATCGATGAGGAAGCGCTTGTTCTCGGGCCGGCCGCCGTACTCGCCGAGGGATCCGTCCGAGCGGATGACCCGGTGCACGGGCACCACGATCGAGAAGGGCGTGGTGCGGCAGGCGGTGCCGACAGCGCGATGCGCCCGGGGGCGGCCCGCGCGCTCGGCGATCTCGCCGTACGCGGCGGTCTCGCCGTAGGGGATGCGCCGGATCTCCTGCAGGGCGTCGCGCGCGAAGCCCTGCGTCAGCCCCCAGTCGATCTCGACATCGAATGCCTCGCGCGAGCCCGCGAAGTACTCATCGAGCTGGGTGAACAGCGCCGCCCCCGAGCCGGGCTGGTGATCGGGCACGACGCCGTGCTCCTGCGCGAGCATCTCGAGCACCCAGCGGTCGGTGTCGTCGGCGACGTGCAGGGCGAGCAGCCCGGTGTCGGAGAACACGGCGGTCACGAGCCCGATCGGGGTCGTGCCGAGGTCATAGCGGAGGGTCACGTCCCCATCCTGTCGCGTGCTTCCGACACGCCGCCCGGCGATTCGGGATGGGGGACGGATCGGATCCGGATCGGCCGTTGTGGACGACAGGGCCGTCATTACCACGCACCGGGACGACGCGCGGCCCAATACCGCGAAACTCCGCGCCGCCCGCGCGGCATATGCGGGTGCCGCGCCTACCCTGACAGACGTGTGGCGAGCAGAAGGCAGCGCCGCGGTGGATCGCATCGTGGCCGATGACACGGCGACCATCGTGACCCCGACCGACCTCGGCATGGCCGAGCGCGGTGTGTTCGTCGCGCACGTCGCGGATCCCGAACGAGAGCGGCGACGCGCCGTCGCAGCCGATCTCGGAGGCCCGTCTCCGCTGCTGCACTTCCCGTTCGAGACCGCGCGCCCGGCCGACGGATCGCGTCCCGTCGGCACGGAGGCCGCGGAAGCGGGCATCGACATCACGAAGGCCCACCCCGGGAGCCTTCCCCAGTTCATCACCGGCAAGTCGACGCTGCTGTCGAACCTCTTCCGCGACGAGGTCGCGCTGCGCACCGCGCGTCTGGCCGCCGAGCGCATCACCGCCAAGCACCTCGAGCTGCGCACCGTGCGCGGCATCGACGCCGTCCGCCTGGGCGTCGGGATGGCCGTGTGGCGCGTCGGCGACGAGGAGTTCGCCGCCCCGGTGCTGCTGCGGCCGCTCGCGATCCGGCGTCACCACAGCGACTTCGAGCTCAAGCTCCACGGCCAGTTCAGCGTGAACGCCGAGCTGGTGCGCGCCGCGCGCGACCACTTCGGCATCGAGCTCGACGGTGCGGCCCTCGCCGCGCTCGCCTACGGGGAGGGCGTCTTCAAGCCGCAGCCGGTGATCGACCACCTGCGCGCCGCCCTCGCCCACGTCGACACCTTCTCGGTGCGTCCTCGCCTGATCGTCTCCACCTTCGCCGACGTGGGCGGCGCCATGGCGCGCGACCTCGAGAAGCTGGATCACCCGATCCTGAACGCCCTGGCCGGGCACCCCGAGGATCTCGCCGAGCTGCGCGGGCGGGTCAAGCCGGCCGTCGTGACGAACCCGGATGAGCGCGCGCCCGCGGCCGACATGCTGCTGCTCGACGCGGACGCCGAGCAGGAGGCCGTGCTGGCCCGGATCGCCGCGGGCGAGTCGCTCGTTGTGCACACCCTGCCCGGCACGGGCGGCACCCAGACCGTCATCAACGCCCTCGGATCCCTCGTGCGCGGCGGCAAGCGCGTGCTCGTCGTGAGCGCCCGCCGCTCCACGCTCGACGGGGTACGCCACCGTCTCGCGGGCATCGGGCTCGATGGCCTGGCGGTGTCCCCCTCCGACCTGCGCCGCGATCTGATCCGTGCGATCGGGCGGAACGAGAAGGCGGAGCAGCCCAAGGTCGCCGAGGTCGACGACGCGCTCGTGCGTCTGCGGACGGTGCTGCGCGACTACCGTCGCGCGCTCACCCGCACCCACGACCGTCTCGGCGTCTCCGTGCTCGATGCCACGCGCGCCCTCACCAAGCTCGCCTCGCTGCCCGAGCCGCCGTCGACGGCCGCGCGCCTCGGCATCCGCGCCCTCGAGGCCCTCGCGGGCGACCGCGCCGCCGCGGGGAAGACGCTGGCGCTCGCCGCCCGCCTCGGCGAGTTCAAGGTCGGCCCGGACGACTCGCCCTGGTACGGCGTCACCTTCTCGACCACGGACGACGCGCGTCGCGCCCACGAGCAGGCCGGCAAGCTGCACCTGAAGAGCGTGCCCGCGCTGCTCGAGAAGGGCTACGAGCTCATCGCGCAGACGCGTATGCGCCCCTTCACGACGATCGACGAGCTCGGCGAATTCCTGCGCCTGCTGCACGGCATCCGCGACTCGCTCGACCGGTTCGCCCCCTCGGTGTTCGAGCGGCCGCTCGCCGACATCATCCGCGCCCACGGACCGCGTCGCGACGCGGGTATGACGAGCGCGGATCGCCGCCGCCTGAAGAAGCTCGCCAAGGAGTACCTGCGCCCGGGCGTGCACCTCGCCGATATGCACGAGGCCCTCGTGCGCATCCAGCACCAGCGCGCCCAGTGGCAGAAGCTCGTCGACGTGGGCACCATCCCCGACATCCCGCTCGGTCTCGCCGACGTGCAGGTGGAGTGGCAGCGCGTCGAGGCGGAGCTGTCCGACCTGGATCGCGCGCTCGGCCGCGGCTCCCGCCTCGCCGCCCTGCCGGTGCAGCGTCTTGTGCGCACGCTCGCTGGCCTGGCTGCCGAATCCGAGGTCTTCGACAACATCGTCGAGCGCGCCGAACTCCGCTCGGAGCTCGCGCGTCTGGGACTGGAGCCGCTGCTCACCGAGCTGTCCGTCCGCCACGTCGACGAGGCGCGCGTGGGCGAGGAGCTCGAGTTCGCGTGGTGGCAGTCGGTGCTGGAGCACCTCCTGCAGAACGATCGCTCGCTGCTCGGCGCGAACACGTCGGTGGTCGATCGCCTCGAGCGCGATTTCCGTCTCGTCGACGAGGCGCACGCCGCCGCATCCGGCCCGCTGCTCGCCTGGCAGCTCGCCGCGCAGTGGCGGATCGGCATCGTCGACGAGCCCAGCGAGTCGGCCGCGCTCCGTCGCGCCCTCACGCAGGGGCAGATCACGGCCGAGGGCCTGTACGCCGCTGCGCCGACGCTCGGTCGTGTGATCGCGCCGGTGTGGATCGCCTCGCCCTACGAGGTTCCCGCCATCCCGGATGACCCCGGCTTCGACGTCGTGATCCTCGCCGACGCGGGCGCGATCTCGACGACCGAGGCGGCCCCCGCCATCCGGCGTGCGCGTCAGGTGGTCGCCTTCGGCGACCCGGTCACCCAGCGTCCCACGCCGTTCGTCGTGGCCGCCGTGGGAGATCCGCTCCCGGGCGCCGCCGTCGAGACCGAGTCCCTGTTCGAGAGCCTCGCCGAGGTGCTGCCGGTCACCACCCTGACCCGCAGCTACCGCGCGGGCGGCGAGGACCTGGCCGAACTCGTCAACGATGCCTTCTACGGCGGCGAGATCGTCTCCCTGCCGTGGGCCGGCTCCTACCTCGGCCGCGGCAGCCTCTCGGTCGACTACGTCGAGGGCGGCAACGGCACCCCGGATCCGATCACCGGATCCGTCGAGAGCCCGGATGCCGAGGTGGCTCGCGTTGTGACCCTCGTGGTCGAGCACGCGGTCAACCGCCCGTCCGAGTCGCTGATGGTCGTCACCGCCAGCCGCCGGCATGCCGAGCGTGTGCGCGCCGCGGTGATGGCGGCCTTCGCCGGGCGCGCGGATGTCGCCGACTTCGTGTCGCGTGAGACCACCGAGCCGCTTGCGGTGCTGACGCTCGAGGAGGCCACGGCCGAGAGCCGCGACCGCGTGATCTTCTCGCTGGGCTACGGCCTCACCAAGCACGGCCGTGTCCTCAGCGACTTCGGCGACCTGTCGACGCCCGACGGCGACCGGCTGCTCACCGCGGGTATGACCCGCGCACGCCGCTCGATGATCATCGTCTCCTCGATCCGCCCGTCGGCGTTCGACGACGGCCGTCTCGAGCACGGTGCGGCGACGCTGATGGGCATCCTGGGGGCGATCGCGGCACGCGGCCGCGATGCGCGTCTCGAGGATCTCGCCGACCCGCTGACTCTGGCCCTCGCGCGCGAGCTGCGCCGCCTGGGCGTCGCGGTCGACGTGGACTACCGCGGCCTGCTGCCGCTGGTCGCCCAGCACGACGGCAAGGCCGTGGTGGTCGAGTCCGACCCGGAGTCGCGCGGCGAGTCGCTGCGCGAGTCGCTGCGTCTGCGTCCGCACGTGCTGCGCCGTCTCGGCTGGCACTACGTGCGGGTGCACGCCTTCGATCTGTACAGCGACCCCGCCGCGGTCGCGGGTCGCATCGCCGCGGTGCTCGGCATCTCTCCCGAGGCGAAGCGCGCGGACGGCGACACCGAGCCGCTGAAGCTGTGACCCGCGAGCCGAATGAGCCGGATGAGCCGCGCGCGAAGGATGAGCCGCGTCAGAAGGTCGTGCGCGTGCGCGGCTCCCGTCGCGCGCAGCTGACGGCGGTCGAGGGCACGCTGACCGACTCCGAGGCCGAGGCCACGCTGCGCGGCCCCCGTCCGCAGGCGACGCCGAAGGACCGCGGCCCCAACGACGAGCGCCTGCGCACTGACGTCCCGCCGCATTACTGATCCGCTGCGTGCCCCCGGGTACGCAAGACGCCCCGGACCTCATCGTGAGGTCCGGGGCGTCTGACGGCGTCGCTCGCTCGGCAACGCCTCGAGCGGCTTCGCGTGTGGGGCGTTCTTACAGCCCGCGCTGCGCGGCGAGGAGGTCGCGGATCTCCGCGAGCAGCTCCTCCTGGGTCGGGGCCGCCGGCTCGTCCTCGGCCACGCCGAGCTTGGCCGCACGGCGCTCGGCCAGCTTGTTCATCGGCAGGACGAGCGCGAAGTACACGACCGCGGCGACGGCGAGGAAGTTGATGATCGCCGAGATGATCGCGCCGATGCCGAAGTTCACCTTCGCGAAGAGACCCGGGAACGTGAGCACCCAGCTGCTGAGATCGCCGGTGGGCACGAACGCGCCGAGCAGCGGATTGACGATGTGGTCGACGGTCGCCGTGACGATCGCACCGAACGCGGCGCCGATGATCACCGCGACGGCGAGATCGATCACGTTGCCGCGGCTGATGAAGGCCTTGAATCCCTGAAGCATGCGCTTCCCCCTCCTGCCGGCCGTGCGGCCGGGTCAGTTCCCTATGAGGCGCCTGGGACCAGGCGCTCCGGGGAAGATCATGCAGGAGCGTCTCAGGCGGCGCCAGCACCCACGCCGGAGGAATCCGACGAGCTGCGCGAGTCGGTGCGGTAGAACCCGGAGCCGTTGAACGTCACGCCGCCCACCCCGAACTGCTTGCGCAGGTCGCCGCCGCACTCGGGGCAGACCGTGAGCGCGTCATCGGCGAAGGACTGGACGATGTCGAACGCGTGTCCGCACGACTTGCAGGCATAGGAGTACTTGGGCATACGACCTCTTCGGGGTGTCAGGGGCGGATCGGCAGCTCGACCGTGCGGGTCGGGGTCACAACGCCGTTGACCGGCTGGTCGTGCACGTCGCGCGGCACGCTGGCGACCAGTTCCGAATCATAGATCACGGCGTAGACGGGGGGCCTGCGATCCATCGAGCCGAGCGTCTTGTCGAAGAACCCGCGGCCCCATCCCATCCGCATGCCGGTGACGTCGACGGCGGCAGCCGGCACGAGCATCAGATCGACGTCGTTGACCGCGATGGGCCCCAGCAGCTCGCCCACGGCCTCGGGCACGCCGAGAGGTGTCTGGATCTCGTCGCCCTCGGCCTGCGCCACGGTCCAGTCGAGGAGGCCGTCCTCGCGCATCACCGGCAGCAGAACCCGGATCCCGCGCCGGATCGCGTCGGCGATGAACGCCCTCGTGCCCGGTTCGGTGGGAGAGGAGAGGAAGCACGAGACGCTCCGCACGCCGTGCTGCTCGAGCAGCGCGGCGAGCTGGACGCGGATCCCGTCCGCTGCCGAGTCCCGCTGCGTCTCGGAGATCAGCTGACGGCGTTCGCGCAGTTCGGCGCGAAGCGCTCGCTTGGCGTTGTCGAGGGCGTCTCTCATGGGGCGAGTCTAGGCGGCGGTAGGGGGTGATCCCGCGGGATGTCAAGCTTCCCCGGCTCGAAAGGAGGTTCCACTAGCATCGGAGAATGCATCCCCCGCAGATCAAGGCAGTCATCCCCGCCGCCGGCCTGGGAACGCGTTTCCTCCCGGCGACCAAGGCGACACCGAAGGAGATGCTCCCGGTCGTCGACAAGCCCGCGATCCAGTACGTCGTCGAGGAGGCGGTCGCCGCCGGCATCCGCGACGTCCTGATGATCATCGGACGCAACAAGAACGCGCTGGCGAACCACTTCGACGCGGTTCCCGAGCTCGAGACCAAGCTGCTCGACAAGGGCGACGCCGCTCGTCTCGAGCGCGTGCAGGCCTCCACCGACCTCGCCGACATCCACTTCGTCCGCCAGGGCGAGCCCAAGGGCCTGGGGCACGCGGTGCTGCGCGCCAAGTCCCACGTGGGTGACGCGCCGTTCGCGGTCATGCTCGGCGACGACCTCATCGACGAGCGCGACGAGCTGCTCACCACGATGATCACGGAGCAGGCCAAGCGCGGCGGCATGGTGATCGCCCTCATGGAGGTCGACCCCGACAGCATCTCGATGTACGGCTGCGCCGACGTGGAGCCCACCGACACCGATGGCGTCGTCAGGGTGAAGGGGCTCGTCGAGAAGCCCGCGAAGGAGGACGCTCCGTCCAACCTCGCCGTCATCGGACGATACGTGCTGTCGCCGGAGATCTTCCCGATCCTCGAGCGCACCGAGCCGGGCAAGGGCGGCGAGATCCAGCTCACCGACGCTCTGCAGGTGTTCGCCGCCGACTCCGAGGGCCCCGGCGTGTTCGGCGTCGTGTTCCGCGGCCGTCGCTACGACACGGGAGATAGGGTCGACTACATCAAGGCGATCATGCGTCTCGCGGCGGATCGCGACGACCTCGGTCCCGAGCTCCGCCCGTGGTTCAAGGAGTTCGCCGCCGGGCTGTGAACCCCCTCACTTCCTAAGGAGCCGGATGGACGGTCTCGCCCCGCGTCAGCACGGGCCGATCTCCATCCGGCTCGTTCGTCCCCGGGATGCTCGCGTGCTGCAGAGCGAGCTCATGTCTAACCGGTCGTGGCTGCGGCCGTGGGAGGCCACGAGCCCGAGCGGCTCGGGTCCGCTCGACATGCGCGGCAGCATCCGGCGCCTCCTGCAGCAGTATCGCGACGGCCAGGGCATCCCCTTCGTGATGGAGTACGAGGGCGAGGTCGCCGGGCAGCTGAACGTCTGGGGTGTCGCCCGAGGCTCGCTGTCCTCCGCCACGATCGGCTACTGGGTGAGCGAGCGCTTCGCCGGCAAGGGCATCACGCCCACCGCGGTGGCGCTGGCCACCGACGTCTGCTTCTCCGAGCTCCAGCTGCACCGCATGGAGATCTGCATCCGTCCCGAGAACGCCGCCAGCCTGCGCGTGGTGCAGAAGCTCGGCTTCCGCTACGAGGGGCTGCGGCGGCGGTACATCCACATCGACGGCGACTGGCGCGATCACTACGCCTTCGCCCTGGTGCGCGAGGACGTCCCGGACGGCGTGCTGCAGCGATGGCTGTCGGGCCTCGCGCCCGCGCATGCCGCGGACGTGCCCCCGGCCGACCGCGTCGCGACATAGCCCGGCATCTGTGACACGCCCACAGGATCCGACGGTCTTCTTGGCGGTTCCCGCTAGCGTGATCCCCATGGATGGGCAGATGCTCGGGGGAGGGGTCATCGTCGCGGTCGCGGCGGTGCTCTGGCTCGTGTATCTGCTGCCGTCGTGGCAGAGCCGCGCGCAGTACAACGCCGCGGAGCGCAACGCCGTGCGCCTGAACCAGGCTCTTCGCGTGCTCGCCGAGACGAGCGAGACGCCCGAGGAGGTCCGCGTCGAGCTCACCGCTCGCGAGGCGGCCGCAAAGCAGAAGCTCGCGCGCCGCCTCCAGGCGGAGCAGACCCGCCTCGCGCTCGAGGAGAACCGACTGCAGGCGGATCAGGATCTGGTCGCGATCGAGCAGAAGCGCGCGGAGCTCATCGCGCAGCGCCTGGCGCCCGAGGTGCGCCAGGCGAAGGCGCGTCGCCGCGTGCGCCTCTTCGCCACCGTGCTCACGCTGGCCGGCCTCGCCACCGCGGGTCTGGGCGTGTGGGCGTTCATCGTGGGCTTCGGCCCGCTCTGGATGGCCGTGGGTGCGGGGGCCGCGTTCGCCGGCTCGCTCCTCCTTCAGCGCATGGCGGTGGTGGCGGCCCGCTCGGCTCGTCGCGCCGCCGCCCCCGTGCACGCCGCGCAGCCCGTTCGCGCACGCGTCGCAGGCCCCCTTCTCGACGAGGCGGATCGCGGTTGGGTGCCGCGATCGCTTCCGGCGCCCCTCACCACGACGGCCGGAACGCGCGCGCAGAGCGCTCGCGCCGAGGTCGAGGCGCGCGAGGCGCTGCAGCGCGCGGCTGAGCAGGAGGCGCTGCGCGCTCGTGCCGAGCAGCTGCGCCCGGCACCGGTGGCGATCGCCAGCGCTCGTCCCGAGCCTGCCGCCGCCTCGCCGTTCGCCCGGATGGGCTACGTCGACGATGCCGAGATCGAGGCGCACGTGCGCGATCTGCTCGCGCGCCGCGCCACCGCCTGACCTCGCGGGGGCGCCGGCACACGACGCGCCCGGGAGGTGGCCCGAGTGCGGGAGTGTCCGAGCGGTCTGGTAACGTAGTCCGAGTTCACGGGCCCATGGCGCAGTTGGTAGCGCGTCTCGTTCGCAATGAGAAGGTCGGGGGTTCGAATCCCCCTGGGTCCACCGAGAACAGAAGCCCCACACCGCGAGGTGTGGGGCTTCTTCGTTTCCCCGGCCGTCCGAGGCGGAAGCCCGCCACGCTGTGCCGTCGCGCACCCAGGCTGCGGCGACACGCCCGGGTGCGGTGGGGTTTGCCGGGTGCCCCGGATCGGCGTAATGTAATCCCTTGTCGCCGCCAAGCGGTGAGGTTGAGCCGGAAGGTTCCCACCCCAGGACAGCGACAACAACACAAACCAACTCAGCTTCCATCCAGGTTCTGGATGATTAGCTAGGCAGGTTGCCCCGGAGGGCTGCGGCGGGAGTCGCAGGGCTGGGAGCATCCGATCCTTGAGAACTCAACAGCGTGCACTTGTCAAATGCCAAATAACCTCGTCGGCCGATTTTTGATCGGTTCGGCAAGATT
>NZ_JAGFOA010000004.1 GCF_017592545.1 Microbacterium stercoris
GCGCTCGACTGATCGGGTTCAGGTGCTCGGCCGTCGCGGCACGTAGCGCGGCACCCAGCGCACGAACGCGAGCGCCCCGAGCAGACCGACGACGCCGATGGCGCCCGCTGCGATCGACAGCGACGCCACGGCCGTGAGCCCCGACACCACAAGCGGGCTGAGGGCGCCGCCCGCGTCAGTGATCGTGCGCCACGCCCCGAGGAATGCCGCCGGGCTGTGCTTCGGCGCCACATCCGCGCCGAGCGTGAGCAGGATGCCGCTCGAGAGCCCGTTGCCGACGCCGATGACCGAGGCGAACACACCGAACCACATCGCGGCCTCGCCGGCCTCGTGGGTGAAGGCGAGCGCGATCATCGCGCCGCCCATCAGCACAAGCGCCGGCACCGCGGCCCACAGGCGGCCAAGCGGTCCATCACCTGGCCGCTGGCGTAGAACAGCGCGAACTCCAGTGTCCCCGCGATGCCGACGCAGCGCGATCGTCGACCAACGGTGCTGTAGCGGCCCGTGGAGGGCTTAGAGACGCACGAAAGCCCTCACCGTTAGATGGGGGATGGGTGGGGCTAGTGCGTGTGCGGAGCTGCTAGTGCGGCGCCGCGAAGAGCTCGTCGATGGGCTGTAGCTGCTCTGGCCGTGGAATGGAGAGCGGCCGTCCCGGCGAGGTGACGACGTTGCCTCGCGCGATGATCGCCCGAGATTGCTTCGCCCAGTCGTAGGCGGACCGGATGACGTCGGCGGGGGTCGTGATCCGTACCTCGGCGCTGCGGTTGTTGCGGATCGTGCGGATCGCGATTTCGCCCATGGGCTCGTCCGGCACGTGGCGAATCTCGACGATCTGCCCCGACAATGACTCGCTGGTCTCGGGGCGGCTGCGCTTGAGCTTGCGCTCGACCCTCGAGAGGACCGTTGCAGCCTCGTCGGGGATGACCACACGCTCTGGGATGCCGCCTGGAGCTTGCAGGCCGGGTGCCCACTGAAATCTGATGTCGAGCGATTGCACGCCGGAGTCAGTAGCGATTGCGCGCACTGCGGCGACTATCTCGCTGCTCACGCCGCTCTGGATGAGGTGGATGACGTCGTCCGTCGTCGGCTCGCGATCCGGGACTACTACAACGCTGTTGATCGCGGCGACGGCGGCGGCCAATGTACGCGTAACGCGGCGCTCGCCGGGTTCCACAGCGGTACGGTCGCCTAGGATCTCCCCGTCGCTGAGTTCAGGCGGCTCGACGGGCATAACCACAGGAAGCACGAAGGATCCGCGCCGGGTGTGTGAGAGGCGCATCTGAGCGGCGAAGGCGTCGCCGGGAGGGCTATAGTTCGCACCGATGGTTGGGCGTGGCTTGCGTGCGGTGGTAGCCGCTGCGCGGACCATGCGCCTGGCGTTGGTGAGGACGGTAGAGGCGCTGTCTAGGAGTACGGACTCGTCGACGACGAAGCGGTCGCCGATCTTGTAGTGGTGAATGTCCCGGAACTCGCGCTCGATTTCGTCGGCCATGTCCTGCAAGCTCACGGCGGCGTGGTCCGCCAGTCTCGCGATAACGGCGCGGTACTCCGCCGTACCGGCATCGAGCTCATAAGGGACTGCGATGGCGGAGCCACTTGGCGCGGCTGTCGGTCGCCAGAGTTCGCCGATGAGGCCGCCGCGGTCCGGTACCCAGCCGTTGCGCGTGAGGAAGCTGGCGACGTCGCGTCGCGTAGCGGTCTGGTCGGTCATGCCGCCTCCTCCGTTTCTGTGCTGGGGGTGAACAAGGCGCAGAAGTCCAGGTGCCACTGAGGCAAGGTCTCGCTCGTCACTCGCTGGGACCGGGGAATCTTGATGGTCTTTGTCGTGGCGAACTGGCCGGGCTGGAGCCGTACCCAGTACGCCGCGGTGCGGACCATCTGCGTTCCAGTGATGTCGTGATTCAACCAGGAGCCACTGTCATTCGGGACGACGACGATGACGAAGTAGATGGGGAGCTTGGTGCGTGCCCACTTGGCGATCCACTCGTCCTTGACGCCGAAGCTGAGGAAGTCGTCGTCGCCATCGATCTGGTACTGCGCGGAGGTCTTGACCTGTACGCGCACGGCGCCCTCTGGGAACTCGAGGGTGTAGTCGATTGCGAGGGTGTCCTCGCCGGGGCTGGTCTCGGTGAAGCCGCATCCAGCTTGTCCCGCGACCGCGCGCATGTAGACGACGCCATAGCGCCCTTTTCGGGCGTTCAGGTCGAGTTGCTGGTGCGGTAGGAGCGCTTCCCGGCTGGACGTCGGCGGCATAGCGACACACTAGCGGCGCAATGGCCTAGCTATGGCGTCGCTCTCCCGCTGGGCCCCTGCGGCTGGCTGTCGAGTTGACGAGGCGGCCGAGATCTAGGTACCGACCGATGCGGCCGTCGTGGTCCTTCTTCGACTGGATTCGGATGGAGGCATTAGCGGTCTCGGCGTGCGCCTGCTCGGAGACGAACGCGGTCATCATTCGAGAGTCCGGCACGGACGAGTCAGATCCGCCCTTGAGGAAGTAGAGCCGCCCGCCTGCTCCTCGTGGACCGTTCCGACTTGCCCAGCACCGCGACGGCTGAGGGGTCGAGCGTCCATACAGCGAAGGCCCGGACCTCCCCGGCCACGAGCGCCGCTATGGCCGAATCGAATGCGGGGCGCTTGACCCCTCGCTCGTAGCCGGATTCTCCTGCGTCCGCAGAGCTTGCGGAGGGTGAGACCCTCGCGTGCGGCCCAGTCACGAAGGTCGGCCTCCTGGCGCGTCAGTGAGTCCTTGCCCTGCTGTCGATGGAGAGGCGGAGGTACAGGTCGACGAGGAGCGCCGGGTCGACATCGGCGGCGGTCACGCGCGGGCCGCCTTGGCCGCGACGACGCGCCCCCTCCCATAGCTGGCCCGGGGCGGCCACATGCCGCCCGCGTCGGCGGCGGACATCTGAGCGATATAGTCGGTTTCGTTGGCGCCGATGGCGAGGCCGTGGGAGTCGGTGACGGGGGCGAGTATGAGGTGTCCATTCACGTGTGACGAAGAGGAGACCGCTTTGACGGCGGCTCCTGCTCGACACAGCGGCGAGACCTCCGAGGAGCTCTGGATCAATCGCCGGACCGGGTGTTGCGGTTCACCAACCGTAGAGCAGCGTTCCTCCAAGCAGCGGCAATTGTGGCGGACTTGCTCTGTCGGTCGCCATCGAGAAGGGCGCCGGTTCAGCGGGCTTATCCGCGTAGAGGGGAAGACCTGCGTTACCTGCTGGCATAACCGACGATGCTTTCGACGCCTTGGACCGTATCCGGAACGACCTCGTGCACGCGGACGAACTCGACGTAACAGCGCTTGTGATTCATTGGAGTAGTTGGGCGGGCGCATCAGTCGAGTCTGGCTCCCCACGATGTTGCGGGGCAGTCGTCAACGCATGGAACGCGGGCGAGGCGTCTAGAGATGTCACCCGGCTCATTACGAGGACATTACGCCGTGGGCGGTGAGAGGTTCCAGCGCCTCAGCCCTTGCCACGAGCGAGACTGACCCCGGTGCCTCTGTGGCATTGACGTAGCGCACCGCGTCGGCGCCTGACAACAGAGATTCCGCGTGCGTGTGGTCGCTACCGGCCATCGGCTCTTCAACGAGCACATCCAGATGCACCCGTGCGTCGGGTCTCAGGCGGGTGCTGTAGAGAAAGACCTCAATGGTCCTGCCCGAGTGCACGGCACGGTGCAGAAGGTAATTCGCTCGGTCGGCGGCGGCTTCTCTTGACCCGAGATGGACAAACTGACGCCCAGAAAGCGTCAGCGCGCTCTGGGTACTAGCGTGCCACCACTGACGTGTACCGGCGGCGTTTACATCCTCTACGAGCCAAGCGTCATCACGGAGGACGGCAATGCTCGGTCCGGGCGGCTGCCCACATGTGCAGGTGTCGAATCCGTCGCGTGCAACGGTGCGGGGGCGTGGGAACGAATGACCGGCAGCACACGTGATGCCCAAGGCTCCTGGTACCGCAACTTCCAAGGCATCCGTCGGATAGGGCTCAGCGCCCCCGACGTGCGGCACCAGCAGCTTTCCGTTCGGGTTCTTCGCCGACATCGCGGTCATGCCAGGAGCCTATGCCGTGCTGCGGCTGGCAAGTACCGGCAAAGCAGCGCGAGAAGCAACAGACGGTCACCTTCGGAAGCGCGGGACGTGGACCCTGAGCCGCTCGCTGACGAGGACCCGAGGCTTGGAACATCACACGCCTACGGGAACTATGGGTGCAGATGTGCCCCTTGCACCGCAGCAGCCACGGAGTAGCGCCGGGAGTGGCGTCCCGGTACTGCGCGATGGGTGCCGACTCTGCCGTGTCCGGGTCCTCATTGCTCAGAGCAGAGACAAGTGGGTCTAGCTTGAGGTTGTTGTGGAACACCCAATGCGGCTCGCCGAGAATGTTGCGGAAGCGCTCGACTGCTCCCACGATGGGCTCCACCTCGATGGTCAGCTTTCGTAGGTCTCCCGCATAGAGGGCGTGAACGCGGTGAGCAGCTTCATGGCAGCCAACTGTTCTCGCATGTCCGTGAACTTCGGGATGTCGTAGGCGCTCGGGTAACCGGAGGCAGGCGGCGGGTTGGCTTCCACGCGCCCCGGACTCGGCGGTCGCGCCATAATGTTCCCTTTCGCAGTGGTGATGCTCGTTGTCGGCGGAACTCGATACGTTGGCGGCATGGGGTTCTCGGCTACCGTGCTCACGGTCATGATTGCATCGCCTTCCGACACTGTTGAAGCGCGCGATGCAGTCCAGAATGCTCTCTGGTCCTGGAACGATGCGAACGCCCGCACTCGCGGCGTAATGCTCCTTCCGTGGCGATGGGAGACAAGCGCGGTCCCTGTGCTTGGCGGGGCACCCCAAGCGCTCATCAACGCGCAGGGCCTGGAACGCGCGGACATCGTGTTCGCGTTGTTCGGTAGCCGACTCGGCTCACCGACAGAGGAAGCTGTGTCTGGCACCGTTGAGGAGATTGAGGGAGCAACTGCGCGAGATGTACCCGTTCATCTCTTCTTTTCAACGGCGCCGCTCCCACACGACGTTGACCTCGCACAAGTTCAGGGACTGCGGGCATTTAAGGCTGAGGTGCAGGAGCGCGGGCTGTACGGCGAGTATGCCAATGTCACCGAGCTATCTGCCAAGGTCTGGCAGGCGGTCGAGCACGACCTTGCGGGGATGGACCTCGGTGCTCTTGTAGCGACGAGCGCCACACCGCCGGAGGACATCACGTGGCTTGTGCAGCCCGGGTCTGAGAACCGGGTGGAGTACTCGTCGAAGGGCGTACCGAGGAATCGCACTCATCGCTGGATAGACGTGACCAATCGCCACCTGTCTCGCGATGCCGAAAATGTGACGCTCTCGGCGAACACCGACGAGTCGGGACTTCTTGCCATGGGTCGCGAAGGATCGATGACAATTCACGCCGGTCAGACCTACCGATTGGTGACGATGCGCGGCATGGGTGGCGGGGGAGAGGTGGGGAAGCTCACGGTCGCATGGGACGAGGAAGGCGAACGTCGCCAGCGCACCTACGATGTCGGCTAACCGGAGTCGCACGCTTGCAAGCGTGTCGCGCTTGACCTGCGACCGTTGACCCCTAGACCCATAATGGGCGTGTTGTGCGCGCACGTGCGTCATGAATGCGCTAACTTGTTCTTGCACGGTACTCGTGTGCCTAGCCCGGTCTCCGACCGGGCTTTGTTGTTCCCAGTCCAGCGTGTCGGCTGCGCCGCGAGTGCTTTCCGTCCCTAGCGTCAGAGCGTGCGAACTGCTGCGCGCACTCGCTCCCGTAACGTGAAATCCGCCTGGGACATCCGCGCCCAGCCGAAGCCCGTCATCGAACGGGCTTTTTCTATGCCGTGGGCACCCCAAAGCTCCGCGACCGCTATGTCCTGCGGTCTCGCTCGCCCCATTGGCGAGCACCACCCTGAGGGGAGGTCGCTTGATGACGTTGCTGAACGACATTACGGCGTTCCTCGCTTCGCTGACCGGTCTGGCTCTCGCGATGAACCAGACCATCGCCCTTTTCCGCGAGTCGCGTGACAAGCGGAAGTGCAAGCGCAACCGTCGGCGTCGCTGAGAGCCTCGAAGACAGCGTCAATCACCAATGGTTAAGGAGAACTCTGCCCAAAAGCGGGTGTGCGGTACCCTCCGGCTGTGATGACACTCGCCACATCCGAGGCAGCAACGACGGACTGGTCCACCTTGTTGGAGCGGATAGCAGCGGCGCTAGAGGACAGTCTGGACCCTTGGGGCGCGCCGTTCTGGTCCACGGTCATCGCAACCCTCGTCGGGGTAGCCGTCGGTGCGGTCCTGACCTGGTGGTTTTCCCGCCTACTCCGCAACGCCGAGCAGCAGGACCGTTATGAGGAGCGGTTCGACGACAGGAACTTGCTCTGGATTGACGCGCTGGACGCCTATGCGGACCGCATCTCGGATGAAGCGCAGGAGTTTGGGGACAAGTTCTATAGCGACGAGCCGGGAATACGTGCACTGGTCGGGGACCGGTTCGAGCCGTCGAGTAAGGTGCTGAATGCGCTGGGAACCTTTCGCACACGCATCCGTCAGACGGCCCTCATCGCTCGCGGTGATGATCTGACTGTGCTCTCAGCTATTGAGAACGACGTGCTCGAAAACCGCCATGAGGCCACACAAGGCAACCAGTTGGACCCGGAGTACATCACCCGGATGCATCTGCTGACCAACTCGTTCATGCAATATCGCCGCGGACGGTTGCACCCGTCATGGTTCCGGCATTGGAGCCTGGGTACTGCTATGCCGCAGGTTTACGCGGGCGACCCCCTGAAGCCCGCACCGAAGGAGAACCCCACGACGCAGTACCGGAAGTTCCCACCGCGCCCATACGAGTTATGAGAGCGTTAGTCGTCCGAGCTAGGCGGCTGCGAGCAGTGCTTCGGTCTCCACTTCGCTATTCAGCGGTGTTGCACGACGATGCGCGATGAGCCACCGGCGAGAGCCGAACACACCAGGGCTGAGCGGGTGCACTCCCACATGGAGCAGATGGCGCACCAGTGCTCGCCGCTTCTCGATGGGCGAGGGTGCCGAGACGCGCCGGGGTGATGTCGGGGCTGGGGAGCGGCTGATCGAGCGCCGAGAGGGCGTACAGGGCCGCGAGCACGTGCCACAGGGGGACCGAGCCGGAGGCGCGGCGCAGTCCAGGGCGGCGAGACGATCAGGGCCGCACGATCGCCGACCGCGAGGCAATCGCCGCACGTCGGGGGTCGAGCGTCGCGCCCTCGGCGGTCTTGTCGGCCCGCTCTCTTGCGGCCGTCTCGATCAAGCGGGACAGGACGGGGCAGCCGGTCGTCGGGCCGGTCGTCGGGATGCCGCACACACCGCGGACAGCGGCCAGCACCTCGTTGTAAAAGTCTTGGAGCAGACTTACGCGGTAAGGGCGCGCGTCGGTGTTGGTGCACATGCGCTCATTCCTTGGTTGGCGGCCCCGCTTGCGGGGCAGTGGTGGTAATACGCCCCAAGCCGCTAGGTGACCAATGGTGAGCGGAGAGTCATGAGGCACGCTTCAGCGGTCGGCACACGCCGATCGCGCAGGGGGTCATGCCCTCGGGGGGTCTGTGGGCCGGTCGCAGTGAGGTCGGTTCGGGTGTTCATCGGCCGTTCTCCTCGGGGGCGAGTCGGTAGTGGTCGCCGCCGAACCGCGCCCAGCGCGGTCGTGAGGGCGTGGACGGGCGATCGGACGTCGCGGGGGCTGTTGTCGCGCCTGTAGGGCGCACGGGGCGCGCGGCGGCCGTTTCGGGGCTGCGGTCGCCTGCCCTTGGGCTTGTCGCGCGGCCGCTGGGCCTCGCCGAGATCCGCGCGCAGGATCTCCTGCCGCCAGGACCCACCGGGGTATCTCATGACGACCTCCGCACACGGGACGCGCACGTTAGCGCAGGCCGCGGGTGCAGTGCCGACCGGGCTCGGCGTCGTGCTCGGGGCAGGGGACGCCGAGCGCGCCGGGCACGATGGCCTCGTGGGCGAGGTCGAGGGCGAGCGCGGCGACATCGTCGGGGCTCGCCTCGGGTAGCAGGTCGAGAGGGCCGCGGTCGCCGCGCTGAACCGTCCGGGACTCGCGGCCCGTCCCGCGGTCGGCAGCCTCGGGGTCGAGTCGGCCGTGACGTGCCGATCGGATGCGGTGAATGTCGAGGTCGCGCTCGACTGATCGGGTTCAGGTGCTCGGCCGTCGCGGCACGTAGCGCGGCACCCAGCGCACGAACGCGAGCGCCCCGAGCAGACCGACGACGCCGATGGCGCCCGCTGCGATCGACAGCGACGCCACGGCCGTGAGCCCCGACACCACAAGCGGGCTGAGGGCGCCGCCCGCGTCAGTGATCGTGCGCCACGCCCCGAGGAATGCCGCCGGGCTGTGCTTCGGCGCCACATCCGCGCCGAGCGTGAGCAGGATGCCGCTCGAGAGCCCGTTGCCGACGCCGATGACCGAGGCGAACACACCGAACCACATCGCGGCCTCGCCGGCCTCGTGGGTGAAGGCGAGCGCGATCATCGCGCCGCCCATCAGCACAAGCGCCGGCACCGCGGCCCACAGGCGGCCGAAGCGGTCCATCACCTGGCCGCTGGCGTAGAACAGCGCGAACTCCAGTGCGCCCGCGATGCCGACGATCAGCGCGATCGTCGACGAGTCGAGCCCGATCGACAGGCCCCACAGCGGCAGGATCGCGGGGCGCGACGCCCGCACGAACGACAGTGACGCCGCCGCGAGGCCCAGGCGTGACAGCACACCGCGATTCGCGCGAATGGTGCCGAGGATCCCCATCCGCGCCTGCGTGGGGATGGATCCGGTCACCGCCTCGCCGGTGTCCTCGGGCTCGAACGCCTCCGCCTGCTCCGCCGCGTTGCGTGCGCGCTCGGCGCGGGCGGCGCGTTCGGCGGCGATCGCGCGCTCTTCCGGATCCGGACCGAACGCGACGAGCAGCGCCACCACCACCAGGGATGCGCCGAAGAACCAGATGCTCGAGTGCTCGTCGCCGAAGATCCACAGCAGCGCCGCGGCGATGAACGGGCCGACGAACGCTCCGAGGCGGAACGAGCCGCCCAGCAGCGACAGGGCGCGCGCTCGGAAGGCGACCGGCACGCGTGTCGTCATGAAGGAGTGACGCGCCAGTCCGAACGCGGCGGCGCTCAACCCCATGACGAACACCGACACCATGAGCACGCCGAGATGGCGCGAGAGCAGCATGCCGGCGACGCCGAGCAGCGAGACCCCCGAGGCCACGACCATCGTGTAGCGCTCGCCGAGCCGGGCGACGAGCCAGCCGGCGGGCAGGTTGCCGCACAGCTGACCGACGACGAGCATCGCGGCCACCAATGCGGCGGTGGCGAGGTCGGCCCCGAAGTCGCGGGCCACGATGGGAAGCAGAGGCAGGATCGCGCCCTGCCCGAGCGAGTAGATCGCCGTGGGCCCGTAGACCATCGGCGCATATCGGCGGATCGTCTCGGCCGCCCCGCCGCCCTCACCCGATCCGATCTGCGTCATCTCCTTCACGCTACTCCCGGCGGATGCACGGCGGGACGGGCGGACGGATCCGCACGGCGGACGACCTCGCCGCGATAGGCTGGATTGAAATGCTTGAATACGATCCTTCCGCCGAGATCCAGGCGCTGCGCACCACGTTCGCGAACATCCGAGAGGTCGTCGACGTCGATTCGCTGCGCGCCGACATCGCGCGTCTCGAAGCCGAGGCCGCCGCCCCCGGTCTGTGGGACGACACCGCCAACGCGCAGAAGGTGACCAGCGCGCTGAGCCACACGCAGGCGTCGCTGAACCGCGTCGAGGCGGTCGAGCGCCGTCTCGACGACCTCGAGGTGCTCGTCGAGCTCGCCAACGAGATGGGCGACGAGGACTCCGTCGAGGAGGCCCGCAAGGAGATCACCGACCTCGAGAAGGTCATCAGCGACCTCGAGGTCAAGACGCTGCTCGACGGCGAGTACGACTCGCGCGGCGCGGTCGTCACGATCCGCTCGGGCGCCGGCGGCGACGACGCCACCGACTTCGCCGAGATGCTGATGCGCATGTACCTGCGCTATGCCGAGCGCAACAAGTACCCCGTGAAGGTGCTCGACACCTCGTACGCCGAGGGTGCGGGCATCAAGTCGACCACCTTCGAGATCGACGCTCCCTATGCCTACGGCATCCTCTCGGTCGAGGCCGGCACCCATCGCCTCGCCCGCATCAGCCCCTTCGGATCCGCCGACAAGCGCCAGACCAGCTTCGCCGCGGTCGAGGTCATCCCGATCATGGAGGAGGCCGGCGAGGTCGAGATCCCGGAGAACGACCTGCGCGTCGACGTCTTCCGCTCGTCCGGTCCCGGCGGCCAGTCGGTCAACACGACCGACTCGGCTGTGCGCCTGACCCACCTCCCGACGGGCATCGTCGTGTCGATGCAGAACGAGAAGTCGCAGATCCAGAACCGCGCCGCCGCCATGCGCGTGCTCCAGACCCGACTGCTCCTGCTCCAGAAGGAAGAGGAAGCGGCGAAGAAGAAGGAGCTCGCGGGCACGATCACGGCGTCGTGGGGCGACCAGATGCGCTCGTACTTCCTCTACGGCCAGCAGCTCGTGAAGGATCTCCGCACCGGCTACGAGGTCGGCAACCCGGCCACGGTGTTCGACGGCGACCTTGAGGGCCTCATCAACGCGGGCATCCGCTGGCGCAAGCGCAAGATCGAGGACTGATCGCTCGGTAGCCTGGGCGCATGAGCTCCGACGACGACGCGCTGTCCTGGGACGGCGACGAGGACCGGATCGACAGCCCGTCACCGCGGGTGCCCGCCTCGCCGCCGCGAGGGTGGCGCGCCGTGGGCAAGGGCAGCGAGGCGGTCCCGCCCGCCGACGACGACGCAGCCGTCCAGAGCGCACCCGCCGACGACGACGAAGCCGTCCAGAGCGCACCCGCCGAGGCCGACTCAGGTGCCCCGGCGTCCCTCGGCAACGCGGCGCTCGTGAGCATCGGAGTGATCGCCGGCGTCTACGCGCTCTACGTGGTCGGCTGGGCGCTCGGTTCGTTCCGCCTGCGCGATGTGCAGACCGCCGGCGGTCAGGTCGCCGACGTGATGTTCCAGGCCGCGATGTGGCTCGGCATGGCGGCGCCGATCATCTGGTTCTTCGTGACGATGCTCGTCACGCGCGGATCCGCTCTCTGGCGCCGGTTCGCGGGGCTCGCCCTGGGTATCCTGCTGCTGGTTCCCTGGCCCTTCGTGATGATGGGGATGGTCGGACGATGACCGCCGAGACGCAGACGACGGACCGCACGGCGCCGACCTGGGCGATCGCGACGATCGCCGGCGTGTTCGGCCTGCTCTACGCATACGCCGTGTGGAGCGCGGTCAATTACCTCGTGGAGTGGCAGCAGGCGGCCAGTGCGGCCGGCGCTTCCCTCAACGCCATGGGCTGGATCGTGTGGATCCTCGCGATCGCGCTGCCGATCACCCTGTTCGGGATCGCGCTCGCTCTCGGGCGACGCCGCGGGCTCGTGCGGCTTGCGCTGTTCCAGCTCACGGGGCTCTCTCTGGTGGCCGTCTTCTGGCTCAACGTCGCGGCGTACACGACGGTCTCGCCCATCATCGGCTGACCCCGGGCGACCCGCCCGCGTCAGGAGGCACGCGACGCCTCCGATAGAGTGGGAGGCAGGATCGCGCTCCGCTGGCGTGGCGCGACGGACCCACCCACACCCCGCGCTGTCCCCACCGCGCACGCACTCGAAGGATCTCCACCTCGTGCCGAAGCCCGTCGTCCTCATCGCCGAAGAACTCTCTCCCGCCACGATCGACGCGCTCGGTCCGGACTTCGATGTCCGCACCGTGGACGGCACCGACCGCGGCGCCCTGTTCTCGGCCCTCGCCGACGCGAACGCCGTGCTGATCCGCTCGGCCACGAAGATGGACGAGGAGGCGATCTCGAAGGCTCCCGCGCTG
Organism: Microbacterium stercoris; assembly: GCF_017592545.1. Taxonomy (GTDB): domain Bacteria; phylum Actinomycetota; class Actinomycetes; order Actinomycetales; family Microbacteriaceae; genus Microbacterium; species Microbacterium stercoris. The sequence continues at coordinate 11,927 of NZ_JAGFOA010000004.1, forward strand.
AAGGTCATCGCCCGCGCGGGCGTCGGCCTCGACAACGTCGACATCAAGGCCGCCACGACGGCCGGAGTGATGGTCGTCAACGCGCCGACGTCGAACATCATCTCGGCCGCCGAGCTCACCTGCGGCCACATCCTGAGCCTCGCCCGTCACATCCCGCCGGCCGCCTCGGCGCTCGCCGGCGGTGAGTGGAAGCGCTCGAAGTACACCGGCATCGAGCTGTTCGAGAAGACCCTGGCCGTTGTGGGTCTCGGTCGCATCGGCGCGCTCGTCGCCGCCCGTATGCAGTCCTTCGGCATGCGCGTCATCGCGTTCGACCCGTACGTCACGCCGCAGCGCGCCCAGCAGCTGGGCGTCGAGCTGGGCTCGCTGGACGAGGTGCTCGAGCAGGCCGACTTCCTGACGATCCACATGCCGAAGACGCCGGAGACCACCGGCATGATCTCGACCGAGCAGCTCAAGAAGATGAAGCCGACGTCGTACGTCGTCAACGTCGCGCGCGGCGGTCTGATCGACGAGGCCGCGCTCGAGCAGGCGCTCAAGGACGGCGAGATCGCCGGCGCCGGCCTCGACGTGTTCTCGAGCGAGCCGCCGGCCGACACGCGCCTGACGGGCCTGCACAACGTCATCGCCACCCCTCACCTCGGCGCGTCGACCGACGAGGCCCAGGAGAAGGCGGGCATCGCGGTCGCCAAGTCGGTCAAGCTCGCACTAGAGGGCGACCTCGTGCCCGACGCGGTCAACGTCGCCGGCGGCATCATCGATCCGTTCGTGCGGCCGGGCATCGCCCTGGTCGAGAAGCTCGGCCAGGTCTTCACGGGTCTCGCCCAGAGCGCCGTGACGAACCTCGACATCGAGGTGCGCGGCGAGCTCGCCGCCTACGACGTGAGCGTCTACAAGCTCGCTGCGCTCAAGGGCATCCTGTCGGGCATCGTCAGCGAGAACGTCTCCTACGTCAACGCGCCGCTGTTCGCCGAGCAGCGCGGCATCGAGACGCGCCTCACCGCCGAGACCGAGAGCCCGGAGTACCGCAACATCACGACGCTGCGCGGCGCGCTCGCCGACGGCACCGTGCTGAGCGTCTCGGGCACGCTGGCGGGCACCCGCATGGTGCAGAAGATCGTGGGCATCAACGGCTACGAAATCGAGGTGCCGATCGAGAAGCACCACGTCGTGTTCATCTACCGCGACGCCCCCGGCGTGGTCGCGGTCTACGGCCAGAAGTTCGGCGCCGCCGGCATCAACATCGAGGGCATGCAGGTCGCTCGCGAGCAGGCCGGCCTGGCCCTCAGCATCGTCACCGTCGACCAGCGCGTCGACGACGAGGTGCTCGCCTCCATCGGTCGCGAGATCGACGCGACGCTGATCACCCAGCTCGAGATCACCGAGGCCTGAGACGGGCTTCTGACGCTCCCGGTCGCCGTGCGGCCGGGAGCGTTCTCGTGCGCCCGGACGGTGCGCCCGGGGCGTGGGGGAGCGGCTGTCAGGCGCCGGCGGCGCGCTCGACGACCTTGATGAGCGCCTCGAGCGCGGAGCCCTGAGGCACCGGACCCGGGAGGTCGTTCATGAGGGCGGAGTTGACGTAGATCCCGTCGCTCACAAGCATCACGAGATCGAGGGCCGCGTCATCTCGCACGTGCGGCCGCAGGACATCTGCCCAGCTCGACCGCACGGCCGCGAGCTCGGCGATCGCGTGGGCGTTGCCCCCGTGAGCGAGCCGGCCGACGGCCGTGATCACGCGGTCGAGGGGGAGTCCGACGTCGGCCGAGGTCGAGATGAAGTACGAGATCGGGCCCTGCGGTGCGGTGCGCACCGCCTCCACATCCTCGGCTGCGAGGGTGCGCAGGCGGGCGTACAGGCCCTCCTCGAGCGCTTCGCGCGATCCGAAGTGGTAGAGCAGGCCTCCCTTGGAGACCCCCGCCTCGCGGGCAACCGTCTCGAGGGTGGCGGCCCTCTCGCCCTCGGCGATGAGCACGCGCTCGAAGGCGTCGAGCACCTTGTTGCGTGCGTGCGGCGGACGGCTCATGCGATCAACTTTGTCATGCGCAGGCGATGCCCAGCGACTTCGATTACTGTACCAGCTGGACGGTACACTAATTCGGGAGCAGAAGATGTTGACAGCGAGCACGACCGTGACGGAAAGCGATCGGATCGCGCGCGCGGGCTGGCGGGAGTGGACAGCCCTGGCCGTGCTGATGCTGCCCGTCCTGCTCGTCTCGGTCGACAACACCATCCTGAACTTCGCCCTGCCGGCCATCGCGCGCGATCTCGAGCCGACGAGCGCCGAGCAGCTCTGGATCATCGACGCCTACTCGCTGGTGCTGGCGGGACTGCTTGTGACCATGGGATCGCTCGGCGATCGCGTGGGCCGGCGGCGTCTGCTCATGGCGGGTGCCGTGGGGTTCACGGCGGTCTCGGTGCTCGCAGTCTTCGCGCCCACGGCCGGTTGGCTGATCGCGGCGCGCGCCGCGATGGGCCTGTTCGGTGCGTGCCTGATGCCGTCGACGATGTCGCTGCTGCGCAGCATCTTCCCCGACCGCGACCAGCGCCGCCTCGCGGTGGCGATCTGGGCGGGGATGTTCTCGGCGGGCGCCGCGCTCGGGCCGATCGCCGGCGGATTCCTCATCGAGCACCTGCCGTGGCAGAGCGTCTTCCTTCTTGCGGTGCCGGTGCTGCTGGTGCTGGTCGTCTTCGCACCGATCTTCGTGCTCGAGAGCCGCGATCCGCGACCCGCGCCGGTGGATCCGATCAGCATCGCGCTGTCGATGCTCGCCCTCGCACCGGTCGCCTTCGGCATCAAGGAGGTCGCGGTCCACGGCTGGGCCGGAGCCCTGCCGATCGCCGTCGGCGTCGTCTTCGGAGTGCTGTTCGTGCGTCGTCAGCTGCGTATGGCCGAGCCGATGCTGGACATGTCCCTCTTCCGGCGATCGGCTTTCACCGGATCGCTGCTGGTCAACCTCTGCAGCGTCATCGCGCTCGTCGGCTTCCTGTACTTCGCCTCGCAGCACCTGCAGCTGATCGTGGGGCTCAGCCCCATGGAGGCGGGCTTCGCGCTCGTGCCCGGAATGATCCTGTCGATCCTGGGCGGCCTCGGTGTGACGCCGATCGCGCGCCGGTTCTCCGCGGCCGTCGTGGTGCCCGCATGTCTCGCGTTCGCGCTGGCCGGCTACCTGGTGGTCGCGCTGTCGGGGGCGCATGATCTCTGGCTGATCGTGCTCGCCTTCGCTCTCCTCGGCGCGGGCGTCGGCGCCGCCGAGACGGTGTCGGGCGAGCTCATCCTGGCTCATGCCCCCGCCGCCAAGGCCGGCGCCGCGAGTGCCGTCTCCGAGACCGCGTACGAGCTGGGCGCGGTGCTCGGCACGTCGCTGCTGGGCGGCATCCTGACCGCGGGCTACCGTTCCACGCTCGCGGTGCCGACGGGGGTTCCTGCCGAACTGGCCGCCGAAGCACACGAGACGCTGGCCGGAGCGATGAACGCCGCGGACTCGCTCGGCGGGGAACTGGGGCGGATGCTGCGCGATGCGGCGGCGGCGGCCTTCGACGGCGGGGTGGTCGTCACCTCGCTCATCGGAGCCGGGCTCGTCGTGCTCAGCGGGGTCATCGCCGCCACTACGCTGGGAAGACGCCGCTGAGCTCGCGCCGCGAAGATCCGAGCGCCTCGGCCGCGGCCCTGAAGAAGGAGAGCAATGTCGCGTGTCGTGAAGCTGGCCGTCATCCCGGGTGACGGAATCGGCCCCGAGGTCATCGCCGAGGCCGTCAAGGTACTCGATGCCGTCACCGCCGGATCGGACGTCTCGTTCGAGAAGACCCCCTTCTCGCTCGGCGCCGGTCGCTTCCTTGAGACCGGCGACACGCTCACCGACGACGACCTCGACGCGATCAAGGCGCACGACGCGATCCTGCTCGGCGCGGTCGGCGGCACCCCCGGTGACCCGCGTCTGAAGGACGCGAACATCGAGCGCGGGCTGCTGCTCAAGCTGCGCTTCGAGCTCGACCACTACGTCAACCTGCGCCCGTCGAAGCTGTACCCGGGCCAGCCCGGCCCGCTCGCCGAGCCCGGCGACATCGACTTCGTCGTCGTGCGCGAGGGCACCGAGGGGCCGTACGTGGGCAACGGCGGCTCCATCCGCCGGGGTACGCCCGCGGAGGTCGCGAACGAGACCAGCGTCAACACGGCCTACGGCGTCGAGCGCGTCGTGCGCTACGCGTTCGAGCTGGCAGAGCGGCGTTCGAAGAAGCTCACCCTCGTGCACAAGACGAACGTGCTCGTGAACGCCGGATCGCTGTGGCAGCGACTGGTGAACGAGGTGGCGGCCGAGCATCCGGAAGTCGCCGTAGACTACCTGCACGTCGACGCGGCCACGATCTTCCTGGTCACGAACCCCAGCCGCTTCGACGTGATCGTCACCGACAACCTCTTCGGCGACATCCTCACGGACCTGGCCGGCGCCGTCACCGGTGGCATCGGTCTCGCCGCCTCGGGCAACATCAATCCCTCTGGCGCATCTCCGTCGATGTTCGAGCCCGTGCACGGATCCGCACCCGACATCGCCGGTTCCGGAAAGGCCGACCCCACGGCGGCCATCGGCTCCATCGCCCTGCTGCTCGATCACCTCGGGCTGCGCGAAGAGGCGGATCGCGTCACGCGCGCGATCGAGAGCGACATCAGCGAGCGAGGCTCCGCGCCTCGCACCACGGTGGAGATCGGCGACGCGATCGCCGCTCGCCTCCAGGCGTAATCTGGGCGCACGCGCCCGCGACGCCCGAACAAGACAGGACCGTCACACATGACTGACACCACTGAGACCGCCCAGGCCGCCGCTCTCGAGTTCACCGTCACCAAGAATCTCGCGGCGAAGTCGCCGGCCGAGCGGGACGCGATCCTCGCGGACCCCGGATTCGGCACCCACTTCACCGACCACATGGTCGACATCTGCTGGTCGGAGCGCGGCGGGTGGCACCGCCCGCGTGTGTCGCCGTACGGCCCGATCAGCCTCGACCCCGCGGCCGCGGTGCTGCACTACGGGCAGGAGATCTTCGAGGGCATCAAGGCGTATCGCCACGCTGACGGCGGCATCTACACGTTCCGTCCGGAGGAGAACGGCAAGCGCCTGCAGCGCTCGGCCCGTCGTCTCGCGCTTCCCGAGTTGCCGGTCGACTACTTCGTGCAGTCGCTGCGCGAGCTGGTCGCCGTCGATGGCGCGTGGGTGCCGTCTGGCGAGGACCAGAGCCTCTACCTGCGACCGTTTATGTTCGCGAAGGAGGCGTTCCTCGGGGTGCGCGCGGCGAAGAAGGTCGCGTACTACGTGATCGGCAGCCCGGCCGGCTCGTACTGGCCGCGCGGCATCAAGCCGATCAACATCTGGCTCGAGCAGACCTACCAGCGCGCAGGCAAGGGCGGCACGGGAGCGGCCAAGACCGGCGGCAACTACGCCGCCAGCCTGCTGCCGCAGGCCGAGGCCTACGAGCGTGGCTGCGACCAGGTCGTCTTCCTCGACGCCGACGGCTACATCGAGGAGCTCGGCGGCATGAACATCCTGTTCGTGAAGAAGGACGGCACCCTCGTGACGCCGGCCTCGGACAGCATCCTCGACGGCATCACGCGCAACTCGATCCTCGAGCTGGCGCGAGACCGCGGCCTCACGGTCGAGCAGCGCCCCGTGTCGCTGACCGAGTGGCGTGAGGGCGTCGCCTCCGGTGACATCACCGAGGTCTTCGCGTGCGGCACCGCGGCGGTCATCTCGCCCATCGGCCTGCTCAAGAGCGACGAGTTCGAGGACGCGCAGCCCATCGGCGAGCTCGCCCTCTCGCTCCGCGAGGAGCTGACCGACATCCAGTACGGCCGCCGCGAGGACACCCACGGCTGGCTGATGCGTCTGGACGCCTGATCCCGCACGACCCGAACGCCCCGCTCTCCGGAGCGGGGCGTTCGTCGTTCGGGCCCACGGGGGACGCGGATCGGTCGGCGCGCGAGCTCGACGACGTCGGGCGCACCGGCTGACTAGGCTGATCGGGTGAAGATCGCGCGCTTCAGCCACCAGGACACCATCCGCTTCGGCATCCTCGACGGGACCGAGCTCGTTGTGCTCGCGGGCGACCCGCTGTTCGCCGGGTTCGACACCACGGGGGAGCGCGTGTCGCTCGCCGACGTCGCTCTGCTGGCCCCGGTCATCCCGCGCTCGAAGGTCGTGTGCGTCGGACGCAACTACCACGATCACGCCGCCGAGCTCGGCAACGAGGTGCCCAAGCAGCCGCTGCTGTTCTTCAAGCCCAACACGTCGGTGATCGGGCCGGGCGACACCATCGTGCGCCCGCCGCAGAGCCAGGACACCCAGTGGGAAGGCGAGCTCGCCGTGGTCATCGGCAAGATCGCCAAGAACGTCTCGGCCGCCGACGCCCACGACTACGTGTTCGGCTACACGATCGCGAACGACGTCACGGCGCGCGACCTGCAGAAGCCCGACGGACAGTGGGCGCGAGCCAAGGGCTTCGACACCTTCTGCCCGCTGGGCCCGGCGATCGAGACCGACTTCGACTACTCGCAGGGCGAGGTCATCACGCGCCTGAACGGCGAGGTGAAGCAGCAGGCGCCGTTCGCCGACATGATCTTCGACATCCCGTTCCTCATCGAGTACATCACCGCGGCGTTCACGCTGCTGCCGGGCGACGTGATCCTGACGGGCACCCCCGCCGGCGTCGGAGCGTTCCAGGCGGGCGATGTGATCGAGGTCGAGATCCCGGGCCTCGGCATCCTGCGCAACACGGCGCGCGACGCGCTGATCGCCTGACGTGACGACCGCAGCCGTCCCCGATGCCGCGGAGATCGCGCGCCTCCAGGGCCGCACCGTGCGCGTGCTCGCGGCGGGGCAGGTGCTGGGAGGTGTGGCCTTCGGCGCGACCGTGTCGCTGGGCGCGCTGCTCGCGGCCGACCTGTCGGGCCGGGAATCGCTGTCGGGCTTCGCGACCGCATCCGTCACGCTCGGAGCCGCGCTGTGCGCGATCCCGCTCGCGCGTCTGGCCGGTCGCCGTGGTCGGCGCTTCGCGCTGACGCTCGGCAACGTCTTCGCGCTCGTCGGGATCGCCATCGTGATCCTGGCCGCGGCGATCCGCTCCTTCCCGCTGCTGCTGGCGGGGGTGATCCTGATCGGCGCGGGAAACGCCGGCAACCTGCAGTCGCGCTTCGCCGCCACCGATCTCGCCACCCCTCAGCGGCGCGGACGCGACCTCGGCACGGTGGTCTGGGCCACCACGGTCGGCGGTGTGCTCGGCCCGCTGATGACGACGCCCGGCGAGGTGGTCGGGGCCGCGATCGGCATGCCGCCGCTCACGGGTGCCTACCTCTTCTCGATCGTCGCCCAGATCGCAGCTCTCGTGCTGTACCTCGTGACGCTGCGCCCCGATCCGCTGATGCTCGCACAGCGCGTCGCCCTGTCGTCGGGGTCGTCCGGGCCGGTCGTCGAGTCCGATCGCCCCGTGGCCGCCCGCTACGCGATGCTTGCGGTGGCCGCGTCGCACGTGGTGATGGCGTCGGTGATGGCGATGACGCCGATCCATCTGTCGCACCTCGCGGGGGTCGGCACCGGACATGCCGGCCACGGTGACACGACCGCGGTGACTCAGCTGGTCGGCGTCACGATCGCGCTGCACGTGTTCGGCATGTACGGAGCCTCGCCGCTGTTCGGCTGGCTCGCGGACCGCCTCGGCCGTGTCAACACGGTGCTCATCGGGCTGGGCATCCTGGTGATGTCCCTCCTGACGCTCACGCTCTGGCCGGATGAGCACGCCGCGGTGATCGTGGGGCTCTTCCTGCTGGGCCTCGGATGGAGCGCGGGCACCGTCGCCGGATCGGCCCTGCTCACCGAGGCGACGCCCCTCGCGCGCCGCCCTCGTCGGCAGGGTCTCAGCGACACCACGATGACCGCATCGGCCGCCGTCGGCGCCGTGCTCGCGGGCATCGTCCTCGAGACGTTCGGCTACGGCACGCTCGCGCTGATCGCCCTGAGCGTCGTCGCGGTCACGGCCGCGCTGTCGCCGCTCGGCCGGCGCTGAGCCGAGCGGTTCAGGCGCGCAGCGCTCGCACCGCTCGCTCCACGTCGCGCTCGTCGTTGTACACGTGGAAGCCGACGCGCGCGCGTCCCGCGCGTCCCGACGCGATGATGCCCGCGTTCGTGAGGCGGGCGAGCTCACGGCCATCCGGATCCGGCCACGAGACGATCGCGCTGGGGATCGCCGGTTCGCCGACGCCGATCGCCTCGCGGAAGGCCGCCGCCAGCGCCGTGGTGTGCGCATGGCTCGCCCGGGCGTCGGCCGAGGCGAACAGCGCGAGCGACTGCTCGGCGCCGAAGAACGCCGGCCAGGCGGGGGAGACGTCGAAGCGCGTGGCGTCGTCGGCGAGGTGCACCTCGTGTCCGTAGCAGGAGGACCACGGATCCGCCCCGGCATACCAGCCGGCCTGGAGGGGCGGGATCTCGCGGGCGAACGACTCCGAGAGCGCGAGGAAGGCGACACCGCGCGGTGCGCACAGCCACTTGTACGCGTGGCACACCAGCGCATCCACCTGCGTCGCATCGACGGGCATCCAGCCGACGGCCTGCGCTCCGTCGCACAGCGTGCGTGCGCCGTGGCGGTGCGCTGCCTCGGTGATCGCGCGCAGGTCGGCGACCTCGCCCGTCGCCGACTGGACGAGTGAGAAGGCGACGAGCGACGTCTCCGGCCCGATCGCATCTGCGAGCGCCCGGAGCGGGACCGCGCGGACGCGCAGACCCTGGGGTGCGTGCGCGAAGGGCAGCAGCAGCGAGGAGAAGTCTCCCTCCGGTACGACCACCTCGGCACCCGCCGGCAGCGCGGCGGCGATGAGGGAGGTGAATGCCGACGTCTGCGAGCCGATGGCCACCCGCTCGGGCAGGGTGCCCACGAGGGCGGCGAAGTGCGCCCTGGCGCGTTCGGTCGCCGCACTGTACGCGACAGGATCGGCGTGGCCGTCGGCCGACGCCATGGCATCGGCGATGAGCGCATCGCGCGTCGCCAGGGGGAGGACGCCCACGGTGCAGGTGGCGAGGTAGTCGGCGCCGGCCGCGAAAGCGTCGCGCAGGGGGAGCGGGGAAGCGGCGATCGTGGTCATGGTTCGAGCCTCGCCGACGGTCTGTCATTCGTCTACGACAGGTGAGGGATGCAACACATGCAGTCTTGTTATGCTCGCTGCATGTCCCGCCTCGAAGAACCCGCGCACATGCCGGACCCGATGCTCGGCGCGCAGGACCTGCGGCTGATGCGGGCGATCGCCGACTCGGGGTCGATCACGGGTGCCGCGCTCGCGCTCGGCTACAGCCAGCCCGCCGTGAGCCAGCACATCAAGCGCCTGGAGAGCCGCACCGGGCTGCCGCTGATCGAGCGGGTCGGACGCCGAGCGCGCCTGACCGAGGCGGGGCGGGTGCTCGCACGCCACGCCCCTGCCGTGGCGACCGCGCTCGAGGCCGCGCAGGAGGATCTGGCGCAGCTGCGGGGTGGTGGCCGTGGGCAGGTGCGCCTGGCCGGGTTCCCGTCCGCATCCGCCTCGCTGCTGCCGCGCCTGCTCGCGGACCTCGGGCGCAGTGAACCCGGTCTCCAGGTGCTCTATGTCGAGGCCGAGCCGCCGGAGGCGGTGGACGCCGTCCGCGAGGGTCGCGCGGATGTCGCGCTGACCTTCAGCTTCCCCGGTGACCGCGACGACCCGCATGGGCGCAGCGCGCGCGGACTGTCGATGCGCGCGATCGGGCAGGAGGAGCTGCTGCTGGTGCTGCCCGCCGACCACCCGTCCGCTGCACGCGAACGGGTCGACATCGCCGACCTGTCGGAGGAGAGCTGGATCGGCGGATGCCCGCGTTGCCGGGGGCACCTGCTCGAACTCTGCGGGCGGGCGGGCTTTGTGCCGCGCATCGCATTCGAGACCGACAACTTCGTCGCGGTGGAGGGGCTCGTCGCCCAGGGCATCGGCGTCGCCACGCTGCCGCGGATCGCGCTCGATGCCACCGCGCGACGCGAGGGGGTCGTGATCCGGCCGCTCCCCGCGGGCGAGCGTCGCACGCTGCACCTCGTGACGGCCCGGGGTGCCGATCGCCTCCCCTCCGTGCGGGCGGTCACCACAACGCTCGAACGTCTGATCCGGCAGGTCATCGATCCCGTGGCCGCCCGCTGAGGCCCACGGAGTCGGCAGGATCCGCAACTAAGCTGGACGCGATGTCTTCTGCACCCGATCCCCGCACCACGACGGCCACCGGCTCCGACGTCCGCGTCCGCTTCTGCCCGTCTCCCACCGGTCTGCCGCATGTCGGCCTGATCCGCACCGCCCTGTTCAACTGGGGCTACGCGCGCCACCACGGCGGCAAGCTCGTGTTCCGCATCGAGGACACCGACGCCGCGCGCGACAGCGAGGAGAGCTACCAGCAGCTGCTCGACGCGCTCCGCTGGCTGCACATCGACTGGGACGAGGGCGTCGAGGTGGGCGGCCCGCACGCGCCCTACCGTCAGTCGCAGCGCAGCGACCTGTATCTCGAGGTGCTCGAGAAGCTCAAGGCCGCCGGCGCGGTCTACGAGAGCTTCTCGACGGCCGAGGAGATCGACGCTCGCAACGAGGCCAACGGACGCGCCAAGCAGATGGGCTACGACAACTACGACCGTGACCTCACCGAGGAGCAGAAGGCCGCGTTCCGCGCCGAGGGGCGTCAGCCCGCGCTGCGCCTGCGCGTGCCGGACGAGGACATCACCTACGTCGACCTCATCCGCGGCGAGGTGACGTTCCCTGCCGGATCGTTCCCCGACTTCGTGATCGTGCGCCCGAACGGTGCGCCGCTCTACACGTTCGTGAACCCGGTCGACGACGCGCTGATGGGCATCACCCACGTGCTGCGCGGCGAGGATCTTATGCCCTCGACCGCTCGCCAGCTCGTGCTGTACGCCGCCCTCGTCGACGCCGGCGTCACCACGTTCATCCCGCGCTTCGGCCACATGCCGCTGGTGCTCGGAGACGGAACCAAGAAGCTCTCGAAGCGCGACCCGCGCGCGGATCTCTTCCTGCATCGCGAGCGCGGATTCATCCACGAGGGTCTGCTCAACTACCTCGCGCTGCTCGGCTGGTCGATCGGCCATGACCGCGACGTCTTCTCGCTCGAGGAGTTCATCGCAGCCTTCGACATCGCCGACGTGAACCCGAACCCGGCGCGCTTCGACCAGAAGAAGGCCGAGTCGATCAACGGCGACCACATCCGCATGCTCGAGCCCGCCGATTTCGCCGAGCGCATCGTGCCCTACCTGGTCAAGGCGGGTGTGGTGGGTAAGAACCCGACCGACGAGCAGCGCGCGCTGATCACCGCCGCGGCCCCGCTGATCCAGGAGCGCCTGCCGCTGCTGGGCGATGCCCCGGGGCTGCTGGGCTTCCTGTTCGCGGATGAGGTCTCGTACGACGACGACGCGCTTGCGGGTCTCCCGGACAACGCCGCGGAGGTGCTGAACGCGTGCGTCGCGGCCCTCGAGCTCGTGCCCGAGACCGAGTTCACCGCTCAGGCGATCCAGGATGCCCTCTCGTCGGCGCTGATCGACGGCCTCGGCCTCAAGCCGCGCGTCGCCTACGGCCCGCCGCGCGTCGCGATCTCTGGTCGCCGCGTCTCGCCGCCGCTGTTCGAGTCGATGGAGCTGCTGGGCAAGCAGGCCTCAGTGGCGCGTTTGGCGGCGCTTGTGCGGCACCTCGCGGCCTGACGCGACACGCCCGCGCTCGGCTCCCGGTTTGGCCTCTGTCGAGGGTTGACGTAAGCTTGATCTTCGGCACGGGGTAACCCGGGAAGCCATTGGGGTATGGTGTAATTGGCAACACGGCGGTTTCTGGTTCCGTTGTTCTTGGTTCGAGTCCAGGTACCCCAGCAAGAAAAACCCCCGCTCCGGCGGGGGTTTTCTCGTATCCGGATGTCTTCGCAGTTCGTTCGTGACGGGGCCGAGGAAGCGCTCCCGGCCCTACTCTGGCGGCATGACGAGTCCCTCACCGCGCCGTGTCGGCGTGATGCTGCCGCGTGACCTGCCTCTCGACGAGCTGACCGAGTTCGCCCGCCGATCCGAGCGCCTCGGCTTCGACGAGGTCTGGGTCGTGGAGGACCTCGGCTTCCGGGGCGGTATCGCGCAGGCGGCGGTTGTGCTTGCCGCGACGTCCGAGATCACCGTGGGCATCGGGATCCTGCCGGCCGGCGCGCGCAACGTCGTGTTCGCGGCCATGGAGATCACAACGCTCGCGCGGCTGTTCCCGGGGCGTCTCACCGTCGGCATCGGTCACGGGATGCCGGACTGGATGGCGCAGGCCGGCGCCTGGCCGAAGAGCCCCCTCACGCTGCTGAAGGAGTACACGGTGGCGCTTCGTGCTCTGCTGCGCGGGGATGATCCTCCCGCGGGCGGCCGCTACGTCGACGTGTCGGGTGTGCGACTCGAGGAGCGCCCGACCGAGCTTCCTCCGGTGGTGCTGGGGGTGCGGGGTCCGCGATCGCTGGCAGCCGCCGGCGCCGTGTCCGACGGTGTGGTGCTCGCCGAGCCGTCGGCGCCGGGCTACATCGTCGACTCGCTCCGCCGCGTCACCGCCGAGCGAACCGCACAGACGGATCCTCTCGTCATCACGTACGACGTCGCGGCGGTCGCCGACGATCCCTCCGTCGCGTTCGACAGGGTGCGTCCGGGCCTCGCCTGGATCGGCGAGCCTGACTGGCGCGTGCACATCGCCCCTCTCGACTTCGCGGATGAGCTCGCCGCTCTGCGAGCCGAGTGCACCTCACCCGCGGAGTTCGGCACCAGGCTGCCCGACGCCTGGGTGGCGGAGCTCGCCCTGGCAGGCACGCCGGGTCAGGTGCGCACGAGGATCGCCTCGCGTCACGAGGCCGGCGCGACGACCGTGGTGCTCGCGCCGGTCGGCGCCGATCGCCTCGGTGCGCTCGATGACCTCGCGCGGGTGCTGCGCTGATCGGCCAGGGCGGCTGCAGGCCTCTGCGGGATGAGCCGCGTGCCCGACGGGCGGAGGCGGAGCAGCAGCTCGGCGAAGCCGAGCGACAGCTCACGGACTGCTACGCCCTGGCCACAACGAGGTAGGTTGCCGGACATGGTTCCCTTCATCACGGCCATCGCAGCCGGCGCTCTGCCCCTGTGCTCCGTGCTTCTCGGTGCGTGGTTCGTGGGGCTCAGCGAGGTGCCGAAGGACTCACCTGAGCAGAAGCCAACTCGTATCGATGCGGGCACTCCGGCCCGCCTTCTTGTGGTCATCGTCGGCGCATCCCTCATGCTGGTGGGCGAGCCTGTGATCGCTCCGCTGCTTCTGCAATACCTTCTCCTCATCGCCGCCCCGCTGCTGCTCGGCGCCGCCGGGCGCGTGGGCCTCGGAAGGTACCTCGCTGCCCGGGGCTGAGATCCGACAGCCAGCAGGTTCCGTTCCGCTCGGGGCGCGGGTCCGCGTTCGCTGCTCTGTTCGGCCAGGATGGGCGCATGCCCCTGAGCGATGATCCGCGTGCCCGACTCGCCGAGGCCGAGCGACAGCTCGCGGAAGCCGACAGGCTCGAACGCCTGCTCAGTACGCAGCGCGAGGAACTGGCGGCGGCCGGCGCGGCCGTGGCTGAGGCGCAGCGCGTGCTCGGCGAGGAGGCAGAGGATGTCGCCCAGCTCGAGCGCGTCTCCTTCGCGCGGGCGTGGGCGGCGCTTCGCCGCGACACCGATGAGCGGTTGGCGCGGGAACGGGCACAGGAGCAGGCCGCGCGATTCCGGCTCGGTCTCGCCGCTGACCGCCTCGAGGCGGCGATCTCCGCGGTACGAGGCACCGAGCAGGATCGCGCCGCTCTCGGCGACGTCGCATCCGTCCATGCGCAGGCCGAGCGCGACGTGCAGGAATGGGTGCTGCGCCACGACGGCCCCGACGCGCAGACGCTGGCCGAGGTGCTGCGCCGTGTGGCCGTGATCGAGGCCGAGCAGAAAGAAGTCGGCGAGGCCCTCCGCGCGGCGACGGCCGCGCTCCCGCCGCTTGCGCACGCGGCGAAGCACCTCTCCGAGGCGGGAGGTTGGGCCACCTACGACACGTTCCTCGACTCCGGTCTGCTCGTCGACCTCGCCAAGCGCGAGGCGATGGACACCGCGTCGCGGCATCTGCACGAGGCCGATCGCGCCCTCCGATACCTCTCGGTCGAGCTGGGCCACATCGGTCAGCGGGCCTCGATCGACCTGCAGATCTCGGCGGATCTCGACGCGTTCGACCTGTGGTTCGACGACATCTTCTCGTCCTGGGCGGTGCGCGGACAGATCAAGGGCGCACAGGCCAGGGTGCACCGCGCGCGGGACCTGGTCGCGGGCATCGAAGCACGCCTCGCCGTGCAGTCGAACGAGCTCGAATACGCCCTCGCCCGGGCGCGGACGCAGCGCGCGGCCATCCTGCGAGGATGACGGCTCCGGGGGCGGCGACCCCTGCCGCGCTCGGCATGGAGTGAGTACGGTGGGCGGCATGATCGACTGGAACGACGTCGCCCCCAAGTTCGCCGGAACCGCGGTCGCCCACCTCGCCACCGTCGGAAGAGACGGCGGTCCACGCTCGGTGCCGTTGTGGGTCGACGTCGTGGACGAGACCGACCTCGCCTTCTTCACGGAGGCGGGAGCCGCCAAGGACAAGAACATCGGGCACGAGCCCCGCGTCGCGCTCTCGGTCACCGATCCCGCCAACCCGCTCGACATGGCGACGGTGCGGGGCGAGGTGACCGCACGGCTCGAAGGCGAGGCCGCCCTCGTGCTGGTCGACCGCATCGCGGTCAAGTACACGGGGGAGCCCTACGGGGTGCGCACGGGACTCGTCGCCTTCGTGGTGCGCCCCACCTCGTGGTGGGCGCACGACTACGCCGGCTGACTCGCCGCTGTACGGCACCACCCCCGCCGCTGCACGGATGCCGTCGTGCTCGCCACCGCGCGAGACGACGGCCCGCCACCGACACCGGGCAGCGGTGCTTGAATGAGCGGGTGGACGAAGCGGTCGAACGAGCGGAGCTGCAGCGCCGGGCGTACGGTCCGGCGGGCGGCATCGACGCGGACGGCGCCGCGCGACTGGCGTATCTCGAGGAGCGCCACCGCCTGTCCGTCGATCAGGCCGCTCCCGAGGCCCCGCCGCGGAGCGATCCGGGTGCCACCGCCGAGCCGGTCCGCGGGGCCGGGACGCTGCCCCTGGACCCCTCGACGACGCCCGACGGGTCGACGCCTTCCCCCGCGTCCGTACCTCCCGCGCCCACGCCGATGCCGTCGGCGCGGCCGGCGCGCAGGTGGCTCTGGGGCGCGGGGGGCCTGACGCTCGGCCTGGTGATCGGCGCCGCGGTCATGCAGGTGGTCACGGGACCGACGACTCTGCACGCCGATCGGCAGCCGGATGCGGTGCTCTCGGCCGTCGGGGCGGATGACCGCCCCGAGCGCCCGTTCCCGGCCGACTCCGTGGCCTACAGTGCCTACTTCGATCTGGACGTGCGGTCCTGGACCGAGACGATCGACGGCCGAGAACGACACTGCCTCGGGTTCGCCGCTCTGAATGAGCGCGTCGAACCGGGCATCTGGTCGACCTGCACGGCGAGCGGCCTGGATCCGGTGTTCGACATCGAGGTCTGGGACGACGAGGGAGAAGGCCGTCCGATGCTCTTCGGATCGCAGTCGATCGGTGGAGCGGCGGTGGGCACGCAGCTCCGCTTCGTCCTCGACGGGGATGTCGTGAGAGTCTGGCGGATCGATCCGCCGGAGCCGACGACGCCCGATGGGGTGGTCCGGCTCGATGTCGAGACGGGCGAGCTGTCCGAGCCCGAGGCCTGAGCCCTCAGATATCCAGGCTCTCGCCCGGCTCGAGCGGGTGGAACTCGCCACCGCCCTGCTCGGTGGCCCACAGCAGACGCGAGAGGCTCATGCCGCGACCGGCCACCGAGAGGGTCATGTCGTGGGTGCCGAAGGCGTGCCGCGGTGCGACGGCCATCACGAAGTCCATGGCCTCGCCGAGCTTGAGCCACGGGCCTCCGACCGGCGCGGCGAGCACCGCGACCTCGATGCCCTCCGGGGCCTCGAAAGAGTCGCCGGGGTAGTACAGCTCGTTGTTGACGAGCACACCGACGTTGTCGCACTGAGGAATGCTCGAATGGATCTGCGCGTGGGTGCCTCCGAAGAAGCGCAGGGTGAACGCGCCGACGGAGATCTCGTCGCCCGGCAGGACGACGGCGGCCTCGTGCCCGTCGACCTTCTCCGAGATCGCGGCGGCCACCGCGGCCGTCGTGTAGATCGGCACGTTCGGAGCGTGCTGGAAGATGCGCGCGAGCTGCTCGGGAGTCCAGTGGTCGGCGTGCTCGTGGGTGATCACGATCGCATCGAGCACGTGGAGCTCGTCCACGTGCGAGGTGAAGGATCCGGGGTCGATAAGCAGCGCGCGGCCCTCGGCTTCGACGCGGAGGGTGGCGTGCTCGAACTTCGTGATGCGCATGCTCCGAGTCAACCACGCGCGCGACACGCACGGGATCGTCGCAGGGCGGCCCCGATTTGTCCACTGCACGAGGGCATGTCATACTCTTCTAGTTGCCGGAAACGGGAACGGGGCCCGAAAGGGTCCGAAACTAGGACGGCCCCATCGTATAGCGGCCTAGTACGCTGGCCTCTCACGCCGGTAACGCGGGTTCGAATCCCGCTGGGGTCACAATCTCATACTTCTCGCTGTCGCGCGCGGCAGGCGAGATCCGGTCCGCGAGGACCATCAACTAGGACGGCCCCATCGTATAGCGGCCTAGTACGCTGGCCTCTCACGCCGGTAACGCGGGTTCGAATCCCGCTGGGGTCACCACAGCAAGAAGCCCGGTCCGCTCGGACCGGGCTTCTTCGCGTCGCCTCGGATCACGCGGCGTCCTTCGGGGCGTGGGCGATGATGTAGGTGAACAGCGTGGCCGCCAGCGCGGTGGCGCACAGCAGGCCGAGGCCGACGGTGTAGCCCCCGAGCTCCGGGCTGTAGGTGGCGCCCATCAGAAGCGGCGGGAAGAAGCCTCCGAGACCGCCCGCCGCGCCGACCATGCCGGTGATCGTGCCGACACGCGCTTGCGGAGCGCGCTGCGCGACCCAGGTGAAGACGGCGCCCGCGCCGCCGAGCGGTACAGCGCCCGCAGCCTTTCCTGCGCAGTCCATCCGAACCAGTACGAGCCCATTCAGGCGGGCTGTGCGATTGGCACGGCGACGCCGTGCAGCTCGTTGGGCACTTTGTGTGCTTTTCTCGTCGGTGCGGCTCTCGTACGAGGCGTCAAGTGAAACGAGGCGGCTGTTCAGCTCCTCATGCGGAAGGGAACCCACCGCTCTCGTACGTTATGAACGGCACCGTGCCACCGCGAGGGCGGTTGATGATGAGCCGCGTCCACAGTTGTATCGCCGCGCTCCTCATTGAGGTCTTCCAAGCATCGGTACGCTGACCGCGTGCGAGATAACCGCCTAGACCCGCTGCCGTCCGAACTGCGTCGCCGTCGCGAGCAGGCGGCAGCTGAGATGGAGACTGGCATCGCTTGGCTCGACGGTTGTCCAGCTTCCGTCGGCGCCGAGATAGCTGCGGCCGTAGATGAGCTGACCAACGTCTCGTACCGCGTGTACCAGCGTGCTGACAGGCGGCTGGGCTTCCGCGCCTCTCGAGACTGGGTCAGCGAGCGACGACTCCGTGGCGAGGATGACGACATCGCCCGTCTCGACGCTGTAGCCGCCGTCGTTGGCGCGTTTGTATGGCTGGCGGAGAACGACGACGAGTGGGAGGACTCGGGATACAGCAATCGAAACAACTACGAACCGACCTACGACCTGGACACTCTCATTGAGGTACTGAACGACCGCCTGCTTCACGCGCGCGTTGACTGGTCCTTCGAAGATGGCCGTTTCCAGGAGCGCGGGAACTTCGTGATGCACTCCGAGGTGCTGCGCCCGGCCACGATCCTGCTTGCGGACGACCTTACGTTCGTGCGGGCGTCCGCTGCGTTTCAGAGTGCGCTGACGAAGCTGACGAAGGGTGAGGCGGATGTCGCGTTGACAGAAGCAGCTACGTCGCTCCAGGAGTTCTTCCGAGCGCTCGGCGTGGACGGGAACTCTTTGTCGAACCAGCTCGACAACGCAGCGACCCAGAAGGTCATCAGCGGCGCTGATCGGAGTCTCATGAAGCCTCTCATGGACTGGGTCAACGCAGACCGCTCAAATCGGGGCAACGCGCACTACCACCGTGCCGGTGACGTCACGAAGGCGGATGCCTGGCTGATGATGCACGTCGTCGCCGCGCTAATGGTGCGTCTGTCGAACAGGGAGCCGCGCGACATCCTCGCCGCCCGCGAAAAGCGCGAAGCCGACGCGGCCGCAGAGCGCGAGAAGCAGGCCCGGGTCGAACTCGAGGCGGCTCAGGCCGTTGTCGCTGCTCGTGAACCCGACCCGTGGGGGTCGCCCACCCAGTACGGGGACGACACCCCGTTTTGAGTCACTTCCGACTGCTGATGGGCGGGTTCTGACGAATCCAATCGGACCAGACGATATCTACCAGAAGCAACATGTCCCGCTCGCCGACGTACGCGAGGAGCTGACGTTCGTCAGGCTTCTCGTGCCTGGTCACCGCGCAGCGCGCTGCGACTGCTGCGCATCATGACGAGCTCGATGAGGGCCCCATAGCACTCGACCGGCCGGAATCTCTACCGAAGCTGACTCATCGGTTGCGAGCGATGGTCCCACGGCGCTGACAGTATGGGGGAGTTCTGACAAGGGGGAAACGATGACCGAGCCTCGCGCATGGGTTGTTCGCGGCGGTAGCAAGGGTGAGAGCGACCCGCTGTTCCTCAGCGACAACCTCGTAGGTATCGGGTTCACCGAGTGGGGCGACCTCACCGCGGTGGACAGTCGTGAGGCTATGAAGGCACGGGCGCTAAAGGTTCTTCCTGACGCCAGGGAAGCATCGGCGTTCAACTACGCAGCGCAGGCCTGGGCGTTCCGCGGGCGCATCGAGCGCGGCGACTTCGTCGTCGTTCCCTTGAAGAACACGCAGCGCGTCGCCATCGGGCGCATCACCGGCAACTATGAGTACGTCGCCGACGGCCTAGGCGTGCTCCGCCACATCCGCAAGGTGGAGTGGCTGCGCACAGACATCCCGCGCACTGTCATCGGGAAAGACCTGCTCTACTCCATCGGCGCGTTCTCCACGGTTGTGCAGGTGCAGCGCAACGACGCCGCGTGGCGTTTCTCGGTGCTCGCCGGGTCGCCTGACGCGGAGGACCCTGGTGAGCGTTCGGGAGCGACCCCGAAGCCTGTGGCTCCTGTCGAGACGGACGATGACGCAGACCTCGCGGATGCGGCGACCGAGTCCGGTTTCGACATCGACGCGTATGTCTCTGATCGCATCACTGCGCGCATTCGCGAACGCTTCGACGGTCATCGCCTCTCACAGCTCGTTGGCGCGATTCTCGAAGCGGAAGGATTCGTCGTCCAGGTGTCGCCTCCCGGCTCCGACGGGGGAGTGGACATCCTCGCGGGCCGCGGGCTGTTCGGAATGGACTCGCCGCGCGTAGTCGTTCAGGTGAAGTCGGAGCCAAAGGCGGTGAGCGACACGGTCGTCGCGCAACTCCACGGCGCGGTGGCACGCAACGCGGCGGACCAGGGTCTTCTGGTGGCGATGGGCGGCGTGACGAGGCCCGCGGAGCAGCAACTCGTCGGGCAGAGGTTTCGAGTCGCCGTGTGGGATGCCGACCGGCTCCAGCGCGCCATCTTTGACAACTACGACGCGCTGCCCGCTGACGTGAAGGCGGACCTGCCGCTGCGTCGCGCGTGGGTGCTCGCTGAATAGGTGTGACGACCATGTCGACAGCCAAGGTGAACGCCAGCGAGCCGATGAATGCGTTCGTTGAGCACTTCTTGAAGGCTTCCGCGGAGATGGCACGTCTCGCCCTCGATGGCGTCGGCACGGACTCGCAGGCGGACGCTGCGTCAGCTCTGGTGCGAGCAGGGATGTCGCTGGAGTTCGCTTTACGCGCCGTCGTCGCCGGAGTTTCGCCCTCGCTGCTGTTCATCGCTCGCAGTCAGAATGCGACCATGAGCGCGGCAATGGTGCGAGCACATCAGACCGCCCACGTTGAGGTCGAGTGGCTCTCCGCGCAGACCACGACGGATACCGCGGTGGTGCGAAACCTGGCTGCGCAGGCCGTTCCGGGGCTCAGCGACCTCAACGCGGATGTATCAGCCGTGTTCGAGCAGCGCAACGCGGTCGTCCACGCGTATGCCGTGGATACGTCGCAGCTTCGCCCCGTCATGACCTCACTGGCAAAGGTGGTTGCTGCGGTGCTGCCCAGCATCGGCGTGAAGCCAAAGCGGTTTTGGGACAAGGAGCGTCTCGACCTGGTGAATGCACTCATCGACGAGAGGGCTGAGGTGATTCGCGCGGAGGTGGCAGTAAAGATACGTGCCGCCAAAATCCGTTACGAAAAGCTGGAGGCTCAATTGGTCCTAGGTGACTTGTTGGCCGTGGTCGGCCTGATCGAAGACGAAGGCAGCCCCCTCATTCCTCCTGGCCGTGTGGTCTTCCGCGACAAGTGTCCCGCTTGTACGTACCGCGCTGAACTCTTAGTCAAGCCGGAAGACGAGTTCGGCAACCCGGAGGAACTGGAACTAGTGGATTGGGAGGATGGCAGCCCGACGGGGGTGCTTATCCCGCAGCTCCCGACTGCTGTGCAGCTCCAGTGCCCGGTCTGTCGTCTCGCTCTGACGTATGCCGAGTTGCAGGCTGTCTATCCGGGGCTGGCTGACCTCGCCGGGTACGCGGTGGAGCCTCGGCGTGGCACCATCCAGGAATACGACGAGGCTCTCTGACGGTACCAACCGCAGCGGCGACGATTTCACGTCAACCTCAGGTTAGCTAGCGATCGCTGATTCCGCGGCAGTTGACCCCAGCAACGCCTTGGTTTGCTCGTGCTGAATAGCGACCCGCATAGCGGCCTGGCTGCGTCCGGCACCAGGATCCCCTATCGGATTTCTAGCTACAAGCCCTCTATCCCGAATGGCCGCCCCCGCTGGGGTCACCACAGCAAGAAGCCCGGTCCGCTCGGACCGGGCTTCTTCGCGTTGCCGTCGATCACGTGGCGTCCTTCGGGGCGTGGGCGATGATGTAGGTGAACAGCGTGGCCGCCAGCGCGGTGGCGCACAGCAGGGCGAGGCCCACGGTGTAGCCTCCGAGCTCGGGGCTGTAGGTGGCGCCCATCAGAAGCGGCGGGAAGAAGCCTCCGAGACCGCCCGCGGCGCCGACCATGCCGGTGATCGTGCCGACGCGCGCCTGCGGAGCGCGCTGCGCGACCCAGGTGAAGACGGCGCCTGCGCCGCCGGCGAGCAGCATGCCCATGATCACGAACGAAGCCCCGGCGAGCAGCTCCGGCGGTGGCACGAAGGCGATCACGACCGCCATCAGGGCGGTGGCGCCCAGCAGCACCTGCAGCACGCGAGCTGGGCCGAACCGGTCGGAGAGAATGCCGCCGAAGGGGCGCGCGACCACCGCGGCGATGGCGAACCCCGCAGTGCGCGCGCCGGCTCCCGCGAGTTCGTAGCCGTACACCGTGTTGAGGTAGGTCGGCAGATACGTCGAGAAGGCGACGAAGCCGCCGAAGGTCACGGCGTACAGGAACGACATCTGCCAGGTGATGGCGAGGCGCCCCGCGGCCGCGAGCTTCGGCAGCACCCTGTCGGTGTTCGGCTTCCATGCGGGGGAATCCCGCATGAACAGCCACACCAGAAAGGCCATGATGACGAGAGCGACGGCCATGATGACGTGCGTCGGCACATACCCGACCCACTGCACCATACGCGGCGTGAAGAATGCGGACAGAGCGGTGCCGCCCGTTCCCATGCCGAACACGCCGGTGGCGAATCCGCGCTTCTCCGGCGGGTACCAGGCGTTCACGAACGGCACGCCGATCGCGAACGTCGTGCCCGCGATGCCGAGAACGAACCCGAAGATCAGCAGCATCACGTACGAGTCGATGGATCCGGCCCACGCGACCAGGAGCAGAGGGACGGCCGAGATCGCCGTGAACGCGGCGAACATCGAACGACCGCCGTAGCGGTCGGTGAGCACACCCGTGAGGATGCGTCCGAGCGATCCGACCAGCACCGGCACGGCGACGAGGATCGAGGTCTGCGTGGCGGTGAGGTCCATGTCCTGCGCGTAGCGGATGCCCAGCGGACCGATCTCGTTCCACGCCCAGAAGGTGATGGCGAAGGCCGCCGTGGCGAGCCAGAGGTTCTTCGCACGCCCCGGCAGCGGGTGCGTCACGGTCTGCGCCGTGCGGGCGGGCGTGCTCATCGTCGGCCTCCTGTCGGGCGGCGGTCTCTGCGGGTGGGGCGGTCGGACTCCCGATCCGGCGTGCCGATCGGGGCCCACCCGCGCCGGATCGCGCGGGCCGACGAGGGCCGCCCGTCGCGCGAGCGGTAGACGATGTAAGGACGGAACAGATAGTGCAGCGGAGCGGTGAACGCGTGGACCAGCCGTGTGAACGGCCAGATCATAAACAGCACCATTCCGATGAGGGTGTGGATCTGGAACTCGAGGGTGGCCTGCGACATCGCGACGATGTCGGGCTGGAACACGAAAAGCGACCGGAACCACGGGGCGACGGTGTCGCGATAGGTCTGCTCGTGATGGGGCCCGAAGACGCTGATCAGCGTGGTCGCGAGACCTGCGACGATCGCGAGCACCAGCACGACGTACATGAACTTGTCGTTCCAGGTGGTGGCCATGAACACCGGCCCGGTCGTGCGACGGCGGTAGATCAGGATGGCGACCCCGCCGAGGGTCGCGATGCCCGCCACCGCCCCCAGACTCAGCGCGACGACGTGGTACATCTCCTCGGTGACGCCGACGGCAGCGGTCCAGGTGTTGGGGATCACCAGGCCGATCGCGTGGCCGACGATCACAACGAGCAGGCCGAAGTGGAACAGCGGCGAGCCGATGCGCAGCAGCCGCGACTCGTACAGCTGCGATGAGCGGGTGGTCCAGCCGAACTTGTCGTAGCGGTATCGCCAGATGGTGCCGCCGATGAGGATCGCCAGCATCACGTAGGGCAGCACACCCCACAGCAGCAGGTCCCACGTGTTCACGGTCGACCTCCGACGGGCTGGAGCGGCAGGAGCCGCGGATCGTAGGCGTCGAGACCGACGGTCTCGGCGGGAGGCCCGGCCGAGGCCAGCGCCATGGCGGCCTGACGGTCGGCGGGGGAGACGCCGGGCAGCGTGGCGCAGACCGCCGACATCACGCCGGCATACGGCGATCCGCGCTCGGCCAGGGCGATCCGGATCAGCTCCACGCTCGCCCGATACTCCTGCAGGAGCGCCGCGCCCTCATCCGGCCGCTGGGCGGCGAACTCCAGCACGAGCGGCAGGTGATCGGGCAGCTCGCCCGTGCCCGCGAGCTCGAGGCCCGCTTCGCGGTAGCGCTGCTTGAAGCCCGCGAGCACCATGCCGCGACGACGGGTGTCGCCGTCGGTCCAGTACGAGAGGTACAGCGCGTGCCGCTTCGACATGTCGAACGTGTCGACATAGGCCGCCGCGACCTCTTCCGGGCGAGCGGTGTCCCACCAAGCGAACAGCGGCGCGAAGGCCGCCTCCGCGGTGCGCGCGGACTCCCGCAGGGCCGTGCGGATCATCGGGGCCATCGCCAGGATCTCGGCGTCCGGATGCCGCAGGCACAGGGATGCCGCCTGGTACACCACCTCGCGGCGCATCATTCGCCCCCACCGGATCCGCGATCCGGGAACAGACCGGATGGCACGCCGTTGCCGTCCCAGTTGAGCAGGTTGACCCGGCCGCGCAGGGACTCCGTGCCGGCGGCCTCGCCCGATGTCTGCCGTTCCCTGAGGGCCTGGAACGTCTCGACCGCCACGGGCATCGGACGCCCACTCGCCTCACCCAGGGGACCGGAGCCCATCTCGTACGGGCCGCCGTCGAAGTCGAGCGAGCAGCCCAGCTCCTCGAGCTCGTGCGCGCGCTCGAAGTGCGCGGTCGGGATGACATAGCGCTCGTCGTACTTGGCTATCGCGAGCAGGCGGTACATCTCGTACATCACATCGCCGGTCATGCCGACGGCGTTCGCGATCGACTCGTCGCGCTCGCCGCCGAGGGCGATGTCGCGCAGGTAGGCCCTCATGGCAGCCAGCTTGTGCAGCACGCCGTTGATGATGTTGGTGTCGCCCGCGGTGAACAGCTCGGCCAGGTACTCCTGCGGGATGCGGAGGCTCTCGATCGCCCCGAACAGCGTGCCCGCTGACTCCGCGTCGTGGCCCTGGTCACGCAGCAGGTCGACGATCGGCGACAGCGGCGGGATGTACCAGACCATCGGCATCGTGCGGTACTCGGGGTGCAGCGGAAGGGCCACGCGATACTTCTTCGCCAGCGCATAGACAGGCGAACGGCGCGCGGCGTCCATCCAGTCGTAGGGGATGTCGCCCTGCTCGCGCACGGCGGCCATCACCTCCGGATCGTCCGGATCCAGGATCAGCGACAGCTGCGCCTCGTAGAGGTCCTTCGGGTCGGGCGTCGAAGCCGCCTCCGTGACCCGGTCGGCGTCGTAGAGGAACAGACCCAGGTAGCGCAGACGCCCGACGCACGTCTCCGAGCACACGGTGGGCAGGCCCACCTCGAGGCGCGGATAGCAGAGCGTGCACTTCTCGGCCTTGCCGGTCTTGTGGTTGAAGTAGATCTTCTTGTACGGGCAGCCGGTGATGCACTGACGCCAGCCGCGGCAGCGATCCTGATCCACCAGGACGATGCCGTCCTCCGCGCGCTTGTAGATGGCACCCGACGGGCACGACGCCATGCAGGACGGATTGAGGCAGTGCTCGCAGATGCGGGGCAGATAGAACATAAACGTCTGCTCGAACTGCATCTTGATCTTGTCCTCGGACTCGCGTCGCACCTTCGCGACGATCGGGTCGAGGTGGCCCATCTCGCTCGCGCCGCCGAGGTTGTCGTCCCAGTTGGCCGACCACGTGATCTTCGTGTCCTCGCCCGTGATGAGCGACTTGGGACGTGCGACGGGGAAGTCGTCTCCGAGGGGCGCCTCGATGAGCGTCTCGTAGTCGTACGTCCAGGGCTCGTAGTAGTCCTCGAGCTTCGGCTGCACGGGGGAGGAGAAGATCGTCAGCAGCTTCTTCACACGACCGCCGGCGCGCAGCTTCAGCCGGCCGCGCTTGTTCACGACCCAGCCGCCCTGCCACTGATCCTGATCCTCGTACCGGCGCGGGTAGCCCTGGCCGGGGCGGGTCTCGACGTTGTTGAACCAGACGTACTCGGTGCCGGCGCGATTCGTCCACGCCTGCTTGCACGTGACCGAGCACGTGTGGCATCCGATGCACTTGTCGAGGTTCATGACCATGCCCATCTGGGCCATCACTCTCATGCCGTCATCCCCGTCTCCGCTGGTCGATCGTCAGTACCGGACGTCCTGCGAGCGGCGCCGGATGGTCGCCACCATGTCGCGCTGGTTGCCCGTCGGGCCCAGGTAGTTGAACGCGTAGGAAAGCTGCGCGTACCCGCCGATCAGGTGGGTGGGCTTGACGAGCAGGCGGGTCACCGAGTTGTGGATGCCGCCGCGACGGCCCGTCGCCTCGGACTTCGGCACGTCGATCGTGCGCTCCTGCACGTGGTGCACATAGACGACGCCCGCGGGCATGCGGTGCGACACCACCGCACGGGCCACGAGGACGCCGTTGGAGTTGACGCACTCGACCCACTCGTTGTCGGCCGCGCCGATCGCGGCGGCATCCTCGGGGCTCATCCACACGGTGGGGCCGCCGCGAGAGAGCGACAGCATAAAGAGGTTGTCCTGGTACTCCGAGTGGATCGACCACTTGGAGTGCGGTGTCAGGTAGCGCACCGTGACCTGCTGAGATCCGTCCGGCCCGAGTCGGGACTCGCCGAACAGTCGGTGCATGTCGAGCGGAGGGCGGTAGATGGGCAGCCCCTCGCCGAGATCGCGCATCCAGTCGTGGTCGAGGTAGAAGTGCATCCGGCCCGTGAGGGTGTGGAACGGCTTCAGCCGCTCGATGTTCACCGTGAACGGGGCGTAGCGGCGTCCGCCCGTTTCCGACCCGGACCACTCGGGCGACGTGATGACGGGGACGGGAGCCGCCTGCGTCATCGCGAAGGTGATCCGCTTCTCCGAGGCGCCCTCGGCGAGGTCGACGAGCTTCCCGCCGACCCGCTTCTCGAGCGTGCGGAACCCCTGGGAGGCGAGTTCGCCGTTGGTGGTTCCCGAGAACGTCAGGATCGCCTGCGCCAGCTTCTGATCCGTGTCGATCGCCGGGCGTCCTGCCGCGGCTCCGCTGTCCATCACGCCGTTCTCGTGCGCGAGACGCTCCACCTCGTGCGAGACGTCGTAGGTGACGTTCTTGATGGTGAAACCCAGCTTGTCGGCCAGCGGCCCGACCGTGGCCAGCTGATCCGCGATGGCGGTGTAGTCGCGCTCGATGATGGTGAACGCCGGCATCGTCTTGCCTGGGATGGGAGAGACATCGCCCCGCGCCCAGTCGCGCACCGCGCCGCCGGGCTGCGCCACCTCGCCGGGGGTGTCGTGCTGCAGGGGAACCGAGACGAGATCCTTGCGCGTGCCGAGATGCGTGGCGGCGAGACGAGAGAACTCCCGCGCGATCGCATGGAACAGGTCGAAATCGCTCTTCGCCTCCCACGGCGGATCGATCGCCGGGGTGAAGGCGTGCACAAAGGGGTGCATGTCGGTGGAGGAGAGATCGTGCTTCTCGTACCAGGTGGCCGCAGGAAAGACGACATCCGACAGCAGCGTGGTCGATGTCATGCGGAAGTCCGCCGAGACCAGCAGATCGAGCTTGCCCTCGGGGATGTCCTCGCGCCAGACGATCTCCCGGGGTCGCACCGACGCCTCATCCGACGCCATCGAGTTGCTGTGCGTGCCGAGCAGGTGCTTCAGGAAGTGCTCGTTGCCCTTGGCCGAGGAGCCCATGAGGTTCGACCGCCACAGCGTGAGCAGGCGCGGCCAGTTCTCGGGCGCGTCCACGTCGTGGATGGCCGGGGTGATCTCACCCCGCACCAGCGACTGCGCCACGTAGGCCGCGGCGCTCTCGGCCTCACCGGCGTCGACGGCGGCCGCCGCTCTGTCCGCCAGGTCGAGCGGATTCACGTCGAACTGGGGATAGAACGGCATCCATCCGAGACGCGCCGACTGCGCGATCGTGTCGGCCGTGTGCATGCCCTCGAGGTGGCCGTCTGCCAGGGGAGAGGCCAGCGCATCCGCCGAGTAGCCGTCGAAGCGCCACTGGTCGGTGTGCATGTACCAGTACGCCGTGCCGATCATCGTGCGCGGCGGACGATTCCAATCGAGCGCGTTCGCCAGCGACAGCCAGCCCGTGATCGGACGACACTTCTCCTGACCGACGTAATGCGCCCATCCGCCGCCGTTGCGCCCCATCGCGCCCGTCAGGATCAGCAGGGCGAGGATGGCACGGTACGTCGCGTCCCCATGGAACCACTGGCAGATGCCCGCGCCCATGATGATCATCGTGCGGCCCTGCGAGTCGATCGAGTTCCTCGCGAACTCACGGGCGATGCGCTCGCACGCCTGGGTGGGCACACCCGTGATCTCCTCCTGCCACGCCGGGGTGTACGGCACCGACGCATCGTCGTAGCCCGTGGGCCACACCCCCGGGAGCCCCGGCCGCGCGACGCCGTACTGCGCGAGCATCAGGTCGAGCACTGTCGTCACCAGGCGCCCGGCCACGCGCGTGGCCGGCACCCCACGGCGCAGGATGCCGCCCGACCCGTCGGGGGAGTCGAACCGCGGGAACAGCACCTCCACGTCCTCGGTCGCGCTCGCCGCAGGGAGGTCGGCGATCGTGAGGGCGGGAACCACGCCCTCGAGGCCGAGGTTCCAGCGGCCCTCACCGCTGTCGGCATAGCGGAACCCCATCGAGCCGTTGGGGACGCGGGGTTCGCCCGTCGCCTCATCCAGGACGACGGTCTTCCACCTGTCTTCGTCGGTCGCGCCTCCGAGGTCCGCCGAGGTGAGGAAGGTGCCCGGCACGTAGGCGCCGTCCTTCTCGACGAGCGCGATGAGGTGCGGCAGGTCGGTGTAGGTGCGGGCGAAGTCGGCGAAGAACGGCTCCCGGCTCTTCACGTAGTGCTCGTTGAGCATCACGTGGCCCATCGCCATCGCGAGGGCCGCGTCGGTGCCGGCCTGGCAGGGCAGCCACTCGTCGGCGAACTTCGTGTTGTCGGCGTAGTCGGGGCTGACCGTGACGACCTTCGTGCCGCGGTAGCGCACCTCGGCCATCCAGTGCGCGTCGGGCGTGCGCGTGACCGGCACGTTCGATCCCCACATCATGAGGTAGGTGGCGTCCCACCAGTCGCCCGACTCGGGCACGTCCGTCTGGTCGCCGAAGACCTGCGGGCTCGCCACCGGCAGGTCGGCGTACCAGTCGTAGAACGAGGTCATCACGCCGCCGATGAGCTGCGTGAAGCGTGTGCCGATGCAGTGCGACACCATCGACATCGCGGGGATGGGCGAGAAGCCGGCGACGCGATCCGGACCGTGCTCCTTGATCGTGTGCACGTAGCCGGCGGCCGTGAGCTCGACCGCCTCCTGCCAGCTCGCCCGCACGAGACCGCCCTTGCCGCGGGCCTGCTGATAACGACGGCGGGTCTCGGGATCCGAGACCACCTCGTGGAACGCCTCGACAGGATCACCGCCCGTGCGCGCCTTCGCCGCGCGGTACTCCTCGAGCAGCGCGCCGCGCACGTACGGGTAGCGCACGCGCGTGGGGGAGTAGGTGTACCAGGAGAACGCGGCCCCGCGGGGGCAGCCGCGGGGCTCGTACTCGGGGCGGTCGGGACCGACGCTCGGGTAGTCGGTCTGCTGGGCCTCCCACGTGATGATGCCGTCCTTGACGTACACCTTCCAGGAGCACGACCCCGTGCAGTTCACACCGTGAGTGGAGCGGACGACCTTGTCGTGGCTCCAGCGGTCACGGTAGAAGACGTCTCCGTCGCGCCCTCCGCTGCGGAACTCGGCGCGGTGATCCGCTGTCTGCTCGCGTCTCGTGAAGAACCTTCCGGTAGCCAGCAGCGCGTCGGTAGCGGGGCCGTCCACACCGATTCGGGGCGTCATGCCGCCGAATGTAGCGATGCCGGAAGACGCGCGCTACACCCTCGGGCAAATGAATGAAGCCGAGATCAGCTGTCGCTTTTCTTTCGACGCAGACCCTTGCGGATGACCACGATGAGGGCCAGGATGACCGCCGCCACCCCGAGCCAGGGCAGAACGAAGCCGAGGCCGATCACGATCCCGTTCAGGGTGGCGAGCAGCCCGTTCCACCCCGCGAGCAGACCGTCGCCGAACCCGGCGGGATCGGCCTTGACCGGGGGCGCCTCGGTGAGCAGCGACACCGAGAGCGTCGACATCGCCACCTGGCCTTCGAGAGACTCCAGCTGCTGCTCGAGCGACTCGAGCTCGGCCTGACGCTGCGCCAGCGCCGTCTCGACCTGCACGAGGTCGCCGACGCTGCCGGCCTGCGACATGAGCGTCGTCAGCCGCTCGACCGACGCCCGCGCGGCGTCGATGCGGGCGCGCAGGTCGACGGCAGTGCTCGTGACGTCCTGCGTGCCTACGCGGCTGCTCTCGACCTCGCCGATGTCCTCCAGGGAGGTCATCACGGCGTCGAGGTCGTCGGCAGGGATCCGGAGCGACACGAAGCCCCCGTCTTCCGGAACCCACACGGTGCTGTCCGTCTCCGCGGGCGCGTAGGACCGATCCATGCCGATCGAGAGCTGCTCGACCCATCCGCCATGGTCCACGGCGAGGTCCGCGACCTCGCGCGCCGCGGACTCCGGATCGTCGACGAGGATGCTCGCCGACCCGGTGCGGATGATCTCGCGCTCGTCCGGCGCCACGGTGGTCTGTCCCGCGCTCGCGTCGCCGTCGACGGTCTGGCCGGCAGGTGCGTCCGTCACGGCGCCGTCCTCCGACGAGAGGCCTTTGGCTCCCTCCGGCAGCGGGGCCATCTCCGGCGCCGCGGCACCGCCGGCATCGGATGAGCTCGTCGCCGTGCCGCCGTTCAATCCGCCGAGCACCGCCGGCGAGATCACGGCGGCCACAGCGACGATGGCCGCCGCGATGCCGATGCCCTGCCAGAGGCGCCGTCGACGGCGCGGCGCGGCCGCCCGCGCGGGACGGTCCTCGCGGATCGCCTCGAAGACCCGTGCCTCGATGCGCCCGAGCGTCTCGTCGGACACCTCCGGCAGCCCGTCGTCCTGCTTCATGTCGATCACGACGCCTCCTCCGTCACGGCGGTCCGCAGTCGCGTGCGGATGCGGGAGAGACGGTTGCGCACGACCCCGTGGGCGACGCCGAGTTCGTCGGCAGCGGCCTGGTACGCGTACCCCTCGCCGACACAGAGGCGGAAGATGCGCTGATCCAGCTCGGAGAGGCCGTCCACGGCGCGCAGGATGCGATCGGCGAGCTCTGCGTCGATGACCTGCTGCTCGATGTCCACGGTGCCGGCGGAGCGCTCGTCGAGCTCATCCGCCTCCGCTCGCCGCAGGGCGCGCAGCCGGTTGGCCGACTGGAAGCGGCAGATCGTCGCGAGCCACGGCAGCAGCGAGTCGCCCGCCAGCTCGAACCCCGGGAGTTTGCGCCACGCGACGACGAAGGTCTCCTGGGTGACGTCCTCGGCGTCGGCATCGGCATGCAGCAGGCCGCGCGCGATCCAGTAGACGGGGCGCGCGTGCCGGCGATACAGCTGCCGGAACGCCTGCTCGCTCCCGGCTGCCGCGCGCGCGACGAGCGCGGCGTCCGGCTCGAGTGTGGCGTCCATCGTCGTGGCGATTCCTCTCGCGAACCGGGGCGGTCCGCGTCGTCTCTCACTCTGTCAGTGTCGGCAGCGGGCGGATCGTCTCGGTTCGGTGACGACGGATCCTCGACTCGCGTGACATCCCCGAAACCGGGCGCGGCTATCCTTGACCCTGCGAGAGGGAGTATCCCGGAAGAAGCGCGCTCGTCATCACGGATCTCGACGGAGGGATCCCGGGCCGCACCGCCGTCAGCGGCGGGGGAGAGACTCTCGTCTCATAGCCGAGCCCTCACGCGGAGGGCCCGTACCCGAAAGGCCCGCATGGACCTGTACCTCCCCCTGTGGTTCGAGATCGGATCCCTCGTCGTTCTGACGGTGATCCTGATCGCCGACCTGCTGCTCATCCTCAAGCGCCCGCACATCCCCTCGACGAAGGAATCGACGCTGTGGGTCGTGTTCTACATCGTCCTGGCGCTCATCTTCGCGATGCTGATGTGGAACATCGCCGGCGCCGAATACGGTCAGCAGTTCCTGCTCGGCTGGATGACCGAATACAGCCTCTCGATCGACAACCTGTTCGTGTTCGTGCTGATCATGAGCCAGTTCGCCGTGCCCCGGAAGCTGCAGCAGGAAGTGCTGATGGTGGGCATCATCATCGCGCTTGTGCTGCGAGGCGCCTTCATCCTCCTCGGCGCGACCCTCATCGAGAACTTCTCCTGGATCTTCTACGTGTTCGGTGCGTTCCTCGTCTACACCGCGATCCGCCAGGCGCTCCCGGAGAAGCTCGAAGAGGACGAGAAGCAGGAGAACGCGATCGTGCGCTTCCTGCGTCGCTTCATCGACATCAGTGAGAACTACGACGGCAAGAAGCTGCGCACGGTCGTCGACGGCAAGCGCTACTTCACCCCGTTGCTGCTGGTGTTCGTCGCGATCGGCGTGACCGACCTCATGTTCGCGATCGACTCGATCCCGGCGATCTACGGCCTCACCCGCAGCCCGTTCATCGTCTTCACCGCGAACATCTTCGCCCTCATGGGTCTCCGCCAGCTGTACTTCCTGCTGGGCGACCTGCTCGAGCGCCTGAAGTACCTGCACTACGGCGTCGCCTTCATCCTGTTCTTCATCGGCGTGAAGCTGTTCTTCCACGCGATGCACGAGAACGAGCTGCCCTTCATCAACGGCGGCCAGCACATCGAGTGGGCGCCGGAGATCAACAACTGGGTCTCGCTGGCGGTCATCGTCCTGTCGATGGCGGTGGCGACGATCGCGAGCCTCGTCTCCTCCTCGCGCGAGAAGCGCAAGGCGGGCATCGAGAGCTGATCTCAGCGATCTGACACGCGGCGCGGAGATCTGCTGAACGGCACGATCTCCGCGCCGTCGTCGTCTGTGCACTCTGTGCAGAAGGCGTCCTCACGCGAAGCAGGATGTTAGTCTGGGCCCATGCGGTTCGCCGGAGTTCTTCTCCTTCTGCGCCGCGGCGGGATCCTGCTCTAGGCCTCTCCCCGTCGCGGAGTCCGTCGCGCAGGCCGACCACGCGAACCACCCCCGGAGAAGACACATGAGCGACAGCACCACCCCCGCCCGCCCTCGCACCCTGGCCGAGAAGGTCTGGGACGACCACCTGGTCGTGAAGGGCGAAGACGGTCAGCCCGACCTGATCTACATCGACCTGCACCTGGTCCACGAGGTCACGAGCCCGCAGGCCTTCGACGGCCTCCGCGCCGAGGGGCGTCCCCTGCGCCGCGTCGATCTGACGATCGCGACCGAGGACCACAACACGCCGACGGTCGACATCGACAAGCCGATCGCCGATCTCACCAGCCGCACGCAGATCGAGACGCTGCGCCGCAACGCCGCCGAGTTCGGGGTGCGACTGCACTCGCTCGGCGACAAGGAGCAGGGGATCGTCCACGTGGTCGGCCCGCAGCTGGGCCTCACGATGCCCGGCATCACCGTGGTGTGCGGCGACAGCCACACCTCCACCCACGGTGCCTTCGGCGCCATGGCCTTCGGCATCGGCACCTCCGAGGTCGAGCACGTGATGGCCACGCAGACGCTCCCGCTGAAGCCCTTCAAGACCATGGCCATCAACGTCGAGGGCACGCTGCGGCCCGGCGTGACCGCGAAGGACATCATCCTGGCGGTCATCGCCAAGATCGGCACCGGCGGCGGCCAGGGCTACGTGCTCGAGTACCGCGGTAGCGCGATCCGCTCGCTGTCGATGGACGGCCGCATGACGATCTGCAACATGTCGATCGAAGCCGGGGCTCGGGCCGGCATGGTCGCGCCGGACGAGACCACCTTCGAGTACCTGAAGGGGCGCCCGCATGCGCCCAAGGGACAGGACTGGGACGACGCCGTCGCCTATTGGAAGACCCTGCCGACGGACGAGGGCGCCGTCTTCGACGCCGAGGTGTTCCTGAACGCCGACGAGCTCGAGCCGTTCGTCACGTGGGGCACCAACCCCGGCCAGGGCGTCTCGCTGAGCGATGTCGTGCCGACGCCCGCCGACATCGCCGACCCGAACGAGCGCGCCGCCGCCGAGCGCGCGCTCGAGTACATGGACCTGCAGGCCGGCACCCCGCTGAAGGAGGTGAAGGTCGACGCGGTGTTCATGGGCTCGTGCACCAACAGCCGTCTTGATGACCTGCGCGCCTTCGCCTCGATCATCAAGGGCAAGAAGAAGGCCGACGGCGTCCGCGTGATGGTCGTTCCCGGATCGGCGCGCGTGCGCCTGGAGGCCGAGGCCGAGGGCCTCGACAAGGTGTTCACCGACTTCGGCGCCGAATGGCGCTTCGCGGGCTGCTCGATGTGCCTCGGGATGAACCCCGACCAGCTGGCACCGGGGGAGCGCTGCGCCTCCACGAGCAACCGCAACTTCGAGGGTCGCCAGGGCAAGGGCGGGCGCACCCACCTCGTCTCGCCGCTCGTCGCGGCCGCCACGGCGATCCGCGGCACCCTCTCGAGCCCGGCCGATCTGGGCTTCGAGGGCAACGAGATGACGACGAACGGCTCGGAGGCCTGAGATGGAGAAGTTCACGACGCACACCGGTGTCGC
Source organism: Microbacterium stercoris (assembly GCF_017592545.1). Lineage (GTDB taxonomy): Bacteria > Actinomycetota > Actinomycetes > Actinomycetales > Microbacteriaceae > Microbacterium > Microbacterium stercoris. Next base: position 45,830 of record NZ_JAGFOA010000004.1, read on the forward strand.
GGCGCCCCTGAAGCGCTCGAACGTCGACACCGACCAGATCATCCCGGCCGTCTTCCTCAAGCGCGTCACCAAGACCGGCTTCGAGGACGCGCTGTTCCACGGCTGGCGCCAGGATCCGGACTTCATCCTGAACCAGGAGCCCTTCCGGGGCGCCTCGGTGCTCGTCGCGGGCACCGACTTCGGCACGGGATCGAGCCGCGAACACGCCGTGTGGGCGCTGCGCGACTACGGGTTCAAGGTGGTGCTGAGCCCCCGTTTCGCGGACATCTTCCGTGGCAACTCCGGCAAGCAGGGCCTGGTCACGGGCATCATCTCGGATGGCGACCTGGAGCGCTTCTGGGCCGCGATCGATGCGCAGCCCGGAGTGGAGATGACCGTCGATCTGGTGGAGAGAACCGCCCGGATCGGCGACTTCTCGGCTGGCTTCGAGATCGACGATTACACTAGGTGGCGGCTCCTCGAAGGGCTCGATGACATCGGGCTCACGCTGCGCAACGAAGACAAGATCGCGCAGTTCGAGGCACGCCGAGAGGCGTGGAGGCCGCGGACGACACCCGTCTCGTGAGCCTGCCGGAGTCCCACCGGGACCCCGGACTCGCCCGAAAAGTCCAGCGGCCGACCGCCGCGAGAACTCCAGTGAGGCACCACCACATGACTCTGATCGGCGAGGCGAAGACTCCCGGAACTCCCGCGTACGCGTCCGGCGAGGTGCTCGAGATCCGCGGCGGACGCCAGCTGCGGGGCCAGGTCGATGTGCGGGGCGCGAAGAACCTCGCCACGAAGGCGATGGTGGCCTCGCTCCTGGGCGAGACTCCGAGCATCCTGCGCGACGTGCCGGACATCCGTGATGTCGAGGTGGTCCGCTCGCTGCTCGAGGTGCACGGCGTGCACGTCTCCGAGGGCGAGGAGCCGGGCTCGCTCGTGCTCGACCCCTCCGACGCGAAGTCGGCGAACTTCGAGGAGATCGACGCCCACGCAGGGTCGTCGCGCATCCCGATCCTGTTCTGCGGCCCGCTGCTGCACCTGCTCGGTCAGGCGTTCATCCCCGACCTCGGCGGCTGCCGCATCGGCGACCGCCCCATCGACTTCCACCTCGACGCGCTCCGCAAGTTCGGCGCCATCGTCGACAAGCAGCCCAGCGGCATCCGTCTGTCGGCGCCTGAGGGCCTGCACGGCGCGTCCATCGAGCTGCCCTACCCGTCGGTCGGCGCGACCGAGCAGGTGCTGCTCACCGCGGTGCGCGCGAAGGGTGTCACCGAGCTGCGCAACGCGGCTATCGAGCCCGAGATCATGGATCTCATCGGCGTGCTGCAGAAGATGGGCGCGATCATCTCGTACGAGCCCAACCGCGTCATCTTCATCGAGGGTGTCGACGAGCTGCGCGGCTACGACCACCGCTCGCTCTTCGACCGCAATGAGGCTGCCTCGTGGGCGTGCGCCGCACTGGCCACCGACGGCGACATCTTCGTAAAGGGCGCCCGCCAGTACGAGATGCTCACCTTCCTGAACGTCTACCGCAAGGTGGGGGGCGACTTCGACATCACCGATGACGGCATCCGCTTCCGCCGCGGCAAGGCGCCGCTGAAGGCCATCACGGTCGAGACGGATGTGCACCCCGGCTTCATGACCGACTGGCAGCAGCCGCTCATCGTCGCGCTGACGCAGGCCCACGGCGAGTCGGTCGTGCATGAGACCGTGTACGAGAACCGACTCGGCTTCACCCGCGCCCTGGTGCAGATGGGCGCTGACATCGTGGTGCACGAGAAGGGCCTCGAGGGCGAGAACCGTCGTGTGCCCCGTCGCGAGCTCGAGCAGGCCGCTGTCATCAACGGGCCGACGCCGCTGAAGGGCGCCGACATCGTTGTGCCCGACCTGCGCGGCGGCTTCAGCTACGTCGTCGCCGCACTGGCGGCCGAGGGCACCTCGCGCGTCTCGGGAGTCGGCATCATCCGCCGCGGCTACGAGAAGTTCTTCGAGAAGCTGACGGCCCTCGGCGCCGACTTCGACGTCGTCGGCTGAGCGCACGGCGATGTCGTCTCCTGAGAAGAGCCGGCCGAGCTGGTTCTGGCCCCTCGCCGCGATCGGGGTCCCGGCGGTGGGACTGCTCGCGCGCATCCGCATCAGCGGGGCGGAGAAGCTGCCGGCCTCCGGCGCGTACGTGCTGGCGCCGAACCATGTGTCTGAGCTCGATCCGCTGATCGTGGCCGTCGCCGTCTGGCGTCTGGGCCGCGCACCGAGGTTCATGGCCAAGGAGAGCCTGTTCCGGGTGCCGGTGCTCGGCGCGGCGCTGCGTGCCACCGGGATGGTGCCCGTCGCGCGCACCTCGTCGCGCAATGCGGCCACGCAGACCATGTCGCAGGCCACCGCACTCGTCGAGGACGGCCGCGGCGTCATCGTCTACCCCGAGGGCACGCTCACGCGCGATCCCGAGCTCTGGCCGATGCGGGGCAAGTCGGGCGCGGCTCGCCTCGCCCTCGCCGGCGACATGCCGCTCATCCCGGTCGCGCACTGGGGCGTGCAGAACATCATGGGCCGCTACGCGAAGGGCCTGAGCCTCTGGCCGCCGCGCAAGCCGGTGCAGGTGCTCATCGGAGACCCGATCGACCTCTCCGATCTGAAGGGCCGCCCGACGGATCCGGCCTCGATCACGGAGGCGACGAACCGTCTGATGACCGCCATCACGGCGCTTCTTGCCGAGATCCGCGAGGAGAAGGCACCCGACACGCGATGGGATCCGTCCTCGCACGGTCAGTCCGAGACGGGACGGCTGTGAGCCCGGCCGGCCAGCCGACGGGGCGCATCCCCGTCGGACGCCGCCCGCAGGGTCCGAAGGTCGCGGTGATCGGAGCGGGCAGCTGGGGCACCACCTTCGGCAAGGTGCTCGCCGACGGCGGTGCCCAGGTCACGATGTGGGCTCGCCGTCCCGAGCTCGCGCTCGAGATCGACGAGGCCAAGCGGAATTCCAAGTACCTGCCCGGCATCAACCTGCCGCGCACCATGCATGCCACAAGCGACCTCTCGCGGGCGATCGACGGCGCCACCCAGATCTACCTCTCGGTTCCGAGCCAATCCGCCCGCGAGACCCTGCAGGCGATGCGCGCGTTCGTCGGGGACGACTCGATCCCGATCGTGAGCCTGATGAAGGGCGTCGAGAAGAAGACCAACCTGCGCATGAGCCAGGTCATCGAGCAGGAGCTCCGGTGCGATCCGGCGCGCATCGCAGTCGCCAGCGGGCCGAACCTGGCGCTCGAGATCGCGAAGCAGCAGCCGACCGCCGCGGTGATCGCCTCGAGCAGCCAGGACACGGCGGACGCAGTGGCACGGCGAGCGCGCAACGAGTACTTCCGCAGCTTCGTGAACACCGACGTGATCGGCACCGAGTTCGGCGGTGTGCTGAAGAACCTCATCGCGGTGGCGATCGGCATCGTGGACGGCGTCGGCTACGGCGAGAACACGAAGGCCTCGATCATCACTCGCGGCCTCGTCGAGATGACCGACTTCGCGGTCGCCTACGGCGCGCAGCCGGGCACCCTGCAGGGACTCGCGGGCCTCGGGGACCTCATCGCGACGTGCCAGTCGCCGCTCAGCCGCAACAACACGGCCGGGCGCCTGCTCGGGCAGGGATACAAGTTCCAAGAGGTCATCGCCCAGATGAACCAGACGGCCGAGGGGCTCGCGTCCGTCGCGCCGATCCTGCAGCTCGCGCGCGAGGCGGGCGTCGAGATGCCCATCGTGCAGCAGGTGAAGATGGTGCTCGACGGACGTATGAAGCCGCGGGACATCGCGCCCCACCTCACGACAGACGACGACACGCCTCAGGGCGAAGGGACGCAGAATGGCCAGGACGACCGTGGCGGTGCTCTTCGGAGGGCGCTCGAGCGAGCACTCGATCTCTTCCGCGACGGCGGGCGGGGTGCTGGGCGCGATTGATCGCGACCGCTTCGAGGTGATCCCCGTCGGGATCACGCGTGAGGGCGTGTTCGTCCTCGAGCAGGACGATCCGGCGAAGTTCGCGCTCGATGCGGCCCACCTTCCCGAGGTGGTCGACAACGGCACGCGGATCCTGTGGCCCTCGGGCGGCGGCGATCGCACACTGCGTGTGCAGCGCGCCGACGGCGAGATCGACGTGATCGGCGAGATCGACGTGGTGCTGCCGATCCTGCACGGCCCGCACGGCGAGGACGGCACGATGCAGGGCTTCCTCGACGTGCTCGAGATCCCGTGGGCGGGCGGCGGTGTGCTCGACTCGGCCATCGGCATGGACAAGCACTTCACGAAGATCGCGCTGCGAGCCGAGGGGATCCTCGTCTCGCCCGGCTTCACGGTGCGCACGGCGCGCTGGGCCGACGACCCCCAGGGGGTGCGCGAGGAGGTCGCCGCTCTCGGCTTCCCGGTGTTCGTGAAGCCCGCCCGCGCCGGATCGAGCGTGGGCGTGTCGAAGGTCGTGGATCCGTCGGGGCTCGATGAGGCCATGAGCATCGCCTTCGCCGAGGACAGCAAGGTGCTGGTGGAGGCCGGCATCGTCGGTCGGGAGATCGAGGTCGCGATGCTCGAGGGCCGCGACGGTGGGCGTCCGCGCGCGTCGCTTCCGGGCGAGATCGTGCTGACCACCCGCGACTTCTACGACTTCGAGGGCAAATACCTCGGCGGCGAGGGCGTCGACACGGTGTGCCCTGCCGATCTCACGCCGGCACAGACCGAGCTGATCCGCGAGATCGGCCGCCGGGCCTTCGAGGCGGTCGACGGCCGCGGGCTCGCGCGCGTGGACGTCTTCCTCACGAAGGACGGCGAGGTCATCGTCAACGAGGTCAACACGATGCCCGGCTTCACGCCGATCTCGATGTTCCCGCAGTGCTGGATCGCGTCGGGAATGACCTACGCGGAGCTCATCACCGAGCTGCTGGAGCTCGGGATGGCGCGCGCCGCCTGAGGCGACGTCAGCCGTCGGTGGGAGCGGGCGCCGGGGTGGCGTCCTCGAGCGCGACGCACGACGCGGTGGCCTCGATCGGCTTGACCTTCGGGCTGATGGCCTCGAGCACGACCGACGGGCTGATGACCTCGGTGTTCACGTAGACCTGCGTGGCCGGATTGCGGCCATAGGTCGTGATGCGCTGATAGGGCAGCTCCGAGATGTCGACCACCCAGTCGACACCGCCGAAGGTCACACACTGCAGGGTGCTGGGGCCCGGCACCGCGACGCCGCAGCTGAGCATGGCGGCCGTCGGGTCGCCCCAGGCCGCGGTGGCCTGGGCGTCGGTCCAGCGACGCGGGAACTCGCCCTCCGCCCCGAGGGACTCGGGGAGTCGCACCGTGATCTCGGCGCAGGCCGGGTTGTTCGCGTCGTCGGCCGCCGGCATCGACACCGTGGAGGAGCAGCCCACGAGACCGGAGGCTGCGAGACCGAGAGCGGACAGGGCGACGAGTCGGCGGATCACCCCACCAGCGTAGGTCGGAGAGGCTGAGCAGGCGCCGCGCGCCGATAGCCTGGACGAATGCACGAAGGCGCTCCCGCGGACCCGATCATCGGCGAGTTGAGCGAGGGCGAGGTGCTCGCGCGCATCGCCGCCCGCACCGGCCGCGCTGCCGCGACGCAGGTGGGCCCTGGCGACGACGCCGCGGTGATCGGCACGCCGAGCGGCACAGTCGTCGCGACGACCGACACGCTGGTGCACGGGCCGGACTTCCGTCTGGCGTGGTCGAGCGGTTACGACCTCGGCTGGAAGGCCGCCGCGGTGAACCTCGCGGATGTCGCTGCGATGGGCGCGCGGCCCACCGCTCTGCTCGTGGCGCTCGCGATGCCGAACGACACCCGGATCTCCTTCGTCGAGGCGCTCGCGGACGGCCTGCGCGAGGCCTGCGAGGCCCTCGCGCCCGGCTGCGCCGTTGTGGGCGGCGACCTCACCGTCTCGCCCACTCTGACGCTCGCCGTCACGGCGCTCGGAGACCTCGAGGGCCGCACCGCGGTGCTGCGCTCGGGTGCGCAGCCGGGCGATGTGGTGGCGGTCGCGGGGGAGCTGGGCGTCGCCGCCCGGGGCCTCGCGGTGCTCTTCGACCGGTTCCGCGCGGCCGATGGTGCGCCCGTGCCTGTGGACGGCGCGCTGCTCGCACCGGGCGATCACGCCTCGCTGGGAGGTCAGCTGCGCCCGTCGCCGCCGATCGGCCTCGGACCGATGGCGGCCGTCGCGGGAGCGCACGCGATGATGGACGTCTCCGACGGACTGGGCCTCGACGCGCGGCGGATGGCCGATGCGTCGAAGGTGACCATCGATCTGGATCCGTCCGCGCTGGGGGATGATCCGGTGCTGGCGATCGAGGGCGGCGAGGACCACGCGCTGCTCGCCACGTTCGCCGGCGATGCGCTGCCCCCGGGATTCCGGGTCATCGGGCGCGTCGTCGAGCGCGGCGAGGCGCCGGTGCTGGTGGATGGTCGCCCGTACGCGGGCCCCGGCGGGTGGGACCCCTACCGCGACTGGGACTCGGTCTCGGGCTGAGCCTCGTGGGGGCGGCCCCACCAGAGGGTCGTGTCGCCATAGGCACGGTCGCGGATCGGCTCGAGCCCGGCGGCGGCCCAGTCGGGTGCGCCCGAGCGCGACGCGCGCTCGACCACGACGAGCGCGTCGGGCGCGAGGACAGACGAGAGCGCGGCGAGGTTCTCGGTGAGCTCGTTGTCCGCCAGGTCGTACGGCGGGTCCAGGAAGACCAGATCGTAGGGCCCCGATGCCGCGCGCAGCCAGGTGCCGACCGGGTTCGCGTGCACACGCACGGGCGGGGCGCCGGCTCCGATCGAGCGGCGCACCCCGTCGGCGTTGCGGCGGGCGATGGCCGCGGCCGGCTTCGCGCGCTCCACGAGGTCGACCGACCCTGCCCCGCGGCTGGCGGCCTCGAGGCCGAGGGCACCGGATCCGGCGTACAGATCGAGCACGCGTGCGCCGTCAAGGGCGTCCGCCGATTCGAGTGCGCCGAACAGGGACTCCCGCACGCGGTCGCTGGTGGGACGGGTGCCGGCTGAGGGCACGTCGAGACGCACGCCACCGGCGGCTCCCGCGATGATCCTGGTCACGGATCCACGTTAGACGGCGCGGGGACGACGCCGTCGCGACGCCGCGCGTGCGGTCCGCGCGTCTCGCCATTGTGGACCGGTCGCGATCGAAGAAATGTCCGAATGCGCGGATAGGGTGGGATCATGTCGCTCACCCTCGACACCCCGTTGTCCGACGCGCTCGGAGACAAGGTCGCCACCCGCCTGTCGAAGGCGTTCGGGATGAGCACTGTCGGCGACCTGCTCGCGCACTACCCGCGTCGCTACGCGATCCGGGGCGAGCTGACCCCGATCGGCGGCCTCCCGATTGGCGAGCTGGCGACGGTCGTGGCCGAGGTGCGCAAGGTCTCCACGCGCCAGATGCGCAATCGGCCCGGCGGAATGCTCGAGGTGGTCATCAGCGACGGCGAGGGCGAGCTCACGCTCACGTTCTTCGGTCAGGCCTGGCGCGCGGCCGAACTGCGCACCGGTCGGCGCGGTGTGTTCTCGGGCAAGGTGGGCGTGTTCAACGAGCGCCTCCAGTTCTCGCATCCCGACTACCAGCTGTTCGACGACGACACCGACGGATCGGCCGAGGCCGACGAGATGGTGCGCACGCCGATCCCGATCTACCCGGCCACGGCACAGGTCGCCTCCTGGGCCATCGCCGGATGGGCGTCCGACGTGCTCGATCGCCTCGGCGACGTGCCCGATCCCGTGCCTGCTGAGCTACGCGAGCGCCGGTCGCTGCTCACGGCTCGCCAGGCACTCGAATGGATCCATCGACCGGAGGAGAGCCCCCAGATCGATGCGGCTCGCAACACGCTCCGCCTGCACGAAGCGCTTGTGCTGCAGACCGCCCTTGCGCAGCAGCGGCAGGCCGTGCGGCGCATGTCGGCGATCCGGCGTCCGGCGGCGCCCGGTGGCCTCCTCGAGCGGTTCGACGAGGCGCTTCCCTTCGAGCGCACCCCCGACCAGATCACGGTGGGCGAGGCGATCGCGCACGACCTCACGGCCGATTGGCCCATGAACCGGCTTGTGCAGGGAGAGGTCGGATCGGGCAAGACGCTGGTCGCGCTGCGCGCCATGCTGCAGGTGGCCGAGTCGGGCGGACAGGCGGCGCTCATCGCGCCGACCGAGGTGCTCGCGGGCCAGCACCTGCGCTCGATGACACGGATGCTGGGGCCGCAACTCGCGCCCGAGCTGATGCCGACGCTCCTGACCGGTCAGATGCCCGCGGCCGACCGCCGCAAGGCCGCCTTGCGTGTGGCGTCAGGGCAGGCGCGCATCGTCATCGGCACGCATGCGCTGCTGAGCGAGGGCACCACGTTCGCCGATCTGGGTCTCGTCGTGGTCGACGAGCAGCACCGATTCGGCGTGGAGCAGCGCGAGACGCTGCGGGCCAAGGGCACGAGTCCGCACGCGCTGGTGCTGACGGCGACACCGATCCCGCGCACGGTGGCCATGACCGTGTTCGGCGATCTCGACGTGTCGACCATCCGCACGATGCCCGCAGGGCGGGCCGGCATCCAGAGCTTCGTGGCGCCGCTCGCCGAGAAGCCGGCGTGGTTCGGCCGGGTGTGGGAGCGCACGGCCGAGGAGGTCGAGAAGGGCCACCAGGTGTTCGTGGTCTGCTCGGCGATCGATGCCGAGAAGGAGACCAAGGCGCCCGCCCGCCCGGGGTCGGACGACGGCACCGGGGGAGCGGCGCCGATCGTGCCCGGGGAGGCCCCGAAGCCGCACTGGGGCGTTGTGCAGGTCGCCGACATGCTGAAGCGCCATCCCCGAGTGGGGCAGCTGCGCATCGCGACGCTGCACGGCAAGATGCCCGCGGACGAGAAGGACGCGATCATGCAGTCCTTCGCGCGGGGCGAGATCGACGTGCTCGTGGCGACCACGGTGATCGAGGTCGGCGTCGACGTTCCCAATGCGTCGACCATAGTGATCCTCGACGCGGATCGCTTCGGCGTCTCGCAGCTGCACCAGCTGCGCGGCCGGGTGGGCCGCGGCGGCGTGCCCGGCCTCTGCCTGCTGGTGACCGAGGCCGAGGCCGAGTCCGTGGCGCGAGAGAGAGTCGAGGCGGTGGCGTCGACTCTCGACGGCTTCGAACTCGCCGAGATCGACCTCGAGCTTCGCGGCGAGGGCGACGTGCTGGGCGATGCGCAATCCGGCGTGCGGTCGTCCCTGCGACTGCTGCGGGTGGTGAAGGACGCCTCGCTCATCGCGCTGGCGCGTTCCGAGGCCGAGCGCATCCTCGAGGCCGACCCCGACCTCTCGGGCCACCCCGAACTGGCCGAGGCGCTTGCGCGTCGCGTCACGCAGGAGGAGCGGGCCGCGCTCTCGAAGAGCTGAGCGCGCCGAGACCCGTCTTCCGATCCGGGCCATAGGAAGCGCCCGATAGTCTGCGGGCATGAGCGCTCGGATCGCCGTCGTCCCCGGTTCCTTCGACCCGCCCACCCTCGGTCACCTCGACGTGATCCGTCGGGCGGCCAGGCTCTACGACGAGCTCCACGTGGTGGTGGTGCACAACCCCGACAAGGCGGGCATGCTTCCCGCCGCCCAGCGCGTCTCGCTGCTCGAGCAGTCCATCGCCGAGGACGGCATGGAAGGCAACCTCGTGGTGCGCTCGTGGAGCGTCGGACTCCTCGTCGACTACGCGCAGGAGGTCGGTGCCGGGGTGCTCGTGAAGGGGATCCGCTCTCAGGTCGATGTGGCCTACGAGACGCCGATGGCTGTTGTGAACCGTCATCTGGCCGACATCGAGACCGTGTTCCTCCTGCCGGAGCCGTCGCACGCGCTCGTGTCGAGCTCGCTCGTGCGCCAGGTGGCCGGGCTCGGGGGCGATGTCTCCCCGTACGTCCCGCCGGCTGTGGCCCGCTTCCTGCAGCAGGCCGGCGCCCGGGACTTCTGAGAACCGGCTGACGAATGCGGCCGAGGGCGGCGAGGCTCGGCCTCCCGCTGCTCCCCGCGAGTAGCATCGAACCGTGCGACCTCGACTCTCTGGACCCTTCGTGCTGCCCGTGCGCGACATCGTGCGCAAGCCGGGCGAGATGCGCGAGCACTTCCTGACCATCCCTGTGCGCGAACGCTGGGGTGAGGGAATCGTGTCGGTGCCGAAGGGTGACGAGATCGACCTGGACGTGCGCCTCGAGTCCGTGCACGAGGGCATCCTCGTCTCGGGCACGATCGATGCCGAGTACAAGGGCGAGTGCGGGCGCTGCCTGCGCGACATCGCCGCGCCGCTCGAAGTCGAGATCCAGGAGCTTTTCGAGTATCCTGGGTTGGAAACTGCTGACTTCGAAGTTCAAGACGACCACGTGGATCTTGAAACTCTGGTCAGGGATGCGATCGTTCTGGCGCTCCCGTTTCAGCCGGTCTGTCAGCCGGATTGCCCCGGCCTTGATCCGGTCACGGGCGAGCGGATGACTGAACCGGCAAGCGCCTCGCAGGTGCCCCTCGATCCTCGTTGGGCCGCGCTCCAGAACCTCACCGACCACGGATCGGCGCCGGAAGGCGCCGCCCGCGACACAGAAGAGAGCTGAACAATGGCTGGTAACCCCCCGAAGCGGAAGGTCTCCCGCTCCAACACCCGCTCGCGCCGCGCGCAGTGGAAGGCCGAGGCGACGCCGCTCGTCAAGACCATCGAGAACGGCAAGGTCGTCTACAGCCGTCCTCACCAGGCCAAGGTCGTCACCGACTCGCAGGGCACCGAGCTGTTCCTCGAGTACAAGGGCCGCAAGGTCGCCGACGTCTGATTCGGCCTCCCGTGACGATCGATAGTCGCGGAACGCAGTACCTCACCGAGAAGCGGGGGGGGGGGGGGGGGGGGGGGGGGGGGGGTTTTTGACGGGGGCACCCCCCGGACGCCGACACGGACCGCAACCCTTCACCACCCCGCCACGCGCGGCGCCCCCCCCCCCCCCCCGCTTCTCGATTTGGCACTGACGCACCGCTCGTACGCCTACGAGAACGGCGGCCTGCCGCATAACGAGCGCCTGGAGTTCCTCGGCGACTCGGTGCTGGGCCTGGCGGTCACCTCCATGCTCTACACCCGTCATCCGGAGCTCGAAGAGGGCGCGCTCGCGAAGCGCCGCGCCAGTGTCGTCTCCACCGTCGCGCTGGCCGAGGTCGCGCGGGGCATCGGACTGGGCGACCACCTCAAGCTCGGCCGAGGCGAGGAGCTCACGGGCGGACGCGACAAGGAGTCGATCCTGGCCGACGCGATGGAGGCCGTGATCGGCGCCACGTATCTGTCGGCCGGCGCGCCCGTCGCCACCGCCATGGTGCTGCGCCTCGTCGAGCCGCTCTTCGAGAACCCCGAGCGCTACGGCGCCGCGATGGATCCGAAGACGGCGCTGCAGGAGATCGCCGCGCGTCAGGGGCTCACTCCGCCGACGTACTCCGTGCAGGCGAGCGGACCGGACCACGAGCGCCGCTTCGTCGCGACGGTGACGGTGGGCGGGCTGTCGACGACCGGCGAGGGCACGAGCAAAAAGACCGCCGAGATGGCGGCCGCTCTCGAGCTCTGGCGCCGGCTCTCCGATCAGACCGCGGACTGATCCGATGCCGGAGCTGCCCGAGGTCGAGGTGGTGCGCGCGGGTCTCGCGCCGGCCGTCGTCGGCGCTCGGGTGCTCGGAGTCGAGGCGCACGATGCCCGCGCGCTCACGCGTCACCCGGGCACGGCGCACGACTTCGAGGCTCGGCTGACCGGCCGTCGCTTCAGTGGGGCGGCGCGGCGCGGCAAATTCCTCTGGCTGCCGCTGGACGACGAGGCGGCGCGTGGCCCCGAGTCGGTGATGGTGCACCTCGGAATGAGCGGGCAGATGCTTCTGCGCGCGCCCGGCGCCCCGGCCGAGCGGCACGAGCGGGTGCGCATCTCGATCGAGCATCCCGAGCACGGCGAACTGGCAGTGGTGTTCTCGGATCAGCGCACCTTCGGATCGCTCGCGATCGATCCGCTCATCCCGACGCAGGATGGACACCCGGGCGGATTCGGAGATGCCGCGCCCCTCGTTCCGGAGCAGGCGGCGCACATCGCGCGCGATCCGATCGATCCGGCGTTCGACGATGCCCTGTTCCGGCGCCGGGTGGCGGCCAAGGCATCCGGCATCAAGCGCGTGCTGCTCGACCAGACCGTGGTCAGCGGGATCGGCAACATCTACGCCGACGAATCGCTGTGGGCCGCGCGGATCCACCCCGAGACGATCGCGAGGGACCTCTCGACGCGCGCCGTGAACCGGCTGCTGGCCGAGGTGCGTTCGGTGCTCGCGCGGGCTCTCGCCGAGGGGGGCACGAGCTTCGACGCGCAGTACGTCAACGTCAACGGGCAGGCGGGCTATTTCAGCAGGTACCTGCATGCATATGGGCGTGCGGGTGAAGCGTGCGATCGGTGCGGCACGGCGATCCGGCGAGTGGCGTTTATGAACCGCTCGTCGTTCTTCTGCCCGAGGTGTCAGCGGCAGCCGTAGCCCGGAGCGCGCCGCCGGATCTCCTCCCTGCCGACGGCTCCTCGCCATGTCTCGATGGCCACCCGCGTTGTCGGATCGGTACGCGAGACGCGGAACCATTCGGCGAGGTCGAGGTTCTCGTACATGTCACGGAACGCCGACTCCGCGGTGTGGCCGAACTGACGGAGGATCATGTGCCGCCCTTCGGCTTCGGATGATCGCTGGTGCAGCGCGGCCATCGCGTCGGCATTCGCGAAGGACAGGAGATAGTCCGCGACCGCCGCATCCGTCTCGACGTCGAGAGCCCGGAGGAGCACCGCAGCCAGGAGGCCTGTTCGGTCCCAGCCCGCCGAGCAGTGGAAGAGGATCGCACCCTCCTCGGCAGCTGCGATGGCTTCGAGCACAGCGGCGAGTCGGTGCGGGAGCTCGCGGAGGTGCGCGAGGTAGTAGAGGGGGGTGCCCCAGCGTCCGTCCGCTTCATACGGCTCCCAGAACTCGGCTTCATCGCCGTCGAGATCCACGCGAACGTGTGCGACCGACGTCGGTGCGTGACCTGTGCTCTCGCTGGGTCGACGAAGATCGATGACCGTGCGCACTCCGTGCGCTCGGAGCGCGTCCCATCCCTGTGCGTCAACGCGGTCGAGTCGTTCCGTGCGAACGAACACGCCCCAGGGTGTGACAGATCCGTCCCTGCGGGTAAGCCCGCCAAGGTCGCGGGCGTTCGCGAGCCCGGCGATGGTCAGCGTGCGTTCCATACCGGCAGTCTTGCATCGGGCTCGCGATGGCCGAGGATATCGAGCGGGCGCCCTGCGGAACGCACGGTTCGTCCGCGGTGACCGCACCGGAAGACCGCTCGGAACGGCGCGGTTCCGCTGCACAGGCGGTGGCGATCGGCGCTCAGATCAGTGGAGCCTCTACCTACCCACGTGCTCCGACGCACTCTATTCCGCCCAGCGAGCCACTCATCTTCGCCATCTCGTGCTTGGCCGCTCTAAGCCGCGCGACAGAGTTCTAGGTGACGTCGTTGAGCCCACCGGGTTCCGACGGAACAGCCTCAGCAGTCTCATCGCTGCTCACGTTCACACCTGGGGGAGATCGCGACATGAACCGCCGCCGCGTCACGCGACGCCGTACGCACGCCGGGCGCACGTCGATGCGCCGCGCGGTCGTCGCTGCGCTGGCAGTGGCCGCAGTGGTCGGTGGCGGGTTGAGTGTCGCTCTGCCGGCCGTGGCTGCCCCCCGCACGCTCGTCGTGGACAGCCTCGCGGCGTCCGGACGCGATGCCGTGCCCGGCGACGGCAACTGTGCGACGGACAGCAAGACCTGCACCCTGCGTGCGGCGATCGAGGAGTCGAACGCCCTGAAGGGTGCTTCGGGTGGCGTCGAGATCGTCGTCAAAGACGGACTGTCGGGTGACATCAAGCCGACGATGATCGAGAGCACCGGAAACTGGATGACCACGGCCAACGTCACCAGTTGGGACGCCGGCGCCGCCTACGAGATCACCGCCCCCGTCACGATCGACCTGGGCAATCGCGTGGGCGTATACCCGGTGACCGACCTCGAGATGGCTGCCTTCCATGTCAATGGCGAAGACATCACGCTGAAGAACTTCACCGACATCTTCGGGTCCGGCTCCTCGGTCGTCTTCGGGCCGAACGCAAAGCGTGTCGTCTTGGAGGGCGGCCAATCGGTCACGACGCGCAGCTACTACCCCGAGCGTTTCGCGGTGTATGAAGCCGGCGCGACGGACATCACCATTCGCAACTACCGTCTCCAGGGCTTCTACAACGACGGCGAGGAAACGGGCCTGTTCCTCTTCGACGCGGGCAGCAAGACCGCCCCGATCAGCAACATCCGGATCGACGGGGTGGCTGTCGACTACGTCAGCGGTGGCTTGTGCACCTTCGCCGACGGCACGGGATGCCGCACGAACCTCACGTCGTTCTACGAGCGCCGGAACGTCAACCTGCAAGGGTTCTCGTTCACCAACTCGCGGGTGACCAACCTCTCCGGGGTCGACGCATTCCGCTTCGGCCTCGGCACCGCCGCGACCAGCATCACTCTCTCCGACCTGGATATCAGTGGAAACACCTTCCTGAATGTCCAGGGTCGCGCGGGCAGCTACGACACGTCGCTCATCACGATGCCGAACACGCCCCTCGGAGGAGCCAACCGCATCAGCAACAACACGTTCCTTCGCGCGGACAGCGGCCAGTCGTACGCCATCGGGTGGGCGGCCGCGGCAAGTCCCGGTCTCACCGCAGCCAGCGGGTTGGACATCATCGACAACCACTTCGACGGCTACAGCACCTCGTCGATCCGCCTGCGTGATACCGGCCGCGTGAACGTGTCCGGCAACACCTTCGGCGCCCGATCGGCATCCCAGGCCCGCCCGGCGCTCGGCGAGGAGACCTCCGACAACGCCGCCCTGCTGCTGGACAACCACGCTGCGACCGCGAACGAAGGACTGCGCACCTGGTATCCCTCCGCGACGGCGACGGTCCTCACAAAGGCCGCACCGGAGGGGAGCATCGTCGTCTCGCCGCGTGATCGCGACTCGATCTCCTCGATGTGCATGGCCACGGTCCAGGTCACCAAGCCCACGGGCGCGGGGACCGGCATTCTCCCTGCCGACGGCGCGGACCTCGAGGTCTACTGGACCGCCAACTCCACGGCGGAGCTCTACCTCGGGCGTGCGGAGAACGTCGCGGGCGCCACGGCGAACCTGACATTCTCGCTGCCGATGGGGGCGCAGACCCTTCCGGGGCACAAGGGGAATGTCTCCGTCGTGGCCGTCGATCCGACGACGGGCACCGTCTCCGGATACGTCCGAGTCCAGACCCATCTGAACACCGAGCCGCAGAACACCAGCTCGCAGTACAGCCGTGTGGTGCCGGTGACCGGCAACTGCCGGCCGGCTCTCACGCTGAAGCAGACGGAGACGCAGAACGACCCCACGACCAACCGCCAGCTGCACTACAGGCTGACCTCCTCTGTGCCGCTCGACCCGTCCACGGTTCAGGCGGACGACATCAAGCTCACCGCTGTGGCTACCGAGTTCACCTACGACGCCACCCGCATCAACGCCCGTGTCACCGGCGTGACCCCGGTCGAGGGCTCCAACGGCACGATCTTCGACGTTCTGATCGAGGTCGACGACTCTGCCACGGTTACTGCCACCTTGCCCAAGGGGACGGTCGCGGCCACGTCGGGCCTCGCGAACGCCGGTCCTGCGGCGAGTGACGATTCCGGCATCACCTTCACGAATCCGGTCACGGCCACCAAGTCGAAGTTCTCCGTCGTGACCGGCGAGCCGAACGGCCAGGAGTACGCCTATGCCCTGCGTGCTGGCGCTCCCGTTCCGAACAGCGAACTCGTGTTCGAGCTCGCTCTGGATGCGGCAGGGCAGGAGCACGGCGTGCGCGTGTCCGACAGCGCCCCCGAGGTGGCGGCGGAAGGAGAGCACACCGACCTGATCCGCGTCACCGCGCGCGAAGGTGCCGTCGCTGCCAACACCGCGACCGCGATCCTCGGAACTCTGCGTTCGGGCGACCCTCGCTATGACGGTCTGGTCGTCCCCACCGTGACTCCCTTCCTGTTCGCGACCGACCCGTCCATCGAGATCGACAAGCGCGCGTACACCGGCGTCACCGACTCCTCCAGCCCCGCGCGCATCGAAGCAACGGGAACTCCCGCTCTCAGCGGCGCGCGTCTCCTCGACGCCGAGCAGGTGTGCTTCGTCTACACGGTCACCAACCGCTCCCAGGACGACTGGGCGACCACGCTGTCAGAGATCGTCGTCACGGACTCCGACACCCGGCTCGGCCAGAACGGCACCATCGGCACGATTGCTCGCCTGGGTATCGGCGAGAGCACCTCTCTCTCCGCCTGCGCGACGCTGATCCCTGTCGACACCACCGTCACCGTGGGGGCAGAGCGATGAACAGCGGCGTCGCATCGGCCGAAGCGTCGACGGGTGAGGGAAGTGCTCGCGGAGGCCGGAAGAAGCGCGGGCAGAAGGCCCGAAGGCGGGCGGCCGTGGCCGTGATCACCACGAGTGCAGCCGTTGTGGCAGCGATGGCGGGCGCCGGTATCGCCTATGCGATGTGGTCGAGTGAGGACACGTTCCTCGGCGGCCTGGTCACCGCGGGTGACCTCAGCATCACCACCGGTGACCCCACGTGGCGGCAGGTCACTCCCGGGGTATCCGACCCGCTCTCGGGCGGTTTGGAGACTACCCCTGAGTTCATCGGCATGCCCGGCGACATCGTGGAGATCGTTCAGCCGGTCACGACCTATCTCCGTGGCGACAACCTGGTCGGCGGTTTCGATGTCCAGTTGAGGGATCCCTCGGCACTGGCGGACCACGTCCGATCGGGCTCCGTGGAGATCTCCTTTCGCATCGAGGACGCTGACGGCATCCAGGTCGCACCCGCGACCGGCGGTGCTGAACTCGGTGAAGTGCTCCCGGTGCCCGGGCTCGAAGGACACGATGGCGGCGCAACCGCCTCCTGGAAGGTCGTCCTCACCGCCGAGCTCACGGGCGACTACATCTGGGCTGATGCGCCGACGGCTGATCTGTGGTCCATCGGCGACATCATCGTGGCACTCAGGCAGGTGCGCTGATGACTCCTCGCATGCGCATCACCGCAACCAGCCTCGTCGTCGGCGCGCTGTCCTTCGGAACCCTTTCGGGGGCCTCCGCACTGTGGACCGTGAATGACACAACCGTCATCCCCGCCATGCGCTCCGGCAGCGTGTCCTTCGCCGTTCAGGATGCCCTCCAGAAGGCTGCGCCGGTCACCTCAAAGGATGGGGAGGCGGTCTCCCTCACCATTCCCGGATCCGTGATGGCCGAGGTGCTGACGCAGACGGGACTGAGCCCCGATCCCTTCATCTGGCGATTCCACGTGACCGGGGCGGCGTACGGCATCGCCGGCCTGGACTACGACATCGTCGCCTCGGCGCAGATCGCCAAGGACGGAACGGTGCTCCCGCTCACGGATGGCAAGGCGGTCAAGGACACCCTGCTGGCGAACTCGACGCTCCGGATCTACCCGGCCGGGGAAGGGGACGACTGCTCCCTGGTCCCCGAGCTGCCGGAGGGTGACGAGCGAAACGTCCACCTCTACGCAGCCGAAGACCACACTCTCCAAGCCGCCAACACCAACCATCAGGCATCGCCGATCACGCAGACCTGGTGTGCTGCGGTCGACTGGAATCAGCCGCCCGACGGCATCTACGTCAACGACGCATTCGCAGTCGGGGTCGGAGAGGACGGCTCGTCACGTACGGCAGTGGATGAGTGGATCGCCGCCGTCGCGTTCCCTGTCTCACTGAAGGCGCTCGGCCTCTACCGCAACCGCGCTGAGGCCGAAGGCAGAGCGGAGGACGGAACCTTCGCGAGTGATGACGCGATCTGGGAAGCGACCGTCTTTCCCGATCCCTCCCGCGAACCCGCCGTCCTGCTCGAGTTCCAACCGACTGTCACCACCGTCAGCACCGCGCCGCGGGCTGAACGGAACTGAGACTTCGCACGGGCCCGCCGTGCGAACGGCTGCACAAGGCAGCCAGCTCCGTGAAGGAGCAACACCAACCCCATTGAGAAAGGGAGACACCCATGTCCGTTCACAACCCTGAGATCGTCGTCGTGACCGAGGAGAAGAAGCGACGAAAAGGCGCGCTGATCCTCGGCGGCGCGACCATCGCTCTCCTTGCCGGTGGCAGCACGTTCGCGCTGTGGTCGGCCGGCGACACCTTCGCCGGTGGCACGATCACCGCAGGTGACCTGAACCTGGTGAAGACCGCTGATACGACGTTCTGGGACGTCTCGGCCGACCGCGCCGACGCCACCGCGACGGTCACGGGCACAGACGGCAGCCAGCTCGGCCACGCGCTGACCCCGACGAACGCCTCCACCTGGCGCATCGTCCCCGGTGACAAGGTCGCCGCGTCGTTCTCGGCAGACGTCACCCTCGAGGGCGACAACCTCGTTGCTCGCCTCGGGGTGGATGGTCTCGATGCGAACGCACTGGCCAACACCGGCATGAGCTACAGCTACGAGGTCTACCAGGATGGCGAGCTGGTTTCGGATGAGCGCGCTCTGCCCGTTGCGGCCGACGCGACCCTGCTGTACCTCTCGGCTCCGGGCACCGGCCAGGACGCGGGTCTCGAGGACGCTGACACCACCGTGCTTCCCATGGAGACCAACACCGAGGACATCACCGTTGTCGTGTACGGCTCGTTCTTCGAGGACAAGGACGGCGACTTCACCTACACCGAAGGCGACGTCACGGTGACGGAGCGCGATCAGGTGCTGGCCGCGGACACGCTCGCCGGGCTCTCGCTCACCCTGCAGCAGGTGCGTGACACCGGTGCGCAGTTCTGATCCAGGTCAGATCCCCCCAGTCGGGGCACGCCGGCAACCCGGCGTGCCCCGACATCCCTCCGCCTGAACCCGTCAGAGGACAAAATGACCCGCCCAGCCACTCGCCGCGCACGCACGCGAGAGCGCGCCTGGTACGACTCGCCCTGGCGCATCCTCATCCGGGCTCTGGGAATCGCTGTCGCGACGCTGCTGGTCGCACTGATCGCGGCGCTTCTCCTCATCCCGCGTCTTATGGGTGGCCAGGCCCTCACCGTGCTCACCGGCTCGATGGAGCCGGCTCTCTCTCCGGGGGACGTCGTTGCGGTACGAGGCATCGATCCGGACGACGTCTGCACCGAGGTGAGCGTGAACGACATCGTCACGTTCCTGCCGGCCCCCGATGACCCGTCGCTGATCACTCATCGCGTCGTCGGGATCACCATCGGCTCCTTCGAGGATGGCTCCGGTTGCCGTCTGCTGACCCAGGGCGATGCGAACTCGACGGCGGACGACCCGATCTCTCCCGAGCAGGTCCGCGGCGTCTTTATGTATGCCATTCCGTCCGTCGGCTGGGTGAAGGAATGGATCCAGCAGAACCCGATGCTGGCGATGGCTCTCGGGATCGCGATCGCGGCCGTGTGGTGGTTGTGGCCGGGGCGCCAGCAGCAGAGAACGGTTGTGCGGATTCCCGGCGTGGCGTCGATGGCGGGGTCCGGGTCCTCCACGCCGGTGGGCACTCCTCAGGCAACGTCGTCGGCGCCCGATGAGCTCGCGCTCCGCAGACGCGAACTGGACCTTCGAGAGCGCGAGCTGCTTCTGCGCGAACGCGAGCTGAGCTGGGCCATGGGCTCCGTCGATCCCGATTCTGAGACTTCTCCACCCGCGACCCAGGACACGAGATCATGACCCCGGATCCCGTCGCTGGAGCCATGAAACGCCCCTTGAACAGCCGGGTCGTGGCGAGGGAGTGGTCTCGTGGCATGCTGACCCGCCGTGGGCGCTGGATCGCCGTGGCCGTTGCGGCGTTGGCCACCCTCGTCCTGACTCTCGTCCTCTTCTTCGCCGGGGCTCTTCCCGGAGCCCAGGCGCTTCTGGGACAGGAGGCAGCGGACGAAGGCGGCGACGTCGTGGTGCAGACGGAGGGCTCCCCGCCCGGGACGGCCACGCCAGCCGCACCCGAAGCGGGGTCTGCTCAGCTTCCCGTTCGTGCGGTCTGGGATGGGCCCACCACCCATCTGAACTGGGCCGGCGACGGCTATGAGAC
This sequence comes from Microbacterium stercoris, assembly GCF_017592545.1. GTDB lineage: Bacteria > Actinomycetota > Actinomycetes > Actinomycetales > Microbacteriaceae > Microbacterium > Microbacterium stercoris. Next base: position 65,930 of record NZ_JAGFOA010000004.1, read on the forward strand.
CGCAGAAGCCTCGTTCATCGGGGCCCGGGTCTTCGCGCCGGGAGACAAGGTGACGCGGACGCTGCTGGTGACGAACAGTGGCCCGGAAGCCGCGACGATGTCGGTCAGCATCGCCGCGAGCGAGTTGTTCGCCGCTGACACACGCAATCGCGCATTGGGGGAGAACGTGGATCTCTCCTGGGCAGTCGGCCAGGTCGCGGGCGGAGGACGATTCGATGAGGTCATCCAGGTGTCTGCACCCCGCACGGAGATCGCTCAGCTTCGAGTGGCGCGCGGCGAGACGGTGCCGATCACGCTCACAGCGAGTATGCCGAGCGAAGTCAGAGACCAGCGCCGTGCGGACACGACATCCGCGGAGCTGTCCTTCGACGTCCAGGTCGTGCTCCGCGGAGACACCGCTGCGCTCCTGGCGATCACGGGCTCCGATCCCTGGCCCTTCGCGCTCCTGGCGCTGGGTCTCCTCGGCATCGGCTTCCTGATGGTCTTCTTCCGACGTCCTGTGGTGTGCGACTACTGCGACGAACCCCTGGCAGGTGGGGAGCGCCGTGCGCTTCTGTGCCACGAAGACGGAAGTCGCACGGTCCAGTGCGCTGTCTGCGCGGGAGAATTCGGGACGTCCGGGGGAGCGTCGGACGGGCGAATCTGATCACCATGGGCGGATCGCTGATATCCGAGGTCTGTCAGCCAAATCGCTGATATATGAGTTGTTTCAGCCAGATCGCTTATTTACGAGCAAATATCAGTGTTACGCTCATGTACATGGTTGTCGCCGTCATCGCAGACATCGTCGCTTCCCGTGCGGCGCAGGACCGCGACGCGGTGCAACGCGAGATCGAGGCCGCCGCACGCGAAGTCGAGCGGGTGAGGCCGCGCGCCGTGCAGGAGTGGTGGCCCACGTTCAGCGACGAGTTCCAAGCCGTGTACCGCACGGTCGAGGATGCCCTCGTCGCGACGCTTCATCTCCAGCTCGCCCTGCCGGAGGGCGTCGGCTGCCGCTTCGGTATCGGCGTCGGCGACATCGTGCCCGTCGAGTCGCTGCTGGCCGACCGGATCCAGGACGGTCCGGGCTGGTGGGCGGCGCGCTCGGCCATCGACCATGCGAACGAGCTCGACAAGGGCAGACTGCCCGGCGTTCGCTCGTGGTTCGCGGTGCACGAGAGCGAGCCCGAGGCGCTTCGAGAGCGGGTGCCCGTGGTGAACGCCTACCTGCTGCTGCGTGACCAGGTCGTCGCGGATATGAACCCGCGCGCCCGTCGCGCCACTTACGACACCTGGCGTGGCCTGCAGCAGAAGGAGATCGCCGCGAAAGAGGGCATCACGCAGGCCGCCGTCTCGCAGGCGATCAACAAGCCGCTCGTGCGTGCGCTCCGTCTCGGCGCGCGCGGTCTCGCCGACGGCTGATCCGGAGCCTGATCACACGTGCTCTCAGCGACGACATGCCGGATCGGATCAGACCCGGCACGTTCTCGCTGAGAGCACGTCCTTTCAGAGAGGTGGGCGACGCACGTCGGACGCGAAGGCCAGCGCGTCGGCGGCGAGCTGGGCGGAGGTGTCCGCGTCGTGCATCCACAGCGGTACGGCGCGCGCACGCACGCCCGACGCGGCGAGCAGTTCGACGTCGCCTGCATCGGACGTGTCCACCAGCCATCCGTCGAGGAGGCCTCCGGACGAGCGCGAGCCGTAGTGACGACCGACCGCCGCGGCGGACGTCTCGACACCGATCGTGGTGAGGCAGACGTCTGCCATGCCCCGCACGACAGCGCCGGAGATGATGCCCGAGACCCCGATGACGGGAGCGGATGCCGACGCGAGAGCGTCGCGCATGCCGGGTACGGCGAGCACGGGGCCGACCGAGACGACCGGGTTCGAGGGGGCGACGAGCACCACGTCGGCGCGGGCGATCGCCTCCAGCGCGCCCGCGGACGGCGCCGCCGTCTCCACGCCGCGCTGCACGAACCCCCGCGCGGGAAGCTGCGCGCGGTGCCGCACCCACCACTCCTGGAAGTGAAGCGGATCGGATCCGTCCGCCGGCAGCACGTACGTGTCGATCTCGGCGTCCGTGGCGGGGTGCAGCGTGACCCCGAGATCCCAGCGCGCGCCGAGGCGGCGGTACACGTCGGAGACGGAGACGCCATCGCGCAGCCAGGCCGTGCGCGCGATGTGCGTGCCGAGGTCCAGGTCTCCCAGCGTGAACCAGTCGGGGGCGGTGCCCCAGGTGTGCAGCTCGGCGGCGACGCGCTCGGTCTCGTCGGCGCGGCCCCAGCCGCGTGCGGTGTCGTTCACACCGGCCAGCGCGTAGAGCAGGCTGTCGTGATCCGGAGCGATCCGCAGGCCCGAGACCCACCAGTCGTCCGCGGTGTTGACCACCACATCGATCCGGTGGTCGTCGCCGGAGCGACGCGCGTGCTCGCGCACGCCCTTCACGAAGCGCGCGCAGCCGACGCCGCCGCCGATGACGGTGATGTTCATCCCACCAGTCAACCAGCGGCGGCGCCGGCGAGGCGCATCACGCCAGCTTCTTCTCCCAGGCGCCCGCGTACGACGCCGGCACGAAGCCGACCTGCTCGTTCACATCGAGCATGTAGCGGTTCTCCTCGGCGTTGAACGTCGAGACGCACGGCGATTCGGGCACCGCCTCGTGCCACTTCGCCAGGCCCACGCACTTCACGATGGAGCCGAGCCGGTGGCCGCGGTGCTCCGGCATCACGAGGGTGCCCCATTGAGACGTGGGCTTGGTGCGATCCGGCCCGATGGTGAGCTCGTTGAAGGCCGCGACCTCGCCCGTCGGCTCATGGATCACCAGCGTCACGCCGAACAGCGTGCCCGCCGAGGCGAAGCGGGCATCGCGCTCGAACACGCGCTCGGCGTCCCAGGTCGAGGCCTCCATCACGAGGTCTCCGCTCGGGACGTCCGAGTGCATCCGCGCGATGGCCTTGGCATAGCCGTCGGCATACTCGGGGGGAGTCGGGCCCGCCCACCACACCGCGCGGTAATCGGGACCCGCCGTGGCGGTCGCCTCGGCGAGCAGTCGCTCGACAGGCTCGTAGTCGCCCTGCAGATCGAACCGGCTGTTGCGCTCCACCTGCCCGAGCCGGTACCCCGCGGCGAGCATGCGCCGTGTGCTCGGGTCATCCGCGGGAACCCATCCGGCTCCCGTCGGCGGCACGAGTGTGTTCTCGACCGGATCGGCGCGGTGGATCGTCCACGACTGCAGCACCGTGCGCCCGTACTCCCGTGCGATGCGCTCGCCCTCGGCCTCGAGGGCATCGACGACCGGTCCGCCGTTCTCGTGCTCCTCGGTCATCATCACGTCGATCTCCACGGAGTCCTGCATCGACTTGTCGATGTCCACGCGCACCGCGCCGACGATCTCGCCGTCGACGCGGGCGATCGCCCCGCGCATCACGCGGTAGGGCGTCTCCTGGGCGCGGGCGCGGAACTCCACGGCCGAATCGTCGTGGAGGTCGGTGCCCGACCAGCGTCGCCACGCGTCATTGCCGATCTGCACCATCGCGAGGAAGCCCTCGGCCTCGGGGCCGTCGAGGGTCGCGGGCACGATCAGGTCTTCGATCAGAACGTCCATCACAGCTCCTTCTTCCATTCGCCCGAGGTGACGGCCGGCACGAATCCGACGGCCTCGTTCACGTCCAGCATGTATCGGTTCTCCTCGGCGTTGAAGGTCATCACACTCGGAGAGGTGGGCACGAGCTCGTGCCAGCGGATCAGACCGACGCACTTCACGATGGTGCCGAGGCGGTGGCCGCGGTGCTCCTTGAGCACGAGCGTGCCGTAGTTCTCGGAGCGGCGGTGGCGGTCGCGTCCGATCACGATCTCGTTGAAGGCGACGATGGCGCCTGTGGGCTCATGGACCACGACGGCGACCGCCATGATCTGGCCGGCATCGCGCTTGAGCTTCTCGCGGTATCGGATGCGCTCAGCGTCCCACGTCTCCTCCTCCCACTCGAGTTCACCGCTCGGCACGTCGGTCGCCATGCGCGACACGGCGTACGCGTAGCTGTCGACGTACTCGTCGGGGGTGGGGTTCTGCCACCACACGGGACGGTAGTCGGGGCCGGCCTTCTCGAGGGCTTCGGCGAGCATGCGCTCGGCACGGTCGAGCGAGCTCCCGAACGCGAACACGCTGCAGCGCTCGACCTGGCCGAGCGTGTAGCCGTGCCGCAGCAGGAGCTGCGTCGACTCGGCATCGCGGGCGATGGATCCGAGGCCGGCGGGCGAGGGAAGCTGCTCGCCGGGGAAACCCGCCGGCAGCATGTTGAAGGTGTTGAGCACGGTGCGTCCGTGCGCTCGAGCCAGCTGTTCGGCGTGGCCGAAGAGGGCGTCCTCGATGCCGCAGCCGCGTGCATCCGGATGCACGTGCACACCGGCGGTGACGTTCTTCTCGCCGTCGCGCTGGTACTCGAACGTGAGCACGCCCACGATGCGGTCGCCGTCGCGGGCGACGTGCGCCTGGCGATCGGTATACGCCGTGGCGTGCAGCGCGGCGAGCCATTCGGCGGGCTCGCAGTCGAACAGGGTGGTGCCGGTGTCGTGCCGGGTCGAGGCCGTCATGACCTCGCCGGCGGCGATGAGGTCGGCCGCGCCTGCGGCGTCCATCGTCGCGGGGACGGCCAGCGCGTCGATGCGCAGGCCGGGGATGTCGATCGTGTCGAACATGAGTGGTGCTTCCTTAGCGGGGAGTTCGGGCCGGGCGGATTCGTGTCCGCCCGGCCCGGGCGGGATGTGTCAGCGGATCTGCTGGCCGAAGAGGCTCATGGCGCGAGCCATGTCGAGCTCCATCTGGAGCATCAGGCGCTTGCGCTCGAGGCGGCGTTCGTGCAGTTCCGAGGTGGTGAGCTGCCCGTCTACGGGGCGCGTGCCCCAGAGCAGCAGCTTGAGACCGAGCCACATGGCCACCCGGTCAGGAAGCGAGGTGCGTGCAATGCGGTTCTGCAGCGACTGCGCTACCTGGGGCGGACCCGGCGGTTGCGGGGGATGCGACGTGCGCACGGCCTGTGCCTCGGCGAGGTGAGCGTTCATGGTGATGTTCTCCGTGGTCTGGGTGAGTCGATCGGGGGAGGTGGTGTGGGTGGCGGCGCTGGTGGTGCTGATCGGCGACATGGGTGTCTCCTCTGGTGGGTCCCCGGCGGGGACGTGGATGGATGTGCCCCGAGAGGGGGCGGGATGCGGATCCTGCGGACGAGGATCCGGTCTGAGGCGACGGCGATCGACGTGATCCGCAGCACGGGGCTGGGATCGCGGATGCCGATCGACGCGTCAGCGGATCGGGTGCGCTCGAGGGATGCGGATCCCGGAGACGGATCTCACGGGAGCGCTCTCAGAGGGCAGACGGGTGGCGCGAAGCGTCAGCCGATGGCGGGTGTACGTCGCGCGGCGCCGGAAAGGGCGTAGCCGAACGCGGGAGTACGCCGCACTGCGACGCCGAACGCAACAAGATCCGAGGCGGTGAATGCTGGGGTGAGAATGGTGTTCATCGCGCCCCTCCTCTCGAATGTGCGTGGGTCGCGGTTCCTGACAGTAGGGGCAATTCTCAGCCTCCGTCAAGGAGCTCCCGGGCGTGTCGCGAATTCCCGCGTGTGCGATCCGGAGGCGCAGGCCCGGTCCGGTAGCGTGAAATCCGCATGATCACGGGGCCCGGAAAGGAGCGCGGATGCATCTGAAGAGCCTGACGCTCAAGGGCTTCAAGTCGTTCGCGCAGCCGACGACCTTCGCGCTCGAGCCGGGTGTCACCGCGATCGTGGGCCCCAACGGCTCCGGCAAGTCGAATGTCGTCGACGCTCTCGCCTGGGTGATGGGGGAGCAAGGAGCAAAGACCCTTCGCGGCGGCAAGATGGAGGACGTCATCTTCGCCGGCACCGCCACGCGCGGCCCGCTCGGCCGCGCTGAGGTGCAGCTGACGATCGACAACTCCGACGGCGCCCTCCCCATCGAGTACAGCGAGGTGACGATCAGCCGCACGCTGTTCCGATCCGGATCCAGCGAGTACGCGATCAACGGCGAGTCCTGCCGCCTGCTCGACGTGCAGGAGCTGCTGAGCGACTCGGGCCTCGGGCGGGAGATGCACGTGATCGTCGGCCAGGGCCGGCTCGACGCCGTGCTCCAGGCCACCCCCGAGGATCGGCGCGGCTTCATCGAGGAGGCGGCCGGCATCCTCAAGCACCGCAGGCGCAAGGAGAAGACGCTCCGCAAGCTCGAGGCGATGGAGGCCAACCTCACACGCCTCAGTGATCTGGCGGGAGAGATACGCCGACAGCTCAAGCCCCTCGGCAAACAGGCCGAGATCGCCCGCGAGGCGCAGACGATCGCCGCCGTCGTGCGCGATGCGAAGGCGCGACTGCTCGCCGACGAGGTGGTGCAGCTGCGCAACGCGCTCGCCGACCACGCGCGCAGCGAGCAGGAGCGCAACACCGAGCGCATGGTGCTGCAGGACGAGGTCGACAGGGTGCGTGCGCGGATCGCGCACCTGGAACGCGAGCAGAACGCCGAGGCCGTCGATGAGGCGCGCGGGGTGGCCTTCGGCCTCGAGCAGGTGCAGGAGCGCCTGCGGGGCCTGTACACGCTCGCCAACCAGAAGCTCGCCCTGCTGGGGGCGGACGACGATCCGAGCGCGGGGGCCATCACCGTCTCCCAATCGCGGATCGACGCGGCGCGCGAGGAGATCACGCGGCTGTCCGACAGTGTCGGCAGCGCTCAGGATGCCGCGCAGGACGCGTCGCGCTTGGTCGCGAAGGCGCGCGCGGAGCTCGATGCCCTGGACGCCGAGATCGCGGAGCAGAGCGCACTCGTCTCGCAGCACGACATGAGGCTCGCCGCGCTGCGGGGTGCCGCGGACGCCGCGCAGTCGGCCCTCGCCGCGGTGCGCGGTGGCGTGCTCCGCCAGCAGAACGCGCTCGACGCGGCCGACCAGCGACGCATCGAGGCCGCAGAGGAGTTGGAGCGGATCGATCCGGCTGAGACCTCGCCGGAGGGATCCGCCGCCGAGCATCAGGCCGCCTATGAGGCGGCGCAGCGCGAGACGTCCGATGCCGAAGCCGAGCTGGAGCGCATCCGCGAGGCGCACCGCACGGCGGAGCGTGAGGGCGATGCGCTGACCGCCAAGGTCGCCGCGCTGTCGAGCATGCTCGACGTGAAGAACGGGGCCGCGTCTCTGATCGCGCGGGGCGGCGCGGGCGTGCGCGGCCTCGTGGGCGACGCGGTGCAGGTGGATGCGGGCTTCGAGGCCGCGATCGCCGCCGTGCTCGGGCCGCTCGCGGAGGGTGTGCTCGTCGACTCACGCGCCGCGGCGTTCGGCGTCGCCGCGGAGGCGGGTGAGTTCGGTGTCGTCGACATCGTCATCGCGGATCCTGAGGGAGCGGCCGGTGCGCTGCCGGCGGTCGCGGGGGTCGTCGCCGCCGGATCGGTCGTGCGCGCGCCGGAGGGCGTGCTGCGGATCCTCGCGCACGTCGCGGTCGCGGAGGATCTGGAGTCGGCGCGTGCGGTCTTCGAGGCCGCCCCTGAAACGGCTCTCACGATCGTCACGCGCGCCGGCGAGGTGTGCACCGCTCAGACCGTGCGCGCCGGCACGGGCGAGCGTTCACGGATCGAGCTTCAAGCCGAGCGCGACGGCGCCGCCGAGCGCCTCACGGACGTGCGCGCTCAGGTCGACGAGCTCACGGTGCTGCGCGCCGAGGCGAACGAGCGTCTGCAGACCGCGCGTCGTGTGGCCAAGGAGGCGCTCCAGCTCCTGCGCGAGCACGACGCGCGCCTCGCGCAGCACGCCGAGCACCTCAACAAGGCGACGGTGCGCCACGAGGCCGCGGTCGCCGAGTGCGAACGCCTCGAAGCGGGCCTCGCCCAGGCGCAGGGCGCGGTCGCCGACGCCGAGGCGAAGGCCCAGGCCGCGACTCGGGACCTCGAGACCGCGCTCGAGACGCCGCGTCCGATCCTGGATGCGTCCTCGCGAGATGCGTATGTCGCCGCGCTCGATGCCGCGCGCGAACAGGAGATGCGGGCGCGCCTCGAGGTCGAGACCCTGCGTGAGCGCGTGCGCTCGGCCGAAGCGCGCGCCGTCGGGCTGGAACGCCAGCGCGAGCGCGAGCGCGAGGCCGCCGAGGCGGCCGCCCGACGTGCGGTGATCCGTCGTCGTCAGCGGGAGATCGCGGAGGCCGTCGCCGCCGAGCTGCCTCTTGTGCTCGATTCGGTCGACCGGTCGGTGACCGAGGCTCGGATGGCGCTGGCCGAGGCCGAGGCCGCGCGCGCGGCGGTGACGGCCGAGCTGCGTGAGCTGCGCGGGCGCGAGTCGGGTCTGCGAGAGAGACTCAGCGGACTGACCGAGAGCGTGCACGGCCTCGAGCTGCAGATCCACGAGAAGAAGGTGCACATCACCAGCCTGCTTGAGCGCGTCGCGAGCGAGCTCGGTCTGAACGAGGAGATCCTCGTTGCGGAATACGGGCCCGATCAGCCCGTTCCTCGCGATGCGTCCGAGGTGGCCGAGCAGGATTCCGACCCGCATGCCGCAGAGGGTATGATCGCGACGATCCGCTACGACCGTCGGATGCAGGAGCGCAGGCTCAAGGACGCCGAGCGCAAGCTCAGTCAGCTGGGCCGGGTCAATCCGCTGGCGCTGGAGGAGTTCGCCGCGCTCGAACAGCGCCATAAGTTCCTGACCGAGCAACTCGATGATCTCGTCAGCACCCGCCGGGATCTGATGACGATCATCGCCGACCTCGACGAGCGCATGCAGGTGATCTTCGCCGCCGCCTTCGAGGACACGAAGGCGGCGTTCACCGAGGTGTTCCCGATCCTCTTCCCCGGCGGGACGGGGTCGATCACCCTCACCAACCCCGACGACATGCTCACGACGGGGATCGAGGTCTCTGTGCGGCCGGTCGGCAAGAAGATCGAGCGCCTCTCCCTGCTCTCCGGTGGCGAGCGGTCCCTCGCGGCCGTGGCCTTCCTGACGGCGATCTTCACGGCCCGCCCGAGCCCGTTCTACATCCTCGACGAGGTCGAGGCCGCACTCGACGACGCCAATCTCGGCCGCCTGCTCGGCGTCTTCGAGAAGCTGCGTGTCTCGAGCCAGCTGCTCGTCATCACCCACCAGAAGCGCACGATGGAGATCGCCGACGCCCTCTATGGCGTCTCGATGCGGCAGGACGGCGTCTCCGCGGTCGTCGGGCAGCGCATCACCGATCGCGGCCAGGCCGAGCGGCTCGCCGAGGAGATCGCCTCGTGAGCACCGCCGCCTCCGCCGTCGACGCGTTCGACGGGCTGGCTGCCCGGCTGCGTCGCCGCCCCGACATCGAGGCACACGATCTCGTCGCCGCCGACGCGAGCGACCGCCTGATCCTGGCGGAGGCCGGCGAGCTGCGCGGCACGGTCGCGGTGATCGGCGACCGCTATGGCGCGCTCACCCTCTCCCTGCTCGCGTCGGATCCGGATCTGCGGGTGCGCGTGCATCAGGACGCGCTCACGGGGGAGCGCGCGCTCGCGCTCAATGCGGCGGAGCTCGGTCTCCCGCTGGATCGCGTGAGCTGGCACGACCTCGACGCGGCGCTCCTGGAGGACGCCGACACGGCCCTGCTCCAGCTGCCGCGTTCGCTCGACGCGCTCGACGAGATCGCGGGCCTCGTCTCGGGCGCCGGCGGGCGACTCGTCGCCGGAGGCCGCATCAAGCACATGAGTCTGGGCATGAACGACGTGCTCAGCCGCCACTTCGCACGTGTCGATGTGAGCCGCGCGGCGAGCAAGTCACGCGTGCTGCAGGGGAGCGAGCCGCGCGCGGGCACGGCCGGCGTCTGGCCGCGTTGTGAGCGGCACGTCGACCTCGGGCTCATCGTCTGCGCGCACGGCGCCGCGTTCGCCGGCACGTCGATCGACATCGGCACGCGCTTTCTGCTCTCGTTCCTGCCGGATCTCCCCGCCGCGGCCGTCGGGATCGACCTCGCGTGCGGCACGGGCGTGCTCGCGACGATGCTCGCGAAGGCGCAGCCGGGCATCCGGGTGATCGCGTCGGACCAGTCGGCGGCTGCCGTGTCCTCTGCCCGCGCGACCGCGGAGGCGAACGGCGTGGCCGATCGGGTCGCGGTTGTGCGCGACGACGGCCTGGGAGCCCAACCGGACGCGTCCGCTGACCTGATCCTGCTGAACCCGCCGTTTCATTCGGGCGCGGCCGTGACCGAGGAGATCGCCCCGCGGATGTTCGCCGACGCCGCGCGCGTGCTGCGCCCGGGAGGCGAGCTGTGGGTCGTGTTCAACTCGCACCTCGGCTACCGCCCGATCCTCGAGCGCGCCGTGGGGAAGACACATCAGGCCGGCCGCAATGCCAAGTTCACGGTGACGGTCTCGACGCGCCGATAACCGGCCAGGCGAATGGATCAGCGGGGGTCGGCGAGCACCTCGTCGTAGAGGGCCCGCGTGCGCTCGGCGATCGCCAGCCAGGAGAACTCGCGTTCGGCGCGAAGGCGACCCGCTTCGCCCCACGCGCGGGCCCGGTCCGGATCCGAGACCATGTCGGCCAGGGCCTCCGCGAGATCGTGGACGAACCTCTCCGGGTCCGTCGGGGTGCCCGTTCCGTCCTGCAGCTGATGGAGCGGCACGATCGTGCCGGTCACGCCGTGGGCCACGACCTCAGGAATGCCGCCCGTCGAGGTGCCGACCACCGGTGCGCCGCAGGCCATGGCCTCGAGGTTGACGATGCCCAGCGGCTCGTAGACGGAGGGGCACACAAAAGTCGTCGCGTGGCTCAGCAGCACGCAGAGCTCGTGACGGGGGAGGTGGCGGTCGATCCAGACCACGCCCTCGCGGGTCTCACGCAGCTCGGCCACGAGGCCCTCGACCTCGGCCATGATCTCCGGGGTGTCGGGGGCGCCCGCGCACAGCACCAGCTGCACATCGGGCGGAAGCAGGCGGGCGGCGCGCAGCAGATAGGGGAGACCCTTCTGGCGCGTGATGCGTCCCACGAACACGACGGACGGGCGATCGGGATCGAGGCCGAGCACGCGCGCCGTGTCCGGATCCTCGACGCGCGTCCAGGAGGTGAGGTCGATGCCGTTGTAGACCACCTTGACGCGCTCCGGCTCGAGATCGGGGTAGACGCGCAGCAGGTCGCGGCGCATACCCTCGCTGACCGCGACCACCGCGTCGGCGGAGGTCAGGGCATCGCGCTCGATCCAGCTCGAGAGGCGGTAGCCGCCGCCGAGCTGCTCGGCCTTCCAGGGGCGCAGCGGCTCGAGGCTGTGCGCGGTGGCGACGTGCGGGATGCCGTACAGCATCTTCGCGACGTGGCCCGCGAAGTTGGCGTACCAGGTGTGCGAGTGCACGAGATCGGCACCCTGCGCGTCGGCCGCGATCGCGAGGTCGACGCCCATCGTCTGCAGCGCGCCGTTCGCGTGCGTCAGATCCGCGGGCACGCTGTAGGCGGTGGCGCCCTGCTCCTCGCGCGGGGCCCCGAAGGCGCGCACCTGGACGTCGAGATCGGCGCCGCCGGTGCGCCGAAGCGCCTTCACGAGCTCGGCGACGTGCACACCGGCGCCCCCGTAGATCTCCGGCGGATATTCACGGGTGAGCAGGTCGACGCGCATGAGGTCAACCTAGCGCGGGCGCAAGTCACCGCGCACCCGTGGGGAGGGCGTTCCGGGCTTTGCGGGAGGCGGGCTGAACTGCCCGGACGGCGCGCAGGAGATGACCCGAAACGGTCCACACGACGCGGTCGAATGACACTAGTGTCAGCCTTATGGCTGCGGCGACTCGGAAAGTGCTGGGGATCGTTCTCGCGGGCGGAGAGGGCAAGCGGCTGATGCCGCTCACCCTCGACCGGGCGAAACCCGCCGTGCCGTTCGGCGGGCATTACCGTCTCATCGACTTCGCGCTCTCGAACCTGATGAATTCGGGCCTGCGCCAGGTGGTGGTGCTGACGCAGTACAAGTCGCACAGCCTCGACCGCCACATCTCGCAGCTGTGGCGCATGAGCGGCATGTTCAACTCCTACGTCACCTCGGTGCCCGCGCAGCAGCGCCTGGGCAAGCGCTGGTATCTGGGCTCTGCGGACGCCATTCTGCAGAGCCTCAACCTGGTCTACGACGAGAAGCCCGACTACATCGTCGTGGTGGGGGCCGACCACGTGTATCGCATGGATTTCGAGGCCATGCTCGAGGCGCACATCGCCTCCGGTGCAGAGTGCACGGTGGCCGCCATCCGCCAGCCGATCTCGCTCGCCAATCAGTTCGGCGTCATCGACGTCGACCCGGCGCAACCCGACAGCATCCGCGATTTCCTCGAGAAGCCCGCAGACCCGCAGGGGCTTCCCGACTCGCCCGGCGAGGTGCTCGCCTCGATGGGCAACTACATCTTCACCACCGACGCGCTCGTGGACGCCGTGCTCAAGGACGGGGAGCGCACGGACTCAAACCATGACATGGGCGGCGACATCGTGCCGTACTTCGTCGAGAAGGGCACCGCGGGCGTCTACGACCTGAAGTACAACGACGTTCCCGGATCGACCGCGCGCGACCGCTCGTACTGGCGCGACGTCGGCACGATCGAGTCGTACTTCGATGCGCACCAGGACCTGATCTCGGTGCTGCCGATCTTCAACCTCTACAACAACGAGTGGCCGATCTTCAGCCGCCAGGACAACATGCCGCCGGCGAAGTTCACGCGCGACGCGAGAGGAACGCTGAGCACCGTCATCGATTCGATCGTCTCGCTCGGCACGGTCATCTCGGGCGCCCACATCGAGCGCAGCGTGGTGGGAACCCGCGCGTCCGTCGACTCGGGCGCGATGGTCACGGACTCCATCGCGTTCGATGACGCGCGGATCTCCAAGGGGGCGACCGTGCGACGGGCGATCCTCGACAAGAACGTGGTCGTCGAGGCGGGCGCGACCGTCGGCGTCGACGCCGAGCTCGACCGTCTTCGCGGATTCACGGTCACCGACACGGGGATCACCGTCGTCGGCAAGAACGTGTGCGTCACACGCGGTCTGAAGTCCCGCTGAGCGTCAGCCGGGGCACCCCGGCCGCATAGGCTGGATCCATGGCTGAGAAGTGGTCCCTGGGTCGCGCACTGCGCGGCGTGTTCGTGCGCCCGACCATCGACGAGGACACCTGGGACACGCTGGAGAGCGCGCTGATCCAGGCCGACTTCGGCCCGGACATCACCGAGCGAGTGATCGACCAGCTGCGCGCGGATGTCGAGCGCTTCCGCACGACGGATCCGCGTGACCTCAAGCGCATGCTGACCGAGGCTCTCGAGGAGCGCTTCGCGAAGTACGACACCACGCTGAAGCTCACCGAGCGCCCCGCGGTCGTACTTGTCGTGGGCGTCAACGGCGTCGGAAAGACCACGACGATCGGCAAGTTCGCGCACTTCCTGCGTCGCTACGAGCGCTCCGTGGTCGTCGGGGCGGCGGACACCTTCCGCGCTGCCGCCGTGGATCAGCTGGCGACCTGGGCCGAACGCGGCGGCGCCGCGATCGTGCGTCCGGATCGCGAGGGCCAGGACCCGGCCTCGGTCGCCTTCCAGACCATCGACTACGCCAAGCGGACGGGCACGGAGATCGTGCTGGTCGACACCGCGGGCCGCCTGCACACCAAGGGCGGCCTGATGGACGAGCTCACGAAGATCCGTCGCGTCATCGAGAAGCAGGCGCCGATCAGCGAGGTGCTGCTCGTGCTGGACGCCACCACGGGACAAAACGGCGTCATGCAGGCCGAGGCGTTCCTGCAGCACGCCGGCGTGACGGGGCTCGTGATCTCCAAGCTCGACGGCTCGGCCAAGGGCGGCTTCGTTCTCAACGTGCAGGAGCGCACCGGCATCCCCGTGAAGCTCCTCGGCCAGGGCGAGGGAATCGGCGACCTCACCGGCTTCACTCCGCACGTGTTCGTGCAGGGGCTGATCGAGGGTGCCGTCGACTGACGGCGGCGAGAGGCGATGGAGATCCGCGCGGGCTGACGGGCGTCAGACCTCGACGACCTCGCCCAGCACGACGGTGCGGTTCAGCGGCAGGTTGAAGTGCTCGGCGGCGTCGACGGTGATCCGCGAGGTCGCGAGGAACAGCTTCTTTCGCCAGCTCGCCATGCGGGGCTTGCGCCCGGCGCGCAGCTCGATCTTCGACAGGTAGAAAACCGCCTCGTCGAGGTTCAGCCGGCCGCAAGCGGCCTTGGGCGAGACCAGTGAGAGCGCGCGCGGCACGTCCGTGACCTCCGCGTAGCCGAAGTTGATGGTGACATGCGTGATGCCGTCGGAGGGGTCTCCCAGATCGTCCACGACGATCCGGTGCGTGCTGGGCACCCGGGGCACCACGGCGATGTCGACCGAGACGATGACGATGCTCTCGTGGCGCACGTGGTTGTGGCGGATGTTGTCGCGAAGCGCCAGGGGCACGGTGGTCTTGCCGCGGTTGAGGAAGATCGCGGTGCCGGGTACGGTCGCGATCGCCTCGGGCCGGGCGTGGATGTCCGCGATGAAGTCGGCGAGGGAGCCCTCGATCCGGGTGCGCTTGTCGGTGACCACCTGACGACCCTTCTGCCAGGTGGTCATCACGACGAACGAGGTGAGCGCGATCGCGAGTGGCAGCCACGCGCCGTGGAGGATCTTCGTCAAGTTCGCGGCGAGGATCGTGACCTCGAACGCCAGGATCAGGATCGCCCCGCTCCACAGCAGCCATCGCGGTGCGCGCCAGGTGCGCGCAGCGACGTAGAAGAAGAGGATCGTGGTGATCGTGATGGTGCCGATCGCCGTCATTCCGTAGGCGTAGGCGAGCGCGGTCGACGACTGGAAGGTGAAGACGAGCACAAGCACGGCGCCGGCGAGGATCCAGTTCACCCACGGCACGTAGACCTGGCCGTAGGTGTCGTGGGAAGTGTGCAGGATGCGCAGACGCGGCAGGTAGCCGAGTTCGGCGGCCTGCGACGCGACCGAGAAGGCGCCCGAGATCACCGCCTGCGACGCGATCACGGTCGCCAGCGTCGCGAGCAGGATCATCGGGATCAGCGCCCACTCCGGGATCAGGAGGAAGAACGGAGAGGAGACGGCCGCCTCATCGTGAAGCACGAGCGCCCCCTGGCCGAAGTAGTTGAGGGTGACGGCAGGAAGCACCACGAGCATCCATGCGCGGCTGATGGGCTTGCGCCCGAAATGGCCCATATCGGCGTACAGCGCCTCGGCTCCCGTGAAGCAGAGCACGATCGCAGCCAGCGCGAAGAACGCGAACTCGAAGTGGCCGACGAGGAACGTGAACGCGTAGGTCGGCGAGAGAGCGGCGAGGATCGTCGGCTCGAGCGCGATGCCGCCGATGCCGCACGCCGCGATCGCGGCGAACCAGAGCAGGATGATCGGCCCGAACGCACGGCCGACGACGTGCGTGCCGAACTTCTGCGCGACGAACAGCACGATCAGCACCGCGGCGGCGATGGGGATGACCCAGCTCTCGAAGGCGGGATTGACCACGTTGAGGCCCTCGACGGCCGAGAGGACCGAGATGGCCGGGGTGATCACGCCGTCACCCAGGAACAGCGAGGCGCCGAAGATGCCCAGTGCGGCCAGGATCGCCATCGACCGCGCCTTGTGCGTCACCGCCCACGAGCGCACCAGAGTGATCAGGGCCATGATGCCGCCCTCGCCGTGGTTGTCGACCCGCATGGCGAGCGACACGTAGGTGAGCGTGACGACGATCATCAGCGACCAGAAGATGAGCGAGACGACGCCGTAGACGTTGTCGGGGGTGAGGGGGACCGGGTGCGGGTCGTCCGGATTGAACAGCGTCTGCAGCGTGTAGATGGGGCTGGTGCCGATGTCTCCGAACACGACGCCGAGAGCCCCGAGCACAAGGGCGATCCGGACCCGGTCCTTCGGGCCCGCGGTCGCGTGCGTCGTGGCCGTCTCGGTGCGTTCGAGCAGTTCTGTCACGTCGGATGACCGTACGCGCCGGATCAGAGGCCGCGTCCGGATCGCACGGAACCCACACGGTCGGCGGGGCCATCCTCACGGAATCCTCACGGGCGCGGCATCCGCGCTCGTGACCACGGGGAGGAAGTCGCGACACGCCCGTGAACAGCCGGTGAGCCCTTGACTACCGCGGATGCGGGCGTGCTGGTTTCATAGGCCTATGGCGATCGAACACGACTTCTTCGGACTTCTGGAGTCCGGCCCGGACGGCTCGATCTTCTGGTCGGAGAACGTCGACCTGGGCGACCAGAACGTGACGGTCGATCTGACGGCCCCCGACCAGGAGGACGTCTCCACCGCGGCCCTGGACGCGGCCGCGGCGATGGTCTCAGCGCTTGAGGAGCTCGACCGGCGCGCGCGCGAGGCGATGCTCGCGGAGGTGGACAACCGCGCGAGCGAGGTGACCGAGTACATCCTCATGCAGCAGGAGACACTGGGTGACGAACTCGAGGACTTCCTCGTCGACATCAGCACCGAGCCGGCCGTCGACATCATCCGCTCGCTGCAGCTCATGAGCATGACGATCCTCGCCGACGAGCACGGGGGCACGGATCCGTTCGCGGTGCTCGAGTATGCGCTCGACCCGGACGCGGCCGACGACGTGCTGCTCGTGAATCTCTCCTCCGAGGGCGCTGTGCTCGGAGTCACCAGCGCGGACTGACGCGCGCTAATCCGCGGGCAGCGCCGCCCCAGCCGCGATCAGCTCGCGGGTGAAGGCATGCTGCGGATCGGCGAACACCTGCTCGGTCGCGCCGTGCTCGACGACCCGCCCGTGACGCATGACTGCGACCCGATCGCTCACGCGGCGCACCACGGCGAGATCATGCGAGATGAGGACGATCGTGAGCCCTTCGCGCCGCTGCAGGTCGAGCAGCAGTTCGAGGATGCCGGCCTGGGTGGTCACATCGAGAGCCGAGACCGGTTCGTCGCACACGAGCACATCGGGTCGAGCGGCCAGCGCCCGGGCGAGCGCCACCCTCTGGCGCTGACCGCCCGAGAGCGAGGCCGGGCGGCGACGGAGGAGAACCGGGTCCAGTCCGACACGAGCGAGAAGCTCGCCCGGCGACAGAGCGTCGTCGCGGCGCGCGTGGCGGAGGATGCGCCCGACGGTGTGGCGCGGATCGAACGCGCCCAGCGGATCCTGCGGGATGAGCCGGATCCGCGGATCGCCGTGACGCGCGATCGTGCCGGCATCGGGGCGCTCCAGGCCGATCAGCAGACGCGCGAGAGTCGACTTGCCGGAACCGGACTCGCCGACGACTCCGAGCACCTCGCCGTCGCGGACGGTGACGTCGACGTCGTCGACCGCGCGGATCCCGCCGCCGGGACCGGGGTACCGGCGGGTGAGGCCGATGCCCTCCAGGACGGTCGCCCCGCCGCTCGACGGCTCTGGCTTCGGACCGCGCGGCACGGCCGCCAGGAGCGCCCGCGTGACGGGGTGCGAAGGCGCCTCGAAGACACGCGCGGCGGGACCGTGCTCGATGATCCTGCCTCCGTCGAGCACGGCCACCCGGTCGGCGATCCGCGAGACGGCAGCGAGGTCGTGCGTGATCAGGAGGAGGCCCGTGCCCTCGCTGCGCAGCCGGCCGAGCAGGTCGAGGACCCGTACGGCCGTGGTGGCGTCCAGGGCGGTGGTGGGCTCGTCGGCCACGATGAGGGGCGCGCCGCCGACGATCGCGGAGGCGATCAGCGCACGCTGGCGCATGCCGCCGGAGAGATCGCCCGGGCGCTGGCGCAGACGCGCGGCCGCTTCCGGGCGTTCGGGGCCACCGAGGGGGAGACCCGCGGCGTCGAGCGCGTCGAGCACGCGGGAGCGGCGTTCGGCGCGGGGCACGCCGTGGATGGCGAGCGTCTCGCCGACCTCGGCCCCGATGGTGCGCAGCGGATCGAGCGACTGGAGGGCGTCCTGCAGGACGAGGGAGACCGAGCGGCCCCGCAGGGTGCGCCAGGAGCGTTCGGGCAGCCCGAGCGCCGAACGGTGACCGATCTCGAACGTGTCCGCCTCGACCTGGAAGCCCTCGCGCTGCGACAGTCCGAGGATCGTGCGGGCCAGCACCGACTTGCCGGCTCCCGATTCGCCGACGATCGCGAGGCATTCGCCCGGTGCGACGTCGAGATCGATGCCCCGCAGCACCTCGGTGCCGCGAATGGCGACCCGCAGGTCGCGCAGCGCGAGCAGCGTCGGGGGGAGCTGCGCGTTCATCATCCGACCTCCCTTCCGGCGGTGGACGCACGGCGGCCGAGCACCGTGAGCACGGTGGCGGTCGCGACGATCACCAGTCCCGGCATCACGGTCATCCACCACGCGGTGGAGATGTACACGCGCCCGGCATTGAGCATGGCCCCCCACTCGGGAGAGGGAGGGAGCGCGCCGAGGCCGAGGAAGCTCAGCGCCGCGACCCAGACGATCGCCTGCCCGACTCCGAGCGTGGCCGTGGCGACGAGCGGCCAGAGGGTGTTGGGTGCGATGTGCCGGGCGAACACCGTCAGCGGCCCCGCCCCCTCGTGACGCGCGTAGCGGACGTAGTCGCTGCGGGCGACGCCTCGCACGCGCGAACGCAGGATCCTCGCGTAGCCGGGGGCCGTGGCGACGCCGATCGCGAGGATCGATGCCTGCGTGCCCGGTCCCATCACGGCCACCAGCAGGAGCGCGAGCACAAGCGTGGGCAGCGCGAAGAGCACCTCGACGACGCGGGCGATCGCCGCATCGAGCCACCGGGGGCCGAGGGCGCCCGCGAAGCCGAGCACAAGACCCGCGCCGACGCCGATGCCGGTCGCGGCCAGACCGATCCCCGCCGACGCGGCCGCGCCGTGCACCACGCGGGTGAAGAGGTCACGGCCCGACTCGTCGGTGCCGAAGGGGTGGTTCCACGAGGGTGCGCGGAAGGCCTCCGCCGGCGCGATCGCGAGCGGATCGCCCGGTGCCAGCACGGCCGGGGCCACGACGGCGATCAGGATCAGCACCAGCCCGGTCGCCGCGACGATGCCGCCTGCGCCCAGTCGCCGGAGGACGATCACGATCCCACCGCCAGTTCGGGAGCGCGCTCGGGCGCTGCCCGCACCGTTCGCAGTCGCGGATCGATGAGCAGCTCGACGGCATCGACGACCGTGACCACCACGATGTACAGGACCGACACGACCACCACCGCGCCGATGACCACGGGCACATCCCGCGTGAGCGCGGCATCCAGCAGCAGACGGCCAAGGCCCGGACGCGCGAACAGCGACTCGACGACCACCGCGCCGCTGAGGAGGTGCCCGAAGGCCCATCCCGACAGCGACAGGGCGGGCAGGCTCGCGTGCCGGAGGGTGTGCGTGAGCAGCACCCGGGGCTCGCTCGCCCCGCGCGATCGCGCGGTGACGGCGAAGGGCGCGGCGTCGGCCTCGCCCAGAGCATCGCGGGAGAGCTGGGCGAGGAAGCCCGCGATCGGGATGGCTAGCGTGACGACCGGAAGAACCAGACCCGCGGGATCCGATCCGCTGCTGGTGGCGGGCAGCACCCGCAGCGACGCCGCGAAGACCAGGATGAGCACGGCGCCGAGCCAGAACTGCGGCATGACCGTGGCGACGAGCTCGAGCCCGCGGAGCGCAGAGACGGCAGCGCGGCCGATCCTGCCGCGTGCCGTCGCCGCGATCGTCGACCCCACGAGAGCGAGCATCCACGCGAGCAGCAGGGCGAGCGCGGCGAGCTGCAGGGTGCCCGGCAGCTGCCCCCCGATCATCTGCGCGACCGGCTGGTGGCGTGCGTAGGAGTCGCCCAGCTGGAAGGTGGCGACCCGCCACAGCTGGGTGGCGTACTGCACGAGGAGGGGGTCGTCGAGCCCGTAGGCCTCGCGAGCGGCGGCGACCGCCTCGGGGCCCGCCTGGGAGCCCGGTCCGCCCATGATCGCCTCGAGCGGATCTCCCGACGCGCGCAGCGCGAAGAAGACGACCGTCGCGACGATCAGCACAACAAGCGCCGCGGATCCGGCCCGTCTCGCGACCCACGCGAGGACGGACCGGATCGGATCAGCCGGCGATCCGCGCATCGACGAACGTGGGGGTCGCCACCGTGTCGAGCGTGTCGACGCCGGTCACGCCGCGAACCAGGAAGTGGTTCTGCTGGTCGTACAGGGGCAGCACCGTGAAGCTCTCGAGCACCCGCTGCTGGGCCTGCGCGTAGAGGTCGGCGCGGGCATCGTCGTCGATCGTGGCCGAGGCCTCGTCGAGCAGCGCATCGAGCTCGGGGTCGGCGAGCTGGGCATGGTTGGCGAAGTATCCCGACGGCGCCGGGACGATCGCATCGGAGTGGTACAGGACCCGCAGCACTTCGGCGCCGACGCGGGTATAGGGCGCGCTGACCGCCTCGTAGGCGCCCTCACCCAGCACGCCGTACCAGGTGCCGAGATCGACGGGCGAGAGCTGCACGTCGAAGCCGACGGCCGCCTCGTTCGCCTGGATCTGCTCGAACAGCGACTGCTCTGCCGCGACCGACTGGTTCGTGCTGACGGGGAAGCGCACCGTGAGACGCTTGCCGTCCTTCATGCGCACGCCGTCGGCGTCCTTCTCGGTCCAGCCGGCCTCGTCGAGCAGCGCGTTGGCGGCATCCGTGTCGGTTGCGAACAGCGATTCGTCCGATACCGCCATCGGCTCGGAGGAGCCGAGCGGCGAGTAGGAGCGCTTCGCCGTGCCGAGGTAGAGCGACTCGATGCCCGGGTTCGGGTCGGCGGCGCGGATGAACGCCTCGCGCACGCGGATGTCGTCGAAGGGGGCCTGGCCGGCGTTCAGCTCGATGCGGTTGACGGATCCGGGCCGGGGCGCGTCGAGGTGTTCGATCTCGTCGCCCGCCTGGGCGGCCACGATGTCGGAGGGGAGCGGGTTGTCGATGACATGCACCTCGCCGGAGGTGAGGGCGGCCTGACGCGTGGCGGCATCGGGGATGAAGCGCCAGACGAGCTCGTCGAGGTGTGCAGCTCCCGTGTTCTCGAACTGTGCCGACGGGGTGCGGTAATCGTCGTTGCGAAGCATCGTGACCTGCTGCTGGGGCACCCACTCGTCGACGACGAACGGCCCGGTGCCCACCGGCGCGGCGCAGTTCTCGTCCATCCCGCGCGCGATGCCCGCGGGGGACTCGATCGCCGTCCAGGGCATGCTCAGCGACTCGAGCAGCGCCGAATCGGGCTCGGACAGGTGGAAGCGCGCGTGCGTCGCGTCGACGACCTCGACCTCGGCCACCTTCGACACGGCGAGGTAGCCCGTGGAGGACATCGTGTCGGGGTTCTGGAGGTGCTCGATGTTGGCCTTGACGGCCTCCGCGTCCAGCGGCGTGCCGTCCGTGAAGACGACGTCGCTGCGGAGCGTGAAGTCCCACGTCAATCCGTCCGCCGAGACCGTCCAGTCCTCGGCCAGCCACGGCGTGATGGTGCCGTCGGCGTCACGGCCCACGAGGGGCTCGAGGTACTGCGTGCTGATCAGCGCCTGCGGGTAGTTGCCGCCGACGTGCGGGTCGAGGCAGGTGGGCTCGGCATCTCCCGTGGCGTAGACGAGGGTGCCGCCCTCCTGGGGGTCGTCAGACGGTGCGGCGTCGCCCGAGGCGGGCGCGCAGGCGGCTGCCATGACGGCAACGGTCGCGGTGAGGAGAAGCGCGGGGAGGGCACGGCGAAGCATGGTCACCTTCGTGAGGTCTGCGGGGTGGGTCCGGGATTCCGGACCGAGTCCAAGATTACGCGCTGACGAGGGGGCGGGCGCCGACTACCCGGGTGGTCTTGTCCCCCATTCAGGGGACATTTAGGTGAGTAAGCCATATTCTGGTTTTATGACCGAGACCACCCCGACCATCGACGGCGTCGCCGTCCTGGTCGGCGCCGTCCAGGAGCTCGCACTGGCGACCTCGCTCGACGACGTGGTCCGGATCGTCCGCATCGCCGCGCGGGAGCTCACGGGCGCCGACGGCGCCACCTTCGTCCTGCGCGACGGCGACAAGTGCTTCTACGTCGAAGAGAACGCGATCGAGCCGCTCTGGCGCGGCCAGCGCTTCCCGCTCGAGGCCTGCATCAGCGGCTGGTCGATGCTCAGCAAGTCGGTCGCGGTCATCCCCGACATCTACGCCGACGATCGCATCCCGCACGACGCGTACCGGCCCACCTTCGTGAAGAGCCTCGTGATGGTGCCGATCCGCTCGGTCGACCCGATCGGTGCGATCGGCAACTACTGGGCCGAGGAGCACCACGCCACCGAGGGGGAGGTGCGTCTGCTGCAGGCACTCGCCGACTCGACATCGGTCGCGATGGCCCACGTGAACATCCGCGCCGAACTCGAGGCGCGCGTTCGTGTGGAGAGCGAGCTCACCCGTCTCTCCAGCACGGATGAGCTCACGGGGCTGCTGAATCGCCGGGGCTTCTGGGAACATGCGGGTCCCGCCCTCGGCGACGGCGACACGGCGCGACGTCCGGCGGTGATGGCGTTCGTCGACATGGACGGGCTGAAGCGCACGAACGATACCCGGGGCCACGCCGCGGGGGACGAGGCCATCCGCGCCGTCGGGCGGGCTCTGGATCTGATCGCCCGGCCCGGGGACGTCGTGTCCCGGTTCGGCGGGGACGAGTTCGCGGCGATCTACGTCGAGCCCGGCATCGAGCTCGAACAGCTGCGCCGACGCATCCTCGACGAGATCTCCTCCCACGGCGTCGCGGCGAGCGTCGGGCTGTACGAGGTGGCCCCCGGAGACGTGATCGCGGTCGACGCTCTGCTGGCCCGTGCGGACGCCCTGATGTACGTCGAGAAGAACCGCAGCAGGGGAGTCGCGCCGGAGGGCGTGCGCCCGCCCGTCAGCCGCGCCTGATCGCGGGCCTCTGCCGCGGCGCGGAGGCGATTCGCCTCGGGCAGAATCGTGTGGTGACCCTCCGCATCGCCGCCGTGCAGGCCGAATCCGTCCCCGGGAACTTCAGCGCGAACATCACGTCCGCTGCTCGCTGGGTGCGCGCGGCCTCCGTGCAAGGGGCGCGCCTCGTCGTGTTCCCGGAGGCGTTCGTCACGGGTTACGACGAGGGGGTCTTCGCCGCCGGGTCGACCGAGTTCGACTTCGCTCCGCTGCAATCGGCGATCGACGAGACCGGGGCCGTGGCGGTCGTGAACACGCCTCTCGACGGGCGCCTCGCGAGCCTCGTCTTCGCCCCCGGGGCGGCGCCGGTGCCGGCGTACGCGAAGCAGCACCTCCACGCCAGCGAGCGCACCCACTTCTCACCGGGCGAGGGCGGCGCCACGATCGACATCGACGGCGTGCCGGTGGCGCTGTCGGTCTGCTACGACGCCAACTTCCCCGAGCACGCCGCTGCCGCTGCGGCGGACGGCGCCCTCGTCTACGTCAACAGCGGGGCCTACTTCCCGGGCGGGGAGGCGCGCCGCGACCTGCACTACGCCGCCCGAGCGCTCGACAACGGCCTGTACGTGGTCTTCGCCGGCCTCGTCGGAGCACCTCATGACTTCATCGGCGGCTCTGCCGTCTTCGATCCGGTCGGCAGGCGCATCGCCACGGCCGACGCGCGCGAAGGTCTTGCGATCGCCGACGTGGATCCCGCTGTCATCGCCGAGACGCGCGATGCCCAGCGCATGTGGGCGGACCGCCGCGCGACGCTGGGGGAGCGGACCCGTACGCTGATCGCATGACCTCCTCGCGCGCCGGCCGCCCCAAGGCCTCGTCGCGCGAGGTGCTGGCCGAAGCCGCAAGCGAGCTGTTCCTCGAGAAGGGCTACGAGGCGACGTCGATCGCCGAGATCGCCGCCCGCGCGGGCGTGAGCCGGTCGAGCTTCTTCAACTACGCCACGTCGAAGGGCGCACTGCTGTGGGGTGGGCTCGACGAGCGCCTCGACCGCCTCGAACAGGACCTGGAGCGGGAGCGCCCTTCGGTCGCCGCGCGGCGCATCGTCGAGGGCTTCGCGCCGGACGCGCTCGCGCTGGCCTTCGCGAACGCCGACGCGATGGGCGTCGCCTCCGAGCTCGACCGCGAGGCGGCGCTGCGCCGCGCTCGAATCGGCCGAGCAGTGGCGCGCGCACTCCGACGCGGCGGCTGCGACGCGCTCACCGCCGACGTGGCGGGTGCGGCCTACGGCGGTGCGGTCATCGCGGCCATCGAACGCTGGGCGCTGTCGGGTCCTGGGTGCAGCGACCTGGCGGCGACTCTCGATGGGGCACTCGCCGCGATCGCGCGCATCCCCCTCGACTGAGCCTCGCGTCATCCCGGCCGTGCTCACACGGCCTGGAGGAATCCGCCCTCCGCATCGGCGGCGATGTGCGCCAGGTGCGCCGGGATCTCGCGACCCTTGGATGTCATCGACTGGGCCCAGAGCCGTCCCGCGCGGTAGGAAGAGCGCACCAGAGGACCGGCCAGCACGCCCAGGAAGCCGATGCGCTCCGCCTCGGCCTTGAAGGCGACGAACTCGTCGGGCTTCACCCAGCGGGCGACCGGGAGGTGGCGCGGCGTCGGACGCAGGTACTGCGTGATGGTGATGATGTCGCAGCCGGCGTCGTGCAGATCCTGCAGCGCCTCGATGACCTCTTGCGGTTCCTCGCCCATGCCGAGGATCAGGTTCGACTTGGTGATGAGGCCGGCGTCCCGGCCCTGCGTCAGCACGGACAGCGAGCGCTCGTACTGGAAGGCCGGGCGGATGCGCTTGAAGATGCGAGGGACGGTCTCGACGTTGTGCGCGAAGACCTCGGGGCGCGCTTCGAAGATCTGGCCCAGGAAGGCGGGGTCGGCGTTGTGCTCGTTGGCGAGCAGCTCGACGCCCGTGTTCGGGTTGAGCTCGTGGATCCTGCGCACGGTCTCCGCGTTCAGCCACGCCCCGGTGTCGGGCAGGTCGTCGCGCGCGACCGAGGTCACGGTGGCGTAGCGCAGTCCCATCGTCCGCACCGACTCCGCGACGCGGCGCGGCTCGTCCGTGTCGTAGTCGGCGGGCTTGCCGGTGTCGATCTGGCAGAAGTCGCAGCGGCGCGTGCACTGGGAGCCGCCGATGAGGAAGGTGGCCTCGCGGTCCTCCCAGCACTCGTAGATGTTCGGGCAGCCGGCCTCCTGGCACACCGTGTGCAGCCCCTCGCCCTTCACGAGCTGCTTGACCGCGGTGTACTCGGGACCGGTCTTGGCGGTGGTCCGGATCCATTCGGGTTTGCGCTCGATCGGAGTCTCGGCGTTGCGCACCTCGAGCCGCAGCATCCGCCGTCCGTTCGGAGTGGTCGCGGGGGTGGACGTCGTGGGCGCGCCGCAGGAGCTCACGCGGCCACCTCCTTCGCGAAGGCCGCGGTCATCTCGGCGGAGATCGGATCCAGGATGTCGGCGGGGGAGACCCGCTCGTCGAGAACGTCGGTGACGGTGGTGACGCCGGCATCCGAGATGCCGCAGGGCACGATGCCTCCGAAGCCCTCGAGGGAGTTGTCGCAGTTCACCGCGAAGCCGTGCATGGTCACCCCGCCGGCGACCCGCACGCCGATGGCGGCGATCTTGGCGGGGGAGGCGCCCTCGCGTTCGATCCACACGCCGCTGCGGCCCTCGACCTGCGTGCCCGCGACGCCGATCTCATCCAGCGCCGTGATGAGCGCGCGCTCGAGCCGCCGCACATGGCCGACGACGTCGCTCGGATCGCCGAGCCTCACGATCGGATACCCGATCAGCTGTCCGGGGCCGTGCCAGGTGATCCGCCCCCCGCGGTCGACCTCGATCACGGGGGTGCCGTCGACGGGACGATCCTCCGGCTGCGTGCGCTTGCCGGCGGTGTAGACGGGCTCGTGCTCGAGAAGCAGCAGGGTGTCGGGTCGCTCTCCCGCTCGGACAGCGGCGTGCACCTCTCGCTGCAGATCCCAGCCTGCGAGGTAGGGGACGTAGTCCGGCGCGAGGCCGACCTGGACGATGTCGAGCATGGGGGCCCTTCGGATCCGATGCGTGAGTTCTTGGATTGCGTCCAAGAATAGACACACCCGCGATGATTCGGTGTCGAAGCATCGGGCGGGCCGGCATTCACGGCGGCCCTGCGTCGCCCCGCGAGTCCCGCACCTCCTTCGACGCGAGGCTGGCGGCGGGGCCGGCACTCACGCAGGTCGGCATCCCGAGCACGTCATTTGCAAGGCCAGACACGGATTAGCGCCACGCCCCCCAGGTGACCGTGCCGGTTCCGCTGTCCGGTCGATAAGATCGGCCTACGTCCAAGAAGGGGAGCGTCGTGCCGCAAGATACTTCGGGAATAGACAAGCGCGTAAGCCGCACATCAGGCACGTACTTGTTGAGTTCGATCACCGCCACCGTCACAATCCTTTTCGTCGGAGGCGTTACGTACCTCGCGACGCGCGAGTTGCAACTCGCGCTTGCCGTAGGGGTCCTGGTAGGAGTATTCACATCGACCGTGGTAACAGTTTGGTCACGAACTTCGCGGGCGCGAAAGATGAATCGACCGGCTGACTAGTAGTGTCGTGCCTCGAATGTCACCGATGACGGTGAATGTCAACGACGACGGCGAATGAGAAGGAGAAAGTATGTCAGCGACGACGAAACTTAAGACCCGCACGAAGGTGATGGTTTCGCTTCTCGCGAGCGCGCTTGCACTGGGGGCTTTGGCCCCCGTCGTTCAGTCGACTCCGGCAGAGGCCGCGTGTAAGCCAGTCGCGCGGACTACCAACAAGGTAATTGTTGGAAATCTGTACACCTACATGAATCTCAACGCCTGCGCGGCCAAAAAGCTTTACACGTCGGCAGGAAATCAGTCCGCCAAGCTCATCCTTCCCAGCCTCGCAGCAGGCTGGATTCCTGGAACTGCCGGAAAGCTGATCGGTTCGTATCTCGGGTCCCAAGCAGGCGTCCTCTGGCTCACTCAGAAGAAGCTGACGACATGTACGAAGAATTTCACGGTGAGCGCTCAGATTGTCTTCTCGCGTGGAGTGCCCACGGCGTGCAGCGTTCTCACGCGAGCGCACCGTGACGGAGGCGGCTACTTCTGAGTAAGTCCCACTCTGGACTCGAAGGAGACGCTTTCGCGCCGGGTCGCGGCGGCCCGCGCCTGACGCCTCCTTCCGCACGACGCCCGGCCGGGCACGCGAACCCGGCCGGGCGCCGCCACGCGCGCACGTAGAATCGGAGGATCATGGCTACCTTCGGCACGCTCTCCGACCGGCTCACAGAGACCTTCCGCAACCTCCGCACCAAGGGCAAGCTGTCGCCCGCGGATGTCGACGGCACCGTCCGCGAGATCCGTCGCGCGCTGCTCGACGCCGATGTCGCGCTGCAGGTGGTCAAGGACTTCACCGCGAAGGTGCGCGAGCGCGCGCTCGGCGACGAGGTCAACAAGGCCCTGAACCCGGCACAGCAGGTCGTGCAGATCGTCAACGAGGAGCTCGTCGCGATCCTCGGAGGCGAGCAGCGCCGCCTCCAGTTCGCCAAGAACCCGCCGACGGTCATCATGCTCGCGGGTCTCCAGGGCTCCGGTAAGACCACCTTCGCCGGAAAGCTCGCGCGTCAGCTGGAGAAGGACGGCCACACCCCGCTGCTCGTCGCCGCCGATCTGCAGCGCCCCAATGCCGTGAACCAGCTGCAGGTCGTCGCCGAGCGCGCGGGCGCCGCGATCTACGCCCCCGAGCCGGGCAACGGCGTCGGCGACCCCGTGCAGGTGTCGCGCGCGGGTGTCGAGTACGCCCGGCAGAAGCAGCACGACATCGTCATCATCGACACCGCCGGCCGCCTCGGCGTCGACGCCGAGCTCATGAAGCAGGCCTCCGACATCCGCAAGGCGACGAATCCCGACGAGGTGCTCTTCGTCATCGACGCGATGATCGGCCAGGACGCCGTCAACACGGCGAAGGCGTTCCAGGACGGCGTCGACTTCACGGGTGTGGTGCTGTCGAAGCTCGACGGCGACGCCCGCGGTGGCGCGGCGCTCTCGGTGGCCTCGGTCACCGGTCGCCCGATCATCTTCGCGTCGACCGGTGAGAACCTCGAGGACCTCGAGCCGTTCCACCCCGATCGCATGGCGTCGCGCATCCTCGACCTCGGTGACATCCTCACCCTGATCGAGCAGGCGCAGCAGGCCTTCGACGAGGAGGAGGCGCGCAAGGTCGCCGAGAAGTTCGCGACCGACCAGTTCACGCTCGAGGACTTCCTGGCCCAGATGCAGCAGCTCAAGAAGATGGGCTCGATGAAGAAGATGCTCGGCATGCTGCCGGGCATGGGCCAGATGAAGCAGCAGCTCGATGACTTCGACGAACGCGAGATCGACCGCACCGAGGCGATCATCCGCTCGATGACGCCCGCCGAGCGCCGCAACACCAAGCTTCTCAACGGCTCGCGCCGCGCGCGCATCGCGCGGGGTTCGGGCATGACCGTGACCGACGTGAACCAGCTCGTCAATCGCTTCGAGCAGGCCGCGAAGATGATGAAGACGGTGGCCCGCGGTGGCACGCCGAACATCCCCGGCATGGGCGCGGTGCCCGGAATGGGACGCCCGGGCGCCTCGGCCAAGCGCGGCAAGCAGCAGAAGAAGGGCGGCTCGCGTTCGGGCAACCCGGCCAAGCGCGCCGCCGAGAACGCGGGCATCGCCGCCGCTCAGCCGGCCACGGGGTCGGGCTTCGGACTCGGGGCCGGCGCCCCGCAGCCCACCGAGGCCGACCTGGCAGAGATCCAGAAGCTGTTCGGGGGCGGTCGCTGAGCGATCCCTGAGACGCAGAACGGCCCCGGGGGATACCCGGGGCCGTTCGCGCATTCGGCGCGTGGCGAACTGGCTACGCGTGCTCGACGATCGAGGGTGGCTGGACCACTCGCGCGCGCACGGCGTCGAGCTCCGCATCGCGCGTGTCCGCGTCCCACCCGAGGAGCGCCCCCAGCGCGCCCGCGAGGATGACGAGGGCGGCGTCGTCGGCGCGGCCCGTGAAGCCCAAGTCGGTGCGGCGCAGCACCACGTCGGCGAGGCGTGCGACGTGCTCGCGCTGCACCATCCATTCGAGCTCGCGCACGGTGAGGTCATCGCCCAGCAGCGGCTCGTCGGAACCTTCGGCGAGGAACGCCGCGACCTCGCGGGCACGGGTGCCGTACCGCTCGAGCAGCTTCCTCGTTCTCGGCGAATCCTCTCCGAGGTGCAGGCGGCGCCACGCCGCCTGATCCGATTCGGTGCGCGGCCAGTCGCGCCCGCCGCCGATCACCCGCCCGACGGTGCTCTCGATGCGCTCCGCTCCGAGCAGGCCGAGAACCGTCGTGGCCAGGTGCTCGCCGAGCGCCCGGAACGTCGTCCATTTGCCGCCGACGAGGCTCACGGTCGGCACCGACCCGCTGGGGTGATCCACGACGATGCGGTAGTCGCGCGAGACGAAGCCGGGCGCCATGTCGTCGTGACGGGGCAGGGGACGGATCCCCGAGAAGCGGTAGACGATCTGCGACCGGTCGACGGCGATCCGGGGGAAGACGATCCGGATGAGGTCGAAGAAGTAGTCGACCTCGGCCTCGGTGCACTGCACGGGCTCGCGGGGGTCGGCGTCGATGTCGGTCGTGCCCACCATCACGCGGTCCTTGAGCGGGTAGATCAGCACGATGCGTCCGTCGGAGTTCTCGAAGAAGATCTCGCGTCCCGCGGTGGCGGCCAGCAGCTCCGGGTGGTCCAGCACGATGTGCGACCCCTTGGTGCCGCCGAGAAAGCGGGTGCGCGTTCCCAGCGCCTCGTTCGTGAGATCCGTCCACGGCCCGGAGGCGTTGACCACGACGTCGGCCGCCACCGTGAACTCCTCGCCCGTGAGGTGGTCGCGCAGGCGCACGCCCTGTGCGGAGCGACCCACCGCCTCGACGTAGTTCACGGCTCGCCCGCCCTCGGCCTCGCCGTCGAGCAGCACATCGAGCGCCAGGCGCTCCGGATCGTGCATCGACGCGTCGAAGTAGGTCGCGGTGTACTTCAGGTCGGGGTTCAGTGCCGGAAGCTGAGCGAGCGAGCGGCGACGACCGTGGAAGGCATGACGCGGGGCCACCCGCCCGGCGCCCGAGAAGGCGTCGTACAGCACAAGACCCGCTTTGATCAGGGCCGCGCCCCGCTCGACGGGTGGGCCGGATCGGTGCGTGAGGAACCGCAGCGGCGCGGTGAGGATGCCCGAGAAGGTCGAGAAGATCGGGATCGTCGTCCGCAGCGGCTTCACGTAGTGCGGAGCGGTCTTGAGCAGGCCGTTGCGCTCCTGCACCGACTCCTTCACGAGCCGGAACTCGCCGTTCTCGAGATAGCGGATGCCGCCGTGGATCATGTGGCTCGACGCCGACGACGCCCCGGAGGCGAAGTCGCCGCGTTCGACGAGCAGCACGTCGACTCCCTGCAGCGCGAGATCGCGGAACGTCGAGATGCCGTTGATGCCGCCGCCGATGACGAGCACCTGGGCTCGTGGGCGCTCCCGGATGGCGGTGACCTGCTGGCGCTGCATGGCGTCCCCTCTCCCTGGGCTTCTACGCCCTAGCCTATGGAGCCATGGACTATGTGGTCTCTATCGATCAGGGAACGACCAGCACGCGCGCCATCGTGTTCGACCGCGCGGGCCGTCCGGTCGCGACCGGCCAGCTCGAGCATCGGCAGCTCTTCCCGCGGCCCGGCTGGGTGGAGCACGACGCGACCGAGATCTGGGCGAACACCCGCCAGGTGATCGGCATGGCTCTCTCGAAGGCCGACATCACGCGGCACGACGTGGCCGCCATCGGCATCACGAACCAGCGAGAGACCGTGGTCGTCTGGGACGGGAAGACGGGCAGACCGATCCATCCGGCGATCGTGTGGCAGGACACCCGTACTCAGGCCGACGTGGACGCCCTGGCGGCCGACGGGGGCGCGGATCGCTTCGCCGACGTCACGGGGCTGCCGCTGGCGACCTACTTCTCCGCGACGAAGATCGCCTGGATCCTGGACCACGTCGAGGGGGCACGGGCGCGCGCGGAGGCCGGGGAGCTGCTGTTCGGCACCACCGACACGTGGGTGCTGTGGAACCTCACGGGGGGACCGAGGGGCGGCGTCCACGTCACCGACGTGACGAACGCGAGCCGCACGCTGCTGATGGACCTGCGCACGCTCGACTGGCGTGAGGACCTCCTCGAGGCCTTCCGCGTGCCGCGGGCGATGCTGCCGGAGATCCGATCCTCATCCGAGGTGTACGGGCACGCCTCGTCGCAGAGCCTGCTGCGCGAGACGCCCATCGCCGGCATCCTGGGCGACCAGCAGGCCGCGACCTTCGGTCAGGCCGCATTCGAGCGCGGGGAGTCGAAGAACACCTACGGCACGGGCAACTTCCTCATCCTGAACACCGGTGAGGAGATCGTGCGATCGCGGCATGGCCTCATCACGACGGTCGCGTACCGGCTGGGGGAGCAGGCGCCGCGTTACGCGCTGGAGGGCTCGATCGCGGTCACCGGATCGCTCATCCAGTGGCTCCGGGACAACCTCGGAATCATCGGCAGCGCCCCCGATGTCGAGCCGCTCGCGGCGAGTGTCGACGACAACGGCGGCGTGGTGATCGTCCCTGCCTTCTCCGGCCTGTTCGCTCCGCACTGGCGCCCTGACGCCCGCGGCGCGATCCTCGGCCTCACGCGCTACGCGACGAAGGCGCATATCGCGCGGGCGGCGCTCGAGTCGGTGGCGCTGCAGACGCGCGAGGTGATCGACGCCGTCTGCGCCGATGCGGGCGTGGCCGTCGAGGAGCTCCGCGCCGACGGCGGCATGGTGGCGAACGACCTGCTGATGCAGTTCCAGGCGGACGTGCTGGGGGTGCCCGTGCTGCGACCGGCGGTCGTCGAGACCACCGCGCTGGGCGCCGCCTACGCCGCCGGGCTGGCGGTGGGCTTCTGGTCGGGCCTCGACGAGCTCCGCGACCTCTGGCGCGAGGACCGCCGCTGGGAGCCCGCCATGCCGGCCGACGAACGCGACGCCCACCTCGCGCGCTGGCGCGATGCCGTGCCGCGCACGTTCGACTGGGCCTGAGCGCCCGCGGCGTCAGAGGCGCAGGCGGTCGCGGCGCGAGGGGCCGTTGCGGAACTCGCGGATGAGCGAGCGCGCCACCTCGCGCAGATCCCCGTCGGACGCCTCGGCGACGATCAGCTGGCGCTGGTAGCTGGCGCCGCGCTCCAGGATCTCGGCGATGCCGGCGAACTCGCGTTCGCACTTCAGCTCGAGGGCGATGGGCTCGAGGCGCTCGAGCGTCTCTCGCAGGTGCTCGCGCACCGGCACCTGAGTGCCCTCGCGGTCCACGATGACGCGGGCCTCGAGGCCGAAGCGCGCGGCGCGCCACTTGTTCTCCCGCACATACCAGGGCTGCAGGATCGGCAGCTCCCTGCCCTCGTCGAGATCCCGGGAGAAGGATTCGACGAGCGTCTGCACCAGCGCGGCGACGGCGGCGAGCTCGGGCAGCGTCGACATGCCGTCGCACGCCCGCACCTCGATCGTTCCCCAGCGGGGAGCGGGCCGGATGTCCCAACGCACCTCGGTGGCATCGTCCATCACGCCCGTGCGCTGCATGTCGTCGAGATACGCCTCGTACTCGTCCCACGTCTGAAGCTGCCACGGCAGGCCCGCCGTCGGCAGCTGCTGGAACACCAGCGCACGGTTCGACGCGTAGCCCGTGCGCTCGCCCGCCCAGAACGGGCTGGACGCCGACAGCGCCTGCAGGTGGGGAAGATAGCCGGACAGCGCGTGGATGATCGGCAGCACCTTGTCGACGTCCTCGACGCCCACGTGCACGTGGATGCCCCAGATCATCATGTTGCGCCCCCACCACTGGGTGCGCTCGATGAGCGTGTGGTACCTCGTCTTGTCGGTGACGGTCTGGTCGAACCAGCGCGCGAAGGGGTGGCTGCCCGCGCACATCAGCTCGATGCCGAGTGGATCGGTCTGCGAGCGGACGGCGTCGATCGCGTCCGAGATGTCATCGACGGCCGCCGCCACCGTGTCGCCGATGCCGCTGGTGATCTCGATCGTGTTCGTCAGCAGCTCCTGCGTGACGGTGTGCCGTTCGAGCGCTGTCGCCTCCTCGAGCGCGGGGACGATCTCGGGCGCGCGGCCGACGAGATCTCCGGTTGTCTCGTCTGCCAGCATGAGCTCCCACTCGATGCCGACCGTCGAGCGGGCGGAGGTGGCGAAGGTGATCGTCATGTCGCCAGTGTGTGGGTGCGGCGCGCCCAGCGGCAAGCTGTACGCGACCCGGCGCGTCATCTGGCAGAATGGAGGGTCGGACCGGGTGCTCGACCCTCTATCCAGCATCCAGAGTCCTCCTATTGAGCTTCCGCCGGAGTGCACCCCACTACCTGGCGACTGGTTCGCTTCGTTTCCACACCATTCAGGAGAATCGTGGCTGTCAAGATCCGTCTCAAGCGCCTGGGCAAGATCCGTGCGCCTTACTACCGCATCGTCGTCGCCGACTCGCGCACCAAGCGCGACGGTCGTGTGATCGAGGAGATCGGCAAGTACCACCCGACCGAGGAGCCCTCGTTCATCGAGGTCGACTCGGATCGCGCGCAGTACTGGCTCTCCGTCGGCGCGCAGCCGACCGAGCAGGTCGCCGCCATCCTCAAGATCACGGGTGACTGGGGCAAGTTCAAGGGCGACAAGGACGCCGTGAGCACGCTCAAGACCCGCGAGGACAAGACCGGCTACGTCGCCGACTCCGCCAAGAAGTCGGTCGTCAAGCCCAAGGTCGAGAAGAAGGCCGAGGCCGCTGAGGCCCCCGCCGACGCTGAGGTCGCCGACGAGGCCGCCGAGGCCGAGGCCGCAGAGTAATCGTGCTGGCCGCCGCGCTCGAGCACCTCGTCAAGGGGATCGTGGATCACCCGGACGACGTGCGCATCGACTCGTCCACGTCGTCGCGTGGGGATGTGCTGGAAGTGCATGTCCACGCCGACGACCGCGGACGTGTCATCGGGCGCGGCGGCCGTACCGCGAAGGCTCTGCGTACGCTCGTCGCCGCCCTCGCGGCCGGCACGCGCGTCCGCGTCGACGTCGCGGACGACTGAACGTGAGCGCGCAGCCCAAGAATCAGCTCCGCGTCGGCCGTCTCGTCAAGGCCCACGGCCTCAAGGGCGCCCTCAAGCTCGAGCTGTACACGGATGACCCCGATGGGCGTTTCACGCCCGGGGCGTCCTTCACCCTTCAGGTTCCCGAGCAGTCGGAATGGCACGGCAAGACCGTCACCGTCCGCGAGTTCCGCTGGATGAACGCCCAGGCCGTCGTCTTCTTCGAGGGAGTGGACGACCGCAACGCCGCCGACACCCTCGTGCGCGCCATCCTCTGGATCGACGAGGACGAGGACGCGCCCGCCGAGGACGACGCCTGGTACGACCACCAGCTCATCGGCCTCGACGTCGTGCGCGAGGGCACCGTGGTGGGCAAGGTCGCCCGCGTCGACCATTTCCCGGCGCAGGACCTGCTCATCGTCGCCGCGGGCGAGAGCGAGATCCTCGTTCCGTTCGTCAAGGCGATCGTGCCCGAGGTCGACCTCGCCGCGGGCCGCGTCATCGTCACGCCGCCCGCCGGCCTCTTCGAGGAGCTGCCGGATGATCCGGCTCCCGCCGCGTCCGGCGACGACGCCTCCGCGGAGGCTCCCGGAACCTCGGCCTGATCCCATGCGGATCGACATCGTCACGATCTTCCCGGCGTTCTTCGACGTCCTGGATGTCTCGCTGATCGGAAAGGCCCGCGAGAAGGGCCTGCTCGATCTGCGCGTCCATGATCTCCGTGACGCCACCACCGATCGCCACCGCACGGTCGACGACACGCCCTATGGCGGCGGCGCCGGCATGGTCATGAAGCCGGAGCCGTGGGGCGCCACGCTCGATGCCATCCTCGGTGACGACGCCGTGCTCGTTGTGCCGACGCCGTCCGGCGAGGTGTTCCGGCAGTCGCTGGCACGGGAGCTCGCGCAGGAGAAGCAGCTCGTCTTCGCGTGCGGACGCTATGAGGGCATCGACCAGCGGGTGATCGACCACTACGCCGCGCGCGGGCGCGTGCGGCTCGTCTCGATCGGCGACTACGTGCTCAACGGAGGCGAAGTGGCCTCGATGGCCATGATCGAGGCCATCACCCGCCTCATCCCGGGATTCATGGGCAATCCGGAGAGCCTCGTAGAGGAGTCGCACGAGGACGGCCTGCTCGAGTACCCGATCTACACCAAGCCCGCGATCTGGCGCGACCTCGAGGTGCCGCCGGTGCTGCTCAGCGGCAACCACGGCGCCGTGGCCGCCTGGCGCAAGGAGCAGTCGCTCGAGCGCACGCGCGAGCGCCGCCCCGACCTGCTCGCCGACTGATCGGCGAGCGCTGCGGCGCCGCGTCGGCGTGGGGCATCCTGGTTCGGTGACCCAGCCCTCCCTCCTGCTCGATCGCCTGCGCGCCGCGGGGATCACCGACGTCGTCTCCGTCGAGACCGCCTCCGGCGGACTCGCCGCCGACGCGGGGCTCGCGCATCTGAACAACGGCACGACGCTGTTCGTGAAGACCTTTCCGGATCCGCCGGGGGACGACGCGTTCGCCACCGAGGCGGAGGGGCTGGAGGTGCTGCGTGCACGCGGCGGCATCGCCACCCCCGAGGTGATCGTGGCGACGCGGGATCTGCTGGTGCTCGAGTCTCTCGCCCCACGCCCGCAGGACGAGCGGTTCTGGGCGGACTTCGCGCACGCTCTCGCCCGCCACCACACGGTCACGCGGCATGACCGGTTCGGCTGGCACCGCGACAACTGGCTCGGCCGCCGCCGTCAGCACAACGCCTGGAGCGACGACGGCTTCGCCTTCTTCGCCGAGCGGCGCCTCCTACGCTGGCTCGATGAGCCGAAGGTGTTCGCCGCGCTCGGCAAGGCGGGCCGCGCCCAGCTCGAGCGGCTGTGCGCTCGGCTCCCGGAGATCCTGCCCGATGCCCCCGCGTGTCTCGTGCACGGCGACCTCTGGGCTTACAACGTGATGGCGACGGCCGACGGCGCCGCGGCCCTCATCGATCCGGCGGTGTCGTACACCTGGGCCGAGGTCGACCTGGCACATCTGTGGACGACGGCCCCGCCCGCCGAGGCCGCCGGCTTCTTCGATCTCTACGCCGAGCTGACCGGGCTGGATCGCGCGTGGCGAGAGCGGATGCCCGTCATCCAGCTGCGTCAGCATCTCGCGGTCATCGCGCAGTTCGAGCCCGACTGGGGCGCCGCCGCGATCGCCCGGGAGACGCTCGCGCGGTTCTGACCCCCGCGCGACTCTCCGCCACGACGCCCGATGGACGGGCGGCTCACACCACCTTCTCGGCCGTGACGACGGCGTGCTTGAACTCGGGCATCGACGAGATCGGATCGAGCCGCTCGCTCGTGAGCAGGTTCGCGCTGTCGGCACCGGGGTAGTGGAACGGCAGGAACACCGTGTCGGGGCGGATGTCGGCGCTGAGTCCGACGCGCGCCTCGACGGCCGCGCGCGGGGTGGACAGCCGCACGAGATCGCCGTCCGCCAGGCCGCGCGCGCGTGCGGTCGCCGGATGCAGCTGGGCGACGAGTTCGGGCTCGGCGTCGGCCAGCTCGGCGACGCGACGCGTCTGGGCACCGGACTGATAGTGCGACAGCAGGCGGCCGGTGATGAGGCTGAGATCGGATCCGCGGGGCGTCTCGGGTGCACTCGCGCGCACGGCGACGAGGCGGGCACGCCCGTCGGGGTGCGCGAAGGAGGCGGCGAAAAGCCTCGGGGTGCCCGTGCTGCCGGCAGGGAAGGGCCAATGCGCCTCGATCCCCTCGTCGAGGAGCGCGTGACTGAGGCCGGAGTAGTCGGCGATGCCGCCCTCGGAGGCGCGGGCCAGCTCGTCGAACACGACGGAGGGCTCGAGGTCCCAGGTGCCCGGAGCCTCGAGACGGCGCGCGAGCTCGGACATGATCCACAGCTCGCTGCGGGCGCCGGCGGGCGGGGCGATCGCGCGACGGCGACGGATGACACGTCCCTCGAGGTTGGTCATGGTGCCCTCCTCCTCGGCCCACTGCAGCACCGGCAGCACAACGTCGGCGAGGGCGGCGGTCTCCGAGAGCACGAAGTCGCTCACCACCAGGAGGTCGAGCCTGCCCAGGGCGTCGCGGATCGACTGGACGTCGGGGGAGGAGACCACCACGTTGGAACCGTGCACGAGCAGCGCACGCACCCCGCCCGGACGGCCGCTGGATCGCAGCAGCTGCACGGCAGGGATTCCTGCGCCGGGGATGATCGAGGGGTCCACGCCCCAGACGCCGGCGACGTGCTCGCGCGCTCTCGGGTCGTCGATCCTGCGATAGCCGGGGAGCTGGTCCGCCTTCTGGCCGTGCTCGCGACCGCCCTGACCGTTGCCCTGGCCCGTGAGCGTGCCGTAGCCGCTGCCGGGACGACCCGGCAGGCCGAGCAGCAGCGCGAGGTTGATCGCGGCGGTGGCCGTGTCGGTGCCGTCGGCATGCTGCTCGACGCCGCGTCCGGTGAGGATGTATGCCGAGCTCGACTGGGCGAGCGTGCGGGCGAGGGAGCGGATGGTCGCGGCCGGCACGCCGGTGGCGACCTCGGCCCGCTCCGGCCACCACAGGGAGACCGACCGCCGCAGGGAGTCGAAGCCCGTCGTGCGCTCTGCCACATAACGCGCGTCGTACAGGCTCTCGGCGATGACCACATGGATCAGGCCGAGCAGAAGCGCGAGGTCGCTCCCCGGCACCGGCTGGATGTGCTGCCCGCCCCCGTCGGAGGTGAGCGCCGCCGTCGAGCTGCGACGCGGATCCACCACGATCAGCCCGCCGCGCGCGCGGGCCCCCTGCAGATGAGAGACGAAGGGCGGCATCGTGTCGCCGACGTTCGAGCCCAGCATCAGGATGGTCTCGGCCGTATCGAGATCGCTGAGGGGGAACGGCAGCCCACGGTCCACTCCGAAGGCGCGGTTCGCAGCGGCGGCCGCCGAGGACATGCAGAAGCGGCCGTTGTAGTCGATGCGGGACGTGCGCAGTGCGATCCGGGCGAATTTGCCCAGCTGGTAGGCCTTCTCGTTCGTGAGGCCGCCTCCGCCGAAGACGCCGATCGCATCCCGACCGCTCTCCGACTGGATCGCGGTGATCCGCGCTGCGATGAGGTCGAGCGCGTCGTCCCAGGTGGTGGGCTCGAGCCGCCCGTCGGCGCGGCGCACCAGCGGAGCCGTGAGCCGGTCGGTCGTGCCGAGCAGCTCCGTCGAGGTCCATCCTTTGCGGCAGAGGCCTCCGCGGTTGGTCGGGAAGTCCCGCCCGTCCACGGCGACCGGGAGCCGCTCACCCGGCGTGGGGGTGAGGGTCATGGCGCACTGGAGCGCGCAGTAGGGGCAGTGGGTGTCCGCGACGCGCGCGCCGTCCTGGGCGGTGCGGAGGGCGGTCACGCGGTCGCTCCCAGTCGCGCGTCGATGAGTTCGGCGATGCGCGACCTGCAGCCGCCGCAGCCGGTGCCGGCGCGCGTGCACCTGCCGACCTCGGCGACGGTGTCGCAGCCCTCGGCGACGGCGTCCTCGATCGCACCCGCGGTGACGGCGTTGCACACGCAGATGGTGGCTTCGCGGCCCGTGGGGCGCGGTCCCTGATCCTCCTCGGCGTCCAGGCGCAGCAGCAGCGACCTGTCGGCGGGAAGCTCACCGCGTCGCCCGTAGAGCACCGACAGCTCGGCGCCGGTGCGGGGCATGCCCACCGACACGAAGCCCGTCAGCGCCCCGTCCCGGCTCACCATCTTGACGTACGTGCCGTGCTCCGGATCGGCCCACATGGACACGCCGAGCGGCGTCTCGCCGGCCACGACCGGCGCGAAGGGATCCGCCGACACGTCGCCCGCAGAGATGAGGTCGACCTGCTCGGCCTTCAGCGCGACCACGCCGGGGACCTCCTCCGAGAACGACGTGGAGATCGCCCCCTCCCACTCCTCGCGCAGCGATCTCGCGAGGAACTCGGCCTGTCGCCATCCGGGGCCGATGAGCCCGCTCGGACCGCCCGGCACGTCATGACTGTGCGTGTGCACGGTGTCGGCGATGTGGGCGCAATCGCCGATCGCCGCGATGTCCGGATCTGTCCAGGAGCGCAGGCGGTCGTCGACGAGCACGCCGCGGCCGGTGCGCAGTCCCGCGGCCTCGGCGAGCTCGGTGCGGGCGCGGACGCCGCACGAGAGCACAAGCAGGTCGCCCTCGATGCGCTTGCCGTCCGAGCTCACCAGGGCCTGGAAGCGCCGGACGCCGTCGGCGTCGGGCCGGGCGATGATCGCCTCCGCGCGGGTGTGCGGCCACACCCGCACACCCGCCGTCTCGAGCGCGGCGGCCAGCACGGAGGCCGATCCGCGATCGAGGTGGCGAGGCATCGGCATAGGACCGAAGTGCGCCACGTGGGGCATCGCGCCGGCCCGCGCCAGCAGCAGGGCGAGCTCGATGCCGAGGACGCCGGCGCCGAGGATGACCACGCGCCCTCCGGTGGCGACGACCCGTCGCACGCGCTCGGCATCCTCCGGCGAACGCAGCACCACCACTCCGCGAGTGAGGTCGGTGTCGAGCCCGGTCGCATCCGCGCCGAGGTGCTCGAGCCCGTCCAGGCGCGGCACCACGGCGCGGGCACCCGTCGCGAGCACGACCCGGTCATAGGCGACCCGTGTGTCGTCGGTGAGCACGACCTCCCGCGCCGCGCGGTCGATCGCCGAGACCCGCACTCCGGCGAGCACCTCCGCCCCCGCCGCGCGCAGCTCGCCCGTGTCGGCGATCACGAGATCGGACATCTCGAGCTCGCCGCTCGCGTACTCCGCGAGCAGCACGCGGTTGTACGGCTCGACTCTCTCGGCGCCGACCACGGTGAGGTGGACGCGCCCCGAGGCGATGTCGGGGAGGAGCTCTTCGGCGAAGCGCACGCCGACCGGCCCGAAGCCGATCAGCACAACGCGCAGGGCGGGGGCGGTCATGCAGGTGTCCTCAGATGCGCTGGCCGGCGAGCGAGGAGCGCGGCACGAGGTAGACGGCGGCGGTGACGGCGAGCAGCACGGCGTAGGCGGCGATGAAGCACCAGAACGCCGTCTCGTAGCCGCCCGTCGCAGACTTCGATGCGCCGAGCACCTGCGGGATCAGGAAGCCGCCGTACGCGCCGATGGCCGCGATCAGGCCGAGCGCGGCGGCCCCGCGGCGCTGGGTCGACACCGAGTGCGCGTCGCCGCCGTTGGCCGCACCGCGCGCGGCGAAGATCGCGGGGATCATCCGGTAGGTCGATCCGTTGCCCATGCCGGTCGCCACGAACAGCACCAGGAAGCATCCGAGGAAGACCCAGAAGCTGCCCAGCGGCAGGGTCAGGATCAGCGCGAGGGTCGCGAGGATCATGACCGAGAACGAGATCACGGTCATCCGGGCCCCGCCGAAGCGATCCGCGAGCTTGCCGCCGTAGGGACGCGAGAGAGATCCGACGAGCGCGCCGAGGAAGGCGAGCGACAGCGATGCGGCGCCGACGTGGAAGGTCGAGAACTCGGGGAACTGGTCCGCGATGAGCTTCGGGAAGACCCCGGCGAAGCCGATGAAGGAGCCGAACGTGCCGATGTACAGCAGCGCCATGACCCACAGGTGGGGCTCGCGCAGCGCCGAGGCGGCACCGGCGAAGTCGGCCTTCGCCGAGGACAGGTTGTCCATGTAGCGCCATGCGCCCCACATAGCCACGAGGATGAGAGGGATCCACATCCATCCGGCGAGCTGGATGTTGAGGGTGCCCGCAGCTCCGAGGGTGACGACGATCGGCACGGCGAGCTGAGCGATCGCGGTGCCGATGTTGCCGCCCGCGGCGTTCAGGCCCAGCGCCCAGCCCTTCTCCTTCTGCGGGAAGAAGTAGGTGATGTTCGCCATGGAGCTGGCGAAGTTGCCGCCACCCACGCCGCCGAGCGCGGCGATCAGCAGGAGCACGCCGAACGGGGTCTCCGGGTTCTGCACGGCGAAGCCGAGCAGCGTGGCGGGGATCAGCAGAAGCCCGGCCGAGACGATGGTCCAGTTGCGGCCGCCGAACAGCGCAACGGCGAACGTGTAGGGGAAGCGCAGCGTGGCGCCCACGAGCGAGGGGAGCGAGATCAGCCAGAACGTCTCGGTGGTCGTCAGCTCGAAGCCCGCGGCCGGCAGCAGCACCACCACGATGCTCCACAGCTGCCAGATGATGAATCCGAGGAACTCGGCGAAGATCGACCAGCCCAGGTTGCGCTTGGCGATCGCGCGGCCGGTGGACGCCCAGAACGACGGATCCTCGGCGTTCCAGCCGTCGATCCATCGACCGGGGCGGAATGTGAGCTCGGTGGGCGCCTCGACGGCGGCCGGGGTGGGGGTGGTGCTCATCGGGGTGGTGCTCAAGGTCGGTGCCATGGCTACTCCTCAGGACGGGCGGGGTGTTGCTCCGACGCTAGAAGTCGCGTGTTTCCGAGCGCCCTGCACGGCGGTTTCGCCGGAGTCACCTTTCACCCACCGGATCGGCGGCGGACCGTTGAGAGGTTCGTCACACGTTCGAAACATCGGGCGGAGCGGGCGCGCACCGTCATCCTTAGACTCGGGGAATGGACGAGTCGGGAGGGGCTGCGCGCGCGGCCGTCATCACCGTCAGCGACCGGTCCTCGCGTGGCGAACGCGGCGACCTGTCCGGACCGGAGGCCGTCGCGGCACTTCGTGTGGCCGGTTTCGAGTGCCCCGATGCCGTGATCGTGCCCGATGGTGCGGAGAGCGTCGAGCGTGCGCTGGTGGCCATGATCGCGGCCGGCTCCCGGCTCATCGTCACCACCGGCGGCACGGGTCTGGGGCCCCGGGATGAGACGCCCGAGGGCACCCGGGTGCTGCTCGAGCGCGAGATCCCCGGCATCTCCGAGGAGCTGCGCCGCATCGGCGCCGCCGAGAAGCCCGCGGGCATGCTCTCACGCGGCCTGGCGGGTGTGGCTCGCGGAGCCCTGATCGTGAACCTGCCCGGATCGCCCGCCGCCGTCCGCAGCGGCATGCCCGTCGTCCTGTCGGTCGCGAAGCACGTCATCGCACAGCTCGCAGGGGAGGACCACTGACATGGCGGATGTGCGCATCGCCCGGATCTCGGCGGATCCGATCCTGCTCGCCGACCACCTGAGTGCGATCGACGATCGCCGCGCGGGCGCCGAGACGACGTTCGTCGGGCGCGTGCGCGATCACGATCCCGATGCGGCGGGGCCCGTGGAGGCCCTTGAATACACCGCCCACCCGGATGCCGAGAAGGCCCTGCACACCATCGCCGCGCGTGCGGCGGGGGCGCACGATGCCATCATCGCGGTCAGCCACCGGGTGGGTCGCCTGGTGGTCGGCGACGCGGCGGTGGTCATCGCGGTGGCGGCGGCTCATCGGGCGGAGGCCTTCGCCGCGTGCCGAGACGTCATCGAGGACATCAAGCGCGAGCTGCCGGTCTGGAAGCGGCAGCTCGAAGAGGACGGCACCGCCGGCTGGAAGGGCCTCGGCGGCTGAACCTGCCGATGCGACAAATATCGGTCATTCTTCGCGACCTGCGGCATTGCCGAGCGCCGGAGACGAGCGCATCCTCGAAACAAGGGCGGCTTTCAACGTCGAAGGCCGGCAGATCGGAGGATCGTATGTCCATCGCAGTGACCGGAGCCTCAGGACGACTGGGCTCCTTCGCCATCGACGCGCTCATCGCCCGCGGCGTCTCGCCCACCGACATCGTCGCCATCACCCGCACCCCCGAGGGGGTGCGCTTCCGCGACCGCGCCGTGACGGTGCGCCAGGCCGACTACAACGACCCGGCATCCATGGACCTCGCCTTCCGCGGTGTCGAGCGACTGCTGCTCATCGCGAGCACGGAGGTCGGTCACCGGCTGACCCAGCACCGCAACGTGATCGCCGCCGCCGAGCGCGCCTGGGTCGGCTGCCTCGTCTACACCAGCTCGCTCGGAGCCGACTCGGGTCATCCGGCTCTCGAGGAGCACCGCCAGACGGAGGAGGCACTCGGGCGGTCCGGCATCCCCGCGACGATCCTGCGTAACGGGGCCTATCTCGACACGTTTATGGAGCGCGCGCAGCGCGACGTCGCGCGCGGCGAGGTCGTCGGCGGCACCGGCCGGGTCTCGGCGGCGCATCGGCGCGACTACGCGGATGCGGCGGCCGCCGCCATCCTCACGCCCCGGGCGGGGCGTGTGTACGAGCTCGGCGGCGAGACCTTCACGGCGGAGGACTACGTGCGCGAGCTCTCTCGCGCCGCCGGTCGGCCGATCGCCTTCCGGCGCAGCGAGGAGAACCAGGGCCTGGGCGACGTGCTCTCGACCGACTCGGACGAGCTGCGGATGCTGCTCGGGCACCGGCCGACCTCGCTCGGTGAGGCGGTCGATCTCGCGCTGGCCGGGGCGCTCCACCCCGCCTGAGCTCAGCCGCCCGCGAAGGGCGGCAGCACATCCACGTGCTGCGCGCCCGCGAGCGGGGC
This sequence comes from Microbacterium stercoris, assembly GCF_017592545.1. Taxonomy (GTDB): domain Bacteria; phylum Actinomycetota; class Actinomycetes; order Actinomycetales; family Microbacteriaceae; genus Microbacterium; species Microbacterium stercoris. Next base: position 109,251 of record NZ_JAGFOA010000004.1, read on the forward strand.
GTCGTCGTCACGACGCTCACCGTCCACGAGCACGGCGCAGCGCGGCAGGATCCCGCCGAGGCCCGCGTACTCCGCGGCCAGAGCGGCGCGGAGCTCTCCCAGCGTGGCCTCTGTGCGGTCCTCCTCGGCGCGTCCGGCGGCTTCGGCCGCCGCGGCGAAGTAGCGGACGCGCGTCATGCCGACCACGACTTCGCGAGATCCGTGACGTCGGAGACCGCGTTCTCGACGGCTTCCCGCGATCCGCCCGCACGCCCCGCTGCCAGCCCGGCGAGGAACGCCGTCAGCGGAGCCGCGGGGCGTGCGACCCCGTGCGCCACGTCGCGCGCGAGGTCGAGGATCAGGGGGATGTCGATGTCGTCGGGGTCGAGGCCCAGGCGCGTCGCGGCCGCGCGGGCCCACTCGTCCAGCGCCTCCGGGGGAAGCGTGCGCTCATTGCCTGTGGTCATCGGAACTCGGCTCCTTCGTCGATCAATCGGCCTGTGGCTCTGCCCAGGAGCCACTGCGACCGCCGGTCTTCGCGACGATCCGGGCGTTCTCGATGCGCGCGGTGCGATCGATGCCCTTGACCATGTCGACCACCGACAGTGCGGCGATCGTCACGGCGGTCAGGGCCTCCATCTCGACGCCCGTGCGGTCGGCGGTGCGCACCGTGGCCTCGATCGCGACGCCGCCGTCCTCGATCGCGAGGTCGACCGTGGCGCCGTGGACACCGATCACATGGGCGAGGGGCAGCAGCTCGGCGCACCGCTTCGCGCCCTGGATGCCCGCGATGCGCGCGACGGCCAGCACGTCGCCCTTGGGCACCGCCCCGTCTCGCAGCGTGGCGACCGTCTCGGGGGCGACCGCCACGAACCCGCGCGCGGTCGCGGATCGCACCGTCGGCTGCTTCTCGGTCACATCCACCATGCGCGCGTGACCGGCGGAGTCCAGGTGCGTGAACGTCATGAGATCAGCATGACATCGACGAGGTCGCCCTCGACGACCGCGTCGATCTCGGCGTCCACCACCGCATAGGCCTCCGCGGCCGCCAGCCCCGCGGCGAGGTGGGAGCCGGATCCGCCGGCCGTCGCGGGACGGACGGTCCAGCGCGCGGGGTCGGAGCGGTCGATGGCGGCGGGCAGGTACTGCCGGCGTCCGGGCGGCGTGCGCCAGCCGACCGAGGCGGGGAGCCGGATCCGGTCGCGCTGCAGCTGTGTGCGTCCCTGCATCGCGAGCAGGGCGGGGCGCACAAACGCCTCGAACGACACCGCCACACTGACCGGGTTCCCCGGCAGACCGAACAGCAGCGCGCCGCTCGGCAGGCGCCCGAATCCCTGTGGCTTGCCCGGCTGCATCGCGACCTTCGTGAACGCGATGTCGCTCTCCAGCACCTGCTTGACGACCTCGTAGGCCCCCGCGCTGACCCCGCCGGACGTGATGACGAGGTCGGCACGCGCGTGTCCCGCGAGCAGGTGGCGCAGCTTGTCCGGATCGTCCGGCACGCACGTCGCCCTCATCAGCTCGGCTCCGGTGGAGCGCACGAGGCCGGCCAGCAGGGTCGAGTTCGACTCGGGGATCTGACCGTACTCCAGCTCGGAGCCCGGCTCGACGAGCTCATCTCCCGTCGAGACGACGAGCACCCGCGGAGGGCGTGCGACCGAGACGCGGTCGACGCCCGTGGCCGCGGCGGCGGAGAGCTGCATCGGCCCGAGCAGAGTGCCCGCGGTGATGACGACATCGCCGGCGCGCAGGTCCTCCCCGGCGCGACGGATGTGCACGCCACGGGCCTTCGGCGCCCGCACCACCCTGACGGTGCCGAGCGAGTCGGCCAGTCCTCCGGCGGTTTCCTCGAAGGGGACGATGGCGTCGGCGTCGGAGGGCACGGGGGATCCGGTCATGATGCGCGCCGCCGTGCCGGGCGCGAGTGCGGGGTTCTCGCCGGTGCCGGCGGGCAGGTCGGCGACGACCCGCAGTTCGACGGGCGATTCGGGTGCGGCATCGGCGACGTCGGCGAAGCGCACGGCGAATCCGTCCATGGCCGAGTTGTCGAAGACGGGGACGTCGACGCGGGCGCGGACGTCCTCGGTGAGCGTGAGCCCCGCCGCGGCTGCCAGGAACAGCGGGATCGCATCGGTGCGCGTCACGGTGCCGAGCACCTCGGCGAGGTGCTCATCGACGGTGCGCAGGCCGCTCATCGGGCCACCTCCGGCACGACCGTCTCGCCCGTCCAGGCGCGCATGCCGCCGCGCACGGAGACGACGTCGAGATCGCGCGCTGCGAGCAGCGTCGCGGCCTGATCGGATCTCGCTCCGCCCTTGCACACCACGGCGATGCGACGGTCGCCGGCCGCGGCCCAGAGCCGGTCGGCCGCGCGTTCCGGGTCGGCCTGGATGTCGGGCAACGGCACGTGGAGGGCGCCCGGGATCATGCCCGCGAGCACCTCGTCGGCACCGCGCACGTCCACCACCAGGGGAGGGGCCGCACTCGAGAGCGCGGCCCGCAGCGCCGCGACCTCCACGCGCTCGGGCTCGTGCTCCGCGGCCGGCGAGACGGGCGCGGGGGCGTCAGAAGGCCGTCCGCGCAGCGGAACCTCGTGCTGCCGGGCGCGCAGGCCGTCGATGACCAGGATGCGGCCGAGCAGCGGCTCGCCGATGCCCGCGATGAGGTGCACCGCCTGGGTCGCCATCAGGGCGCCCACCTGAAGGCACAGCGAGCCGAGAACCCCGGCCTCGGCGCACGTCGGCACGTCGCCCGCGCTTCCGGCGGGATAGAGATCCGAGAGGCGCACGGCCGGGAATCCCGCGGGAGGAGCCGACCAGAACACGGTGACCTGCGCGTCGAAGCCCTGCACCACGCCCCACACCAGCGGGATGCCGAGCGACTCGGTCGCCGTGGCCACGAGCTCGCGGGTGGCGAAGGTGTCGGTGCCGTCGAGCACGACATCGGCACCGCTCAGCAGGCGTTCGGCGTTGCGGGCCGTCAGGCGCTCGCGTACCGCGTGCACCCGCACCTCGGGGGCGAGATCGGCCGCCGCGCGGGCGGCGCTCGTCGCCTTCGGCGCGCCGATATCGACGATCCGGTGCATCACCTGGCGCTGCAGGTTCGACAGCTCCACGTCGTCGTTGTCGATCACGGTGAGCGTGCCGACACCGGCCGCGGCGAGCGCGAGCACCGCGGGCGAGCCCAGGCCTCCCGCTCCCACGATCGCGACGTGCGCCGCGCGGAGGCGACGCTGCCCGAGCTCGCCGAGCGGCATCAGGACGTGGTGGCGTGCTGTGCGCTCGCGTTCGGCCTGCGACAGCGCGGCGACGGGTGTGACGAGCGGGGGGAGGGCCGACATGTCCACAGCCTAGGCTCCCCGGGCTCTCCGCGCCTCGGGTCGCCTTGCGGTGACAGCGCCGTCACCCGCGCGTGACGGCGCCCTGCTAGACAGAGGACATGCAGGCTCGTCCGATGTCCGCTGCCCTCCTTCTCGCCGCCCTGTCCTTCGCCGGGTGCGCGACCGGTCCCGCTGCCCCCGCGGATCCGGTCTCGTCGACGTCGTCCGGCACCGCCGGTGCGCTCTCGGGCGAGCTCACGGTGTTCGCGGCCGCGTCGCTGAAGAACGCGTTCGAGCAGATCTCCACGGAGTTCGAGGCGGACCATCCCGGCGTCGACGTCAGGCCCCTTGTCACGGACGGCTCGCAGGTGCTCGCCACTCAGCTCGCGGAGGGAGCGGCGGTCGACGTCTTCGCGAGCGCCGACGAGGCGAACATGGATCGCGTGCGTGATCTGGTGGCCGAACCCCGGCCTTTCGCGACCAACACGATGATCATCGCCGTGCCGACCGGCAATCCGGCAGGTATCGCCGGGCTCGAGGACCTCGCCGATCCGGGGCGGATCGTTGTGCTCTGTGCCGTCGAGGTGCCGTGCGGGGCGGCGTCCGCGGCGCTCTTCGAGAACGCGGGCCTCACGCCCGCGCCCGACAGTCTCGAGCAGAACGTCTCCGCCGTGCTGACCAAGGTGGCGGCGGGTGAGGCGGATGCCGGGCTCGTGTACCGTACGGATGCCGCCGCGGGCGAGGTGGACATCGTCGAGGCGGAGGGAGCGGCCGACGTGGTGAGCCGCTATCCGATCGCCGCCGTCCGCGGGGCCGCGAACTCGGAAGCCGCCGCGGCGCTCGTCGACTTTGTCACGGGGGTCGAGGGGCAGCGGATCCTGAAGTCGTTCGGCTTCGGCGCGCCCTGATCCGCCCGTCTCGTCGTGTGAGCAGCGAATCCCACGACGTGCGGAGCCTCCGTGCGTGCGGATCCGCGTCCGTTCGGGGCAGGATCGGAAGCATGTCCCGAGAAGGAGTCCATCAGCATGGCTGACGCGCGCCGCACGGCCGGCGATCGGGGCGCGCCTCGGGGGAACCTTCCGCGCCTGCTCGCACTGCCGGCCGTCCTCGCCCTCGCGCTCCTGATCGCGCCGCTCGCGGGCCTCGCAGCGCGTGCCGAATGGGGCTCGATGTGGGCCGACATCTCCGCGCCCGCGTCGGTGAATGCGCTGGTGCTCTCGGTGGTGACGGGCCTGATCGCCACGATCGTGTGCCTGCTGATCGGGTTGCCGCTCGCGGTCCTCATCGCCCGCGCCCGCCCCTGGCTCGCCGCGATCCTCCGCGTGCTGGTGACGGTGCCCCTGGTGCTGCCGCCCATGGTGGGGGGCGTCGCGCTGCTGTTCCTCTTCGGCCGCACCGCTCCTGTCGGCGAATGGCTGGCGCGATTCGGCATCGCGCTGCCCTTCACGTCCGCCGCCGTTGTTCTCGCGCAGGTCTTCGTCGCGCTGCCCTTCCTCGTGCTCGCCGTCGAGGGATCCGTGCGCGCCGTGGGAGTGGAGTACGAGCGCACCGCCGCGGCCCTGGGCGCGGGGCGGTGGGCCACCCTGTGGCGCATCACGCTGCCGCTCGCCGGCCCGGGACTCGTCGCCGGGCTGGTGCTGTGCTTCGCCCGGGCGATCGGGGAGTTCGGTGCCACCGCGCTGTTCGCCGGCAACAACCCGGGGGTCACCCAGACGATGCCGCTCGCGATCTACACGGCCTTCAACGGATCGGGTGTGGGGCAGGGCACCGCCGTCGCGCTGTCGCTGCTGCTGCTGGTGACCGCCGTGGCGGTGCTGCTGCTCGTGCGCGGCTGGCGGCCCGGGAGCGTGCGATGAACGGGGTGCCGCGCGGGGTGAGACGCGCATCGGAGGCCGTCGATCCGGCGCTCGGCCACGGGGTCGCGCTGAAGGCCGACTTCGCGGTGCAGCGGGGCGACTTCCGCCTCGAGGTGAAGCTGACCGTGCCCCAGGGAGAGGTCACGGCTGTTATGGGCCCCAGCGGCGCGGGCAAGTCGACCCTGCTCGACGCGGTCGCCGGATCGGTGCGGGTCGCGTCGGGGCAGATCGAACTCATCGACGGCACGATCGTCTCGAAGCGCCGGCATCCGACCGCGCAGGCCCGGGGCGTGGTCATGCTGAGTCAGGACGCCCTGCTGTTTCCGCACCTGAGCGTGCGCGACAACGTGGCGTTCGGCCTGACGGTCCGCGGGCTCGCCAAGTCTCGCGCACGCCAGGTCGCCGACGAGTGGCTGTGGCGCGTGGGGCTGTCCGGATCGGGAGGCCATCGACCCCGCGAGCTCTCGGGCGGGCAGCAGCAGCGCGTTGCCCTCGCCCGCGCCCTGGCGGTGTCACCCCGCCTGCTGCTGCTCGACGAACCGCTGACCGGCCTCGATGCCGAGACGGCGTCCGAGACGCGCGCGGTGCTGCACGAGCAGCTCAGCGCGACGCGCACGAGCACCCTGATCGTCACGCATGACGCCTTCGATGCGGCCGCACTGGCGCGTCAGGTCGTGGTGATCGAGGGCGGTCGCGTCACACAGCGCGGCGCGGTGCGTCAGGTGCTGGAGGCGCCGGCCACGCGCTTCGTCGCGGCCGTCGCCGGTCTCAATCGCGTCACGGGCACCGCGACGCGCGGCGCATGGACGGCTCCGACGGCCGACGAGGCCCTGCGCATCGAGGCGTCGCTGCCGGCGGGCACCGCCGACGGCGCCTCGCTGGTCGCCGTCTTCCGTCCCGCCGATGTCCGCCTCGCCCGCACCGCGGAGCCGACCTGGACGGGTGCCATCCGGGTCGCGCACGATGAGCCACGCGAACCCGGAGAGTGGCTCGCCAAGGTCGCGCGGCTCGAGCCCACCCCGGGCGGGGCTCGGGTGCACACGACCGCGCCCGACGTGGTGGTGGAGGTTCCCGCCGCTCAGCTGGCGGCGCTCGCGCTGAGCACGGGCGATCCCGTCCGCCTCTCCGTCGACGCGTCGGATGTGCGGGTGATGGCGGCCCAGCCATCGGCATGACCCTTCTTCCTCACCGCCTCCGAGGGCGCCCCGTGAGGTGCAGCGCACGTAGGCTGAGGGCATGACGCGGAGACCGCTCTCGTGACCGCTGTGCCGGTCACCCTCGGCGTGCGTCCGCGCATGCCGGAGACCGGCGCCGTGCCCTCGGACGGCCCGCTCGTCGACACCTTCGGGCGGGTGCACCGCGACCTGCGCGTCTCCCTCACCGACCGCTGCTCCCTGCGCTGCACCTACTGCATGCCTGAGCAGGGCAACGAGTGGCTCGCGAAGACGAGCATCCTCACGCTCGACGAGATCGAGCGGATCGCCCGGATCGCTGCGGCGGCCGGCATCACCACCTTCCGGCTGACCGGGGGAGAGCCGTTGCTTCGCACCGACCTCGTCGAGGTCGTGCGCCGGCTCGCTCGCCTGGAGAGCCCCGACGGGCCCGTGCAGATCGCGATGACGACCAACGGCATCACGCTGCGCGAGAAGCTCCCCGCCCTGGTCGCGGCGGGCCTCACTCGCCTGAACATCTCGCTCGACACGCTGCGTCCGGAGCGCTTCCGCGACCTCACGCGCCGCGACCGGCTCGCCGACGTGCTCGACGGCATCGCTGCCGCCTCCGAGTCCGGACTCTCGCCTCTGAAGCTCAACACGGTGGCGATGAGGGACGTGAACGAGGACGAGCTCGTCGACCTCGTCGAGTTCGCCGTGGCCCATAACGCGCAGCTGCGGTTCATCGAGCAGATGCCGCTCGACGCCGGCCACACGTGGTCGCGCGAGCGCATGGTGACGCGCGAGGAGATTCTGGACAGGCTGGCCGCACGCTGGCGGCTCACGCCCGTTCCCGGTCGGGGTGGCGCTCCGGCCGAGACCTGGGTGCTCGATGACGGCCCGCATCGCGTGGGCGTCATCGCCTCCGTGACCGCCCCCTTCTGCGGCGCGTGCGACCGGCTGCGCCTGACGGCGGACGGGCAGCTGCGCAATTGCCTCTTCTCGACCACCGAGTTCGATCTGCTGCCGATCCTGCGGACGAGCTACGACGATCCGGGGGAGATGGACCGGGAGCTCGACGCGATGATGCGCGGATGCATCCTGCGCAAGCTGCCGGGTCACGCGATCGACGACCCGTCCTTCCTCCAGCCCCGCCGCGGCATGAACGCCATCGGCGGCTGACGGCGGCTCAGCGAGTGGACTGCAGCGCCTCCAGCGCCGCGACACCGGATCGGTAGCGCTCGGCGACCACGCGGGCCACGCGTTCGTCGGCGCCCAGCGGGGGCGTGACGACATCGGCCCCCGCGGCCGCGACCTCGCGCGCGAAGAACCCCGGCGCGAGCACATAGCTCGCCGCCACCACGCGCGCGGCGCCGGCCTCGCGCGCGGCCTGCACGGCGGTGGCGATGCGGGGCACCGCGCCCGCGGCGTATCCGACCGTGAGGGGCTGGCGCAGCAGCGGCGCCAGGAGGTCGCGCATCTGCTCGACGTGCACCGCGGCAGCGGGTCGCGACGAGCCGGCGGCCGCCAGCACAACGTGGTCGTCGTCGTGCAGCCCCGACTCCTCGAGACGCTGCTTCAGCGTCTGGGCGAGCAGCTCGTGGGGGCCGAGCGGATCGGTCGCCACGACGTCGTGCCGCGTGCGGGCCGCGCGGGCGATGTCGACGCCGGTGTGGAACCCGGCCGACAGCAGGAGCGGCACGATGACCGCCGGTCCCTCCACGGTTGCGACGACCTCGTCGACCGAGGGCTCCTCGACGTCGACGAAGGCCTGCGCGATCGTCACATCGGGAAGGGCCGTCTGCACCTGCGCGACCAGGGCGCGGATCGCGTCCCGGCCCTCCGGGAAGCGGGTTCCGTGGGAGCAGGCGATCAACGTCGTCATAGCGGATCCTCCACAGTGAGACGGTACCCGCGCTTGACGACGGTCTTGATCACATCCGGCACCCCGAGCGCATCCCGCAGGCGAGCGATTGCCATCTCCACGGCGTGGGCGCTCTGGCCCGACCGCGGCAGCACCTTCTGCAGCTCGGCGCGCGACACGACAGCGCCCCCCGCCCGGAACAGCGCCGCGAGCACGTCCGTCCCGGTGGGCGACAGGGAGATCACGCGTCCGTCGAGCACCGCCCCGCCGCTGCGCAGCTCGAGGCGCCCCGCACTGGTCACGTGCGAGGGAGCGTTCCCGCCGCCGAAGTAGGTCACGACCGAGCGCACGAGCGACCCGAGACGGCCGCGATCCGCGATCAGCACCTCGATGCCCTCCGCCGCGAGCGGCTCGGCGGTGATCGGGCCGACGCCGACCATCACGAGCCGGCGATCGGCGACGCGCGCGCGGATGCCGTCGAGGGCCTCGGCGCGGCGGGCTTCGGACAGCCACGCCTCGGCGCCGGGAGCGGAGGTGAAGAGCACCGCGTCGTACTCGCCCGCCGCGGCGGCTCGCACCGAGCGGCGCACGACCGCCGGCTCCGGCGGGGGGCCCCAGCGGTAGACGGTGAGGCTCACGACCTCGGCCCCGTGCCGGGCGAAGAGCTCGTCGAGGCCGTCGGCGCCGGATCCGTGGTGCTGCACCGCGACGCGCTTGCCGGACACACCCTCCGCCACGAGGTACTCGCCGAGTTCGGCGGCCGTCTCGGATTCGGCGACCCAGTCGGCGGTCAGCCCCGCCTGCTGGATCGCCCCGCGCGCCTTGGGGCCGCGGGCGACGATCTGCGCCCCGCGGAACGCTGCGATCAGCTCGTCGGAGAGGCCCGCCTCGTCAGCTGCCTCCACCCAGCCGCGGAACCCCACGCCGGTGGTGACGACGACGACATCCGGCGGGTCCGCGATCAGCTGCTGCGTGCGCTCGATCAGCGCCGCGTCGTCGATGTGCGACTCGATGGTCAGGGCCGCGGCCTGCTGGACCGACGCGCCGTGCCGCTCCAGAGCGGACGTGAGCTCGCCCGAACGGCGGTCGACGGTGATGAGGATCGAGCATCCGGCAAGAGCGGTGGAGAGAAGCCGGGGGACCGGGCTCGTGTCGGCAACGGTGTCCGTCAGGTGGTTCATGGCGTCCGATACGGGGAGGAGCGGGTGGAGCGGGTGGGGCAGGAGGAACGGGATCAGACGGCGAGCGCGGGTACGTCGAGCGTCGTCGGCAACAGGAGGTCGGCGCGGGCGACCTCGCCGATGATGATCACGGCCGGGTTGCTGACACCGGCGGCGCGGGCGTCGTCCACAGCATCGCGGAGGGTGGTGCGCGTGGTGCGCTGATTCGGCGTGTGTCCGCTCTCGACGATGGCGACGGGTCGCGACGCGGGCGCGCCGGTCGCGAGCGCCCCCGCGACGATCCGGTCAAGAGAGGCGACCCCCATGAGGATCACGGTGGTCACGCTGTCGTCGGCGAGCGCCGCGAGAGTGCCGGGACCGAGCTCGGCCTGGCCGTTGACAACATGCATGGCGCCCGAGACGCCACGGTGCGTCACCGGGATGCCTGCGGCCTGGGGCACCGAGACCGCGGAGGTGGGGCCGGGCACCACTTCGACGGGCACACCCGCCGCGAGGCAGGCTGCGACCTCTTCGCCTCCGCGGCCGAAGACGAAGGGATCGCCGCCCTTCAGGCGGGCCACACGGCGACCGGCGCGCGCGTGCTCGACGAGGAGGGCGTTGATCTCGTGCTGAGGCACCGGATGATGGCCCGGCCGCTTGCCGACGTCGATGATCGTCACCCGCGGATCGAGCTCGTCCAGGACGTCGACGGGGCCGAGACGGTCGGCGATCACGACGTCGGCGGCGTGGAGAAGGCGGTAGGCGCGCACGGTCATGAGATCGGCGGGGCCCGGGCCGCCGCCGAGGAGGGCCACCCGGCCCATGGTCTTCGCGCTCATGCTGCTCTCACCTCTCCTGCCGTCATGCCGCTCACGGGAAGCGGACCAGCACCTCATCGCCTTGCACGGCCACCGGCCAGACGGGGATGTCGCGCGCATCCTTGCCCTGGGTCTCCACGACCATTCCGGTGCGGAGGTCCCACGCCTGCTTGTGCAGGGGTGAGGCGATGGTGGGCACATCCTCGCGCGACGCCGTCGATCCGGATTCTGACATCTCGTTGTTTCCGGACGACGGCGCATTGTTTCCCAGAGATTTCGTGCCCACGATGCCGCGCGACAGGACGTTGGCCTTGCCGTATGGGTCGAAGTTCGACACGGCGCGCACGCTGCCGTCCGCGAGCAGGAAGAGGGCGAGCTGCGTGTCGCCGATGAGAGCGGCACGGCCCCGCTCCACCTCCAGGTCGGAGAGACGGCACACCGCGACCCAGCGCGAGGAGGCGCCAAGGGCAGCGGCCGCGGAGGCGGACGCGGCGGGGACGGATCGGGTCTGCTCGGCGACGGTCATCGACGCACCTCCAGGGTGGTTCCGGCGATGAGGACGCCGCCGGCCGACGCCGCCTCGCGCTCCTCGGGGAAGGCCGGGCGCACCTGACCGCGCTCGGCGACGTACGCGAGGGACGGATCCGGCGTGTCGGGGGCGTTCACGAACGAGGCGAAGCGCTTGAGCTTCTCGGGGTCGCGCAGCGTGGCGGCCCACTCGTCCTCGTAGTTCTCCACGAGCAGCGCCATCTGGGCGTCGAGGTCGTCGCAGATGCCGAGGCTGTCCTCGAAGATCACCCGTCGCAGCTCCTCGATGCCGCCCTCCAGCTCCGCCACCCAGGGAGCGGTGCGCTGCAGACGGTCGGCGGTGCGGATGTAGTACACGAAGAAGCGATCGATCGCCGTGATCAGCTCGTCGTCTGAGAGGCCCTCCGCGAGGAGGTCGGCGTGGCGGGGCGTGAACCCTCCGTTGCCGCCGACGTACATGTTCCAGCCGTTCTCGGTGGCGATCACGCCGACGTCCTTGCCACGCGCCTCCGCGCACTCGCGCGCGCAACCCGAGACGCCGAGCTTGAACTTGTGCGGGGATCGGATGCCGCGGTACCGCAGCTCGAGCCTCACGGCCATGCCCACGGAGTCCTGCACGCCGTAGCGGCACCACGTCGATCCGACGCAGGACTTCACCGTGCGCAGCGACTTGCCGTAGGCGTGGCCCGACTCGAACCCCTCGTCGACCAGGCGCTGCCAGATCAGCGGCAGCTGCTCGAGGCGCGCGCCGAACATGTCGACGCGCTGACCGCCGGTGATCTTGGTGTACAGCCCGAAGTCCTTGGCGATCTGGCCCACCGCGATCAGCCCCTCGGGGGTCACCTCGCCACCGGGCATCCGAGGCACGACCGAGTAGGTGCCGTCCTTCTGCATGTTCGCCATGACGTGGTCGTTGGTGTCCTGCAGGGTCGCGTTCTCGCCCTCGAGCACGTGGCGGCCGGTCAGGCTGGCCAGGATGCTCGCGATCGTCGGCTTGCACACATCGCAGCCGCGGCCGCGTCCGAAGCGGTCGATGATCGCGCTGAACTGCGTGAGCTCCGAGACCCGGATGGCGTCGAACAGCTGTCGGCGCGTCATGTCGAAGTGCTCGCACAGGGCGTTGCTCACGGTCTGGCCGAGCGCCGCGAGCTCCTTGCCGACGATCTTCTTGACCATCGTGAAGCACGAGCCGCAGGTGGCGCCGGCCTTTGTGCAGGCCTTGACCTCGTTCGCGTCCGCGCAGCCGTCCTCGTGCACCGCGCCGCGGATCCGGCCCGCTGTCACGTTCGAGCAGGAGCAGACGATCGCGGCGTCGGGGAGGTCGCCCGTCGGCGCCTCGACGCCGTCGGCGGGCATCAGGTAGGCCGCCGGATCGGCGCCGAGCGCGCTTCCGACGAGCGGGCGAAGCGCGCCGTACGCCGATGCGTCGCCGACGAGGATGCCGCCGAGCAGGGTCTTCGCGTCGTCCGAGAGGACGAGCTTCTTGTACACGCCGGACACCGGATCGGCGTACACCACGTCGAGGGCGCCGGGGGTGGCGGCGAACGCGTCGCCGAAGCTCGCGACATCGACGCCCGAGAGCTTGAGCTTCGTGGAGTCGTCGTAGCCCGGGAAGCACGCCGCGCCGCCCAGCAGGCGGTCGGCCGCGACCTCCGCCATTGCGTACCCGGGAGCGACGAGGCCGACCGTGCGGCCCGCGTAGGACGCCACCTCGCCGATCGCGTAGATCGAGGGGTCGCTCGTCCGACAGCCCTCATCGATCTCGACGCCGCCGTACGTGCCGAGTGTCAGGCCCGCCTCGCGCGCCAGCTCGTCGCGTGGACGCACACCGACGGTGAAGACGACCACGTCGGTCTTCTGGTATTCGCCGTCCCGGAACTCGAGCCCGAAGACGTGGCCCGAGCGATCCTGGTCGATGCGCGTGGTGCGGCTCTCGGTGCGCACCGCGATGCCGCGGCTCTCGATCAGGCGCCGAAGTGTGCTGCCGCCCGCGAGATCGAGCTGTGCCGACATCAGGCGGTCAGAGGACTGCACGACCGTCGCGTCGACGTCCAGACCCTGCAGCGCGCCGGCGGCCTCGAGACCGAGCAGACCGCCGCCGATGACGGTGCCGACGAGCGGACGGCCGAGCTGCGCCGAGCGGGTCGCGGTGAACTCCCGGAGCGCGACGACGTCGTCGAGTGTGCGGTAGACGAAGGTGCCCGGGAGGTCAGAGCCGTCGACCGGCGGCCGGGCCGCGTACGACCCGGTCGCGAGAACCAGATCGTCGTAGCCGATCGTGCGGCGCGAGCGGGTGGTGACGGTCTTCGCCGTGCGATCGATCCAGACCACCGGATCGCCCGCCACGAACGTCACGCGCTCATCGTCGAGGAGAGTGCGATCGAGGGTGAGGTCGTCCGCGGTCGCGCCGTTGAAGAAACCGGTGAGACCGACACGGTCGTACGGCAGGCGGCCCTCTTCGCCGAACAGGATGACGCGCGCGTCCTCCGTGCGAGACAGCAGGCTCTCGACGAAGCGGTGCGCCACCATGCCGGCGCCGACGACGACGATGCGGCGGGGGGAAGCGGTCGGATCGGTCATGACGCTCACGCTAGGAACGACGTGTTTCGCCCCCGCGCGGCGTTCGATTACCCCGAGCGAACGAAACCCTCACATCCCGCGCGTGGGGGAGGTGAGGGTCCGGTCGAAGCGCGGTGGGCTACTTCACGCCGAGGAAGGAGCGGTCGGTGAGCACGATCGGGCCGTCGGCCGTGATCGCGATCGTGTGCTCCGAGTGCGCGCCGCGCGATCCGTCGGCGCTGCGCAGCGTCCATCCGTCGGGGTCGGTGATGAGCTCGTCGGTGGTCTGCAGGAACCAGGGCTCGATGGCCACGACAAGGCCCGGCTTCAGCGGGTATCCGCGGCCGGCGCGGCCGTTGTTCGCGATGTGGGGATCGCCGTGCATCTCGCGGCCGACGCCGTGCCCGCCGAAGTCCGTGTTGATCTTCAGTCCCTCGCCGAGTGCCACCGCGGCGATCGCCGCCGAGATGTCGCCGGTCTTCCCGCCCGGCTGAGCGGCGGCGATCGCGGCATCGAGCGCGCGCTCGGTCGTGTCGATGAGTGCGAGGTCCTCGTCGCGGGGCGTGCCCACGACGAAGGAGACGGCGGAGTCGGCCACCCAGCCGTTCAACGACACCGCGAAGTCGAGCGTGACGAGGTCGCCATCACGCAGGGCGTAGTCGTGGGGGAGACCGTGCAGCACCGCGTCGTTCACCGAGGTGCAGATCACCTTGCCGAACGGGCTCGCACCGAAAGACGGGTGGTAGTCGATGTAGCAGGACTCCGCGCCCGCCTTGCGGATCATCTCGTGCGCGCGGCGGTCGATGGCCAGCAGGTTCGTGCCGACCTTCGTGTCATCGCGGAGCGTCGCGAGCGTCTCGGCGACGAAGCGGCCGACGGGGCGCATCTGCTCGATCTCGGCCGGGGTGCGCAGTTCGATCATGGGAGTCCTCTCACTCAGCATCCATCTTCGCCGATCAGGCCCTGTGTCTTCCCTATGGGAGTGCTGTCGGCTCTCACAGGCCGCATAGCATCGCACCATGGCGCTTCGACGCATCTTCTCCCGCTGGCTCTGGCCCGCAGCCTTCGTGCTGCCGCTGTGGCTTCTTATCGGGTGGGGCGTCTTCAACGCCGGCGGCTGGGCGTTCCTGTGGGTGCTGTTCATCGCGCTGCCGTCGGTCTTCGTCGTGCAGGCGGTGCTCACGCTGCTGAACCGTGCGCGGCCGTCTGTGCGACGCACCGGGTCGGTCTCCTGGCTCGACGTCGCGGCCTTCACGACCTGGCATGTGCTGACGATCCTCGTGGGGCTGTTCAGCGAGGCGTGGTTCGGCTTGACGCTCGTGCTCGCGATCGTGGCGGCGGTCGGAGTCTTCTGGGTGCAGCTGTGGCAGCTGTGGCGCGAGTCGACCGCGGTTCTGCGGACTCCGCAGACCGGCGTCATCGTCGTCGACGAGCGCCGCTGATCCGCCCGCGGCCGGTTTTGCCGCCGGTCGGGGCTGTGGCAGAATGGACCCTTGTGCCGTGGCCGGTTCAGCCGTTGCTGATCCGCTTTCGTCGCTCTGCTGCAGGGGAGCCGAGGATCCGTATGGATCTCACGACACGAGCTTCTTACTTTTTCTTGATGCGATCGGCCTGCTGCGGTCGCAGGAAGTGACACAGAGATGCACATTCTCGACAGCGTCGACGCGGCCTCGCTGCGCTCCGACATCCCGGCCTTCGGCCCCGGTGACACCATCAAGGTGCACGTCAACATCATCGAGGGCTCGCGCTCGCGCATCCAGGTGTTCCAGGGTGTCGTCATCGGCCGCCAGGGCGACGGCGTCCGTGAGACCTTCACGGTCCGCAAGATCAGCTTCCAGGTCGGCGTCGAGCGCATCTTCCCGGTGCACTCGCCGGTCATCGACAAGATCGAGGTCGTGACCCGCGGTGACGTGCGTCGCGCCAAGCTGTACTACCTGCGCAACCTGCGTGGCAAGAAGGCGAAGATCAAGGAGAAGCGCGGCTGAATCAGCCCGTCTCCCGAGAACCCCGCGATCCGCACGGATCGCGGGGTTCTCTGCATCACCGCTGGGCCGACGGCTTCGGAAGTGCTGGAGATCGTCTGTCCACCGGCACGCCGCGTCGGTCGCCGGGCTCCTGATATGCCACCCTGGCTTGAGCGCCCGTGACGGGCGCGCACGTGTTGAAGGAACCCATGAGCACCGATCTCCCCGAGTCTGCGGCCCCCCTCTACCGGCGCAGTCGCCGCGAGGCCGAGTCGGCGTCGCGCGAGGCGCGGCGCACCCGCGGCTGGGTCTCCTTCCTGAGAGACGTCATCGTCATCGTGATCATCGCGGTGCTCGTGTCCTTCCTGGTGAAGACCTTCGTCGTGCGCTCTTTCTTCATCCCGTCCGCATCGATGGAGGACACGCTCGTCATCGACGACCGCATCCTCGTCGACGAGCTCACGCCCAACTGGACGGGCTACTCGCACGGTGACGTCGTCGTGTTCCGCGACCCGGGAGGCTGGCTGCCGCCCACACCCGCGCCCGACCTCAACCCGTTCCAGTCAGGCGTCGATTGGTTGCTGGGCCTCGTGGGTCTGTCGATGACCGACCAGGACGATCACCTCGTCAAGCGCATCATCGGGCTGCCGGGCGATCACGTGGTGTGCTGCAATGCGCTCGGACAGATGTCGATCAACGGCGTGCCGGTGGACGAGCTCGGCTTCATCAAGCTCCCCGCCGGCTCGACGGAGGCGTCGAAGGTGCCGTTCGATGTCACGGTGCCCGAGGGGCGCCTCTGGGTGATGGGCGACAACCGCAACAACTCGCAGGACTCCCGCTTCAACACCGATCAGCCGGGGGAGGGCTTCGTCCCTCTCGACAACGTGGTAGGCAAGGTGTTCCTGCGCACGTGGCCGTTCGACCGATTCGGCGCGATCGACGGACAGCCCGACGTCTTCGCGGGGGTGCCCGCTTCGGAGGACGTGGGCTGATGGCCGTCGCCGTTCCCACGCTCTCCCTCGAGCGTCGCCTGCTGAAGGAGACGCCGCTTGTCTTCGCATGCGATGAGGTCGGCCGGGGCGCGCTCGCAGGCCCCGTCGCGGTAGGCGCTTCCGTCGTGGACGCAGCCTCGGCGCGCCGACGTGTGCCGGTGGGGCTTCGGGATTCGAAGCTCGTCCCCGAGCCGAAGCGTGCGGACGTCGCCGCTCGGGCCGCCGGCTGGGTGCTCGCCAGCGCGGTCGGGTGGGCGACCGCCGCGGAGATCGACGAGGTCGGCATCATCCGCGCGCTCGGCCTCGCCGCCGTCCGGGCGCTCGCCGGTCTCGAGGAGCAGGGCTTCGCGGCGGCCGCCGGTGTCGTGCTGCTGGATGGCAACTACGACTACATCAACCCCGTCTCCCCGTCGCGATTGGCGGTACGACCTGTCATCAAGGCCGATCGCGACTGCGCTTCGGCCTCGGCGGCGTCCGTGATCGCCAAGGTGGCTCGCGACACGCACATGGTGGGCCTGCACGACGACCATCCGGCGTACGAATGGTCGAGCAACAAGGGTTACGCGAGCCCCACCCATCGGGCCGCGATCCGCGAGGTCGGGCTGAGCTCCCATCATCGCCAGTCGTGGGCGATCGCCGACGCCCCCACCCTGTTCTGACACTCATCCCTCTCGAACCAGCCGCCAGCCGTCGACGGATGCCTCGGCACGACCCTCCAGCGCAAGCAGGCCCAGCTGAGCCTGAACCTCGGCGAGGGACAGACCGGATCGGCGAGCGACGTCGTCGAGCGTGCGCCATGCGCGCACCCCGAGCGCGTCGCGCACGCGGATGGCGTCCGGATGCGGGCGGTCCTCGCCGCGGCGGTCGCCGCCCGTGTCCCAGTCGCCGATGAGCTCGAGCACGTCGGTCGGCCGAGTGATGCACGTCGCGTCGAACTCACGCAGCAGCCGATGGCAGCCCTCTGACGTCGAGCTCGTCACCGGCCCCGGCACGGCGCCCAGCGGCCGCCCGAGCGCTGCGGCGTGCCCCGCGGTGTTCAGTGAGCCGCTGCGCCAGCCGGCCTCCACGACGACCGTCGCCGCAGCAGCGGCGGCGATGAGGCGGTTGCGCTGGAGGAAACGCCACTTCGTGGGCGGCCCGCCCGGAGCGACCTCGCTGACCACGGCCCCCTGGTCGGCGATGCGCTGGAACAGATTCGCGTGGGCGGCGGGATACACGCGGTCGGCGCCACCCGCGACGAACGCGACGGTCGTGCCGCCTGCCCCGAGAGCCGCACGATGCGCCGCTCCGTCCACGCCGTAGGCGCCCCCGGAGACGATCGCCACTCCACCGTCCACGAGATCGGCGGCGAGCGCGCCGGCCACGTGCTCGCCGTAGGGTGTGGCAGCGCGTGCGCCGACGAGGGCTGCGGACCTCTCGGTGGAAGAGAGCGCCGCCGCGTCGCCGCGCACCCACAGGGCGAGGGGCCGGTGTGCGCCGAGGTCGTCCACACGCGCGGGCCATCCGGCCCCCTCGGGAGCGAGCAACGTGAGAGCGCTGCGCGCCGCTGCACGGGCGACGTCGGCGATCATGGGCGGATGCAGCCGGGGCTGCCAGCGTTTCGACATGTCCACCAGGTCGCGCGCGAGCACGCCCTGGATCTCCGGGACGGGCAGGCCGGCGACGACGTCCTCCACGATCCGCAACGCGGCGGCAGGTCCGCACTCGCTGATGAGCGCGCCCGCGGTCGCCTCACCGGGCTCGGACAGCACGCTCCATGCCAGGCGGGCGGCGAGGCCCTCCGGATCCTCGACCGGGGACGATATCCGCGCGGCTGCCGCCCGCAGACCCGGGTCGTCGAGCACGCTCGGCGGTCGCTTCGCGGTCATGAGGTGATTCCCTTCTTGAGGAACAGCGCCTGGCCGATCTCGGCGGAGGTGGGGAGGTCGACTCCCGCCAGGTCGGCGAGAGTCCATGCCACGCGCAGCACGCGGTCATAGCCGCGGAGGGTGATCGCGCCGCGCTGCAGTGCGCCCTCGAGGGCACGGCGCGCCTCCGCGGCGATCGGCCGGGGGCCCTGACGCAGCCAGGCGCCCGGCACCTCCGCGTTCACTCGCCAGGGGGTTCCGGCAAGTCGGGCGGTGGCGCGTTCCCGCGCGTCGGATACGCGGACGCTGGCCTCTGCGGTGCTGATCACGGGTGAGTCGTCTGCGCGCGACGACGTCACGCGCTGAAGGCGCAGATCGATGTCCATCCGATCGAGCAGCGGCCCGGACAGCTTGGCGAGGTAGCGGCGGACCACACTCGGCGCGCACGTGCAGGTGCCGCCGCGCACGCCGAACTCCCCGCACGGGCAGGGGTTGGTGGCCAGGACGAGCTGGAATCGGGCGGGGAACTCGGCACGGAATCCGGCGCGGTGGATCTCGATGCGGCCCTGCTCCAACGGCTGACGCAGCGCGTCGAGCACGCCGCCGGGGGCCTCCGCCGCTTCGTCGATGAAGAGCACGCCGCGGGAGGCCCGGGCGATCGCACCCGGTCGGGCCGTGCGCGAGCCGCCCCCGATCAGTGCGGCGATGCTCGCGGAATGGTGGGGTGCCTCGAACGGGGGCGTGCGGTCCAGCGTGGAGATCGTGTGGCCGGCAAGCGAGCGGAGCGACGCGACTTCCAAGGCTGCCTCCTCGTCGAGTGGGGGAAGGATCCCCGGAAGCCGTTGCGCCAGCATCGTCTTTCCCGCGCCGGGTGGCCCGGACATCAGCAGGTGGTGCCCGCCCGCGGCCGCGACGATCAGGGCGTCGACCGCCGCCGGCTGGCCGACGATGTCGGCCAGATCGACGGGATCCGTCGCGGGCGCGGAGGCGGCTTCGCCGGGAACGGGGTCGAGGTCCGGCACCTCGATGTCCGCTCCGTGCCACCGAGCGACCTCCGGAAGCGACACGGCGCCGAGCACCTCCACGCCCGGCACGAGCCGCGCCTCCGGGAGGTTCGCGTGCGGCACGACGAAACGCTCGAAGCCGCGGTTCGCCGCCGCGTGCACGGCGGGCAGCACGCCCGGCACCGGGCGCAGCCTGCCGTCGAGTCCGAGCTCGCCGATGTGCACCGTGCGTGCGAGGGACTCGGCGTTGACGAGCCCGTCGATCGCGAGCGATGCCACGCCGATCGCCAGATCGAACCCCGTGCCCTGTTTCGGGAGACCCGCAGGGGAGAGGTTGACTGTGACGCGACGGTCGGGCAGGCGCATGTCGCTGTTCTCGCAGGCGTTGAGCACCCGCCGCTGCGCCTCGGCCAGCGCCTTGTCCCCAAGACCGATGATGCGGAACTCCGGCTTCTGCGCGGTGACGTCCGCCTCGACCTCGACGAGCTCTCCGCGCAGACCCGTCAGGGCCACGGCCCAGGTGCGCGCGACCCTCATCGCAGACCCTCGAGGTGCTCGAGAGTGCCATGCCGAGGGTCGGCCCCGATGATGGCGATGGCATCCACGCCGACCCGGCCGCGTCGGGCCTTCTCGGGGTGGGCGGCAGCCCACGCGAGCGCGACGTTCCACATCCGCGACAGCTTCGCGTCATCGATGGCCGCGAGCGGGTGGCCGTACGCGATGCTGCGGCGGGTCTTCACCTCGACGGCGGCGATGCGGGAGCCACGCGCCGCGACGATGTCGATCTCGCCCTGCCTGCAGCGCCAGTTGCGCGCGAGGATCTCGTACCCCCGCTCGCGCAGGTACGCCGCCGCGCGCTCTTCTCCCGCCCGTCCCAGTTCGTCTTTGCGTGCCATCTCCCGAGCGTGACGGGTCGGGACGAGCCCGAACCGGCGGATCCGCGATCCGGGAGCGGGCCGCTCGGAAACCGGTCCTGTGAACGAGCCAGCCGCGTCGTCACGGGGCGATCGCGGCCCGTCCGGCGGCATAGGATGGACAGACCATGGATGACGAGGTGTTCGACGACTACGACCGCGAACTCGAGCTGGCGCTCTACAAGGAGTACCGCGACGTGGTCGGCCAGTTCCAGTACGTGATCGAGACGGAGCGGCGCTTCTACCTCGCGAACGACGTCAGCGTCGTGCGTCATGACACCGAGCACGACTTCTACTTCGAGCTGACCATGACGGACGTCTGGGTCTGGGATATCTATCGGGCGGATCGATTCGTGAAGTCGGTGCGTGTGCTCACGTTCAAGGACGTGAACGTCGAGGAGCTCTCGCGCCGCGATTTCCAGCTGCCCGAAGACCTCTCGCTCGACGGCAAGTAGCGGGCGCGCGCAGCGACGCCCCGACGGCGGGTCGGACCCTCATGCTCGCGCGGGAGCGCGAAGCTGGAGGCATGCGGCTGTCACGTGCGATCGAGTCGTTCGCGGAGCACCTCGAGCGGGTGCGCCGACTCTCGCCGGCCACCGTGCGCGCCTATCGCAATGATCTGCGCGGTCTCACCGAGGCGTCGGGCGACCCGGATGTGCGCGACGTCGACCTCGAGCAGCTTCGCGAGTGGCTCTGGCGGGCCACCCAGCACGGCGATGAGCGCTCGACGCTCGCCCGCCGCACGTCGGCCGCGCGCTCCTTCTTCCGCTGGGCGCAGGAGGAGGAGCTGATCGACATCGACCCCAGTCTCCGGCTCGTGGCGCCCAAGCGCGGACGCACCCTGCCGCATGTCGCAACGGCCGACGCCCTGCGGGACGTCCTCGACGCCCTGCAGCAGCGAGCACAGGAGGGGGATCCTGTCGCCCTGCGCGATCACGCGGTTCTCGAGCTCCTCTACGGCTCCGGGGCGCGCGTGTCGGAGCTGTGCGGCCTCGACATCGACGATCTCGACCTCGACCGAGCGACCGTGCGTGTCGTCGGCAAAGGCTCGAAGGAGCGGGTCGTGCCCTTCGGCGCCCCCGCGGCGCGCGCGGTGGGGGCCTACCTGACACGGGCCCGAGACTCCCTCCTCGGTCGCGCGGGGACATCGTCGCCCGCGCTCTTCCTCGGCGTGCGCGGGGGGCGGATCGGCACCCGCGCGGTCTACGATCTGGTGGCCCGAGAGGTCGGTCCGGCGCTCGGATCGAATGCGGTCGGTCCGCACACGCTCCGCCACTCCGCCGCGACCCACCTCCTCGACGGCGGCGCCGACCTGCGGGCCGTGCAGGAACTGCTCGGCCATGCGAGCCTCGGCACGACGCAGATCTACACCCACGTGTCCTCGGAGCGTCTCGCCGCCGCCTATCGGCTGGCGCACCCCCGGGCGTAGCGCTCAGCAGCAGGGGAGCAGGATCGCGCGGGGCACACCCCCCAGGAGCAGCATCGGATTCACGTACTCGCCGTCGAGCCTCACACCCAGATGAAGCGCTCCCGCCTCGACGTGTCCGCCTGCCGCGACGCGACCGACCACCTGACCCCGGTGGACGACGTCGCCGGGCGAGAGCTCCGATGCGACCGGCTCGAGAGTGGTGACGAGGCCGCCGCCGTGATCGATCGTCACGAGCGGACGGTCGACGACCCGCCCTCGGAAGGCGATGACGCCGCCGGCCGGAGCGAGCGCCTCCGCTCCAGGTTCCGCCTTCAGGTCGATGCCGCGGTGCCCGGGCGCGTATGCGTGGGCCGGAGCGGTCCACGGACGCACGATGCGCACGCCATCCGCCACTGGCCATCGCCAGGCCTCGGCGGTCTCGATGCGCTGCGGGGAATCCGTTGCGCCACTCGCGGGAGCGGGCGCTGAGAGCAGCGCCGCGCCGAGCACGAGGGCAGCGAGCAATCGGGGCGGACGAGGAGGCATGCGCCCAGCGTGCCGGGCTCGACGTCGCGCGGAGGCGCGGGTCGGCGGTCCGGGAGTCAGCGCCCGGAGTCGGGGGCCTGTGGACGAGCCGCCGCGGCGCGTCGGGCCTGCGCGCCCCTGATACACTGAGAGACGCATCTCGCATGTCGGGATGACTCCGCGTGCCCAGAGCGACCAGCAGGTCGCGGCATCCACTCCCATCGGTCCCTCGCAGAGGGCGGCAGTGCGCCGGGCACCAGGCTCGCAGATCGTCGATCCGCGAGAAAAAACCGCAATGGCAGGAAGCCGGCTCGGCCGACCCTGCCCGAATGAAGGAGAGACCATGGCTGTGGTCACCATCCGCCAGCTGCTCGACAGCGGCGTCCACTTCGGTCACCAGACGCGTCGCTGGAACCCGAAGGTGAAGCGCTTCATCCTCACGGAGCGCTCGGGCATCCACATCATCGACCTGCAGCAGTCGCTCGGCTACATCGACAAGGCCTACGACTTCGTCAAGGAGACCGTCGCCCGCGGCGGCACCGTGCTCTTCGTCGGAACGAAGAAGCAGGCCCAGGAGGTGCTCGCCGAGCAGGCGACCCGCGTCGGCCAGCCCTACGTGAACGAGCGCTGGCTCGGTGGTCTGCTGACCAACTTCCAGACCGTGTCGAAGCGCCTCGCGCGCATGAAGGAGCTCGAGGAGCTCGACTTCAACGACCCGGCCGGCACCGGCTTCACCAAGAAGGAGCTGCTGCTCAAGAAGCGCGAGCTCGACAAGCTGCACAAGTCGCTCGGCGGCATCCGCAACCTGACCCGCACCCCCTCGGCGCTGTGGGTCGTCGACGCCAAGCGCGAGCACCTCGCCATCGACGAGGCCAAGAAGCTCGGCATCCCCGTCATCGGCATCCTGGACACCAACGTCGACCCCGACGACCTCCAGTTCCCGATCCCGGGCAACGACGACGCCATCCGCTCGGTCGGCCTGCTCACGCGCATCATCGCCGACGCCGCGGCCGAGGGCCTGCAGCAGAAGCACAACCCCGAGGGTGACGCCGAGCCCCTGGCCGAGTGGGAGCAGGAGCTCCTCGAGACGCCGGCCGCCGAGGTTGAGGCGCCCGCCGCCGAGGCTCCCGCCGCCGAGGCGCCCGCCGAGGTCGAGGCCCCGGCCGAGGCCACCGAGTCCACCGAGAAGTAAGTCGCCTGGATCCGATCGGATCCACCGAACCTGAGGAGCCAGTACCAATGGCCAACTTCACCATCGCCGACATCAAGGCGCTGCGCGAGCAGCTCGGCACGGGCATGGTCGACACCAAGAAGGCGCTCGAGGAGGCTGACGGCGACGTCGAGAAGGCCACCGAGATCCTGCGTCTCGCCGGTGCGAAGGGCAACGCGAAGCGCGCCGACCGCTCGACCAGCGAGGGCCTCGTCGCCGCTCGCGAGGTCGACGGCAAGGTGACCCTGCTCGAGCTCGCCTGCGAGACCGACTTCGTCGCCAAGAACGCCCGCTTCCTCGCTCTGGCCGACAAGGTGGCCGACGCGGTCGCCGCCGTCGGCGCCGACTCGGCCGAGGCCGCCCTGGCCGCCCCCGCGGGCGAGCAGACGGTCGCGCAGCTGATCGAGGACGAGGCCGCCATCATCGGCGAGAAGGTCGAGCTGCGTCGCGTGCGCACGCTGGAGGGCGAGGCCTTCCAGGTGTACCTGCACAAGACCAGCAAGGACCTCCCGCCGCAGGTCGGCGTCGTCGTCGCCTACACCGGTGGGGACGCCGAGACCGCTCGCTCGATCGCGCAGCACATCTCGTTCGCGAACCCGTCGTACCTGACGCGCGACGAGGTCCCCGCCGCCGAGGTCGAGAAGGAGCGCGAGCTCGTGACCGAGCTCACGCGTCAGGAGGGCAAGCCCGAGGCCGCCCTCCCGAAGATCGTCGAGGGTCGCCTGAACGCCTACTTCAAGCAGGTCGCCCTGCTCGACCAGGCGTACGCGAAGGACGACAAGCAGTCGGTCGCGCAGGTGGCTCAGGCCGCCGGCATCACCGTGACGGGCTTCGCCCGCTTCAAGGTCGGCGCCTAAGCGTCCCTCAAAGGGGCCCGGATCAGCGGATCCGGGCCCCTTTGCCGCGCACGGGGACCTCTCGTGCGCAAAACCAGCGGCGCCATCCACAGCGGCAGATCACACTGCCACCGGTAGCGTTAGAACGCGACGAGAGGAACACACGTGATCACTGAGAAGACCGGACGCCGCCGCGTCCTCCTGAAGCTCTCCGGCGAGGCCTTCGGAGGCGGGCAGCTGGGTGTGAACCCCGACATCGTCAGTCAGATCGCGCGGGAGATCGCCGAGGCGACCGACACGGTGGAGATCGCCGTGGTCGTCGGCGGCGGTAACTTCTTCCGCGGAGCCGAACTCAGCCAGCGCGGGATGGACCGCGGGCGTGCCGACTACATGGGCATGCTGGGCACGGTCATGAACGCCCTGGCCCTTCAGGACTTCCTCGAGCAGGCCGGCGCCGCCACCCGCGTGCAGTCGGCCATCGAGATGACGCAGGTCGCGGAGCCCTACATCCCGCGGCGCGCCACCCGGCACCTCGAGAAGGGTCGAGTCGTCATCTTCGGCGCGGGCGCGGGCCTGCCCTACTTCTCCACCGACACGGTCGCGGCGCAGCGCGCGCTCGAGATCGGCGCCGACGAGGTGCTCGTCGCCAAGAACGGCGTCGATGGCGTCTACACCGCCGACCCGCGCACGGATCCCGCCGCCACGAAGCTCGACACGGTGAGCTATGGCGACGCGCTGATGCAGGGCCTCAAGGTCGTCGACTCGACGGCGTTCAGCCTCTGCATGGACAACCGCATCGACATGCGCGTGTTCGGCATGGAGCCGGGCAACGTGACGCAGGCCCTGCTCGGCGCTCAGATCGGCACCCTCGTCACCGCGTGACCGACCCCGGGGCGTCCGCACCGCGACGTGCGGGCCGCCCCCAGTAAACTTCGAAGCAACACCCCGACTGAATGGAGTCACTGTGATCGCGGACGTTCTGGCCGAGGCCACCTCCCGTATGGACCGCGCCGTCGAGGCGGCGAAGGAGGACTTCGCATCGGTCCGCACGGGGCGCGCGAACCCCCAGATGTTCCAGAAGGTGCTCGTCGACTACTACGGCACGCCGACCCCTCTGCAGCAGCTCGCCGCCCTCGCCAACCCCGAGGCGCGCACGCTCATCGTCACGCCGTACGACAAGTCGGCTCTGAAGGCGATCGAGGACGCGATCCGCGAGATCCCGAACCTCGGCGCGAACCCGACCAACGACGGAAGCCTGATCCGCATCACCATGCCGGAGCTCACGACCGAGCGCCGCAAGGAGTACGTGAAGATCGTGAAGACCAAGGCCGAGGACGCCAAGGTCCGCGTCCGCGGCATCCGTCGTCAGATCAAGGACGACCTCGACGCGCTGAAGGACGAGGTCGGCGAGGACGACATCGCCCGTGGCGAGAAGGAGCTCGACGCGCTCACGAAGGTGCACGTCGAGAAGATCGACGAGGCGCTGAAGCACAAGGAAGCCGAACTCCTCGAGGTCTGATCCGATGAGCGACGTTCCCGACGCAGAGCGCCCGGCGCCTGAGACGGCGGCCACAGCGCCCGCTTCGGGTGCGCCGCACGATCACCACGCCGCGTTCGAGGCCCGCATCCGCGCGGCCCGCACCGAGTTCGAGGCTCACGCCGCGCACGCCAAGGACCAGTTCGACGAGGCGAACGAGCGGATCAAGCAGCGCACCGGGCGAGATCTGTTCGCGGCGATCGGCATCGGTCTCGCGATCGGCGTCATCGTGGTGTCGTCGCTCGTGTTCGCGAAGTGGATCTTCGCGATCTTCGCTCTCGCTGCCGCGGTGTTCGGCGTCTTCGAGCTGTCTCGCGCACTGCAGGCGAGCGGGCGTCGCATCGACCTCGTTCCCCAGCTCGCGTCGGTGGTGCTTCTGCTCGCCTCGGCCTACTGGGCGGATCTCTGGCTGCACTGGTCGATGATCTTCGCGTGCCTCGCGCTGATCATCGTGTGGCGACTGCTTGTGCAGATGATCGCTCAGGACGGGCGACTGTATGCGGATGTGCTCGCGGACGTCGTGGTGTCGGCGTTCGTCATGCTGTACGTGTCGTTCCTCACGAGCCTGGCCCTGCTGCTCCTGAGGGAGCCCGGGGGCGAGTGGTGGGTGCTGGCCTTCATCGTCGTGGTCGTCACCGCCGACACCGGCGCCTACGCCGCCGGACTGTCATTCGGCAAGCACCCGATGGCGCCCACGATCAGCCCCAAGAAGACGTGGGAGGGCTTTGCCGGAGCGGTGCTCGCGTCGCTTGTGGCCGGTGCGCTGCTTGCGCACTTCATGCTCGGCCTGCCCTGGTGGAGCGGGCTCATCTTCGGTGCGGTGCTCGTGGGCAGCGCGACTGCGGGTGACCTCAGCGAGTCGATGGTCAAGCGCGACCTCGGCGTCAAGGACATGAGCTCGTGGTTGCCGGGACATGGCGGAGTCCTCGATCGACTCGACAGCATCCTGCCGTCCGCCACCGCGGCCCTCGCGCTGCACCACTTCCTTTCGCCCCTGGGGGTCTCATGAGCGACGCTTCCACACGCCCGCAGCCGTTTCCGTCAGCGCAGGGCCGACAGAAGGGCTATGACCGGGCCGCCGTGGATGCGTTCCTGGCCGAGGCCAGGGGCACGTTCGAACGCGGGGGAGGAGCGGCGCTCGATGCGCGCTCCGTGCGCGAGGTCGCGTTCCCCCTCACACGCGGCGGCTATGACGTGGCGGCCGTGGATGCAGCGCTCGGCCGAATCGAGGACGCCTTCGCGGCGCGTGAGCGCGAGCGCGCGATCGCCGTCTCCGGTGCCGACGCGTGGGTGCAGGGCGCCCGGGAGGACGCTCAGGTGATCCTGAATCGCTTGAGCCGCCCGAAGCGCGAGCGCTTCGATCGTGTCGGGGTCTTCGCCTACGGCTACGCGCCGGACGAGGTCGACCTGGTGGCGGATCGCCTCACCCGCTATTTCGAGTCGGGCGAGACCGTCACGGTCGATCAGGTGCGCGGAGCCGCTTTCCGCACCGTGCGCCGCGGCTACCGCGAGGAGCAGGTCGACGCGCTCCTCGACGCCGTGGTCGGTGTGATGCTGGCCGTGCGCTGACGGAGCCGCGGCCGGAGATAACGAGAAGATCACGCTCGCGCGTGACTTCTCCAGGAGGCCCGGGTTACACTCGGGGAACTGTGACTTCCGCCAACGAGACCCGAACCCGAACGGCAGCCCAGATCACCCGACGTGACGCGCGTGCGATCAACCGCCCTGCTGCCGCCCCCGCTTCGACGCGCCTGAACCGTCGTCGCGGCGTGCTGAACGTCTTCGCCGGCGTCGCCGCTTTCGGCTTCCTGGCCGCGTACCTCGTGCCGACCGCCGCCGCTATGGCCGAGGGCACGCCCGGATCCCACTACGACACCGCGCAGGCGGACGCCCAGGTGTACGTCGCCGCGGCCGACCTGGCGCCGTCGGGCGGGCTCGCGTTCGGCGCCGGCTATGGCGTCTCGCTGCAGCCCCAGGCTGACGGAAGCCCGCACCCCAAGGCTTCTGCGGAGGAATGGGCGGCGTACGCCGGATCGCAGGGCGTGGAGGTGCCCGCCGGCGCTTCGCGTGAGGAGATCCAGGCGGCGATCGACGCAGCGGCCAAGAAGGCCGAGGAGGAAGCCGAAGCCGAAGAGGCGAAGAAGGCCACGGTCGCCTCCACCGGTGGTGTGGCTCTGCAGCCCGTGCTCTACACCGGCGGCGGTTCGCCGGCGGAGTGGATGGCCGCCGCGGGTATCGCGCAGGGCGACTGGGGCTACGTCGACTACATCGTGAGCCGCGAGAGCGGCTGGAACCCCAATGCGACAAACGCGTCGTCCGGCGCGTGCGGCCTCGTCCAGGCGCTTCCCTGCAGCAAGGTGCCGGGCGGCGGCTACAACCCCGTCGCGAACCTGCAGTGGGCGAACGGCTATGCGGTCGGCCGCTACGGGAGCTGGGCCAGCGCCTACGCATTCTGGACCTCCAACCACTGGTGGTGAGCGCGGCGCATGCCACGCTCGAACCGTCGTCGCCGTGACGACCGGGGCGATGATCCGCTCGACCGCCTGATCGCCGGCTGGCGGCGCACGGAGACACGTCGCGGACGCGAGTACTCGGTGCAGCCGGTCTCGGGTGCGCGCGCGGAGAAGTCCTACACGTGTCCGGGCTGCCGCGGCACGATCGACGTCGGCGTCCCCCACGTCGTCGTGTGGAGTGAAGACGGCATCATGGGTGCCGCCGCCGATCTCGCTGCGCGTCGCCACTGGCACACTCACTGCTGGAGAACGGCCTGATCGGCCCGGAGAGGACATTCATGGAGATCCGCGGCGCCGCACTGCTGCCTGCCACACGCGAGGACATCGAGCTGCACACGAGCGACGGCCTCACGCTGGTCGGCGAGCTGGCGCTGCCCGCGGACCGTACGCCGGTCGCGACCATCGTCGCCCTGCATCCGCTCCCGACGCACGGCGGCTTCATGGACTCCCACATCATCCGCAAGGCCGCGGCACGTCTGCCCGCCCTGGCCGATCTCGCGGTGCTGCGTTTCAACACGCGCGGCACCGCCTCGCCGCGCGGCACCAGCGACGGCCGATTCGGCGAGGGCGTCAGCGAAGTGGCCGATGTGGCCGCCGCGATGGCGTTCGTCGCCGAGCGGAGACTTCCGAACCCGTGGATCCTCGGGTGGTCCTTCGGCACGGAACTCGCGCTCAAGTACGGCCGCGAGCACCCCACGCGCGGCACCATCCTGCTGTCGCCGCCGCTGCACCGCACGACCGACGACGAGCTTCGTGCGTGGGCGGGCGACCCGCGCCCTCTCGTCGCACTGATCCCCGAGTTCGACGATTACCTGCGACCCGACGAGGCCGCGGAGCGGTTCTCGCTCATTCCCCATCTGCGGCTGATCGCCGTCGAGGAGGGCAAGCATCTCTGGGTCGGCGAGAAGCAGACCTACCGCGTGCTCACGGAGATCGTGCGGGCGATCAACCCCGCGGCGCTTCCGCTGCCGACCGAGTGGGCCGGCTGAGGACGCGCACCGCGCGCTCCGTCAGAGCTGGTTCATCCTCGGGATGACCACCTGGCGGTAGATGATCAGCACGCTCGCGGCGACCGGAATCGCGATGAGCGCGCCGAGCAGGCCGAGCAGTGCGCCACCGGCGAGCGCCGCCACGACCACGACGCCGCCCGGCACGGAGACCGCCCGGCTCATGATGCGCGGAGACAGCACGTACGCCTCGATCTGCATGTAGATCAGGTAGTAGACCGCCGCGATCACCGCCGTCGTCGGCGACCCCACGCCCGGGATCAGGCAGGTGAGGACGATCACGGCCGATCCGGAGATCGTGCCGACGAGCGGGATCATCGAGCCGAAGAACGCGACCACCGCCAGCACCGCGGGGAACGGCGCGCTGATGATGTTGAGGAAGATCAGGCTCAGGACGCCGTTGATGACCGCGAGGCTCATTTGGCCCATCACGTAGTAGCCGACCGAGTCGGTGATCTGGTCGCCGAGCGAGACGAAGGTTGCGCGCTTCGAGGCGGGGGCGAGCTGATAGATCGACCGCTTCAGCGACGGGGTCGAGGCGGTGAAGTAGATCGTGAGGATCACGACGATGAACGCGCCGAACAGCCCGTTCACCACCCCGAAGGTGACGCCGAGCACGCTCTCGCTGATCGTGTCGATGTTGTCATTGAGCCAGCCGTTGATGTTCTCGAGCACCTCATCGATCTTGAGGGCCGGCAGCAGCGAGTGCAGCCACGTGCGCAGCTCGTCGAGCCAGGTGCCGCGCGACACGATCTCGCTCACCTCCTTCACCAGCGCGCTGATCTGGTCGACCAGCACGGGAAGGATGATCAGCACGAGCCCGGTGAACAGGCCGAGCACCGCCACCAGGGTGATGAGCACCGCGGCCCAGCGCGGGAACCGGTGACGCTCGAGCCAGGAGACGACCGGATCCAGACCCAGAGCGATGAACAGTGCGGTGCCGACGTACAGAAGGATCGTCGAGAGGGTCTGCACGCTCTGCAGCAAGAGGATGCCCAGCCCGACGCCGAGGGTCGCGACGAGCGCGAGACGGAACGGGTTGTGGATCTTCACGGGGCCTCCTCGAGCGCGGCTGGTACCTCGCCAGAATAGGGGGAGCGGACGATATCGCGATGCTCGACGGGCCCGGAGGCGGTACACAGCGCGTGGCAGATAAGCTGGGACGTCTGAACCAGACCCGTTGCGTTCCGAAGCGCGGGTCGCGTGAGGAGTCGAATTCGTGCGTTTCGTCTGGGCAGTCATCGCCTTCGTGCTGGCGGCCGCGCTCATCGGCGCCGGCATCGCACAGCGCACCGTGTTCCTCGGGCCTGACGAGGCGACCATGAAGGTCGAGATCTCGGAGCCCCAGCCCTACACGCTCGTTGATGCCGAGGTCTTCCGCGCTCACGCAGGACTGCAGACCCTTCAGGTCTCGGGATCGGACACGATCTACCTGGCCTACGGCCGCACCTCCGACATGGAGGCGTGGCTGGCGGATGCGCCGTTCACCCACGTGACGCTCGACGCAGACGGCACCGCCGTGGCGGAGTCGGTCGAGGCGGAGACGCCGACCTATGAGGGTGAGTTCTCCGGCCGCAATCCCGCGGGGGCCGACCTGTGGCTCGACGAGTACACGTCGGACACCGGCACTCTGAACAAGAAGCTGCAGCTGCCGGACGGCGTGAGCGTTCTCCTCGCCTCGGATGGCACCGCGCCCGCGCCGTCGGACGTCTCCATCGTCTGGCCGATCTCGAACGCCACGCCGTGGGCCGGCCCTCTCATCGTGCTGGGCGGCATCCTGCTGCTGCTCGGTCTGATCCTGTACTTCCTGGGGGTGCGGCACGTGCGCCGCTCCCGCGGTCCGCGCCGCAAGGGCCGCATGACGCCGCCCACGCGTCCGCGGGCGCTGGGGGCGGGTCGCCGCAAGCCGGCGCTGACGGCCCCCGAGCCGCAGAAGGAGATCACCGCGGGTGAGGAGACCGACGGCGAGACCGAGGCCGAGACGGGATCGCCGGACCCGGACACCGGCCGCTCGCCGCGAGGAGGTCGTCGCGCCCTGATCGCGCTTCCGGCGATGGGCCTCACGGTCGCGCTGCTCACGGGGTGCTCGCCTGACGCGTGGCCGCAGCTCGCCGAGACGCCGACGCCCTCGCCGACGGAGACCGTCGTGGCGCCCGAGCACCAGCAGGCTCCCGCGCTCACCGAGGCGCAGGCTGCGCGTATCGCCGAGTCCATCGCCGCCACCGTCGCCGAGGCCGACGAGAAGCGGGACGGCGATCTGGCCGCCACGCGACTCGAAGGCGTGGCGCTCGAGGTGCGCAAGGTCAACTACAAGGTGCGCTCGGGCTCGGGCGACTTCGCCGCGCCCCAGCCGCTGCCCGGCGGCGGCGTGCAGATCCTGCTGCCGCAGGCGTTCGACGAGTGGCCGCGCAACGCGATGATGATCGTCGAGGGCGCGACGCCCGCCGAGGGTGAGCAGCAGGCGCCGCCGGCGATCATGAACATCACGCAGGCGGATCCGTGGTCCAACTACAAGGTGACGACCTTCGCGTATCTCGAGGCCTCCGTGGAGATCCCGAAGCTCGCACCGGCCTGGCTGGGCTCGTCGCTGATCCCGCCGGACTCGTCCTTCCTGCAGATCGCGCCGGATCAGCTCGCGGCCGCGTACGCCGACGTGCTGCAGAACGGCGACTCCAGCAAGTACGCCTCGATGTTCGATCTCGAGAGCGACGCGTTCCGTTCGGCGCTCGAGACCTCGCGTGCCGAATCCCTGAAGATCCTCTCTGACAAGGGCGGTGCCGAGACGGCGGAGATGACGTTCGAGCAGCGCGCCGGAGCCGCGGATCCCGTGGCCCTCGGAACGCTCGAGAACGGCGCCCTGGTGGCCGTCACGCTCGACACGACCATCGTGACGAAGCCGAAGGAGGAGGGGGTGTTCATCGAATTCGACAGCAACCCGGCCGCCCGTGTGCTGCTGGGCACGGACAAGAACACCACCGGCGTTGTGGAGACGAACACGAATCAGCTCTTCTTCGCGGTGCCCGCGAAGGGATCGGACGAAGCGATCCGCGTGCTCGGGTTCGCCGGTGGCCTCGTGGACGGACTCCGTTCGATCGACGCCGTGAAGTGATCCCGGCCCCTCTCCTCTCCCTGACCCTCCCGACGAAGGACGACCGATGAGCGACCCCTCCGGCCTGACTGCCGCCGCCCTGCGCGGTGCCGTCGACCTCTCCTCCCTCCGCAACCGCCCCGCGCCCGCCTCGGCGCCCGCGGGCGGGGCGCCGAACGGGTCGTCGTCCCCCGGCGGCGAGACCGCATCGTCGCTGGTCGCTGATGTCACGGACGCGTCGTTCGGCCACGTCCTGGAGCTCTCGCGCAGCGTGCCCGTGGTCGTCGAGCTGTGGTCGCCCCGAGCGGGAGGGACGGATGCGGGACTCGCCAACGCCGTGCGTGCACAGGGCGGCCGTCTTGTGCTCGTCCGCGTCGATGCCGACGCCAACCCGCAGCTCGTCCAGGCGTTCCGCCCGCAGTCGATCCCCATGGCGATCGCTCTCGTGGCAGGGCAGCCCGTTCCCTTGTTCGCGGGTGCTGTGCCCGAGGAGCAGCTCGGTCAGGTGTTCGCGCAGCTGCTTCAGCTCGCGGCGCAGAACGGCGTGACGGGGACGGTGCCCGCGGAGGACGCGGAGGCGCCCGCAGCAGAGGGAGAGCGGCCTCTGCCGCCGCTGCACGCCGAGGCGTTCGCGGCGATCGAGGTGGGCGACTACACCCGAGCGATCGCCGCCTACGAGCAGGCTCTCAAGGAGAACCCGCGCGATGAGGAGGCGCAGGCCGGGCTCGGTCAGGTGCGCCTGCTCTCGCGCGTTCAGGGCGTCGATCTGCAGGCCGCGCGCGCGGCGGCCGCGGCCGCCCCGCAGGACGTCGAGGCTCAGATGCGGGTCGCCGACCTCGACATCAGCGGGGGACACGTCGAGGACGCGTTCGATCGCCTTCTCGAGCTTTTCGCCGCGTTGCCGGCCGATGAGCGGGCGCCCGTCCGCGAGCGCCTGCTGGAGCTGTTCGGGCTCGTCGGCGCCGCCGACCCGCGCGTCGTGCGCGCCCGCGGTCGCCTGACCTCCCTGCTGTTCTGAATCGCGGACCCCGTTGTGACGGTCTATCTCGACCACGCGGCGACGTCTCCGCTTCGGCCCGAGGCGCGCGACGCGTGGCTCGAGGCGACGGGTCACCTGGGCAACGCGTCCTCGATCCATGGTGCGGGGCAGGACGCGCGCCGTCTCCTCGAAGATGCGCGGGAGCGTCTCGCCGCGGTTTTGGACTGCCAGCCGATCGAGGTCGTGTTCACCTCCGGCGGTACGGAGTCGATCAACCTCGCGCTCAAGGGACTCTGGTGGTCGCGCCGTCCCGGGACCGAAGCGCTCGTGCTCCCGGACGGCGAGCACCACGCGACACTCGACACGGTCGGCTGGCTGCGCAGCCACGAGGGAACGCAGGTCGTTCCGGTCGCACTCGACCGCCATGCCCGGATCCGTCCGGATCGCCTCGCGGATTCGCTGGGGGAGCAGGTCGCCCTGGCCACCGCGCTCGTCGCTAACAACGAGGCGGGCACGGTCAACGACGCCGCGGCGCTGGCCGCCGTCGCAGCCGAGCGCGGCGTGCCGCTCCACCTGGACGCGGTGGCCGCGTTCGGGCACGTGCCCGTCGCCTTCCGTGCGTGGCGTGGTGCGGCATCCGGATCCGCAGGGCTTGTCGCCTTGAGCGTGTCCGGCCACAAGATCGGTGCGCCTGTCGGCACGGGCGCGCTCGTCGTGTCGCGCGACGCGACGCTGACCGCCCTGCAGCATGGAGGCGGCCAGCAGCGCGCGTTGCGCGCGGGCACTCAGGACGTGGCGGGCGCCACCGCCCTGGCCGTCGCCGCCGAACTCGCCCAGGCGGAGTTCGAGACGGAGGCCGTGCGGCTCGCGGCGCTGCGCGACCGGCTCCTCGGCCGCCTGCGCGAGGAGATCCCCGAGCTGGTCCTGCTCGGCGATCCCGTGGACCGCCTCCCCGGCAGCCTGCACGTGCATCTGCCGGGTGCGGCCGGCGAGTCGCTGCTCTACCTGCTCGACCGCGCGGGCATCGCGGTGTCGACAGGATCGGCCTGTCAGGCGGGCGTGCCCGAGCCGTCGCATGTCGTGATGGCGATGGGGCTCGACGAACGGGCGGCGCGTCAGGTGCTGCGCATCACGCTGGGCCGCACCAGCACTCCGCAGGACGTCGATGCGCTCGCGGACGCGCTGCCGACGGCCTACCGCACGGCCGCGCGCCGCTGATCCGGCCCGCCCAGATCCGGCCGTTGGCCCGGGCCCGCCCGCGGGAACCTAAAATGGGACGATGCGGATCCTGGCGGCGATGAGCGGCGGAGTGGACTCTGCGGTCGCCGCGGCCCGTGCGGTGGACGCGGGACACGACGTGGTCGGAGTGCACCTGGCGCTGTCGCGGGCGGGTGGCACCCTGCGCACCGGCAGTCGCGGCTGCTGCACCATCGAGGACGCCATGGACGCGCGGCGGGTCGCCGACAAGCTGGGAATCCCCTTCTACGTGTGGGACTTCTCGGAGCGATTCCGCGACGACGTCATCGACGACTTCGTGGCCGAATACCAGGCAGGGCGTACCCCGAATCCCTGCATGCGCTGCAACGAGAAGATCAAGTTCGCGGCGCTGCTGGAGCGCGCGCTCGAGCTGGGCTTCGACGCCGTGTGCACCGGCCACTACGCGATTCTGCGCGAGGGCGAGGGCGGCCTCGAGCTGCACCGCTCGAGCGAGGAGGCGAAGGATCAGTCGTACGTGCTGGGCGTGCTCACCGCCGACCAGCTGGCGCACACGTACTTCCCGCTCGGGGAGACGCCCTCGAAGGCGCTGATCCGCGCCGAGGCCGAGTCGCGCGGTTTCACCGTCGCCACCAAACCCGACAGCTACGACATCTGCTTCATCCCCGATGGCGACACGCGCGGCTGGCTCGCCGAGAAGGTCGGCTCCGAGCAGGGCGAGATCCTCGACCGCTCCGGCGCGGTCGTCGGGTCGCATGATGGCGCGCACGCGTTCACGGTCGGACAGCGCAAGGGTCTGCGCCTCGGCGTGCCGGCGCCGGACGGCAAGCCGCGGTTCGTGCTCGAGGTGCGGCCGGTGACCAACACGGTCGTCGTCGGCCCGAAGGAGGCGCTCGCGATCGGCCAGCTCGCCGGTGCCCGATTCTCCTGGGCGGGAGCCGCTCCGACGGATCCGTTCACGCCCTTCCGCGTGGACGTCCAGGTGAGGGCGCACGCGGATCCCGTTCCGGCCGAGGCCATGGTGCGCCACGGCGAGCTCGTCGTGACACCGGACGACGCGCTGCACGGCGTCGCGCCCGGCCAGACCGCGGTCATCTACACGGGCACGCGTGTGCTCGGCCAGTGCACGATCGACCGAACGATATCGGCGGTGCCGGCGCACGTCTAGCGCTCGGAATGTCGGAGGCTCTTCCTAGACTGAGGAGGTGGCTGACGACGCTCATGACCTGCCGGACCTGACACTCGATGAGGCGCGCGCCGAGGCGCAGCAGCTGACCGATCGCATCCTGGAAGCGAAGGACGCCTACTACGGGCGGGACACCTCGCTCGTGGACGATGCGACTTACGACGCGTGGATGCGTCGTCTGGAGGCGATCGAGCGCGCGCACCCCGAGCTGGCCGGCCAGGACTCGCCGACGCAGATGGTCGGCGCGGCCGAGGGCACGGGGCTCGCCACGATCGAGCACGCCGAGCGCATGCTCTCGCTTGACAACGTGTTCTCCCTCGACGAGCTGCGCGAATGGGCCGCCAAGACACAGGATGCGGCGGGCCGCTCGGTCGCGTGGCTCACCGAGGTGAAGATCGACGGCCTCGCCATCAACCTCCGATACGAGAACGGGGTGCTCACGTCGGCGGCGACGCGCGGCGACGGCCGGGTGGGGGAGATCGTCACCGAGAACGCACTGCGACTCGCCGACATCCCCGAACGGCTCTCCGGATCCGGTCATCCGGAGATCGTCGAGGTGCGCGGCGAGGTCTTCATCCCGGTCGCCTCGTTCGAGAAGCTCAACGCCCTGCAGGCGGAGCTGCGCGATCGGGTGGTCGCCGAGGCGCGCGGGCGGGGCATCGAGGAGGAGAAGGCGCAGCGTTCGGCGGCGCGCCGGTTCCCCGCGTTCGCGAACCCTCGCAACGCCGCCAGCGGCGGTCTGCGTCAACAGCTCGACAAGAAGTCCGGGCTCGAGCTCGAGGCGGGCCTCGCACGCGTCGATTCACTGCGTCTGTACGTGCATGGACTCGGAGCATGGCCGAACCCGCCGGTGGCTTCGCAGAGTGAGGTGTACGCACTCTTCGCAGAGTGGGGGCTGCCGGTGAGCCCGCATCCGAAGGTCTGTGCCTCCATCGACGAGGTGGTCGCCTTCGTCGAGTACTTCGGCGCGCATCGCCACTCGATCGAGCACGAGCTCGACGGCATCGTCGTGAAGGTCGACGAGCTCGCCCTGCACGATGAGCTCGGCACAACGAGCCGCGCCCCGCGCTGGGCCATCGCGTACAAGTACCCGCCCGAGGAGGTGCACACGCGACTGCTCGACGTGGTGGTGTCGGTCGGTCGCACGGGGCGCGCGACCCCGTACGCGGTGATGGAGCCCGCGCTTGTCGCGGGCAGCGTCGTGCGGCAGGCGACGCTGCACAACCAGGAGGTTGTGAAGGCCAAGGGCGTGCTGATCGGCGACACCATCGTGCTGCGCAAGGCGGGCGACGTGATCCCTGAGGTGCTCGGCCCGGTGGTCGATCGTCGCGACGGCACCGAGCGCGCGTTCGTTATGCCGGCCGACTGCCCGGAGTGCGGAACGCCGCTTCGCCCCATGAAGGAGGGCGACATCGACCTGCGCTGTCCCAATGCGAAGGACTGCCCCGCGCAGGTGCGCGGCCGTGTGGAGCACATCGGCTCGCGTGGTGCGCTCGATATCGAGGCGCTCGGCGAGGTGACCGCTGCCGCGCTCACGCAGCCGGACTCGCCGGCAGAGCCGCCATTGCACACCGAGGCGGGCCTGTTCGACCTGACGCTCGAGCAGATCGTGCCGATCGAGGTCGTTGTGCGCGACGCCGAGACGGGAGAGCGTCGCGTCGACGAGAAGACCGGCGACTTCGTGCGTCGCGCGCCCTTCCGGCGCAACGCCTCTGCGGCCGAGAAGAAGGAGGGCAGAAACGCGGCGCAGCCGTCGGCGCAGGCCCTCAAGCTGCTCGAGGAGCTGGAGAAGGCGAAGACGAAGGACCTGTGGCGCCTGCTTGTGTCCTTGAACATCCGCCACGTCGGCCCCGTCGCCGCGCGAGCGCTGGCGGCGTACTTCGGTTCGCTCGACGCCATCCGAGCCGCCTCCCGGGAAGAGCTCGCGGCCGTCGAGGGCGTCGGCGGCATCATCGCCGACTCCCTGCTCGACTGGTTCGAGGTCGATTGGCACCGCGAGATCATCGAGCGCTGGACGGCGGCCGGCGTCCGGTTCGCAACGCCCGGACACGCGGGCCCGGGCGCCGCCGTCGAGGCCGGTGGAGTGCTCGAGGGGCTGACCGTGGTCGCCACGGGCAGTCTCGAGGGCTACAGCCGAGAGGGCGCCCAGGAGGCCATCATGAAGGCGGGCGGCAAGGCGGCTTCGAGCGTCAGCAAGAAGACCGACTTCGTCGCGGCCGGCCCCGGAGCCGGTTCGAAGCTCGCCAAAGCCGAAGCGCTCGGCGTGCGGATCATCGACGCGGCGCAGTTCCACCTGCTGGTGACCGAGGGCCCGTCGGCGCTTCCGCCCGTCGAGGCCCAATAGGCTCGTGAGCATGGAACAGCGCACTCTCGGACGCACCGGACGCGACGTCTCGGTCATCGGTCTCGGCACCTGGCAGCTCGGCGGCAGCTGGGGCGATGTCGACCCCACCACGTCGCTGACGGTGCTCGACGCCGCCTACGACGCCGGCGTCACCTTCTTCGACACCGCTGACGTCTACGGTGACGGCCTCAGCGAGCAGACGATCGCGCAGTGGCGCCAAGCGAATCCCGACGCAGACGTCTTCGTCGCGACCAAGATGATCCGCCGCGTCGGACCCGAGCTCGAGAACGCAACGCTCGAGAACTTCCGCGCGTGGACCGACCGCTCGCGCAAGAACCTCGCCGTCGACGCGCTCGACCTCGTGCAGCTCCACTGCCCGTCGAGCGAGGTGTACGACAGCGACCGGGTCTTCGACGACCTGGACACGCTCGTCTCCGAGGGAGCGATCAAGAACTACGGCGTGAGCGTCGAGACCGCCGACGAGGCTCTGCGGGCGATCGCACGTCCGGGCGTCGCGAGCGTGCAGATCATCCTGAACGCGTTCCGCCGCAAGCCCCTGGACGAGGTCCTCCCGGCCGCCGAGGCCGCCGGGGTGGGGATCATCGCGCGCGTTCCGCTCGCGAGCGGCCTGCTCAGCGGACGCTTCACGCGCGAGACGGTCTTCGCCGAGAACGACCACCGCAACTTCAACCGCGACGGCTCGGCCTTCGACGTCGGCGAGACCTTCTCCGGCGTCGACTACGAGACCGGAGTCGACGCCGCCCAGCGATTCGCTGAGCTCGCTCGGGAGATCGGTCTCGAGCCCGCGACGGCGGCGCTCGCGTGGATCGCGCAGCTGCCCGGCGTCTCGTCGGTGATCCCGGGTGCGCGCACGCCGGAGCACGCGCGGAAGAACGCGGCGGCGGGCGCCGTCGAGCCGCTGCCGCAGGAGTTCCTCGACGCCGTGCGCGACCTGTACGACGAGCGCATCCGGGCTCAGGTGCACGGCCGCTGGTGAGAGCCTGAGCGCACAACGGGAAACGCCCGCCGGATGATCCGGCGGGCGTTTCCCGTGTCAGGCGTCAGTCGTTGCGGTGTCGCGGCTTGCGCTCCGGGCGGTCGTCCGAGCGACGGTCGCTGCCATAGGGGCGGTCGCCGTGCGACCGGCCACCGCGGTCACCGCCGTACGAGCGGCCTCCGTCGCGGTCACCGTACGAACGGCGTGCAGGGGCGCCGCGGTCCGGGCGGATGTTGATGAGCTGGCCCGAGATGCGCGTGTCGCGAAGGCGCTCCAGCACGCTCTGATCGAGATTCGCGGGCAGCTCGACGATCGAGAAGTCCGGGCGGATGTTGATCGCGCCGAAGTCGTCCCGTCGCAGGCCCCCCTCGTTGGCGAGAGCGCCGACGATCTGGCGGGGCTCGACGCGCTGGCGGCGGCCCACTTCGATGCGATACGCCTGGAAGTCGCCACGGCTGCGGCGCGGGGCGCGCTCCTCACCGTCGCGGTCACGACGCTCGCGCGCCTGACGCTCGCGCGGCGGGCGGTTGTCCGCCGCGACGGCGGCGGCCAGCGTGTCCTGCTCGGTGTCGATGAGAAGCGGCTTGTCGCCCTGCGCGACGATCGCGAGCGCCGCGGCCACGTCGGCCTCCGGCACATCGTGGTTGCGCACGTAGTGGGCGATGATGTCGCGGTACTCGTCGAGGCGCGCGGTGTCCTCGAGTGCCGTGGTGATGGCGTCGTCGAAGCGGGCGAGACGCGTGGTGTTCACGTCCTCGGCGGTCGGCAGCTGCATCTGCGCGGGCTGCTGACGCGTGGCGCGCTCGATGTGCGCGAGCAGGTAGCGCTCGCGCGGCGTGATGAAGCTGATCGCATCACCCGTGCGGCCCGCGCGACCCGTGCGGCCGATGCGGTGCACGTACGACTCGGTGTCGGTGGGGATGTCGAAGTTCACCACGTGACTGATCCGGGGCACGTCGATGCCGCGGGCGGCGACGTCGGTCGCGACCAGGATGTCGAGCTTCGACTCCTTGAGCTGGTTGACGGTGCGCTCGCGCAGGTTCTGCGGGATGTCGCCATTGATGGCGGCGGCCGAATAGCCGCGGGCTCGCAGCTTCTCGGCGAGGGCCTCGGTCTCGTTCTTCGTGCGGACGAAGACGATCATGCCGTCGAAGTTCTCGACCTCGAGGATGCGCGTGAGCGCATCGACCTTCTGCTGGTACGAGACCACAAGGTAGCGCTGCGTGATGTTGGCGTTCGTCGAGGTCTTCGACTTGACCGAGATCTCCTCCGGGTCGCGCAGGTACTGCTGCGCGATGCGGCGGATCTGCGGCGGCATCGTCGCCGAGAAGAGGGCGACCTGCTTGTCCTCGGGAGTCTGGGACAGGATCTGCTCGACGTCCTCGGCGAACCCCATCTTGAGCATCTCGTCGGCCTCGTCGAGCACGAGGTACTCGAGCTCCGACAGGTCGAGGGTGCCCTTGGCGAGGTGATCCATCACACGGCCCGGGGTGCCGACGACGATGTGCACGCCGCGGCGCAGCGCGGACAGCTGGACACCGTAGCCCTGGCCGCCGTAGACCGGAAGGAGGTGCACTCCGGGCATCTGCGCGGCGTACGACTCGAACGCCTCGGCGACCTGGAGGGCGAGTTCGCGCGTGGGGGCGAGCACGAGGGCCTGGGGCACCGCGCGGGCCACGTCGAGCCGCTCGAGGATGGGCAGGGCGAACGCGGCGGTTTTGCCGGTGCCGGTCTGGGCCATGCCTACGACATCGCGACCGCTCAGGAGCGTCGGGATGGTCGCCTGCTGGATCGGGGACGGCGTCTCGTAGCCGAGATCGCGGATCGCGGCGAGCACCGAGCCGGTGATCCCGAGCTCCTCGAATCCGGGGGTCTCGGGGGCGTCGGTCTCGTTCGGGGCATCCTGCTCGTCAATCACCTGTCAACGCTACCGCTCGAGCATGTGGAAACGCCTGGCTCCTGCCCGCACTCGGGTGCGTCGGCGACGTCAGCCCTCGTTGGAGGTGAGGGCGACGATCCGCTCCTTCACCTGCCGGCGCAGGACCTTGCCGATCATCGACGTGGGGAGCTCGTCGACGACGAACACCCGACGCGGCACCTTGTACGGGGTGAGGATGCTCCGGGCATACGTTCGCAGGGCCTCGACGTCGAGGTCGCGGCCGGGCTCGACCACAACCGCCGCGACGACCTCCTCGCCGCTGTGCTCGCTCGGAAGTCCCACGACGGCGGCATCGCGCACGTCCTCGTGCTGGCGCAGCACGTTCTCGACCTCGGTCGGTGCGACGTTGAAGCCGCCCGTGATGATGAGCTCCTTGATCCGGTCGACGATCCGCACGAAGCCGTGCTCGTCGATCGTGACGATGTCGCCGGTGCGGAACCATCCGTTGACGAACACGGCCTCGGTCTCCTCGGGCTTGCCGTAGTAGCCGCCGAACACCTGTGGGCCGCGCACCAGCAGCTCGCCGCGGCCGCCCGGCTCGACATCGCGCGTCGGGTCATCGGGGTCGACCACTCGGCACTCGGTGCCCGGCAGCGGCAGCCCGACGCTTCCGGCGACGCGGTGCGCGGCGACCGGGTTCGCCATGAGCACGGGGGAGCACTCGCTGAGGCCGTAGCCCTCGACGAGGAAGCCGTGCGACTCTGCCTCGAACGGCTCGACCAGGTCGGCCGAGAGCGCCATGGCGCCCGAGATGGCGATCTCGGTGCCCACGAGCGACACGCCGCGCTCCTGCGCGCGCTTGAGCAGACGCTCGGCGATCGGCGGAACGAGCGGGAGGAAGGTCGCGGGCGCCTTCTTGACGGCATCGAGCACCATGTCGGGATCGAACTTCGGGAACAGCACAAGGCGTGCGCCCATCGACATGGCGAAGGTGAGACAGAGCGTGAGGCCGTACGCGTGGAACATCGGGAGCACGGCGTACACATTGGTGCCCCGGCCGCGGCGGATCGTCGGAACCCACGCGCGCGCCTGTGCCGCGTTCGCGAGCAGATTGCGGTGCGTCAGCGCGGCGCCCTTCGGCGTGCCGGTGGTTCCCGACGTGTACTGGATGATCGCGAGATCGTCCGTGACGGGGCCGGGATGCGCGGCGGGGAGGGGAGCGTGCGCGAGAAGCTCCTCCCAGGGCGTCGCGCCGTGCACCTTCTCGGTGAGCTGAGCGCGCGACTCGCGGGCCTTCGCGATCGGCAGTCGCAGCATCGCGCGCATCGTCAGCGGCATCGCGCGGGTGACGTCGACCGAGACGAGCGTCTTCACCGCCAGGTCGGCAGGGAACTCCTGCACCTGCTTGACGACCTTGCTCCACACG
The DNA here is from genome assembly GCF_017592545.1 of Microbacterium stercoris. GTDB lineage: Bacteria > Actinomycetota > Actinomycetes > Actinomycetales > Microbacteriaceae > Microbacterium > Microbacterium stercoris. The sequence goes on from NZ_JAGFOA010000004.1 coordinate 151,356, forward strand.
ATCGCGTGCTTCGCGCCGTGGTCCTCGAACTGCTTGCGCAGCTCTCGCGGGGTGTACAGCGGGTTGTGCTCGACCGCCACGGCGCCCAGTCGCAGGATCGCGTAGAAGGCGATGATGTGCTGCGGGCAGTTGGGCAGGACGATCGCAACCGGATCGCCCTTGCGCACGCCGCGCGCGTGGAGTCCTGCGGCCACGCGCTCGATCGCGGCATTCAGGTCGGCGTAGCTGGTGGTGCGGCCGAAGAACTGCAGGGCCGGTGCATCGGCGAACTCGCGGCCCGACGCGGCGACGAGGTCGGGCAGCGAGCCGGTGATCTCGTCGAGGTCGGCGGGGACGCCGGCGGCGTAGCTGGCGATCCAGGGGCGCGGAGGCACGTACTCGGTCACGATCTCAGCCTAGGCGGGCGCCCCGGTCGCGGCGAGGAGCACCGAACGTTCACCGGCGGCGTCGCAGGGGTTCACCCGGGAGCGGATGATCGTTCACCGCTCAGGCGGATGGTCGATGCATGCCGACCGATACGCCGGAACCGCCGCTCGTCTGGGCCGAGTCTCCGCTCCAGCTCGTGGGGGCAGCGGAGTGGGCGTGGGCGCACCGGCGCTCCGTGCCCGTGGCGATCCGCTCGACGCCGCAGATGGTGCAGACCCTGCTCGAGCTGCGTCGCCGGGGAGCGATGTTCGCAGAGCTCAGCGAATGGCTCGGCATCCCCTGGCGTCGGCTCGCCGCGAACCGTCGGTGGCTGATCGGCGACGGGTTCTCCGGGCAGTTCCGGATGGCGGCGTCGGTGCTGCGCCCGCGGGAGATGACGTTCCTGGATGACGGCGCTCACGCCATCCCCTTCGCCGATGCGCTCACGGGGCGTGCGCCCTATCGTCGGCCCGGAGTGGCGGAGCACGGCCTCAGCACCCGCGTCGCTCCGCTGGCGCTCGACCACATCGGCCGCACCGCGCGCGAGGGCGGTGTCGCGCTGTACACGGCGTTCGACCTCGGCGCGTCGCGCGTGGCGGCTCTCGCCGATCGCGGGGTGTCCGTCGGCGCTCACGCCTTCGAGTGGACGCGTGCGCACGCTCGGGACACGGATCTGCGGGGTCGCGTCGTGCTCGGAAGCGCACTGCCCACAGATGGGCGCATGCTCCGCGCGGACTACCTCGCCTGGGTGGCCCGAGCCGCCTCCGACGGCGAGGTGACCTACCTGCCGCACCGCCGGGAGTCGCTGGAGCAGCTGCGCGCCGTCGCGGAGCTCCGGGGGGTGACCGTGCGACGCACGGACCTGCCCGCCGAGCTGGTGCTCGCCGGGACCGCCGATCTCGACATCGTCACCCTCTCGCCGAGCACGCAGGTCACGCTTCCGCTGGTGCTCGCAGGAACGGGGAGCACCCTGCGGCGCCTCCCGGAGGCATCCGGATCGGTCACGCTCCGCGCATTCGGTGCGACCCCCGGCCCCGTGGCCGGCCTCAGCGGGAACCGCGTCGGGGCATGACCGACCAGACCGCCGCCTGCGTCGCCGTCATCCCGGCACGGGGCGGATCCAAGGGAGTGCCGCGCAAGAACGTGCTGCCGGTGGGTGGCGTGCCGCTCGTCGTCCGGGCGGTGAACGCCGCGCGTGCCGCGCGCGGAATCGACATGGTCGTCGTCTCCACCGACGACGACGAGATCGCCGCGCTCGCCCTCAGCGCCGGTGCGCGGGTGATCCGGCGTCCGGCCGAGATCGCGGGCGACACCGCCTCCAGCGAAGCGGCCGTGCTGCACGCGCTCGATGCGCTCGAAGCCGACGGCGTGCGGCCCCGCGCGACGGCGTTCCTCCAGGCGACGTCGCCCTTCATCGACAGCAGCGCTCTCGCCGAAGCGGTGCGCCGGGTGATGGCCTCGGCGGCTGACAGTGTGTTCTCCGCCGTGCCGACCTATGGCTTCCTCTGGGAGCGCACGGCCGATGGCATGCGCGGCCTCGGGCATCACGAGGCCCATCGTCCCCGCCGCCAGGATCGCGAGCCGCATCACCAGGAGACCGGGGCGTTCTACGTGTTCGACACCGCGGGATTCCGCCGCGCGCGACACCGGTTCTTCGGACGCATCGACGCGGTGGAGGTGCCGGAGCTCGGCGCGATCGAGATCGATTCGCGATCCGAGCTGGACGCCGCGCGCGCTCTCGCCCCGCTGATCGATGTCGCGGGGGCGATCGATGTGGACGCGGTGGTCACCGACTTCGACGGCGTGCACACCGACGACACGGCCATCCTCCGGTCCGACGGCCTCGAGAGCGTGCGCGTCAGCCGCGCCGACGGCATGGGCGTGGGGCTCCTCCGCGAAGCGGGAGTGCCCGTCCTGATCCTGTCGACCGAGACGGATCCGGTCGTCGCGGCTCGCGCGCGCAAGCTGCGCGTGGAGGTGCGCCAGGGAGTCGAGGACAAAGCCGCCGTGCTGCGCGAGTGGGCGACCGTTAACGGGCTCGCTCTGGATCGGATCGCCTACGTCGGCAATGACGTGAACGACCTCGGGTGCCTCGACATCGTCGGCTGGCCCGTGGTGGTGCCCGAGGCGCACGCGGAGGTGCGCGCCCGTGCCCGGGTTGTGCTCGAGCGCCGCGGCGGCGACGGCGCGGTCCGCGACCTCGCGCGTCGTGTTCTGGCGGCACGCGCCGCCACCCCTCAGATCGTCCCCGCGTCGGCCGCCTCGGCCGCCGCGACATCCCTCGACACCAGCAACACCAGGAGGCAGTCATGACCATCGAGATCGGATCGCGGAAGGTCGGCCCGGGCCAGCCCACGTACGTCATCGCGGAGATCGGGCTCAACCACAACGGCGACGTCGAGATCGCCAAGCGCCTCATCGACGTCGCCGCCGACGCGGGTGCCGACGCCGTGAAGTTCCAGAAGCGCACTCCCGAGATCGCGACCCCGGAGCACATGCGCGACGTGCCGCGGGAGACCCCGTGGGGGACGATGACCTACCTCGAGTATCGCTACCGGGTGGAGTTCTCGCGCGAGCAGTACATCGAGGTGGGTGACTACGCCACGATGCGGGGGCTGCACTGGTTCGCCTCGCCGTGGGACGTGCCCTCCGTGGAATTCCTCGAGAATCTGCGCGTGGTGGCCCACAAGGTCGCGTCGGCCTCGATCACGGACCTCGAGATGCTCGCCGCGCTGCGTGAGACGGGGAAGCCGATCATCCTGTCGACCGGCATGTCGACGATCGAGCAGATCGACCGCGCGGTGGCGGAGGTCGGCACCGAGAACCTCATCCTGATGCACGCGACGTCGACGTATCCGATGGAGCCGGGCGAGGCCAACCTGCGGATGATCAACACGCTGCAGGCCCGTTTTCCGGGGGTGCCGGTGGGGTACTCGGGTCACGAGCGGGGGCTGCAGATCTCCGCTGCGGCTGTCGCCCTCGGAGCCGTGGCCGTGGAGCGCCACATCACGCTCGACCGCACGATGTGGGGTTCCGACCACGCGGCCTCGCTCGAGCCCACCGGTTTCGAGCACCTCGTGCGTGACATCCGCGTGATCGAGGAGGCCCTCGGTGACGGTGTGAAGCGCGTCTACGAGGGTGAGCTCGCGCCGCAGGCGAAGCTGCGACGCGTCCAGGCCTGATCCGTGCGGATCCTCGGACTCGCCGAGTCGGACTCCTACCTCAAGTGGGCGGCGGCCCTGCTGGGCCGCGCCCCCTCGGGGTGGGAGACCCACCTGCGCGCGGTCCAGGGGGCGCTCGCCGTGAGCACGTCCCAGCTGCGCGCGGCGGTCGACGGCACGCCGTTCACACCCGGTGACGTGACGCGCATCCATTTCGCGCGCGTCGCGGAGGAGGTGCGCAGGATGCGTCCGGACGCCGTGCTCGTCGCGGCGACCGGCCCCCTGGCGCGGCTGCTGATGGAGGCCGTCGCCCGGGTCGAGCCGCGTCCCGTGCTGGTGTCGGGCCTCCCGGGCATCTCGATCCCCGCCACCCGGCTGGCGCTCGACCGCCGCCATCAGGCGGATCTGATGATCCTGCACTCGACGCGCGAACTGCGGGAATTCGGGGCTCTCGCCGCGAAGCACGGGTGGGACCACCGCCTCGCGCTCAGCACTCTGCCGTTCGCCCAGGTGGCTCGGGCGGATCCTGCAGAGGGCGCGGCTCGCACCGACCTGGTGTTCGCGGCACAGGCGAAGGTGCCGCGCAGCGAAGGCGATCGCACGCGGATCGCACGCATGCTGGTGCGCGCCGCCCAGGCAGATCCGTCCCGGCGGGTCGTGCTGAAGCTGCGCGGACTCGCCGGCGAGCAGCAGACCCATCACGAGGATCTGCCGTACCCCGAGCTGCTCGCGCGCCTCGGATCCGTCCCCCCGAACCTCGTCGTCGCGACCGATCCGATGGGGCGCGCGCTGCAGACGGCGCAGGGGCTGGTGACCGTGAGCTCCACCGCCGCGATCGAAGCGGTGACGCAGGGGGTGCCGGTGATCGCGCTGGATGCGTTCGGCGTGAGCGCACGGCTCATCAACACCGTCTTCGTAGGCAGCGGTCTCTTCGGCGACGAAGACGATGTGATCGCGCGCCGCTTCCGGACCCCCGACGCGGAGTGGCTCGCCGACAACTACTTCCACGACCCCTCCCAGGACGACTGGGCGGACGTGCTGATGGGGCTGGTGCGTCGACGGCGCGAAGGCAGCCTTCCGCGGCGTGACCCGCTGCCGCGCGGTGGCGGAGCCCTGCGCGAGGCATGGCACCGAAAGCGCGCGCTCGGCGACCACGACCGCTCGCTGGCCGGTGCCCTCGCCCTCGTGGTGGGAGTGCCGGCGCGCGCTGCCGTGCGCACGGCGCGGCGGGTGACGCGCAGGGTGCGTGCCGCGGCTTCCGACGCGGCGCGCTGATCCTCGCGGCGGCATGAACCTCCTCGCGCCGGGAGTCGGGCCCGGCTCGGACGGCGAGCGGCCGGGCGGACCGGGCGAGCCGCGCAGGCGGGGGCGAGCGGCGCGGGCGGCGCGGCTTCTGCGGGCGGTGTGCCTCTGGAGCGTTGCGCACCCGGCCGGATCGCTGTTCGTGCTCGCCATGGCCGTGCACCTGCCTGCGGCATGGGTGCCCTCCTACTGGTTCGACGAGGCCGCCACGCTCCAGCTGGCGCGACTCGACACGGTCGAGTTCGCGCGCTTCATCCAGAACCGGGACGCCGTCCATGCCGTGTACGCCGCGTTTATGCACGTGTGGATCGGCGCGTTCGGCGAGTCGGAGCTCGCAACCCGCCTGCCGTCGGTCATCGCCACCGCGGTCGCGACGAGCGCGGTTCACCGGGTCGCGCTGCGCCTGGGGGCGGGCGTGCACGCCGCCCTCGCGTCCGCGCTGGTCTTCCTGCTCCTTCCGCGCGTGGCGCTGCAGTCGGCTGAGGCGCGCTCCTACGCGATCGCCACCGCCCTCCTTCTGATCGCGCTGCTGCTTCTCCTGCGGGCGGTGCACACCGCGTCGGCGACGGTCGCACGCGGAACGGCGTGGCTCGGCTATGTCGTGCTCGGTTCGCTGGCCGTCTGGACGTTCGTGTTCTCGGCCGCCGTGCTGCCTGCCTTCGCCGTCGTCATCGATCGTGCGCGCGATCCGGCAGCGGCTCGGGTCCGCCGTCTGACCGGCACCCTCGCGCCGGGAGTGGGCGCGCTGCCGCTGGTGGTGGTGCTCGCGGGACAGCGCGGCCAGGTTTCCTGGATCGCGCGCGAGCAGCTCGACGCCGCGAGCATCCTCGTCGATCCGATGTTCGGCGACGCGCCCGTCGTCGCCGTCCTCGTGACCGGGCTGATCGCGGCGCTGGCCCTGGCGCGCGTCCGCGGAGGCGGCGTGCGGAGCCGCGTGTGCGCCGGACTCGTGCTGTGGGCCACGCTCCTCCCGATCGGCCTGCTCGCGGCGACCGCAGCCGGATTGCCGCTGTTCGCGCCGCGGTACCTCACCGTGTGCGCGCCCGCGGTGGCCATCCTGTGCGGAACCGCGTGGACGCGCCTGACCGTGCGCTATCCGGATCTGCGGCTGGCGATCGCCGTCGCGCTCGTCCTCTGTCTTGCCTCGGTGTCGTTCCTCGTGAGCACACGGGCCGCGACCGCGAAGCAGGAGCTGGATCTGCGTGCCATCGCGCAGTTCTTCGAGCGCCATGGTTCGGAAGGCGAAGCCTTCCTGCTGGACCCGGGCGGCTCCGGTTCCGTGCAGCCGCGCGCGGCCCTGTCCGCGTACCCCGCTGCGTTCGAGGGGATGGTGGACGTCGCCCTTCGCCGTTCCCACGTGGAGCTGAGCACGTTCGTCGACGAGGTCGCGCTGCCGACGCCGTCGGATCTCGCGGAGATCGAGCGCATCTGGGTGGGGGAACGCGAGGTGGGAGTCTTCCGCAGGACACTCGTCGCAGCCGGCTTCCGAGAGCGGGTGCTCGACGAGATCAGCGGTGTGCGCGTCTCGGTCTGGGAACGTGCCGGGTGACCCGGCCGTGAGTGCGACCCGGCGGCCGCACGTAGGATTGACGGGTGTCTGAAATCACCCCTGATCTCGTGCGCCATCTCGGTGTGCTCGCCCGGATCCAGCTGAGCGACGAGGAGGTGACCCGTCTGACCTCCGAGCTCGACGCCATCGTCGACAACATCGCGAAGGTCGCGCAGGTCGCCACCCCGGACGTGCCGGCGACGAGCCACCCGATCCCGATGCAGAACGTGTTCCGCCCCGACGAGGTGACGGAGACGCTCACGACGGCCCAGGCGCTGCAGAATGCGCCCGACGCCGATGGGTCGCGCTTCCGCGTGACCGCGATCCTGGGAGAAGAGCAGTGACCGACATCACGCGCCTGAGCGCGGCTGACCTCGCCGACAAGCTCGCCTCGCGCGAGATCTCGAGCGTCGAGGCCACGCGGGCCCACCTCGACCGCATCGCGGCCGTGGACGGCGACGTCCACGCCTTCCTGCACGTCTCCGACCGCGCCCTCGACGCGGCGGCCGAGATCGACCGCCGTCGCGCGGCTCGCGAGGACCTGGGCCCCGTGGCCGGCGTCCCGCTGGCGATCAAGGACGTGCTCGTCACCACCGACATGCCCTCCACCTCGGGCTCCAAGATCCTCGAGGGCTACATGTCGCCCTTCGACGCCACGGTCGTCGCGCGCTCGCGCGCCGCGGGTCTCGTGCCCCTCGGCAAGACGAACATGGACGAGTTCGCCATGGGCTCGTCGACCGAGCACTCGGCCTACGGTCCCACGCGCAACCCGTGGGACCTCGACCGCATCCCCGGCGGCTCGGGTGGCGGATCGGCCGCGGCCGTCGCCGCGTTCGAGGCGCCGCTCGCCCTCGGCTCGGACACCGGCGGATCCATCCGTCAGCCCGCGCACGTGACCGGCACGGTCGGCGTCAAGCCGACCTACGGCGGCGTCAGCCGCTACGGAGCGATCGCGCTGGCCTCCAGCCTCGATCAGGTGGGTCCCGTCACGCGCACGGTGCTCGACTCGGGCCTGCTGCACGACGTCATCGCCGGTCACGACATCCACGACGCCACGTCGATCCCCGACGCGTGGCCGTCGTTCGCCGACGCCGCCCGTGAGGGCGCGCGCGGTGATGTGCTCAAGGGCCTGAAGGTGGGCGTCGTCAAGGAGCTGCCGGACAGCGACTTCCAGCCCGGCGTCGCCGCCGCGTTCCGCGACTCGCTCGCGAAGATGGAGGCGCAGGGAGCGGAGATCGTCGAGATCAGCGCCCCGCACTTCGAGTACGCGGTCGCCGCCTACTACCTGATCCTCCCGGCGGAGGCATCGAGCAACCTCGCGAAGTTCGACTCGGTGCGGTTCGGCATGCGACTCGACGTGCCCGGCGGCACGGTCGAGGACGTGATGTCGGCGACGCGCGACGCGGGTTTCGGTCCCGAGGTCAAGCGCCGCATCATCCTGGGCACCTACGCGCTGTCGGCGGGCTACTACGACGCGTACTACGGCTCCGCGCAGAAGGTGCGCACGCTGATCCAGCGCGACTTCGACCAGGCGTTCGCGCAGGTGGATGTCATCGCGACGCCGACGGCGCCGACCACCGCCTTCAAGCTGGGGGAGAAGATCGACGATCCGCTGTCGATGTACCTCAACGACCTCACGACGATCCCGGCGAACCTCGCGGGTGTGCCCGGCATCTCGCTGCCCGTGGGTCTCGCGCCCGAGGACGGCCTGCCGGTGGGCATCCAGTTCCTGGCCCCCGCCCGTGAGGACGCGCGCCTGTACCGGGTAGGAGCAGCGCTCGAGGCGCTGTTCGTCGACGAGTGGGGCGGTCTCCTGCTGGACCGCGCCCCCGAGCTGAAGGGTGGGGCCCGCTGATGGCCGGCGCCAAGCTGATGGACTTCGACAAGGCGCTCGAGCTGTTCGAGCCCGTGATCGGTCTCGAGGTCCACGTCGAGCTCAACACCAAGACGAAGATGTTCTCGTCGGCGGCCAACCCGGCCAACTCGGCGAACCACGACGCCGAGCCCAACATGCTCGTCGCTCCGGTCGACATGGGCCTGCCCGGCTCGATGCCGACGGTGAACGCCGAGGCGATCCGCTCGTCGATCAGCCTGGGTCTCGCGCTGAACTGCTCGATCGCGCCCTCGAGCCGCTTCGCGCGGAAGAACTACTTCTACCCGGACCTCGGCAAGAACTACCAGATCAGCCAGTACGACGAGCCGATCGCCTTCGAGGGATCCGTCGAGATCGAGTTGTCCGACGGCGAGATCATCACGATCCCGATCGAGCGCGCGCACATGGAGGAGGACGCGGGCAAGCTCACGCACGTCGGCGGCTCCACCGGCCGTATCCAGGGCGCCGAGTACTCGCTCGTCGACTACAACCGCGCCGGCGTGCCGCTCGTCGAGATCGTCACGAAGCCGATCTTCGGCACCGAGGGCCGCGCGCCCGAGGTGGCCAAGGCGTACCTCGCCACCATCCGCGACATCGCGATCTCGCTCGGCATCTCCGAGGCCCGTATGGAGCGGGGCAACCTGCGCTGCGATGCGAACGTCTCGCTCCGCCCGCGCGGCGCCGAGAAGCTCGGCACGCGCACGGAGACGAAGAACGTCAACTCGATGCGATCCGTCGAGCGCGCCGTACGCTACGAGATCCAGCGCCAGGCGGCCATCCTGGCCGACGGTGGCACGATCACGCAGGAGACGCGTCACTGGCACGAGGACACCGGCGAGACCTCGCCCGGGCGCCCGAAGTCCGACGCCGACGACTACCGCTACTTCCCGGAGCCCGACCTGCTGCCCGTGCAGCCGAGCCTCGAGCTGATCGAGGAGCTGCGCGCTGCGCTGCCTGAGCAGCCGGTCGCACGTCGTCGCCGGCTGAAGGCGGACTGGGGCTTCGGCGACATCGACTTCCAGGGGGTTGTGAACGCGGGACTGCTCAACGAGGTCGAGGCGACCATCGCGGCAGGTGCCACGCCGACGGCGGCGCGCAAGTGGTGGACGGGCGAGATCTCACGCATCGCCAACGCCGAGGGCCGCGAGGCTGCCGAGCTCGTCACGCCGCAGCAGGTCGCCGACCTGCAGAAGCTCGTCGATGCCGGCACGCTCAATGACAAGCTCGCCCGTCAGGTGCTCGAGGGCGTCATCGCGGGCGAAGGCACGCCGCAGGAGGTCGTGGACGCCCGCGGCCTGGCCGTCGTCTCCGACGACGGCGCGCTCATCGCCGCCATCGACGACGCGCTGGCCGCCCAGCCCGACGTGCTGGCGAAGATCAAGGACGGCAAGGTCCAGGCGGCGGGCGCGGTCATCGGCGCGGTCATGAAGGCCATGAAGGGTCAGGCCGATGCCGCTCGCGTGCGCGAACTCGTGCTGGAGCGCGCCGGTGCGGAAGGAGCGTAGACGACGTCTGGAGCGCGCCCCGCAGGCGTGATGTCGTTGTCCGGCCGAGGCCGGTCCGCGTGGCTCGCAGCCGCGCTGGCCGGCCTCGTCCTCGTCCTGGGTGCGCCGCAGGGAGCGACCGCGTCCGCGACGGCCGAAGCGGCCCCCGCGACCCGAGGGGAGGTCGCTGCCGCTCTCGCCGAGGAGATCGTCGACGACCTGTCGATCGAGGAGCGGGCCGCCACGGTGGTGATGGGGTCGACCGCGGGGACGGACCCGAGCACGCTCGCCTCCTATCTCCACGACGGCGGGCTCGGCGGGTTCATCTTGATGGGCTCGAACGTGCCGCCATCGGAGCCCGCGCTGCGCGCGCTCACGAACGCGATGCATGGGGACGCGGACGCGCTGCCGCCGCTGCTCGCCACCGATCAGGAGGGCGGGATCGTCTCCCGCCTTCGATGGGACGACGGGCCGGCGGGCGCCGCACTGCAGGCACTGCCACCCGCGAAGACCGAGGCCGCGTTCGAGGCGCGTGGCCGGCTGCTCGAGCGCGGCGGCGTCGATGTGAACTTCGGGATCGTCGCGGATGTCGGCACCGCGACCAGCGGGTTCATCCGCTCGCGCACTCTCGGAGCGGACGCGACGTCGGCCGCGGAGCGCGTCGCGGCGGCGGTGGAAGGCGAGCGACACCACGTGCTCTCGACCCTCAAGCACTTTCCCGGCCATGGCGCCGCCGCGGGCGACTCCCACCACACGATCCCGCAGACCGACATGGGTCTCGACGAGTGGCGGGCGAGTCATGCTCCGCCGTTCGCGGCGGGCATCGACTCGGGGGCGGAGCTTGTGATGAGCGGCCACCTGCGCTTCACCGACGTATCGGAGGAGCCGGCCTCCCTCTCTCCGGAGTGGTACGACATCCTGCGCGACGAGCTCGGGTTCGAGGGTGTCGCCGTCACGGACGACCTCGGGATGCTGCTGGCATCGGGGGAACGGAAGTACGCCGATCCGGTGCGCAACGCCGTGATGGCGATCTCCGCGGGCGCAGATCTGGCACTGATGGTCGCCGGATCGGATGTGGCCACGGCACGGGCGATGGCCGCGGGCATCGCATCCGAGGTCGAACCCGCCCGGCTGGAGGAGGCGGCGACTCGGGTCGTGACGCTGCGAGTGCTGGCATCGGGTCTCCTCGACGATCCCGTCTTCGAGGACTGAGCCCGTCGCGGACCGCGATGTCGGCGGTGCCGGAGACAATGGAGACATGGGACGAGCGGACGGATCGGGGCGCATCGTGTCGTCCGCTGATGCGGACGACACCGACACCGGCATCCTCCATGTCGACATGGACGCGTTCTACGCGTCGGTCGAGGAGCTCGACGATCCGTCCCTGCGCGGCAAGGCGGTGGTGATCGGTGCGCCCGACGGCCGTTCCGTCGTATCCAGCGCGTCGTACGAGGCGCGTCGCTACGGGGTGCGCTCGGCGATGCCGATGGGACAGGCTCTGCGGCTGTGTCCGCATGCCATCGTGGTGCTGCCTCATTTCGAGCGGTACCAGTCGGTGTCAGCGCAGGTCATGGACGTGTTCCGCAGCTTCACCCCGCTCGTCGAGCCGCTCTCGATCGACGAGGCGTTCCTCGACGTCCGGGGCGCGCGCCGGCTCTGGGGCAGTCCGGGACAGATCGCACGGATGATCCGCGAGAAGATCCTGGCCGAGGTGGGCATCACGGCGAGCGTGGGCGTGGCAGCTACCAAGCACGTGGCCAAGATGGCCTCGACGATGGCGAAGCCGGACGGGCTGCTGATCGTGCCCGGGCCCCGCACACAGGAGTTCCTCGACCCGAAGCCCGTGCGGGCGATCTGGGGTATCGGGCCGAAGGCCGCCGAGCTTCTCGAGTCGCGCGCGATCCGCACCATCCGCGACGTGCGAGAGACCCCGGTGGAGGTGCTCGAACGCGTCATCGGTCCGGCCGGTGCACAGCGTCTCGCGCAGCTCGCCCGCGGTTTCGATGCGCGCGAGGTCCAGACCACCCGGATCGAGAAGTCGATCGGTCACGAGGAGACGTTCGACACCGACGTCGACGACGTCGACGTGCTGAGGGCCGAGCTGCTGCGTCTCGCCGACCGCGTGGCCGTTCGTCTGCGCAGGGCGGGCGTCGAGGCGGCCGGCGTGGCCATCAAGGTGCGCTTCTCCGATTTCTCGACGATCACCCGCACCCTCACGCTGGCCGAGCCGTCGGCCGTCGGCCAGCGCCTCGGCGACGCCGCGCGGGAGATGTTCGCCGGGGTGGATCGGCGTCTGCCGGTGCGCCTCATCGGCGTGCGCGCAGAGAGACTGCGGCCGGCCGGATCGGGCGGTGTCGCGCTCTGGGACGAAGACGAGGACTGGAAGAAGCTCGAGGGCACCCTCGATGCGACTCTCGCGCGGTTCGGACGCGGGGCGGTCACCCGGGCGACCTTCCTCGGCCGTGAGGATCGTCATCATCTTCCGTCGCATCCGAGGCCGCCCGCCGACTCCGAGTGATCCCATGCCCCTCGCTCTCCGCACGACGCCCCGGTAGCGTGGGGCACATGCCCAACATCGCACTGGAACTCGGCAAGATCTCGGCGGGCCTCGGCGTCCACAACGCCTACGGCGAGCAGCAGGACGTCGACGGCGTGCGGATCGTGCCCGTCGCCGCCACCTGGAGCGGCTTCGGCGGCGGCTCGGACGAGCAGGGCAACGGCGGTGGCGGTGGCGGTGGCTTCTCGGCCCCGCTCGGCGCCTACGTGCGTCGAGGTGACTCGCTGATGTTCGAGCCGAACCTCATCTCTCTGGTGGCGGTCGCGATCCCGTTTGTGTGGGTGACCGGTCACGCGCTGTCACGCATCATCCGTGCCCTCAAGAAGTAGCGCACCGGAGGCCCTCACGACGGCGCTCGACGGGGCTTTCGCGGAGATCTCTGACGCCGCTGCGCGGCTCGAGGGGGCGGCTCCTGTTGTGGTGATCGACGGTCGCAGCGGCAGCGGGAAGACCACGCTGGCCCGACGCCTCGTCGCGGAGTGGCCGCGGTCGGGGGAGGAGCCGCAGCTGGTCGCACTCGACTCCTTCTACCCGGGCTGGGACGGGCTCGCAGAGGCCACGCGTCTCACGCGCGAGTGGCTGCTCATTCCTCATCGCGCCCGCATCGAGGGTCGGTGGCGGCGCTTCGACTGGCGTGCGCTCGCATTCGACGAAGCGCACGTGGTCGATCCGGAGCGAGCGCTCATCGTGGAGGGCGCGGGGGCGCTCACCCCATCCGCCGCCGCGCTCGCGGACCTCACGGTGTGGATCGACGCGCCGGAGGAGTCGCGACGCAGGCGAGCACTCGAGCGTGACGGCGACACGTATGCCCCGCACTGGGAGCGGTGGGCGGCGCAAGAGGTCGCTCACATCGACGAGCACGATCCTCGAGCCGTGGCGGACCTCGTGTTCGAGCTGCCCTAGAGGCCCGCCTCGTCGGCTGCCTGCACAAGGGTCTCCAGGCGGAAGCCGAGCCAGTCGTAGATGCCGAAGCGGGCATCGCCGGGGTCGCGGTCATCGTCTTCCGTCACGATGCCGAGACGGGTGGCGACGACCAGGCGCAGGGCGGCGAGTACACGTAACCAGGCTTCGAGGTGCTCCGGATCGAGGGTGATGGTCATCTCCTCGAACGGGTCGTCGTCTTCGGACGCGGCGGCGTGGGGGAGGTCCGCCCGCACCAGTTGCGCATCGGCGGCGCGGCGGCGCAGCAGGTCGGAACGTGTGACCGCGCGGAAATCACGCGACGCCTCCGCATCATCCGGGTACACGTCGGGGGTGAGACGCTCGATCGCCGGATCCTGCGAGGAGGGCGCGCCGTCGACCAGATCGGCGAACTGCGTGATCAGGTCGGCCAGGTGCGCGATCTCGATTCGGGTGAGTGTGACGACCACATCGCTCATGCCGCCGGAGCCTTCCGGACGGTGGCCCACAGGCCGTAGTCGTGCATCGCCTGCGCATGCAGTTCCATCTGCTCGCGCGGGCCCTCGGCCACGATCGCGTGACCGTCGTGGTGCACCGCCAGCATCAGCTGCGTGGCCCTGTCCAGGCTGTACCCGAAGTACTGACGGAAGACCCGCACCACATAGCTCATGAGGTTGACGGGGTCGTTCCAGACCACCGTCTGCCAGGGGACGTCGGCGGCCGCGGCCTCGTCCAGGCGGATGTCGCGGTCGAGATCGGGCGACGCGATGCTCATCATGCCCACCCCAGCTCGTGCAGGCGCTCGTCGTCGATTCCGTAGAAGTGCGCGATCTCGTGAACCAGGGTGGTGTGGATCTCGTCGCGCAGCTCGTCCTCCGTCTCGCACTGGGCGAGGTGGGGCTCGCGATAAACGATGATCCGGTCGGGCAGTTCGCCCATGCCGTAGCGGTCGCGCTCCGTGAGGGCCAGACCGTCGTACAGGCCGAGGAGATCGAGCGATCCGTCCTCGGGGCGATCTTCGACAACGAACACGATGTTGTCGAGTCCGTCGACCATGTCGTCAGGAAGCCGATCGAGCTCGTCGATCACGAGGCGCTCGAAGGCCTCTGCATCGAAATCGATCATGGGATCATCCCAGGTGAGTGGGGTGGCTGACGGGGCTTGAACCCGCGACCCCCGCGACCACAACGCGGTGCTCTACCAGCTGAGCTACAGCCACCATGTTCCCCGATCTCTCGGGACAACTTGAATATTTAATCACACGGTCGCTGAGAAGAGCGAAACGGCGGACGCCGCGTGTGTCCTGGCCTGATCGGACGTCGGACCCGGCTGGGCGACGAAGACGGCGCGGCGGTAGTACTCGAGTTCGCGGATGGACTCGAGGATGTCCGCGAGGGCGCGGTGGCCGCCATCCTTCGCCGGAGCGTGGATGTAGGCACGAGGGAACCAGCGGCGCGACAGCTCCTTGACCGAGGAGACGTCGACGTTGCGGTAGTGGAGATAGGTGTCGACATCGGGCATGTACTTCGCGAGGAACATGCGGTCGGTGCCGATCGTGTTGCCCGCCAGGGGAGCCTTGCGCTCCTGCGGCACGAAACGCTTGATGTAGTCGAGCGACTGGCGCTGCGCCTCCTCGAGCGAGACGCCCCCGGCCAGTTCGTCGAGCAGGCCCGACTTGCGGTGCATCTCGGTGACGAAGTCGCCCATGTGCTCGACAGCCGCCTCGGAGGGCTTGATGACGACCTGGAATCCCGGGTCGAGGATCTTGAGCTCGAAGTCAGTCACGACGATCGCGATCTCGACGAGCTCGTCGACCGAGAGGTCGAGGCCCGTCATCTCGCAGTCGATCCAGACGAGCCGGTCGTTCTCGGAGGCGCCTACCATGCGGTCCAGCCTAACGAAGGGGGCGGACACCGGATCACGCGGGTGCAGTCCCCCAAGCAGGATTCGAACCTGCGACCTACAAATTAGAAGTTTGCAGCTCTGTCCACTGAGCTATTGGGGGTCGCTTCCAGGGTACCGGCCCCGGAGCCCGCGTCTTCGCCACCCGCGCGTCGGCGCGCGCGATACAGCTCTCGCGCGTACTGGCGCCGTCGTGCTGTGCAGGGATCGCATCGGCATCCGCGGCGTCCCTTCGTGCCACCGCCGTGGGGCACACGGAATCGGTCGACAGGTGCCGGCTCGGCGATCTTGATTCCCATCAGCAGAAGATGACGGCGATGGCCGGCACGACGCGCCGTGCGCCGTCGGTGGCAGTTGGCACACACCACCTCGCACTTGTCGATCTCCGCCCGAATGGTCTTCCACGCACGGGTCGAACCGGACACGGCGCGGGCGACGTCGAATCGCTTGTCTTTGCCGGGGAGGTGGTCGAACTCGAGGACGACGAGATCGGCCTCTCCGCAGTCCACGCAGGGATGCGCACGCAGGTAGTCGACGACGCGGTGGAAGTTGCGCTGCCGATGCAGCTCTTGCAGTTCGTAGCGTCGCTCGCGGGTGATCGGCATGGCCTGACGGTAGAAGAGGCCACCGACATCCGGTCAGGGGAGTCCGCCAGGCCACTCGTCGGCCGGCTGCCCGGGCATCCCCGGTTCCGCCGAAGTCAAGCCCTTCCGAGCGCTGTGAGACGGGCGTAATGTCCGGGGCGAGCGGAAGGAGTCATCATGGCGTTGACGCACACTCGGCGACTGTTTGTGGCTTTCGGCCCGGCGGGCGCGGTGGGCATGATCAAGGAGGTCGACGACGGCGTGTACGCCGTGACACTGGCCGGCGCCGACACGCCACTCGGTCAGTTCGAGGGACTCGAGGTGGCAAAGAGCGCGCTGGTGGCGCAGCTGCCGCCAGGATCTGACCGCCCGGAGTTCCGGGAGCACTGAGTCAGGCGGGCTCCACCGCCGTCGGTGCGAGGTCGACGGGTTCCGGCTGGGCGACTCGCGGCATGCGACGGATGTCGAAGAGCCGCAGTCCGAGGTCGACAGACGGACCGATCAGGAGGGCGAACGCGAGCGTCGCCCATCCCACCGTGCCGCCGAGAAGCCATCCGGCTCCCAGCACGGTGAGCTCGACGCCACCGCGCGCTGCCCAGACGGGCACCCCGAAGCGCGCATTCAGTCCGGTCATCAGGCCGTCGCGCGGTCCGGGGCCGAAGTGGGCCCCGATGTAGAGCCCCGACGCCAGCCCGACGAGCAGCACGCCGGCCAGGAACAGCAGTATCTGCCAGAGCAGGCCGTGCACTGCGGGCATCAGGTCGGTGGTGATCTGGATGGCGGTGCCCACGAGCAGGATGTTCGCCATGGTGCCGATGCCGGGCCGCTGTCGCAAGGGGATCCAGAGGAGCAGCACGAACGCCCCGAGGATGTTCGCGACCCAGCCGATGCCGATTCCCGTGTGCAGCGAGATGCCTTCGGCGAGAACAGTCCACGGGTCAAGACCCAGGCCGGCTTCGACGGTGAACCCCACCCCGACGCCGAACAGGGGAAGGCCGAGCGACAGCTGGGTGATCCGTCGAGCCATCGGGTTCATGCGCGGATCCGGTCAGCGATGGTGGACTCCGGCGCGCCGTACGACGACTCTGCTCGGTGTCGCCGATAGCCGTCGCGGGCGACGTCGAGGACGGTTGCGCCCAGCGCAGCCAAGCAGAGCAAGCCGATCGCGGACAGCAGGACGAACTGAAGGAGCATGGGAACAGTCCACAGCCTGATTGGACTCCGGTAAAGAGTCCAATTCGGCTACAGTGGCCGCATGATGGACTCCCGCCTCTCCGCTCGTGCCCTCGACGCCCAGCTGGGCCCGTGGCGCACGCGCGAGCCGGCGTACGAGGCGCTTGCCGACGCCATCCGTCTGCTGTGCCTCGACAACCGGATCGCGCCGCGGACGGCACTGCCCGCCGAGCGCGAACTCGCGACGCGCCTCGGGCTCAGCCGTACGACGGTCGCCGCCGCCTACCGCAGTCTTCGCGGCACCGGGCATATCGAGAGCGTGCGCGGATCGGGCAGCATCACACGACCGCTGGGGCGCCGGGAGCTGGGCGGCGTCTCCGTGGACGAGCAGTCCGTGGACCTCCAGCAGGCGAGCCCCGCCGCCTGGCCGGGCCTTGCCGCGGTGTACGCCGAGGTCGCCGCCGACGCGCCCTCGGTGATCGCACGACCGGGCTACGAGGTGCTCGGACGACGCGGCCTGCGTGAGGCGATCGCGCGTCGCTACACCGACCGCGGGCTCCCAACCGATGCCTCGCAGATCATGGTGACCAACGGCGCGCAGAGCGCGATCTCGCTTCTCGCCTCGCTGCTCATCGCCCGCGGTGATCGCGCGCTGCTCGAGACCCCGACGTACCCGCATGCGGCCGAGGCGTTCGCGCGCCAGGGCGCGCGCCTCGTCGGCGTGCCGGTGACGATGGCCGACGGATGGGATCTGGAACGCGCCGAGCACGCCATCCTGCGGTCGCGCCCGAGCGCCGTCTATCTGATGCCCGACTTCCAGAACCCGACCGGCGCGTCGATGTCTGTCGAGGCCCGGGTGCGCATCACCGACCTCGCGCGGTCGGTCGGCGCCGTGGTTGTCGTCGATGAGACGACCGCCGAGCTCGGCGCCGATCGGGTGATCTCTCCGGCCCCCTTCGCGGCGGTCGCGGGTGAGGAGGGCGTGATCACGCTCGGGTCGCTCGGCAAGACGGTGTGGGGTGGCATGCGGATCGGCTGGATCCGCACCGACCTGGATACGATCCGGCGTCTCACGGCCGCACGTCCCACGACCGACCTCGGCACGCCGGAGTTCGAGCAGGCGGTCGCCGAGCGGTTGATGCCCGCGATGCCCGAGATCCTCGAGCAGCGATCCGAACTTCTGCGTGCGGGCCGGAACGTGCTGATCGAGGCGCTGCGGCGGGACATACCGGAGTGGGACGTGCCCTCGACGCCCGGAGGCGTGGCGCTCTGGGTCGGCCTCGGCGCTCCCCGGAGCTCGGCGCTCACTCTCGCCGCGAGGCGACGCGGGCTCCTGCTGTCGGCGGGCCCGCGGTTCTCGGTCGGCGGTGGACACGAGCGGCACATGCGCGTGCCGTTCACCGCCCCGGCGCCTGTGCTCGAACGTGCGGCCGGGCTGCTGGTCGAGGCATGGGGCGATGTCGCCGACGCCCGCTTCGAGGCTGGTGAGGCGACGCCGCTGGACGCGGTGGTCTGACCGGCTCAGACGCGCAGGCTCGCCACAGCCTCATCGGGCGACCAGAACTCGCCGACTTCGCGGAACGATCCCGAAGGCAGGTGCAGGCGCTCCGCTCGGAACCGAACGCCAAGGGGGTGGTCGACCTGACGGAGGTGCCCGATGATCCGCTCGTCGCGTGCGACCACTCGCCAGAGCGCCGCACCGGCGCGATCGAGTCTCTCGCGGCCGCGGATATGCGGGGTGGCGACGGGAACGCTGAGGGCTGCTGCGGTGTTGATCATGGTGTGCTCCTTCCTGCGCACGACGATAGGGAGGGCCACCGACATTCGCCCCGCGCACCGCGATCCCGCGTAGCGTGGGCTGACGTGCCGCGCGAGCGGCGAGAGGAGACGACATGGAGACCTTCGTTCTGGCCGGCGGCTGCTTCTGGTGCCTGGACGCGGCGTACCGATCGCTGGAGGGCGTCGAGAGCGTCGTCTCCGGCTACACGGGCGGCGCCACCGCGCATCCGAGTTACGAACAGGTCTGCACCGGAGCCACGGGACACGCCGAGGCCGTCAAGGTGACGTTCGATCCCGAGGTCATCCCGGCAGATGTGATCCTCGACGCGTTCTTCACGATGCATGACCCGCGCCAGCTCAACCACCAGGGCGCCGACACCGGGACGCAGTATCGATCGGCGATGTTCCCGGCCGACGACGCGCAGCGTGAGCTGTTCGAGGCCGCGCGCGACCGCGCGGCAGACATCTGGGACGCGCCGGTCGGGCGCACCGAGGGCACGGTCGTGACCACGATCGAGCCCCTCGGCGACTATTACGACGCCGAGGAGTACCACCAGGACTTCTTCGCCAAGAACCCCAACCAGGGCTACTGCCTCGCGGTGGCGCTGCCGAAGGTGAACAAGGTGCGCGCCCGCTTCGCCGAGTACGTGCGCTGATCTGAGCCTCGTCCACAGGCTCGCGAATCGCCCTCATCCATCCCGGATGGGGGCGATTCCCGTTTTAGCGATCCGGATCGCGCCACTGTCGTCTCGAGGCCGAAGAACGGCCTGGCCGGGCACCCGGCGACTGAGAGAGGACGAGCATGAACGACACCATCACCGTCGTGGGAAACGTCGCGACGGATCCGGAGCATCGCACGCTCCCGAGCGGCGTCACCGTGACGAACTTCCGCGTCGCGAGTGGCACACGCCGGCTCGATCGTCAGACCAACACATGGGTCGACGGACCGACCAACTGGTATCGCGTCGCCGCATTCCGGGCGCTCGGAGACAACGCCGCGGTCTCGCTGCACAAAGGTGAGCGCGTCATCGTGAGCGGCCGGCTCCGGCTGCGCGCCTGGGAGAACGACGGCAAGCGGGGCATGGAAGCGGAGATCGAAGCCGAGGCTCTCGGTCACGATCTGACGTTCGGCAGCAGCCGCTTCGAGCGCGCGCAGGCAAAGGCCTCGTCCGCCGCGTCGGATCGCCCCGCGCAGGTCGGCGAGCACGGCCAGCCGCAGGACGCGTGGTCCGCACCGGACGAGCCGGCACCCGAAGCGTCCGAAGGTGACGGTGCCCGCGAACTCGTGGAGGAGCTCGCCACCGTCGCGCCGTTCTGACGGTCGCGCCGCCCGCGCGGCGGGCTGCCGCCGCGCCCGTAGACTCGAGCCCGTGAGCCTCCGACGTGATCCGCTGACCCTGCGCGGTCGCGTCGCGGGAGCGGTCGTGGGACTCGCGACTGTGGTGGCACTCGCCGGATGCACCGGGACGGGAGCGGAGCCAGCGCCGACGCCCGTCTCGACCACGGCGCACGACGTCCCGACGCCGACGCCCGCGCCGAAGGACGCCGCGCCCACCCTCATGCGCGAGGGCTCGGCCACCGACAATCTGCCCTTCTTCTCGGCCATCGTCGCGCAGGTGTGGGCGACAGAGCAGAAGACGCAGGGGCGGGCCTATGTGGACGCGTTGGTCGCCGCCGGGTTCGACAAGGCAGCGATGCAGGTGACACAGGACCGCTCCACGGTGGATAACCCCGCAGAGGCTCTGCAGTTCTCAGTGCTGTGGCGGGGCGAGTGTCTCGTCGGCCAGGCCGGGCCGGACATGTCGGCGCCGGTCGCGACCGTGCTGCAGGCGGTGCAGGGCGGCACGGTGTGCCTCATCGGGGAGACCCGCGTCATCGACTGGTGACCGGGGTGCGGGCGCTGGTTCTGCCCGTGCGATCAGGCTCGGGCGTCCTAGACTGGAACCCAAATGGCTGAATACATCTACTCCATGGTCCGGGCCCGCAAGGCCGTGGGCGACAAGCTCATCCTCGACGACGTCACGATGGCCTTCCTGCCGGGCGCGAAGATCGGCATGGTCGGCCCCAACGGCGCCGGAAAGTCCACGATCCTGAAGATCATGGCCGGCCTCGACACCCCGTCGAACGGCGAGGCCAAGCTGACTCCCGGGTTCAGCGTCGGCATCCTGATGCAGGAGCCCGAGCTCGACGACACGAAGACGGTGCTGGAGAACATCCAGGACGGCATCGCCATCAAGGCGAAGGTCGACCGCTTCAACGAGATCTCCGGGCTCATGGCCGACCCCGACGCCGACTTCGATGCTCTGCTTGCCGAGATGGGCACGCTCCAGGAGGAGATCGACGCCGCTGATGGCTGGGATCTCGACTCGCAGCTCGAGCAGGCCATGGACGCGCTGCGCACCCCGCCGGCCGACGCCCAGATCGGTCCGCTGTCCGGTGGTGAGAAGCGCCGCGTGGCGCTCGCGAAGCTGCTCCTCCAGAAGCCCGACCTGCTGCTCCTCGACGAGCCCACCAACCACCTCGACGCCGAGAGCGTGCTCTGGCTCGAGCAGCACCTCCAGGCGTACAAGGGCGCGGTCATCGCGATCACCCACGACCGCTACTTCCTCGACCACGTCGCCGAGTGGATCGCCGAGGTCGACCGCGGCCGTCTCATCGGCTACGAGGGCAACTACTCCACGTACCTCGAGAAGAAGGCCGAGCGCCTCGACATCCAGGGCAAGAAGGATGCGAAGCTCGCCAAGCGCCTGAAGGAAGAGCTCGAGTGGGTGCGGTCGAGCGCTAAGGGGCGACAGACGAAGTCGAAGGCTCGTCTCGCCCGCTACGAGGAGATGGCTGCCGAGGCCGAGCGCACGCGGAAGCTCGACTTCGAGGAGATCCAGATCCCCGCGGGTCCGCGCCTCGGAAACGTGGTGATCGACGCGAAGAACCTGCAGAAGGGCTTCGACGGCCGCACGCTGATCGAGAACCTCTCGTTCAACCTGCCGCCGAACGGCATCGTCGGCATCATCGGTCCCAACGGCGTCGGCAAGACCACGCTGTTCAAGACGATCGTCGGGCTCGAGCCGCTCGACGGCGGCGAGCTGAAGATCGGCGAGACGGTCAAGATCAGCTACGTCGACCAGAGCCGTTCGAACATCGACCCGGACAAGACGCTGTGGGAGGTGGTCTCCGACGGCCTCGACTTCATCACGGTCGGCAAGACCGAGATCCCCTCGCGCGCGTACGTCTCGAAGTTCGGCTTCAAGGGACCGGACCAGCAGAAGAAGGCGGGTGTGCTCTCCGGTGGTGAGCGCAACCGTCTCAACCTCGCCCTGACGCTTAAGGAGGGCGGCAACCTGCTGCTCCTCGACGAGCCGACCAACGACCTCGACGTCGAGACGCTGTCCTCGCTCGAGAACGCGCTGCTCGACTTCCCGGGCTGCGCCGTGGTCATCACCCACGACCGCTGGTTCCTCGACCGCATCGCGACGCACATCCTCGCGTACGAGGGCACCGACGAGAACCCGGCCCAGTGGTACTGGTTCGAGGGCAACTTCGAGGCGTACGAGGCGAACAAGATCGAGCGTCTCGGCGTCGAGGCCGCCCGCCCGCACCGCACCACGCACCGAAAGCTCACCCGCGACTGATTCAGCCGCCGGCTCAGGCGCCCGCTCCGGATCATCCGGGGCGGGCGTCTGGCATCTCAGCGCCCTGGACAGCGACGCGGGCTCTGATGACCGCGTTGCGATGAGGCAGGGGCCGGGCCCCGTGCGGCCGGCGTGGTGACCCGTCGACCAGAATGAGCACATGACTCGCGTCCATATCCCGATCCACCGCCGTTGGGGCGATCTCGATGCGCTCGGCCACGTGAACAACACGTCGATGCTCAAACTGCTCGAGGAGGCGCGTCTGCGCGCGTTCTGGAAGTCCGAGGATCCGGCCGATCAGGCCCCGACAGCGGTGTTCGGAAACGATGTGCTCGGTGAAGGCGGCACCCTCGCCACGCTGATCGCACGCCAGGAGATCGAGTACCTCGCGCCCGTGCCCTACGAGCACAAGCCGCTCGATGTGCAGCTGTGGATCGGCCGACTCGGTGGTTCGAGCGCCGAGATCTGCTACGAGGTCTACAGCCCGTCGACCGGCCCCGAAGCGCAGACGCTCTATGCCCGGGCCTCGGCCGTCGTCGTGATGGTCGACACGGCGACCGGTCGTCCGACGCGCCTTCCCGAGGATGTCCGCGAGGTGTGGGCGCCCTATGTCGAGGAGCCCATCGCTTTCAGCCGACGCTGAGCCAGCGACGCCCAGCACTCCCGCGGAATGGGGGAGACTGGAAGACCTATGAGCACGCTCGATCTGGCCGCCCTGCGCGCCGCCACGCCGTACCTGCGGCACCACCCCGACCGCGTCTATCTGGACTCGGGCGCCACCTCGCAGCGCCCCGATCCGGTGCTGGAGGCCGAGGAGGCGTTCGCCCGCACCGAGTATGCGGCGGTGCACCGTGGCTCCAGCATGGCGACGGGCGAGGCCACCTGGGCCTTCGAGGGCGCGCGCGAGCGCATCGCGCGGTTCGTCGGGGCGGGCGAGCGTGAGATCGTCTTCACGGAGAACGCCACCGACGCTCTCAACGTCGTGGCCCTCGGGCTCTCCGATGCGGCCATGTTCGGAGCGACGAACCTGGCGTTCGGTCCCGGTGACGAGATCGTGGTCACCGAGGCCGAGCACCACGCCAATCTCATCCCGTGGCAGCGCCTTGCTCGTCGCACGGGCGCCACGCTCCGCGCGGTGGCCGTGGACGAGCACGGTCTGTGGTCACTCGATGACCTCGCCGCCGTGGTCACCGAGCGCACGAAGCTCATCGCTTTCGCGCACGTGTCGAACGTGACCGGCTTCATCGCCCCGGTCGCCGAGGTCGTGGAGGTGGCGAAGCGCGTCGGCGCACTCACCGTGCTCGACGCCTGCCAGTCGGCCCCGCACCTTCCGCTTGACCTCGGCGCGCTCGGCGTCGACTTCGCCGCGTTCTCGTCGCACAAGATGCTCGGGCCGACGGGCATCGGCGCGCTGTACGGCCGTGCAGAGCTGCTCGACGAGCTCCCGCCCGCGCGCACCGGCGGATCCACCATCACGACCGTCACGATCGACGACGCGCAGTTCCTCCCCGCGCCGCAGCGCTTCGAAGCGGGCACCCAGCCCGTCACGCAGGCGGTGGGCTTCGGGGCCGCGGCCGACTACCTCTCGGCGATCGGCATGGAGCGGGTGCGCGCCCACGAGTCCGAGATGGCGGGGCTGCTCGTCGACGCCGTGCTCGCGGTTCCGGGCGTCCGCCTGATCGGCCCGGGCGCCGGTGCCGAGCGCGGCGGGCTCGCGAGCTTCGTGGTCGATGGCGTGCACGCCCACGATGTGGGTCAGTTCCTGGACGATCGGGGGATCACCGTGCGCACCGGCCACCACTGCACGCAGCCGCTGCATCGTCGCCTGGGTGTGGCCGCGTCCACCCGCGCCAGCGCGTACGTCTACACCACCGCCGAGGACGTGGCGCGATTCGGCGCCGCCCTCGCCGAGGTGCGCGGATTCTTCGGAGCTGACCGATGAGCGCCGAGCTGGAGGAGCTGTATCGCGAGCTCATCCTCGACCACTCCCGTCACCCCCAGGGCAAGGGCGACCCGTCCGCCGCCGCGCATCAGCATCACGAGCTCAATCCCTCGTGCGGTGACGAGATCACCATGGGGGTCACGGTCGCGCCCGACGGCTCCATCGAGCGGCTCGTGTGGGAAGGACAGGGCTGCAGCATCTCCATGGCTTCGGCCTCGGTGATGGCGGATCTGCTGAAGGGCGCCCAGAAGACGGAGGCGCTCGCGCGCGTGGACGAGTTCCGCACGATGCTGCGCTCTCGCGGGGAAGGTGAGCCGCCCGAGTCGCTCGAGGACGCCGCGGCGTTCCAGGGAGTCGCCAAGTACGTGATGCGCGTGAAGTGCGCCATGCTCGGCTGGGTCGCGCTCGAGGCCTGTGTGCGTCAGAGCGACTGATTCTGGTTCAGTTGTTCTTGGTTCGAGTCCAGGTGCCCCAGCAAGACAGATAGCCCCGGAAATCCGCATCAAAACGGAAGATCCGGGCCTCTGTTGTGTGTGGCTGGCAATCGCAGATCCCCACGAAAACCCCACGCTGGTGGGGAGCGGCATGATGTAAACATGGCACCGTCGACAGATAGCGATCTCTGGCTGCGTCTGGTCCCTGGAGGAGGAGCGGAGAATCCCACCCTCTGGTGGGCTGCAGCGCGATTCATGCAAGGCGCGAGGCGCTTTGAGGAGCTTCAAAATCTGCTCGGGACGTTCGCTGGAAGCTGGCAGGGCTATCCGCGGGTCCGAAGGGATGTGCATACCCAGGAGCTCATGATTGGTGAGCTCGGCGACGAGTTCTTGACGACGCGTCCCGAGGCTTCCGCTCTCGCAAGCGAAGCGATCTTCCACTTCCGTGCGGCATTGGATGCGGCGGTTTATCAGCTCGCGTGGCGCGGTCGAGGTCAACGTCCGCGCGGCACGATGTTTCCGTTTTGCCGTGACGCTTCGCAATGGAGCCAGCGACGGCGCAACGATTTGCACGGAGTGGCGCAGTCGCACGTGGCAGCGATTGAAGCCATCCAGCCATTCAATGGGATTGAGTGGACGGCCAACCTCGCGGATTTGAGCAACCGCGATAAGCACGACCACACGCTGGAGATAGCTGCGATCTACAAGTGTCGGGTTGATCTCACCCGCGAGTACTCAGATCCGGGGCCGGTTGGAACGGTGGCGCTCGGCGTCCATGACCCAGAACTGCAGTTCGTCTTCGTTCCTCTGAACCGGGTCATAGATGCGAACGCCACCGATGCAGCAACCGACGAACTCATCGTGATCATGCGCGGCATAGTGGACTTTCTCAATCCGCTTCTGGAAGCGGAGGGCGTTTCGACGATCCAACTAGCGTCAGCGTGACCGATCGTCAGCCGATCCGCGCAAACGCTGGACGGCTCGCCACGGCTGCCAGGCGGTCCATGTCGTCGGTCAGGTCGTCGTTGAACAGGTGCAGGCCCATCCGGACGAACCGATGGAATACGGCGAACGCCTCGCCTGAGCGCACCACCGCGCCCACGAGAATGGCGCGTAACCAACGAGAACGCCACCGGCTGGGTAAGTGCCCTCCGGTGGCGTCCGGCGTCGTGAGCGGCCAGAAGGTCGCTCGCCGCCTCGGCGGGGATCGCGAGCGGCAGAATCCCACGGAACCCCACCGAATCCCCACCCGCGTCGCCTGACCAGGGCTGACCGCTGACCACCTGGGGCGGCCGAACTCCTGCGAGATTCCGGGCGAGGACGGGGTTCAGGGGTCAGCCCTGGTACTCCCTGGTATCAATGGGAACGCCATGCGCTCCCGCTTCTGGTTGAGTTGTTCTTGGTTCGAGTCGAGGTGCCCGAGCCAACAGATTAGGCCCGGAGTTCGGCAGCAGAACGGAAGATACGGGCGTCTGTCGTGTGAGGCGGGCGATCGCGGATCCCAACGAAATCCCCACCGCGCCCCTCCGGGTCCCGCAGCGAGTTGTCGGTGCGCTCGGCCAGAATGGTGACATGGCTTGGCATAGGCGTGGGGCTGACCCCGAAGAGTTGGCGGCTCTGCACCCTGGCGTTCCCACCTGGCTTCGACGTTTCCTGCTCGCGTGGGTCGAGGTCGTGGCGTATGAAGGCTCTGACTATCCATATGGAACGGGGCGTAAGCCGAACGCTCTGTTGCTCGCCGAGTATGAGACCTCGATCCGGCGCTCAGTCTCCCTCGTCAATGAGTTCCAGGCGGGTGGGGCTGACCGGCTGCTCATTGAGATGGGCGAGGCGGAGTTCCTCGACTTCGTCGACTTCTTGATCTATAAGGTCGAAGAGCAAGCGTCTGGTGATTCGCGGCGAGCTCTTGCCAAGCTCGAAACGATTCTTGCGGACGCAGGGTCGGAATGGAGGGTCGGCAGCCGAGCCGGATTTGCGTCCCTCGAGAAGCGCGTGCCCGAGGGTGTTGTTGAAGCGGCGGAGAGCACCATTACTGGCTCCGGTTCGGCTGGTGCTCTGCTCTCAGAATCGTGGCACGCCGCCTTCGGACGCAATCCCGATACCGAGGAGGCCTACGAGAAGGCGATCAAGGCCGTCGAGGAAGCCGGTGCGCACGTTGTCACACCGAACAACAAGAAGGCCACTCTCGGCTCGATGATTCGCGACATGAAGGCGCAGAAGGACTGGAAGCTGGACCTACCGACGCCCGATGCGGATGTGCCGTTGAAGATGGCAGAGGCGCTGTGGGTCGGCCAGGAGAGTCGTCACGGAGGCAACGGCTATCGGAAGCCGACGCAAGCCGAAGCAGAGGCCGCTGTCCTGCTCGCGGTACCGCTTGTCCAGTGGTTCACATCCGGTGCGCTCCAGCGTCGTCCCTAGCGCCGATCCGTGCCAGGGCACGACGACTCGCCGCGGCTGCCAGGCGGTCCATGTGGTTGAACGGGTGCAGGTAGTGCTTGTACATTGTGGCGATGTCAGCGTGCCCCATGAACTTGGCGACGCGCTCGATAGGCAGGCCGGCGCTGGCTCGCGCGCTGGCGTAGAGGCGGCGGAGGTCGTCCCAGCGCACCGAGGAGGTGTGCAGCGCGGCGAGCTCTGGGAGGAAGCAGCGCTTCCGGTAAAGGTTGTCGTGGTTGAACTGGGGACACCAGTCGACCGCGCCGCGCGTCTTGCCCGCGCCGCCACGCTTGCGCCCGGCGAGGGCAAGGCGTCCGCGTCGTGGGCGTTCGGGTGGTGTGTCAGGTACCCCCCCGTACGCGAGCCACGAGGACACGGGTTCAGCGGCACATTGCGGATGGACTTGTTGGACTTCGGTGAGATGTACTCCCGGCCGACCTTGGGCGCATAGTGAGCCTGACGCTGCACGCGGATGAACGGCCGTCGCGCGAACAGGTTCACGTCGCCGATGCGCAAGCCTTCTAGCTCCTCGGCGCGAAGTCCGGTATACGCGGCGAACGGCACGATCAGGCCGTCAGACGCGCTGTGCTCGTCGAGGTACTCGACCCCAGCCGCGACCTGCTCGGGCGTCCGGAACGTCAGCTCGTGGTGCGGCACCTTCGGAGCGCGGCCGGGTGAGCACGGGTAGACGGCGATCCAGCGCAGGCTCAGCGCGTACTTGAACACGGACGCGACCAGCGCGTAGCGGGTGCGGATAGACGACTGCGAGTTGTACACATCCGGCGCTTCAGGCTTGCCCTTCGTCTTGGGCTTCACTGCCGCGCGTTGCTCGGCCCGCCACGCCTCCACGTCCATCGTCGTGATCTGCGAGATGCGCCGGTTCCCGAACCGGGTAGATTGTGCAGGTCGTACGTGGCCGCGTTGTCGCGCCGGGTCTTGGGCCGCCATCTTCGACTAGCTTGCGAGCCGATCGCAATCCGTGCTCGCCAGCGTACGGAGGGACGTCAAGCAATCGGTAAGTCAATTGGGGTCGGAATCCGTCAGCATGTCGGGTCGCCTCGGGCCGCGTCGAGCCGCTCACGAATTAGCGACGTATCGGCATTCTCTCAGGAATGCGACTGATTCATGAAAAGGGGCGCCGTCCTGCATCTGCAGGACGGCGCCCCTTTCGCCTCAGAAGCGGATCACTCCGCGAGGAAGGCCTCGGCGATGTCGGCGGAGGACTTCTGGTCGACGGTCGACTGCACGTTGAGATCAACGAGGATCTCGGGCGTGAGCTTCTCGCTGACGGCATCGATGACGTCGGCGATCTCATCGGCGACATCCGCGTTCACCAGCGGCACGACGTTGGAGGCGAGGAACAGGCTCTCCGGGTCGGCGAGAGAGACGAGCCCCTCGGTCTTGAGACGCGGATCCGCGGTGTAGACGTTCGCCACCTGGATCGTGCCGGCGATGAGGTCCTCGACCGTGGTGTCGCCCGTCGCCTGGAAGTCGACGGTCACGCCGTAGACGTCTTTCAGGCCCTTGGGCCCATACGGACGCTCCTCGAGCTCGGCCGGACCGCCCAGGACGACGCCGTCGACATCGGCGAGGTCGCCGATGCTCTTCAGACCGTGCTCATCGGCGAACGCCTGGGTCACCGTGATCGAGTCCTGGTCGGTGGCGGTCGACTGCTCGAGC
Source organism: Microbacterium stercoris (assembly GCF_017592545.1). Classification (GTDB taxonomy): domain Bacteria; phylum Actinomycetota; class Actinomycetes; order Actinomycetales; family Microbacteriaceae; genus Microbacterium; species Microbacterium stercoris. Next base: position 180,146 of record NZ_JAGFOA010000004.1, read on the forward strand.
ACCGTGAGGCCCTCGGGAAGCGCCTCCTCCAGCTCGGCATACACGTCGTCTGCGGAGCGGGCCTCGGTGTCGGGGGAGTAGAACTGCAGCAGGTTGCCCGTGTACTCGGGGAAGAGGTCGATCTCACCCGACTCGAGCGAGGGCAGGTAGGCGTCGCGCTGGCCGATGCTGAACTTGCGCTCGACCGTGAACCCCTCGGCCTCGAGGGCCTGAGCGTAGATCTCGGCGATGATCTCGTTCGAGTAGTACGCCTGCGAGCCGATGACGATCGTGTCGTCTGCGGCTGCGGTGTCATCGGGCGCCCCCGAGGGCGCGGCCAGCGGATCCGCCGACGCGCAGCCCGCGAGCACGAGGGCGGAGGCAGCAGCGAGGGCGGCGATGGAGAAGGTGCGGCGAAGAGTGGACACGGGAACTCCTGTGGTGTTGGGAGGAGGGATCCTCGTCATCAGCCAATCATCCCCAGCGACGGCGTGGGCCGCCAGCCTGAAATCTCACGACATCGAGCGTCATCCGACTCACGCCAGATCGGGCACCCGCAGCATGATCTCCTGCGCGACGGTGGCGACGAGCCGGCCATCGCGCGTGTACAGCTGGCCCTGGGCCAGGCCACGTCCTCCCCGAGCGCTCGGGGATTCTTGCACGTAGAGCAGCCATTCGTCGGCCCGGGCCGGGCGATGCCACCAGATCGCGTGATCAAGGCTGGCCGTGCGCATGCCCGGCGTCGCCCAGGCCACGCCGTGCGCGCGCAGCACCGTCTCCTGGATCGTGAAGTCGGTCAGGTACGCGATCGCGGCGCGATGCAGCATCGGATCATCGCCGATGGGACGGCGCAGCCGCGTCCAGACGGCCTGCCGCGGCGACTTCTCATCGACCGACAGGTAGATGTCGGATTCGACGTGGCGCACTTCGATCGGGTTCGCGCGGATGATCAGCGACGCCTCGGGCCTGTCTGCGACGATCGCGGCGGGGCCGTCGAGCTGCTCGGGCTCGGGCACCTCGGGCATCGGGAGCTGATGTTCGAAGCCCGGATCCTCATCCTGGAACGAGGCGATTCCGGAGAAGATCGGCTCCCCGTCCTGGAAGGCCTGGATGCGCCGGCGGGAGAACGATCGGCCGTCGTGGATGCGATCGACCGCGAAGGTGAGGGGCTTTCGCACGTCGCCGGGGCGCAGGAAGTACCCGTGCAGGGAATGCGGGAAGCGGTCCTCCGGCAGAGTGCGCGAGGCGGCGACGATGGACTGGCCGAGAACCTGCCCGCCGAAGACACGGCCGCCCGGCATCGGGTGCGACGAGCCGGTGAAGATGTCCTCGCTTGTCCGAGCCCCCGTGTCCTCCAGGGCGAGAACGCCGAGCAGGACATCGATCGGATCGGGTGCAGGGACGTTCGTGTCGGGGGTCACGAGCCCAGTCTACGAAGGCCGCGGCTAGGCTCGATCGGGTGACCCAGCTCGTGCTCGCCGACGCCCCTTCCGCGCAGGATGCGCTGACCTTCGCGCAGCGCGCGGCCCGGATCGGCGACGCCGGCGTGCGGCTGCAGGCCTCGGGCGGCGTGATGGCCATGACCACCGCCGCGCTGGCGCCATCCGGCCTGCTCGACCGCACGCCGACGGTGCTCGGCATGCGCATCGTCGCGGCCGATCCGGAGCTCGAGTGCGACCTGGTCGTCGCCCAGCTGACCGCATCCGACGACGCGGCGGCCCTGACTCTCCCCGAGACCGCCCTCGCACCCGCCTGGGCCGGCGTCGCGCCGCCGCGCGGGGGATGGCAGCACGTCGGCGAGATCGCCGCCGCCACCCTCGCCTCCCGCGCTCAGTGGGGCATCGCGGCGGTGGCCGAGCGGGTGCCCACGGACGCGGGCGAGGAGGTGGTGCGCGCCCTGCGCGCCGATGTCTGGGGATCCCCCGACGATGCGCTGCTCGGACTCCCGCTGGGCGTGGCGTTCGCCGCCTTCTCCCTGGGCTTCATCGGAGGCGAGGAGCAGGCGCGAGTGACGACGTCCGGCCGCTGGACGCGCATCGCGCTGGAGCGCGGGCACATTCTCTCTCGGGGCCCGGCCGCTGTCGGCCTGACCCCCGTCCGCAGCACGGGCGCCGCCTGACGGCGACGCGGTTCGAGCGGCGGGACGGCTCGCCCGGAGACTGAGAGCGCTGTCGCCGAGGGAGCGAAGGGCGCGAGAGGGCGTCGACGACCCAGGCACCCGCAGGGGCACCGGTTCGCGAGCCGGGGCTCAGTCCGTGGGGTGCCCCGGCGTCGGCTCGAATGTGTTGACCATGGCGTGGGCCGCGCGCTGGAGGTAGTCCCAGAGCGTCTCCTCATGGAGCGGCGAGAGACCCAGTTCGTCGACCGCGGTGCGCATCGCGGCGAGCCAGCGATCGCGCGCGTCGGGGTTGACGTGGAACGGCATGTGCCGCTGGCGCAGACGCGGATGGCCCCGGTTCTCGCTGTACGTCGTCGGTCCGCCCCAGTACTGCTCGAGGAAGAGCAGCAGGCGTTCCTTGGCCGGCCCCAGGTCCTCCTCGGGGTACATCGGCTTCAGGACCGGGTCGTCGGCGACCTCGCGGTAGAAGACGTCCGTGAGCTTCGCGAAGGTCTCCCGACCGCCCACGGCCTCGTAGAACGTGATCGACGGCAGCTCGCCGTGGCCCTCGGGCCGGATCCCCAGGCTCACTTCTGATCTCCTCCGTCGTTGATGGGCTCGTCGTCGGGCGACGCGGTGGTGGTGGACGTCGCCGGCTTCGCGGACGCGCCGGGCTCGGCGGGCGCCTTCGGCACCGGCTTGGTGACAGGCTTCGCCGCAGGCTTGTCGGTCGTCGCCTCCGCCTGCTTCTTCCTGCGCCCGAGCGGGCGCCACGAGGGGCGCTCGGGAAGGGGCTGGGGCTCCGTGCGCGGAGGGTTCGCTCCGCGCACGCGCAGGGCCCCGCTCGCGCCTTCGAGGGCGACCGCCTGGAGGGACGTGAGGTCGAGCCCGAGGTCGTGGATCGCGGTGCGCAGGCGCATCCGCAGCTCGTGGGCGACGTCGTCCTTCGAGCTCGGCTTGGCGCGCAACACCAGACGGATCGACAGGGTGTCGCCCGAGACGGACTCGAGACCCCAGACCTCGGGGCGCCCGATGATGCGTGTGCGCCAGCGCTTGTCCTTGGCGAGGTCCTCGCTCACATCCAGCAGGGCCGCTTCCACGGCCTCGACGTCGGTGTCGGCGGGCAGACCGACATCGATGACGACGCGCGACCAGCCCTGCGACATGTTGCCGATGCGGGTGACCTCGCCGTTGCGCACGTACCAGAGCGTGCCGTTCACGTCGCGCACATGTGTGATCCGAACGCTCACGAACTCGACCACGCCCGTGGCGAGCCCGAGGTCGACCACATCGCCGATCCCGATCTGGTCCTCCGCCACGATCAGAATGCCGTTGAGCACGTCCTTGACGATGTTCTGCGCGCCGAAGCCGAGGCCAGCGCCGATCGCGGCGCTGATCAGCGCGAAGGATCCGAGGATGCTGCTGTCGATGATGTTGACGACCAGGATGATGCCCACGATCACAACCGCCGTGTTGACGATGTTCGTCAGGATCGACCCGAGCGTTCGCGTTCGCTGTACCAGGCGGACGGACGCGAGCGGCGAGCGGTCGAGCGCGCGCGTGTCATCGATCTTCGCCTTGCTCTTGGCGCCCTTCACGATCCGCTCGACGACGCGGCGGATCGCGATGCGCAGCAGCCAGGCTGCCAGGGCGCACGACACGATCGTGATGGCGACCCAGAGGGTCTTGTTGGCGACGTCGACCAGCACCTGGAGCACCGGGGAGAGCGGCGTGGGTTCGCCGGATTCGAAAGGAGTCATCATCCCCTCCAGAGTATGCGGCGAGCCCCGGAGCACGGTGTGTGCATCCGGGGCTCGCCGAGGATCTTCAGTCAGCGGGGGAGGGGATCACTCCGCGTCGCGCGACTGCGCGGCCAGTGCCCGCTCGACCCCGGCAAGGCCCTCGAGGACGATACGGCGAAGAGCCGCCGGAGCCTCCGGGTTCTCCGAGAGCCAGGCGCGCGTGGCCTCGAGCAGCCGCTGGTCGGCCAGCGCGCCCGGGTAGAGGAGCTCGCACAGGTACTCGGCGATGGTGAAGGAGCGCTCGTCCCAGATGCGGGTGAGCATCTCGAAGTAGCGGGGCACGTAGTCGGCGAGCAGGTGACGGCCGCCCGGGTGCACGAAGCCGGCGGCCGACGTGCGCACGAGGGTGTTCGGGAGCGTGTCCTGCTCGATCAGCGCCGCCCACGCCGCGGCCTTCGCCTCGGCGGTCGGAATGGCGGCGCGGGCCTGAGCCGCGAACTCGCCGCCCTTGGCCGTGTTGTCAGCGGCGAGTGCCGCATCGATCTCCGCGGCCTCGGCCGCCCCCGACGCCGCCAGCGACACGAGCAGCTGCCACGACAGATCCGTGTCGATCACAAGGCCCGAAAGCGCGATGTCGCCGTCGCGCAGACGGCGGACGACCTCGGCCTGCGCCGGGGTCGCCGACGCCGACGCGAAGGCGGTCGTGAACTGCAGCTGCGCGTCGCTGCCAGGCTCGGCGGCCTGTGCGAGCGACCAGAGGCCGTCGGCGACGCGAGCGCGCGTCGACTCGCGGCGCTCCGGAGCGACATACGAGTTGGCCGCGAGCTGCAGCTGCGCCAGCGTGGTGCGGATCGTGGTCGACTCGGTCTCGCGGCCGATGTTGCGCAGCACGAGGTCGACGTAGTCGCTCGCGGCCGACTCGGCATCGCGCGTCTGATCCCAGGCCGCGCCCCACACCAGCGAGCGCGCGAGCGGGTCGGCGATGTCGGCGAGGTGATCGATCGCGGTCGCAAGCGAGCGGTCGTCGAGGCGGATCTTGGCGTACGCGAGGTCCTGGTCGTTGAGCAGCACCAGATCGGGACGGCGGAAGCCCTTGAGCTCGGGCACCTCGGTGAGGTCGCCGTCGACGTCGATCTCCAGGGAGTGCGTGCGGATCAGCGCGCCGTCCTGCAGATCGTAGAACCCGATCCCCAGGCGGTGCGGACGGATCGTCGGGTAGTCGGCGGGTGCGGTCTGGGTGATCGCGAAGCGCGAGATGAGGCCATCCGCGCCCTCGTCGATCACGGGCGACAGCGTGTTGACGCCCGCCGTCTCCAGCCACTTCTTCGACCATCCCGACAGGTCACGGCCGCTGGTGCGCTCGAGCTCGACGAGCAGATCGTTCAGAGTCGTGTTCGAGAACGCGTGCTTCTGGAAGTAGGCGCCGACGCCGGCGAAGAACGCCTCCACGCCGACCCAGGCGGCCAGCTGCTTGAGGACGGATCCGCCCTTGGCGTAGGTGATGCCGTCGAAGTTGACCTGCACATCTTCGAGGTCGTTGATCTGGGCGACCACCGGGTGCGTCGAGGGGAGCTGATCCTGGCGGTAGGCCCAGGTCTTCTCCATGGCGTTGAAGGTCGTCCAGGCCTCGGTCCACTCGGTGGCCTCGGCCGTGGCGATGGTCGAGGCCCACTCGGCGAACGACTCGTTCAGCCACAGGTCGTTCCACCACTTCATGGTGACGAGATCGCCGAACCACATGTGCGCGAGCTCGTGCAGGATCGTCACGACGCGGCGCTCCTTGACGGCGTCGGTGACCTTGCTGCGGAACACGTAGACCTCGGTGAAGGTGACGGCTCCCGCGTTCTCCATGGCGCCCGCGTTGAACTCGGGCACGAACAGCTGGTCGTACTTCTCGAACGGATACGGGTAGCCGAACTTCTCCTCGTAGTACGCGAAGCCCTGGCGGGTCTTCTCGAAGATGTAGTCGGCGTCGACGTCCTGCCACAGGCTCTTGCGCGCGAACACGCCGAGCGGGATGACGCGGCCCTCGGAGTTGGTCAGCTCCGAGCGGACCTCCTCGTAGGGGCCCGCGACCAGCGCCGTGATGTACGACGAGATGCGCGGCGTGGGAGCGAAGCCCCAGGTCGCCGTCTTGGACTCGTCGTGCGTGATGGGCTCGGGCGTGGGGGAGTTCGACACGACCTTCCAGTACGCCGGGGCCGTCACGGTGAACTGGAACGTGGCCTTGAGGTCGGGCTGCTCGAACACCGCGAACACGCGACGCGAGTCGGGCACCTCGAACTGCGAGTACAGGTACACCTCGCCGTCGACGGGGTCGACGAACCGGTGAAGTCCCTCGCCGGTGTTGGTGTAGAGGCAGTCGGCGTCGACGACGAGCTCGTTCTCCTCCGCGAGGCCGTCGAGCTGGATGCGCGAGTCGTGGAACACCTCGGCGGGGTCCAGATCGCGGCCGTTGAGGGTGATCTGCCGCACGTCGCGGGCGATCAGATCGATGAAGGTCGCGGCACCCTCGTGACCGGCGAACCGGACGACGCTGCGCGATCCGAACACCTCGTCGCCCTTGGTCAGATCGAGCGCGATCTCGTAGGAGCGGGTGTCGATGACGCCGCGGCGCTCCTGCGCTTCGCTTCGGGTGAGGTTCTCTCCAGGCACTGATGAGCTCCCGTTTTCGTCGGATCGGGGGAACACCGACGACAGGGGGTGACTGCGCCGGCAACTGGATAAGACTACGTGGTCGCATCCGCCGGGTCCCGGATTCCGGAGGGAACGTGTCCCCGGGCGACTCCTCGACATCGAGAGAGTGTCCGTGCGGCTTCTACAAGGGTGCGAAAATGGAGCACGTGACCGAGCAGCCCCACGAGACCCCCGTTGGCATCGACGAGACGACGACCGAGACGCAGGGCCCGCTCTACGCCTCAGCCGCCGCTTCCTCGGGGGCGCCGTTCATCGAGACCCCTGTCGCGTATGACGCGATCCTGCTCGCCTCCTTCGGTGGGCCGGAGGGGCAGGATGATGTCATCCCGTTCCTGCGCAACGTCACGCGGGGCCGCGGCATCCCGGACGAGCGGCTCGAGGAGGTCGCCACGCACTACCGCCACTTCGGCGGTGTGAGCCCGATCAACGCGCAGAACCGCGCGCTGAAGGAGGCCCTGGAGGCGGAGATCGCGCGTCGCGGGCTCGACCTGCCGGTGTACTGGGGCAACCGCAACTGGGCCCCCTTCCTGGATGCGGCCGTGACCGAGGCCGACGCGGCGGGACACCGCAACCTCATCGCGATCTCCACCAGCGCCTACAGCTCGTTCTCGAGCTGCCGCCAGTACCGCGAGGACTTCGCCCGCGTGCTGGAGGAGACGGGCCTCGGCGGTCGCGTGTCGATCGACAAGGTGCGTCAGTTCTTCGATCACCCCGGGTTCGTCCAGCCCTTCATCGACGGTGTCGAGGCGGCGCTGCGCGACTATCTGGCCGACGGTCTCGCTCCGGCCGAGATCCGCGTGCTCTTCTCCACCCACAGCGTGCCGATGCAGGACGCCGATCGCTCCGGTCCGCGCGATGTCGACTGGGGCGAGGGTGGCGCGTACGCCGCCCAGCACCTGGCGGTCGCCGAAGCGGTCATGGCGGACATCGCCACGCGCATCCCCGAGGCCGCCGAGGTGTCGTGGAAGCTCGTCTACCAGTCGCGCTCCGGCCCCGCGTCCCAGCCGTGGCTCGAGCCCGACATCAACGACGTCATCGCCGAGCTTCCCGCCGAGGGTGTTCGGGCGATCGCGATCGTGCCCCTGGGCTTCGTGAGCGACCACATGGAGGTGCTCTGGGATCTCGACAACGAGGCGACCGAGTCCGCCGCCGAGGCAGGCCTCCGGTCCGTGCGCACCCCGACTCCCGGTGTCGATCCGGCGTACGTCGCGGGCCTCATCGACCTCGTCGAGGAGCGCCTGAACGGCACGCCGGCCGCCGAGCGTCCGCGCCGCACCGACCTCGGCCCCTGGTTCGACGTGTGCCGCCCCGGCTGCTGCGAGAACGTCCGTGCGGGATTCAAGCCCGCCGTCGCTGGCATCCTGCCCTAACGACCCCACCCCACCGCACCCCACCGGACATCCCAGGAACGAGCACATGCGCCTTCACATCGCGACCGACCACGCCGGCCTCGAGTTCTCCACCCAGCTCCAGCACCACCTGGCCGATGCGGGCCACGAGGTGATCGACCACGGTCCGATCGAGTACGACCCGGTCGACGACTACCCGTCGTTCTGCATCCGCGCCGCCCAGGCGGTCGTCGACGATCAGACGGCAGGCGTCGAGGCGCTCGGAATCGTCTTCGGCGGCTCGGGCAACGGCGAGCAGATCGCCGCGAACAAGGTCAAGGGCATCCGCGCGGCTCTCGTGTGGAACCTCTCCACGGCCGAGCTCGCCCGTGAGCACAACAACGCCAACGTCATCGCGATCGGTGCTCGCCAGCACTCGTTCGAGGAGGTCGTGAGCTTCATCGATCGATTCATCGCCACGCCGTTCCCGGGGGAGGAGCGCCACGCGCGTCGCATCGCCCAGGTCTTCGCCTACGAGACCGAGGGCGTGCTGCTGCCCGACCCGCGCGCCTGATCCGGATCGCCTGATCCGATGCCCGAGGGTCATTCCGTCCACCGCATCGCGCGGCAGTTCCAGCGCAACTTCGTCGGCCGCCCCATCTCCGCATCGAGCCCGCAGGGCCGTTTCGCCGAGGGCGCGGCGCTGCTCGACGGCCGCACGCCCACGAGGGCGCAGGCCGTCGGCAAGCAGATGTTCCTCGAGTTCGACGAGGAGGTCTGGCTGCGGGTGCACCTCGGTCTGTACGGCGCGTGGGACTTCGCGGGCGAGATCCTCGTCGATCCCACGATCGCCTCGGCGAACGGGCGGATGGGTCAGACCAATCAGCGGGGCACCGACCTCGCGGATGCCGACGACGCGCCGATCTTCGATGACGCGGGAGAGAACTCGCTCGCCTCGATCGGCGCCCCGCGCCGGACGCGTGTCCACGTGCGTATGTCCGAGCAGACCAAGGGTCTCGACGAGGCGGACGGCCTCGAGGCCGAGGACGCCGAATGGCCGCCCCCCGTGGTCGGCCAGGTGCGGGTGCGCCTGCTGACCGCCTCGACATGCGCGGATCTGCGCGGCCCCACGGCGTGCGCGGTGGAGACTCCGGAGCAGATCGCCGCCGTGATCGCCCGCCTCGGTCCCGACCCGCTGGTGGGCGACCCCGCTGAGAACGAGGAGCGCTTCGTGGCGGCGGTGCGCAAGCGCAACGTGGCGATCGGGCAGCTGCTGATGGACCAGTCGGTGGTCAGTGGCATCGGCAACGTGTACCGCGCCGAGATGCTGTTCCGGGCCCGCCTTGACCCGCACACGCCGGGCCGCGCGATCCCCGAGGAGCTCGTGCGGGGTATGTGGCGAGACTGGGTCGGGCTCCTGCGCATCGGCGTGGAGACCGGCCAGATGATGACCATGGACGGCCTCGAGGGAGAGGCCTGGCGCAAGGCGATGGCCCACCGTGACGACCGGCACTGGGTCTACCACCGCGCCGGCCTGCCCTGCCGCGTGTGCGGAACCGAGATCGTGCTCGAGGAGATGCAGGCGCGAAAGCTCTACTGGTGTCCGAACTGCCAGCGCTGACTCGCTCGACGACCTGACGGCGGTGCGCCCCCCCCCGCACGCCGCCCGGTCAGAGCACCGTCGTCAACGTGCCGCCATCGGCCCGCACTGCGGCGCCGTTCGTCGCCGACGCGCGCGGGCTGGCGAGGTAGACCGCCAGGTTCGCGATCTCGGAGGGCGCGAGGAAACGCTCGACCAGCGAGGTGCGGTTCGCGCCGACGATCGCCTGCGTCAGCACATCCCGATCCATCGCCTGTGCGCGGGCGAGCTGATCGATCGCCTGCGCGACCCCGTCGGAGTAGGTCGGGCCGCCGAGGATGCTGTTCACCGTCACAGCCGTACCGCGCGTGAGCTTCGCCAGGCCGTTCGCGATCGCGAGCGCCGCGGCCTTCGTCGCCCCATACGGGATCATGTCGGCGGGGACGTTCACGCCCGACTCGCTCGAGATGAACAGGATGCGCCCCCACCCGCGGGCGGTCATGCCGCCGAGGAGGTGGCGGGAGAGCCGTACGCCGCTCATCACATTCACGTCCCAGTAGCGCTGCCAGACGGCATCCGTCACGGCGGCGAAGTCCTCCACTTCGAATACCCCTGCGTTGTTGACCAGGATGTCGACGTCTCCCAGATCGACAAGAAGTCGGCTGACCTCATCCGGCTGCGCGAGGTCGGCGGCGATGCCGTTCACCTCGCCGGCGGGGGCTGCCGCACGCAACGATGCGACCGCGGCGTCGACCCGGTCGGGGACTCGTCCGTTGACGGTCACGGCGACGCCTTCGCGAAGCAGCGCCTCTGCGATCGCATAGCCGATTCCCTGCGTCGATCCGCTGACGAACGCGCGCCGACCGTGCAGATCCAGATCCATGTGCGACTCTCCTCGTGATGTCGATTGATTGCCTGGGCAAGTAAACCACAGCGGCGGGGTAGGCTCGTTCGTATGCACGAGGGCGCGGAGCACGGCGAGCTGGCGGGGGAGCGTCTCGAGACGTGGGCGGGTCTTGCCACGTTGCTGGAATGGCTCCCGGTCGCCCTCGACGCCCAGCTCCAGCGGGACGCCGGGCTGACCCACTTCGAGTACGGCGTGCTCTACGCGCTCGCTCACGCCCCGGAGCGGGCTCTGCGTATGTCGGTGCTCGCGGGCTATGCGAACGGCACGCTGTCTCGCCTGTCGCGTGCGGTGACCCGTCTCGAGCGTGATGGCTGGGTGCGCCGCTCCCGGGATCCGGAGGACGGGCGCTCAACACGCGCGGTGCTGACGGAGGCGGGCCTCGACAAGATGCGCCAGGCGACGCCAGGCCACCAGGACACGGTGCGCCGCCTGGTGCTCGACCGGCTCACCGGGCCACAGGAGCGCCAGCTGCGCGGCATCACGCGCCGCATCCTCGATGCGATCGAACAGGAGCGCCAGCCCGATCCGGAGTCGACCCCGCGGCGATGGGGCCCGTCCGCTGCTCGTCCTGAGTGATCGGGCCGGCGGCGACTGTTCGAGCGGTGCGGCGAACGAGGCGTGCGGGCCGCCGTAGCATCGGATCCATGCGCCAGAACCCCTCCTTCGCCTTCACGGATGTCATCGAGCTGAGGCGCCTGATCGAGTTGAATCCGTGGGTGACCCTCGTCGCGCAGACCGAGACGGGGCTGATGGCCTCGCACTACGCCGTGCTGCTCGACGAGGGACGCGACGACCTCACGATCGTCGGCCACGTCGGTCGGCCCGATGACGCGATCCTAGGTCTCGGAGAGCGAGAGCTGCTTGTGGTGGTGCAGGGGCCGCACGGCTATATCTCGCCTGCCTGGTACGGCGACGGGCCGGCGGTTCCGACGTGGAACTTCGTCTCGGCGCACCTGTCAGGGGTGCCCGAGGTGCTCAGCCCCGAGGAGAACCTCGAGGTGCTCGATCGGCTCGTCGACCGCTTCGAGTCGCCTATGCCCGCTCCGCGCATGATGTGGGAGCGCCCCAACGATCCCGACTTCGTGCACCGTCTCGAGCGGGGCACGGTGGGGTTCCGGTTGACGCCGACGCGCGTGGAGGCCAAGCGAAAGCTGAGCCAGAATCGCCCCGATGAGGTGGTCGAGACGATCATCGCCGAGTTGGACGGCTCAGGGCCGCACCGCAATCCACGTCTCGCGGCCGAGATGCGCCGGTCGCAGGATCAGCGCCTCGCGGCGAAAGGGGCGCTGCGGTGAGCCGCGTGCGGGGTGACCACGTCGACGTGATCGCGGATGTCCGGATCGCCGGATCCGGTCGAGAGCTCCTGCCGTATGCCTCGATCGATCCGGCGGCCCTGTACGACGTGCACCTCTCCGGCGGTCTGATCGCCGACATCGCGCCGTCCGGTGCGCTGCCACGCCGGGGCACGGTGCTCGATGCGGGTGGCCACTGGCTTGTGCCCGGCCTGTGGGATCACCATGTGCACCCGCTGCAGTGGGCGCTGCGTGCCGATCGGGTCTCGGTGCGCGCGGCGACATCGGCATCCGAGGCCGCGGCCCTCGCGGGCGCGGCCCCTGTGCAGTCCGATGGCCGGCGCGTGGCGATCGAGATGCGCGATGCGCTCTGGCCGGAGGGCCCGAGCATCGAGGTGCTCGATGCCACGACGGGCGACGTGCCGACCTACGTCGTCAACCTCGATGTGCATTCCATCTGGCTGAACTCCGCCGCACAGCGCCGAGAGGGCGTCGAGACCGACGCGCGCGGAGTGGTGCGGGAGGAACAGGCCTTCGCGCTCGGCCGCGTTCTCAACGGCGTGCCCGCGCGGGACGGCGACGCCGCGGTCGCGCGAGCCGCCCATGCCGCTGCCGCCCGAGGCGTGGTGGGCTGGGTCGATCTCGACATGACCTGGAACGAGGAGATCTGGCAGCGGCGCACGGCGTCCGGCTTCGATGCCGTGCGCGTCGATTTCGGCATCTATCCGCCGGATCTCGACCGCGCGATCGGGCTGGGGCTCCAGTCGGGCGATCCGCTCCGCGACGCCGCCACCGATCTTGTGCGCGTCGGTCCCCTGAAGATCATCACGGACGGCTCGCTCGGCACCCGCACGGCGGCCTGCTCGCACGCCTACGCGGACGACCCGCACAACCACGGTGTGCTCACCGTGGCGGACGGCGACCTGATCGAGCTCATGACGCGCGCCACGGGCGCCGGCATCGGATGCGCGGTGCATGCCATCGGGGATGTCGCGAACACCCACGCCCTCGATGCCTTCACGGCCACCGGCGCCGTCGGGCGCATCGAGCACGCGCAGCTCGTGCGCCATGCCGATCTCGCCCGTTTCGCGCGCCTCGGCGTGGGCGCGAGTGTGCAGCCCTCGCACGCGCTGGATGACCGAGCCCTGGCGGACGAACTGTGGGCGGGGCAGACCGGGCTGGCGTTCCCGCTGCGATCCCTGCAGAACGCGGGGGCCGGTCTGCTGCTCGGCTCGGACGCCCCCGTGGCGCCGCTGGATCCGTGGATCACCCTGGCTGCCGCCGTGTTCCGCAGACGAGGCGATGAGGCGCCCTGGCACGCCGAGGAGTGTCTCGACGTGCAGACGGCGCTGGCGGCGTCGACCTATGGCGGATCGCTGGAGGAGTCCCGGATCGAGCCAGGCGCCGTTGCCGACCTCGCGCTCGTCGCGCGCGATCCGCTCGCCTGCGACGAGCAGGAACTGCGCACCATGCCCGTGCACGCCACCCTTCTCGGCGGTCGGCTCACACACGTGGGCTGATCCGAGCACGACGAAGGCCCCGGACGGATCCGGGGCCTTCGTCGTGGGAGCCTGTTGCTCGTCGCTAGGCTCGTGCGCCGTGGCGGCGCGGGATCATCACGCCGCGATGTGCGCGACGAGGAACCAGCGGTCCTTCTCGATGGTCTTCTTGATGCCGATGGCGACGTCCTGGCTCGAGAGGTCGATCTCGTCGAGGCCCTCGATCGCGGCGTCGAGGTCTGCGATCACCTTGTCGATGTCGGCCACGACGGCGCGGATCGTGTCGGCCGACTGGGAGAAGCCCGCGGCGACACCGGTGCCGGCGCCCTTTGCGGCGACCGCCTCGAGGCGTGCGTCGATGGGAAGGCCCAGGGCGACGATGCGCTCGGCGGCCTCGTCGGCACCCGCCTGCGCGTTTGCGACAAGGGTGTCGAGGAACTCGTGGACGCCGATGAAGTTGGCGCCGCGCACGTGCCAGTGCGCCTGCTTGCCGTTGACGGCCAGAGCCTGCAGGCCCAGCACGACGGGGGAGAGGAACTGCGAGACTCCCGCGGCGATGGTCGGGTCGGCGGCGGTGGTGGCGATGGTCTGGTTGCTCATGTCTTTACCTCCGAAGTGAATCCGGCTGCGCGCCGTCTGTTGAATGCAACGCTACTCGGCCTCAGACATTCCGCAAGCAAGCAAAGGCTGGGCTAAATCACGCCTCACCAGGGGAAACGAAGGGCAGCCTCACCTCATCGGGCGTGCGGGGGTTGACACGGCCTAGAGTCGGCGTCATGCCCATCTCTCCGGCCGCCTCGATCATCCCGCTCCTCTCTCCCTCAGGACATGACGACATCCCCGCGATCCATCCCGACGCGTTCGTGGCCGATGGGGCGCGCGTGATCGGATCGGTCGCCCTCGGAGAGCGGGCGAGTGTCTGGTACAACGCGGTCGTCCGCGGCGATGTCGCCGCCATCGAGATCGGCGCCTTCAGCAATGTGCAGGACAACGTCTCGATTCACGTGGATGCCGATCACGGCACCGAGATCGGCGAGTACGTATCGATCGGGCACAACGCCGTCGTCCATGGATGCCGCATCGGCGACGGCGCGCTGATCGGCATGGGGAGCGTTGTGCTCTCGGGGGCGGTGATCGGCGAGGGATCGCTCGTCGCGGCCGGCGCCGTGGTGCTCGAGGGAACCGTTGTGCCCGCCCGGTCGCTGGTCGCCGGCGTGCCCGGGAAGGTACGGCGGGAGCTCACCGACGAGGAGGTCGCCGCTCTTCGCGACAACGCCGAGAACTACCTCGCGCACGCCGAGCGTCACTCCGCCGCTCTGACCGCGAGCTGATCGCCGCTGGCGCGGACAGCTGGGCCGGTGCGGTGATCAGCCCGCGATGAGGTCGCGCGCGAGGTGTGCGGCCTCGGCGCGGTTGGCGGCCCCCAGCTTGCGCAGGATGGCCGAGACATGCACGCTCGCGGTCTTGCCGCTGATGAACAGGCGTTCGCCGATCTGTCGGTTGCTGAGGCCCGCCGACACCAGCTCGAGCACCTGACGCTCGCGGTCGGTGAGGTCGTCGGCGGTCAGACGCGCCGCGGGCTCACGCAGCAGACCGGAAGAACGGCCGAGATCGCGCGCCTCGCGGGCGACGGCGAGCACCCCGCGCTCATCTGCCAGTCGGATCGCCTGCTCGAGGCGGTCGCGCGCCGCAGCCCGATCGCCCTCGTCGAGCAGGCAGGCGGCGCTCTGCCGCAGCACGGCGGGCAGCAGATACACGGGCGCTCGCTCGCCGGAGGCCGCCTCGACGGCCGCGGCCCAGGCAGCGGGCGAGGGCGTCAGCTGCGCGGTGATGGCGGCGTCCCAGACCTCGTGCGTGGGCCACCAGGAGAAGCCGTCGACCACGCGGCGCAGGCCGGCTTCCGCCTGGGCGAGGTCGACCCCGGGCGGCGCTCCCTGCTCTCGCAGCCGTGTGAGCAGACGGGAGGTGGACCACGCGAACGGGGGCACCTGACCGGGGTGCAGACGCTCGGGGTCAGCCGCGAGCAGCGCCTGCGCGGCGTTCCACGCCGTGGGCAGATCATCGAGCGCGAGTGCGATCTCGGTGGCTGCATGTGCGACACCGAGCCGCGACTGCACCTCGTACTCGGCCGTCGAGGTGAACTGCGCCCGCGAGGCGTTGAGTGCCTCCCGGGCGGCCGTCGCCTCGCCCCGCCACACGAGCATCCAGGCGCGAGCGCGGATGACGTAGGAGCGGAACGCCCCGGGAGGGGAGAAGGCGAGAGCGCGCTCGATGAGCTCGGTCGCCTCGTCCCATCGACCGAGCGCGGTGAGCGGGTCGACGGCATTCGAGGTCAGGATGACGCCCGAGGTGCGGTCCGCCCCGTAGCGACGTGCGGCATCCATGCCCTCCTGGGCGATTCGCAGCGCACGCTCGTACTCGCCGCGGTGATGCGCGAGATCCGAGGCGTTGACCCAGTAGCGCAGCATGGCGGGGCCGTCGTCGCCGGCGATCGCGCGTGCGCGTTCGAGCTCCGAGACGGCGAGATCGGCACGCCCCATGTGCCCGTGGCACAGCGCGGCGACATTCACGCTCACCGACTCGAGGCGCGCGGCTCGCTGGGTATGGGCGATCTCCGCACCCGCCGTGGACAGGGCGAGCGCCTCAGCGTCCTCGCCGGCCAGCATCAGCCGGCCGGCCAGCGAGACCATCACGTCCGCGCGCATGAGCTCGTGCTCGGGGGTCTGCTCGAGACCGTCGAGCGTGGCGAGGGCCTCGCGGTACGACTCGATCGCGCCCGGACGCGCGAGCATCGCGAGCCCGCGACCCTGGTTGTTGAGCAGCAGCGCGTACTCACGCGTGCCCGGCGGGCAGTCGGCGAGCGCCGCTTTGAGCAGGGCGAGGCTGCGATCGACGTCGCCGGCGTTGCGCAGGTAGGTGGCGGCTCGGCCCATGAGCTCGCGGCGGGTCATGCCCGAGGCTGACTCGGGGTCGTCCACGACGTCCCAGAGCGACAGCGCGCGCTGGGCGTGCTCGGCGGCGGATGCGTAGCCGAGCGCCGCGCGCGACTCCCGCATCGCGCGCAGCCAGGCGGGGAAGGCGCGGCCGACGTCCTTCGCACCGGCCCAGTGCCGCGCGATCGCGGCGGCATCGGAGCCGGTGTCGCCGGCGCGGCGCTCCAGCTCGACGGCGTAGCGCTCATGCAGCCGCTCGCGCACGCCCGGCAGCACGTCGTCGTGGATCGCCTCGCGCATGAGGGCATGGCGGAAGCAGTAGCCGTTCGACGTGGCCACGAGCAGCCCGGCGCCGATCGCCTCCCACACCGGCCCCTCGATCGCCGCGGCATCCTGACCCAGCACCGCGGCGAGGAGATCGTGATCGGACTCGAGGCCGCCGATGGCCATGTGGCGCACAACGTGCTGCGCTTCGTCGGACAGACGTTCGTAGCGCACCAGCAGAAGGTCGCGCAGGCCGTCGGGCAGTGAGGGCGGCACGTCGTCACAGGTCTCGAGGTCGATGAGCTCCTCGATGTAGAAGGGCACGCCGTCGCTGCGCTCGAGCAGGGCGTCGACGGCGGAGTCGCTGGGGCTGTCGCCGAGCAGCGCGCGCATCAGACGGCGGGTGCCTTCGCGATCGAGCCGAGGCAGATCGACGCGCACGGCGCGGCGATCCCGGCTCAGCTCCGCGAGGAAGGAGCGCGCGTGATGACCCCGCCCGATGTCCTCGGTGCGGTAGGTGATCGCCAGCAGCACGGGCGCATCCACGAGCGCGCGGCTGAGGAAGCGCAGCACGGCGAGACTCGCGGGGTCGATCCAGTGGAGGTCTTCGATCACGAGCACCACCGGGCGGTCGGCGGCTGCTCGCTCCAGCAGCAGTGCGATCGACTCGTGCAGTCCGCCCGCGGTGGCACCGCCGGCCTCGACGCGCCCGAGCTGGGGGAAGAGCGCACCCAGTGCCCGCTGGCCCGTGATGCGAGCGATCTCCTCAGCTCCGAGCTCGGCGACGAGCGGGCGCAGGGCCGCCGTGATCGCCGTGTAGGCGTCGCCGGTGCCCCCGAGATCGACGCAGCGCCCGATGAGAACGCGCGCGCCCGGGGTGGAGTTCTCGAGGAAGTCGGTGAGCAGCCGGGTCTTGCCGATCCCGGCCTCGCCCCCGATCACGGCGATACGAGGCCGTCCGGTGGCGACGTCGGCGAACACGTCCGCCAGCTGCGAGAGCTCGGCGTCGCGGCCGATCAGTTCGCTCGTCTGGATGGTCACTCGCCCATCGTCCCACCGGCCACCGACATCGTCGCGAGCGGTCGGGCGGAAAGGACTCACGAGTGGTGGGGGAGCAGCGCCCGCAGAAGGCCGCGGGGCTCCGTGCGGCGCGCCCGACGCGCCGAGGACCGCTCCGCCGCCTGACGCTCTTCCAGAGCCTGGATCATCCGGATCCGCTCCTCGGCACGCCGCACGTCCTCCTCGTACCGGAGGATCCCGATCATGGGGTCGATGTACATGTCCCGCTCCTGTCATCCGTTGTGCTGATGACTTCACGGTCGTCTCTGAGGCGCCCCTCGAGCATCCGGAGATCGCCCTATCTTCGGAGCCACGACCGCCCTGAGGTGCCTTAGGCGACAGGCCCGGGGTACCGCGGTTCGGGAACAGGGCGCGGAGTCAGCTAGACTCGAACGTGCTGCCGGTTCGACCGGACGCGGGGATGTAGCTCAATGGTAGAGCCTCAGTCTTCCAAACTGATTACGCGGGTTCGATTCCCGTCATCCCCTCCAGTAAGTCACCTACTCCCGCCAGGAATCGCGAATGATCGGGCCTCTGTCCCCACACCAGGGCTGACGCTCCTGGCCAACGGATGGCCAATGCGCGAGTGTCAGCCCGCTCTCAGAGCAGGAGACATTCATAGCCAAGCGTGCCAACGGCAACGGTTTGATCACGCCCCTCGGCAACGGCAAGTGGCGGATCCGGTGGACTGCACCCGACGGGACCCGCAGGTCGCTGAACTTCACGGGCACCAAGACCCAGGCCGGAGCCGAACTCACGGCGCTGGAAGAACCGCCGTTCCATCTGACCCATGATCGCGAGGAAACGCATCATCGGCTCACCCATGTCTGTGGTGCTGTCCACGCCGTCCGCGAGGGCGCGAACGTGGATGCCGCGCTCCCGGAGGTCGGGAATCGTTGTGATGACGTGGCCCGCATCGCGTCTGAGCCGGTCAAGCTCAGCAACGACGACGACATCGCCCGTCGAGAGGTTCGCGAGTCCGGTCGAACTCGGGGCGCGACCGCTTCGCACCGCTCTGTGCGTGATCGGTGTACATCTCATGGTGGGTGGTCCCGGCGCTAGCGAGAGGGGCAAGCTGGCGCGCCTCATCTTGTTTATCGGTCGAGACGCGGGCGTAGCCCACGAGCGTACGGGTGGCGGGGGTCGTCTTCGTCACGGTTCAAGTCACTCAAAACTCGCGTAACAAAATTCAGCACTTGAATGAAGTTCCGTAGTCGAATTTGGAGATGGCGAATCCCGGCGGGTCGCGCCGTTTTTGCCTGGTCTCTGGATTCTTGACTCGGGATCTTTTTGCGAGGCCGTTTCGTAGCTCGCAGAAGTTATGGTCAGAAGCCACTTCCTGACCGGCACCCCGCACATGGATCGGCGTTGCCAATCTGGAGCCCCGATGAGGCCCAGTGTGGGTCTCCGGTCTCGACCCGGGTTCCGCCTGCGAATCGAGACAGTTTCGTCCTGCTACGGTCAGCGGCGGGAGGTCGGGTGCTCAACGAACGAGAAGTCGCAACCGCGATTGTGCTCGCGGCTCTGATCGTCGCGGGACTGGCCAACCCGAAGACTCGCGGTGATCTTCTGAGAAGCTTCGCCGGGGTCGGCAAGGCGCTTTGGAACCGCAAGATCATCGGGGTGTTGGTCGCCTACATCGCCTGGGTGGGCCTCTGTGTGCTGGCCATGTACAACGTCGGCCTCTGGGACGTCTCGCTGCTGAAGGACACGATCCTCACCGCGATGGTTGTTGGTCTCCCCCTGCTGTTTCGAGCGCTCAACAACAAGTCCGGGGGCCTACTCCTTAGAGACGTGGTGAAGGAGGCCGTGGGCCTCTCGGCCTTCGTCGGCTTCTACGTCAACCTCAGTCCGCTCCCGTTGTGGGCCGAGATCTTGCTGCAGGTAGTGCTGATCCTGCTCGTGCTCATGCAGGTGGTAGTTCAGCGCATCGACCCGAGCACGGGGCAGAAGGCCCTGTCCGGATGCGTCAACTCCGCACTCGTCGCAGTGGGATTCGGGCTCATGGTGTGGAGTACCGCTCACCTGGCAAGTCAGTGGCCGACGCTCGATCAGAATGAACTCACCCTCCAACTCCTCTTGGCGGTGTGGCTTCCTCTCGCGCTCTTCCCGTTCCTCTACGGCTTCGCCTACCTCGCGGCAGTCGAGGGCATCCTTCTCCGTGTTTCCCGCCTGAATGAGGGCGTGAGCTGGCGGGAGAAGGCTGGCATCCTCGTGGGCCTGTCGTTTTCACTCCGGACCGCGAAGGCGTTCAACGGTACGCATCTACAACTGCGTGGCGAGCGCACCTTTCGGGGTGCGGTCAGTCATGCACGGGACGTGAGCGACGACCTGGACCGTCGCGACGCGAAGGCGCTCGATCAGTTGCAAACCCTCGACGCCTTGGCGGGCGTAGAGGGTGCAGGTGCCGATGGCGCTCAACTCGATCGACGCGAGTTCGACGGCACCAAGAAGGCCCTTCGTTGGCTTCACACCTGTCAGTCCGGCTGGTACGAGCGGCAAGGAAACCGCTTCTGGGGAGCGGAGCGAACGGACAACATCCTCCGTCCCCTCTCCAGGTACGGACTTCCGGATGACCACGGGGTCATCGTAGAGACCACGCCGGACAGGACCCGTTGGCGAGGATGGCGCATCCTTCCGAGCGGGTGGGTGCTCGGCATCGGCGCAACAGACCGTACGAGTCTGTTCCTGTACGCGCGGTCCGCGCCACCTGCCTCCTGGCCTGGGGACGGCCCGGAGTGGATCGACGCCACGCGACAAGAGTGGCCTGTGGACTGGGATCGGAACGATCAGATCGTGCGTTAGCACGGCGGGGAGCGACGGCCCCGGCATCGTCTCGTGAGGGGCATATAAGCACCATGGGGTGACGCCCCCGGCGCTCAAACCTAGGAAGGGAGGCGAGGGCGGGGGCGTCGTGTCGGCGGGAGCACGTAACATCCCTGAACCGCGCAGGAGTCCGTCGACGTGTGGGGCGCGCGCGTTCGAGATCCCACGCCACCCCAGCGCGCGCGGCGCTCTGTCAGGTCTGGAATCGCACGCGCCGGATCGTGGCCAGGACGGCGGGTGCGACGCCGGTCAGCTCGCCGCGCTCCGAGATGACGTGCAGACCGCCTTGCGGGGTGAGCACGTAGGCGATGGGCTCGTCCGCATGGTGCGCGACGCGGGATCCCTTCGGAATGGCGTAGGTGCTCACCCCGACATCGAGCTTCACCGGCCCGGCCAGCGCCGGCTGGATGATCGTCGTCTTCAGGTGCGCCGTCGCGATGGCTCGGGCATCGGAGCGCGGGCGTGGAGGCGGCGTCTGCTGCGCTGCGCGGGCCACAGGGGCCGCGTGCGGACGGTGGACACCAAACTCAGTCCGACTGGGGTTACACCGCCGTTCATGCGGCCACCTCGCGTCGGCGCTTGTAGTCGCCGCGGGCGTGGCGACCGCGCGACGATCCGGCCCAGAAGCCAGCGGAGCGATACGGAGCGACCTGACCAGCGAAGTCGGAGCACTGCGACAGGATCGGGCATCCCGCGCAGATCACGGCCAGCTCGGCCTGCTGAGGCTGTGACAGCTCGTCCGGGATGAACCGGGATTCCCCAATGCACGGCGGCTTCTTCGTGGCCAGAGCGGCGCTCAGCGCCTGCCACGCGCTGTCGGCGTCGCCGGTCAGCTCGGCCTGGTCCTTCGGTTCGGGTCCTCGTGCCATGCGATCACCGGGTTCCCGCGGCTTGGGCGGCGGCCAACTCGCGCTCCTGTTCCGCGGCGGCGCGCTCGGTCGGGTGCTGGCCACGCTCGTAGACGGCGGGCGTCTTGCTGGTGGACCGGGCGGGGGCGGAGCGCTTCTCGACTGCGGCGAGCGCTTCGGCGCGCGCTCGTCGGTGAGGCCCCAGGCGGCGCGACGGGCGCGGTCCCGCTCCATCTCCCAACGCGGATCCCGTGGATCCAGATCTCTTCGTCCGCAAGCCACGGACCGGGACGCACGATGACCTGGCCGAACCTCGCGACCTGCGCGTCCTCGTCGTGGAGAAGTGCGACCCAGGATCGGGAGAGGTCGCCGTGGCGGTCCCTCTGAGCCTCGATGATGTCGGCGGTCAGCGTGATGGTCATGCCCCGGCCCACGTTGGCCCCGAAGGCCGTGAACGATCCGGCCTTGGTGGGGATCGTGCGGGCCACGGGGAAGTGCACCTGCTCGTCGGGACGGGCCAGGTCGTGGCGGTCGTTCGGATGCGTCATGTAGGGATCTCCTCGGGTGTCAGGCGTCAGGTGGTCAGCCAGGTCTGGCGGAGCTTCTGCTGTGCGCGGGTCGCGTACGTGCGCAGGAGGTCGCCATGGCGACTTTTCCGGTTTCATCGAGCGCATCCACTACGAGGAAGCGGATGTCGGAAGTCTGCTCGGTCGTCACCTGGAGGCCGTGAGCCAGAGCGTCCGCCTCAGCTAGGTTCGCGATGGCGTCGCCCTTCTGGACACCGAGCCGGTCAGCGAGCTGTTCCGTTGTGGTCGTGATCACACGGGACGCGGCGAGTGCGGTTCGTAGGTACACGCTGCCGCATCCCAGCAGGGTCGGCAGAGTGGAGTGCTCCGTAACGTAGCTTCGAACTGCTCTCTTGATCTCGATCGTCGAGAGCGCCGATGACAGATTTTCTCCCTCTAATGATTCAGGAACAGAGGACGGAGCGCCGTCGAAGCGGACGAAGGGGACGCGGCGCGGAGTGCGCGCCCGTAGCTCGTAACGCGCGGGGTTGCCTGCGCGCGTCGATAGACTCGACATGATCGCAATCGACTAGCGGCCCCGGCTTGGCAGTAAGGGGCCGCTTCGTCGTTCAGGAGCGGCGGCTCGCGGGCATGGCGTAGCCGACCCCATTGAGGCTGTGAGCGGGGATCCGCATCGTGCGGGTACCGATCCGCTTGGCCGGGATCGTGCCGTCCGCGATGCGTCGCCGGATCGTCTTGGTGCTGACGGAGAGCGCGCTCGTCGCCTGCTGGATGCTGGTGTACTCGAACACTGGGAAAGTCCCGTCTACGGGTCGCGTAGCGCCTCTCCGTACGGCTCGCACGTGGTGTGCGGCTCGGGCACTCGTCCGTCAGCAGGAAAGGCCCTGCCTCTTCGGCCCGTCACCTTCCCAGGGGTGACCAGGTGCGCACAAGTGTAGACCCGTGATCAGTTCCCGGTCTTGGTGGTGAGCTGGAGGGCTCTTTCGAGCCGCCCGTTCGTCACCGCTTAGTAGTTTGGGAGGATGTCTAAGCTGAGCACGCTCCGCGATTACTTCTTGTCGCATGCCGGAGACGACAAGGAGTTCGTCAAGAGCGTCGCTAGCCGCATGCAGTTGGCGGGCAGGGAGACCTTCCTCGACGAGTGGTCGATCGACTATGGCGAATCGATCCCTGGGGCCATTGCACAAGCCCTCCGGCACCACGAAGCGATCGTCCTGTTCTGGTCTCAGGCGGCCCTGGAATCCGCCTGGGTCAGACGCGAGTTCAATTCAGCGATTAGCCGTTTCATCGAGGAGGAGGAACGAGCACTCCTCGTGGTGCGACTGGACCAGACTGAGGTCCCCGAGTTGGTGCGCGACATGAAGTGGATCGACGGCCGAGACATGGACCCGGACTTTGTGGCAAGCGCTGTGATGGGTATGAAGGGCAACGAACGGCTCATCGCGATGCAGAACGCCTTGGACGAGCTCGGGATCCAGATGCAGTACTTCCCTGGGTACGGGATACTACTTGCATGCCCGCGTTGCGGTGCGACCGTAGACAAGCTCACTGGCTGGCACGAGAGCGACTTCCGTCGAGACGATGAGTATGCAGGCGCGCGTTGCACCATCTGCGGCTGGCATGACGGCGGAGAGGTCTAAGGCTGGGACGACGCCGCGTCAATTGCGTGCGATTGACGAGAGCTCGAAGCGGGAGCCGCGGCTGGTGTGCGCCGGGGAGCGCTCGCCGCATCCAGTCCCGCCGGGAGTGCGCCTGGCCATAGGCTCGCGACCGTGGACGCGTTCGATGCTGTGGGACTGATCGGTGGGGTAGCGGCGCTCTTGGGTGCGGGCGCGGCATTCTGGCAGGCAGGCGAGGCTAGGAAAGCGCGGCGAGATGCCGAGGCGGCGGGCACAGAGGCGGCGGCTCGCGCGGCTGAGGCGACGTCAGCGCTCAACCGAATGGCGGCCGCGCAGGAGGACGTCGCTTTCGCCTCCAGACCGGAGGCGTGGGGAGTGCCCAAGCCTCACAGCGGTGATCTCTGGTTGGTGCGGAATAGCTCCAAGCGGCCCATGATTCTGGAAAGAATCGAGGCGAGGCCCACCCAAGCGCAACAGCTCCTGGAAGTGGAAGGAGACCTACCGCGCGAGATCCGGGCTGGAGAGCTGGTGGAGTTCCTCGCCCGAGCGCGATATACGCTCGCGATCCGAACCATCACAATCGTCTGGCGTTTCGCTGATGAGGACGACGCTCCAGAGCACCGGTCGACGCGCTCGCTGGGGTAAACGCGACGCGGCTCCGTCTCTTCGCTGTGGCCAACGCGTGGCCAACGGAGCGCCGCGAAACGGTAGGCCTCGAGGCGACAGAAGCCCCTTGTTTTCGGCAACAGCGCGGGTCGGCCACGAGCTTCCGGGCGTGCGAATCAGTCTTCCAAACTGATTACGCGGGTTCGATTCCCGTCATCCCCTCCCAGTCCCTGTATGGGATCTCGGGCTACCGTCCCGAGAGACCTAATCAGAAAACCCGTCCACAACCCCGTTCGCCTAGCGGCGGCGGTCCTTGGGCCTGAAGCGCCCGGTCATAGCGCTCCCTGACGTCGTCGGGGATAACGAACGTGATGTACTCGGATCGCTCGACGTTTCCTTCAGCGAGGCGGGCAGTAATCTCGTCCATCTCGTCCCGAAAGCCGTAAACGAATCGACGGATCTCCTCGATGGGTTGGGTGGCGTAGTCAGCGAGAGCCCTGAGCATCTCCCGCGCTTCGTCACCTGCGGGCGCTGCGGACCGCAATCGATAAGCCCAGCCCATCAGATCGACGTAGATAGCAATCATGCGGTCCGCAAGGTGCTCGATGAGATCGGGGTCGCCGGGTTCGCCAGGCAGGCCCATCGCAGTGGCCTGGGCGTCGCCCGACAGAAGTTCCTCGAACGTGGCGGTGGTTGCCCCAAGGCGTGCAAGTTCTGCCTGCGAATAATCGAGGACCTCCTCGCTGTCGATGTGCTGCCCCGAGATCGCAAACTTGAGCCGGTGATCGTTGTAAGCCGACTTGTTCTGCTCCAGCTTGAACACAAGCCAGTAGGCAAAGAGGAGGTACTCCCATGCCCGCGGTCGCTCGCCGAGGAGGATCGCGACTTCCGCCGGTGTCCGCGGGACGCGCCCGTTGAACCTGCGCTCTCCGTCAGATTTCGGCTGCTGCAGCTTCTCACGAATGGCGTCGGCGATTCCCGCGGAGCCCTCCTCGTGACCATCGAGATACCCGATTGTGCTTCGTACGCCGGACAGCTGGGTGGAGTCGAGCCGAACCGGAAGTAGGTACGGCGAGGCTTCCTGGAGTGCTCGGGCGAGCACGCTTCGGCGTTCCAGGCGGGTCCACGGCTTCGCCGCATAACTCGCGGAAATGAACATGACCGCGTACCGAGCGCGTCGCTCGTACACGTCGGCGAAGTACTCCGTGAGGTCCTCGCCCCAGGTCGCGACTTTCGAGTCCTCGTCGTAGAAGACTGCGAATCCCTGCGCCTTGACGAGCTTGACGACCTCTTCTACATACGATCGGTCCTCCCCAGCGAACGTCACAGCAACATCGAAGTCGTATTCAGTCTCCGCCATACGGCAATCCTGGCAGAGGCCGGGCACGCTCATCATGGCGGCGCGGGATGCCCGAAGAAGATCCCATACTGGGCACATGGCGGTAAAGCGAGCCCACATGATCACCAGGGGCTATCTAGAGGCATGGTCCAATGAACGCGGCCTTGTCCATGTATGGGACGCTGAGCATGAGATCAACAAGCCTCAGTCGCTGACCAACGCCACAGTTGTGAGCTACGGCTATCAGACGACGGTCACAAGCTTTGATCTGGAAGGATACTATGCCGAGGTTGAGAGCCAGGCGATTCCGGCCCTGCGCAGCCTCGCGACTGGTGGCGCTCCTGACAGCGCGGGACGGTCCGCGATCGTGAGCTTTCTCGACATGCACCTCGAGCGCGGGCGTTACGCCGATCAGACAAAGGTGAAAGTACCCGTGTGGATGGGCAGCATGACGGAACCGGGACGAATGGCCGAGATGGCGCTTGGCGACAGGCTCACGTTCGCACGCGACGTCGATACCGAGGCCATCCGCTTGGACCGGCTGAGAGTTGAGCGCTGGACGTGGCGAGTTGTCAATGTCCAAGGCGGTCTGGTAACCGGGGACGGCGCTGTACTGCTTTTCCGCAAGACGCATGGAGCACCTCTCTCCGCCGTCACGTTCCCGCTATCTCCCACGCGGCTGCTCATCATCGGAGACGGGCTCCCCGGCATTCACCCCCAGTTCAATCTCATGATCGCGAGCAAGTGCCGACGCTGGTTAGTCGATCACGTAGACGGCGCAGTGGCCCGTACGTTCGGCTTCCGCTGATTGGATCAGCCATCCGCGACGAACGCCTCGAAGCGTGCGATGTCCACGCTGTAGTCGCTCGGGTACAGGGGCGCTTACATGCCGTCTGTCGTGGACACCGACGTATGCCTCCATCGACCGGCTGACCTCGTGCGGCTTGAACCGCGGCGAACGTCAGCGATGCGTAGGTGCGGCGGAGGTCGTGTAACCGGATGCGTGGCGGGAGCCTCGCCCTCTCGGCTGCGGGGCGCAGGTGGTAGCGGAGTACCGTCCCAACGTTCATCGGTTGCGAGTAGTCGAGGGCGTGCTAGCGAGGGTGGCGTCCCGGCCAGAACAGTGCGTCGGGGTCGCCTCAGTTCCTCCACTTCATCGCCACGCGGCTGTTCGCACTCGCCTACGCTCATCCCATGCCGAGGGCTCACGCGGGACTGACCGCAGCGCAGCGCGCACTCCTTGAGCAGTGGCTTCCGCAGCACGACGTGGTCGACGACATGTCCTGGGGCGTGCTCGAGACGACAGTGCTGCGGATCGACACGCCCGACGGAATGCGGGTGCTCAAAGCGGGCGGCGAGAGCGACCATCACATCGTTCGCGAGATCCGCGCCCACCGGGAGTGGACGGGGCCGTGGGTCGCGACGGGGCACGCCGCGCGGCTGGTGCGGGCCGACGAGGAGGCGAAGCTGCTGCTCACCGAGCATCTGCCCGGCCGGCTCGTGCAGGGCGACGTCGCCGCGACGGATCCGGCGACCTACGAGCAGGCCGGTGCGCTGCTTGCTCGTTTCCACGCGCAGCTCTCGGTGCGGGATGCCGACTTCGAGCGCCGCGTGAACGAGAAGGCGCTGGCCTGGCTCGACGGGCCGCACCGCATCCCGGCCGGCGACGTCGCCCGGCTGCGTGCGATCATCGCCGACTGGCCCGAGGACGCGATCGACTGCGTGCCCACGCACGGCGACTGGCAGCCCCGCAACTGGCTGGTCGACGAGCTCGGCACGGTGCGCGTCATCGACTTCGGGCGAGCGGATCTGCGGCCGCCGTTCGAGGACTGGGAGAGGCTCGACTCGGGAGAGTTCGTCGGCCGGCCCGACCTGGCCGAGGCCTTCGCCGCGGGGTACGGATCGGATCCGCGCGACTCGCACGCATGGTTCCGTCAGCGCACCAGGGCGGGCGTCTCGGCGGCCTGCTGGTCGTTCCGATTCGGGGTGGCCGAGCTCGAGGAACGGGGCCTGCGGGTGCTCGCGGAAGTGCTGGCAGAGGCCTAAGAGGCCGATTGCACTTCGTCGGCTAGACTTCACGGGGCCGTTTCGCGTATCCATGCGCGGAGTTTCCCGGGGCGTAGCTCAGCTTGGTAGAGCGCCCGCTTTGGGAGCGGGAGGCCGCAGGTTCAAATCCTGTCGCCCCGACTGTCGGCCCACACAGACCTGAGTCCCGTAGCGCGACCTGCGCGCGGGAGGACGCACAAGGAGAACGAACCCCTATGGTCACCAGCACCGTCGAGAAGCTCAGCGCCACTCGCGTCAAGCTGCACATCACGGTCACCCCCGAGGAGCTCAAGCCGAGCATCCAGCACGCCTACGAGCACATCGCTCAGGACGTCCAGGTGCCGGGCTTCCGCAAGGGCAAGGTTCCCGCTCCGATCATCGACCAGCGCGTCGGCCGCGGCGCCGTCATCGAGCACGCCGTGAACGAGGGTCTGGACACCTTCTTCCGCGCCGCCGTCGCCGAGCACGACGTGAAGCTCCTCGGCCGCCCGTCGGCCGACATCGTGGAGTGGCCGTCGGAGAAGGACTTCTCGGGCGACCTGATCGTCGACGTCGAGGTCGACGTGCGCCCCGAGTTCGAGCTTCCCGCCTACGACAAGATCTCGCTCACGGTCGACGCGATCGAGGCCGATGAGGCCGGCATCGATGCCGAGCTGGACCGTCTGCGCGCCCGCTTCGGCACGCTGGTCCCCGTCGAGCGCGCCGCCGCCACGGGCGACTTCGTCGAGCTCGACCTGGTCGCCACGATCGACGGCAACGAGATCGACCGCGCCGAGGGCGTGTCCTACGAAGTCGGCTCGGGCGAGCTGCTCCCGGGCATCGACGAGGCCATCGAGACCCTCACCGCGGGCGAGGACACCACGTTCCGCTCGACCCTGGTCGGCGGCGAGCACGCCGGCGAGGAGGCCGAGGTCGCCGTCACCGTCAAGGCCGTCAAGGAGCGCGAGCTGCCCGAGGCCGACGACGACTTCGCTCAGATGGCGTCGGAGTTTGACACCATCGGCGAGCTGCGCGACAGCCTCAAGGAGCAGGTCGAGTCGCGTGGCGCGTTCTCGCAGGGCTCTGCGGCGCGCGACAAGCTGATCGACGCGCTGCTCGAGGCCGTCGAGATCGAGGTCCCCGCGCAGCTCATCGAGGACGAGGTCCACAGCCACCTCGAGGGCGAGAACCGCCTTGAGGACGACGTGCACCGCGCCGAGGTCACCGAGGCCTCCGAGAAGCAGTTCCGCACGCAGATGGTGCTCGACGCCCTCGCGGAGAAGCTCGAGGTGCAGGTCTCGCAGGAGGAGTTCACGCAGTACCTGATCCAGATGTCGGGCCAGTACGGCATGGCTCCGCAGCAGTTCATCGAGGCGCTTCAGCAGGGCAACCAGCTGCAGGCCGTCATCGGCGACGTCGCCCGCAACAAGGCGCTCGCGATCGTGCTCGGCAAGGTCGAGGTCGTCGACACCAACGGCAAGAAGGTCGACCTGTCGGGCTTCGCCGCCGTCGAGGAAGAGGATGACGCCGACGCCGAGGCGCCCGCCGCCGAGGAGAAGCCGAAGAAGGCTCCGGCCAAGAAGGCTCCCGCCAAGAAGAAGGCGGAGGAGGCGCCCGCCGCCGAGGAGGAGCCCAAGAAGGCTCCGGCCAAGAAGGCTCCCGCCAAGAAGAAGGCCGAGGAGGCGCCCGCCGCCGAGGAGGAGCCCAAGAAGGCTCCCGCCAAGAAGGCTCCCGCGAAGAAGAAGGCCGCCGAGCCGGCCGCGGAGTAATCCCGTCACACGAGAGGCCCGGTCACCTGATGGTGACCGGGCCTCTCGGCGTTCGCGGGCCGGACGTCAGGATCGGATGATCGCCCCGGAGCGGGCGGGGACGGATCCGTCCACGAGCGGCTTCGTGGCGAAAAGCGTCTCCACGTGTCCCTCCAGGGGCAGGGGAGCGTCTCCGAGGTTGACGACGATCACGAGGGCGCCCCGACGGATCCGGATCCATCGCGGATCGTCCGAGAACTCGGCCGAGAGCTGCGCGAACCGCGGGTCGGTGAGCTCGGGCTCGCGACGCCGAAGCGCGATGAGCTCGCGATGCAGCGCGAGCAGCCGCGCGTGACGCCCGTCGGCGAGCTCGTCCCAGACGAGCTTCGACCGGTGGAACGTCTCAGGATCCTGCGGGTCGGGCACCACGGCCGGATCCCAGCCCATCCGCTCGAACTCCGCGATCCGGCCCTTGGCCGTCGCCTCACCCAGCTCGGGCTCGGGATGGGAGGTGAAGAACTGCCAGGGGGTGGAAGCTCCCCACTCCTCGCCCATAAAGAGCATGGGTGTGAACGGGCCCGCGAGCGACAGCAGCGCCGCCACCGCCAGAAGATCCTCGTCGAGGGTCGCCGAGAGGCGGTCGCCGGTGGCGCGGTTGCCGATCTGGTCGTGGTCCTGTGCATAGGCGACCAGCCGCCACGTGGGGGTCTCGGGCGGGATTGGCGAGCCGTGGGCTCGATCCCGGAACGACGACCACGTCCCGTCGTGGAAGAACCCGCGCGTCGCGGCCTTCGCGAGAGCCGCTATCGGCTCGAAGTCGGCGTAATAGCCGGACGTCTCCCCGGTGAGTGCGACATGCACGGCGTGGTGGTAGTCGTCGCTCCACTGCGCGTGGAGGCCATAGCCGCCCGCCTCACGCGGCGTGATGAGCTTCGGATCGTTGAGGTCCGACTCCGCGATGAGCGTCAGCGGTCGGCGCAGGTGGGCGCTGAGCGCGTCGACTCGTTCGGCCAGCTCCTGCAGGAGATGCGTGTCGGAGTCGTCCACCAGCGCGTGCACGGCGTCCAGACGCAGGCCGTCGACGTGGAAGTCACGCAGCCACATCAGCGCGTTCTCGATGATGTAGTCGCGCACCTCGCGCCGCGAGAGGTCGAGGGATGAGCCCCAGGTGTTGGCGCTCGCATCGTGCAGGTAGGGGGCGTAGAGCGGCAGATAGTTGCCGCTCGGTCCCAGGTGGTTGTAGACGACGTCCTGGATCACGCCCAGCCCCGCCGCGTGGCACGCGTCGACGAACCGCTGGTAGGCCTCGGGCCCGCCATAGGGCTCGGCCACGGCGTACCAGAGCACACCGTCGTACCCCCAGTTCCACGTGCCGTTGAACGCGTTCACGGGCAGGAGCTCGACGAGGTCGACACCGAGATCGACCAGATGCGGCAGCCTCTCGATCGCCGCGTCGAGGGTGCCCTCGGGCGTGAACGTGCCGAGATGCATTTCGTAGATCACAGACCCGGCGAGCTGACGTCCGGTCCACTGCGCGTCCGTCCACGGGAACGACAGATCCTGCACCTGGCTGAGGGCATGCACGCCCTCCGGCTGGCGCCGCGACCGCGGGTCGGGCAGGGGATCGTCGCGGTCGTCGAGCAGGAATCCGTAGCGCTGTCCGGGCTGCGACTCCACCGCGCTGTGCCACCACTCGCCGTCTCGCGTCATCTCGTGGAGCTGGCCGTCGAGCATCAGGCGCACGGCAGATGGGCGCGGAGCCCACAGGTCGAAGCTCATGCCTCCTCCTCTCTCAGCAGCAGGGCGACCGGGTAGCGGCCGAGCACGGCGCCCACCTCGACGGCCCCGCCCTCGAACTCGGCGCCCGTGAAGGCGTCCGAGTAGCGTCCGTGCGGCAGCATCACCAGCGTGTCGCCCCACCCGCCGGCGCGGTCGAGCCGCAGCGGCAGGCGCGTCGCGATCGCGATGGCGCCCCCTCGGTCGGCGGCGATCGCGTGGTCGGCCGCCTGGCCGACGATCTCGAGTCCGGCGTAGCGCGTGAACAGCTCCGGCCGGTCGCGCCGCGCGCGCAGCGCGCGCGAGGTCACGAGCAGCTTCGCCGCTCCCGTCTCGTCGAGCTCGGGCTGCTCCCCGGCATCGATGCGCGCGAGCACCGCGCGGCGCTCGGCGAAGTCGACAGGAAGGCGATTGTCCGGATCGACCAGAGACCGGTTCCACAGCTCGGAGCCCTGATACACATCCGGCACACCCGGAGCAACCAGTTGGAGCAGCTTCGCCGAGAGCGAGTTGGACCACCCGGCCGCCTGCACGAACCTCACGCACGACTCGATCGCCTCGTGCACCACGTCGTCGTCGAACGCCGCGTCGACGGCGGCGTGGAGGCGCGCCTCCCACTCGGCGTCCGGCGCCGTCCAGGTGGTCGAGGTGCCGGCCTCGCGCGAGGCCTTCTCGGCGTAGGCGTGGGCGCGCTCCCGGCTGAGCGGCCAGGCGCCGACCATCGAGGCCCACAGCAGCGCCTCGAACGGCCCATCTCCGAGCGCTGCGCGCGAACGGAGCGTGCGCAGCGTGCTGCGCCACAGTTCGGGTGCTTCCGCGAGGGCGTCGATCCGCGCTCGCGTGTCCTCGCCGCGCTTGGTGTCGTGGGTGGAGAGGGTGGTCATCGACAGCGGCCAGGCCGCCTGCCGCAGCTGCTGACGCTGGTGGAACTCCTGCACGTCGATCGAGAACTCGGAGGGATCCCCACCCACCTCGTTGAGCGAGGCGAGCCGTCCATAGCGGTAGAACGCGGTGTCCTCCACGCCCTTGGCCATGATCGCGCCGGAGGTCTGCTGGAAGCGGATCGCGACCTCCTCGTCCGCGTCAGACAGCAGCGGAAGCAGGGAGTCGATCGTGTGGGCGAGATCGCGCCGACGCTCCTTGGCAAGCTCTGCGGCCTCATGCAGGTGGCCGATCGCGGCGGGCAGGTAGGACCGGTACACCGGGAAGCATGCGAGCAGCTCGGCCAGCGCGTCCTCGGCGCGATCGATGTCGGGAACAAGCCGCGCGAGGCGGCGCACCTCGGAGCGGAGGATCCCATCGGCCACCGCGCGCTTGCGATCGTGCACCGTGCGGTCCCAGCTCACCCCACCCTTCTGCGGCGAGTCGGCGCGCAGCTCGGCCTCGAGCTCATCGAGGGGCGTCTGCCCTGCGGGATCGATGAGCACGCGGTCGATGTCGCCGAGCGCGTCGTATCCCGTCGTGCCGGCGGCGGCCCAGTCCGCAGGAAGGGGCTCTCCCGGCTCGAGGATCTTCTCGACCAGCACGTAGGCGCCGTCCGTCTGCTCCGCGAGCCGCGCGAGGTACCCCGCGGGGTCGGTGAGCCCGTCCGGATGGTCGATGCGCAGTCCGTCCACGAGCCCCTCGCGCAGCCAGCGCAGAATCTCGGCGTGCGTCGCGTCGAAGACCTCGGGGATCTCGACGCGAACCGCCGCGAGGCTCGACACCGCGAAGAAGCGACGGTAGTTCAGGTCGTCGTCGCCGCGCTTCCAATGCACGAGCTCGTAGTGCTGCCGGTCGTGCACGACGCCGGGGGAGGCGCCGTCGTCGGCCGTGCCCGGCGCGATCGGGAAGGCGTGGTCGTAGTACCGCAGCTCGCCGTCCTCGATGCGCAGCCCGTGATCGGGTGCGTCCGCGTCGTCGTCGCCGAGCACGGGTATCCGGACCCGTCCGCCGCCCGCATCCCAGTCGATGTCGAACGCTCCCGCGTGGGCCGAGGCGCGTCCGTGGGTCAGCACGTCCCACCACCACGGATTCAGGCGCGGTGTGGCGATGCCCATGTGATTCGGCACGATGTCGGCCAGCACCCCCAGGCCGGCCGCGCGTGCAGCCGCCGCGAACCGCACCAGGCCCGTGGAGCCGCCGCGATCGGGATCGACCCGCGAGTGATCGATCACGTCGTAGCCGTGATTCGATCCCGGTTCCGCGGCGAGCATCGGGGAGAGGTAGACGGTGTCGGCGCCCAGGGCGGCGATGTAGTCGACGAGCTCGGCCGCCTGATCCAGCGTGAACTCGCGGCGCAGCTGCAGCCGGTAGGTGCTCACCGGGATGCGGTGCGTCATGACGCCGACTTTCCGAGTGCGGCGGTCACCGATGCCTTGGGGGAGTAGTCGGGGGCGTCCGGCGCCTGCTGCCACTCACGCAGCACGACCACCGATCGCGACTCGACGGACAGGGTCGATCCGGGCTCGTGCGGCGACGGATCCGGTCCGTCGGCCGTGTCGAGCACGATCTCCCACGCCGCGCAGTACTCCTCCGAGGGGAGCGTGAACTCCACCGGCTCGACGTGCGCGTTGAAGAAGAGCAGGAAGTGGCGGTCCACGATCTTCTCGCCGCGCGGCCCGCGCTCGCGGATGCCCTGGCCGTTGAGGAAGACGCCCAGCGATCGGGCGTAGGCCGTCTGCCAGTCCTCCTCGTCCATCGCGGAGCCGTCGGGAGTGAACCACACGATGTCGGGCAGCGGATCGCCCTCGGCACGCTTCACGGGACGCCCGTCGAAGAACCCCCAGCGTCGGAACGCGGGGTGCTCGTGCCGCAGACGCGAGACGAGGGCCGTGAACTCGATGAGCGGCTCATCCGCCTGGTCCCAGTGGATCCACGTCAGCTCGTTGTCCTGCGCGTAGCCGTTGTTGTTGCCCTGCTGCGTGCGGCCCAGCTCGTCACCGTGCAGCAGCATCGGCACTCCCTGCGAGAGCAGCAGCGTGGCGAGCAGGTTGCGCTGCTGCCGCGCCCGCAGCTCGAGGATCGCGGGGTCGTCGGTGGGGCCCTCGACCCCGAGGTTGTACGACCGGTTGTGCGACTCGCCGTCGCGCCCGTCCTCGCCGTTGGCCTGGTTCTGCTTCTCGTTGTAGGAGACGAGGTCTCTCAGGGTGAAGCCGTCGTGTGCCGTGACGAAGTTGATCGACGCGATCGGCCGGCGCGCGGAGTTCTCGTAGAGATCCGCGGATCCGGTGAAGCGCGACGCGAACTCGCCGAGCGTGGCGGGCTCTCCGCGCCAGAAGTCGCGGGTCGTGTCGCGGAACTTGCCGTTCCACTCCGTCCACTGGGGCGGGAAGTTGCCGACCTGGTAGCCGCCGGGACCCACATCCCACGGCTCGGCGATGAGCTTGACCTGAGACACCACCGGATCCTGCTGCACGAGGTCGAAGAAGCTGGACAGGCGGTCGACCTCGTAGAACTCGCGCGCGAGCGTGGCGGCGAGATCGAAGCGGAATCCGTCGACCCGCATCTCGGTCACCCAGTACCGCAGGGAGTCGAGGATGAGCTGCAGGGAGTGGGGGTTGCGCACGCCCAGCGTGTTCCCGGTGCCCGTGTAGTCGGTGTAGTACTGCGGATCGTCCTCGACGAGGCGGTAGTACGACGCGTTGTCGATGCCCTTGAACGAGAGAGTGGGGCCCAGGTGGTTGCCCTCGGCGGTGTGGTTGTAGACCACGTCGAGGATCACCTCGATGCCCGCCGCGTGGAGCGCGCGCACCATCGCCTTGAACTCCTGCACCTGCTCGCCGCGATCGCCGCTGGAGGAGTACTCGCCGTGCGGCGCGAAGAACCCGATGGTGTTGTAGCCCCAGTAGTTGCGCAGGCCCTTCTCGAGCAGCGTCGAGTCATGCACGAACTGGTGCACGGGCATCAGCTCGATCGCCGTGACCCCGAGGCGCTTCAGGTGCGCGACCACCGAGGGATGCGCGACGCCGGCGTACGTGCCGCGCTGTTCTTCCGGCACGTCCGGATGAAGCTGGGTGAGGCCCTTCACGTGCGCCTCGTAGATGAGGGTGCCGCTGTACGACGTGCGGGGCCGGCGGTCGCCGCGCCAGTCGAAGTAGGGGTTGATCACGACGGATCGCAGCGTGTGCGCGGCCGAGTCGTCCTCGTTGCGCACCGTGGGGTCCTCGAAGTCGTGGTCGAAGAGCGCCGGGGCCCAGTCGATCTCGCCCGACAGGGCCTTCGCATACGGATCCACGAGCAGCTTGCTCGGATCGCAGCGGTGTCCCGCTGAGGGATCGAACGGGCCGTGCACGCGGTAGCCGTACCGCTGGCCGGGGCCGACATCGGGCAGATAGGCGTGCCAGACGTTCGCGTCCACCTCGATGAGGGGCACGCGCGTCTCGGTGTCGTCTTCGTCGAAAAGGCACAACTCGACGCCGGTGGCGACTTCGCTGTACAGCGCGAAGTTCGTTCCGTCGCCGTCGTACTCGGCGCCCAGCGGGTAGGGCCGTCCTGGCCACGTGTTCATGTGATCCTGCCGTTTCTCGCCCGCTCTCGCGGGTGGGGGTGGTGGTCCGGGTCAGCTCTCGCCTGTGACGCTAACGGGAGAGCACGTCCCGAGAAAGCCCCTTGACGCCGCGACGTATGCCCAGGGCGAACACGCGCCGGGGGCCTCTGAAGCCGCGGGTAGGGTCATATCCGACGCACCACTGAATGGAGTGAGAATGCCTGAACCGCTGATGGCACAGAGTGCTTTCGACCGGCTGCTGAAGGACCGCATCATCTGGCTTGGCTCGGAGGTGCGCGACGAGAATGCCAACGAGATCTGCGCGAAGATCCTGCTGCTCGCCGCCGAGGACTCCGAGAAGGACATCTACCTCTACATCAACTCGCCCGGCGGATCGATCACGGCCGGCATGGCGATCTACGACACCATGCAGTTCGTGCCGAACGACATCGTGACGGTCGGCATCGGCATGGCCGCCTCCATGGGCCAGCTGCTGCTCACCAGCGGCACCAAGGGCAAGCGCTACATCACGCCGAACGCGCGTGTGCTGCTGCACCAGCCCCACGGCGGCTTCGGCGGCACGGCCTCCGACATCCAGACGCAGGCGCAGCTGATCCTCGACATGAAGCGCCGTCTCGCCGAGATCACCGCGGCGCAGACGGGCAAGTCGGTCGAGCAGATCAACGAGGACGGCGACCGCGACCGCTGGTTCTCGGCCGAGGAGGCCCTGGCCTACGGCTTCGTCGACCACATCCGCGAGCACGCTGCCGACGTCTCCGGCGGCGGCGGCACCGACCGCTCCGCGAACTGAGCCCAAGAAGGACGTGAGTCTTATGCACACCCCCTACAAGCAGACCCCTCAGGGCTTCCAGGTCCCCTCGAGCCGCTACATCCTTCCGCAGTTCGAGGAGCGCACGGCGTACGGATACAAGCGCCAGGACCCGTACAACAAGCTGTTCGAGGACCGGGTCATCTTCCTGGGCGTCCAGGTCGACGACGCGTCCGCTGACGACGTGATGGCGCAGCTGCTGGTGCTCGAGAGCCAGGACCCGGATCGCGACATCATCATGTACATCAACTCGCCCGGTGGCTCGTTCACCGCCATGACGGCGATCTACGACACGATGCAGTACATCTCGCCTCAGATCCAGACGGTCGTGCTGGGCCAGGCGGCCTCCGCCGCGGCCGTGCTGCTCGCGGCCGGCGCCCCCGGCAAGCGCCTGGCACTTCCGAACGCGCGCGTGCTGATTCACCAGCCCGCGGTCGGCGAGTCGGGTCACGGCCAGGCGTCGGACATCGAGATCCAGGCGGCGGAGATCCTGCGCATGCGCACGTGGCTGGAGGAGACGCTCTCGAAGCACTCCAACAAGTCGGTGGAAGAGGTCCACAAGGACATCGACCGCGACAAGATCCTCTCGGGCGTCGAGGCCGTCGAGTACGGACTGGTCGACCAGGTGCTGACGACGCGCAAGCGCCAGCCGGCGGCGCTCAACCGCTGATCGCGAAGAGACGGATGCCCCGGGGAGCTCTCCCCGGGGCATCCGTCATATTTCGCCCGAAGGGTGAATCCGGAGCGCGCCGCCGCGCCGGTGTCGGCGGCAGCGGTTAGGCTCAGGAAGACTCGAACGGAAAGGTCCGAGGAGGACTCGAATGGCACGCATCGGTGAGAGCGCCGACCTCTTCAAGTGCTCGTTCTGCGGCAAGAGCCAGAAGCAGGTGCAGCAGCTGATCGCCGGCCCCGGCGTGTACATCTGCGACGAATGCGTCGAGCTCTGCAACGAGATCATCGAGGAGCGGATGGCCGAATCGGCCGGCTCGGGCGAGGTCGCGGAGTTCGATCTGCCCAAGCCGCGCGAGATCTTCTCGTTCCTCGAGGAGTACGTGATCGGTCAGGAGCCGGCGAAGCGCGCCCTGGCGGTGGCCGTTTACAACCACTACAAGCGCGTCCGCGCGCGCGGCGAGCTGAAGGCGGCCGACCAGAAGGCGGAGGACGTCGAGGTCGCCAAGAGCAACATCCTGATGCTCGGTCCCACCGGCTGCGGCAAGACCTATCTCGCGCAGACCCTGGCCAAGCGCCTGAACGTGCCCTTCGCCGTCGCCGATGCCACCGCGCTCACCGAGGCCGGGTACGTGGGCGAGGACGTCGAGAACATCCTGCTCAAGCTGCTCCAGGCCGCCGACTTCGACGTCAAGCGCGCCGAGACCGGCATCATCTACATCGACGAGGTCGACAAGATCGCCCGAAAGGCCGAGAACCCGTCGATCACCCGAGACGTCTCGGGCGAGGGCGTGCAGCAGGCGCTGCTGAAGATCCTCGAGGGCACGGTCGCCTCGGTGCCGCCGCAGGGCGGTCGCAAGCATCCGCATCAGGAGTTCATCCAGATCGACACGACGAACGTGCTGTTCATCGTGGCGGGGGCCTTCGCCGGCCTGGAGGACATCATCTCTTCGCGCGTCGGCAAGCACGGCGTCGGCTTCGGAGCCCCGCTGCACGACAAGAACGACGACTCGTCGCTGTTCGGCGAGGTGCTCCCTGAAGACCTGCACAAGTTCGGCCTGATCCCCGAGTTCATCGGCCGTCTGCCCGTCGTCGCCTCGGTGCAGCCGCTCGACCAGGACGCCCTGATGGAGATCCTGACCGTGCCGCGCAACGCGCTGGTCAAGCAGTACCAGCGCATGTTCGAGCTCGACGGAGTCGCGCTCGAGTTCGAGGATGACGCGCTCCGCGCGATCGCCGACCTCGCGGTGCTGCGGAAGACGGGCGCGCGCGGTCTGCGCGCGATCCTCGAGGACGTCCTCGGCCCGATCATGTTCGACATTCCCTCGACGGAAGACGTGGCCAAGGTCATCGTCACCCGGGCGGCCGTGGAGGACGGCGCGGAGGCGACGCTGGTGCTCGCGCCGGCGAAGAAGAAGTCGGCGTAACACGAGGCGACCACCCGCGTCTGACGAATGTCGGTGGCCGGGCCTAGCGTCGCTTCCATGACCCTCGTTCGTCCGTTCCGGTTTCGTGTCGCAGACGAAGAGCTCGACGATCTGCGCGGGCGGCTCGAGCGCGCGCGGCTGCTGCCCGACTCGCCGCGGCGGCCCCCGGCGGGGATGACAGGCGAGTGGCTGCGCGAGCTGGTCGCGACCTGGCGCGACGACGACTGGCGCGCTCGTGAAGAATGGCTTGCGTCATTCCCGCAGTTCCTTGCAGACATCCAGGGCACAGAGATCCACTTCGTGCATCTCAGGGCGGAAGACGCGGATGCCCCCGTGCTGCTCGTGATGCACGGCTGGCCGCACACCTTCGCGCTGCAGCTCGACTTCGCCGCGCAGCTCACCGACTTCCACGTTGTGGTGGCGAGCTTGCCAGGCTTCGCCTTCTCGCAGCCCTACTCCGAGGGGCCGTTCACGGAGCGGCGGGTGGCCGACACCATGCACCTCCTGATGACCGAGGTGCTCGGGTACACGCGGTACCTCACCTACGGTGAGGACATCTCCGCCTACGTCAGCGACAGGCTGGCGGCAGAGCATCCGGAGCATGTCGCGGGCATCGTCGCCACCCACGCACACTTCCCGCTGATGGCGGAGCGCGACCTCACGACCGATGCCGAGGAGCGTGCGTTCTTCGATCGCATGAACGGCGAGTTCTGGGAGGAGGGCGGCTACGCGCACGTCCAGGGCACACGCCCTGATGTCCTCGCCGCCGCGCTGAATGACTCGCCGGTCGGCCTGCTCGCCTGGGTCGCGGAGAAGTTCGCCGCCTGGGGTGATCTCCCCGACCCCTCCGATCCGCAGTCGATCGAACAGACGATCTCGCGCGAACGGATCCTGACCGAGGCCGCGATCTACTGGTTCACGCGCACCATCGCGACGTCCTTCCGGCCGTACTACGAGAGCGAGGACGAGGAGTTCCCGCTCGTGCGAGTGCCGGCATCCGTGCACATCCAGAGGCATGAGCATGACTATCCCGAATCGCTCGCGCGAACCTACTACCAGGACCTGCGCACGTTCGAGCGGCTCGACCGCGGCGGTCACTTCACGGTCGCCGAGGTGCCGAGCGAGATGGCCGCGCGCGTCCGCCGGTTCGCCGCGGACGTCTGGTGAGCGTGCCCCGTTAGGCCTTGCCTACCGACAGCGTGGCCCGCACCGCCTCGTCGGCATCGAGGAACTCCGGTTCGGCGGTGGCGCCGACCGCGTCGAAGTAACGGCTGAGGAAGCTGCGGAACGACGCCGCATAGGCGATGTCCGCGATCTCGAGGTCCGAGAAGCCGACCCCGCGGAGGCGCTCGATGTGGGTCTCGTCGATCCGTGAGGCGTCCACGGCGATCTGCTCGGCGTAGTCGAGCATCGCGACCTCACGCTCGCTCAGGCCCGCCGAGCGGTGGTCCTTCTGGATGGCCAGGGCTTTCTCCCGCCCCGTGAAGCGCGACAGTCCGCGGAAGTACACGTGGCTGCAGTAGCTCGACGGCACGTTCTTCGCCACAACGAGCGTGATCATCCGGAAGGCCTCCAGCCCGAGCGAGAAGCCGTCGCGCAGCTGATGCAGCAGCGCCTCAACCGGCGCGGCGAGATCGGGCCGCGCCGAGAGGCTGCGCGTGGCGTTCATCACCGCCCCCATGTCAGAGCGCTCGGCCTCGTAGACCTCGGCGAGTTCGCCGGTGGCCTCGTCGTCCGACACCGTCTTCAGATACATGGTGCACTCCGTCCGTGATCCTGCGCGAAGCGTAGACCTTCGATCCGACGGACGACAGAGGGGTACGGATCAGGCGCCGAGGCCGCGGCGCGCCAGCAGCGGCGTGATCTCCGCATCGCGGCCACGGAAGTCGCGGTAGGCCTCGAGCGGGTCTTTCGACCCGCCGACACCGAGAAGTCGCTCGCGGAAACGGTCGCCATTGGCGCGGAGCAGTCCGCCGTGCTCGCGGAACCACTCGACGGTGTCGGCATCGAGCACCTCGGCCCAGATGTACGAGTAGTAGCCGGCGCTGTAGCCGCCGGAGAAGACATGGGCGAAGTAGGTGGACGAGTATCGCGTCGGCACCGCGGGCTCGTCGAGACCGATGTCGGCAAGCGCCGCCGCCTCGAACGCCCGGACATCGGTGACCTCGGCGGCGTCGGCGGCCGACAGCGAATGCCACGCCTGATCGAGCCACGCCGCGGCGAGATACTCGCTCGTCGCGAAGCCCTGGTTGAAGGTCTCGGTGGCTCGCAACCGGTCGACGAGGTGGCCGGGGAGCGGTTCGCCCGTGTCATGGTGGATGGCGTATGAGGCCAGCACCTCGGGCCACAGGATCCACATCTCGTTGACCTGGCTCGGGAACTCCACGAAGTCGCGGTGCACCGCGGTGGCAGCGAAGTGGGGGTAGGTGACCGTGGCGAAGAGGCCGTGCAGTGCGTGTCCGAACTCGTGGAACAGCGTCGTCACCTGGTCGAGTGTGAGGAGGGTCGGCTGCCCGGGCGCGGGCTTGGGAACGTTGAGGTTGTTCACAACGACCGGTTGGGTGCCGCGCACGCGTGACTGCTTCACGATCGAGTTCATCCACGCTCCGCCGCGCTTGGTATCGCGCGTGTAGAGATCCAGTACGTAGAGCCCGAGAGGCGTGCCGTCCTCATTGAAGACTTCGAACGTGCGGGCGTCCGGGTGATACGCCGGAATGTCCGCGC
Organism: Microbacterium stercoris; assembly: GCF_017592545.1. Taxonomy (GTDB): domain Bacteria; phylum Actinomycetota; class Actinomycetes; order Actinomycetales; family Microbacteriaceae; genus Microbacterium; species Microbacterium stercoris. The sequence goes on from NZ_JAGFOA010000004.1 coordinate 220,954, forward strand.
GCTCCCGGAATGTGAGGCCGTACAGCAGTGTGGCGGCACGGAACACGCCGTCGATCAGCACCCGTTCGGCCTCGAACCACGGTCGCAGGGCGGCCGCGTCGAGGTCGTACTCGGCGGCGCGCACCCTCTCGGTCCAGAAGGCCCAGTCGTGCGCCTCGAGCGCGTAGGGCGTGCTCTCGGACTCGTCGATGAGGCGCTGGAGGGCGGCCTTCTCCCGCTGGGCGTTACGCGCGGCGGGAACGGCCAGCTCGCGCAGCAGGCGATGCACGGCCTCCGGTGTCCCCGCGGTCTGGTCGGCGGTGACGTAAGCGGCGTGCGACGGGTAGCCGAGCAGCTCCGCGCGCTCGGCTCGCAGCCGCACGATCTGCAGCAGCACGTCGCTGTTGTCGTTCGCGTTGCCGCGCGAACCCCGTGCGCGAGACGCCGTCATGATGCGCTCCCGCGAGACGCGGTCGGCGAGCTGCTCGAGGTAGGGATGTCCGGAGAACAGGGTGAGTGTCACCAGATAGCGCCCGTCGAGCCCGCGCTCACGGGCGGCCTCGGCCGCCGCCGACAGCTCGCCCGCGCTGAGCCCGTCGAGCTCGGCCTCCGCCGCGAAGGACACCGCGAGCTCGTTGGTGTCGGCGAGCAGGTTCTTCTCGAACTGCGTGGTGAGTTCCGACAGACGGCGGTTGAGGTCTGTCAGACGTGCCTTGGCCTGCTCGTCGAGCGCCGCGCCGGCGTGCGTGCGCTCGCGGAGATGGCGCTCCACGAGACGGCGCCCCTCGTCGTCGAGATCGAGCTGATCGAGCCGGTCGTGCACGGCGCTGATGCGCGCGTAGAGGCGTCCGTCGAGGGTGACCGCGTCATTGTGGGCGGACATCAGCGGCGCGAGCTTCTCGTCGATCTCCTGGATCTCGGCGGTCGCGTCGGCGGAGCTGACCGTGTAGAACGCCAGGATCACCCGCTCCAGCTGGGCGCCCGCGCGCTCGAGCGCGAGCAGCGTGTTCTCGAAGGTGGGATCCGCCGGATCCGTTGCGATCGCCTCGATCTCCGCCCGGTGCTCCGCGAACGCCGCCTCGAATGCCGGCAGGTAGTGCTCAGGCCGGATAGCGGCGTAGTCGGGCACGCCGTAGGGAAGCGGAGACGGGGCGAGCAGCGGGTTGAAGACGGCGTCGTCAGTCATGCATCGACTCTACTGAGCGAGTGCCGAGGATTCCTTGCAAAGAACAGTATGCAAAGAAATGATTGCAAAGATCTCTTTGCATTGTTATCGTCGTCCTCATGGATGAGAACGAGAAGCCGCGCGAGCGCAGGGTGCTCGGCGTCGCCGAACTTCGGGCCCTCGGGCACCCGCTGCGCATGCGCATCTTCGACATCCTCAGCCAGCACGGTCCGCAGACGTCCAGCACGCTCGCGGAGCTGACGGGGGAGTCGTCGGGGTCCACCAGCTACCATCTGCGCATTCTCGCCAAGCAGGACCTGATCCGCGAGATTCCTGAGCGCAGCGTGGGGCGTGAGCGCTGGTGGGAGCGCCCCCGTGGCCAGACATCGTGGGGCGACACGGAGGAGACGCGCACCCCCGCCGGACGTGCGGCGCTGCAGGCGGCTACCTCCGAGTTCCACCGCCTTCGCAACGAGGACACGACCGACTTCTTCACCCGCCGTGTGGACCGTGAGCCGGAGGAATGGCGCGATGTGAGCTCCTCTTTCACGACGACCACCAGGATGACGGCCGCGCAGCTCGGAGAGCTGGCGGAACGCATCGAAGCGCTCATCACCGAAGCCGGTGAGCGTCACCGCGACCAGGAGGGCGACGACGTGCGCGTCGTGAGCATCCGGGCCGACCTGTTCCCGCTCTCTCCTCTCGGAGGTGCCTCATGACCGCCGTCACGCTGCCCCGACCGTCCGCAATGCGCATCACGGCGACGGAGCGCATCCTCTTGCGAGCCGCCGATGACCTCGCCGCGCACATCCATCGCCGCGCCATGCGGCGCGATGCCCGCCTGCTCGCCGACCTCGAGCGCGAGCGCGCGCTGGCTGACACGCGAATGCGAGCCATGCGCGCGATCGCGTACGACGTGCCGCGGCTCTTCTGACACGCCGCGCGCAAGACCTCAGCTCAGCTCGAGCCGAGGCCAGTCGGCGAGCTCGTCGCGCATCCGGCGGTCGTGCGTCGCGATGACCACCGCGGCGGGCGTCACTCGCAGCGCGCGTGTCAACTCGTCGACGAGATCGATGGACAGGTGGTTCGTCGGCTCATCGAGCAGCAGCACGTGCGGAACGTGCACGAGCGCACGAGCGAGTTCGAACCGGCGACGCCGCCCCACCGAGAGCTCGCCGATCGGGCGATCGAGCTCTTCCTCGGACAGCAGCCCGAGAGCCGCGATCGGCACCACGAGATCCGGGTCCAGTTCGCCCGTCTTCAGCAGGGCCAGAGCCTCTTCCCCGTAGGCCTTGAAGCCCGTGCGCTGGGCCGCCGGGCCCGCCAGCCGCGGACTCTCCTGGCGCACCACGCCGATGCGGGCGCCGGGGATCACCTCGCGGACGCCCCGGTCGAGCTTGATCGCGCCGCCGAGCGCGGCGAGCAGGGTCGACTTCCCGCTGCCGTTCGGCCCGGTGATGAGCAGGCGACCGGAGGCCGTGATGTCGATGCGTGTGCCCGGAAGGTCAAGACGATCGCCGACGCGGGGCGAGCGCAGATCGATGACGGGCCGGGAGCGGTCCCAGTCGGGGGACGCTGCGGGCAGGTCGGGGAAAGCGAGCTCCACGGGAGGCACGGGCACCTCGATCGCCTCGGCCTCGAGCTTCTGCACCAGCCTGTCGGCCGCCTTCACATGGATGCGGGCACCCGTCTGGCGGCGGTGCTTGTTGGAGCCCTTCGGCGGTCGCCATTCATCCGACAGCCCCTCGTAGGTGCGATCGAGGCGGAAGGCGAGCTTCTCGGCGCGCTGGCGCTCGGCCGCGTACCGCTGGCGCCACCTGTGCAGTGCCTGGTTCTTCGCGAAACGGTAGGAGAGGTAGCCGGGCTGCCCGTAGAGCACCGGCTTGCCATCCCAGGACGGATCGAGGTCGAGGATCGCCGTGGCCACGTCATCCAGCAGCTCGCGATCGTGTGTGACGACGACCACACCGCCGCGCCAGGCGGCCAGCTCCGTGGTGAGGAAGGCGATGGCGGCGTCGTCGAGGTGGTTCGTCGGCTCGTCGAGCAGCAGCAGGTCGCTGCGCTCGGCGAGGCGGCAGGCGAGACGCACGCGGAATCGCTGTCCGACGCTCAGCTCGGCGAGCTTCAGCGCGGGATCGCGGGGTGCGCCCAACCGCGTGAGCGCGACGTCGACGCGACGGTCCGCATCCCACGCGGCGAGGTGCTCGACGTTCGCGAGGGCACGCTGAAGCGCCGCGAGGTCGCCCGACTCGTGGTCGAAGGCCGCGACGGCCTCGTCCAGAGCGGCGGACGCGGCGCGCACACCGGCGAGCGCCGTCTGCACCAGGTCGCCGATCGTCTGGCCCGGCTCGGGATGGAGCTCCTGCTCGACGAGCGCGATCGTGCCCTGCCGGCGGATCTCTCCGCCGGAGGGCGTGAGGTCGCCGGCCAGCAGGTGCAGCAGGGTCGACTTGCCTGACCCGTTCTCGCCGACGATGCCGAGCCGCACACCCTCGGAGATGCCGACGTTCACCCCGCGGATGACGGGGCGTCCGGGGTAGGAGAACGTCAGCTCCGACGCGATGAGATGCATACGCGCCTCAGAACCGCTCCGTCGTGACCGATCCGTCCGCGTGCAGCGCGACCTCGAAGCCCGCATCCAGCTCGGCCAGCGGACGCCCCTCGAGGAAGGTCAGCGTCCAGGATCCGGTCGCGCCCTGCGCCTCGACCGCGCGGATCGCGTCGTGCAGGACGGCCGGGACGCGGGCGGGGATGTCCCCGCCCGCGCTCCATCGGGTGCCGAGCTGCATCAGGCGGGCGCTTCCGTCTCGGCGAGATCGATGCGCGTCACCGCGAACTCCTCGCCGTCGGTGATCTCGAGCTCGGCGATGCGGCCGACGGCCTTGAGATCGCCGCTCACGCGACGAAGCGCCGCGGCTGTGGCGGCGGGGGCGGTGATGGACGCGACGGCGACCGGGGTCTTCTGCGACGCCTTCGCTTCGGTCTTCGCGCGGCGGATGCCGATCAGGGCCTCCGAGGCGGCGGTGAGCACGGCGAGGTCGCCCTCGATGCCCGACGGCGTCGGCCAGGCGGCGGTGTGCACGGAGCCCTCCTGGAACCAGGACCACACCTCCTCGGACGCGAACGAGAGCACCGGCGCGAACAGGCGCGTGAGCGTCTCGAGGGCGGTGCGCAGGGCCAGTGCCGCCGACGCCTGCCCCGGGTTCTCCTGGTCGTAGGCGCGCTCCTTGACGAGTTCGAGGTAGTCGTCGCAGAACGTCCAGAAGAACGACTCCGACAGCTCCAGAGCGCGCGCGTGGTCGTACGCCTCGAGCGCCGTGGTGGCGTCGGCGACGACCCGGTCGAGGCCGGCGAGCATCGACAGGTCGAGCGGGTCGGTGATCTCGGCGCCCTCGGGGACCGGGAACGACAGGACGAACTTCGCCGCGTTGAGCAGCTTGATCGCGAGGCGTCGGCCGATCTTGATCTGCGTCGGGTTCTGCGGGTCGAACGCGGCGTCGGTGCCGAGACGGCTGGAGGCCGCCCAGTAGCGCACCGCGTCGGATCCGTGCTGCGCCAGGATGTCCGCGGGCGTGACGACATTGCCCTTCGACTTCGACATCTTCTTGCGGTCGGGATCGACGATGAATCCGGAGATCGACGCGTGGGCCCACGGGGTGCGGTCGTCCTCGAGGGCACTGCGCAGCAGCGTCGAGAACAGCCAGGTGCGGATGATGTCCTGGCCCTGCGGGCGCACGTCGAACGGCGCCACGAGGTTCCACAGCTCCTCGTCGCGCTGCCAGCCGCCCACGATCTGGGGCGTCAGCGAGGAGGTCGCCCACGTGTCGAGCACGTCGGTCTCTCCGACGAAGCCACCGGGAACGCCGCGCTGCTCGGCGGTGAAGCCGGTCGGTACATCCGTGGAGGGGTCGACGGGCAGCTGGGCGACGTCGGCGTAGATGACCTCGCCCTGCTCGCCGTTCTCATCGAGGCGGTACCAGACCGGGATCGCCACGCCGAAGAAGCGCTGACGCGACACGAGCCAGTCGCCCGAGAGCCCGTTCACCCAGTTCTCGTAGCGCACGCGCATGAACTCGGGGTGCCATTCGATCTGCCGGCCGAGCTCGAGGAGGCGCTCCTTGAGCTTCTCGTCGCGCGCGCCGTTGGTGAGGTACCACTGCTTGGTGGAGACGATCTCGAGCGGGCGGTCGCCCTTCTCGAAGAACTTCACCGGGTGCATAAAGGGCTTGCCGACCTCGAGCAGGCCGCCGGCGGCCTCGAGCAGCTCGACCATCTTCTTCTTCGCGCTGAAGACGGTGAGACCCACGAGCTCGGCGTAGGCCGCCTTGCCCTCCTCGCTCGTGATGGCTTCGGGGGCATCCGCCACGACGCGGCCGTCGAGGCCGATGATCGTGCGGATCGGCAGGTCGAGCTCGCGCCACCAGATCATGTCGGTGACGTCGCCGAAGGTGCAGACCATGGCGATGCCGGATCCCTTGTCCTGCTGCGCGAGGGGGTGCGCGAGCACCGGCACCTCGACGCCGAAGACCGGCGTGGTCACGGTCTTGCCGAAGTACGCCTTGTAGCGCTCGTCCTCGGGGTGGGCCACGAGGGCGACGCACGCGGCCAGCAGCTCGGGGCGCGTCGTCATGATCTCGATGTCGCCGGATCCGTCGGTCTTGCCGAAGGCGAGCCGGTGGTACTGAGCCTGCTGCTCGCGGTCCTCGAGCTCGGCCTGCGCGATGGCGCTGCGGAAGTCGATGTCCCAGAGGGTGGGGGCGAGGGCACGGTAGGCCTCGCCGCGGTCGGCCGAGCGCAGGAACGCGAGCTGGCTCGTGCGGATCGTCTCTTCCGAGATCGTGCGGTAGGTCTGCGTCCAGTCGACCGAGAGACCGAGGTCGCGCCACAGCTCCTCGAAGGTCTTCTCGTCCTCGACCGTGAGCCTCTCGCAGAGCTCGATGAAGTTGCGGCGGCTGACCGGCACCTGGTCGGCGGCCTTCAGGCTCTTGGCGTCGCCGTTGAAGGGCGGCACGAAGTCGGCGTCGTAGGCGAGGGACGGATCGCAGCGCACGCCGTAGTAGTTCTGGACGCGGCGCTCGGTCGGGAGGCCGTTGTCGTCCCAGCCGATCGGATAGAACACGGTCTTGCCGCGCATGCGCTCGAAACGCGCCTTCACGTCGGTGTGCGTGTACGAGAACACGTGGCCGATGTGCAGCGAGCCCGACGCGGTCGGAGGCGGCGTGTCGACCGAGTAGACGCCGGCGCGGCCGACGGCCTTGGCCGCGTCACGGTCGAACAGGTACGTTCCCTGCTCTTCCCACGCGGTTCCCCACTTGGATTCGAGACCCTCGAGCGCGGGCTTTTCGGGAATGGCGGCCATAAGGATCTCCTCGTTATAGACGGCACGGTGTCTGCGTGCCTGAGTGTGGGGGTTGTGCGCCCAGTCTACCGGTCGTGCCCGCCAGACCCGGCTGGGCCGTGTCCGGATCCCCGTGCGGCTCAGTCCCGGACGTCGACGCCCGCCGCGGCGGCGAAGACGGGGGCGAGGCGCTCGACCTGGAGCGAGGTGAGGGTGACCCCGCGAAGCGACATCACGTCGAGGAACGAGAGGGCGTCGAGGCCGCGCAGATCGACCGCGGCGCAGCGCATGCCGCGGGGATCGACCTCGTCGGCGCGCGAGTCCTCGAAGGCCACGCGGGTGAGTGTCGCCTGCGGGAGGTCGAGGGCGCGCAGCGTGCAGCCGGCGATCAGCACGTCCTCGGCCCGTGCACCGCCGAGCGTCAGGTAGTCGATGCGCACGTCGCGCAGTTCGAGCTCGGCGACGCGGGAGCCCAGCAGATCGAGAGTGCCGATGCGCCCGCCCGTGATGCGCAGTCGTCGGATCGTCGTGTCACGCATGGAGACGGACGCGGCGCGCAGGTCTGAGATCGTCACGTCGAGCAGTGTGGCGCCGGCGAGATCGAGCGATTCGACGGAGGACGACTCGATCGCACACTCCTCGAGAGACGAGTGCGCGAGCTCGACCCTGCCCTGGAGCTCCGCGAAGCGCGCCTGGTGGAAGTCGCCGTGTCGCGCGGGGGACGCCTCGGTGAGCACCGCCGCCAGATCGGGTGCGGACACCCGCGGAGCGATCGGACCCGAGCTCTTTTTGATCATGAGCCCACGGTACCGAGGGCCGCCGACACCGCGTAGAATCGTGGGAGCAGCGTCGATCCGGATATCACCGGGGAGCTCGCGGAAGAACGGGCTCCGGCCTCAGTAGAACCGCGCGGGGCAGGCCCGTCACAGCCGCAGTGAGAGCGGCGGCTCCGGCATGGGGTCGCAAGCGGGGTGGTACCGCGGGCGAGTGCCCGTCCTCGCAGACCGATCCGGATCTGCTGGAGTGAAGATGACCTACCCGAAGCCCTCCGCCTTCGGCCCTGCCGCCGATCAGGCTCTCGTCCCGAGCCCCCGCTTCCCCGACGTCGAGCGCGATGTGCTCGCGTTCTGGGAGAAGGACGACACCTTCCGCGCCTCGATCGCGCAGCGCAAGGGCGCCGACGAGTGGGTCTTCTACGACGGCCCGCCGTTCGCGAACGGCCTGCCGCACTACGGCCACCTCCTCACCGGCTACGCCAAGGACCTCTTCCCGCGCTTCCAGACGATGCGCGGCAAGAAGGTCGACCGCGTCTTCGGCTGGGACACCCACGGCCTGCCGGCCGAGCTCGAGGCGATGAAGCAGCTCGGCATCACCGAGAAGAGCGAGATCGAGGCCATGGGCATCGATGCGTTCAACGCGAAGGCCCGCGAGTCGGTGCTCGCATACACGCGCGAGTGGCAGGACTACGTCAACCGCATGGCGCGCTGGGTCGATTTCGAGCGGGGCTACAAGACGCTCGACACGTCGTTCATGGAGAGCGTGCTGTGGGCGTTCAAGACGCTCTACGACAAGGGCCTCGCATACGAGGGCTATCGCGTGCTCCCGTACTGCTGGCGCGATCAGACGCCGCTGTCGAACCACGAGCTGCGGATGGACGACGACGTCTACAAGATGCGTCAGGATCCGTCCGTGACGGTGAGCTTCCCGCTCACGGGTGCGAAGGCGGCCGAGCTGGGTCTCGAGGGCGTCCGCGCCCTGGCCTGGACGACCACCCCGTGGACGCTCCCGACGAACCTCGCCCTCGCGGTCGGCCCGGCCATCACGTACGCCGTGCTGCCCGTCGGCCCGAACGGCGCGAAGGAGGGCGCGGAGGGCGCCGAGTTCCTGCTCGCGGAGGACCTGCTCGGCGGCTACGCCAAGGACCTCGGCTACGAGTCGGCGGATGAGGCGAAGGCCGCCGTGCGCGCTCTCGTCACGGGTGCCGACCTCGGCGGCGTCACCTACGAGCGCCTGTTCGACTACTACGCCGACACCGACACCTGGGGCACCGAGAAGGCCTGGCAGATCCTGGTGGACGACTACGTCTCGACCGGCGACGGCACCGGCATCGTCCACCAGGCACCGGCCTTCGGTGAGGACGACAAGCGCCTGAGCGACGCGGCGGGCATCCCGACGATCATCTCCCTGGGCGACGACGGCCGCTTCCTCGATGTGGTCTCGGATGTCGCGGGCGAGCTCTGGATGGACGCCAACACGCCGCTCGTGCGCCTGCTGCGCCAGAACGGTCGCCTGCTGCGCCTCGCATCGTACGAGCACTCGTACCCGCACTGCTGGCGCTGCCGGAACCCCCTCATCTACAAGGCGGTGTCGAGCTGGTTCGTACGCGTCACGGACGTCAAGGACCGCCTGCTCGAGCACAACCAGGAGATCACCTGGGCCCCCGAGAACGTCAAGGACGGCCAGTTCGGCAAGTGGCTCGAGGGCTCGCGCGACTGGTCGATCAGCCGAAACCGCTTCTGGGGCTCGCCGATCCCGATCTGGAAGTCGGATGACGCGAACTATCCGCGTGTCGACGCCTACGGCTCGCTCGAGGATCTGGAGCGTGACTTCGGCCGCCTCCCGCTCAACGAGCAGGGCGAGGTGGACCTGCACCGTCCGTACATCGACGACCTGACGCGCCCGAACCCGGACGACCCCACGGGCCAGAGCACCATGCGCCGCATCGAGGACGTGTTCGACGTGTGGTTCGACTCGGGCTCCATGCCGTTCGCGCAGGTGCACTATCCGTTCGAGAACCAGGAGTGGTTCGATTCGCACTCGCCGGCCGACTTCATCGTCGAGTACATCGGCCAGACGCGCGGCTGGTTCTACGTGATGCATGTGCTGTCGACGGCGCTGTTCGACCGTCCGGCATTCTCGGGTGTCTCGTGCCACGGCATCGTGCTGGGCTCCGACGGTCAGAAGATGTCGAAGTCGCTGCGCAATTACCCGGACGTGTCGGAGGTCTTCGACCGCGACGGATCCGATGCGATGCGCTGGTTCCTGATGTCGTCGAGCGTGCTGCGCGGCGGAAACCTCATCGTCACCGAGGAGGGCATCCGCTCGGGTGTGCGGGAGTTCCTGCTGCCCCTGTGGAACTCGTTCTACTTCTTCTCGACGTACGCGAACGCGGCGGGCGGGCCCGCGGGATCCGGCTACGAGGCGAAGTGGTCCACCGCGTCGACCGACGTGCTCGACCGCCACATCCTGGCGCTGCTCGGCGACCTGGTGCGCGATGTCGCCGCCGACCTCGACGTGCTCGACTCGACCACGGCCGCGGCCCGCCTGCGCGACTTCGCCGAGGTGCTGACGAACTGGTACATCCGCCGCTCGCGCGACCGCTTCTGGACGGGCGTGACCGACGACCCGAAGTCGACCGAGGCCTTCGACACCCTCTACACGGTGCTCGAGACGCTCACCCGCGTCGCGGCCCCGATGATCCCGCTTGTGTCGGAGCGCATCTGGCAGGGGCTGACGGGCGGCCGCTCGGTCCACCTGACCGACTGGCCCGACGCCACGGCGTTCCCGGCCGCGGCGGACATCCGCGAGGCCATGGACGCCGTGCGCGAGGCCTCGAGCGTCGCGAACGCCCTCCGCAAGAAAGAGGGGCTGCGCGTGCGCCTGCCCCTGGCCAAGCTCACGGTCGTCACCGCTCACGAGGGTCTCGGCCAGTTCGAGGACATCCTGCGCGACGAGCTGAACGTCAAGGCCGTCGAGCTCGTCGCCCTGGGGGAGAACACGGGTGCCGAGTACGGGATTTCGCACCGCCTCACGATCAACGCGCGCGCCGCGGGACCGCGCCTGGGCAAGCAGGTGCAGCAGGCGATAAAGGCCGCACGCGAGGGCTTCTGGACCGAACAGGACGGCGTTGTCACCGTCGACGGCCTGGCGCTCGAGCCGGGGGAGTACGAGCTCGTGCTCGAGACCGCCGGCCGACCGGAGGGTGAGGCGCTCGCACTGCTGCCGACCGGCGGCTTCGTGCTGCTCGACACCACGACGACGCCCGAGCTCGAGGCCGAGGGTCTGGCGCGCGACGTGATCCGCGCCGTGCAGGACACCCGCAAGGCCGCCGACTTCGACGTCTCCGACCGGATCCGCCTGACGCTGGCCTTCTCGGACGCGGCTGATGCCGCCGCCGTGCGGTCCGCCGCCGAGGTCGCCGACGTCGCGGGCGAGACGCTCGCCGTCGAGTTCGCCGTCGTCGACGGCGCGGACGCCGGTGCCGCCGAGCACACCGTCGTGGTGAAGGCGGGCACGTACGCCAACGCCGGTGACTTCGCGGTCGCCGTCAGCCGGATCGGAGCAGCGCAGTGAGCGACGACATCATCGAGAGCACGCCCGAGGAGCGCCGGCGGGCCGACAGGGTCTACGAGACGCTGCTGAGCCGCGCGGGGGAGCGCTGGGTGCAGCCGCGCATGGAGCGCACGGCGCGCGTGCTCGAGCTTCTCGACGACCCGCAGCGCACGTACCGCGTGATCCACGTCACCGGCACCAACGGCAAGACGTCGACGAGTCGCATCATCGAGAGCCTCGTGCGCGCCCACGGGCTGCGCACCGGACTGTTCACGAGCCCTCACCTCGAGCGCTGGACCGAGCGGATCCGCATCGATGGCGAGCCGATCGCCGATGCGGCGGCCGCCGCCGCGTGGGACGAGATCGAGCCCTTCGTCGCCATCGTCGACGCCGAGCTCGAGGCGAAGGGCGAGGAGCCGCTGACGTTCTTCGAACTGCTCACGGTGCTCGCGTTCGTCGCCTTCGCCGATGCCCCCATCGACGTCCTGGTGCTGGAGGTCGGCATGGGCGGCGCGTGGGATTCGACCAACACCGCCGACGGCGATGTCGCGGTCTTCACGCCGATCGATCTGGATCATGCGGATCGCCTCGGCGAGACCATCACGGAGATCGCGACCGTGAAGTCGGGCATCATCAAGGACGGCGCGCGCGTCGTGTCGGCCCGGCAGTCGCCCGAGGCCGAGGCCGTGCTGCGCGCGGTCGCGGCGGAGAAGGGGGCGGAGATCGCCTTCGAGGGCGAGGGCTTCGCGCTCGTCGAGGACAAGCTCGCGGTGGGCGGCCAGCTCATCACCGTGAAGGGCCTCGCGGGGGAGTACCCCGAGGAGTACCTGCCGCTCTACGGGCGTCATCAGGGCGCGAACGCCGCTCTCGCCATCGCTGCCGTCGAGTCGCTCATCGGAGACGCCGCTCAGGCGGTGCCCGGGGAGATCCTGACCGAGGGTCTCGCAGAGGCGACATCGCCCGGGCGCCTGCAGCTGCTCGGCATCGAGCCGACCGTGCTCGTCGACGCCGCGCACAACCCGCACGGCGCGGCGGCCCTGGCCGCGGCCCTGAAGGAGTCGTTCGACTTCGACGAGTGGGGTCTTGTGCTGGGCGTGCTCGGCGACAAGGACGCCATCGGCATCCTGCGCGAGCTCGGCCCGATCGCGGCGCACGTGTTCGCCACCGCCCCCGATTCGGATCGCGCGACCGATCCGGATGCGCTCGCCGACCTCGTCGAGAGCGCCGGCCTGCGGGTCACGGTGCACCCGGCGCTCGCGGACGCCGCCGACGCGGCACGCGAATGGGCGGCCGGGTCGCCGCGGCGAGCGGTCGCCATCACCGGATCCGTGGTGCTCGCGGGCGAGGCGATCTCGCTCGCGGACGACGAGGACTGGAAGGCCGGGTGGCGCGCATGACCGACGCTCCCGCGCCCCGCGCCCCGCGCTACCGCTCGCTGCCGGAGAAGCTCGGCCAGGTCGTGCTCGGCTTCGAGGCGATCGTCGTCTTTCTCGCCGGTCTCGTCATCTACGGCCTCGGCGCGCTGCCCGAGCCCGTGCCCGACTGGTGGGGCATCGTGGCGGGAGCGGTCGTCGGCCTCGCGATGTTCGCATGCGCCGGTCTGCTGAGCCGCCCGTCCGGATTCGCGATCGGCTGGGTTCTCCAGGTCGTTGTGGCCCTCGGCGCCATCTTCGTCCCGGGGATCCTGGTCGTCACGCTCGTCTTCGGCGGGATGTGGGCGTATGCGACGATCGGAGGCGGACGCATCGAGCAGCGCCTGACGGCGCAGCGTCTCGCGGACGAACGCGCCGACGACTCGAACTGATCCGCATCACCTACGAAAACGCATCGAAACGAGAGAAGACATGGCCACCGAAGAGACCCTCGTCCTCGTCAAGCCGGACGGCGTCGCCCGCGGGCTGACCGGCACGATCCTCGCCCGCATCGAGGCGAAGGGCTACTCGCTCGTCGACATCCGCCTCGTCGAGCCCAGCCGCGACCTGCTCGCCCAGCACTACGCCGAGCACGAGGGCAAGCCGTTCTACGAGCCGCTGCTGGAGTTCATGATGTCCGGCCCCGTTGTGGCCATCCGCCTCGCCGGCAACCGCGTGATCGAGGGCTTCCGCTCGCTCGCCGGGACCACGGACCCGACCACGGCCGCCCCGGGAACCATCCGCGGCGACCTCGGCCGCGACTGGGGTCTCGCCGTGCAGCAGAACCTCGTCCACGGCTCCGACTCGCCCGAGTCGGCTGCGCGCGAGCTCGCCATCTGGTTCTGACGCGACCGTCGCCTGCAACGCGAACGGCCCGGATCCGCGGATCCGGGCCTTTCGCGTGCCGTCAGAACAGGTTCTCGAGCACGTCCAGTCGCAGCTGCGCGATCACGGCGACCACGGCGTAGCTGACCACCGTCAGCACGGGCAGCCAGCCCATCAGCTTGTCGGCTCCGCGCGAGATCGGGCCCGTGCCGATGATGCGCAGCACGTGGAGCAGCACGGCGTAGAAGGTGGGGAAGGTGACGGCCCACGTGACCATGCACCACGGGCAGAGCGTGCCGAGCGAGAAGATGCTCTGTCCGATCAGCCAGCACACGAAGGCGACCGCGAAGGTCATGCCCGCGAGGAACAGGATCCAGAACCACTTCGCGAAGCGCGCTCCCGCCAGGATCGCCGCGCCCACGACGACGGGAGCGACCCAGCCGGCGAGACCCAGGATCGGGTTCGGGAATCCGAACACCGAGCCCTGCCAGGAGCCGAGATTCGCGCTGCACTGCACCAGCACGCTGAAGTCGCAGCCGGCCGCCGCACCCGGGTCGGCGAGCTGCACCATCTTCTCGACGGTGAGCTCGAAGGCCGCCCACCAGCCGATGACTCCGGCGATCATGAGCCAGACGGCGAGGACGACGGGGCGGGAGCGCTTCTCGGTCACGGGTCCATTCTCGCCCTCTGAGAAGACGCTCTGCACAGGCCACGGATCGCGCGGAGAGGACATTGCGTGCGCAGTTGCGCGTTCGCAGTGCGATAATGACCTCTGACGCATATCGCGGCCGCGCCGCGACAGTGTCGATTGCAGACTTCGGGGCAGAGATGACCCGCGCGACCAGAGCCGTGAGCCGGTCGCAGGCCGATAGAGTTCGCGGCACCGCCGAGGCGGGCCGCACGAGTTTTCCGGGCGACGCGCGGATGTTCGCCCGCAGGGAGTGCGCCAGCGATGGCTGAACAGAACACTGAACACGACGACAGCACCTTCGACGCGGCTTCTGACGCGGTGACGGTCGAGCCGCAGACGGCGGATGCCGAGGGCACAGCCGAGGCCGGGCCGAGCGCGGAGCAGAGCGAGGCGCCGGTCGCCGAGGCCGAGTCTGCCGAGCCGGTCGCGACCGCGGGTCAGTCGGCCGACTCCGAGCAGGCTGGCCCCGCCGGGCAGCCCGCCGCTTCCGTGGAGGCCGCCGAGGAGACCGCCGTGCCGGTCGACGCCGAGACTGAGGCCGCTCAGAGTGAGACCGGCGAGCCGGATCAGACGACCGCTGAGACGGCCGCGCAGTCGCAGGCCGCCGAGGCTGAGCCGGAAGCCGAGCCCGAGAAGCCGGCGCTTCCCACGGCCGTGAGCCTGGGGCTGCTGCCCGAGGAGTTCGTGTCGCAGGTCTCGACCGCGCTGCACTTCTACGCGCCGGATGTCGCGCTGCTCCCGCCGCTGCCCGAGCCGACCCAGAACGCTGAGAGCGGCCGGTCGTCGCGTCGTCGTCGCCGTCGTGGTGGCGACGAGGGCGAGGGCGACCAGGGCGGCTCGACCGAGATCGTCGAGAGCCAGCCGCGGCGTCCGCGTCAGCGGGTCGTCGAGGTGGTCACCGAGCCGCAGCGCATCAAGGGCTCCACCCGGCTCGAGGCGAAGAAGCAGCGCCGTCGCGACGGACGAGAGGCCGGCCGGCGCCGCCCCGTCGTCACGGAGGCGGAGTTCCTCGCGCGTCGTGAGGCCGTCGACCGCCAGATGATCGTCCGCTCGAAGAGCGGTCGTGTGCAGATCGCCGTGCTCGAGGACAACGTCCTGGTCGAGCACTACGTCGCGCGCAGCCAGGACGCGTCGCTCATCGGCAACGTCTACCTCGGCCGCGTGCAGAACGTCCTCCCGAGCATGGAGGCGGCGTTCGTCGACATCGGCCGCGGACGCAACGCGGTGCTCTACTCGGGCGAGGTGGATTGGGATTCGGTCGAGACCGGCAACCAGCCGCGGCGCATCGAGCTCGCCCTCAAGCCGGGTGACAAGGTGCTCGTGCAGGTCACGAAGGATCCGGTCGGCCACAAGGGCGCGCGCCTGACGAGCCAGATCTCGTTGCCGGGCCGCTACCTCGTGTACGTGCCGGGCGGTGCGATGAACGGCATCTCGCGCAAGCTCCCGGACACGGAGCGCTCGCGCCTGAAGAAGATCCTCAAGGAGGTGCTGCCCGAGTCGTCGGGCGTCATCGTGCGCACGGCCGCCGAGGGCGCCACCGAGGACCAGCTCACCCGCGACGTCAACCGCCTCACCTCGCAGTGGGCGCACATCAGCGCGATGGTCGAGAAGGGCAACGCCCCGACCCTGCTGCACAGCGAGCCCGACCTGCTGGTCAAGATCGTCCGCGACGTCTTCAACGAGGACTTCACGAAGATGCTGATCCAGGGATCCGATGCCCAGCAGACGATCACGAGCTACCTCGAGGGTGTCGCCCCCGACCTTCTCGACCGCATCGAGAACTACGAGGACGAGCAGGATCCGTTCGACCGCTTCCGCATCACCGAGCAGATCGAGAAGGCTCTCGACCGCAAGGTCTGGCTTCCGTCGGGTGGATCCCTCGTCATCGACCGCACGGAGGCGATGACGGTCGTCGATGTCAACACCGGCAAGTTCGTGGGATCCGGTGGCAACCTCGAGGAGACGGTCACCAAGAACAACCTCGAGGCTGCCGAGGAGATCGTGCGCCAGCTGCGCCTGCGCGACATCGGCGGCATCATCGTCGTGGACTTCATCGACATGGTGCTCGAGTCGAATCGCGATCTCGTCCTGCGTCGCCTGGTCGAGTGCCTCAGCCGTGACCGCACGAAGCACCAGGTCGCCGAGGTGACGTCGCTCGGGCTTGTGCAGATGACCCGCAAGAAGCTCGGCCTCGGCCTGCTCGAGACGTTCAGCGAGGCGTGCGAGGTCTGCGCGGGTCGCGGCGTCATCGTGCACCACGACCCCGTGGTCAAGCACCGCGCCACGGCGGCGCCCGCCGAGCGCAGCGGCTCGCACTCCGGGCGTCGCTCGCGTGGCGGCTCGTCGAACGGGCAGCAGCAGTCGGGCGGCAACGGCCAGCAGCCGAGTGCCGCGGCCGGTGTGGCCGGCACGCACGTGATCACCGAGGGCGTGAAGTCGGCGCTCGCTCAGATCGCGGCGTCGACCATCCACCCCGCAGACAAGGTCGAGACGCACCCCGACGTGCTCATCGAGCTGCCCGAGGGGCCGCGCACGCCGTCGCGTCAGGAGGCCGAGGGCAGTCAGGACCGCCCCAAGAAGCCGCGTCGCAAGCGCGCGTCCGATCGCGGCGACCGCTCGCAGGACCGCCCGTCGTCGTCGCAGTCGCCCTCGCAGCCCCAGGCCGACAAGTCGCCTACGGCGCAGCTGCTGGACTCGGTTCTCAATGCGCTCCCCGAGCCGAAGGCCCCCGGTCAGGGCCGCAGCCGCAGCCGTCGCGTCACCACGGCGGCGCTGACCGGCACGGCCGTGTCGGTGACCCCGGCGCAGCCCGCGGAGGGCTGATCCCGGTCGCACACGCTGACGCCCTCCGGCATCGCCGGAGGGCGTCAGCCGTTGCGCCGCTCCCGTGCGGTGACTCGCAGTCCCGAGGCGATCAGCGCGCGGACGAGGGCCTTGCCGGATACGGGGAGGGCGCCTGCGGCCACGAGGCGCGGGATCATGTCCTCGGGGACGTCGTAGTGGTCGCGGTCGAAGGCTCGCGGCGGCACGCCCTGAGCCGCCGCGAACGCGTGCAGCTCTGCCAGTTCGGAGTCGCTCACGAGATGAGCCCACAGTCGGCCGTGGTTGGGCCAGATGGGGTCGTCGACCAGGATCGCCATCGCTCGATCGTATCCGCGACACACCCTGTGACGTTGCCCGGCGCTTTTGCCGGTTTCCGGTTCGATCCGGTAGAGTATTCCTTTGGTGCGCCCCCTGTGTTGCGCGTCCCCGACGACGTCGCCGCAAAAGCCTTGCAGGCGCCCCTCGCGGCCAGCGAGAGCAAGCGAAGTCTTCAGTGAGATCCCGGAGCCGGATGAGGCTCCCCAATGAAACAAGGTGTGAAGTGGTTTACGCAGTTGTGCGCGCCGGCGGCCGTCAGGAGAAGGTCGAGGTCGGCACCATCGTTCAGCTCGACCGTCAGCAGGCCGCTGCGGGCGAGACGATCGAGCTCGCCGCCGTCCTTCTCGTCGACGGCGACAACGTGACGACGGACGCTGAGAAGCTCGCGAAGGTCAAGGTCACGGCCGAGGTCGTGGGCAACCTCCGCGGTCCCAAGATCGTCATCCAGAAGTTCAAGAACAAGACCGGCTACAAGAAGCGCCAGGGCCACCGCCAGGACCTCACGCGCGTCAAGATCACCGGCATCAAGTAAGTCCCGATTCGGAGGATCTGAGAGATGGCACACAAAAAGGGCGCAAGCTCCACCCGTAACGGTCGCGACTCCAACGCCCAGCGACTGGGCGTGAAGCGTTTCGGCGGCCAGGTCGTCAGCGCGGGCGAGATCCTCGTCCGCCAGCGTGGCACGCACTTCCACCCGGGCGCCAACGTCGGCCGCGGTGGCGACGACACGCTGTTCGCCCTCGCCGCCGGTGCGGTCGAGTTCGGCAACAAGGGCGGCCGCAAGGTCGTCAACATCGTCGCCGGCGAGTAATCAGCTCGTCGCAGCGCGATAACCAATCTGCGGGACGGGGCGGGCTTCGGCTCGTCCCGTCCTTCTTTATCTCTGGCAGGAGTCGGATCACCATGGTCACGTTCGTCGATGAGGTCACGCTTCACCTGCGTGCCGGCAAGGGCGGCAACGGCTGCGTCTCGGTGCGTCGCGAGAAGTTCAAGCCGCTCGGCGGCCCGGACGGGGCGAACGGCGGCGACGGCGGCGACATCATCCTCGTCGCCGACCCGCAGACGACGACCCTGCTGAGCTACCACCACTCGCCGCACCGCTCCGCCGGCAACGGCGGCTTCGGCATGGGCGACATGCGCTCCGGTGCCCAGGGCGAGGACCTCGAGCTGCCGGTGCCTGTGGGCACGGTCGTCAAGGATCCGTCGGGCGAGGTGCTCGTCGACATGATCGAACCGGGCATGCGCTTCGTCGCGGCGCCCGGCGGCAAGGGCGGTCTCGGCAACGCCGCGCTCGCGACCCCGAAGCGAAAGGCGCCGGGATTCGCGCTGCTCGGTGAGCCGGGCTGGGAGGGCGATCTCGTTCTCGAGCTCAAGACCGTCGCCGACGTGGCGCTCGTCGGTTTCCCGTCCGCCGGCAAGTCGAGCCTGATCGCGACGATCTCCGCGGCGCGCCCCAAGATCGCCGATTATCCGTTCACGACCCTGCACCCGAACCTCGGCGTTGTGCAGGCCGGAGACATCCGGTACACCGTCGCCGACGTCCCGGGCCTCATCGAGGGCGCGAGCGAGGGACGCGGCCTCGGCCTCGAGTTCCTCCGTCACGTCGAGCGCTGCTCGGTGCTGGTGCACGTGCTCGACTGCGCCACGCTCGAGCCCGGTCGCGACCCGCTGTCGGACCTCGAGACCATCCGCGCCGAACTCGGCGCGTACCCCGTCGCCGAGGGCCAGACGCCCCTGCTCGAGCGCCCTCAGGTGGTTGTGCTGAACAAGATCGACGTGCCCGAGGCCGAGGAGCTCGCCGAGTTCGTCCGTCCCGACCTCGAGGCGCTGGGCTACCGCGTGTTCGAGATCTCGACCGTCGCCCGCAAGGGACTGCGCGAGCTGACCTTCGCGCTCGGCGAGATCGTGGACACCGAGCGCAAGGCGGCTCCGGCCGTCGCCCCGCAGCCGCGTGTGGTGATCCGTCCCAAGGGCTCCCAGCGCGAGTTCGAGGTCAAGGTCGAGGGCGGCTCGTACGGCAACATCTACCGGATCGTGGGGGAGAAGCCGGTGCGCTGGGTGCAGCAGACCGACTTCACCAACGAAGAGGCCGTTGGCTTCCTCTCCGACCGTCTCGACAAGCTCGGCATTGACAACGAGCTGTACCGCGCGGGCGCGACGCCCGGCTCGACGGTGCTCATCGGCGAGGGCGAGTCGATCGTCTTCGACTGGGAGCCCGCGATCGGCGCGGTCGCCGAGCTGATGCAGGCCCCGCGCGGCCTCGACCCGCGCATGCTGCAGAACTCGCGCCGCACGAGCAATGAGCGTCGCGAGCAGTACCACGCGCGTCAGGACGCCCGTGCCGCGGCGCGTGCCGAGGCCGATGAGCTTCGTCGCGCCAAGCGCACCGACATCGACGGCGACGACTTCGAGGGCGAGGGCGACCAGGCGTGATCGTGCAGGACCGGGCGGACATCGCATCCGCTCAGCGCATCGTTGTGAAGGTCGGCTCCTCGTCGATCAGCGGTGAGGCCTCCTGGCGCATCCCGATGCTCGTGAAGGCGCTTGCGGACGCACACCGTCGGGGTGCCGAGGTGCTGCTGGTGTCGTCGGGGGCGATCGCGACGGGCATGCCGTTCCTCGACCTGGCGTCGCGACCCACCGACCTGGCCACGCAGCAGGCAGCGGCGGCCGTCGGTCAGAACGTGCTCGTCTACCGCTACCAGGAGGCGCTGCGTCCGTTCGGCATCACCGCGGGACAGATCCTGCTCACCGCCGGCGACTTCGAGGACCCGACGCACCGCAGCAACGCCCAGCGCGCCCTCGAGCGCCTGCTGGATCTGCGGATCCTGCCGATCGTGAACGAGAACGACACGGTCGCGACGCACGAGATCCGTTTCGGCGACAACGATCGCCTGGCGGCCCTCGTCGCGCGCCTGGTCTCGGCCGACGCGCTCGTGCTGCTCAGCGACATCGCGCACCTGTACACGCGCCCTCCTGGGGAGCCCGGCGCGGAGCCCCTCGACGTCATCGCCCACGACGCCGACCTGTCGGCGCTCGAGTTCGGGTCTGTGGTCGTCAACAGCGTCGGCACCGGGGGAGCGGCGACCAAGGTCTCCGCGGCGCGGCTCGCGGCCGCGAACGGCATCGGCACGCTGGTGACGAGCGCCGATCTGGTCGCCGACGCCCTCGCAGGCAACCACGTCGGCACCTGGTTCGCCCCCGCGCCCTCGCCCGCCTCGCTCGGTAAACTCGCCCAATGAGCATCGTCGAGTCCCCGGTCTCCGCCGACACTGCCGCCGACACCCCGCAGGATCGGCTGCGCCTGGCCAAGGAGGCCGCTCGCGCCGCTGCCCGCCTCACCAGTGGCAAGAAGGCCGCGGCTCTCGACGCGATCGCCGACGCTCTCCTCGCGAACTCGGCCCGGATCATCGCGGCCAATGCCGAGGATCTCGCCCGTGGCGAGCGCAATGAGATCGGCGCCGGCCTGCTCGACCGGCTGCGCCTCGACGAGAAGCGCGTGGCGGGTCTCGCCGATGCGCTCCGCGACATCGCGAAGCTGCCCGATCCCGTCGGCGAGGTCATCCGCGGCCACCGGATGCCCAACGGCGTGAACCTCGAGCAGGTGCGCGTGCCGTTCGGGGTCGTGGGCGCGATCTACGAGGCCCGCCCGAACGTGACCGTCGACATCGCCGCCCTCGCGCTGCGCTCCGGCAATGCGGTCGTGCTCCGCGGCGGCAGCGCTGCCCTCTCGTCGAACACCGTGCTCGTGCGGGTGATGCGCGACGCGCTGGAGGCTCGGGGCATCACGCCCGAGATCATCCAGTCGGTCGACGCGTTCGGTCGCGATGGCGCGAAGGCGCTGATGCACGGGCGCGGCTTCATCGACGTGCTCGTGCCCCGCGGCAGCGCCGGCCTCATCGAGACCGTCGTCACCGAATCGACCGTGCCCGTCATCGAGACCGGCGCGGGCAACGTGCACATCGTGCTCGACGAGAGCGCTCGGGACGACTGGGCTCGCGAGATCGTGGTCAACGCCAAGGTGCAGCGTCCCAGCGTCTGCAATGCCGCCGAGACCGTGCTCGTGCTGCGCGGCGCCGCAGAGCGGCTGGTCGGTCCGGTGTCGGCCGCGCTGCAGGCCGAGGGCGTGACCATCCATGGCGATGAAACCGTGCAGCAACTCGCGAGCGGCATCGTGCCCGCCACCGAAGACGACTGGGCCACCGAGTACCTGAGCCTGGACATCGCCTTCAAGGTCGTCGACACCCTCGACGACGCGATCGCGCACATCCGCCGCTACTCGACCGGTCACACCGAGTCGATCAT
Source organism: Microbacterium stercoris (assembly GCF_017592545.1). Classification (GTDB taxonomy): domain Bacteria; phylum Actinomycetota; class Actinomycetes; order Actinomycetales; family Microbacteriaceae; genus Microbacterium; species Microbacterium stercoris. The sequence continues at coordinate 242,142 of NZ_JAGFOA010000004.1, forward strand.
CACGAACGACCTGGCCAACGCCGAGCACTTCCTCGCGGAGGTCGACTCGGCTGTGGTGCTCGTGAACGCGTCGACCCGCTTCACAGACGGCGGCGAGTTCGGGTTCGGCGCAGAGGTCGGCATCTCGACCCAGAAGCTGCACGCGCGCGGCCCCATGGGACTTCCGGAGCTGACGAGCACGAAGTGGCTCGGTCGTGGCGCCGGGCAGGTCCGGATCTGAACGATAAGCTTGATCAGCACGTCACATATGTCCGTGCCACAGACTGAACGGAGCACGAATGCACCTCGCCGCAGCGATCATCGCCGCCGCCGCTGAGACCGAACACGAGGGCAACCCCATGCTCGCCACACTGCCGGCGTTCTTCATCGCCGCGGTCGTGTTCACCCTCCTGGCCCTCGTGACCGCGTCGTACCGCAATGTGTCGAACCGTCACGTCGAGCACGCCGAGGCGCACGCTCACGGCGAGCACGGACACCACGACCACGAGACGGGACACGGCCACTAAGGTCGTCGCGCGTGACGCAGCAGGCGAGGCCGCCGAGGATCGGCGTGATGGGTGGGACGTTCGATCCCATTCATCATGGTCACCTGGTGGCAGCCAGCGAGGTCGCGCAGTCCTTCGACCTCGATGAGGTCGTCTTCGTGCCCACTGGTCAGCCGTGGCAGAAGCAAGAGGTCTCGCCCGCCGAGAAGCGGTACGAGATGACGGTCATCGCGACCGCGTCGAACCCCCGCTTCACCGTGAGTCGGGTGGACGTGGACCGCGATGGGCTCACCTACACCGTCGACACCCTTCGCGACCTCAAGGCCGAGCGACCCGACGCCGAACTGTTCTTCATCTCGGGTGCGGACGCCGTGGCGCAGATTCTCAGCTGGAGAGACCACGATGAACTGTGGGGTCTCGCCCACTTCGTCGCCGTCTCCCGCCCAGGCCACGTGCTCGACGTGCAGGGCCTGCCGAGCGGTGATGTGAGTCAGCTCGAGATCCCCGCACTGGCCATCTCATCCACGGATTGCCGAGAGCGCGTCAGCCGTGGACTTCCCGTCTGGTACCTCGTACCGGATGGAGTCGTGCAGTACATCGCGAAGCATCACCTGTATCGGAGCAACGCATGAGCACACCGGACGAGACGTCGCGGCCGCTGACGCGTCGGCAGCTGCGCGAGCTGAAGCTGACCGGGCAGACGCCGGTGATCACAGCCGACGACCTTCGGGCCGCCGAGGCCGCCCGCGGTGAGGGCGAGGCGATCGCCACCGCCGACGCGCGTGCCGCGGAGGAGGCCCGCCTCGCTGAGGAGGCCCGCGCAGCGGAACAAGCGCACGCGGCCGAAGAGGCCCGCCTGGCCGATGAGACCCGCGCGGCCGAGGAAGCCGCCGCTCTGACCGCGGCTGCCCAGGAGACGTCGGCCCCGCTGCCGTTCGCGCCCGCCGACGGGGGGCCGCGGCTCACGCGCCGCGAGATCCGCGAGATCGAGCGCCTGCGCACCAATCAGGTGGCCGTCGTCACGCCTGAGCAGGCCGAGGAGGCCGCCGTTGCCGCTGAGCGCGGCGAGGTGGATGGTGACATCGACACGAACCCCCACCTCGCGGCGATCCAGACGAAGGTCGTCGGTGAGAGCGAGACCTCGGTCCTCTACGAAGTCGTCGAGGTGCCGTTCTTCGAGGAGACCCCCGAGGCCGAGCCCGCGACACCGTCGGCCGAGCTCGTCTTCGAAGATCACGATGTCGACCCGGTCGCCGAGGCCGCAGCCGACGCGGATGCCGCGGAGGCTCAGGCGACCGATCACGACGCCGAGCATCCGCGTCCGGAGGAGCAGTTCGCCGATGCGGCCGTGGAGACGCTCTTCGTCGCCGAGGATGCGCCGATCGAGGCCGCCATCTCCGAGGTCGCCACTCCGTCCGAGGCGCCCGACGAGCGTCACGTGGTGGCCCCCGGATTCGGCGCCGCGGTGCTCGACACGCCCGCCTCCTCCGACGCCCCGTCGTCGTTCGAGGAGATCCTGTCGCAGGCCGCCGCCGACTCGAGCGGCTCTGCCGCGGCATCCAGCGCGCTGATCCTGGCCACGGATCCGGGCTCGATCCCGCTCTCCGCGCCGATCGACGCGACCGGGGAGATCCTGATCACCCGCACCCACCAGCTTCCCGACGGATACGGATCGACGGGCCACGCGGCCGGATCCACCGACGGCAAGGATGTGGACGTTGTGCTGATCGACGGGGAGATCCCTCTCGCGTCGTCGCCGACTCCGATCGCCGCGACGAACGCGGTGAGCACTTCGAAGAGCCCCGCGGAGGTGATCCGCCCGCCGGCTCCGGAGAAGTCTCACCGCCTGACCCTCATCCTCGGCATCACGGCGGGCGTGCTGGGCATCGCACTCATCGGCGTGGTGGTCGCCGCCTTTACAACAGGAGTTCTGGGCTGATGGCCTCTGCCGAATCGCTGAACATGCTCGACATCGCGGTCAACGCCGCGGACGCGAAGGGCGGCGAGGACCTCGTGGCTCTCGACGTCTCCGAGCCGCTGCCGCTCGTCGACACCTTCCTGATCGTCACCGGACGCAACGAGCGCAACGTCGCCGCCATCGCCGATGAGATCGAGGACAAGATGGTCGAGGGCGGCTACAAGCGCCTTCGCCGTGAGGGGCGCGCCGAGTCGCGCTGGGTGCTCCTCGACTTCGGTGATCTGGTCGTGCACATCTTCCACCAGGAGGAGCGCGCGTTCTACGCACTGGAGCGTCTCTGGAAGGACTGCCCGACGGTGCCCTTCGAGATCGCGACGCGCCCGACCGAGGACCCCGATTTCACCAACGCTCAGGGCTGATGTAATCTGAATGAGTTGTCCGGGGCTTCTACCGGGCAGCACCTGGGTCTGTGGCGCAGCTGGTAGCGCACCTGCATGGCATGCAGGGGGTCAGGGGTTCGAGTCCCCTCAGATCCACCAAAGCCCCCGTTCCCGGGGGTTTTCCACTGCCGAGATCCGCGATCTCGGCTCTGGGTCTGTGGCGCAGCTGGTAGCGCACCTGCATGGCATGCAGGGGGTCAGGGGTTCGAGTCCCCTCAGATCCACCAAGAGTCCCCGGCTGAGCCGGGGATTTTGTGTTTCTGCGACTGCCTGCGGCGCGGTCGGCCCCGGAAGGTTCTCGTCTCCCGCTCGGGGCCGACCGCCGCGGGCTCACCCGTTCACAGCGCCCCCGTGCGGCGTGAGGCCTTCTCCGAGCTCGTGGAGCGGAGTGCGGAACGTCTCTCGCGAGGTCGCCACGGCGATCGCCGACAGCACGCACGCAAGCGATGTGTACAGCGCGGCCGGCCACCACGCCGAGCCGTTCGCGCTGGACCAGGCCTCGATGATCGACGGGGAGAACCCGGTGAGAACCAGGCCGAGCTGCAGTCCGACGGCCATGCCGGTCACGCGATACCGCACATTGAACATCTCGCTGAAGAACACCGGGTACACGGCATTGGTCGCGCCGAGCGACAGGGTGATCGTGAGGAAGATGCCCACGTAGATCATCGGGATGTCCGCGGAGCCGACGGCCCAGAAGAACTGCCACACGGTCACCGCGCCCAGCAGGTTCCCGCCGATGAGAACCGGCTTGCGGCCGATCCGGTCACTCAGCGCGGCGAACAGGGGCTGCGAGACGAGGGCGGTCGCGTAACCGCACACCACCGCCCAGAGCATGACGGACGGGTCGAGTCCCACAACGTTCTTGGCATACGCGAGCCCCCAGACCGGGACGGTCGAGCTGATGACGAGCAGCAGGGCGGCCACCACGACTCGCAGCACATCCCACGGCTGGTTGCGCAGCACCTCGCCGAGCGGCACCTTCGCGATACGACCCTGTGCCTTCTCGGTGACGAAGGCCTCCGGGTCGACCAGTGCACGGCGCACGATCACGCCGACGATGACGAGTGCGGCACTCGCCCAGAACGGCACCCGCCAGCCCCAGCTGTAGAGCGCCTCCTCGGGCAGCGTCGCCACGGCGAGGAAGGCGAGCGTCGCGAGGATGTAGCCCACCCAGATGCCGTTCACCATCCACGAGGTGTATAGGCCGCGCTGATCATGGGGAGCGTGCTCGAGCGTCAGTGAGGTCGCACCCGAAGCCTCGCCACCGACCGACAGGCCCTGCAGGATGCGCAGCGCCACGAGCATCGCGGGGGCCCAGAGGCCGACGGACTCGAAGGTCGGCAGACAGCCGATGAGAAACGTCGCGATGCCCATCACGAGGAGCGTGAGCATCATGATGGATCGGCGCCCGAAGCGGTCGCCGATCCATCCCGCCAGCACGCCACCGAGCGGACGGGCGACGTACGCGACGCCGTAGGTCGCGAGCGACAGCAGCAGTCCCGTGGCGCCGTGGTCGGGGAAGAAGACCCGCGTGAAGACGAGCGTCGCCGCGGACGCGTAGATGTACATGTCGTAGTACTCGAGCGCTGAGCCGATGAACCCCGCGACCGAGGCCCGTCGGCCGTGGGAGGGGATGGCTGTCGAGCGCGTGAGGACTGAGAGCTGACGAGTCGACATCGGCTCGTTCCTTTCGTTGGTGTACGCACCATTGCGCACTCGCACACCGTAGCAGGGCGGCTCGCAACGCGCACGGCGCCCGACTTGGCGCGCAGTCAGCGGGTAGGTTCGGGGGAGGGACGGCCCGGCTTCGCCGCGGATCGTCTACCGTCGCTCACATCAGTGACCTGGGAGAGAGGGCGATCAGGATGACCGACACGCACGCCGGAATCGTATGGAACCCGACCAAGACGAGCAGGGAGACGCTCGAGGCCGGCCTTGCCGAGTACGCGGGGATCACCGTGTCGTGGTACGAGACCACGGTTGAGGACCCCGGGCAGGGGGCGACTCAGGCCGCGCTCGACGCGGGTGTCGACATCGTCTTCGCGGCGGGAGGCGACGGCACCGTGCGGGCGGTCGCCGAGCAGCTCGCTCTGCAGGAATCGCCCGTGGAGCTGGGCATCGTCCCGCTCGGCACGGGCAACCTGCTCGCCCGCAACCTCGGTCTTCCGCTCAACGATCCGGCGGCTGCCTTCGCCCGCGCCTTCGAGGGCGAGGGACGCCCCATCGATCTCGGCTGGGTGGAGACCGCGCTTCCCGAGGGAACCCACCGGCACGCGTTCACGGTGATGGCGGGCTTCGGCATGGACGCGCACATGATCACCGAGACGGACGAGGCGCTGAAGGACAAGGCGGGCTGGCTCGCCTACGTCGAGTCCCTGGGGCGGGCCGTGGCGGCCAGCGGGGTCATCGACGTGCGCCTCGCGTTCGACGGTGGAGCATCGGAGCGCCAGATCGCCCACACCCTCATCGTCGGGAACTGCGGAAGCCTCCAGGCGGGGATCACGCTCCTCCCCGATGCGGACCCGAGTGACGGCGAGCTCGACGTGCTGATCCTGCACGCGGACGGTCTGGCCGGATGGACGGACATGCTGCGCACCATGGTGTGGGAGAACGGGCTGAGACGGATGCTGCGCTCGGGTGCCGACGATGAGGGGGCACGCAGCTCGGACTCCACGACGCACCGTCGGATCACCTCGTTGACGATCGAGCTCGACGAGCCGCGCGTCGTCGAGGTCGACGGCGACGACCTCGGACTGACCACGCGCATCGAGGTCAGCGTGCAGCCCGCGGCCGTGCGCGTCCGGTAGAGCGCACAATCGAGAGCGACGCCCCGCCGGCGCACCGGAGTAGCGTGCAGAGGTGACTGCAGATCGAATGGATGCCAGCGGCCGACGCGTGCTCGCCGTCGCGATCCTGGCCTCGTTCGTGGCCTTCCTCGACGGCGCGATCGTCAACGTGGCGCTGCCTGCGATCCGGAGCGAGCTCGGCGGCGGGCTCGCGGGACAGCAGTGGATGGTGAACGCATACCTGGTGACGCTGGGCGCGCTCATCCTCGTCGCCGGATCGCTCAGCGACGTGCACGGGCGGGTCGTGATCCTCCGGGTCGGCCTGATCGGCTTCCTGGTGACATCGGTGGCGATCGCGTTGGCCCCCGGGATCGAGTTCGCCATCGCCGCGCGCGCCCTGCAGGGGATCGCCGGCGCCCTGTTGGTGCCGAGCTCGCTGGCGCTCATCACCACCCACTTCGATTCCGCGATGCGGGGGCGCGCGATCGGCACGTGGACCGCGGCCACGAGCGCGGCGATGCTCGTCGCGCCGCTCGTCGGCGGACTCTTCATCGACCTCGCGTCGTGGCGGTGGGCGTTTCTCATCAACGTGGTGCCGATCGCCCTCACGCTCCTGCTGCTCATGGGGCTCGACACCCCGGACGTGCGGCGGCCCGGCGCCCGCGTCGACCTCCTCGCGTCGGTGCTGTGCGCACTCGGCCTGGGCGGCGTCGTCTTCGGGCTCATCGAGGGGCCGCGGCTCGGCTGGGGAGACCCGTTCGTTGTGGCCGCACTCGCGGCCGGGACGGTGCTGTTCGGTGCCTTCCTGCTGCGTCAGCGCCACTCGTCCGAGCCGGTGATGCCACTTGATCTGTTCCGGATCCGCAACTTCTGGGCGGGCAACCTCGCGACCGTGTTCGTCTACGCTGCGCTGGCGCTGAACAGCTTCGCGGTCGTCGTCTTCCTCCAGGAGACGGCGGGGTTCCCCGCGACGCTCGCAGGCGCGGCCTCGCTGCCGATCACCGTGGTCATGATCATCGGCTCGTCCCGGGTCGGCCGCTGGGCGGATCGGATCGGCCCTCGGCCGTTTATGACGGCGGGCCCCGCCGTGATGGCCGCCGGCGCCGCTCTGCTGTTCACCGCCGCTGACCCGTTCGACTACTGGCTGCAGATGCTCCCGGGCGTGCTCCTGCTCGGCGTCGGCCTGACCCTCACGGTGAGTCCGCTCACGAGCGCCGTGCTGGGTGCGGTGCAGGACGGGCGGGAGGGCATCGCGTCGGCCGTGAACAACGCGGTGTCGCGTGTGGCCGGGCTGCTGGTGGTGGCGATGATCGCGCTGATCGCCGGCGGCGACCTCACTCTCGAAGGGTTCCACCGCACGGCCGTGGCCACCGCGGTGCTGTTCGCCGCGGGAGCCGTGGCATCCTGGCTCGGCATCCGCAACCCGCAGCGCGTGGCCGCCCCGGCGGGACGCTGAGCACGTCGTCCGTCGCCGACGCGTGAAAGCGCCATCCCGTATATCGCCGCATCCCTGTCGGCGCACATCCGCACGCGAGTAGTGTGACTCTCCGGTGATCCCGTCGGGCTCGGAGAAGAGCGCGGGGGAGAGCACCGATCCCCAGGTTCTCATCCCGGTTCGCCGGGGTAGGCGTCTCGCGCGCTCCTGGGCCGCCCCGACCGCTTCGCGCACATACGGAACTCTGCAATGTCTGCCACTCTCACGACGGGCCGCCCCTGGCGCGTCATCCTCGCCTTCTCGGTTCCTCTTCTCCTCGGCAACGTCGTCCAGCAGCTGTACCAGTTCGTCGACTCGATCGTCGTCGGGCGTCAGCTCGGGGTGGACTCGCTCGCGGCCGTCGGTGCGACGGGCTCGCTGCTGTTCCTGCTGATCGGCTTCGCCTGGGGTCTGACCTCGGGCTTCGCGATCCCCACCGCCCAGGCGTTCGGCGCGCGCGATCATGACGCGGTCAGCCGCTCGGTGGCTGCCGGAACGATCCTGACAGGCATCACGAGCGTCATCGTCACGGTCGCGGGCGCGGTGTTCGCCGGCCCGCTGCTCGAGCTGCTGCAGACTCCTCCCGAGCTGCTGCGCGAGGCGACGATCTTCACGCAGGTGTCGTTCCTGGGCGGCGCGGCGACGATGTTCTTCAACCAGCTGTCGGCGATCATCCGCGCCATCGGCGACTCGCGCACGCCGCTCGTCTTCCTCGCGATCGCGTGCGCCCTGAACGTGGGGCTTGTGATCCTGATGGTCGGCCCCCTCGGCATGGGCGTCGCGGGCGCCGCGCTCGCGACCGTGGTGTCGCAGGGTGTGTCGGTGGTGCTGTGCCTGCTGTACGTGTGGCGCAAGGTGCCGGTGCTGCACGTGAAGCGCGCCCATTGGCGCGTGCGCCGCGAGGACCTCGCGGAGCACCTGCGCCTGGGCCTGCCCATGGGATTCCAGGCCTCGATCATCGCGATCGGCACGATCACCGTGCAGGTGGCGCTGAACCAACTCGGATCGGACGCCGTCGCGTCGTACACCACGGCCGCGCGCGTCGACAGCCTCGCCCTGACGTTCCTCAACTCCCTCGGATTGGCGGCCTCCGTCTATGCCGCCCAGAACCTCGGCGCGCGGCGTCCCGACCGGATTCGCCGCGGCGTCGTCGAGTCGCTCTGGATGGCGGTGATCGCGGCGGTTGTGCTCGGCGCGCTGCTGATCGCGTTCGGCGAGCCGGCCGTGCGGATGTTCATCGGCGACGGCTCGGACGAGGTCGTCGCGCAGGCGCACCTGATGCTCATCATCAACGGTGTCGCGTACTGGATCCTGGGCACGCTCTTCGTGCTGCGCGGCGTGCTGCAGGGCCTCGGCCATGCGCTGATCCCGACCATGACCGGCGTCATAGAGCTCGTCGCGCGCGTCGCGGCGGCGATCGTCCTCGGTGCGCTGCTCGGCTTCCCGGGCGTCGCTCTGGCCAACCCCCTCGCGTGGATCGGAGCGGTCCTGCTGCTGGTGCCCGCATACCTGCGCGCGCATCGCGAGCTCGCCCAGATGACGGTCGCGCCGGAGATCCCGACGGAGACCTCCGCGATCGCCGTCGTGGGTCCGACGGACGGATCCATGGTGGTCGACGCCGTCGTCACCGCGCCGATCCCGGTCGTCTCCCCGAAGCGCCGGCTCAGCCTTCGTCGGAAGTGATCGGGCCGTCGTGCTCGTCGGGTAGGGGTGAGTCGCAGCGCGGGCAGACCGTGCCGAACTCGACGAGGGCGCCGCATTCCGGGCAGACGCGCCCGAGCCAGCAGACCGGGTCGCCTCCGCTCATGCCGTGCGAACGCCCATGAGGTAGTCGCGCAGCACCACGGCGTGGTTCGCGGCGGGGTCCTTCGCGCCGTACAGCAGCGTTGACGCGGGGTGCGCGGCGAGTTCGGCGCGCAACGTGTCGACGGCGGGATTCTGCGCGAGCTCATCGACATAGAGCGCGGCGAAGTCATCGAAGTGCTCGGGATCGCGGTGCCAGCGACTGCGCAGGTCGGCCGAGGGTGCCACGTCCTTCAACCACAGATCAACGGCCGCCCGATCCTTCGTGAGGCCGCGCGGCCAGAGCCGGTCGACAAGGATTCGGCGCCCGTCCGACGGATCCGGATCGTCGTAGACGCGCTTCAGGCAGGGCTCGGCGGGGTCGGGCATCTCAGGCGCTCCGGAGCACCTTGGCCATCGGCCTGCCCTTTGCGAGCTCGTCGACGAGCTTGTCGAGGTACCGGATGCGCTGCATCAGCGGGTCGTCGATCTCCTCGACGCGCATGCCGCAGATGACCCCCGTGATCTGCGAGGCGGCCGGGTTGAGGTGCGCGGTGGCGAAGAAATCGCGGAACGAGGTGCCGGCGTCCAGGTGGGCCTTCAGAGCGGAGTCATCGAACCCGGTGAGCCAGCGGATGACCTCATCGAGCTCATCGACGCTGCGGCCCTTCTTCTCGATCTTCGTGACATAAAGCGGGTAGACGGCCGATACGGCCATGGCGAAGACCCGCTCCTGGTTCTGCTCGCGCGTGGCCATGTCGTCACTTTACGCCGTGTGACGCCCCGGGGGAGAGGTCCCCGCGAGCCGGGTTTGAAGCTGGCGAGTTCTTCGCTACGGTGACTTAGGCCGCCCTAACTTAGGTTCACCTAACCACAGGCTCATCTCCCCCTCTCCCCGCATCGGAGGAAAAATGGCTTCTGCTCTGCCCGCGACCACCGGCGGCAGCACCGAACGACACGACACCGACGCGCTGCTGCGCGCCGCCTCTGCGCCCGCGTATGCGCGCACCCTCCATGCCGTCGTCGACGACCTGGCCCAGCGCTTCGCGACCGTGACGCAGCCGTTCTCCGGTGCCAGTCGCGTCGAGCTGCAGAGCCTCGTCGACGCCGTCGACCTCGACGCACGGGGCCTCGGCACCGACGATGCTCTCCGCGAGGTCGCAGACCTCTACGCCGGCCACGCCGTATGGTTCCACGATCCGGGGTACACCGCCCATCTGAACTGCCCGGTCGCCATCCCCGCTGTCGCCGCGGAAGCCATGCTCGCCGCCATCAACACGTCGGTCGACACGTATGACCAGTCGGCGGTCGCGACACTGATGGAGCAGCGCCTCATCGAGTGGACGGCATCGCGCATCGGCTTCCCGACCGGATCGCCGGAGGCGGCCGACGGCGTCTTCACGTCGGGGGGAACGCAGTCGAACTTCCAGGCGATGTTCCTCGCGCGGCAGAAGGCCCGCGCGGCGGGCGCCGCGCTCGACCGTCTGCGCATCCTCGCCACCGGCGCCAGCCACTTCAGCGTCGCCAAGTCCGCCCTGCTGCTGGGGCTCGCAGACGATGCGGTCGTCGAGGTCGCCGTCGACGCCACGGGGCGGATGCGACCCGACGCCCTCGCCCGCGCGCTCGCGGAGCTCGCCTCCGCCGGTGACACCGTGATGGCGGTCGTCGCCACGGCGGGCACAACGGATCGCGGACGGATCGACCCGCTCGAGCCGATCGCAGAGCTGTGCGAGGCGGCCGGCGCCTGGCTGCACGTCGATGCGGCCTATGGGGGCGGATTGCTCGTCGCGCCGCGCCGCCGCCACCTGCTGGCCGGCATCGAGCGGGCGCGCTCGGTCACGATCGACTACCACAAGACGTTCTTCCAGCCCGTCTCGTCGAGCGCGCTGATCGTCCGCGAGCGCGCCGACCTGCTTCCGGTCGCGTGGCACGCCGACTACCTCAACCCGCTCGAGAACCTCGAGCCGAACCAAGTCGACAAGTCGCTGCAGACCACGCGCCGCTTCGACGCCCTCAAGCTCTGGACCACCCTGCGGGCACTCGGCGCCGACGGCATCGGCGCCATGGTGGACGCGGTCTGCGACCTGGCGGAACAGGTGCACGCGGAGATCGAGCGCGACGCCGACTTCGTGCTGGTCGCCCCCACCGACATCTCCACCGTGCTCTTCCGGTATGAGCCGGCGGGGATCGATGAGCAGCACGCGGACGCCCTGGTGGCGCAGGTGCGGCGCGTCCTGTTCGACTCGGGGCGCGCGCTGGTGGCGAAGACCGTCATCGATGGCCGGCCGGCGCTCAAGCTCACGCTGCTGAACCCGGACGTCTCGCTCGATCAGGTGATGGCGGTGATGGAGCTGGTGCGCACGGCGGCGCAGGGGCTGCGCGCCGGCGAGCAGCTGCTCGATGACGACGCTCCGCCCTGCCGCACCGCCGCCCATCCGCGTCTGCAGCGCGTGACCGAGACGGAGGGTGCACGATGACCCGCACGTACGATCTGGTCGGCGTCGGCATCGGCCCGATGGGCCTCGGGCTCGCCGCCCTCGCCGACCCGGTGTCCGATGTGGACGCGGTGTTCCTCGACCAGGCGGATGGGTTCTGCTGGCACCCCGGCATGATGCTCGAGGGCGCGACCATCCAGGTCCCCTTCCTCGCCGACCTCGTGACGATGGCGGATCCGACCTCGCCGTACTCGTTCCTGGCCTTCCTGAAGGACCAGGGACGGCTCTACCCGTTCTACGTGCGCGAGTCGTTCTATCCGCTGCGTTCCGAGTACGACCAGTACTGCCGCTGGGTGGCGGATCGGCTCCGCACGCTGCGGTGGGGCCGGCGGGTGACGACGGTCGAGCACGACGGTGAGGCGTGGGTCGTCACCGCGCAGACGAGTCATGGCGAAGAGGTCTATCGCGGACGCCACCTGGTGCTCGGCACCGGCACGTCCCCGCGGATGCCCGCGCCGCTCGCAGAACTGGCCGCGGCGGCCCCCGGCCGGGTGCTGCACTCGGCGAGCTTCCTGTCTCACCGGGAGGTGCTGACCGCCTCCGGTGCGGTGACGGTGGTCGGCAGCGGACAGTCGGCGGCCGAGGTGTACCGCGACCTGCTCGAGACGATCCACGAGGGCGAGTACCGCCTGGACTGGGTGACGCGCTCGCCCCGCTTCTTCCCGATGGAGTACACCAAGCTCACGCTCGAGATGACATCGCCCGACTACATCGCGCACTATCACGCGCTGCCGGAGAGCCTGCGCGACCGGCTCGGCCGCGAGCAGCGGAACCTCTACAAGGGGATCAGCGGTGACCTCGTCGACGACATCTACGACACGCTGTATCGCAAGTCGGCGCTGGGCAGAATGCTGCCGACCACATTGCTCACCGACGTCGAGGTCATCGACGGCCGCGTCGATGGTGACCAGCTTGTGCTCACCCTGCAGCACGGGCAGACCGGCGAGGTGGCCGAGCACCGCACACGCACGGTCGTGGCCGCCACGGGGTACGGGGCCGCCATCCCCGCCTTCCTCGAGCCCGTGCGCGACCGCGTGAACCTCGACGCGGCGGGGCGCTATGAGGTGACCGTCGACTACACGGTCGACGACGCACGCACCCTGCACGTGCTCAATGCTGAGGAGCACACGCACGGCGTCACGGCTCCCGACCTGGGCTTCGGTCCGTGGCGAAACGCGACGATCCTGGCCAATGTGACCGGGCGCGAGCCGTACGTCATCGAGCGGTCGACGACGTTCCAGACCTTCGGGCTGCCGGCCCAGACGGGACTGGCGGCAACCGAGCGCGAGCTGGAGGCCATCCGATGACCTTCGTCACCGACACGCCTCTGGGCGAGCTCACGATCGAGCCGGTCGACCCGGAACGGGACGCCGCGCTGCTGCAGCGGTGGCTCGCGGATCCGGCATCGGCCTTCTGGCAGATGAGCGACCTGAGCGTCGCCGAGGTCCACGACTACCTCACGGGCGTCGCCGCTGATCCGCACCAGGATGCGTGGCTCGGACGTCTTGCCGGCGAGCCGGTGCTGCTTGCCGAGACCTACGACCCGCGCCACGTGCTGCTGCCCGGCTCCTTCGATGCGATGCCGGGCGACCTGGGGATGCACGTGCTGGTCGCGCCCCGCGCACCGGGCGCGGAGGTGCTTCACGGCCTCACGGACGCGGCCTTCGGCGCGGTCATGCGCTTCTGTCTGACCGACGCTCCCGGTGCTCGGGGAGCGCTGCGCGTGGTCGTCGAGCCGGATGCGCGCAACGCGGCGATCGCCGCGAAGAACGCCGCCGCGGGGTTCCGCGTGCTGCGTGACATCGCGCTGCCGGGCAAGCGCGCGGTGCTGTCGCTGTGCGACCGCGCCGATTTCGCCGCATCGCCTCTCGGCTCCGTGGGAACGGATGCCGCGCCGCTGGCGTCGCACCTGCGACCCGACCTCGCCGACCGCGCTCATCGGCATCTCGTCGCCAAGGCGATCGCCGAACTCGCGCATGAACGGCTGTTCCTTCCGGCGCGTGCGGATGGCACGAACGCAGAAGCCGCGGCCACGCACGACGACGCGCTGGAGTACACCCTCGTCGCGGGGGAGGCGACGTACCGCTTCTGGGCGCGCCGGCACCTGCTTGAGCACTGGATCGTCGATGAGGCGTCGATCACGCGCACGGTCGCGGGCGACGTCGCGCGGGTGGACGCTCTCGAGATCATCACCGATCTGCAGTCGGTGCTCGCCATCCCCGAGAACCTCCTTCCGGTGTACCTCGAGGAGCTGTCGTCGACCTTCGCCTCCGCCTGCGCGAAGCTCGAGCGCGAGGCAGCGCGGATCACGCCGGACGCTCCGTCGCTTGCGACGCTGCTCATCGAGGGCGATCCTGCCGAGGCGTTCCAGGCCGCGGAGGCAGCGATGTCGGAGGGACATCCAGGATTCCTCGCCAACAACGGCAGGATCGGGTTCTCCCTGAGCGACTACGAGCGCTACGCGCCCGAACGCGGCGCCCGGATGCGGCTGGTATGGCTCGCGGCGCGCCGGGAGCACACACACCTGGCCCTCGGGGGCGACCAGACCGAGGACGGACTGTACGGCTCCGAGCTGACCGGGGCCGATCGCGCAGCGTTCGCCAGCCGCCTGCGGGCGCGCGGCCTCGACCCCGCCGACTATCTGTACCTCCCGGTGCATCCGTGGCAGTGGGAGCATCGCGTCGCGATCACGTTCGCGGCCGACATCGCCCGCGGCGATCTCGTGCCCGTCGGCACCGGCGGCGACGAGTACCAGCCGCAGCAGTCGATCCGCACCTTCCTCAATCGCACGCGACCGGGTCGCCACTACGTGAAGGTGGCTCTGGCGATCCAGAACATGGGCTTCCTGCGCGGGCTCTCGCCGGCGTATATGCGGGCGACCCCGGCGATCAACGACTGGGTGGCCGACACCGTGCACGGCGACCCCACGCTGCGAGCGCACGGGTTCCAGGTGCTCCGCGAGCTCGCCGCGATCGGCTACACGGGTGACGCGTACCACCGCACGTCGACCCCGAATCCGTACCGCAAGATGCTCGCCGGGCTGTGGCGCGAGTCGCCGCTGCCGCGGCTGCGTGAGGGTGAGCGGGCGGTGACGATGGCGGGGCTGCTGCACCGAGACGCCGCCGGAACGGCGCTGGTGACCGAGCTGGTGCGCGCCTCGGGGCTCGATGCCGCCGAGTGGGTGCGCCGCTACCTGGATGCCTACCTGTATCCGCTCGTGCACTGTCTGCTTGCCCACGAGCTGGCGTTTATGCCGCACGGCGAGAACCTCATCCTTGTGCTGAAGGACGGCGCCGTCAGCCGCGCCTTCGTCAAGGACATCGGTGAGGAGATCGCCGTGGTGGGCACACGGCAGCTGCCCGCCGACATCGAGCGCGTGCGCGCGGTGCTCCCAGACGACGAGCGGGCGCTGGCGATCTTCACCGATGTGTTCGATGGGGTCCTGCGCCACATCGCCGGCATTCTCGCGGCGGACGGCGTGCTCGACGAGCGCGAGTTCTGGGCGCTGGCGGCCGAGACGATCGACCGCCACGCCGCTGACCATCCCGACCTGGAGACCGGGGTCGACCTGCGCTCGGCGACCTTCGCGCACTCCTGCCTGAACCGGCTGCAGCTGCGCAATACTCTGCAGATGGTGGATCTGACCGATCAGTCCGGATCCCTCATCTATGCCGGTGAGATGGCGAACCCGGTCGCACGGGTGAGGGCGCTCGTCGAGTGAGCGCAGAATCTCGGCCCTCCGGGGCACCGCCCTTCGAGGTCTGGCGCGACGAGCTCGGCGTGCCGCACGTGCGTGCGGCCGACGAGCTGTCACTCGCCTACGGGCAGGGATGGGTGACCGCCCGCGACCGCGCATGGCAGATCGAGGTCGACCGCTGGCGCGCTGAAGGGCGCCTCGCCGAGCGGATCGGCGCTGCGGGTCTGGCGTGGGACCGCTTCGCGGTGCGCGTGCGCCTCGCCGACACCGCGCGGCGTGTGCACGAGGCGCTGCCCGCCACCGAGCGCACGTGGCTCGCCGCCTACACCGCCGGTGTCGACGCCGGGCTCGCGGACATGCGCACGGCCGAAGAGCGCGCACTCGACGCGCACTTCGGCGCGGGGCCACAACGCACTCCCTGGCCCGCGTGGGGGCCGGTCGGCGTGTTCCTCGTGGCCCACGTGCTGTTCAGCGGATTCCCGAGCGTGCTGTGGCGGGATCACGTCGCCCGCCGGGTGGCGCCGGAAGCGGCCGCATGGTTCGGGGAGCCGGCGCCCTCGTCCGGATCGAACGCCTGGGCGATCGCGCGATCCGCCTCGGGTGCCCCGCTGCTCGCCGGTGATCCGCATCGCCTCCTGGAACTGCCCGGGGTCTATCAGCAGGTGCGCCTGGCGTGCCCCGAATACGACGTGGTGGGTCTGGCATTCCCCGGGGTGCCGGGCGTGCAGCACTTCGGCCACGCCGGCGAAGCCGCGTGGGGCATCACGAACGCGATGGCGCACCACGTCGAGGTCTTCGCGGAGCGTCTGCGCGCCGGAGAGGCCGCGGGGCCCGACGGCTGGGCTCCCACGGCATCCGGAGTCGAGACCCTCGCCGTGCGCGGCGGGCAGCCCGAGAGGGCGATGTGGGTCGAGACCGAGCGCGGCCCGGTGGTGGCCGGCGATCTCGCCGGCGACGCGTGGTCCGTGCGCTGGCCCGTGCGCGTGACCGCCGATGTCGGTGTGCCCTCGTGGCGCGCTCTGCTGCGCGCGCGTTCAGCCCGCGACGTGGCGCGCGCGTTCGAGGGATGGGTCGATCCGGTCAACCGCGTGCTGGCGGCCGACCGCGAGGAGGCTCTCTCGCTCACGGCGGGACGCCTCGTCCAGCGCGATCGGGCCGAGCGTGTGCTGCCCGTGCCGGCATGGAGCGACGCGGCGCGCGAGCGGCCGTGGGCCCTTCTGCCCGCCACGGCGCCCGTGCGGGATGTGCATGCCGATGCCAACGAGCGTCCGTCCGATCCGGACCACGACCTCGGCTGGCGCTATGCGCACCACCGCGCCGATCGCCTGCGCACCCTGCTCGCCGAGCCGCCCGCGGGGGGCGAGACCCCGGCCGCGCAGCACCGTCTGCACGCCGACACGGTGCACCTCGGAGCGGCACCGCTGGTGCTGCTGCTGCCGGCGGGGGAACCGCGTGCCGATCGACTGCGTGCCTGGGCCGCGGAGGGGGCGCGGATGGATGCCGCCTCCGGCGGCGCCGCGCTGTTCGCCGCGTTCCGGCACGCACTGGTCGCGCGCGTCGCGACGCATCCGACACTCGCGCCGCTGGCCGATCCCCACCCGTATGGCGAGATCTTCGATCCGTGGTTCTCGCTGCGCGCCCGAGTCGCCGAAGCGCTGCCGCGGCTGCTCGATGTGCTGTACGACGAGGCCGGCCGACGACAAGCGGCCGCTGCGGCCCTCGCCGACGCGGTGGCGGAGCCGACCTGGGGCGCGACGCACCGCGTGCATCCGCTGGCCGTGCTCGCCGACGTGCCGGGACTGGATCCGGCGGCCCTTCCCTCCGTGCCCGCCGTGGCGCTGTCGGGCGACGCCGACACCCCCTGGTGCACCGCGAGCGTGCCCGGCGTGAGCGACCTGTCCTGGCGGGGCAGCGTCGCCCGCTGGGTGTGGGATCTGGCCGATCGCGACGCGAGCCGCTGGGGTGTGCCCTTCGGCGCATCCGGAGACCCTGCATCCCCCCACTTCGACGACCAGCTCACCACCTGGGCGCGCGCCGGCACCTCGCCGGTCGTCACCGACTGGACTCGCCTGCATCGTGAGACGCCCGACACCCCTGCGACCCCCGAGGAGCGCACCGCATGACCCTTCTGCGCACAGGGCCCCGTGGCTCAGAGCTGCATCGCATCGAGCGCGACGGCGCCGTCGTCACGGTGCACGCCCTCGACCCCGAGGGCGATGCCGACCTCCTGCACTCGTGGGTGACGCAGCCACGCGCGTCGTTCTGGGGGATGGGGGAGATGACACGCGACGAGGTGCGCGACACCTACGCCTTCGTCGAGTCGCTGCCCACACACCACGCCTATCTCGTGCGGTGGGACGGCGAGCCGATCGTGCTGCTGCAGGCGTACGAGGCGCAGGACGACCCGGTGTCGGACGCATACGACGCCGAGGCGGGGGATGTGGGCTTCCACTTCTTCCTGGGCGCCCGCGGGCCGGCGGGAGGGGGCGTCTGGCGTCTGCTCGGCCCGGCCATGGTCTCCTTCCTGCTCTCCGGATCCTCCGCGCGGCGGCTCGTCGCCGAACCCGATGCGCGAAACGCCGCCGCGGTCGCGCGCGTTGTGGCGGTGGGGTTCGAGATCGGTCCGCGTGTGCGGTTCGACTCCGCACATGGCCCGAAGGACGCGCAGCTCGTCTTCCTGACGCGCACGCGAGCCGCGGAGCGGGGCGTGCTCATCTGATCAGCCGCGCGGAGGAGCATCCGGCGCCGGCGTGAGGCGCTCTGCGAGTCGCTCGAGGTGGGCGTCGGTGACCCCGATCGAGGCGAGGTAGGGCCGCACGCCTCCGTGGGTGGCGTCGATCCAGGCGAGCGCGTCCAGCAGGGCGGGCGCGGGACTGCGGGTGACGATCTCGATGAGCGTCGGAGTCAGGGGGATCCGGAACCGGCGCACTTTGCGCAGCATTCGGTCGGCCCATTCGCCCGCGAGGTTGGTCTCGGTGATGGCGTAGTCGGCGACGACCTGATCCAGGGGGGTTCCGATGCCGAGCAGGGTAAGTGCGACCACGAGGCCCGAACGGTCCTTGCCTGCGGTGCAGTGCACAACGACCGGTCCGGGGGCCTCGGCGATCGCGCGGATCGCCGCGCCCAGCTCCGTGCCGTGATCGCGCAGGATCGTCTCGTACACATCACGCAGCTGCATCGTCGAGACGTGAGCCGCGGGCGTCCCGGCGTCGATCGGGATCCGGATGAGCTCCGCTCCCGTGCCGCGGAGACGGTCGCGTCCGCCGAGGCGCACGTCCCACGCGCCGCGGAGGTCGATCACCCGGGAGATGCCGAGCTGGCGCAGC
The DNA here is from genome assembly GCF_017592545.1 of Microbacterium stercoris. Classification (GTDB taxonomy): domain Bacteria; phylum Actinomycetota; class Actinomycetes; order Actinomycetales; family Microbacteriaceae; genus Microbacterium; species Microbacterium stercoris. The sequence continues at coordinate 260,548 of NZ_JAGFOA010000004.1, forward strand.
TTCGCGCGTCCCGCACCCGTGAGCTTGTGGAGGGCATCCGAGCGGTAGAGCGTGCCCGGACGCACCGGCAGCACTTCGCGGAAGTTGAAGGTCCTGGGAACATCGATGCGCATCCGCGCCAGCCTACGCGCGACGAGGCGGTGGGTCTCGGCGCAACCGACTCAGTCGACCCACGGCGGCGGATATGCCGCGATGGGCTTCGGCTTGCGTCTGGCCGTGTGCAGGGGGCCGGTGGTGAGGCGCGGGGGCTGCTCGGTCTGCGGGGGCGCGGTCCTTCTCCGGAAGCGTCGTCCGGTCACCTCGACCGTGGCGATCTTCACGACGTAGGGCTTCTCCTCGGGCTGCTCGCTCACCAGATGGTCCGCGCCGGCGGCGAGGATCGCGGCATCGGCGACCACCCGCGAGGCCTTGCCATGCAGCACCACGCTCCACGCCAGGTCGCCGTCTTCGCCGTCGAGCTCGAGGGCGACCTCGGGGTGCGCGATGATGCTGCGCAGCTTGCTGCCCGGCGCGGTGCGCACGTAGACATTGCCTCGGTAGGGCACGTAGTTGAGGGGGAACACATCCGGCGTCCCGTCGCCCCGCACGACCGCGAGGCGTCCGAAGTCCTCGCGTTCGATCAGGCGCCAGCACTCGGCTGTCGACAGCGACTCGACGCGGAGCTCATCCGCGGATCCGGATTCAGGCGCGCTCATACGGCCAGTCAAGGGCACGAGAGCGGCGGAGGGAAGGGGGTGGGCGACGCCGGGGCGGTCCTCCTCCGCGTGCGACTGCGCACTGCCTCGTGCGTGCGGATGCTCGCACCCGATAGCGTTCGAGAGACGAGAGGATGCCCTGTGGACGCTGGCTGGTTTCCGGACCCGACGGGACGCGCCGAGTTGCGCTGGTGGGATGGCGCGACCTGGACCGAGCATGTCTCGACCGGAGGACAGGTGTCGAAGACGCCCCTGACCGCCGCCGAGCCGCCCGCCCAGGGCGGTCCGCCGCAGCAGGCCGCGCCGCCGCAGCAGGCTGACCGCGGGGACGCCGGCATCAGCGGCGAGCTCATCGACGGCTCGCACGCGGAGGTGAATGGTCTCGGCCCCACCCGGCAGAACCACAAGATGCTGCGGGTCGGGCTCGGCGAGCCGTTCCTCGCGCGTCAGGGATCGATGGTGGCGTATCAGGGCGACGTCGACTTCGCCTACCAGGGAGGGGGCGTCGGCCGGTTCCTGAAGTCGGCCGTGACCGGCGAAGGACTGGCGCTGATGCGGGTCTCCGGTCGAGGCGACGTGTTCCTCGCCCACGAGGAGTCCGAGGTGCACATCCTCCGCCTCGAGGAATCGGGGATCTCGATCAACGGACGCAATGTTCTCGCGTTCTCCGAGACGCTCCAGTGGAACATCGAGCGGGTCCAGGGGGCCGGCATCGTCACCGGAGGGCTGTTCAACACCACACTGCGCGGCTCCGGCTGGGTCGTCGTCACGACAGCGGGCCCTCCCGTGGTGCTGAATGCGGCGGAGGCGCCGACCTATGCCGACACCAACGCCGTGGTCGCCTGGTCGGCCGCTCTGCAGACGCAGCTGAAGACGTCGTTCAAGGCCGGTGCGCTCATCGGCCGTGGATCGGGCGAGGCCGTGCAGGTGGCCTTCGCCGGTCACGGATTCGTCATCGTGCAGCCCTCGGAAGGGGTCCCGGTCTCCACCGCGTCCTAGAGACCTCCGGCCTCCGCGGGAGCGGGCCCCATCCGATCCGGCGGGGGATAGCCTGGAGGAGACGAAAGAGGTGCCATGGCGACGAGGCCTCCCACCCAGGACATCGACGAGTCGAAGCTGCGTGTCGGCGCGCGCGAGACGAGCGCCGTCGGAGTACCGGCCGTGGTGCACGCCCTGAAGATCTCGGTCGAGCAGATGGGCCTCGTGCGCAGCGCGCAGACGCTGCTGCGCGTGAACCAGAAGGACGGTTTCGACTGCCCCGGATGCGCCTGGCCGGAGGAGGATCGCCGGCACACCGCCGAGTTCTGCGAGAACGGCGCCAAGGCTGTCGCCGAGGAGGCGACCCTACGCCGTGTGGAGCCCGAGTTCTTCGCCCGCCACAGCGTGAGCGAGCTCTCGGAGCACGATGACTACTGGCTCGGCCAGCAGGGCCGGCTCACCACGCCGATGCTGCTCGATGAGGGCGGGCCGCACTACCGCCCGATCTCGTGGGACGCGGCTCTCGGGCACATCGCGACCGCCCTGCGAGAGCTCGACGACCCGAACGAGGCCGTGTTCTACACCTCGGGGCGCACGTCGAACGAGGCGGCCTTCCTGTATCAGCTGCTGGTGCGCGGCCTCGGCACGAACAACCTGCCCGACTGCTCCAACATGTGCCACGAGTCGAGCGGGTCGGCACTGAATCAGACCATCGGCATCGGCAAGGGAACGGTGTCGATCGTCGACATCCACGAGGCCGACCTGCTGATCGTCGCGGGGCAGAACCCCGGCACGAACCATCCGCGCATGCTGAGCGCGCTCGAGAAGGCCAAGGAGCGGGGCGCGACGATCGTCGCCGTGAACCCCCTGCCGGAGGCGGGCCTGCTGCAGTTCAAGAACCCGCAGACGCCGAAGGGCGTGCTGCTGGGCGGTACGAAGCTCGCGGACGACTTCGTGCAGATCCGGCTCGGCGGCGACCAGGCCCTCTTCCAAGCCATCGGAAAGCATCTGCTCGAGGCCGAGGACCGCGAGGGCGGCGTGCTGGATCAGGCCTTCATCCGCGAGCACACCGCGGGCTTCGCCGACTACGCCGCCCACATCGTCGACATCCCCTGGGTGCAGCTCGAGGAGGCGACCGGCCTCACCGAGCCCCGTCTGCGGGAGATCGCCGAGCTCGCGCGGCGCTCGAAGGCGACGATCGTGTGCTGGGCCATGGGGCTCACACAGCACAAGCACTCGGTGCCGACGCTGCGCGAGATCGTCAACGTGCTGCTGCTGCAGGGCCACATCGGTCGCCCGGGGGCGGGCGTCTGCCCGGTGCGCGGCCACTCCAACGTGCAGGGTGATCGCACCGTGGGCATCTACGAGAAGCCCGCCGAGTCCTTCCTCTCCGCGCTCGACGAAGAGTTCGCGTTCACCTCGCCGCGCGCCCACGGCTACGACACCGTGGAGGCGATCCGCGCCATGCGCGACGGCAAGGTCAAGGTGTTTATGGGGATGGGGGGCAACTTCGTCAGCGCCACCCCGGACACGCGCGTCGTCGAGCAGGGCATGCGCAACGTCGAACTGACGGTGCAGGTGTCGACCAAGCTCAACCGCTCGCACGTTGTGCACGGGCGGCGCGCGATCATCCTGCCCACCCTCGGCCGCACCGACCGCGACCGTCGCGCCGGTGTCGACCAGCGCGTGAGTGTGGAGGACTCCATGGGCGCCGTGCACGGCTCGCGCGGTCGCCTCGCGCCGCCATCCGACGACCTGCTGAGCGAGGTGGCCATCCTGACCCGCCTCTGCGAACTCGTGTTCGCGGATCGGCCGGGCGCTCCGCGTGCCGATTGGCGCGCACTCGAGAGCGACTACGCCGGGATCCGCGCCCACATCTCACGCGTGATCCCCGGGTTCGAGGACTACGACAGGCGCATCGACAAGGGCCGTATCTTCTACCTTCCCAACGGACCGCGCGACGAGCGCCGCTTCCCGACGCACAACGGCAAGGCCAACTTCACGGCCAACGCATTGGAGTACCCGTTCATCCCGGACGGGCGCCTGCTGCTGCAGACCCTGCGCTCGCACGACCAGTACAACACCACAATCTACGGCAAGGACGACCGCTACCGCGGCATCCACGACGGGCGTCGCGTGGTGCTGATCAACGCGGCCGACATCGCCGAGTTGGGCTTCGCCGCGGGCGAGGTGGTCGACCTCGTGTCCGAGTGGCAGGGGCCGACGGGGCTCGAGGAGAGGCGGGCAGAGGCCTTCCGCCTCGTGCCGTACGACACTCCGCGCCGCAACGCCGCGGCGTACTATCCGGAGACCAACGTGTTGGTGCCCCTTGACTCGACCGCCGACGTGAGCGGCACACCGACATCCAAGGCGGTTGTGGTGCGCCTGGAGAAGCGGGTCTGATGGGCCGGATCGTCCAGCGTCGCCCCGTCGTCCGGATCTCGCTGTCGGGCGTGACATCACGCCGCCCGGATGCCCTCGCGGTCGAGGAGCCCCTCGAGATCCGCGTGGCGGGTGAGCCCCTGTCGGTGACGATGCGCACCCCGGGGCACGACGTGGAGCTGGCGGCCGGTTTCCTCGTCTCGGAGGGCGTGGTGCACCGCGGGAGCGACTTCCGCTCTGCGATCCACTGCGGAGGGCCGGGCACCGGCGGCGCCGAGAACACCTACAACGTGCTCGACGTAGCCCTGGCCCCGGGTGTGCCGGCTCCGGCTCCGCGAAACTTCTACACGACCTCCTCGTGCGGGGTATGCGGCACGGCGAGCATCGAGGCGGTGCAGAAGACCACGTCCCATTCGGCCTCGGACGATCCGATCCGCGTTCCCGCCGAGATGCTCGCGACCTTTCCGGACATCCTGCGGGCCCATCAGGCCGTCTTCGACAAGACCGGCGGACTGCACGCGGCGGGCCTGTTCGACGCCGCCACGGGCGAGCTCGTTGTGGTGCGTGAGGACGTGGGGCGTCACAACGCCGTCGACAAGGTCGTCGGGTGGGCCGTCACGAACGATCTCTTGCCCCTGCGTGGCCACGTGCTGATGGTGTCGGGGCGCGCGAGCTTCGAGCTCGTGCAGAAGGCCGCCATGGCGGGCATCCCCGTGCTCGCGGCCGTGTCCGCGCCGTCGTCGCTAGCGGTTGAGCTGGCCGAGCAGCAGGGCATCACGCTCGTCGGCTTCCTGCGGGGAGCCTCGATGAACCTCTACGCCGGCGCCGAGCGGGTTGTGGTGCCCGTCGCCCCCACGGCGATGGAGCAGGTCACACGCTGAAGGCGAGAAGAGGCCGGATCCGGTGACTCACACGAACGGGCGGCTCGCGTCGATCATCCGGCGCAGGCACACGGCGGCCGTGAGCTCGGACGCGACATCCGAGGGCACGGCGGTGGGACCCGTCGCGGTCGGCGCCGCATCGAGCACCGCGGTGTAGTCCGCGAGGGCCTGGTCGGCGGCGCGCAGCAGCTCGGCGGCGCGCTCGGTGCCCGCGGGCTCGGCGACGAGCTCGGCCACCGCATGGATCGCGGCCGTGAGCGGCTTGAGGGCGCGCTCGGGCGAGGTGCCCTCTTCGTCTGCCCGGGCGAGCACGTCGGCGAGGTCGCGGACCGAGAACACCGTGCGCTCGAGGGCATGCAGACGTCGGCTGTTGAGGTCGCGCTCTTCGATGTGCCCGCGAGCACGAGGGTTCGCCCGGCTGCTCTCGTGCGCGTCCTCGACCGCCTGCGTGACCTCCTCGACGGTGGTGCGCAGATCCGAGACGATCCCGGCTAACTGGTCCGAGCTGATCCGGTGCTGCGCCACCGCGTCGGCCACATCGTGCAGGTGCCCCGCCACCGCGTCCCGTAGATGAGACAGCCGGGCGGCGGCCTGCCGCAGATACAGCGGAGGAAACAGCACGAGGTTCACCAGCAGCCCGACGGCGACGCCGAAGGCCATCGTCACGATGTAGGAGAGCGAGAACTCCTCGGGGGTCGCACCTCCCAGCAGCAGCACGAACAAGCCGGCCATCGCGACCCAGTCGCGACCCGCGCCGAGCGATGCGATGCCGCCGAGCCAGACGCCGACGCCGACCACGAGAGCCAGGGCGACGATTCCCGGCGCGCCGAGCCAGGTGACCGCGATGCCGCCGAAGCCCAGCGCGATGCCGACGGCGAGCCCCACCAGCGTCTGCATTCCCGAGCGCGCGGAACCCGCGAGCGTGGGGTACATGCTCACGAGCACACCGAGCGGCGCGTAGTACGAGTAGTCGTCCTCTGCGAGCGGCACGTAGGGCGCCAGGTACCACGCGAGGGCGGCGGCGATGGCCGTGCGCAGGGCGAGAGCGATCCGCGGGCCCTCGAGCAGGCCGCGCAGACGGGGGAGCCGGATCCGCCGGGCCGTCATCCGCATGCGCTCCGGTTCAGACCGCCAGCTCCGCGCGCCAACGCGTGAGGTAGGCCGCGGTGATGTCGTCTTCGGCGTGGTTCTCGCCGAAGGTCGGCACCTCGCGCAGCACTGGGAAGGCGGTTTCGCGGTCCGCTCCCGAGGGGCGCACGTCGAGGTGGGTGGCCTCGTAGCCGTTGTCGTGCAGCCAGGCAGCCATGTCGTAGTCGCCGTTCGAGTCGCCGGCGGTGAACCAGCGGTGCGGCACCTCCATCCGCTCGGTGACGAGAGCGATGGCGCGCTCGGCGCCGCGGGCCTTGCCGGCCGCGCGGTGCTCGAGATCGATCGAGATGATCGTCGGCACCGTGTAGAAGCTGTCCTGCAGGCCGAGCCGGGCGATGGCGTCGTCGAGCTGCGCGGTGACCTCGGGCTGGCGGGCGAGGTAATCGGCGTTCGTGACGTCGAGGTTCTGCTCGAGGGACACCATCGTGCGCTTCGTGTCGTCCCAGAACATGAGGTCGAGGTGCTGGTCGTTGATCTCCCGGCACAGGGCGGTGAGCTCAGCGGGCACGGCGATGGTCTCGTCGATCTGCAGCTCGCCGATCTCGCCGTCGGTCACCGAGAACCACGTGGCGCCCTTCTCGCCGATGCCCCAGACCGGCGCATCGCCGGCGAGGCCGGCCTCGACGAGCCCGGGGATGACCTGCTCCGCGAGGAACCGATCCGACCGGCCCGTGTTGAAGACGACGGGGCAGCCGGCGTTCGCGATCGCGACGAGATCGGCCGCGATCGAGGGCACGCGCAGCGAGCGCGTGACGGTGCTGGCCAGGGGGCCGTCGACGTCGAGGAGCAGGCCGAAAGCGGGGGAGGTCATGCCTCTATCCTGTCCGACCTGGCGCCGTCGTGCGCACAGCCTCGGGCGACGGTGAGAGAACTCGCCGCGGATACGGAGGGTCCCGCGCCGCGGATGGGTCAGTCCTCGAGCGCGGCCCGGGCCTCGTCAAGCGCCGCGCGGGCGGCGCTCGAGGTGTCGTCCGCCTCCTCCACGCGCGCGGCGAGTCCCCGCAGCTTGTCCTCAGCGGCGTTGATGGTGTGCTCCGCCTCCGCCGTCTGTCTGCGCAGTTCGTCGAGGCGCGAGCGTGCGTCGTCACGCTGATGCTCGAGGTCGGCGACCTGCCTGTGCACGGTCTCCTGCTCACGCTCCGCGCGCTCGAGGTCCTTCTCCGCCGCGCGCACGGCCCGCTCCGCATTGCGACGGGCACGTCGTGCCGCGAGCTCGTCGACCTGCGGCTCGCGCGCGGACGATCCGTCGGGGGCGGGGCCGGCCACCGCACCATCGAGATCGACGGGGTCGAAGCCCACGACCTCGAGCCCGCGGATGAGTCGCCCCGAGGTCACGGCGGCGGCGGCGTTCGCGTCGGCCATCGCCGCCTGAAGCGTCTGCGACACCTCGTCGAGAACCGACGACGGGGCGTTGACGCCCCTCGCCTCGGCGAGGGCGGCGCCCTCCCGGGCCAACGCCGCGGTGAGCGCGCGGCGGTCTCGGGTGAGCTGGGTGAGGGTGGCGGCATCCAGATCCTGCTGCGCATCCCGCAGCTCGGCACCGAGCTCCAGCACCTCCCCGAGTCGCGCGGCGCGATGGCGCACCAGCTGCCCCACGATCCACGCTGCCGCGGAGGCGCGCTTGAGCGCTGTGATGCGCGTGGCGAGGGCCGGGTCGTCGCTCTTGGCGGCCTTGGCCCGTGCGTTGCGCTCGGCGGTGAACGACGCAGGCGCGAGGTCATACAGCTCCCAGGCGACGTCGACGAGCGGATCGGATGCCATACGCCGATCCTGCCGCACGGCGTGTCCGCTAGGGTCGCGACGTGCGCCCGGATCCGTCCTCGTCCCGTTCTCGACGGGCCGCCGTGGTGGCCGCGGCGATCCTCGTCGTCGCGGCCGGTCTCGCCGTGAGCGAGCTCGCCCCCGCCGGTTTCCTCTCCGACGCTGCGGGCGACGCGCTCTACGCCGCCCTGATCTATCTGCTCGCCGCGTTCCTCGTTCCGCGTGCCGCCCCGTGGAAGCCGGCGGCCGGCGCGCTCGCGTGGTGCACGGCGATCGAGCTCTTCCAACTCACCGGGCTGCCCGAGGTCTAGGGCGCGGCCTGGCGCCCGCTGATGCTGGTCTTCGGCAACGTCTTCGCTGTCACGGACCTGCTCTTCTACGCGCTCGGAGTCGCGGTGGCCTGTGCGGTCGACGCGGCTGTCGGCGTGCGCAGACGAGGAGAGATCCGCTCCTGAGGAGAGGATCAGGCCAGCGGATCCGGGAGTCGGGATATCTCCTCACGAAGCGGCGCCAAGCGGCGCCAGTCGTCGCCAAGCGGCGCCAGCGGCGCGAGGGACGCGACCGCGCCCGCCCGGACGGATCCGGACGGGCGCGGCGAGCGTAACGTCAGGCGCGCGCGGCGCGACGGGCGGCCTGCTCGACCGGATCCGGCACCGGCAGCGACGCGATGAGGCGGCGCGTGTAGTCGTCCTGCGGGTTGCCGAGCACCTCAGCGGTGGCGCCCGAAGCCGCGATGCGCCCCTGGTGCAGCACGACCACCCGGTGTGCGAGCAGATCCACGACCGCGAGATCGTGCGTGATGAACAGCGCCGCGAACCCGAAGCGCTCCTGCAGCTCGGTGAACAGGTCGAGCACCTTCGCCTGCACCGACACGTCGAGCGCCGAGGTCGGCTCGTCCGCGATGAGCAGCTTCGGATCGAGCGCGAGAGCGCGTGCCAGCGACGCGCGCTGTCGCTGCCCGCCCGAGAGCTCGTGCGGGAAGCGATCGCCGAAGGCCTTCGGCAGCTGCACCGCCTCGAGCAGCTCGTCGACCCGGTCACGGGCCTCGGCGGCGTTGCGCGCCAGTCCGTGAACGATCAGCGGCTCGGCCACGCACTGCGCGATGGTCAGCAGCGGATTGAAGCTCGACGCCGGATCCTGGAACACGAACCCGAGATCGCGGCGCTTCGCCCGGAACTCGCGCTCCCTCATGCCGCGCATCTCGTGGCCGAGCACCCTCAGCGATCCGCCTGTCACGGGCGCGAGGCCCGCGATCGCACGGCCGATGGTGGTCTTGCCCGATCCGGACTCGCCGACCAGACCCAGCACCTCGCCGGGCCGGATCTCGAAGTCGACCGCCTGTACGGCTTTGAAGGCCTTCTTGCCCAGACGCCCCGGGTACTCGATCTCGAGCCCCGTGGCCGCGACGACGGGTTCCGCCGACGCGTCTCCGGTGAACGGGCGGTCCGCGATCTCCAGCCGTGGCACGGCGCCGAGCAGTCTCTTCGTGTACTCGTGCTGAGGAGCCGCGAACAGCTGGGTCGCCGGAGCCGTCTCGACGATGTCGCCGAGGTACATCACGGCCACGCGGTCGGCCAGGTCGGCGACCACGCCCATGTTGTGCGTGATGAGCAGGATCGCCGTGCCGAACTCGTCGCGCGCCAGGCGCAGCAGGTCCAGGATCTCCGCCTGGACGGTGACATCCAGCGCGGTCGTCGGCTCGTCCGCGATGATGACCGCCGGCTCGAGCGCGAGTGCCTGCGCGATGACGATGCGCTGCTTCTGGCCACCCGAGAACTGGTGCGGGTAGTCGTCCACGCGCTTCTCGGGCTCGGGGATGCCGACCTTGCGCAGGATCTCGATCGCTTTCGTGCGTGCGTCGCGCTTCGAGATGCTGCTGTGTGCGCGCAGGCCCTCCGCGATCTGCCATCCCACGGTGAACACTGGGTTGAGCGCCGTCATGGGCTCCTGGAAGATCATGGCCGCCTCGCTGCCGCGCAGCTCCCGCAGGCGCGGGCCCGTGAGCGGAACGATGTCGGTGCCGTTGAGCACCACGGCGCCCTCGATGCGAGCGGTCTCGGGCAGCAGGCCCAGGATCGTGCGCGCCGTGACGGTCTTGCCCGATCCGGACTCGCCGACGACCGCGAGCACCTCGCCCGGACGCACGTCCAGGTCGATGCCCTTGACCGCCGCGACGTCGCCGCCGTCGGTGGCGAAGGTGATCCGCAGATCCCGGATGTCGACGGCGAGCTTGCCGGTGTCGATGCTCATCACAGCACCTCTCCCATGTCCTGTCGGGCGATCGGCGTGGTCGCCGCGGCGGCGTCGGCCGGAGTGGTCGCCTTGGCGCGCCGGCGTGTGCGCAGACGCGGGTCGGCGAGGTCGTTGAGGCTCTCGCCCACCAGGGTGATGCCCAGCACCACGAGCACGATGGCCGCGCCGGGGAAGACCGACGTCCACCAGATGCCGCTCGTGACGTCGGCGATGGACCGGTTGAGGTCGTAGCCCCACTCCGCCGCCTTGGTGGGCTGGATGCCGAAGCCGAGGAACCCGAGCCCTGCGAGCGTGAGGATCGCCTCGGACGCGTTGAGCGTGAAGATCAGCGGCAGGATGCGGGTCGCGTTGCGCAGCACGTGACGGAACATCACACGACCCGTCGAGGCGCCGATCACCTGAGCGGACTCCACGAAGGCCTCGGCCTTGATCCGGATCGTCTCGGCGCGGATTACCCGGAAGTACTGCGGGATGAAGACCACGGTGATCGAGATGGAGGCGGCGAGCACACCGCCGAACAGATCGGACTGGCCGCCCGTGATGACGATGGCCGCGACGATCGCGAGCAGCAGGGTCGGGAAGGCGAACACGGCATCCGCGATGACGACGAGCACGCGGTCGATCCAGCCGCCGAAGTAGCCGGAGACCAGACCCAGCAGGATGCCCGCGAAGATCGACAGGACGACCGCGATCACGATGACGAGCAGCGCCGTCTGCGTTCCCCAGATCACTCGGGAGAGCACGTCGAAGCCGCCGACGGTCGTGCCCAGCAGATGGTCGCCGCTCGGAGGCTGCTGTGCGCCGAAGCGCTCACCGCCCGCCTGGAGCTGAGCGAAACCGTACGGGGCCAGCAGCGGGGCGAAGAGCGCGGTCACGAGGAACACACCGCAGATCACCAGACCCGCGGTGAGCATTCCTCGCTGCAGTCCGACCGACTGGCGGTACTGGTGGACGATGGGCAGGCGCCGCAGGAGCGCGCGCACCTTGCCGCCGGTGGTGGGGGCGTCGGTGGTGGTGGTCATGTCAGTACCTCACCCGGGGGTCGATCAGGGCCGCGATGATGTCGACCACGAAGTTGGTGACCGCGACGATCACGGCGAGCAGTGCGACGATGCCCTGCACGGCGACGAAATCGCGCGCGCCCAGGTAGTGCGAGAGCTGGAACCCGAGACCCTGCCACTCGAAGGTGGTCTCGGTCAGCACGGCCCCACCCAGCAGCATGGCGATCTGCATGCCGATCACCGTGATGATCGGGATGAGCGCCGGCTTGTAGGCGTGCTTGCTGACGAGGCGCACCTCGCCGATGCCGCGCGAGCGGGCCGCGTCGATGTAGGGCATGGACAGCGTGCCGATGACGTTGGTGCGCACGAGACGCAGGAACACGCCCGCGGTCAGCAGGCCGAGCGCGATGCCCGGCAGCAGGGCGTGCGAGAGCACGTCGCCGATGGCGGTGGCGGAGCCGGATCGGATCGCGTCGATCAGGTAGATGCCCGTCGGGTCCTCGAGTCGACCGAGTGCGATCTCGACGCGCGGCGATGCGCGGCCCGAGGTCGGAAGCACCCCCAGCCACACCGAGAAGATCAGCTTGAGCAGCAGGCCGGCGAAGAAGACCGGCGTCGCGTAGCAGAGGATCGCGAACACCCGCAGTACGGCGTCGCCCCAGCGGTCGCGCACCGCGGCGGCGATCATGCCGAGCGGGATGCCCACGATGAAGGCGATCAGCAGGGCGTAGATGGCGAGCTCGAGGGTCGCCCCGCCATACCGCAGCAGCAGCTCGGCGACCGGCTGGTTGTCGGTGATCGTGGTGCCGAAGTTGCCGGTCAGGATCTGGCCGAGGTACTCGAAGTACTGCACGATGAGCGGCCGGTCATAGCCGGCGGCGTGGATGCGCTCGGCGAGCTGGTCGGCCGGCAGCCGACCGCCGAGGGCCGCGGTGAGCGGGTCGCCCGTGAGGCGCATGAAGAGGAACACCGTGGTCACCAGGATGAACACGGTCGGGAAGATCAGCAGGAACCGGATCAGGATGTACCGACCCAGCGAGCCGCCCGATCGCGAGCGGCGCGCGGCGCCGGTCGATGCGGGGGCCGGATCAGCGGTGAGGGCTGTCACGACGGGATGTCCTTCGGGTGGAGAGGGCGGAGCATGAGGAAGGGGCGGTCTCGGGTTGAGACCGCCCCTTCCGAGTGCGTCAGCGCGTCAGCGGCGCGAAGCGCAGCTTGAACGACGCGTCGAGGACGACGCCCTCGATGTCGGACTGCGACACGAGCGTCTGGGCGCCCTGGAGCAGCGGCACGGTCGAGAGGTCCGCGGCCACCTTGGCCTGGATGTCCTCGATCATGGCGGTGCGCTCGGCGGCATCCGGGGTCACGGCCTGCTTCAGGATCAGGTCGTTCACCTCGGGGTTGTCGTAGTGGTTGCCGAGGAAGTTCTCCTTGAGGAAGAACGGCGCGAGGTAGTTGTCGGCGTCCGAGTAGTCCGGGAACCAGCCGAGCTGGTAGGCGGGGTACACGTCGGCGGTGCGGTCCTTGGAGTACTGCACCCACTCCGTCGACTTCAGGTCGACGTCGAACAGGCCGTCGGCCTCGAGCTGCTGCTCGACGAGGGCGTACTCGTCACCCGACGAGGGGCCGTAGTGGTCGGGGCTGAACTGCAGGCTCAACTTGACCGGGGTCGCGACGCCGGCGGCGTCGAGCAGCTCCTTGGCCTTGGCGGCATCGGGGCCGCCCTCACCGTCGCCGTAGAGACCCTTGAGCGCGTCGGTGGCGCCGGCGAAGCCCTCGGGCACGTACGAGTACAGCGGCGTGTAGGTGCCGTTGTAGACCTGGTCGCTGATCGCCTCGCGGTCGACCAGCGACGCGACCGCCTGGCGCACGGCGAGCGCCTTGGCCGGGTCGGCCTCGGGCGTCGTGGCGCCGAACGGCTGCGTGTTGAAGTTGAAGACGATGTAGCGGATCTCGCCGCCCGGGCCCTCGTGGACCGTGAGCTCCTCGTCGCCCTGCAGATCGGCGATGTCGGTCGGCGCGAGGCTGCGGTATGCGACGTCCACGTCGCCCTGCTGCACGCCGAGCTTGAGGTTCGACGACTCGGAGTAGTAGCTGAGGATCACGCCGTCGTTCGCCGGCGCGTCGAGCAGACCCTTGTACTCGGGGTTCGGGGTGAACTCGACCGTCTCGTTGAACTTGTACGAGCTGATCGTGTAGGGGCCGCCGAAGGCGTTCGCGTCGACGATGTCCTTGTCGGGGGTGATGGCGTCGGCCGAGAAGGTCTCCTCATCGACGATGGCACCCGGGAAGCTCGTCAGGATGAACGGGAAGACCTGATCGTTCTCCGTCTTGAGCGTGAAGACCACCGTGGTGTCGTCGGGGGTCTCGACCGACTCGAGGTTGTACAGCAGCGACGAGGCGCCGTTCGGGTCGGCGATCTTGAGGTTGCGGTCGAACGAGAACTTGACGTCGCTCGAGGTGAGCTCGTTGCCGTTCGCCCACTTCAGGCCCTCGGGAAGGGTGACCGTGTACTCGGTGGGCGAGGTGAACTCGGCCGACTCGGCGAGGTCGGGCACGACATCGGTCTCGTTGTAGTTCGTGTTGACGAGGTACGGGAAGACCTGCGTCTGCACGGCGAGCGAGCCGTTGTCGTAGGAGCCGGCGGGGTCGAGCGTGGTGACCTTGTCGGTGGTGCCGACGAGGATCAGGTTGTCGCCGCCGGACGCGTTGCCGTCGCCATCGCCGCCGCCGCTGGCGCAGCCCGCGAGGGTGAGCGCCGCGACCGCCGGGACGACAGCGACGAGCGCGAGACGGCGCCTGTTGCTGGTGGTGCCCATGGGGTGCCTCTTTCTAGAAGCGGATCACACGTCGCTGTGGTGACCGGTGATCCGGGGGGGATTGCGCCGGTGGGGATGGCGCGATGCGGCCCATGCTTACACATGGATCAGGGAATGGACGTGTCCGCCGCTCAGAATCGACCGTTCTGATCACGAATCCGGCGTGTCGCCGATCAGACTGTTACATGCCGGACACATCCTGCGGACGCTTCGCCCCGATTCAGGACGTCGGCGACGTCGGGCGCCACGCGTCGAGGATGCGTGCGCGCAGCTCGTTGCCGCGCTCGGCGAAGACGCGCTGACGGCGCACGTAGGTGGCCTTGCCCTCGGGCGTCTCGATGCGCACCGGCTCGATGCCCCAGGCACTCAGATCGTAGGGCGCGGCCTCCATGTCGAGCTGCCGGATGTCACGCGCCAACTCGAACGCGTCCAGCAGCAGCTCGCCCGGCACGAGTGGGCCGAGCTTGACGGCCCACTTGTAGACATCCATGCCCGCGTGCAGGCAGCCGGGCTGATCCATCTCGGGTTGCCGGTCGCGCGTGGGCGCCATCGCGTTGCGGGGCGCCGCGTCGGGGGTGAAGAAGCGGAACGCGTCGAAGTGCGAGCACTTGAGCTCGTGGCTGTCGACGACCGCGTCCGTGTCGGCTTGCCCCAGGCGCAGGGGCACGGGGTGCCGGTGCTCGTCCTGGCGGTACACCATGGCCCACTCGTGCAGGCCGAAGCAGTCGAAGCGCCCCGGGCGTTCCGCCGTGCGGCGCAGCATGATCTCGATGAGGCGGGCGAGCGGCGCCTTCTCCGCGGCGAAAGCGGCGGCATCCACCCTGAGAGATCCGGGATCGGACCCCGGCGCATACCAGCGCCAGCCGGCGCGGGCAGAGTCGGCGGCATCGGCGAGCTCGGAGCGCGCGCCCGGATGCCAGCGACGCAGGATCGCCGGCTTGTAGCCGTAGTACGTGAAGAGGAAGTCCCACACGGGGTGCTTCTCGCCGCGCGCCGCGCGTTCACGATGCGCGGCGGTCAGGGCATCGGCCCGGGCCTCATGGGCTTCCTCTCGGGCGTGCCAGACGGCGGGCGCGAGACGGACGGCCGGCGACGCCTCGAGCGTCGACATGATCAGCGGTCGAGCACCGCGCGCATCGCGCGGGACAGGTACCAGGGATCCACCACGGCGGTGAGCTCGCGCGCCGAGTGCATGGACAGGATGGGCACGCCGACATCGACGGTGCGGATGCCGAGGCGCGTGGCGGTGATCGGCCCGATGGTCGAGCCGCAGGGCATCGCATTGTTCGACACGAACTCCTGGGTGGGGACACCGGCGCTCTCGCAGGCGGCGTTCCACGCCGCGGCTCCGTGCGCATCGGTCGCGTACTTCTGGCTGGCGTTGATCTTCAGGATCGGCCCGCCGCCCGCCACCGGCTTGTTGACCGGGTCGTGGCGCTCGGGGTAGTTGGGGTGGATCGCGTGGCCCACGTCGCTCGAGATGTGCAGCGAGGCCGCGAACGCCTGCGCGCGCTGGCCCGCATCGGCGCCCAGAGCGGAGGAGATGCGCAGAAGCACGTCCTCCAGGAAGGGGCCGGCGGCGCCCGAGCGCGATCCCGACCCGATCTCCTCGTGGTCGAAGCTCGCGAACACGGCGATCGAGCGCTCGGGTTCGACCTCGAGCTGGGCGACGAGCCCGGCGTGGGTGGACAGCAGGTTGTCGAGGCGGCCGGAGGCGAAGAGCTCGCCGGCGGCCCCGAGCGTGCGCGGCTCCTGCGTGTCGGCGACCACGATGTCGTAGCCGCCGATGTCCGCCGCGCGGATGCCGGCCTGGTCGCCGAGCAGCTGCAGGATGTCGGCGTCGAACGGATCGCCCAGTCCCCACACCGGCTGCGTGTGGCGCTGCTTGTCGAGTGCCAGGCCGTCGTTCACGCCCCGGTCGAGGTGGATCGCGAGCTGGGGGATCCGCATGAGCGGACCCGTGCGCACGATGTGCTCCTCACCCGCGAGAGTGACGAGACGGCCGGCGAGCTCGAGCTCGCGATCGAGCCATGAGTTCAGGAGCGGGCCGCCGTAGACCTCGACTCCGAGCTGCCACCACTCACCGGGGCCGAGGGTCGTGGGCTTGGGCTTGAGCTTGAAGCCGGGGGAGTCGGTGTGGGCTCCGACGATCGTGAACGCCGTGGTGCCGTCGGCGCTGTCGGGGAGCGAGAAGACCACGGCCGATCCATCGCGCACCACGACATAGCGGCCGCCGGGCGCGATGCTCCAGGCCTCGGTCTCGATCAGCCTGGTGCAGCCGGCGCTCTCGGCACGACGCGCGATCTCGGCGGCCGCGTGGAACGACGACGGCGAGGCCATGACGAACGCGGCGAGATCCTCGATGTGGGCGCGGGCGTCGGCGGGAACACGATCGGAGGTCATGGCATCCAGTATCGCCCGCCGCCCTGACCGAGAGCCCTGATCAGGAGTCGAGGGGCTCGATCAGCGCGGGGGAGTTGTTGCGCACGTTGCCGACCGCCGTGTCGACCGGATGCCAGGCGAGGGTCTCGGCGACGTAGGGCGCGGCGTCCACGGCCGCATCGAGCACGTCGCGCGGGTAGTCGACGGTGGGGTCGAGCCAGGCGTCGGCGTGGTCCTGGTCCATGAACACCGGCATGCGTCCGTGGATCGAGCCGAGCGGTCCCATCGCCTCGCGGGTCAGGATCGTGAAGCTCAGCACCCAGCGGTCGGGCGCGTCGTCGGCCTTCGACGGATCCTTCCACCACTCGTACAGTCCGGCGAACAGCAGGGGAGATCCGTCTTCGGGGTGGATGAAGTGCGGGATCTTCGTCTTGCCGTCGGCCTGCAGCTGCCATTCGTAATAGCCCGTCGAGGGGATGATCGCGCGTCGCTTCTGCAGCGCGTTCTTGAACATCGCCTTCTCTTCGAGCTCCTCCGAGCGGGCGTTGAATGCCCTCGCCCCGATCGAGAGGTCTTTGGCCCACGAGGGCACGAGGCCCCATCGCGCGGGCTCGAGACGGCGGGTGGGTGGCTCGGTCTTCGCCGAGTCGAGCACCACCGCGACCGGATCGGTCGGCGCCACGTTGTACGAGGGCGGTGGCAGCTCGTCGGCCACCAGATCCACCCGCAGCTCGCCCACGAGCTCGTTTCCCGCCTTCGCCACGACGAATCGTCCGCACATGCCGCCAGCGTAGGCCCGTCCTCCGACATTCGCCGGAGGCGGGTGGATCAGTTCTCCGGCGGGAGCAGTCCGACGTGCTCGAGTCGCTCGGCGAGACCGGCTCCGTCGTCGGCGGTCACCCAGGGGATGTCCGCACCGGAGTGATCGTTCACGGCCGTGCGGCCACCGGCCAGTACGGCCTCAGCGGGGGAGAGGCGCCGGATCGCCACACCGGCGACGGACTCAGGATGCTCGCTCGTGAACTGCGTGTAGATCGCGTCGTCGTGCTGTCCGTCGTCGCCGACGAGCAGCCACTTCACATCGGGGAACTCCGAGGCCAGCCGACGCAGATTGGTGAGCTTGTGCTCGCTGCCTGAGCGGAACCATCGGTCGTGCGTCGGGCCCCAGTCGGTGAGGAGCAGGGAACCGGCGGGGTAGAGGTGCCGGCTCAGGAAGCGAGTGAGAGTCGGGGCGACGTTCCATGCGCCCGTCGACAGGTAGAGCATCGGCGCTCCGGGCTCCCGGCGCGCGAGGCGACCCAGCAGCACCGCCATGCCGGGCACGGGCTGCCGCGCGTGCTCGTCGCGCACGAACGAGTTCCAGGCGGCGAGCAGCGGGCGGGGCAGCGCGGTCACCATCACGGTGTCGTCCACGTCGCTCACGACGCCATGGCGCGCGCCCGGCGCGATGACCTGCAGCACCGACTCGCTCGATTCGCTGCCCTCGACGGAGGCCTCCACCTTCTGCCACCCGGGCAGCAGGTCGGCCTCGAGGCGCGCATCGATGACTCCGCCGCCGTCCGCGGCCACCTCGTGTGTGCGTCCGCCGATCGTGATGCGCACCGTGGCGTAGCCGACCGGGATGCTCGCGAAGGCGCGCCAGCCGCGCACACGCGCGCGCTCACCCGGCTTCGTGGACTTCACGGGCGGCACGATCAGCACCCGGCCGAGCACCCGCACCCAGCCGTCACCCCCGTAGCCCGGGAACAGCAGCACCGTCGGCTTGCGGCCGCGTCTGCGCGCCCGCCTCTCCCGCCACGCGTGCACGCGGCGCTCGATGCGGGCGATCCAGAGGATCCTGTCTCGGGGGGCTTTCGGGGACATCCGGTCCAGTGTCCCATGCGCGCCTGAACGGGCTGAGTCCGAGATCATTCTTCGTCGAGGTGGCGCTTCTCGAAGCGGGAGATGAGCTTCTCGATGAGGAAGACAACACCCACCAGCAGGATGAGCCCCCCGACCAGCACGAACACCGCGCCCTGCGCCTCGCCGGCGAGCTCCCGGTACGACCCCGCGGCCGTCGCCGCGATGCCGACGTAGAGAGCCGCCCACAGGATGCAGGAGGGGGCCGCCCAGAGGATGAACCTGCGGAAGGAGTAATGGCTCATGCCGACCGTGAGCGGCACGAGCTGGCGCAGGACGGGCAGGAAGCGCGCGAGGAAGATCGCGAGCCCGCCTCGGCGGGAGAGGTAGCGCTCGGCGCGATCCCAGTTCTTCTCGCCGATCCGGCGCCCGATCCAGGAGGTTCGGATCCGGGGTCCGAGCCACCGCCCGATCCCGAAGCCGATGCTCTCTCCCACGAGCGATCCGAGTGCGGCGGCAGCCGCGAGCAGCACGCCCTCCCAGACCGAGGTGACCCCCATCGCCGCCACGATCACGATGGTGTCGCCGGGCACGATCAGGCCGATCACCACGCTGAGCTCGAGCAGCATGGCCACGCCCGCGATCGTCATGCGCAGCACGGGATCGACCGACTCGACCACGTCGAGGATCCAACCGAGCGCGTCGTCCACGGCACGAGCCTAGGGCGGGCATGCCCTCGCGTGCCGATTGATACCCTGGGAACTCGCGCCGACGCGCTTTATCTCGGCCCTCCCACGATCGATTGGCAAGACCACCCGTGTCGCAGACAGATTCTTCCTCCGCCGTGCCCCACGAGGGCGGGTTCGATGTCCACGCCCTTCACTCGAAGTGGCAGTCGTACTGGGCGGAGCAGGGCACCTTCCTCGCGGGCGGCGACGACGACACGCGCCCCCGCAAGTACGTGCTGGCGATGTTCCCGTACCCCTCGGGCGACCTGCACATGGGCCACGCGGAGAACTACCTCTACAGCGACATCGTGGCGCGCTACTGGCGCCACCGCGGCTACAACGTGCTGCACCCGATCGGCTGGGACTCCTTCGGGCTGCCGGCCGAGAACGCAGCCATCCTGCGCGGCGCCGACCCCAAGGAGTGGACGTACGCCAACATCGCGCAGCAGCGCGACAGCATGAAGGCGTACGGCGCCTCCTTCGACTGGAGCCGTGTGCTCCACACCAGCGATGACGACTACTACCGCTGGAACCAGTGGCTGTTCCAGCAGCTGTACGAGCGGGGTCTGGCCTACCGCAAGGACAGCCCGGTCAACTGGTGCCCCAACGACCAGACCGTGCTCGCCAACGAGCAGGTCGTCGACGGCCACTGCGAGCGCTGCGGGGCCGCGGTCGTCAAGCGCAAGCTCACGCAGTGGTACTTCAAGATCACCGACTACGCCGACCGGCTGCTCGACGACCTGAACCAGCTCGAGGGCCGCTGGCCGCACAAGGTGCTGCAGATGCAGCGCAACTGGATCGGCCGCTCCATCGGCGCCGACGTCGATTTCGAGATCGAGGGCCGCGCCGAGAAGGTGACGGTGTTCACCACGCGTCCCGACACGCTGCACGGCGCGACCTTCATGGTGGTCGCGCCCGACAGCGACCTGGCCGCCGAGCTGGTCGCCAGTGCCTCACCCGAGGCCCGCACGCGCTTCCAGGACTACCTGGAGCAGACGCAGAAGCAGACCGACATCGAGCGTCAGGCGACCGACCGTCCCAAGACGGGCGTGTTCCTCGAGCGCTACGCGCTGAACCCGTTCACGGGCGAGCGCCTGCCGATCTGGGCCGCCGACTACGTCCTGGCCGACTATGGCCACGGTGCCGTGATGGCCGTGCCCGCGCACGATCAGCGCGACCTCGACTTCGCCCGCGCCTTCGACCTGCCGGTCAAGGTCGTGGTGGACACCACGGCTGCCGTCACGGGCGCCATTCCGGTGATCGAGGTCGACGAGGACGGCGTGCCGATTGACCCCGCCCTCTCCGACCTGGATCCGGCCGTCACCGGTCAGGCGCTGGCGGGCGAGGGGCGTATGGTCAACTCCGGTCCGCTCGACGGGCTGTCCAAGCGCAACGCGATCGCCCGCGCGATCGAGCTGCTCGAGGCCGCCGGAACGGGCCGGGCCTCGAAGCAGTACCGCCTGCGCGACTGGCTGATCTCGCGTCAGCGCTTCTGGGGCACCCCCATCCCGATGATCCACACCCAGAGCGGTGAGATCGTCCCGGTGCCGGCCGATGAGCTTCCCGTGCGGCTGCCGGACGCGGCAGGCCTCGACCTGAAGCCGAAGGGATCGTCGCCGCTCGGCGCGGCGACGGGCTGGGTCGAGACCACCGACCCGCGCACCGGCGAACCCGCGCTGCGCGACCCCGACACGATGGACACCTTCGTCGACAGCTCGTGGTACTTCCTGCGCTTCCTGTCGCCCGGCAACGCCGAGAAGGCCTTCGACTCGGCGGACGCCGATCGCTGGGCTCCTGTCGACGCGTACATCGGCGGTGTCGAGCACGCGATCCTGCACCTGCTCTACGCGCGCTTCATCACCAAGGTCCTCTTCGACATGGGCCTGGTGGACTTCACCGAGCCGTTCTCGAGCCTGATCAATCAGGGCATGGTGATCCTGGACGGCGCGAAGATGTCGAAGTCCAAGGGCAACCTGGTGCTCTTCAGCGAGGAGCTCGAGAAGCACGGCGCCGACGTGCTCCGGGTGGCGCTGGCCTTCGCCGGCCCCGTGGAGGACGACAAGGACTGGAGTGACGTCTCCACGACCGGCGCGTTCAAGTTCCTCTCTCGCGCGATGCGTCTGGCCAACGAGGTCTCGTCCGACCCCGGTGTCGACTTCGCCGCGGGTGACGCGACGCTTCGCCGCGTCACCCACAAGGTGCTCGCCGACGTCCCGGGCCTCGTCGAGCAGACGAAGTTCAACGTCGTCGTGGCGCGTCTTATGGAGCTCGTCAACGCGATCCGCAAGGCCGTCGACGGCTCCGCGGGCGCCGGGGACCCTGCGGTGCGTGAGGCCGTCGAGGCGACCGCGCTGATCCTGGATCTGGTCGCGCCGCACACCGCCGAGGAGATGTGGCAGGTCCTGGGGCACGAGGGCTCGATCGGTCTCGCCGTCTGGCCCGTCGCCGATCCGACGCTGCTCGTCGAGGACTCGGTGGTCGCCGTCGTCCAGATCGACGGCAAGGTGCGCTCGACGCTGTCGGTGTCGGCGAAGATCTCCGCCGAGGAGCTCGAGGCTCTCGCACGCGCCGACGAGAAGGTCATCCGCTCGCTCGACGGACGCGAGATCGTGCGGGCGATCGTCCGCGTCCCGAAGGTGGTCAGCTTCTCGACGAAGTGAGTCGCTGCGACGAAGACCGCGAGGGCGGGCGTCCGGTTCGCCGGTCGCCCGCCCTCGCGTCTCCGCCGCCGTGAGTCGCGCTCTACCGCTGAGTGGGTGCGCCGGGCAAGATGTGGAGCAGACAACGGTCCCACCCTGGAGCCCTGAGGAGCACGCATGACCCAGATCAGCCCGCCCGTCGACATCGCCCGCTCGCTGCGCATCCTGACCATCGTCACCGGCGCCATCGCCGTGGTGATGGGGGCCGCGATCCTCACCTGGCCGCTCAAGACCGCGGCGACGATCACCATCTTCATCGCCATCTACACGCTCATCGCCGGAGCGGTCGACATCGCTCTGGCGATCTTCTCGCGCGGGCTGGGCGTGTGGATGCGGATCGGCACGGCTGTTCTCGGACTGCTGTTCATCGCGGCGTCGATCGTCGCCTTCGCGAATCTCGAGAGCACGACCGTGCTCCTGGCGTTCTTCGTCGCCATCATGCTCGGTGTCTCCTGGATCTTCGATGGGGTGCTGACGCTGTTCTCCACGCGCGGTCAGGGTGGAGCGGGGCCTGTGGCCGCGTCGCGCGGGTGGACGATCGCCTACGCGATTCTCAGCATCCTCGCCGGCATCGCGGTGCTCTTCGCGCCGCTGCTCGCGGCGGTCTGGGTCTGGCTCCTGATCGGCATCTCGCTGGTGGTCTTCGGCATCGTGCAGATCGTGCGGGGTGTCAAGCTGGGTCGATGAGCCGCTGACGCGCGCGCTCTGTCGTCCCCAGCCGCGGGATTCCGACCTCGGTTCCCCCAGCGAACTCAGCGAGGCTCCGGGCCCCGCGCGGGTTCGTAGCGTTGAGGCGTGACGGCCGCTGAGGACACTCCCGCTGACCGCGCTCCTCTTCCCGAGATCGCCGAGCCGCCTCGGCGGCTGAAGCTCGGCCTCGGCGCGATCGTGCTGCTGGTGCTCGTCGCACTCGCGGTGACGATCGGCATCGGGGTGTGGCGCGGGTCCACCGCGCCCACCGCCGTGATCTCCGGGGCCACCCCGTCTCCGGGCGCCACCGCCCCGGCAGGGCGGATCTACGTGCACGTTGACGGGCGCGTACGCGTCGCGGGGCTCTACGTGCTGCCGGCGGGCTCGCGCGTCGTCGACGCCGTGGCGTCCGCCGGCGGATTCGCCGACGACGCCGACCGCTCGGCTGTGAACCTCGCGCGCGTTGTGGCCGACGGCGAGCAGCTGATCGTTCCGGCGAAGGGCGCCGCGCCCTCTGCTGCTGCGCCGCAGGCGGACGGAGCCGCGGACGACGGCACCATCGATCTCAACACCGCCGGCGCGGACGCGCTGGAAGAGCTTCCGCGCATCGGCCCGGCGCTGGCCGAGCGCATCATCGCCTGGAGAGAGGAGAACGGCCGCTTCGCTCACGTCGACGACCTTCTCGCGGTGCCGGGGATCGGCGACAAGATGCTCGAATCGCTCCGCGATCACGTGAGGGTCGGATGAGCCCGCCCATCCCCGAGACCGAGACCGAACTCGGCGGCCGTGATCTGCGGATGGTACCGGTCGCGGCGGTCGGGTGGGCTGCTGGTCTCTTCGCGGTGCTCTTTCCCGCAGCCGCGGCCTGGGTGGCAATCAGCGCGTGGGGGCTGGCCGTGACCGGTGTCGTGGCGCGCCGATGGTGGGCCGTCGCTGCCCGGACGGTGTGGACCGTGGGCGTGCTCGCGTGCGCCGTCGCGGGGACGGTCGCCGCACACGTGGCACTGGCTGAGCCGGGGCGGCGGCAGGTGTCCGAGCTCGCTGCCGGTCGGGCGGTCGAGATCGATGTCGTCGTGATCTCGAAGGTCGAGCGGCGCGGCGGGGCGCTCTGGTTCGACGCCGAGATGTCGATGGCGCGGCGCGGTGAGGAGCGGGTGACGGGATCGGCGCCGGTGACGGTCACGGTCGCGTCGGATGCCCTGGAGGGCGGGGTGCTCGACCTCGGATCGCGTGCGCACGTGCAGGGCAGCGCGCAGGCCTCCGAACCAGGCGACCGCGCGGTGATCACGCTGTTCGCACGCACGGTCGAGGTGCGCGCGGGACCGGCGTTCGGGCTGGACCTGACGGCCGGGCTGCGCGACGCCCTCGTCGCGCGTGCGGCACTGCTGCCGCAGCCGGGCGCGATGCTGCTGCCAGGCCTTGCCGTGGGAGACACCCGAACCGTGTCCGAAGAGCTCGACGCGGCGATGAAGGCGTCGTCGCTGTCGCACCTGACCGCGGTCAGCGGAGCGAACTGCGCGCTGGTGGTCGGCCTCGCCTTCGGCGCCGCCTCGCTGCTCGGCGCGACGCGGGCGGTGCGCATCACCGTGGGGCTCGCGGCGCTGGGCGGCTTCATACTGCTCGTCACACCCGAGCCGAGTGTGATCCGCGCGGGGGCGATGGCCGCGATCGCCCTCCTCGCGCTGGCGCTCGGCCGCACAGGTGCCGGCGTCGCGGTGCTCTCCCTTGCGACGACCGTGCTGCTCATCGCGGATCCGTGGCTCGCGACGTCCTACGGCTTCGTCCTCTCTGTCGTCGCAACCGGATCGCTCCTGCTGCTCGCCGCACCGCTTGCGCGGGGGCTCAGCCGCTGGCTCCCCGCTCCTCTCGCGCTGGCGCTGAGCGTGCCCCTGTCGGCACAGCTCGCCTGCGGCCCGGTGCTTGTGCTTCTCGCACCGGAGGTGCCGCTGTACGGCGTTCTCGCCAACCTGCTCGCAGATCCCGCCGCCCCGATCGTGACGGTGGTGGGTCTCGCCGCCTGCCTCGCGGCGCCTCTTCCGGCGCTGGCTGACGGACTGGCGGCCATCGCGTGGGTGCCGTCCGCGTGGATCGCCTCGACCGCGCAAACGATCGCTGCGCTCCCCGGTGCGCGCCTCACCTGGCCGCCCGGCCTGGGCGGCGCCGTACTTCTGGCATCCGCGGGGCTGCTCGCCGGCATCCTGATCCTGCGCTCCGGATCCGTCCGGGCTCGCGACCGCCGGATGCGTCGCATGGCCGCCGCGCTCCTCGCGATCGGGACGGGCGCCATGTCGGGCGCGGTAGCGCTGGGGGGTGCCGCGGGACCGCTCACCGTGCCGTCCGATTGGGCGATCGCCGCGTGCGACGTCGGGCAGGGAGACGCGCTGATCCTCCGCTCAGCCGACGCCGTTGCGGTCATCGACACCGGCCCGGAACCTGACCCGCTCGCCCGGTGCCTCTCACGCCTGGGCATCGGGCGCGTCGATCTGCTGGTGCTCACGCACTTCGACCGAGATCATTCGGGCGGCGCCCGCGCTCTGCGCGACCGAGTCGACACCGTCTTGCACGGCCCCGTCGAGGAGGCGCAGCAGCGGAGCGTGCTCGACGACCTCGGGCGCGTCGAGCGCGTATCCGCGGCAGCCGGGCTCAGCGGGGTGCTCGGCGGCGCGCGCTGGAGGGTGGTCTGGCCCCGCGCGGAGTCGAAGGCATTCGCGGCCGGCAACGATGCGAGCGTTGTCCTCGAGATCGCCGGCGCGGACCTGCCGCGCACGATCCTGCTGGGCGACCTCGGCGCTTCGGCGCAGTCCGCCCTCTTGCGATCGGCGCTCGTCGCGGGCCCCTATGACGTGGTGAAGGTCGCCCACCACGGCAGCGCAGATCAGGATCCTCAGCTGTATGCCGAGGTCGCCGCTCCGTTGGCGCTCATCTCGGTGGGGGAGGGAAACGACTTCGGGCATCCCCGCCCGGAGATCTTGGGCACGCTCGCCAATCTCGGCGCCACCATCGAGCGCACCGATGAGGAGGGTCTCGTGCTCGTCTCTCGTGCCGACGGGGGAGTGCGCGTGTGGCGCGAGCGCGCGCCGTGACATCGGTGCGCCGTCGGAGGCCGCCGGTAGGCTGGGGGAATGGCTGCCGCAACCGCTTCGAAGTCCGCCCGCGGGGCCAAGACCTCCATCCCGCAGCTGGCGTGGCGCAGCCCCCGCCCCGCTCCCATCGTGCTCGTGTCCGGGCCCGAGGAGGTCTGCGCCGAGCGCGCTATCGCCGGCGTCCGCGACTATCTCAAGGCCGAGGATCCGGCGCTCGAGATCACGGACATCCGCGCCGACGACTATGTGGCCGGAACCCTTCTTGCCGTATCCGCGCCCTCGTTGTTCGGGGAACCGCGCCTCGTGCGCGTCTCGGGCGTCGAGAAGTGCAGCGACGCGTTCCTCACGGAGGCTCTCTCTTACCTCGAGCACCCGCAGGAGGGCGCCACGGTCGTGCTGCGGCACACCTCCGCGACGGTGCGGGGCAAGAAGCTCCTCGATGCGATCCGGGCCGGAACCGGCGGCGGCGTCGAAGTGCCGTGCCCGGCGATCAAGAAGGACGCCGACCGCCAGGCCTTCGCCGCCGACGAGTTCACGTCGGTCGGCCGCCGCATCGCGCCGAAGGCGCTTCAAGCCCTGGTCTCGGCGTTCAGCGGCGACCTCGCCGAGCTGGCTGCCGCGTGCCAGCAGCTGCTCAACGACGTCGAGGGCGACATCACCGAGGCGGTCGTCAACCGCTACTACGGGGGCCGCGTGGAGCTCAACGCGTTCGTCGTGGCCGACGACGCGATCTCCGGCAACTACGGCAGCGCACTGGTCAACCTGCGTCATGCCCTGGCATCGGGCGCCGACCCGGTGCCGATCGTGGCGGCCTTCGCGATGAAGCTCCGCACGATGGCGAAGGTCGCCGGCGCTGGTCGCGAGAACAGCCGTGCCGTCGCGTCACGCCTCGGAATGCAGGATTGGCAGGTCGACCGCGCCCGCAGGGATCTTCAGGCCGGATGGACGCAGTCGACGCTCGGACTGGCGATCCAGGCCACCGCGCGCGCGGACGCGGAGGTCAAGGGCGCGTCGCGCGACCCCATCTTCGCCCTCGAGCGCATGGTGTCGGTCATCGCGAACCGGCGACCCTTCGGCGAGTAGATCCGGCACACGAAGAAGGCCCGCCCCAAATGGGACGGGCCTTCTCGACGATCAGCTGGTCAGAGACCGGCGACCTTGGAGGCGAGAGCCGACTTGCGGTTCGCGGCCTGGTTCTTGTGGATGACGCCCTTGCTCACGGCCTTGTCGAGCTTCTTGGCCGCCTTGGCGAAGGCGGTCTCAGCGGCGGCCTTGTCGCCGGCGGCGATGGCCTCGCGCGTCTTGCGGACGAACGACTTCAGCTCGCTCTTCACGGCCTTGTTGCGCTCGCGCGCCTTCTCGTTGGTCTTGATGCGCTTGATCTGCGACTTGATGTTTGCCACGTGTCAGAGGACTTTCGTTCAGAGGATGTTCGGACGATGTCGATTGACAAGAGAGGGGTGTCGCACGACGGGTGTGGATTGCTCCACACGCAAGCCAAGGACCAAGCTTAGCAGGTCAGTCCGCGGACGCCGCGAGCTGACGGGCCTCGAGTGTCGCGATTCCGAGATCGATCACCGCGTTGAACACCCTCGGCTGCATGGCGGTGGCGAGGTGGGTGGCGCGCGGCACCACGATCAGCTCCGCGTGCGGAACCAGTGATGTGAAGAGCCTCTCGTTGATGCGCAGCTGATCGTACTGCCCGTTCACGAACCACATCGGGATCCGGATCCGCTTCAGCGCCGCCGGCACATCCAGGCTCACGAGACTCGCCAGCACGGCATCCTGGATGTGGTCGGCATAGCCGCCTGCTCCGAAGTCGCCGCGCGTCTCCTCCGGCAGCGTGGCGCGCAGCACGGCCTGCGTGATCGCCGCCCCGCGATCGGGCAGGTTCAGGAGCGCATCCAGAATGGTGCGGTAGAACATCAGCCCGGGCCCGCGCGGGATCGCGGTGCAGCACGAGGCGATGTACGCGTCGACGGGCGGGGGAGTCTCCTGTCCGACGTAGACGGTCGAGAGGATCCCGCCCATGGAGTGCCCGATCAGCAGCACGGGTCCGCGCTCGGCGGCGTCGCGCACCGCGGCATCGATCGTCGCGAAGGCGGCGTCGAGCGTGAACTCCTCGGCCATGCGCGATCCGTGCCCCGGCAGGTCCGGAGCGAGGAAAGGCGTGCCGCGATCCGACAGATGCCGGATCTGCGCACGCCACATGGTCGCGGATGTGCGCACCCCATGCACCAGAACGACCTGAACGGGCCTCGGGTCCATCGGCATGGCACCACGCTAGCCGAAACGACTTCGGGGCCGGCGGCTCGAAAGCCACCGACCCCGAAGCGGATCAGGTCGGATCAGACCGCGAAGGCCTTACTTCTCCCAGCCGACGTTCTCGACGGGCGAGAGGCCGAACAGGTCGAGACCCGTGTAGGTCTCCGGCGTGAGGTTCGCCAGACCCTCCTTGGCCATCGAGATCCACGGACCCATGTAGAGCGGCAGGATGCCCCAGGTCTCCTGGATGATCTCCGACTCGAGCTTGAGGCCGGCGGCCGTCTGCTCGTCGGCGGTGGGCAGCGCGGCCACCTCGTCGGCGATGCGCTTGTCGATGTCCTCATTGCCCGAGGCCGACAGGTTCAGGCTCGAGTCCGAGCAGTACACCTGGCACATGTAGGCCACGCCGTACGGGTCGCTCGACGAGAAGCCGAGCATCACGAGGTCCCAGTCCTTCGTCGACAGCACGGTCGAGAAGTCGCTGGCCGGGCGCGCGTCGATCTCGACCGCGATGCCCACCTTGCTCAGCTGCTGCTGGATGACCTGCGCGCGGGCCTGCGTGATGGGGTCCTCGCCGAAGATCGGCAGGCGACCCTCGAGCTTGACGCCGTCCTTCTCGCGCACGTCGCCGTTGAGCGTCCAGCCGGCCTCGTCGAGGATGCTGTTGGCCTCATCGACGTTGAACTCCCAGCCGGCCTCCGACAGGGCGTCGACGTAGCCGTCCTGGAACGGGAAGAGCAGGAGCGAGCCCACCGGGTCCTCGGTGTAGTTGAGGCCGTCCCACATGACCTCCTTGATCTGCTCGCGGTCGATCGCCATGAGCATCGCCTTGCGCACGTCGAGGTCAGCGAACTGCGGACGCTCGGCGTTGATCTGGAAGAGGTTCGTCGCCGTGCGCTGGGCGCGGTAGGTGACGGCGCCGTCGACATCCTTGAGTTGCTCGAGGTTGTCGGCGGTGAGGTTGTCGGCGTAGTCGATCTCGCCGTTCTGGAACGCGTTGACCATGGCCACCGGGTCCAGCACGCGGAAGGTGACCTTGTCGAGCAGCGGCTTGTCGCCCCACCAGTTCTCGTTCGGCACGAAGGTGGCGGTGCCGCCGTTGAGGTCGAGGTCGTCGAGCTTGTACGGGCCGGCGCCCCACTCGGGGTGTGCCTCCTCCTGGTAGCCCGTGTTGAACACCTCAGGCGAGTTCACCTTCGGGTGCATCGGGTTCCAGAACAGGCCCTTCCACCAGGGGTAGACCTGCTTGAAGGTGACGACCGCCTGGTACTCGTCCTCGCCCTGCTCCACCGACTCGATCAGCGAGTAGCCGTCGGTGCTCGAGGGGGAGTACTCCTCGTTGGTGCCGTTGAGGGCCTCCCACGTGACCTTGTACGACTCCCACGTGAAGGGGGTGCCGTCGTTGAACTTGGCCTCGGGGTTGATCGTGAAGGTGAGGACCGTCTTGCCGTCCTTCTCCTCGGCGTCCCAGCCCGTGAGGTAGTTGGGGTTGGCCGAGGCCTCGCCCTCCGGCGTCATGAGGATCGTCTGCGGGTTGTACCAGGTCCACAGCGTGGTCGTGTCGACCGATCCGTCGCCGTGGTTCGGGTTCATCTGCGGCGTGATCTCCGTGATCGGGAAGACGACCTCGCCACCCTCCTGGAGGTTCTCACGCGGCTGCGGGTTGTAGTCCGCGCCGGTGATGGTCTCCTTCGGCGCGTCGCTCTCGCCGCCGCCTCCGCCGTTGCCGCCGCCGCCGGCGCAGCCGGCCAGTGCCAGAGCGAGCGCGCCGCCGGTGGCGACGACACCCAGCAGCTTGTGCTGAAGCTTCATTGCAGTGCTCCTTTCGACGCCTTGTGAGCGTCTTGGTGGATCTTTCTCGGTGGGGACCTATTCAGTTATGAGTCTTCACGGATGACCGCGGTCAGCGCCAGTGGCAGGCGTTGACGTGCACGCCCTCCTCGCCCGTCAGGGCGGGGACGTCGTTCTCGCAGCGGCTGCGCTCGGCCTCGCCGAGTGTCCGGTACAGCGGGCAGCGGGTGACGAAGGGGCAGCCGCGCGGCTGCTCGGTGGGGCTCGGCAGGTCGCCCGTCAGGACGATCCGCTCGCGGGTGCGTTCGATCACCGGGTCGGGAACCGGGATCGCGGACAGCAGCGCCTGCGTGTACGGATGCTGCGGATTGTCGAAGACGGCGTCGACATCGCCGTGCTCGACGAACGAGCCGAGGTACATCACGGCGACACGATCGGCGATGTGACGCACGACCGAGAGGTCGTGGGCGACGAAGAGGTACGACAGGCCGAGCTTGACCTTCAGCTCGTCGAGCAGGTTGATGACACCGGCCTGGATCGACACGTCGAGCGCCGACACGGGCTCGTCGAGCACAACGACCTTCGGGTTCGTCGCCAGCGCGCGGGCGATGCCGATGCGCTGGCGCTGGCCACCCGAGAACGCCGTGGGGAAGCGGTCGCTGTGTGCCGGGTTGAGCCCGACGAGGTCCATCAGCTCGTCGACGCGCGCCTCGACCCGCTCCTTGGCCTCGCCGATCGTCCGGAGCGGCTCGGCGATGATGTCGAACACCGTCATGCGCGGATCCAGGGCGCCCATCGGGTCCTGGAACACGATCTGGACGTCGCGGCGCAGGTCGCGCTCGGCGCGCGCGCTGGCGATGTCGGCGACGCTCACGCCATTGATCCGGATGTCGCCGTCCTGCTGCTTCGCGAGATCCATGATCTGCAGCAGGGTCGTCGTCTTGCCGGAGCCCGACTCGCCGACGATCGCCATGCACTCGCCCTCGCGGACGTCGAAGGACACGTTCTTGACGGCGTGCACGTCTCCGATGCGGCGCTTGAAGAACGCACCGCGCGTGAGCGGGAACGTCTTGGTGAGGTTGACGACCTCCAGCGTCGCCGGGCGCTGCTCGCGCGGGGTGCGCACGAGCTCCGAGGTGGGCACCGGGGGAACCGGGTACACCGGGGCGCCGTCGATGCGGCCCGCGCGGATCTCCTCCGCGCGAATGCAGGCGGCACGATGGTCGACCTTGCCGCCCACCGGCAGCAGCTCGGGCTCCTTGCGGCGGCACGCGTCGACCGCGATGGGGCAGCGGTCGGCGAACGGGCACTCGTCAGGCAGGTTGACCAGGAGGGGCGGATTCCCCTTGATGGGCACCAGCGGCTGCTTCTCGGCCTTGTCGACCCGCGGGATCGCGCCCAGCAGACCGATGGAGTAGGGCATGCGCGTGTCGGCGAACAGCTCGTCGACCGGCGCCTGCTCGATGGGCTTGCCCGCGTACATCACCAGCACGTCGTCGGCGATGTTCGCGACCACCCCCATGTCGTGCGTGATCATGATCACCGCGGCGCCCGTCTCGCGCTGGGCGGTCTTGATGAGTTCGAGGATCTGAGCCTGAATCGTCACGTCGAGGGCCGTGGTCGGCTCATCCGCGATGATCAGCTTGGGGCGGTTGGCCATCGCGATCGCGATCACCACGCGCTGGCGCATCCCGCCCGAGAACTCGTGCGGGAACGACTTGAGACGCTTCTCGGGGTTCGGGATGCCGACGAGGCGCAGCAGCTCGATCGAGCGCTTCTCGGCGTCGGCACGCGAGAGGCGGCTGTCGTGCACGGTGAGCGCCTCGACGAGCTGGTCGCCGATCGTGAACACGGGCGTGAGCGAGGTCAGCGGATCCTGGAAGATCATCGCGATGCCGTTGCCGCGCAGCTTCGACATCTGCGCGTCGGTCTTGCCGAGCAGCTCGTCGCCGTTGAAGCGCACGGAACCGCCGACGCGTGCGTTGTCGTCGAGGAGGCCCATGATGGCCAGCGACGTCACCGACTTGCCTGATCCGGATTCGCCCACGATGCCGAGGGTGCGTCCGGGATGGAGGTCGAAGCTCACGCCTCGGACGGCGTCGACGCGGCCCGCCTCGGAGGCGAAGCTCACGGTGAGGTCGCGCACCTCCAGGACGGCAGTGGACGTGGTGGGGTCTGCGATCGTCATGCGCGGCCTCCCGCCGCCGAGGTCGGGTCGAGGGCGTCGCGCAGTCCGTCGGCGATGAGCGCCATCGAGACCGTCAGCAGCGTCAGCGCGCCGGCCGGGAAGTAGAAGAGCCAGGGCGCGCTCGAGATGCTGTTCGCGCCGATGCCGATGAGGGAGCCGAGCGAGACGTCCGGCAGCTTCACTCCGAAGCCGATGAACGACAGGCCGGTCTCGGTGAGCACGGCCGAGACGACGCCGAGCGTGAAGTTGATCACGAGCAGCGAGCCGATGTTCGGCAGCATGTGACGCAGCACGATCGTGAAGCCGCGCACGCCCATGTAGCGCGCCGCCTGCACGTACTCGCGCTCGCGGATCGACAGAGACAGGGTCCAGATCACGCGGGCCGAGAAGAACCAGCCGACGAGGATCATCACCAGCGAGATGATGCGCCAGTCTCCGCCCGCCTCGTTCGAGATCATCGACAGGATCAGGAACGTCGGCATCACCATCAGGAAGTGGATGACGAGGAGCGTGATGCGCTCGACCCAGCCGCGGAAGTAGGCGGCCGCCGCGCCGATCACGGCGGAGAGGACGGTGGTGCCCACCGCGACGGTGATCGCGATCATGAGCGAGCGCTGGAGTCCGACCACGACCATCGCGTACAGGTCGTTGCCCGCGTTGTTGGTGCCGAACCAGTGCTCCGCGCTGGGCGGGTCGCTGAGCGCGAGGAAGTCGAGCTCGATGTGGTCCCACTGCTGGAAGGCGGGGCCGATGACGGCGAACAGCACCAGCAGCACGAAGATGCCGAGGCCGATGAGGGCACCGCGGTTGCGGCTGAAGCGGCGAGCGTAGAGCTCCCACTTGGACATGCGCTTGCGTCCGGCTTTGCGCAGCTCGTTCTCGGCGGGCGGCGGGTTCTCGCCGTGCTCGAGGGGGTCAACCATCGTGTCGATGCTCATGTCAGCTCACCCGCACTCGGGGGTCCAGGATCACGACGGCGATGTCCGAGAGGACGGCGCCGACCGCGGTGAACACAGCGCTGAACGCCGCCACCGCCACAACACCGTGGATGTCGTTGAGCGTGATCGTGTCGAGGAAGTACTTGCCCATGCCCTCCCACGCGAAGATGCGCTCCGTGAGCACCGCGCCGGTGAAGATCGCGGGGATCGAGAACGCCACCTGCGTGGCGACGGGGATGAGGGAGGTGCGCAGCGCATGACGGCGCACGGCCTGCGGCTTGGTGAGGCCCTTGGCCCGTGCCATGCGCACGTAGTCGGTCTTGATGTTGTCGAGCAGCAGGGAGCGCTGCAGGAAGTGGTACTGCGCGTATCCCGTGAGAACCAGCGCCAGGGTGGGGAGCACCAGATGCTGCAGCGTGTCGACGATCCGGGGGAAGAAGCCCTCCACGCCCACGGACCCAGCTCCGGTGACGTAGAAGATCCGCGTGCCGACCGCGTTGTTCAGCGCGATGGCGAGCAGCACGATGGCGAGCGCGCCGACGACGATCGGGATGTTCATCGTGACGATCGAGATGCCCTGCCACACGCGATCCGCCGTCTTGTACTGACGGGAGGCGGTGTAGACGCCGATCGCGACGCCCACGACCGTGAGGAGGATGGTCGCGCCCAGCATCAGCTCTGCCGAGATCCACATGCGGTACGCGACCTGGTCGTTCACCGACTGCCCGACGGGGCTCACACCCCAGTCCCAGCGCGTGACGATGCCGCTGAACCAGCCCCACCAGCGCTCGAGGAGCGGCACCTTGTCGTCGAGGTTGCGGGGACGCAGCAGGCCGACGATCTGCTCTTCCGTGAGGGGAGGGCGGCGACCGACGTAGTTCGCGCGGGGGTCGAGGAAACCCCACGCGAGGAGGTACGTCAGATTGGTCACCGCCAGGATCATCAGCAGCCAGCCGGCCGTGCGGCGGAGCAGGAATCGGATCAAGGCGTCGAACTTCTTTCGTAGCGAGCTTTGTGGGGGACGTTACCCCCGAGCCGGATCGTCGTCGTCGACGGATCCGGAGTGTGCGAAAAGCGTTATCGTTTCGCGCTCCCCTGGTGAAAGTACTGCAATGCACCCGAAATGCGGGAGCAACATGCGAGAGTCGACCGTGGGATCGGGCGAGTCTAACCGCCCACCGGGACCGCCTGGAGAGGGTGCTCCGCTGTGTGGGCGCCCGGCATGGGCACCGTAGACTCGTGGGGACATGTCACCTCGTGCCCTGAAGCCGCTCCTGCCTGCCGCCACGCCGCCGGAGCGCATCCGCAACTTCTGCATCATCGCCCACATCGACCACGGCAAGTCCACGCTGGCCGATCGCATGCTGCAGATCACCGGCGTCGTCTCCGACCGCGATATGCGCGCCCAGTACCTGGACCGCATGGACATCGAGCGCGAGCGCGGCATCACCATCAAGTCCCAGGCCGTGCGCATGCCGTGGGAGGTCGACGGCGAGACGGTCGCGCTCAACATGATCGACACGCCGGGGCACGTCGACTTCACCTACGAGGTCTCCCGCTCGCTCGCCGCGTGCGAGGGCGCCATCCTGCTGGTGGATGCGGCGCAGGGGATCGAGGCGCAGACCCTCGCGAACCTGTACCTCGCGCTCGAGAACGATCTGACGATCATCCCGGTGCTGAACAAGATCGACCTGCCCGCCGCCGATCCGGAGCGCTTCGCCAAGGAGCTCGCCGACCTCATCGGCGGCGACCCGGACGACGTGCTGCGTGTGTCGGGCAAGACCGGCCAGGGCGTGGAGGAGCTGCTCGATCGGCTGACGCGCGAGATCCCTGCGCCGAAGGGCGACGCGGACGCGCCGGCGCGCGCCATGATCTTCGACTCGGTCTACGACGCCTACCGCGGCGTGATCACCTACGTGCGCATGATCGACGGCAAGCTGTCGCCGCGAGAGCGCATCCAGATGATGTCGACCAAGGCGACGCACGAGGCGCTCGAGATCGGCGTGTCGGCGCCGGAGCCGACGCCCTCGCAGGGTCTCGGTGTGGGCGAGGTCGGCTACCTCATCACCGGCGTGAAGGACGTGCGCCAGTCGAAGGTCGGCGACACGGTGACCACGCACCGCTCGCCGGCGACCACGCCGCTGGCGGGCTATGTCGACCCGAAGCCGATGGTCTACTCGGGCCTCTACCCGATCGACGCGAGCGACTACCCGGATCTGCGCGACGCGCTCGACAAGCTGAAGCTGTCGGATGCCTCGCTCGCGTACGAGCCCGAGACCTCCGTGGCGCTCGGCTTCGGCTTCCGCTGCGGCTTCCTCGGTCTGCTGCACCTGGAGATCATCACCGAGCGTCTGGAGCGCGAGTTCGGGCTCGACCTGATCACGACCGCCCCCTCGGTGATCTACGAGGTGATGACCGAGGCCGGCGAGACCATCGTCGTGACGAACCCGAGCGAGTACCCCGACGGCAAGATCGGCGCGGTCTCCGAGCCGATCGTGAAGGCCTCGATCCTCGCCCCCAAGGACTACGTCGGCACGGTCATGGACCTCTGCCAGACCCGCCGCGGCACCATGCTCGGCATGGACTACCTCTCGGAGGAGCGCGTCGAGCTGAAGTACACGATGCCGCTCGGCGAGATCGTCTTCGACTTCTTCGACCAGCTCAAGAGCCGCACGCAGGGCTATGCCTCCTTCGACTACGAGCCCGCCGGCCGCCAGGAGGCCGACCTCGTGAAGGTCGACATCCTGCTGCAGGGCGAGCGCGTCGACGCCTTCAGCGCGATCGTGCACCGTGAGAAGGCCTACGGCTACGGCACCGTCATGACCGAGCGCCTGCGCAAGCTCATCCCGCGCCAGCAGTTCGAGGTGCCAATCCAGGCGGCGATCGGCGCGCGCGTGATCGCACGCGAGAACATCCGGGCGATCCGCAAGGACGTGCTCGCGAAGTGCTACGGCGGTGACATCACCCGCAAGCGCAAGCTGCTCGAGAAGCAGAAGGAAGGCAAGAAGCGCATGAAGATGGTCGGCCGGGTCGAGGTGCCCCAGGAGGCCTTCATCGCGGCGCTGTCGGGAGACGTGGAGACCAAGGGCAAGTGACAGGCGGGCCGGATGCCGAGCGGCATCCGGCCTGGCACCGAAGGGAGCCGGCGGCTCCCGCCCCAACGCGTAGGGTGGAGAACATGCGTCGCGGCAGCTTCCAAGACGAGACGGTCGACTACGCGGCGGTCGGCGCCACGCAGGCGCACGATCTGCTGCAGTATCCGCCGAAGGGCAGCCTCCCGGCTGCTGATTCGTGGCGCATCGGATCCGGCGAGGATCGCTTCCGCACCGCGGGTGACGCCCTGCTCTCCTGGGGCGCGCTCAAGGGGGCGGGCCTGAGGGTCTACGACGTGCGGCCGGCGCAGGGCCCCGCGTACTCGGGCGTCAGCTTCGACAGCGAGGGCAAGCCGATCGTCCCCTCGCGCCTCGAGATCGACCAGCGCTACGACGCGGATGGCACGCCGTACGCCGGCCCGGGCACCACACTGCGCGTTCAGGGCCGTGTCTCGGGCATGCGCGCGGATGGTGAGCTGCGCGTGATCTTCGTGATCGAGGAGGCGCGTCGGATCGGCTTCGCCCTCGGCACGGTCGGCGGCTCGATGGTCTCGGGCGAGGAGTCGTTCATGATCGAGTGGTACGACAACGACGAGGTGTGGTTCACGGTGAAGGCGTTCGATCGTCCGGTGGGCCTGCTCTATCGGCTGTCCAAGGCCGTCGTGCGCCGCCGCCGCAAGGCGCTGTTCGCCGGATACCTTCGCGCGATCTCGCCGCTGTTCCAGACGCCCGGTTCGTGAGGGAGAGCTGATGGCCGGCCCACTGCCCATCGGCGACCCGGCCCCGGCCGACGGCCGCCTGCCGCACGACATCCGGATCCATCCCGATGTCGCCTTCGGCGTGTATCTTCACGTGCCGTTCTGCCGCGTGCGGTGCGGCTACTGCGACTTCAACACCTACACCTCCAGCGAGCTGCGCGGAGCGCGTCAGGACCAGTACGCCGACACGCTGCTGCGCGAAGTGGCGCTGGGGCGCGAGGTGCTCGCGTCGGCCGGCGCGCTCCGTCCGGCGTCCACCGTCTTCTTCGGCGGGGGCACGCCGACGCTGCTCCCCGCGGGCGACCTCGCCCGCATGCTCGACGGCGTGCGCGAGGCGTTCGGCGTCGCGGAGGGCGCCGAGGTCACGGTCGAGGCGAACCCGGACACCGTGACGCCGACCGTGGTGCGCGAACTCGCCGCCGCCGGGGTGAATCGCATGTCGATCGGGATGCAGTCGTCGGTGCCGCACGTGCTGGCAGCGCTCGACCGAACGCACACTCCGGGCAACGTGCGCACCGCCGTCGACGCCGCGCGGGATGCCGGCCTCGACGTCAGCGTCGACCTCATCTACGGCGCGCCGGGGGAGAGCCTCGGCGACTGGGAGAGCTCGCTCGACGAGGCCCTTTCGCTCGGATCCGACCACATCTCGGCCTACGCGCTGATCATCGAGGATGGCACGAAGCTCGCCCGTCAGATCAAGCGCGGCGAGGTACCCGCACCGGACGATGACCTCCAGGCCGACATGTACGAGATGGCTGACCAGAAGCTCGCCGCCGCCGGCTTCGACTGGTACGAGGTGAGCAACTGGTCTCGTGGCGTCGAGCATCGCTCGCGCCACAACCTCGCCTACTGGCGCGGCACCGACTGGTGGGGGTTCGGGCCCGGTGCCCACAGTCACGTCGGCGGTCTGCGCTGGTGGAACGTGAAGCACCCTGCGGCCTACGCGCAGCGGCTCGCACTCGGGGAATCTCCGGCTGCAGGACGCGAGCGGCCGGATCCGGAGGCCCGCGCCCTGGAGCAGGTGCTGCTGGAGAGCCGTATCCGCGAGGGCCTCGCGATCGACGCGCTGGATGCCGGCGCCCGTCGCGCCGTGGCGGGCCTCGTGGCGGACGGGCTGATCGACGGCGCGTCGGCGATCCGGGGGCGGGTTGTGCTGACGCTTCAGGGGCGTCTGCTCGCCGACGCGGTGGTGCGCGCGCTCACGGAGTGATCCTGAGTAGAATTGGCACTCAGTACGAGCGAGTGCCAAGCGCGATCGGGAGGTGCCCATGGTCACGGAACGCGGACTCAAGGTCCTCCGCGCGATCGTGCAGGACTACGTCGACACCCACGAGCCGGTGGGCAGCAAGTCGATCGTCGACCGCCACGCCTTCGGTGTGTCGGCCGCGACGATCCGCAACGATATGGCGCTTCTGGAGGACGAGGAGCTGATCGCGGCGCCGCACACGTCCTCCGGGCGCGTGCCCACCGACAAGGGCTATCGCGTCTTCGTCGACCACCTCGCCGAGCTGCGTCCGCTTTCCACGGCCCAGCGCTCGGCGATCTCGACCTTCCTCGCCGACCCGGCCGATCTCGACGACCTGCTCTCGCGCACCGTCCGCCTGCTCACACAGCTCACGGGTCAGGTCGCGCTCGTGCAGTATCCGTCGTTCGCCTCGGCGAACGTCACCCACGTCGAGCTCGTGTGGCTCGACGAGTCCCGTCTGCTCGTCATCATGGTCACCGACAGCGGTCGCGTATCGCAGCGTCTGATGGCCACGCCGGCGGGGGTCGGCGAGGACGACGTGCCGCTGCTGCGCGCGCAGATCGCGACGCTGGTGAGCGGGCGATCCGTGCGGTCCGGGGCTGAGCGCATCGAGGCCCTCCGCGGCGCTGCGCCCGCGGAGCGCGGCCGGATCGACGACGCACTGCTGGCGATCGCGGGCATCGTGGCGGAGGAGCTCGACGAGTTCCGCCAGGACCGCCTCGTGATGGCGGGGGCGGCGACGCTCGCCAAGCGCGAGCAGGACTTCCGCGGCAGCATCCATCCGCTTCTCGAGGCCATCGAGGAGCAGGTGACGCTGCTGCGGCTGATGTCCGAGATGGCGCCCGACGAGAAGGGCCTCTCGGTCTCGATCGGCCGTGAGAACGAGGCGTTCGGTCTCGCGGAGGCCTCGATCGTCGCGAGCGACTACGAGGCGACGATCGGGCGGGCGCGGGTGGGCCTGATGGGCCCCACCCGCATGGACTATCCCAGCAATCTGGCCACCGCGCGCGCCGTCGCGCGGTACCTGACCCGGCTGCTGGACGAGGACGAGAACCGCCGCTGAGCGGTTCGACATTTCAGAGCGATCCAGGATCGGCGCCCCGAGCGAAGGGCGCGATCCGATGAGAGGCGACTGTGGCTGACCACTACGAGGTGCTGGGCGTGCCGCGCGAAGCGAGCACCGACGACATCAAGAAGGCGTATCGCAAGCTGGCGCGCCAGCTGCATCCGGACGTGAACCCGAGCGCGGAGGCGTCCGAGCAGTTCAAGCTCGTGACCCACGCGTACGAGGTGCTGAGCGACGACGAGAAGCGGCGCCGGTACGACATGGGCGGCGACGACAGCATGTTCGGGGGCGCGGCCGGCGGCTTCGGCGGCTTCAGCGACATCTTCGAGACGTTCTTCGGCGCCGGCGGAGGTGCGCGCGGCGGTCGCCCGCGGTCACGGCGTGAGCGCGGCCAGGACGCCCTGGTGCGCGTCAACCTCGATCTGGGCGACGTGATCTTCGGCGCGCACCGCGACCTCGAGGTCGACACGGCCGTGCTCTGCGAGACATGCGAGGGGTCGTGCTGCCAGCCCGGCACCGGCACCGAGCGCTGCGAGATCTGCGGCGGATCGGGCCACGTGCAGCGTCAGGTGCGCAGCCTGCTCGGCAACGTCGTCACCTCGCAGCCCTGCGGGGCGTGCCAGGGCTACGGCACAACGATCCCGCACCCCTGCACCAGCTGCAACGGCCAGGGTCGTGTGCGCTCGCGCCGCACGGTGTCGGTCGACATCCCCGCCGGCGTCGAGACGGGTCTGCGTCTGCAGATGCCCGGATCCGGCGAGGTCGGTCCCGCGGGAGGCCCCAACGGCGACCTCTACCTCGAGGTGCACGTCGCCTCGCACCCTGTCTTCAGCCGCGACGGCGACGACCTGCTCGCGACTCTCGAGGTCTCGATGCCCGACGCGATCCTGGGCGCGAACGTCACCATCGACGCGCTCGACGGCCCTGTCGACCTGGAGATCCGTCCGGGCGTCCAGGCCGGCGACGTGCTCACGATCAAGGACCGCGGCATCACGGGGCTGCGCACCGCGAACCGCGGGGACCTCAAGGTCGGCGTGCACGTGGTGACCCCGACCAAGATCGACGCCAAGACCCGCGCGCTGGTCGAGGAGCTCGCCCAGCGCACGAAGGCGCCGAAGCCCCACCTCGCCGAGTTCCACCAGGGTCTGTTCTCGAAGCTCCGCGACCGCTTCCGCGCCAGCTGATCGCCATGGCCCTGCACTTCATCGACGACACCGCCGGATCCGTCTCCGTCGGCGGCACGCTGACGCTCACGGGCGCCGAGGCGCACCATGCCGCCGCCGTTCGTCGCGTGCGCGTCGGTGAGGCCGTGACCGTCACCGACGGTCGCGGAACCTGGCTCGAGGGCGCCTGCGAGAGCGTGGCGCCGCGCGAGGTGGTCGTGCGGATCAGCGAGCGCCGCACCGAGGACGCCCCGCGCCCGCGGCTGACGCTCGCGCAGGCGCTTGCGAAGGGCGACCGCGACGAGCTGGCGGTGCAGGCGGCCACCGAGCTCGGTGTCGACGAGATCGTGCCGTGGCAGGCGGCCCGATCCGTGTCGCGCTGGGAGGGGCCGAAGGCGGAGAAGGGGCGCCAGCGCTGGTCGACCATCGTGCGCGAGGCGGCCAAGCAGGCGCACCGCGCGTGGCTTCCGGAGGTTGTGCCCGTCACGACCACGGGGAGCCTCGCCGCACGCGCGGCAGCGGAGCGCGTGCTGGTGCTCGAACCGACCGCCGACGTGCGCCTGAGCGCGATCGATCTGACGGGAGAGGCGTCGATCGTGCTCGTGGTCGGCCCCGAGGGAGGCATCTCCGCCGAGGAGCTCGAGCGCTTCGAGACCGCCGGCGCCCAGCGCGTGAAGCTCGGCGACACCGTGCTGCGCACCTCGACGGCCGGACCCGCGGCCCTCGCGCTCGTCAACGCGCGTCTCGGGCGCTGGTGACGGTGCGCGCCATAGACTGGACGGCATGAGCGAACCCTCGATCTTCACGCGCATCCTGCAGGGCGAGATCCCCGCCACGATCGTCGCCGAGACCGAGCGGGTGTTCGCCATCCAGGACATCGCACCTCAGGCGAAGGTGCACCTGCTCGTCATCCCGAAGACGCCGTACCGCGACGTGCCCGAGCTGGCCGCCGCAGACCCTGCGCTGCTGGCCGAGATGGTGCAGGTGGCGAGTGAGCTGGCCGCCGAGCACGCGGACGGCGATTTCCGGCTGCTGTTCAACACCGGATCGGGCGCGGGCCAGACCGTGTTCCATGTACACGCCCATGTGCTCGCCGGTGGCGACTTGGGAGAGAAGAGCCTTGTCGGTGCCTGACTCCGAGAGCAATTCGCCCGAAGGCGAGCTGGTCACCCAGACCGTGACAGCCGATGGTGTGGCCATGGTGCAGCTCCTCGGTCCGCAGGACCGCCTGCTGCGGATGGTCGAGAGCGCGCATCCCGACGTCGACGTCCACGTGCGAGGCAACGAGATCACGCTGCGCGGCCCGGGCGAGCAGGTTCGCGCCGCTCGCGCCCTCGTCGACGAACTGCTGCAGATGACGAAGGCCGGCCACGCGCTGGGCCCGTCCGACGTGCAGGCCTCCGCGCGGATGCTGCGCGATGAGGGCGGTCCCCGGCCCAGCGAGGTCATGGGGGAGGCGATCCTGTCCAGCAAGGGCAAGGTCATCCGCCCCAAGACCGCCGGGCAGAAGGAGTACGTCGACGCGATCGACGAGAACACCATCGTGTTCGGCATCGGCCCGGCCGGAACCGGCAAGACCTACCTGGCGATGGCCAAGGCGGTGCAGGCTCTTCAACGGCGCGAGGTCGACCGCATCATCCTCACGCGTCCTGCGGTCGAGGCGGGGGAGCGCTTGGGATTCCTTCCGGGAACACTCACGGACAAGATCGATCCCTACCTGCGTCCGCTGTACGACGCGCTGAACGAGATGATGGATCCGGAGATCGTCCCCAAGCTCATGGCGACGGGCACGATCGAAGTGGCGCCGCTCGCCTACATGCGTGGGCGCACGCTGAACAACTCGTTCGTGGTGCTCGATGAGGCGCAGAACACGACTCCCGAGCAGATGAAGATGTTCCTCACCCGTCTCGGATTCGGCACGCGGATGGTCGTCACCGGCGACATCACGCAGGTCGATCTCCCGCAGGGCGCATCGGGTCTTCGCCTCGTGACGCGCGTGCTCGACGGCATCGACGACATCCACTTCTCCCGACTCACCAGCGACGACGTCGTGCGTCACTCCCTGGTCGGGCGGATCGTCGACGCCTACAGCGAATACGACGAGAAGCGCATGGCCGCGCGTCACGAGCGCGACGAGGCCGCCGAGTTTGCCAACCGGGCCGAGCGGCGCGCCGCCGCTCCGCGACCGAACGGCCCCCGAGACCGCATGCCCAAGCGAGGACGATCGTGATCGAGATCAACAACGAGTCCGCCGTCGACATCGACGAGACGGTGCTGCTGCGGCTGACCCAGCACAATCTGGCCGCGCTGAACGTGTCGCCGGACGCCGATGTCGCCATCGTGCTCGTGGACGAGGGCGCCATGGAGCAGCTCCACCTGCAGTGGATGGATGAGCCCGGCCCGACCGACGTCCTGAGCTTCCCCATGGATGAGCTGCGCCCAGGCACGGAGGATCAGCCGACGCCCGCGGGCCTGCTCGGCGACATCGTGCTGTGCCCGCAGGTCGCCGAGTCGCAGGCCGAGACGGCCGGCCACTCCACCCAGGACGAGCTGATCCTGCTGACCACGCACGGTCTGCTGCACCTGCTCGGATACGACCATGCCGAGCCCGAGGACGAGCGCGAGATGTTCGCCCTGCAGAAGGAGCTCATCGCCGCGTTCGCCGCCGCGGAGCGCCGCCGGGGAGCGTGAGGGCGGCATGACCGAGTCCGCCCTGCTGGCCCCGGTCCTGCTGCTGTGCGGGGCCCTCGTCCTCGTGCTGTTCGCGGGTCTGATGTCCGCCGTCGACGCCGCGCTCGGGGTGAGCTCGCGAGGTGATCTCGTCGAGCTGGCGACCGAGGGCCGTTCGACGCGGTCGCTCGCACGCATCGCCGCCGATCCCGATCGGCACGGCGCCGTCGTCGTGTTCGTGCGCGTGCTCGCGGAGATGACCGCCGCCGTGCTCGTGACGGCCGCGTTCACGGTGCTGTTCGCCAACGTGTGGTGGGCGATCGTGTGCGCCGCGCTGGTGATGGCCGGCGTCGACTACGTCGCCGTCGCCTCGAGCCCCGCCACCTATGGACGCCGCTACGCCGAAAAGCTTCTGCCGTTCGCGGCCCCCGTGGTGCGTGGGCTGTGCCTCGTGCTCGGCCCCGTCGCATACGGTCTTGCGCGCTTCGGTCGACGCCTGACGCCGGGAGGAGGGCGGCGCAGCTTCGAGTCTGAGGAGCAGCTGCTCAGCATCGTCGACGAGGCCGTATCGAACGCCGTCATCGAGGCCGATGACCGCGAGCTCATCCACTCGGTCTTCGACTTCACGGATCAGGTGGTGCGGGCCGTCATGGTGCCGCGCACCGAGATGGTCACGGTCGACGCGGATGCGAGCATGAGCGAGGCGCTGCGCCTCTTCCTCGACCGGGGCATCTCGCGAATGCCGGTGGTGGACGGCGAGGTGGACGACATCATCGGCGTGCTGTATCTGAAGGACGTGGTGCAGTTCCGCTTCCGCGAGGGCGTCACAGAGCCGAACGTGGGCATCCGCGTGATCGCCCGCCCGGCGGTCTTCGTGCCCGAGCAGATGCGCGCCGAGACCCTGCTGCAGCAGATGAAGCGCGACGCGGTGCACGTGTGCCTCGTGGTGGACGAGTACGGCGGCATCGCCGGACTCGTGACCCTCGAGGACCTCATCGAGGAGCTGGTCGGCGAGATCGCCGATGAGTACGACACGCCCTCGAAGGAGATCGTGGAGCTCACGGATGGCCGCTACCGCGTCAGCGCGCGCCTGTCGCTGGACGAGGTGGGCGAGTTGTTCGGCGTCGAGCTCGAAGACGACGACGTCGACTCCATCGGCGGACTGCTCGGCAAGACCCTGGGGCGTGTGCCGCAGCCGGGCGACGT
This sequence comes from Microbacterium stercoris, assembly GCF_017592545.1. Classification (GTDB taxonomy): domain Bacteria; phylum Actinomycetota; class Actinomycetes; order Actinomycetales; family Microbacteriaceae; genus Microbacterium; species Microbacterium stercoris. The sequence continues at coordinate 304,271 of NZ_JAGFOA010000004.1, forward strand.
CGCCGAGGCGTCGGGGATCGTGCTCACCGGCGGCACGTCGCGAGGGCGCGGGCGCGGCATCGCGACGGTGTTCGTCGAGCGCAGCGACGCTCTTCTGGCCGTCGAGGAGGCGTTCGCCGAGTTCCAGCCGCGTACGGGCGAGATCCCGGTGACGAAGGATCCGGACGTGCGGCGGGCCCCCGCCAAGAAGAGGCCCCGCGACCCGCGAAGCGGCGCGACGGGGAAGAGCACCAAGGAGAAGGAAGAGCGATGACCGAGACGCAGAGCGAGGGCCGTTCGGGCTTCGTCACCTTCGTGGGCCGCCCGAACGTCGGGAAGTCGACGCTGACCAATGCCCTGGTGGGCGAGAAGGTCGCGATCACCAGCGACAAGCCGCAGACCACCCGGCGGGCGATCCGCGGCATCCTGAACCGGCCGGGAGGCCAGCTCGTGATCGTCGACACGCCGGGTCTCCACAAGCCGCGCACGCTGCTCGGACAGCGCCTGAACGATCTCGTCGAGCAGGTGCTCGGCGACGTCGACGTGATCGCGTTCTGTGCGCCCGCGACCGAGAAGGTGGGGCCGGGTGACCGCCGGATCGCCGAGTCCCTCGACGGCTACGGGCGTGCGAAGAAGGTGGCGATCGTCACGAAGACCGACGCCGCGACGTCGGATCAGATCATGGAGCGCCTCATCGAGGTGAACGCGCTCCGCGAGGACTGGGCTGCGGTGATCCCGCTCTCCTCGCTCACGGGCGACCAGCTCGAGGTGCTCAGCGACGAGCTGCTGCAGCTGATGCCCGTCGGCCCCGCGCTCTATGAGGAGGGCGTCGTCACCGACGAGAGCACGGAGGATCGCGTCGCCGAGATCATCCGCGAGGCCGCCCTGGAGGGCGTGCGCGACGAGCTGCCGCACTCGATCGCGGTGACGATCGACGAGATCAACGCGCGCGAGGACCGCGACGACCTGACCGACATCCATGCGAGCATCGTGGTCGAGCGGGACAGTCAGAAGGCGATCATCATCGGTCGCGGCGGCTCGCGCCTTCGCGATGTGGGAGCGCGAGCGCGTGCCCAGATCGAACCGCTGATCGGCACGAAGGTCTTCCTCAAGCTGCACGTGCGCGTCGCCAAGGAGTGGCAGCGCGACCCGAAGCAGCTGGGGCGCCTGGGCTTCTGACCCGGGGTCAGAACTGCCGCAGCGCCGACTGGACGATGACCACATCGTCGCCGAACTCGGCGTCGGCGGCGTCCTGCAGGGTGCCGTCATCCCAGCGCACCTGGATCCAGAGGTAGCCGCGCTCCGGCCAGCTGCTCAGCAGGTCCGGGCCGAGGCGAGTCAGCAGCTCATCCTGGATCTCGATCAGCGTCGATTCGGAGGTGTGGCCTGGCTCGCCGTCTGTCGGATCCTCCGGGCGCATCGGATCGTAGAGCGCGAGCAGGATGGCGGGCTGCGTCACCGTGAACGTCGAGCCGTCGAACGTGCCGGTGACGGCGTAGGCGCCCCAGGTGATGGCCGCGGCGCTCTCCTCGCCATCGACCTCCTCCCAGTTCCAGCCCTCGAGCGGGATGCCGCTGCACTGCGGCGGGTAGGACTCGGCGATCGCCCCGAGGCACAGCTCGACGGAGCCGTCCTTGTCCAGGACAGTGCCCTGCGCGGTGACCTCGCCCTCGGGCGGCGCCGGCTCGACGTCGCCGAGCCGAGGTGCACTCGCTGTCGGTGCGGCCGCGGGCCCATCGGCGCGCGGGGTCGCACATCCGGCGAGGGAGATCGTGGCGGCCGCGAGCAGAAGCGCGGCGATGCGGATCCGGTTGCTCATATCTGAGAGTGTCACGGCCCATCAGATCGTCTCAGATGAGCATCCTGCTCACTCAGATCGGCCGCAGGCCCGGGTCAGCAGCTTCGCGACCGCGCATTCTGCGTGCTAATCTTGCGACATGCGCATTGGTGGGCTTCTCCTTCTTAGCCGCCGCGACGAGACCACGTAGCCAGGGCCTCCTCGTCGCGGAGATCGTCGTCGGCCCTCTTCAAGACCACGACATAGAAGAGCGACACCATGGAGAACACCCAGAAGCCCAGCGGCATGCCGATCCACAAGTATCGGCCGTTCCACGAGCAGATCCGCGTCGAGCTGCCCGACCGCACCTGGCCGAGCAAGCGCATCGAGGTCGCACCGCGCTGGTGCGCCGTCGACCTGCGAGACGGCAACCAGGCGCTCATCGACCCGATGAGCCCCGAGCGCAAGCGCGTGATGTTCGAACTCCTTGTGCAGATGGGCTACAAGGAGATCGAGGTCGGGTTCCCTTCGGCGAGCCAGACCGACTTCGACTTCGTCCGTCAGCTCATCGAAGAGGGCCTGATTCCGGATGACGTCACCATCCAGGTCCTGACGCAGGCGCGCGAGCACCTCATCGCGCGCACGTACGAGGCGATCAAGGGCGCGAAGCAGGCCATCGTGCACCTGTACAACTCGACGAGCGTGCTGCAGCGCGAGGTCGTCTTCCGCACTGACAAGCAGGGCATCATCGACATCGCGCTCGAGGGCGCGCGTCTGTGCAAGAAGTACGAGGAGACGGTTCCCGAGACGCAGGTCTTCTACGAGTACTCGCCCGAGAGCTACACCGGCACCGAGCTCGAGTTCGCGGTCGACGTCTGCAATCAGGTGCTGGAGGTCTTCCAGCCCACGCCCGAGCGCAAGGTCATCATCAACCTGCCCGCGACGGTCGAGATGGCCACGCCCAATGTCTACGCCGACTCGATCGAGTGGATGAGCCGCCACCTCGCCCACCGCGAGAACGTGCTGATCTCGCTGCACCCGCACAACGATCGCGGCACCGCTGTGGCGGCGGCCGAGCTCGGCTACATGGCGGGCGCCGACCGCATCGAGGGGTGCCTGTTCGGCAACGGCGAGCGCACGGGCAATGTCGACCTCGTCGCACTGGGCATCAACCTGTTCACGCAGGGGATCGACCCGCAGATCGACTTCAGCGACATCGACCACGTCAAGCGCACGGTCGAGTACTGCAACCAGCTGCCGGTGCCCGAGCGCGCGCCGTGGGCGGGCGACCTGGTCTTCACCGCCTTCAGCGGATCGCATCAGGACGCCATCAAGAAGGGCTTCGAGGCGATGTCCGCGAAGGCCCAGGCGGCGGGTGTCACGGTCGACGACATCGAGTGGGGCGTTCCGTACCTGCCGATCGACCCGAAGGACCTCGGCCGCTCCTACGAGGCGGTGATCCGGGTCAACTCGCAGTCGGGCAAGGGCGGTGTCGCGTACCTGCTGAAGAACGACCACGCCATCGACCTGCCGCGCAAGCTGCAGATCGAGTTCTCCGGGGTCGTGCAGGCCAAGACCGACGCCGAGGGCGGCGAGGTCACCAGCGACCAGATCTGGGCGGCTTTCCAGGACGAGTACCTGCCGGCCGCCGCCGAGGCCCACAAGTGGGGTCGATTCGAGCTGCTGGGCACCAGCACGCAGTCGAAGCTCGACGGCAATGTCACGCTCGACATCGTGCTGCGCGACGGCGAGTCGCAGGTCACGCTCTCGGGCAATGGCAACGGTCCGATCGCCGCGTTCCTCACGATCCTGCGCGATCAGGGCATCGACGTGACTCTCTACGACTACGTCGAGCACACCCTCAGCGCATCGGGTGACGCGGAGGCCGCCGCCTACGTCGAGCTGCAGGTCGAGGGTCAGCGTCTCTGGGGCGTCGGCATCGACGGCGACATCTCGACGGCGTCGCTCAAGGCGATCGTGTCGGGCGTGAACCGTTCGATCCGCACTCGTCAGCCGGAGCTGACGGCCGTCTGATCCGTTCTGCGGCCTGTGACCTCAGGCCGAGCCCCGGGGGTCGTCGTTCGCGGCGGCCCCCGGGTTCATGTCGGGGGTGATGATCGCGATCGCCCCGGTCTCGACGGCCACCTCGGCCGCGACGCGGCGGCGGTACAGCCGACGCTGCTCGGGCAGCGAGAGGTCGAAGATCACCGACAGCATGCGGATCGCGGCGCAGACCACGATGCCGACGGCCGCGCAGATGTAGGGGTGGATGCCGAAGTGGAATCCGATCGCGATGACGCCGCATCCGCCCGCGGCGGCGACCGCGTAGAGCGAGCCGACGTGCATGATCGCGACGGGGAGGCCCAGAGCGATGTCGCGTGCCGCGCCGCCCCCGACGGCGGCGGCGACGCCGATGGCGATCGCGGGAACGACCGGTGTTCCGAGGTCGAGCGCCTTGCTGACGCCGAGCGCGCCGAACAGCCCGATCAGCAGGGCGTCGGCGAGGATGATCAGCTTGTTCAGCTTGTGGAAGACGCCCGCGAGCAGCATGCCGAGCAGCGAGGCCCCGATCGCCACGATCAGGTAGTGGTTGGACTGCAGGGTCGCCGGCGGAAGACCGAGCAGGACGTCGCGGATCAGACCGCCGCCCATCCCGATCATGACGCCGATGAGCGCGACGCCCAGCAGGTCGAGGCGGTTCTTGCCCTGGAAGCCGTGCGCGAACGCGGCGCCGACCGCGCTGCCCAGCCCGACGGCGGCGAGGTCGGCCCACAGCGGCAGCACGAACGTCGATTCGGTCACGCTCTCTATCGTCCCATCCGCGCACGGAGCCGGATGTCCGCGGCCCGGCGGATAATGGATCCGTGCCCTCCTACCGAGACGAAGCCGTTGTGCTGCGCACGCACAAGCTCGGCGAGGCCGACCGCATCGTGACGATGCTCAGCCGCGAGCACGGCAAAGTGCGAGCGGTGGCCAAGGGCGTGCGGCGCACCTCGTCGAAGTTCGGAGCGCGGCTCGAGCCCTTTATGGTCGCCGACGTGCAGCTTTTCGAGGGGCGCAACCTCGACATCGTGCAGGAGGCGTCGACCCTCGGCGCGTATGGCGCCGACATCGCCGCCGACTACGACCGTTACACGGCCGCCAGTGCGATGGTCGAGACCGCCGATCGACTGGTCGATGACGAGCCGGCACCGAACCAGTACATCCTGCTCGTGGGCGCGCTGAGGTCGCTCTCACGCGGCGAGCACGGCACCCGCGGCACGCTCGACTCCTATCTGCTGCGAGCGCTGTCCCTCGGAGGCTGGGCGCCGGCGCTCGACGCGTGCGCGCGGTGCGGGGCCGACGGCCCGCACCGCCTCTTCCTCGCCCAGCTGGGTGGGGTGCTGTGCGCGAACTGCGCGCCACCGGGTACACCTCCCGTGTCACCTGCCGTGCTCGCGCACACGCAGGCGCTGCTCGCCGGGGACTGGGTAGCCGTCGAGGGAGCCGCAGAGCGGGATGCGATCGCGGCATCGGGTCTCATCGCCGCGTACGTGCAGTTCACGATGGATCGCGGGCTGCGCGCGCTGGGACAGCCGCAGCCGCCCGCCTGGAACCGAGGATCGCGATGACCCCCAAGCCGTACACACACAAGGACGCGGTCGCCTACCGTCCGATCGACTGGACCGGTCTGCAGGCGCCCGACTACGGCGGGGACGCGCCCGGGCACGTCGCGATCGTGATGGACGGCAACGGGCGCTGGGCGAACGCCCGGGGTCTCAACCGGATCGAGGGTCACAAGGCGGGGGAGGAGGTGCTGCTGGACGTGGTCGCGGGCGCGATCCAGGCCGGTGTGAGGCACCTCTCGGTGTATGCGTTCTCGACGGAGAACTGGCGCCGCTCGCCCGACGAGGTGCGCTTCCTCATGGGCTACAACCGCGACGTGCTGCATCGCCGTCGTGACCAGCTCAACGAGTGGAACGTCCGCATCCGGTGGGCAGGACGCACACCTCGCCTGTGGGGCTCGGTGATCAAGGAGCTGCGCGTGGCGGAGGCGCTCACCGCTCAGAACACCGGCCTCACCCTGACGATGTGCATCAACTACGGCGGTCACAACGAGATCCTCGACGCCGTGCGCGCGCTGGCCGAGGAGGTCCAGGCTGGCAAGCTGAAGCCCTCGGGCATCACCGAGAAGACCTTGCGCCGGCACTTCTATGTGCCGGACATGCCCAATGTCGATCTCTTCGTGCGCTCCAGCGGTGAGCAGCGCACCTCCAACTTCCTGCTGTGGCAGTCCGCCTACGCCGAGATGGTGTTCCTCGACACCCTCTGGCCCGACTTCTCGCGTGCCGACCTCTGGCACGCGATCGACCTCTACCTCGGCCGCGAACGCCGTTTCGGCGGCGCGATCGACACCCCGAAGGAGACCCCATGACCGATCCGATCCGCATCGACGTCTGGTCCGATATCGCCTGCCCCTGGTGCTACATCGGCAAGCGAAACCTCGAGAACGGCCTCGCCGTCGCGGGGCAGGACGATGACGCGCCCCAGGTCGAGGTGGTCTACCACTCGTTCGAGCTGTCGCCCGACACGCCGGTCGACTTCGACGGATCGAGCGCCGACTTCCTCGCGCAGCACAAGGGGATCTCGATCGAGCAGGCGCATGCGATGAACGACCGCGTGTCGCAGATCGCGCGCGACCAGGCGGGCCTGCACTACCGGTTCGACATCCAGCAGCACACGAACACGGTCAAGGCCCACGAGCTCACGCACTTCGCGAAGGAGCACGGCAAGCAGCTCGAGATGACCGAGCGGATCATGTCCGCCTACTTCCTCGAGGGCCGTCACGTCGGTCGCATCGACGATCTCGTGGCTCTGGCCGAGGAGGTCGGTCTCGATGGCGCGGCCGCGCGCGCGGCGCTCGAGTCGGACGCCTACCTTCCGGCGGTGCGCGCCGACCAGGAGCAGGCGCGCGGCTACGGCATCAACGGCGTGCCGTTCTTCGTGGTCGACGGCAAGTACGGCATCTCCGGTGCCCAGCCCGCCGAGGCGTTCACGCAGGTCGCCCGCCAGGTGTGGGCCGAGCACCAGGTTTGACGGCCGAGGCCGCCCGGCTCAGGCCAGGGCGGCCTCGACGGCGGCGACGATCTCGGGGTCGTCCGGCTTCTGCTGCGGGCGGAAGCGGGTGACGGATCCGTCGCGTCCGACGAGGAACTTCTCGAAGTTCCACGCGACACGGCCGGCCTTGCCGTGCCCGTCGGGCGTCTTCTTCAGCGCCTTGTAGAGCGGGTGCGCATTCGGCCCGTTGACCTTGACCTTGTCGTTGACCGGGAAGGTGACGCCCCACGTGGTCGAGCAGTACTCCAGGATCTGGTCGATCGAGCCCGGCTCCTGACCCATGAACTGGTTGCAGGGGAATCCGATGACCGTCAGGCCACGCTCGCCGTACGTGCGCTGCAGGTGCTCGAGCTGCTCGTACTGGGGGGTGAGGCCGCACTTCGAGGCGACATTGACGACCAGCACGGGGCCGTCGAACTGCGACAGCGTGCGCTCGGCGCCCGAGGCGTCGAGGAACGGGATGTCGCGCACAGGGGAGAGATCGGTGGCGGTCATATCCCCAGGTTATGGCGCACGGCGATCACCCGGGGCGGGTCTGTGAGAATGGATCGGTGAGCTCTGTACAGTCCAAGCCGCGCGCTCTGAGCATCGGCCCGATCGACCTCGACGTGCCCGTTGTGCTCGCGCCCATGGCCGGCATCACGAACACGGCGTTCCGTCGCCTCTGCCGTGAATACGGCGCCGGCCTGTACGTGAGCGAGATGATCACGACGCGCGCCCTCGTCGAGCGCAACGCGGTGACGATGCGTCTCATCCAGCACCACGAGTCCGAGACGCCGCGGTCCATCCAGCTGTACGGGGTCGATCCCAAGTACACGGGCGAGGCGGCGCGCATCATCGCCGAAGAGGGTCACGCAGACCACATCGATCTCAACTTCGGCTGCCCCGTGCCCAAGGTCACCCGCAAGGGCGGCGGATCGGCGCTGCCATGGAAGCTCGGCCTCTTCCGGGAGATCGTCGAAGCCGCCGTCAAGAACGCCGGCGATCTGCCCGTCACGGTGAAGATGCGAAAGGGCATCGACAAGGACCACCTCACCTACCTCGACGCGGGCAAGGTCGCCGAGGACGCGGGCGTCGCCGCCGTGGCGCTCCATGCGCGCACCGCCGCGGAGTTCTACTCGGGCACGGCCGACTGGTCCGCGATCGCCACGCTCAAGGAGACCGTGACGAGCATCCCGGTGCTCGGCAACGGCGACATCTGGAGCGCGGATGACGCCGTCCGGATGATGTCGGAGACCGGATGCGACGGCGTGGTCGTGGGCCGCGGCTGCCTCGGGCGCCCCTGGCTGTTCGGCGAGCTCGCGCGCGCGTTCGGCGCGGAGGCCCCCACCGTGGATGCGACGCTCGGCTTCGTCGCCGAGGGATTCCGGCGCCACGCCGAGCTGCTCGTGGAGTTCTACGAGGACGAGGAGCGGGGCTGCCGCGACATCCGCAAGCACGTGGCCTGGTACTTCAAGGGATATCCGGTGGGTGGCGACCTCCGCTCATCGCTCGCGGTCGCCTCGAGCCTGGTGGAGATCGACGACCTGCTCGCGCAGCTCGACCACAGCGCTCCCTACCCGGGGGCCGCGGCCGAGGGGCAGCGCGGTCGCTCGGGCCACCCGAAGCGCCCGGCGCTTCCCCAGGGCTGGCTCGACTCGCGCGAGATGGCTGAGGACGCGACGTGCGAACTCCAGGAAGCGGAGCTGGACACCAGTGGCGGCTGACGGCATGAGGCCCGACGGGTACGACGAGCGCGACGCCGACCGCTTCTTCCGCGAGAACCACCGCTCCGAGCGCGACGGCTTCGCGCGCGATCGCGCGCGGGTGCTTCACTCGGCGGGTCTTCGCCGCCTCGCCGCGAAGACGCAGGTGCTGAGCCCCGCGAGCACCGCCGACTTCGCGCGCAACCGCCTCACCCACTCGCTCGAGGTCGCGCAGATCGGCCGTGAGCTCGCCATCGCGCTCGGGGTGTCGGCCGACGTGGTCGACACCGCCTGCCTGAGCCATGACCTCGGCCATCCGCCGTTCGGGCACAACGGCGAGCGCGCGCTCAACGAGTGGGCTTCGGACATCGGCGGGTTCGAGGGCAACGCGCAGTCGCTGCGCATCCTCACCCGGCTCGAGGCCAAGGTGCTCGACGACCACGATCGCTCGGTGGGGCTTAACCTCACCCGTGCGAGCCTCGACGCCACGTGCAAGTACCCGTGGACCGTCGACAACCCCGTACCCGACCCGGGTGGACGCCTGAAGTTCGGCGTGTACCCCGAGGACGAGGCCGTCTTCCACTGGATGCGCGAGGGCGCACCCGGACGCCTTCGCTGCATCGAGGCCGAGGTGATGGATCTCTCCGACGACATCGCCTACTCGGTGCACGACTTCGAAGACGCCGTCGTCAACGGCTACATCGATCTGGGGATGCTGTCGGATCCGGTCCAGCACCACCCGCTGATCGGCAAGATCCAGCAGTGGGTGGGATACGACTACTCGCGCGAGGAGCTCGCTGACGCGCTGTGGCGTCTGACACGGCAGCCGATGTGGCTGCGGTCGTTCGACCGATCGCGTCAGGATCTGGCTCGGCTGAAGAACCTCACGAGCGACCTGATCGGTCGGTTCGCGCGTGCCGCCACGGCAGCGACGCGCGAGGCCTACGGCACAGGATCGCTTGCGCGCTACAACGCCCACGTCGTTGTGCCCCGCGTGATCGAGGTCGAGATCGCCGTGCTCAAGGGGATCATGGGGTCGTCGATCGTCACCATCGAGGCCCGCAAGGGTGTCTACAAGGAGCAGCGTCGCGTGCTGAAGCGTCTCGCCGATGCCCTGTGGTCGACGGACGCGCTCTTCGCCGCGGGGGCCGAGGTGCTCGAGCCCGCCTTCGCGGCCGACTTCCTCGCCGCCGCGAACGACGCCGAGCGCGCGCGCGTGGTGGTCGACCAGGTCGCGAGCCTCACCGACCAGACCGCTCTCGACTGGCATAACCGTCTTGTAGGAGACATCGATCCGGCCGAGGTCGGCATCTGGACGCCCCGTCACGCACGTCACGTCGATCACGCGGCGACCCGGATGGGCGCGCGCCCGCCCCGGGCCACGGCGGCATCCCAGGCGACCGTCGAGGCGGGCTGATGCCGCGCATCCGGCAGGCCGACGTCGAAGAGGTGAAGGCCCGCACGAACATCGCCGACATCGTGGGGGAGAGGGTCGCGCTGCGCTCCGCCGGCGTCGGATCGATGAAGGGCCTGTGTCCCTTCCACGACGAGAAGAGCCCGAGCTTTCACGTGCGCCCGCAGGTCGGGTACTACCACTGCTTCGGATGCGGCGAGTCGGGCGATGTGTACTCCTTCCTGCGCGAGATGGACCACGTCACGTTCACCGAGGCGGTCGAGAAGCTCGCGGCACGGATCGGCTACACGCTGCACTACGAGGACGGCGGCCCCGCCCCCGAGACCAGCGGCCGATCGCGCCTGTTCGCGGCGAACTCGGCCGCAGCGGAGTTCTTCCGCTCGCAGCTCGTCTCCCCGGAGGCCGAGGCCGCTCGCCGGTTCCTGGGCGAACGCGGCTTCGACGCCGGCGCCGCGGCGCACTTCGGCGTCGGGTACGCCCCGAAGGGCTGGGACTCGATGCTCAAGGCACTGAGCGCCCAGGGATTCAGTCGCGAAGAACTCACGACCGCGGGGCTGGTCTCGACGAACCAGCGCGGTGGCGTCTATGACCGCTTCCGCGGCCGGCTCGTCTGGCCGATCCGCGACGTCACGGGTCAGACCATCGGATTCGGCGCGCGCAAGCTCTACGAAGACGACCAGGGGCCGAAGTACCTCAACACCCCCGAGACGCCCATCTACAAGAAGGCGCAGGTGCTCTACGGCCTCGACCTCGCGAAGAAGGACATCTCGCGCGGCGATCCCAAGCGCGTGGTGGTCGTCGAGGGCTACACCGACGTGATGGCCTGTCACCTGGCCGGCATCACCACCGCGATCGCCACCTGCGGCACCGCCTTCGGATCGGAGCATGTCACGGTGCTGCGGCGGGTCATGGGCGACGAGTCGGCCAGCGGCGAGGTCGTCTTCACCTTCGACGGCGACGAGGCCGGCCAGAAGGCCGCCATCCGCGCGTTCGCCGAGGACAGCCGTTTCAACGCGCAGACCTACGTGGCCGTCGCCCCCGACGGTCTCGACCCCTGTGACCTGCGCCTCCAGCGCGGCGACGCGGCGGTGCGCGGACTGCTCGATCATCGCGTGCCGATGTTCGAGTTCGTGATCGACCGACGCATCGGGGGCTTCGACCTGTCCAGTGTCGAGGGGCGCATCGGCGCCCTGCGGTCGGCGGCCCCGATCGTCGCGGCGATCCGCGACCGGATGATCCGCGCGGGCTACGAGCGTGTGCTCGCCCGCAAGCTCGGCATGGAGCCGCGCGACGTGCACGGCGCGGTCGAGCAGGCCGCGCGGCGCGCGGAGGGCGGCAAGGACGCCAAGGGTGCGTCGCGGCCCGAGCCGCAGCCCATGCCGGGCCGTGAGGGCTCGACGGCGGGGGAGCAGCCGACGCAGCGCGTCACCCTCGCCTCGCTGCCACGCACGACCGACGTGGCGATGGAGCGCGACGCCATCACGGGGATCCTGCTCTACGGACACCGCGTCGATCCCGCCCTCTTGATGCGCGCGCTGCACATCCCGTTCCGGACGCCTGCCCTCGAGGCCGTGCGGGCGAGTGTCGCCGCCGCGATCGCCGCGGCGAAGCCCGGATGGGCGATGACGGCCGTCGACAACACGCGCGAGCCGTATCGCCAGCTCGCCGGCGAACTGCTCGCTCGCGATTTCCCTGCTCGCGATGACGATCACGCCGTCGCATCCGTCAACGACATCTGTCGCCGCCTCGTTCTGCGCGCGCTCGATGCGGAGAAGAACGAGCTGCTCGGCGCTGTCCAGCGCGCCGCGCCGACGTCGGACGAGGGCCGCGCACTGCGCGTACGTCTGCGCGATCTCGACCACGAGCGACGCGCGCTGATCGACGTCGAGTGATTGCGGCTGGCTCGGGGCCCGTTCCCGGGGGAGGATGGGCGTATGTTCCGCGTGCCCGATGACACCGTCAACGCCGTCGTCTGCTCTGATCTGAGCATCGGCCGGCGAGGGCACGGGCCCGAGCTGCGCGCGGTCGATGGGGTGACCTTCACGCTGAAGACCGGCGAGATCCTCGTGGTGTCGGGATCGACCGGATCCGGCAAGTCGAGCCTGCTGGATGTGCTCGCGGGCCAGAGCGAGGAGTCGGTCAGCGTCTCGGGCGGAGACGCGAAGGTCACCGGCATCTCCGTACGCGCGCGCGGCCGCGACCGCAGGGTGCTGCAGTACCGCGTCGGGTATCTGCCTCAGGGCGCGAGCGCCTCGCTACCGGCCCGCCTGACCGTGGCGGAGACCATCGCGGAGCCCATCACCTCGCGCGACCGGCGCGTCAACACCCGAGCGGTGGCGGTGCGCGTGGCGGGTCTCCTCGATGAGATGCATCTTCCGCTGGGCACCGCCGACCGCTTCCCGTACGAGCTCAGCGCGGGAATGCGCCAGCGAGTCGCCTTCGCGCGCGCTCTCGTGCTCGACCCCCGTGTGCTCGTGGCCGACGAGCCCCTCGCGAACGTCGACCTCGAGGTGCGACACACCCTCTTCGACGCCATCGTGCGCCGCCGGCGCGATCAGGGCATGGCCGCGGTCATCGCCAGCAACGACGAGGCCTTCGCGCGTGAGCTCGGCGCCTCGCTGCTGCGTCTGCGTGCGGGCCACGTGGTGGCCCAGACGAGCGGCGGATCCCTGCTGTGGACGCCCGACGCTCCCGGGCGCACGCCGGTTTCGTGAAGACCCCAGACCTTTGTTAGAGTTATCTGGTTGCCCCGCGAGGGGCACAGAGGAATGATCCTCGGTAGCTCAATTGGCAGAGCAGCCGGCTGTTAACCGGCAGGTTCTTGGTTCGAGTCCAAGCCGGGGAGCGTATAGGGCCCGTCGAAAGACGGGCCCTTTCCCTTTTGATCAGGGCGTGGATGTCGTCGCGGACTTTCGTCGCCGCACATCAGGTCTCCATCGGGTTCCGGATCCTCTTCTTCACGCGATCGATCCACATCTGTCGCCCTCCCGCGGACACATTCGCGCTTGCCGGACACATAGGAGTGAAGGCACCCGGATGATGGAGGAACCATGAGCCCCGACCAGCTCGACGAACTGCTCGATCGCTCAGCGCCGGCGTCCCAAGCCGCCGACGCGAGCGATCTCGACGCCATGATCACCGCAGCTCGCTTCGAGGCCGCGCCGCGCCGCCGGCCGCGAAGTCGGGCGATCGCCGCCGGGGCGGTGCTCACGGTGCTGCTGCTCGGAGGTGCGGGGGCGGCGGCGGCGACCGACGGCCTCGATTGGGCGCCGTGGGCGCAGCATCCCGTCGGTGCGGTCCCGTTCACGATGTCGAACGGGTTCGAGTGCGAGTTGCGGTTCTCGGAGTGGACCGGTGGCGCTGATCCGCTCTTCGTGGCCCGGGTCAACGCGGCGCGTGCCGATTGGCATCGCTCGAACGACATGGTCGCCGAAGTGCAGGCGATCCTGCCTGATGTGCTCGAGCAGCTCGACGAGACGATGGTCTGGTCGACGATGGGTGACGAGAATGGCGCGGGGACGGAGGTGATCGACGAGCCTGTGCCGACGACGCCGGAGGAAGTACAGCACCGCGCCTGGAGTCGCGAATAGCAGGGCTGGGATCAGGCCGTGTCGCAGCTCGAACACGAGCACCTCGTCAGCGTCGGCCTTTTCGATTCCGAGCGGATGGACGGAGCTGAAGCACGCGGCCAGATCCAATGCCGCGACCTCGACGGCGAGCTCTACGTGCCCGGAGCCGGTTCGTGACCGACCGCGAGCTCCGGCTCACCGCCGCGCTCACCGAGATCTCCCCGGCGCTGCTCGGCTATCTGCAACGTCGCGCCGGACGTGACGACGCTCCTGACCTGCTCGGCGAGACGATGGTCGTCGCGTGGCGCCGAGTCGGGGAGCTGCCGGACGAGCCCGACCGCGCACACATGTGGCTGTACGGCATCGCCCGGGGCACGCTGCTGAACCACGCGCGCGGCGAACGCCGACGCTGGGCGCTCGCCGACCGCATCCGCATCCATCTCGCTCACGACGCAACGGCGCCCGCGGCGGATGAGGGGGCGGATGTCCGTGACGCGATCGCCCGGCTCGACCCGGATCTCGCGGAGCTCGTGCGCCTGGTGCACTGGGACAAGCTCACGCTGGCCGAGGCGGCCGAGCTGCTCGGCATCCCGGCCTCGACGGCGCGCGGCCGCTACGCCAAGGCGAAGAATGACCTGCGTACCGCGCTGACAGAAGCCGCCCAACCGCGCTGAGGGAGAAGTGGAGGGCTGGCGCGAAACGTCCATGCATCGAGCTCTCACCCTGCCCGCTCACATCTCCGAGATCGCCGCGACCGCCGCCATCACCGCGCGCCGGTGCTGGGCGACCCGCTCCGGGGAAGTGGGATCTGAACCGTCGGCGCGGAGCAGCCCGAGGGGTGTGAGTGTCCACGCCTGGGCGATCGCGTAGATGATCACGAGCAAGTCGACCGCGGTCACCGTACCGTCGTGCCCCGAGTTGACCGTGGCAGTCTTGCTCAGATACGCCTCAAGCGGCTCGGCGGCTACGTCGGGACGTTCGAGCTGCGCCCACATGCTCACCCGTAACGCGGTCGGATCCGCCTGGTGATAGTCGAAGAGTCGACCCGCCCATTGCGCCAGGGCCTCGGGTTCCGGCGGCACCTCGGACGCCATCCGCTCGACGACGACTCGCACGGCTGAATCGAAGAGGCCGGCCTTGCTGCCGAAGTACGCGTAGATCATCCGCACGTTCGTGCCAGCGCGCTGGGCGATGCGCTCCACGCGTGCGCCGGCGTGTCCAACGGCTGCGAACTCCGCAAGGGCGGCGTCCAGGATCCGCGCTTGCGTCGCGTCCGCGTCACGCACGGGCGTCATGTCGGCTCCTTCGCTGCGGCGGTTGACCTTTCCGATCGCCCGGCCTATCTTAGCGGTAAATAACCACTTACTTACAGGAGGTGACGCGTGAGATCCGACATCTCTCGTGCGCTCGCGATCACGCCGAACTCATCGGCGCGGGAGCGCACCGTCGATATCACCACCATCGGGGCGCGTACCGGCAGGCCGCGCCGGATCGAGATCTGGTTCTACCGCGTCGACGGCGAGATCTACCTGACGAGCACCCCCGCGCGTCGAAGCTGGTACGTGAATCTGCTGCATCACCCCCGGTTCACCTTCCACCTGAAGCACGGCGTGCGGGCCGATCTCGATGCACTCGCGACACCCGTCGACGACCAGGTGCGAGCTCACGTTTTCGCATCGGTCATCGACGATCTCAACCAGCCGAGCAACCCCGCCGGCATTCCGCAGCCCGTCGAACCATTCGAGCGGTGGATGGCTGACAGCCCGCTCCTGCATGTCACGTTCCCCGAAGGGGGTGCCCGATGATGACCGCTTTACCCATCGCTCTGGTGACCGGGGCCAACCGCGGGCTCGGTCAGAGCATCGCCCTCGCACTCGCCCGCAGTGGGCACCGAGTCGTCGCCGGCCATCGACCCGGGAGCGACATCTCCGAGACGCTGAGCTCCATCGCCGATATGGGTGGTGAAGCGGAGGCGATCGCGATCGACCTCGCCGATGTCGCCGGCATCCGGAGCGCAGCCGCCTCGCTGGACGGGCTGCTCGCCCAGCGCTGGAGCAGCTCTCATCTCGACGTCCTCGTCAACAACGCCGGCGTCGGCGTCTTCGGCGGCGTCGAGGCCGTTTCGGCCGAGGACTTCGACGTGCAGCTCGACACCAACCTGCGTGGCACGTTCTTCCTGATCCAGGCGCTGCTGCCGCTCCTCGATGGCGGCGGTCACGTCATCAACGTCTCCACGTCGCTCACGCGCCATGTGAGTCCGGAGACCGCGCTGTACGCAGCGTCCAAGGCCGCGGTCGAGGCCCTCTCGCGCACTCTCGCGGGGGAGCTGGGGCCGCGGGGAATCCGCGTGAACACCCTCGCGCCCGGCCCTGCTGCGACGGACTTCAACGGCGGGGCGATGCGCGACAGCGGCGACATGCGAGCCTGGATCGCCGAGCGCACAGCGCTCGGCCGCGTCGCCGACCCCGCCGACATCGCAGACGCCGTCGCCGCTCTGGCATCTCGGCACATGCGCTGGGTCACCGGTGAGCGGATCGAGGTGTCGGGCGGCGCATTCCTCTGAGGCCGACCGGGCATGCGGACGTCCGACATCATCCTCGCGGCGGATGGTGCATGGATCCTCCGGCCGACGACGCACGCCGACCAACTCCGGACGATGGATCCATGAGATCCACACGCGCGCTCCGCTTGTCCGTCGCGGCCCTGACGGCCGCCTTCCTTGTCCCGTCACTGGCCGCATGTGCGGCGGTCGGGGATGCGCTGCAGCGCGAAGCCACACATGAGTTCGCCTCGCGAGACGAGCTTGCCCACGAGTGGAGTCGGGAGGCGCCGTGGGTTCCCGCCGACGCCGAGACGATTCGCATTCGGGAGTCCCTCGGCGGCGAGCCGGCGTCGCTCGCGCTGGTCAGCGCGAGCGACCTCGACCCCGAGACGTGCGCGGACGTCGAGCGGAGGTCCGCGCCCACGCTGGCGGTGGAGAAGACCCCCGACGTCTACAAGATCGATCGTGTCTTCGTCTGCGGCAAATGGGCGGTCGTCCCGACGGAGGACGGCTGGTACGGCTGGACGCCGGTTCACCCGGACGAGCGCGCAGCGTCTCCGACGCGCTGATTCGCGACAGCAGCCCGCATCCGGCGTCCCGCCACGCGACATAGGCTGTTCGGATGAGGCTGTGGTCGCTGCATCCGTCGCTGCTGGATCGACAGGGCCTCACGGCGGCATGGCGCGAGGCCCTGTTGGCGCAGGCGGTGCTCCTCGGGCGCACCAAGGGCTACACGCGGCACCCGCAGCTGGAGCGATTCCGGGAACACGAGAGCCCCGAGCAGCTGATCGCGGTATATCTCGAGGCCATCGCCGACGATGCCGCGCGCCGCGGGTACACGTTCGACCGGTCGCGGATCGTCGAGTCGCCGGAACCCGGATGGCTCCTCCCGGTGACGGCGGGACAGGTCGCGTTCGAGTGGGCGCATCTGCTGCGCAAGCTCGAGGCGCGCTCGCCCGCGGTGCACCTGCTCGTCGCCCCGGGCGGCCCCGCGCTTCATCCCCTGTTCCGAGAGGTGCCCGGCGACATCGAGTCGTGGGAGCGTGGCTGACGCCTTCCCGCATGGGGATTTCTGCCCATCCGGGGGAGTGGGGCGCGCGATAGCGTCTGGTCGGGGTTGGGAAAGCGCATTCCGGACCGTCTGAAACGTTTCGATGGCGAAGCGTGCGACAGGCTTCCGGCCAGAGAAGAGGGTTCGACGATGAATCTCAGCAGACCTTGGATCCGAGCGGTCGTGGCGTCGTGCGCCACAGCGTGCCTCGTCGCCGGAGGGAGTGCCGCCTTCGCGGCGCCGCCTCACGCCGGTCCGTTCGCAGGCGACGTGCCACCCGAGGGGGTGCCGCAGCTCGAGCAGATGGATCGTGGCCTCGTGGCGTTGAGCGGCCCCGACGGTGTCTCCCTGAGCTGGCGCCTGCTCGGCTCGGAGGCTCACGGCTCCACCGCAACCGGCATCACCGGCCCCGACTTCGTCGTCTCCCGTGACGGCGTCGAGATCGCGACGGTGAGCACCACGACCGACTTCCTCGACGCCTCGGGCACGTCCGACTCGCGCTACACGGTCACCCCCGTCGTGAACGGCATCGCGGGTGCCGCGAGTGACGCAATCACCCCGGTCGAAGGCGATCACCTCTCCGTGCCGCTGCAGAAGCCCGCCGACGGCGTCACTCCGAAGGGGGAGGCGTACACGTACTCCGCCAACGACACCAGCCCCGCGGACGTCGACGGGGACGGCGACTACGAGCTCGTGGTGAAGTGGGATCCGTCGAACTCGAAAGACGTCTCCCAGGTCGGCTACACCGGGGAGGTCTTCCTCGACACCTACGAGCTCGACGGCACGCTGCTCAACCGCATCTCGCTGGGCCGGAACATCCGCGCAGGCGCCCACTACTCGGAGCCCCTTGCCTACGACTTCGACGGCGACGGGCGCAGCGAGATCCTGGTGAAGACCGCACCGGGCACGAAGTCGACGACCTTCGGTGCCGATGGATCCGTGGCTGACGAAGCGTTCGTGACCCTTCCGGCGGCCGACGTGGCGGAAGGCGTCACGCACGATGATGACTATCGACTGAGCAACGCCGACTACCGCGCGCATCTCGTCCAGATGTTCATGGGCTGGTCGGAGCGCACCGAGGTCGTATCGGGACAGTGGCCCGCCACCCTCGAAGAGGCGTGGGGGGCGCCCGTGACCCACGAGTACCCCCTCAGCGAGGCGGATGCGGAAGAACTCGTGAGCTACTTCTTCGACGTCTACGCGCCGAGCCGCAGCGCACGCAACGTGCTGTCGAACTTCGAGGGCTTCATCCTCGACGGACCGGAGTACCTGACGGTCTTCGACGGCCTCACCGGCAAGGAGCTCGAGACGATTCCCTACCACCCGGGCCGAGGCGACGACGGGCTGCTCTGGGGCGACTACGCGATGGCGCGCATCGAGCCGGGCAACCGCGTCGACAGGTTCCTCGCGGGCGTTGCCTATCTGGATGGCGACAAGCCGTCGGCGATCCTGGGCCGCGGGTACTACACGCGCACCACGATCGCCGCCGTCGACTGGGACGGCGAGTATCTCACCGAGCGCTGGTTCGTCGACAGCGGCCACGCGCCGATGACCAACCCGTTCAACGACGGTCCTCACGGACGAGATGGCGCGGATCCGGTCTTCGGCTCGATCACCACGCAGGGCTTCCATTCGCTCAGCGCGGCGGATGTCGACGACGACGGCCGGCACGAGGTGGTCTACGGCTCTGCCACGATCGACGATGACGGATCGCTGCTCTACAGTTCGACGGACGTGATGCCTCCGCAGAGTGCTGCGCCCGGCACGACCGCTCGCCTCGGACATGGCGACGCGATGCACGTGACCGATATCGACCCGAACCGTCCGGGGCTCGAGATCTTCACGGTGCACGAGGGCGCAGCGTCGGCTCCTTACGGCTACGCGCTCCGCGACGCCGCCACTGGCGACGTGATCTACGGCGACTACACCGGGAAGGACACCGGACGCGGCATGATCGGCGATGTCGATCCGAACACACCGGGGCTGGAGACGTGGGCGACGCGCCTGCGCGCGGCCGACGGCACTGAGCTCGGAGCATCGACCCTCGGAACGAACCAGTCGATCCGCTGGGCCGGAGACCTCACCACTCAGATCGTCGACGGCGCGGGCGACAAGGATGTCACCGTGAGTGACCTCGTGCACGGTCGGATGCTCACGGCCACGGGGACGCGCAGCAACAACGGCACGAAGGGGAACCCCTCACTCGTCGCGGACATCCTCGGCGACTGGCGCGAGGAGCTTGTGGTGCGCACGGCCGACTCATCGGCGCTGAACATCTACGTGTCGACGGATCCGTCGCAGCACAAGCTGCCGACGCTGATGCACGACGTGCAGTACCGCGCAGAGACCGCTCGCCAGCAGACGACCTACAACCAGCCGGCCTACACGGGGTTCTATCTCGCCTCCGACACCGACTTCGCGAAGGTGCCGCTGCTGACCGTCGAGACCACGCCGCGCGCACCGCAGTTCCGCGACCGTCCCGGCTCAGCGAAGGACGAGGTGAAGGTCTTCGCCACCCCGGGCATCGCGTGGTACGTGAACGGTGAGCGCGTCACGGCGCCGAACGGAACCGTCGCCATCCGCGACGAGGCTGAGGTGGTGGCCGTGCCGACCGCCTGGTACCGGATCGCCGACGGCGCGCAGACGCGCTGGACCGAATCCGTCACCGGCTGAGGCACGCCGATGCGGGCCGCCCCGGTCTCCGCTCACGCGGAACCGGGGCGGTTCCCTGTGAGCGATGGGGCGAGGCTCAGCGCGCGGCGCCCTTGAGGGACCCGGTCAGCGGCTTCGAGTCGCCGTTCTCGTCAGGCTCGTAGACCACGCACTGCACGAGACGGTCGGCGATCGACTTATCCGTCCACCCCGCCTCGGTCGGGGTGAGGGTGAAGAATCCCAGCGTCGAGTCCTCGTAGGCGATGCCGGCGAATCCCTCGAACGCGGAATAGCACCCCTCTTCGGCCTGCTTGCTCAGCTCGTCGTCGCCCGGCCAGTCGCCATCGGGGAGTGCGAACTCGTGGTAGATCTCCTCGGTGTGCTCCTCGTCGCAGGGCACCACCGCGGCGGCGGTGAGCTCCCCGTCCTCGCCGAGGTTCAGGCAGTCGCCGACCGCGAGCTCGAACACGTCGACGTCCCCGCCCTCTTTGACCTGGCCGGTCTCCTCATCGCGATCCGGGGCCCCGCCGCCGAGCAGATCCGAGATGGCCGCGCACCCGCCGAGGCCCAGCGTGAGCGCGATGGCTCCCGCGGTGACCGCAAGGCGAAGAGACGTGGTGCGAGCTCTGCTGATGGGCTCCATGGCTGTGGCTCCTGATCCGGTCCGGCGGGGGAGGAAAGCGGATGAGCCCCCTCGCGCTCACAGTATCGAGAGTCGGGCGCGCGGGGGAGGGCTCAGCCCTCGAGATCGTCGACGCCCGGCATCCAGGAGTTGCCCGGCTTGCCCCACCCGCGCTTGCGCGCGATCTTCGCGACGAGCTTCGCGTCGGATCCGGTGAGGCGGTCGGTGTACAGCACGCCGTCGAGGTGGTCGAACTCGTGCTGCATGATGCGGGCACGCCAGCCGTCGACCTCGATGCGCACCGGGTTCCCCTCGAGATCGATGCCCGTGACGAGCACCTTCTCGGAACGACGCAGTGCGAAGCGCTCTCCGGGGAAGGAGAGGCACCCCTCGGACTCCTCATCCTCGTCGGGATCACCCGGGATGAGCGGCGCCATCCAGAGCTCGGGGTTCAGGATCACACCGCGCCACGGCTGCCCCTCATCGTCCTCGTACGCGTACGTGTAGATGCGCAGCCCGACCCCCACCTGGGGTGCGGCCAACCCCACCCCGGGAGCCGCGTCCATGGTCTCGTACATGTCTGCCACGAGCTGGCGGACCTCGTCCGTGATCTCCTCGACGGGCGAGGCGGGGGCGTGAAGGACGGGATCGCCCATGATGCGGATCGGTCGTACGGCCATGCCTCAAGCGTAGTCGGGAGGGTGGCGGCTACTCTCAGAGGGTGCAGTGGGGGATGATTCAGCAGACGCTCCAGTCAAGCGTGTTCGACGGCGTGGACGATGTCGGCGAACAGCTGCTCGGTGCGTTCTACAACCCGGGCCTTCTGCTCGGCATCCCGCTGGCACTCGCGGGCGCCGTCTTCATGTCACTCGGCGCGCAGTATCAGAGCCAGGGCGTGCGCAAGGTCGAGAGCCTGTCGGGCGCGGGCGCCCAGAAAGGCCTAGGCCCCGGACAGCTCATGCGACTCCTGTCGCGGCCATCGTGGGTGATCGGCACGATCCTGCTCGCCGTGGCGATCATCTGCCAGCTCAGCGCACTTGCGGTCGCACCGCTGATCGTGGTCCAGCCGCTGGGGGCCGTCTCGCTTGTCATCACAACGCTGCTGAACGCGCAGATCTCCGGTCACACGCCGACGAAGAAGTCGCTCGGATCCATCGGTCTGTGCGTCGGCGGCATCTTCCTGTTCGTCATCGTGGCGGCGCTGTTCGCGGTCGAGAAGCCGATCACGCAGACCGAGCTCTACACGGTGCTGGTGATCCTGCTGGTCGTCATCATCCTGCTCGTCGTCGCCTGGCTGATGCTGCGCCACCGCATGGGGGCCCTCTTCTACATCACGGCCGCGGGCGTTCTGTACGGCTTCGTCGCGACGCTCGCCAAGGTCGTCATCGGCCGGATCCAGCAGGGAGAGTTCTGGGACTGGCTGACGATCGTGTGCCTGGTGGCGCTGGTCGCGGCGGCCGCTGCTGGTGGCTACTTCGTCCAGACGGCCTACGCCTCCGGCCCGCCCGACCTCGTGATCGCGGGGCTGACGGTGATCGACCCGATCGTGGCTGTGCTGATCGGCGCCATCGTGCTGCGGGAGGCGGCCTACGTGCCGGTGTGGGCGCTGATCCTCTTCATCATCGCGGGAGCGTCGGCGGCGCTCGGCGTCTTCTTCCTGGCCCGGCACCACCCGCAAGTGGTGAGCGAGAGCCAGGAGCTCGGCATCGCCCGGGGACGCGATGAGGGCGTCGATCGCGCGGCGCGCGAGACGGGGGAGCCCCTCGCCCCGGGTGCCACGGCCCTCGATCAGCTGCGGAGGATGCGCGATCCGGACGACCTCCTCGACCGACGCAACCCGCCGGACGACACCTCGCCGTCCGATCGATGACCGAGCCGGGATAGGCTCGGAGATCGCGGGGCAGTGGCCAAGCTGGTTAAGGCAGTGAGCTCATAACTCAACGATCCGCGGGTTCAAGTCCCGCCTGCCCCACAGAATGACAGCAGCGTAATCACACGCTTGTGACCGAACGCATCCTCATGCGAAGATGCTCCCAGAACTGAACACACGTCAGCCGGATCACTGCCCGGTCAGGTCGGAGGGGAAGCCGCACCTGATGAAACGGAGAGATCATGGCGACACCAATGGCGCGCGGAATGGTCTATATCCATTCAGCGCCGCGTGCGTTGTGCCCCCACCTCGAGTGGGCGGTTGGCCGAGCCCTCGGTCGTGCCGTCAACTTCGACTGGACTGATCAGCCTGTGCTGTCCGGCAGCCGACGCGCGGAGTTCTACTGGGAGGGTCCCGCCGGCACCGGCGCGGCCCTCGCGACCGGCGTGCGCGGCTGGGAGCACCTGCGTTTCGAGGTCACCGAGGATCCGACGCCGCGCAGCGACGGTGGGCGCTGGATGCACACCCCGGATCTCGGCATCCATTACGCGCAGATGGACACCGCAGGCAACGTCGTCGTGCCCGAGGAGCGCATCCGCTACGCGATGGAGGTCTCCGCGGGCGATCCGTTCGAGCTGAAGCGCGAGCTCGACATCGCCCTGGGCTCCGCCTGGGACGAGGAGCTGGAGCCGTTCCGTCACGCGGGCGATGACGCGCCGATCGTCTACCTGCACAAGGTCGGCTGAGTCGCCTGGATCTCGGAGCGGCGGGAGTACCGGCTGCCGGTGATCATTCCCGGCGGGTGAGAAACCGTCACTCCGGAACGCCGAAGGGCCCCTGCATTGCAGGGGCCCTTCGTTCTGCCGGATCGGTCAGCCGTCGTAGGAGGCGAACGCCGCTACCGCGTTGTGGCCTCCGAACCCGAACGAGTTGCAGATCGCGAGCTGCGCGCCGTCGCCCAGCTGCTGGGGCTGGCTCGACGCCTTGACCGGGATCGCCGGGTCCTGGTCGACGAGGTTGATCGTCGGGGGAGCCACGCGGTCACGGATCGCGAGGATCGTGAAGACCGATTCGATCGCGCCCGTGCCGCCGAGCAGGTGTCCCGTGGACGCCTTGGTGGCGGAGGTCGGGATCTCGTGCACACGATCGCCGAAGACGGACTTCAGTGCGGCGTACTCGGCCGGATCGCCCACCGGGGTGGACGTGGCGTGCGCGTTGATGTGCGTGACCTCGGAGGCATCGCGGCCGGCCTGTGCGAGCGCCTGACGCATCGCTCGGGCGGCTCCGGTGCCTTCGGGGTCGTTCGCGGTGATGTGGTGCGCGTCGGCGGTCACGGCCGTGCCCACCAGGCGCGCGTAGATCTTCGCACCGCGGGCGATGGCGTGCTCCTCCGTCTCGAGCACGAGCGCCGCGGCGCCTTCGCCCATGACGAAGCCGTCGCGGTCGGCCGAGAACGGGCGCGAGGCCGTCTCGGGGGAGTCGTTGCGGCGCGAGAGCGCGTGCATCGACGCGAACGAGGCCACCGTGATGGGGTGGATCGCCGACTCGGTGCCGCCGGCGATCACCACGTCGGCGAGTCCCTGCTGCAGGTGGTCGTAGGCGCTGGCGATCGACTCGACGCTCGACGCGCAGGCCGAGGCCACGGTGCGGGCGAACGCGCGCGCACCGAAGTGCAGCGACAGGTTGCCTGCCGCCGAGTTCGGCATGAGCATCGGCACGGACATCGGCATCACCCGGCGCGCGCCCTTCTCACGGAGCGTGTCCCACGCATCCAGAAGGGTCCACACGCCGCCGATGCCGGTGGCGAAGTCGACGCCGAGACGATCCGGGTCGACCTCGGGCTCGCCCGCGTCCGCCCACGCCTCCATGGCCGCGATCAGCGCGAACTGCGACGACGGGTCCAGGCGCTTGGCGACCGGGCGGGGGAGCACGTCCTCGGGACGCACAACCGCCTCCGCGGCGAACGTCACGGGCAGGTCGTACTTCGCGACCCAGTCGTGCGTCAGGGTGCGGGCACCGGAGACGCCCGCAAGCAGGTTCTGCCAGTTCTCGGGCGCGGTGCCGCCGAGGGCGGACGTGGCGCCGATGCCGGTAACAACGATGCTCTTGCTCATGGGTTGGTTCCTTGTGCTCCGATGATGAGGATCCGGATCCGGTGTCGCGCTTCGCGTTCCCTTGCGGGCGTCGTCAGGCGAAGCGCGACACCGCGGATGTCACTGGTTCGACGTGATGAAGTCGACGGCGTCCTTGACGAGCTTGAGGTTCTTGACCTCGTCGTCCGGAATGGTGACGCCGAACTTCTCCTCGGCGTTGACGACGATCGTCATCATCGAGATCGAGTCGATGTCGAGGTCGTCCGTGAACGACTTCTCGAGGGCGACCTCGTCAGCGGCGATGCCGGTCTCGTCGGTGATCAGCTCGGCCAGGCCGGCGAGAACCTCGTCAGTGGTGAATGCCATGGGAATCTCCTTGTGTATCGGATGTGTCGGATGACGGATCAGTGGATCGGACGACGGAACCGTGGTTCAGTCTAGGGTCGCGTCGCGTCGCCTCAGGGGAGGACGACGACCTGCGCGGCGTAGACGAGACCGGCGCCGAAGCCGATCTGGAGGGCGAGACCACCGCTCAGTTCGGGGTTCTCCTCCAGCAGGCGGTGGGTCGCCAGGGGGATCGAGGCAGCCGACGTGTTGCCGGTGGTCTCGATGTCGCGGGCGACCTTGACGGTCTCGGGCAGCCCCAGCTGCTTGGCGAACTCGTCGATGATGCGCATGTTGGCCTGATGCGGGATGAACGCGGCGAGGTCGCTCGCCTCGACGCCGGCGGCCTCGAGTGCCTGCTTGGCGACCTTCGCCATCTCCCACACGGCCCAGCGGAAGACGGTGGGGCCCTCCTGGCGCAGCGTGGGCCAGGCGGCAGCGCCATCGCGGAACTCGGTGAGCGTGTGGTTCATGCCCACGGCGTCGGCCTTCGAGCCGTCCGATCCCCAGATCGACGCGGAGACACCGGGGGTGTCGCTCGGGCCGAGCAGCGCAGCGCCGGCGCCGTCGCCGAGGAGGAACGAGATCGTGCGGTCGGCGGGGTCGACGATGTCGCTCAGCTTCTCGGTGCCGATCACCAGCGCGTAACGGGCAGCCCCGGCACGGATCAGCGCGTCGGCCTGGGCGATCGCGTAGCAGTAGCCGGCACATGCCGCGTTGACGTCGTATGCCGCCGCGGGGTTGGCGCCCACGCGATCGGCGACGATGGCCGACACGGACGGGGTCTGCTTCGGGTTCGAGATGGTGGCGACGATGACGAGGTCGACGAGCGCGGGGTCGATGCCGGCTCGTTCGATGGCCTCGGCGCCGGCATCGGCGGCGAGGTCGATCGCCGTCGTCTCCGCAACGGCCCGAACGCGCGTCACGATGCCCGTGCGCTGACGGATCCACTCGTCGCTCGAATCGATCGGGCCGATCAGGTCGTCGTTGGGAACCGCGTTCTCGCCGCGCGCGGCGCCGTAGGCGTAGACGCGGGAGTGCGGGGCCCCGACGGCCTCTTTGAGGGTGACGGTCATATCCGGTCCGTTCTTTCTCGCAGCAGTCGGTTCAGGCGGCCAGCAGCTCGAGAGCTGCCGCCAGGTCTTCAGGGGTCTTGACGGCGACGCTCGGCACGCCCTTGAGGCCGCGCTTGGCGAGGCCGACGAGCGCGCCGGCCGGCGCAAGCTCGATGATGCCCGTCACACCCCGGTCGGCGAACGACGCCATGCAGAGGTCCCACCGCACGGGGCTGGCGACCTGCTGCACGATCAGCTCGAGCGCACGCGATCCGGAGTCCAGCGTGGTGCCGTCGCTGTTGGTCCACAGCGGGAGCGTCGGGTCGGATACGTCGACGATGCCGTCGACGGCGGTCTGCAGCTCAGCCTGGGCGGGGGCCATGTACGCGGTGTGGAATGCGCCGGCGACCTGCAGCGGCACAACGCGAGCGCCGCGCGGCGCGGACTCAGCCAGTGCGGCGAGCCCCGGCAGGGCACCCGCTGCGACGATCTGCCCGCCGCCGTTGTAGTTCGCGGGGGTGAGGTGGTTCGCGGCGATCGCCTCGAGCACCTGCTCCTCGACGCCGCCGACGACGGCGCTCATCCCGGTCTCGACGAGCGCGGCCGCGTCGGCCATGGCGCGTCCGCGCACCCCCACGAGCCCCAGGCCGGCCTCGGCGGAGATCACACCTGCGGCCACCAGTGCCGCGATCTCGCCCACGGAGTGCCCGGCGACGCCGTCAGGACGCGCACCGTCCTTCGTGAGCTGCTCCCACGCGAGCACGCTCGCGGCCACGATCAACGGCTGGGCGATGCGCGTGTCGCGGATGGTGTCCGCATCCGACTCGGTTCCGTGCGCCACCAAGTCCACCTGCGCGGCGTCCGAGAACGCGGCGAGGCGTTCAGCGGCCCCGTCGAGCTCGAGCCAGGGGGAGAGGAAGCCGGGGGTCTGCGAGCCCTGTCCAGGGCAGACGACGACGATCACCTGTCAAGTCTGTCAACCCAGGCCGAGCCTCGGTGGCCATCGCCACACAAGAAAACCGAGAACGTTTGTGCGCGTCAGACAATCAATGCGCGTCGCGGGAGCGGCGCATCGGAGTACGACGGCGCACGACATCCGCGGATCCGATCGACCCTAGGATGAGGGCGGTCTGCAGGATCAGCGCCTCGCGGGGGCCCGTGGCGTCCCAGCCGATGACGTCGCTCACCCGCTTGAGGCGATAGCGCACGGTGTTGGGGTGCACGAACAGCTCACGCGCCGTCGCCTCCAGTGACCGCCCGTTGTCGAGGTAGCTCCACAGCGTCGTGACGAGGTCGGTGGAGTGCGCGGCCAGCGGGCGATAGATGCGCCCGACGAGGGTGTGCTTGGCGACCGGATCGCCGGCGAGGGCTCGCTCGGGCAAGAGGTCGTCGGCCTCGACGGGACGCGGGGCGTGGCGCCATCCGCGCGCGACCGCGAATCCGGCGAGAGCCGCGCGGGCGCTCTGGCTCGCGTCGACGAGTGCGGGCACCGTCGGTCCCAGCACGAGGAAGCCGTCTCCGAATGCCGGCTCGAGCTGAGTCGCGATCTCGACGAAGGGGAGCGCGTCCGGCTCGGTCTCCTCGTTCGCGGGCTGAGCCCGGCCGATGACCATGACCAGCCGCGAGCCCTGCACGCCGACGAGCACGTCGACGCCCAGCTTGCGCGAGGTTCGGCGCACCTGGTCGACATCGAACATGACCGGAGCCGTGCCCACCAGAACGCAGGCCTCACCATGGCCATGCCAGCCGAGCGCGGCGATGCGGCTGGGCAACTCCTCGTCGGCCTCGCCCGTGAGGATCGAGTCGACGACGAGCGCTTCGAGCCGCGCGTCCCACAGGCCGCGCGACTCGGCGGCGCGGGCATAGACGTCTGCGGCGGTGAAGGCCACCTCGCGCGAGTAGAGCAGGATCGCCTCGCGGAGATCCTCGCTCTTAGAGGCGACCCGCTCCTCGACGATCTCCACGGTGATCCGGATCAGCTGCAGCGTCTGCTGCAGGCTCACCGAGCGCAGAAGCTCACGAGGCGCCGCCGCGAAGATGTCCGCCGCGATCCAGGGAGTCGAGGACGGGTCTTCGTACCACTGGATGAACGAGGTGATGCCCGCCTGAGCGACAAGGCCGACGGCCGACCGACGTGCAGGCGGCATACCCGCGTACCACGGCAGCGACTGCTCGAGTCGCGTGGTGGTCGCGGTCGCCAGATCGCCCGAGATCCGGCGGAGCCAGGCGAGGGTGGCCGTCTTGTCGAGGACGGCCCCCTCACCCGACGCCGCGCCCTTGGAGGGCTTGGCCTGGGAACTCACGGACGAGCTCAGCTCTCCCCGCCGGCGTTGCCGGAGGTGCCGGCGTTGACGTCGTGGAGGCGGTACTTCTCGATGGCCTGGCCGACGAGAGCGCGGTCGATGCGCCCCTCGTTGGCAAGACCCTGGAGGGCGCGGACGACCATCGACGGGCCGTCGATCTTGAAGAAGCGACGAGCAGCGGCGCGCGTGTCCGAGAAGCCGAAGCCATCCGCACCGAGTGTCAGGTACTGACCCGGCACCCACGCGCGGATCTGATCGACGACGGCGTGCATGTGATCGCTCGTCGCGATGAACGGGCCCTCGATGCCGGCGAGCTTCTGCGTCAGGTACGCCGTCTTCGGCTCGGCCTCGGGGTGCAGGAAGTTGTGCTCGTCGGCCGCGAGACCGTCGCGGCGCAGCTCGGTCCACGAGGTGACCGACCAGACATCGGCGACGACACCCCAGTCCTTCTTGAGCAGCTCCTGCGCCTCCAGGGCCCAGGCCACACCGACCGCCGAGGCGAGCAGCTGCACGCGGGGGCCGTCTCCCTGGCCCTCGGAGACGCGGTGAAGGCCCTTGACGATGCCCTCGACGTCGACGCCCTCGGGCTCGGCCGGCATGACCATCGGCTCGTTGTAGAGCGTGATGTAGTACATGACGTTCGGGTCCTCGTGCTGACCGCCGTACATGCGCTCGATGCCCGACTGCACGATGTGGGAGATCTCGTAACCGTAGGCCGGGTCATACGACACGGTCGCCGGGTTGGTCGAGGCGAGCAGGTGCGAGTGTCCGTCGGCGTGCTGCAGGCCCTCACCCGTGAGGGTGGTGCGGCCCGCGGTCGCTCCCATGATGAAGCCGCGGCCCATCTGGTCGCCGACTGCCCACTGGGCATCGCCGGTGCGCTGGAAGCCGAACATCGAGTAGAAGATGTAGATCGGGATCAGCGGCTCGCCGTGCGTGGCATACGACGTGGACGTCGCGGTGAAGGCCGCCATGGCGCCGGCCTCGTTGATGCCGACGTGCATGATCTGGCCCTGCGGGCTCTCCTTGTAGGCGAGGAGCAGCTCACGGTCGACCGAGGTGTAGTTCTGGCCGTTCGGGTTGTAGATCTTCGCCGTCGGGAAGTACGAGTCCATGCCGAAGGTGCGCGCCTCGTCCGGGATGATCGGCACTATGCGGTGGCCGAAGCCCTTGACGCGCAGCAGATCCTTGACGAGACGCACGAAGGCCATCGTCGTGGCGATCTCCTGCGTGCCCGAACCCTTCTTCGGAAGGGCGTAGTCCTTCTCCTCGGGGAGGGGGATCTGCACGTACTTGGTGCGGCGCTCCGGCAGGAAGCCGCCGAGCGCGCGGCGGCGCTCGAGCATGTACTGGATCGTCTCGTCGTTCTCACCCGGGTGGTAGTACGGCGGGCGGTACGGGTCGGCCTCGAGCTGCGCATCCGTGATCGGGATGTGCATGGTGTCGCGGAACAGCTTGAGGTCGTCCAGCGTCATCTTCTTCATCTGGTGGGTCGCGTTGCGTCCCTCGAAGTGCGGCCCCAGGCCATAGCCCTTGATGGTGTGCGCGATGATAACCGTCGGCTGGCCCTTGTGCTCCTGGGCCGCCTTGAACGCCGCGTAGACCTTGCGGTAGTCGTGTCCACCGCGACGCAGACCCCAGATCTGGTCGTCGGTGTAGTCCTTGACGAGCTCCAGCGCGCGCGGGTCGCGTCCGAAGAAGTTCTCACGCACATAGGCGCCGGACTCGGTCTTGAACGTCTGGAAGTCGCCATCGGGCGTCACGTTCATGAGGTTGCGCAGCGCGCCCTCGTCGTCGCGGGCGAGCAGGTCGTCCCACTCGCGGCCCCAGATGACCTTGATGACGTTCCAGCCGGCGCCGCGGAAGTAGCTCTCGAGCTCCTGCACGATCTTGCCGTTGCCGCGTACCGGGCCGTCCAGGCGCTGGAGGTTGGCGTTGATGACGAAGGTCAGGTTGTCCAGACCCTCGTTGGCGGCCACCTGCAGCTGCCCGCGGCTCTCGACCTCGTCCATCTCGCCGTCACCGAGGAAGGCCCAGACGTGGCTGTCGGCCGTGTCCTTGATGCCGCGGTTGGCGAGGTACTTGTTGGTCATCGCCTGGTAGATCGCGTTGATCGGGCCGAGACCCATCGACACGGTCGGGAACTGCCAGAACTCCGGCATCAGACGCGGGTGCGGGTACGACGGCATGCCGTTGGCGCCGGCCGACTTCTCCTGGCGGAAGCCGTCGAGCTGCGCCTCGGAGAGGCGCCCCTCGAGGAAGGCGCGCGCGTACGGGCCGGGGGAGGCGTGGCCCTGCACGAAGATCTGGTCGCCGCCGGACGGGTGGTCCTGGCCGCGGAAGAAGTGGTTGAAGCCCACCTCGTAGAGCGAGGCGCTCGAGGCGTAGGTCGAGATGTGACCGCCCACGCCGATGCCCGGGCGCTGCGCGCGGTGCACGGTGAGGGCCGCGTTCCAGCGGATCCACGAGCGGTATCGGCGCTCGAGCTCCTCGTCGCCGGGGAAATCGGGCTCGTCCTCGGGCGCGATCGTGTTGACGTAGTCGGTCGTGGGCACCATCGGCACGCCGAGGTGGAGATCCTTCGAGCGCTTCAGCAGGCTCAGCATGATCTCGCGACCGCGCTGGTGCCCCTTCGCGTCGACGAGCTCATCGAGCGACTGCTGCCACTCGCTGGTCTCCTCGGGGTCGCTGTCCTGCGGTCCCTGAGAGTACGGATCCTGGTCGTGAACAGCCACCGGATGCCCTTTCGTCGAGCGGGGCAGATCGTGCCTCGCGAACATACCTGCGCGCACGCCGAAGGTTCATCGGAGTGCGCGTGATCGCCTTTCAGCCTAGACCCACGAATCGGGCATGGATGTACGTGGTTCGACGACGAAAGAGCGGCACCATTGTGGGATGCCTTTCGTCGAGCAGCTGCACCGTTTCCCTATGAAGGGATTCACCGAGGAGCGCCACGACGCGCTCACCGTCCGTCCCGATGGCCGCATCGAAGGAGATCGCGTCCTCGCCTTCCGCTTCGCCGACGCCACGGAGCCCGAGGTGCGCGACGGCCTCGAGTACTGGGCGAAGACGCGCGGCCTCGCGCTCGTGGACTTCCCCTCCCTCGCGCGCATCCAGCTGTCCTGGGACGGCTCGGTTGTACGGATGAGTCTCGACGGAGCAGTGCTCGCGGAGGAGCGGCTCGATCCGGATGGACGGGCGCGCCTGGTGGACGCGGTGACCGAGTTCCTGCTGTCCGGGCCCGAGGCGAAGCTGCTGCGCCGCCCGGGTCGTCTGCCCCTCGTGCTCGTCGGGGACGGCAGCACGTCTCGGTTCCAGGATCGCTCGCGCGGGTTCATCTCATTGCACGGCTCCGCGTCCGTCGCGGCCGTGGACGCGCTCGTCGACGCGCCGATCGACTCCCGGCGATTCCGCTCCAACGTGGTGGTGGGCGGGATGGATGCGTGGGCCGAGCTGGAGTGGGCGGGTCGGGTGACGATCGGCGACGTGGTCTTCGACGTCCAGAAGCCGATCGGCCGCTGCCTCGCCGTTCACGCGAACCCCGATACGGGCCAGAGAGACGCGCGCGTGCTGCAGACGCTGACGCGCGACGTGGGCCAGGCTGAGCCGACGCTCGGTGTCCTCCTGCTCCCCGCCGCCGGCGGCGGGGTGATCCGCGTCGGCGACGAGGTGCGGTTCGACTGACCGCCCCCCGTAGACTCGAAGCAGGGGCCTTTAGCTCAGCTGGTAGAGCGCCACGTTTACACCGTGGATGTCGTCGGTTCGATCCCGGCAGGGCCCACAGGCAGCAGTCCGCCCCGCCCATCGGTGCACGATGCGCGGGGCGGATCCGCTCACGGGCTGCGAGACGGCTAAAGCGCGCGCAGCTTCTCGAGAAGGGGGCCTGCCGCCTCGTCGAGGAACTGCTGCTGCTTCTCGTCGCCGATCTGAACGATGGCGATATCCGTGAAGCCGGCCTCCAGGAACGGGCGGACCCCCTCAGCGAGGGCATCCAGATCCGGACCGCACGGGATGGACGCCGCGACGTCCTCCGGCCGGACGAACTGCGACGCCGCCTCGAAACCGGCTGGCGTCGGAAGATCCGCGTTCACCGCCCATCCGCCGGCGAACCAGCGGAACTGCTCGTGCGCGCGGGCGATCGCGGCGTCCGGATCCGGATCCCAGCTCACCGGCACCTGACCGATCTTCCGAGAGCCGGGGCCATGCCGCTCGTCCCAGCCCGTGACGAGGTCGCCCTCCGGCTGGACGGCGATCATGTGGTCGGCAAGAGGCGCGAACTTCGAGAGCGAGCTCTCTCCCGACACCGCCACGCCGAGCGGCACACCATCCTCGGGCGCGTCCCAGACGCGGGCGGAGTCGACGCGGAAGTACGCGCCGTCGTAGGTGACGAGCTCGCCGGTGTGGAGCGCGCGGATGATCTCGATCGCCTCGACGAGCATGTCCTGGCGCTGATCGACCCCCGGCCATCCCTCGCCGACCACGTGCTCATTGAGGCTCTCGCCCGCCCCGAGCCCCAGCGTGAAGCGTCCCTCGGCGAGCAGCTGCAGCGTCGCCGCCTTCTGCGCCACGACGGCCGGGTGATAGCGCAGTGTGGGGCAGGTCACGTAGGTCATCAGCTCGACGCGCGAGGTGGCGTGCGCGACGGCGCCGAGCACGCTCCAGGCATAGGGCGCATGCCCCTGGCTCACGAGCCAGGGGGAGTAATGGTCGCTCGAGACCTCGAAGTCGAATCCGACTTCCTCGGCCTGCTGTGCGTAGCGCACCAGCTCGCGCGGGCCGCTCTGCTCGGTCATGAGGGTGTATCCGAAGCGTGTCATCGAGTCCTCCTTGTTGGTGGCGTCGCGTGCAACGGTACGGATGCGCGTTCCCGCGAGCACGGGGCTTGCGAACGGCTCCGAGGTGAGGCACACACACGGGTCGGCGGAGCATCCTCCGAGCCCCCGCGCGGTAGGTTGGAGGGGTGAAAGCCAGCCCTGCCGACCAGCTGCTCCTCCTCGATGTCGCGGACATCGACTTGCGCCTCGCGCAGGCAGAGGCCGCGCGCAAGAACCCGCCGCAGGCCGCGCGGGTGCAGGAGCTCATCGGCCGTCGCACCAGCCTGGGCGGCGAGCTCGCCGCCCGTGCCGGCGCGCGCGATGACCTGAGGCTTGAGCTCAAGCGCGTCGAGGCCGACGTCGAGGTCGTCACTGCGCGTCGGGCTCGCGATGTCGAGCGCTTGAACGTCGCCGCCGATCCGAAGGTGGCACAGGGTCTGGAGAGCGAGATCGAGAGTCTCGCACGTCGACTCAGCACCCTCGAGACGACGGAGCTCGAGCTGATGGAGAAGCTCGAGACCGCGGAGGCGGCGCTCGCCGAGCAGCAGGCTCTGATGGAAGAAGTGACGCGCGAGGGACAGCGTCTGAGCGCCGAGGCCAAGGAGCTGGTGTCGACCTCGTCGGCGACGATCGACAAGCTCACCCGCGACCGCGGCGCGGTATCCGGCAAGGTGCCCGCCGACCTGCTCGGCCTGTACGAGCGCCTTCGCGCGCGCGGGCAGGGCACCGCGCTCTTCACCCGTGGCACCTGCGGCGCCTGCAACGTGATGCTGTCGCCGAACGACCTCCAGCGGCTGCGCGACCTTCCCGACGACGAGGTGGCGCTGTGCCCCGAGTGCGGCGGGATCATGATCCGCACACACGAGTCGGGTCTGACGCGCGGCAGCGGCATGCCCCGCTTCAGCGAGTCGGACTGATCCGGGTGGCCCATGGGCGACGGATCGCCGTGGGCTGATGCCGAGCGCATCGTCCTCGCGCGCGCGCTCGATGGACGTGCGGTCGCGACCGTGCTCGACCGCGACGGAGAACGCGGGCGCCGCGCGCTGAGCGCCGCCGAGCTGCCCGCATGGGTGGCTGAGCGCGAGGCGTCGCCGGGGTCGCGCGGGGTGCGATGGATCTGGTCGAGCACAACCGAGTGGTATCCGGCACTGCTGGAGGCCGGGGTGCGCGTGGCCCGCTGCCACGACCTGCGGCTCTGCCATGCGATCCTGCGTGACGCCGTTCCCGGCGCCGCGGAGCTGCGCGCCGCCGTGCAGTGGAACGGCGCGGCGGCAGGTGAGACGGCCGGGCACACCGAGGCGCTGTTCTCGCTCGACGAACCCCGTGGCGGCCCCCGCCGGGACGACGTGCGCGAGGTGCTGGAGGAGCTCGCGCGCCAGGATGCCGCCGTGCCGCGTGCGACGGATCCGGGACGGATGCGTCTGCTCCTCGCGGCGGAGTCAGCCGGTGCGCTGGTGGCCGCCGAGCTCGCCAGCGCGGGCGTGCCCTGGGACGCCGAGCACCACCGGCGCATCCTGGAGGACGTGCTCGGACCCCGTCGCGGCGGGGTGCCACAGAACATGGGGCGGCTGGCGGGCGAGGTGCGGGCGGCGCTGGGTGATCCGGCTCTCGCTCTCGACTCGCCCCCGAGGCTGCTGAAGGCGCTGCACAACGCGGGCATCCGGGTGGACTCCACCTCCAAGTGGGAGCTGCGAGAGATCGATCATCCGGCCATTGCGCCCCTGCTCGAGTACAAGCGCCTCTCGCGGCTGCTCAGCGCCAACGGCTGGGCGTGGCTCGACGAGTGGGTGCATGATCACCGGTTCCGGCCTGTGTACGTTCCCGGCGGCGTGGTCACCGGTCGCTGGGCCTCGTCGGGCGGGGGTGCGCTCCAGCTTCCGCGCCAGCTCCGCCAAGCGCTCCGCGCCGATCCGGGGTGGCGTATCGTCACGGCCGATGTCGCGCAGCTCGAGCCGCGGGTGCTGGCGGCGATGTCGCGGGATGCCCGACTCGCTGACGCCGCGCGCGGGCGCGACCTGTACGAGGGCATCGTCGCAAGCGGAGCGGTCGCCACGCGCGCCGAAGGCAAGATCGCGATGCTCGGGGCCATGTACGGCGCCACAACGGGCGACTCGGGGCGCCTTGTGCCGCGCCTGCGCAGCGCCTATCCGCGGGCCATGGGCCTGGTCGACGCCGCCGCGCGTACCGGCGCCGACGGGGGAGTCGTGTCCACCTGGCTCGGCCGCACGTCGCCGGCACCGGATGAGCTCTGGCGTGATGCGCAGACCCGCGCCTCTCGGCCAGGGGCGTCAGCGGCCGACGAGACGCGGGCCCGGCGCATCGGCCGTGACCGAGGGCGCTTCACCCGCAACTTCATCGTGCAGGGGACCGCAGCGGAGTGGGCTCTCGCCTGGCTGGCCGATCTGCGTCTGCGGCTCGCGGACTTCCCGCAGGTGGAGTCCGGATCGGCAGCGCCCCGATCCGGACGCGCCTTCTCGCGGCGGGCGCACCTCGCGTTCTTTCTGCACGACGAGGTGCTGATCCACGCCCCGGAAGAGCAGGCCGACGCCGCCGCTCAGGCGATGCGCGACGCCGCGGAGGCGGCGGGGCGCCTGCTGTTCGGATCCTTCCCGATCGATTTCCCCCTCGACCTGAGAATCTCGGACAGCGCGGCCAAGTAGGCTGGAGGACGCGAATGGGTCGGCCGGACGACCGCGTCGCGGGCGGCTCGCCGTCGCGCGCCGAGGAACGTCCGGGCTCCACAGGGCAGGGCGGTGGGTAACACCCACCCGGAGTGATCCGCGAGACAGTGCCACAGAAAGCAGACCGCCGGGCCCGCGAGGGATCCGGTAAGGGTGAAACGGTGGTGTAAGAGACCACCAGGGGTCGCGGTGACGCGATCCGCTCGGTAAACCTCGTCCGGAGCAAGATCAGACAGGGGATGATGAGGCGGCCCGCCGAATCCCCGGGTAGATCGCTAGAGCGGCATGGTGACGTGTCGCCGAGAGAGATGGTCGTCAAGGGGGCGTGAGCCCCTGAACAGAACCCGGCGTACAGGCCGGCCCATTCGCCTTATCCACCCTGACTGTGGTGCCCGGATGCGCGCGTTCGCTGCGCATCTGAGACAGGCCTGGCATTCTGCCACCTCGGCGCGGTGCGAACCAGCCCGTGTGCTGCTGCCCATTCGAGGCGTCGACTGAGCCTCACTCACACGGACGCCATCAGGGCAGAGGAGACAGGCATGTTCTTTCACAGGCAGGAACTGCAGCACACGGCGAAGCCGGACGCACCGGACGCGGTGTACGCCCGCAAGCTGCAGGAGGTGCTCGGCGGTCAATACGGCGAGATCACCATCGCGATGCAATATCAGTTTCAAGCGTGGAACATGCACATCCCCGGCAAGTACCGTGACCTGGTCTTCGGCATCGGCGCCGAGGAGATGGGGCACGTCGAGATGCTCGCGATCATGATCGCGCAGCTGCTCGAGAAGTCGCCGCTGGGGATCACGGAGGATGCGGTCCAGGATGATCCGGTGGTCGCGGCGATTGTCGGGGGCACCGACGTACAGCAGGCGATTGTCGCGGGTGCCGGGGCGCGACCCGTCGACAGCAACGGCAATCCGTGGCAGGGCAGCTACATCACCGCCAGCGGCAATCTGCTCGCCGACTTCACGGCGAACGCGAACGGAGAGATGCAGGGTCGGTTGCAGGCCGCGCGACTCTTCCACATGACGGACGACTCGGGTGTGCGGGATCTGCTGTCGTTCCTCATCGCGCGCGACACGATGCACCAGAACCAGTGGATCGCCGCGATCGAGGAGCTGAAGGCCGACGGTGCGGAGGAGCTGCCGGTGCCGAGCAACTTCCCGCTTGCGGAGGAGAAGCGCGAGGTGTCCTACCAGTACCTCAACTTCAGTGACGGGGCGGCCGCCGCGGACGGGCGCTGGGCCAGCGGGCCGACCCCCGACGGCAAGGGGGAGTTCTCGTACCACGACGGCCCGACCACCACGGCGCCGATGCCGGCGCCGACGCACCCCGACGTGCGCTTCTACGGCACGACCGAGGTGCCGAATGTCGTCGAGAAGGTCGCAGGCAAGGTTCAGGACGCGCTGAACAAGGAATAGTCCCGTGTCTCGACTGCCGCCCACTCCGCACCCGCGGAGCGGGCGGTTTCGTGTTCCCGGGCGCCGCAGAGGCTCGCCGCTATCGGTCAGCGGCCCAGCCCGCAACCCCGTTCGCATCATGCGAGTGCACGCGTAGCTTGTGCTCATGGACGAGACGCACACGATGGTTCGGACGGAGGTCACGGTCAATGGATCGGCGTTCTTGCTCGCACAGGGGCAGGACGTTCAGGACCTGAGGAGACGCATAGAAGCGGTCGGAACCCAGGCGCGGTTCGTCGAGTTCACGGTCGTGGGCAATCGCTCGGTGAGCGTGCTCGTGTCGTCGGGCGCTCAGGTGATGTTCACCGATGAGACCGTCGAGTACGACGCCCGGGACACGGGTGACCTGCTGGAGCCGTACGGGGAGGACTTCGGGGCATAACGACTGCGCTGCGCCCTGCTGGCCGGGGTCTTCTGCCCGCGAGCGCAGCGCAGTCGGTGCAGAGTTAGTTGCCTGAGGCAATCAGTGGCACACTGGTCTTATGACGATCCGTGCGGGGGACCAGGTGCAGACATCGCTGCTCACGACTCTCACGCGCCTCGTGGCCCGATGGTCCTCGCGCGACGTGCAGACGCACGTCGCGGCGAGTGTCGGTGTGCACCTGGATCCCACGCAGATGCGCGCGCTCTACCTTCTGGGGGATGCGACGGAGGCGGTGCGCCCGAGCGCGCTCGCCGAGAGGCTGCAGTTAACCAGGCCCACCGCGTCGAAGCTCATCGCGCGCCTCACCTCAGACGGGCTGATCGAACGCCAGCCCGACCCTGAGGACGGACGGGTGTCGAGCATCGCCCTGTCGCCCCGTGGCCACGAGACGCTGCGGACGCTCGTCGGCGCCGGCCAGACGATGGTCGCGCACGCGCTCCAAGGATGGAGCGCCGCGGACGTGCAGCACCTGCACGCGCTGCTCTCTGTCTTCGTCGACGGCCTCATCGCCGAGGTCGATCCGGCACCGGATGTCACGCCGCGACCCGAAACGGCATGACGTGGCACCTCCGGCCTCACGACCGGAGGATCGCACGAATCGAAAGGCACTCTCATGTCTCGTACCTATGTCGTCACCGGCTCAGCATCCGGTGTCGGGCAGGCGACCGCCCGGCTTCTGCGTGACCGTGGACACCGCGTGATCGGCGTCGATCTGCACGACGCCGAGGTCACGGCCGACCTGTCCGCCCCGCAGGGCCGGCTGCGAGCGGCCGCAGAGGCCGTCGAACTGGCGGGCGGGCAGCTTGATGCGGTCATCGCCTGCGCCGGCATCTCCGCGCCCATCGCCAAGACCATGGCGATCAACTACTTCGGCGTCGTCGAGCTGCTGACGGCGATCCGCCCCGCCTTGGCCGCGTCCGCTGCACCGCGCGCGGCGGTCGTGTCCTCGATGGCCAGTCTGCAGCAGAACTCGAGCGCTCTCGTCGATGCCGCACTCAGCGGCGACGAGGAGGCGACGCTCGCCATCGGCGACGCGCTTGCACAGGAGGGAGCTCAGCAGGGCTACCTGAACTACCCGTCGTCGAAGCGCGCGCTTTCGCGATGGGTGCGCCGCGCCGCGATCTCGCCTGAGTGGGCGGGCGCAGGGATTCCGGTGAACGCCGTCGCACCCGGCACGGTCCTCACCCCGATGACCAAGGATCTGCTGTCGACACCGGAGGGTGTGGCCATGGTGGACGGGGCCGTTCCGATGCCGTTGAACGGCCACCAGTCGCCTGAGTCCGTCGCTGAGCTTCTGATCTGGCTGGCGAGTGCAGAGAACACGCACACCACCGGCCAGACGATCTACATCGACGGCGGCGCGGAAGCGACCCTCCGAGGGGACGACGTGTGGCGGTGGAACGACTCCACGCTCTCGTGACGTGA
The DNA here is from genome assembly GCF_017592545.1 of Microbacterium stercoris. Taxonomy (GTDB): domain Bacteria; phylum Actinomycetota; class Actinomycetes; order Actinomycetales; family Microbacteriaceae; genus Microbacterium; species Microbacterium stercoris. The sequence continues at coordinate 343,168 of NZ_JAGFOA010000004.1, forward strand.
CATGCAGAAGCGCCCGGATCCTGATCGGATCCGGGCGCTTCGCATTTCTCGCGTGTCAGAGCGCCAGCGAGGCGGCGCCGATGATGCCGGCGTTGTTCGCGTGCGTGGCGATGCGGATCTCCGCTCGCGTCTTGATCAGGGGGAGGAACTTCTCCGGGTTCTTCGAGACGCCGCCGCCGATCAGGATCAGGTCGGGGGAGAAGAGGAACTCGAGGTGGTCGTAGAACTCCTGCAGGCGACCGGCCCACTCGCTCCACGACAGATCGAGGCGCTCGCGGGCGCTGGTGGCCGCGTACTTCTCGATCGACTCGCCGTTCCACTGGAGGTGTCCGAGCTCGGCGTTCGGGACGAGCTCGCCATTGAACAGCACCGCGGAGCCGATGCCCGTTCCGAGCGTCGTCAGGATCGTGAGGCCCGGCTGCTCCTTGGCGCTGCCGTAGCGGAGCTCGGCGAGCCCGGCGGCGTCGGCGTCGTTGACGAAGTGGATGGGCTGGCCAAGACCCTCCTCGAAGAAGGCGTCGGCCTCGAAGTCGATCCACTTCTTGGAGACGTTGGCCGCCGACAGCGTCTTGCCGTTCTTGACGATCGTCGGGAAGCAGATGCCAACCGGCAGCCCCTTCGCGTCGGGACCGAGCAGATCCAGCAGCTCCTTGACCGTCTTGAGGACATCCTTGGGCTTCGCGCCCTCCGGCGTGGGGATGCGGACGCGCTCACTGACGAGCTCGCCGTTCACGAGGTCCACGATGCCGGCCTTCATACCCGTGCCGCCGATGTCGATACCGACCGCACGCTCCACGCTGTTCGCCATGGGGTACAGCCTATGGGAGCGGTTCCAGTGCGAGAAACCAAACGACGCCGACCCCGGAGGGGTCGACGTCGTCAGGAGTTTACGCGGATCAGGCCGAAGCGCGATCAGCGGCGGCGCCGCGGCGGGCGCGAACGAACTCGAGGCGCTCCGCGAGGATCTCCTCCAGCTCGGGGATGGTGCGGCGCTCCAGGAGCATGTCCCAGTGCGTGCGAGCGGCCTTGTCGCCGCTGTGGTCGACCTCCACCGTGTCGCCGTCCACCGTCAGCAGGGCCTCGCCACCGCAGGTGCGGCACTCCCAGGTCGCGGGAGCCTCGGCGTCGGCCGCGAACGTGAGGGTGGTGTCGCGATTGCAGGCGGCACAGTGGTACGTGTGCTGGGCGCGCTCCATGAACACGACGCCTTCCTCGCTCTGGAGGCTCTGGGCGCCGAGTCGGATTCCGCGAAGGCTGCGATCTGCCATTGTGTGGTCCTCTCGTCGGTGTCAGGTATAACGCGCTCACCTGTGCGCGTCATCCGAATGGGGGACACAGATGCGGCTTTCTCAGTCGAATCCCAGTGAGGGCGGACGCCCCGGCGCGTCTCCGCGCGGATGCCGCGCAGCGCTCATCGGGTGAGCGCGTCGAGGGCCACATCCGCGCGGTCGGTGACGATGCCGTCCACCCCCATCGCAACGAGTTGCCGCATGCGCTCCGGGTCATTCACGGTCCAGACGTGCACCTCGACGCCCGCTTCGTGCGCCCAGCGCACAAGACGCGGAGTCAGCACCCTGATCCGGCCCTGGCGCTCGGGGATCTGCAGGGCGTCGACCCCGCGAAGCAGACGGAAGCCGAGCGGGCGCAGGCCCACCGCGGCGGCGGCCACGAGGCGCGTCAACGTGCGCGAGCCGGGGGACGTAGCCGGATGCGACGGAAGCGCGGCCGCGAGGGCCAGAAGTCGGCGTTCGTCCGAGAAGCTCGTCACGAGCACACGGCCTGCGTGGGGCGCCACCAGACGCCCGACCGGTTCAGCGGCGGCCGCTGCCTTCACGTCGAGGTTGAACCTGACATCCGGGAACGACTCGAGGGCCTGCGCGAGCGTGGCGATGCCCCCGCGATCCTCCATCTGAGCCTCGAGCTCTCGGAGCGAGAGGTCGGCGACAGCGCGGGGATCGCCTGTGACGCGAGAAAGGGTGTCGTCATGGAAGAGCACCACATGGCCGTCAGCCGTGAGATGGCAGTCTGACTCGACGTAGGACGCACCCGCCGCATGGGCGGCAGCGATCGCGGCGAAGGAGTTCTCGGCGACGTCCGCTCCCGGGACCGCGAGGCCGCGGTGCGCGAGCACCCGAGGGTGTTCCGCGCCGAGCAGGTACGGGTGTGTCACGCGCGTTCGGTCGGCGCAGCCCCGCCCCGCGAGAAGCCGCCGGCGATGCCCTTCAGCGCCTCCGTGAGCTCACTCGGCACGATCCAGAGCTTGCTCGACTGGCTCTCGGCGATCTTCGGCAGCGTCTGCAGATACTGATAGGCCAGCAGCTTCTCATCGGGCATGCCCGCGTGGATCGCGCCGAAGACGTTCTGGATCGCCTCCGACTCGCCCTGTGCGCGCAGCACCGCGGCCTGCTTCTCGCCCTCCGCCTTGAGGATCTCCGCCTGTCGAGCTCCCTCTGCGACGAGGATCTGTGACTGCTTGTGACCCTCGGCGGACAGGATCGCCGCGCGCCGATCGCGCTCTGCGCGCATCTGCTTCTCCATCGCGTCGCGCAGCGAGGCGGGCGGATCGATGGCCTTCAGCTCGACACGTCCCACCTTGATGCCCCACTGACCCGTGGCCTCATCGAGGGTCGCGCTGAGCTTTCCGTTGATGACGTCGCGACTGACGAGGGCCTCCTCGAGGTTCAGACCACCGACCACGTTGCGAAGCGTGGTGATCGACAGCTGCTCGACGGCGCCGAGGTAGTTCGCGATCTCGTAGGTGGCGGCCCGCGGATCCGTCACCCGGAAGTAGACGACCACATCGACGGCGACCGAGAGGTTGTCCTCCGTGATGACCTGCTGGGGCGGGAACGAGACGACCTGCTCACGGAGATCGACCCGCGAGCGCGCACGGTCGATGATCGGGAAGATCAGGTGCGGGCCGCCGTAAAGGGTGCGGTGGTACTTTCCGAGGCGCTCGATGATGAACGCCTCGCTCTGCGGAACGATGCGGATCGCCTGGACGATGATCGAGATCACGAAGATCACGACCACCGCGGCGAGGATCCACAGCAGGATCGGACCGAAGTCCTCCATGACTCAGACCTCCTGGTTGGGGGCGGCCGGGGTGACCCCGGTGCCGGTGACGATGGCCGTGGCGCCCTGGATGTCGTCCACGACGACGGGAGTGTGCGGCGGCAGGTCGCGGCCGCCGCTGACGCGTGCGGTCCACTCCTCGCCGTTCGAGAGCTTGACGCGGCCGCCGAGCGCAGTCACGGTCGAGATGACGATGCCAGAGAGCCCGATGAGTCCCTCGACGTTGAACCGTTTGGGATCGGAACTCCTGCGCAGCCGCTTCAACAGGGGCGGCCGCAGCAGCGCCAGCGCGGCGACTGCCGCGACGGCGGCGATCACCACCTGCAGCCAGATCGGCGCACCCGCCACAGCCGCGATGATGCCGGAGATGCCGCCGAGGGCGAGCATCAGGAAGGTCATCTCGCCGGCGGCGACCTCGATCGCCAGGAACAGCACGATCAGCACCAGCCAGCCGACCCATGCCCATTGTTCGATGAACTCCATGACAGGCCTCCTTCCGCGAAACGTACCACCGGCCGGGGACAAGAGGGCGAACAACGGCGAAGCCGCGACGTTGGAGCGATCCGACAGAGCCCCGCGACACCGCGTTGGTACTGTCGAACAGTCCCCAGACGCGGGAGATGTATCCGATCCGCGTCTTCCGAGCGCAACACTCAGGAGCTCCCGTGACCGACGCCCCCTCGCAGCCCATCGCCCCCGGCACCCTGGCGGGCAAGGTCGCCCTCGTCACCGGATCATCGCGCGGCATCGGCGCCGACACGATCCGCTACTTCGCCCAGGCCGGTGCGGACGTCGTCATCAACTTCCGGAACAAGGCTCCCCGCGCCGAGAAGCTGGCGAACGAGGTGCGCGAGCTCGGTGTGCGGGCTCTCGTCGTCGGCGCCGACCTCACCGACCCCGAGTCGGTCGCGGCGATGTACGCGGCCGCGAAGGCGGAGTTCGGCGGCCTCGACATCCTCGTCCTCAACGCCTCGGGTGGAATGGAAGCCGGACTCGGCGAGGACTACGCGCTGAAGCTGAACCGCGACGCGCAGGTGAGCGCGCTGCAGTCGGCGCTGCCGATCCTGAATGAGGGTGCGCGCATCGTGTTCGTCACGAGCCACCAGGCGCACTTCATCCGCACCACACCGACGATGCCGGAGTACCTGCCGGTCGCGCTCTCGAAGCGCGCGGGCGAGGATGCGCTGCGCGAGCTGATCCCGGCGCTCGAGGAGCAGGGCGTCGGCTTCACCGTGGTCTCGGGCGACATGATCGAGGGAACCATCACGGCGACCCTGCTCGAGCGCGCGAACCCCGGTGCGATCGAGGCTCGCCGCGAGTCGGCCGGAAAGCTCTACAACGTCGCCGAGTTCGCGGCCGAGGTGGCCCAGGCGGCCGTCGATCCCGTGCCGGCTGACAACACACGCCTCATCGGCGACGTGTCGGCGTTCGCCACCGAAGACGCTTCTGCCGACGAGTGACGTCCCGCGGCGCCGGAGCGGAGCCCCGTCACCGCACAATGGACCCATGCCCTCGCACGATGTCGTCGTCGTGGATCACCACGACAGCTACACGGGCAATCTCGCGCACCTGATCGCCTCCGTCACGGGCGCGCTGCCGCGCATCGTCGAGCACGACGAGTGCACCGTCGCCGAGGTGCTCGCACACGATTTCATCGTGCTCTCGCCCGGCCCCGGGCATCCGGACGACCCCCACGACTTCGCCGTCGGACGCGAGGTGCTGCGCGCGGGGGAGAAGCCGGTGCTGGGCGTGTGTCTCGGCATGCAGGGGATCGTCACGGCCTTCGGCGGTCACGTCGGCCGTGTCGAGCCCGGCCACGGCATCGAGGCGACCGTGCACCACGGGGGCGCCGGCCTCTTCGCGGGCGTTCCGGACGGGTTCCGGGCGATCCGGTACCACTCGCTCGCGGCGCTCGAGCTCCCGGACGACGTGGTGACCACCGCGACCGACGCCCGGACGGGCCTCGTGATGGCGGTTGCGCACCGGGAGCTCCCGATCGCCGGTGTGCAGTTCCACCCCGAGTCGATCCTCACCGAGCATGGAGCGGACGTCGTGCGCAACTTCCTGGAGCGCGCGTGAATCCGCGGATGGCACACGCCGCCACGCGGGGACGGTGCGTCTGGCTGAACGCCGGCGACGGCGGGGCACAGCTCGCCTGGCTCGAGCCCGACGACGTCTCGCTCACATACGACGCCACGCGTAGGGAGGTGACCCGACACGCATCCGGACGCCGTGACGTCATCGGCGACGACATCTTCACGGTGCTCGCCGCCGAGCTCGCCGCCGGCCTCCCCGAGGACCGGTGGTTCGGATATTTCGGGTACGCCGCGCGAACGGATCTGCCCGCGCGCACCGACAGGGAGCTGCCGGATGCCGTGTGGATGCGCCCCTCGCGGATCGAACGCCTCGACCTGCCCGGCGCATCCCCGTCCGCCGGGGGAGGAGGCCCGCCGGGCTCGACGCCCGGCTGGTACCGCGCTGCATTCGAGGCGGTGCAGGAGCACCTGCACGCGGGCAACTCGTACGAGGTCAATCTGACCTACCGCGCCCGGGAGCGCAGCGCGCTTTCGCCGCTCGAGGTGTTCGAGCGCTTGTGGGCCCTCAACCCCGCGCCGTATGCCTCGTATCTCCATCACGACGTGCCCGGAGCGCGCGCATTCCTCGCGGGCTCGTCTCCCGAGCGCTTTGCGCGAATCGATGCGATGCGCTCGCTCGAGGCGAAACCCATCAAGGGCACCATGCCGCGCGGCGAGACGACAGCGGAGGACGCGGCCGCCGCGGAGCGCCTGCGCACCGACCAGAAGTTCCGATCCGAGAACCTGATGATCGTCGATCTGCTCCGCCACGATCTCGCGCAGGTGTGCGAGGTCGGATCCGTGCAGGTGCCCTCCCTCATGGCGGTCGAGTCGTATGCATCCGTGCACCAGCTCGTCTCGACGGTGCGCGGCCGTCTGCGTCCGGAGGTGCGCACGCTCGACGCGCTCCGCGCGCTGTTTCCGGCAGGCTCGATGACGGGCGCGCCCAAGCTGCGCACGATGCAGATCATCGATGAGGTGGAGCGGACCCCGCGCGGCGCGTACTCGGGCGCTCTCGGATGGATCTCCGCGGACGGGCGCGCCGATCTCGGCGTGATCATCCGAACCGTCATGACCGACGGTTCAGGCGCCTACACGCTCGGCACCGGCGGCGGCATCACGGTGCAGTCGGACGTCGACGAGGAGTTCGCCGAGTCGCAGTGGAAGGCCGAGCGCCTGCTGCGGGCACTGCAGGGCTGAGCCCGATCCTCCCGCCGCTAGGCGCCGAAGACCAGCGCCGCCGCGAACACGACCGGAATGCACCCGAACGTCGTGAGGAACACGACATCGCGTGCGAGGATCTCGCCGACGCCGTATCGCTGCGCATAGTTGAAGACGTTCTGCGCGCTCGGGAGACTGGCCAGCACCACGACCACGAGCATCGCGTGGGCGTCGAGCTGGAAGGCAAGGCCGATCAGCCAGGCGGTCACCGGCATCAGCACCAGCTTCATCGCGGTCGAGAGCAGCACGTCGGGCCGGGAGGCCCGGGTCGTGAGCACCCGCTGGCCGTGCAGCGACATGCCGAAGCTGATGAGCAGCACGGGCACCGCGGCGCCGGCGATGAGCTCGATGGGCGCCACGACGATCTCCGGCAGCCGGATCCCGGTCACTGCGACGAGCACACCGAGCGCCGCCCCGATGATCATGGGGTTGCGGAGCGTGCGCATCAGCGCCTTCCGCAGACCCCGCCAGCCGGCCGCGCCCCCGCTCGTGACCGTATCGAAGAGCGTGAGAACAGCGGGTGTGAACAGCAGCAGCTGCACGAGGATGACGGGGGCGGCATACGCGCCGCTGCCGAGCAGATAGGTGGCGATCGGGATGCCGATGTTGTTGCCGTTGACGTAGCCGGCGCCGAGCGCGCCGATCACCGTCTCTGTGATGCCGCGCTTCCATACGAGGCGAGCGATGAGTCCGTACACCAGGAACATGGCGACGGCGGCGAGCATCGACACCGGCAGCAGCGCCGAGAAGAGCAGGCTGAGGTTCGCGTCGGACAGCACCGCGAACAGCAGAAACGGGTTCAGCACGAAGAACGTGAGTCGGCTGAGGACGTAGCGCGCATGCTCGCCCAGCAGGTCGATGCGGGCGATGACATAGCCCGTGACGATCGCCAGTCCGACCACCGCGAACCCCGTCAGCACGCCGATCACAACGCCACCGCCGGGGGGAGCGTTGTCAAGGCGGTCACCCTTTCAACCTACGCCCGTAGGCTGGCCCCATGAGCAGCACCACGCCCGTCACGGAGCCTGTCGGCGAGAGCGACCGACCCATCAAGGCCGTCACCGTCTTCACCGGATCCGCGTCGGGCGCACACCCCGCGTACGAGCGTGCCGCGGTGGACGTGGGTCAGGCGCTCGCGGCGCGCGGCATCCATGTCGTGTACGGCGGCGGGAATGTCGGCCTCATGGGCGCGGTGTCCACCGCCGCGCGAGAGGCAGGCGGCGACGTGCACGGCGTCATGCCGGAGGCGCTCGTCGACAAGGAGGTCGCCCACCCCAACCTCACGACCTTCGAGATCGTCCCCAACATGCACGCTCGGAAGATGCGGATGGCCGATCTCGCCGACGCCTTCGTCGCGCTTCCCGGCGGGATCGGCACGCTCGAGGAGTTCTTCGAGGTGTGGACCTGGCTGCAGCTCGGGATCCATCAGAAGCCCGTGGTGGTCTACGACGTGCGCGGCTTCTGGCGTCCGATGCTCACGATGATCGACCGCATGGTCGAGGAGGGCTTCGTCACGGACGCGTTCCGCGATTCGCTGCTCATCGTCTCCAGTCCTCGAGGCCTCATCAGCGCCCTCGAGAACTGGACGCCGCCGGCGCCGAAGTTCGCGCCGCACGAGGCACCGCGCGTCTGACTCCGCGTTTGTCGGTGGCCGCTGGCAGGATCGATCCGTGCCCGCCGACGATGCCCGCCTTCGCGATCTCGCTCTGCTGCGGCGCGTGCGCGACCGCATGGATCGCGAGTACGCGCAGCCTCTTGACGTCGAAGCACTCGCGCGAGGCGTGCACATGTCCGCGGGGCATCTGAGCCGCCAATTCCGGCTCGCCTATGGCGAATCGCCGTACGCGTACCTGATGACGCGCCGGATCGAACGGGCGATGACGCTGTTGCGCCGTGGCGATCTGTCGGTCACAGAGGTCTGCTTCGCGGTCGGATGCGCGTCGCTCGGCACTTTCAGCACCCGTTTCACCGAACTCGTCGGGATGACGCCCAGCGAGTACAGACGCGGCGCGGAGACGGGTCTTGAGGGGCTGCCGTCCCTCGTGGTGAAGTCGGTCACAAGACCGATCAGGAATCGAGAAGCGACCGCCGGGGGAGGCAAATAGCGTGACGGACATGAACATCACGATCAACGCCAGTTTCCTGCCCCACACCGATCCGGAGGCCTCCCTCGCCTTCTATCGGGAGGTGCTCGGGTTCGAGGTGCGCCTCGACGTCGGCGGCGGCGCCATGCGATGGATCACCGTCGGACCCGTCGACCAGCCTGACACCTCCATCGTGCTCACCCCGCCCGCCCTCGATCCCGGCATCACCGACGACGAGCGCCGTGTCATCCTCGAGATGATGGCCAAGGGCACCTATGCCGGCATCGTGCTCGCGACGCCGGATGTCGACGCTCTGTTCGAGAGGATCCAGGCCCTGCCTGACGTCGACATCGTGCAGGAGCCGATCGACCAGGACTACGGCCTGCGCGACTTCGCCCTCCGAGACCCCGCCGGCAACATGATCCGCGTGCAGCAGCGCTGATCCCGTTTTCTCCCCACACCATCCGATCCCTCTCGAGAAGGAGCAGCCGGTGACGATCGCCGACAGCCACGACATGATCCGCGTCCAGGGCGCCCGCGAGAACAATCTCAAGGACGTCTCCGTCGAGATCCCCAAGCGCAGGCTGACGGTGTTCACCGGCGTCTCCGGATCGGGCAAGAGCTCGCTGGTGTTCGACACGATCGCCGCCGAATCCCGCCGCATGATCGACGAGACGTACAGCGCGTTCGTGCAGGGCTTTATGCCGTCGGTGCCGCGCCCCGATGTCGACGTGCTCGAAGGACTCACCACCGCGATCATCGTCGACCAGGAACGCCTCGGAGCCAACCCGCGCTCGACCGTCGGTACGGTCACCGATGCCAACGCGATGCTGCGCATCCTGTTCTCCAAGCTCGGGCAGCCGTACATCGGCGGGCCGACGGCGTTCTCCTTCAACATCCCCACGCAGAAGGCGTCGGGAGTGATGACCGGAGCGAACGGCGAGAAGAAGATCGTGAAGGACGCCATCTACCTCGGCGGCATGTGCCCGCGATGCGAGGGCAGGGGAGCGGTGTCCGACATCGACCTGTCGCAGGTGATCGACGAATCGAAGTCGCTCAACGACGGCGCGATCCAGGTGCCCGGCTACACGGCCGACGGCTGGATGGTGAAGGGCTTCTCGGAGTCGGGCTTCTATCCCGCCGACAAGCCGATCGCGTCTTTCAGCGAGAAGCAGCGTCATCTCTTCCTCTACGGAGAGGTGACGAAGGTGAAGATCAGCGGCATCAACATGACCTACGAGGGCCTGATCCCGAAGATCACGAAGTCGATGCTGTCGAAGGACCTCGATGCGCTGCAGCCCCACATCCGCGCCTTCGTGGAGCGCGTCGCGAGGTTCACGACCTGTCCCGAGTGCGATGGCACCCGCCTCACCGAGGGAGCCCGCTCCTCGAAGATCGACGGCAAGTCGATCGCCGACGCCTGCCGGATGCAGGTCACCGACCTGGCCGATTGGGTGCGGTCGCTGGACATGCCCGGATCCGGTCCGCTGCTGGCCGCTCTCCAGAAGAACCTCGACGCCTTCGTCGAACTGGGTCTCGGATACCTCAGCCTGGAGCGTCCGTCGGGCACGCTGAGCGGGGGAGAGGCGCAGCGCATCAAGATGCTGCGCCACCTCGGCTCGTCGCTCACCGACGTCACCTACGTGTTCGACGAGCCGACGATCGGTCTGCACCCGCACGACATTCAGCGCATGAACGGTCTGCTGCTCGAGCTGCGCGACAAGGGCAACACCGTGCTCGTCGTCGAGCACAAGCCCGAGACGATCGAGATCGCCGACCACGTCGTCGACCTCGGCCCGCGCGCCGGATCGGCCGGAGGCACGATCTGCTTCGAAGGCACCGTGGCGGGCCTGAAGGCCAGCGGAACGCTGACGGGGGAGCACCTCGACTACCGAGCCTCCGTGAAGGCCTCGGTGCGGTCGCCGAAGGGAGCGATCGAGGTGCGGGGCGCATCGGGCAACAACCTGCAGAACGTGGACGTCGACGTTCCCCTCGGGGTGCTGACGGTGGTGACAGGTGTGGCGGGATCGGGCAAGAGCTCGCTGATCCACGGCTCTGTCTCCCCGCGCGAGGGTGTGGTCTCGATCGATCAGAGCGCCATCCGCGGATCGCGGCGGAGCAACCCTGCGACCTACACCGGGCTGCTCGAACCGATCCGCAAGGCTTTCGCGAAGGCGAACGGGGTGAAGCCGGCGCTGTTCAGCGCCAACTCCGAGGGCGCCTGCCCGACCTGCAAGGGTGCGGGCGTGATCGTGACAGAACTCGGTTTTATGGACACCGTGGAGACGCCCTGCGAGGACTGCGGAGGCAAGCGCTTCCAGGCGGCCGTGCTCGACTACAAGCTGGGCGGCAAGGACATCACCGAGGTGCTCGACCTGCCCGTCGCCGAGGCACGCCCGTTCTTCTCCGATGGTGACGCGAAGATCCCTGCGGCCGCGGCGATCCTGGGGCGCCTGGAGGATGTGGGGCTGGGGTACCTCACGATCGGCCAGCCGCTCTCGACCCTCTCGGGCGGCGAGCGGCAGCGCATCAAGCTGGCGAATCAGATGGGGGAGAAGGCCGACGTCTACGTGCTCGACGAGCCCACCACCGGCCTTCACCTTGCCGACGTCTCGAATCTGCTGGGACTGCTGGATCGGCTCGTCGACTCCGGGAAGACCGTGATCGTCATCGAGCACCATCAGGCGGTGATGGCGCATGCCGACTGGATCATCGATCTCGGCCCCGGCGCCGGTCACGACGGCGGTCGCGTTGTGTTCGAGGGCACGCCGGCTGAGCTGGTCTCCACGAAGTCCACGCTCACGGGCGTGCATCTGGCGACATACGTCGGCGCCTGACACGGATGGCACGCGGCACGCAGGCTCGACGCGCTCTCGTGCCGCGCGGATCGGGTGGACGTCTGGCAGAGGGACCAGGGGAGTCGCGGACCGTGCGACGATAGGCCGGTGACTTCCTGGCGACCGCAGTGGGACGACATTCCGGCCGCGCTCCTCGACTTCTGGACCGAGCGTCATCTGTGCACCCTGACCACACTGCGTGCCGACGGCCGGCCGCACGTGACCCCCGTCGGTGTGGCATTGGACCTGGAGCAGCGCTGCGCGTGGGTCATCACGTCACGTCGGTCGTGGAAGGCCGTTCACGTGCGGAAGGATCCCCGGATCGCGGCCTGCCAGGTCGACGGTCGGCACTGGTCCACGCTCGAGGGAACGGCGCGCGTACTGGAAGATGTCGGATCGGTTCGGCGCGCCGAGGCGATGTATGCGGCGCGATACAAGACGCCCCGGCCCAATCCCGAGCGGGTGGCGCTGAGGATCGAGATCGATCGCTTCGTGCTGTCGCAGAGCCTGTCGTCGGCGATCTGAGCGGCTGGCTCAGGGGCCAAGGCTGCACCCATTGCGCCGACGCCTCCTTGCGTCGCATCCGGGAAAGGGCGATATCCTGTGCGCTTTGTTGCGATTTTCTCGGGTGATATTCGCCGGTTAGGCGAAATTCATTCGCGGTAATGTTGCTCAGCTTGACGGGAACGTGCGTTTACTCTTGCATCGAGAATTGATGCGAGTGCAGTCATCTGGGTGCGGCGACCGGCGTGGCGCGTCCCTTGCGCTGCCGCGCTGCGGCGGGCATCGCGCGCCACGGGATCAGGGCACCCGGGGTTGCGTAGCCGGCGTCGCACACGCAAGCACAGGCACTCCGGGCCGCAATTCCGATTCTCGCCCACGGAGACTTTGGACTTCCGCACGGAAAGCTGTTCTGTGCACGTCGTCCTGGCCAATCGGAACGGCGCACTTTCTTTAGTGTGTGGCGGTGATCAAGAGGCTCTGGGGTCGAAGTTTCGGTGTGAGTTTGCTCGGTCGACGGGCGTCGCCACGACGTCGGGACACCGACCGCGCGTTCGCGCACGCGGGACGGGGTGAGCCAGGCGGCTCAGAGCCTGCGACGGCGCGTGTCATGTCGCATTGCGCGAGGGCATGTTGATGGCCGCCAAGCACAAGCATTCATGCTCGCTCGACATCCTCGACATCCAGCCCGATACGCCCGCCGAGGCATGGGCGGCGCTGTGGGGAGCTGAGGAAGTCTCGCGCGACACAGAGGCGGAGGATCTGTGGGCGGTTCTCACTCCCGCAGATGAACGCTGATAATGCACATTATGTCAGCTCGTCAGGACACCATCACGAGCGCGGCCCCCGTTTCTCAGCCGGCCCTCCCCGACTGAACCGGTGATCCGTCAGCTTCCTTCAGCCGCGACCCGCTCCCCGGATCTGGTCGCGCAGCTCGAGCGCGCTGGACGAACCGGTTGCTTCGACGATGCGGCCGCGGTCGACGCGATACATCGCGAACTCGGCCACGTTCGCGTGACGACGGGTGGGTGCCATCCCGCCGAACACGCCGAGATGAGTGCCGCTCCCCCGCAGGTGCACGGCGATCCGGTCATCCTCGGCGACGACCTGAATGCGGCGCCATCTCCAGTCGGGGAAAGCCACGAACAGGTCGGCGAGATCGGCGAGCCACGCGGCCGCGCCGCCAGGCAGGTGCGCACGCCGCACCGCCGGGTCGAGGAACTCCTCGATGCGCGAGAGATCGTGACGATTGCACGCGTCGAGAAAGTCGGCATGCCATTCGTGCAGCTCCCACGGTTCCATCCGCTCATTATGAGGACGCCGCGGTCGCTCGCGCACACTCGACCGCTGCACCCGACCGGCGGTCCCTTCGCGAATCTCATCCGCTGGCGCCGGCTGCCGAGATCCGAGAGAGACTGGAGACATGAGCACCGTGGAGCTGACCGCCGAGACCTTCGAGCCCACCGTGACGGGAGACGGCATCGTCCTCGTCGACATCTGGGCCGAGTGGTGTGGCCCGTGCAAGCAGTTCGCGCCGATCTACGACGCAGCTGCGACCGAAAACCCTGACATCGTCTTCGGCAAGGTCGATTCCGAGGCGAACCCGGAGCTCTCCGCGGCGCTGGGCGTTCAGGCGATCCCCACGTTGATGGTCTTCCGCGACGGCATCGGCCTCTTCCAGCAGGCAGGCGCGCTGCCCAAGCCGGCACTCGACAGCCTCATCGCGCAGGCCCGCGCTCTCGACATGGATCAGGTGCGTGCCGCGGTCGCCGAGCAGCAGCAGGCGCAGCCCGGCGACGCCTGATCCGGACGGGTGCGAGCGGCACGCTCCGCGGCGTCGTCCCTTCCTCAGGTGGCCGGATCGATGCCGAGCTGTGCGAGCGCTGGCCCCGCGCCGCGCACGGCGATGGTCCAGTCGGGACGCACGAAATCCTGCTTCGCGAGCCGCACCTTCTGGTGGTCGACGGGCTCGCCCGCACGCGGCGACACCCGCGAGACCCCGTTCGGCTGGTAGCCGAGTTTGCGGGACACACCGAGCGACGCCTCGTTCCACGCGGCCGCGCTCGATTCCGCCCATTCCGCTCCGAGGTGATCGAAGGCGAACTGCAGCAGCGCCGCCCGCATCTCGGTGCCGATCCCGTCACCCTGCGCGCTCTGCGTGAGCCAGGATCCGGTCTCAACGGTGCGTCGGTCCGAGAACTGATGCGCGGAGAGGTCCTGCGACCCGATCACCCGCCCCTCGTGGTGGATGGCGAAGGCGATGTGCCAGTGGCTGGGCGTCACTTGCCCGCGGAGGTGCCATTGGAAGGCAGCCGTGTTGCGCGGCAGGTCCTCCGGAGGCGCATCGGTCCACGGGACGCCGAACGGCATCCGCGAGGGGTCATGGATGCCATCGAGCGCTGCGTGGACGAGACCTGGCAGGTCGTCGTCGCGCACGGGGCGCAACAAGAGGCGGGGCGTCTCGATCTCGAGACCGAAGATCGGCCAGATGTCTTCCAGTCGCATGTCCAGAACCTATCGGCCGACGGCGGGGTCCCGGTGCATCACCGCCTCCGCCGGCCGGCGGCTGCGGGCAGACACCGTCACCGGCGTCTGCCCGCAGCCGCGAGTCGTCACTCCGCGGGGAGCACCAGCTCGTCGCCCACCTCGATGAGGTCGGGATCGGAGATGGAGTCCTGGTTCACCGCGAAGATGCCGAGCCAGCCACTGTCGAGTGCGAGATCCTCGGCGATGTCGAAGAGGGTGTCACCCGCCTCGACCGTGTAGGTCTTGTCGGACGGCTCCACGTCGGGCAGCGCGTAGGTCTCCTCGACCGGCGCGGGCGTCGCGGCCTGAGCGCCAGACGCCGGCGCGGACGACGGGGCGGCCTGAGCCGGGGCCGGGGCGGGTGCAGGCGCAGCCGGGGCGCTCGTGTCCGCTGAGCCCGACGCGCCGATCTTCGCCGAGCACGTCGGCCAGGCGCCCCAGCCCTGTGTCGCGAGCACGTTCTCGGCCACGCGGATCTGCTCTTCGCGGGATGCGGCGGCGGGGTTGCCGCTGCCGCCGTTCGCCTGCCAGGTCGACAGCGAGAACTGGAGCCCGCCGTAGTACCCATTGCCTGTGTCGATCGCCCAGTTGCCACCCGACTCGCATTGCGCGAGCGCGTCCCAGGTGGCGCCGTCTGCGGCGTTCGCAGCCGTCGGAACGAGAGCTCCCGCGGCGACGGCGACAAGGCCTGCCGCGACGAGTCCGCCGCGCACAGCTCGTGTCGATCGGCGCGTCTCGTTCTTCGATCGGGAATGCGTCTTCAGGTTCACAAGGACCTCCACGGCCCCGTCTCGGCACAAGGACTCACCGTGTGCGCGCCCGCCGGCCGGAACATCAGTGTGTTCGGGTACGGAGGACTCTCGGGCGGGTTCGACGGCGGTCCTCCGCGAGGTAGCCACGCTACGTGATGATCACGGAAAGGTAACAACGTATGGAGGGGACTGCCAGGAACTCCCGCGCGGCCGCGCAGCTCAGGGGCCACGCAGATCAGCGGTCGATCAGTCCGGCCAGTTCCTCGGTCGTACCGGAGAACGCGTTCATGTCGATGTAGTGCTCGTCGCCCCGGTAGCCGGAGAGACGGTCGCGATGCGAGTACTGCCAGATCGCCCATTCGCGACCGTCGTCCAACGCCGGCGGCAGCACCACCGACCGGATCCAGATGGGATTGTCCGGATAGCCGCCTGAGATGTACCGGTCGTACGCCTCGGGCGTGGCGTAGATCACCGCCGGGACGCCGTAATGCTGCTCGAGGCGGTCGAGAAGCGGGCCGAGGATGGCGTCGACGTCAGCGCGAGACGGCGGATCCTGGAAGAAGTCGCCGTAGAACTCCACGTCCACGGCGATCGGCAGGGTCGCCCCATCCGGCACCGTGTCGATGACGTGCTGCGCCTGGCGGGCTCCAGGGGTCTCGAAGCTCATGAAGTGGTAGGCGCCGACAAGCAGGTCGGTATCGAGGGCCCCAGGCCAATTGGCCTCGAAGCGGGAGTCGACCGTCGACGATCCCTCGGTCGCCTTGATGTACGCGAAGTCGATGCCCTGCTCGGCGAGCACCGGCCAGTCGATCTCCCCCTGATAGGACGAGACGTCGACGCCGCGCACGTCGTGGCCCGCGGCGAAGATGCGCCCGGGCCAGATGACACCCGACCAGATGAGCGCCGCGAGAAGCCCGAGGGTCCCCAGGGCGGCCGCCGCGATCGCGATCAGGCGGCGACGGGCGGCGCTCAGAGCCTCAGCTCCATCTCGACCTCGTCGCCATAGGGCGGCAGCTCGTACGGGCGGCGGTTCCCGGTCTCGACGAAGCCGCGGCGGCGGTAGTAGGCCATGGCGCGCGGATTGTCGGCGTGAACCTCGAGACGCAGCTGCGGGCCCACTCCCCTGGCCCACTCGACGATGCCGTCGAGCAGCGCATCCGCGACGCCCTCGTCACGGCCGCGGTGGCGCGCATCGACGAAGACGCCCACGAGCATCGGACCGGTGCGCGGCGAGAGGTAGCCGCGCATGATGCCGATCCACTCGCCATCCTGCGCGACGGCCACGACGGCGGCGTTCGTGCCGGCGTTCGCGTGTGCGGCACGGTTCTGCCACTCCTCGTCGATGTAGGCGAGCGACTGCGCCAGCGTCTCGCCGTAGGCGATCGGGGTGTCGGCGAGCATCCGAAGCCTCAGCTCGCGGAACTTCTCCCAGTCGTCCGCGGTCGGGCGGTGCAGCGTGAAGGGCATGCCGTTCAGCCTAGGGGCGGCTCAGGCGACGCGGCGGAACCGCGGGCCGTCGTAGCCGTCGCGCGCCACGTGCTCGGAGAACATCGCGAGGGGCCGGATCCAGAAGCTGTAATCGTCGTACAGCTTCCGGTAGAAGACCAGCTCCTCCTCGGTCTCGCTGTGGCGTCCGACGCCGATCACCTCGTAGCGGCTGCCCTTGAAGTGCTCGTAGATGCCGGGCGAGATGCGGTCTGCGTCGGTCATTCCGACGGGATGATGAGCCAGAGCGCGATGTACACCGGAATCGTGCCGCCGACGAGGAACAGCCCGAGCAGCGCCAGGAAACGCACGAGCGTGACGCTCATGTCGAACCGGTTGGCTACCGCAGCGCAGACGCCCGCGATGCCGCGGCCGTGAAGGGGACGGATGAGTGCGGGGGTGGTCATACGCCGAGGCTAGCTGCCTTGGCCCGTTCGCGCCGCCCACCCGGACCACTCCTCCGCGTCGACGATGCAGAACCGGTTGCCCTCCGGATCCTCGAGCACGTAGTAGTCGGCGTCCTCGGGACGATCGTCCCAGGAGATCGCCCTCGCGCCCAGCGCGGTGAGCCGCGTGATCTCCCCCTGCTGATCGTGCGCGTACAGGTCCAGATGGATCCGCGGAGGCAGCACTCGCTCCGACTCCCGCAGGTCGAGGGCGATCTGCACACCCTGCCCGTGGCGGGGCTTGAGCACAACGAACGTCTCCTCGCGGGGCTCGCGCACGACGTAGTCGAGCGCCGCGGTCCAGAAGCGGATCTGGCGCTCGAGATCGCGAACACGGATGACGATGGAGCCGACGATGAGCATGCCCCGAACGGTACGCACCACGTGGGTGGCCGAACAGCCCTTGACGTCGCACCGGCTCACCGCATAGGAGTCCAGCCGAACGGAATGGGCCCGCGCACGTCGGAGCGCTCTCGATCGGCCATCGCCGACCAGCCCTGCGCTTCGTCGGGAGTGTCGAAAGCGCCCCGCGCGAGCCGGAAGCCGAGGTCCGGATGATGCATGCGCGGTCCCCCGCCGCGGCGCACCCCGGCGCGCACGCTGTGCGAGTCGTCGTCGTAGCCGCCTCCGCGGAAGACGCGGTAGTCGCCGTAACGCGCCGGGTCGAGCAGGTCCCAGCACCACTCCCAGACGTTGCCGAGCGTGTCGAACAGACCGTGCAGGTTCGGCATCTTGCCTCCCACGTCCTGCGGGGTGCTCACCCCATCAGCGGACGTCCAGGCGATGTCCTTCAGCAGTCCGTAGTGCGCGCCGGTGGACCCCGCCCGGCAGGCGAACTCCCATTCGGCCTCGGTGGGCAGACGATACCCATCGGACTCGACGTGCCAGGTCACGGTCTCCCCGTCGTACGAATACGCCGGATCCAGCCCCTCCCACTCGGAGGCGGCGTTGCAGAACCGGATCGCTCGCTGCCAGCTGAGATCGGTCGCCGGACGCCGAGGATGCGCGACATCGGCGCCGGGGAACGCGTCGCCCAGGATCTCCGCCATCTGCTCCTGCGTCACCGCGAACACGCCGATCTCGAAGGGAGCAAGCTCGACCGTCCGGCGACTGCGCGTGCGGGCGTCGTGCAGCGTCACGCTGCCGCCCGGGATGTGGGCCAGCTCGATGTCGTCCATGGACCCATCCTCCCGCGCGCCACGATGGCAGGATCCGGATCACCCCTGGCCGTCGCGCGCCGCATGCACGGTGTGGAATGGAACGGTGACCACCGCACTCATCGTGATCGACATGCAGCAGGGCTTCGACGACGCCTTCTGGGGGCCCACGACCAACCGCCCGGGATGCGAGGACAACGTCGCCCGCCTGATCGAGGCATGGCGAGCGACGGGCGATCCGATCGTCGTCGTGCGTCACGACAGCACGAGCGAGCGCTCGCCGCTGAATCCGGCGAACCCCGGCAACTCCCTCATGGACGCGGTCGCGGCTGCCGACCCGGCGATCCTGGTGACGAAGAGCGTGAACTCCGCGTTCTATGGAGAACCCGACCTCGAAGGGTGGCTGCGCGGATCCGGCATCTCCCGCATCGTCGTCTGCGGCATCCAGACGAACATGTGCGTGGAGACCACCGCCCGCATGGCGGGAAACCTCGGCTTCGAGGTCGAGGTGCCGATCGATGCCACGCGCACGTTCGACCTCGTCGGCCCGGACGGAGTGGCGACGCCTGCGGCGACGCTTATGGCGGTGACCGCAACCAACCTGCACGGCGGAGGTTTCGCGACCGTCACCACGACGGACGAGCTCATCGCGCGCGGAGCGCGCTGAGTCAGAGGCGGCCGCGCACGGGCGTGCGCTCCACGGTGTCGCCTTCGCCGGGCATCACCATCTCGGCGCGCACGCCCAGCAGGCGCACCTCACGCTGCTCGAGCCTGTCGCACAGTGCCAGAGCCGCCGCGACGACCTCCTCCCTCTCGAGGGTGGGCTCGGGCAGCTTGCGACCGATCGTCTTCGTCTCGAACGGGGCGTAGCGCACCTTGAGGTTCACGCGAAAGATCGCTCGGCCTTCCGCGACGCAGTCGGCGTGCACCTGCTCGGAGAGAACTCGCACCGCTGCTCGCACCTCCTCGGCGCTCACCAGGTTGCGCTGATAGGTGGTCTCGCGGCTGCGCCCGCGCGCGATCCACGGCGAATCGTCGACCTGTGCGGGACCGATTCCGCGCCCGAGCTCGTGATACCAGATGCCCATTCGCGGTCCGAACTCGGTGATCAGCTCGCCAGGGTCGGCGGCGGCGAGCTGCGCCACGGTGGTGATCCCGTGCACGGCTAGGCGCTTGGCGACCTTCGCGCCGACGCCCCACAATGCACGGGTCGGGCGCTCCCCCATCACCTCGAACCAGTTGGCCTCGGTGAGCCGGAACACCCCGCGCGGCTTTCCGAACTCGGTCGCGATCTTGGCGCGCACCTTGTTGTCGCCGATCCCCACGGTGCAGTGCAGGTGCGTGGCCGCGAGCACCGCCTCCTGCGCGTGGCGCGCGAGTGACTCCGGATCGTCCGTCGTCGCCCCGAGGAAGCACTCATCCCAGCCGAGCACCTCCACAACGACGTCGGGGAGCGCACGAAGCGCCCGCATGACCTCATCCGATGCCGCTTCGTACGCCTCGTGGTCGACGGGAAGGAAGACAGCGTCTTCGGGTGCCTTTCGCGCGGCGATCTTCAGCGGCATGCCTGAACCGATGCCGAACGCTCGCGCCTCGTACGAGGCGGTCGAGACCACCGCGCGCTCGGTCGGGTCACCGCGTCCGCCGACGATGACGGGCCGCCCCGCCAGTTCGGGACGCCGGAGCACCTCGACCGCGGCGATGAACTGGTCCATATCCACGTGCAGCACCCAGGGCTGGGGAGACATCCCGCGATCCGCCATGTCGCGAACGTAGCCCAGTAACGCCCCGGGCGCAGGGTGTCGGCGGTGTCGCTCACGGGACTCCACCCTGTCAACCCGTCACACCCGGGACGTCCGAGCGACAAGGATGGGGAGGTGCGCAACATCCGGACCATCGACCTCGACGACCGACGATTCCGCGTGTTCTCCTCCGAGCGGGTCTCCGCCGGACGCGAGTTCCTGCTCGTTCACGGGGTGGGGATCTCACACCGGCTGTTCTCACGCCTCCATGGCGTGCTGAGCGCAGAGCACAGCGTGCATACGCTCGACCTCCCGGGCTTCGGTGGGCTGCCGAAGCCCTCCACGGACCGCGACGTCGAGGCGATGGCCGCCGATCTCGGCCGGGTCCTCGATCGTCTCCAGATCGGTCCGGTCGTGGCGGTCGGCGACTCGATGGGCACGCAGTGGGTCGTCGAGCTCGCGACACAGCGCCCCGACCTCGTCTCGCACGTGATCGCAATCGGGCCTGTCGCGGACTCCCGCCACCGGAGCCTCCTCGAACAGGCGACCGCGCTGGGGCTCGACAGTCTCCGCGAGCCCCCGAGCGCGAACGCGCGCGTGTTCGTCGAGTACGCGCGGTGCGGCCCCCGCTGGTACGCGCAGCAGGTGCGCCACATGCTCGACTATCCGATCGAGAAGCGGGTGGCCGAGTTGAGCGTGCCGTTGCTCGTGCTCCGGGGAGGGCGCGACCCGATTGCCGGACCGGAGTGGTCGCGCGACATCGCCCGTCGCACCGCGCGCGGGCGCTTCGTCGAAGTGGCAGGCCACCCCCACCTGGTGCAGCACACCGCACCCGAACCAGTCGCACGGGAGATCGAGGCGTTCCTCGAGGCGGAGCCGATGTGATCGGGCCCTTCAGGAGGGCGCTCTGGTGGGCGGGTGACTACGCGTACGCGCTGGCCTGGCAGGCGCGGGCCTTCGTCGACCGGACGGATGCCGCGCGCTATCGAACGGGCGATCGCACTCCGAT
Organism: Microbacterium stercoris; assembly: GCF_017592545.1. Classification (GTDB taxonomy): domain Bacteria; phylum Actinomycetota; class Actinomycetes; order Actinomycetales; family Microbacteriaceae; genus Microbacterium; species Microbacterium stercoris. Next base: position 364,078 of record NZ_JAGFOA010000004.1, read on the forward strand.
CGTCGTCGTTCCGGGGGTCTACGAGTCCTGGCGCTTTCTGCAGCCGCTCGTCGAGGCTCTTCACGACCGGGGCCATCCGGTGCACGTGATCGACCCTCTGCGCGACAACCGCGTACCCGTCACCGCGGGTGCCCGGATCGTCGCCGATCATCTGCGACTGCACGACCTGCACGACGTCGTGATCGTCGCGCACAGCAAGGGCGGACTGATCGGCAAGCACGTCATGGCCATCGGGCCGGCGGCGGATCGGATCCGCGGCATGGTCGCCGTGGCGACGCCCTTCTCGGGATCGCTCTACGCGCGCCTGATGCTCACGCGCACACTGCGCAGCTTCTCACCACGCGACGCGACGATCCTGGCGCTCGCACGCGAGACCGCGGTCGACTCCCGCATCGTCTCGATCTACGGCGTCTTCGACCCGCACATTCCCGGCGGCAGCCACCTGCCCGGTGCGACGAACGTCATGCTCGACACCGGCGGACATTTCCGGATCCTCGCCCATCCACGGGTCATCGCCGAGGTCGCGGCCCTGGCGGAGCGCCCCGGCCCGTCGGCCGGGGCGTGATGCCGTTCACCGCCAGCCGAGTGCCGGTGCGACGTCCTTCACGATCGATTCGATGAGGTGGGCGTTGTAGTCCACACCCAGCTGGCTCGGGATCGTGATGAGCAGGGTGTCCGACTCCGCGATCGCCTCGTCGCGACGCAGCTCCTCGATGAGCACCTCGGGCTCGGCGGCATACGAGCGACCGAAGATCGCGCGCTGATTCGCCTCGATGTACCCGATCTGATCCTCACGGTCGCCGCCGCCTACGAAGTAGCGGCGGTCGCGCTCATCGGTGATGGCGACGATCGAACGCGACACCGACACGCGCGGTTCGAAGCCCCAGTCGTGCTTCGCCCACTCCTCGCGGAACATCCGGATCTGCCCCGCCTGCTGCACGTGGAAAGGCTCACCCGTCTCGTCGAACTTCAGCGTGGAGCTCATCAGGTTCATGCCCTGCTGTGCCGCCCACACCGCCGTCGCATTCGCGCCGGCTCCCCACCAGATCCGCTCCCGCAGGCCCTCCGAGTGCGGCTCGAGACGCAGCGGGCCTGGCGGGTTCGGGAACATCGGCCGAGGGTTGGGCTCGGCGAAACCTTGTCCCTCGAGCAGCTGCAGCAGGAGCTCGGTCTTCCCGCGCGCCATCGCCGCGCCGTCCGCGTCGTCCTCATCGACCTGGTAGCCGAAGTGACGCCACCCGTCGATCACCTGCTCGGGTGAACCACGCGAGATGCCGAGCTGCAGTCGTCCCTCGGCGATGAGGTCGGCGGATGAGGCGTCCTCGACCATGTAGAGCGGGTTCTCGTAGCGCATGTCGATGACGCCGGTCCCGATCTCGATGCGCGAGGTCTTCGCGCCGATCGCCGCAAGCAGCGGGAAGGGCGAACTCATCTGGCGCGCGAAATGGTGCACACGGAAGTACGCGCCGTCGCCGCCGATGTCCTCGACGGCCTGGGCAAGGTCGATCGACTGCAGCAGCATGTCACCCGCACTGCGGGCGCTCGACTGAGGGTGCGGCGTCCAATGGCCGAAGGACAGGAACCCGATCTTCTTCACGTCGACTGCAACCGTCGTCAGGCCGCGGAAATTCCATCCGGATGAATGGTCTGCCAGTCCGCGAACTTCGCGACGCGATTGTCTCCGGACGAGGTGCGCGTGAGACGGCGCTTGAGCCACGGTCCGACGTGCTCGCGGTAGTACGCCGCTCCCCTGAGCCGCTCCCCCGGTTCCAGGGCGTCGAGCGGCAGCTCCCACCACGACGGATCCGGTTCGATTCCGAGCGCCGTGAGCACACGGGCGGCTACGCGGTGATGTCCTCGCGCATTCATGTGCAGCCTGTCGGGCGCCCAGAAGTCGCCCGTGGCGAGCTCGCGGTCCGGCCAGTTGAAGGCGCGCACCACATCGGAGCGTCCGCCGAGACGCGCCTCGACAACGGCGGACAGCTGGTCGCCCCGGCGCTTGACGACCGAGCCCAGGGGCAGACCGGCGGTGGGGTCGGCACCCGAGAGCAGGATCATTGTCACGCCCTCCTCATCGCAGCGGCGGAGCACCTGCTCGAAGGCATCGGCGATGCGCTCGAGCGTGGTGCGGGGCCGCAGCATGTCATTGCCGCCGCCGTTGAAGGAGAGGTGCGTCGGCTTCAACGCGAGGGCCGCTTCGAGCTGTTCGTCGACGATCGGCCAGGCCAGTCGCCCCCGGATAGCGAGGTTCGCGTATTCGATGGGCGCGCCGATCCCCCGCGCCCACCCCTGCGCGGCGAGGTCTGCCCACCCCCGTGGGGTGCCGTCCGGAAGCTCGTCGCCCACGCCCTCCGTGAACGAATCGCCGATGGCCACGAAGCGAACGTCTGCAGACACCGCGTCAGTCTACGACCGGCGTCACGCTCCGGCGGTGAGACGCTCCTCCAGAGCCGCACCGCGCTTCTCCGCCAGGGGGATCACCCCGAGCGCTGCGATGGCGAAGAACACCGAGAACACGGCGAACAGCAGGGGTGCTCCACCGAACGCCATCGCCCAGGGGACGAAGAGGGGCGCGATGATCGACGCGATCCGACCTACGGCGGCCGCCCATCCGGATCCGGTCGCGCGCAGCTGCGTGGGATACGCCTCCGGGGTCACCGCGTACAGGGCGCCCCACGCGCCGAGGTTGAAGAACGAGAGCGCACATCCCGCCGCGATGATCTGCCATACCTCGAGAGCATTGCCGAACAGAAGTGCCGAGAAGGCGGAGCCCACGAGGAACACCGCCAGAGTCGGGCGTCTCCCCCAGCGCTCGACGAGCCATGCGGCCACCGCATAGCCGGGGAGCTGGGCCAGTGTGATGACGAGCGTGAACTCGAACGACTTCACGAGGTCGAATCCCTGCGCGAACAGAATCGACGGGATCCAGATGAATGCGCCGTAGTACGAGAAGTTCACACAGAACCAGACGAGCCAGAGGGCGCCCGTGCGCATCCGCAGCGCCGGCTCCCACAGTGCGGCGACCGCGGCGAGGCCGCGTGGCGCTGTCGGCACGGGCGCGGTGGTCGGATCGATCACGGGCGCCTCGACGCGGCTCACCGGTCGCCCCGCCGAGGCCTCGAACGCGCGCACGATCCTCTCGGACTCTGCGGTGCGTCCCACGCTCTCGAGGTATCGCGGCGACTCCGGAAGCGCCCAGCGCACGATCAGCGCGTAGAGAGCCGGGACGGCTCCCACGGCGAAGGCCCACCGCCACCCGTCCTGCATCGGCACGACGAAGTAGCCGATGAGCGCGGCGATCGTCCATCCGACGGCCCAGAAGGCCTCGAGGATGACCACGAGGCGGCCTCGGATGCGCGCGGGCGCGAACTCGCTGACATAGGTGGAGGCCACGGGGAGCTCGGAGCCCAGACCCAGCCCGACCACGAACCGCAGAACCAACAGCGCCGCCACGCCGCCGACCAGCGCGCTCGCTCCCGTCGCGAGTCCATAGATCAACAGCGTCAGAGCGAAGACCTGCCGTCGGCCGAGGCGATCCGCGAGGAGCCCGCCGACGCTCGCTCCGATCGCCATCCCGATGAATCCGGCCGAGGCGATCCACGACGTCTCAACGGGCGACAGCTGCCACTCGACGGCCAGCGCGGCGATGACGAAGGAGATCAGCCCTACGTCCATCGCGTCCAAAGCCCACCCGATGCCCGAGCCGGTGAGCAGGCGCAGGTGTCGTCGGGTGAATGGCAGGGCGTCGAGGCGGGCGGACGGCGCGGTCATGGCCGACAGCATATTGGTCGCGCGGGGACAGCCGTCGCACGCGACGGTGCGGTGCCGAGGATCACTCGTCCGCGAGCAGTTCTCGCACGCGCGGAGCGACCTGCGTGCCGTAGAGCTCGATGCTCTTGAGGAGCTTGTCCTGTTCGAGCCCGCCGTTGGAGAACTTCAGGTCGAAGCGCGAGAGCCCCAGGGTGCGCACGGTGGAAGCGATCTTCTGCGCGACACGCTCCGGCGAACCGGCGTAGACCGCGCCCTCCGGACCGACCTCGCTCTGGAACTGCAGGCGGTTGTAGGTGCCGGGCCAGCCTCGTTCGCGGCCGATCTTCTCGCGCTGCTGCGCCAGGTCGGGATACAGCTCGTCCCAAGCCTGCTCGTCGGTCTCAGCCACGTGACCGGGAGAATGCACCCCCACGGGCGCGAGCGGCTTCTCGTACGAGTCCAGCGAGCGGTGGAAGAGGTCGACGTACGAACGGAATCGCGCTGGCGACCCGCCGATGATCGCGAGCATCAGTCCGAGTCCGTGACGCGCTGTGCGCACCACGGACTCCGGGGATCCACCGACGCCCACCCATGCCGTGAGGCCGTTCGCGGTCTTGGGGTACACGTCGGCGTTCTCGAGACCCGCGCGCTTCAGGCCGTGCCAGGTGACGGGCTTCTCCCCCATCAGCTGCACAAACAGGTCGAGCTTCTCCTCGAAGAGCACCTCGTAGTCGTGCAGGTCGTAGCCGAACAGCGGGAACGACTCGATGAAGGAGCCGCGCCCGAGGATCACCTCCGCACGACCGCTCGAGACGGCGTCGAGCGTGGCGAAACGCTCGTACACGCGCACGGGGTCGTCGCTGGAGAGCACCGTCACGGCCGTGCCGAGACGGATGTCCTTCGTCACCGACGCGATCGCCGCGAGGACGATCTCCGGGCTGGAGACAGCGAACTCTGGCCGATGGTGTTCGCCGACACCGAAGAACTGCAGGCCGACCTCGTCGGCGAGCTTCGCCTGAGCGACGACGTCGCGGATCGCCTGTGCGTCACTGACGGGCTTCCCATCCGCGCCGCGGGTGACGTCGCCGAATGTGTCCAGGCCGAGCTCGATCTCCATGGGGATCCTTCCTATTCACTCGCATGTAACGCGGGTGAGGTCGACGCATTCCCGATCAGTCGAGCAAGGCGCTGCGGAGAGTGTCGAGGCCGACACCACCGAGATCGAGCGCGCGCTTGTGGAACTCCTTCATGGAGAACGCGTCACCCCGGGCAGCGCGGTAGGCGTCTCGCACCTGCTCCCAGAGGCGCTGGCCCACCTTGTAGGCGGGAGCCTGGCCGGGCCAGCCGAGGTACCGGTTCACCTCGAACTGCACGAACTCATCGGACATGTTGACATTGGCGCGCAGGAAGTCGAGCGCGTAGTCGGCATCCCACGTGCCGGCCCCGTCCAGCCGCGGCTTGCCCAGGTGCACACCGATGTCGAGCACCACGCGGGCCGCACGCATGCGCTGCCCGTCGAGCATGCCGAGGCGATCGGCGGGGTCATCGAGATAGCCCAGCTGCTCCATCAGGCGCTCGGCGTACAGCGCCCAGCCCTCGGCGTGGCCCGAGGTGCCCGCGAGCAGGCGCCGCCAGGAGTTCAGCTGCGCGCGGTTGTAGACCGCCTGCCCGATCTGCAGGTGATGGCCGGGGACGCCTTCGTGATAGACCGTCGTCAGCTCGCGCCAGGTGTCGAACTCGGTGACCCCCTCCGGCACGGACCACCACATGCGCCCCGGTCGCGAGAAGTCATCGGTCGGCCCGGTGTAGTAGATGCCCCCCTCCTGCGTCGGGGCGATCATGCACTCGAGACGGCGCACCTCGGGCGGGATCTCGAAGTGCGTGCGACCGAGCTCCTCTACCGCGCGATCGCTCGTCTGCTGCATCCACTCTCTCAGCGCGTCGGTGCCGACGAGCTTCCGCGACGCGTCCGACTCGAGGTGCGCGACGGCCTCGGCGACCGTCGCGCCGGGGAGGATCTCGCGTGCGATCGCCTCCTGCTCCTCCGTCATGCGGGCGAGCTCTTCGATTCCCCACTCGTAGGTCTCATCGAGGTCGATGGAGGCCCCGAGGAACCGGCGGGAGTGCAGCGCATAGAGGTCGCGACCCACCGCGTCGGTCTCTGTCGCGGCATTGGCCAGCGGACCCGACAGGAAGTCGGCGAGGCGGTCGTACGCAGCGCGCGCAGCGGTCGCGGCGCGATCGAGGTCGGCCTTCACGGACTCCGGCAGCGTGCCGTTCTCGGGTGCCGCACGGCCGGCGAGATCCGCGAAGAAGCCGTCCTCCGCCGAGTAGCGGGCGACCTGCTGGGCGACCTCGCGCACCTGGCGCACCGCCGGGACGATCCCGCGTGAGATGCCCTCGGCGAGCGTCTCGGTGTAGCCGTCGAGCGCATCGGGAATCGCCGACATGCGCGTCGCGATGACCGCCCAGTCATCCACGGTGGCGGTGGGCATCAGGTCGTACACCTGGCGCACATCCTGGGCGGCGCTCGCGATCACATTCAGGTCGCGCAGATGCCACCCCGCTTCGTGCAGCTCGGCGGCCAGGCGCAGCTCGGCGCCCAGATCGGTCTGGGTCACGCGGTCGACGTCGTCGACCGGCGTGGCCGCATCCAGCGCCTCCAGTGTGCGGCGGCCCGCTGCGACCGACTCCTCGTGGCCGGCGGGGCTGAAGTCGTCATAGCGGTCGTTCGCTTCCGTACGACCGATGTACGTCGCCGCGATCGGTGACAGCCGCACGACCTCGTCGACCCAGCTCTCAGCGATCCGGTCGATCTCGGTCTGCTCCCGCTGATCCGTCATCCTCGTCGAATCCTCTCGTCTTCTTTCGAACCGCGCTCAGTGCGCGGCTTCGTTCCAGTCGGCGCCGCGTCCCACCTGGACATCGAGCGGCACCGTGAGCTGCGCCGCCGTGCCCATGCGCTCACGCACGATGCGTTCGACCTCGTCCCACTCCCCCGGAGCGACCTCAACCACGAGCTCGTCATGGATCTGCAGCAGCACCCGCGATCGCAGATCGCGCAGGTCGTTATGGATGCGGAACAGCGCGATCTTCATGATGTCGGCCGCGCTGCCCTGGATCGGCGCGTTGAGCGCGGCGCGCTCGGCGTTCTCGCGCAGCTGCCGATTGGGGCTCGTCAGATCGGGGAACGGCCGGCGGCGGCCGAAGATGGTCTCGGTGTAGCCATCGACACGGGCCTGCTCGACCGACGAACGCAGGTAGTCGCGCACGGCGCCGAACCGCGCGAAGTACTCGATCATCAGCGACTTCGCCTCGGACTGATCGATGCGCAGCTGCTTGGCGAGGCCGAACGCGGAAAGGCCGTACACAAGGCCATAGGACATGGCCTTGACCTTGGTGCGCATGGCCGGCGAGACGTCCTCGGGCTCCACGCCGAACACCCGCGCGCCGACGAATCGGTGCAGGTCCTCGCCCGTGTTGAACGCCTCGATGAGCCCGGGGTCGCCCGACAGGTGCGCCATGATGCGCATCTCGATCTGCGAGTAGTCCGCCGTCAGGAGCGAGTCGTAGCCGTCACCCACTTCGAAGGCGGCACGGATACGGCGCGACTCCTCGGTGCGCACCGGGATGTTCTGCAGGTTCGGGTCGGTGCTCGAGAGCCGACCGGTCTGGCTTCCCGTCTGCACGTACGTGGTGCGCACGCGACCGTCGGGAGCGATCGCGGCGTCGAGCCCGTCGATGATCTGCTTGAGCTTCGTGGCCTCGCGGTGCTGCAGCAGCATGTCGAGGAACGGGTGGTGAGCCTTCTCCTGCAGGTCGGCCAGCGCGGCGGCGTCGGTCGTGTACCCCGTCTTGGTCTTGCGCGTCTTGGGCAGCTGGAGCTCTTCGAACAGCACCTCCTGCAGCTGCTTCGGCGAGCCGAGGTTCACCTCTCGGCCGATGGCGGCGTATGCCTCCTGAGCGATGGCATCGGCGCGCGTGCCGAGCTCGCCCGAGAAGCGAGAGAGCTTCTCATGCGAGACCGCGACACCCGCGAGCTCCATGTCCGCCAACGTGGACAGCGTGGGCAGCTCGATGTCGACGAGCACCGAAGCGACGCTCTCCGCCAGCTCATCCCGGAGTCCGGTGACCACGCGCAGCGCGTACCAGGAGAGCTGTCCCGGAGTCGCGCCCTCGGTCTCGGGCACAAGCTGCGACGGATCGGCTTCCGGCAGCTTCTCGCCGAGGTAGCGCTCGACGAGATCGCCGAGCGTCTTGTCGGGGAAGCTCGGGCGCAGCAGCCATCCGGCCAGAATGGGGTCGTAGGCGATGCCCGAGACCCGGAGCCCCGCTCGGCCGAGCGCCTTGAGCTGCGGCTTGGCGTCGCTCAGCACCTTCGGCGCGTCGGACGCGAGCCAGGCGGCCAGCGCCTCCGCGACCTCATCCGACCAAGTGGCTTCCACGGCTTCCGCGCCCTGGCCCTCGACGATGCGCGCCAGGCCGATGCGCTCGGGCAGACCGCCGAGGATCGTCACGGTCACGCCCGTCTCGACCTGCGAGCCACCGGCCCACGCCGCGAGCTCGGTGGCGCTCGCCTGGCGCGCCTGCGGCGCGGGCTCCGCCGCGGCCTGGGGCTCATCCTGGGCGACCTCTCCGGCGGCCTCGAACACCCGGGGCAGCAGGGTGCGGAACTCCAGGCGCGCGAAGATGTCGCGAACCGCCTGGGCATCCAGGGGCTGCCGGATGAGCTCCTCGGGCCGAACCGGCAGCTCGACGTCGCGGAGAAGACGGTTGAGCCTGCGATTGCGGCGGACGTCCTCCACGTGGGCCACGAGATTGCCGCCCACAACGCCCTTGATGGTGTGGGCGCCCTCAAGGAGCGCGTCGAGGGATCCGAACTGGGTGAGCCACTTGACCGCGGTCTTCTCGCCCACCTTGGGCACGCCGGGCAGGTTGTCGCTCGTCTCACCCACCAGAGCGGCGATGTCGGGGTACATCTCGGGTGCGAGACCGTACTTCTCGACGACCGCGGGCGGGTCGTAGCGCTTGAGCTGGGAGACGCCCTGCACCGACGGATAAAGGAGCGTGACGTCGTCGTTGACGAGCTGGATCGTGTCGCGGTCGCCCGAGCACAGAAGCACCCGGAAGCCTGCTTCGACGCCCTGGGTGGCCAGCGTGGCGAGGATGTCATCGGCCTCGAAATCGGGCTTGGTCAGCACCGTCACCCCCATGGCCTCGAGGCACTCCTGGAGGAGGGGGATCTGTCCGCGGAACTCAGACGGCGTCTCGGCCCGATTCGCCTTGTACTCCGTGTACTCGCGGGTGCGGAACGACTCGCGAGATGTATCGAAGGCGACGGCCAGATGGGTCGGCTTCTCGGCCTTCAGCAGGTTCACGAACATCGACAGGAAGCCGTAGATGCCGTTTGTGTGCTGGCCGTCCTTGGTCGTGAAGTTGTCGACCGGGAGGGCGTAGAACGCCCGGTACGCGAGCGAATGGCCGTCGACGACCAGAAGGGTAGGCTTTGCGGAGTCCGTCACCCTGCCAGCCTAACGAGGGCCAGGGACATCCCGAGGAGCATGCATGACCGACCTCTCCCCTGTCGTCTCCGAAGGCCTCGCCTGGCTGCACAAGCGCGGCACCGGAGTGCTCGCGCAGCGTATGGGCATCGAGTTCCAGGAGTTCTCCGCCGAGCGCTCCGTGGCGACCATGCCGGTCGAGGGCAACACCCAGCCCGTGGGTCTCCTGCATGGCGGCGCCTACGTTGTGCTGGGCGAGACGATGGGCTCGATGGCGGCCAACTACCACGCCGGTCCCGGACGGCTCGCGGTGGGCCTCGACATCAACGCCACGCACACCAGCTCGGCTCGCTTCGGTCACGTCACGGCGACCTGCACGGCCATCCATCTCGGCCGCACCACCACCGTGCACGAGATCGTCGTGGTGGACGAAGCGGGTCGTCGCTGCTCCACCGTGCGCATCACCAACCTGATCAAGGACCTCCCGCCCGTGCGCTCGGCGAACTGAGCGCGCGGCGCACCCAGACGGCGAAGGCGGGCCCGGATCTCCGGGCCCGCCTTCCGCACGTTCGAGGTGCTTACGCCTTCTTGGGCGAGAGCTGGTCGATGATCGCCTTCGCGACATCCTGCATGGTGAGGCGACGATCCATCGAGGCCTTCTGGATCCATCGGAACGCGTCGGGCTCGGACAGACCCATCTTCTCGTTGAGCAGTCCCTTGGCACGGTCGACGAGCTTGCGCGTCTCGAAACGCTCGACCATGTCGGCGACCTCGGCCTCGAGCGTGATGATCTGCTCGTAGCGGGCCAGCGCGATCTCGATCGCGGGCAGCAGGTCGTTCGGCGTGAACGGCTTCACGACGTACGCCAGGGCGCCCGCCTCGGTCGCGCGCTCGACGAGCTCCTTCTGGCTGAACGCCGTCAGCAGCACCACGGGCGCGATGTGGTTCTTGTTCAGGCGCTCCGCCGCGCTGATGCCGTCCAGCTGCGGCATCTTCACATCCATGATGACGAGATCGGGGCGCAGCTCGGTCGCCAGCTGCACGGCGGTCTCGCCGTCGCCGGCCTCGCCGACCACGTCGAACCCGTTGTCGCGCAGGATCTCGACGATATCGAGGCGGATCAGCGACTCGTCTTCGGCCACGACGACGCGGCGGGGGGCTGCGGGCGCCTGCCCGGTCTGCTCTTCGGTCACGATGCCATCCTAATTCTCCGGATCGATCCGGGCCGCCTCACGACGGGAGTGTCTTGTGAGTGCCGGTGGTGGGATTCGAACCCACACGCCCTTTCGGACAGCGCAGTTTGAGTGCGCCGCGTCTGCCATTCCGCCACACCGGCCCGAAAACGACGATACCGCCTCGCCCGGATGACTCCGGACGAGGCGGCATCGGAAGCGGCGGACGCCGCGTTCGACCTGCTTACTGCTGGTAGACCGGAGCGGCGCCGTTGACGGCGTCTCCGACCTTGTGCACACGCAGATCGTTGGTCGAGCCGGCGATTCCGGGAGGGGAACCGGAGATGACCACGACCTTGTCACCGATCTGCGCGAGACCGTTGGACAGGAGGTAGTCGTCCACCTGCGGGAACATCGCGTCGGTGTGCTCCACCATGTCGACGAGCACCGAGCGGATGCCCCAGGTGAGGGCCATGCGGTTCTGGATCGCGACGTCGGGCGTGAAGGCGATCATCGGGATGCCGGGACGCAGGCGCGAGAGGCGCCGCGCCGAGTCACCCGACTGCGTGAAGACGCACAGGAACTTCGCCTCGACGAACTCGGCGACCTCGACCGCCGCCAGCGTGATGGCGCCGCCCTGGGTCTTCGGCTTGTTCGTGAGCTTGCCGATGCGGTGGAGACCGTGCTCCTCCGTCGCCTCGACGATGCGGGCCATGGTGGCCACCGTGACGATCGGGTACTCGCCGACCGACGTCTCGCCCGAGAGCATGACCGCGTCGGCGCCGTCGAGGACGGCGTTGGCGACGTCGCTCGTCTCGGCGCGCGTCGGCACCGGGTTGGTGATCATCGACTCGAGCATCTGCGTGGCCACGATCACCGGCTTCGCGTTGCGGCGAGCCAGCTCGACGGCGCGCTTCTGCACCAGCGGCACGGCCTCGAGCGGCAGCTCGACGCCGAGGTCGCCGCGCGCGACCATGATGCCGTCGAACGCGTCGACGATGCCCTCGAGCGCCTCGACAGCCTGCGGCTTCTCGATCTTGGCGATGATCGGGATCCGACGGCCCTCTTCCGCCATGATGACGTGAGCACGCTGCACATCGGTCGCGTTGCGCACGAAGGAGAGCGCGATGATGTCGGCGCCCTTCTTCAGGGCCCAGCGCAGATCCTGCTCGTCCTTCTCGGACAGCGCCGGCACGTTGACCGCCGCGCTCGGGATGTTGATGCCCTTGTTGTTGGACACGTTTCCGGCGACGACCGTCTTCGTGGTGACCGTGCGCTCGTCGGCCTCGGTGACCTGCAGACGGACCTTGCCGTCGTCGATCAGGAGGTAGTCGCCCGGCTTCACGTCCTGCGGGAGACCCTTGTAGGTCGTGCCGCAGATGTCCTTGGTGCCCTCGATGTCGTCGATGGTGATCTTGAAGACGTCACCCTCGGCGAGGTAGTGGGGGCCCTCCTTGAACTTCCCGAGACGGATCTTGGGGCCCTGCAGGTCGACGAGCACGGCAACCGGCTTGCCGAGGTCAGCGGCGGCGCCGCGTACGTTCTCGTAGTTCGCGTCGTGGACCGAGTAGTCGCCGTGGCTGAGGTTCAGACGCGCAACGTCGACACCCGCCTCGATCAGCTCACGGACCTTCTCGCGTGTCGATGTCGCCGGCCCGAGGGTCGCCACGATCTTGGCACGTCTCAACTGCATACCTCCGCACAAGGTTTGGTCAGGGTGGGGTTGGGGGGGCCGCCGCAGAACTTCCGATCCGTGCGGCGGCCTTCGGGATCCTCTGTCAGCCTACGCCGGGCGGCAGACCGATCGCGACATCGGTGGGCCGCACCGGCGCCGGAAGCGCCGTCTCGCCCATCAGGAACGCGTCGACCTCCGCGGCGACCGAACGGCCCTCCGCGATCGCCCAGACAATGAGCGACTGGCCGCGGCCGGCGTCACCCGCGACGAACACACCGGGCGTGCTGGCCTGGAACGACGCGTCGCGCTCGACGTTGCCGCGCGAGGTGAACTGCGTCGAGAGCTGCGTCTCGAGAGCGTCACGCTCCGGGCCGGTGAAGCCCATCGCGATCAGAACGAGGTCGGCGGGGATCTCCCGCTCGGTGCCCTTCTTCGGCACGCGTCGGCCGTCGACGAACTCGGTATCGGCCACAACGAGCGCGCGGACCTCGCCCGCGGCGTTGCCGACGAACTCGACGGTGGATGCGAGGTACTGGCGCTCTCCACCCTCCTCGTGCGCCGAGGAGACCTCGAACACGGTCGGCATCATCGGCCACGGCTGGTGGTCCGGGCGGTCGTCACCGGGGCGCTTGCCGATGGCGAGGTTCGTCACGCTCAGCGCGCCCTGGCGGTGCGCCGTGCCGATGCAGTCGGCGCCCGTGTCGCCGCCGCCGATGACCACGACGTGCTTGCCGTCCGCCGTGATCTGGTTCGGGACGGTGTCCCCCGCCACGACCTTGTTGCCCTCGACGAGGTACTCCATGGCGTAGTGGACGCCGGCGAGGTCACGACCCGGGATGGGCAGATCACGCGGCACCGTGGATCCGGTCGCCACCACGACAGCGTCGTAGCGGGCGCGCAGATCCGACCAGGAGATGTCCTTGCCGATCTCGACGCCTGCGCGGAACCGAGTTCCCTCGTTCTCCATCTGGCGAAGGCGCGCCTCGACGTGCTTCTTCTCCATCTTGAAGTCGGGGATGCCGTAGCGCAGCAGCCCGCCGATGCGGTCATCCCGCTCGTACACGGCGACCGTGTGGCCGGCGCGCGTGAGCTGCTGGGCGGCGGCGAGACCGGCGGGGCCCGAGCCCACGACCGCAACCGTCTTGCCCGTCAGACGGGCCGGCGGGCGCGCCTCGACCCATCCGTTCCCGAACGCCTGATCGATGATCGACACCTCGATCTGCTTGATCGTGACGGCGGGCTGGTTGATGCCGAGCACGCACGCGCTCTCGCAGGGAGCGGGGCACAGCCGGCCCGTGAACTCCGGGAAGTTGTTGGTCGCATGCAGGCGATCGATCGCCGTGCGTCCCTCGCCGCGCCAGGTGAGGTCGTTCCACTCCGGGATGAGGTTGCCCAGCGGGCACCCCTGGTGGCAGAACGGCACACCGCAGTCCATGCATCGACCGGCCTGGCGCTTGAGCACGGCCGAATCGCCGGGCTCGTACACCTCCTTCCAGTCGAGGATGCGCACGGGCACGGGACGACGGGCGGGAAGCTCCCGCTCCGTCACCTTCAGAAAGCCCTTGGGATCAGCCACCGGTCACCTCCAGGATGCGGCTCCAGACGACGTCGCCGTCGGGGTCGAGCCCCTCGGCGACCGCCTCCTGGCGGGTCTGCAGAACGGCGGCGTAGTCGCGCGGGAGCACCCGGACGAAGTTCGCCGCCTCGGTCTCGAAGTCGGCGAGCAGGCGTTCGGCCAGCTCCGACCCCGTCTGGGCGACGTGCTGCTCGAGCAGGTCGCGGAGGATCTCGGCGTCGCCGGAGCCCAGCTCGGTGAGGGTGAGCTCACCGGACGCCAGGGACTCGCGGTTGACGAGGTCGTCGTTGAGGCGGTGGATGTACGCGGTGCCGCCCGACATGCCGGCGCCGAGGTTGCGGCCCGTGCGGCCGAGGATCACCGCGAGGCCGCCGGTCATGTACTCGAGCGCGTGGTCGCCCACGCCCTCGACGACGGCGGTTGCTCCGGAGTTGCGCACGAAGAACCGCTCGCCCACGATGCCGCGCAGGAACATCGTGCCCTGCGTGGCGCCGTAGCCGATGACGTTTCCGGCGATCACGTTCTCGGAGGCGTCGAACGCCGCATCCCGCGGCGGACGGATCGCGATCTGCCCACCCGAGAGACCCTTGCCGACGTAGTCGTTGGAGTCGCCTTCGAGTCGCAGCGTGATGCCGTTCGGAAGGAACGCACCGAATGACTGTCCGGCGGATCCGGTGAGGCGGACCTCGATGGATCCGGCCGGCAGACCGTGCTCGCCGTGCGCCCTGGTGACGTGGTGGCCGAGCATGGTCCCGACCGCGCGAGCGGTGTTGCGCACCGGCATCTCGATCGTCACCTGACCACCGTGCTCGATCACATCGCGCGCCCGCTCGATGAGCGGGATGTCGAAGTGGTCCTCGAGCTCGTGGTCCTGCTCGGTGGTCTGGCGGCGGGGCTCGCCCTCGCCGAAACGCGGGCCCATCAGGATCGGCGACAGGTCGAGGCCCGACGCCTTCCAGTGGTCCACGGCGCCGTCGACGTCGAGCAGCTCGACGCGACCGATGACCTCGTCCAGGGAGCGGAAGCCGAGAGCGGCGAGGTGCTCGCGCACCTCCTCCGCGACGAACTCCATGAAGTTCACGACGTGCTCGGCCTTGCCGGTGAAGCGCGAGCGCAGCACCGGGTTCTGCGTCGCGACGCCCACGGGGCAGGTGTCGAGGTGGCAGACGCGCATCATGATGCATCCGCTCACGACGAGCGGAGCCGTTGCGAATCCGAACTCCTCCGCACCGAGCAGAGCGCCGATGATGACGTCACGGCCGGTCTTGAGCTGACCATCGACCTGGACGGACACGCGGTCGCGCATGTTGTTGAGCATGAGCGTCTGCTGCGTCTCCGCAAGACCCAGCTCCCACGGCGTACCCGCGTGCTTCAGCGAGTTCAGCGGGCTGGCACCCGTGCCGCCATCGTGGCCGGACACGAGGATCACGTCGCTGAGCGCCTTGGCGACGCCCGCGGCGACCGCGCCGATGCCCGACTGGCTCACCAGCTTAGTGTGGATGCGGGCGGAGGGGTTGGCGCGCTTCAGATCGAAGATCAGCTGCTTGAGGTCCTCGATCGAGTAGATGTCGTGGTGCGGCGGCGGTGAGATGAGTCCCACACCGGCCGTCGCGTGACGGGTGCGCGCGACCCACGGGTACACCTTGCCCGGCGGCAGCTGACCGCCCTCGCCGGGCTTGGCGCCCTGGGCGAGCTTGATCTGGATGTCGTCCGCCTCAGTGAGGTACAGGCTCGTGACGCCGAAGCGTCCCGAGGCGACCTGCTTGATCGAGCTGCGACGCTCGGGGTCGAGCAGGCGGTCGACGTCCTCGCCGCCCTCACCGGTGTTCGACTTGCCGCCGATCCGGTTCATGGCGATCGCGAGAGTCTCGTGCGCCTCCTTCGAGATGGAGCCGTAGCTCATCGCGCCGGTGGAGAACCGCTTGACGATCGCGGAGACGGGTTCGACCTCGTCGATCGGCACCGGGCGACGCACACCCGTGCGCAGGCGGAAGAGGCCGCGCAGGGTCTTCAGCTCGGTGGCCTGGTCGTCCACGAGCTTCGTGTACTCGCGGAAGATGTCGTACCGGCGCGTGCGCGTCGAGTGCTGGAGCTTGAAGATCGTCTCCGGGCTGAACAGGTGCGGCGAGCCGTCGCGGCGCCACTGGTACTCGCCGCCGGTCCACAGGCGCTCGTGCGAGCGGACCGCCTCGTCCTCGGGGTACGCGTAGTCGTGACGCTCCTGGTTCTCGGCGTACACCTCTTCGATGCCGATGCCGCCGAGTTTCGTCTCGGTGCCCGTGAAGTACTCCTCCACGAACTCCTCCGACAGACCGACGGCCTCGAACACCTGCGCGCCGGCGTACGACGACACCGTCGAGATGCCCATCTTCGACATGATCTTGAGCACGCCCTTGCCGAGCGCGTAGATCAGGTTCTTGACGGCCTTCTCGGGCGTGACGTCGGTGATGACGCCCGTGCGGACGAGGTTCTCGACCGTCTCCATCGCCAGGTACGGGTTCACCGCGGACGCTCCGTAGCCGAGCAGCGTCGCGACGTGGTGCACCTCCCGCACATCGCCTGCCTCGACGATCAGCGCCACCTTCATGCGCGTCTCGTTGCGGATCAGGTGGTGATGGATCGCCGACACCATCAGCAGCGACGGGATGGGCGTCAGATCCTTGTTCGAATCACGGTCGGACAGGATGATGAACTCCGCGCCATCGGCGATGGCCGCGTCGACCTCGGCGTACATCTCCTCGAGGCGCTCCGGCAGCGACTGGGGACCGGCATCGAAGTGGTACAGGCCGCGGATCGTCGCGCTCGAGCGGTCAGGAAGAGCCTTCGAGATGTGCTGGATCTTCGCGAGCTCGTCGTTGTCGATCACCGGGAAGTCGAGCCCGATGGAGCGCGCGTGATCCTGGCTCTCCGTGAGGAGGTTCTCGCTGCGGCCGATGCCCACCTTCAGGCTGGTGACGACCTCCTCGCGGATCGAGTCCAGCGGCGGGTTGGTGACCTGCGCGAACTGCTGCACGAAGTAGTCGAACAGCAGGCGCGGACGCTTGCTGAGCACGGCGATCGGGGTGTCGGAGCCCATGGCGCCGAGCGGCTCGGCTCCCGTGCGCCCCATCGGCGCGAGCAGGATCCGGACCTCCTCCTCCGTGTACCCGAAGGTGCGCAGGCGGCGGTTGATCGAGGCGACGGGGTGAACCAGGTGCTCGCGGTCCGGCAGGTCGGCAAGGCGGACGGTGCCGTTGTCGAGCCACTGGCGCCACGGCTGCATGGTCGCGAGCTCGCGCTTGACCTCGGCGTCCTCGATGATGCGCCCCTGCGCGGTGTCGACGACGAACATGCGCCCCGGAAGGAGGCGACCCCGACGCTTGATGCGCTCCGGCTCGAAGTCGAGCACGCCCGTCTCCGAGCCGATCACAACGAGGCCGTCGGTCGTCTCGGTCCAGCGCCCGGGGCGCAGGCCGTTGCGGTCGAGCATGCCGCCGACGATCGTGCCGTCGGTGAAGATGAGCGATGCCGGGCCGTCCCACGGCTCCATCTGCAGCGAGTGGTACTCGTAGAACGCCCGCAGGTCGTCGTCGATGTCCGGCTGCTTCTCGTAGGCCTCGGGGACCATCATCAGCATCGCGTGCGGCAGACTGCGGCCGGTCAGCGTGAGCAGCTCGAGAACCTCGTCGAAGGACGCCGAGTCGCTCTGACCGTCGAGGCAGATCGGCAGAAGCGGGCGGACATCGCCCAGCAGATCCGAGGCGAGCTGCGACTGGCGGGCGCGCATCCAGTTGCGGTTGCCGCCGACGGTGTTGATCTCGCCGTTGTGCGCCATCATGCGCAGCGGCTGCGCGAGCGGCCACGACGGGAACGTGTTGGTCGAGTACCGGCTGTGCACGACAGCGAGCTCGGAGGCGAAGCGCTCGTCCTGCAGATCCGGGTAGAAGGGCTCCAGCTGGAGCGTGGTGACCATTCCCTTGTAGCCGATGGTACGGCTCGAGAGGGTCACGAAGTAGGCGTCGAGCTCATGCTGAGCACGCTTGCGCAGCCGGTAGGCGACGCGGTCGAGTGCGATGCCGGACAGCCCGGTGCGCGAGACGAACAGCTGCTCGAACGCGGGGCGCGCCTCGTACGCCAGGCGGCCGAGGTGCTCGTCATCGACCGGCACGTCGCGCCATCCGAGGACGGTCAAGCCCTCTTCGGCGGCGATGCTCTCGATGCCCGCCTTCTGCTTCGCGCGAGCGGACTCATCGCGCGGCAGGAACATCAGACCCGCGGCGTACTCTCCGGCGGGCGGCAGCGGGAAGCCGGCCACGGCTCGGAAGAACTCGTCGGGCATCTGGGTGAGGATGCCGGCGCCGTCGCCGGTTCCCGCGTCGGAGCCGATGGCTCCTCGGTGCTCCAGGTTGCGGAGCGCGGTGAGGGCCTGCGAGACGATCTCGTGGCGCGGCTCACCGCTCAGGGTCGCGACCATCGCGAGGCCGCACGCGTCCTTCTCGAACGCGGGGTTGTACATGCCCTGCTTCGGGGGGTACGCGCCGGAGGCGCCGTACGGGGGCTGGAAGTACATGTTGCTCTACCGTCCTCGGGCTCGAAGAGAGATCGGGGCGTCGTTGGCCCGGGTGAATCACCGCACCGACTGCTTCGATCGATCCTCGCGTCCTTTCCGAAAGGACGGCAGAGTTTCAGCCCTTCGCTGTGTCGCTTGTGGCCTCAGCGGGGTCGTTGGTGACCTCGGACGCAGGCGGTTCGCTGACGTCGACGAAATCGGTGGGGTTCTCCGATTGTAGCGCCTCAGCGCGGGGGCCCTTGCTGCGCGACACGTAGGGCGACGGTTCGATGCCCTTGTGGCGTCGCTGGACGATCAGGATGGCGATGCCGAGGACCACGCCGACGATGGCCGCCCAGACGTTGGTGCGAAGGCCCAGGTAGATCTCGCTGGGGTCGATCCGGATGGACTCCCAGACCACTCGACCCGCCGAGTACCAGATCAGGTAGAGGGCGAAGAGGCGGCCCCACTGCAGGCGCAGGCGGTTGCCGATCCAGAGCAGGAAGAGGACACCGAGAACGTTCCAGACCACCTCATAGGCGAACGTGGGGTGGAAGAGCGTGTCGGCGGGGAGGCCCAGCGGGCGGGCCGGGTTGTCGGCGTCGATCTCGAGGCCCCACGGCAGGTCGGTGGGCCAGCCGAACAGCTCCTGGTTGAACCAGTTGCCGAATCGTCCCATCGCCTGTGCGAGGAGGAGGCCCGGGGCCAGCGCATCCGCGAAGGTGAAGAAGCGGATGCCGGTCCAGCGGCAGCCGAGCCACGCTCCGACGGCGCCGCCGATGAGCGCGCCGTAGATGGCGATGCCGCCCTCCCAGATCCGGAACACCGCCCACAGGTCTGCGCCCTCGCCGAAGTAGAACCCGGGGTGGGTCAGCACGTGGAAGATGCGCGCGCCGATGATGGCGAGCGGCACGGCCAGCAGGCAGATGTCGATCACGACCCACGGCTCCGCGCCGCGCTTGGTCAGACGGTGGTTCGTCATCAGCGCGGCCACGATGATGCCCGCGATGATGCACAGCGCGTAGAAGTGGATGCGCAGCGGGCCGAGGTCCCAATAGCTCACCGAGGGGCTCGGAATGCTCAGGGGGACGCTCGCCAGGACCGTAGACAGCATGATCTCGAGTCTAGTCAGCCGCGGGAGCGCCTCCCGACACGTTCACCCGTGACGCGCGCGGCGCGCCCCGGGGTCGCCGCCTACGAAAGCCGAGAGGACCGGATCGCCATGCGATCCGGTCCTCGAGACGTTCTCGCGCCGTCAGGCGCGCGCGGTGCCTGCGGCGAGTTCGCGCGTGGTGGCCGCGAGCTGCTCGAGGCCGCCGTCGCGCAGGGCGCGCACCAGCGCGGTGCCGACGATCGCGCCGTCTGCGTACTGCAGGACGTCCGTGATCTGCTGCGCGGTCGAGATGCCGATCCCGACGCAGGCGCGTGCGGCTCCGTGCTGCTGCAGGCGTCCCACGAGCGTGCGCGCCGCGGCGTCCAGCTGCGCGCGTTCGCCGGTGATGCCCATCGTGGAGACCGTGTAGACGAAGCCCGTCGTGTTGCGGATCACCAGCTCGAGACGCTCGTCACTCGACGTCGGGGCGGCGAGGAACACCCGATCCAGCCCGGTGCGCTCACTCGCGGCGATCCAGTCCGGCGCGGCCTCGGGGGTGATGTCCGGCGTGATCAGTCCCGCTCCCCCGGCCGCGGCGAGGTCATCCGCGTAGCGGTCGACGCCGTACTGCACGACCGGGTTCCAGTAGGTCATGACGAGCACCGGAACGTCCACCCGGGCGGCGATCTCGCGGACGGCGGTGAAGGTGTCGCGCGTGCGGAATCCCGCGGCGAGGGCGGCCTGCGTGGCCTCCTGGATGATCGGGCCGTCCATCACCGGATCGCTGTAGGGCGGGCCGAGCTCGAGGATGTCGACGCCGTTCTCCGCGAGCGTGACCGCCGCCTCGATGCTCGTCTCGAGATCCGGGTATCCGATCGGCAGGTAGCCGACGAACGCGCCCCGTCCCTCCGCCTGGGCCTTCGCGATGGCGGCTTCGACGGCGCTCACGCCTGCTCCTCCGGCTCGTCGTACAGCTCGAAGTACCGAGCGGCGGTGTCCATGTCCTTGTCGCCGCGGCCGGAGAGGCACACGGCGATGATCGCCTCCGGGCCGAGCTCGCGACCGATGCGCAGTGCCCCCGCCAGCGCGTGCGCCGACTCGATGGCCGGGATGATGCCCTCGGTGCGGCTCAGCAGGCGCAGCGCCTGCATGGCCTCGTCGTCGGTCGCGGGGATGTACTCGGCCCGGCCGATGTCCGCCAGCCACGAGTGCTCGGGGCCCACCCCGGGATAGTCGAGTCCGGCCGAGATCGAGTGCGACTCGACCGTCTGACCGTCTTCGTCCTGCAGCACGTAGGTGCGGGCGCCGTGCAGCACACCGGGGCGACCGCGTTCGATCGATGCCGCGTGACGCAGGGTGTCGACGCCGTCGCCGGCCGCCTCCACGCCGTACAGCCGCACGTCGGCGTCGTCGAGGAAGGCATCGAACATGCCGATCGCATTGGATCCGCCGCCGACGCACGCGAGAACCGCATCGGGCAGGCGGCCGGTGCGCTCAAGGAGCTGCGCCCGGGCCTCCTCGCTGATGATCTTCTGGAAGTCGCGCACCATCGCCGGGAAAGGGTGCGGGCCCGCGGCGGTGCCGAAGATGTAGTTGGTGGTCTCGACGCTCGCGACCCAGTCGCGATACGCCTCGTTGATGGCGTCCTTCAGTGTGCGCGAGCCGGTCGTGACCGGGATGACGTCCGCGCCGAGCAGGCGCATCCGGGCGACGTTGAGCGCCTGGCGCTCCGTGTCGACCTCGCCCATGTAGATCGTGCACTCGAGCCCGAACAGCGCGGCGGCCGTGGCCGTGGCGACGCCATGCTGGCCCGCACCGGTCTCGGCGATCACCCGCGTCTTGCCCAGGCGCTTGGTGAGCAGAGCCTGGCCGAGCACATTGTTGATCTTGTGCGAGCCGGTGTGGTTGAGATCCTCACGCTTGAGGAACACTCGCGCTCCGCCGGCGTGCTCGGCGAAGCGCGGCACCTCGGTGAGCGCCGACGGGCGCCCGGCGTAGTTCAGCAGCAGCTCGGCCAGCTCGGCTCGGAACGCCGGATCGGCCATGGCCGCCTGGTGCGCATTCGCGAGCTCGTCGATGGCCGCGACGAGCGACTCGGGCATAAATCGCCCGCCGAAGTCGCCGAAGAACGGCCCGTGCTGGTCACGCAGGCTCGTTGTGGTGTCGCTCATCTGCCTGCCTCCAGGAACGTCTTGAGGGTGGCGACGGGATCGCCGGTCACCAGGGCCTCGCCGATCAGCACCGCGTCGGCGCCTGCGGCCCGGTAGTGGGCAACGTCCTCGGGCGTGAGCACCGCCGACTCGGCCACCTTGATCGCATCCGCCGGGATGTGCTCGACGAGGCGTCCGAACAGGTCGCGGTCCAGCTCGAACGTCGACAGGTCACGGGCATTCACGCCGATCAGACGCGCGCCCAGGTCTGCGGCCCGTGCGACCTCGTCCGCCGAATGCGTCTCGACGAGCGGCGTCATGCCGAGCTCGGTGATCAGGGCGTACAGCTCGGCCAGCAGAGGCTGCTCGAGCGCCGCGACGATCAGCAGCACAAGATCTGCGCCCGCGGCACGGGCCTCGAGCACCTGGTACGGCGTGGCGATGAAGTCCTTGCGCAGCACCGGCAGGGAGACCCGTTCGCGCACCGCGGTCAGGTCGTCCAGCGAGCCCTTGAAGCGGCGCTGCTCGGTGAGCACGCTGATCGCTGACGCCCCGCCCTGCTCGTACAAGCTGGCCTGGAGAGCCGGGTCGGGGATCGCCGCCAGGTCACCTCGCGACGGGCTCGCGCGCTTGACCTCTGCGATGACACGCACGACGTCGGCGGGCGCGAGGGCGGCCAGCGCGTCGCGCGCGCCGGTCTGCGCCAGCGCGGCCCGCTCGACCTCGGCGAGGGGACGCGTGAGACGACGCTTCTCCGCGTCCTCCACCGAGCCCGCCGTGAGGTCGGCGAGCAGCATCAGTGGCCCTTGGCCTGGTACTTGGTTCCGTTCACGCCGTAGCCGGCCTTCGTCATGACCCAGCCGACGATGGGGCCGATCACGAGGAGAGCAACGCCCACGAAGAAGAGCGTCCACTGGTCGATGAACAGCGCGACGGTGCCGAGGCTGATCGCGACCAGCATGATGATCACGGCCGTCCAGGCAGCGGGCGAGTGTCCGTGGCCGGGGTCGCCGTTCGGGTTGCTCATCTCGGATGTCTCCTTCGTTACGGGGATGGGAAGAGTCTATCGGGCGCCTGCGCCCGGATCCGTCGGATCATCGCCCCGGGACAGGTCGTCCCAGGAATCGACGGCGTCGAGCGGAGCAGCCTCATCACGAGGCGCGGCGGGCGCGGTGGCGTAGCGGCGTCCGGCGCGGGTCCACCGGTGCGCCGTCAGCAGGACGACGACGCCGGCGCCGACGATCACGAGGGCCGCGATGAGCGTCACGACCGGCCACGGGGTGGCCGTTGCGCTCTCGACGAGTGCCGACACGGCTTCCCCCGTGATGCCGGTGTGCTCGGTGACCGCCGGCGCGACCGCGCTGGCCGGGATCCCGTACAGAATCGGCGCGGTGAGGACGCCGACGCCGATCCCGAGCGCGATCGCGATCACGCCGAGCACGTACCGCAGGACGCGGCCGACGAGCGTCAGCACAAGGCCGAGCGCCAGTGCGGTCAGCATCAGCGGCTGCAGCACCGGGACGGCGGTGGATCCGGGCACGGGGAGGTCGCCGTCGGCGAGGCGGGCGATGATCCAGGTCTGCGTCGAGCCGATGAGGCCCAACGCGCCGGCAGCGATCAGCGCGACGACCGTGAGCGAGCGCAGTCGAGCACTCACGCCGGGTCGCCGCCTGCGGTCAGATCGGCCGGCACCGCGTGGAGATCGTGAGCGTCGAAGCACGTGCGGTCGCCGGTGTGACACGCGGCTCCCGTCTGATCGACCTTCAGGAGGACCACGTCGCCGTCGCAGTCGAGACGCGCCTCGACGACGCGCTGGATGTGGCCGGAGGTGTCGCCCTTGCGCCAGTACTCCTGGCGCGACCGCGACCAGTAGGTGACGCGGCCCGTCGTGAGCGTGCGACGCAGAGCCTCGGCGTTCAGCCAGGCGAGCATCAGCACCTCCCCCGTGTCGTGCTGCTGCACGATCGCGGGCGCGAGGCCGTCGTCGTTGAAGACGACCGCGGCGATACGACCCTCGAGGTCTTCGGGAAGCGGTCCCAGGTCGGCGCTCATCGCGTCACGATCCCCTCTGCGTGCAGGGCGCGCTTGACGTCGTCGATGGTGAGGTGGCCGGAGTGGAACACGCTCGCCGCGAGCACGGCATCGGCGCCGGCCTGGACGGCCGGGGCGAAGTGCTCGGGTGCGCCGGCTCCCCCCGAGGCGATCACGGGCACCGTCGCCAGCTCTCGCATGAGGCCGATGAGCTCCAGGTCGAAGCCCGCCTTGGTGCCGTCGGCGTCGATGGAGTTGACCAGCAGCTCCCCCGCGCCGCGTTCGATCGCCTCGCGCGCCCACGCGAGCGCATCGAGATCGGTCTCGGTCCGGCCGCCGTGGGTGGTGACGACGAAGCCAGAAGGGGTGCGAGGCGAGCGCTTCACGTCGAGCGAGAGCACGAGGGCCTGTGCGCCGAAGCGGTCGGCGATATCGTCCAGCAGCACGGGACGGGCGATCGCCGCGGAGTTGACGCCCACCTTGTCGGCGCCGACGCCCTGCAGCCGTGCGACGTCGTCGGTGGTGCGCACTCCGCCGCCCACCGTCAGAGGGATGAAGACCTCTTCGGCCGTGCGGCGCACGACGTCGTACATCGTGGCGCGCTCGTCGACCGTCGCGGTGACGTCGAGGAACGTCAGTTCGTCGGCGCCCTGCGCGAAGTACTCGCGCGCCAGCTCGACGGGATCACCCATCTCTCGGAGGTTCTCGAAGTTGACGCCCTTGACGACCTTGCCGTTCGCGACGTCCAGGCACGGGATGACGCGGGTCGCGACCGCCATGATCAGAGCCTCGCGTTGTCGATGGCGGTGACGAGGATGGCGCGCGCGCCCAGCTCGTACAGGTCGTCCATCACCTTGTTGACGCCCTTGCGCGGCACCATCACGCGCACCGCGACCCATTCGGGATCGCGCAGCGGCGACACGGTGGGCGACTCCATCCCCGAGGCGATCTCGACCGCGCGGTCGACGAGGTCCGCGGGCAGGTCGTAGTCGAGCATCACGTACTTGCGTGCGACCAGCACACCGCGCAGGCGACGCAGCAGCGTGTCGATCCCCTCGGCCTCCTGGGGGCCGGCGATCAGCACGGCCTCCGACTCGAGGATGACCGGACCGAAGATCTCCAGGCCGGCCTGGCGCAGGGTCGTGCCGGTCTCGACCACATCGGCGATCGCATCGGCGACACCGAGCTGCACAGCCGACTCGACCGCTCCGTCGAGCGGCACGATGTCGACGCCGATGCCGTGCTCGTCGAGGAAGGCGTCGACGAGCCCCGGGAACGCCGTCGCGATCCGCAGGCCCTCGAGGTCCTCGACATTCGCGAAGCGGCCCGGGCGGCCGGCGAAACGGAACGTGGAGCCGGCGAAGCCCAGCTTCTCGATCTCGCGCGCGGCGGGCATCCGCACGTCGAGCAGAAGGTCGCGGCCCGTGATGCCCACGTCGAGCGCGCCCGAGGCGACGTACGTGGCGATGTCGCGGGGGCGGAGGAAGAAGAACTCGACGTCGTTGGCCGCGTCGATCAGGTGGAGCTGCTTCGAGTCCCGGCGGCCGGCGTAACCGGCCTCGGAGAGCATCTCGGCGGCGGTCTCGGAGAGGGATCCCTTGTTGGGAACGGCGATGCGGAGCATTTCAGCTTTCAGGGGTGAGGTCGACGGATCCGGAGCGGAGCTCACAGATGTCGGTACACGTCCGCCGGTGTCAGGCCCTTCGCGATCATCATGACCTGAAGGTGGTAGAGCAGCTGCGAGATCTCCTCGGCCGCCTCGTCGTCCGACTGGTACTCCGCGGCCATCCAGACCTCGGCAGCCTCCTCGACGATCTTCTTGCCGATGGCATGCACACCCGCGTCCAGCTGGGCGACGGTGCCGGATCCCTCCGGTCGCGTCTGAGCCTTCTCGCTCAGTTCGGCGAACAGGTCGTCGAAAGTCTTCACCCCTCCAGGCTACCGCTCGCGGCAGGAGGTCAGTGACGGTGGTGCGCGGACGCGGTCTCGCGCAGACCCGCGATCGCCGCATCGATGTCCCCCGCCCCGAACACCGCTGATCCGGCCACGAAAGTGTCGGCACCCGCCTCCGCGGCCTGCCCGATCGTGTCGGCGGCGATGCCGCCGTCGACCTGCAGCCAGACATCGGCGCCCCGGCGGCGGGTCTCCTCGGCCAGGCGGCGCAGCTTCGGCATGGTCTCGGGCATGAACCCCTGGCCGCCGAAGCCGGGCTCCACGGTCATCACGAGGATCTGGTCGAACTCGTGCAGGTGCTCGAAGAGCCCCTCGACCTCGGTGCCGGGCTTCACCGCGACCCCGGCACGAGCCCCGATCTCGCGCAGGCGACGCGCGAGCCGGATCGGATCAGCGGCCGCCTCGAGGTGGAAGGTCACGGATGCGGCCCCGAGTTCGGCGTACCCAGGCGCCCAGCGGTCCGGATCGGAGATCATCAGGTGCACGTCCAGCGGCACGGGGCTCGTCGCCTGGATGCGCTCGACCATCTGCGGGCCGAACGTGAGGTTCGGCACGAAGTGATTGTCCATGACGTCGACGTGCACGAAGTCGGCACTCGCGATGCGGGCCAGCTCGGCCTGCATGTTCACGAAGTCGGCGGCGAGGATGCTCGGGTTGATGCGCGGCGCGGCAGGCAGGGACATGATCTCGATTCTGGCGTGGATCAGCGGACGCGGCGAAGCAGCGCGATGAACATGGCGTCGGTGCCGTGGCGGTGCGGCCACAGCTGGGCGTGGCCGGCCCCCGACGCGGGCGCGGGAAGGTCGATCGCGCCCCGCGACACGCGACGCAGCACCGCGCGGGCGTCGAGCTCCTCGACGGCGTCGCCGAGCTCCTCCGTGATCTGCTTCACGATCGCGGCCGTCTCGGCCAGATGCGGCGAGCACGTCACGTAGGCGACGGTGCCGCCGACCTTGAGCGCACCGACGGCCGCGCGCAGCAGGCCGGCCTGCACGGTCGCGAGCTCGGCGACGTCCGACGGCTGCTTGCGCCAGCGCGCCTCGGGCCGGCGACGCAGCGCGCCGAGGCCCGTGCAGGGCGCGTCGACGAGGATGCGATCATAGGCGCCGGGCCGCTCCTCGGCGAGCTCGCGGCCGTCGCGCTCGTGCACCACGACCTCGAGCGGCACGGGCGCGATCGCCTTGCGCACGAGCCCCGCGCGGGCCGGGACCAGCTCGTTGGCCTCGAGCGTCGCACCGTGCGCCAGGGCGTCGGCGGCGAGCAGCGCGGTCTTGCCGCCGGGGCCCGCGCAGAGGTCCAGCCACTTCTCCCCCGTCTCGACCGGCGCGAGGCGCGTCAGCGCGAGGGCGGCGAGCTGCGAGCCCTCGTCCTGCACGCGCACGGTGCCACCCGATCCGCGCACGAGGGGCTCGGGGTCGCCCGCCCGAAGGCGGAAGCCCACCGGCGAGTACGCGGTGCGGGTTCCGTCGGGCTCGGCGAGCCCCGGCAGAGCCGCCATCGTGACCCGCGGTGAGACGTTGTCGGCGTCGAGCAGGTCGTCGAGCTCCTCCCCGCGCCCCTCGGCGACCAGAGCGCGACGCAGGGCGCGCACGATCCAGACCGGATGTGACGACTCCAGACCGATCCGCTCATCGTCGGAGCGGGCGGTGTCGGCCACCCGGGTCAGCCAGTCGCCCGGGTTGTCACGGGCGATGCGCCGCAGCACGGCGTTGGCGAAGCCCGCGGCGCCGGATCCGGAGGCCTCACGAGCGAGCTCGACAGACTCGTTCACCGCCGCGTGCGAGGCGACACGGGTGGACATGAGCTGGTGCACGCCGAGGCGCAGCGCGTCGAGCACGGCGGCGTCGATCGTCGCAGGATCGCGGTCGGCGGCGAGGCCGATGACCGCGTCGTAGGTGCCGAGGCGGCGCAGGGTGCCGTAGGTCAGCTCCGTGGCGAGGGCCGCATCGCCGCCGGACAGGCCGAGGCGGTCGAGCTCCTTCGGCAGCAGCAGGTTCGCGTAGGCGTCGTCTTCCTGCACGGCGCGAAGCACCGTGTACGCGGCTCGGCGCGCAGGCTGCACCTGGCGCCACGACTTCGCGCTGGGACGCGCGCGCTCACGCTGCCCGGCACCGGCCGGAGTGCTCTTCGGGCGCCCGGCGGAGCGGTTCTCACGGCGGGGTCCGCCGTCGCGGTGCTCGACCATCAGGCCTTCTCTCCGGAGGCGCGCGTCTCGAACACGAGGTCGCCGCGGGCACCGCGCGCCCAGTCGGCTGCAGCCATCGCGGGCTTGCCCGCGGGCTGCACCCGCTCGACGAGGATCGGCTCCGTCGCGGTGCCGGCGAGGGCACCGCCCTTCACGATCGACACCACACCGGGCGGGAGCGCATCAGCGCCCTCGGCACGCCGCGCGGCCAGGATCTTGAAGCGCGCGCCGTCGAGGACGGTGTGCGCGCCGGGCTCGGGCGTGACTCCCCGGAAGCGGTCGAGCACCCGTTCGGCGGGCTCGGTCCAGTCGAGCAGACCGTCCTCGATCGTGAGCTTGGCCGCGTGTGTGGGCTCGCCCTCCTGCGGCCTCGCGACCGCGGATCCCTCCGCGATGCCTGCGACGACGTCGACCAGCAGGGTCGCGCCGCGGTCGGCGAGAGCATCCAGCACATCGCCGGCTGTCGCGTCCTGCGGCACCTCGTACTCGAGCTGGGCGAACACATCGCCCGCGTCGAGCGCCGGGACCAGCTGGAACACCGCCGCGCCGGTGACGCGATCGCCCGCCATCAGCGAGCGCTGGACGGGGGCCGCACCCCGCCAGCGCGGCAGCAGCGAGAAGTGCAGGTTGATCCAGCCGTGCGGCGGGAGGGAGAGCAGCGGCTCGCGCACAAGACCGCCGTAGGCGACGACGACCGCCAACTGGGGCTCGAGGGCCGCGATCCGGGCGGTGGCGGCATCGTCGAGGCGGGCCGCCTTGATGACGGGCAGACCGAGCTCGGCCGCGGCCGCGGCGACGGGCGACGGCGTCAGCACGCGCTTTCGGCCGAGCGGGGCGTCGGGTCGCGTGACGACGGCGGCGATGTCGTACCCCGCCGCGTGCAGCGCCTTCAGCGACGGGACCGCGACCTCCGGTGTCCCTGCGAAGACGATCCGAAATCCAGTGCTCACAGGTCTCCCGTCCAGCCGCTCCGATCACGCGCACGAGGCGCGGAAGCGGGGCTCTTCACAACTCCGGCTCGACGATGTCGAGCCTGGTCGTGAGTATATTCCGCGGCGCCCGGGACTTCGCCGGGCCGCGTCGCGATGAGCGGGCGTTGACCGCCTCGGTCACGACGGACGCGCGCAGGCTCGCCGCCACCGCCGGCCCGCGTGCGTAGTCGAACCGGACGAGCGCGCGGGCCCCCGGATACCCCTGCCGATCGATCGGCACCGGGCCGAGCACGGCGTCGGCCGACAGCTCGGGCACATCCGAGCGAAGCGTCGCGAGCGCCCGGTCCACGGCGGGCGCATCGCCCTCGAGGCGAGCAACCCGCGCGGTCGGCGGCATGCGCAGCGGGGCGCGGTCGTGCAGCTCAGCCCGGGCATAAGCGGCCTGCGTCCAGGTCGCCAGGGACCGCGCGACCGAGCCCTCGACGCCGGTGAGGTGCACCGGCGCGTCCGGCGCCGCGAGCGCCGCCGCATTCGACCACCAGCGCAGACAGGACTCGCCGATGCGCAGTTCTGGCGCCTGCAGCATGCGGTCGCCATCGAGCAGCAGCACCGCACGGTACCCGCCTTCTGCCAGGGGCTCGGCGCCGCGCGTGGCGACCACGAGCGCCGGCCGCGCATCCACCCGGAGAACCGGATGCGCGCCGTCGGCGACGATCACGCGCGTCCCGGGGAACGCGCGTCCCAGGTCATCCGCGGTGCGCTCGCTGCCCGAGGACGCGAGCCGCACGCGCGGCGATGAGCATTGGGCGCAGGCCCACGCTGTCGCGGAGCGTCCGCACCAGGTGCACACCGGCACCGCGCCCCGACCTTTGGCGTGAAGGGGGCCGCCGCAGTGCTTGCAGCGCGCGGGATGACGGCAGTCGGCGCAGACGAGCGTCGGCGCATAACCCGGCCGCGCCACCTGCACGAGCACGGGCCCTGATTCGAGCGCCTCGCGCACGGCTCGATAGGCCGCCGACGGGATCCGCGTGCCGGGCGTCTCGCTCTCATTCGTGGCGCTCAGCACCACCTTCGGAGCGTACCGACGCGCCGCCGGCACGTCGTCGACCCAGCCGAGGAGCACCAGCCGCTCGACATCGGAGGTGCGTGTGTGCCCCGCCAGCAGCAGGGCCGGCTTCTCCCCCGTCGTCTCATCGGGAATCTCCTGACGCACGAGTGCGGCATCCCGGGCGTGCACGTACGGTGCCAGCGGCTCCTCGAAGAGCGGATCGCCGTCGTCCCAGATCGCGAGCAGGCCGACGTTCGCGACGGGTGAGTAGACAGCGGAGCGGTTGCCGATCACCACGACCGGAGCGGGCTCCAGCGTGCGAAGGAACGCGCGGTAGCGCTCGGGCCCGCTCTGCCGGGCGTCGAGACGCACCACCGCCTCGGCGGGCAGGATCTCCTCGAGCGCCGCATGCAGGACATCGAGATCGCGATAGTCGGGCACGGCGAGCACGGCCGACCGCCCTGCCGCGAGGGTGAAGACGGCGGCGGCGGCGAGCACGGCCGTCCACGCGGGCCGATCGCCCTCGAGCCGGGCCGGCGCGTCGAGAGCGATGCGCCCGGCGCCCGCCAGGCGGTCGGCGAGGCCCGGATAGGCGTCGAGCACCGTGTGCGCGGCGAGCAGGATCTCAGCCTGAACGGAGGGTGACTCGACCGGAGCGCTTGCGAGCCACTGCTTCTCTACGCGCACCTGGCGTTTGGGGATCACCAGGCGCAGGATGTCCACCGCCGAGCCCGCCGCCCGGTCGGCGACACGTCGCGCAAGCGCATGCAGGCGAGACGGAAGCACCTCTGCGGCCGACACGACGGCATCGAGCTCGGAGAGCGCCCGCTCGCCGTCGGCCTCATCCGCGACCTCGACGATGTAGCCGTCGACCACACGACCGGCGGTGCGCAGGGGCGCCTTCACACGCACCCCCGCAGCCGCCTGGTCGGCGAGCTCCGCCGGGATGGCGTAGTCGAAGAGCCGGTCGAGCTGAGGCAACGGCGAGTCGATCAGCACACGCGCGACGCGCCGCGAGGTCCCGCTCATCCTCTGCCCGGATCCTGCGCGGCGACGGTCAGAGACCGGCGGCGCGACGCAGCTCGTCGACGCGGTTGGTCTGCTCCCAGGTGAAATCGGGCAGTTCTCGACCGAAGTGGCCGTACGCCGCGGTCTGGGCGTAGATCGGGCGCTTCAGGTCGAGCTGCTCGATGATCGCCGCCGGGCGAAGGTCGAACGCCGCCTGGATCGCCGTGATGATCACGTCGTCGGAGACGTGACCGGTGCCGAACGACTCGACGTAGAGGCCCACCGGGTTCGCCTTGCCGATCGCGTAGGCGACCTGCACCTCGAGCCGGTCGGCCAGCCCGGCCGCCACGGCGTTCTTGGCGACCCAGCGCATCGCATAAGCCGCCGAGCGGTCGACCTTGGACGGATCCTTGCCGCTGAAGGCGCCGCCGCCGTGACGCGATGCCCCGCCGTAGGTGTCGATGATGATCTTGCGCCCCGTCAGACCCGCGTCGCCCTTGGGGCCGCCCGTCACGAAGGGGCCCGCGGGGTTGATGTAGAGCTTGGGAGCCTCGAAGTCGAGGCCCGTCTGCTCGAGCACCGGGCGGATGACGCGCGCCTCGATCTCGGCCCGGATCTCCTCCTGGGTGAGCTTGGGATGGTGCTGCGTGGAGATGACCACGGCGTCGACGGTCTTGGGCGTGAAGCCGTCGTAGCCGAGCGTGACCTGCGTCTTGCCGTCGGGACGCAGGAACGGCATCTCGCCGTTGCGACGCACCTCGGTCAGACGCTCCGCCAGGCGGTGCGCGGTCCACGCGGCCATCGGCATCAGCTGCGGCGTCTCCTTCGCCGCGAAGCCGAACATGATGCCCTGGTCGCCCGCCCCGAGCTGCTCATACGTGTCGGAGGAGCCGTCGCGCGTCTCGAGCGCGTTGTCGACGCCCGCAGCGATGTCGCCCGACTGCTCGCCGATCGAGACGCTCACGCCGCAGGAGTCGCCGTCGAACCCCATGTCGCTCGACGTGTAGCCGATGCGGTTGATGACCCCGCGCACGATCGCCGGGATCTCGACATACGCGTCGGTGCGGATCTCGCCCGCGACGTGCACCAGGCCCGTCGTCACCAGCGTCTCGACCGCGACGCGGCTCTCCGGATCTTTCGCGATGAGGCCGTCGAGGATGCTGTCGGAGATCTGGTCGCAGATCTTGTCGGGGTGGCCCTCGGTGACGGACTCGGACGTGAACAGACGAAGGCTCATAGGTGCTCCTTAGGAGAGGCGTTCAGAGCAGCTCTGGGGGCGCTGGTCAGGATGTCAGAACGGTGCGGGCAAAACAGTGGTGGTCGCCGCCAATCATGGCGGCGACCACCGACAAAGTGCGTCGAGCGATTACTCGGCGTGACGCAGGCGCAGCTTGTCCTGGTGGATCTCGTGCAGCGCGATGGTCAGCGGCTTGTCCTCGACCGACGAGTCGACCAGCGGGCCGACGTTGTCGAACAGGTTCCCCTCGTGGAGATCCGTGTAGTAGTCGTTGATCTGGCGAGCGCGCTTGGCGCCGTAGATGACCAGCTGGTACTTCGAGTCGACCTTGTCGAGCAGCTCGTCGATGGGCGGGTCGATGATGCCCTTGTTCTCCGTGGTCATGAGGACCTCCAGGATCGGCGACGTCAGTCGCGACAGTGTCAGAAGTATCGGTTCAGAAAGCCGCGCGCGACGAATCAGCGCCCGGAAGCATGTGCCAAGTCTACGACCTGCTGCGCGGCCGTGGCGACGTCCTCGTTCACGATGTGGAAGTCGAACTCGCTCTGGGCCGCGAGCTCCACGCGCGCCGTGCGCAGTCGTCGCGCCCGTTCCTCCTCGTCCTCGGTGCCGCGGCCCACCAGACGGGAGACGAGCTCGTCCCAGCTCGGCGGGAGCAGGAACACCAGCGACGCACGCGGATCGGCCGCGCGCACCTGACGCGCGCCCTGCAGATCGATCTCGAGCAGCACCGTGCGGCCCTCGGCCAGCGCCTTCTCGATCGGTCCGCGCGGAGTGCCGTAACGATACTTGTTGTGCACAACGGCATGCTCGAGCAGCTCGTCCTCCGCGAGCATGCGGTCGAACTCCGCATCGTCCACAAAGTAGTAATGCACCCCGTCGATCTCGCCGGGTCGAGCAGGACGCGTGGTCGCCGACACCGACACCAGGATGTCGGGGTTGTCCTCACGGATCTTCGCCGACACGGTGCCCTTGCCGACCGCGGTCGGCCCCGCGAGCACCAGCAGGCGGCTGCGCCCCGGGCGTGCGACCGGCTCCGGCATCCGTCCGTCGAGCCACGCCTCGAGCGCGGCGCGCTGCCGGCTGCCCAGGCCGCCGAGGCGTTTGACCGGCGAGATGCCGAGCTCGGCGAGGATGCGGTCGCGCTTGCCTTCGCCGATGGCGGGAAGGGACGTGAGGAAATCGGGTACACGCATCGTGCCCGCCGGCGATGCCGGGTCAGCCACAGCGCGACGCAGCACCTCCTGGGGGCTGACGACGCGCGTGCCGAGATCGCGCTTGAGCGCGGCGCGCGCTCGGCGGGCGGCCACGGCGCGGCGGGATGCCGCGGCGCGGTCCACCTCGGGCGGGCGCTGTGAAGGCGGGGTGACGGCCTCAGACATGCGAACTCCCCTCGCGGACGGCGGGATACGCCGCGGCGGCTGCGGCGATCGCGGGTGCGATGCCATCCGGCCCGGCGGACAAGACGCTGCGACTCTCGCTGGCGACGACGGCCGGGGCCATCTCGCCGTAGACCGCGACCAGCTGGTCGGGACGCGCTCCCTGGTGCCCGAAGCCTGGCGCGAGGATCGGGGCGAACGGCATGAACGGCGTCAGACCCGCCTGCGCCCAATCGACCGTCGCGCCGATGACGAAGCCGAGGCTCCCCCACTCGCCTTCCGCGGCATCCTGGGCGTTGCGCGCCGACACCTGCGAGATCACATCGGCGGACACGGTCGATCCCGTGGACGTCGTCGAGCGCTGCAGGCCGGTGGCCTCCGGGTTGCTGGTGGCGGCCAGGACGAATGCGCCCTTGCCGTGCTCCCGCGCGATGTCGAAGGTGCCCGAGAGCGCGCCCACGCCGAGGTACGGGCTCACGGTCAGCGCGTCGGCTTCGAGCGGCGAGCCCGGGGTCAGCCAGGCCGCCGCATACGCGTCCATCGTCGAGCCGATGTCGCCGCGCTTCGCGTCGGCGATCACCAGGATGCCCGCCGCGCGCGCGGACGCGAGCACCTCCTCGAGAGCCGCGATGCCGGCCGACCCGAATCGCTCGAAGAAGGACACCTGCGGCTTCAGGAAGCCGACCCGCCCCGCGCCTGCCTCAACGACACGCAGGCCGAACTCGCGCACGCCAGCCGCGTCGGCGCTCAGCCCCCACGACGCCAGAAGAGGCTCGTGAGGGTCGATGCCGACGCAGAGGTGCCCGTGCCGCGCGATGGCGGCACGGGCGCGCTCTCCGAACGAGTGGGTCACACGGCCTCCACGGCGACCCGCTGCTCGCGCTCGATCGCGTACTCCTGGAGCGACTTCACGTCGAACCCGCCGCGCATCGTCTCCATGGCGGACACGGCTGCGCCGACCGTGGCGATCGTCGTGAACAGCGCCTTGTCGCCGCCCACCGCGGCCGCGCGGATCTCGTAGCCGTCGGCGCGGGCGGACGTGCCGCTCGGGGTGTTGACGATCATGTCGACGCGACCGGCGTTGATCAGATCGACGATGTTCTCGCCGCCGCTCTCCTGGGTCTGGCTGAACTTGCCCACGACCTCCGCCTCGATGCCGTTGCGCAGCAGGATCTCGGCCGTGCCCTCGGTGGCGAGGATCGAGAAGCCGAGCTGCTGGAGGCGGTGCGCCGGCAGCAGGACGTCGCGCTTGTCGGCGTCGGCGACGGAGATGAACACCGTGCCCGACTGCGGGATGCCGCCGTACGCGGCCGACTGGCTCTTCGCGAACGCCGTCGGGAAGTCGCGGTCGATGCCCATGACCTCGCCGGTCGAGCGCATCTCCGGGCCGAGGACCGAGTCGACGATGTGCCCGTCCTTGGTGCGGAACCGCTTGAAGGGCAGCACGGCCTCCTTGACGGAGACGGGCGAGTCCAGCGGCACGCGCGAGCCGTCGATCTGCGGCAGCAGGCCTTCGTTCTTGAGGGCGTCGATCGTCTCACCGGCCATGATGCGCGAGGCCGCCTTGGCCAGCGGGATGCCCAGGGCCTTCGACACGAACGGGACCGTGCGGCTGGCACGGGGGTTCGCCTCGATGACGTAGAGCACGCCCGCGCTGATCGCGAACTGCACGTTCAGCAGACCGCGCACGCCGACGCCCTGCGCGATGGCCAGGGTGGCCTCGCGGACGCGGTCGATCTCGGTCCGACCGAGCGACATCGGCGGCAGCGCGCAGCTCGAGTCGCCGGAGTGGATGCCGGCCTCCTCGAGGTGCTCCATCACGCCGCCGATGTAGAGCTCGGTGCCGTCGTAGAGCGCGTCGACGTCGATCTCGACCGCGTCGTCCAGGAAGCGGTCGACCAGCAGCGGCGCGTCCTCGCCGATGATGGCGTGCTCGGCGATACGGACGAAGTAGTCGCGCAGGCTGGCGGTGTCGTAGACGATCTCCATGCCGCGGCCGCCGAGCACGAAGCTCGGGCGGACGAGCACCGGGTAGCCGATCTCCTCGGCGATGCGGACGGCCTCAGCCTCGTTCGTGGCAGTGCCGTTGCGCGGGGCGACGAGGCCGCCGCGCTCGAGGATCTCGCCGAAGAGCTTGCGGTCCTCGGCGAGGTCGATCGCGGCGGGGCTGGTGCCCAGGATCGTGTAGCCGGCCTGCTCGATGCCCTTTGCGAGCGCGAGCGGGGTCTGACCGCCCAGCTGGCAGACGACGCCGTAGATCTCACCGGACTGCGACTCCGCGTGGAGCACCTCGAGCACGTCTTCGAGCGTCAGAGGCTCGAAGTACAGACGGTCTGAGGTGTCGTAGTCGGTCGACACCGTCTCGGGGTTGCAGTTGACCATGATGGTCTCGAACCCGGCCGCCGAGAGGGCGAACGACGCGTGCACGCACGAGTAGTCGAACTCGACGCCCTGGCCGATGCGGTTCGGGCCGGAGCCGATGATGACGACCTTCTTGCGGTCGGACGGCGTGACCTCGGTCTCGAAGTCGTAGCTCGAGTAGTGGTACGGCGTCGCGGCCGGGAACTCGCCGGCGCACGTGTCGACGGTCTTGAACACGGGACGCAGACCGAGACCGTGGCGCACGGTGCGCACCTCCACCTCGGAGACACCACGCAGCTGCGCGATCTGGACGTCGGAGAAGCCGTGCTCCTTCGCGAGGCGCAGCACGCGCTCGTCGAGCTCATCGGCGTCGGCGACGACATCGGCGACCTCGTTGATCAGAGCGATCTGGTCGAGGAACCACGGGTCGATCTTGGTGGCATCGAACGCCT
Organism: Microbacterium stercoris; assembly: GCF_017592545.1. Lineage (GTDB taxonomy): Bacteria > Actinomycetota > Actinomycetes > Actinomycetales > Microbacteriaceae > Microbacterium > Microbacterium stercoris. The sequence goes on from NZ_JAGFOA010000004.1 coordinate 400,109, forward strand.
GCTCGATCGTCGCGCCCTTGCGGAGGGCCTGCTGGACGAGCACGATCCGGCCGTCCGTCGGCGTCTTCGACTCCTCCAGGAGCTGCTCCACCGAGCGCTCCTCGTCGCCCCAGTGGAAGGACGATCCGCGCTTCTCGACCGAGCGCAGCGCCTTCTGGAGCGCGGTCGTGTAGTTGCGGCCGATCGCCATCGCCTCGCCGACCGACTTCATGGTCGTCGTCAGGGTCGGGTCGGCGGCCGGGAACTTCTCGAACGCGAAGCGCGGCACCTTCACCACCACGTAGTCGAGCGTGGGCTCGAACGACGCGGGCGTCACCTGGGTGATGTCGTTGGGGACCTCGTCCAGACGGTAGCCGAGGGCGAGCTTCGCGGCCAGCTTGGCGATCGGGAAGCCCGTCGCCTTCGACGCGAGCGCCGAAGAGCGCGAGACGCGCGGGTTCATCTCGATGACGATGATGCGGCCGTTGTCGGGGTTGATGGCGAACTGGATGTTGCAGCCGCCGGTGTCGACGCCCACGGCGCGGATGATGTCGATGCCGATATCGCGGAGCTTCTGGTACTCGCGGTCGGTCAGCGTGAGCGAGGGCGCCACGGTGATCGAGTCGCCCGTGTGGACGCCCACCGGGTCAACGTTCTCGATCGAGCACACGACGACGGTGTTGTCGGCCGTGTCGCGCATGAGCTCGAGCTCGTACTCCTTCCAACCGAGGATCGACTCCTCCAGGAGCACCTCGGTGGTCGTCGACTCCCGCAGGCCCTGACCGGCGATGCGGCGCAGGTCCTGCTCGTCGTACGCGAAACCGGAGCCCAGACCGCCCATGGTGAAGGACGGACGGACGACGAGCGGGTAGCCGAGCTCCTCCGCGCCGGCGAGCACCTCGTCCATCGTGTGCGCGATGACCGAGCGCGCCACCTCGGCGCCCGACTCGATGACCAGCTCCTTGAAGATCTGGCGGTCCTCGCCCTTGCGGATGGCGTCGACCTTCGCGCCGATCAGCTCGACGCCGTACTTCTCGAGGATGCCGCGCTCGTGCAGGGCCATGGCGGCGTTGAGCGCCGTCTGCCCGCCCAGGGTCGGCAGGATCGCATCCGGCTTCTCCTTGGCGATGATCGTCTCGATCACCTCGGGCGTGATCGGCTCGATGTACGTCGCATCGGCGAAATCCGGATCGGTCATGATCGTGGCCGGGTTCGAGTTCACCAGGATGACGCGCACGCCCTCCTCGCGGAGCACGCGGCAGGCCTGGGTGCCGGAGTAGTCGAACTCGCAGGCCTGGCCGATGACGATCGGGCCCGATCCGATGACGAGGACGGACTGGATGTCGTCGCGCTTAGGCATTCGAGTCCTTCTTGCTGATGTGGTCGACCACCATGTCCTTGAAGCGGTCGAAGAGATAGTTGGCGTCGTTCGGTCCGCCGGCGGCCTCGGGGTGGTACTGCACCGAGAAGGCGGGGATGTCGAGGGCGCGCAGGCCCTCCACGACGTTGTCGTTGAGACCCACGTGGCTGACCTCGGCGCGGCCGAAGTCGGTGTCGAACTCGCCCTCGACGGGCGCGTCGACTGCGAAGCCGTGGTTGTGGGCGGTGATCTCGACCCGTCCCGTGAGCTTGTCGCGCACCGGCTGGTTGATGCCGCGGTGGCCGAAGGGCAGCTTGTAGGTGCCGAGGCCCAGGGCACGACCCAGCAGCTGGTTGCCGAAGCAGATGCCGAAGAAGGGCAGACCCTCCGACAGCACGCCGCGCAGCAGGTCGACGTGGGCGGCCGAGGCCGCAGGATCGCCGGGTCCGTTCGAGTAGAAGACCGCGACCGGCTCGATCGCCTGGATCTCCTCGAGCGTCACGGACTGGGGAAGCACATGCACCTCGAAGCCGCGGCGGGCGAGGTTGTTGACGGTCGCCTGCTTGATGCCGAGATCGATGACGGCGAGGTTGCCGATCTTCTCGCCCTCAGCAGGAGTGACCGCGGCGACATCCACCGAGACCTCTCCGGACAGGTTCTGGCCCGTCATCTGCGGGGCCTCCTGCACGATGCGCAGCTGCTCGTCGGCGTCGATCGCCGCGGCTTCGCCCGAGAACACACCACCGCGCATGGAGCCCGCCGAGCGGATGTGCCGCGTGATGGCGCGCGTGTCGATGCCCGAGATGCCGACGATGCCGTCGCGCTCGAGCGCGTCGTCGAGCGACTCCTCCGCGCGCCAGTTCGACACGACGCGCGAGGGGTCGCGCACGATGTAGCCGGCGACCCAGACGCGCCGCGACTCCGGATCCTCGGTGTTGACGCCCGTGTTGCCGATGTGCGGCGCAGTCTGCAGCACGATCTGGCCGGCGTAGGACGGGTCGGTGAGGGTCTCCTGGTAGCCGGTCATGCCGGTCGTGAAGACCACCTCTCCGAGGGTGGTGCCGACGGCGCCGTAGGCGTTGCCGACATAGCGCGTGCCGTCTTCGAGGACGAGGACCGCGGGATCGCGGTCGAGGAGCGATGTCATCGCTGTGCTCCCATCTGGGTGGAATCGTGAGAAGTCAGGAGGGGCAGGATCTCGGCGACGAGCGCATCGGGATCCGCGTCCTGCAGACGTACGTAGGTGTCGCAGACCGTGTCGTCGTCGGGGGCCCATGCCAGCAGCACGAGTCCGTCGCCGTCGACGACGCGGTCGATGGTCCAGGTCGCGCGTCCGGCGCCGCGCAGGCGCTCGGACGCGATGAACACGGTGGGCGCTCCGGGCAGGTCGAGGGCGACGCCCTCGTCGGTGACGCTCACCGAGACCCGTGAGCGGAACGAGAGGGGCTGGACGTTCAGTCGCTCCAGCGGCTCGCAGTGACGCGTGGTCGCCACGTAGAGGCCCTCGAACGATGCGCGGATCGCCCCGCGCACCGGGCCGACGGGGGCCACGACAGCCGCGTCGCGCCGTGCGCGCCGCCGCCAGCCCCACGCCATCAGCGCGAGACCCACCACGGCGAGCAGGGCGAAGAGCAGGGCGGCGATCTCCTGTGTCATCAGCGCACCAGCTCCACGAGCGCCCCGTCGGCGACCGTCGCGTAGCCACGGTGGATCGTCCACTGCACTCGGCCAGGGAGGTCGCGCCCGAGGTAGGGCGAGTTCTCACTGCGCCCGTGCAGGTCGTCCCGCGTGAAGACGCCGGCGACCGAGGGGTCGTACAGGGCCAGCTCGGCGGGCTGACCCGCCTCGAGGCGGGTGCCGTGACCGGCCAGGCGGCCGATGCGAGCCGGGGTGTACGACATGATCCGCGCCACGTCGGCCCAGTCGATGAGCCCGGTCTCGACCATGGACTGGTGGACGACGCGGAGGGCGCTCTCGAGCCCGACCATGCCGTTGGCCGCCGCCTGCCACTCACAGGCCTTCGCCTCAGCGGGGTGCGGCGCGTGGTCGGTGGCGACGATGTCGATCGTGCCGTCGGCGAGTCCCTCCCGCACGGCCTGCACGTCCTCGGCGGTGCGCAGGGGCGGGTTGACCTTGAAGCGCGGGTCATAGTCGCGCACGAGCTCATCCGTGAGCAGCAGGTGATGCGGGGTGACCTCGGCCGTCACGTCGATGCCGCGCTTCTTGGCCCAGCGGATGATGTCCACCGATCCGGCGGTCGAGAGGTGGCACACGTGCAGGCGCGAGCCCACGTGCTCGGCGAGCAGCACGTCGCGCGCGATGATCGACTCCTCGGCGACCGCGGGCCAGCCGGCCAGGCCGAGCTCGGCGGACACGATGCCCTCGTTCATCTGCGCGCCCTCCGTGAGGCGCGGATCCTGAGCGTGCTGCGCGACGACGCCGTCGAAGGCCTTCACGTACTCGAGCGCGCGGCGCATGATCAGCGGATCGAAGACGCAGAAGCCGTCATCGGAGAACACACGGACTCGTGCGCGCGAGTCGGCCATGGCGCCGAGCTCGGCCAGGCGCTCGCCCTTCTGCCCCACCGTGACCGCGCCGATGGGCTGCACGGTGGCGTAGCCCGCCGCCTCGCCGAGTGCGAGCTCCTGCTCGACGACGCCCGCGACATCGGCGACGGGAGACGTGTTCGGCATCGCGAAGACCGCGGTGTAGCCGCCCGCCGCCGCCGCGCGGGTGCCCGTCAGAATCGTCTCACTGGCCTCGTACCCCGGCTCGCGCAGGTGCGTGTGCAGGTCGACGAGGCCCGGAAGGGCGATCAGGCCGTCCGCGTCGATGATGGTCGCGCCGGCGCGGGACAAGCCCGTGCCGACCTCGGCGATCACGCCGTTCTCGATGATCAGATCGGCGCGGTCCGCGCCCTCGATGGCAGCGCCGGTGATGAGGAACGTCTCGCTCATCGCTCCTCCTCCGTGGTCGAAGTGTTCTGGCCGGTCAGCAGCAGATACAGCACCGCCATCCGCACGGACACGCCGGCCTTGACCTGCTCGAGCACGGTCGAGCGGGGCGAGTCGGCGGCTTCGGCGGAGATCTCCAGGCCCCGGTTCATGGGCCCGGGGTGCATCACAATGCTACCTTCCGGAAGGCTGGCAAGGCGACGTGCGTCGAGCCCCCAGCGACGCGAATACTCCCGCTCAGAGGGGAAATACGCGGCGTTCATGCGCTCGAGCTGAATGCGGAGCATCATCAGCGCGTCAGGTTCGTCGGCGATCGCCTGGTCGAGGTCGTAGCGCACCGTCACCGGCCATGCTGAGGTGTCCTGCGGCAGGAGCGTCGGCGGGGCGACCAGCGTGACGTCAGCGCCGAGCGTGTGCAGCAGCCAGACATTCGAGCGTGCGACGCGCGAGTGGAGGATGTCGCCCACGATGGTGACGCCGAAGCCCGAGAGGTCGCGCCCTCGACTGTCTGCGCCGTAGCGGCGCTTGCGCATCGTGAAGGCGTCCAGCAGCGCCTGGGTGGGGTGCTCGTGGGTGCCGTCCCCGGCGTTGACCACGCCCGCCTCGATCCAGCCGGAGGTCGCGAGCGTGCGCGGCGCCCCCGAGGCGCCGTGGCGGATCACGACGGCATCCGCGCCCATCGCCTGAAGGGTCTGAGCCGTGTCCTGCAGGCTCTCGCCCTTGGAGACGCTGGAGCCCTTCGCCGCGAAGTTGATCACGTCCGCCGACAGGCGCTTGGCCGCCGCCTCGAACGAGATCCGCGTGCGGGTGGAGTCCTCGAAGAACAGGTTGACCACGGTCTTCCCCCGCAGCGTGGGAAGCTTCTTGACCTCGCGAGACTGGGTGTCGGCCATGTCCTCGGCGACGTCGAGGATGCGGATCGCGTCCTCGCGGCGCAGGGTGCGGGTGTCGAGCAGATGGCGCATCAGGCCGCGTCCCCTTCGTTCGTCGGGCCCTCGATCGTGACCTCGTCGACACCGCCGTCGACCTCGGAGAGGCGCACGTTGACACGCTCCGACCGCGCAGAGGGGAGGTTCTTGCCGACGAAGTCGGGCCGGATCGGCAGTTCGCGGTGGCCTCGGTCGACGAGGATGGCGAGTCGCACGGCGGCCGGGCGGCCGATGTCGTTCAGCGCGTCGAGCGCGGCCCGGATGCTGCGACCCGAGAACAGCACGTCATCGACCAGGACGACCACCTTGCCGTCGATCCCGCCCGCGGGAATGGCCGTCGGGCTGGGCGTGCGCGTGGGGTGCTTGGCCAGGTCGTCGCGGTACATCGTGACATCGAGCGACCCCGCGGGCACCGCCGCGCCTCCGAAACGCTCGATGAGCGTGGACAGGCGCTGAGCGAGGTTGACGCCGCGAGTGGGGATGCCGAGCAGAATCAGATCATCCGCGCCCCTGTTGGACTCGAGGATCTCGTGTGCGATCCGAGTCAGAGCGCGTGCGATGTCGGCGTCATGCAGCACAGTCCGTCTGGGCGTGCTCATCGGCCTTCTCCTTTCTCCGCCTCACAGGACGGTGTTAAAAGGTGCAGGTGATCCCATCATACCGGCCCGCAGACGCGGAACGGGCCGGACCCCGAAGGATCCGACCCGTTCCGCTGAGACCTCAGCTGGAGCGCGAGATGCGCGCGAGCACTCCGTGCACGAATGCCCCCGAGTCGTCGGTGGAGAACTCCTTGGCGAGCTCCACCGCCTCGTCGATCGCCACCGCGGTGGGGACGTCGGGATTGTGCAGGATCTCCCACGTCGCGATGCGCAGAAGCGCCCGGTCGACGGCCGGCATGCGGTCGATCTTCCAGTCGCGGCTGTGCGTGGAGATCTGCTCGTCGATCTCCTCGGCCGCGTCGATGACGCCGTCCACGATCTCACGGGCATAGAGCCAGGAGGCCTGGCGGGCGGGCTCGGACGAGGCGCGCTTCGCCTCGGCCGCCAGGGCGACCGAGAGGTCGTCGCCGCGCACGTCCGCGGAGAACAGGATGTCGAGGGCGCGCTTGCGCGCCTTGGTGCGGGCGCTCACGCGCTCACTTCTCGCGGCCGAGGTACTCGCCGGTGCGCGTGTCGACCTTGATGCGGGTGCCCTGCTCGAGGAACAGCGGGACCTGGATCTCGGCGCCGGTCTCGAGGGTGGCGGGCTTCGTGCCGGCCGACGAGCGGTCGCCCTGCAGGCCCGGCTCGGTGTAGGTCACCTCGAGGATCACCGAGGCGGGAAGATCGACGTACAGCGGCGTGCCGTCGTGCAGCGCGATCGTCACCTCCTGGTTCTCGAGGAGGTAGTTCGCGCCGTCGCCGACCGTCGCGGCCGCGACGTTGATCTGGTCGTAGTCCTTCTGGTCCATGAAGACGAAGTTCTCGCCGTCGTTGTACAGGTAGGTGTAGTCGCGGCGGTCGACGTTCTGGATGTCCACCTTCGCGCCGGCGTTGAACGTGCGGTCGACGACCTTGCCCGACACGACGTTCTTGAGCTTGGTGCGAACGAACGCGCCGCCCTTGCCCGGCTTGACGTGCTGGAACTCCACGACGCTCCAGAGCTGGGAGTCGATGCTGAGCACGACGCCGTTCTTGATGTCTGCGGTGGATGCCATGGTGGGTTCCCGTTTCGTTCGATTGAGTCGCGCTGATCGCGCGCAAGTACGTGGCCGTTGAGGCCGAGAGCCGATCTTAGCGTGTCGGGTTGCGGCTCTCCCTGGAGACGCGCCTCAGGGGCGGCCGGTGCGGATGAAGCGCCCCTCCTCCTCGGCGCCCACCTCCTGATAGGCGGCGAAGAGCAGCGACTCGTCCGGGGCCTGGAGCACCGTCGGCTTTGCGATGTCGTCGAGGAGGATGAAGCGCAGCATCCCCCCGCGGGCCTTCTTGTCGCGCTGCATGGTGGCCAGCAGGGTCTGCCACGCACCGAGGCGGTAGGTGGTCGGCAGCCCGAGCAGTTCGAGCACGCGGCGGTGCCGGTCGACGGCCTCGTCCGACAGGCGGCCCGCCAGGCGCGACAGCTCGGCGGCGTACATCATGCCCACCGAGACCGCGGCCCCGTGGCGCCAGCGGTAGCGCTCCGCGTGCTCGATCGCGTGGGCCAGGGTGTGTCCGTAGTTGAGGATCTCCCGGAGTCCCGCTTCGCGGAAGTCCTCCCCCACGACATCCGCCTTCATCTGAATGGCGAGTTCGATGCAGCGGCGGAACTCGGGCGTGCTCACGTCGATCGCCTTGGCCGGATCGGCCTCGACGATGTCGAGGATCTCGGGGTACTTGATGAAGCCCGCCTTGACGACCTCCGCGAAGCCCGCGAGGGCCTCGTTCTCGGGCAGTGTCCGCAGCAGATCCAGGTCGCAGATGACCGCGCGAGGCGCCCAGAAGGCCCCGACGAGGTTCTTGCCTTCGGCGGTGTTCACCCCGGTCTTGCCGCCGACGGCCGCATCCACCATGCCGAGCACGGTGGTGGGGACCTGCACGATCTCGACGCCGCGCAGCCAGCTGGCCGCGACGAAGCCCGCGAGATCGGTCACCGCACCGCCTCCGAAGCCGACGATCGCATCGGTGCGCGTGAAATCGGCCTGGCCCAGGATCTGCCAGCAGAACGCCGCCACCTCGATGCGCTTGCCTGCCTCCGCGTCGGGCACTTCCGCGAGCAGCACATCCCGGGTGCCGTCAGCCATCAGCGCTTCGCGCAGCTCGGCTGCCTGCGCGCCGAGGGTCGGCGGGTGGACGACAAGCACCTTGCGCGCCGCGGACGGCAGAGCCGCGGCGACGCGCGACACCACACCGTGGCCGACGGTGATGTCGTAGCCGGGCGTGCCCTTGACGTGGATGACGGTCTCGGTGGTCTCAGCGCTCATCGTCGCTCTCCTTCTCGTCCTGGGGGTCGTCGTCCGTGTCCTCCGCGCCCGTCTGCTCCGCCGGCGCGGCCGATGCGGCGGCGTAGTCCGGGTCTTCGGTGCGCACCCACTCCGCGATCGCCTTCACGACGTCGGAGAGCGGACCGTGGGACGTGTCGAACGTCGCGTCCGCGACGTCGCGATAGATCGGATCCCGCGCGTCGCGGATCCGGATCCACGCGTCGACCGGATCGTCATCGGTGTTGAGCAGCGGACGCTTCTGGTTGCGGATGCGAGCCGCGACCACCTCTGCGTCGACCGTGAGCAGCGCCACGTGGTGTGCGCGCAGCGCGTCACGTGTGCCGGGGTGCAGCGGTGCCCCACCGCCCAGGGCGACGACACCGCCGTGGGCGATCGCCTCGAGCACCGCGCGGTGCTCGAGGTCGCGGAAGTGCGGCTCGCCGTGCTCGGCGAAGATCTCGGTGATCGGGCCGTGCTCGCGCACGATCAGGCTGTCGGTATCGCGGAAGGTCACGCCGAGCGTCTTGGCGAGGCGGCGGCCGATGCTCGACTTGCCCGCCCCCATGGGTCCGACGAGCACAACCGCCCGCAGCGCCCGTGGCCCCTCCGCGTCAGTGGGCGAGGTCATGCAGATCGACCGGCTCCGCGGTTGTGCGCAGGCTCTCGTCGATCGCGGCGAGGTACGACTCGAGGTTGCGTCGCGTCTCCTTGACGGAGTCGCCGCCGAACTTCTCGAGCACGGCTTCCGCGAGCGTGACGGCGACCATCGCCTCGGCCACGACCCCCGCGGCGGGGACGGCACAGACGTCCGAACGCTGGTGGTGCGCACCGGCGGTCTCGCCCGTGGCGACATCGACCGTGCGCAGCGAGTGGGGCACGGTCGCGATCGGCTTCATGCCGGCACGCACCCGCAGGACCGTGCCGGTGGACATGCCGCCCTCGATGCCACCCGCGCGGTCTGTGCCGCGCGCGATGCCGTTTTCCGTGGCGAAGAGCTCGTCATGCGCGACCGAGCCGCGCCGACGGGTGGTCTCGAAGCCGTCACCGACCTCGACGCCCTTGATCGCCTGGATGCTCATCAGGGCCTGCGCGAGCTTCCCGTCGAGACGACGGTCGTAGTGCACGTGAGAGCCGAGCCCCGGCGGAAGGCCGTAGACGAGCACCTCCACGATGCCGCCGACGGTGTCGCCGTCCTTCTTCGTCTCGTCGACCTCCGCCACCATCAGCGCCGAGGTCTCCGCGTGGAAGCAGCGCAGCGGATCCGCATCGAGCGCGTCGACGTCGTCGGGCGTGGGCAGCGGTGCGCCCTCGGGCACGCGCACCGGTCCGATCGACAGCGTGTGACTCACGAGACGGATGCCGAGCTCGCCGAGGAACGAGCGCGCGACGGCACCGAGCGCGACCCGCGCCGCGGTCTCCCGGGCACTCGCACGCTCGAGGATCGGGCGCGCCTCGTCGAAGTCGTACTTCTGCATGCCCACGAGGTCCGCGTGACCGGGGCGGGGACGGGTCAGCGCGGCGCCGCGTCCGCGCGACTTCTCGGTGAGCTCGGACGGCGCCGCGCTCATCACCTCGGTCCACTTGGGCCACTCGGTGTTGCCGATGCGCAGGGCCACGGGGCTGCCGAGCGACAGCCCGTGACGGACGCCGCCGGAGATCGTGAGCTCGTCCTGCTCGAACTTCATGCGCGATCCCCGGCCGTAGCCGAGCTTGCGGCGCTGGAGGTCGGCCTGGATGTCCTCGGCGAGGATGGGCACGCCCGAGGGCAGACCCTCCATGACGGCGATCAGTTCGGGGCCGTGCGATTCGCCGGCTGTGAGCACGCGGAGCATTGCTCTAGTCTCCCATGACCGCGGCGCGCATCTTCCCGCGCACTGCCGCCTCGTCGGGCAGGGCGGTGTCGATGTCCCCCGTGGTGAAGATCCGCACCTGCAGCACGGCTTGGTGCAGCAGCATTCCGAACCCCGCGATCGCCTTGGCGCCGTGCCAGCGGGTCGCCAGCTGCGAGGGCCACGGGTGGTACGCCACATCGAAGAGCGGCCCCCCGTTCTCGACGAGGCCGTCGACGTGCGCCTCGGGCAGCTGTGCGCCTCCCGGCAGAGCGGCGATCGTGAGATCCGCGGGGGCGTGACCGCCACCGAAGGGCTCGACGACCGAGGTGAGTCCGAGCCGCTCGGCGATCTCCACGAGCGGTTGAGCGCGCTCAGGACGACGTGCCACGAGGGAGATGCGCTCCGCCCCCAGCTCCGCGGCGGCGACGAGTGCGGAGGCCGAGGTCGCCCCCGCGCCGAGGATGCGCACGGATCCGAGCGCGCGGATCTGCTCGTCGGCGAGGGCCGCGACGATCCCGCCGACGTCGGTGTTGAAGCCGATCGGACGATCAGCGGGCGCGCCCGACGGACGATCGACGTCGGCGCCGGGGAGCAGCAGGGTGTTCACGGCGCCGGTCAGCTCGGCGCGTCGGTCGCGCCAACCGGAGGCTCGCCAAGCGCACTCCTTCAGCGGCATGGTGACCGCGAGACCTCGCCACGTGGAGTCGAGACCTCCGAGCACCGCATCGAACTCGGCTTCGGGCACCCTCACCCGCTCGAACGTCCAGTCGCGGCCGAGCAGGGCATAGGCCGCTCCATGCAGCTGCGGCGAGCGGCTGTGCGCGATCGGGTCACCCCACACCGCGAGACGGGTCGCGCTCATTCAGCAGCCCGCGTGATCCGGATGCGCCTCGCACCACGCGTGCAGCTTCGCCACGTTCTGATCGTGCTCCGCGAGGGTCGCAGCGAACAGCGTCTCGCCCGTCTCGAAATCGACCGTGACGAAGTACTGCCAGTCCCCCGCCTCGGGGTTCATGGCGGCGGCGATCGCATCGTCGCCGGGGTTCGCGATCGGCCCCGCGGGCAGTCCGGCGTGCACGTACGTGTTCCACGGGTTCGGATCGGCCAGCTGCTCCTCCGTGCTGAAGGCGTTCTCCTGTTCCGGCGCGTCCGGGTGCGTCTGGCGATAGCCGAACTGCGCGGTCGAGTCCATCTGCAGCAGACCCTGGGTGTCTGAGATGTCCGGATCGAGGCGGTTCAGGATCACCCGCGCCACCTTGCCGAAATCGGCCGATCCACCTTCGCGCTGGATGATCGACGCGATCGTCAGGATCCGCTGCTCATCGCCGGCCGGGACCCCCGCGGCCGTGAGCGACTCCCGTGTGCGATCGACCATCGCCTGGATCACATCCTGCGCGGTCGTATCCGGATCGAATGTGTAGTGCGCCGGGAACAGCCAGCCCTCGAGGGTGTCTGCGGCGACGCCGTAGACCGACGGATCGGCGACGGCGGCCTGCAGCTGATCGAGGGGCATGTCGAGGCCGACCGACGCGGCCTCGATCGTGCCGTTCACCGTCCACCCCTCCTGGAGCGCGACGGTGTTCTCGAGCTTGTTGGCCGGATCCTGAAGCGCCTCCCACGCCGCCGCCGAGGTCATCTGCTTCTGCAGGCGATAGACGCCCGGGAAGAAGTCGGGCGTCGTCTCTCCGACCGAGATGAGGTGGTCGTAGAACGAATCGGCCTTCAGCGTCACTCCCGCTTCGAAGAGCGTGTTCGAGACGCGAGAGCCGTCATCGCCGCTCTCGATCGTGATGAGCACCTCCCCCGTCGCCTGACCGGGTTCGAAATCGTCGGGCCCGTCCCAGCCGAGCTTCTCCGCGATCACCGTGCCGTAGTTGTTCCAGGCCCAGATGCCGCTCACGGTGAGTCCCCCCGCGATCAGGGCGAAGATCAGGAAGGCGATCAGGCATCCGAGCCCGCGACGCTTCTTCTTCACGGCGACCTCGCGCTCGGGTGCGAAGAGATCCTCGAGCGACGCCGGCGCCGGAGTCGGCGCCGCAGTCGGCGCCGGAGCGGGCGTCGGGTCCTGTGCGGGCTCGCTTGCCGCCGCCGCGGCGCGCCGCTCCTCCACGTCGAGGAGCGCATCGAAGGCGACCGTCTCGGGCTGCCCCGTCTCTTTCGCGCCGCCGGGAGCGGGCTCCGGCTTCGGCTCAGCGGAAGCGGAAGCCGCGCGCGGCTCCGGCACCTCGTTCGCCTCCTCGCCCGCTCGAGAGGGCTCCGCCGGCGTCTCGCCGACGATCGGGATCTGACCAGTGCGAGCGAGCTCGCGCGCCTGGCGGCGCGTGAGCGGGGGCATCTCGCGAGAGGGCTCGGTCATACGCGGCTCTTACTCCTCGGGTAGGCCGGCAGGGATACCGGCGGCCGCCCCGGTGCGTTTCTCGCTGTCGATGGCGTGCTGGAGCAGCACCACTGCGGCGACCTGATCGACAATGCTACGAGAACCCTTCTGGGTTCTGCCGGACTGACGCAGGGCAGTGTGCGCCGTGACGGTGCTGAGACGCTCGTCGACCAGGCGGACGGGCGCGCTCTGCGCGGCCGCCAGCAGGCCCGCGAACTCGCGCGCATCGGCGGTGGAGAGCGTGTCCTCACCGCGCATGTTCAGCGGAAGGCCGACCACGAACTCGAGCGGCTCGTACTCGGCCGCCAGCTCGACGAGCCGCGCGATCGAGCGCTCGTCGCGCGGCACCGTCTCGACGGGGACCGCCAGCATGCCGTCGGGATCGCACCTCGCGACGCCGACGCGAGCCTTGCCCACGTCGACGCCGAGTCGCACACCGCGACGGAAGCCGCTCACGAGCGCTGCAGGTGCGCGCGCACGGCGTCGAGCGCGGCCGGGATCGCCGAGGCGTCCGAGCCGGCGCCCTGTGCCATGTCGTCCTTGCCGCCGCCTCGACCGCCAAGGGCCTCGAGCGCAGCCTTGACGAGAACCCCCGCCTTCGCACCCGCGGCGCGCGCCGCCTCGTTCGTGAGGACGACGGCGAACACCTTGTCGCCCGCGGTGCCGGTGAGCGCCACGACCGCGGCCTCAGAGCCCAGACGGTCGCGGACGGATGTGGCGAGGCTGCGCACGTCGTCGGCCGATCCGACCTGACCGACGGTCTCGGCGACGAGGTTGACCGCGCCGACGCGCTGAGCGCTCTGCGCGAGCGCCGGCACACGGCCGGCGAGGGCCTGCGCCTCGAACGCGGCGATCTTCTTCTCCGCCGCCTTGAGGTTGGCCGAGAGCTCGGCGATGCGGGCGGCGAGCTGGTCCTTGGGAGCCTTCAGCGACGCCGTCAGCTCGGCCACGAGCGCCCGCTCGGCCGTCAGCTCACGGAAGGCGTCCAGACCGACCAGGGCCTCGACACGCCGGTTGGACGCCCCCACGGACGACTCGCCGACCAGGTTGATGAGGCCGATCTCGGCCGAGGTGCGCACGTGGGTGCCGCCGCACAGCTCGCGCGACCAGGGTCCGCCGATGTCGACCATGCGTACCGTCTCACCGTACTTCTCGCCGAACAGCGCCATCGCCCCCGCGGCCTTGGCGTCATCGAGCGACAGGACGCGGGTGGTGACCTCGAGGTTGTCGCGCACCGCGTTGTTGGCGATCTCCTCGATCTCGGTGCGCGTCTCGAGGCTGAGCGCCTGCCCCCACGAGAAGTCGAAACGCAGGTATCCCGCGCGGTTGAGCGAGCCGGCCTGCGTGGCGCCCTTGCCGAGCGTGTCGCGCAGGGCGGCGTGCACGAGGTGGGTTGCCGAGTGCGCCTGCTGCGCGGCGCGGCGGTTGGCCGCGTCGACGACCGTGGTGGCGGGCTGGTCGACGGCGACCTCGCCTCGGGTGACCTCGACGGTGTGGCTCACGAGGCCCGGAACCGGCTTCTGCACGTCGAGGACCTCGAGCTCATAGCCCGGACCAACGATCGTGCCCTTGTCGGCGACCTGACCGCCCGACTCCGCGTAGAGAGCCGTCTCGGCGAGGATGATCTCCGCGATCTGGCCCGCGGTGGCCTGGGGAACGGACACACCGTCGACCAGCACGCCGAGCACCTTCGACTCGGTCTGCAGGTCGGTGAAGCCCGTGAAGGCCGTCTCGCCGAGCGCACGGAACTCGCGGTACACGCTCACGTCGGCGATTGCGCGCTTGCGCGACTTCGCGTCGGCCTTCGCGCGCTGACGCTGCTCCTGCATCAGCGAGTCGAAGCCGTCGCGGTCGACGCCGATGCCCGCCTCCTCGGCGATCTCGAGCGTGAGGTCGATCGGGAAGCCGTAGGTGTCGTGCAGCAGGAACGCCTGGCTGCCCGCCAGGGTGGAGCCACCGTCCTGCTTGGTCTTCGCGACCGCGGTGTCGAGGATGGTCGATCCCGCGGTGAGCGTGCGCAGGAACGTCTCCTCCTCCGCGAACGCGTACGACGAGATGCGATCCCAGTCGCTCTCCACAACCGGGTACGCCTCCTTCATCGCGTCGCGCGACGCCTCGAACAGCGCCGGGAAGGTGGCCTCCTCCACGCCGAGCAGACGCATCGAGCGCACCGAGCGGCGCATCAGGCGACGCAGGATGTACCCACGGCCCTCGTTCGAGGGAGTGACTCCATCCGAGAGGAGCATCAGCGAGGAGCGGACGTGGTCGGCGATGACCCGGAAGCGCACGTCGTCGCCGTGCTCCGCGCCGTAACGGCGACCCGAGAGCTCGGAGGCTCGATCGATGACCGGACGCACCTGGTCGGTCTCGTACATGTTCTCGACGCCCTGCTTGAGGAACGCCACGCGCTCGAGACCCATGCCGGTGTCGATGTTCTTGGCGGGCAGTTCGCCCACGATGTCGAACTCGGTCTTCGAGCGCACGTTGGTGATCTCGTTCTGCATGAAGACCAGGTTCCAGATCTCCAGGAACCGGTTGTCGTCGACGGCCGGACCGCCGTCCTGTCCGTACTTGGCACCGCGATCGAAGTAGATCTCCGAGCACGGGCCGGCGGGGCCGGGCTGGCCGGTGGTCCAGAAGTTGTCCTCGCGTCCGAGACGCTGGATGCGATTCGCCGGAAGGCCGGCGATCTTCTGCCACAGCTCGGCCGCCTCGTCGTCGGTCTCGTAGACCGTGACCCAGAGATCCTTCTCATCGAAGCCCAGACCGCCATCGGCCTCGGACGACGTCAGCAGCTCCCAGGCGTAGGAGATGGCGCCTTCCTTGAAGTAGTCGCCGAACGACCAGTTTCCGAGCATCTGGAAGAACGTGCCGTGGCGGGCGGTCTTGCCGACCTCCTCGATGTCGTTCGTGCGGATGCACTTCTGGTTGTCCGCGGCGCGCGAGAACGGCGCCGGCACCACACCCGTGAGGTAGGGAATGAACGGCACCATGCCGGCGATCGTGAACAGGATCGACGGGTCGTCGCTCACCAGCGATGCCGACGGCACGATCGTGTGATCGTTCTTCTCGAAGTAGTCGAGGTAGCGCTTCGCGATGTCCGCGGTCTTCATGAGGGTGGTTCGTCCTTGAATGTTCGCCGCGCCGGCGTGATGGCGCGTGTGCATGCGGGGGCCGCCGCCACGGATGACGGCGACCTCGAGATCCGGGGTGTCAGGCGGAGGGGGCGTCCTCGGCTCGACGGGCCTCCTCGAGGCGGTAGGCCTCGCCGATCCGCTCGACGAACTCGTCGATGCGGGCATCGATGTCGGCGAGCACCTCGGCGCCGCGCGGATCCTTGTTGAGGAAGTGGGCCGCCACGAAGCCCGAGACGATGCCGAGCAGGAACCACAGCACGTTCTTCATGTCACCTGTCCTCCGGGATTCCGCCGCGGATCCGCGACGTCTCTCCATCGTAGACCGAAGACCTCCAGGGACGACGAAGGGCGCCGGAGCCGAAGCTCCGACGCCCTCCGAAGAACGCGTGGGCTGAAGGTCAGCGGGCGGCGTAGTACTCGACGACGAGCTGCACGTCACAGGTGACGGGCACCTCGACGCGCTTCGGGCGACGCACGAGCGTGGCCTGGAGCTTGTCGAGCGAGACCTCGAGGTACGCCGGAACGTTCGGCAGGACCTCGGCGTGACCGCCGGCGGCCGCGACCTGGAAGGGCTCGAGACCCTCCGACTTGGCCTTGACCTCGATGGTCTGACCCGGCTTCACGCGGAACGACGGGCGGTCGACGATCTTGCCGTCGACGAGGATGTGGCGGTGCACCACGAACTGACGCGCCTGCGCGGTCGTACGGGCGAAGCCCGAACGCAGCACGAGGGCGTCGAGACGCATCTCGAGCAGCTCGACGAGGTTCTCACCCGTCAGGCCGTCGGTGCGACGGGCCTCGTTGAAGGCGATACGGAGCTGCTTCTCGCGGATGCCGTACTGCTCGCGCAGACGCTGCTTCTCGCGGAGGCGGACAGCGTAGTCGCTGTCGGCCTTGCGCTTCGTACGTCCGTGCTGGCCGGGGCCGTAGGGACGCTTCTCGAGGTAACGGGCGGCCTTCGGCGTCAGCGCGATGCCCAGAGCGCGCGACAGGCGGACCTTGCGGCGGTCCTGCGACTTGGTCGTCATGATTTCCTTTCACGAGGCCGTGACTGTCACGGCGCTCGGACGTACAGTCCCCTCCCATCCGGTTCAGGCGTACGTCTACCCACCTGAGGGATCATGCGAAAGGGGATGTGCCCGGAAGTCGAGCCGATCAAGTTTATCAGACGGCACCTCGCTGCCCTGCCAGTCGCAGGCACTCCGGTGCGTCATTCCCCGATGATGCGGCGGAGCTTGTCGAGCCGAGCGCCGATCTCGCGCTCGGCACCATGCGGCTTGGGCTCGTAGTAGCGGGTGCCGCGCAGGTCGTCGGGAAGGTACTGCTGCTTCACGACGCCGAGCTCGTGATCGTGCGGGTAGACGTAGCCCTTGCCGTGACCGAGGCGCTTCGCGCCCGGATAGTGCGCGTCGCGCAGATGCTTGGGCACGGGGCTGAACCGACCGGCCTTGATGTCGGCCATCGCGGCGTTGATGGCGTTGTACGCGGCGTTCGACTTCGCCGCCGTCGCGAGGTAGGCGGTCGCCTCCGCGAGCGGGATCCGCCCCTCGGGCATGCCGATGAACGCGACGGCATCGGCGGCGGCGACCGCGATCTGCAGCGCCTGGGGATCGGCGAGTCCGATGTCCTCCGACGCGGAGATGACGAGGCGGCGCGCGATGAAGCGCGGGTCCTCCCCCGCCTCGATCATGCGGGCGAGGTAGTGCATCGCGGCATCCACGTCGGATCCCCTGATCGACTTGATGAAGGCGCTGATGACGTCGTAGTGCTCGTCGCCCTGACGGTCGTATCGCAGCAGCGCACGATCGACGGCCTGAGCGACGTGCTCGCCGCTGACCGTCGGCTTGGCGTCGCCCTCAGGCGCCTCGGACACCGCGACGCCGGCACTGGCCTCGAGGGCCGTGAGCGCGCGGCGCGCATCGCCCGACGACAGCTGGATCAGCGCCGCCCGGGCCTCGGCGCTCAGCTCGACCTCGTCTGCCAGGCCGCGGACGTCGCTCACGGCGCGATCGACGAGCGTGCCGAGGTCATCGTCGGTGAGGGGCTGCAGCGTCAGCAGGAGCGAGCGCGACAGCAGGGGGGAGATGACCGAGAACGAAGGGTTCTCCGTCGTCGCGGCGATCAGGATGACCCAGCCGTTCTCGACACCCGGCAGCAGCGCATCCTGCTGAGCCTTGGTGAACCGGTGGATCTCGTCGAGGAAGAGGATGGTCGACTGCCCGTACAGGTCGCGCTGATTGAGTGCTTCCTGCATCACCTCCCGGACGTCCTTGACGCCGGCGGTGATCGCCGAGAGCTCGACGAAGCGACGCCCCGACGAGCGTGCGATCGCCTGAGCCAGCGTCGTCTTGCCCGTGCCGGGCGGACCCCACAGGATCACGGACACCGTGCCGGGCGCCTGGGCCTGCGGGTCTGCGAGAGCGACGATCGGAGATCCGGGTCGAAGAAGATGCGCCTGCCCGGCGACTTCGCTGAGCGACGTCGGACGCATGCGCACGGCGAGGGGCGTCAGCCCTCGCCCGCCGCCCATGAGGGATCCGTTCGCCGCATTCATCCCGACAAGCCTAGGCGGCGCATCCGACATCGGATCCGTGTCGATTTCCGGCGGTCTCCACGGCCTCAGTAGGCTCGTCCCGCCGTCATCGAGAGGATCGGGAAGCATGGCCGCAGGAGGCAAGTCATCGTCCGCGAAGAACCGCGCCGCCCGCGAGGCTCGCGAACGTGCGCGCATCTATGAGGCGCGGATGCAGCAGCGCCAGTCCCAGGCGCGCCGGCGCCGCCGCGACGGAATCCTGGGGGCGACGATCGCGGGAACGGTCATCGCGCTCGCCGTCGCCGGGCAGGCGCTCTTCTACACGGTCGGCCCCGGCGCCCCCGATCCGACACCCGCCCCGGAGCCCACGACCACGCTCTCTCCGTCCCCGACGCCCACGGAGCCCAGCCCGGCGGGGACGGATTCGCCCGCGCCGACGGCCACCCCGGAGCCCACGACGACACCCGAGGGCTGACACCGGAGTCAGAACCGCCGTGCCGTACTAGGCTTGGCGCGTCCTGTCCCCTCCCGCGGTCACCGCGCAAGGAGCCTCCCGTGACGAACTCCGATCACACCCCCATTGAAGACACCACCCCGGACGGCATCGACGCCCCCGAGACGAATGACGCCGCGTCGTCCGAGGTGACGCCTGCGCCCTCGCACGAGGCCGACGCCGCCGTCGAGCCCACGGAACCCGAAGCCGCCGAGGAGGGGGCCGCCGCGCCCGAGGTCGACGACGCCGTCGAGGCCGACGCCCCCGCATCCGAGGACGCCGCAGTCGAGGTCGCCGACGCCTCCCAGACCGACGCCCCCGCGCCCGGGGACGCCGTCGCATCCGAGGATGCCGCGGCAGAGTCCGCGCCGGCCGACGCCGCTGCCGCCGAGGAGGCACCGCAGGCCGAGCCCGCGTCGGCGAGCGAGCCGGTCTCCTCCGAGTGGGGCCGAGTGGACGAGAACGGCTCCGTCTCGGTCCGCGAAGGCGATGAGTGGCGTGTCGTGGGCGAGTACCCGGACGGCACCCCGGAGGAGGCTCTCGCGTACTTCGAGCGCAAGTTCGACGACCTCGCCCTCCGCGTGCGCACCCTGGCGCAGCGCCGCCTGCGCGGTGGTGCCTCCGCCGGCGACCTGCGCGGCCAGGCGAAGAAGCTCAAGGACGAGGTCACCGGCGCCGACGTCGTCGGCGACCTCGCCGGTCTGAACGATCTCCTCGACGCGCTGATGGCCTCGCTGACCGAGGCCAGCGCGGAGGAAGCGGCCGCACACCGCGCCGCAGTCGACGAGGCCGTCGCTCAGCGCACCGCGATCGTTGAGCGTGTGGAGGCCCTGGCCGCCCGCGACCCGAAGTCGATCCAGTGGAAGCAGGCGACGACCGAGCTCAACGCCGCGTTCGAGGAGTGGCAGGCGCACCAGCAGTCAGCACCGCGTCTCCCCAAGGCGACCGGTCAGGCGCTGTGGAAGCGATTCCGCGACGCCCGCGCCACGGTCGAGCGTGCCCGCCGTGCGTTCTTCGCCGAGCTCGACGAGACGCACAAGTCGGCCCGCGACGCCAAGACCCGCATCCTCGAGAAGGCCGAGGCCCTCGCCTCCAAGGGCGAGGACGGCATCCCGGCGTACCGCGCGCTGCTCGACGAGTGGAAGGCCGCGGGCCGCGCGGGCCGCAAGGTCGACGATGCACTCTGGGCGCGCTTCAAGGCCGCCGGAGACGCTCTGTACGGCGCCCGCGCCGAGCGCGACGCCGCTGAGCAGGCCGAGTCCGCGCCGCGCATCGAGGCGCGCAAGGCGCTGCTCGAGGAGGCGAAGGTCGTCGCCGACACCGCCGACGTCAAGAAGGCGCGCCAGCTTCTGTCGGGCATCCAGCGCCGCTGGGACGAAGTGGGTCGCATCTTCCCGCGCGACGTGGAGCGCGGTCTCGACGACCAGATCCGTCGGATCGAGAACGACCTGCGTTCGCGTGAAGAGGTCGAATGGAAGCGCAACAACCCCGAGACCAAGGCTCGCGCCAATGATGCGACCCGTCAGCTCGAGGAGGCGATCGAGAAGCTCGAGAAGGAGATCGCCGACGCGCAGGCCAAGGGCGACACCAAGGCTGAGCAGGCCGCGAAGGACGCCCTCGACGCCCGCCGTCTCTGGCTGAAGGCCATCGGCGGCTGACGCGCCGAGCCCGAGGGGCGCGCGGATCCGGTTATCCACACCGGACCGCGCGCCCCTCTTCTTTGCGTGCACGCTGGAGTCATGCCCCTTGTGCACTTCCCGCATGAGCTCTTCTCCCCCGCCGAGCTCTCTGCCGCGCGCCTCGACGGCGAGCTGACGCTCGTGGGCGAGGCCTATGCCTCCACCGCCGGCCTCGAGACGTCGGAGATCCGCGCGGCGAGCATGCGTCTCATCCTCGGCGAACGACTCGCCGCGATCGGGATGAGTGCGGCGTGGGTGCACGGCGCCGTCGGTCTTCCGCCTGCCGTCCACCACGTGCAGCGCGGCCGTGCGGGAGTCGCGCGTCCCGTCCGACACGACGTGCGTTTCCGAGACACCCCGCTCGCCGATGAGGACACGGTGGTGATCGGCGGTGTGCGCGTGGCGTCGCCAGCGCGGACGCTCGTGGAGCTCGCGAGGGAGGCCTCCGATCCGGAGATCGCGACGGTGGCGGCGCGCCTGGCGACTTCCGGTCTGATCGATGATGCGCTGCGCTGGCTGCGCGCGCACCGGCGGTTCCCGGGCCGCCAGCCCGCCATGGCCTATCTCGCCGGCTTGCGGTCAGCGGCGCGCGCGCCGGGTCAGGACGAGGTCACACGATAGACGTCGTAGACCCCGTCGATGCGGCGCACGGCGTTCAGCACACGATCGAGATGCACGGCGTCGCCCATCTCGAACACGAAACGACTGAGCGCCAGGCGCTCCTTGGTGGTCGAGACCGTGGCGGAGAGGATGTTCACGTGATGCTCGCTGAGCACGCGCGTCACATCGGAGAGCAGACCGGATCGATCCAGCGCCTCGACCTGGATCTGCACCAGGAAGACGCTCTTCGCCGTGGGCGCCCACGACACCTCGATCATGCGCTCCGGATCGTTCTTGAGCTGCGCGACATTGGTGCAGTCGGAGCGATGGACGGACACGCCGCTGCCGCGCGTGATGAAGCCGACGATGGTGTCGCCCGGCACCGGGGTGCAGCACTTCGCGAGCTTCACGAGGATGTCGTCGGCGCCGCGCACGAGCACCCCCGCATCGCCGCTGCGCGGAGCACGCTGGCTCACGGTCGGAGGAAGCTCCACCTGAGCGGTCGTGGGCTCCTCGGTGGCGTGAATGACCGCCGTGACCTTCTCGAGCACGTGCTGCGACGAGATGTGTCCCTCGCCCACCGCGGCGTACAGCGCCGACACGTCCTCGTAGTGCATGAGGTCGGCGACCTCCTGCAGGTTGTCCTTCAGACGCTGGATCGGAAGGTGGTGCCGGCGCATGGCGCGGACAATGGCGTCCTTGCCCTGCTCGATCGCCTCCTCGCGCCGCTCCTTCGTGAACCAGCCGCGGATCTTGTTTCGGGCGCGCGTGCTCTTGACGAAGGTCAGCCAATCCTGACTGGGGCTCGCGTCGGGGTTCTTCGATGTGAAGACCTCGACGACATCGCCCGAGTTCAGACGCGTCTCCAGGGGCACGAGGCGACCATTGACCTTGGCACCCATCGTGCGGTGACCGATCTCCGTGTGCACCGCGTAGGCGAAGTCGACGGGGGTCGCCCCCGAGGGCAGCCCGATGACGCGCCCCTTGGGAGTGAAGACGTACACGTCCTTCGCGCCGATCTCGAAACGCAGCGAGTCGAGGAACTCGCCCGGATCCTTCGTCTCCGACTCCCAGTCGGAGATGCGCGCCAGCCACGCCATGTCGGTGTCGATGGACTTCGGGTCATCGACCGGCTTCCCGCCGGCCATGCGCTCCTTGTACTTCCAGTGCGCCGCGACACCGAACTCCGCCTGCTGGTGCATCTCCTGCGTGCGGATCTGGATCTCGACGGTGCGCCCGCCGGGGCCGATCACGGTCGTGTGCAGCGAGCGGTAGAGATTGAACTTCGGCGTGGCGATGTAGTCCTTGAACCGGCCCGGCAGCGGACGCCAGCGAGCGTGGATCGAACCGAGCACCGCGTAGCAGTCGCGCACGGTGCCGACGATCACGCGGATGCCGATCAGATCGTAGATGTCGTCGAACTCCTTACCGCGGACGATCATCTTCTGGTACACGGAGTACAGCTGCTTCGGGCGACCGGCCACCGAGCCGCGGATGCGCAGTTCGTGGAGGTCGCGATTCACGTCGTCGATGACGGAGTGCACGTACTGCTCACGCTGGGGCGTGCGCTGCTTCACGAGGCTGTCGATCTCGTTGTAGATCTTCGGATGCAGCACGGCGAACGACAGATCCTCGAGCTCGGACTTGATCGCCTGGATACCGAGGCGGTGCGCGAGCGGCGCGTAGATCTCGAGGGTCTCGGTCGCCTTCTTCGCCGCCTTCTCGCTCGGCACGAAGCCCCACGTACGGGCGTTGTGCAGGCGGTCGGCGAGCTTGATGACGAGGACACGGACGTCCTTCGACATCGCGACGATCATCTTGCGGACCGTCTCGGCCTGCGCACTCTCGCCGTACTTGACCTTGTCGAGCTTCGTGACGCCGTCCACGAGCAGCGCTACCTCATCGCCGAACTCGGCACGCAGCTCGTCGAGCGGATAGCCGGTGTCCTCGACCGTGTCGTGCAGCAGCGCCGCCGCGATGGCGCGAGGGCCGAGGCCGAGATCCGCGAGGATCTGCGCCACGGCCAGCGGGTGCGTGATGTACGGCTCGCCGCTCTGGCGCTTCTGACCGCGGTGCTTTTCATCGGCGACCGCGTAGGCCTTCTCGATGATGGCCATGTCGCCGCGCGGGTGATTGGCGCGCACCGTGTTGATCAGGCGCGTGAGGTCGGCGTGGCGGGAGGCGCGCGAGAAGATGCGAGGCACCAGCCGGCGAAGGCTGGGTGCCTGGGACGTCACCGAATCGGCCATGTCCTGACCCCTCCCACGATCTCGCCCCCGTGAGGAGGGCAATGCGATTCTACGCCGCGGCGCGGGACCCCCAGGTCAGCGGCCGCCGCGCCGCGACTGCTCATCAGGTAGCCGTTCAGGCGGCTGCACGCGCGGAGAGCACACGCTCGTCCGCCAGCCGGATGGCCGGCTCGTTCTCGCGGAAGAGCGAGTAGAGCGGTGCCGCCACGAACAGCGTGGAATACGTCGCCACGATGATGCCGACGAAGATCGACAGCGAGATGTCCGACAGCGTCTCGGCGCCCAGCACGAAGGATCCGATGAAGAGGATCGCCGCGACCGGAAGGGCGGCCACGATCGACGTGTTGATGGAGCGCACAAGCGTCTGGTTCACCGCGAGGTTGACCGACTCGCCGAACGTGCGACTCGTCACCTCGGCATCCTCGGAGGTGTTCTCCCGGATCTTGTCGAACACGACGGTCGTGTCGTAGAGCGAGTAGGCGAGGATCGTGAGGAATCCGATCACCGCCGCCGGCGAGATCTCGAAGCCGCAGAGGGCGTAGATGCCCACCGTCACCACCAGCACGTCCAGCAGGCCGATGATGGCAGCGGCCGACATCTTCCACGTGCGGAAGTAGATCGCGAGGATCAGGAATGTCAGCGCCAGGAAGATCGCAAGACCCCACAGCGACTGGCGCGTGACGTCCTGACCCCAGGTGGGTCCGATGAACGAGGCGGTGATCTCCTCGTCCGCGACGTCGTAGGCCTCGGCCAGCGCCCGCGTGACGTCGTGCGTCTGCGCGTCATCCAGCTGCGACGTCTGAACGCGAATGTCGCGCTCGCTGATGGTCGTCACCTTGGCGGTCGTGCCCGGCACGGCCTCCTCGACGGCCCGCGTCGCAAGCGCCTGGTCGGTCGACGCCGGTGCGGAGACCAGGAACTGCGAGCCTCCGGTGAACTCGATCGAGAACTCGACGCCGCGCAGCAGCGGCGCGATCGCCGAGAGCACCACGAGCACGATCGCGACGATGAACCAGCTGCGACGCCGGCCGACGAACGGGAAGGAGGCCTTGCCCGTGTAGAGGTCGTTGCCGAACTCGGTCATGGAGCGCATCAGGCGTTCTCCTCCTCGGCGCGCGAGGCGCCCTTGTCCGACGCGTTCTGCGCGGCCGCCTCGGCGGCCTTCCGCTCGGCGATGGTCTGTCGGCGCTCGGCCTCGCCACGCGAACGCTGAGCGCGGCCGCCCGAAGCGACGGGCGTGCGGAACGACGAGCGAGCCGTGTACACCGAGCCCAGCGCCTTCGGGTCGAGGCCCGACAGCGGGTGGCCGTTGCCGAAGAACGGAGTGCGCACCAGCAGCTGCATTACGGGGTGGGTGAAGATCACGAAGATCAGCACGTCCAGCACGGTCGTGAGCCCCAGCGTGAACGCGAAGCCCTTCACGGTGGCGTCGGCGAGGATGTACAGCACGACGGCGGCCAGGATGTTGATCGACTTCGAGATGTAGATCGTGCGCTTCGCGCGACTCCAGCCGTCCTCAACGGCGGCGATGATGCCCTTGCCGTCGCGCAGCTCATCTCGGATGCGTTCGAAGTACACGATGAACGAATCCGCAGTGAAGCCGATCGTGACGATCAGGCCCGCGACGCCAGCCAGCGACAGGCGGTAGCCGAGTCGCCAGGACAGCAGGCAGAGCAGGATGTAGGTCAGCACGCCCATCACGACGAGCGACGCGATGATCACGAAGCCGAGCGCTCGGTACGAGATGAGGACGACGTAGAGCGCGACCAGTGCGAGGCCGATGAGACCGGCGATCAGACCGCTCTGCAGCTGCTGCGAGCCGAGCGTGGCCGAGATGGTGTCGGACGAGACGACCTCGAAGCTGAGGGGAAGGGCGCCGAACTTGAGCTGATCGGCGAGCAGCTTCGACGTCTCCTGGTCGATGCCCTGGCCGGAGATCGAGGGACGACCGTCGGTGATGATCGCGTCCATCGACGGGGCCGAGATGATCTTGCCGTCCAGGACGAACGCGAACTGGTTCATCGGCGACTGCGCGCCGTAGAGCCGCTGCGAGATCTCGCCGAACGTCTTCGTGCCCTCCGCGTCGAAGCGGAGGTTGACGCTCCAGGTGCCGCGCTGGGGGTCCATGCCGTTGGTGGCGTCGTCGACCGAGGAGCCGTCCATCTCCACGGGGCCCAGGATGTACTTCGCGCTGTTGTCGACGTCGCACGTGATCAGCGGCTGATCGGCCGGCGCCGACGAGGGGTCATTCGCCTCGTCGTCGCAGTTATAGGCGTTGAACTGCGCCCAGAGCTTGTCGGTCACCCACGCCGGGTCGGAGCCGTTGGAGGGCTCGGCCGTCGGCACGGCGTTCAGCGACTCCTCCGGCGTCGGGTACGGCGTCTCCTCGCCGTCCTCGCCGACGAACGTGTTGGTCGGCGCCGAGGCGTAGATCACCGCTCGGAGCTCGAGCTGCGCGCTGCGCTGGATGCGCTCGCGAGTGGCCTCGTCGGCGTTTCCGGGGATCTGGACGACGATGTTCTTGCCGCCCTGCGTCGAGATCTCCGACTCGCCGACGCCGGAGGCGTCGACGCGCTGCCGGATGATCGCCACGGCCTGAGTCATCTGCTCCGCTGACGGCTCGCCGTTGTCGGTCTGCGCCTCGAGGATGATCTGGGTGCCGCCCTGAAGGTCGAGCGCGAGCTCGGGAACCCAGGTGCCGCCCTTGACGACGTGCACGCCGAGCGCGTTCACGCCGAACAGCACAGCGGTGAGGACCAGCAGGCCGGTCAGAACGCGCCAGGCACGGCGCGCAGGAGTCGATGTCGCCACGGGCGGCTCAGCTTTCTGCTGCGGGAGACGGAGGGACGGAAGGCTCAGGCCTTCTTGTCGTCGCCCTTGTCGTCGCCGAGGTCGATCTCGGGAAGCTTGTACTCGGGGACGCCGTACGCCTCGGGCTTGCCGTCGGCGGCGACGGCGGGAGCCTCCGCAGCCTCCTCGGAGGCCTTGGCGGCCTCGACCTCGGTGACGGGCTCCTCATCGACGTCGTCCGCTTCGGCAGCGTCATCCTCGACCACGGTGTCCGGCGCGATGTCGACGACCTGCGAGTGCAGCTCGATGACGACGCCCGGAGCGATCTCGACCTTGGCCGGCTTCGAGAGGTCGTCCTTGTCGAACTCGACGAGCGTGCCGAACAGACCGCTGCGCGTCATCACGCGGGCGCCGGGCACCATCTGCTGGGCCTTCAGCTCCGCGGCCTCCTTCTGCTTCGCACGCGTGCGGCGGGAGTTGAAGAACATCCAGCCGATGAGCACGACGAAGACGACGAGAAGAAGGAGATTCGGATCCATGGGGCTGTGAGCCTTTCGAGGGCGCGCGCCGGCGTCGGCGCGAAGCGGGGTTTTTCGGCGGATACCGCCAGACCTTCAGTGAGTATAGGTCATCGGAAATCGAGCGCCCCGTCAGCCAGCGGCACGCCGAGGTGGGCGTACGCCTCCGGCGTGGCGACACGTCCACGCGGCGTCCTTGCCATGAATCCGATGCGCACCAGGTAGGGCTCCACAACGCTCTCGACGGTGTCGGGCTCCTCACCCACCGTCACCGCGAGGGTGGACAGGCCGACCGGGCCGCCGCGGAAGCGCTTGACCAGAGCGTCGAGCACGGCGCGGTCGAGCCGATCGAGGCCGATGCCGTCGACGTCGTACAGCTCCAGTGCCGCCCGCACCTCGGCGATGTCGGCGGCGGCACCGCCCGCATGGACGAGCGCGTAGTCACGCACCCGTCGCAGCAGCCGGTTGGCGATGCGGGGTGTGCCACGCGAGCGACGCGCGATCTCCGCTTTCTGCTGATCCCCCAGCGCGACTCCGAGCACCGACGCCGAGCGCCCGACAACGCGTTCGAGCTCCGCGGGCTCGTAGTACTCGAGATGCGCCGTGAATCCGAAGCGATCCCGCAGCGGGTTCGGCAGCATGCCGGATCGCGTCGTGGCTCCCACGAGCGTGAAGGGCGCGAGATCGAGAGGGATACTGGTCGCCCCGGCGCCCTTGCCGACCATGATGTCGATGCGGAAGTCCTCCATCGCGAGATAGAGCATCTCCTCGGCGGAGCGCGCCATCCGATGGATCTCGTCGATGAACAGCACCTCGCCCGGCGTCAGGCTCGATAGGAGCGCCGCGAGATCACCCGCATGCTGAATCGCGGGACCGCTCGACATACGCAGGGGGCGCTCGCTCTCGTGCGCCACGATCATCGCGAGTGTCGTCTTGCCCAGACCAGGAGGGCCCGCGAGCAGGATGTGGTCGGCCGGACGCTGCTGGATGCGCGCCGCGTCGAGCAGCAGCTGCAACTGGCCGCGCACCTTCTGCTGACCGACGAACTCCGCAAGCGACACGGGGCGCAGGGCGCCCTCGATCGCGAGCTCGGCATCATCCACCGGCCGCGGCGTGGTGATCTCGTCCTCAGCCACGCGCTGCCTGCTTCGCGGGGCCGAGCAGCGCGAGCGTCAGACGCAGCAGGGCCTGGACCGACGCGCGGTCGGCGTCGGAAGCCGCCTCCGCGGCCTGTGCGACCGCCTCGCCGGCGACGCGCTCGGGCCAGCCGAGACCGGCCACCGCCTGCACCACACTCGCCGCCACATCGGGCGCCGCCTTCGTGGCGACCGCCGGGGCGGGCGGGGCGAGCTTGCCCTGCAGCTGCAGCACGATGAGCTTGGCCGTCTTGGGTCCGATGCCCGACACCTTGCGGAAGGGCGCGTCGTCCTCTTCGGCGACCGCGGCGGCGATCTGATCGACCGTCAGGCCCGACAGCACGCCGAGCGCCGACTTGGGTCCCACCCCTGAGACCCCAAGAAGCACGATGAACACCTCGAGTTCCTCGCGCTCGAGGAAACCGAACAGCGACAGCGCGTCCTCGCGGACGATGAGATTCGTGTGCAGCGCGAGGGTCTCGCCGGGCCGCGCGGTGCGCGCGACGTCGGGGGGCACCGCCACGGAGAAGCCGACTCCCCCGACCTCGACGACGACGCTGTCAGCTGCGGCATGCAGCACGGTGCCGCGCAGGGAGGAGATCATGCCCACAGCCTACGCGGCGGTTCGCACCTATGTTCGAGCGACACGCTTCGTCCGCGAGCGCTTCTCCGCCTCGGCCCACGCGCGCTGAGCGGGGGTGAGCGAGGTGTCCGCCACGTGCGCCTGGGCGGAGACTCCCCCGCCCCAGGCGTGGCACAGCGCCAACGCGAGTGCGTCCGCGGCGTCGGCGGGCTGAGGGAGAGCATCGAGGCGCAGCACGCGCTGGATCATGGTCTGCACCTGCAGCTTGTCGGCCGCGCCATAGCCGGTGACCGCGGCTTTGACCTCGCTCGGCGTGTGGGTCGCCGCCGGGATCCCACGCTCTGCCGCGAGCATCAGCGCGACGCCGCTGGCCTGCGCCGTGCCGGTGACCGAATGCAGGTTGTGCTGAGCGAACACCCGCTCGACCGCCACGACGTGCGGCTGCGTGAGGTCGAGCACCTCCCGGATCCCACGTGCGATCGTGGCGAGTCGCTCGGCGATCGGCGAGTCCGCCGCCGAGCGCACCACGCCCACATGCACCAGGGTCGCCGTGCGGTTGCGCGCGACATCGACCACCCCGACGCCGCACCGGGTCAGACCGGGGTCGATGCCGAGGACGCGCAGAGTGCTCACTTCGCCAGCGTAGGCGCACCTCACGCGAGCGGGCGGCAGCCCCGCCGGCTCATGCGATCGCCTGGCGCATCCGGGCGGCATCACGCCGGTACATCGCCGCGTGCGCGGTGAAGTCGGCGCGTCCCGTGGCCGCAGCACGGTCCTCCGTGAAGGCGGCCAGCTCCTCCACCCGGTCGGCCGCGGCGGTCCGCACCTCGTCGACCGACCACTCGGCCCCGTACGCCGCGATCAACGCGCGCACCCGCTCTTCCGGCGAGCCGTGGCGATCCGGATCCGCGCCCGTGGCGTCGCCCACCCAGGGGGCGATCCGGTACGCCAGATAGGCGAGGTCGCGGATCCGCGGCCCCGGTGAGGCGAAGTCGAAGTCGATCGCAGCGACGGATCCGTCCGGGGCGAGCACGAGGTTGTACGTCGCGAAGTCGTTGTGGCAGATCACCTCAGCGGGCTCGCTCCGCGGCGCTCGCCACTCGAGCTCGAGGTCGACGAGGGTGACGCTCGCGTCGTGGATCCGCCGCAGCAGGGCGGCGGCATCGCGCATCACCCGCCGATCCCACAGCGCATCCGTGCCGACGAGCACCTCCCCGGGTAGGAAGCTCAGGATCTCGCGCCCGATCGAGTCGAGGCCGAGCACACGAGGCACGCCATCGACGCCCGCGGCCTCACACGCGCGCAGCAGTTCATGCACCGCCGGCGTCCATCGCCCGCTCTCACGACGGACGGTGTCTCCGATCCGGACCACCGGCGTCACGTTGCCGCCCGCAAGCACCTCTTCGTCCTGCACGCGACCACGGTACCGGGAATGCGACGGCGCCCCACCCGGAGACCGGATGGGGCGCCGCGAGGCGTGAGTCGACTTACTCGTCGTCGGCCTCGAGCTCGGCCCGCACCTCGGGCGTCAGGTCGATGTTCGTGAAGACGTTCTGCACGTCATCGCTGTCCTCGAGGGCATCGATCAGCTTGAATACCTTGCGCGCGGTGTCGGCGTCGGCGGGGACCTTCACATTCGCGACGAACTCGGCATCGGCGGACTCGTACTCGATGCCGGCGTCCTTGAGAGCGGAACGCACCGCGACCAGGTCGCTCGCCGGGGTGACGATCTCGAAGCCCTGCGGGTGCGGCTCCACCTCGTCGGCTCCGGCCTCGAGGGCGGCCATCATCACGTCGTCTTCGTCGACGCCCTCGCCCGACACGACGATGACGCCCTTGCGCTCGAAGTTGAACGAGACCGACCCCGGGTCTGCCATGTTGCCGCCGTTGCGGGTGACCGCCGTGCGCACTTCGGCGGCCGCACGGTTCTTGTTGTCGGTCAGACACTCGATGAGCATGGCGACGCCGCCGGGCGCGTAGCACTCGTACATGATCGTCGTGTAATCGACGGCCTCGCCGCCGATGCCGGCGCCGCGCTTGATGGCGCGGTCGATGTTGTCCTTGGGAACCGAGGTCTTCTTCGCCTTGAGAACGGCGTCGAACAGTGTCGGGTTGCCCGCCTCATCCGGACCGCCGATGCGCGCCGCAACCTCGATGTTCTTGATCAGCTTCGCCCACGACTTGGCACGACGGGCGTCGATGACCGCCTTCTTGTGCTTGGTCGTCGCCCACTTGGAATGACCTGACATGACTCTCCCGCTCCGATATCCGTGGTCCCTGCGCGCTTCCGCACGGTCGAGGACCTCGAACCAGTCTAAGAGGATCACCGCGATCCGCGCCGCAGGGCCCGTGGCGCATCGCGGCGCCCGGTTGCGTCGAGGAGACGATCCCTGCGGGAGCACGGCCCCCGGGAGTGGGAGGATCAGAGCATGAAGATCCTCTCGATCCAGTCGGCGGTCGCGTACGGACACGTCGGCAACTCGGCGGCGGTGTTCCCGCTGCAGCGCATCGGCGTCGAGGTGCTGCCCGTGTACACGGTCAACTTCTCGAACCACACGGGCTACGGCGCCTGGCGCGGCCCCCTCATCGCCCCCGACGATGTGCGCGAGGTCCTCACCGGCATCGAGGAGCGGGGCGCGTTCCCGCAGATCGATGCAGTGCTCTCCGGTTATCAGGGCGGCGTCGGCATCGCGGACGTCATCGTCGATGCCGTCGCGCGGGTGAAGGCCGCGAACCCCAACGCGCTGTACGCGTGCGATCCGGTGATGGGCAACGCCAAGTCGGGCTGCTTCGTCGCCCCGGAGATCCCCGTGCTGCTGCGAGACAAGGTCGTGCCGGTGGCGGACATCATCACTCCCAACCAGTTCGAGCTCGGCTACCTGACGGACACCGAGCCCGGCGACCTCCCCTCGACGCTGGCGTCGGTGGACCGCGCGCACGAGATGGGTCCGCGCACGGTGCTCGTCACGAGCGTCGAGCGTCCGGACAACGCCGACGGCACGCTCGAGATGCTCGCCGCGGACGACAAAGGCGCCTGGCTCATCGCCACACCCCGTCTGCCCTTCAAGGCCAACGGTTCGGGCGACGTCACCGCCGCGCTGTTCACCGCGCACTACACCGCGACGGGCTCGGCCGCCGAGGCCCTCGCGCGCACGGCGTCGAGCGTCTTCGGTCTGCTCGAGCAGACTCTCGCCTCGGGTGAGCGCGAGCTGCAGCTGGTCGAGTCGCAGCAGCACTACGCACACCCGCGGATGGAGTTCGAGGTGCGCCAGGTTCGCTGACCGGATCCTCCAGAAGGTATGAGAAACGGCGACTCTGAGTGATCAGAGCCGCCGTTTCTCATACCTCTGCGCGTCTATGCCGCCCGCGTCGTGGCGCGGGCGGAGATCCGGTCCAGCAGCATCCGGTGGAAGCGCAGCTCCCCCGTGACCTCCGGATGGAACGCGGTGCCGATCAGATTGCCCTGTGCGACCGCGACCACCCGGCCGTCGGGCAGCGCCGCGAGCACCCGGGCCAGCGGGCCGACCTCCTCGACGAGCGGTGCCCGGATGAACGCGGCGTGCACCGGCGCGCCCTCGAGCTCCGCAGAGACGAGGTCGGTCTCGAAGGACTCCACCTGACCGCCGAACGCGTTGCGGCGCACGGTGACGTCAAGTCCCCCGAACGTCTCCTGGCCGTCGATCGCGCCGATGATCCGATCCGCGAGCAGGATCAGTCCCGCGCACGTTCCATAGACCGGAAGCCCGGCGGCGATCGCCTCACGGATCGGAACCTGCATCCCGAAGGCGCGAGAGAGCTTGTCGATCACGCTGGACTCGCCGCCCGGGATCACGAGACCGTCGACGGACGAGAGCTCTTCCGGGCGACGGACAAGCACCGCCTCGGCACCGAGCTCCCGGAGCGCGTTCACGTGCTCGCGCACGTCACCTTGCAGCGCGAGAACGCCGACGCGGGGGCTCATCACCAGCCGCGCTCCGCGAGACGGTGCGGCGCCGGGAGGTCGGAGACGTTGATGCCGACCATCGCCTCGCCGAGCCCGCGCGACACCTCGGCGATGACCTTCGCGTCGTCGTGGAAGGTGGTGGCCTTCACGATGGCGGCCGCCCGCTTGGCCGGGTCGCCCGACTTGAAGATGCCCGAGCCGACGAACACACCATCGGCCCCCAGCTGCATCATCATCGCCGCATCGGCAGGTGTGGCCACGCCGCCCGCGGTGAAAAGCACCACCGGCAGCTTGCCCGTCTCGGCGATCTCCGCGACGAGGTCGTACGGCGCCTGCAGCTCCTTGGCCGCCACGTAGAGCTCGTCTCGGGTCATCGAGCGCAGCAGGTTGATCTCCGAGGTGATCTTGCGGATGTGCTTCGTGGCCTCCGAGACGTCACCTGTGCCCGCCTCGCCCTTCGAGCGGATCATCGCGGCCCCCTCGTTGATGCGGCGCAGGGCCTCACCGAGGTTCGTGGCGCCGCAGACGAAGGGCACGGTGAACTTCTGCTTGTCGATGTGGTTGACGTAGTCGGCGGGCGAGAGCACCTCGGACTCGTCGATGTAGTCGACGCCGAGCTCCTGCAGAACCTGCGCCTCGACGAAGTGGCCAATGCGCGCCTTCGCCATGACGGGGATGGAGACGGCCTGGATGATGCCGTCGATCATGTCAGGGTCGCTCATCCGCGAGACGCCACCCTCGGCGCGGATGTCGGCGGGCACACGCTCGAGGGCCATGACCGCGACGGCGCCGGCGTCTTCGGCGATCCGCGCCTGCTCGGGAGTGACGACGTCCATGATCACCCCGCCCTTCATCATGTCGGCGAGTCCGCGCTTGATGCGGCTCCCCCCGAAGGCGGCGTCGGTCGTCGAGGTGGTGGCGTCGGTCACGCGATGCTCCTGAGGTCTGGCCCGTCTGGGCGGGCTTTTGGCATAGGTCGAAGTTCGACCTATGCCAAAAAGTATCACGGTGCGCCAGTAGGCTCGACACGATGGACGACGTCGTGAGCAGCATCGAAGGTCGCACCGCCGCCGAGATCGCCGGCAGCGTGCGCGCGCTGCTCGAGCGCGGCGCGCTGCAGCCCGGCGACTCCCTTCCGCCCGTGCGCGCGCTCGCCGAGCGCCTCGGCGTCAACCGCAACACCGCCGTCGCGGCGTACGGTCTCCTCAGTCGCTCCGGCCTCGTCGTCGCGGGAGGCCGGGCGGGCACCCGCATCGCGCATCCCGAGCCGGTCGCGCAGGAGGGCTTCAGTCACGCGGATCCGGATCCGTCGCGCCGGCTGCGAGATGTCGGCGCGGGCAATCCGGATCCCGCCTGGATCCCGGATCCTTCTGCCTACCTCGGTGCGCTCGCAGGTCGTCCGGTGCTCTACGGGGAGCCCGTGATCGATCCGGATCTCGAGGCCGACGCCCTCGCGTGGATGCGCGCAGATGCCGCGCCTGCCGAACTGCGCCTCACGCTCACCAGCGGCGCCGTCGACGCCGTCGAGCGCCTTCTCGCCCAGGCGCTGACCCGCGACGACGCCATCGCTCTCGAAGACCCCTGCTGGCTGGCCAACATCCACACCGTCCGGCTCGCCGGCTACCGCGCCGTTCCGGTGCCCGTCGACGCCGAGGGCATGACCGTGGACGGCCTGCGAGCGGCCCTCGCGCAGGGCGTGCGCGCCGTGATCTGCACACCCCGCGCACAGAACCCCACCGGCCATGGCCTGTCGGATACCCGTGCCGCCCAGCTGCGCGCCGTGCTCGCCGATCATCCGTACGTGCTCGTCATCGAGGACGACCACTTCTCGCTGCTCTCTCAGCAGCCGTTCCGCTCGATCGTCGGGCCGGACCACCGACGCTGGGCGCTCGTGCGGTCGGTGTCGAAGTTCCTCGGTCCCGACATGTGCCTCGCCGTCACCGCATCGGATCCGCACACCGCCGAGCGTCTCGCACTTCGCCTGAGCTCGGGCACCACCTGGGTCAGCCACCTGCTGCAGCGCCTCGCGCACGCGATCCTCGCGGATCCGAACGCGCAGGACCTCATCAGCCGCGCCGGCGCGCACTACGCCGCCCGCAACGCGGCCTTCGCCGAGCTGCTCTCGGCGCACGACATCTCCACGCGAGTGGCCGATGGGCTCAGCGTGTGGGTTCCCGTCGAGGCGCCCGCCCCCCTCGTCGCGGCCGAGCTGCGCCGACGCGGGTGGCTCGTGCGCACGGGCGACGAGTTCTATCTCGACTCCCCCGCCGAACCGCACCTGCGGCTCACGGTCCACGACCTCACGGACGCGGAGTCCGTGACCCTCGTCACCGACCTCGCCGCATCGATCGCCGCGGCTCGCTGACGCGAGCGGATTCGTCGTGCGTCGGGTCCGCCCCGTCAAGCCCGTGTGATCAGGCGGGCCAGGCGTCCGCGATCGCCCGGCGCACATCACCGAGCAGCTGAGGCAGCGCCTTCGTCTTCGCGATGATCGGGAAGAAGTTCGCATCGCTCGCCCAGCGCGGCACGATGTGCTGGTGCAGGTGCTCTTCGACGCCGGCCCCGGCCACGTGGCCCTGGTTCATGCCGATATTGAAGCCGTCGCAGCGTGAGACCTCACGCAGCACGCGCATCGCGGTCTGCGTGAGCGCGGTGATCTCCCCGGCCTCCTCCGCCGTCGCCTCGTCGTACATGCCGACGTGGCGGTAAGGGCACACCAGCAGGTGTCCGGAGTTGTATGGGAAGAGGTTGAGCAGCACAAACGCGGTCTTGCCGCGATGCACGATCAGCGCCGACTCGTCATCCCGGCCCGGCGCGGCGCAGAAGGGACAGCCTGCCCCCCGGTTCACGTCGGCGCCGGCGGTGATGTACGCCATGCGGTGCGGCGTCCACAGTCGCTGGAACTCGTCGGGGACGGCGGCGAACTCCGCCGCCCCTTCGAGTTCGGCGGACATCAGGCGAGGTCCTCGGAGGTCTGGATCAGGGCCTTCGACGACACCGCGCCGGTCAGCAGCTCGATCGCCTCGGCGATGGGCACGCCGTTGCGCTGCGAGCCGTCGCGGAAGCGGAACGACACGGTTCCCGCGGATCGATCCTGGTCACCGGCGATGAGGATGACAGGCACCTTCGACGTGGTGTGCGTGCGGATCTTCTTCTGCATGCGGTCGTCGGAGCGATCGAGCTCGGCGCGCACGTCGGCCTGACGCAGCTGCTCGATGACGCCGTCGAGGTAGTCGGCGAACTCATCGGCCACGGGCACGCCGACGACCTGCACGGGCGCGAGCCACAGCGGGAAGTCACCCGCGTAGTGCTCGAGCAGGATCGCGAAGAAGCGCTCGATGGATCCGAACAGCGCGCGGTGGATCATGATCGGACGCTGCTTCGAGCCGTCGCGGTCGGTGAACTCAAGTTCGAAGCGCTCGGGCAGGTTGAAGTCGAGCTGCACCGTCGAGAGCTGCCACGAGCGGCCGATCGCATCGGTGACCTTGAGGTCGATCTTCGGACCGTAGAACGCGGCCTCTCCGGGCTCCTCGATCAGCTCGAGGCCCGTCGCGAGCGCCACACGACGCAGCGCATCGGTCGCCGTCGCCCAGACCTCCTCCTCGCCGATCCACTTCGACTTCTCGTCGTCGCGCATCGAGAGCTCGAGACGGAAGTCGGTGAGGCCGAAGTCCTTCAGCAGCGACAGCACGAACTCGAGCACCTTGGTCGTCTCGGCCTCGAGCTGGTCGGGCGTGACGAACAGGTGGGCGTCGTCCTGCGTGAAGCCGCGCACACGGGTGAGGCCATGCAGCGCACCCGAGAGCTCGTTGCGATAGACGGTGCCGTTCTCCGCGAGGCGCAGCGGTAGGTCTCGGTAGCTGCGGGCGCGCTCCTTGTAGATCAGGATGTGCATCGGGCAGTTCATCGGCTTCAGGTAGTAGTCGACACCCTGCTTGGTGACGTTGCCCTCGTCGTCGCGCTCCTCGTCCATGCGGATCGGCGGCCAGATGCCGTCGGCGTAGGTGACGAGGTGGTTCGAGGTCACGAAGAGATCCTTCTTCGTGATGTGCGGCGTGTAGACGTAGCTGTACCCGGCCTGGATGTGGCGCTTGCGGTGGTGCTGCTCCATCTCACCACGGACGATGCCGCCCTTGGGGTGCCATACCGAGAGACCGGATCCTATCT
Organism: Microbacterium stercoris; assembly: GCF_017592545.1. Taxonomy (GTDB): domain Bacteria; phylum Actinomycetota; class Actinomycetes; order Actinomycetales; family Microbacteriaceae; genus Microbacterium; species Microbacterium stercoris. The sequence continues at coordinate 436,306 of NZ_JAGFOA010000004.1, forward strand.
CCTCGGGGAACGAGAACAGGTCGAGCTCGCGGCCGAGCTTGCGGTGATCGCGGCGCGCGGCCTCGGCGAGGCGCTCCTGGTAGGCGCGCAGCTCGTCCTTGGTCGGCCAGGCGGTGCCGTAGATGCGCTGCAGCTGCGGATTCTTCTCGCTGCCGCGCCAGTAGGCGCCGGCGACGCGGACGATGTCCCAGCCGTTGCCGACCATGCGCGTCGAGGGCACGTGGGGGCCGCGGCAGAGGTCCTTCCACGCGGTCTCACCGGTGCGGCCATCGATGTTGTCGTAGATCGTCAGCTCGCCCTCGCCGACCTCGACGCCGGCACCCTCGGCGGCTTCCTTCTTGCCGCCCTTGAGGCCGATGAGCTCGAGCTTGAACGGCTCGTCCGCGAGCTCGACGCGCGCCTCGTCGTCGGTGACGACACGGCGACGGAAGCGCTGCGCGTCCTTGACGATGCGCTGCATCTCCTTCTTGATCGCCTTCAGGTCATCCGGCGTGAAGGGATCGTCGACGCCGAAGTCGTAATAGAAGCCGTCGGTGATGAAGGGACCGATGCCGAGCTTCGCCGAGGGACGCAGCTTCTGCACGGCCTGCGCCAGCACGTGCGCCGTGGAGTGGCGCAGGATGTTGAGGCCGTCCTGGCTGTCGATGGTGACCGGCTCCGTCGTCTGCACCGGGGTCCCGTTCGAATCCGTCGTGACCTCCGCTGCGAGGTCCTTCAGCTCACCGTCGACGCGCATGGCGACGACGTTCTTCTCGGGGTACAGGTCAAAACCGGTGGTCACCCGATCAGTCTAGTTCGGCGGATCGGGCGTCGCCGTCCGCGTCAGGCCTCCGGCAGCGGGCGACCGAACATCTCGGCGGTGGCGCGTGCAGAGGGGTTGCCGGCCTCGGCATCCGCGCCGGCGGCGAGAAGAGCGCTGATCACCGCGTCATGCTGCTTGAAGACGGCACCCGCGAGCGGCGACTGACCGCGCCCGCTCAGGCGGTTCACGTCGGCTCCGCGCTCGGCCAGCCCGGCCACCAGCTCGGCGTGCCCGTGGTACGCGGCGAGCATCAGGAGGGTGCTCCCCTGCTGGTCGGCGAGATCCGGATCCGTCCCCGCGTCGACGGCCTCGAGAAGTGCGGCGGTCTCACCCAGGCGGGCGAAGTCGAACAGCTGGTCTGCGGTGGGCTCGATCATGGGACCAGTCAAGCATCATCGGGGCTCGCGGGCGCAGACGACGAAGGCCCGGCAACCGCCGGGGCCTTCGTGATCCTGTGCGCGATACTGGGATCGAACCAGTGACCTCTTCCGTGTCAGGGAAGCGCGCTACCGCTGCGCCAATCGCGCTCATGTCGAGCAGGGGGTGAACGACGAAGCCCGGCCGGAGCCGGGCTTCGATCTTCGGAGCGGATGACGAGACTCGAACTCGCGACCCTAACCTTGGCAAGGTTATGCGCTACCAACTGCGCTACATCCGCATGAGACGTCTCCCGGAGGATCCATCTCGTGCGCGATACTGGGATCGAACCAGTGACCTCTTCCGTGTCAGGGAAGCGCGCTACCGCTGCGCCAATCGCGCTCATCTCGAGCTGTGTTCAGTTTTCGCGAGGTGGCGACGGGATTCGAACCCGTGTAAACGGCTTTGCAGGCCGGTGCCTAGCCACTCGGCCACGCCACCACGGGGTTGGGACCCGCATGCCGAGAGCCTGACGGCTGCTCAACACTCGAGCGGATGACGAGACTCGAACTCGCGACCCTAACCTTGGCAAGGTTATGCGCTACCAACTGCGCTACATCCGCGTGTCCTGGATCGCTCCAGGCACTTGTTACACATTAGCCGACTTCGTCGACCCTTCCAAACCCCCACGCCCATTCGGGCGTGTCCGATCTGGACTGTGCAGTGGGCGATGCCGGACTCGAACCGACGACCTCTTCCGTGTGAAGGAAGCGCGCTACCAACTGCGCCAATCGCCCAAGCTGTTCACTTTTCAGACCCTTGCGGGCCGAGATACAACACTACCCGACTCGGCACGGCACGGCGAACCGGACGACCACACCGGGCGTGGCGCGTCACCGGCCCGCGGTCCACCCGTAGCGGCGCTGCAGGGCGGAGGCCACGCGGGCGAAGCGATCGAGATCCAGCGAGGCTGCCTCGCGGCGCATCCCGTCGGCATGCACGCTGTACAGCTGGTCGAGGTCGACCCACGACTCGCGGCCCGCGCTGTCCCAGTCCCCGCGGCCGATCGACAGGTACTCGCGGTCGCCGTCATGCGACCTGCTGGTCAGCTTGACGGCATAGAGGCGTCGCCCGCTCTGCCTCGCCACGATCAGCACAGGACGGTCCTTGCCCCGCCCGTCGTTCTCGGCGTAGGGCACCCACGTCCAGACGATCTCGCCGGCATCGGGATCGCCGTCCATCGACGGGGCGTACTCGAGGCGCAGATCACGGACGTCATCCGGCCGCACCTCCACGGTCAGGATGCTCTCCGGAACCGGGGCACGCGAAGCATCGTCATCGCGGTTCGCCGGACGAGGCGACGGCGTCGATCCCCTACCGCCGCGCGAGCCGCTCGATCCGGTGCCGCCGGGCCTCGCCTGCCCCGAAGGACGGCGCGTGGCGGTCTCCACCGCACCGAGCACGAGCTTCGCGAACGCGCCGAGGATTCCCTTCCCTGCCATGCCCCCGAGCCTAGGGGAACGCGCCAGAGGGCACCCCGGGCGGGATGCGCGGGGTGCCCTCTGAGCTGTCTGCGGTGCGCGACGGCGTCAGTCGGCCAGGGTGTAGCCGACCTCGCCGTGCAGCACGGTGTCGATTCCGGCGAGCTCGTCCTCGTTCTTCACGCGGAAGCCGATGGTCTTCTCGACCGCGAATCCGATCACGAGCGCCAGGACGAAGGAGTACACCAGCACCGAGACCGCGGCGATCGCCTGCACGATCAGCTGTGCGAAGCCGCCGCCCATGAACAGGCCCGTGCCGTTGGCGAAGAAGCCGAGGTACAGCGTTCCGATCAGACCGCCGACGAGGTGGATGCCGACCACGTCGAGCGAGTCGTCGAAGCCGAGCTTCCACTTCAGTTCGATCGCGAAGGCGCAGACGATGCCGGCGATGAACCCGAGCAGAAGCGCCCAGACCGGGTGGAGCGAGGCGCAGGCGGGGGTGATGGCGACGAGGCCCGCGACGGCGCCCGAGGCGGCGCCCACCGAGGTCGCCTTGCCATCCTTGAACTTCTCGACGATCAGCCAGCCGAGCAGGGCCGCAGCGGGAGCGCCGATCGTGTTGACGAAGGCGAGCGCTGCCGTGTTGTCGGCGGCGAGCTCCGAGCCGGCGTTGAAGCCGAACCAGCCGAACCAGAGCAGGCCGGCGCCGAGCAGGACGAACGGCGGGTTGTGCGGGACGTGCACGCCCTTCTGGAAGCCGACGCGCTTGCCGAGCACCAGCGCGAGGGCCAGGGCGGCGGCACCGGCGTTGATGTGCACCGCCGTGCCACCGGCGAAGTCGATGGCGCCGACGCCGAAGACATCCTGCAGACCATGCGTGATCCAGCCGCCGTAGGCGAACGATCCGTCCTCGGCGAGGCCGAAGTTGAAGACCCAGCTCGCGACCGGGAAGTAGACGATCGTGGCCCACAGACCGGCGAAGACGAGCCACGCGCCGAACTTGGCGCGATCCGCGATGGCGCCCGAGATCAGGGCGACGGTGAGGATCGCGAACGTGGCCTGGAACGCGACGAAGGCCAGCGGCGGGAACGCTGCACCCTCAGGCGCCTCGAGCAGGCTGGTCAGGCCGAGCGCCGAGAAGTCGATCGCGAACGGTGCGATCGTGCCCTCGGCGGCCGGGAACGCGACGGCGTAGCCGTACAGCACCCAGAGGACGCCGATGAGGCCCATCGCGCCGAAGCTGAGCATCATCATCGAGATGACGCTCTTCGCCTTGACGAGACCGCCGTAGAAGAACGCCAGGCCAGGCGTCATGAGCAGCACGAGTGCTGCTGCGATGAGCATGAATGCTGTGTTGCCTTGATCCATGATCGCGGGAACCTCTCTGCTGGGACGCAGGTGGAGCGTCGGGTGAGCCCCAGTGTTCTCGCGATCCGTTTCACAGACGGTTCAGAGGATGTTTCCCCTCGGTTACGCATCGGCCGGTGTGTGAACATCCCGTTTCCGGATGCTCACAACCGAACCGGATCACGCGTGGGTGGATGCGACCAGGCGCGAGATCGCGCGCAGGTACTTCTTGCGATAGCCCCCCGCGAGCATCTGCTCGCTGAACACCTGGTCGAGGGCGAATCCGGTCGCTCGGATCGGCAGCTGCGCGTCGTAAACGCGGTCGACGAACGCCACGAAGCGCAGCGCCTCCGACTGGTCCGTCAGCTGGCGCACATCGCGCAGTCCGATCGCGTCGATGCCGTCGATGAGACGGATGTAGCGCGACGGGTGCACGTGCGCCAGGTGGGCGATGAGGCCGTCGAACGTGTCGTCGCTGGCGGTGCCGAGGCCCGCGAGCTCCCGCTCGTACTCGGCCGGATCCAGCACGGGAGCGTGACCGTCGAACGAGCGCTGACGGAAATCGACGCCGTCGATCCGGATCGTCTCGAACGAGTCGGCCATCGCGTGGATCTCGCGCAGGAAGTCCTGGGCCGCGAAGCGCCCCTCTCCCAGCGCGTTGGGCGGCGTGTTGCTGGTGGCGGCCAGCCGGGTGCCCGACGCGACCAGCTCGCCGAGCAGTCGCGTCATCACCATGGTGTCGCCCGGGTCGTCCAGCTCGAACTCGTCGATGCAGAGCAGCGCGGATCCGCGCAGCAGGTCGACCGTCTGCTTGTAGCCGAGCGCGCCGACCAGCGCGGTGTACTCGATGAAGGAGCCGAAGTACTTCCGGCGAGCGGGGACCGCGTGGAAGATCGCCGCGAGCAGGTGCGTCTTGCCGACGCCGAAGCCGCCGTCGAGGTACACACCCGGCTTCATCTCGGGCTCCTTCGGCCGCCGCGAGAAGAACCCGCCGCGCTTGGCCGGCGGCGCCCCGACCGCGAACGTGACGAGCTGCTGCTTGGCCTCCTCCTGCGACGGGAAGTCCGGGTCCGAGCGGTAGGACTCGAAGGTGGCCTCGTCGAACTGCGGCGGCGGCACAAGACTCGCGAGCATCTGCTCGCCGCTGAGCTGCGGCTGACGCTCGGTGAGATGGACGATGCCGGCCGGGGCGGAGGTCATGGACGCAGGTTTCCGATCGTTACGCGTGAAGCGGATCCCCGGAGCCGAGCCGCGCAGACGCGCCTACGCTCGATCCGGGAGGCATCAAGCCTAATTGCGCCCAGCTGGGCGTGCCCGCCATCACCCGATCGCCAGGAGGAACCCGTGAGCGTCGATCTCGATCCGTCTCCCGAATTCGCCGACTTCGCTGAACCCGGCCGTCTTGTCTCGACCGCCTGGGTGGAGCAGCACCTCGGTGCCCCGGGCCTCGTGATCGTCGAGTCCGACGAGGACGTGCTGCTCTACGAGACCGGCCACATCCCCGGCGCCGTGAAGGTCGACTGGCACACCGAGCTCAACGACCCGGTCGTGCGCGACTACGTCGACGGCGAGGGCTTTGCGAAGCTCATGAGCGCCAAGGGCATCTCGCGCGACGACACGGTCGTGATCTACGGCGACAAGAACAACTGGTGGGCCGCCTATGCGCTGTGGGTGTTCTCGCTGTTCGGCCACGAGGACGTGCGTCTGATCGACGGCGGGCGCGATCGGTGGATCTCGGAGGGACGAGCGCTCACGACCGACCCCGCCGGG
>NZ_JAGFOA010000005.1 GCF_017592545.1 Microbacterium stercoris
CCGCTCTGGCTGAGCGGGGTGACGGCGGTTGTGCTGCGCGACGGCGTCGACGGCCCCGAGACGCTGCTCGTGCGCCGAGCCGACAACGGCCGCCTGACGCCCGTGACGGGCATCATCGACCCGGGCGAGGAGCCCGCCATCGCCGCCGAGCGCGAGGTGCTCGAGGAGGCGGACGTCGTCGCGGTCGCCGCGGCGCTCGTGTGGGTGCACGCGCTGCGTCCGACGACGTACGCCAACGGCGACCAGGCGCAGTACCTCGACCTGGTCTTCCGCTGCCGGTACGTCTCGGGAGAGCCGCGCCCGGCCGACGGCGAGAACAGCGAGGCGTTCTGGCGTCCGGTGTCGCGGCTCGACGACGTGGATGAGGAGATGCGCGCGCGGATCGTCACCGCCGCCGGCGGATCCGACGTGGCGCGATTCGAACGATGATCGGCCGCCGCGACGCGCCCCGGCCGCTCGCGCGCCGGTAATCTCGACCGGTGACCTCCTCCCGCCCGCCCCTCGCAGAGGCGGACCGCAGCGCCTGGAAGCAGTCCTTCGCCGTAGCGATCCCGACGAGCGCGTACGGCATCTCGTTCGGAGCGCTGTCGGTGCTCGCCGGGCTCGACCTCTGGCAGACGAGCGTGATGAGCCTGCTGATGTTCAGCGGAGGGTCGCAGTTCGCGTTCATCGGCGTCATCGCCTCGGGCGGTCTCGCCGCTGCTCCCTCTGCCATCGCCTCCGCCGCCCTGCTCGGCGTGCGCAATGCGGCCTACTCGGTGCGCATGAACCCGGTGGTCGGCCTGTCGTGGTGGCACCGGATCGCGGCGGCGCAGTTCACGATCGACGAGTCGACCGCGGTCGCGCTGGCGCACACCGAGACACGGGCGCGGCGCATCGGCTTCTGGGCGACGGGTCTGGCGATCTTCGTGGGATGGAACATCGCGACGGTCTTCGGGGGCATCCTCGGCGACGTGCTCGGTGATGTGCGGGCGTACGGCCTCGACGCCGCCGCGGCAGCCGCCTTCCTCGCGCTGCTGTGGCCGCGGCTGAAGTCGCGCCAGGCGATCGCGGTGGGCGCGGCGGCGGCCGTGGTGGCCGCCGCCCTCACTCCGCTGCTGATGCCCGGGCTGCCGGTGATGATCGCGGCCGTGGTCGCCGTGCTCGTGGGCTGGTTCAACTGGCTCGGCCGGTCCGAACCGGCGACCTCCTCGCCGGGGGCGGCAGGGGAGGAGCTCCGATGACGCTGTGGGGAGCGATCCTGCTCGCGGGGTGCATCGTGCTCGTGCTGAAGCTCGCCGGGTACCTCGTGCCGTCGGAATGGGTCGAGCGCCCGCGCCCGGCGCGCATCACCGACCTGCTGACGGTCGCGCTGCTCGCCTCGCTGGTGGCGGTGCAGGCTCTCGGATCCGGTCAGGCGCTGGTGGTCGACGCGCGGCTTCCCGCGGTGCTCGTGGCGGCCGTGCTGCTGTGGCTGCGGCAGTCCTTCCTGGTCGTGGTGGTCGCGGCGGCCGTCGTCGCGGCGCTCCTGCGACTGCTCGGCTGGGCCACGTAGCCTGGATCCATGAGCTGGCCGTCGCGCATCCTGATCCTCCTCCTCGCGCTCGTGACGGGAGCGATCTTCGGAGTCGCCGGCACGGTCGCCCACTCCTTCCTGTGGGGTGTGCTGCCGGTGGGCCTCATCCTGTCGCTGGTCGGATGCGCCGCGCTCCTCCTCGGTCTGCGGCTGCTGATTGCCGGACGTCTGCCGACGTGGGCGGCGGGCCTGGGCATGCTCGCGGCGGTGCTGATCTTCTCGGGCAAGGGGCCGGGCGGATCGGTCGTGGTGCCGCAGGCAGCGGAGGGAGCCGTGCCCTGGGGCCTGATCTGGACGTACGCGGTGACGGGTGTCGTGCTCCTGGTCGGAGCCTGGCCCGACCTCTCGCGCCTGCGGCCGCCGACGGCCGCCACGACGGCGGACGACGGCTCCGAGGCGCGTAGACTCGACACGTGACTTATGTGATCGCCCTGCCGTGTGTGGACGTCAAGGATCGCGCGTGCATCGACGAGTGCCCCGTGGACTGCATCTACGAGGGTGAGCGCAGCCTCTACATCCACCCGGACGAGTGCGTCGACTGCGGTGCGTGCGAGCCGGTGTGCCCCGTCGAGGCCATCTACTACGAGGACGACCTGCCCGACGAGTGGCAGGACTATTACAAGGCCAACGTCGAGTTCTTCGACGAGATCGGCTCCCCGGGTGGCGCCGCCAAGACCGGCGTGATCCCCAAGGACCACCCGATCATCGCCGCCCTGCCCCCTCAGGGCGAGGGCCACTGATCCGGTGAGCGTCCGCGACCTCGCCGACTATCCCTGGGACGCCGTCGCACCTTTCGCCGAACGCGCGCGGGCTCACGCCGACGGTCTCGTCGATCTCTCGATCGGCTCTCCCGTCGATCCGACGCCCGAGGTCGTGCGCCGTGCGCTGGCGGAGGCCACCGATGCCCACGCCTACCCGGCCACCATCGGCACACCGCAGCTGCGGGAGGCGATCGGCGCGTGGTTCGATCGCCGCCGCGGAGTTCCGGGCCTGGAGCCCCGCAACGTGCTGCCGACGATCGGCTCCAAGGAGCTGGTGGCGCTGCTGCCGACGCTTCTCGGGCTGGGCGAGGGCGACATCGTTGTGCACCCGCGTGCCGCGTACCCGACCTACGCGGTCGGCGCCGTCGTGGCGGGCGCGACCGCGTTCGCATCCGACGACCCCGCCGAATGGCCGGAGGGCACAAAGCTCATCTGGGTGAACTCGCCCGGCAACCCCGACGGCCGCGTCTGGACCGTCGACGAACTGCGCGCTGCGGTCGAACGCGCGCGCGAGCTAGGCGCCGTGATCGCCGGTGACGAGTGCTATGCGGAACTCGGCTGGGACGCTCCGTGGGACGTCGAGCCCGTGCCGAGCATCCTCGACCCGCGCGTGATCGGCGACAGCCGGGCGAACGTGCTGGCGGTCTACTCGCTCAGCAAGCAGTCCAACCTCGCCGGCTACCGCGCCGCGTTCCTGGCCGGCTGCGCGAAGATCGTCGGCGAGCTGACCACGGCGCGCAAGCACCTGGGGCTGATGCCGCCCGCGCCCGTGCAGCACGCGATGGCGGTGGCCCTCGGCGACGACGCGCACGTGCAGCACCAGAAGCAGCTCTACCGCGCGCGGCGCGACATCCTGAAGCCCGCGGTCGAGGCAGCCGGCTTCACGGTCGACCGCAGCGAAGCGGGTCTGTACCTCTGGATCACCGAGGGGCGCGACGCGTGGCAGACGATGGAGCGCCTGGCCGGGCTGGGCATCCTCGCGGGGCCCGGCGTCTTCTATGGCGACTTCTTCCCGCAGCACGTGCGTCTCTCGCTCACTGCGAGCGACGAGCGCGTCGCGGCGGCCGCCGCGCGGCTGCGCGCGTCGGTCTGATCCGGATCCGTCCTGATTCCGGGTCGGACTGGACGATCCGTCAACGGATCGCCCCCGAGTTGGTCGCTTGTCACAGGTGACCTGCGGGACAAGTAGGCTGTACGAGGTGGGCACGGCATACCGGTGCGCCATCGACTCCCCCTGAATGCGACGAGAAATCGCAACAGACATCGCAAGGAGGCGCCGTGAGCGACGCGGGAAACCTGCCCGAGAAGGCCACTCTCACGATCGGCGACAAGACCGCCGAGTTCCCTGTACTGCCGGCCACGAGCGGCCTGCCGAGCATCGACGTGTCGACGCTGACGCGACAGACGGGCTTCACCGCCCTCGACTACGGCTTCGTGAACACCGCGGCCACGCGCTCGGACATCACGTACATCGATGGTGACCAGGGCATCCTGCGCTACCGCGGGTATCCGATCGAGCACCTCGCCACGCACTCGAGCTACCTCGAGGTCGCCTGGCTGCTCATCTACGGCGAGCTGCCGACCGCGGATCAGCTGGCGGAGTTCGACGACAAGATCCGTCACCACACGCTGCTGCACGAGGACCTGAAGGATCGCTTCTTCACGGCCCTCCCGCACACCGCTCACCCGATGGCGGTGCTCTCATCCGGCGTCTCGGCGCTGTCGACCTACTACGAGAACCAGTCCGACCCGGCCAACCCTGAGCACGTCGAGCTCAACATGATCCGCCTGCTCGCGAAGCTGCCGGTCATCGCGGCCTACGCGCACAAGAAGAGCATCGGCCAGTCGTTCCTGTACCCGGACAACTCGCTCAGCTTCGTCGACAACTTCCTCAAGCTGAACTTCGGCGTGCGCAGCGAGGAATACGAGGTCAACCCCGTGATGTCTCGTGCGCTGGAGCGCCTGCTCATCCTGCACGAGGACCACGAGCAGAACGCGTCGACGTCGACCGTGCGCCTTGTCGGCTCGACCGGCGCCGACCAGTTCGCGTCGGTCTCCGCGGGAATCCACGCGCTGTCGGGCCCGCTGCACGGCGGCGCCAACGAGGCCGTGCTCACGATGCTCGCCCAGATCCAGGAGTCGGGCCAGGGCGTGAAGCGCTTCGTCGAGAAGGTCAAGAACAAGGAAGACGGCGTGAAGCTCATGGGCTTCGGGCACCGCGTCTACAAGAACTACGACCCGCGCGCGAAGCTCGTCAAGCAGTCGGCTGACGAGGTGCTCGAGCAGCTCGGTGTGCACGACCCGCTGCTCGACCTCGCCAAGGAGCTCGAGGCGATCGCGCTCGAGGACGACTACTTCAAGGAGCGTCGCCTCTACCCGAACGTCGATTTCTACACCGGCGTCATCTACAAGGCGATGGGCTTCCCCACGCGCATGTTCACGGTGCTGTTCGCGATGGGTCGTCTTCCCGGATGGCTCGCCCACTGGCGCGAGCTGCAGCTCGACCCCAAGACGAAGATCGGCCGCCCGCAGCAGCTGTTCACCGGCTCGCCCGAGCGCCCCTACCCGGGCGTCTGAACCGGCGCGCACGGCTCCGCACGAAGAAGGCCGCGACCCCCGAGGGGTCGCGGCCTTCTTCGTCGTGTGCGGGCCTATGCGTGAAGCGCGGCGTTCAGCGTGACGCCGACGCCCTTGCGCCGACGCGCCTCGATGGCGCCGGTGAGCGAATTCCGCAGGTACAGCAGGCCGCTCGAACCGGACAGCTGGGCACCCTTGGCGATGCGCGGCGATCCGTCCTCGCCCGGCTCCTCGTCTACGAGGATCACCTTGGTGCCGGCCGTGAGATAAAGGCCCGCCTCGACGACGCAGTCGTCGCCGATCGAGATGCCCACACCCGCGTTCGCGCCGAGCAGCGAGCGAGCACCGAACGAGACACGGTGCTTGCCGCCGCCGGACAGCGTGCCCATGATCGATGCGCCGCCGCCGATGTCCGAGCCGTCGCCGATGACCACACCCTGCGAGACGCGGCCCTCGATCATCGAGCTGCCGAGCGTTCCGGCGTTGAAGTTGACGAACCCCTCGTGCATCACGGTCGTGCCGGGGGAGAGGTACGCACCCAGGCGCACGCGAGAGGCATCGGCGATGCGCACGCCTTCGGGCGCGACGTAGTCGGTGAGGCGCGGGAACTTGTCGAGCGAGACGATCTGGATGCCGTCCCGCTGCAGGAAGGGACGCAGACGGATCGCATCGGCGGGGTGCATGGGGCCGGCATTCGTCCACGCGACGTTCGGCAGGTGGGCGAAGACGCCGTCCAGGTTGAGCTCGTTCGGCTTCACGAGGCGGTGCGACAGCGCGTGCAGACGCAGATAGACATCGGAGGTCGACGCGGGCGCGACATCGAGGTCGATCTCGAGCGTGATGACCTCGATCGACACATTGCGGCGATCGTCGGGGGCGGCGAAGCGGTCGAGGCTCTCGACCTCGTCCGCGAGATTCTCGGACCGCCCGGTGCGCGGGGCGGGGAACCAGGTGTCCAGCACGGTTCCGTCCGCCGCGATCGTCGCAAGTCCGACACCGGCAATCCAACGCTCATCCGTCATGGATCCAGCCTACCGAGTGGGATCGCGCACGCCCCTCCCGTCTTAGGCTGGGGGCTATGCCTCTGGACCTGACGGCGTCTTCGCCGGACATCACGCGCGCGATCTGCGACGTCCCCAGCGAGTCGGATCAGGAGACCGCTCTGGCGGACCTGGTCGAGCAGGCGATCGGAGCGCTCCCGCACCTCGAGGTGCACCGGGATGGCGACACGATCGTCGCCCGCACCCACCTCGGGCGCGCGCAGCGCGTGGTGATCGCCGGACACATCGACACGGTGCCGATCAACGCGAACGTCCCCACCCGCGACATCGAGATCGACGGGCAGTCCTACATCTGGGGCCGGGGAACCGTCGACATGAAGGCGGGCGTGGCGGTGCAGCTCAAACTCGCGGCCGAACTCGTCGAACCCGCGGTCGACATCACCTGGCTCTGGTACGACCACGAGGAGGTCGCCGCCGAGCTGAGTGGTCTCACCCGCCTCGCGGCGAACCGCCCCGACCTGTTCGAGGGCGACTTCGCGATCCTCGGCGAGCCCACCGCAGGCATCGTCGAAGGCGGCTGCAACGGGACGCTGCGCGCCATCGTCCGCACGAAGGGGGTGCGGGCCCACAGCGCTCGCTCGTGGATCGGGGAGAACGCCATCCATGCCGCCGCCCCGATTCTCGCTCGCCTGGCCGAGTACCGCCCCCGCACGATCTCCGTCGACGGCCTCGACTACCGCGAGGGCCTCAACGCCGTGCGCGTCACCGGAGGCGTCGCGGGCAACGTCATCCCCGACCTGTGCGAGGTCGAGGTGAACTTCCGTTTCGCCCCGAGTCGCTCCGAGGAGGAGGCCGTCGCTCACGTGCGCAGTGTGCTGCAGGGTTTCGACGTCGAGATCACGGATCTCTCGGGCGGCGCGCGTCCGGGACTCGACGCCCCGCTCGCGCAGGACTTCGTGCGTGCCGTGGGCGGCACCCCGAAGCCGAAGTACGGCTGGACCGACGTCGCCCGGTTCTCGAAGCTCGGGGTGCCCGCGGTCAACTACGGCCCCGGCGATGCCCTGCTCGCGCACCACGACGAGGAGCGCGTGCTCGTGTCGCAGATCGAGGAGGTCGAGCGGGGGCTCCGGGCGTGGCTCATGACGTCGGCCTGACGACGCTCTCCCGGTTCCGCGCCGTGTGGCGCGGGTGGCCCGCCGTCGCGCGCATCGCGGTGATCTACGTGATGTCGCGCCTGGTGACGACGGCGCTGATGCTCCAGGTCGCGGCCGCGGCGCCGTCCACCTCGCGCTTCGGGCCGAATCCCTCGCTCGGCGACTTCGTGCTCGGATGGGACGCGCAGTGGTACTGGACCGTCGCCGTCTTCGGCTATCCCTCCGCGCTGCCGCGCGACGACGCCGGCACTGTGGCGGAGAACGCGTGGGCGTTTATGCCCGTCTACGCGCACCTGTCCAACGCCGTCGGGCTCGGCGTGTGGGGTACGGGGGCGCTGGTGGTCTCGCTCGTCGCAGGGTTCGTCGCATGTCTCGGCCTGCATGGGCTGCTGCGTCGGCGTCTCGACGACGACGCGGCGATGTGGTCCGTCGCGCTGTTCGCTTCCGCACCGCTGGCCGCTCTGTTCCAGGTCGGCTACGCGGAGGCCCTCTTCCTCGCGTTCCTGATGCTCGCGCTGTGGGCGCTGGCCGCGCGGCGCTGGTGGTGGCTGTACGCGCTGGTGCCGCTGATGGGATACACGCGCCCCGGGATCCTGGCTTTCGCCCTGATGCTCGGACTCTACGGCCTGGTGCGGTGGTTCCGACGGCGGTCGGATGTGCTGTCCTCGTCGGAGATCGTGCACATCCTCGCCCTCGGCGCGCTGGCCGTTGCGGTCGGGTTCTCCTGGCAGATCATCGCCGGCATCGTCACCGGCGTGCCGGATGCCTACCTCCAGACGGAGCTCGCGTGGCGTCGCGGGTGGCTCCCGGGCACGGAGGGCTTCGTCCCCTTTGAAGGATGGCTGGGCGCCGCCCCGCTCTGGTTCTCGCTGTGGGGCCTGCCGGCATGGACCGGGTACGTCGGTCTGGCGCTCATCGTGGGTCTTGCGGCCTGGGGTCTGCTCGCGCGGCGCGTGCGGGCCCTCGGTCCGGAAGTGCAGCTGTGGTCGATCAGCTACGTGGTGTATCTCCTGGCCGTCTTCTTCCCGCAGTCGAGCACCTTCCGCCTGCTCGTGCCGCTCTCGCCGCTGTGGGGCGCCGCGCCGCGATCGCGCTGGGGGCGCATCGTCGCCCTGCTCCTGTGCGTGCTGGGGCAGTGGGTGTGGATCGCCGCCATGTACGGACACGGGAATACGTTCTGGCAGATTCCGTGATCTCCTGGCATATCACGTCATTCGGCGCACCCGGAGTGAGCCATTTGCGCCGTGACCGGTAAACTTGCGTCGGGAGACCACGACGAAAGGAAGCCGAACATGGCAGCCATGAAGCCCAGAACCGGTGACGGACCGATGGAGGCCGTGAAGGAGGGGCGCCTGATCATCGTGCGCGTGCCGCTCGAGGGCGGCGGCCGTCTGGTCGTCTCCGTGAACGACGAGGAAGCGAAGGAGCTTCACGGCGTCCTCGCCCAGGTCGTCGGCGCCTGAGCCGCATCCGTATCTCCGGATAGACGCAGAAGAGGCCGGATCCGCAGGGATCCGGCCTCTTCCGCGTCTGCGGGGATCAGCGCGCGACGGTGGTCAGCTGCAGCAGGCCCTCGCCGATCGGAGAGATGGCTGCGATCACGGCGGGCGAGTTCTGGGTCTCCTGCAGCAGCGTGCGGTAAGCCGAGGTGACGGCGTCGCGGGCGACGGGATCGGCGACGCGGCCGTTGAGCACGCGGGGGACGAGCACCGTGCCGCCAGCACGCACAAGCCGCAGGCCGTGCTCGACATAGTCGAGCACGTTCTCGGGGTCGGCATCCACGAGCACGATGTCGTAGGACGCTTCGTTCATGCGCGGAAGGACGTCGGCCGCGCGGCCGGTGATGAAGCGCGTGCGCGTCGCCGGCACGCGTGCCTGTGCGAAGGACTGTCGCGCCGCGGCGAGGTGCTCGGGCTCGTGGTCGATCGTCGTGAGCACGGCCTTCGGGGCGCCGTGGAGCAGCCAGAGCCCCGAGACGCCCGCGCCGGTTCCGATCTCGATGATCGAGCGGGCGTCGGTCGCCGCCGCGACCACCGCGCACTGCGCGCCGACGCCGGCGCTGACGGGCGCGGCCCCCAGCTCGAGGGCGTGCTGTCGGGCTCGGGCGATGTGCTCGGGCTCGACCACCGTCTCCCGCGTGAATCGGGCGATCGCGTCATGCTCGCTCATGTGTGAAACCTCCTGCTCTCGCTCCAGCCTAGGCTCGCCAGGCTGACGGTCCCGGCAGGCGCGGCGGGTAGTCTTGTGGCCATGAACCTCGGGATCAGCTTCGACAAGATCGTGCTGATCCTCGTCATCGCCGGCCTGCTCATCGGCCCTGAGAAGCTGCCGCAGTACGCCGAGGCGCTGGGGCGGATGGTCAAGCGCGCACGCGAGTTCGCGCAGGGTGCCCAGACCCGCGTGCGCGAGGAGATGGGTCCCGAGTTCGACGATGTCGATTGGCGCAAGCTCGATCCGCGCCAGTACGACCCGCGTCGCATCATCCGCGAGGCACTGCTCGACGATGAGGCGCCGGCGCCTGCTCCGGTCGCGGAGCGCATCATCCAGCCGCCGCGACCGAACGGCCCGCTCGTGCGCGAGCACTTCACCGTCGCCGATCCGCCGCCCTTCGACCTCGAGGCGACCTGACGTCTCAGCGCGCCGGCGCGATGGGGAGCTTGCGCCCCGCGAGGCGGCGCGGCTGAGCGGCGATGCGCTCGGCGAGCCGTGCGATCTCCTGGGACGCGGCATCGTCCGGGTGCGACAGCACGACCGGATCGCCGGCATCGCTCGAGGCGCGCAGCGCCGGGCTGAGCGGAATGGACGCCAGCACCGGCACCTCCGCGTCGTCCACGGAGAGAGCCGCCGCCACCGAGGCGCCCCCGCCGGAGCCGAACAGGTCCATGACGGATCCGTCGGGGAGAGTCATCGGGGCCATGTTCTCGACCACGCCGATGACACGCTGCCCCGTCTGACGTGCGACCAGACCGCTGCGCACCGCGACATCCGAGGCCGCGGCCTGGGGCGTTGTGACGACGAGCACGTCGGCGTGCGGAAGCAGCTGGCCGACCGAGATCGCGACATCGCCGGTACCCGGCGGCATGTCGAGCAGGAGCACATCGAGGTCACCGAAGTACACGTCGGTGAGGAACTGCTGCACCGTGCGGTGCAGCATCGGTCCCCGCCATGCGACGGCGCCCGTTGCGGGGTTGCCGGCGCTGTCGGCGCCCTGAAGGAACATGCCGATGGAGATCGCCTTCACCCCGTGTCCGACCGGGGGCAGCATCAGCTGATCCACGCGTGTGGGCTGAACGACGACGCCGTCCTTGGCGAGCCCCAGGAGCGGCGGAATCGAGAAACCGTGGACGTCTGCGTCGAGCAGGCCCACGGCGAGGCCGCGCTGGGCGAGTGCCACGGCGAGGTTCGCCGTCACCGTCGACTTGCCCACCCCGCCCTTGCCGCTGGTGACGGCGATCACGCGAGTGAGCGAGTCGGGGCCGAACGGCATGCCGCGAACCGGACGCAGCCTCGCGGTGAGGGCCTGGCGCTCCGCGGGGGTCATCACCCCCACATCGATGGAGACGGCGCCGACCCCGGGCACCGATTCGGCGGCCGCGCGCACGTCGGCCTCGATGCGGGCCGCCGCAGGACATCCGACGATCGTCAGCGCGATCTCGACGTTCACGTCGGATCCCTCCGCCGTGACGCCGCGCACCATGTCGAGCTCGGAGAGAGGGCGGCGCAGCTCCGGATCGGAGACGCGGCCGACCGCGTCGCGGACGCGGTCCGCGAGGGGAGTGTCGCTCATGATTCCTTCGGCCTGCTGAGATCGTCTTCCTGATCGTCCGCACGCTCGGCGTCGCGTTCGTCGAGGGCCGCCAGCAGGGCCTTGAGCTCGTCGCGCAGCACGTCGCGCGTCACCGTGCGCTCCTGCACCTCGGCCAGGGCCAGGCGCAGAGCCACGATCTCGCGCGCGAGATACTCGGTGTCCGCGAGATTGCGCTCCGCCCGCTGGCGGTCCTGCTCGATCTGCACGCGGTCGCGGTCGTCCTGGCGGTTCTGAGCGAGCAGGATGAGCGGCGCGGCATACGAGGCCTGCAGCGAGAGCGCCAGCGTGAGGGCGGTGAAGCCGAGGTCGGCCGAGTCGAAGCGCCAGCCCTCGGGGGTGACGGAGTTCCAGACCATCCACACGATGACGAACAGCGACAGCGCGATGAGGAACGTCGGAGTTCCCATCGCGCGGGCGACCCACTCGGTGGCGCGGCCGAACCGGTCGTTGCCCTTGGCGCCGGCGCCGGTGGCCGGTGCGAGCAGAGGCGTGCGTCCGCGCACGGCATCGGGGCGCGACATGTCGCGCGGCGCCATCATCCGCGCCTCACGATCGGGATGGGCGCCGTCGTCGGGGCGGCAGGCAGCGGCTCATCCGCGTCCTGAGAGCGCCAGTCGTCGGGCAGCAGGTAGTCGAGCATGTCGTCGACGCTGATCGCGCCCACGAGGCGACGCGCCTGATCCACGACCGGCACCGAGACGAGGTCGTAGCTCGCCAGACGCCGCGCGACCTCTGCCGCGCTCGCGGTGACGAGCAGCGGTTCGAGGGTGTCGTCGAGGATCGCGCCGATGCGCTCGTGCGGGGGATAGCGCAGCATGCGCTGGAAGTGCACCGCACCGAGGAAGCGGCCCGTGGGCGTCTCGTAAGGCGGCAGCGTCACGAACACGCTCGCGGCGAGGGCCGGGTGCAGCTCATGGCGGCGGATCGTCGCGAGCGCTTCGGCGATGGTCGCGTCCGCGGACATGATGATCGGCTCCGAGGTCATGAGGCCGCCGGCAGTGTCGGCGCCGTAGCGCAGCAGCATGCGGACGTCCTCGGCCTCCTCGGGCTCCATGAGCTGGAGCAGCTCCTCGGAGCGCTCGGGCTCGAGCTCGGCCAGAAGGTCGGCGGCGTCGTCGGGCTCCATGGCATCGAGCACGTCGGCCGCGCGCTCGTCGCCCAGGCGCTCGAGGATATGCACCTGCTCCTCCTCGGGCATCTCCTCGAGGGCATCGGCGAGTCGCTCGTCGGAGAGCTCCTCCGCGACCTCGATCATGCGCTCCTCGGGGAGATCGAGCAGGGTGTTCGCGAGGTCGGCAGGGCGCAGCTCTGCGTAGCTCGCGGCGAGAGCCTCGGCGGACTGGGCCTCGCCGGGGGTGTGCTGCTCGCGCACCTCGGCCCAGGTCGCGAACGCCGTGGGGCCCTTGCTGAAGGGCGAGGCGCTCGTCTTCGGCTTGCGCAGGAACAGCTGGCTGATCGCCCACTCGCCGACGCGGTTCGGCTCGATCGCGACATCCTCGATCACCGCGGATCCGGATCCGTCCACGAAGTGCACACGGCGGCCCACGACCTCGGCCAGCACACGCACCTCGTCGGCGCGCGGCTGGAAGCGGCGCACATTGATGAGGCCGGTGGTGATCACCTGGCCGGACGAGATGGAGGTGACGCGTCCGATCGACACGAACACCTGCCGCCGGCCCGGGATCTCGCAGACCAGGCCGATGACGCGGGGAGCAGCGCTACTTCGATACACGACGACGACATCTCGGACCTTGCCGAGCCGGTCGCCCGCGGGGTCGAAGACAGCGCACCCGGCCAGGCGCGCCGCGAATACCCTCTGCGTGCTCATGCTTCCAGCGTAGTCCGCGGATCCGCCGATCCCGGGCGGCAGGCGGGGCATCTGCCCGGCCGGCAGGGCGCGTGGGAGAATGGCGCGCATGAGCATGATGAGCGGGATGAGCAAGCCGTTCGAGACGGGCGAGACGGTCGCGAGCTTCAAGGACTACGAGAGCGCACAGAAGGCGGTGTCGGCGCTCATCGCGGGCGAGGTCCCGGCCGCGCACATCGCGATCGTCGGCAGCGCCCTGCGCACCGTCGAGAAGGTCACCGGCCGTCTCGGCTACGCCCAGGCCGCGTGGTCGGGAGCGCTCAACGGCGCCCTCCTCGGTCTGCTCTTCGTCGCCCTGATCGCGATCTGGACCCCCGGAGCCTCGTTCGGCTCGCTCGCGGGTTATCTGCTCATCGCGGTCGCCCTCGGAATGCTCCTGCGCATCGCGACGTACGCGATGGTGCGTCGTCGTCGCGACTTCGCGAGTGTCACGCAGGTCTCCGCCGACCACTACGACGTGACGGTGCTCCCGCCCAGCTACCCGAAGGCCCGCCAGGTGCTCGGCGGTGCAACCGGAGTCCGCCCTGCCACGCCGGCACCCGCCGAGCCCGTCGCTCCCGCATCGCAGGAGCCGCCCCGCTTCGGAGTGCGCATCGATCCGGCGGCCCCGACGGCGACGCCGCCGGTCACGCCGCCCGTGCCCGAGACGCCTGCCGCACCGACGGCCGCTCCGGGAGCGGCTGCACCGACCGACCCCGACGCCGACCGGGCGTGAGCCTCGACCTGACGACCGCGACCGATCCCGCCGACGACCCGCGCGCGGTCGTTGTGCTGGCGCACGGGGCGGGCGCCGGCATGTCGCACCCGTTCTACGGGGGCCTCGCATCGGCCCTCGCGGCCGACGGGCTCAGCGTGATCCGCTTCAACTTCCCCTACATCGACCAGGGACGGCGCATGCCCGGTCGCCCGGCCGATGCCATCGCCGCGTGGCGCACGGCTGTCGCGCACGCCGCCGACCTCGGGCTGCCGGTCTGGGCCGTGGGTCGGTCGTACGGGGGCCGGATGGCGTCGATGGCCGCGGCCGAAGGCGACTTCCCGGTCGAGGGTCTGGTCTATCTCGGATATCCCCTGCACGCTCCGGGCAGACCGGAGAAGCCCCGGGCCGAGCACCTGCCTCGGATCACGCAGCCGCAGCTGTTCGTGGAGGGCACGAGGGATCCGTTCATCCAGCCGCTGGACCAGTTCGAGGCCGCCGTCGCGACGTGCCAGGATGCCCGCATCACCTGGATCGAGGGCGGCGATCACTCGTTCGCGGTGAAGGGGCGCAGGCGAGACGCCGAGATGATCGGCGCCGAGCTGGCACCGATCGTCTCGGCGTTCGTGATCTGACGGTCGCTCGCGGTCAGCCGCGCAGGCGGGCCATCCACGCCTCGACCTCGTCGGCCGTGCGCGGGATGTCGGCCGACAGGTTCACGGGGCCCTCTTCGGTCATGAGGATGTCGTCCTCGATGCGCACGCCGATCCCGCGGTACTCCTCGGGGACGGTGACGTCGTCGATCTGGAAGTACAGCCCCGGCTCGATGGTGAAGACCATGCCGGGCTCGAGGGTGCCGTCGTAGTACATCTCGCGGCGGGCCTGAGCGCAGTCGTGCACGTCGAGGCCGAGGTGGTGACTGGTGCCGTGCACCATGTAGCGGCGGTGCTGGCCGCCCCGGTCGGCGTCGAGCGCCTCCTGCGCCGTGACCGGCAGCAGGCCCCACTCGGCGGTGCGTCGCGCGATGACCTCCATCGCGGCCTCGTGCACGGCGCGGAACCGCACCCCGGGCTTCGCGACGGCGAAGGCGGCGTCGGCGGCCTCGCGCACCGTCTCGTAGATGCGGCGCTGGATCGGCGTGAAGGTGCCGCTCACGGGGAGCGTGCGCGTGATGTCGGCGGTGTAGAGGCTGTCGACCTCTGCGCCCGCGTCGATCAGGATGAGGTCGCCGGGAAGCACCGCGCCGTCGTTCCGGGTCCAGTGCAGGAAGCAGGCGTGCGGTCCCGAGGCCGCGATCGTGTCGTAGCCCTCCCAGTTGCCGTCGCTGCGGGCGCGCTGGTGGAAGACGCCCTCGACGAGGCGCTCGCCGCGCGGGTGCTCGATGATGCGCGGCAGCTCGCGGATGATGTCGTCGAAGCCGTCGGACGTCACCTTCACCGCGAGTCGCATCTGGGCGACCTCGTACTCGTCCTTGGTGAGGCGCAGCTCCGAGACGAAGCGCGTGAGCTCGTCGTCCTCGTCGACGACCAGATCATCGTCGGTCGACACGAAGGAGTCGATGTGCGCGGTGGCGATGCCGAGCTCGCCCGCGACGCCGGGGAGCGCGGGGCGGGGACCGATCCAGAACTCGCCGACCGTGGCGTCCGAATAGAACTCGCTCGTTGTGCGGTCGGCGCGCTCGCGGAAATGGAGCGTGACGTCGTGGGCGTCGCCGCGGGGTTCGAAGACGAGCACCGAGTCGGGCTCGGACTCGGTGGCCCAGCCGGTGAGGTGGGCGAACGCCGAGTGCACGCGGAACGGGTAGTCGGTGTCGTTGCTGCGCTGCTTGAGCGGGCCCGCGGGGATGACCAGGCGCTTGCCCGGGAAGGCGGCGGAGACGGCGGCGCGGCGCGCGGCGGCGAACGGAGCCTGCTCGCGGAGCGGCGGCAGCTGCTCCGGTCTCTCGGCCCAGCCCTGCGAGATCGTCGCGAGGAAGCCCTCGGGGTAGGGCTGGCGACGGTTCACGATGCTCTGCGGGGCCTGCTCGGTCGAGGCCGTGGTCTGCTCGCTTGTGGCTTGCTCGCTCATGCATCCATTGTCACACCGGCCGTCGACATCCCGCTCGGCGGTTCCCGCATAGCCTGGAGCGATGAGCACCGCCCCGCGTCGCCTGCACCCTGCCCTCGCGTTCGGCCACGACCTCGTCGCCGTGCTGGTCTTCTGCGCGGTGGGACGCGCGTCCCACCAGGAGGAGGCGACGTTCGCCGGCTACCTCATGACGGTGTGGCCGTTCGCCCTCGCACTGGCGGTCGCTACCGCCATCGTGCTGGCCACTCGTCGCCTGCGCCCGGAGACCTTCGCCGCCGGCGGCATCGTCTGGATCGTCACGGTCGCGCTCGGCATGATCCTGCGCGCCGTGTCGGGGCAGGGCACGGCACTCCCGTTCGTCATCGTCGCGACGATCACGCTGGCCGTGTTCTTCTCCGTGTGGCGACTGGTGATCCTCATCGCGCGCCGCGCGCAGGCGCGTCGCGCCGACCAGGTCTAGCCGGCGGGCTCCAGCTGCACGATGAGCGGGCGGTGGTCGCTGCCTGATCCGTCGAGCGTGTCGAGGACGACGGATCCGGTCGCCTTCCAGTGGTCGGAGTGCATCACGTGGTCGATGGGGGCCGACAGCAGCGTGGGCACATCGGTCGGCCACGTGCCCACCGCGCCGTTGCCGGTGCCGGATGCCGCGTCGTGGCAGTAGCCGAGATCGCCGGATCCTGCCGCCAGCGGGGCCATGTGGTCGAGGGTGGCGTTGAAGTCTCCCGCGATGATCACATTCAGGTCCTTCGGACACTGATCGGCGATCCAGCGCAGGTCGGACTGCCAGTGGTCCATGTAGGCCGGGCGCGGAGCCACCGCGTGCACCGCGACGACCGTGGGCCCGGTGCCGTCCACCGGCATCACGACCGCGCTCGGCAGCATGCCGGTGTTGCTCGAGCCGTCATCCGACGAGTCGATCACGGCGTAATCCCCGAGCTCGGGGGAGATCAGGATGGTCGTGACCCACGATTGCGGGCCGCGCTCGATCTCCTTGTTGTACTGCACGTGGTGCACCCACATCGGGCGGCCGAGTTCGCGCATCTCGATCGCGACATCCTCGCCGACGCTCTGTGCGGTCTCGGGGAGCGCGACGATGTCGGCGTTCATCGCGACCGCCGACTGCGCGATCTGGTTCGCGCCGGTCGCGTCGCCGGCCGTGTTCCAGGTCATCACCCGCACGCTCGACTCCGTCTCGGGCGGCAGGGCCTCGCCGTAGCCGCGCATTGCCAGCGTCAGGCCTCCGGCGATCGCGCCGACGCCGGCCACGAGCGCCATCGACATGGCGAACGCGCGCATCGGGCGCGACAGAGCGAACAGAAGGAACAGCAGCGTGAGGGCGGCGAACGCGACCACCAGCACACCCCGCATCGACACGATCTGTGCGATCGGCATCGTCTGCTCGAGTCGGAAGAACTGGGGCCAGCTGACGATCGCGGTGGCGATGGCGAAGACCACCGTCACGAGGATCCCGAGCAGTCGCAGCACGTCTTCGACCCTAAAACGGCCCCCTGGGAAACCGGCGCACATCGCGCCTCATTCCGCCATGAGTCGCCTGGTCAGGCGCTGATCCTCGCCCCTGTCGCGGCACGCCGCCCCGCGGCGCGGGCGATACGATCGGCGGGTGGGTGAGGCAGACATCAGGTTCAGCGGACCGAGCGACCTGCACCTGCACTCGGTCTGCTCCGACGGCACGGAGCCGCCCGCCGAGGTGATGGCGGCGGCGCACCGCCACGGACTCCGCACGGTCGCCTTGACCGACCACGACACGACGGCGGGATGGGCCGAGGCCGCGCAGGCCGCGACCTCGCTGGGCATGACGCTGCTGCCCGGCATGGAGTTCTCGTCCCAGTACGAGTGGCGCAGCGTGCACATGCTGTCCTATCTGTTCGACCCGGACGATCCGGCGCTCCGAGCGGAGACCGATCGGATCCGCGACGATCGCATCGGACGGGCTGAGCGGATCGTCAACAACATCGCGCGCGACTACGACCTGACCTGGGACGACGTGGTCGCCCAGACCACCGGGGACGCCACGGTGGGCCGGCCGCACATCGCCGACGCGCTCGTCGCGCGGGGCCTCGCCACCGATCGCAGCGCGGCCTTCGACGGACTGCTCCACCCCCGCGAGGGCTACTACGAGCCGCACTACGCGCCCGATCCGTTCCGGGTGGTCGAGCTCGTCACCTCCGCGGGAGGCGTCGTCGTGATGGCGCACCCCGCCTCGGGGCGCGGGATCCTGCCGCTGCCGATGTTGCAGGACCTCGTCGACGCCGGCCTTGCGGGCTTCGAGATCGACCACCGTGAGAACACCGAGAGCGGCAAGCGGCTTCTGCGTCGACTGGTTGCCGAGCGCGATCTCATCGTCACCGGGTCGAGCGACTATCACGGCCGGGGCAAGCCGAATCTGCCGGGGGAGAACACAACGAGCGACGAGATGGTCGCGCGCCTCATCGAACAGGCGAGCGGAATCGATCCCGTGTATCCCGCCTGATCACACGCATACGACGAGACCCCCGCCGAAGCGGGGGTCTCGTCTTCTGGTCTCAGGCGCCGGTCGGGGCGCCACCCGCCGGACGGCGATGGCGGCGGCGACGGCGCGCGGGAGCCGGCTTGCCGTCGTGGTGCTCGGCGCCCTGACCGTCGTGCGTGCCCTGGCCTTCCGGCGCCTCGGCGGGAGCGCCGTGCTCGGCGGCGACCACGTCGCCTTCGCCGCGGCGGTGGCGCGTGCGCTGGCGCGGCTCGCCCGAGCCCTCGCCGGCGCGGCGATCGTTGCGCACGGGGCCGTCCGAGCGGCGCTCACCACGGGCCGGTCGGTCACCGCGCGGCGGGCGGTCGGCCTTGGGCGCGGTGGTGAGACGGCCCTTCGTGCCGGCCGGGATGTTCAGGTCGCTGTAGAGGTGCGGGCTCGACGAGTAGGTCTCGGTCGGCTCGGGCTGACCGAAATCGAGTGCGCGGTTGATGAGGGCCCACTTGTGCAGGTCCTCCCAGTCCACGAAGGTGACCGCGATGCCCGTGCGACCGGCGCGACCGGTGCGACCCGCGCGGTGCAGGTAGGTCTTGTCGTCGTCCGGGATGGTGTGGTTGATCACGTGCGTGACGTCGTCGACGTCGATGCCGCGCGCCGCGACATCCGTGGCCACGAGGACGTCGACCTTGCCCGCCTTGAACGCGGCCATGGAGCGCTCGCGCTGCTCCTGGCCCATGTCGCCGTGCACACCGCCGACGTTGAATCCGCGGTCGCCGAGCTCGTCGACCAGGCGCTGTGCCGCGCGCTTCGTGCGCGTGAAGATGACGGTCTTCCCGCGGCCCTCGGCCTGCAGGATGCGCGCGACGACCTCGTCCTTGTCGAGCGAGTGCGCGCGGTAGATCACGTGCTTGATGTTGGCCTGCGTGAGGCCCTCATCCGGATCCGTGGCGCGGATGTGGATGGGGTTGGTCATGAAGCGACGCGCGAGCGCGACGATCGGGCCGGGCATCGTCGCCGAGAACAGCTGCGTGTGGCGGGTCTGCGAGACCTTCTGGAAGATCTTCTCGATGTCGGCGAGGAAGCCGAGGTCGAGCATCTTGTCGGCCTCGTCGAGGACGACCTCGGTGGCGTGCGACAGGTCGAGCAGACGCTGGTTCGAGAGGTCGATGAGGCGACCGGGGGTGCCCACGACGATCTGCGCACCCGCCTTGAGCGCCTCGATCTGGCCCTCGTACGCCTTGCCGCCGTAGATGGCGACGACCGTGGTGGAGCGGTTCGACGTGAGCAGCTGCAGGTCCTCATAGACCTGAACGGCGAGCTCGCGGGTGGGAACCACGATGAGGGCCTTGACGCCCGGCTCCGGGGTGAGGCCGAGGCGCTGGACCACGGGGATGCCGAAGCCGAAGGTCTTGCCGGTGCCGGTCTTGGCCTGTCCGATGACGTCCTGGCCGGGGAGGGCGAGGGGGATCGTCTGCTCCTGGATGGGGAACGCGGACTCGATGCCCTTGGAGGCGAGTGCCTCGATGATGTCCTGATCGACGCCGAGGTCGGAGAATGCGGTCACGATTGTGAAGTTGCCTGTCCGGCGGCCGTCGCCGCCTGAGGAGATGGATCCACGCCCTTGTCTGCTCCAGGCGCGAAGGCCCCGATCCGTCGCCGGGGACCCGCTCAGCCTACCCGAGCGACCTGTCGTCTCCCCGGGATCGGCGCGCTCACGCTCTAGGCTGAAGCCGTGGTCAACTGGAAGTTCTGGCGCCGTCGCCCGCCCGCCCGGATCCTGCGCCTGCGGTCGCGAGGCGATCTGGGAGACGCGACGCGCGTCGCCTTCGAGGAGCTCGCGCCCGACGCCACGACCTTCCTCGGTCAGGCCGCCTACCTGCAGCTCGGCTACTTCGAGACGCTCTCGCGTCTGATCCGCGCCACCCCCGATCTCGACGAGAAGGAGGCGCTGTCGCTCGCGGCGGGCGCGGCGCTCGTGAAGCACCGCGCCATCGTGGATGTGATCCGCGAGCGGGGCGAGGTGCCGTCCGAGATCATGCGGCCCTTCCAGGCGCAGCTCGACGAGTTCCGATGGGCGACCATCGGCGCGCGGCCGCGGGAGACGATGCTGTCGGTGCACATCACCGCCGGCATGCTCGACGACTTCTACCGCACGCTCGCCGCCGAGTACGGCGACACCGGTCGCAAGGTGGCGCGCATCCTGAACGTGGACAGCGATCGCGAGCTGATCGTCGACCTCATCCGCGCGACGATCGAGGCCGACGACGAGATGCGCTCGCTGCTGTCGATGTGGGCCCGCCGCCTCGTCGGCGACACGCTGCTCGTCGCGCGCGCGGCCCTGCGCCCGCAGCGCCTCGGCGTCGACGACGAGAAGAAGGTCGAGCCCGTCTTCACGGCGCTGATGGCCGCGCACGCGCGACGGATGGATGCGCTCGGGCTGTCCTCCTGAGCCGAGGGTCCGTGGGCGCGCCGCGCTGAGGGGCGTCAGGCGGCGCCGGGCACGACGAAGCCCCCGTCGAGGACGGGGGCTTCGCGGTGCTGCGCTCAGGCGATGCCGGCGGCCTTCGCCTCGGCGGCGTCGTGATGCGCGCGGTGACGGCTGATCGCTTCGGTGCCGGCCCACGAGAGCAGCGCCGAGACGACGATCGTCGACAGCCACGTCCAGGGGCTGGCCTCGCCGAGACCCGACCACGTGCAGATCGCGTAGACCACCGCCGCGGCGGCACCCGAGATGGCGGGGGCGAGCACGACACCGCGCGTCGCACGCCGCGGCACCAGGTAGTGGATGCCGATGCCGATCGAGATCGCGGCGATCAGCGCCAGCAGGATGTACATGTCAGGCGACGAAGCCGACGCGGCGGGTCTCCTCGCTGCCGACCTCGACGAACGCGAGGTTCGCGGTCGGGACGATGTAGGAGTTGCCCTTGACGTCGGTGAGGCTGAGCGGCGTGCCGGCCGAGATCGCCTCGGCCACCGTGGCCTTGATGCTCTCGGCGCTCTCCGACGACTCGAAGCTGAGCTCGCGGCCGGTGTTGATGATGCCGATGCGGATGTCCACGGGTGACTGCCTTTCGTCGTGCGGGAAGCCCCTCGTGCAGGTGCGCGGGCGGCCGTGGCACAACTCTATGGCAGGGCGACGACACGGCAGGCGGATGAACGCCGACAGCGAACGCGAGGGTCCTGTGGCGGGGGCACACGCGGTGTCGGGCCGAAATGTCCGAGGCGCCGCCTAGCGTGGAAGCATGATCTCCGACCCCCGTGAGCGAGGCTGGGACCGCGCACAGGCCCGGGTGCTGTCGCTTCCTGCCGACGCGTCCGGGGTCGTGGTGGGTGCGCCCGGCACGGGCAAGACGGCCGTGCTCGTCGAACGCGTCGCGCGGCTGCTCGCCGACGGAGTGGCGGCCGACGAGCTCGTCGTGCTGACGCCGACTCGCGTGTCGGCCACGCGCCTGCGCGACGAGCTGGGCCTCCGCGTGCAGGTGGCCACCCCCGGGCCGCTCGCGCGCTCGGTGGGGTCGTTCGCGTTCCAGGTGGTGCGCGCCGATGCGGTGCGCCGGGGCGACGAGGCGCCGAAGCTGCTGACGGGCGCCGATCAGGATCGCATCGTGGCAGACATCCTCGCGGGAGACGAGCAGGACGAGGCCGACGGCCTGCGCCTGTGGCCCGAGCACCTGGGTGCACCCGTGAGAGCGTCGAAGGGCTTCCGCTCCGAGCTGCGCGCCTTCCTCGCCGAGCTCGCCGAACTGGGGGTGGGACCCGCAGAGCTCGCCGCGCTCGACGTGCCGGCCTGGACCTCTGTCTCGCGCTTCATGCGCGACTACCGCAACGTGCTCGACGGCATGCGCTCGCCGCATCGTGAGGTCGCGGAGCTGTACGCGGAGGCGGCGGCCGCGTTGCGGGCCGGTGCGGCGATCGCGGGCCTCGAGCGCCTGAGAGTGGTGCTGATCGACGACGCGCAGGAGCTCACGCGCGGCGGCATCGCCGTCGTGGAGGCCCTGCGGGCGCGGGATGTCGCCGTGCTCGCGTTCGGCGATCCGGATATCGGATCGGGTGCCTTCCGCGGCGTCACCCCCGAGCTGTTCGCTCAGCTCTCACGGGCGCTGGGGACGTCGCACGTGCTCGACGGGGAGCATCGCTCGACGGCACGGCTCACCCGACTGGTGCGCACGGTGACGCAGTCGATCGGAGCGGCCGGCGTGGTCGCGCATCGCCGTTCTCCCGGGGAGGAGCTCGAGGAAGACGGCACGATCGAGACGCTGCTCGCGGCGTCACCCTACGAGGAGATCGACCGCATCGCCTGGACCCTGCGCGACTGGCACCTGCTGGGCGGAGTGCCGTGGTCGCGGATCGCCGTCATCGCGCACGACACCCGGCAGCTGACGACGCTGGAGGCCGAGCTCGCGGCGCGCGAGGTGCCCACTCGGGCCGCGGGCGTGCAGCGGCCGCTCGGCAGCGAGCCGGCCGTGCACGACATCGTCGAGATCGTGCGCCTAGGCCTCGCGGACCACGCCGATCGTGATGCCGAGAGCCTGCTCGAGGCGCTGCGATCGCCCTTCGGCGGGCTCGACGGCGTGGGGCTCCGCCGCCTGCGCGCGCACCTTCGCCACGCCGAGCTGGCAGAAGGAGGAAACCGCCCCGCGCGCGAACTGCTGCACGAGGCCCTCGGACAGCCGGCGTCGTTCGACCTGCTCGACACCCCCGAGTCGCGCACCGCCAAGCGCCTCGCCGAGACCCTGCGGCTTCTGCATGAGGAGGGTGCCCGCGGCGCGACCATCCACGAGCTGCTCTGGCTCGTGTGGGATCGCGCCAAGGCGAGCGACGGGCAGCGGCTCGAGCGCGCATGGCATCAGCAGGCGCAGGGCGACGGCCCCGTGGCCGCCGAGGTCGCGCGCGCGCTCGACGGGCTGGTCGCGCTGTTCGCGGCGG
Organism: Microbacterium stercoris; assembly: GCF_017592545.1. Taxonomy (GTDB): domain Bacteria; phylum Actinomycetota; class Actinomycetes; order Actinomycetales; family Microbacteriaceae; genus Microbacterium; species Microbacterium stercoris. The sequence continues at coordinate 22,878 of NZ_JAGFOA010000005.1, forward strand.
CGAAGCGATCGGTGGAGCGCAGCCCGGAGGAGGGGCCCCACCCGTTCATCCGCGAGATCCTCGACAGCGATGTTCCCGAGGACACCCTGTCCGCGCCGGATCGCGACGGCGCGGTGACGCTGATGACGCCCGCCAACGCGCTGGGCGTCGAGTTCGACGCGGTCGTCATCGCCGGCGTGCAGGAGGGCGTCTGGCCGAATGTGCGCCTGCGCGGCGGGCTGCTCGAGTCGTGGCGCCTCGCCGACGTCGTCGCGGCTCGCCGCGAGCGGCGCGGCGAGCCCGAGCCGCAGGGCGTGCTCGACCGGCGTCGCGCGGCGATGCACGACGAGCTGCGGCTGTTCGTGCGCGCCGTGTCCCGCGCCCGCACGCGACTGCTCGTCACCGCGGTCGACGATGACGCGACCGGGCCGAGCGCGCTGTTCTCCTTCCTGCCGCCACCTCGCCGCGACGACGATCAGCGCACGGAGCATCCGCTGACGCTGCGCGGCCTCGTGGCGCGACACCGGCGCGTGCTCACCTCATCCGATGACACGCATGAGCGTGCGGAGGCGGCGGGGCAGCTCGCGATGCTGGCCCAGGCTGATGTGGCCGGCGCGGCCCCGGAAGACTGGTACGGCGTGCGGGAACCGTCGACGGATGCTCCGCTTCGCGATCTCGACGCGGGGCCGGCGCGGGTGTCGCCGTCTCGCATGGAGGCGTTCGAGGAGTGCGGCCTCGGCTGGGTCATCGACAGCCTCGGTGGCGACACGGTCACGGCGCCGAGCGCGGGGATCGGCACCATCCTCCATGCGGCGCTCGAGCGCTACCCCGACGGCGATCTCGACGGGCTGCGATCGGTGGTCGAGGAGCGCTGGTCCGAGCTCGACTTCGAGACCCCGTGGATCGCCGTGAAGGAGCGCAAGCGCGCCGAGACGTACGTCGACCGCCTGCATTCCTACCTGCGCGAGGTGCGCCGAGATGGGGGAGCGCACGTCGTGTCGGAAGCGTCGTTCCGGTTCGCCGTCGAGACCGCTGCCGAGCATGACGCGCCGCCGCGGGTATACGTGGGCGAGGAGATCGACGGTCCGCGACGCGCGATCGTGAGCGGCGTGATCGACCGCGTCGAGACCTACCCGCCGGGCGGGGGCGAGCATGCGCTGGCGCGCTCACGCGGTTGGAGCGCGATGGCTCCCGCGGCCCCAGCGGATGAGCACGTTGTGGTGGTCGATCTCAAGAGCGGCCGCTACGAGAAGCCCGGCGACAACGACGTTCTCGCGCACGGGCAGCTCGCGGCCTATCAGATCGCCGTGCAGGAGGGGCTCGTCGACGGCGCCGCCTCGAGCGCTCTGGCCGGCGCCCGCCTGGTGATCGTGTCGCAGACCCTCGCAAAGAGCGACTACCGCGTCGCACATCAGCACCGGCTCGCAGAGGAGCCCCGCGCCGAGTTCCTGCGGCGTGTCGCGGAGGCGGCGCGCGGCATGTCCGCCTCGAGCTTCACGGCGCAGGTCGACGCCCACTGCACCGAGGGCATGTTCGTCAAGCCGTGCCGCATCCACACCATTCCGTCCGTGAGCGCGTAGGCAGCGATGACACTTCAGATCGACGACATCTCCACCGCGCCCGCCTGGCCGGGAGGACACGGGATCAGCGCCACCGATATCGCGGCAGCGCTCGGTCTGCCGACCCCCACTCCGGAGCAGCAGCGGGTGATCGAGGCACCGCCGAGCCCGGCGCTGGTCGTCGCCGGAGCGGGCAGCGGGAAGACCGAGACCATGGCGGGACGGGTGGTCTGGCTCGTCGCGAACGAGCACGTGCGGCGCGACGAGATCCTGGGCCTCACCTTCACCCGCAAGGCCGCGGGCGAGCTCGCCGAGCGGATCGGCGCGCGCCTCGCCCTCATCGACGAGTACGGCCGCCGAGGCCTGCTGCCGCACCTTCATGCCCTGGTGGCCGAGGGGGCGCTGGCGCGGATCGATGCGGCGGCGACGCCCGCCCAGCGCGAGACCGTGCGCCGCGAGGTGCTCGACGCGCTTGCGGCCGCGCGCGCGACGGGATGGGATCCCGCATCGCCTCGCACCGTGGACGACCTGATGATCCGGCCCCGCGTCGCCACCTACAACGCCTTCGCCGATGCGATCGTGCGCGAGCACGCCGCGCGTATCGGGCGCGACCCCGATGCCGCGATGCTCAGCCAGTCGGCGTCGTGGCTGATCGCGCGGCATGTCGTCCTGCGAGCGCAGATTCCCGGGCTGGAAGAGGTCGAGCGCGCCCTGAACGGTGTCGTCGACGCAGTGCAGAGCCTCGCCGCGGAGGTGCTGGACCATCGCATCGACCTCACCGAGCTCGAGCGCGTGGCCGTCGAGCAGGCGGCGCAGTTCGCGCCCTACCGCGAGAAGGAGGCCGTGGACAAGGCCGCGGCCAACCTTCTCGCCATGCCGATCCTCGTGCAGCTCGTGCGTGAGTACATCGCCGAGAAGCAGCGCCGCGGCGTGCTCGACTTCGCCGACCAGGTGAACGGGGCGTTCGACATCGTGGAGCACGCGCCGCAGGTGCGGGCCGACCTCCGCGAGCAGTACCGGGTCGTCCTGCTCGACGAGTATCAGGACACGTCGGTCATTCAGACGCAGTTCCTCGCCGAGCTGTTCGGCGACAGCGCGGCGATGGCCGTCGGCGACCCCCATCAGTCGATCTACGGCTGGCGCGGTGCCAGCGCCGACAACCTCTACGCGTTCGACCGCGCGTTCGCACGAGAGACCCCCGCATCACACTTCAGCCTCATGACGAGCTGGCGCAACGACGCTCGCATCCTCGCGACCGCCAACCGGGTGCTGCGGCCCCTCCAAGGGCGCGGATCGTTCCGGGTGCCCGAGCTCGAACCGCGTCCGGGGGCCGACGAGGGGAGGGTGTCGTCGCGCTTCGAGCTGACGGTCGATGACGAGGCCGCATCGGTGGCGGAGTGGTTCGAGACCGTGCGCTCCGCGCATCAGGGCAGCCGGCCGCACACCGGCGCGATCCTCTTTCGTTCGAAGAAGCACATGCAGACCTTCGCGACGGCACTCGGAGCGCGCGGCATCCCGCATCGCATCCTGGGTCTGGGCGGCTTGCTGTCCACCCCTGAGGTCACCGATGTGGTGTCGATGCTGCGCGTGCTGCACGATCCGACGGCCGGGTCGGCGCTCATCCGTCTGCTCGTGGGGCCCCGCTTCGGCGTGGGCGTGGCCGACATGGCGGCGCTCTACGACCTGGCGACCGAGCTCGCCCGCCGCGACGGCGGTCTGACGCCGCTCGCGGACGAGCTCAAGGCGCGACTGCGCAGTTCGGCCGGGGTGGACGAGGCGGTGTCGATCGTCGACGCGGTCGACTTCATCCGCACAACGCGCGATGACTACCGTCTTCTCGCAGGCATCAGCCCGGAGGGACGCCATCGCCTGCGCCGGGCCGGCGAACTGCTCGAACGCCTGCGCCGCGCGGTCGCGCAGCCGATCCCCGAGCTCATCCGCCTGATCGAGCTGGAGCTGCGCCTCGACATCGAGCTCGCCGCCAACGAGACACGGGGTCCCGCCCGGGTCGCCTCGACGCAGCTGCGCGCGTTCGTCGACGAGGTGAGGGGGTTCCTCTCGGCCGACGAGCGCGGAACGATCGGCAGCCTGCTGGCCTGGCTCGACAAAGCGGAGTCGACCGACGAGCTGATGCCCCGCACCGAGCCGCCTGAGCCGGGGGTCGTGCAGCTTCTGACGATCCACGGGTCGAAGGGCCTCGAATGGGACGCAGTCGCCGTCGTGCGCCTGGTCGACGACGAGCTGCCCAGCCGCGTGAGCGACACGTCGGGCTGGTTCGGCTTCGGCGTCGCGCCCTTCTCCCTGCGTGGCGACGCGTCAGCGCTCCCGCGGTTCGTGTGGGATCCGGCAGGGGCGATGGCCGATGCCGGACCGGATCCCGCCAAGCAGCACAAGGCGGCTCTCGATTCCCTCGCGGCAGGGAAGACGAAGGCATACCCGGATGGCGGCGCGCTCGTCCGTTTCAAAGACGCCTACCGCGACTACCAGCAGGAGGAGGAGCGACGACTCGCCTACGTCGCCATCACCCGGGCGCGCTCCGACCTTCTGCTGACCGGCGCGCACTGGGCGGGCCAGAAGTCGCCGCGAAAGCCGAGCCCGTATCTTCTCGACGCGATCGCCGAGCTCGGCCTCGACGAGATCGGGGAAGTCGACAAGGACGTGAACCCCTACGAGGGAACGGCACTCACGCGCGAATGGCCGCTCGACCCCCTCGGGCATCGCCGCGGCCGCGTGGCCGACGCAGCCGCCCTGGTGTCGCGCACGCCGCCTGCCGCGCCGACCCTGCAGGCGGCGCGCCTTCTCGCCGAGCGCGAGGAGCGCGGACGCGGGCAGGCGCTCGCGGCGCCCACGCGCATCCCTGCATCGCGGTTCAAGGACTACGTCGCCGACTTCGCCGGCACCGTCTCCCAGATCGACCGTCCGCTGCCCGAGCGCCCGTACACGCAGACCCGCATCGGCACGCTCTTCCACCAGTGGGTTGAGCAGCGATCAGGGATCTCCGGTCCCGGGAGCTCGACGGATGACGCGCTCTGGGAAAGCGACGAGGAGCTGTGGGGTGAGGCCGATCTCGCTCCGGAGACCGAGGTCTCAGCCGAAGACGAGGCGACCCTGGAGGGGCTGCGCGAGATCTTCCTGCGCAGCGAATGGGCGACGCTCCAGCCGATCGAGGTCGAGACCGAGATCGACTTCACGATGCCCGCAGCCGACGGTGCTCCCGCGCACATCGTCATCTGCAAGCTCGACGCCGTGTACGAGCGAGACGGTCGGATCGAGATCGTCGACTGGAAGACGGGCAAGGCTCCGCGCACCGCGGCTGAGAGAGAGCAGCGGCTGCTGCAGCTCGCGCTCTACCGGATCGCGTACCACCGTCGGCACGGTGTGCCCGTCGAGGACATCGATGTGGCGCTGTACTACGTGGCGGATGACCTGGTCATCCGGGACGACCGGATCTACTCCGAAGAGGAGCTGGTCCAGCGCTGGAACGCGGCGCGCGCCGCTTCGTCGGCCTGAGTCTTCTCGTCATCCGTTTCGCCGGCCGCGATCACGGGAATCGCGTCGGTGGCGGTGTGATCCGGTGCGCCGCCCTTGCCGCCCGGGGAGGCGAGTCCCACGAACTCCGACGGGTCGAGAGGCTGGGTCTCCTCTGCGGCGGCGGCCGCACGAGCCCGCTTCTCAGCGCTCCACGAGGCATCCGGAGCGAGCGACAGATCGTCGGCGTCGAACGCATCCGTGTGCATCGACGTGTCGACCGACTGCGCGGGGGCCTGCGGCACTCCGGCCAGAGCCGTCATCGCCTCGTCGATATCGGTGCGGCCGTCATCGAGGTCGCCGAGCAGATCGTCGTCTCGCACGCCCTCCGCAAGCGACTCCAGCAGTCCGGACGCGTCATCGACGACCGCCGCGTTGTGCGTCTCGAGGCCGTGGACCAGCCAGCGCGCGAACTCGAGCTCGGCGTGCAGACGAGCGCGCACGCGTACGGCGGCGTCCGGCGCGCGATGGGCGGCGTCGCCGTACGCGCGGAAGATGTCCTTCGCCGCATCCGGCGCCGACGCGACCCAGCGCAGGTCGACCGCGGGGTCGTCGATCGACAGCCCGTGCCAGTCGAGCACTCCGGAGACCTCGGGCGCCCCACGCTGTCCGTCGACGTACAGGAACGACGCAGCCTGCGTGCCGCCGAGGCATACCGACGGCTCGAAGGCCCAGAGGCGGTCGTCCTCGAGAGCCTCCCGCCAGCGCACCGTCAGCCGCACAGGCAGGCGTCCGCTGTGCGAGGCGGCCTCGACGACGCGCCGTACATCGGCACGGGTCTGCTCGGCGGTGCGCTCCCGCAGCCCCGCGGAGCGCACCACAGACGGCGGTAGTGCGTGGAGAGCCGCGAGCGCGCGCCCTACCGAGGTGGCGGCGCCCTCGCCCGGCGGAAGCTGCTCGGCATCGATCAGGTATCCGGAGACGAAGGTCGTCACCACGGCGCGTCCCCGGGGGAGGGCCGTCGCTCCGACGTACTCGGGCGCGGCGAAGGGCAGCATGGCTCGCACACCCGGAGTCAGCGCACGCAGGGCGATGACCTCTGCCGCGATCTCCTGATCGACGCTCTCCTCACCGGCCACGCGGACCACCAGCTCGCGTCCATCGCGCAGTGTCGCCACGGCGGCGTCGAAACGTCCGCCGCCGCCTGCGCTGAGCGGGCGTGCTCCTGTCACCTCGACGTCCGGGACGGCCGCCGAGACGGCCGCGGCTAGAGTGAGAGGAGAGCGTGCCATGCCCCCCAGGGTAGGTCGCAGGGCCGGGCGAAGCGCCCGCGCCACGCCCGCGAGAGCCCATGCCGCGCCTCGCAGAGAGCCACGCGAGGAGCCACGATGCGCCGCACTGAGCGAGTCGAACGAGACGAGGCCGGCCGTTCCGATGCCGCCCTGCCGGCAGCCCGCCCCGATGCGGTGGCTCCGGCGGCGGTCGACCGCTCGGCCGCCGAGCGCGACGAGCCGGGGCTGCTCGATGCCGTGCTCTCCGACCCCGGCACGCGCGTGATGGTGGTGCACGGCGCCCTCGCCGCGCACGCGGCGGGCGACGAGCCCCGCTTGCAGTCGTTCGCACCGGCCGACGTCCCCGCCGGCGCCGAATGGGGCTTTCTCGGTCGAGCGGCCGATGGTGCCGCCGTGGTGGTGGCCGCGTTCGACCCGGCCACTCCGGCACCGCTGGATGCGCACGGCTGGGCGGGCCCACGGGAGATCGGGGCGGCGCTCGATGAGCATGCGGCCGACACCCTGATGGTCGCGATCAGCCTGGGCCGCTGGCTCACCGACTTCGGCCACTGCCCGCTGTGCGGAGGACGCGCCGTGCTGCGTCAGGCCGGCTGGTCGCGCCGGTGCGAGGACTGCGGTCGCGAGCACTTTCCCCGCAACGACCCCGCCGTCATCGTGGCGATCACGGATCCGGCGCGCGAGCGCATCCTTCTCGGTGCGAACGTGAACTGGCGCGGCCGCATGCATTCGTGCTTCGCGGGGTTCGTGGAAGCGGGGGAGTCGCTCGAGACGGCGATCCATCGGGAGCTCTTCGAGGAGGCGGGGGTGCGTGTCACGGACGTGCGCTACGTGCGCTCCCAGCCGTGGCCGTTCCCGCACTCGCTCATGCTGGGCTTCGAGGCGACGGCGGTCGATCCGGACGAGGCTCGTCCCGACGGCACCGAGATCATCTCGCTCAAGTGGTTCACCCGCGACGAGATCGCGGAGGCACTGGCGGGCCGCGGCGAGTTCGGGCTGCCCGGGCGCGCGAGCATCGCGTACCGGCTGATCCGGGAATGGCACGACGAGTGAGCGCGCTCGACGGGCTCGACGAGCACCAGCGCGAGGCTGCTTCGCGCCTGCGCGGCCCGGTCGTTGTGCTCGCCGGCGCGGGTGCCGGAAAGACCCGCGTCATCACGCACCGCATCGCCCACGGGGTGGACACCGGCGCCTATTCGCCGCAGCGGGTGCTCGCCGTCACCTTCACCGCGAAGGCGGCAGGCGAACTGCGTGGCCGACTGCGCGAGCTGGGCGTCGAGGGCGTCTCGGCCAAGACCTTCCACGCGGCGGCGCTGGCGCAGCTGAACTACTTCTGGCCTCAGGTGGCGGGCGATGAAGCGCCGCGCATCGTCGACAACAAGGTGAAGCTCCTCGCCCATGCCGCGGATGGGCTGAAGCTGCGCGCCGACCGCGCGACCCTGCGCGACGTCGCCTCGCAGATCGAATGGCGCAAGGTCACGATGCGCAGCATCGAGAAGTACGGAGCGCTCGGTCGCTCGGTCGGCGCGCTGCGCACCGACAAGCTCGTCGACCTGATGACGCACTACGAGAAGCTCAAGGACGAGCGCCGCCAGCTCGACTTCGAGGACGTCCTGCTCGCCTGCGCGGGCATGCTCGAGGCCGAGCCCCGCGTCGCCGTCGCCGTGCGCGAGCAGTATCGCCACTTCACGGTCGACGAGTTCCAGGACGTCTCGCCGCTGCAGAACCGGCTGCTCGAACTGTGGCTCGGAGACCGCCGCGACCTGTGCGTGGTGGGTGACGCGAGTCAGACGATCTACTCGTTCACGGGAGCGGACTCGCGGTACCTGCTGGAGTTCGGCACGAAGTATCCGGATGCCACCGTGGTGCGCCTCGAGCGGAACTACCGCTCCGAGGCCTCCGTCCTGGAGGTCGCGAACGCGCTGATGCGCGGACGTCCGGGCGCGCTCACCCTCCAGGCCGTTCGGCCCGCATCTGAGCACGCGCGGACGCCGATCGTCACGGCGTATGCCGACGAGGCCTCGGAGGCGGCCGGGGCAGCCGCCGCGATCGCGGCCCAGCTGGAGGCCGGCGCACGCCCCGACGAGATCGCCGTGCTCTACCGATCGCACGCGCAGTCGGCCCAGATCCAGCAGGCTCTCGCCGAACGGGGGATCCCCACGACCGTGTTGGGTGGCGCGCGCTTCTTCGACATGCCCGAGGTGCGCCAGGCGGTGCTCGCGATCCGCGCGGCGGCGGTCGCGCCCAAGGGCGACGACTTCGTCGAGGACGTGCGCACCGCCCTTCGCGGCATCGGCCACCATGACGAGCCACCCGCGGCAGGCGGGGCGCTGCGCGACGCCTGGGAGGCTCGCGCCTCGATCCTGCGTCTTGCCCAGGAGGCACCCGCGGGAGCGACGCTGCGCTCGTTCGCGGATGACCTCATGGCTCGCGCGAAGGATCAGCACGAGCTGGCCATGCGCACGGTGACGCTCTCGACGCTGCACGCGGCGAAGGGCCTCGAGTGGCCTCACGTGCACCTGCTCGGCTTCTCGGAGGGTCTGCTGCCGATCTCGTATGCGCAGACCGATGAGGGCATCGACGAGGAGCGCCGCCTCGCCTACGTCGGCGTCACGCGCGCCGCGCGAACGCTGGCGATCTCGTGGGCGCGACAGTCGGCAGCGGTACGGGGGGAGCGAGAGCCGTCGCGGTTCCTCGCGGAGATCGGCCCGCATCTCGAGTCGGCGCCGCCGCCGCCCCGCACAGGCAATCGGCGTGCGGACGGTGCGAGCGCCACGAGCGGCGGGCGTCCGCTGCGGAACGCACCGACAGCGTCGCGCTGACGCCGCGTGCGGGGCGGGTTGCGCGAGGATCCCGCCCGGCGAGCCGCTGCTGCAGCAGCCGTGCCACGAGCGTGCCGGCCTCCATGGCGCGCACCCGCGGCACGGGGGCCGGAGTCCGGGAGACCAGTTGCGCAGCGATCACCGGCCACGCGTCATCTCGGTCGCGCTCGCGCTGCGCGAGGCAGGAAAGACACGCGGTGCTCCCCGGCTCGACCAGTGGCCCGACGGTCACGGACGCGGTATCGAACACCACCGGGACGTGCGGCAGGTCGTCGGACATCGCCCGTGCGGGCAGATGCGGCGGCACGTGGTGGTGGGCGATGAGGATGACTGCGTCACCTCGCCAGGGTTCGTCGGGCGCGGGCGACCGCGCGCTCACCCCGAGCGCCCCGAGTGCCTCGGAGAGGTCGGCGCACGTTGCCGCGTCCACGCCGTCGGCCGCGCGCAGCTGAACGGTCCAGGTGGGAGCCTCTGACGCGAAGGCGGGTGCGAGGCGCCCGATGAAGGCGTCGTAGTCGGCGGGTTCCACCCGGAGCGCCGTCACCATACGGCGCAGAGCGTCGGCGTCGATGCCACCGGCGAGCGCCGACAGCGCACGCTGCTGCCACAGCGGGGGATCGTGCAGGGTCGCGACGGCGTGCGCGCCGAACTGCAGCGTGCGGTCATCGCGCCACAGCGGCGGATGTGCGGGGTCGAGACGGAGACGGGCCATGGAACCCATCGTGCGAGATCCGTGGCGGCCGCGGCAGGCTCTCCACAGGACCGGCGCGCGCGGCCCCGTGCTCCGGCCCTGTGGACGAGCCTCAGACGGGCTTCGGACCCTCGGGGCCGTCGTCCTCCGGCGCTTCGCCCTGGGCGTCCGGGTCGTCGTTCAGCCCCTCGTCGTTCAGCCCCTCGGCGAGCAGACGCTCGAGCGCATCGTCCATCTCGTCGCGCTGCGGCGCCTCGCCGCGGGCGGTGGCTTCGAGCCGCGCGATCAGGCGCGAGGGATCGTCGATGTCCTCGGCCTCGGGCACGAAGTCGGGGGAGTCCCACAGGGCGTCGCGCGCCTCGACGCCGACCGCATCCGTCAACGCACGCCACATCGCCGCGGCCTCGCGCAGACGGCGCGGGCGCAGCTTCAGGCCGACGAGCGCGCTGAGCGCGTCCTCGGCCGGGCCGCCCACCGCGCGTCGGCGGCGGATCGCCTCCGCGATGCGGTCGAGCTGGGGGATGCGCGCGGTCGCGTCCGATGTGACCACGTCGACCCAGCCCTCGATGAGAGCGAGCATGTTCTCGAGACGGGCGAGGGCGAGCTCCTGCGCCTCGGTCTGCTGCGGAAGCAGCGCGCCCGACTCGAGCGCCTGGCGCAGTTCGTCGAGGTCGGACGGATCGACCCGCGACGCCATCTCCTCGAGACGCTCGGTGTCGATGTGCACACCGCGGGCATACTCGGTCACCTGCGAGAGCACGTGCAGTCGCAGCCACTTCGCGTGACGGAACAGGCGGGCGTGCGCCAGCTCGCGCGCGGCGACGTAGAGCGCCAGCTGGTCGTCGGGGATCTCCAGCCCGCGGCCGAGGTCGGCGAAGTTCTGCGGAAGGATCGCGGCCTCGCCTGCGGGCAGGAGCGGGATGCCCACGTCGCCGCCGGAGACCACCTCGAGCGCCAGCCGGCCCACGACCTGGCCGAGCTGGGTGGCGAAGAGCGAGCCGCCCAGGCCTCGCATCATCTGCCCGGCGTTCGCGACGAGGCCCTGCATCTCCTCCGGCACCTGCTGGCTGAGGGCGGACGTGAGCGCGTCGGCCACGCTGGTGGCGACGGGCTCCGCGAGCTCCTGCCAGACCGGCAGCGTCTTCTCCACCCACTCGCCGCGGGTGATCGCGCGGGGAGCCTCTGCGAGGTCGGCGATCGCGGTGGCCTCCGACAGCCAGAGGTCGGCCAGGTGGAACGCCTGATCGAGGTCGGCACGCTGACCGGCCGTCACGCTGAGCCCGTCCTGGTTCGCGATGTGCAGCGCCTGGCGCCGCGTGACATCCCAGTCGATGCCGTTCGCCGGGGCGTTCCGGAAAGCGCTCTGGAGGTTCTGCATCACCTGCGACAGGGTCGCCGGATCCATCGGAACCCCGGTGAGCCGGGCGAGCTGCTCCGGATCCATCCGCGCGAACTGCGCGGGGTCGAACTGGCTTCCCGTGGCGCCGAAGAGCTGGCGCATCAGCTCCTGGAACTCGTCCTCGGGGGAGCGATCGTCATCTGCCACGTCAGCCGCCTTTCAGCCGGTCACACGGTTGGGATCTACGCTAGTCTCACCCGTCTCGGCCCGTCCCGGCCGCACCTCGAGCGGTCTTACGCCGCCCGCGAACGACGAGTCCGCCCGGTCCAGAGGGAGATCACGTGACGCTGTTCCAGGACGCGCCGAGCGCTTCGGCGCGTCGACGCCGGTCGCGCCCCGAGGAGCGCCGGCTGCTCATCGGCATGTGGTCGATCGTCGCGGCGCTTCTGGTGCTCGTCGCACTGACGTTCCTTCCCACGGCGTACGTCATCCAGCGCCCCGGACCCGTCTACGACACCATCGGCACGGCCGAGAACGCCGACGGCGAGGAGCTGCCGCTCATCGCGATCAAGGGCGCCGAGACGTTCGACGACACCGACGGAACCCTGGATCTCACCACCGTGCAGATTGTCGGAAACCGCGAGCGGACGCCGTCCTGGTTCGAGATCGCCGCCGCATGGCTCGACCCGTCGCGCGCCGTGGTGCCGATCGACGTGGTGTTCCCTCAGGGGCAGACCACCGAGCAGCGCGAGGAGCAGAACTCCACGCTGATGGTCGATTCGCAGTCCGAGGCGACCGCTGCGGCGCTGACCGAGCTGGGGCACGACGTCGGGGCGCAGGTGGTCGTCGCAGGCGTCGCGAGCGACGACGCGCCGGCCGCCGGGATCATCGAGGAGGGCGACCGGATCCTCTCCGCCGACGGCGAGGGGATCGATGATGCGTCTCAGCTGAGAGAGATCATCCAGCAGGGTGACGGCGCACCGGTGTCGATCGACCTCGAGCGCGACGGCACGAAGCAGACCGTCGAGGTCACGCCCGTCGAGGCGCAGGCCGACGGTGAGACCGCCTGGCTCATCGGCATCACGTTGACCACCACGTTCGACTTCCCCTTCGATGTGACCATCCAGCTCGACAACGTCGGCGGCCCCAGCGCGGGCATGATGTTCGCACTCGGGATCATCGACGTGCTCACCCCGGGAGCTCTCAACGGCGGCGAGAACGTCGCGGGAACCGGCACGATCACCGCGGACGGCACCGTCGGACCGATCGGCGGCATCCGTCAGAAGCTCTACGGGGCGCGCGACGCCGGCGCCGAGTGGTTCCTCGCTCCGGCCTCCAACTGCAATGAGGTAGCCGGGCACGAGCCCTCGGGTCTGCACGTGTTCGCGGTCGAGACGCTGGATGACGCGCTGGCGGCCCTCGAAGCGATCACCAGTGGAGACACGGCGGACCTGCCGACCTGTGCCTCGTCCTGAGCACCGGATCCGGATCCGGCGGAGTGACGCCCGCCGCGAACAAGGCAGGTCTCGCGGCTGAGGCATAGGCCTCACTGGGTAGGCTCACAAGGGTGACCTCGACCTCCGCGCCCAGGGCCGCCGCGCCGTCCCCGTTCCGACGCATCGTCACGATCTCGCTCGCCGTGATCGCGGCGCTCGTCATCGCCTTCTTCGCGTTCTCGAACCTGTACGCCGAATTCCTCTGGTTCAACCAGCTCGGCTTCGAGAACGTCCTGACGACGCAGTGGCTCGCCCGCAGCGTGATGTTCCTGATCGGCTTCGTCGGCATGGCGGCGCCCGTCTGGCTGGCCATCTTCCTCGCCTACCGCCTGCGCCCCGTGTACGCGCGTCTGAGCTCCCAGCTCGACCGCTACCAGGAGGTCGTCGAGCCGCTTCGCCGCCTGGCGATGTGGGGCATCCCGGTGTTCTTCGGCTTCTTCGCCGGTTTCGCCGCGTCCGCCCAGTGGGAGACCACCGCGCTCTGGCTCAACGGCGGCGCGGCCGGCGAGGTCGACCCCGAGTTCGGTCTCGACGTCGGCTTCTACATGTTCGCGATGCCGTTCTACCAGGCGCTCGCGGGCTTCGCCTCGGCCGTTGTGCTCATCTCGCTGCTGATGACGGCTCTCGTCACCTACCTGTACGGATCCGTCCGGATCGGCGGCGGCGAGCTGCGCATCTCAAAGCCCGCGCGCATCCAGCTCGCGGTCCTGGCCGGCGTGTACCTGCTGATCCAGGCCGGCAGCCTCTGGCTCGACCGCTTCGACACCCTCGTCTCCGAGGGCGAGCGCATCACCGGACCGGCCTTCACCGAGGTCAACGCGGTGATCCCCGGTCAGACGATCCTCGCCGTGGTGGCGGTTCTGGTGGCCGTGCTCTTCTTCATCACGGCGTTCATCGGCCGCTGGCGCTACCCGCTGATCGCGACGGCGCTGCTGATGGTGACGTGGCTCGTGGTGGGCGTCGGGTACCCCTGGGCCATCCAGAACTTCCAGGTGCGCCCCAACGAGCGCACGGTCGAGATGGAGTACTTCCAGCGCAACGTCGACGGCACCCGCGCCGCCTATGGCCTCGACGGCATCGAGAAGACCGACTTCAGCGCCGAGACGGAGGCGGAGGCCGGCCAGCTGCGCAGCGACGCCGACACCACCGCCTCGCTGCGCCTGATGGACCCCGCCATCATCAGCCCGACCGTCCAGCAGCTGCAGCAGTACCGTCCGTACTACAGCTTCGGCGACCGGCTCGATGTCGACCGCTATGAGATCGACGGTCAGACCCAGGACACCGTCACGGCGATCCGCGAGCTCGATCTGAACGAGCTCGACGAGGACGCGCAGACCTGGCAGAACACCACGATGGTCTACACGCACGGCTACGGCCTCGTCGCCGCCAAGGGCAACGAGCGCACCGCCGAGGGTGAGCCGGTGTTCATCGAGGGCTCGATCCCGTCGTCGGGCTTCCTGTCCGCGCTCGAGTACGAACCGCGGGTGTACTTCGGCGAGAAGTCGCCGCCGTACTCGATCGTCGGCGGCCCGGAGGGCACCGATCCGGTCGAGCTCGACTACCCGCGCGGCACCGACGGCAGCGGCGAGACCCGCACCACGTTCGAGGGCGACGGCGGTCCGAACATCGGCTCGTTCTTCAACAAGCTGCTCTACGCGATGAAGTTCCAGTCGGAGCAGATCCTCTTCTCCGACAACGTGAACGAGGAGTCGCAGATCCTCTACGACCGCGACCCGAAGACGCGCGTTCAGAAGGTCGCGCCGTACCTGACGATCGACAGCGACCCGTACCCGAGCGTCGTGAACGGACGCATCGTGTGGATCGTCGACGCCTACACGACCAGCTCCAGCTACCCGTACTCGTCGGGCGTGAGCCTGTCGGAGGCGATCAGCGACGCCACCACGAACCTGCCGAGCCTGCGCATCGACAACATCAACTACATCCGCAACTCGGTCAAGGCCACCGTCGACGCGTACGACGGCAAGGTCACGCTGTACGCGTGGGATGAAGAGGATCCGGTGCTGGAGACCTGGCAGAAGGTCTACCCGTCGACGGTCGAGCCGATCAGCAAGATGTCGGGCGAGCTGATGAGCCACGTGCGCTACCCGACCGATCTGTTCAAGGTGCAGCGCGCCATGCTCGGCGTGTACCACGTCGACACCGCGGGCCAGTTCTACCAGCGCGACAACGCCTGGACCACGCCGAACGACCCGTCCGACGACGCCGTGCTGCAGCCGCCGTACTACCTGTCGATGCGTATGCCGGGCCAGGAGGATCCCACCTTCTCGATGTTCACGACGTTCATCCCGGAGGGTGGAAAGCGCGACGTCCTCACGGGCTACCTCTCGGTCGACTCCGACGCGGGCAACGAGGAGGGCAAGAAGCGGGCCGACTATGGCAAGCTGCGGATGCTCGAGATCTCGGCGGACACGACCGTGCCCGGCCCCGGTCAGGTGCAGAACGCGTTCGACTCGGATGCCGAGATCGCCTCGCAGATGACCCTGCTCAAGGGTGGCAACTCGGACGTGCTGCTCGGCAACCTGCTGACGCTGCCCGTCGGCGGTGGCCTCCTGTATGTGCAGCCGGTGTTCGTGAAGTCGACCGGAGGCACTCAGTACCCGCTGCTGCGCAAGGTGCTTGTGGCCTTCGGCGACCAGCTCGCCTTCGAGGACACGCTCGCCGACGCCCTCGACACCCTGTTCGGCGGCGACTCCGGCGCTCCCACGGGAGACGAGGATGTCACGCCGACGGATCCGGAGGAGCCCACGGATCCCGAGCAGCCGGCTGACCCGGACGAGGGCACCGTGACACCGCCCGCCGAGAGCGATGACATCGCGTCGGCCAAGGCGGCCGTGCAGGACGCCCTGGAGGCGAAGGCCGCGGCCCTGGCGGCCGACGACCAGGTCGCCTACGCCCAGGCCGATAAGGATCTCACAGCGGCGGTCGAGCGACTGCTCGAGCTCACCGAGTGATCCGCTGACGCGGTGAACGCCGAAGGCCCGGTCCGATCCACTCGGACCGGGCCTTTGGCATGTGCGGGGGATCAGGTGAACGGGAGGTGACACGCCCGGGAATCGCCGAAACGGGCCTCGATTGGCCAGGACCGGATCCGTCGGGTAATGTTTTCTCTTGTGCCGCGGGGTGGAGCAGCTCGGTAGCTCGCTGGGCTCATAACCCAGAGGTCGCAGGTTCAAATCCTGTCCCCGCAACAAGAAGAAGGCCCGGATCCGTGAGAAATCAAGGATCCGGGCCTTCTGCCTTTGCGTTGCGAAGGGCCTCCGCTCTAGCCAACCCTCATGCGTGGGGTTCGAGGCACTCAGACGCCCGGCAACGGAGCGCCCTCGAGCACCTCGGGTCGAAACGCGGCCGTCGCACCGAGCACCTCAATGCCCAGCAGCCGGCCTTCCGCATCCACGTCGAGGATGATCTCCCCGCCGGTCGGCGTCGCAATGCCCGAGACCTGGCGCACGGCCTCGCCCTTGCCAGGGCCGGTGCCGATCACGATGTAGGCCGCGTCTGCTTCGGGATCGAACGTGATGCTCATCTTCGCGATGCTATCGCTGGCGGCCGACATCGGCGGCTGGGGCAGGATTGGGGAGTGGGACGGATCGTGAGGCTGCGAGCTTTGGCCGCCGTTATCGCGGCGGCGAGCCTGGCCGCGATGTCCGGGTGTTCCGCACCGCGTTCGCCGTATGGAGTACGGCGCTCTCGCCATTGCCGAACTGGACAAGGGCATACACGCGCAGGGGCCCCAGTGGGAGTCTCAGCGCGCTGCGGCCCTCGACCGGTTTGAGGCCGCGGAGTCTTATGAAGAGCTATACGGGCTGATGTCACAGCTTGCGTCCGGGGCCGGGGGAGAGCATTCGTCGTTCGTGCCGGCTCCCATCGCTGACACCAGCCGCGCCCAGTACGCGCCGGGCGCACGTTTCGCGAAGCCCACGGTCACGTCCAGTCAAGGCGTGACGACGATCGCTCTTCCCGCATTCCTGGGGACGGAGCAAGCGTCCATCGAGGAATATGCCGAGCCGACGATCGAAAGCATCCGAGCGGCGGTTCCGAACACCTCCTGTGGATGGATCCTGGATCTGCGCGCCAACAGAGGGGGCAACGCCTATGCGATGCTCGCCGCGGTGGGGCCCCTTCTCGACGATGGGGACATCGTGGGGATCAGGACCAAGGCCGGTGCGGAGACGTGGTTGCGCAGTGATGATGGAGCTGTCGACAATCCGCTGTACGAGACGATCGAGGCCGGGTTCACGGTCGATGGTCCGGTTGCCGTCCTCACCAGCTCCAGCACGCTGAGCGCAGGTGAGTTCGTCGCGACAGCGTTCCAGGGACAGGCGGACACCACTCGCGTAGGAAAGCCGACAGGTGGCTTCACGACGTCGAACGAGACACTCACGCTCCCGGATGGATCGCTCCTCATCGTGACCACCGGGTGGTACCTCGATCGGACGGGGCGGTTGTACGACGAAGCGCTGATCCCGGACATCGTCGCTCCGTACACGAGCGCGCCCGAGGAAGCGGATGCGTGGCTGCGCGCCACGTGTCGGGATCAGTGACAGGGCCTTCCGCGATGCCGTTCGTGCCGGCCTCGACGTTCCGGGTGCGGTGAGCTGACCCACCGCACCCGGGAACGCCGGCATCAGCTCACGGGAGCTGCACGGTCAGGACGTGCGCGCCCGCTTCCACGCGTTCGATCCGCTCCGTGTCGCCCCGGCGGAGACGGAGTTCGGACTCGCCATCGGTCGTGACGCGCACGGTGACCGCGCCCGTGAGCCCGGCCTCGTCGAGGTCCACGGTGGCGGTGCCGACGTTGACGAGCGCGAGATCGAGCTCCTGGGCCGGCTCCCTCGTGCCGACCGGCTGCCGGACGAGCTGACGCACCTCGGTCTCGTAGTCGCCGTACGTCCGGGTCTCCGAGGTGACGACCGGCTCGTCGAGCACGGTGTCCAGTGCGCCGGAACGCGCCTCGATCCGGCTCCACCGGTCGTCCGCGTCACGCGGCGTGAGTTCGCTCACCCAGTAGGCGTTGTCCATCGTCAGTCCGAGAGAATCGCGCTGCTCGGCCGGATCCCACCGGTATGCGATGCGCGACGGGGTGCGCTCGATCTCTGCGCCGTCGATGTGCTCGGCGAACTCGCGCCATCCCAGCCACTGGAAGTGGCCGTGCGTCGCGCCCTCGTAGTAATGCACGCGGTGGGGCACCGCCGCCGCCTCGAATGCCGCGCCCCAGGACCGCGTGTTTCCCTCCGCGATGTCCTCGGTGCCCGCATCCATGTACACCGCCATGTTGGCGAGGTTCTCGACCCGGAGCGGATCCTGGGCGTCGTCCCGCGCACCGCCGGCTGTCCGGTAGCCCGCCCCGGAGACGATCCCCACACCGGCGAACGCCGCCGGGTAGTTGGTGGCGAATCGCGTCGCTCCGACGCCGCCCATCGAGTGGCCCGCGACGACGGTTTGCGTCCCGTCGAGCGCGTAGGTCTGTGCCGCGCGGTTCCACACCTCCCAGACATCGAGTTCGGCTTCGTTGATGTACCACGTGCCATCGCCTCGCCCGAGCGGTGAGACGCAGACCGAGCCGCGGTCCTCGCACACCGGTCCGAACAGCTCGTCCTCCTGCGCGCCACGGAAGCCGTTATGGTTGCCGCCGCCCCCATGAAGCAGGATCGACACGGGAGCGGGATGCGACGGATCGTAGGTCGACGGAACATAGACGAGGTAGGGCTGCACCCGCCCGTATACGCGCGGATCCGCCGTGGGAGGCTGGCCGAGCGGCTGCCGGACCTCGGGATGAACCCCCGGCCCCAGATCCACCGATGACACAAACCATCTCGTAGAGAACCCCGTTCTGAGCGGCTCGTCCTCGACCTCGCCCCGGGCGATGCGGCGCCAGTCGAGCGGGAGCGCGAAGGGCGTCAGGTCGCCGTCTGCGAGCGCCCGGCTCTGAGCGCCGTTGTTCCAGCTCGTCGCCATGGCGGTTCCCGGAAGCCGCTCGCCCTCCTGCATGTCTGTGCGGAAAGCCGCGTTGTACACACGCATGTCGGATCGCTGCGGTGCGGCGGCGAATCCGAAGCCGCTCTCGTCCGCGACTCCGGTGGCCAGGCGAACGTTCCAGACGCCGTTGATGCGAAGGAGCGATCGCGGGATCTCGGCGACGAAGGACTTCGCCTCCTCGTCGACGGTCAGAGTGGCCCCGAGTCTCGTGAGATCACGCTGCTGGCCCGCGGCCGTCTCCAGCCGTACGCCTCGGGACGACACGATCAGGAAGGCCTCGGAGCCGGGCGAGGTCACACCGGCGTCGCCCGGCCACCTCGACGTGCCCGTCTCCGGATCGGCATCGGTGTCGAGCGCCCACACCGCGATCGGAAGATCGGCGTCGGCGAGCGTGGTGAAGTCCACGCGCCAGGAGGACGACCGGCCCTTCGCTCCCACGCCGGCGCGGAACACATCCGAGCCGTTCGCATGGGCCGCCTCGTCGGCGTAGGTGAGCGACCCGTCGCCCGTGTCGTCGAAGAGCCAGTCGGTCCACAGCAGCGCGCCGTCGTCGTATCGGGCTGTGCCGGATGTGCGGGAGAACGCCTCGGAGAACGTCCAGCCGTCGGCACCAGGCAGCGCCGGCTCGTCGAGGAATGCCGCCGGTGGGGCCGCGGCGGGGATCTCGACGGGCGCTTCGGTCGATGCCGAGGCGGGTCCGGCGGTGATCGCCGTGGCGGCTGCCGTGCATGCGACGGCAGTGATCGCGAGAAGCCGGCGCGTGGTGCTGGTCGTGGCCGTTCGGTGACCCATGGTCGCCTCAGCCCCGGTTGAAGCGGTCGGGGGTGAAGCGGATGAAGCGCGCCTCGCCGAGGTCGAGCGCGGCCGCAGCCCGGTTCAGCTGATGAGCCGACGTGCCTCCGCCCCAGTGGCCCGTGTCGAGGCGCTCGAGAAGGAGCTCGGCGGCGGCGACGGTCTCCGCGGCCGTGAAGTTGCAATGTCCGGCGGAGGCGACGTAGGTCTGGCGCAGCAGCGAGGCATTGCCCGCCTTCTTCACGCGCTGCTCGTACGCGCTCTGCTGGGCGACCGTCGAGATCTGGTCGCCGACGTTGTTGAGCGTGAGCGTCGGCACCGAGATCTCGCCCGTGAACTCGTATGTCGCCGCGAAGCGCTCGACGGCGTCGGGATCGGCCTGGTAGCGCTCCGCGGCGTTGACCGTCGCCAGGTCGGCCTCGAGGCTGAGCCCGGCGCGCTCATACAGGTCGGCGACGACGCGGCGCGCCTCGGGGGAGGCCTTGCGCAGCTGCTCGGCGTAGTCGATCCCGGTGTTCCACGAGGGGAGACCGCCGAACAGCAGCGTGCTGGTGCGTCGGCTGCTCATTGCCTGCCCGATGTAGGGGAGCGGATCGCCGGCGAGGGCGCCGAACCAGGCCTGCTCATACGTGTCGGCGTCCCGCGGGGAGGGATCGGCGATCGTCTGCGACCACGCGGGCAGCTGGCCGATCGCGGCGGCGAGAGCGATGCGCGCCCGTCCTTCGGGGGTGGCCTGCGCGGCGGTGAGGTGACCGATCCACGCCTGCTGCGCCCCGGAAACGTCCGCGGGGATGTCCACAACGGGCAGCGAGCCCTCCGGATCCAGCAGCTCGGACAGTACGAACACCGTGTCGAGCTTCTGATTCCACTGCGAGACGGTGCCGGAGAGACCACCGCATGCGGCGAGCACCCCGTCGATGCGATCGGGGTGCAGTTCACCCGTCGCCGCGGCGACGAAGCCACCCATCGAGCTGCCCATCGTGATCGCCTGCTCGGGCTCGCCCATCTCGGCAGTGAACACGTCGAGGGCCTCGAGCTGGTTCGCGATCGCCCCGCCGATGTTCCATCCCGTGACGTTCCGGGTGGTGCCGCCATACGCGGCGCCCCGGTCGATGAGCGCCTGTTCGGCGTCGCCGATCGGCCCGGCCGCGAAGTCCATGTCGACGAACACGGTGCCGTTCCAGTCGTCCGGGATGACGAAGCGATACGGCGTGCTGTCTGTGAGTGCACCTTCGAGCACCCGCTCGCCCTCGGCTGCCACGGCGGGCGACGCCGAGAAGGCGAGCCCGGTGGCGACCGCAGAGGCGATCGCGGCGTTCCTGATCCGATGCGTAGTCGGCATTGTCTCTCCCTGTGTCAACGACGTTGTTGTGGGACCCGGCCATCCGTGACCGGCCGATCCGACCTTGGCATCATGTCCCAGGAATATCAACCACGTTGATAACATGCCGGCGCGTTGGGGTGCTGCTCCGTCACTGCGCGAGGAGTCGGTAGCGTGGGGAGAACGGCCGACGAGCGAAGGGATCGACTGTGGCGCGCAAGGTGAGTGGGTCGGCGACGATCCGCGATGTCGCTCAGCTTGCTGGCGTGTCGATCAAGACGGTCTCGAACGTGCTCAACGGCTACCGGTATCTGCGCCCGGAGACCAAGGAGCGTGTCGAAGACGCGATCCGCGCGCTGGACTATCACGTCAACGTCTCGGCGCGGAACCTCGGGCGGGGGAGGACCGGGGCTATCGCCCTTGTCGTGCCGGCTCTGCGCAGCGTGTACTTCGCGGAACTGGCGGACGCCGTGATGCAGGAGGCCTCGGCGCGAGGCCTGACGGTCTTCATCGAGCAGACGAACAACGAGCGGGAGCGCGAACTGCGCGTGCTCGACGGCAGCTACCGGTCCCGGTTTGACGGTGTCATCTTCTCGCCGTTGGCTCTGGGACAGGACGACGTCGGTCTGTTCGATGTGAACTTCCCGCTCGTTGTGCTGGGCGAGCGAGTGTTCGACGTCGGAGCGGATCATGTGACGATGAGCAACGTCGCCGGCGCGCGGGCCGCCACGGATCACGTGCTGGATGCGGGCGCGAAGACGGTGGTGCCGTTGGGTCTGAAGGACGACGCATCATCGAGCAGCGGCACTCTCCGCTTCGAAGGACTCCGTCAGGCTCTGGCGGCGCGGGGTCTCGAGGTCGACCCTCGCTCGGTCATCGGGGTGCCCGACTACTTCCACGCCACCGGGGCCGCCACGATGGCGCAGATACTCGACCGCGGGGTGCGTCTGGATGCCGTGGTCGCCTTCACCGACACGTTGGCGCTGGGGGCGATGTCGGTGCTGCAGGATCGAGGGCTCCGGGTCCCGGAGGACGTGCTCGTCATCGGGTTCGACAACATCGAGGAGTCCGGGTACTCCCGCCCCACACTGAGCACCATCGACCCCGGCACCCGTCTGATCGCCCGTCACGCCGTCGCGGCGCTGGAGGAGCGCATCGGCGCCAACGTGGATGGCATCGCGCGCGAGGAGCAGCGCGCTCCCCGTCAGGTCGTCATCGACTTCGAACTGATCCAGCGACAGTCCACCACCCGCTGATCAGGGCCTGCCAGGTGTCGCGCGCCACCGTGGTTGACGGTAGTACACCGGTGTAGTAAACCGGTGTACTGGGAAGCGCAAGGTCAGCTTTCGCTCCTGCTGGGACGGAGTGGTTCCTCCCGGGGCGGACGCGGCAGCGGTCCGATCGATGCGGATCGGGCTGGTCTTCGTCGCGTTCGAAGACGTCATCACTGCAACGAATGGAAGGCTGTTCAATGGCGAACTATCCATCGGCGACCCGGCACCGCGTCACGCGCGGCGTCGGCGCCGCCCTGGCGCTCACGCTGAGCGCCGCGGGCTTGGCTGCAGTGGCGGTTCCCGCCGCTGCGGCAACGGGTTCTGCGGACTCGGATCCGTGGGAGTCGCAGCGCGGGATCTACCACTACTTCACCGTCCCCAAGACGTCGGTGCCTTCGGGCGCCTGCGGCAACTCGACGGGTGCGGGCGCCGAGCTGGCGGGCAACATCGGGCCGTCGGGCACCTGGGCGGCCGTCGGGCTGGACGCGAACGGCTCCAACTGCGTCGCGAACATCGGTCCCATGGAGCCCGGCCTGTACTACTACGAGTACGTGGCGACCAAGGCCGACCGCTCCAAGGTGACCTTCCGGCACCCCGACGCGACCACGCAGATCGCCTCTCACCCCGACTGGAACACGCTCTTCGTGCCCGGACCCGAGGTCGAGTGGATGGATGACGTGGAGACCGGCGGTGGCACGGTGTCAGCGCTGGAGTACGGCGGTGACGAGCCGGCCATGGTGTGGACGCCCCCGGGCTACACCACCAAGACCGCCAAGGCGCATCCGGTGCTCTACCTCCTCGGCGACGAGGGGCAGTCGGTGAGCGAGTGGCTGGAGCTCGGCCGTGCCGCGCAGATCCTCGACAACCTCTCCCTCGAGGGCGACCTTGCGTCGATGGTCGTGGTCATGGCGGATCTGGAGGGCGACGGTTCTCGCGCGGAGCTGATGGACGACCTCATTCCGGCCGTCAAGCAGGGCTACAACGTCTCTCGCAAGGTGAAGGAGACGGGTATCGCCGGAATCGGCGAGGGCGCGGCGCAGGCGATCTCCCTCGCTCTGGACGAGCCGGGCGTCTTCGGCTCGGTCGGCTCCCTCTCGGGTGCGCTTCCCGCGGGCACCGAGGTGACCGCCGCCGAGGCCCGCAAGGTCAACGCCAAGACCGACCTGATGCGCTTCTACGTGGGCAACACCCTCGACCCGGCGTACAACACGACCTACGAGGCGATGCAGACACTCGCCCAGGCCGGTGTCCGGATCGAGTTCGATGGCGTTCACCCCGAGACGGGCGGCGTCTGGGACACGTGGCGGGAGAACCTCCGTGACTTCGCCAGCCGCGCCTTCCAGCCCCACGTCGAGGATCGCGGGATGAGCGAGGGGCACCGAGAGCTCACGCAGCCCTACACGGCGCCGTCCGTCGGCAGCATCACCACCCCGCACATCGATGACAACGGGATGGTCACCTTCGAGACCGGCACCCAGTGGGCCAACGCGAAGGACGTCGTTCTGTGGGGCAACTGGGCCCCGAACGGCCAGTGGTTCCGTATCCCGCTCGCCAAGCAGGGTGACCGCTGGCGCGCCACCATCGGTCCGATCGACGGGTACTACTACTGGCGCTACGAGGTCGACGGAGTCGCCTTCCACGATCCGGCCGACACCAAGAACACGGAGAACATCGAGAGCCAGCTGTTCGTCCCCGGCGGCGTGCGCACGCCGCTGCTCGCCGACCTCCCTGCGGAGAAGACCGGCGACCTCGCCACGCTCAGCTACTCCGGCGCATTCGGGGCCTCGAAGCTGAAGGTGTGGACGCCGGCCGACTACGACGAGAACCGGGCGGAGCCGTATCCGGTGCTGTACCTCTATCACGGCTTCGGACAGAACTACGCGTCGTGGACCGAGGTCGGTCGCGCAGCCCAGGTGCTCGACAACCTCTACGAGCGCGGCGAGCTCGAGCCGATGGTCGTTGTGATGCCCGGTTATCCAGGCGCACCGTCCGACATGTGGAACGACCTCTCCGGCAGCGTTATGCCGCTCGTGGACGGGCAGTACAACGTCTCCGACGAGCCGGCCGAACGTGCGCTCGCGGGTCTGTCGTGGGGTGGCTACCTCACGCACAACACGATGGTGAACCATCCCGGAGAGTTCGCCTACTTCGGTATGTTCTCCCCGCCCTTCGCCCGCGCGGCGGTGAATCCGTCGACGCCGGCCGGTCAGACGGCGATCGCCTCGACCGAGCTCGTCGATCTGTTCGCCGGCGACGTCGACACCGGTGCGGTGAACGCCATCAACAGCATGGAGTCGAACCTCACCACCGCCGGGATCCCCGTCGTCAAGACGGTCATCCCGGGACCGCACGGCTTCGACGTGTGGTGGCAGGGGCTGAGCGACTTCCTCCCTCGCATCTTCAAGTGAGGCAGGCGATCGCTGTCGCGTGACGCGACGAGGCGGCAGGTCGGAGGCTCCGGCTCTGCCGCCTCGCTGTTGCTCCGGTGTGGGCGATGTCACCACGTCCCGAGCTCACCCGTGCGCGGCGAGCTGAAGAACGATGACGATGAGGCCCAGCGCGGCCTCCGCGCCGAGCACAAGCAGCCGCTGCCACCACACCAGCGGCACGCGTCGCGCAGCGAGGTAGCCGATGCCGACCAGCGCAACGAGGAGGGCGACGGCCCCCGCGGTCAAGGCGGTCTCGGTGCGCCAGAGTCCGAGCGCAGCCGCACCCAGGAACGCCAGCGGGAGCACAACGGCGCCGACGGCGCTGAACGTGGTCGCCGTCGCGTGACGCAGCTCGTCTCGTCGGAGCAGCCTCTGATGCACAACAAGATGCGACACCACGTCCGAGGTGAAGACGGCGAACAAGGTGCCGAGCACGGTGACGGAGAGGGTGATGATCGCCTCGAGAGCGGACACGTGCCCGTGCGCGAGGAGAGTCACGGTGACGGCGAGCGCGGCGAACGTCACATAGATGCGCTCCTTGAGTCGATCTGCGCGCAGTTGGCGGTCGTCATCGTTCACGGAGCACCTCTTTCCGGATCGCGCGCCGGACGGGCGCGGCGTGGCGCGGCGTCGACGAAGCCCGCGAGCCACTGAGCAGAAGGGACTCCGTCGATGAAGACGGCTTTGACGAGCAGGCTGAAGGGGATCGCGAGCACGGCGCCGAGCGGCCCGAGCACCCAGGCCCAGAAGATGACCGAGGCCATCGTCACGGTCATCGACATGCCGACCGCGCTGCCGACGAACCTCGCCGGAAGCAGCGAGGTGATGATCGAGTTCAGCACCACGTACACGGCGATCACCAGCAGCATCCCCGGCCAGCCGTGGTCGAGCAGCGCGAGAAGGGCCGGGGGCACCAGGCCGATGATGAACCCGACGTAGGGGATGAAATTGCAGGCCGTGGCGAGCAGTCCCCACAGCAGCGGGTGGGGGATGTCGAGCGCCCACAGGAAGAGGGCGTCGAGGGCGCCGACGATGATCGCGAACACGCCCGTGACCGCGACGTACCGGCGCACGTTCCGCGCGAAGGCGACCAGCGAGGTCGCCAGGCGCGGGTGATCGCGGTCGAGCGCGGCGGCACGTTGCGTCAGCTGAGCCGACTCGATGCCCATGAAGATCAGGAGGCTGTAGAACAGGATCAGGCCCGTACCCACCGAGATGAGCGACGGGATCTGCGCCGTCAGCCACCGCGCCAGCGCGGCGATGTCCACGCTCTCCAGCAGCTCGCGGATCTGGGGGGTGCCGATGCCGAGGTGCGCGAGGGCATCCGTGACCTCGGTCAGGGACGCGAGCGCCGCGGCGCCGTAGGCGGGCAGGATCGTCGCCAGGCGGGCGAGTCCGTAGAGGACGAGCGCCACCAGGGCCGCCAGGATGCCGAAGGCGGCGAGGATCATCGCGGTCAGGGCGAGCGCGCGAGGCGCCCCGCGTTGTGCGAGTCCCGCGTACACGGGATGCACGAGGATGACCATCACCAGAGCGAGGAATGCCGGGGCGATGAGCCAGGCCAGTTCACGCATTCCCAGGATGACGACGAACACCGCGATCAGCCAGAGGGCGACGGCGGGAAGCCCTGCGGCTCGTTGCGGAGCCGGATCCACAGGCGCCGTCATCGGCTGAGAGGGCCGGCGCAGCCCGGCCCGCGCGCGAAGGCGCTTCACCGTCGGCCGCGCGGACGCTGACGCCGGCTTCCTGGGCGCATCCAGCCGATCGTGATGCCCACCGCGAGCAGCACGGCGAACCAGATCCACATCGGCAGCGTCAGCGTGATCCCGAAGAAGATGATCGGCACGCTGTGCACGTTCGAGAAGACGAAGATCAGCGCCGCGGCGGTCAGGACCAGCGACAGGATCAGCCGCGCGCTCCAGAATCCGTTCTCCTGTGTGTCGCTCTGCCGTGTCATGGTGCCTCCTCGCTGGTGGACGACCCGATGGGTGTCAGATGGTGTCGAGCTTCGCGTCGATCTCGGGGAAACGGATCACGCTCAGATCATCGACCACGGTGCCCCGCGCGATGACCGCGAACGGTGCGGCCAGCGTCCGGAGATCGTCGAGGGGGTTTGCCTCCGTCAGGACGATGTCGGCGGCAAGCCCGGCCGCGATCGTCCCCGTCTCCGTGTCGAGGCCCAGAATCTGCGCGTTCGACTGGGTCGCGGCGTGCAGCGCGCGGGCCGGGCTGAGCCCGCCGACGCGGACGAGCAGGTCGAGTTCCCGCCAGGTGTTGTAGTGGGTCACGAAGGTCAGCGCCGAGTCGGTGCCCATTCCGAGCGCGATGTCGTGCTCGATGGCGGTGCGGATACCCTCGAGCATCTCGTCGAGGACCATGACGGCGTTCGCCTTGTTCACCTCATTGATGCCGGTGACCTCGTTGCCGAGACGCACCAAGGGAAGGCATGCCTGCAGGGTGGGGATGAGCGCGGATCGACCGTGGAGAGCGCGCGGGTTGTCGTTGAAGAGCGCGATGATCTCGTCGTTCATCGCCGCGCCGTGCTCGATGGTGTCGACCCCCGCGCGGAGCGCCGCCGCGATGCCCGCCGCGCTCTGCGCATGCGCGGCGACGAGGATGCCGGCCCCGTGGGCCTCCTCGCAGATCGCCGTCATCTCCTCCTCGGTCATCTCGGGGCGGCCGGCCTGACCGATGGTCTTCGCATCGGTGACGCCACCCGTCGCGGCGATCTTGATGGCCTTCACGCCGCGCTTGATGTTCTCGCGCACGTTGCGGCGGGCATCCCAGGGGTTGTCGCTGATCAGCGCGATCTGCGGCGCGCCGTGCCCACCGGTCACCGCCAGGAGGGGGCCGGATGCGAGCAGCCGAGGTCCGACGAGATCGCCGCGATCGATCGCCGCGGCGATCTCCACGCCCTCGTAGCCCGGGTCGCCGACGCTGCGGATCGTCGTCACTCCGGTCTTCAGCTGCGTGACCACCGCGTCCCTGGTGCGCTTGCGCAGATAGGCGCGCCCCACCGGGCTCTTCATGAAGATCGACACGAGCTTCTCGGCGCGCTCGCTGAGGAGGATCGGCGGCAGCGGCTTGCCTTCCGAGAACAGGTGCGCGTGCGCGTTGATCATGCCCGGCATGGCGAAGCGCCCGGTTCCGTCGATGATCCGCGCCCCCGCCGGGATCGCGGCCGCTGAGGCCGCGCCGACGGCGGAGATCCGTCCGCTCGCATCCGTGACGATCGTCGAGTCGGGCAGCACTGTGCCCTCGCGATCTCCGGTGACGAGGGTGACGTTGCGGATGACGAGCGGAGCAGCCACGTGGATCTCATCTCTCGTGCGGAGTAGGTGCCCCTCACGCTTACCAGGGCGCAGGTACTCGCGGCAAGACTCTGCGCCGGCGCCGGAGCCGGGCTCAGCGGCGGGACCGGGAGGCTCCTCGCCGGGCACCGAGTCGCGGGCGGTCGCGCCAGGCCGCCGTCGACCACAGGGCGAGGAGCACCAGCAGCGGCTGGAAGAAGAGACGGACGAACCGCTTCGCGTCGGTGTCGAGCCCGAAGCCGTCCTTGCCGCCGAGCCACTGCGCGATGTTGCCGGGAAAGATCGCGATGAAGAAGAGCGCGACCGCGAGACCGACGGGAACCCGGCGGCGGGGAACCGCGATCAGCGCCGCGCCCAGCGCGATCTCGGCGACGCCCGACCCGACCACCACGACGTCGGGGTCCACCGGCAGCAGCTCCGGCACCTGGTCGCGGAACTCGACTCGCGCGAAGGTGAGGTGTCCGATGCCGGCGAACGCGAGCATCGCGCCGAGCAGGGTCCGCCCGACGGTTCGGGCCACGTGCGTCTTCGGCCTCGGTGCGAGGAGCTGCCGCCAGACATTCATCGTGATCCTTCTTTCTGTCGAGCGGATACTTGCGCGCCGTCGCGCACGTCGTCCATTCCCGCGGTGAGTCGGTGGAGGGCATCGACGAGCCGGAGCGCGGATTCGATGTCGGGCAGTCCCATCCCGCGCGCGATCGCCGCGGGGATGTGGGCGAGCTCCGCGCGCAGCTCCTGCGCGCGGACGGTCGGGGAGATCATGACCACGCGCTGATCACGCGCGCTGCGGTGGCGCTCGATGAGCCCCTTCTC
Source organism: Microbacterium stercoris (assembly GCF_017592545.1). Classification (GTDB taxonomy): domain Bacteria; phylum Actinomycetota; class Actinomycetes; order Actinomycetales; family Microbacteriaceae; genus Microbacterium; species Microbacterium stercoris. The sequence continues at coordinate 51,458 of NZ_JAGFOA010000005.1, forward strand.
CTCGAGCCGCTTCAGCAGCGGGGAGAGGGTGCCCGAGTCGAGCTCGAGCGCTTCGCCCATCGCGTTCACTGACTGCTCTCCTTCGAGCCAGAGCGCGACCAGCGCGAGGTACTGCGGGTAGCTCAGCGACCAGGGTTCGAGCAGACTCGTATAGGCCCGGGTCGTGGCTCGGCTCGCCGAGTACAACGAGAAGCACACCATCTGATCGATCCCTGACATCCGGGTAGTGTTGCACGCAATTAGATTGTGCACAACTAAGTTTGTTGGCAGAGGAAGGGCAGGTCCACATGAAGGCACTCATCCACGACGCATTCGGCGATCCCGCGGAGGTGCTCGCGGTCGAGGACATGCCCACACCGCAGCCCGCGCCGGGGGAGGTGCGGGTGCGCCTCAGCCTCTCGCCCATCCACAATCACGACCTCTGGACCGTGCGCGGCACCTACGGTTACAAGCCCGACCTGCCCGCTCGCGCCGGCACGGAGGCGGTCGGCGTGATCAACGCGCTCGGTGAGGGGGTGGACCACCTGGAGGTCGGTCAGCGCGTCGCAACGGGCGGCACCTTCGGCGTGTGGGCTGAGCAGTTCGTCGCGAAGGCCGCATCCCTCATCCCGGTCCCGGACACGATGAGCGACGAGGTCGCCGCGCAGCTCGTCGCGATGCCCTTCTCGGCCATCAGCCTCCTCGACTCGCTGGGGCTGGAGGAGGGCGCCTGGATGATCCAGAACGCCGCGAACGGCGCCGTGGGGCGTCTTGTCGCCCAGCTCGCGGAGGGTCGCGGCATCAACGTCGTGGGGCTCGTGCGGCGCGCCGATGGCGTCGCCGAGCTCGAGGCCCAGGGCATCGGGCGCATCGTCGCGACGGACTCTGAGGGCTGGCGGGATCAGGTGACCGAGATCACCGGGGGCGCGCCGATCCGGGTCGGCGTCGATTCGGTGGGCGGATCTTCCAGCGGCGACGTGATGTCGCTGCTCGCCGAGAACGGCACTCTCGTCGTCTTCGGGGCGATGGCCTCGCCGACGATGGAGATCGGCTCGGGCGACGTCATCTTCCGGCAGGCCACGGTGCGCGGGTTCTGGGGCAGCAAGGTGAGCGCCGCGATGTCGGCGGAGGACCGGGGGCGCCTGATGCAGGAGCTCCTGACGCGCCTCGCCGACGGGACGATCACCCTGCCCGTGGAGGCCGTCTATCCGTTCGCGGAGATCGCGACGGCGGCGCGGGCGAACTTCGCGCCGGGCCGCGCGGGCAAGATCCTCCTGCGCCCCTGACGCGCGGGATGTCGCCCGGAGCGACACCGCCCCGCCCCGCCGAAGCGGGACGGGGCGGTGATCCGCTCAATCGCGCGTGATCGCGATGACGGTCACGTCGTCCTCGGCCCGGTGGGACCGTGCTCGTCGGATGGCCTCGCCGACGGCGTCGGCGGGACCGTGCCGTCGCAGGGTGGTCGCCACGTCGCCGAACGGATCCTCGGGGTCCAGAACGTCGAGAAGACCATCACTGCAGCAGACGAGCGAATCGCCGGGCATCAGCCGGGCGGTGGCGGCGGTGCGCGCCTCTCCGAACCCCATGCCCAGCGGCAGGGCCGGCATGCGCAGCCGCTCCCAGGAGCCGTCGGCGCGGAAGACGAACGCCAGGCTGTGCCCGGCATCGACGAAGGTCACCTCTCCGCTGTCAGGGTCCAGTTCCGCGTGGAATGCGGTCACGAACATGTCGAGATCGCGCAGGTCGGACTCGAGGAGACGGTCGAGCTGCTCGATGGCGGTCGCGAGCGGTCGTTCCGGCGCTGTGCGAAGGGCCGCTCTGGCCGCTGCCGCGACGATCGCCGGACCGGTGCCCTTGCCCATCACATCGGCGAGCGTGAGCCGCAGTCGGTCGTTGTGCAGGAACAGGTCGTAGAAGTCGCCGGCGAGCTCACCCGCCGGCTTCGTCTGCGCCGCGATGGTGTACCCCGGGAGCGAGGGGATCGTGTGAGGGGCGAGCGCCCGCTGCACGATCGCGGCCAGTGCCACTTCGCCCTCGCGCGTGATCTCCTTCTGTACCCAGGCCGCGAGCTCCTCCAGCAGCTCCCGCTGGCGCTGCGACAGCACCCGCGGCTTGGTGTCGAGGATGCACAGCGTGCCGATCTTCTCGCCGCCGGGAGCCTGCAGCGGGTGTCCCGCGTAGAACCGGAGGTGAGGATCGCCGACGACGAAGGGATTCGACGCGAATTGCGGGTCGGCCTCCGCGTTCTCCACGACCAGGGTGCCCGGCTGGCGGATCGTCGCATCGCAGAACGCGTCCTCGCGAGGCGCCTCGCGTCCGCCGAGCCCGATCTCGGACATGCGCCACTGACGATCGCGGTCGAGCAGAGTCACGCTCACCATGGGCACGTCGAACAGCTCCTGTGCCAGCTTCGTGATGCGATCGACCCGCTCGTCGCGCGGCTGATCGAGCAGATCGAGGGCATCGAGCGCGCGCTGCCGACCGACCTCGTCCGAGGTCGCGAGCATCAGCGCACCTGAAGGGTGCCGTCGAGCGCGCCGCCGACGAGGGTGAGCGTGAACGGCACGTCGTCGTCGATGCGGTCCTCGCCGAACTCGATGATCGTGCCGCGCGGAGCCATGTCCATGGTGCAGGGCCCGGTGGCCTTCTCCGCGAACGTGACGGTGCCCTCGCTGCCGGATCCCTCGACCGACTCGACCACGGGCGGGCAGGTCGACGAGCCCCAGGTCAGCAGCACAAGCCCGTCATCGTCGAACCAGCCTGCGGACGGCACAAAATCAGTGGTCGTGCCGGGGGTTCCCGTCGCCTCCGGCTGCGGGTCGAGGTCGATGTCCTCGCTCACCTGGCCGTAGCTCACCTGGAGCACGATCTCCTTGGTCGGGTCGACGCCTTCGGGCAGCGCGCCGATGCTCGCGCGGGGCGCGAGATCGGCGGTGCAGGCGGTGTCCTCCGCCTGGGTGTCGGCGAGGGTGACCGAGACGGTCTGACCGTCTGCGCTCACGTTGGTCACCTGCGGGATGCACGTCGAGGATCCCCAGCTCACGATGCCGAACATACGACCCTCGTCGAGTAGGGCGGCCTCCAGATCGTCGCGGTCGTCGTCGGGCGTCGCGGTGCCCGCCGGGGGAGCGGAGGTGGCGCCGGGCGTCTCGCTGCCGACACCGGAGGCGCATCCCGCGACGAGGAGCGCGAGGGCGAGCGTGGAAGAGGCCGTGAGGAGGAGTCTGCGAAGCGCCATGTGCCTCACAGTAGCGACCGTGCGGACGTTTTCAACCGCGGCGGATCACTCGGTCGGGATCGCCACGATGGGGTCGGTGCTCGGGCGGCCATCGGGGGAGCCGCCGTGCGGTTCGACGGTGACCGCGATCACGTCGCCGGGGCGCATCCCCTCTTCCAGGAGCGCCGTCGTGGTCTCGGCGGACGCGTCGAACACGCCGGCCGGGATCGCCTCGTCGCCGCGCACGTACCAGAGCTCGAACTGGCGATCCTCGGCGATCTCCGGCAGGTCGCGGGAGACGAGCACAGCGGCACCGAGCTCGACCGACCAGTGAAGCGTGGCGTCGCCGCCGCCGGCGACCTCTGCGCCCGCACTGCGCGCGTCGGGAGCGCTCTCGATGCGGTCGAGCGCCACGACGGCAGCCGGCCGGGTGAGGGACTGCGTGGCGATGATCGCCGCCGCGCCGCCTCCGCCCAGGAGGACAAGGGATGCCGCGAGCGCGAACCATGCCCGCGGACCCCATGCTCGGCGCGTCGGCTCGCCGGGCGCGGTGCCCTCGCCGGCGGCTTCGGGCGAGCGGCTCTCCGCGGTCGACGCGGTGTGCTGCGGCGTGGCGGCGATACGCGCCAGCAGCTCTGCCCGGATCCGGTCCGGAGGAGTCACGGGTGAGGTCGCGTCCGCGAGCAGGGCGGCGGTCTCGGTGTCGGCTTCGGCGAGGTCGGCGCGAGTGGCGTCCGCGGAGACGGCGTCGCGATACGCGCGCTCGTCTTCGGGGCTGAGCGCGTTCAGCGCGTGGCCCGCGGCCAGCTCTTCGAAGTCCCGTTCCCTCATGTCCTCACCCCCAGCTCTGCTCTCAGGCGCGACAGGCCGTCGCGCATCCTCGTCTTGATGGTCCCGAGCGGCGTGCTGACGAGGGCCGCGATCTCGCTCTGAGAGTAACCGCCGTAGTACGCCAGCACGATCGCCTCACGCTGCGCATGAGGCAGCGCCCGCAGCCCTTCGACCACGCGCTGCGCGTCCATCCGCAGCTCGATGTCCTCCGCGACGCCGTCGAACGCCACTTCGAGATCTCGCATTCCGATCCGAGCATCGCGATCGGTGCTCGCCTGGGAGGCTCTGACCCGGTCGACGGCTCGCCGGTGGGCGATGGTCAGGATCCACGATCTTCCCTGCCCCTTGTTCGGAGCGAACCGCCCGGCGGATTGCCAGATCTCCAGGAAGACCTCCTGGAGCACCTCCTCGCTCTGCGACCGATCCACGAGGACGCGCAGGATGAGTCCGAAGACACGGGAGGAGAGCATGTCGTACAGCCGCGCGAAGGCGCCCTGGTCGCCTTCCGCGATCTGCGTGAGCAGGAGCGCGACGTGATCGACCGAGGGACCGTCCTCGCTCACCTCGACGCCGTCGATCCCCATGTCCATCAGCATGCCCTACTCACCGCCCTCCGGCCGTCCTCGCCCCTCCCGGTCATCCGAACGTGAACGAGTACACCTCGACGCCGGGCGACACCTGCACCTCCAGTGCGCCCTGCTCCCGTGCCTCGCCGTCGCGCAGCGCGTACGAGCGCGGCGTGCCGGAGACGGTGATCTCACGGGTCTCCACCCCGTCACCGGACACGGTCACCGTGCCCTCGCCGGCGAGCACCATCCGCACCTCCCGGGCCCGGTATTCCAGACGCACGCGAGCCGAGGGCTCCGTCGGGGTCGCGTACTGCGTCTCCACCGACCACCCACCCGAGAGCGCGAAGGTGTCCTTCGCCTGCCGGGCGGGGAATCCGTAATCCGCCTCGCCCCGCCGATAGGGCTCGGGGCCCGCGAAGTTGACGTCCTTGGCCGATCCCAGGAAGGTCTCACGTGTGGTGCTGCCCACGTCCGGCGTGGCGTCCGCGACCTCGGTCTGCGGCGGGAGCGCGACATCCGGATCCGCGTCGACCAGGAGCTCGCGGATCATCTTCTCGGTCGCGGCGTAGTTTCCCTCGCCGAAGGAGATGTGGCGCACGGTGCCTTCGGCGTCCACGAGGTAGTGAGCGGGCCAGTACCGGTTGCGGTAGTTGGTCCACGTCGCCAGACGGTTGTCGAGCGCGACGGGGTACTCGATGCCGAACCCTTCGGCGCCGGCGGCGACATTGGCCTCGCTCTTCTCGAAGGCGTACTCCGGCGAGTGCACGCCGATCACCTGCAGGCCGGCCTCGCGATAGGTCTCATCCCAGGCGACGACGTGCGGGATGCTCCGCTGGCAGTTGATGCAGGAATAGGCCCAGAAGTCGATGAGCACCACGGATCCGCGCAGCTCGTCGAGTGTGAGAGGGGCGCCGCCCGGTGTGTTCAGCCAGGAGTCGATTCCCTTCAGCGCCGGGGCGGTGCCGCAGGACTCGAGCTGCTCGGCACCGTTCGTGCACTGATCGAGATCCTTGTTCTCCTCGGTCACCAGGCCGCCGAGGTCGAGGGCCTCCTGTACCGCCTCGTCTTCGGCGAGCGGACGCTGCAGCGCCGGGGTGTAGTCGGGCACCAGGCGCTGCAGCGCGGCCGGCACGTCGAACGCCAGGCCGACGGCGAGAGCGAGCATGGCGATTCCCGCGGCGATGCGCAGGCCGCGCTCGCGGGTGCGGAAGGCCCGGATGCGCTCGATCACGCTGCGCCCGGCGAGGGCGAAGCCCAGCAGCGGCACCGCGACCCCGAGAGCGAACGCCGTCGTGAGCACCACGGTCTCGGCTCCGATGCGGCCGGTCGATCCGGCCACGATGATGGCCGCGAGCACCGGGCCGGCGCAGGGCACGAACACCGCGCCGAGGGCGAGACCGACTCCGAAACCGCCGCCGCGATTGGCGACCTCGCGTTGGGGGATCCACTGGAAGGGGCGCTCGAGCAGGCGCTCGACCGCCGGGATGATCAGGCCGATGCCGATCAGCAGCAGCACGGCGATGCCGAGCCACCGCACCACATCCTGAGGCAGCCCCAGAGCGCCCAGGAGGAGCGATCCGAACAGCGTCACGATCGTGAAGCTCGTGATGAGTCCGAGGATCACGAGGAAGGGCCGGGCACGCGAGGCCGGCCGCGGGTCGCCCGATCCGCCCTCGAACCGCGCCGACTGGGCGCCGGCCGTGAGGAACACAACCGGGAGAACCGGGAGGATGCACGGCGAGATGCCGGTGATCAGCCCTCCCAGAAAGCCGATGATCGCAAGTGTCATGGGAACTCCTTCTTCGTTCTCGTCGTCTCTGGTTCGGCGCCGACTCCCAACCGGTTTGCTCGGACCTCCAATCCGACGGAGCGAGGGCGCCGAACGACCAGTGAGCGCCGGAAGGCGTCGCACCGCTCGCCTCGGGCGCGTGCCTCACACGAAGGAGAAGGTCATGATGCACAGCAAGCTGAAGGTCACGGGCGCGGTGGCGCTCGCTTTCGCCGCGACGATCGCGCTGAGCGCGTGCACGGGCGGCGGGATGTCCGGCGATGAGGAGGACACCACCACGGCTCCGATGACGAGCGAGGAGCCGACCGAGACGAGCACCGACTCGGCGATGGACCCCGCGGCGAACCTCGTCGGACCCGCCTGCGCCGACTACGCCGAGATGGTGCCGGACGGCGCGGGCTCGATCCAGGGCATGTCGCAGGATCCGGTGGCGGTCGCCGCGTCGAACAACCCGATGCTCAAGACGCTGGTGTCGGCGGTCTCGGGTGAGCTCAACCCCGACGTGAACCTCGTCGACACGCTCAACGGCGACGAGTTCACGGTGTTCGCCCCCGTAGACGACGCGTTCGCCAAGATCGACCCGGCCACGATCGAGACGCTCAAGACCGACTCCGACCTGCTGAGCTCGATCCTGACCTACCACGTGGTGCCCGGCCAGATCGAGCCGGCCGACATCGCCGGAACGCACACGACCGTGCAGGGCTCGGACCTCGAGGTCACCGGCAGCGGCGACGAGTGGATGGTGAACGACGCCATGGTGCTGTGCGGCGGCGTTCAGACCGCCAACGCGACCGTGTACCTGATCGACTCGGTGCTGATGCCCGCCGAGTGATCACTCGAGACCGGGGTCGCGCGGCGTCGCGCGACCCCGGTCTCGCGTCGGCGCGGGCCGCTGCGCAGAATCGACGCGCGGTTATCCTGTGCGCATGTCGTCCGCACGCAGATCCGTGGTGTCCCGGCTGCGTGATCGGGTGATCGCCCGGCGGGGCCCGTCGCTGCATGTCGCGGTCGACGAGGGGGAGGGGCCCGCCGTTGTGCTCGTGCACGGAATCGCCTCGTCCCACGCCACGTTCGAGAACGTCGTTCCTCTTCTGCGAGGCCGTCATCGGGTCATCGCCGTGGATCTCATGGGCTTCGGCGAGTCCCCCTCGCCCCCGGATGCACGATTCACCCTGGAGGAGCACGTCGAGCACCTCGAGCGCACGCTGGCGCGGCTCGACCTCGCAGAGCCCTTTGTGCTCGTGGGGCACTCGATGGGCGCGCTCATCGCCACGCGATTCGCCGCGCGGAGGTCATCGGATCTGATGGGCCTGGTGCTCGTGAGCCCGCCGGTCTACCTCCCGCCGGACCTCGTGGGAGATCCGGTCGATCGCGCGGCGATGGGACTGTACCGGCGCGTCTACGACTTCCTCCGGCGCAAGCGCACCTTCACACTCCGCAACGCGGCGCTGCTTGCACGGATGTCTCCCATCAAGGATGCGTTCGAGGTGAGCGAGCGGAATTGGGAGGCCTTTGTGCTGTCCCTCCAGAATGCGATCGAGACGCAGACGATCGTGACCGACGCCGCGGCGACCGACGTGCGCATCGAGGTCGTCTACGGCACGCTCGACCCCTTCCTGGTGCCCGCAGGGCTGCGCGTCATCGAGCGGATGCGCCACGTCACCGTCCATCGCATCCGCGGAGGCGACCACCTGATCCGACGCCCCATGGCGCGGGTGATCGCGATGGCGGTCGAGTCGTTCCGAACGCGGGAGGAGCGGCCAGGGACGGACATGCTCCCGGGCAGCGCATAAGGTCGGCCGGTAGCTTCGGAGCCCACAGAGGGAGTACTTCCACGCGGCGTGCCCGTCAGTACGGATTCGCGATCGAGTCCCGGGCCGCGGGCCCCGGTCATCCGGGGTGAAGGAGACTTTGGTCGCCGTCGGCTGCGCGCCGACCGTTCTGGAGGACCCACATGAGCAGACTCGACTCCTTCATCCGGCTCGCGAAGAAGGCGATGGACTCCGCGTCGTCGTCGTCCCCGGCCCGCGGAAACGGGCAGGTCCCGTCGGACTGGGGGAGCCAGGCCCGTCCGGCCGCTTCGGGGCCGGGGGCGGCCGCTGATCCGCTCACGCCGCCGCCCGCCCCCGGAAGCGCCGCCGGTGCGCCGTCCGGGTCGGCCGACGACCGCGCCGCCATCGCCCGGTATGACTACCTGCTGCGCACCGCTCGGCCCGACCAGATCGAGCAGGTGCATCACGAGGCGTTCTCCCGTCTCACGCCCGACCAGCGTGAGCAGATCGCCGCGCACATGCGCGCCGAGCTCCCCGCGCACGAGCGCCCCCGCACGGCCCAGCCCACCGACCTCGCCCGGACGGCGGCCCGAGCCGAGGCGGCACATCCGGGCCGGCTGCGCGGTCTGCTCGCGCGGACCGGCGGGGCGGGGCGGGGCGTCGCGGGAGCCGCATTCGTCGGGGGCGGCGCGCTGGGCGCGGTCGCGGGCGCGGCCGTGATGGGCGGCGTCGGCGCCGCGATGCTCGGGCAGGCGGCGGCCGCGGGGATCGATTTCGATGCGCTCGCCCAGGGGGTCGATCTGGACGCGATCGCCCAGGGGGCGGGCGACTTCCTGCCCGGGGCCGGAGAGTATGTGCAGGGCATCGGCGACCACGTCGCCGAGGCAGGGAGCGGGATCGGCGATCTCGCGAGCGGCCTCGGTCTGCCGGGGCTGGACGATCTCTTCGGCCGCTGAGGCCGCCGGCGCCGCGTCAGGGCGCGAACGCGGTCGAGAACGGCCTCGGTGCGCGGCTTGCGGGCTGCGCCGGGCGGGGGCCCGGCGCAGCCGCGGGCGGGTTGGCCGCGGTGGTCTCCGCCCCCGGCCGCAGCACGAGTTCTCGCCCGAAGTGCTCGATTCCGAGCTCCGGCCCGGACGTCAGGCGGTACAGGGTCGTCTCCGGCGTGATGTCCAGGTGCAGCGTGCGGCCTCCGATCCGGATGCCGAAGCTCACCCGCGAGAGCTGCGCGGGCAGGCGCGGGGCGAAACGGAGCCCGCTCACGCCGTGGCGCATGCCGCCGATGCCCGCGGTGATCGCCGTCCACAGACTGGCCAGCGACGCGATGTGGAGGCCGTCGGCGGTATCGCCCTGCAGATCGTCGAGGTCGAGGGTCGCCGCCTCCGCGAGGTAGTCGGCGGCCAGCTCGAGTTGACCGACCTCCGCGGCGATCACCGACTGGACTCCCGCCGACAGTGACGAGTCCCGCACGGTGAGCGCCTCGCAGTAGGTGAACGCCCGCGCCTTCTCCTCCTGCGTGAAGGCCTCATGGGCCGTGTAGAGCGCCAAGACGAGATCGGCCTGCTTGATGACCTGCTTGCGATACAGGTCGAAGTAGGGGAAGTGCTCCTGGAGGGGGTAGCGATCCGGGGCCGAGGACGCGAAGTCCCACAGCTCTCGGCTGGTGAAGCCGGCGGACGGCTCGTGCACTCCGAGTCGTTCGTTGAACGGGATCGTCATGCCCTCGGCCGTGCGCCGCCAGTCGTCGATCTCGTCGGCGGACACCCCCAGCGCTTCGGAGACGTCCGGATGGCGGAGCGCCGCGTCGACGGCGCCCTCGAGGTTCGCCTTCGCCGAGAGGTTCGTGTAGGTGTTGTCGTCCGTCATCGCCGAGTACTCGTCGGGTCCGGTGACGCCGTCGATGTGGAAGAGCCCCGCGTCATCCCATCGCCCGAGGGACACCCACATGCGCGCGGTCTCGACCAGGATCTCCAGCCCGGCCTCGCGCTCGAACTCCTCATCGCCGGTGGCGCGCACGTATCCCCTCACAGCTGCGGCGATGTCGGCGCCGAGGTGGAAGGCGATCATGCTCGCAGGCCAGTACCCGGAGCTCTCCTGCCCGTCGATCGTGCGCCAGGCGAAGACCGCGCCCTTCAGCCCGAGCTGCGTCGCCCTCTCCCGCGCGTGGCCGAGAGTGGCGTGACGCCACCGGAGGGCCTGCGCCGCGCTCGCCGGCGCCGTCGATGTGAGGACGGGCAGCACGAAGGTCTCGGAATCCCAGAACGTGTGCCCCTGGTAGCCGGCGCCGGTGAGGCCCTTGCCGGGGATGGATCGCGACTCGAGGCGTGCGGCCGCCTGGCACACGTGGAACAGCGCGAAGCGCACGGCCTGCTGCAGGCGGGGCTCCCCCTCGATGAGCACGTCGGCGCACGCCCAGTACTCATCCAGATACGCCCGTTGGGCGGCGACGAGCTCGTCCCACCCGATCCCCAGCGCCTCGATGACGGCGGCATCCGCCCGATCACGCAGCTCGGTGGCCGACGGGGAATCCGACCACTCGTGGCCCACCACCTTGACGATGTCGAGCCGGTCGCCCTCGTTCAGATCCGCTCGGATGGTGGTGCGCGCCAGATCGGCGGATGTCTCCGTCGCGATGACGGGCGGGCCACCGGTGCAGCGCACCACGTGATCCATCGCGACCGCCACGCCCAGGCGGCTGCGCCGGGTGACGTGCACGAGCGTCGCCCGCGTGCCCAGCAGGTGGTCTCCGAGGCTCTCCAACGGCGCCGCCAGCGCCTCCTTGACGCGCGGATCCGGATGCACCTCGGTCAGGGGCTCGTTTGCGACGATCTCGGACTGGACGGTGATCGCGCACGGCCCGTCACCCGCACGCACCTCGTAGCGCACCGCCGCGACCGACCGGTGCGTCAGCGACACCAGACGGGTGGACACGATCTCGACCGTGCGTCCCGCAGGAGACGTCCACTCGATCTCCCGGGTCAGCGTGCCCGCACGGAAATCGAGGCGCTGCTCGTGGCGGATCACCCGGCCGTGCCGGATGTCGAAGGGCTCGTCGTCGACGAACAGTCGAAGGATCTTCCCGTCGGGGACGTTGATCACGCTCTGTCCCGCGTCCGGGTAGCCGTATCCGTCCTCGGCGTAGGGCATGGGATGCCGCTCGAAGAATCCGTTGAGGTAGCTGCCGGGCGTGCGGTGAGGGTCGCCCTCGTCGGGGTTGCCTCGCCACCCCAGATGACCGTTGGACAGCGAGAACACCGACTCGCGATGCGCGAGGCCGTGCTCGTCGAATCCGCTGAGCCCGAGGCTCCAGGGAGCGACGTCGAAGGGAAGGGGCCGGGTCATGCGTCGTCTCCTCGTCGCGGCGTCACACTCGGAACCTAACAAGCCCGACCGATCACGCCACAGCCGCTGACATGACCCCCGCCGTCGTGGTATCGACCCGCGCGTCCGGCTGCGTGGACACGGGACTCGCGGCGTGGGCGCGCCAGGCGGGCCTAGGGTCGATCGCATGGGTCAGCGCAGGGTCGGTTTCATCGGGCTGGGGATCATGGGCGCGCCGATGGCCGCGAACCTCGCGAAGCGCGGTTTCGATGTGGTCGTGTGGGGGCGAAGCCGCACCGCCGTCGAGGACGCCGTGACCGCCGGCGCTCGTGCGGCCGAGAGCGTCGCCGACCTGTTCGCGCAGGTCGACACGGTCATCCTGATGCTGCGCGACGAGCAGGCGGTCGACGCGGTGCTGGCGCGCGGCACGGATCAGTTCCCGCACCTTGTCGCCGGACACACGATCGTGCAGATGGGCACGTTCACGACCGCGTTCTCCCGGGCGCTCGCTGATGAGGTCGAGGCCGTCGGCGGTCAGTACGTCGAGGCACCCGTGTCAGGGTCTCGGGGGCCGGCCGTCGCCGGCACACTCGTGGCGATGATCGCCGGATCCGATGACGCGATCGCGCGGGTCGAGCCCCTGATCGACGCGATGTGCGGGCAGCGCTTCCGCTGCGGCGCCGTTCCCGAGGCACTCGCCACCAAGCTGGCGGTGAACACGTTCCTCGTCACGATGGTCACGGGCCTTGCCGAGGCGTTCCATATCGGGGAGCGCACGGGCGTCGACCTCGCGGTCCTGCGCGACGTGCTGGCGGCCGGTCCCATGGCGTCGGTGGTGTCGCAGGGCAAGGCCCTCAAGCTCACCGAGAGCGACCTCTCGCCGCAGGCGGCGCTGGCCGACGTGCTCAAGAATGCGCGCCTCATCGAGCGGGCGGCCGAGGCGGCGGGCGCGGCGCATCCGCTCACGAGCGCCAGCCGCTCGCTGTACGAGGACGCCGTCGAGGCCGGATGGGGCGGCCTCGACATGATCGGCGTGATCGACGCGCTGCGCGCCCGCGCGGACCGCGGCTGAGCAGGTGCCCCCGCGGCATGGGTAGTTCTCACCCTGTGAGTTCATAGGTCGGCGTGACACGCTGAATCTGCACGTCGTCGACCGGGGGGTTGGCGTCGCGCCGGCCGTCAGGCCGTTGGGATCGCGCCTCCAGGGGGAGCCCGCGATCCGCAAGCCCGGATCCGAGCGAAGCCACCCGTGCGACGCTCGGACCCGGGCTTTATCTCTGCCTGCCACCGCACGCGCCCGTCCGCAACCTCTCCGGCGTGGTTTGCCCGCGCGTGCTCCGCGGCGGGAGGATAGGCCCATGACCGGGGATGAACCCTCCACTGAGATGCGAGACGAGACGCCCGCCGAGCGCTTCGATCGCAACTGGAACGACGTGCTGCAGGAGCTGCGCGTCGTGCAGACCGGCACGCAGATCCTCACGGGCTTCCTGCTCGCGCTCGCGTTCCAGCCCACCTTCGTCGATCTCACCCGGGGGCAGAAGGTCTTCTACCTGGTCCTCGTAGTGCTCGCCGGTCTCAGCGCGATCATCGCGTTCGCGCCGGTGGCGCTGCATCGGATCCTGTTCGGGGAGGGCGCCAAGGGCACGATCGTCGCCTACGGCCACGTCGCGCTGGTCACGGCGCTCGCCGTGGTGTCGGTGCTGCTCGTGGGGGTGGTGGGTTTTGTGTTCGACTTCATGGTGAGCACGGCCGTCGCCGCCGCGGTCGCCGCCTGCCTCGCCGTGATCGTGCTCGCGCTCTGGCTCGTCATCCCGCTGGTGCTCAAGAGACGGCAGGTGCGACTGACATGGTGACGACCGGATCCGGATCCCGCGCCCTCGGCATCGCCGTCGCCCAGTTCGCGCCGACGGCCGACGCGTCAGCGAACCTCGCCGAGATCGACCGCCTCGCCCGGCGCGCCGTCGCGCGCGGGGCGTCGGTCGTCGTGTTCCCCGAGTACTCCAGCTATTTCGTCGACCCCTTCGACACGACACTGGCTTCGAACGCGCAGCCGCTCGACGGTTCCTTCGTGCAGACCCTCGCGGCGCTCGCCGGCGAACTGGGCGTGCATCTCGTGGCCGGTCTGCTCGAGAAGGCCGAGAGCGGATCGCGCGTGCGCAACACGGTCGTCGCCGTGGACGGATCCGGAGTCGTCGCGTCGTACCGCAAGCAGCATCTGTACGACGCCTTCGGCCAGCGGGAGTCCGACTGGGTCGAGCCGGGTGAGCTCACGCCGCCGCAGACCTTCCAGATCGCCGGCCTCACGTTCGGGCTGATGACCTGCTACGACCTCCGCTTCCCCGAGGTCGCTCGCGCGCTCGCAGACGCCGGGGCCGACGTGGCGCTGGTGCCAGCCGAGTGGGTGCGCGGCCCGCTGAAGGAGCACGCCTGGGCCACGCTGCTCGCCGCACGCGCCATCGAGAACACGATGTACGTCGCGGCCGCGGATCACCCGCCCACTCTGGGGGTGGGCCACTCGGCCGTCATCGATCCCCTCGGCGTCACGGTCGCACAGATCGGCACCGGCACCGACGTCGCCGTGGCGTGGGCGGACCACGACACGATCGCCAACGTGCGCCGGGTGAACCCCGCGCTGGAGCTGCGCCGCTATCGCGTGCTGCCTCGCGACTGACGTTGTGCGCGGCGACCGCCCAGCGGGCCGCGCGACCGATGTCAGCGCAGAGTGCGGAGCCGCTTCACCGCCTCGTCGAGCACCTCGACCCGCTTGCAGGCCGCGAAGCGGACGAGCGTCGCGTATTCGGCGCGACGGGCGGGGGAGACGAACGCCGTGATCGGGATCCCGACCACGCCGGCCTCGGCGAGCGGACCGCGGCAGAACTCGTCGGCATCGGTCGCGCCCAGCGAGGCGGCGTCCGCCACCGTGAAGTACGAGCCGCGCGGCTCGGAGACGGCCAGTCCGGCGGCACGCAGTCCGGTGCCCAGCAGATCCTTCTTGTGCGCCATGTCGGCGCGCACGCCGGCGAAGAACGTGTCCGGGAGTCGCAGCCCCACGGCGATCGCGGGCTGGAACGGCGACCCGTTCACATAGGTGAGGTACTGCTTGACCGTCAGCGCGGCCGTGACCAGCTCCGCGGGACCGGTGAACCAGCCGATCTTCCACCCGGTCGTGCGGAACGTCTTTCCGGCCGACGAGATCGTCAGCGTGCGCTCCCATCCGCCCGGCAGGGTGGCCACGGGGGTGTGCGCGACGCCGAACGTGAGGTGCTCGTAGACCTCGTCGGTGACGATGATCGCGTTGTGCATGTGCGCGAGACGGATGACCTCCTCGAGCACGGCGCGCTCCAGCACCGCACCGGTGGGGTTGTGCGGGTTGTTGACCAGGATGATCCGGGTGCGCTCGTTCACGACGGAGGCGAGCTCGTCGAGATCCGGCTGGAAGTCGGGAAAGCGCAGCGGCACGGTGCGCAGCGTGGCGCCCGACAGCGCGACGCAGGCGGCGTACGAGTCGTAGTAGGGCTCGAAGACGACCACCTCGTCGTCCGCACCCTCCACGAACGCGAGGAGCGCCGCGGCGAGCGCCTCGGTCGCCCCGGCGGTGACCACCACCTGGGTCGCGGGGTCGATGTCGAGGCCGTAGAAGCGGTGCTGATGCTCGCAGATCGCCTCCCGCAGATCGAGGATCCCGAGGCCGGGCGGGTACTGGTTCGCCCCGGTGGCGATGGCCTCGCGGGCGGCTTCGAGAACCTCCGCGGGCCCGTCCTCATCGGGGAATCCCTGGCCCAGATTGAGGGCTCCGGTGCGCATGGCCAGGGCGCTCATCTCTGCGAAGATGGTGCTCGCGACCGATCCGTCGGCGCGGAGGAGGCCCGCGCCCGCTGCGGTGCGGCGCCAGCCGCCGGGGATGTTCTGCATTCCGTCAGGCTAGCCGCGTCACGAAGTCACAATTCAGGCTTACCGTCGTCATAGGAAGCACAAAGGATGCGGCGCGACGCTGTAAGGGCTTTGGAAGAAGGAGCAGCGATGAACACCGAGCGTTCCGACGAGAACAGCGTCCAGCCTGAGGGCGCCTCCGCCGACAGCACGACCCCGCAGACCGCGGCGGAGCACAATGCTCCGTCCGACCTGCCCATTCCGCCGCGCCCGCCGCTGCCGCCGTCGGCGGCGCAGGCGCCGCAGCACCCGGGCGCCCAGCAGTTCGCTGCTCCCGGCCCGCACGCCTCCTACGGGCAGGCGCCGCAGCAGCCGCACCACGTCTACACGGGCGAGGGATTCGGACGGGGCGCGCACCACGGCGCGCCGGCGGATCACCAGCCCACAACGCCGATGTACGGAGCCACGCAGCCCCTGCCGCACACGTGGAACGGGCAGGATGCCGCGCAGAAGGCGCCGCGCAAGAAGGGCGCGGGCAAGGTCGCCGCGCTTCTCGTGGCAGCCGCGCTGGTCGGCGGCACCGCGGGTGTGGGCAGCTCGGCGCTGTGGGATCAGCTGTCGGGACCGGCCGGGTCGCCCAGCGCCGCTTCCGGGCCCTCGAGCATCACCGTGAACAACCCGGGCTCGGTCAACGAGGCCACCGCGATCGCCACCCAGGTGCTCCCCAGCGTCGTGACGATCGACGTGAGCGGCGACAACCAGGCGGGATCCGGATCCGGAGCCATCCTCACCGAGGACGGCTACGTCGTCACGAACACGCACGTGGTCACGCTCGGCGGCTCCACCGCCGACCCGCAGATCCGCGTCACGACGTCGGACGGGCGCATCTTCAGCGCGGAGGTCGTCGGCACCGACCCCACGTACGACCTCGCGGTCATCAAGCTGCAGGACGCATCCGGCCTCACCCCGATCGAGTTCGCCGACTCGTCGAAGCTCAACGTGGGCGACACGACCGCCGCCGTCGGCGCTCCGCTGGGGCTCTCCAACACGGTGACCACCGGAATCGTGAGCGCGCTCAACCGCAGCATCGAGATCGCGTCGTCGGCCGCGCCCGACTCGGGCGACCAGGCCCAGCCGGATCCGGATGACCAGAACGGCCCCTTCCGCTTCGACAACGGCCAGCCGCAGCAGCAGGGCACGCCGAGCCAGTCGATCTCGATCGCCGTCATCCAGACCGACGCGGCCATCAACCACGGCAACTCGGGTGGAGCCCTGGTCGACGCCAAGGGACGTCTGATCGGCATCAACGTCGCCATCGCGTCGTCGGGCGGAAGCGAGGAGTCCGGATCCATCGGGGTCGGCTTCGCGATCCCGTCGAACATCGTGCAGCGCATCACCGACGAGCTCAAGGAGAACGGCGAGGCCACGCACGGCCTGCTGGGCGCGAGCGTGCAGCCGTCGATCGCCGATGAGGACGCCACCGTCGCGGGCGCGCTGATCGCCGAGGTCACCGACGGCGGCGCCGCCGAGGCCGCCGGCCTCGAGAAGGGCGACATCATCACGAAGTTCAACGGCGTGCCGATCTCCAACGCGGTCGACCTCACCGCGCAGGTGCGTGCGGTCGCGGGTGGGAGCGACGCCACGGTCACCTACGTGCGCGACGGCCGGAGCCGCGATGTCGAGGTGACGCTGGGCCAGCTCACCCAGTAACCGCGTCCCGCAGGGCGCAGGAGGCCACCCCGTCTAGGCTGACGGGGTGGCCTCCTTCTCGTTCCGCGCGGGCAATGCGCGGAAGATCGCGCGGCTGCCGCTGTACGCGCTCGGTCGTCTCGTCACCGCTGTCGTGCCGCGCGGCGAGCGCTGGGTCTTCGGCTGCGGCGCGGGCATCGGCGACGGGCCGCTCGAGGTCTGGCGTGTCGCGCACGCGCACGGGCATGACGCGATGTGGCTGACCGACGACCCCGCCGAGCAGGCTGAGGCCCGCCGGCTCGGAATCCCCACGAAGGCGAAGTCGTCGCTCGCGGGATTCTGGGCGACGGCCCGGGCGGGCGTGATCGTGGTCGCGTACGGCCTCGGCGACGTGAACCCCTACGCCCTCAGCGGTCGTGTGGTCATCGCGCAGCTGTGGCACGGCATCCCGCTCAAGCGCATCGGGCTGGATGCGCCCGAGACGCTGCGCAGCCCCGTTCCGTTCGCGACCGATCTGGTCAGCCGTGCGCTCGGCATCCTGTACCGGATGTCCAACCGCCGCATCGACGTGCTGCCCGCCGCATCGCACCTCGTGCGTGCACGGCTCGAGACCGCGTTCGGTGTGCCCGACGACCGCATCGTCGTGACCGGAGAGCCGCGCGTCGACGTGCTCTCCCGCGGCACCGCGGAGGAGCGACGGCGCGACGCTCGTGGCCTTCTGCAGCGGCTCATCCCCGATCTGTCCGACAGCTCCGCGCTGATCCTCTACGCCCCGACCTGGCGCGACGGCGATGCGGATCCGGCCGTGCCGTCCGATGACGACTGGCGGGCCATCGACGAGGTGCTTCGGCGTCGAGACGCCGTGCTGCTCGTGCGTTCGCACCGCCTCGGGGCCGGCGAGTACGCGCCGCCGGCTGACGTGACGCGGGTGCGCGAGCTCGGAGCCGACGTGCTCGGCGACATCACGCCCGCCCTGTCGGGGCTCGACGCGCTCGTCACCGACTACTCGTCGCTCGCCTACGACACCGCTCTCGTGCCGCTTCCCGTGCTGTACCTGGCACCCGACGTCGCCGAGTACTCGCGGCGACGCGGCTTCTACGGCGCCTACCGCGACATCGCGGGTGACGACGCGGCCTCGACCTGGGGTGAGCTCGTGCCGCAGCTCGATGCGCTGCTCGGCGACCCCGAGGTCGTGGCGCACAGAACAGAGCGCGCTCGCCGTGTGAGCGATCACGTGCACGCATTCCGTGACGGCCGCGCCGCTCAGCGCGTCTACGCGGTCATCTCTGCGCGCGCGAGCGCGTCCCCTCGACGGAAGGCGAGTCGATGACGACCCCCGAGACCTCCCCGGCGTTCGCCGGCGCCCGCCTCGAGGATGAGGCCCTGGTGATCCGGGGCACCGGACCGAAGCCCCTCTCCGCCACGCTCACGGGGCGCCGCGCACAGACGCGGGCCCGGATCACCGGCGGCGGCAAGACCTGGACGGTGCGGCTGCCGCTCGTGGCCTCGCGCTGGGGCGGTCCGGAGCTTCCCCTGCCGTCGGGGGAGTACCGCGTGCAGATCGAAGGGGTCGACGTCGACGCCCAGGTGGCTCTGAAGGTGCTTCCCGGGCTGCGGGCGGCCCTGCGCGGAGACCGCCTCGAGGTGGGCGCGCCGGTCGACCCCGCCTATGACACCGCCGACGCCCAGGCCGCGCTCGAGCACCGCTATGCGTCGCACGTCGCGCCGCTCGAGAACGCCGTGTTCCTCGAGAGCTTCTACGGGCGCGTCGCCGGCTGCAACCCGCTCGCGATCGACCGCGAGCTCGCGCGCGTCGCGCCGGGGGTCATCCGGTACTGGAGCGTGGTCGATCTCTCGGTGAAGGTGCCCGAGGGCGCGATCCCCGTCATCGAGGGCAGCCCGGAGTGGTGGCGCGCCCGCAGCGCGGCGCGCCTGCTGGTCGTCAACGACTGGCTCCGCCGTCGCTACGTCGCGCGTCCGGGCCAGCGGGTGCTGCAGACCTGGCACGGCACACCCCTCAAGCGCCTGGCGCTGCACCGTCCCGGCTTCGATCCGCGCCGCATCGGCGCGGTGATCAAGGAGTCTCGCCGCTGGAACGTGCTGCTGGCTCAGAATCCGTACGCCGCGCGCATCCTCCGCAAGGCCTATGCCTTCCTCGGCAGGCCCGTGTGGATCGAGGGGTACCCGCGCAACGACGTGCTCACCACGGGTGACGCCACGACGGTGCGTGCCGAGCTGGGGATCCGGCCCGGCGAGAAGGTGCTGCTGTACGCCCCGACGTGGAGAGATGACCGACAGGAGATCGTCGACTTCCTCGATCCCGAGCAGCTCGCGCAGGAGACCGGATCGGTTGTGCTGGTGCGCGGGCACTCGCGCACCCTGATTCCGGGCCAGGACGCCGAGGGCGCACGCGTCATCGACGTGACGGGCTATCCGGACACCGCGCCGCTGCTGCTCGCGGCCGATGCCCTCATCACCGACTACTCGTCCGTGATGTTCGACTTCGGCGTCACCGGCAAGCCGATGTACTTCCTCGTGCCCGACATGGATCACTACCGTGGCGAGCTGCGCGGCTTCTACTTCGACCTCGCCGAGCGCGCCCCTGGTCCGCTCGTGACGTCGCAGGACGAGCTGATCGCGGCGCTCGCCGAGGATCCGGCCCACTACGCCACGCGGTACGCGGAGTGGACCGCACGGTTCAACGCACGCGAGGACGGCCGCGCCTCCGAGCGGGTCGTGGCCCGCATCTTCGACCAGGGTCTGCTCGCGCGCTGAGCGTCAGGGCAGGGGAGTGTTGCGCCCGCCGAGGCGCGAGGTGTCGACCGTGTCGCCCGCCCCGCGCAGGAAGCCGACGAGGAACCCCGAGCCCCACGCGAGGTGCATCGTGGGCAGCACCGCAAGGGTCCACAGCTTGTCGCGCAGTCCCGTGCCCCCACCCCGGCCCAGCGCGACCAGGATGATCAGCACGGCGTAGAGCGCGAGGGGCACGTAGACGAGGGAGGCGAGCAGCGCCCATCCGCCGGTGAGGGCGCCCGTGAGCTGCATGACGCCCACCACGATCGCGAGCAGCGCGCCCAGCACGAGGGCGGGCGGCGCGAAGAAGCGGATCGAGTTGCGCGCGCCGTAGCGGCGCACCAGCTCGGCGCGCCACGTTCCGGTGGCGAAGAACTGCCGTGCCAGGGCGGGCCAGCTCTCGCGGGGCCAGTAGGTCACCGACAGCGTCGGGTCGAACCACACGCGGTAGCCCGCTGAGCGGATGCGCAGGTTCAGCTCCCAGTCCTCGCCGCGGCGGATCGACTCATCGAACAGGCCGACCTCCTCGAGCACCGAGCGGCGCATCACCCCGAGGTAGGCCGACTCGGCTTCGCCCTCGGGCGCGCCGCCGTGGTAGGCGCCGCCTCCCAGGCCGATGGGGGAGTTGTAGGCGCGGGCCACGGCGCGCTGGAAGGGCGTGCGTCCGGCCGCGGACATCACGCCGCCGACGTTGCCGGCACGTGTGCGGGCGAGGGTGGCCAGGGCCCTCTTGGTGTACCCCGGAGCCAGCTCGGAGTGCGCGTCGACGCGCACGATCGTCGGGTGGGAGCTGGCTCGGATCGCCGCATTCAGACCGACGGGGATGTCGGCGGCGGGATTGTCGACGAGCACGATCCGGCTGTCCTCGGTGGCGAGCTGGCGGGCGAGCTCGGTTGTGCCGTCGCTCGAGGGGCCGAGGGCGAGCACGACCTCGACGGGACCGTCGACATCCTGCTCCAGCACCGTCTCCACGGCACGCCGCAGATAGGCCTGCTCGTTGAGGACGGGCATCACGAAGGAGACCCCGGATCCGGCTTCCTCGACCGGGGCGTCCCGCCTCGCCGCGGCCCGCGGAACGGGGCCGGACGCCTGGGGGGCGGGATCGTTACGCATTCGTCGATCATGTCACGGGGAGCCCGCAGGACCCCTGGTTACCCTGGGACGGTGGGTATCGCCAGGGACATGAAGAAGGCAGCCGGAGACCTCGGGAAAGCCGTCGCACTGATCCAGAAGGCCGTTTCCTCACGCCAGGCGAAGGTCGCGCTGAAGCACGAGATGCGCGCTCGCGGACCGCTGCCGCGGGGAGAGTTCCGGATCGCCGTGTACTTCGCCGACGGCGACGTGAACATGTACCAGATCCGTCAGTGGTACCGCCCTCTCGCCGAGCTGTCGGCGACGCATCCGGTGGTCGTGCTGTCGCGCGCGGCGACCGGGGCCGCATCGCTTCTGCGCGATGGCGCACTGCCCGTGGCGTTCCTGCCGACCGTCGGCGACATCGAGAAGTTCCTGCGTCAGCAGGACATCCGGATCGTCCTCTACGTGAATCAGAACACGCGCAACTTCCAGATGTTCCGCTACGGCGAGCGCTGGCACGTGTTCATCAATCACGGCGAGTCCGACAAGATGTACATGACCACCAACCAGTACAAGGCGTACGACTACGCCTTCATCGCGGGCCAGGCGGCGCGTGACCGCCTCAGCCGCACGCTGTGGGACTTCGACCTCGACCGCAGGACGATCGAGATCGGCAGGCCGCAGGCCGACCACTACTCGGGCGAACTGCCGTTCGCGCCCGATGAGCGCACCGTCGTGCTGTACGCGCCGACCTGGGAGGGCGATCGGCCGGCGGCGTTCTACGGCTCGGTGGCATCGCACGGTGAGAAGATCGTCGAGGGGCTGCTGGCCACCGGCCGCCATCGGGTCATCTACCGTCCGCACCCGCGCTCCGGTGTGGTGGACCCGGAGTTCGGCGCCGCGAATCAGCGCATCATCGCGGCGATCGCAGCGGCGAACGCCGCGGATCCGTCCGCTCATCATGTGTATGACAACGGTCCGGAGCTCGGCTGGCAGCTCTCGATCGCGGACGTGGCGATCGTCGACATCTCGGCCATGGTCTACGACCGCCTCGCGGCGGGCAAGCCGATCCTGATCACCCGCCCCGTCGACGAGCGCGCTCAGATCGACGAGGGCGGCTACCTCGGCGCCTGCGAGTGGCTCACCGTGGACGCGGCCTCCGACATCGTGACCGAGGTGGAGCGCGTGCGCGCCGATCCCGAGGCCACGGCCCGTCTCCAGCACTGGGTGCGCCACTACTTCGGCGACACCACCCCGGGCGCGGCGACGGCGCGGTTCCACGCCGCCATCGACCAGCTCATGGCGAAGTGGGACGACTGGGCCGCGAGGTCTGCGGAGGAGGAGCCGGGGGCGCATCGCGTCCTCGACGCCTGAGTCGCCTCAGGCGCGGCGGTCGGTGAAGGCGTCCCGCGGCACGAGGAGCAGCGCGGCCGCCGCGACCAGCGCGGTGAGCCCGCAGACGAGCCACACCGTGACGTAGCCGGCGAACGAGCCGGCCGTCGACTCGGCGACGCCCCCGGTGCCGTGCAGCAGGGCGATGCCGAACACACACGATGCGATCGCCCCGCCGATCGTCTTGACGCCGTTGGTGAGACCCGTGGCCTGACCGGTGGCCCGCGACGGCGCCGCCGACGCGGCTGCCGCGGGCAGGGCCGCAACCAGCGCACCCGACCCGATTCCCGCCACGACCATGTTGGCGACGACCTGCCCGTATGCGCTGTGGAAGGGCAGGAACAGCAGGTACCCGATGCCCACGAGCACGGACGCGCCGATGAGCGCCATCCGGGGCGTGAGACGCCTCGCGACCACGGGGTAAAGGAGCGCGCCGCCGATCATGGCGATCAGATACAGCCCGATGATGAGCGAGGTCGCGAAACCGGCGGTGCCCAGGCCGTAGCCGTAGACCGCAGGATCGGTGCGCGCGAACGTCGACAGCGGAGCCTGCGCGCCGAGAACGCTGACACCGAACAGCCCGGCCGTGAGGAACACGGGCCACAGCGCGGGGTCGGAGAACATCCGCACGTCGATGAGCGGATCCGTCGAACGCAGCTCCCAGACGGCGAACGGCCAGATCAGCAGCGCCCCGCCGAGTACCAGCGCCCAGGCGAGGAGCCCGCCATCGAGACGCAGCAGGCTGAGGCCTCCCGTGAACGCGGCGAGGGCGAGTGTCAGCAGCACCACACCGGTGGTGTCGAAGCGTCCACCGCTGAGCATCGGAGACTCCTTCACTCCGATCAGGATGACGACTAAGCATCCGGTGACGAAGAGAGCGGGGATGAGCAGCACGATCCACAGCGGCAGGGCGTCCACGAGCGCACCGCCGACGAGGGCCCCCGCGATGGCGCCGCCCTCCAGGGCGGCGACGAGCAGGCCGGCGGCGCGGGCGGTGAGGAGCGATCCGGATCCGCTCTGGCGGGCGCGCGACCAGATCAGGGCGATCTCGAGGGGCAGCCACACGACGTAGAACCCCTGCAGCGCCCACGCGACCAGGAACACGGCGAACGAATCGGTGAAGGGAAGCGCGAACGACGCCGCCGCGGTCAGCGCGGTGGAGACGAGCAGCATGCGCTTGTGTCCGATCATGTCGCCGAGCTTCGCGAAGATCGGCACCACGAGCGCCGAGAGCATCAGCTGCGAGCCCTCGAGCCAGTTCACATCGGCATCATGGATGCCCAGGTGCCGGGCGATGTCCGTGAGCATCGGGGTGTACCACCCCTGCAGCACGCCGCTGGTGAACTCGACGAAGGCGAGGAACCCGACGATGCCGGCGAGCGCGCCGAGCCGCGGCTTCGCGGATGCGACCGAGGTCATGGGCGGGCTCCTGCTTCTGCGGGGAGGCTCGTGAGCAGCGCGATGTGGAAGTCGCGGCCGCGCTCGAGCGAGGCGATCTCGACCCGCTCGTCGACGCCGTGCACCGACGCACGCTGTGCGGTCGACATCTCGAGAGGGGCGAAGCGGAGCACATCCGGGCAGTGTCGATGGAAGTGGCGCGAGTCGCTCGCCTGCATCATCAGGTAGGGAGCGGGAAGGGCATCGGGGAACGCGTGCCGCACCGCGGACGCGACGGCGGCGAAGGCGGGGCCGTCCGGATCGGACTCGGGTGAGGGGTCGCTGCCCTCCAGCACCTCGATCTCGATCTTCGGATCCCGGATGCGCCGGCGGATGCGCTCGAGGCTGCCGGCGACGGTCTCGCCAGGCAGGATCCGCACGTTCAGGGTGGCCGAGGCGCGTGCGGGGAGCACATTGGCGGCGGATCCGCCCTCGGCCATCGTGGCGGCGATGGTGGTGCGCACGAGCGCGGCGGGCTCGGAGCCGAGGCGGGCGAACACGGCGGCCGCCACGGGTGGCGCCGCGGCGAGCAGACGCAGGATCAGCCTGCCTGCCCCCGACGCGCGGGTGGCGAAGAGCGCGAGCATACGCGAGATCGTGGGCGTGGTGCGGGCGCGGAATGTGCCGGCGTCCAGGCGGTGCACGGCGCGGGCGATGCGCCCGACCGCGGTCAGACCGCTCGGTGCCGACGCGTGCCCGCCCTCGCCGAGCGCCTCGATCCGGAACGTCGCGACACCCTTCTCTCCGACCCCGATCATCGCCGCGCGTCCCGCGACGAACGGCAGGGGAGCATCGACCACCGCCCCGCCTTCGTCGAGCACCAGCCAGGGCGTGATGCCCCGCTCCTTGAGGGTGCGGGCGATGGCTGCGGCGGCGTGACCATACGTCTCCTCGTTGCCGCCGAAGGAGAGGTAGACGTCACGCGAGGGTGAGAACCCGGACGAGATCAGGTCCTCGACCGCCTCGAGGATCACGAGCAGAGGACCCTTGTCATCGAGCGCGCCGCGCCCGTGCACGAACCCGCCGTCGATCACGCCGTCGAACGGGCGGTGGGTCCAGCCGTCGGCCTCCGACGCCGGCACCACGTCGTAGTGCGCCATCAGCACCACGGGGTCGCGATCGGAGGCGCCGGGCCAGCGGTAGAGCAGACCCAGATCGGTGATGCGCTCGAGTTCGAGCACGCGATGCGTGCCCGGATACAGCTCCCGCAGCAGTGCGACGAACTGGTCGAAGGGCTCCTGCCCCCGGATGGCGTGCTCGGCGCTGACGGTCGGGATCCGGATCATCCGCGACAGGCGCTCGGGAGCGCCCGCGCGGCGGGGGACATCGTGTTGCGGGCGCGTCATCGCGCCCTGGCTCGGGAGTGCCATGCAGACACAGTAGTGCCCGCGAGGCGTGAGGCCTCGCGGGCCTCCGCTGGACGCAGAAGAGGGACGACGGCGCAGGGCCGTCGTCCCTCTCGGGTTGCTCGGGGGATCAGCCGTTGCCGAGCGTGTCCCGTGCCTGCTCGGCACGGTCGCGCACGGTGCCCGCGGCATCCTGTGCGTCGTCGCGCACGTGGGACGCGGCCTCCTGCGCGCTGTCCTTCACCGCGGTCGCGGCCTGCTGGACGGGCTCCTTCAGGTCCTCCCCGACCTGCTGCGCCACGTGCTTGGCCTCGTCGATGAGCGGCTGCGCCTGCTCCTTGACGCCCTCGGCGAGGTGCTTCTCCTTCTCCGAGGCGGGGACCAGGGAGGAGATGAGCATTCCGGCCGCGAAGGCCATCATGCCCACCGCGAGCGGATTGCCCTCGGCCTTCGCGGCCACGCGGTGGGTGGCGTGCGAGGCACCGTCCACGACGGAGTGACCCGCGTCGTGGAGCGAGGATCCCGCATCGTCGGCGGCGCCCATGATGCGGTCGCGCACCGAAGACAGCGCCCCCTTGAGCTTGTCGGTCTGGCGGTGGGCGATCTTCGACGGCGTCACCTTGTCGACGAGGGCGTCGGCGTCATAGCTGAGTTCACGGCGGGTGCGCTCGATGTCGGCGCGGATCGCCTCGGGCGAATCGGTCATCGGTTCTCCTCATTCCTCTTGAGGGCGTCCGGGATCTTCCCCAGCGTCTCCACCGTGCGGGGAGCGCCCTTCACTTCCTTGATCTGATTGCGGCCCGTGAAGAACAGCACCGCGGCGACCGCCGCCCAGATGAGTGCGACGATCACGGCCGACCAGCCCAGGCCGACCAGCTGTCCGAGCGCCCACCAGAGCGCGACGGACAGGAAGAACACCGCCATGAGTGCGGCATATCCGGCGCCGCCGATCATGCCGGCACCGGTGCCCGCCTTGGTGGCGGACTCCTTGAGCTCGGCCTTGGCCAGCGCGATCTCCTGCCGGATCAGCACCGACAGGTCCTGCGTCACCTCACCCAGCAGATCGCCGAGCGAGGTCGAGGCCGCCTTCTGCTCGGAGGGCGTCGGGTCAGAGTCCATCGCGCGCCTCCCCGGTGGAGCCCTGGCCGGTCGCCACACCCGGCTCGCCGAGGGGATCGACGACCCGCGTGCGGTCGTACATCGGCGTCTCCGTGCCCACTCCGGCCGGAGCCGGTGTCGGGGGCGCGTACGCCGGTACTCCGCTTGCCGATGCACCGCCCGTGGGGACGCCGGTGACCGTGCTCCCCGCCGAGGCCTGGCCGGCCGCGCCGCCCGTGCCCGAGGCAGCGTGCTCTTCCTTCGCTCCCTCGGCCAGCGCGCGGGTGAGACGTCCGGCCGCGATGCCGGCGACGAGCGCGCCTGCGATGAAGAGCCCGGGCTTGCGCCGTGCGAAGGTCTTCACCTCATGCACGAGCGAGCCGGGGTCGCGCTGCGAGAGCCAGGATGAGGCATCCGACAACCGCGTCGACGCCATCTCGACGAACTCGGTCGCCATGCCCGGGTTCTCGGAGCCGCGCGCCATCTGCTGCAGTTCGTCGCCGATCGACCGCAGTCCGTCGGCCACTCGCTGCTGCTGCGTGGCCGCCTGCTCCGACAGCTCGCGGCGGGTCTCGGCGTAGACCTGCCGGGCCTGCGCCTTCGTCTCGTGTGCGACGGACGACACCTCCTGCTTGGCGGTCTCGACGACGTGCCCCGCCTCGGCCTGCGCCGTGTCCTTGACCCCGACGGCCTCCTGCTTCGCGGTCTCGGCGGTCCCGTTCCCGCCCTCGACGCTGCCCGACGTTCCGTACCCGGCGTCATTCGATCCGTAGCCCGTCGTGTTCGACGGCGGAACCGCACCATAGTTCTGCGACATGGTCATCCTCTCCGTTACCGCTTGGTCTGGACTCACCATGTAACGCGCGCTGAAGAGAACGCGCCTCCCTCTTGACCTGAGGGCGGGTGCATGGCTACTCGCGCGAGGGTCGACGCCGTCTCGGAGCTGCCCGCCGGTGTCACCGGGGACGCTCGCAGGCCTGTGCAGTCCGCGCTCACCGTGTCGACGCGCCAGCCGGAATGGACCGGCCCGCCGATCCGTTGTAGACTGTGATGCTCGGTGTTCTCCACCGAGAGCGGCCCCTCCGGAGACGGAAGGGCCTGGAAAATCAACAGTGTGGATGTGTCCCCTTCATTCGAGGGATTCACGGGGCTGATCGGTTTCGACAGTGCTTGCGAATCTGCGAGAAGCGGGCCGAGGATGCGGGGTTATCTCGTTAACGCTCCCTGCAAACCAATAAGTGCCAACTCCAAGCGCACTGACTTCACCCTCGCTGCCTAAGCGAGCCTGATAGTCCGTCAGACCGTGGCTGATCCCGACACGGACCCTGGCGTCATCTAGGGATCTCGCTGCGAGACGGTGTCGAGACGTCTCGCGGGACTCTTTCTCGACTGGGCTCGTCGACTTAGGTGTCTGTGACAAAGGTCGGAGCCGAGCAGAACGCTTTCACAGACTGCGCCCGGAGAAGCCCCAGAGACTCAGTGCTGGACGGGGGTTCGATTCCCCCCAGCTCCACGGACACACCCACTCTGTCGAAGGCCCCGTCTTCCCTGCTCACGCAGGGAAGACGGGGCCTTTCGGCGTCCGGCCGGCGTCCGGATCGGGTTTACGCTCGATTCCGTGATCGATGACGTCCAGCCCAAGATCGAACCCATCGTCGTCCAGAAGCCGGCGCTCTCGGACCTTGTGCTGGAGCGACTCATCTCGGCAATCGGCGACGGCGCCCTGGAGCAGGGCGCGAAGCTTCGCGATGCCGAGCTGGCGGCGTCTCTGCACGTCTCTCGGATGCCGGTGCGGCAGGCGCTGCAGCGTCTCGAGCAGATCGGCTTGATCGAATCCTCGCCGAGCCGGTTCACCCGAGTGGTGACCGTGACGAAAGAACTCGCCGAGGAGACGATCGCTTTCGCCGGGTACGCGGGCGGCGTCCTGCTTCGCACCAAGCTCCCGGAGTTCAGCGATCGGGAGCGCGCCGTGCTCATCCGCGAAGTGGCGGATCTCGGTCTCGTCGAGGATCCGGCGACGCTGTCCGATGTCGTGCGCGACGTGCTTCGGAGATTGATCGATACGGGGGCGACGCACTTCCTCGGGCGCATGCTGGACCGGAGCCTCCCGGCCATCTGGTGCAACGTGCGTCGCTATGACGTTCCCGTCGATCAGACGATCCACAAGGAGGCTGTGGACGAGCTCTCCGCGAGCATCCGATCCTCCGACGCGGCCGCGGCGGAGACGGCGATGCGCCGGCTCTTCCGGCTGCCTGTGTGACCCTCACTCCGCGCGTCACGGGCGGTGCCGGATGCGCCGAGCGTCGGCCTGATCCTTCGCCTCCTGGGCGGCGCGCTTCTCGATGACCGTGGTGTCGCGCGGGGGGAGCTGGATGCCGTGCTCGGCGGGGATGCCCGCCTGCAGCTCGCGGGCTCGCTCGAGCTCTGCGTCGAACTGCGCGCCGAAGAGGAGCGCGCCGTTGGCGATCCACATCCACAGCAGCAGGATGACGATGCCCGCGAGCGAGCCGTACGCGCGCTCGTATTGAGAGAAGCTGCTCACGTACAGCGCGAAGCCCGCGCTGGCCAGGGCCAGCGCCACGATCGCGATCAGCGCGCCCACGCTCACCCAACGGAACCGCGGCTGCTTCGAGTTCGGGGTGAAGTAGTAGAGCAGCGCCACGAACAGCGTCACCACGATCACCAGCGCAGGCCACCGCACGATCCGCCACACCAGCAATCCGGTCTCGCCGATGCCGAGGGCCGATCCGGTCGCCACCGCGAAGTCTCCGCCGATCAGCAGCAGCACGGCGCCCACCGACACCAGCGCGATCGCCAGCACCGTGACGAGAAGCTGCGATCCCTTCAGCTTCCAGAACGGCCGCCCCTCGGGCGTCTCCCAGATGCGGTTCAGGGCCCGGGCGAACGCGCTCACGTACAGCGACGCGGTCCAGATCAGGATCACGATGCCACCGCCGAGCGCGAAGCGCACGCCGGACGACCGCGACAGCTCCTCGAGCGGGCCACGGAGCCACTGCGCCGCGTCGGGGTTCGCCTCCTGCAGCACCTGCAGCACCGCCGTCACCGCCTCCTTGTCCTGGCCGATCACGCCCAGCAGCGAGAGCACCGCGACGATCGCCGGCAGCAGCGACAGCACGGAATAGAAAGTGAGGCCCGCGGCGAGATCACGGCATTGGTCGGCGATGAACTCGCGCACCGTCTTCTTCGCCACGAACCACCAGGACAAGCGGTGGATCTCGCTCAGCGACGGCTTGGCGTCGGGTGCCTCGCGGCCCGCAGTGCTGCTCATGACTCCATCAAACCCGCGGGGCGATCCCGATGCCTCCTGCTTGACGGGATCGGTGGGGGCGTGCCAGCCCCGCCGCCCCTCGTCGCCCGGCGTGGGCCTACGCTGGCCGCATGGAGTCGAAGACGCCCGGGACATTCGCCATCGTCGGGGACGGCTATCGCGCGGGGCTCATCGCCCGCGTCGTCTCGCGTCTCACCCCCGGTGCGCTGCGTCTCACGGGCCTCGCGACCCGGCGGCCCGAGCGCGTGCCCGGCCTCGAAGCCGAGTACGGGGTGCGCGTGTGGAGCGATGTCGACGCGCTCGCCGCGGAGTGCGACGCCGACTTCGTCTTCGTCGCGGTGCAGGGAGACAAGGCGCCCGACGTCGTCGCCCAGCTGGTGGCCGCGGGAAAGCCCGTGCTGGTCGAGACGCCGCCGGCGCCGGACGTGCCGGGGCTTGTGGGGCTGCACGAGCTCGTCGGCCGAGGGGCGGTCATCCAGGTGGCGGAGCAGTATCACCTGGAGCCCCTGGTATCCGCGCAGCTTGCTGTGGGGGCATCGGGTCTGCTCGGGGACGTGAAGCAGGCGGACATCGCCATCGCACACGAGTATCACGGGATCAGCGTGCTGCGCCGGGCGCTGGGCGTCGGCTTCGAGCCGGTGACGATACGCGCGCTGCGCCACCTCGCACCGGTGGTGTGGGGGCCCGATCGCGCCGGTGATCCGCAGCGGGAACGCGTCGCGACCTCCTCGCGTACGCTCGCCTGGCTCGAGTGGGGTGAGCGCCTGGGCGTGTATGACTTCGACGACCAGCAGTACCGCTCGTGGGTCCGCACGCCGCGTGTGCAGCTTCGCGGATCGCACGGGGAGCTGCGCGACACGACCGTGCGGCGCCAGGCCGACGGCGCCCCGGTGCGGTCGGAGATCACGCGTCTCGACGCGGGCGGTCCGCACAACCACGAGGGGATGCACTTCCGCGGCTACCAGCTGGACGGCCGCTGGCTCGAGCGCAACGAGCTCGCGCCCGCGCGCCTCGCGGAAGACGAGATCGGCATCGCCCGCGCGCTGCTCGGCATGCGCGACCACGTGCACGGCGGCGCGCCGATCTACTCACTGGCCGACGCGGCCCAGGATCACTACCTCGGACTGCTCATCCGCGAGGCGGTGGCCACGGGCGAGCCGGTGCGTTCCGAGCGGATGCCCTGGGCGCACTGAGACGGTGCCGCGCCCCGTGGGGCCTCAGGCCCGGCGCACCGACATCAGCGCCCAGCCGTCGGGCACGGCGGCGTGCAGTGCGTCGAGGTCGGGCGCCTGCACCTCCTGCAGCTCTCCCCAGCGCGCCATACGCCCCGTTGCCGTCAGCGCGGAGGAGCCCTTGGGCATGGTGACGCTCTGATGGGTCAGCTGCCAGCCCTCGGGCACCTGGGCCTGGAAGGCGCTCGCGATCGCCTCGAGCGAGGCCCCGGCGGCTTCGAGGTCGCGGGTTTCGGTGGGACGGATGACGCCGATGAGCACGTCTTCGATCCTACGTGGCGGTGCCGTTCAGTCCTGCTCGGCGAGCCATTCGTCGAAGGTCTGCCTGCCGATCGTCGCGCCCGCTCCGGGCAGGATCGTATCGCTGCGGATCCCGCGACCGAATCGTCCCGGCAGGGGCACGGTGAGCACCGGGCCCTTCGATCCCATGTGGCGCAGCCAGCGGCGCACGAGCTCGGGCATGCTCTCCACGCGCGGTCCCGCCAGGTCGGGCGCGATTCCCTGGGGCTCGCCTTCGGCGAGGGTGACGAGGGCGGCAGCCACCTCTCGCGCCGCGACCGGCTGCGAGGTCATCGCCGGCACGACGTGCAGGCCCAGCATGCGGCCCTGGGCCGCGGTCTGCGCGGCGAACTCGTGGAACTGTGTCGCACGCAGGATCGTCCAACCGGTGCCGGATGCTTGCACGAGCCGCTCCTGTGCGGCCTTCCCGGCGTAGTAGCCATCGGCGATCTGCGCGGCGCCGACGATCGACAGCGCGACGTGCCGTGTGACGCCGGCCGCGCGCTCGGCCTCGAGCAGCTGCCGGGTCACGGTCTCGAAGAACGCGACGCTCTTACGCCCCGACAGCGTGGACGTGGAGGCCACGTCGATCACGGCGTCGACGCCGGAGAGGGCATCGGCGAGGCCTCGACCCGTGGTGAGGTCGATGCCGGCGGACCGGCTGAGCACCACGGTGTGATGCCCCGATGCGCGCGCGGCGGCGACCACGTGTGCTCCGACGGTGCCTGTTCCTCCGGCGACGGCGATCTTCATGCTGTTGCTCCCTCGTCTGTGCGGATGCTCCCTGCAGTGCTGACAGGACGGATCCGGGGAATGTGACGCGTCTGTCACATCATCGGCGAACCCGCGGTCAATCCTCGTGAGGCCGCGCATCCGGCGCGGCGAGAGGAAGACCATGTCGCACGTCAACATCGCCAAGCTGCACCCCGAGGCCTACCAGGCCACGATGGCACTCAGCGGCGTCATCGAGAGCGCCGCCGAGGCGGCCGGCCTCGACAAGAAGCTCATCGAGCTCGTGAAGATCCGCGCGTCGCAGCTGAACGGCTGTGCGTTCTGCCTGCGTATGCACGCGCGCGACGCCGTCAAGGCGGGGGAGACCGCAGACCGACTCGCGGTCGTCGCAGCCTGGTGGGAGTCCCAGTACTTCACCGATGCCGAGCGGGCCGCGCTGCAGCTGGCCGAGGACGTCACCCTGATGAGTGATCACGGCCGCATTCCCCACCGCGGTGTGCAGCCCGGCGAGCACCTCACCGATGCGCAGGTCTCGGCCATCACCTGGCTCGCGATCGAGATCAACGCCTGGAACCGGGTCGCGATCTCGTCGCACTTCCCTGTCGCTCCCTGACACGGGTCGCAGAGGATCCGGGTCGTCAAGATCCGGATCCTCTCCTCAGGAAGCGGGGAACGACACGAGGGGCAGGGCGTCCTCGGTATCGGCGACGATCACGAAGCCGTCGCCGAACGCGTAGGTCATGCCCCCTTCGGCGAACGGGTCGCCGAAGTACTCGAGCCCGTCGCCCTCCGAGTGCGTCCAGCCCTGTTCCGTGAGGAACGCCGTCCACTTCTCGCGCCCGGACTCGTCCATCGGCGCCCAGCCGTAGATCTGCACGCCGTGGTCGGTCGGCACCTCGGGGTTTCCCCACTTGCAGGTGATGCCGCCCTCAACTTTCGTGGTCGCAGGGTCGCCGAAGGCGAACGGCTCCTCGATCGCGCTGAGGCCGTACTCCTTGAAGTCGGCGACGAGCGTCTCCGGGATGATCGTTGTGCACGTAGGGTGCGCGTCGGGCGCTGCGGCGCCCTCGTTCGCCGGCGTCGTGGTGTCGGGATCGGGCGTCTCACCCTTCGGCGTGCAGGCCGCAAGCGACAGCATCGCCGCGCCGGCGAGCAGGAGCGCCGCCGGGCGACGGAACTCCGTCATGGGGTCACCGAGGACGACGCACCGCGCAGAACCGCGAGGATCGCGTCGTGCAGCACGCCGTTCGTGGCGATGGCAGAGCCGGACGCGATCGTCGGCTCGCCGTCGAACGACGAGAAACGGCCCCCCGCGGCGGCGACGATCGCGGCGGCGGCCGCGAGGTCGTACTCCTTCACGTCGAACTCGCCCACCATCTCGAGGCGTCCCTCGGCGAGCAGCATGTACGACCAGATGTCTCCGTATGCGCGGTCGCGCCAGACGGTGCGCGTGAGAGCGATGAGCGCGTCGAGGTGACCGGCGCCGTCCCACTGCGCGATGCTCTGGAAGCTCACGCTCGCGTCGTCGAGTGTCGCCACCTCCGAGACCCGGATCGGGCGCGTCTCGCCCTCCGCCGTGCGCGTGAACGCGCCGAGCCCCTCCGCGCCCCACCAGCGGCGGCCCCAGACGGGCATGCTGACCACGCCGAGACGGACGACCCCGTCGATCTGCAGGCCGATCATCGTGCCCCAGGCGGGGACCCCGCGCAGGAAGTTCGCCGTGCCGTCGATGGGGTCGATGATCCAGCGGCGCGAGGACCGCTCGCCCTCGCCATACTCTTCGCCGAACACGCCGTCGCCCGGACGGTGCTCGGAGAGCAGCGCGCGAACCGCGCGCTCGGCGGCGAGATCGGCGTCGGTGACGTGCGACCGGTCGGCCTTGCGCGACACGTCGAGGTCACCCGCGTCGAAGCGCGGGAGTGTCTGAGCGTCGGCGGCGTCGGCGAGTCGCAGCGCGAGCTGCAGGTCGTCGTCGAGGGCACCGGGCGTAACGGGGGAGGCGTCCGGGAAGGTCACCCCTCGAGGATACCGGCGGCCCCTGACACGCCCGACAGCGCGCGACCTTCTCCGACATCGCACAGGTTGGGGGCAGCGCCCGTGGTCACTCGGGCAGCGACCAGACGTAGCCGTCGAGTGGCATCGTGTCGGACAGCATATGCCGGGCGAAAGACGCCGTGGGGACGGGGATCGGAGGAGACACGCCCGGAGTCTCGACCGGATTAGCCGGGCCCGTGAACTCCTGGTAATGTATTTCCTCGTTGCCGGAGAGCGCAAAGCGCCTCCAGACAGCATGCACCTCTAGCTCAATCGGCAGAGCAACTGACTCTTAATCAGTGGGTTCAGGGTTCAAGTCCCTGGGGGTGCACCAGAGAAGGCCCCGGTCGCGAGATCGGGGCCTTCGTCGTTCCCGCGCGGCGGCGCAGGAGAACCGAGGAAGGGGCGGCCGGCGCGTGTGCGCCGACCGCCCCTTCCTGGCTCAGACGACGATCACTCGTCGTCGATGCCGTACTGGGCGCGGGCGATCCGCTCGGCGCGATCGGCGTCGCCGTCGAGGAAGGCATCCCGCAGCTCGCGGAAGCTGGCCGCGAGCTCGGGAGCCGTGTCGAGCGGCAGGCGAGTGCCGATGAGGTTGCGCTGGATCGCGATGCCGATGTCCGAGGACATCGCCGAGATGAACGAATTGCTGGCCAGGGCGATCAGCAGGATGAGGATGTCGCGACGGGCGGCGACGAGGTCGCCCGTCTCCTCGAGCCGGTACGCGAGGTCGTCGATCGAGCGCGCCGCCTTCGTGCGCTCGTTCGGCTCGATGCGCGCGATCGCCATGCGCACCAGCGACACCATGTAGTGGCCAGAGAAACGACGGGTGGAATCCGCGAGCTCCGGAGTGACCTCCGTGACGCGGGTGTACCTGCTCGCGGCGGTCTCGATGAGACCGACGCGCTGCAGGCGCTGCAGGGCCTCGCGCACGGGCATGCGCGAGACTCCGAGCTGTTGGGCGAGCTCGTGGTCGCGCACGCGCGACCCGGCGGGGATGGTGCCATCCATGATGGCGTCCGCGATGCGCTCAGCGACGACGTCGCTGAGACGCGTGGCGGAGATCTCGAGGGTCTCGATCATCGTCTTGCTCCTCCCCGGGTACGGCGAACACCGTCCCGGATCCAGATACCAACGGGGGACCTCGACGGCCGAGGGTGAGCGTTCATCCTGCGGGGGTAGGAACCACGGCTGAGTCGAGCACGCGCGTCGGCGACATGAAAGCGGGGCGGGGGGTCCCCTGTCCGAGTCCGATCTGCGTGAGGAAACGATATGCCGGAACATCCGGTAGGTGGGGGAGGAACCGCGGATCTGTGGACATTCGGAGGCGCTTTTCACCCGCGGCCTCACCCCGGGAGGGTGAGGCGTCGAGGGCGCGCCGGGATCAGCGGCGGGCGGCGAGGCGCTGCGCGCGCTTCTCGGCCTCGATCGCGGAGAAGTACTTCTTCTCCTTGCCCTTGATGGGCGAGTCCTGCGGCACCTCACGGCCGACACTGGCCTTGTGGATGTCCAGGATCGTGCCGATCGTCAGAGCGAAGGTGATTCCCCAGCTGAGCCAGGCCAGGCCGGATCGCCACGTGAAGCGCTGGTCATTCGCGCTCCGCAGCATGGAGTATCCGGTCGACAGCGTGCCGATGAGTCCCGTGCCGGTGAGGTACTTGCGCAGAGCCATGTGACCCACGGTAGCGGGCCAAGTCAAGCCCTCGGTGGCGATCTCCTGCCCGGCGGGCCCCGCTGTTAGCGTGAGGGAGAGCCCCCAGGGAGGAGCCCCATGACCACCGAAGATGACCGCGCCGACCTCGTCGTCGTCGCCAACCGCCTTCCCGTCGACCGCGTCATCGGCCCGGACGGATCCGAGAGCTGGCGTCGTTCGCCCGGCGGCCTCGTGACCGCCCTCGAGCCCGTGATGCGCAAGCCCGACCGGGCCTGGGTCGGCTGGGGAGGACAGCCCGATCTCGACCTCGAGCCGTTCGAGTTCGAGGGCTCGAAGCTCGTGCCCGTGCCGCTCAGCGCCGGCGAGATCGAGAGCTACTACGAGGGCTTCTCGAACGGCACCATCTGGCCGCTCTACCACGATGTCATCGCGACGCCCGTCTACCGCCGCTCGTGGTGGGAGTCCTACGTCAAGGTCAACCAGCGCTTCGCCGAAGCTGCCGCGGGAGCAGTTGAGCAGGGCGGCGTCGTGTGGGTGCAGGACTACCAGCTGCAGCTCGTGCCGAAGATGCTGCGCGAGCTGCGCCCCGACGTCACGATCGGCTACTTCCACCACATCCCGTTCCCGGCATACGGCCTCTACTCGCAGCTGCCCTGGCGCCGCCAGGTGCTCGAGGGCCTGCTGGGCGCCGACGTGATCGGCTTCCAGCGGCAGGCGGACGCCGGCAACTTCCAGCGCTCGGTGCGGCGCGTGCTGCACCACACGACCCGCTCGAACGAGATCGTGGTCGCCTCGCCCCAGGACGGCGAGAGCGTCTCGCGCGTCGCGATCGCGAAGTCGTACCCGATCTCGATCGACGCGCAGTCGTATATCGACCTCGCGAACGATCCGGCCGTCATCGCCCGGGCCAAGGAGATCCGCGAGCAGCTGGGCGATCCGAAGACCATCCTGCTCGGCGTCGACCGGCTCGACTACACCAAGGGCATCCGTCACCGCCTGAAGGCCTTCGGAGAGCTCCTCCAGGACGGCCGGCTCCAGGTCGGCGACGCGACGCTCGTGCAGGTCGCCAGCCCGTCGCGTCAGCGCGTCGACGCGTACGCCGAGCTGCGTGACGAGATCGAGCTGACCGTGGGCCGCATCAACGGCGACTACGACACGATGCACCACACCGCCATCCGGTACCTGCACCAGGGCTTCCCGCGCGAGGAGATGGTCGCCCTCTTCCTCGCCGCCGACGTGATGCTGGTCACCGCGCTCCGCGACGGCATGAACCTGGTCGCGAAGGAGTACGTGGCTTCGCGCACCGACAACACCGGCGTGCTGGTGCTGAGCGAGTTCGCCGGTGCCGCCGACGAACTCACGAGCGCTCTGCTGGTGAACCCGCACGACATCGGCGGGCTGAAGGATCTGATCATGCGGGCCGTCGAGATGTCGCCGGGGGAGCAGTCGCGACGGATGCGCGCGCTGCGCCGGCGTGTGCTCGACCACGACGTCGAGGACTGGTCGCACGACTTCCTCAGCGACATCGACAAGATCCGTCGCGCCCGAAGGGACACCGCGAAGTGACCGGATGGGCGGACGCCGTCCGCGACATCGCGGCGACGGACACCCTCCTCGTCGCCCTGGACTTCGACGGCACGCTCTCGCACCTCAGCGATCGCCCGCTCGAGGTGCGCGCTCTGCCGGAGTCGGCCGCGGCCGTGCAGCGTCTGTCGGAGCTGCCGCGGACGACGGTCGCGTTCGTGTCCGGCAGGCAATTGGCGGATCTGCGCGTCATCGGCGAGCACACGGACGACTCGCGCATCTGGCTGTCGGGATCCCACGGCGCGGAGCACTGGCGCCCCGAGGGCGTTCCGCCGGTCGCGGAGGACGAGCCGGATCCCGCGGACGGCACGCTCGCGGCCGAGCTCGTCGCCGCGGCGGAGGCCGCCGTCGACGGCATCGAGGGCGCATGGATCGAGCACAAGGCCTATGGCTTCGCCGTGCACACGCGCCTCGCCGATGACGCGGGCACCTCGCTCGCGAACGAGCGCGTCGACGCGCTGGTGGCCGAGCGGGCACCGGGATGGCGCCGGCGCCTCGCGAAGGACCTGATCGAGTACGCGTGGCGGCATGAGGGCAAGGACAGCGCGATCGCGCGCCTGCGGGACGAGACGGGCGCCACGGCCGTGCTCTTCGCGGGCGACGACGTGACCGACGAGGACGCTCTGCGGAGCCTGCGTCCAGGTGACCTCGGCGTGCGTGTGGGCGACGGGGAGACGGCGGCCGCCGTGCGCGTCGCCGATCCGTTGGAGCTCGCCGACCTGCTCATTGCGCTGGCCGACGCGCGAGCATCCTGACCGAGGTGTGAGCCGGGTGTTGTGCGGAGTGCACTCACGGCCGGGGAGGGTTCCGCGCCGGGCATAGACTTCCGCGTATGGTCGACCTCGCAAATCCGTCCGAAACCCCCGACATCAAGCCCCGCAGTCGCGTCGTCACGGATGGCATCGAGGCCACCACGTCGCGCGGCATGCTGCGCGCGGTCGGAATGGGCGACGAAGACTGGGACAAGCCCCAGATCGGCATCGCGTCCAGCTGGAACGAGATCACGCCCTGCAACCTGAGCCTGGACCGCCTCGCCCAGGGTGCCAAGGAGGGTGTGCACGCCGGCGGCGGCTACCCGCTGCAGTTCGGCACCATCTCCGTCTCCGACGGCATCTCGATGGGCCACGAGGGCATGCACTTCTCGCTCGTCTCGCGCGAGGTCGTCGCCGACTCCGTCGAGACCGTGATGATGGCCGAGCGCCTGGACGGATCCGTCCTGCTCGCCGGCTGCGACAAGTCGATCCCGGGCATGCTCATGGCCAGCGCCCGCCTCGATCTCTCGAGCGTGTTCCTCTACGCCGGATCGATCGCGCCCGGTTGGGTGAAGCTGTCGGACGGCACCGAGAAGGACGTCACGATCATCGACTCGTTCGAGGCCGTGGGCGCCTGCCGCGCGGGCCTGATGAGCGAAGAGGACCTGAAGCGCATCGAGTGCGCCATCGCCCCGGGTGAGGGTGCCTGCGGCGGCATGTACACGGCGAACACGATGGCCTCGGTCGCCGAGGCCCTGGGCCTGAGCCTCCCCGGCTCCGCCGCCCCGCCCTCCGCCGACCGTCGTCGCGACTACTTCGCCCACCGCTCGGGCGAGGCTGTCGTGAACCTGCTCCGCCAGGGCATCACGACCCGCGACATCCTGACGAAGGAGGCCTTCGAGAACGCGATCGCCCTCGCGATGGCGCTCGGCGGCTCGACCAACGTCGTGCTCCACCTGCTCGCGATCGCGCGCGAGGCCGAGGTCGACCTGACCCTGCACGACTTCAACCGCATCGGCGACAAGACGCCGCACGTGGCCGACATGAAGCCGTTCGGCAAGTACGTCATGAACGACGTCGACCGTCACGGCGGCATCCCCGTGATCATGAAGGCGATGCTCGACGAGGGGCTGCTGCACGGCGACGCCCTCACCGTCACGGGCAAGACGCTCGCCGAGAACCTGGCCGACCTCAACCCCGACCCGATCGACGGCGAGGTCATCCACACCTTCGACAACCCGATCCACGCATCCGGTGGCATCACGATCCTGCACGGATCGCTCGCGCCGGAGGGCGCCGTCGTGAAGACCGCCGGCTTCGACGCCGAGGTCTTCGAGGGGCCCGCGCGCGTGTTCGAGCGCGAGCGCGCCGCGATGGACGCCCTCGCGAACGGCGAGGTCAAGGCCGGCGACGTGGTGGTCATCCGCTACGAGGGCCCCAAGGGCGGCCCCGGCATGCGCGAGATGCTCGCCATCACGGCGGCCATCAAGGGCGCTGGGCTCGGCAAGGATGTACTACTCTTGACGGACGGTCGATTCTCAGGCGGCACAACCGGACTGTGCATCGGCCATGTTGCACCGGAGGCGGTGGACGGTGGTCCTATCGCCTTCCTGCGCGATGGTGATCTGATCAGGGTCGATATCGCGGCTCGCTCGATCGACCTACTCGTCGACGACGCAGAGCTCGAATCCCGCCGCTCCGGCTGGGAGCCCCTGCCCCCGCGCTATACCCGAGGCGTTCTGGCGAAGTACTCGCGACTCGTGCGCTCCGCTGCGGAGGGCGCGACGACCGGCTGACCCGTGTCCATTCACGTGGTCCCCCCGACTCGACTCAAGGAACATCACCATGCCCGATTCCGCGGCCTCTGACGCGGCGAAGGTGCTGCCGCGCCCTCCCGCATCCCGCTCCTCCTCGTCCTCCGCTCCCGTGCTCACGGGTGCCGAGGCCGTCGTCCGCTCCCTCGAGCTCCTGGGCGTCGAAGACGTCTTCGGCCTGCCGGGCGGCGCGATCCTCCCCGTGTACGACCCGCTGATGTCCGCCGAGAAGCTGCGGCACATCCTGGTCCGTCACGAGCAGGGCGCCGGTCACGCGGCCGAGGGCTACGCCGCCGCCAGCGGCAAGGTCGGCGTGTGCATCGCCACCTCCGGTCCCGGTGCGACGAACCTCGTCACGGCGATCGCCGACGCCTACATGGATTCGGTGCCGCTGCTCGCGATCACCGGCCAGGTGTTCTCGACGCTCATGGGAACCGACGCCTTCCAGGAGGCGGACATCGTGGGCATCACGATGCCGATCACAAAGCACTCGTTCCTCGTGAAGGACGCCTCGGAGATCCCGGGCGCCATCGCGGCGGCGTACGAGATCGCCTCGACCGGCCGCCCCGGACCCGTGCTCGTGGACATCACGAAGGATGCTCAGCAGGCAGAGGTGCCCTTCATCTGGCCGCCGAAGATCGACCTGCCGGGCTATCGCCCCGTGACCAAGGCGCACGGCAAGCAGATCCAGGCCGCGGCCGCGATGCTCGCCCAGGCCGAGAAGCCGGTGCTCTACGTGGGCGGCGGCGTGATCCGCGCCCGCGCCTCGCAGGAGCTGAAGACGCTGGCCGAGGCGTCCGGTGCCCCCGTGGTGACGACGCTGATGGCACGAGGCGCGTTCCCCGACTCGCACGCACAGCACCTCGGCATGCCGGGCATGCACGGCACCGTGCCCGCGGTTCTCGCCCTGCAGGACGCCGACCTCATCGTCGCCCTGGGCGCGCGCTTCGACGACCGCGTGACGGGCAAGGCCGCGCTGTTCGCGCCGAACGCCAAGGTCGTGCACGTCGACATCGACCCCGCTGAGATCGGAAAGATCCGTACCGCGGATGTGCCGATCGTGGGCGATCTGAAGGACGTGCTCGTCGACCTCGACGCCGCGCTGCACGCGCAGAGCGACCGAACCGATATCAGCGAGTGGTGGGCGTTCCTGCGCGGGCTGCAGAACCAGTACCCCCTGGGCTACACCCCGCCGACGGACGGACTGCTCTCGCCCCAGCACGTGATCAGCCGCATCGGCGAGCTCACGGGTCCGGAGGGCATCTACGCCGCCGGCGTGGGACAGCACCAGATGTGGTCGGCGCAGTTCATCAAGTACGAGCGGCCCAACGCGTGGCTGAACTCGGGCGGCGCCGGCACCATGGGCTACTCCGTGCCCGCCGCGATGGGCGCCAAGGTCGCCCAGCCCGACCGCGTGGTCTGGTCGATCGACGGCGACGGCTGCTTCCAGATGACCAATCAGGAGCTCGCCACCTGCGCGCTGAACAACATCCCGATCAAGGTCGCGATCATCAACAACTCGTCGCTCGGCATGGTGCGGCAGTGGCAGACCCTGTTCTATGACGGTCGCTACTCGAACACCGACCTGAACACGGGCCACGACACGATCCGCATCCCCGACTTCGTCAAGCTGGCCGAGGCGTATGGCTGCCTCGCGATCCGCGTGGAGAAGCCGGAGGAGGTCGATCCGGCGATCAAGCTCGCGCTCGAGACCAACGACCGCCCGGTCGTGATCGACTTCGTCGTGAGCGCCGACGCGATGGTGTGGCCGATGGTGCCGCAGGGTGTCAGCAACAGCTACGTCCAGTACGCCCGCGACCACGCCCCGGCCTTCAGCGAGGAGGACTGACATGACCACGCACGTGCTGAGCCTCCTCGTCGAGGACAAGCCGGGTCTGCTGACCCGTGTGGCCGGGCTGTTCGCCCGTCGCGGCTTCAACATCGAGTCGCTCGCCGTGGGCGTCACGGAGGTGCCGGGTCTATCCCGCATCACCGTCGTCGTCGACGTCGAGGCCCTTCCCCTGGAGCAGGTCACCAAGCAGCTGAACAAGCTCGTGAACGTGATCAAGATCGTCGAGCTCGAGCAGTCGGCGAGCGTGCAGCGCGAGCACATGCTCGTGAAGGTGCGCGCCGACAACACCACGCGATCCAACGTGCTCGAGGTCGTCAACCTCTTCCGTGCGAATGTCGTGGACTACGCCCCCGATGCGCTGGTGATCGAGGTCACCGGCGACAAGGGCAAGGTCGACGCGTTCCTCAAGGCCATCGAGCCCTTCGGCATCCGCGAGCTCGCGCAGTCGGGCCTGCTCGCCCTCGGCCGCGGCTCCAAGTCGATCACCGAGCGCGTGTTGCGCGGCTGATCCGGCCGATCCACCCGCTTCACCATTTTCTGAACCCAACCCACCAAGGAGTAACACCACCGTGAGCACCGAGATCTTCTACGACGCGGACGCCGACCTGTCGATCATCCAGGGCAAGAAGGTCGCGATCGTCGGCTACGGCTCGCAGGGCCACGCCCACGCGCAGAACCTGCGCGACTCGGGCGTCGAGGTCGCCATCGCGCTGAAGGACGGATCGAAGTCGACCGCCAAGGCGCAGGACGAGGGCTTCCAGGTCCTGAACGTCGCCGACGCGACCAAGTGGGCCGACCTCATCATGATCCTCGCGCCGGACCAGCACCAGCGCGGCATCTACTCCGAGTCGATCGCGCCGAACCTGACGGCGGGCAAGACCCTCGCGTTCGCGCACGGCTTCAACATCCGCTTCGGCTACATCGACGCCCCCCAGGACGTCGACGTGATCCTGGTCGCGCCCAAGGCCCCGGGCCACACGGTGCGTCGTGAGTACGTCGCAGGCCGCGGCATCCCGGACATCATCGCCGTCGAGAAGGACGCCTCGGGCACCGCGTGGGCCACCGCCCTCTCGTACGCGAAGGCCATCGGCGGCACGCGTGCAGGCGTCATCAAGACGACCTTCACCGAGGAGACCGAGACCGACCTGTTCGGCGAGCAGGCCGTCCTCTGCGGCGGCATGAGCCACCTCGTCCAGGCGGGCTTCGAGGTCCTCACCGAGGCCGGCTACCAGCCGCAGATCGCCTACTTCGAGGTGCTGCACGAGCTCAAGCTCATCGTCGACCTCATGTGGGAGGGCGGCATCGCCAAGCAGCGCTGGTCGATCTCCGACACCGCCGAGTTCGGCGACTACGTCTCGGGTCCCCGCGTCATCGACGCCGGCACCAAGGAGCGTATGAAGGAGGTCCTCGCGGACATCCAGTCCGGTGCGTTCGCCAAGCGCTTCATCGACGACCAGGACAACGGCGCCCAGGAGTTCCTGTCGCTCCGCGAGAAGGAGCAGGGTCACCCGATCGAGGTCACGGGCAAGGAGCTGCGCGCCCTGTTCGCCTGGAAGTCGACCGACGAGGACTACGTCGAGGGCTCGGCTGCGCGCTGACCCTCTGACGTTCTGACGCCGGGCGCTGAGCCCGCCACAGACCGCTCTACCTGAGCTGGACCAGACCCCCGCACCCACAAGGTGCGGGGGTCGTTCCCGTTTCGGGCGGGTGCCGGATAGGGTGCCGACATGTCCGCGACCCATGCCGAGCTGCGCTCGCTGCTGCAGGAGCGCCGACGTCAGGCAGAGCGGCGGATCGCCGCGCGGGCGGGCGATATCACCGCCGTGGCCGCCGCACGGGGCGATGCCACGGCCGACGACGAGCATGACCCGGAGGGCGCCACGCTGTCGGGGGAGTGGTCTCGTCTGGCGGGCCTGAGCGACGCCGCGCGCGACGAGCTGCGAGAGATCGATGCGGCTCTCGGCCGTATCGAGGCGGGGACGTACGGGATCTGCGAGGTGTGCGGGGAACCGATCCCGCAGGATCGGCTCCGCGCCCGCCCGACGGCGTCTCGCTGCGTGCGCTGCGCGGTGTGAGTCGTCCACAGGAGCTGTTTCGCGGGATCGTCTCCCCGGATCGCCTTGGACCCGTCGGCGCGGACGATGAGGCGCCAACCTCGAGACATGACATACACGGAGGCGGCCGCGCGCCGCATGGCGCAACTGCGCGAGGAGTCCCTGACCGACGCCACGCTGGAGGAACTGGTCGGGCTGATGCTCACCGGCGCGATCCGACGTCAGCTGTGGCTGATGTTCCTCGATGACGACGATCGGATGAGCGAGGCGATCATGCCCACCACCGACTTTCCGGAGGATCCGCACGAGCCTGCCGTGGTCGAAGACCTCGGTCCGGTCACGGCCGCGCGCCTGATCGCCGACCGAATCGGCCGGATCGGCGCGGCGATCGACGTCACGCAGCTCGTGGTGGTCTGGGAGCGCGAGGGAGAGGAGAGCTTCAGAGACGAGGAGCTCGCGTGGGCGGCGGCCATGGCCGATGCCATGGCGGAGACCGGCATGCGCCTGCGAGCGCAGTACCTGCTGCACAACACGGGGCTGCGTGTTCTCGCGCCGGATGACTACGCCCTCGACGCGGCGCGACACTGAGCCCGGTGGATACGACGAAGGCCCGGCTGCGCGGCCGGGCCTTCGTGGTGGCGGTGCCTGCGACAGGCCCCGGTTCAGTAGAGCTGAGCGGACGCCTCGAGCGTTGCGCCCTCGGGCACCTCGCCGGTCATGTAGCCCTCGAACTTCGCGCTGCCGTCGGCCGGGATCCGGTCGGTGGTCGCACGGCCCACGGCGACGGGCTTTCCCGCCGCGTCACGGGCGACGAGGCTGATGTACACGGCCTCCTGGTCCACGGGGAACGTGCTGCTGATCGTGCCCGTGACGGTGGTGAGACCGAAGTCGGTTGTGCCGGTGACCTCACTGAATGTGAACTCGCCCGCGAAGTCGTCCGGGAGCGACACGGCCTCGTTCATCTCGTCGTCCAGGCCGACGAGGTTCAGCTCGGCGATCGGGTCGGCGCCGAGGTCGTAGAATTCGCCGATCAGCACCGTCTTGCCCGGCAGCAGGGTGGCCGACTGCGTGTCGGTGTCCAGCACCCGGCCCGCGGCATCCAGCGCCTCGACATCGAAGAAGAAGTACTCGTACATGGCCGCGCTGTCGGCCTGGTCGAGGGTGACCACGTACCACCACGAGCCCTCCTCGCCCGCGATC
Organism: Microbacterium stercoris; assembly: GCF_017592545.1. GTDB lineage: Bacteria > Actinomycetota > Actinomycetes > Actinomycetales > Microbacteriaceae > Microbacterium > Microbacterium stercoris. Next base: position 96,108 of record NZ_JAGFOA010000005.1, read on the forward strand.
TGGCCGAAGGCGAGCTCGCCGACCTCGACCGATCCGCCGGCCGTCTGCTCGGCCGGATCGTCCTGCGGCGCCGACTCAGGATCGGTGACGCCCGAATCCGCCGTCAGCTCGTCGCATTCCTCCTGCGTCAGACCCGCGGCCTCGCAGCTCTCGCGGATGAAGCGGTCGGGGTCGTTCGCCACGCTCGTGACGAACGCCGTCATCGCGATGGCGATCGTCGTGCAGGCGACCAGCGCGACCGCGCCCAGCACGGTGCCGGTGATGGCGAGGCCCTTGCCCGGCTTCTTCTTCGCCAGGGCGATGACGCCCAGGACGATGGCGACGATCGGTACGAGGATGGCGGCGAAGCCCGCGAACGGGATGAAGGCGACCGCGATGCCGAGGATGCCCACGATGCCGAGGACGAGCGCGGCGATCGCGAGCCCCTTCCCCGATCCCTGCGGCGCGGCAGGCCCGCCGCCGTACGGAGTGCCCGTGTACCCGCCCGTCGCGTAGGGGGGAACGGATCCGGGGTGCCCCTGCGATGCGGGAGCACCGGGGAACGAAGCCTCGCCCGTGGGCGCGCCGTAGACGGGGGCCGCCGGTGCGCTGTATCCGGGGGTGGGCGCAGCGTACCCGGGGGCGTCCGGCGAGGCCGGGGGTTCCTGTGCGTCAGCGGCCGGCGGTGTGTAGCTCGGCGGCTCGTATGCGGGAGGTGCGAACTCGAAGCTCGGCGGCTGGGGAACCTGAGGCACCTCCGGCTCCTGCGGAGCATCAGGCTGCGCGGGACCACTCGGCGGCTGCGGCGGCTCGGGCGGAACCGGCGGAACGCCGGTGTCGTCGTTCGGAGGGAGGGACATAAGACTCCTCGGGGGCGCTGTGGACGGTGCGGGACGCCCCGGGGAGACGGTGGAGATCGCCTTCCCCCAGGTGATCCTCCGAGAAACACTAGCGCGGCGAGGGTTCCTGCCCGAGGGGCAGAGCACCCCTGATGCGCGTCCGACGGCGTCTTGCGCGCCACCCGGGTCCGAGAGCTTATGGGCACGGTGTTACGCAACGGTTCCATCTCTCTGGGAGATGGGGTAATAGCAGCCCGCGGGCCCTCGATTAAGATCGCGATATGTCGAAGACTCGCGTGCCGCTCACGGCACTTCTCGCCGCGGCCGCCGCGATCACCCTGTCCGCCTGCGGCTCCAGCGCCCCTTCCGCAGAGAAGCCCGCGGGGGAGGCTGAGCTCTCCACCATCACCGCCGGCTCGCTCACCGTGTGCTCCGACGTGCCCTACGCCCCGTTCGAGGACTTCGACGAGGGCAGCGAGCTGGGCTACACCGGCTTCGACATCGAGATCATGAACGCCGTGGCCGAGAACCTCGGCCTGAAGCTCGTGGTCAAGGACCAGGGCTTCGACGGAATCCAGTCGGGCATCGTCCTGAACTCGAAGCAGTGCGACGTCGCCGCGTCCGCCATCACCATCAACGATGAGCGCAAGGCCAACCTCGACTTCACCGACCCCTACTACGACTCCGAGCAGTCCCTCCTCGTCGCCAACGACAGCGACATCGCCTCGATCGGCGACCTCGACGGCGTCAAGGTCGGTGTGCAGAAGGCCACCACGGGTGAGTCCTACGCCACCGAGAACGCCAAGGGCGCCGAGATCGTCGCCTTCCCGAGCGACGCCGAGATGTGGCCCGCGCTCCAGGCCGGCCAGGTCGACGCGCTGCTCCAGGACCTCCCGGTCAACCTCGAGCACACCAAGGACGGCGCGTTCCAGATCGTCGAGCAGTACGACACCGGCGAGCAGTACGGCTTCGCCGTGAGCAAGGGCAACACCGCCGTGCTCGACGCGATCAACGGCGCTCTCGAGGAGATCCGCGCCGACGGCAGCTACGACAAGATCTACGACTCGTACTTCGCCGTCAACTGACCGCGGTCGACTCCTCCCGGACGGGTATCTCTTGAGCAGACGAACTCGGCGGCTCGCCGCGATCATCACGCTGAACGTCGTCGTCGCGGTCGTGGTCGTCGGGCTCTTCGCCTGGCTGCTGTTCGGTCCCAACAGCGAGCGGTTCCGCGCGCAGTTCCTCTCGCCGGCGGCCGCCGGCAACTGGTGGACCCTGATCTCGGTCGGCGTCGTCAACACGCTGCTGTACACGGCGATCGCATTCGCGGGCGGCATCGTGCTCGCCCTCGCCCTCGCCCTGATGCGGCTGTCTCCGATCGCCACGCTGCGCTGGCTGGCCACGGCATGGATCGAGTTCTTCCGTGGCCTCCCGGCGCTGATCGTGATCATCTTCATGGGCTTCGGTGTGCCGATCGCCTTCGGCTGGTCGCCGCCCGGCGGCCTGGTCGGAGCCGGCCTGCTCGCGCTTGTGCTGGTTGCATCGGCCTACATGGCCGAGACGATCCGAGCCGGCATCCAGGCGGTTCCGAAGGGGCAGACCGAGGCGGCGCGCTCGCTCGGCATGAGCTCGGGGGCGACGATGTTCCGCGTGGTGCTGCCGCAGGCGTTCCGCGTGGTGATCCCGCCGCTCACCAACGAGTTCGTGCTGCTGATCAAGGACACCTCGCTGCTGGCGATCATCGGCGCGGAGCCCCTGCAGCGTGAGCTCACCACGCTCGCGCGTGACTTCCAGGCATCCGGTCTGTCGGCCGGCACCTCGACGTCGCTCGTTCAGGCCGCGCTCCTGTACCTCGTGATCACGCTGCCTCTCACGCAGCTGGTGGCGTGGATGGAGCGTCGACAGAGGAAGGCCACGCGATGACCGCGTCCGCAGACGTGCCCGCGATCGAGATCCAGGGGCTGCGCAAGTCGTACGGATCGAACGAGGTTCTCAAGGGCGTCGACTTCCGTGTCGGATCCGGCGAGGTCGTCTGCGTCGTCGGCCCGTCCGGATCCGGCAAGTCCACGCTGCTGCGCTGCGTGAACCGGCTCGAGGACGCCGATGACGGGCAGATCCTCGTCGAGGGCATCGACATCCGCGATCCCGAGACCGACCTCGACAGGGTGCGGGCCCGGATCGGCATGGTCTTCCAGCAGTTCAACCTCTTCCCGCACCTCACCGTGCTGGAGAACCTGATGCTCGCCCAGCGCACGGTGCTGCGTCGCGGCGCCGCCGAGGCCAAGAAGGTCGCGCTGGAGAACCTCGAGCGCGTGGGTCTGTCGGTGAAGGCCGATCAGCATCCTGCGAAGCTCTCGGGCGGCCAGCAGCAGCGGGTGGCGATCGCCCGCGCGCTCTCGATGAACCCCGACATGATGCTCTTCGACGAGCCCACCAGCGCGCTCGATCCGGAGCTGGTCGGCGACGTGCTGGCGGTCATGAAGTCGCTGGCGGCCGAGGGTATGACGATGATGGTCGTCACCCACGAGATGGGTTTCGCCCGCGAGGTCGCCGACAAGCTGGTCTTTATGGACGGGGGAGTCGTCGTCGAGGAGGGCATCCCCTCTGAGGTGCTCGCTCGCCCGCAGAGCGAGCGCGCCCGCGCCTTCTTCGCCCGCGTTCACTGAGCCCGCCGCGACCGCGCGGAGGGCCTCGGATCCGGGGTCAGGACTCTGATACCCTGGAGTGTCACGCGTGTGCGCGTCGCTTCGGCTTGCTCGGAGATGGACCACGGCGTGATGCACCAACACAATCCAACTGCCGCGGTTCGACCGTGGTCTCGCGCGTCCGGGTCATCCGGGGGTGCAGACCGAGCCGTGGCCCGAGTAAACATCCAACAAGGACAACCCACTAAATGACTAACGCAACGACCGCCCCGGCCACCAAGCAGGTCGCGATCAACGACATCGGCTCTGCTGAGGACTTCCTGGCCGCGGTCGAGAAGACCCTCAAGTCCTTCAACGACGGCGACATCATCGAGGGCACGATCGTCAAGATCGACCGCGACGAGGTCCTGCTCGACGTGAGCTTCAAGACCGAGGGCGTCATCCCCTCGCGCGAGCTCTCCATCAAGCACGACGTCGACCCCAACGAGGTCGTCAGCGTCGGCGACGTCGTCGAGGCCCTCGTTCTCCAGAAGGAGGACAAGGAAGGCCGTCTGATCCTGTCGAAGAAGCGCGCGCAGTACGAGCGCGCCTGGGGCGACGTGGAGAAGATCAAGGAGCTGGACGGCGTCGTCACCGGCACCGTCATCGAGGTCGTCAAGGGTGGCCTCATCGTCGACATCGGCCTGCGCGGCTTCCTGCCGGCCTCGCTCATCGAGCTGCGCCGCGTCCGCGACCTCACGCCGTACCTCGGCCAGGAGATCGAGGCGAAGATCCTCGAGCTCGACAAGAACCGCAACAACGTCGTGCTGTCGCGCCGCGCCCTCCTCGAGGAGACGCAGTCGGCCACGCGCACGCAGTTCCTGAACAACCTGCACAAGGGTCAGGTCCGCAAGGGTGTTGTGTCGTCGATCGTCAACTTCGGTGCGTTCGTCGACCTGGGTGGCGTCGACGGTCTCGTCCACGTCTCCGAGCTCTCGTGGAAGCACATCGAGCACGCCTCCGAGGTCGTCGAGGTGGGCCAGGAGGTCACCGTCGAGATCCTCGAGGTCGACCTCGACCGCGAGCGCGTCTCGCTGTCGCTGAAGGCGACGCAGGAGGACCCGTGGCAGGTCTTCGCCCGTACGCACGCGATCGGTCAGATCACGCCGGGCAAGGTCACCAAGCTCGTTCCGTTCGGTGCGTTCGTCCGCGTCGCCGACGGCATCGAGGGCCTCGTGCACATCTCGGAGCTCTCGGCGAAGCACGTCGAGCTGGCTGAGCAGGTCGTCTCGGTGGGCGAGGAGGTCTTCGTCCGCGTCATCGACATCGACCTCGACCGTCGCCGCATCTCGCTCTCGCTCAAGCAGGCCAACGAGATGGTCGACCCCAACGGCACCGAGTTCGACCCGGCGCTGTACGGCATGGTCACCGAGTACGACGAGAACGGCGAGTACAAGTACCCCGAGGGCTTCGACCCGGAGACCAACCAGTGGCTCGAGGGCTTCGACGAGGCTCGCGAGAAGTGGGAGCAGGAGTACGCCGCTGCTCAGGCCCGCTGGGAGCAGCACAAGTCGCAGGTCGCCAAGGCCCTCGAGGCCGAGGCCGAGGCCGGCGAGGAGTTCTCCGCCGCCGGTTCGTCGTTCAGCTCGGAGTCGGCCGGCGCCGGCACGCTCGCTGACGACGAGGCCCTCGCCGCTCTGCGCGAGAAGCTCGCCGGTCGCTGAGCAGACCGCTCATCGGCTGCGGCCGATGACGATCGGCGAATGACCGCCTGACTCTCTGAGTCGAAAGGGGTCGGATCCTTCGGGATCCGGCCCCTTTCCCGTCTCCGGACGTGCTCCACGACGCCGTGGCGTGCTCCATGTCGCCGTGTTTCGGAACGATTCGTCATATTCACAGGCCTTGGCGACGATGGGGGTATGTCCCCGCTTGCAGGATCCCTCGCGTCCGTCGACGTCGCATCCGGCGGCCTTCGCGCGCGCGGGGGCGCCGTGAGCCTCGGGTCCGTCAGTCGCACGTTCGCGACGCCGACCGGCACCCGTGAGGTGCTCCGGGGCGTCGACATCGGCCTCGCGGCCGGGGAGATCCTGTCTGTCATCGGCCCGTCGGGCTGCGGCAAGTCGACGCTGCTGCGCCTCATCGGCGGCCTCGATTCGCCCACCGCGGGGGAGATCACCGTCGACGGCACCACGCTGTCCGACACCGACGAGCGCACGGCCGTCGCCTTCCAGGAGCCGCGTCTGCTGCCGTGGCGCACGCTCGCTCAGAACGTGCACCTCGGCCTGCCCCGCGGTGCCTACACGGGCGCCGCCGGTCGCCGCGCGGCGCGCGAGCGCGTCGCGGAGCTGCTGCATCTCGTCGGCCTCGATCACGCCGCGGATCAGCGACCCAGCGAGGTGTCCGGCGGCATGGCGCAGCGCGCCTCCCTCGCGCGTGCGCTCGCGCGCAACCCCGAGGTGCTGCTGCTGGACGAGCCCTTCGGGGCCCTCGACGCGCTGACGCGCCTTCGTATGCAGGACCTGCTGATCGACATCCACGCCGCCCAGCCGACGACGATCCTGCTCGTGACACACGACGTCGAGGAGGCCCTGTACCTCGGCGACCGCGTGCTGCTCCTGCGCTCCCTGCACGGCGCCGACGACACCGCCTCCGGCTCGATCGCCGACATCGTCGACGTGCCCGGATCTCGCCCGCGCGACCGCGCCGACCGAGCGCTCGCCGACCTGCGCGCCGGCCTCCTCGAGGGGCTCGGCGTTCCCACCCACCACAGCGACCCCACCGCAGCCGACCCGTACGGCACCCCTGAGGAGACCCGATGAGCATCATCCGCCGCACCGCCCCCGCCTTCCTGCTGACCGGCGCCATCGCGATGCTGGCCACCGGCTGCGTCGCCGGCGAGAACGCCCCGAAGCCCGCCGCCGCCGACGACGCCTCCGGGAGCAGCGCGGCCGAATGGTCGACCGACTCCGTCACGGTCGACTGGGCCACGTACAACCCCCTCAGCCTGATCGTGAAGGATCAGGGCCTCATCGAGAAGGCCCTCGGCGACGACGTCGACGTCGAGTGGGTGCAGTCGGCCGGGTCGAACAAGGCCAACGAGCTGCTGCGCTCGGGATCGGCCGACGTCGCATCGACCGCGGGCTCGGCCGCGCTGTTCGCTCGCTCGAACGGCTCTCCCATCAAGGTCATCGACATCTACTCGCAGCCGGAGTGGTCGGCCATCGTGGTCGGCGCGGACAGCAACATCACCGACGTCGAGCAGCTGAAGGGCAAGTCGGTCGCCGCGACCAAGGGCACCGACCCGTACTTCTTCCTGCTCCAGGCGCTCGAGGCCGCGGGCCTGACGCTCGCCGACGTCGAGGTGCAGAATCTCCAGCACGCCGACGGCCGCGCCGCCCTCGACGGCGGCTCGGTGCAGGCCTGGGCGGGCCTCGACCCGATCATGGCCGCGGCCGAGGTCGAGTCCGGCGACAAGCTGATCTACCGCAACGTCGACTTCAACACGTACGGCTTCCTCAACGCCACCGAGGACTTCATCACGAACCACGCGGATGTCGCGCAGGTCGTCGTCGACGCGTACGAGGAGGCCCGCGCCTGGGCGCTGGAGCACCCGGAGGAGACGGCGGAGCTGCTCGCCGAGGTGGCGGCGATCGACCCCGCCGTCGCGAAGACCGTGATCGAGGAGCGTTCGAACCTCGATGTGTCGGGCGTCCCGGGAGACGACCAGATCGCCGTGCTGGAGAAGATCGCGCCGGTCATCGTCGATTCCGGTGACGTCGCCGGCGGCGAGGCGGCCGTCACCGCCGCGCTCGAGTCGATCATCGAGGACTCCTTCGCGAAGGCGGCCACGAGCAAGTGACCGAGAGCTCGCAGGCGGATGCCGCCGTGGATGCGTCCACGGCGGCATCCGTCGTACCCGGCCTGAGCCTTCCGGATCAGCGCGCTGTCGCGGGGACCGTGACCGCAGCCACCGTGCGTGCATCGCACCCGCTCGGCGCGACCCCGTGGTGGTCGCGCACCTCGGTCCGGGTCGTGGGCGGCCTCCTCGTGCCCGTGGCGATCGTCGTGGTCTGGCTGGCGGTCACGCTCACCGGATTGGTTCCGCCCTTCCGCCTGCCGTCGCCGATCGCGGTCGTGCAGGCAGCCGGACAGCTCATCGCCGACGGCAGCCTCTTCACGCACATCGCGATCTCGACCCAGCGCGTGATCATCGGCTTCCTCGTCGGATCCGTCGTAGGCCTGTTCTTCGCCGCGATCGTCGGTCTCACTCGCTCGGGAGACATCCTGCTCAGCCCGCTGCTGGTGGCGCTGCGCGCGGTGCCGTCGCTGGCCTGGGTGCCCCTGCTGATCCTGTGGCTGCAGATCGGCGAGGAGTCGAAGATCACCCTGATCGCGATCGGGGCGTTCTTCCCGGTGTTCACCACCGTCGCGGGAGCCCTGCGCCGGGTCGATCCTCAGCTGGTCGAGGCGGGCCGCTCCTTCGGCCTGCGCGGTTGGTCCCTGCTGCGCACCGTTCAGCTGCCGGCGGTGGTCCCGTCGCTCGTGTCGGGCCTGCGCCTGGCGCTCGCGCAGGCCTGGCTGTTCCTCGTCGCCGCCGAGCTCATCGCCTCATCGATGGGCCTCGGCTGGCTGCTCTCCGACTCGGGCAACACCGGTCGCGTCGACCGGATCCTGCTGGCCATCGTGCTGCTCGCCCTGCTCGGAACCCTGACCAACGCGCTGCTTGTGCTGTTCGAGCGCGCCGTGCTGAAGAGGTGGTTGTGATGACCCTCATCGATCACGCTGAGGAGGCGCGGCTGGTCGAGACGCGCGCCTACCCGGCGCCCGCAGACTTCGCGGCGCAGGCGAATGTCGGGGAAGAGGCCTACGCGCGTGCCGCGGCGGACCCGACCGCCTTCTGGGAGGAGGCGGCCCGCCGTCTCGACTGGGCGGCCCCCTGGCACACCGCACACGAGTGGGAGCCGCCGGTGCGCGACGGGGATGGCGAGCTCAGCGTGCCCGCCGCCCGCTGGTTCGTGGGCGGACAGCTCAATGTCGCCTACAACTGCGTCGACCGCCACGTCGAGCAAGGCCGTGGCGACAAGGTCGCGCTGCACTTCGAGGGCGAGCCCGGCGACCGCACCACGGTCACCTATGCGGATCTGCAGCGGCGCGTCTCGCAGGCAGCGAACGGTCTGCTCGCTCTGGGCATCGAGGCGGGTGACCGGGTGGTCGTGTATCTGCCGGTGCTGATCGAGACGGTGGTGATCGCGCTCGCGTGCGCGCGCATCGGCGCGGTGCACTCGCTCGTGTTCGGCGGCTTCTCGGCCGAGGCCGTGCGGTTCCGCATCGAGGACACCGGCGCCAAGCTGCTCGTCACGACCGACGGGCAGTGGCGTCGCGGAAAGGCCGTCGAGGTCAAGTCGGCCGCCGACCAGGCCGCGGACGGGATCGCCTCGATCGAACACGTGCTCGTTGTGCGCCGCACCGGCCAGGACGTGCCGTGGACCGAGGGACGCGATGTGTGGTGGCACGACGTGGTCGAGACGGCGTCACCGTCGCACGTGCCGCAGCCGTTCGACTCCGAGCACCCGCTGTTCATCATCTACACGTCCGGCACCACGGGGAAGCCCAAAGGGCTCGTCCACACATCGGGCGGGTACCTGACGCAGGCGAGCTGGGCGCACTGGGCGCACTTCGACGCCAAGGACTCCGACGTGCACTGGTGCACCGCCGACCTCGCCTGGGTCACGGCGCACACGTACGAGCTCTACGGCCCGCTCTCGAACGGGCTCACGCAGGTCATCTACGAGGGCACGCCTGACACTCCGAGCCGGAATCGTCATCTCGAGATCATCGAGCGCTACGGCGTGACCGTCTACTACACGGCGCCCACCCTGATCCGCACCTTCATGACCTGGTGGGGCGACACGATCCCGCAGGAGCACGACCTGTCGACGCTGCGCCTTCTCGGCACGGTGGGCGAGGCGATCAATCCCGAGGCGTGGGTCTGGTTCCGTCGCAACCACGGGCGCGACGAGCTGCCGATCGTCGATACGTGGTGGCAGTCCGAGACCGGCGCCGCCATGATCGCGCCGCTGCCGGGCGCCACGACCCTCAAGCCCGGATCAGCGACCATCCCGCTTCCCGGCATCGATGCCGCCGTGGTGGATGACGACGGCGAACCAGTGGCGCCCGGTCGCTCGGGCACGCTCGTTGTGCGCCGCCCGTGGCCCGGGATGGCACGCACGGTCTGGGGCAACCCGCAGCGCTACCGCGACTCGTACTGGGCCCCCTTTGCGGGCAAGGGCGAGCACGGCGCGTACTACGTGGCGGGCGACGGGGCGACGGTCGACGATGACGGATACATCCGGATCCTCGGTCGCCTCGACGACGTCGTCAATGTCTCGGGTCACCGGCTCTCGACGATCGAGATCGAGTCCTCGCTCGTCGCGCACCCCGCCGTGGGCGAGGCGGGCGTCGCGGGCGTCGACGACCCGCTGACCGGTCACGCCGTGGTCGCCTTCGTCACCGTGCGCGACGAGGTGTCGGCCGACGAACTGCGCGCGCAGGTGGCCCGGGACATCGGCCCGATCGCCAAGCCGCGACACCTCGTGTTCGTGCCGGAGATCCCCAAGACGCGCTCCGGGAAGATCCTGCGCCGCCTGCTGGTTCAGCTGTGGCAGGGCGACACCCTGGGCGACACCACCTCGCTGCAGAACCCCTGGGCCGTCGACGGCATCCGCGACGCCGTCGATGCCCTGCAGAAGCCCGACAACACTCCGAAGGAGAACGCATGACCGAGGAGCACCGTTTCGGGTTCCGCACCCGCGCGCTGCACGCCGGCGGCACCCCCGATGCCGCGACCGGTGCCCGCGCGGTGCCGATCTACCAGACATCGTCGTTCGTGTTCGACGGTGCCCAGGACGCCGCGAACCTCTTCGCGCTCCAGAAGTACGGCAACATCTACTCGCGCATCGGCAACCCGACGGTCGCCGCGCTCGAGGAGCGCCTCGCCTCCCTCGAGGGCGGCATCGGCGCCGTGGCGACGGCGAGCGGCATGAGCGCCGAGTTCATCACCTTCGCCGCACTGGTCGGAGCCGGCGACCATGTCGTCGCCTCGGCCAACCTCTACGGCGGCACCGTGACGCAGCTCGATGTGACGCTGCGCCGCTTCGGGGTCGACACCACGTTCGTGGCCTCCAGCGACCCGGCGGAGTACGCCGCGGCGATCCGCGAGAACACGAAGGTTCTCTACGTCGAGGGCATCGGCAACCCGTCGGGAGAGATCGCCGACATCGAGGGTCTCGCCGAGGTCGCCCACGCCGCGGGCATCCCGCTCGTGGTCGACTCGACGCTCTCGACCCCGTACCTCTCGCGCCCGCTCGAGCACGGCGCCGACATCGTGATCCACTCGGTCACGAAGTTCCTCGGCGGCCACGGCACCACCCTCGGCGGCATCGTGATCGAATCAGGACGGTTCGACTGGGGCAACGGCAAGTTCCCGACCATGACCGAGCCCGTGCCCTCCTATGGCGGCATCAAGTGGTGGGACAACTTCGGTGAGTACGGGTTCCTCACCAAGCTGCGCAGCGAGCAGCTGCGCGACATCGGCCCCTCGCTCGGTCCGACCGCCGCGTTCAATCTGCTGCAGGGCGTCGAGACCCTCCCGCAGCGCATCGACGCGCACCTCGCCAACGCGCGCACCGTGGCGGAGTGGCTGTCGACGGATCCGCGCGTGTCGTTCGTGACGTGGGCGGGCCTCGAGAGCCACCCGCACCACGAGCGCGCGAAGAAGTACTTCCCCCTCGGCCCGGGCTCCGTCTTCGCGTTCGGTGTGAAGCCGCAGGGCGACTTCGCCGACGACGCCGCGGTCGCCGATGCGGCGCGCGCGGCGGGCGAGACGTTCATCGACTCCGTGCGCCTCGCCTCGCACCTCGCCAACATCGGCGATGCGCGCACGCTCGTCATCCATCCCGCCTCCACCACGCATCAGCAGCTCACGCCGGAGCAGCTGGTCTCGGCGGGCGTGCCGGCCGACCTGATCCGCATCTCGGTCGGCCTCGAGGACGTCGAGGACATCATCTGGGACCTGGATCAGGCCCTCACCGAGGCGACGGGAGTCACACGATGAGCGAAGCACCCGGCGGGCTGGTCGCCTGCGAGCTGCCCTGGGCGAAGGAACCCGTCCCCGGACGCACCTGGGTCGGGCCCGGCGCGCAGGCGCGATACGAGATCCTGCGCCGCGCGAAGACGATCGCGATCGTCGGCGCCTCGAACAACCCCGCGCGTGCCAGCTACTTCGTCGGCACCTACCTGCTGTCGAGCTCGCCGTACGAGGTGTACTTCGTCAACCCGCGCGAGACGACGATCCTGGGCCGCCCGGCCTATGCGAGCCTGGCCGACCTGCCGGTGAAGCCCGACATCGTCGACGTGTTCCGCCGCGACGAGGATCTGCCGGGCGTCGCCCGCGAGGCCGTCGAGGCGGGCGCCCAGACCCTGTGGCTGCAGCTCGGCTCGTGGAACGAGGAGGCCGCCGCGATCGCCGAGGAGGGCGGTCTGGACGTGGTGATGGACCGCTGCGTGAAGATCGAGCACGCTCGGTTCCACGGTGGCCTGCACCTCGCCGGCTTCGACACGGGCGTCATCAGCTCCAAGCGCCAGCTGCTCGCCCGCTGACGCGGCAAGACACGAGGAGGCCGGATCCGCCGATCCGGGCCTCGTCGCATTCTGGGCGCTGCTGCAGGTTGCTCCGCGGACGCCCGGCTCGTGTCATCCGCGGCGCTCGGGATAGTACGCCCCGTCACCGCTCGCTTCGAGCGCCCGCGCGACGATCTCGATGTGCTCGTGCGCCATCTCCTCGGGCATGGCGGGGAGCACCTGCTCCCAGAACGGCAGGATGGCGCCTCGCCCCTGCATCATGCCTTCCGGACGCGCGTACGCCCAGAGGTGCAGATGAGCGGATCCGTCGTTCCAGCGCATGAGATGACACCGCGCGACCCCGGGGATCCGCTTCACGGCGTTGGAGACTCGCTGGAGCACCGGTCCCATCGCGCTCAGCACATCCAGCGGCGCGCTCTCGAGCAGCACATGAGCACGAGGAGAGATCGTCGCGATGAAGGGCAGGCCCGGTACCGCGAACCCCGACCGCACCGCCCACGTGTCGTTCGCCCAGATCGTGTGCGGGGAAGGACGGCAGTGACCGCACTCTGACGGGTCCGTCTCGCCGTGACGAGGATTCTCCGGCGTGAGCATCTCGGCGAGCGGCAGGAATCGGAGTGAGGTGATACTCGGCACGCCGGCGCCGCTCACCCCGCTCGCATCGAGCGTCTCGCCGATGGGCGACCAGCGGTGCCAGGGGGAGTCAGCCGGGCTCTGGGGAGAGTCATCCCTCGTCATGACCGTATCGAAGCACACCTCGCGGGGCGTATCCCGGCGCGGGTATCCGTGCCGCTACAGTCGGGGCATGATTCCCGAGATCAACTACTGGGCCGTCCTCCTCGCGACGGTGTCGAGCATGCTCGTCGGCACCATCTGGTACGCGCCGAAGGTCTTCGGCACCCGCTGGTCGACGTTGTCCGGCGCGTCCATGGAGGGCACCGGCAAGGACGCCGTTGTGCCGATCGCCGTCACGGTCGTGGTGAGCTTCGTCACCGCGTGGGTGCTCGCGGGCGCCACCACCATCGCGTGGCACTTCTACGAGGGAAGCTACTTCGTGTCGGCTGTCGTGACGGGGCTGCTGCTGTGGGCGGGATTCACGGCGGCGCGGTTCATCACGCACGACGCCTTCGAAGGCCGCCCGTCTGGACTCACGACGCTCAACATCGCCCACGAGCTCGTCACGATCGTGGTGATGGCGGTGATCGTCGGCGTCTGGCCGCCGGCCGGCACCGTCTGACTGCTCGCGCGAAGGGTCAGCCGGCGAAGGCGATCCGGATCACCCCGTCCCCTTCCTGCGTGACCGTCACGCCGCGCAGGTCGGGCACCGCGTGCGTCGGATCGTGCGCGACGGCGTCCGCCCCCACGCCCACCACGCGCATCCCGGCCGCGCGGCCGGCGGTGATCCCGGCGTAGGAATCCTCGAACACCACGCAGTCGGCGGGATCGACGCCGAGCGCCTCGGCCGCCATCAGGAAGCCGGACGGATCGGGCTTGCTCGCGGGGACATCCTCCGCGGTGATCGCGACGGCGGGCACGGCGAGCCCGGCGGCGCTCATCCGGGCCTGGGCGAGCGGCAGACTGGCGGAGGTGACGAGCGCGTGCGGCACCTTCGCGAGGGAGGCGAGAAAGGCCCCGGCGCCAGGGATCTCGACGACCCCGTCGGTGTCCTCGGTCTCGCGTACGAGCATCGCGGCGCCCTCGGCGTGGTTCAGCTCGGCGGGTCGCTCGGGCAGCAGCACGGCCATGCTGCTGTACGCCTGACGGCCGTGGATCAAGGCGAGCACGGTCTCCGGGTCGAGGCCGTGCTCGGCCGACCACTCGAGCCAGATCCGCTCGACGACGGCCGTCGAATCGACGAGGGTTCCATCCATATCGAGCAGCAGAGCGCGCGCTTCGAGGGTTTTCGTCACAGATCGACCGTATCGGTCTTGTCGCCGCCTGCCGTGGGTCGTACGGTGAGCGCGTCGGAACCCAGATGAGGAGGCAGCGATGGCGCACGGAGATGTGACTCACCTCGAGATCCCGGTCGGTGACCTGGAGCGCGGACAGCAGTTCTACGCCGATTTGTTCGGATGGAGCTTCGCCTCACCTCCGGGTTTCGAGGAGTACCCGATGTGGCAGGCGCCCAACGGCGTCTCCGGCGGCGCCCTGACGCCGCGCGAGGAAGGCTTCACGCAACCGCGCTCGGTCGTCGAGGTGGACTCGATCGAGGAGACGCTGCGGAAGGTCACTGCCGCGGGAGGCACCGTGCTCAAGGAGCGCTCGCCGATCAGCGAGACCAGCTGGTGGGCGCTCTTCCGCGACCCCGACGGAAACGAGATCGGGCTGTTCGAAGGCAGCTACGAGGGCTGACCTCGATCCGGTCCACCTCAGCCGATCGGGTCCGCTGAGCGGGGCGGAGGCGCCGTGGTGCCGCGTTCGTGCAGCGTCGGCGTGCCGCCGAGGCGGGCGTGCGGCGGCTCGCCGGCGAGCACGGCGCCGAGCAGGCGCGCGGCCTCGGTACCGTACTGCACCACGTCGTACGACATGACGGAGATGGGCGGGTCGGTGACCTGCGTCAGCATCGAGTCGTCCCAGCCGACGACGCTGAGCGCCGAGGGCACGTCGACGCCGAGGCTGCGCGCGACGCGCAGGCCGTTGACGGCCGTGAGCCCCGAGTCGAAGACGAACGCGGAGTAACCTCCGGCGGCGAGCAGATCGCGCGTGTGCTGCTCGGCCAGCGCCACACCGAAATCGCCGTGCCGGATTGCGTAGCGCACGCCCAGCCGGTCGCACTCGGCTGAGAACGCCTCGTCGCGGATCCTCACGTGCGCGAAGTGCGCGCCGCCGGCGATGCGGGCGATCGCGCGATGCCCCAGGGCATGGAGGTGGCGGACCGCGTCGCGCACGCCGGCGGCGTCATCGGTCCAGGCGGTGGCGAGATCGCCCGTGAGCGACGGGTCTCCGATCGCGACGGCGGGGAGGCCGATGGAGCGCACGACGTCGACGCGCGGGTCGTCGCTCTCGAAGTCGACCAGCACGACGCCGTCGACGCGCTGCTCGGATGTCCATCTGCGATAGGTCGCGATCTCGGACTCGCGGTCCTTCGCGAGCTGCAGGAGCAGGCCGCGGCCCTGTTCCGCGAGCCCGATCTCGAGCCCCGCGATGAGCTGCATGAAGAACGACTCATTCGCCAGGAACCGCGGGTCGCGGCGCAGCACCAGACCGACCGTGTCGCTGCGGCCCTGCGAGAGCATCCGTGCGGCGGCGGTCGGGGCGAAGTCGAGCGAGGCGGCGATCTCGAGGATGTGCGCGCGGGTGCTCTCCGAGACGCCGGGCTTTCCGTTCAGGGCGTAGGAGACCGCGGATGTCGACACCCCGGCCCGGCGCGCGATGTCGCTGATCGTCAACCGCTGCGACGACTTCTTCTTTCCGGGCATGCGATCGACCCTAGGGGATCGGAGAGTGCTTGACAGGTCTGCGCCGTCGTGTCTACGCTCATGCCAACTTAAGCGCTTAAGTGCTTGAGTGCAATCACCCCTTGAACCCATGTCGACGATGACAGGAGACCGATGATGGTCACGAAGAAGTTCCTCACGGCGGGCGCCCTGATCGGGGCGGGCACGCTCGCGCTCGCCGGGTGCAGCGGCGGCGGTCAGGCTGCGGATGGCGGCGACGATGCGGTCGCGGGCACCATCACCGTGCTGACGCAGCGCACCGACATCGTCGACACGGTCTTCCAGGACTACAAGGCCGCCTTCGAGGAGGAGTACCCCGACGTCACGGTCGAGTTCGAGGCGATCACCGACTACGAGGGCGAGATCGCGGTGCGCATGAACACCGAGGACTACGGCGACGTGCTGCTGATCCCCAACAGCGTCAACCCCGACCAGCTCGGCGACTTCTTCGAGCCCATCGGCGACACCGACGAGGTCGCGAAGACCTACCGCTTCGCGTCGGAGGAGGCCTACGACGGCAAGACCTACGGGATCGCCATCACCGGCAACACCAACGGCCTCGTCTACAACAAGAATGTCTGGGAGGAAGCGGGCATCACCGATCTGCCCACGACCCCGGAGGAGTTCCTCGACGACCTGAAGGCGATCGGCGAGAAGACCGACGCGATCCCGTACTACACGAACTACGCCGACGGGTGGCCCCTCAGCCAGTCCGACAGCAACCGCGGCGCACTGGGTGATCCCGACTACTCCAACACTCACGTCGCCTACAGCGACACCCCCTGGGCAGAGGACGAGTGGCACGGCATCGTCGACGGTCTCCTCTACGACATCGTCGAGAACGGTCTGAATGAGGAGGACCCGCTCACCACGAACTGGGAGGAGTCGAAGAACCTGCTCGGCACGGGCAAGGTCGCCACGATGCTGCTCGGCTCGTGGGCGATCACCCAGATGCAGGATGCTGCCGAAGCGGCGGGCGAATCGCGCGACGTCATCGGCTACATGCCGTTCCCGTACCAGGTGGACGGCACGTTCCACGCCCAGGTCGGCGGTGACTACAAGAACGCCATCAACGTGCACAGCGAGCACAAGGCGGCCGCGCGCGCCTGGATCGAGTGGTTCGCGAAGGAGTCGAACTACGCCTTCGACAACGGCGGCCTCTCGCCGCTCGTCGACGGGCCGACCCCGACCACGCTCGGCGACTTCGAGGAGGCCGGCGTGGAGTATGTCGAGATGACGCCCGCGAAGACCGGTGAGGAGAGCTACGAGGCCGACGTCATCAGCAAGGCCGAGATCGACCTCTACGGCCCCGTGTACCGCCAGAAGCTCGTGGACATCGCCCGAGGTGCCGCCGACGGTGACAAGGCGTCGTACTTCGCCGAGCTCAACGAGCGCTGGGCCGCCGCCCGCGCCGAGGTGGGCTGACTCCAGCGCCCGCGCGGGGACGGCGCCGGTGCGGCGCCGTCCCCGTCCGCGCCCGCAGGTGCCCACGAGCGCTGACGAGAGGAACGAGGATGACAGATCTGACAGATGCACCCAAGCTGCAGCCATTGCCGATGCAACCCGGCACCGGCGCGACGCGCACGATCACGGTGCCCGCCAAGATGCGCCGGCGTCGGGGCGCGGGCAACCCGAACGGCACGCGCTGGTTCACCCCGTGGCTGTACCTGCTGGTTCCGGTGGGCCTGCTGGTGGTGTTCACCTACGTTCCCGTGGCGAACATGATCTGGTACTCCTTCACCGACTGGGACGGCCTCGACAAGACCAAGGACGTGGTGGGCTTCGACAATTACGTCGAGATCTTCACGCGTCCCGAGATGTTCCAGGTCTTCTTCGTGAGCCTGTACTACCTGGCCGGATCCGTGATCCAGATGGCGCTGGCGCTCTATTTCGCGACGCTGCTGAGCTTCAGGACGCGCCTGCGCAACTTCTTCAAGGGCGTCCTCTTCTTTCCGTACCTCATCAACGGCGTGGCCATCGGCTTCGTCTTCCTCTACCTGTTCCAGCCGGATGGCACCCTCGATGCCCTGCTGACCGCCGTCGGCCTCGGAACGGATGAGCCGCGCCACTGGCTCGGCGACCCGGATCTGGCGAACTGGTCGCTGGCCGCCACCAGCGTGTGGCGCTACATGGGCCTGAACTTCGTGCTGTTCCTCGGCGCCATCCAGTCGATCCCGAGTGAGCTGTACGAGGCCGCCGAGCTCGACGGCGCGAACCGCTGGCACCAGTTCCGCTACATCATCGCGCCGGGCATCAAGCGCGTGATCAGCCTGTCGTTCATCCTGTCGATCTCGGGCGCCCTGAGCGTCTTCGAGGTCCCATTCATCATGACGGGCGGCGCCAACGGAACCGCCACGTTCGTCATCCAGACCGTCCAGATGGCGTTCGAGTTCCGGCGTGTGGGCTTCGCCTCGGCAATGGCCGTGGTGCTGCTCGCGATCGTGCTCATCGTCACCTGGGTGCAGCGCCGGCTCGTGCCGGACGAGGAGGTCAGCCTCTCATGAGCGCCACCGTCACCCGCCCCCGCGAGATCGTCAAGGCCCGGCCGCGCATCGGCTCCGGCATCGCCGGCACGGTCAAGTACGTCTCCCTCGTGCTCGCGACCTTCGTCGCCCTCGTGCCGCTCGTGGTCGTGCTCTTCGCGTCGTTCAAGACGAAGGAGGAGTACGCCACGACCGGTTCGCTCGCGCCTCCCTCCAACTGGCTCGAGTTCGGCAACTTCATCACGGCGTTCACGCGCGGGAACATGCTGCTGGGCTTCTGGAACACCACGATCATCCTGGTGTTCTCGCTGGCGGGCACGATCCTGATCGGCACGATGGCCGCCTACGCGATCGACCGGTTCCAGTTCCGCTTCAAGGCGCTGGTGGTGGGGCTGTTCCTCGTCGCCTCGCTCGTGCCGGGCGTGACCACGCAGGTGGCCACGTTCCAGATCGTCAACGCGCTCGAGCTGTTCAACACGCACGGCGCGGCGATCATCCTGTTCATGGGCACCGACATCATCGCGATCTACATCTTCCTGCAGTTCATGCAGTCGATCCCGCGCTCGATCGACGAGGCCGCGATGATCGACGGCGCCAACCGCTGGACGATCTACTGGCGCCTCATCCTGCCCCTGCTGAGCCCCGCGATCGTGACCGTCTGCATCATCAAGGGCATCGCGATCTACAACGAGTTCTACCTGCCGTACCTCTACATGCCCTCGCCCAAGCTGGGCGTCATCTCCACCTCGCTGTTCCGCTTCACGGGTCCGTTCGGTGCACAGTGGGAGGTGATCGCGGCGGGAACGATGATCGTGATCCTGCCCACGCTCGTCATCTTCCTGCTCCTCCAGCGTTACATCTACAGCGGCATCACCTCGGGAGCCACCAAATGACCGTCGATCTCCGACACCTGACCGACCGCTGGACCGTGCGCGCACACGGCCCCCGCGTGCCCCCGAACGTGCGCGCCGCGGGGGAGATCCCGGCCCAGGTACCCGGCAGTGCGACAACCGATCTGCTCGCCGCCGGCCTGATCGCGGATCCGTACCTCGACGACAACGAGCGCCTGCAGGCGTGGATCGGCGTCACCGACTTCGAGTACGCGCTGCCGCTGGAGTGGACCGACGACGGATCGGACCGTGTCGACCTCGCCTTCGACGGGCTCGACACGGTCGCAGAGGTGTCGCTGAACGGCGTGAGCGTGCTCGAGACGCGCAACCAGCACCGCTCCCACCGGGTGGCCGCGAAGCAGCTGCTGCGCGAGGGGGTCAACGACCTGCGGGTGCGCTTCACGGCGCCGGTGCGCGCCGCAGCCCTCGCCGAGCGCGAGCTGGGGGCCCGCCCGCACGTCAACCACCACCCCTACAACGCGATCCGCAAGATGGCCTCCGGCTTCGGCTGGGACTGGGGCATCGACACCTCCGCGACCGGCATCTGGCGCTCCGTGCGCCTGGAGAGCTGGTCGGGTGCGCGCATCGCCCAGGTGCGCCCCGTGCCGCGCATCGAGGGACCCGACGGGGTGGTCGATGTGCACGTGTCCTTGGAGCGCGTGTCGGATGCGCCCCTGCACCTCGCGGTGCGCGTGGGCGAACAGGCGGGGCAGCTCGCGCTCGCCGCGGGTCAGGACTCGGCCGTGGTCACCGTGCGCGTGCCCGACGTGCAGCGCTGGTGGCCCCGCGGCTTCGGCGATCCCACCCGCTACCCGCTCGACGTCGCCCTTCGCGACGATCGAGCGGAACTCGACGCCCGATCGCTGAGGATCGGCTTCCGCGAGGTGCGCGTCGACACCACGCCGGATGACGCGGGCACGCCCCTGCGCATCCTCGTGAACGAGCGGCCCGTCTACATCCGCGGTGCGAACTGGATCCCGGACGACGCGTTCCCGCACCGGGTGAACCGCGCCCGCTACGAGGCCCGCATCGCCCAGGCCGAGTTCGCGAACGTGAACCTGCTGCGCGTCTGGGGCGGCGGCATCTACGAGAGCGACGACTTCTACGACCTCTGCGATGAGCGCGGCATGCTCACCTGGCAGGACTTCCTGCTCGCCTGCGCCGCGTATGCCGAGGAGGAACCGCTGCGCTCCGAGATCGAGGCCGAGGCGCGCGAGAACGTCGCCCGCCTCGCGGCGCATCCGTCGCTCATCGTGCTCAACGGCAACAACGAGAACCTCGAGGGCTATCACGAGTGGGGCTGGCCCGCCCGGCTCGACGGCGCCACCTGGGGCGAGCACTATTACCACGACCTGTTCCCACGGATCGTGGAGGAGCTGGCCCCGCACATCGCCTACACCCCGGGAAGCCCGTTCACCCCGGGCGGCACGCACCGTCCGAACGACCCGGATCACGGAAGCGTGCACATCTGGGATCTCTGGAACCGGCGCGACTGGAACGACTATCGCAGCTACACGCCGCGCTTCGTCGCGGAGTTCGGCTGGCAGGGGCCGCCGACCTGGGCGACGCTCACGCGGGCCATCCACGACGATCCGATCTCGCCCGTGTCGCCCGGCGTCCAGGTGCACCAGAAGGCGATCGAGGGCGACGCGAAGCTGACGAGCGGACTCGTCGCCCACACGCCCGTGCCCCGCGACATGCGCGACTGGGTGTGGGCCATGCAGCTCAACCAGGCGCGGGCCATCGGCACCGCCCTCGAGCACTTCCGCTCGCTCTCCCCGCACAATGCGGGGGCGATCGTCTGGCAGCTCAACGACGACTGGCCGGTGATCTCATGGTCCGCGGTCGACGGCGACGGCCGCGAGAAGCCGCTCCTGTACGCCATGAAGCACGCCTTCGCCCCGCGCCTGGTCACGGTGCAGCCGCGCGAGGAGGGCCTCGCGGTCGTGCTGAGCAACGAGACGGACGAGGAGTGGTCCGGATCCCTCACGGTCGCCCGTCACACCGTCGACGGGAGCGAGGTGGCACGCGTCGCGCTCGCCGCAGAGGTCGCGCCGCGTGCCACCGTGACCGTGCCGCTCGGAGAGCTGGGCGTCACGGAGAACGCCGAGGGCGAGCTCCTGCGCGCCCGGCTCGGCGACGCCGTCGGCTGGTGGTTCTTCGCCGACCTGCGCGATGCGGCTCTGTCGTCCGCCGCGCTCGACGTCGTGGTGGGGCCGGCCGCCGGGGGAGTGCGCGTCGACGTCACCGCGCGCACCGTCGTGCGCGACCTCGCGCTGCTCGTCGACACGATCGCGCCCGACGCGGTGGCCGATGACGCGCTCGTCCATCTTCTGCCGGGGGAGAGCGCATCCTTCATCGTCTCGACAGCCGCCGCGGTCGGTCCGTCGGCGTTCGGCGCCCCGGGGGTCATCCGCACGGGCAACGACCTCGTGGCCGGTGCGCCGCAGATCCGGATCGCCGAGGTCTCCGCCGCGACCGAGAGCGCGCTCGAGGAGGAGGTCACCGGTGTCCGCTGAGTGGCATCCTGCCCGGGTGCGTGAACGCCTCGGGTTCGTCACCGGCATGACCTGGGGCTGGACGGGCATTCGCGGCACCTGGGGCACCCCGGAGGCGGAGGCGTCGCTCGACGCGCTCGCCGAGGTGGCGGTCGGATGGAACTGCGTCACCTACGCGGCGCTGCAGGACAAGCCGTCGAGCACCCAGATCCACTGGCGCGACGAGCCCACGGTCACCGACGACGAGATCCGCTGGGCGATCCGTGGCGCGCGCGCCCGCGGGCAGAAGGTCATCCTGAAGCCGGTGGTGAACTGCGCGGACGGCACCTGGCGCGCCTTCATCGGCTTCTTCGAGATCGACGTGCCAGGAGAGCACGGCTGGGCCGACTGGTGGGCGAGCTACACCGAGTTCGTGGTGCACCACGCGCGCATCGCACAGGACGAGGCCGTGGAGCTCTTTGTGATCGGCTGCGAGATGGTGCGCGCCGATCGCCGCGAGGCGGAGTGGCGGGAGCTGATCCGGCAGGTGCGAGCCGTCTACGACGGTCCGATCACCTACAACTGCGACAAGTACCAGGAGGACCACATCACGTGGTGGGATGCCGTGGACGTGATCTCGGCCAGTGGCTACTACCCGTCGGGCGGATGGCCCGCGCAGCTGGATCGCATCGAGAGGGTCGTGCGCGCGCACAACAAGCCGTTCCTGTTCATCGAGGCGGGCTGCCCGAGCCGCGCCGGCTCGGCCGCGCGGCCGAATGACTGGACGTTCGGCGGCGAGGCCGACATGCAGGAGCAGGCCGACTACCTGGCGGAGATGTTCCGCGAGGCCGGGGCACGCGACTGGGTCGACGGCTTTGTGCTGTGGGATTGGCCGGCGCAGCTCTACGCCCGCGAAGAGGCGGCCTCGAACCGCGACTACTGCCCCTATGCCAAGCCCGGCGCGGAGGTCGTGCGGGAGTTCTACGCCTCGCGCAGCTGAGAGAGACTGGGGCCATGCCTCTCCTTGCACTCACCGGCGGCATCGCCTCCGGCAAGTCGACCATCGCCGCCCGCCTCGCCGAACACGGCGCCGTCGTGATCGACGCCGACGCGCTCGTGCGCGAGCTGCAGCAGCCGGGGCAGCCTGTGCTCGCGGCGATCGCCGAGGCGTTCGGCCCCTCGGTGCTGACGCCCGCGGGCGAGCTCGATCGCGCGGCGCTCGGAGCGATCGTGTTCGCCGATCGCTCGAAGCTCGGGGTGCTCAACGGCATCGTGCACCCGGCAGTCAAGGTGGAATCGCAGCGCCGGTTCCGCGCCGCGCTCGACGCCGATCCGCGGGCAGTGGTGGTCTACGACGTTCCGCTGCTCGCGGAGGCGCGCGGCACCGGCGAGTGGGACCTGGTCGTTGTGGCCCACGCGCCCGCGGAGGTGCGCGTGGCGCGGATGGTCGCGAACCGCGGCATGTCCGAGGAGGAGGCCCGGGCCCGCGTCGCCAACCAGGTCTCCGACGAGGAGCGGCTGAAGCTCGCCGACCGGGTGATCGACACCGCGGGCTCGATCGAGGAGACTCTCGCCCAGGCGGATGCGCTCTGGGCGGAGCTGCACGGCTGAGCGATGCGCACGATCGACCTGAACGCGGATCTCGGCGAGAACACCCCCGAGCGGATCGTCGCCGACGACGAGGCGATGCTCGGCATCGTGAGCTCGGCGAATGTGTCCTGTGGCTTCCACGCGGGCGACCCGGATGGCATCCGTGCGACGCTCGCCGCCGCGGTCGCGCGCGGTGTGAGGATCGGCGCGCATCCGGGGTACCGCGATCTCGAGGGCTTCGGGAGGCACGATCGCGAGGTGCCGGCCGCGATCCTGCAGTCGGAGGTCGAATATCAGCTCGGGGCCCTGCTCGGCCTGTCCTCCGCCGTCGGCGGTGCGGTGCGGTACGTGAAGCCGCACGGCGCGCTGTACAACCGCATCGCGTGGGACGAGACGCAGGCGCGGGCCGTCGTCGCGGCGGTGCGCGCGATCGATCCGTCGCTCGTGGTGCTGGGTCTGCCGGGCTCGGCCGTGCTGGCGCTTGCCGAGGGGGCGGGCCTGCCGACGGCGGCGGAGGCGTTCGCCGATCGCGCGTATGCCCCCGATGGTGCGCTCGTGTCGCGCCGCGAGGCCGGGGCGGTGCTGCACGACCCCGTGACCGTGGCCGCCCGGATGCTGCGACTCGCGCACGAGGGGGTGATCGAGGCGATCGACGGTTCCCTCGTTCCCGTGCACGCCGAGTCGATCTGCGTGCACGGCGACAGTGCCGGGGCGGTCGTCCTGGCCCGCGCGGTGCGCAATCAGCTGGAGGCGGAGGGGATCCGGATCTCGCCCTTCGCCGGCGCCCTGTGAGGCGGATCCTGAGCGCGGGCGATCGCGCGCTGCTCGTCGAGACCTCCGACCTCGAGGCGGCGATGCGGCTGCATGCCGCGCTCGTCGCCGAGCCGCTGGACGGCGTTGTGGAGCTTGTGCCGGCGGCACGGACGGTGCTGGTGAGTTTCGATCCTCAGGCGGTGGCGGCGGGGGATCTCAGGGAGCGTCTCGCACGTGCGCCCGTCGCCGAGTCGCTCGCACAGGCGGGCGGTGTCGTCGAGATCCCGGTGATCTACGACGGCGAGGATCTCGATGATGTCGCGGCGCTGCTCGGGGTGTCGCGCGACGAGCTGATCGCCCGGCATCAGGCGGCGAGCTGGCGCGTGGGCTTCGCCGGCTTCGCGCCGGGTTTCGGCTACCTCGTGGGCGACGACGCGCTCTTCGACGTGCCGCGCCGGGCGAGCCCGCGCACGCGCATCCCGGCCGGATCCGTCGCGCTCGCCGGCCCCTACACGGGTGTCTATCCGCGCGAGAGTCCGGGAGGCTGGCAGCTGATCGGACGCACCGACGCCGAGATGTGGGACGTGCGGCGCGATCCTCCGGCGCTGCTGGCGCCGGGCGCCTGCGTGCGGTTCGTCGCCGCATCGCCGAGCGGGTGCTCCAACGCCGATCGGGTGCGCGAACGACTGCCCGCTCGGCGTGAGAGCACCCGCTCGGCGCACGCGGTGGAGGTCGTGGCGACCGGCGTGCAGCTCACGATCCAGGACCTGGGGCGCCCGGGGCGCGCGGCGCTGGGCGTCTCGCCCTCCGGAGCAGCGGATCGTGGCGCGCTGCGGCGTGCGAACCGCGCGGTCGGCAACGCGCCCGGCGAGGCCGCGTTCGAGGTCGCGGTCGGCGGGTCGGTGCTGCGGTTCCGCGGCCCAGGGGTGGTCGCGGTCGCGGGAGCCTCGCTTCCGGCGGTCATCGCGCGCCCGGATGGCTCGGCGTGGGCCGTCGCGCCCGAGCGGCCCACGGCGGTCGCCGACGGCGACGAGCTGCACCTCGGCTTCGCAACGGCGGGCCTGCGCGCGGTGGTCGCGATCCGCGGAGGGTTCGCGGTCGAGCCCGTGCTCGGCAGCCTCGCCACCGACACCCTGGGCGGCATCGGCCCTGAGCGCCCGCTCGCCGCGGGCGCGGTCGTGCCGCTGCGCGGACCGGCGGCCGCTCCGCACGCGGTCGAGCCCGGCGGCATCCCGGCGCCCGCGCCGACCGCTCTCGACGACGTCTCGGAGCTGCGCGTCGAGCTCGGCCCCCGGCACGAGTGGTTCACGGCGGCCGGCATCCGCACCCTCCTGGAGCAGGAGTGGCGGGTGACCCCGCGGTCGGATCGGATCGGCATCCGCCTCGCAGGCGACGTCCCACTCGAGCGGGCGGTGGCAGGAGAGCTGCCGAGCGAAGGCGTGGTGACGGGCGCGATCCAGGTGCCGCCGGACGGGCAGCCCGTGCTGTTCCTGCCCGATCACCCGGTGACCGGCGGCTATCCCGTGATCGCGACGGTGATCGAGGCGGATCTGGATCGCGCCGGACAGCTTCCTCCCGGTGCGCGAGTGCGATTCCGCCTCTCCGGCCCGAATGTCGGAGGCCCCTCCTAGGCTGGAATCATGCAGACGACCCGAAGCGTGCGCCCGTTCGAGGTGGTCAGCGAGTACATGCCGTCCGGCGACCAGCCGAAGGCGATCGCCGAGCTCGCGGCCCGCATCAACGCGGGAGAGACCGACGTCGTGCTGCTCGGCGCCACCGGCACCGGCAAGTCCGCGACCACGGCCTGGCTCATCGAGCAGGTGCAGCGCCCCACGCTCGTGATGGCCCACAACAAGACTCTCGCGGCCCAGCTGGCGAATGAGTTCCGTGACCTGCTGCCGAACAACGCGGTCGAGTACTTCGTGTCGTACTACGACTACTACCAGCCCGAGGCATACGTCCCGCAGACCGACACCTTCATCGAGAAGGACTCCTCGATCAACGCCGAGGTCGAGCGCCTCCGGCACTCCACCACGAACTCTCTGCTCTCGCGCCGCGACGTGGTCGTGGTGTCCACCGTCTCCTGCATCTATGGCCTCGGTTCCCCCGAGGAGTATCTGCGCGCCCTCGTCGCGCTGCAGGTGGGCGAGCGCTACGACCGTGACGCCCTCATCCGGCAGTTCATCGGCATGCAGTACAACCGCAACGATGTCGACTTCTCCCGCGGCAACTTCCGCGTGCGCGGCGACACGATCGAGATCATCCCGGTCTATGAAGAGCATGCGATCCGCATCGAGCTGTTCGGCGACGAGATCGAGGCGCTCTACAAGCTGCATCCGCTGACGGGCGAGGTGCTCGAGAAGCTCGACGCCATCGCGATCTTCCCCGCCACGCACTACGCGGCCGGCACCGAGACCGTGCAGCGCGCCATCAAGACCATCGAGCTCGAGCTCGAGGAGCGCCTCGCCGAGTTCGAGCGCCAGGGCAAGCTGCTCGAGGCCCAGCGCCTGCGCATGCGCACCACCTTCGATCTCGAGATGCTGCAGCAGCTCGGCTTCTGCTCCGGCATCGAGAACTATTCGCGCCACCTCGACGGACGCGCCCCCGGCGCTCCGCCGCACACCCTGCTCGACTTCTTCCCGGACGACTTCCTCCTCGTGATCGACGAGTCGCATGTCACGGTGCCGCAGATCGGCGCCATGTACGAGGGTGACGCCTCGCGCAAGCGCACGCTCGTCGAGCACGGCTTCCGCCTTCCGAGTGCGATGGACAACCGCCCGCTGCGCTGGGACGAGTTCAAGAACCGCATCGGGCAGACGGTCTACCTGTCGGCGACGCCCGGCAAGTACGAGATGGGCATCGCCGACGGCGTGGTCGAGCAGATCATCCGCCCGACCGGCCTCATCGACCCGGAAATCGTCGTCAAGCCGTCCAAGGGCCAGATCGACGACCTGCTCGAGGAGATCCGCGTGCGCGTCGAGCGCGACGAGCGCGTGCTGGTCACAACACTCACCAAGAAGATGGCGGAGGAGCTCACCGACTTCCTCGGCGAGCACGGCGTGCATGTGCGCTACCTGCACTCGGATGTCGACACCCTGCGTCGAGTCGAGCTGCTCACCGAGCTGCGCCAGGGCGTCTATGACGTGCTCGTCGGTATCAACCTCCTGCGCGAGGGCCTCGACCTGCCCGAGGTCTCACTCGTGGCGATCCTCGACGCCGACAAGGAGGGCTTCCTCCGGTCGGGCACGTCGCTCATCCAGACCATCGGACGCGCGGCCCGCAACGTGTCGGGTCAGGTGCACATGTACGCCGACACCATGACCGACTCGATGACGAAGGCGATCGAGGAGACCGAGCGACGCCGCGAGATCCAGATCGCCTACAACAAGGCGAACGGGATCGACCCCACCCCGCTGCGCAAGAAGATCGCCGACATCACCGATCAGCTCGCGCGCGAGGGCGCCGACACCGACGAACTGCTCTCCAAGCGCGATGCCGCTCGCACCAAGAGCGGCAAGGGCCGCACGCCCACGCCGATCCGCAAGCGCGAAGGGCTGGCCGCCGAGGGCGCGCAGCAGCTCGAGCAGACGATCGCCGATCTCACGGGGCAGATGCTCGCGGCGGCCGATGAGCTGAAGTTCGAGCTCGCCGCCCGGCTGCGCGACGAGGTGCAGGATCTCAAGCGCGAGCTTCGCCAGATGGAGAAGGCCGGGCACGCATAGCGCGCCCGGCCCTCTCGGTCGCTCGGCTCAGACGGGCAGCAGCTCCATCCGCTGCCAGACGCGGTGAGCCCCCAGCAGATCGAGCAGCTGAGTCACGGCCTCGGCCGCGTCCCCGGTGGCGATTCCCGGAGCGGCGAGGTCGATGTCGGCGTCCTCGAGCATCGGCGAGGCGGCGGGCGCGGCGGCGATCACCTTGCCGTGACGGAACAGCTCATCGAGCATCCGCAGAGTGCGGGGATCCTTCGACGGACCGAGCGCGAGCAGCGCGTCCAGCTCGATGCTCGCCGCGGTCTGAGCGGAGCGCTGCACCGGCTGCCCGTGCAGCATGCCGCCGTGCGGTGCGATGAGCAGCGGCACGGTGCCGGCCGCGTGCAGAGCCTTGCGCACCGCGATCAGCTCAGCCGAATCGGCGCTCTCGTCCGCCAGGATGCCCACGACGCGACCCGAGACCGGCCACGTCTCGCCGACCTGGCGGAGAGCCGGGCTCGGCTCCACGTCGGCGATGTCCACGGTCGGGGCGGGCGCAGGCAGGCCCAGCGCCTCGGCCACCTGCGCGCAGAGGTCCTCGTCGATGTTGGCCAGCGCCGCCAGCTGGCGCTCTTTGATCGCCTGCTCGTAGCACTTGCCGAGCTCGAACGAGTAGGCCTCGATCACGTGGCGCTGCTCGATCGGCGTGAGCGAGCGGTAGAACAGCGTCGCTTGCGAGAAGTGGTCGTCGAAGCTGGCGGGCTTCGTGCGCTCCTTCACCGACTCGGCCACCGCCGCCGGCACCTCCACGAAACCGCCGAGATCCGCGCCCGCGAGGAACGGGCATCCGCCGTCCAGGGAGTTCGGGTGGTAGGGCGCGACACCGCGGTGCACGGCCGTCTGGTGCATGCCGTCGCGCAGCATGTCGTTCACGTCCGCGTGCGGGCGGTTGATCGGGATCTGCGCGAAGTTCGGCCCACCCAGGCGCGAGATCTGCGTGTCGAGGTACGAGAACAGCCGCCCCTGCAGCAGCGGGTCGTTCGTCACGTCGATGCCCGGCACGAGGTGACCGGGGTGGAAGGCGACCTGCTCGGTCTCGGCGAAGAAGTTCGACGGGTTGGACGTGAGCGTCATGGTGCCGACCACCTGCAGTGGGGCGAGCTCCTCCGGGACGAACTTCGTCGGATCCAGCAGATCGATGCCCTCGAAGGTCTCCTCCGGCGTGTCCGGGAACACCTGGAGCGCGAGGTCCCACTCGGGCAGCGCCCCGGATTCGATGGCGTCGGCGAGATCGCGTCGGTGGAAGTCCGGATCCTTGCCGCCCGCGAGCTGCGCCTCCTCCCACGTGAGCGAGTGCGTGCCGAGGCGCGGACGCCAGTGGATCTTCGCCAGGACGGTCTCGCCCGCCTCGTTCTCGAGACGGAACGTGTGCACGCCGAAGCCCTGCATCATGCGGTACGAGCGGGGGAGCGCCCGGTCCGACATGTTCCACATCGCGTGAGCCTGCGCCTCGGTGTGCAGCGACACGAAGTCCCAGAAGGTGTCGTGCGCCGACTGCGCCTGCGGGATCTCGCGATCCGGGTGCGGCTTGCCCGCGTGGATGATGTCGGGGAACTTGATCGCGTCCTGGATGAAGAACACCGGGATGTTGTTGCCGACGAGGTCGTACACGCCCTCGTGCGTGTAGAACTTCGTCGCGAAGCCGCGGGTGTCGCGCGCGGTGTCAAGCGAACCACGCGAGCCGAGCACGGTCGAGAACCGCACGAACGTGCGTGTGCGGGCGCCCGCCTGGAGGAACGCCGCCTTGGTCACCGAGGCGGCGGCGCCGTTCGCGACGAACTCGCCGTGTGCCGCGGCGCCGCGCGCGTGCACAACGCGCTCGGGGATGCGCTCGTGGTCGAAGTGCGTGATCTTCTCGCGCAGGTGGTGGTCCTGGAGGAGCACCGGACCGCGGGGACCGGCCTTCAGCGAGTGATCGGTGTCGGGGAGACGTGCGCCCTGCGCGGTCGTGAGATACGCGCCCTGCTGTGCCACCGTGCCGCCCGGCAGATCGGTCGCGGCGCCCGTGGGCGTGCGGACCTCGGGGCCGTCCTGATCCGGCTTCGGGGGCAGCGGCCGGCGCGGCGCCGTCGGCTCCTCCAGCGTCGGAGGAACCGGGCTGGGGGAGCCGGGGATCGGGATGTCGTTCTCGCGTGCAGATGCCATGAGGCCTCTCCCTCGTCGTCGTCAGCGGATGCGGCGACGATAAGTCGGGCACGGTGCGCGAGCCGAGAGGGTTGACGTGAGAGGGGAGCGGGCCTAAGCGCTCGGGCAGTGCAGCGTGCCGTCGGCGTCCTCGCGATGGGCGTCACGGCGGAGGCCGCAGTGCGCGCAGGCATCGCCGTCGCGGTTGCGGGGCAGGTTCGGGCTCACCTGCGGCGGGCCGGCGAGGCGGATGAGGGTTTTGTTGAGCCACAGGTACAGCCCGCCCGCCTCTCGGATGCGGGTACCCAGCGGGGTCTTCTCCGTCATAACCCTTAGTGTACTAAATAGCCCGATGTGTGAGACTGGACGAGTGCTCGATCCTGATGACGATCTGCTGAGGCTGGAGAACCAGCTCTGCTTCGCGATCGTGACGGCGGCGCGCAATGTCGTCTCGATCTATCGGCCCGTGCTCGACCCGCTCGGGCTCACCCATCCCCAGTACCTGGTGATGCTGGCCCTCTGGGAGCAGTCGCCCCGCACTCTCGGCGAGATCGCGGAAGAACTGGCCTTCGACCCGGCGACCGCGTCGCCGCTCGTCAAGCGCCTCGAGGCTCAGGGCTTGGTGACCCGCAGCCGCCGACCCGATGACGAGCGCCGTCTCGACATCGAGCTCACCGAGTCGGGCCGCGCACTGCGTGAGCGCGCACTGAGCGTTCCGCTGCAGATCATGGAGCGCGTGGGCATGACCCCCGACGAGGTGGCGTCCCTGCGTGACGCGCTCAAGCCGTTCTCGGGTCGCATCGACAAGTCCCTCTGAGCGGGTCTCCCGCCTGGGATTCCCCTCCGGATCGGCGCCGGATCTTCGAACAAAGATCCAACTGTCGGTGGCCCCGCCTAGACTGGACGGGTGCCGATCGTCCCCGTCTCCAGCCCCGGAAAGATCAGTGTGCGCGGTGCCCGCGTGCACAATCTGAAGAACGTCGACCTCGAGATCCCACGTGACTCCATGGTGGTGTTCACCGGTCTCTCCGGGTCGGGAAAGTCGAGCCTCGCGTTCGACACGATCTTCGCCGAGGGCCAGCGCCGCTATGTCGAGTCGCTCAGTGCCTACGCCCGTCAGTTCCTCGGCCAGGTCGACCGCCCCGACGTCGACTTCATCGAGGGCCTGAGCCCCGCGGTCTCGATCGACCAGAAGTCGACCAACCGCAACCCGCGCTCGACCGTCGGCACGATCACCGAGATCTACGACTACATGCGCCTTCTCTGGGCGCGCATCGGCGTGCCGCACTGTCCCCAGTGCGGGGAGCGCATCCAGCGGCAGACGGTGCAGCAGATCGCGGATCAGCTCAACGATCTGCCCGAGGGCACTCGGTACCAGGTCGTCGCCCCCGTCGTCAGCCAGAAGAAGGGCGAGTTCGTCGACCTCTTCAAGGAGCTCGGCGCCAAGGGCTACTCGCGAGCCATCGTCGACGGCGATCTCATCCAGCTCGCCGAGCCGCCCGTGCTGAAGAAGAGCTACAAGCACGACATCTCGGTCGTCATCGACCGCCTCGTCTCGCGCGAGAACATGCTCGGACGCATCACCGACTCGGTCGAGACGGCGCTCGGACTGGCGGGCGGGGTCCTCCAGGTGAACTTCGTCGACGAAGAGGGCGACGACGCCTGGCAGTCGTTCTCGGAGAAGCTCTCGTGCCCGAACGGGCACGCGCTGCAGCTGACGGAGATCGAACCGCGCACCTTCTCGTTCAACGCCCCCTTCGGGGCCTGTCCGGCGTGCTCCGGTCTCGGGACGCGCATGTCGGTCGATGTCGAGCTCATGCTCGGCGACGAGGAGCTCTCGATCCGCGAGGGCGTCATCGTGCCCTGGACCACCCAGGGCAAGGGCCTGTTCCAGTACTACGAGCGCCTGCTGGTCGGGTTGGCGCACGACCTCAACTTCTCGCTCGACACCCCCTGGCGCGCGCTTCCTCAGGATGTCAAGGACGCGGTGCTGCACGGCGAGGGCTACAACGTCAACGTCCGCTACAAGAACCGCTGGGGCCGCGAGGTGCGGTACGCCAGCGGCTTCGAGGGCGTCGTCCCGTACATCGAGCGGCAGTGGTCGCAGGCCGAGAGCGATGCCCAGCGCCAGCGGTGGTCCGAGTATCTCCGTGAGGTCCCGTGCCCCGTCTGCGATGGCGATCGCCTCAAGCCCGAGGTTCTGGCCGTGAAGGTGCACGATCGCTCGATCGCGGATGTCTCGCACCTCAGCCTCGAAGACGCCCGCGGGTTCATGGATCTCCTGACGCTCACTGATCGCGAGGCGCACATCGCCGCGCAGGTGCTGCGCGAGATCCGCGTGCGCCTCGACTTCCTCATCCGGGTGGGACTGAACTACCTCACGCTCAGCCGGGCTGCGGGTTCGCTCTCGGGCGGCGAAGCCCAGCGCATCCGCCTCGCCACGCAGATCGGCACCGGCCTGACGGGCGTGCTGTATGTGCTCGACGAGCCGTCGATCGGCCTGCACCAGCGTGACAACCGTCGCCTGATCGAGACGCTCGTCACGCTGCGCGACCTCGGCAACACCCTCGTTGTCGTGGAGCATGACGAGGAGACCATCGAGGCCGCCGACTGGATCGTCGACATCGGTCCGGGCGCCGGTGAGGGCGGCGGTGCCGTTGTGCACTCCGGGCCCTACGCCGAGCTGCTCGCCGACACCGCGTCGATCACCGGCGACTACCTCGCCAAGCGCCGTGAGATCCCGACGCCGCAGAAGCGTCGCAAGATCGATCGCAAGCGCATGGTCTCGGTCGTGGGCGCGCGCGAGAACAACCTGCGCGATGTCACGGCCGACTTCCCGCTGGGTGTGCTCACCGCCGTCACCGGCGTGAGCGGATCCGGCAAGTCCACGCTGGTCAACGACATCCTGTACGAGGTGCTGGCCACGCGTCTCAACGGCGCGCGCCGCGTTGCCGGCAAGCACACGCGCGTGACGGGCCTCGAGCACCTCGACAAGGTCGTCCACGTCGACCAGGCGCCCATCGGGCGCACCCCTCGTTCGAACCCCGCCACCTACACCGGAGTGTTCGACCGCATCCGCAACCTCTTCGCCGAGACCCCCGAGGCGAAGGTGCGCGGATACCAGGCCGGCCGTTTCAGCTTCAACGTCAAGGGTGGACGCTGCGAGGCGTGCTCGGGCGACGGAACCCTGAAGATCGAGATGAACTTCCTGCCCGACGTCTACGTCGACTGCGAGGTCTGTCACGGCAAGCGGTACAACCGCGACACCCTGCAGGTGCACTACAAGGGCAAGAACATCGCCGAGGTGCTGGAGATGTCCATCGCCGAGGCCGCCGAGTTCTTCGAGCCGATCCAGGCGATCCATCGCTACATGAAGACGCTCGTCGATGTGGGGCTCGGCTATGTGCGACTCGGTCAGTCGGCGACGACGCTCTCGGGTGGCGAGGCGCAGCGCGTCAAGCTCGCAACCGAGCTCCAGCGTCGCAGCAACGGGCGCAGCATCTACGTGCTCGATGA
This sequence comes from Microbacterium stercoris, assembly GCF_017592545.1. Taxonomy (GTDB): domain Bacteria; phylum Actinomycetota; class Actinomycetes; order Actinomycetales; family Microbacteriaceae; genus Microbacterium; species Microbacterium stercoris. The sequence continues at coordinate 129,209 of NZ_JAGFOA010000005.1, forward strand.
GCCCACCACCGGTCTGCACTTCGAGGATGTCCGCCGCCTGCTCGAGGTGCTCAACAGCCTCGTCGAGAAGGGCAACACCGTGATCGTCATCGAGCACAACCTCGACGTCATCAAGTCGGCTGACTGGATCATCGACCTCGGCCCGGAGGGCGGCTCCGGAGGCGGGCAGATCATCGCCACCGGCACGCCCGAGCAGGTGGCGACCGTCGACGGCAGCCACACCGGCGAGTTCCTGTCCGAGGTGCTGGGCCTGCGGGCGAGGGAGTCCAAGGCCACGGCCCGCAAGGCGGGTTGATGGCACAGCAGCTCGCGTACAAGCCGAGAGCGGGGGAGATCCCGACCAATCCCGGCGTGTACCGCTTCCGCGACGCCAACGGGCGGGTGCTCTACGTCGGCAAGGCGAAGAACCTGCGCCAGCGGCTGTCGAACTACTTCGCGCCGCTGCACACCCTGCACGAGCGCACGCGCCGGATGGTCACGACCGCGTCGTCGGTCGAGTGGACCGTTGTGCCGACGGACGTCGATTCCCTGCAGCTCGAGTACCAGTGGATCAAGGAGTTCGATCCGCCCTTCAACGTCCGCTACAAGGACGACAAGTCGTACCCGTTTATGGCGATCACCCTGGCTGATGAGGCGCCGCGTGTGATCGTCACACGCAACCACCGCATTCCGGGCGCCAAGTACTTCGGGCCGTACCCGAAGGTCTGGGCGGTGCACGACACCATCGACCTGATGGTGAAGGTGTTCCCGATCCGCACCTGCAGTGACGCCTCCTACAAGCGCGCCATGCAGACCGGGCGCCCCTGCTTTCCCGGTCAGATCGGCAAGTGCGGCGGCCCCTGCTCGCACAAGGTGACGATCGAGGAGCACCGCGCGATCGTCGACGACTTCATCGCGTTTATGCAGGGCGGGGACGAGCGCTTCACTCGTGACCTGACTGCGCGCATGAAGGCGGCCGCCGCCGCGATGGACTACGAGCAGGCCGCGATCCTGCGCGACCGGCTGACCTCGATCGAGGCGGTGCTCAACAAGAGCGCGCTCGTGCTGCCGGCAAACGAGGATGCGGATCTGTTCGGCATCGCCGAGGACGAGCTCTCGGCCGCCGTGCAGCATTTCGTCATCCGCGGAGGGCGCGTGCGCGGCGTCAGCTCGACGACCATCGACAAGGAACTCGACATCTCCGGTGGGGATCTCGTCGACCAGATCCTCCAGCGTGAGTACGGCGACGCCGCCCCCGCCGACGTCCCGCGCCGCGTCCTCGTCCCGGTCCTTCCCCCGGATGCCGCCGATCTGGAGCTGTGGCTGCGCGAGCGCCGGGGCAAGGCGGTCGAGATCGCTGTCGCGCAGCGGGGCCAGCGCGCCGAGCTGCTGCGCAACGCCACGCTCAACGCGCAGCAGGCGCTGCTGCGGCACAAGATGCGCCGTACGAGCGACTACGTCGCGCGCACCCAGGCGCTCAGCGACCTGCAGGAGGCGCTCGGCATGACCGAGGCACCCCTGCGCATCGAGTGCTTCGACATCTCGCACCTCCAGGGCACCAACGTCGTGGGCTCCATGGTGGTCTTCGAAGACGGCCTGCCCCGCAAGGATCAGTACCGGTCCTTCTCGATCGCGCACACGACGGATGACACCGACTCGATCCACCAGGTGCTGACCCGGCGGCTCGCGCATCTCGATCGCATCGAGGACGCCCCGGATCCGGGTCCCGACGTGACCGACCCGGATGCCATCGTCGAGACCGAGACGAAGAGGCGGCGCCGCTTCGCCTATCCGCCGCAGCTGCTGATCGTCGACGGCGGCCGGCCGCAGGTCGAGGCCGCGGCGCGCGCGCTCGCGGATGCGGGACACGAGGAGATCGCGCTGTGCGGCATCGCCAAGCGCCTCGAGGAGATCTGGCTGCCGGGGGACGACTATCCGGTGATCCTTCCGCGCACGAGCGAGGCGCTGTACCTGGTACAGCGTCTGCGTGACGAGGCGCACCGCTTCGCCATCTCGCACCAGCGTCGCAAGCGCAAGCGCGACATCCGCAGTGTGCTCACCGAGATCCCCGGTCTGGGGGAGGCACGCATCAAGGCCCTCCTGCGCCACTTCGGGTCGGTCTCCGCGCTGCGCTCGGCCACCCAGGAGCAGATCGCCGAGCTGCCCGGCATCGGACCGAAACTCGCCGCCACCATCTTCGAGCACCTCCGAGATGACGCGCGGGAAGCCGCCGCCACCGCATAGGCTTGTAATCGATGATCGGCGAGGAGCAGGCAACGGAACCGGCGACCCGCATGGGCGAGGTGCTCATCGTGACGGGCATGTCCGGCGCGGGCCGGTCCACGGTGGCGAACGCGCTCGAGGACCTCGACTGGTACGTAGTCGACAATCTCCCGCCCCAGATGCTGCGGCCGCTGCTCGATCTCTCGGGACGCCTGGGCGATCATCTTCCCCGCGTCGCGGCGGTGGTCGACGTGCGGGGCCGTGATCTGTTCGCGGAGCTGCCCGCGGAGGCGCAGGCGATCCGTGACGGCAACAACCTGCGGGTGGTCTTCCTCGACGCCTCCGACGACGTGCTCGTGCAGCGCTTCGAGTCGGTGCGCCGACCGCATCCGCTGCAGGGCAACGGAACCCTCGTCGACGGCATCCGCCGCGAGCGGGAGATGCTCGCGCCCCTTCGCGAGAGCGCAGACCTGGTCATCGACACCTCGCGCTTCAACATCCACCAGCTGGCCACGCGGGTGGGCGAGCTGTTCGCCGACGCCGACACCCCGGCGCACATCGTCACGCTGCAGAGCTTCGGGTTCAAGTACGGCGTGCCCACCGATGCGGACATCGTCGCCGACATGCGGTTCCTCCCGAACCCGTTCTGGATCGACGAGCTGCGCGGGCACACGGGCGAGGACGCGGAGGTGTCTCGTTACGTGCTCAAGCAGGAGGGCGCGGCCGAGTTCCTCGAGGCCTACGCCGCCGCGCTCAAGCCCGTGCTCGCCGGCTATCAGCGCGAGAACAAGCGCCACTCGACCGTGGCGATCGGATGCACCGGCGGCAAGCACCGCTCGGTTGCGATGACGATCGCCCTCGCCGAGCGGCTGAAGGATGTTCCCGGCGTCGCCGTGCGCCTGCGTCACCGCGATCTCGGCCGCGAGTAGCCGGATCTGGCTCCACCGAGGCGGGTGCGCCCATCCGGTGAACAAGAGGCGCTCCTAGCGCCCCTGGCTGTGAAGTCGCCCCCGGTCTCCGAGCGCCGCACGGACCTCGCCAGGTAGGCTTTCTCTTCGCGCCGGGCATGGCGCGCGCAGTTTTCGAAGTAGGGAGCACGGTGTCTCTGACCGCCGATGTCAAGGCCGAACTGACCGCCATCCGGGACCCGCGACCGACGGTGCGCGTCGCCGAGCTGACCGCTCTTCTGCGGTTCGCGGGCGGCCTCCACTCCATCGCGGGACGTGTGGCGGTCGAGGCCGAGGTCGACACCCCCGACCTCGCGCGCCGCACCGCGCGCGACATCGCCGAGATCTACGGCGTGCGTCCCGAGCTCGCCCGCATCCAGGGCTCCGGCAGCCGCGAGGGCGAGTACTTCGCCGTGCGCGTCGTCGACGGCGGCGAGACGCTGGCGCGTCAGACGGGCCTCCTTGACATCCGCCGCCGCCCCGTGCGCGGTCTGCCGAACAAGCTCACCACCGGCTCGCGCGACGACCTCGCGGCGGTCTGGCGCGGCGCGTTCCTCGCCTCCGGCAGCCTCTCTGAGCCCGGTCGGTCGGCCTCCCTCGAGATCGCCTGCCCGACGGGCGAAGCGGGCATGGCGCTGGTCGGCGCCGCCCACCGCATCGGCGTCGCCGCGAAGGCCCGCGAGGTGCGCGGCGTCCCGCGCGTGGTCATCCGCGAGGCCGAGGCCATCCGCGGAATGCTGCTCGCCATCGGCGCCGTTCAGACCGCGGCCGAGTGGGACCAGCTCCGCCAGCGCCGCGAGGTGCGCGCGGGCGTGAACCGCCTCGTCAACTTCGACGACGCCAACCTGCGCCGTTCGGCGCAGGCCGCGGTCGCCGCGTGCGCACGTGTCGAGCGCGCCCTGGAGATCCTCGGCGAGGATGTGCCGGCTCACCTCAAGCAGGCCGGAGAGCTCCGTCTCGCGCACCGCGACGCGAGCCTCGACGAGCTCGGCCACCACGCCGAGCCGCCGCTCACCAAGGACGCCGTGGCGGGACGCATCCGCCGGCTCCTCGCGATGGCCGACAAGCGCGCCGAGCAGGATGGCGTGCCCGGCACCGAGTCCGCCGTGCCCGCGGGCTCCTGAACCACCGCACCTCTGCTTCGCGCGCCGCCCCGGCCGATCCGAACGGATCAGCCGGGGCGGTTCGCGTAAAGGGGCGTCCAGAGGCTTCCCAGGCTCACTAGGATGAAGAGGGTCCGGTCCCGTCGTGCGCGACGCGGACGTTCACCTCGGAGCGCCGCTTCCGGCGCGGATGGGAAACATCGCATGGCTGTCTACACCCTCCCCGATCTGCCCTACGACTACGCGGCGCTCGAGCCGCACATCAGCGGCAAGATCATGGAGCTGCACCACGACAAGCACCACGCCGCCTACGTGGCCGGCGCCAACACGGCGCTCGAGCAGCTCGGCGCCGCGCGTGAGAGCGGTGACTTCGCGAACATCAACAAGCTCGAGAAGGACCTCGCGTTCCACCTCGGCGGTCACACCAACCACACCATCTTCTGGAACAACCTCTCGCCGAACGGCGGGGGAGAGCCCGAGGGTGAGCTCGCCGCCGCGATCGCCGACCAGTTCGGATCGTTCGCCGCCTTCCAGGCGCACTTCGCCGCCGTCGCCAACGGCATCCAGGGATCCGGCTGGTCCGTCCTCGCCTGGGACGCCATCGGCCAGCGCCTCTCGATCTTCCAGCTCTTCGACCAGCAGGCCAACGTCCCGCTCGGTGTGACGCCCCTGCTGATGCTCGACATGTGGGAGCACGCGTTCTACCTCGACTACCTCAACGTGAAGGCCGAGTACGTCAAGGCGTTCTGGAACATCGCCAACTGGGCTGACGTCGCCGCCCGCTTCGACGCCGCCCGCACCAAGACCGCCGGCCTTCTCATCGCCGGCTGACAGACGGTCCGGATCCCGGCGGGGTGCGTGCCCGCCGGGATCCACCGTCATCCACAAACCGCGCGCGTCGCGCGCATGAGATACAGGAGTCCATCAGTGACTGTCAGGATCGGAATCAACGGCTTCGGCCGCATCGGCCGCAACTTCGTCCGCGCCGCGCTCTCGCAGGGCGCCGACATCGAGATCGTCGGTGTCAACGACCTCACCGACAACAAGGCGCTCGCGCAGCTGCTCAAGTTCGACTCGGTGGGCGGCCCGCTGGGCAAGGACGTCACCTTCGACGAGCAGTCGATCACGGTCGACGGCAAGGTCATCAAGGCCTTCGCCGAGCGCGACCCGAAGGCCCTGCCGTGGGGCGAGATCGGCGCCGACATCGTCATCGAGTCGACCGGTCGCTTCACCAAGCCGGAGGACGCCTCGGCTCACCTGTCCGGTGGTGCCAAGAAGGTCATCATCTCGGCTCCCGCCTCGGGCCCGGCTCCGACGTTCGTGATGGGCGTGAACGAGGAGAAGTACAACGCCGAGACCGACCACGTCATCTCGAACGCCTCGTGCACGACCAACGCCCTGGCCCCGCTGGCCAAGGTCTTCAGCGACGCTTTCGGCATCGAGCGCGGCTTCATGATGACGGCGCACGCCTACACGGCCGACCAGAACCTGCAGGACGGCCCGCACAGCGACCTGCGTCGCGCCCGCGCCGCCGCCGTCAACATCGTTCCGGCCTCGACCGGTGCCGCCAAGGCCATCGGCCTGGTGCTGCCCGAGCTGAACGGCAAGCTCTCCGGCTCGTCCTACCGCGTGCCGGTGCCCACGGGCTCGATCGTCGACCTGACGATCATCACCAAGGACGGCCTGACCGTCGACGAGATCAACGCCGCCTACCAGGCCGCCGCCTCCGAGGGGCGCCTCAACGGCATCCTGCAGTTCTCGACCGACCCGCTGGTCTCGAGCGACATCCAGCTCAACCAGCACTCGTCGATCTTCGACTCGGGCCTGACCAACGTCGACGGCAACCTCGTCAAGGTCTCGTCCTGGTACGACAACGAGTGGGGCTACTCGAACCGCCTCGTCGACCTCGCCGCGTACGTGGGCGGCCAGCTCTGAGCTGAGCCCGTCACCTGACGACGTCTCGAAGGCCCGTCGATCCCGCGTCATGCGGAGTCGGCGGGCCTTCAGCGTTCCCCCAGGGTTGGTAGAGTCGAACCGATGTCTCTTCGAACTCTCGACTCCCTCGGTTCGGTCGCCGGCAAGCGCGTCATCGTGCGCTGCGACCTCAACGTCCCCCTGAAGGACGGATCCATCACGGACGACGGCCGCGTGCGCGCCTCGCTCCCGACCCTCAACGCCCTGATCAACGCCGGCGCACGCGTCGTTGTGGTCTCGCACCTCGGTCGCCCCGAGGGTGCGCCCGACGCGAAGTACAGCCTCGAGCCCGTGGCGCAGCGCTTGTCCGAGCTGCTCGGCAAGCCCGTCTCCTTCGCTCGTGACACCGTCGGCGAGTCGGCTCAGGAGGCCGTGGCCGCGCTCGAGGACGGCGACATCGCGGTGCTCGAGAACCTGCGCTTCAACCCGGGCGAGACCGCGAAGGACGACGCGGCGCGCGGCGCATTCGCCGCTCAGCTGGCCGAGCTCGGCGATGTGCTCGTCTCCGACGGCTTCGGTGTTGTGCACCGCAAGCAGGCGAGCGTGTACGACCTCGCGAAGCTCGTTCCGAGCGCCGCCGGTCTGCTCATCGCGACCGAGCTCGACGTGCTCGACCGCCTCACCGAGACTCCGGAGCGCCCGTACACCGTCGTCCTCGGTGGATCGAAGGTCTCCGACAAGCTCGGCGTCATCGATCATCTGCTCCCGCGCGTCGACCGCATCCTCATCGGCGGCGGGATGCTCTTCACCTTCCTCGCGGCGCAGGGTCACAAGGTGGGCTCGAGCCTGCTCGAGGCCGACCAGATCGACACCGCCAAGGCGTACATCGCCACCGCCGCCGAGAAGGGCGTCGAGCTCGTGCTGCCGACCGACATCGTGGTGGCGTCGAAGTTCGGCGCCGACGCGGAGCACGTCGTGACGGCCGCCGACGCCATCGAGGACACGCCGTTCGGCGCCTCGGGCCTCGGTCTCGACATCGGCCCCGCGTCGGCCGCGACGTTCGCGGAGGCCATCCGCGCGTCGAAGACCGTCTTCTGGAACGGGCCCATGGGTGTGTTCGAGCTGGCCCCGTTCGCGGCCGGCACCAAGGCCGTGGCCGCTGCTCTCACCGACGTCGACGGCCTGAGCGTCGTCGGCGGCGGCGACTCGGCCGCGGCCGTCCGCATCCTCGGTTTCGAGGACTCCGCTTTCGGTCACATCTCGACCGGTGGCGGCGCAAGCCTCGAGTTCCTCGAGGGCAAGAAGCTCCCCGGACTGGAGGTCCTCGGATGGTGACCAACCGCACCCCCCTCATCGCGGGCAACTGGAAGATGAACCTCGACCACCTGCAGGCGGTGGCGTTCGTCCAGAAGCTCCATTGGACGCTGAAGGACGCCAAGCACGAGGACGGCTCGGTGGAGGTCGCGGTGTTCCCGCCGTTCACCGACCTCCGCAGCGTTCAGACGCTCATCGACGCCGACAAGATCCCGTTCGCTCTGGGTGCGCAGGATCTCTCGGTGCACGACTCGGGCGCGTACACCGGCGAGGTGTCGGGTGCCTTCCTGAAGCGTCTCGACGTCAGCCAGGTGATCATCGGCCACTCCGAGCGCCGCGAGTACCACAACGAGGGCGACGACATCGTCGCGGCGAAGGTGAAGGCCGCGCTGAAGAACGAGCTCGTGCCGGTCATCTGCGTGGGCGAGACCGCCGAGGACCTCGAGAAGCACGGCGCCAGCGCGGTGCCGGTCGGGCAGCTCGAGATCGCCCTCGAGGGCGTGGCATCCGATGCCGACATCGTTGTGGCCTATGAGCCTGTCTGGGCCATCGGCTCCGGCCAGGCCGCGACGCCGGAGCAGGCCCAGGAGGTCTGCGCGAAGCTGCGCGAGGTCATCAAGGCGAAGCTCGGCGACGACGCGGCCGCGCGCACGCGCGTGCTGTACGGCGGCTCGGTGAAGTCGGCGAACATCGCCAGCTTCATGCGTCAGCCCGACGTCGACGGAGCGCTCGTGGGCGGCGCGAGCCTGGTCGCCGAGGAGTTCGCGGCCATCATCCGCTACCAGAAGCACGTGGGCGTCTGACGCACCGCGGTATCTGCCCCGCCGCGTGAGCCTCGGCTCCGCGGCGGGGCACCCACTTATACTGGAGTCTCGTGCCGGCGTTCTTCGCCGCACTCACGAAAGGTTCTCCGTGCAGATCATCGAATTCATCTTGCAGGTGCTGCTGGGCATCACCAGCCTGCTCCTCACGCTGCTGATCCTGCTCCACAAGGGTCGTGGTGGCGGTCTGTCGGACATGTTCGGCGGCGGAATGTCGCAGGCGATGGGCTCTTCCGGCCTCGCCGAGCGCAACCTGAACATCATCACGATCGTGCTGGCGCTCGTGTGGTTCTTCTCGATCGTGGGCCTCGGCCTCGTCACGAAGTTCCAGGTGATCTGACGTGGCCGTCGGCGGAAACGCGATCCGGGGCACGCGTGTCGGATCCGGCCCCATGGGCGAGCAGGATCACGGTCACCACACCGAGCGCATCGCGGTGAGCTACTGGGACGGCCTCGGCAACGAGACGGTCCGCTACTACGCGGCCGGCCTGCCGGAGGAGGAGATCCCCGAGATCGTCGATCACCCGCACTCCGGTCTTCCCGCGGGTCGCGACAAGGACAACCCTCCGGCGGTCGCGAAGAACGAGCCCTACAAGACGCACCTCGCGTACGTGAAGGAGCGTCGCACCGACGGCGAGGCAGAGGAGCTGCTCGAAGAGGCACTCCAGAAGCTCCGCGAGAAGCGCGGCCAGTAGGTCGACCCGCGCGGCTTCGCCGCCGTCGCGTATCGACTCGCTTCATACATCGCTTCACACAAGAGAGCCCCTGCCGATCGGCAGGGGCTCTCTTGTGTTCGACGTGCGTGTCAGTAGTCCGGATCGATCAGATCGTCCGGAACGTCTGCGGCAGCGGCCTGATCCACGAACACGACGGTGTCGGCCGTTCCTTCGGCCCCCGCCGCCGGCACCGCGGTGGGCGCCGCACCCGCGAGCATCAGCCCGAGGGCGGAGGCCTTGTCGGCCCCCGCAACGACCATCCAGATGTCCGCCGAGGCGTTGATGACGGGGAGGGTGAACGTCACCCGCTCGGGCGGCGGCTTCGGGGACTGCCTCACGGGCAGCACCGACCCGTCCGTCACGAGCACCTCGTCGCGATCGGGGAACAGCGACGCGATGTGACCGTCCGGTCCGACGCCCAGGAAGCAGACGTCGAACGCCGGCCACGGGCGGCCCTCGACGCCGAAGCGAGCGAGCTCCGCCGCGTAGGCCGCTGCCGCCTCATCGAGCGACAGCTCGTCGTCCGACGCGGCGGGCTCGTGGATGTTCTCCGACGGGATGGCGATTCGATCCAGCAGCGCCGTCCGCGCCTGGCCGGCGTTGCGCTCGGCGTCCGCGCGGGGCACGAAGCGCTCATCGCTCCACCAGAAGTGCACCAGCGACCAGTCGATGTTCGCGGCCCAGCCGTGCTGCGCCACGGCGGCGAGCACGGCCGAACCCATCGAACCACCGGTGAGGGAGACGTGGACCGTCCTGCCCTCCTGCGTCAGCTGGGCGAGGCGTCCGACGAACCGATTCGCCACACCTTCGGCGAGCTGGACCTTGTCGGGCAGCACGACCACGCGACGATCGGTCATGTCAGACCGACGCCTTCGGCTCGGCCAGACGCGACCAGCCCTCGCTGATCACGCGGCCATAGAGCGTGTCGGGATCGAGCCGACGCAGCTCCTCCGCGAGGCACTCGCGCAGCGAGCGCCTCGGCAGGTGCAGCTCGTGGTGGGGCTGGCCCGGTTGGGTCAGCCGCGCGGTGGCCTCGTCGGAGCGCTCGAGCAGGATGTCTCCGCTCGCGCGCGTGAGGCGCACCGAGTGGATGCCGTGGTCCCACACCGAGGGCTCCTCGTACTGCCAGTCGACCGGCAGCTCCAGAGCAAGGCCCAGCCAGGCGGCCAGCAGCGCGGTCGACGGGGACGTCGAGGCGCCGCGAACCGTGACGGCGGTGACGGGCTCGTACGGCGGCTGATCCAGCACCGCAGCGAGCTGCTCACGCCAGTGCGTCAGACGCGTCCACGCCAGGTCGGTGTCGCCGGGGGTGTAGGTGCCCTCGAGCTTCGCGAGCAGCTCGGACGGCTCCGGGGCCGTCGAGGAGTCGGTGATGCGACGCTGGGCGATGCGGCCGAGTGCGGATGCGCCCGGGTTCTCGGGGGCATCGCTCGGCCACCAGGCGACGACCGGGGCATCGGGCAGAAGGAGGCCGGTCAGGAGCGTGAGCTCGTTGCCTGCAGCCTTTCCCGTGGCCTCGAGGATGATGACCTCGGACGCGCCCGCATCGGATCCGACGCGGATCTGGGCGTCGAGACGCGCCTCGCCCGCCGTGTCCGTGACGAGCACGATGACACGCATCGGGTGCTCACGCGACGCGTCGTTGGCCGCCTCGATCGCCGCCTCCTCGAAGCCCTTGTCCGACTTGATGACGAGGGTGAGCACACGACCGAGGGCGACCGCGCCGCCCTCTTCACGCGTGTTGACGAGCTGGCGGGCCACCTTGCTGACGGTGGTGTCGGGCAGATCGATGATCACGGGCGCCTCCAGACGCGGCCGTCGCGGGCAAGGAGCTCATCGGCCGAGGGCGGGCCCCACGAACCGGGGTCGTACTGCTCGAGCGGTCCACCCTGCTCCGCCCAGAACTTCTCGACGGGGTCGAGGATCTGCCACGACAGGTCGACCTCCTCGTGACGCGGGAAGAGCGGCGGGTCGCCGAGCAGGACATCCAGGATCAGACGCTCATAGGCCTCGGGGCTCGCCTCGGTGAAGGCGTGGCCGTAGCCGAAGTCCATGGTCACATCGCGCACCTGCGTGCCGTACCCCGGCACCTTCGAGCCGAAGCGGATCGTCACGCCCTCATCGGGCTGGACGCGGATCACGAGGGCGTTCTGTCCGAGCTCCGAGGTCTGACCGAAGAGGTGCTCGGGGGCCTTCTTGAACACCACGGCGATCTCGGTCACACGACGGCCGAGGCGCTTGCCCGACCGCACGTAGAACGGCACACCCGCCCAGCGGCGCGTGTTGATCTCGAGCTTGATCGCGGCGTACGTCTCCGTCGTCGACTGCGGGTTCATCCCGTCCTCGTCGAGGAAGCCGATGACCTCCTCGCCGCCCTGCCAGCCGCCCGCGTACTGACCGCGGGCTGTCGCGACCGACAGATCCTCGGGCAGCGTGACGGCGGCGAGCACCTTCTCCTTCTCGGCACGGAGGTGATCCGCGGAGAGACTGATGGGCTCCTCCATCGCCGTGAGGGCGAGGAGCTGCAGGAGGTGGTTCTGAATGACATCGCGGGCAGCGCCCACGCCGTCGTAGTAGCCCGCGCGACCACCCACGCCGATGTCCTCGGCCATGGTGATCTGCACGTGGTCGACGTAGTTGCGGTTCCAGATCGGCTCGTACAGCTCGTTCGCGAAGCGCAGGGCCAGGATGTTCTGGACCGTCTCCTTGCCGAGGTAGTGGTCGATCCGGAAGATCGCGTCGGCCGGGAAGGCGGCCTCGAGCGCGTTGTTCAGCTCGCGCGCCGTGGCCTGGTCGTTTCCGAACGGCTTCTCGATCACCACACGACGCCAGCGGTCGTCGTCCGCGTTGTCGTCCACCAGTCCCGAGTCCAGCAGCTGCTGAGCCACGACGGGGAACGCCTTCGGCGGGATCGACAGGTAGAACGCGTGGTTGCCCATCGTGCCGCGTTCGACATCCAGGCGGTCGACGGTCTCGCGCAGCCGGCGGAAGGCCTGCGGGTCGTCGAACTCGCCCTGCACGAACCGGATGCCCTGCTGCAGCTGCTGCCAGGTCTCCTCGCGGAACTCGGTGCGTGCGTACTGCTTCACGGCATCCCGGACGACCTCGGCGAAGTCCTGGTCCTCCCAGTCGCGACGCGCGAAGCCGACGAGCGCGAAGCCCGGCGGAAGCAGGCCGCGGTTGGCGAGGTCGTAGACGGCCGGCATCAGCTTCTTGCGGGAGAGGTCACCCGTCACGCCGAAGATCACGAGGGCACTGGGCCCCGCGATCCGGTTCAGTCGACGGTCGGCGGGGTCGCGCAGGGGGTTGACTCCCCGCGCGACCTCGACCGTCACTGTGCCGCCTCGAAGAGCGCGAGGACCTCGGTCTGCGGGTCCGTGAGCGTGAGCGTCACGACCGGGCGGCCGGCAGCGCTGAGCACGGCGGCATCACCGGCGGCCTGAGCCTCGATGAGCTGGCCGAACGTGAAGGGACGCTCCGGGATCTCGACGTCCACCTCCGTGCGCTCCGTGATCTGGAGGAACACACCCTGCGCCGGACCGCCCTTGTGATACTGACCGGTCGAGTGCAGGAAGCGCGGTCCCCAGCCGAACGTGGTGGGGCGACCGGAGTCGGCGGCGACCATCTCACGAAGACCCTGCAGCTGCGGGATCTCGAGCCGGTCGACGTAGGCCTGGATCGACACGTAGCCGTTGTCGGCCAGCGTCGCCCAGAGCGCGTCGAGCACACCCTGGATCGTGCCGCTGGCGGCGAGGGCGGGATCGCTCACGCGCACCTCGACGCCCTCCTCGACGAAGGCCGGAGCCGTGGGCTCCGGACGCGCGTCCAGCAGGCCGCGCGCGGCCACCTTGGCCGACTCGACGTCGGGCTGGTCGAACGGGTTGATGCCGAGCAGGCGGCCGGCGATCGCCGTCGCGTACTCCCACACCACGAACTGAGCGCCCAGCGAGCCGCTGACGAGGATCTCACCCGGGTGGCGGTGCGCGACCTCTTCGGCGTCGTCGACGATGCGGACGATCTGCAGGTCGGCCGGCTTCGACTCGAGCTCGGGGGAGACCGGCAGCAGGACGACGGGCAGGATGCCCGTGCCGAGCTTGCCGGTCGACTCCGCGATGAGCTGCTCGATCCAGTCCGGCAGACCCTGGATGTGGGTGCCGTCCTCGATCAGGCCGAGCTTGTCGCGACGACCCGCGCCGTCCGGCGTCTTCGACGCGGCGATGGCCGCAGCGAGGACGAGGGCCGGGTTCTCGGGGGCGTCGATGGCGACCTCGAGGAGCGAGGCCTCCGCCTCGTCCAGGAGCTCGTCGATGTCGACGCCCGAGAGGCCCGACGGCACCAGGCCGAAGGCGGTGAGGGCCGAGTAGCGGCCGCCCACGTTGGGGTCGGCGTTGAAGACGCGGTAGCCCGCCTCGCGCGCCGACGCATCGAGCGGGGAGCCCGGGTCGGTGACGACGATGATGCGCTCGGTGGGGTCGATGCCCAGGTCGGTGAACGCCGCCTCGAACGCACGACGGTGCGAATCGGTCTCGACCGTGGAGCCCGACTTCGACGACACCACGAGCGCGGTGCGCGCGAGGTCGCCGTTCAGGGCCGCGAGGATCTGGCCGGGTGCGGTCGAGTCGAGGATCGTCAGGTCGACGCCCGCGGTGCGGGTGATGACTTCGGGCGCGAGCGACGAGCCGCCCATGCCGCCCAGCACGAACCGGTCGACGCCCTTCGCCTTGAGCTTGTCGCGCAGCGCGACGATCTCGGCGACCAGCGGACGGGACACCGAGACCGCCTGGATCCAGCCGAGGCGGATCGACGCCTCGGACTCGGCCTCAGGGCCCCACAGCGTGGAGTCGAGGTTCGTCAGGCTCGACGCGACGAGGTCGCCGATCAGGACGGGCAGCTGCTCCGCGACCGCGGCCTCGGGAGCGCCCGAGACCCGGATCGAGAAGGTCATGCCTGGGTTCCCTTCGCACTCTCGAGTGCGCTGGCGACCGTCGCCTGAAGGTCGTGCCACGAGGCGATGAACTTCGACACACCCTCGTCCTCGAGCGTCTGGGTGACGTCGGTGAAGTCGATGCCGAGGTCGGCGAGCTTGGCGAAGAGCTCGTGCGCCTCGCCATAGGCGCCGGTCACGGTGTCGCCCTCGACGACGCCGTGGTCGAACGTGGCGTCGAGCGTCTTCTCCGGCATGGTGTTGACCGTGCCGGCGGCGGCGAGGCCGGTGACGTAGAGCGTGTCGGGCAGCGACGGGTCCTTGACGCCCGTCGAGGCCCACAGCGGACGCTGCACGTTGGCGCCGGCGGCGATCAGGTCGGTCGCGCGCGACTCGGCGAAGCGCTGCTCGTAGAGCTCGTAGGCGAGTCGCGCGTTGGCGAGGCCGGCCTTCGAGGTGAGGGCCTTGGCCTCGTCGGTGCCGAGCGCCAGGAGGCGCTTGTCGACCTCCGTGTCGACGCGCGACACGAAGAACGAGGCGACCGAGTGGATCTTCGACAGGTCGATGCCTGCATCGCGGGCCTGCTCGAGACCGGCGAGGTAGGCGTCGATGACCTCCGAGTAGCGCTCGAGCGAGAAGATCAGCGTGACGTTGACGCTGATCCCGGCACCGATGACCGCGGTGATCGCCGGGAGACCGGCCTTCGTCGCGGGGATCTTGATGAGCACGTTCTCGCGGTCGACCTCGGCGTGCAGCTCCTTCGCCTGGGCGATGGTGGCCTCGGTGTCGTGGGCGAGGTCGGGGGAGACCTCGATCGACACACGGCCGTCGACGCCGCCCGTGGCGTCGTAGATCGGGCGGAAGATGTCGCAGGCGTCGCGGACGTCGGCGGTGGTGATCGCGAAGATCGCGTCGTCGGCGGTCGCACCCTTGGCTGCCTGTGCGGCCACGGAGTCCTCATAGCCGATGTGCGCGGTGATGGCGCCCTGGAAGATCGTCGGGTTGGTGGTGACACCGGTGACGTTCTTCTCGGCGATCAGCTGAGCGAGGTTGCCCGAGGTGATGCGGGTGCGGGACAGGTCGTCGAGCCAGATGCTGACGCCGAGGGCGGACAGCTCTGCGGTGGGGGTGGTGCTCATGCGTTCTCCTTGATGGTCTCGCGAGCCGCGGCGACCACGGCCTCGGCGGTGAAGCCGAACTTCTCGAACAGGGTCTTGTAGTCGGCGGAGGCGCCGAAGTGGTCGATCGCGATGGAGCGTCCCTTGTCGCCGGCCACGGCGTGCCACGACAGAGCCGAACCGGCCTCGACGGTGACGCGCGCGGTGACGGCGGCGGGGATGACCGACTCGCGGTACGCCTCGTCCTGCTCGGCGAACCACTCGAGCGAGGGCACCGAGACGACGCGGGCGTTGATGCCCTCGGCGGCCAGGGTCTCGCGCGCCGTGACGGCGAGCTGGACCTCGGAGCCCGTGGCGATGAGCAGCACGTCGGGCGTGCCGTTCGGGGCCTCGGCCAGCACGTAGGCGCCCTTGGCGGCGAGCTTGGCGGAGCCGAAGACCTCGCCCGAGGCCTCGCCCTCGCCGCGCGCGAACACCGGGATGTTCTGGCGCGTGAGCGCGATGCCGGCCGGGCCGCCCCGGCGCTTGAGCATCTCGAGCCACACGACCGCGGTCTCGTTGGCGTCCGCGGGGCGGACGATGGCGAGGTTCGGGATCGCGCGGAGCGTCGCGAGCTGCTCGATCGGCTGGTGCGTGGGGCCGTCCTCGCCGAGCGCGACCGAGTCGTGGGTCCAGACGAAGATCGTCGGGATGTCCATGAGCGCGGCCAGACGCACTGGGGGACGCATGTAGTCGCTGAAGATCAGGAACGTGCCGCCGAATGCGCGGGTCTTGCCGTGCAGGACGATGCCGTTGAGGATCGAGCCCATCGCGTGCTCGCGGATGCCGAAGTGCAGCACACGGCCGTACGGGCTGCCGCTCCACTCGTGCGTGGACCACTCGGCGGGGATGAACGACTTGGCGCCCTTGATGGTGGTGAGGTTCGACTCGGCGAGGTCGGCCGATCCGCCCCACAGCTCGGGGAGCTGCGCGGCGAGGGCGTTGATGACCGTGCCGGACGCGGCGCGGGTCGAGACGTCCTTGCCGGCCTCGAAGACCGGGAGAGCCGACTCGATGTCGGCGGGCAGCTCGCCCGCCTCGAGGCGGTCCCACAGCGCCTTGCGCTCGGGGTTCGCGGCGGCCCACGCGTCGAAGGACTTCTGCCACTCGGCCCGGACCTCCGCGGCACGCTCGGCGAGACCGCGGGTGTGCGCGATCACGTCGTCAGCGACGGCGAAGCTCTGCTCCGGGTCGAAGCCGAGCACCTGCTTGGTGGCGGCCAGCTCGTCGGCGCCGAGAGCGGAGCCGTGGATCTTGCCGGTGTTCTTCTTGTTGGGCGCCGGGTAGCCGATGACCGTCTTGAGGATGATCAGCGAGGGCTTCGACGTCTCGGCCTTCGCGGCCTCGATCGCGGCGTAGAGCGCGGGGACGTCCTCGACGTACTCGCCGGTCTGCTTCCAGTCGACGACCTGCACGTCCCACCCGTAGGCCTCGTAGCGGCCCTTGACGTCCTCGGTGAAGGCGACGTTGGTGTCGTCCTCGATCGAGATCTGGTTGGAGTCGTAGATCGCGATGAGGTTGCCCAGCTGCTGGTGGCCCGCGAGCGAACCGGCCTCGCTGGTGACGCCCTCCTGGAGGTCGCCGTCACCGGCGACGACGTAGACGTAGTGGTCGAACGGGCTCTCGCCCGCCGGGGCCTCGGGGTCGAACAGGCCGCGCTCGTAGCGGGCCGCGTAGGCGAAGCCCACGGCCGAGGCCAGACCCTGGCCGAGCGGTCCGGTCGTGATCTCCACGCCCTTGGTGTGGCCGTACTCCGGGTGCCCGGGCGTCAGCGAACCCCAGGTGCGAAGCGCCTTGAGGTCGTCGAGCTCGAGGCCGAAGCCGCCGAGGTAGAGCTGCACGTACTGCGTGAGCGACGAGTGTCCGGCAGACAGGATGAAGCGGTCGCGACCGGCCCAGTTCGTGTCCGTCGGGTCGTGGCGCAGCACGCGCTGGTACAGGAGGTACGCCGCGGGAGCGAGGCTCATCGCCGTTCCCGGGTGGCCGTTTCCGACCTTTTCCACGGCGTCCGCCGCAAGGACGCGGGCCGTGTCCACAGCGCGCTTGTCGATCTCATCCCAACGCAGTTCCGTCACCGGATCGCCTTTCAGTGGTGGGGTAAATCACGCCGGCGCGGTGCTCAACGGATCGTGGATCTCGGGGGCACGCATCACGGCGCGGGTGTTTTCCCAGCATACCGCCGGGCATAGGGGACCAGAGGCGGCCCGTGACGGAGCATGACAGGCGCTTTCACGCGCTCTGCGACGACGTGGTGACGAGGGTGTATCGGCTCCTTCACCACGGGGACGCCCTCACGGTGAGGAGGATGCGGGCGCGTCCGTGCGTGCGGGGCGGATCCGGATGCGCATGCCCTAGAATCGAGAGGTCGTTCCCGAGGTCTGAAAGAGGTAGAGCATCGCCATGTCGACGATCGCACCGGAGACCTCGAAGCCGACGGGACTCGGGCGCAGGGTGCGCGCCTATGTGGCGCTGACGAAGCCGCGCGTGCTCGAGCTGTTGCTGGTGTCGACCGTTCCCGTGATGTTCCTCGCCGCGAACGGGCTTCCCGACCTGTGGCTTGTGCTCGCCACCGTGATCGGCGGCTCGCTGAGCGCGGGCTCCGCGGCCGCGTTCAACATGTACATCGATCGCGACATCGATGCGCACATGCAGCGGACCGAGAACCGGCCGATCGTGACGGGGGAGATCACCCCGCGCAATGCCCTGATCTTCGCGTGGACGCTCGCGATCGTCTCCACGATCTGGTTCCTGCTGACCACGAATCTGCTCACGGCTTCGCTGTCGGCCGGCGCGATTTTCTTCTACGTCGTGATCTACACGATGATCCTCAAGCGCCGCACCGAGCAGAACATCGTCTGGGGTGGCATCGCCGGCTGCTTCCCGGTGCTGATCGGCTGGGCGGCCGTGGCGAACTCGCTCGACTGGGCGCCGTTCATCCTCTTCCTGCTGGTGTTCCTCTGGACGCCCCCGCACTACTGGCCGCTGTCGATCAAGTACGCGGCCGACTACGCGAACACCGATGTGCCGATGCTCGGCGCCACCCGCTCGGGTGTGCAGGTGGGCCTGCAGATCATCCTCTACGCGTGGGCGACGGTCGCGTGCTCGCTGCTGCTGATCCCGGTGGCCGACATGGGCCTGCTGTACATCGCATCCGCGCTGGTGCTGGGCGGGTGGTTCCTCTACGAGTCGCACCGTCTCTACAACCGCACGGTCAAGGGACTCGTGGCCGGACCGATGCGCGTCTTCCACGCGTCGATCACCTACCTGACGCTGCTGTTCGTCACGGTGGCGGTCGACCCCCTGCTTCCCTTCTGATCGGGAGCGCGTGGCGCGGCGTCTCGCCGACCGTCGACGCGCCGAGGGCGCTCTGCCGCGCGAAGAGGCCCGCCGCTAGCCTGTCGGCATGTTCTCCTATGACCCGTACGCAGAGCTCGCGACGCTGCGCGACTTCGCCCCGCTGACGCTCACCAGCACGGACATCGCCGAGGGACAGCCGCTGCCGCGCGCGCAGTGGGGCGCCGGGGGCGGAGGCTCGGACACGTCGCCGCAGCTCAGCTGGAGCGGCGCTCCGGAGGGGACCAGATCGTTCGCCCTGTCCTGCTTCGATCCGGATGCGCCCACCGGCTCGGGTTTCTGGCACTGGGCGGTCTACGACATCCCGCTCGATGTCACGTCGGTCGCGACCGGCCAGAACCCTGCCGGCAAGCTGCTCCGCAACGAGACGGGCGTGCCGGGCTTCATCGGCGCGGGCCCGCCTCCCGGCACCGGCACGCACCGCTACTTCTTCGTCGTGGACGCCCTGGATGTCGAGCACCTCGACATCACCGAGGACGTGACTCCCGCGATTCTCGGGTTCCAGCGGCACTTCCACTCGCTCGCGCGGGGTGTCCTGGTCGCCACGGCCACCGCCGACGACTGATCCCGCCGCGTCGCGCGGCCTGTTGTCAGTCGGCGGAGACGGGACGCTTCAGGCGCAGGACGACCACCGTGAACACCGCGGCCGACACTCCCGCGAGCACCATGTGGACGCCGACGAGGAGCTCGGGCAGGCCGTTGCGCGCCTGGATGATGCCCACGATCACCTGCACGGCGATCACGGCGAGCAGGGCCAGCAGCCAGCGAAGCGGACGCAGGCGCAGCCGCAGGGCCGCCGCGGTCAGGGCGAGGGTGAGGGCCAGCAGCACGTAGCCGGGCCACGAGTGCACGTGCGCGAGCACGGTCGCATCGAACCCGGTGCGGATCACGTTGGGATCGCCGGAATGCGGACCGTTCGAGGTGGTCAGCACGCCGGCGCCGATGGTGGCGACCAGGGCGACCGAGGTGACGTGCGTGAGGATCGCGAACCACTTCGGCACCGCACGCTCGCGCGGACCGGGGGCGTCGTATGCGCGCACGAGATACGCCGCCGTCAGCACAACGAGTGCGACCGAGCTGGCGTAGTGGAAGCCGACGATGAACGGATTGAGTCCGGTGAGCACGGTGATGCCGCCGACGAGACCCTGTGCCACGACGCCGATCACCACGAGCCAGGACAGGATGAGCAGGTCGCGCCGGGCGGGTGCGGTGCGGACCGTGACGACGGCAGCCGCGATCACGGCGGCCAGGGCGACGGCGACACCCGCGACGAAGGATCCGCTCACGGCGATCGTCGCGCCGGCGAGGACGACACCGCCCAGGGCGAACCACCCGGTCCGGATGAGCTCACGGCGCGCGCGGATGTGCAGCAGGGTGAGCACCAGCACGGCCAGCGCGAGCAGCCCCACGACTCCGGTCATCGTGCGGTTGCCGAACTCGATGAATCCGTGGATGCCGAGCTCGGGCGTGGGAACAAGCGACTCAGGTGTGCAGAGCGGCCACTCGGAGCAGCCGAGGCCGGAACCCGTGAGGCGCACCGCGCCGCCCGTGCCGATGATGATGACCTCGGCGATGAACGACAGCCAGGCCAGCACGATCAGCGCGGGACGCACACGCTCGGCGGTGCGAGCCGGGTTCGCGGGGGCGAGAACGTCTGCGGACATGACCGTGGAGCCTCCTGGCGGTACCCCGTGAGACAGGTCCGGGGCGGCCCGATGAAAGGGCGGAACCTGTAGAATTCGGGAAGAGCTGCGGATGCGCGCGAGAAGCCTCGCCGCGCCGCCAAGTCTAGGCGCGAGTTTCTACGCGTCTTATGTGAAAGGCCCACCACGGCTGAGAGCGCTGGCATCCCCAGCGCGTCGCCGGGGCGGCTGACACCGTCTGAGGCCTGATGAGGAGAGTGTGACGCCATGTCCGATGTGCTGATCGACCGCCCCGAGCTCGAAGGTCTGGGGGTGTACGAGTTCGGCTGGCACGACGCGGATGCCGCCGGAGCCAGCGCGAAGCGCGGTCTCAACGAGAACGTGGTGCGCGACATCTCGGCCCTCAAAGCCGAGCCCGAATGGATGCTGAAGACCCGTCTGAAGGGTCTCGACCTGTTCGGCAAGAAGCCGATGCCGACCTGGGGCGCCGACCTCAGCGATATCGACTTCGAGAACATCAAGTACTTCGTGCGCTCCACCGAGAAGCAGGCCCAGTCGTGGGAGGACCTTCCGGAGGACATCCGCAACACCTACGAGAAGCTGGGCATCCCGGAGGCCGAGCGTCAGCGCCTCGTCGCCGGCGTCGCGGCGCAGTACGAGTCCGAGGTCGTCTACCACCAGATCCGCGAGGACCTGGAGGAGCAGGGCGTCATCTTCATGGACACCGACACCGCGCTGCGCGAGCACCCCGAGTTCTTCGAGGAGTACTTCGGCACCGTGATCCCTGCGGGCGACAACAAGTTCGCCGCGCTCAACACGGCCGTGTGGTCGGGCGGCTCGTTCGTGTACGTGCCCAAGGGCGTCCACGTGGAGATCCCGCTGCAGGCGTACTTCCGCATCAACACCGAGAACATGGGTCAGTTCGAGCGGACCCTGATCATCGCTGACGAGGACTCGTACGTCCACTACATCGAGGGCTGCACGGCCCCGATCTACAAGTCGGACTCGCTGCACTCGGCCGTCGTCGAGATCATCGTGAAGAAGAACGCCCGCGTGCGCTACACGACGATCCAGAACTGGTCGAACAACGTCTACAACCTCGTCACCAAGCGCGCCGTGGCGCACGAGGGCGCGACGATGGAGTGGATCGACGGCAACATCGGCTCCAAGGTGACGATGAAGTACCCCTCGATCTTCCTGATGGGCGAGCACGCCAAGGGGGAGACCCTCTCGGTCGCCTTCGCCGGTCCCGGGCAGCACCAGGACGCCGGCGCGAAGATGATCCACATGGCGCCGTACACGCAGTCGTCGATCGTCTCGAAGTCGATCGCCCGCGGCGGCGGTCGTGCCGGCTATCGCGGCGAGGTCCGCGTCGACGCGAACGCTCACCACTCGGCCAACACCGTCCGCTGCGACGCGCTCCTGGTCGACTCGATCTCGCGTTCCGACACGTACCCGGCGATCGACATCCGCGTCGACGACGTGCAGCTCGGCCACGAGGCCACGGTCTCCAAGGTCAGCGAGGAGCAGCTGTTCTACCTGCAGTCGCGCGGCATGCCCGAGGACGAGGCGATGGCGATGATCGTGCGCGGCTTCATCGAGCCGATCGCGCGCGAGCTGCCCATGGAGTACGCCCTCGAGCTGAACAAGCTCATCGAGATGGGCATGGAAGGATCGGTCGGCTGATATGACGACGTCGACGACGGCGCAGACCGCGCCGCAGGACGAGCGCGCCCACGTGGACCCCGCGGCGCAGGTCGCGGGCACCACCGTCCCGGTGCAGACCCGCTCGGAGCGCCTCCGCTCGTTCGAGCCCGCCGACTTCGGTGTGCCGACGGGCCGTGAGGTCAACTGGAAGCACGCTCCCGTGGCGCGCCTGAAGGGCGTGTTCGCCCCGGCCGTGGCCAACGACGGCGTGTCCGTCGCGGTCACCGCGGGCGCCGAGTACCTCGCCGCGCCGCTCGCGATCGGTCAGGCGCCGCGCGGCGAGTTCTTCCTGCCCGAGGATCTGCCGGCGGCGATCGCCTGGCAGGGCGCGAGCGAGGCGCTGCACGTGCGCGTGCCGCGCGAAGCCGAGGTCGCCGAGCCGATCGTGATCGAGGTCACGGGCCAGGGCGCCGACCGCCGTGCCGACGGCCACCTCGTCATCGAGGCCCAGGAGCACAGCAAGGCCACGGTCGTGCTGCGCCACTCGGGCGCCGTGCAGTACGCGCAGAACGTCGAGATCATCGCGCGTGACGGCTCGCACCTCACCGTGGTCAGCGTGCAGCAGTGGGATGACGAGGCCGTCCACGTCGCCGCCCACCAGACGCGTGTGGACCGCGACGCCACGGTGCGCCACATCGTCGTCAGCTTCGGCGGCGGCGTTGTGCGCGTGAACCCGAACCTCGAGCTGGCCGGCACCGGATCGAACGGCGAGCTCTACGGTCTCGCCTTCGCTGACGAGGGCCAGCACCTCGAGAGCCAGGTGTACCTGCACCACAAGGGCCAGGAGACCACCGGCGACGTGCTCTACAAGGGTGCGCTCCAGGGTGTCAGCGCCCGCACGGTGTGGATCGGCGATGTGCTCATCGGTCCGGATGCGAAGGGCACCGACTCGTACGAGGCCAACCGCAACCTGGTGCTCACCAACGGCGCGCGCGCCGACTCGATCCCGAACCTCGAGATCCAGACGGGCGACATCAAGGGCGCCGGCCACGCGTCGGCGACCGGTCGCTTCGACGACGAGCAGCTGTTCTACCTGCAGGCCCGCGGCATCACCGAGGAGGAGGCGCGTCGCCTCGTTGTGCTCGGATTCCTCGCCGAGACCGTGCAGAAGATCGGCATCCCCTCCCTGGAGGAGGAGCTGACCGCGCTCATCGAGAAGGAGCTCGCCGAGGGTGCCGAGGTGACCGCGTGAGCGCCACCCGCGTCTGCGGCCTGAGCGAGCTGGTCCAGGATCAGCCGCTCAAGGTCGAGGCCGACGGCGTCGCGATCGCTGTTGTGCTCGACTCCGCCGGAGAGGTGCACGCCATCGGCGACACCTGCACGCACGGCGACATCTCCCTCTCCGAGGGCTTCGTCGAGGGCGACACGCTCGAGTGCTGGGCCCACGGCTCCGCGTTCTCGCTGCGCTCCGGCAAGCCCCTCAACCTCCCTGCTTACGAGCCCGTCCCGGTGTTCGTCGTCACGATCGACGGCGATGACGTGCTCATCGATCCCAGCCTGAAGAAGGAAGTCTGATATGTCCGTTCTCGAGATCCGCGATCTGCACGTCACGGTCGAAACCGACGAAGGCGTCATCCCCATCCTCAACGGCGTCAACCTCACCGTGCGCTCGGGCGAGACCCACGCGATCATGGGCCCCAACGGCTCGGGCAAGTCGACCCTCGCCTCGACGATCGCCGGTCACCCGAAGTACACCGTCACGAGCGGCTCGATCACCTTCGACGGCGAGGACGTCCTCGAGATGGCCGTCGACGAGCGCGCCCGCGCCGGTCTCTTCCTGGCGATGCAGTACCCGGTGGAGATCCCCGGCGTCACCGTGACGAACTTCCTCCGCACGGCCAAGACGGCCATCGACGGCGAGGCGCCGTCGCTGCGCACCTGGACCAAGGAGGTCAAGGAGGGCATGAAGGCGCTGCGCATGGACGACAAGTTCGCCCAGCGCAACGTCAACGAGGGCTTCTCTGGCGGCGAGAAGAAGCGCCACGAGATCCTCCAGCTCGAGCTGCTCAAGCCGAAGCTCGCGATCCTGGACGAGACCGACTCGGGCCTCGATGTCGACGCGCTGAAGATCGTCTCGGAGGGCGTGAACCGCGCCAAGGACAACACCGGGCTCGGCGTTCTCCTGATCACGCACTACACGCGCATCCTGCGCTACATCCAGCCCGACTTCGTCCACGTGATGGTCAAGGGTCAGATCGTGGAGGAGGGCGGCCCCGAGCTCGCCGAGCGTCTCGAGAACGAGGGCTACGCGGCCTACCTTCCTGCCGACGCGCCCCTCGAGGCGTAAGCTCACCGCCATGACCGCGACTCTCACACCCGAGAAGTACGACGAGGTCACCGAGGCCCTCAAGGACGTGATGGACCCGGAGCTCGGCGTGAACGTCGTCGACCTCGGCCTCATCTACGACCTCGCCTGGGACGACGAGAACGATGCGCTCATCATCCACATGACGCTCACGAGCGCCGGATGCCCGCTCACCGATGTGCTCGAGGAGCAGACGGCACAGGCGCTGGACAACGTGGTGGACCGCTTCCGGATCAACTGGGTCTGGATGCCGCCGTGGGGTCCCGAGCGGATCACGGACGACGGGCGCGACATGATGCGCGCGCTCGGCTTCGCCATCTGACCGCGACCGCGCTCACGCGACGATCACAGGGAAGGCCCGGGAGAGATCCCGGGCCTTCGCCGTCGGTAGGCTGTATCGGTGACCCAGCCGCTCGACGCCCTGCCCATCGAAGAGCTCCGCAGGAGAAGCAGCACGAAGTGGGCGAAGTATCCGGACGACGTGCTCCCGCTCTTCGTGGCCGAGACCGACTTCGCGCTCGCTCCGGCCATCACGCGGTGTCTCACCGAAGCCGTGCAGCGCGGCGACACGGGTTACACGCCGCCCACGACACGCCTGCCCGACGCGTTCGCGGCCTTCGCCCAGCGCCGCTTCGGATGGACCGTCGACCCGGCACGGGTGCGCACCACCTGCGATGTGATGATGGGCATCGCCGAACTGCTGCGCGCGGTCACGAGCCCCGGCGATCGGGTCATTATCACCACGCCGGTCTACCCGCCCTTCTTTGCGGTGAACGACGAGTCCAAGACCGATGTCGTGGCCATTCCGCTGTCGAAGCACAACGACGGCTGGTCGCTCGACCTGCCGTCCATCGAGGCCGCGTTCGCCGAGGGCGCGAAGGTGATGCTGCTCTGCAATCCGCATAACCCCACCGGCACCGTGCACTCGCGAGAGACCCTCGCCGAGCTGGCGCGCATTGCGAAGCGGCACGGGGGCTGGATCGTGAGCGACGAGATCCATGCGCCCCTCACACTGGCGGGCGCGACGTTCACCCCGTTCCTCGACGCGGCGCCCGAGGCCAAGGAGGTCGGCTTCGCCGTCACGAGCGCCAGTAAGGCGTTCAACCTCGCGGGGCTGAAGTGCGCCTTCATCCTGACGGACGCGCCCGAGCCGGCACGCATCGTCTCCGCGATCCCCGACGAGGTCGAATGGCGCACCTCGCTGTTCGGCGTCTTCGCGAACGTCGCGGCGTTCGAGGAGGGCGACGAGTGGCTCGATTCCCTGATCGCGCGGCTCGAACTCAACCGTCAGCTGCTCGTCGACCTGCTGGCTGAGCACCTGCCCGAGGCCCGCTACATGCCGGGGGACGCGGGTTACCTCGCGTGGGTCGATCTGAGGGAGCTCGGCTGGGGGGACAACCCGGCGCTGAAGATCCTGCGCGAGGCGAAGGTCGCGGTGCATCTGGGTCCGCTGTTCGGTGAGCAGGGACGCGGCCACATCCGCATCAACTTCGGCACCTCCCCGGCCATCCTCACCGAGGCTGTGGAGCGCATCGGCGCTCTGCGGGGCTGAGGCGGACATGACGGATCCGCTGAGCGCCGAGCCCCACGCCGAGCCCGCACTGCAGTCCTCTTCGGGCGGCGGGCGGCCGAGCATCCTCACCCTGTGGGACCCGCGAGTCGTCTGGGTGACGCTCGGCGCGGTCTCGCTGATCTTCCTCGCCGCTCTCACGGCGATGGCCCTGACCACGGTGATGCCTTTCGTCGCCGAGGACCTCGACGGTGAGGCCCTGTTCGCGATCGCGTTCTCCGGCACCCTGGCGACGGGTGTCATCGGCATGGTGGCGTCGGGTGCCTGGTCGGATCGTGCGGGCCCGGCCGCGCCGCTGTCCACGGCCGTCATCCTGTTCGTCCTGGGGCAGGCGATGGCCGCGACCGCGCCGACCATGGAACTGCTGGTGCTCGGGCGTCTCGTGACGGGGCTGGGTGCGGGAGGCCAGACGGTGGCGCTGTACGTGGTCGTCGCCCGCGTCTATCCGCCGGCGCTGCACGGTCGGGTGATGGCGCTCTTCTCCGCCGCCTGGGTCGTGCCGTCTCTCATCGGCCCGTTCCTCGCGGGGGCGGTGACCGAGCAGCTGCACTGGCGATGGATCTTCGCGGCCCTGGCGGTGCTGGCCCTCGCCGCCTTCGCGATGGTCGCGCCGCGCCTCCGGCACCTCGCCGAGGCGCCGTCCGCCGAGCGTCCCGCCGGTGTGGGACGCCGACTGCTGTTCGCGGTCGTGGTGGCGGTGGCGGCGCTCGCGTTGGGCATGACCTCCGAGCTCTCGTCGTCGCTGTCGCCGGCCCTCGGGTGGGCCGTCGCGGTCGGAGCCGTGATCGTGATCGCGATCGCCATCCTGCCCCTGCTCCCGCAGGGGATGGTCAGCATGCGCCGGGGCCTGCCGAGCGTGATCCTGATGCGCAGCCTGATCGCGGGCTCGCTGTTCGGCGCCGAGGTGTACGTGCCCTACCTGCTGATCGAGCGCTTCGGGTTCTCTGCGATGTGGGCCGGCCTGGGGCTCACCGCCGCGGCGATCGCCTGGGCGATCAGCGCGCAGATCTCGGGCACCCACGGAGACCGGATCGGCAACACCCGCATCGCGGTCATCGGGGTCTCGTTGCTCGCGATCGCGACGCTCGCATGCGCGCTGACGCCGCTCCTGGCGCTGCCGGTCTGGGTGCCGATCGCGCTGTGGTCGTGCGCGGGATTCGGCATGGGCCTGATGTACCCCCGCCAGACGGTGCTGATGCTCGCCTACTCGAACCGCGCCGAGGAGGGCTTCAACTCCTCCGCGCTGCAGATCAGCGATTCGGTGGGGGCGTCCGCGTCGATCGCGGTGATGGGACTGGTGTTCACCTCCCTGGCGGGCACGGACGCGCAGTTCACCGCGGTGTTCCTGCTCGCGCTGGGCCTGGCGCTTCTCGCTCTCGTCCCCGGGATGAGGCTGGGGCACGGACACGAGACGAATCCGGGGCAGAGGTAAGCCTGTCCTAACTTGGTGACGTAGACTGCCGTCTCGTGACCCTCCTCGACGACTCTCCCGTCCGCCCGGCCTACCGTCTGTACCGCGCGACCGTGCAGCGCGTCGAGCGATTGAGCCCGCATTTCGCGCGGGTCGTCTTCGGCGGGCCCGGCTTCGAGCACTTCGGCACGACGGCGACCGACCAGCGGATCAAGATCCTCTTCCCGCTCGCGGACGGGCGGATGGCCGACATCGGCCAGTACGACGAGGAGCAGTGGGCGGGTGACTGGTACGACCAGTGGCGTTCCCTGCCCGAGGGTGAGCGCAATCCCTTCCGCACCTACACGGTGCGTCGTGTCGACTCAGTGGCTGCGGAGCTGACGGTCGACTTCGTTGTGCACCACGACGCCGGTCCCGCAGGGACCTGGGCCGAGTCGGCGCGCGGCGGCGAGGAGGTCGTGATCTGCGGCCCGGACGCCCGCAGCCCCTACAGCAGCGCTGGCACCGACTGGCGTCCGGCCAATGCGCAGCGGGTGCTGCTGATCGGCGACGAGACCGCCGTTCCCGCGATCGGCAGCATCCTGGAGAGCCTCCCGGCGGATCGGACGGCGGATGTCTTCGTCGAGGTGCCGAGCATCGCCGACGTCGGCGTGTTCGAGGTGTCGCACCCGAAGGTGAACGTGCGATGGATCGCACGATCCTCCGGCGGGACGGGAGAGCGCGCCCACGGTGAGGGCCTGATCGAGGCTGTCACGGAGTGGGCAGCGGCCCATGGCGATGTTCTCGCCCTAGCCGCGGCGCCGCGGCCGCAGGAGATCGTCGAGGTCGACATCGACCGCGAGCTGCTCTGGGACAGCCCCGAGGCCATCGAAGGCGAGTTCTACGCGTGGATCGCGGGCGAGGCGTCGACGATCAAGACCCTGCGTCGCCTGCTGGTCTCCGGTCACGGCGTCGACCGTCGCCGGGTCGCCTTCATGGGCTACTGGCGCAACGGCGTCGCCGAGCGCATCGGCTGATCCGCCGCGCGGCTCGCGTCGTGCGTGCCGGCCGCGTCAGGGGGCGCGGCCGCAGGAAGCCCCGCGAGCAGCATGCGCAGTCCGCGCGCGAAGTCGTCCGCGGTCGATTCCGCGATGTCCGCCTCGCCGGCCGGGAAGGCGCCGAAGCGCGCCGCCTGGATACGCTGCTGCACGAGCGAGGCGTGACCGAGGATGAACTGCAGGATCACCCGCGCATCTGCCTGCACATCCTCCGGGACGATGTCCGCGGGGGATGCGTCGCCGACGAGGGCGGCCGCGAGTCGCAGGTGCGCGGCATCCGACCCCAGTCCGAGCGCCTGCGTGCTCAGCACGGTCTCGGCGCCGTCGCGGTGAGCGAGCAGCGCGTCTCTCAGCGCGTGAGCGACCGCGGCGACCTCCTCGTCGCGGGAGCCCGGGGCGACGGGCTGCGCGGCGGCGACGATGCGGTCGGCCACGGCGGCGAGAAGCTCCTGCTTGTTCTCGAAGTGCCAGTAGAGCGCGCTGGGCTGAACCCCCAGCGCGGTCGCGAGACGCCGCATGGACAGATCGGGGAGTCCCGTCTGCTCGAGGAGGCTCAGGGCCGTGTCGATGATGCCGTCGCGGGTGTGCCGTTCGGCTCGTGCGTCGCGGGCATCCATGACGGTCAGTATAGTGAACGGTGTTCAGGTGAACAGTGTTCAGGTGATCGGCTCGCGATCGCCACACCCGAGGAAGGACCCCCATGGCCGCATCCGCCCGACTCGAGGCTCGCGACCTCGCCCGCGTCGCGATCTTCGCCGCGATCATCATCGTGCTCGGCATCGCAGGTCAAGTGCCGCTGCCCTTCGGCGTCCCCGTCACGCTGCAGACCCTCGGCGTGATGCTCGCCGGGATCGTGCTCGGCGCGCGTCGCGGCGCGCTCGCGGTGCTCGTTGTGCTCGTCCTCACCGCGGTGGGCCTCCCCGTGCTCGCGGGTGGGCGCGGCGGGCTCGGCGTGTTCGCCGGGCCGACGGTCGGCTATCTCGTCGGCTGGCTTCCCGGGGTCGTCGTCACGGGGCTGATCGCGCGAGCCGGTCGCGCCCGCATCCGGTGGTGGCGCGCGGCGCTCGGCGGGCTCGTGGGCGGTGTGATCGTGGTGTATGCCTTCGGCACCCTCGGTCTTGTGCTCGTCGCGGGCCTTTCGTCGCTGGATGCCCTCGTCTCGAACGTCGCCTTCCTGCCGGGCGATGCGCTCAAGTCGCTCCTGGCCGGGGTGCTCGCGGCCGCTGTGTGGCGCGCATATCCGCCCGCGTTCGCTTTCGCGCCGACGGCGCGTGCCGAGGTGCGCGCGCAGGCGAAGGCCGACACGGTCTGATGAGCGAGCGCACCGACGCGTCGTCGCCCCCGTCGATCGAGCTCGACGGGGTATCGGTCGAGCTCGGCGGGCAGCCGGTGCTGCGCGACGTCTCGGTGCGCCTCGATCAGTCGCGGATCGCGGTGATCGGCGCGAACGGATCCGGCAAGTCGACATTCGCTCGTCTGCTCAACGGACTCCTCGCGCCGACGACGGGGCGTGTCACGGTGCACGGGATCGACGTGCAACGCGATCCGAGACGCATCCGCGAGAGAGTGGGATTCGTCTTCACAAATCCGGATGCGCAGATCCTGATGCCGACGGTGGCGGAGGACGTGGCGCTGTCGCTGCGGGGGTCCGGTCTGCACAAGAGCGAGATCGCGGCGCGCGTCGCGGCGGCGCTGGAGCGGCACGGGCTGGGGGAGCGGGCCGACCAGCCCGCGTACAGCCTGTCCGGCGGACAGAAGCAGCTTCTCGCGCTGATCTCGGTGCTGATCCGCGAGCCTGCCGTCGTCGTCGCGGATGAGCCGACCACACTGCTCGACCTCGGCAATGCGCGCCGGATCGGTCGGCTCCTCCTCGAGGACGTCGTCGCGCAGACGGTCATCGTCACTCATGACCTCGAGCTCGCGGCACGGTGCGATGTCGCGCTGCGATTCGCGGACGGACGACTCGTCGAGACGGGGGAGCCCGCTCAGGTGATCGCCCGATACCGGGCCGAGCACGGCGACCCCGCACGCGAGGGTCTCGCGCCGTGATCTCGCTCTATCGCCCGGGCAGCAGTCCGCTGCACCGCCTTCCGGCGGGCGTGAAGCTCGCCGGCCTGGTGGTGCTCTCGCTCACGATCTCGATCGGGGCGCGCACGCCGCTCCTCGCGGGGGGTGCGATCGTGCTCGTCTTCGGCGCGTTCGCGCTCGGCGGGTTCGGCCCGGTCACCTGGCTGAAGCAGCTCTGGTTGACGCGCTGGCTGGTCGTCTTCGTGGTCGTGATGCAGCTGATCTTCCTCACGCCGGCGGACGCGATCGTCAACACCACCCGGATCATCGCGGTCGTGCTGCTCGCGAGTCTCCTGACGCTGACCACCCGCACGGCGGACCTGCTCGATGCGCTGCAGGTCGCCCTGACGCCGCTGCGCCGCGTCGGAGTCGACCCCTGGAGAGTGGGGTTCACGCTCACTCTTGCCATCTCGCTGGTGCCCGTCGTCGCCGACTTCGCGACGCGGATCCGCGATGCCCAGCGCGCGCGGGGCGTGCGGCTCGGGCCGCGCGCCGTCGTCCCCCTCCTCGTGATGTCGCTGCGCCACGCCGACGACGTCGGCGACGCGCTCACCGCGCGCGGACTCGCATGAACGAGCAGTCGATCGGCGCCATCCGCGTGGGCGATCACGTGGTGCACGGACGCAATGTCGACGCGCAGACGCGATGCGTGCACTGGCACACCGAACTCGACGTGCTGGCGATCCTGTTCCCGTGCTGCGACCGCTGGTATCCGTGCCACGACTGCCACGCGGACGACGCAGGCCACCCGGCCCAGCCCTGGTCCGCCGATGCGGGGGATCGCCATGCCCTGCTGTGCGGCGTCTGCGGTGGCACCACCCCCATCGCGCAGTACCGCGCGACCTCGCGCTGCGGCGCCTGCGGTCGCGACTTCAACCCGGGCTGTCGCCGGCACCACCACCTCTACTTCCGGTGAGCGACACGGGCGGTCCGGCGCACAGGATCCGTCCGTCCGCGGAAGCTATGCTGGGACGCTGGCCTGCTCCTCCCGGAATCTGCGGCCGATTTCCCGCTTTCTGAAGAACGGACGTCCGCTGTGCTTGCCGTGCACGACCTCGAGATCCGCGTGGGCGCGCGCATGCTCATGTCCGATGTCTCCTTCCGCGTCAGCCCTGGCGACAAGGTCGGTCTCGTGGGGCGCAACGGTGCCGGAAAGACCACGCTCACGAAGGTGCTCGCGGGTGACCTGATCCCGGCCAACGGCACCGTGACGCGGTCGGGCGAGCTCGGCTACCTGCCGCAGGACCCGCGCTCCGGCGACCCCGAGATGCTCGCGCGCACGCGGATCCTGGACGCGCGCGGTCTCGGCACGCTGCAGCTGGGCATGCGTGAGGCGTCGGAGGCGATGGGGTCGGACGACCCGAAGGTCTCCGCGAAGGCGATGAAGCGCTACGCGCACTTCATGGAGCGCTTCGAGGCGCTCGGCGGGTACACCGCCGAGGCGGAGGCCGCGGTGATCGCCAGCAACCTCTCGCTGCCCGACCGCATCCTGGACCAGCCCCTCAAGACGCTGTCCGGTGGTCAGCGCCGCCGCATCGAGCTCGCGCGCATCCTGTTCTCGGATGCCGAGTCGATGATCCTCGACGAGCCCACCAACCACCTCGACGCCGACTCCGTCATCTGGCTTCGCGAGTTCCTGAAGTCGTACAAGGGCGGCCTGATCGTCATCAGCCACGATGTCGACCTGGTCGAGGAGACGGTGAACCGCGTCTTCTACCTCGACGCGAACCGCCAGGTCATCGACATCTACAACATGGGCTGGAAGCACTACCTGCGCCAGCGCGTCGCCGATGAGGAGCGTCGCAAGAAGGAGCGCGCCAACGCCGAGAAGAAGGCGTCCGTGCTGCAGCAGCAGGCCGCCCGCTTCGGCGCCAAGGCCTCCAAGGCCGCCGCCGCTCACCAGATGGTCGCGCGCGCCGAGAAGCTGCTGGCAGGGCTCGAGGAAGTGCGCCAGGACGACCGCGTCGCCGCGCTGCGCTTCCCGAAGCCGGCCGCCTGCGGCAAGACGCCGCTGATGGCGAAGTCGCTGTCGAAGTCGTACGGCGCCCTGGAGATCTTCGCGGGCGTCGACCTCGCGATCGACCGCGGGTCCAAGGTCGTGGTGCTGGGCCTCAACGGTGCGGGCAAGACGACGCTGCTGCGCATCCTCGCGGGCGCCGACAAGAGCGACACGGGCGAGATCCTCCCGGGTCACGGCCTCAAGATCGGCTACTACGCCCAGGAGCACGAGAACCTCGACGTCAAGCGCTCGGTGCTCGAGAACATGGTGTCGGCGGCGCCGAACCTCAACGAGACCGAGGCCCGCAAGGTGCTGGGATCGTTCCTCTTCACCGGCGACGACGTGCACAAGCCGGCGGGTGTGCTGTCGGGCGGCGAGAAGACGCGCTTGTCGCTGGCCACGCTCGTCGTCTCGAGTGCGAACGTGCTGCTGCTGGATGAGCCCACCAACAACCTCGACCCCGCCTCGCGCGAGGAGATCCTCGGTGCGCTCTCGCACTACGAGGGCGCGGTGGTGCTCGTCTCGCACGACGAGGGCGCCGTCGAGGCGTTGAACCCCGAGCGTGTGCTGCTGCTGCCGGACGGCGTCGAGGACATCTGGAACAAGTCCTACCTCGACCTGATCACGCTGGCCTGACCCGCCCGGGCCGCGTCCCGCGGCTCAGGCGTCGAGCAGGGCGTCCTCTTCGTCGGCGTCGCGGTCCTTGCGCGGCGCGCGCCCCGCGCGCATCTTCGCGGCGGGCAGCTCTTCGTCGTCGTCCGCGTCCTCCGCGTCTTCGCGCCGTGCCTTGATCTCGGTGCGGATCATGTACCCGATGAACACGAAGCCCATGATCGCGAACAGGATCCACTGGATCGCGTAGGACAGGTGCGGCCCGGGGTCGTCGGTGGGGGAGGCGAGTTCGGAAGGGCGCGTCGCGGGCGCGGGGTCCTCCGACACCATCAGCAGGTAGAACGACGTCTCGGTCGTCTCGCCTGCCACCTCGGCGACGGAGGGCAGATGGATGGTCGGCAGCTGGCCATCGGGCGCGCTGCGTCCCGACTTCGGCAGCGGTTCGCCCGGGCGCATCCTGCCGATCACGGTCGTCTCGCCTTCGGGTGCCGGTGGGACGTTTTTGGGCACCTCGTGCTCGCCCGGGGCGACCCAGCCGCGGTCGACGACGACGATGCGGCCGTCGGCCAGCTCGAAGGGCACAAGCACCTCGAAGGCACTGGTGCCGCCCTGAGCGCGGTTGCGCACGAGCAGCTGCTGGTCGGTGAGATAGCGCCCGGTCATCACGACGGGATGCCACTCGTCGTCTTCGGGGTCGAACCCCTGGTCGAGCACGGTCGCCGCATCGATCGGCTCGGCGTCGTAGTTGGCCGCGACGAGCGCGAGCATCGTCGCGCGCTCCTCATTGCGAGAGAACTGCCAGTTCGACAGATACGCGCACGCTATGGCGAATGCGATCGCGATCGCGGCATAGACGCTCCAGCGCGCCGCGCGCTGCTTCATCACGCTCATGCGGCGCCCTCCACTCCGGCGGTGACCTCAAGGGGGAAGTCGCGGGCCGCGAGGAACTCGCGCAGGTATCCCACGTGCTCGTCGCACGCCAGCCAGAGCTTGCGGCGCTCGGCGGTGTGGATGCGAGGGTTGCGCCACGCGATGGTCCACGTCGCGGCCTCGTGACAGCCCGCGCGGGAGCAGGTGGGGGCGTCGAAGCCGCCGCCCAGGAGATCGCCGATCATGCCTCTGGCTCTCGATCCTGCTTCTTCGCAGGCGATTCGCTGATCCGGATCACCGTGGGAGGTGTCTGCGGCGCCTCGGCCGGCTTCTCCGCGGCCTGCTCGATCGCGATCTCCGGCGCCTGTGCGGTGGTGGCGGACCGGGCGCTGGCGGCATTCGCACCGACCACCGCGATGTACGGCAGGAACACCGCGCCGACCGCGAAGACCCACGTCCACCAGCCGAAGGGCTGCACAAGAGCTGCCAGGATGACGCACGCGACGCGGATGCCCATGGTGAGCAGGTAGTTGCGCACGCGGTCGCTGGCGTCGTCACTCGGAGAGACGGGCAGCGACGTCGCCGACTGGGCGGCGGAGTGGTCTTTTCTGGGGGATCGCACGATGCATCCAGCCTACGCCGCGCGGCCCCTGTTGGCCTGGGAGTACAGGCCTTCCCAGCGGGGTTTGTGCGCGCCCGCACCCCGGTGCCACACGGTGCGGTCAGTAGGCTGGCCAGGATCGGCGGATCGCCGGATCGGACGGACAGGAGCGAAGAATCGTGAGCATCGACAGCACCGGGCGTGTGGTCCTCGTGACCGGGGGCAACCGCGGGATCGGCCGGGCGATCGCGGAGCGCTTCGTTCAGGAGGGGTACCGCGTCGCGGTGACCGCTCGCAGCGGCGAGGGCCCCGAGGGCACGCTGACCGTGCGGGCCGACGTCACCGATTCGGCCGCGATCGACGCCGCGTTCACCGAGGTCGAGCGTCAGCTCGGGCCGGTCGAGGTGGTCGTCGCCAACGCCGGCATCACCAAGGACACGCTGCTGCTGCGCATGAGCGAAGACGACTTCGACAGCGTCGTCGCCACCAACCTCGGCGGCTCGTTCCGTGTGGTCAAGCGCGCGTCGAAGGGGATGCTCAAGGCCCGCTTCGGCCGTGTCATCCTCATCTCGAGCGTCGTCGGCCTCTACGGGTCGGCAGGCCAGGTCAACTACGCGTCGTCGAAGAGCGCTCTCGTCGGATTCGCTC
This sequence comes from Microbacterium stercoris, assembly GCF_017592545.1. GTDB lineage: Bacteria > Actinomycetota > Actinomycetes > Actinomycetales > Microbacteriaceae > Microbacterium > Microbacterium stercoris. Next base: position 164,131 of record NZ_JAGFOA010000005.1, read on the forward strand.
GCTCGCTCACGCGCGAGCTCGGTGCGCGCAACATCACCGCGAACGTCGTGGCTCCCGGGTTCATCGAGACAGACATGACGGCCGAGCTCGACGAGTCGACCCAGGCCGAGTACCGCAAGGCGATCCCTGCCGGACGCTACGGCTCGGCCGCCGAGGTCGCGGCCGCGGTGACCTGGCTGGCGTCGGACGACTCGGCGTACATCTCGGGTGCCGTGATCCCAGTCGACGGCGGCCTCGGCATGGGTCACTGAACGCGGTCGGCGACCTTCAGGATCTCGCCCGCCAGCAGCGTGGGCTTCGAGAACTGGGGCCAGTGCGCCGTGCCCAGCTTCACCACCTCGAATGACCGGATGCGAGCGACGTTGTCACGCCATGCCGGCCACTGCTCGAGCATCCCGCGCACCTCGGCTTCGTCAGCCGCGCCCGACAGCATCGTGACCGGCACCTCGAAGCGCCGATCGTCGGTCAGGCGCAGCGCGTCGGTCGGCACACGCGCCGGCACGCTGCGCGTCATCGCCGCGGTGCGTTCGCGGGTCGCCTCGTCGAGGTCGCCCGCGTCGTCGCCGAAGAAGTCCCAGCCGGGGAACGCCACCACGCCGTCGGTCACGGGGAACTCCGAGATGTCGGCGCCGTCCGGCGGCGGCACGGTGTCGACGAGCACAACGTGCGCGATGCGATCGGGACGTCTGTCGACGGCGCCGTAGGCGACGTTCCCGCCGCCGGAGTGCCCGACCACGACGATCGGGCCGTCGATCATGTCGATGTGCTCCACCACGCGCTCGACCCAGTCGTGGATGCCGATGTCGGAGGACGCGGCGGCCGGTTCGCCGACGCCGGGCATGGTGAGGGGATGTGCGCGGTGCCCGGCCGCATCGATCGCGGTCGTCACGGGGCCCCAGGAGTCGGCGTCGAGCCAGAGGCCCGGGATCAGGATCACGTCGGTCATGCCCGCAGGCTACGGCCGACCACCGACATCTCGCGAGGGGTCAGTCGGCCACGGGGCGTCCCCGGCCGTGTCGCGGGGCGAAGATCGCTGCGAGCACGCCGACGCCCGCGGGGATGTAGAACATGCCCACGGTCGCAAGGCCGAGGAACACCCAGACGTTGAGCAGCACCGCCGTCACCACCGTGAGCGCCGTGCCGGCCGGTCGGAAGACGACGGGAAGCGCGGCGATCGCCACCGGGATCAGCAGAAGCAGGATCGCCATGGGTCCCATGTACGCGAGCAGCGATTCCCGCATCTCGAACTCGTCGCCGCTCCCCGTGTGGCGGGCGACAGCGACGGCGAACGTCGGAGCGAGGAGAGCGACGAGGCTTGCGACCAGGGTGAGCGCCAGCGAGACGAGGTGAACTGTCGTGCGCGGGGATCCGGGTGCGGCGCTCATACGCCCATCATCGTTCAGCGGTGCGCTCCCCGGCGACCGACCCGAGCGGCAGCCGCTCCAGGACTCGCCACGACCCCGCGTGATCCTCGTAGGTGCCGTAATGCACCTCGGAGATCACCGCCCGGATGGGCAGCGCGGATCTGATGTTCGCTGTCGCGGCCCGCAGCGTCGCGGGAGTGCCGGGCGGCGCGGTGCCGATCGTGAGGTGAGGCACCGCGTCCTCGTACTCTCCGGCGTAGGGCGGGAAGTCGGGGAACGCGTGGTGGACGGCGCTCGTGAGGGCACGGAAGCCGGAGTCATCGGCAGCCCGGAGCCACGCGACCTCCTCTCCGAACCAGCCGATGTCGGTGAATTCGACGAAGAACGCGCTGACCGAAGCGATCACCGCCGCGAGCTCGGCTCGCAGGGACTCGTCGAGTGCGTCGGGGAGCGCGAACGGGACGATGACCGTCACGTGGGGCGGCACGCCGATCTCGCTGGACGTGTCGAGCTGGTCGCGGTGGCGTTCGACGACGGCCTCCGCGGCGAGGACCGGGCAGATGAGAGCGGCGTTCATCGCCTCACCATAACGGGCACTTCCAGACCTACCTCTAGGTATGTCACACTCGCACCATGTCCTCAGACACACGCGACACCCTCATCGGCGCGGCGCAGGAGCTGTACGCCGAGAGCGGGGTCGCCGCGACGACGCCCCGGCAGGTGCTCCAGCGCAGCGGAGTCGGACAGGGGAGCCTGTATCACCACTTCCCCTCGAAACGCGAGCTCGCGATCGCCGCGGTCGAGCGCACGGTGAGCACCGCGCTGGCCGCGGCCGAGGCCGATCTTCACGGCGAGGCCGATCCGCGCTCGCGCCTCGCCGCCTATCTCCAGCGGCCGCGCGATGCGATCAGAGGCTGTCGGATCGGGCGCCTGACCTCGGATCCGTTCGTCATGGCCGACGCGACACTGCGCGACGACGTCGCCGGCTACTTCCGTCGCCTCCTGGACGAGGTCGGCGCGGTCTTCCGCGAGCAGGGGCTGTCGGACGGCGACGCACGCGACCGCGCGACGGCGGCCGTCGCGATCATCCAGGGAGGGTACGTGCTCTCCCGCGCCGCACAGGATCCGGATGCCATGCGCTCGGCCGTGCGGGGCTTCCTCGGTCTGCTGGGGGAGCGATGACGAACGAGACGTGGCTGCGGTCGCTGCCGGCGCTCGCCGGCACTGCTCCCGCCCGGGAGGCGGCCGCCGCGGATCCGGTGCGGATGTTCGACACCTGGATCCGGCTCGCGTCGGAGAGTGTCGCCGAACCTCACGCGATGACGCTCGCGACGGTCGACGCCCACGGAGTGCCGGACGCGCGCACACTGCTCCTGAAGGACTTCGGTGCCCGGGGCTTCGCCTTCGCCGGGCCGCGGCGCTCACGCAAAGGCGCGCAGCTGGCTGGGCGGTCCGCCGCCGCGCTCAGCTTCTGGTGGCAGCCGCTGATGCGTGCCGTGCGGGCGCGGGGCGAGGTGGTCGAGGCCTCATCCGAGGAGTCGGCGGCCGATCTCGCGGCCCGCTCGGCGGCGGCGCGCGACGGCATCGACCCTGCCGACTGGGTTCGGTGGTGGCTGGTGCCGCAGCGCATCGAGTTCTGGCAGGGATCGCCGGACCGCCGGCACACGAGGATCGTCTACACGCACGCCGATGGCGGCTGGCAGCAGGAGGAGCAGGGATGAGCGAGGTCGCATCGCCCGACTGGGAAGTGCTCGAGATCGGTGCACTCGACGAATGGCGCGCGCATCACGGCGGGTTCGATGCGGCGCGGTCGAGGGATGGTCGACGCATCGTCGACCACGAGCTCGCGGCGCAGTACATCGGTCTGTCCGCGAACGCCCTCGTGCCGGGCGAGGAAGCGGGCTACTGGCACACGCACTCGCGCATCGAGGAGCTGTACGTCTTCCTCTCCGGGCGCGGGCAGATGGCTCTCGACGACGAGGTCGTCGAGGTGGGGCCGGGAAGCGTCGTGCGCGTCGGTCAGAACGTGCTGCGCACCTGGCGCGCGCTGCCCGACAGCGATGGCGAGCTGCGGTGGCTGTGCATCCGCGGCGGGGGCGAGCCGCTGCCGGAGTTCCCCGACGACAGCCGGAGGGATCCGGATCGCCCTATGCCCTGGTGATCCGGTGCCGCCGGGTCACGGGAGCAGCGGGATGACCTGGGAGAGGTCCACCGGGCCGATCACGAGCGGAGCGGCGGCGCGCACGGCGGGCTTTGCGTTGAAGGCCAGGCCGAGGCCCGCCGCCTCGAGCATCAGGAGGTCGTTGGCACCGTCGCCGATGGCGATCGTGCGCGACATCGGCACGCCGTTCTCGGCAGCCCAGCACGTGAGCCACTCGCGCTTGGCGGCGGCATCGACGATCGGCCCGTCGACCTCGCCCGTCAGCACGCCCTGCGCCGCGGCGAGGCGGTTCGCCCGCCAGAGGTCCACCCCGAGCGCGGGTGCGATGTCGTCGAGGATCTCGTGGAAGCCGCCCGAGACCACCGCCGCGAGGCCTCCCTTGGCGTGAATGGCGTCGATGAGCGTCGTCACACCCGGGGTCGGCTCGATCCGGCTCTTGACCCGATCGAACGAGGCGACCGGCACGCCCGTCAGCTCCTTCACCCGGGAGCGCAGGCTCGCGGCGAAATCGACCTCGCCGCGCATGGCCGCCTCGGTCGCCGCGGCGACCTCGGCGCCGCGTCCGGCCTCGTCGGCGATCAGCTCGATGACCTCGTTGCGGATGAGGGTCGAATCGGCGTCGAAGACGACGAGGAAACGCGCAGCAGTCACGAGCAACGAGATTACCCGGCCCGCGCGTCCCACCTGCGCCCTCTGGGCTCGCGACTAGGCTGGACGGCATGCCCACCGTGCTCTCCTTTGATGACGTCGTGGTCCGCCGAGAAGGCCGGAACATCGTGGATGGACTCACCTGGGCGGTGAACGACGACGAGCGCTGGGTTGTGCTCGGGCCCAACGGCGCAGGCAAGACGACCATCCTGCAGCTCGCCGACACGCTGCTGCACCCCACCTCCGGAACGGTCGAGATCCTCGACGAGCAGCTGGGTCGCACCGACGTGTTCGAGCTGCGTCCTCGCATCGGCTTCGCGTCGTCGGCGCTCGCCCGTCGCATCCCGAACGACGAGACCGTGCTGAACGCGGTGCTCACCGCGGCGTACTCGGTGCTCGGCCGCTGGAATGAGCAGTACGAGAACATCGACGAACGGCGCGCCCTGCGTGTGCTCGAGGAGTGGCGCCTCGATCACCTCGCCGACCGCACTTTCGGCACGCTCAGCGAGGGCGAGCAGAAGCGCGTGCAGGTGGCCCGCGCGATCATGACCGATCCCGAGCTGCTGCTTCTCGACGAGCCCACCGCGAGCCTCGACCTCGGCTCGCGGGAGGTGCTCGTCGGTCTGCTCGGCGCCTACGCGCAGTCGCCGGTCACGCCGGCGCTCGTGATGGTGACCCATCACGTCGAGGAGATCCCCGTCGGTTTCACGCACGCGCTGCTGCTGCGCGACGGCAAGGTCGTCGCGGCGGGGCCCCTGGCCGAGACCCTCACCGACGCGAATCTCTCCGAGACCTTCGGCGTCGAGGTCACCCTCAGCGAGCAGGGCGGTCGGTACGCGGCTCGCGCTGCCGCGTGACCAACGTCTGGTAGACTCGATCGCTGGTGCCCAAGCACCGAGATCTTCGAACAACTTGGCTCAAAGGACAATCCATGAAGACTGACATCCACCCCGCGTACAACGCGGTCGTGTTCCGTGACCTCGGTTCGGGCGAGACCTTCCTCACCCGTTCGACCGTGACCAGCGACAAGACCATCGAGCTGGACGGCGTCGAGTACCCGGTCATCGATGTCGAGATCTCGTCGGCGTCGCACCCGTTCTACACGGGTAAGCAGCGCATCATGGACTCGGCCGGCCGCATCGAGAAGTTCAACGCGCGCTTCAAGAACTTCGGCTCCAAGTAAGTCCTCGTCTCGGCGTCACGCGACGACCGATCCGAGATGTGAAAGCCCCCGCTTCGGCGGGGGCTTTCTGCGTGTCCGGGGCTATTCGTCGTCGAGTTCGAGCTCGATGGTGTGGGCCGTGAAGTCGATCACGCCCGGGCCCTGGTCGGGTGTGGGGGAGGGCACGGGGATGATCTTCAGCGACTGCGCCTCGCGATCCGCGTCGTGCGCGGACGGACGCCAGACGGCATCGAAGGCGCCGCCCGCGCCCTGAAGGGGATACTTGCGGCGCAGCCTGTCGAGACCGTCGCCCATGCGACGAGGGTAGCCCGTCAGCGGACGGGCCAGGCTCCGTCGACGACCTCGGACGGCTCGATCCGACCGATCCTGATGAAGTACTCCGTGAGGCTGGCCGCCTGCTCGCGCGCCCAGCCGATCTGGCGCGTGTGGAGCTCGAGCACGTCCTCCGGCAGGCGGTCGGCGAAGCGCTCCGCCAGGGCGAGAGCGACGCGGCCCGCGGCGATCGCATCGGCCGAGGCCTCGTGCGCTGCATCGAGAGGCACGGCGTAGTGCGCCGCGACGACGTCGAGTGTGCGCTTGCCCTTGCGGTACTTGTCGAGCGTCTTGTCGATCACCAGCGGATCGATCACGGGCGCGGGAGAATCGAGCGGCGCGAGCCCGTGCCGCTCGCCCTCGTACTTGAGCAGTGAGAAGTCATAGGCGGCGTTGTACGCGACGACCGGGATGCCGCCCGCGAGCAGCGTGCGCAGGGCGTGCGTCACCTCCGCGACGACCTCTGCGGCCGGCCGACCGTTCGCACGGGCGTACTCGGTCGTGATGCCGTGCACGTTCGTCGCGCCCTCGGGGATATCGACTCCCGGATCGGCGAGCCAGTGCTCCTCGTGGATCACGTTGCCGGCACCGTCCAGCAGGCCGACGTAGGCCGTGACGATCCGGTCCTCGGCGACATCGATGCCGGTGGTCTCCAGATCGAACACGCCGATCCGGCTCGTCCAGCGCTCGGGCATCGCGTCGAACGCCGCTTCGATCTCGGCAACCGTCTCGATCTCGACGACCGCATCGACCGTGGTCTCGACCGTAGTGACGGTCTCGATCTCGACGACGGTCTCGACGGTCTCGACCGCTGCGATGGTCTGGACCGCGGCGATGACGTTGGCAGCTGCGGCCTGCTCGACGGGCGGCTCCTCGAGGGAGAAGAGGGCGTCGGGCTCGGTGGCCTGAGACCGTGGCACCCAGGTGACCGTCTCGCCCGGGCTGTCCAGCTCATCCAGCTCGAACAGGGGCGGAGGCTTCGGCCACGACCTCGTCATAGCACACACCGTAGAGGGCGGCTCGGACATTCCCGGGAAGGCACTCCGTAGACTCGGACGATGCCCGTGTCCTCGCCGTACGCCGCCCGCCTCGCCGACATCCCGGTGATCCGCCGCGAGGTCGAGGTGCTCGGCGGCACCACCGCGTACTGGACATATGGACCCGACGACGCGGACGCCTCGATCCTCGCTGTGCACGGATTCCGCGGCGAGCACCACGGGCTCGAGCCCGTCGTGGCGTTCCTGCCGGATGTCCGGGTGATCATGCCGGATCTGCCCGGATTCGGCGAGACGGGCGCCCTGCCCGGTCGTCGCCACGACATCGAGGCCTATGCCGACTGGCTCGACGCCTTCGCCGCGACCGTCGCGCCGGGCGCGATCGTGCTCGGCCACTCCTTCGGCTCGATCGTGTCCTCGGCCGCCGTCGCGCGCGGGCTGCGCGCGCCCAAGCTCATCCTGGTGAATCCGATCGGCGCGCCGGCCCTCGAAGGGCCCCGCGGCATCCTGACGCGGCTCGCGATCTTCTACTACTGGGCCGGCGCGCGTCTGCCGAAGCCGATCGGCACCTGGCTGCTGCGCAATCGGATCATCGTGCGGATCACCTCGATCGCGATGGCGAAGACGCGCGACGCGTCACTGCGCGCGTTCATCCACAACCAGCACGACACGTACTTCTCTCGCTTCGCCGACCGCGACACGCTGCACGAAGCCTTCGTCACGAGCGTCTCGCACGATGTCAGTCAGTATGCCGAACGCCTCACCATGCCCACGCTGCTCATCGCGGCCGACCGGGACGACATCACACCGATCGAAGCGGAGCGGGCGCTCGCGCAGCGGATCCCCGATGCCCGCCTCGTCGAGATCGCAGGAGTCGGCCATCTGATCCACTACGAGAAGCCCGGCGAGGCGGCCCGAGCGATCCGCGATTTCTTGAGCGACTGATGTCCGACCGCTGACGCGGTGACTGCGCCGTGGTGCTACGGCTCGCGGCGGGCGAGCTGCATCAGTCCGCTGACCCGGTACGGGACGGCCTCGCTCATGACGAGGGAGGTCTCGGTGCGCTCGACGCCCTCGATGCTCAGAATGCGCGCGTCCACGTCGAAGAGATGGCGGGCGTCGCGGCACGCGACAAGGGCGAGCAGATCCGTCTGACCCGAGAGACCGTGAACCTGCACGACCTCCGGCACCCCCTGGAGCTCGGCGGTGATGCGCGGCAGCTCGACCTGGCGCACGCCGATCGCCAGGAACGCCTCCAGAGGGAAGCCGAGCGCGGAGGTGGCGATGGATCGCTCGAAGGAGCGGAACACGCCGGCCTTGTCCAGTCGCGCCATGCGCGCCTGGACGGTGTTGCGGGACAGGCGCAGGCGCTCCGCGAGCGCGACCACCGTCGCGCGCGGGTCCTCGCTGAGCGCGGACAGCAGCTCGAGGTCGACGTGATCCAGGGAAGCCATAGAGCGAGACATTAGCAGGCTCACCGACGAGAGTTTGTGCATCCTGCTCAGTCGTTATCGGATCGAGTGCTCAGGGTGGGTCGTCCTGCCCACCGACACTCCGCAGGTTCAGATCAGGATGCGTGATCCTCCCGGATCAGGCGGCGTGTCGCGCGTTCGAGCGCCAGCTGCCGCTCCGGGCCCGACTCCGGCGCCCGACGAAGCGCCCGGATGATCGTGCGACCCTCCGCATAGGCACCGACCACGCGCGGATCCACGTAGGACGTCCGCGCGAGCGTCGGGGTGTTGCCGAGGAAGGCGGCGACCTGGCGCATCGCGTCGGTGACCACACGGCGACGTCGCGTGACCCCGCCGCGGCCGGAGCGCTCGAGCTCATCGGCGCCCGCTGCGATCTCGGTCGCGGCGAGCACCGTCGCGTGCCAGGTGCGGAAATCCTTCGCGCTCGCCTCCATCCCCGTGATCTGCTGCACGTAGGCGTTCACCAGCGCGGGAGTCATGGTGCGCCATCCGTCGCTGCCGCGGTAGGCGAGCAGGCCGCTCGCGTCGTCGCGACGGCGTCGGAGTGTCTCGATCGCGGACACCACCTGCGCGTCATCGATCTCGATGCGGTGCTCCACGCCCGACTTGCCCGTGAAGGCGAACAGCATCGTCTCTCCGCGGCGCGTGACGTGGTCGCGGCGCAGGGTCGTCAGCCCGAAGCTGCCGTGCGTGTCGGCGTACACGTCGTTGCCGATGCGGAAGCACCCGAGGTCGAGCATCCGCACCGCGAGGGCACAGGCACGATCGAGAGGCATGCCGTCGGCTGTGAGGTCGTCCAGCACGCGAACGCGCGCCTTCCCGAGGGCCTCGCCGAAGTCGAGCATGCGGTCGAACTTGGCGGCGTCGCGGCGGATGCGCCAGTGCGGGTGGTACAGATATTGGCGCCGACCCGCGGCGTCGGTGCCGACGGCCTGCAGGTGCCCGTGCGGATAGGGGCAGATCCACACGTCGCGCCAGGCCGGCGGGATCGCGAGCGCGCGGATGCGCTCGACCTCCTCGCTCGGGAGACGGGCACCGTGCTCATCGAGGTACACGAATCCGCGGCCGGCGCCCCGGCGCGTCCAGCCTGGCTGATCCGGGGACGAACGACGCAGGCGCATGCGCCGAGGCTAGCGTCTCGCCTACGCGTACTGGGTCGTGAGATCCGCTGACTGGAGGACGAGGTGGTCGCCGTCGAATCGGAACACGTTGACGGCCGCGTTCTCGACCCGCTCACCCGGGCGGGGCCGCTCGCCGGCGGTGGCGAGGCGGAGCAGTTCGCGGATGACGCCTCCATGCGCCACGACCACCGTGGGCTCGTCTCCGGTGTCGGCGGCCACGTCGGCGATGGCCGCGAGCACACGCTCCGCCAGTTCGGCGGTGGTCTCGCCCCCGGGGACGTCGCCGTGGCCGTACGTGGCGTGCAGATCGGCCACCAGGGTGCCCTCGCCCACTCCGTAGTCCCGCTCGACGAGACCGGAGTACGCGCGCGGCGCCGGAAGACCGAGCACTCCCGCGATGATCTCGGCGGTCTCGCGCGCGCGGCCGAGGCTGCTCGACACGATGCGCGTCCATCCGCCGCCCCGGAGGTTCTCCGCGGCCGTCAGCGCCTGCGCACGACCGATGTCGTTCAGAGGGATGTCCGTACGTCCCTGAACGCGTCGCTCCGCGTTCCAGTCGGTCTGTCCGTGGCGCACCAGCGCGAGAAGAGTCACGTCTCCAGCCTATGGTCGGCGCAGGGCGGGGAGGGCGCGGGCCAGTTCGCCGAGCACCTCTGTCGTTCCCGCGTCGATCTTGACGGTCGCGCGCGAATCGCCGCGCGTCTCGCCCCGATTGACGATCACGACGGGCATCTTGCGGCGGCGGGCCCGCTCGACGAGGCGGATCCCCGAGTTCACGGTCAGCGACGATCCGGCGATGACGAGGCCCTCGCTGGTGTGCAGCAGCTGCTCGGCCTCCCGGAACTTCTCGGCGGGGATGAACTCGCCGAAGAACACGACGTCCGGCTTGAGCATCCCGCCGCACACGGTGCAGGTGGGCACAACGAATCCCTCGGCCGACTCGGGCAGCACATCGCCGTCCGGGCCGAGACGCACGTTGTCGGGGACGGTGATCCACGGATTCTCGCGCTCGACGCGCTCGCCCACGTCGCGGCGGTCGAACACCTGGCCGCAGTGCGTGCAGAACACCCGGCGCATGGTGCCGTGCAGCTCCACCACACGGTGGTTCCCGGCGCGCAGGTGCAACCCGTCGACGTTCTGGGTGATGACGCCCGTGGCCACGCCCTCGCGCTCGAGGACGGCGAGCGCCTCGTGGCCGGCGTTGGGCGCGGCCGAGGTGAAGGCACGCCAGCCGAGGTGCGACCCGACCCAGTACCGGCGCCGCGCGGCCTCGTCGCTCAGGAAGGTCTGCGCGGTCATGGGCGTGCGCTTCGGCGCGCCCTTGCCGCGGTAGTCGGGGATGCCCGAGTCGGTCGACACCCCGGCGCCCGTGAGCACCGCGATCCGACGCCCCGCGAGCGCATCGATCGCGCGGCCGATGTCGGCCGTCGTCAGGTCGTCGAGATCCGATACGCGCACGAGCCGAGTCTAGAACCGCCATGTTTCGTCGGGGTCAACGGGATCGGTCGCGTCCTCCGGCGCGGGAGAATGGACGGATGCAGACCCTCCGCATCGACGACCGCGCCGACGAGCGCCTTGCCGACTACCGCGACCTCACCGATGTCGCGCTGCGTCGAGTGCTGGAGCCCGAGGGCGGGCTGTACATGGCCGAGTCGGCGAAGGTTCTCGCCCGTGCGCTTGCGGCGGGTCACACCCCGCGCTCGGTGATGACACAGGAGCGCTGGCTCCCGGAGCTGGAGACCGTGCTTGCGGGCCGCGACGACGTGCCGGTGTACGTCGTGCCGTCCGACGTCGCCGAGAGTGTGACCGGCTACGACGTGCATCGCGGGGTGCTCGCGTCGATGCACCGGCCCGCTGACCGCCCCGTGGCCGAGGTGCTCGCCGGGGCGCGACTCGTGGTGATCCTGGAGGACATCGTCGACCACACGAACGTGGGGGCCGCATTCCGCGCGGCCGCCGGGCTGGGCGCCGACGCGGTCCTCGTCACGCCGCGCTGTGCGGATCCGCTCTATCGCCGGAGCGTGCGCGTGAGCATGGGCACGGTGTTCCAGGTGCCGTGGACGCGTCTTCCCGAGTGGGCGGAGGCGAAGGATCAGCTGCGCGACGCCGGCTTCCACATCGCGGCCCTCGCGCTCGCCGACGAGGCGGTCTCGCTCGATGACTTCGCCGCCGCGCCGCCCGAGCGCGTGGCCCTGCTGATGGGCGCCGAGGGTGACGGCCTGTCGCGCAAGGCCCTCGCCGCATCCGACAGCGTCGTCACGATCCCGATGTCGGGAGGCGTGGACTCTCTGAACGTCGCCTCCGCGAGCGCCGTGGCGCTCTGGGCCGTCAGCCGCGGCCAGCGCGGCTGATCCCGTCAGAGCTCGGCGTCGAGCCCGCCGTTGCGCAGCGGCATCGCCTCGGGGCGCTTCGCGGTGACGTTGTCGCCCGAGGACTGGTGACGCAGGCGCCGCAGCACCCAGGGAACGAAGTGCGTGCGCGCCCAGACCAGATCGTTCGCGCGCGCCTCGCGCCACGAGAACACGGGCCGCGGATCCGGCTGCATCGGCTGCAGGTCGTTCGGCACGTTGAGGGCGCGCAGCACCATCCGGGCCACCTCATGGTGACCGAGCGGATTCATGTGCAGGCGGTCGTCGTCGAAGAAGCGGCTGTCCTGGATGGTCTTGAGTGCCCACTGATCGGCCACGATGCAGTCATAGGCGTCGGCGATCGCGCGGAGGTTCTCGTTGTAGATCGCGACACGGCCGCGCAGAGGCCGGAACACGGGCGTGAAGTGCGTGTCGATCCCCGTGAAGATCACCACGGTGGCGCCGCCGGCGCTCAGGCGGCGAACGGCGTCCTCGAACTGGGCCGCGACCGCATCCGGGTCCCCGCCGGGCCGGATGACGTCGTTTCCGCCGGCGCACAGTGTGATGAGGTCGGGCTTCAGGGCGATCGCGGGCTCGATCTGCTCGGCGACGATCTGGCCGATCAGGCGCCCGCGCACGGCGAGGTTTGCGTAGGCGAAGTCCTCGACCTGGCTGCCGAGCACCTCCGCCACACGATCGGCCCAGCCACGGTGCCCACCGGGCGATGCCGGCTCGGGGTCGCCGATGCCCTCTGTGAACGAGTCGCCGATCGCGACGAACCGGCGCCACGGGTGCGGCTCCTCGTTGGGGACGAACGGCGTGCGGGGAGCGAGGTCGGACAACGGATCCTCCGGGGTGCGGGAGTGGGAGCGGGAGTGGGACGGGCGCGGGATCGTGCGCGATCGTCAGACTACGCGCGGAGGATTGTCGGCGACCCCGATTACCCTGGAACGGATGCTGTCACCGTCCTATCCGCAGAGAGCCCCGTGGGGCACCGCGGGCAAGCTCCGCGCCTGGCAGCAGGAGGCTCTCGAGGCGTACTTCGAGGCCGACAAGCGCGACTTCCTCGTCGCCGCGACGCCCGGCGCCGGAAAGACCACGTTCGCGCTCACCCTCGCGGGCGAGCTGCTGCGTACCCGCGAGGTCGACCGGATCATCGTGGTCGCGCCCACCGAGCACCTGAAGACGCAGTGGGCCGACGCCGCCGCTCGTGCCCACATCCGTCTCGATCCGGCCTTCCGAAACAGCCACACGACCTTCTCGCGCCAGTACCACGGGGTCGTCGTCACCTACGCGCAGGTTGCGGTGAAGTCCTCCGTGCACCGCTCGCTCACCGAGGGCGGGCGCACGCTCGTCATCCTCGACGAGGTGCACCACGGCGGGGAGGCGCTCAGCTGGGGAGACGCGCTGCGTGACGCGTACGGGCCCGCCAAGCGACGCCTGCTGCTGTCCGGCACGCCGTTCCGCAGCGACGACGCGCCCATCCCGTTCGTCGACTATGCGCCCGACGCGCAGGGGCTGCGCACGTCCATCACCGACTACGCGTACGGCTACGGGCGGGCGCTCGCCGACGGCGTTGTGCGGCCGGTGCTCTTCCACGTGTACTCCGGTCACATGAAGTGGCGCACGCGCGCCGGGGACGAGCTCGAGGCGCATCTCGGGCAGGACAACCTCAAGGACGTCACGTCGCAGGCCTGGCGCACGGCCCTCGACCCCGCGGGCGAGTGGATGTCCGCCGTCCTCAAGTCGGCCGACGCCCGCCTGACGGAGATCCGTCAGCACGTGCCGGATGCCGGCGGTCTTGTGCTCGCCACCGACCAGACCGCCGCCCGCGCCTACGCGAAGCTGCTGCACTCGATCACCGGCCAGCGCGCCACCGTCGTGCTCTCCGACGACAGCGAGGCGTCGGGCCGGATCGAGCGCTTCAGCGAGGGAACCGACCGCTGGATGGTCGCGGTGCGCATGGTGTCGGAGGGCGTGGACGTTCCCCGTCTCGCCGTCGGCGTGTACGCCACCTCGGCATCCACACCGCTGTTCTTCGCGCAGGCCATCGGACGCTTCGTCCGCGCCCGCCGCAGGGGCGAGGCGGCGAGCGTGTTCCTCCCGCACGTGCCGACGCTGATGGTGCTGGCCAACGAGATGGAGCGCCAGCGCGACCACGTGCTCGACCGCGGCGAGAAGGACGAGGACGGGCTCGATGACAGCCTCCTCGAGGCCGCCGAGCGCGAGGAGAAGGCGTCCGACGCGCTCACCGAGGAAGGGTCGTTCGAGGCCCTCGGATCGGTCGCGCACTTCGACCGCGTCGTCTTCGACGGCAAGGACTTCGGGCAGCTCGCCGTGCCGGGCACCGATGAGGAGGCCGAGTTCATCGGCCTTCCCGGGCTGCTGGAGCCCGAGCACGTGCACGAGCTGCTGATGCAGCGCGTCGCCCGCCAGTCGCGCCACCGCTCGGCCCGCGAGGCCAAGGAGGCCTCGGGGGAGCTCGAGCCGTCGATGCCCGCGCCGCTGCACCGCACCCTCAAGGATCAGCGCCAGCTGCTCAACAGCCTCGTCGGCGTCTACGCCCGGCAGACGGGCGAACCCCACGGGCTGATCCACGCCGAGCTGCGACGTCGCTGCGGTGGCCCGGAGGTGGCGAGGGCAACGGTCGCCCAGCTCCAGTCGCGCATCGACCACCTGCGCAAGCGCGTCCGGGCCTGACGTGTACTCCTTCCGCACCATATGGCGCGTCGCGGCGCCGGCCGAGACGGTGCGGGCAGAGCTGACACGCGTCGCCGCGCGCGAATCCGGTGGCTGGTGGCCGGGGTTCCGTGTCGTCGAGCCGGCGTCGCTCGAACCGGGATCCGTCGTTCGAGTCGTCGTCACCGCCCCCTTCGGGTACCGCCTCCGCGTCGCGCTGGAGGTGACCGAGGCGACGGATCGGACGGTCGCGGCGCGCAGCACCGGCGACCTGGAGGGCGCGGGGCGTGTCGAGATCTCGTCCGAAGGATCCGGATCCGCGGTGCGGTTCACCTGGGAGGTCGCCGCGCGCCGTCGCTGGATGCGGGCATCGGGCCCGGTCCTGCGACCCGTGTTCGCGCTGGCGCACGCGCTGGTGATGCGCGCAGGGGAGAGAGGACTTCGGCGGGCGGTCGCTTCGGGCGTCCGAAAACCTGCCAATGCCTCCGGCGATCCGGGCGATTCGAGCGCGGCTGGATAGCGTGAAGGGAACCCTGAACACCCTCTCCCTGGAGGTCCCTTGAGCGCGCCCGACGCCACCCCCGCCGATCGCCGCCGCTGGGCGCAGTACCTCGCCGACGAGCGGGCCGAGGGCAGCGTCTACCGACGGCTCGCCTCGCGCAAGCAGGGGGAGGAGCGCGTGATCCTCGAGCAGCTCGCCGCCGCGGAGGGGCGCCACGAGGCCCACTGGCTCGCGCTGCTCGGTGGCGAGCCGGCTCGCTTGCCGAAGGCCAGCATGGCCACCCGCCTGCTGGCCTGGATGGCTGGGCGGTTCGGCACCATCTTCGTGCTGGCCCTCGCGCAGAACGCCGAGGGACGTTCGCCGTACGACAGTGAGGCCTTCGCCACCCCCGCGATGCGCGCCGATGAGAAGGTGCATCACGAGGTCGTCCGTGGACTCGCGGCGCGCGGACGTCGTCGCCTGTCGGGCACCTTCCGCGCGGCGGTCTTCGGCGCGAATGACGGGCTCGTCTCGAACCTCGCGCTGATCCTCGGCATCGGCGCGGCGGGTGTGTCCTCGCAGGTGATCCTGCTCAGCGGCATCGCAGGTCTCCTCGCGGGGGCGCTGTCGATGGGCGCCGGCGAGTTCATCTCCGTGCGCTCCCAGCGCGAGCTGCTCGAGGCGACGGAGCCGCAGTCCTTGAGCGGCGTGCGCCTGCCGGATCTCGACATCGACGCGAACGAGCTCGCGCTCGTCTACCGCGCCCGCGGGCTCTCCGAGGAGGCCGCGGCCGACAAGGCGGGCCTCGCGATCGCCGAGGCGACCGCAGGCCGGATCGTCAGCCGCACCGGCGCCATCGACACAACGCACGAGGTGGTGGGCGGTGCGTGGCGCGCGGCCGGTTCCAGCTTCCTCTTCTTCGCGAGCGGCGCGATCATCCCGGTGCTGCCCTGGATCTTCGGGCTCACGGGCTTCGTCGCCATCGCCGTGGCCCTCGTGCTCGTCGGCATCGCGCTGATGGCGACGGGGGCCGCAGTGGGGCTGCTCGCGGGCGCCCCGCCGCTGAAGCGCGCGCTGCGCCAGCTCGCGATCGGCTTCGGCGCGGCCGCGGTGACCTACGTGCTCGGGCTCGTCTTCGGAGTCACGCTGGGCTGACCGAGCGGTGCGCTCGCGTGAGCCTCGGCGCCACGGCGCGAAGACACGCGCGGGATCCGACCGCGATTAGCCAGAGTGTTCACGCGGTGGTAATGTTTTACCTCGTTGCGAAAGCGACGAAAGCACCGGACGAAAGTCCGGTCACCCAGTTGCGCGGGTGGCGGAATAGGTAGACGCGCTAGCTTGAGGTGCTAGTGCCCGTATAGGGCGTGGGGGTTCAAGTCCCCCCTCGCGCACAGTTGAAGGCCCCGGAGAGATCCGGGGCCTTCGTCGTTCCCGGCGCGGGCCCGGCTAGGTTGGATCGTATGTCCACACCCGAGCCTCAGCTGGCCGAAGTCGCTCGGATCGCGCGCGATCTGATCCGGATCGATACGACGAACTGGGGCGGCGGGCGCTCGAAGGGGGAGCGCGAGGCGGCGGAATACGTGGGCGCCCACCTCGAGTCGCTCGGCCTCACCCCCGAGTACTTCGAGCCGATCGATCGCCGCACCAACGTGATGGCTCGCGTGCCGGGCCGCGACGCGAGCCGCCCGGCTCTCGTGCTGCACGGCCACCTCGACGTCGTCCCCGCCGTGGCGGAGGACTGGACGGTCGATCCCTTCGCGGGTGTGGTGAAGGACGGGATGCTCTGGGGTCGCGGCGCGGTCGACATGAAGAACATGGACGCGATGATCCTGTCGGCAGTGGGCGATCTGCTGCGCGCGGGGGAGCAGCCCGAGCGCGATGTCGTGCTGGCCTTCTTCGCCGACGAGGAGAACGGCGGTGTCGAGGGATCTCAGCTCGTTGTGCGCGATCGACCCGAGTGGTTCGCGGGCGCGACCGAGGCGATCAGCGAGGTGGGCGGCTACTCGATCCCGGTCGGCGACCGCAGCGCCTACCTCCTGCAGGTGGGCGAGAAAGCGCTGATGTGGGTCACCCTGGTCGCGCGGGGCCGGGCGGGTCACGGCAGCCGCGTGCACCCCGAAAACGCCGTCACCCGTCTGGCGTCGGCGGTCGCTCATCTCGGCGCCACCGACTGGCCGGTGGAGATGACCGAGACGACGCGGCGCCTGCTCGCGGGGATCGCGGAGATCTCCGGGCTCGACCCCGCCACGGATCCGGATGCCCTGGCCGCGTGCACCGGACCGGCGGCCGCCTTCGTCGCGTCGACCTTCCGCACGATCACCAATCCCACCGGGCTGAGCGCGGGATACAAGCACAACGTCATCCCGGACGCGGCCGAGGCGACCGTCGACATCCGCGTGCTGCCGGGTGCAGAGGACGCCGTGCTTGCGGAGGTGCAGCGGATCGTCGGGGACGACATCGAGATCCGGATGTTCCATCGCGACATCGGTCTCGAGATCCCCTTCGAGGGCGCTCTGGTCGATGCCATGGTCGGCGCGCTCGCGGCGCACGATCCCGGCGTCCCGGTGCTGCCGTACCTGCTCGGTGCCGGCACCGACAATAAGGCGCTCGCGGGTCTCGGAATCGACGGCTACGGCTTCGCGCCGCTGAAGCTGCCGCGGGAGCTCGATTTCACCGGCATGTTCCACGGTGTCGATGAGCGTGTGCCGCTCGACGCGCTCGATTTCGGCGTCGGTGTCCTGAGGGATCTGCTGCGCACCTGCTGAGCGGATCATCCGGAAGAAGGATGAGGCGCGCGGCGCGCGTCGCCTAGGCTCGACTCTCGTGCCGTTCATCGAAGCGATCATCCTCGGCCTCGTGCAGGGTCTCACCGAGTTCCTGCCGATCTCGTCGAGCGCCCATCTCCGCATCCTCGGCGAGCTGCTGCCGTCCGCGACCGATCCCGGTGCCACGTTCACCGCGATCACGCAGATCGGCACCGAGGCCGCCGTCATCATCTACTTCCGCAAGAAGATCGGACGGATCATCTCGCGCTGGTTCCAGTCGCTCTCCGGCAAGGTCGCGCGCAACGATCCCGATGCCCGCATGGGGTGGATCGTCATCCTCGGCACCGTGCCGATCGTGATCGCGGGCTTCCTGCTGCAGGACACGATCCGCACCTTCAACCGCAACCTGTGGCTGATCGCGATCGTGCTCATCGTGTTCGGACTGATCCTCGGATGGGCGGACGCCTACGGTCGCCGCACGCGCGAGTTCGACGACGTGACCTACGCGTCCGGCCTCACCATGGGCGTCGCGCAGATGCTCGCCCTCGTGCCGGGTGTTTCCCGTTCGGGCGCGACCACGACCGCGGGCCGCCTGCTCGGCTACAAGCGCACGGCGGCTGCCGAGTACTCGTTCCTGCTCGCGGTTCCCGCCGTGTTCGGCAGCGGCCTGTATGAGCTGATGCACGCGCTCACCGAGCCGGACAACGGCCCGTACGGCATGCCGGAGACGCTCGTCGCCACGGTCGTGGCGTTCCTCGTCGGCTGGGCCGTCATCGCCTACCTGATGAAGTTCCTGCAGACGAAGAGCTTCTTGCCCTTCGTGATCTACCGCGTCGCCCTCGGTGCCGTGCTGCTCGTGCTGCTGTCGACGGGTGCGCTCCAGGCGTTCTGAGCCCTCCGCAGAAGAAGAGCCCCGCGGATGATCCGCGGGGCTCTTCTGCTCTGTCCGTCGTTCCGAATCAGCGCGAGCGTCCGTCCGGACGTCCGTCGCGGCCATCACGGCCGTCTCGGCCGTCGCTGCGACGCAGGTAGCTCTCGAAGGCCTGCGCGATCGCGTCACCCGAGGCCTCGGGCGCGTCGACGGTGTCGCGCTGCTGCTCGAGCTGGCGGATGTACTCGCGCATCTCGTCGTCGTCGGCCGCCGCGGCATCGATGGTCGCCTCCCAGGCGGCGGCCTCGGCGGCGAGGGTCCCGCGCGGCACATCGGCGGCGGCGAGCTCCTCGAGGCGGTCGAGCAGCGCGAGCGTCGCCTTCGGCGAGGGCGTGTGACCGGCGACGTAATGCGGCACGCTGGCCCAGAGGCTGGCCATGGGGATGCCCGCTCGCTCGGCGGCGTCGCCCAGCACGCTGAGGATGCCCACCGGGCCCTCGTAGGCAGAGCGCTCGAGCCCCAGCGTGCGGCGCAGGGCGTCGTTGTCGCTGCCCGCGAAGATCGAGATCGGGCGGGTGTGCGGCACGTCGGCCATCATCGAGCCGAGCGTCACGAGCCCGGTGACGTCCTCGCGGAGCGCGACATCGATGAACTCGGCGGCGAAGGCCTGCCAGGCGCGGGCAGGTTCGACCCCCGTCAGGATCCAGAACTCGGTGCCGCCCGCCCGCGGCGCCACGGGGCGGCGCAGCACGGCCTCGGGCCATTTGAGGCGACGACCGCCCTCACCGTCGTTCTCGACGGTCGGCCGAGTGTACTGATAGTCGAAGTACAGCTCGGGATCGACGGCGAGCACTGTCTCGTACTCGGTCTCCCCGAGCAGATGCTCGATCGCGCTGGTGGCCGCCTCGCCCGCGTCATTCCATCCGTCGAACGCGGCCACGATGATCCGGCGCCCGAGGGTCGCACCCGTCTCGGTGCTCTCGGTGACGGCGTCGTGCTCCACGCGGCTCCTCTCGGTCCGGCAGGCAGGGTGCCAGCGGGACTTCGTCCCAGGATAGGCGCGCGGCGCCCGCCTCGGGCGTGAGTGGGACGGCGCGCACTCACCGACCTTTAGTTGACCGATCGACTAGTACCATGATGACTGCATACGGAAGGACCACACCATGCAGGACATCGTCGACACCGAACTGCCGATCGTCGCCGCCCCGATGGCGGGCGGCGCCACCACGATCGATCTCGTCGCGGCCGTGGCCGACGCGGGTGGCCTCGGGTTCCTCGCCGCGGGCTACAAGACGCCGCAGGCGATGCTTGAGGACATCGGATCCGTGCGCGCACGCGGCCTCGAGCGGTTCGGGGTGAACCTGTTCCTCCCCGCTCCGTCCGGGATGTCTGAGCGGGTTTTCCGGGCGTATGCGGAGACGCTCCAGGACGATGCCGGGCGCTACGGGCTCGACCTGTCAGGGGCGCCGCTGCGAGAGGACGACGACCACTGGCGGGAGAAGATCGATGCGCTCATCACCGATCCGGTTCCCGTGGTCTCCGTCACCTTCGGCGTGCCGGATGCGCGCGACGTGCGGGCGCTGCAGCGCGTCGGCACGCGTGTGCTCGTCACCGTGACGACGGTCGCCGAGGCGCTCGCGGCCCGCGAGGTCGCCCCCGACGGACTCGTTGTGCAGGGGAGCGATGCGGGTGGGCACAGCGGCACCCACGACCCCGCGCGCCGCATCGAGCCCGTCTCGACCGAGGAGGTGGTGCGCGAGGTCGTGGCCGCAGCGGGGCTGCCGGTGATCGCCGGCGGCGGAGTGGACGGCCCCGAGAAGGTGCGCGCCGTGCTCGCGGCGGGAGCTCAGGCAGTCGCGGTGGGAACGCTGCTGCTGCGCACCGATGAGAGCGGGGCCTCGCGGGTGCACCGCGATGCCCTCGCCGATCCGCGATTCGCCGAGACGGTCATCACCCGCGCGTTCACGGGGCGCCCTGCTCGCGCCCTGCGCAACGCGTTCATCGAGGCGCATGAGGCCGAGGCGCCGCTCGGCTATCCGGTGATCCATCACCTGACGCGCGAGATGCGCCAGGCCGCGGCGCGTGCGGGCGACGCCGATCGCGTGCACCTGTGGGCGGGCACCGGCTGGCGCAGCGCGCGCACGGGCCCGGTGGGGGATGCGGTGCGCGACCTCGCCAGACTCGTGTGACCCGCCGCCTCAGGAGACGCGCTCGGTCACGCCGACGAGGCGCAGGCTGCTGGCCCACATCGCGTCGAGCTGTGCGGGGTCGTTGAACAGCTTCGCGAAGAGGATGAGGCCTTCGAGCTGGGCCACAATCGACTTGGCGGCCGCCACGGTGTCCACAGGCTCGATCTCGCCGGATGCGACGGCCTGCTCGAGGTGCGAGGTGATCATCTCGACCTGCTCCGCGAAAACGCCCTGCAGCCGCTCTCGGATGGGCTCGCTGATCGCCCCGACCTCGAGGGCGAGGTTGCCGAACAGGCAGCCGGTGACGGTTCCGGTGCCCGCGAGCGCGTCCGCCTGGATCTGCGTGGTGGCGTCGAAGAGGCGGTGAAGGCGCTCGAGCGGCGACCCCTCGCCATGCAGGATCGATGCCCAATCGCTCTTCTGACGGATCCAATGGTCCTCGATCGTCGCGAGGGCGAGCGCCTCCTTCGAGGGGAAGAAGTAGTAGAACGACCCCTTCTGCACGCCGGCGCGAGCGCAGATCTCCGCGATCCCGACCGCGCTGTACGACTTCTCGGCGAACAGCGAGAGCGCGGCGGCGAGCAGTCTCTCGCGGGCATCGGAGGTGCGACCCATGTCTCGAGTGTAGATCTCAGATTGGTGGGAATAGTTGACCGACCGTCTAGGTTGGATCGAATTATGAACACACAGAAGGTCGCCGTCATCACCGGCGCATCCCAGGGCATCGGAGCATCCCTCGTCACCGCCTACCAGGACCTCGGCTATGCCGTCGTCGCCACCTCGCGCTCGATCGCCGAGGCGTCAGGAGAGAACCTCGTGACGGTCGCCGGCGACATCGCCCAGCCCGCCACCGCGGAGCGGGTGGTCGAGGCCGCCATCGCGCGCTTCGGGCGCATCGACACCCTCGTCAACAACGCCGGCATCTTCATCGCAAAGCCGTTCGCCGAGTACACCGCGGACGACTACGCCGCGATGAAGGCGACCAACCTCGACGGGTTCTTCCACCTCACCCAGCGCGTGGTGCAGCGACTGCTCGAGCAGGGAGAGGGAGGTCACATCGTGAGCATCACGACGACCTTCGTCGAGCATCCGAACTCGTCGGTGCCTGCTGTGCTCGCCTCGCTCACCAAGGGCGGCATCGCCGCGGCGACCCGCTCGCTCTCCGTTGAGCTCGCGGGTGCGGGGATCCGCGTGAACGCTGTCTCGCCCGGCATCATCAAGACGCCGCTGCACCCGGAGGAGACGCACGAGTTCCTCGCCGCGCTGCACCCGGTGGGCACCATGGGGGAGATCTCCGACGTGGCGCGCGGCGTCGTCTATCTCGAGCAGTCGCCGTTCGTCACCGGCGAGTTCCTGCACATCGACGGCGGCCAGATCGCGGGCCACTGAGATGTCCGTCCTGACCGGGGCCCGGATGGATCCGGAGTCCGTCGTCATCGTCCAGCCGCTGCTGGACGCGTGGGCGGCGGCGATCGCGGACGGCGCGCCGACGGCCGTCGCCGCCCTGTTCACGCCGGATGCGCTGCTGCAGGGCTTCGATCCGGCGCCGGGCTTCGGTCGGGCGAGCATCGAGGCGTACTACGCCAAGCAGCCCGCGGGTCTGCGCGCCGACGTCGATCTGCTCGTCGCGCGTCCGCTGGGTCCGGACAGCGTGCTCGGCTACGCGCACGTCGTCTTCCACCGCCCGGAGGGACCGGTGCCCGTGCACCTGACCGCCGTCGCCGAACGGACGGCGGACGGGTGGCTGCTGAGCCACTATCACGTGTCCCGGATCACCCTGGGATGATCCGACCCGTCCGAGACGCGGCTCAGGGGAGCCGCGTCTCGGGCGGCTAGGCTTGCTCGGTGACTTCCCCCTCTGATCTGCCCGCCGCCGTCCTGTGGGACATGGACGGAACGCTCGTCGACACGGAGCCCTACTGGATGGCGGCGGAGACGCCGCTCGTCGAGGAGTACGGCGGCACCTGGACCCACGAGGACGCCCTGAAGATGGTGGGCCTCAACCTCGAGGCGTCGTCGAAGATCCTGCAGGCGGCGGGCGTCGCTCTCAGTCCGCAGGAGATCATCTCGCGTCTGTCGGCCGGCGTCATCGCGAGCTGCGTCGAGAAGGGCGTGCCGTTCCGCCCCGGAGCGCTCGAGCTGCTCCGTGATCTCAAGCAGCACGGCGTGAAGACGGCGCTCGTCACGATGTCGTACCGTCACATGGCCCTGGCGATCGTCGACCTGATCGGATTCGACGCCTTCGACGTGGTCGTCGCAGGCGACGACGTCGAGCGCGGCAAGCCGTTCCCCGACGCCTACCTCCAGGCGGCCGAGCAGCTGGGCGTCGACATCGCCGAGTGCGTCGCGATCGAGGACTCTCCCACGGGGCTGAGCTCCGCCATCGCCTCCGGTGCGGTGTCGCTCGGCGTCCCCAACTTCGTCTCGCTCGACGACGCGGGTGCTGACGCGCTCTGGCCTACGCTCGCCGGGCGCACGGCGGCCGACCTGGGCGTGCTGCACGCGGAGCACGCCCCTCTGAAGGAGAACCAGGCATGACCGCCGCTTCCCGTCCCCGCGGTCCGTTCCGCTACGGCGACCGTGTGCAGCTGACCGGCCCGAAGGCGCGGATGCACACGATCACTCTGCGGGAGGGCGGCGAGCTCCACACCCACCACGGAGTGCTCAAGCACGAGCAGCTCGTCGGGCAGCCGGATGGATCCGTGTTCGAGAACAGCTCGGGCCACGAGTATCTCGCCCTGCGTCCCCTGCTGCGCGACTTCGTGATGTCGATGCCGCGCGGCGCCGCCATCGTGTACCCCAAGGACGCCGCCCAGATCGTGTCGCAGGCCGACATCTTCCCGGGGGCCGTCGTTGTGGAGGCCGGTGTCGGATCCGGCGCGCTGACCCTCTCGCTCCTGCGCGCCGTGGGGCCCGAGGGCCGGGTCATCTCGTTCGAGCGCCGCATCGAGTTCGCGGAGGTCGCTCGCGCGAACGTCGAGACGTTCTTCGGCGAGACGCCGGCGTACTGGGAGGTGCGAGAGGGCGACCTGGCCGAGGCGCTGCCCGAGGCCGTCGAGAGCGGATCGGTCGATCGCGTTGTGCTCGACATGCTCGCGCCGTGGGAGGTGATGGACGCGGTCGTCGATGCCCTGGCACCGGGCGGCGTGGTGATCTGCTACGTCGCGACCGCCACCCAGCTCTCGCGCGTCGCCGAGTACATCCGCGGCACCGGTGCGTTCACCGACCCCGAGGCGAACGAGACGATGGTGCGCGGCTGGCACGTCGAGGGGCTCGCCGTGCGGCCCGACCACCGGATGGTGGCCCACACCGCGTTCCTCATCACGGCGCGGCGCCTCGCGCCCGGCGTGATCCCTCCCGAGGTGAAGCGTCGCGCGTCGAAGAAGAGCTTCTCCGACGAGGACGTGGAGATCTGGACCCCCGGGGCCGTCGGCGATCGCGACATCACCGACAAGAACCTCCGCAAGCGCATCCGTGAGGCGCAGCGCGCAGCCGACGGCGCGCGTCTGGCGGCCGGTCGCGGTGAGGGCCCTGGCGCCTCGGCGGCGTCAGAGGCACCCGCATCGGACGCATAGACTGAACGGCATGCGTAGGAGCTCGGCCGTCCTCTCGATCACCGCACTGCTGACCCTGGGACTCGCGGGTTGCGCGGCTCCCGCCGGCTCGGCGCTCGCCTCCTGCGACCGGGTCGCAGACAGCGACCCGGGCACGATGGGCCTCATCGATGTCTCGGGAGACCTCGCCGATGCGCCCCGCGTCGAGGCCGAGGTGCCGTTCGTCGCGCCGAGCGATGCGTACGCCGACATCGAGCGCGGCGAGGGCGCGCTCATCACGAGCGTCGACCAGCCCGGGGTCCTCGACATCACGCTGTTCGACGGCGAGACCGGCGCTCCGCTGATCGGCACCGCCTACGACGGCGACGTCAGCTCGCTCGGCCCGCTGTCGGGCTGGACCCAGCAGTTCCCGGCGTTCGAAGACGCGCTGCTGTGCGCCACCGAGGGATCGCGGATCGCCGTCGCGATCTCGGAGGACGGCATCGCCCCCGAGGTCCGGCAGCAGTACGCGCAGGCCGGCATCCCGGATGAGGGCTCGCTCATCGCGGTGCTCGACGTGCGCAAGGTGCTGCCGCTGGCGGCGTCCGGGTCGGTGCAGTTCAACTCCGGTCTCGGCCTGCCGACCGTCGTCCGCACCCCCGACGGCGTGCCCGGCATCATCGTCCCCGACGCGAAGGCGCCCACCGACGTGGTCTCGCAGACCCTCATCAAGGGCGACGGCGAGAAGCTGACCGCGCAGGACGCCCCCCTCGTGCAGTACACGGCGGTCTCCTGGGACGGCCGCGAGGTCACCGACTCGACGTGGGGCACGGGCGATGCGGCCCCGGCTCCGATGCAGCTGACGCCCGGACTCTTCGGCGAGGGATTCGCCAAGGCGCTCGTGGGTCAGACGGTCGGCTCGCAGATCATGGTGGTCGTCCCCGACGGCCTCGGCCCGCAGCAGGGCGCGGCCCCGTTCCGCGAGGGCGAGACGATCGTGTTCGTGGTCGACATCCTCGGCACCCTTCCGACCGCACAGTGAGGCGGGACGTCGCGCCGCTCCTGCTGGGGCGGCGCGCGTCCTAGGATGGCCAGGTGGCACAGCGGATCCAGGCGGGTGAGCGTCAGCTCAATCTCATCGTGGCGCTGATGGCCACCGAGATCGGACTGACGAAGCAGCAGATCCTGGAGTCGGTCTCGGGCTACCGTCAGCGCAACGCCGAGAAGGTCGACGCGCTCGAGAAGATGTTCGAGCGCGACAAGGACGACCTGCGCGCGCTCGGCGTGCCGATCGAGACGATCGGCGACAGCGCCGATCCGGCCGATCTCCGGGAGGCGCGCTACCGCATCCCCAAGGCGGAGTACGACCTGCCCGCCGACATCGACTTCACGCCCGGGGAGCTCGCCGTGCTCGCCCTCGCGGGCTCGGTGTGGAGCGAGGGCTCGCTGTCGAAGGACGCCACCACGGGGCTGCGTAAGATCCGCGCCCTCGGCATCGAGGTCGATGAGCCGATCATCGGCTTCGCCCCGCGCATGACGGTGCGCGAACCGTCGTTCGGCCCGCTTCGGGACGCCATCGAGGCCTGCCGCATCGTGGCCTTCGACTACCTCAAGCCGGGGGAGGAGAAACCGCGTAGGCGGACCGTGCGCCCCCTCGCGCTCGTCGACTTCGAGGGGCGCTGGCACGTGTCGGCGCACGACGTCGACGCCGACGGGGAGCGGATGTTCCTGCTGGCCCGCATCGTGGGCGACGTGATGCCGACGCGCAAGGGCTTCGATCCGGCGCTGCGAGACGGCGCGGGCGAGCGCGCGATGGCAGGCCTGCGCGCGGTCGCCGAGCGCAACCGCGCGCTGCTGGAGGTCACTCCCGGCACCGAGGCCGCACTGCGTCTGCTGCGGCGCGCGCAGCCGGCTCCGCAGGGCATCCGCGTGCCGTTCGTCGACCTCCACATCTTCGCGGACGAGCTCGCCTCGTACGGGCCGGAGGTGCGTGTGGTCGACCCTCCGGAGCTGCGCGATGCGGTCATCTCGCGGCTGCGCGCCGCCCTCGCCGCGCACTCGGCGTCGGGGAGCGCGGCATGAGCCGCATGGTGACGCCCGACCTCGTCACGCTGTATCTCACGCTCGTGCCGTATCTGCTGGAGCGCGGCGAGGTGTCGGTCGTCGACGCCGCGCGCGACTTCGACGTATCGCCGGCCGAGATGCGGTCGATGGTCGAGAAGCTCACGGTGATCGGCATGCCGGGCGAGGACGACTACTTCCAGATGCCGAACGAGATGTTCGACATCAACTGGGATCTGCTCGACGAGCAGGACGTCATCGAGATCACACAGTCGGTGGGACTCGAGCGCACGCCCCGCCTCACGGCGCGCGAGGCCGCCGCTCTCATCGGCGGCCTCCGTCTCACGGCGGCCCTCCCGGGCATCGCCGGCACGGAGGTGCTCGAAGGGCTCCTCGCCAAGCTCGCGCGCGGTGCGGCCTCGGCTCCGGCGGAGGTCGTGATCGTTCCCGAGCCTGTCGACGCGGTGCGGGCGCTGGTGGCTCAGGCCCTGCGCGAGCAGGTGTCGCTGTCCTTCACCTACAAGAAGCCCGACTCCGAGCCGACGATCCGCACCGTCGATCCCGTCAAGGTCACCGTCGCCGACGGCCAGTGGTATCTGCAGGGCTGGTGTCACCTGCGGCGCGCGATGCGCAACTTCCTCCTCGAGCGGGTGTCCGATCCTCGTCTCACCGACACTCCGATCACCCACGGGCACGAACCGGTGTCGGAGCTGTTCGAACCGGGCGCGGACGACGAGATCGTCGTCGTGCGCTTCGCGGATGAGCTGGCGCCGCTCGTCGGCGACTACCTGTCGGGCGCCGAGTCCACCTCGCACGACGGCGTGACCACGGCGCGTTTGCGGGTGTCCGATGCCCGCACCCTCAAGCGCCTCGCGGCCCGCCGGTCGGGGCGCGTCGAGATCCTCGAGCCCGCGGCGGCGCGGCGTGCGGCCGCCGACTGGGCGGCGGATGCCCTCGCGCTGTACGGCGATCGGAGCTGACGGCGCTCAGCCGGATCATCTCTCGCGACGGTTAGACTGACCGAGCTTCCCCCGACACGAAGACGGAGATCCCCCATGGGCAACCTGACCGGCTGGCACCTGCTGATCCTGCTCGCTGTCATCCTGCTGCTGTTCGGAGCCGCGCGCCTTCCCGCGCTCGCGCGCAGCCTCGGCCAGTCCGCTCGCGTCTTCAAGAGCGAGGTCAAGCAGATGAAGGCCGAGGACGAAGCCGGCAAGCCCGGCACGCCTGCCGAGACGCAGGCTCCCGGCTACACGCTGAACGGCAACCCGACGGATCGCCTCCCCGGCGCCGACGAGCCGCACAAGCCGACCCAGCCGTAGGCGTCCGTGACCGCGGACTCCGCGTCGTCCGACCTCCCCGTCTCGAAGGACGACCTCCCGTACCGCGATCGGCGGATGTCGCTCGCGGATCATCTCGTCGAACTGCGAAAGCGGCTGATGATCGGCGCAGCCGCGCTGGTGATCGGCATGATCGTCGCGGCGTTCCTGACGGATCCGATCATCCAGTTCCTGCTGGGACCGATCGAGCAGGTCGCGAAGCAGCTCGATGACCCGTTCACGCGCCTCACCTACGCGAACGCGACGGGCGCGTTCGACATGCGCCTGCGCATCGCGTTCGCGATCGGTCTGCTGATCTCCGCACCGGTGTGGCTGTGGCAGATCTGGGCCTACATCATGCCGGGGCTCACCCGGAAAGAGGTGCGCTACACGATCGGCTTCATGGCGTCGGCGATCCCGCTCTTCTTCGCGGGCTGCTACGTCGCGGTGCTGGTGCTGCCGCACATCCTTCTCGTGATGTCCTCGTTCGTGCCGCAATCCGAGGTCGCGTCGCAGATCTACGACGCCGAGAAGTACTACGACCTGGTGTTCAAGACGCTGCTCGCGATGGGCGTGGCGTTCGTCACCCCGGTCTTCCTCGTCGCACTGAACCTGGCGGGGATCCTGTCGGCGAGCGACATCCTCAGGGGCTGGCGCGTCGCGATCGTGATCGCGACCGCGTTCGCCGCCATCGCCACACCTTCGGCGGACATCGTCTCCATGCTGGTCCTGGCGGGCATCCTGGTCGTGCTGTACTTCGCGGCCTACGGTGTCGCATACCTGTTCGACTGGCGAAAGGCCAGACGAGAGAAGGCCCTCGAATCGGAGATCTCGTGACCCTTCATCCTCAGACCGAGTCGTTCGCGGCGGCCCAGAAGTTCCGCCTCGACGAGTTCCAGGTCGAGGCGTGCAAGTCGCTGGAGAGCGGGCGCAGCGTGCTCGTGGCCGCGCCCACCGGAGCGGGCAAGACGATCGTCGGCGAGTTCGCCATCCATCTCGCGATGCAGACATCCGATCAGAAGGCCTTCTACACAACGCCGATGAAGGCGCTGTCGAACCAGAAGTTCCGGGAGCTGCAGGAGGTGTACGGCGCCGAGCAGGTCGGGCTGCTCACCGGAGACGTCAACATCAACGGCGATGCGCGCGTGGTGGTCATGACCACCGAGGTGCTGCGCAACATGCTGTACGCCGACTCGACGGCGCTGCGCGGGCTCCGCTACGTGGTCATGGATGAGGTGCACTACCTCGCCGACCGCTTCCGCGGCGCCGTCTGGGAAGAGGTCATCATCCACCTCCCCGCGGCCGTGCGGCTGGTCTCGCTGAGCGCCACGGTGTCGAACGCGGAGGAGTTCGGCGACTGGCTCGACACCGTGCGCGGCGACACCGAGGTCATCGTCTCCGAAACCCGTCCCGTGCCGCTCGAGCAGCACGTGCTGGTGCGCGGCGACCTGCTGCCGCTCTTCGACGAGCGCGCGGGTGCCGCCGCCGCGCAGGTCAACCACGAGCTCATGCGCATGCGCGGAGGCCAGGCGCACGCCGCCAACAGCGCGTTCTTCGACGCCCGCCGATCGGGCAGGCGCCGCGGCTCCTACCACCGGCCCGGTCCGCCGCGACGCGCCGAGCGCATCGACCGTCCGGAGGTCGTGCACCTGCTCGAGCGGTCCAACCTGCTGCCGGCCATCTTCTTCATCTTCAGCAGGGTCGGCTGCGACGCGGCCGTGCAGCAGGTGCGTCGGTCGGGCCTGCAGCTCACGACGGCGGAGGAGCGCCGCGAGATCCGCGAGGTGATCCAGGATCGGACGGCGATGCTGCCCGACGAGGATCTCGCGGCCCTCGGCTTCTGGGAGTGGGCGGAGAACCTCGAGCGCGGGCTCGCCTCGCACCACGCGGGCCTGCTGCCCGCGTTCAAGGAGGTCGTGGAGGAGCTCTTCCAGCGCAAGCTCGTCAAGGTCGTCTTCGCGACCGAGACCCTGGCTCTGGGCATCAACATGCCCGCGCGCACCGTCGTCCTCGAGAAGCTCGAGAAGTTCAACGGCGAGGCGCGGGTCGCGATCACCTCGGGGGAGTACACCCAGCTCACCGGTCGCGCCGGCCGCCGTGGCATCGACGTCGAGGGCCACGCGGTTGTGCAGTGGACCGAGTCGATGGATCCGCAGGCCGTCGCCGCGCTCGCGTCGCGGCGCACCTACCCCCTCAACTCGAGCTTCCGTCCGACCTACAACATGGCGGTCAACCTCATCGACCAGTTCGGGCGCGAGCGTGCCCGAGAGGTGCTGGAGTCGTCGTTCGCGCAGTTCCAGGCCGATCGCGCGGTGGTGGGGCTGGCGCGGCAGGTGAAGGATGCCGAGGAGTCGCTCGCCGGATACCAGAAGGCCATGACCTGCGAGCTCGGCGACTTCGCCGAGTACGCGGCCATCCGCCGGGACCTCTCCGACCTTGAGAAGCTCAACCGCCGCGACACGACGGCCGGACGAGGCACGCGCGAGAAGCGCGAGCGCGAGATCAACGGCCTCCGTCGCCGGATGACCCGGCACGCGTGCCACAAGTGCCCGGACCGTGAGGAGCACGCCCGCTGGGGTGAGCGGTACTGGAAGCTCAAGCGACAGACGGACAAGACCCGTCGCCAGATCGAGAACCGCACGGGCACCGTCGCGCGCCAGTTCGACCGCATCCTCGACGTGCTCGCCGCGCTCGACTATGTCCGCTTCGAGGGATCCGACGCGACCATCACCGAGGCCGGATCCCGCATGAAGCGCATCTACGGCGACCGCGATCTGCTGGTGGCCGAGTCGCTGCGCACGGGCATCTGGAAGAACCTCGATGCGGCTTCGCTCGCGGCTCTCGCCTGCGCCCTGGTGTACGAGCCGCGCGGGCGCGATGGTGAGCAGGTCGATCCGCGGTCGCTGCCGCGGGGCGCGTTCCGTCTCGCGCTGGAGGAGACCGAGCGCCTCTGGGCGGAGCTCGACGATCTCGAGCAGGACTTCCGTCTCCCCGGCACCCAGCCCGTGGCCACCGGCCTGGCGGGACCCATGCACCTGTGGGCCCGCGGAGGGCAGCTCGATCGTGTTCTCGCGGAGGCCGACCTGGCCGCCGGCGACTTCGTGCGCTGGGCCAAGCAGACGATCGACCTGCTCGATCAGCTCTCGCAGGTGGCCGACGGTGAGCTGGCGCGCACCGCGAGGAGGGCTCTCGACGCCGTGCGCCGCGGCATCGTCGCCTACAGCTCGCTATGACCGGCCCTCAGGCCCGGCCCGCGCGTCCCTCGAAGCGCGGCGGCCGCCACGCGCGCGGCACCGCGCGCCCCTCCGCCCCCATGCCGCTCTGGGCGGCGGTCCTCGCGGCGGTCCTCGGCGGGCTCGCGCTGGATGCCTCGTTCCCGTCTCTGGGTATCTGGCTGCTCGCGCCCGTCGCCGTGTCCCTGTCGCTCGCCTCGCTGATCGGGCGCCGTGCGGGTGAGGCGCTGCTCGTCGGCTTGGCGTTCGGCGCCGCATTCTGGTTTCCGCACATCGACTGGATCTCCCGTTTTCTCGGCGACAATCCGCAGAGCTGGGTGCCGTGGGTCGCGCTCGCGGGCATCCAGACGCTGTTCACGGGTCTCGGGGCCATCCCGATGGCGCTGGCGTATGGGTGGTTCCCCCGAGCGCGTTGGGCTCGCCTGACGCTGCTCCCGCTCCTCATCGCCGCGCTGTGGAGCGCACGCGAACTCATCACCGGCAGCTGGCCGTACGGCGGCTTCGCGTGGGGCCGGATCGGCATGAGCCAGTCCGAGAGTCCGCTCGCGCATGTCGCCTCCTGGGTGGGGGTGACGGGGCTGACGTTCCTCATCGTGTTCCTCTGCGCCGCGGCCATCGAGCTCGTGCGACTGCGCCGAGAGCTGCAGATCGTGGCGTTCACGCCCTTCGTCGCGATCGCGGCGATCCTGCTTCTGCTGCCGGCCTGGCAGACGACGCCGGTCGGCAGCCTCCGCGTGGGCGCCGCGCAGGGCGCCGGACCGTCGGCGTACATGGACGCGCGCGAGCCGTGGGAGCTCATCCAGGCGCAGCTGGACGCGTCGAAGCCGCTGCGCGAGGAGCTGGTCGACCTCGTCGTCTGGCCCGAGGGCGGCGTCGACTACGACCCGCTCCAGGACCAGGCCACCGCGACGATGCTGTCGAATGCGGCGCGCGCTTTCCGCGCGCCGATCCTGATGAACGCGGCGTCCGAGGTGGGGGAGCAGGTCTTCAACACCTCCATGCTCTGGACGGCCGACGGCGTCGACGTCGAGGGCGGCCTGCAGACGCACGCCAAGCGGCATCCGGTGCCGTTCGGCGAGTACGTGCCGGATCGCGCGTTCTTCGCCGCGATCGTGCCCGATCTCATCGGCATGATCGGGCGCGAGTACACCCCCGGTCGGGATGCCCCGACCGTCACAGGGGGCGATGTGGTCGTAGGCCTGGCGATCTGCTTCGACGTGATCGCGGACGACGTGATCCGCGAGGGGCAGGAGGCAGGCGCTCAGGTGCTGGTGTTCCAGACGAACAACGCCGACTTCCGTGGAACCGACGAGAACCTGCAGCAGCTGGCCTTCGCACGGATGCGCGCGATCGAGACGGGTCGCAGCGTGGTCAACCTCTCCACCGTGGGCACGAGCCAGCTCATCGCCCCGGATGGGACGACGCAGGCGGCTCTGGCGGTGGACGAAGCCGGCCTGATGATCGGCGATGTCGAGCTGCGGGAGGGCCTGACACCCGGCGTGGTGCTCGGGCCGTGGGTGCAGCAGGGGCTGCTCTGGGGTGCGCTGAGCGGGATCGTTGCGCTCGGCATCCTGCGCCTTGTCCGCCGACGGGCCTAACATCGGGGGCATGAGCTTCGAGGACACCGGCCTGCCGGCCGACGAGTGGTGGTACAACTCCCGCACGGGTGAGGTCGAGCACGGGCCCGAGTCCGCGTCCCTTCACCGTGTCGGTCCCTTCGCGACGCGAGAGGAGGCCGAGCGCGCTCCGGAGAAACTGCAGGAGCGCTCGAAGGCCTGGGCCGCCGAGGAGGCGCGCGAGGACGGGTGGGGCGACGCGTCGTGAGCTCCTCGGCCCACTAGGCTGATCGAGCGGCATGCCCCTGCCGTGACGGCTGGTGGCCTGCCACACGACGGATCCCGAAGAGGAGACCCATGGACAAGCAGAGGGACTTCGTTCTGCGCACCATCGAAGAGCGCGGCGTCAAGTTCGTTCGCCTCTGGTTCACCGACGTCGTCGGCACGCTGAAGTCGGTCGCGATCGCTCCCGCCGAGGTCGAGGGCGCCTTCAGCGAGGGCATCGGCTTCGACGGGTCGGCCATCGAGGGCCTGACCCGCACCAATGAGTCGGATCTGCTCGCGCAGCCCGATCCGACGACCTTCCAGATCCTGCCCTGGCGCGGGGAGATCGATCCGACCGCGCGCATGTTCTGCGATCTGTCGACGCCCGACGGGGAGCCGGCGGTGGCCGACCCGCGCAATGTGCTCAAGCGCACCCTCGCGAAGGCCGCTGACGCCGGCTTCACGTTCTACACGCACCCCGAGATCGAGTTCTACCTCTTCAAGTCGGGCAAGCCGGGGCACGACGGTCGCCTCGAGCCGGTCGACCACGCGGGGTACTTCGACAACGTGCCCGGCGGCACGGCGCACGATTTCCGCCGTCGCTCGGTGCGCATGCTCGAGGACCTGGGCATCTCGGTCGAGTACAGCCACCACGAGGGCGGCCCGGGGCAGAACGAGATCGACCTGCGCTATGCGGATGCGCTGACGATGGCGGACAACATCATGACCTTCCGCACAGTGATCAAGGAGGTCGCGATCGAAGAGGGCGTGCACGCCTCCTTCATGCCCAAGCCGCTCGCGGGAGAGCCGGGAAGCGGCATGCACACGCACATGTCGCTCTTCGAGGGCGACACGAACGCCTTCTTCGAAGAGGGAGCCCCCCACCAGCTCTCCAAGACCGGCCGCCAGTTCATCGCCGGTCTGCTGCACCACGCGCAGGAGATCGCGCTGGTCACCAACCAGTTCGTCAACTCGTACAAGCGCCTCTGGGGCGGCGACGAGGCGCCGAGCTTCATCACCTGGGGCCACAACAACCGCTCTGCCCTCGTGCGCGTCCCGCGGTACAAGCCGGGCAAGAGCCAGTCCGCGCGCATCGAGCACCGCGGCATCGACTCGGCCGCCAACCCCTACCTCGCCTACGCGCTGATGCTCGCCGCCGGCCTCAAGGGCATCGAGGAGGGCTACGAGCTGCCGCCTGAGGCGGAGGACAACGTCTGGGCGCTCAGCGACACGGAGCGCCGCGCGCTCGGCTACAAGCGCCTTCCCTCCAGCCTTCACGACGCGATCCGCTACATGGAGGACAGCGAGCTCGTCGCCGAGGCCCTCGGCGAGCAGGTCTTCAGCTACGTGCTCAGCAACAAGCGCCGCGAGTACGACCAGTACCGCGCGCAGGTCACGCAGTTCGAGCTGAAGCACAGCCTCGACATCATCTGAGCCCCGGATGTCGGATCGCGCGCAGTCGTCGCTGACGAACCTCGCCCGGATCGGCTTCTCGCGCCTCGACGCGGCTGCCGGACAGCTCGATGAGCTCTCCGAGCTGGTCGGGGTCGACCGGGAGGTGCTGCTCGCGGACGCCGCCTCGGCGGCCGATCCCGACGAGGCGCTGGCAGGCCTCCTGCGCATCGCGTTGCGCCGGAGCGAGGTCGTGAGCACCGTGCTGCAGGATCCGCACGGAAGACGCGTCGCCTGGCGGCTGCTGGGCGCGTCGTGCGGCTTCGCCGATTTCTATCTGCGACGACCGGATCAGCTCGCGCGCTTGATCGAGGCCGGCCGTCGGCTGCCATCGACCGCCGAGCTCAGGCGCGTGATGCACAGCGCGGTCGGAGCGGACGCGGACGGCTTCGCCGCGTCCGGCGACGACTCGGCGTGGATCGGGCTGCGTGTGGAGTACCGGGCCCAGCTCGCGGAGATCGCCTCGTATGACCTGATGAGCGCGGATCCGGTCGCCGTCGTCCACGAGGTCTCCGCCGCCCTGGCGGACGCCGCGGGCGCGGTGCTCGACGCCTCGCTTGCGATCGCGCGGACGAAGGCGCTCGGCAAGGGCGGCTTCGGCGGCTTCCCGCGGGAGGAGATCGCGCAGACGCGGCTCGCGATCCTCGGCATGGGCAAGTGCGGTGCGCGCGAGCTGAACTACGTCTCGGATGTCGACGTGATCTTCGTCGGCGAGGCGGCCCCCGGCTCAGAGCTTGCGGAGTCCCGCGCCATCGAGATCGCGACGCGGCTGGCCATCCAGACCATGCGCGGCATCGACGGCATCGAGGCGGAGCCGCCCCTTTGGGAGGTGGATCCGAACCTTCGCCCCGAGGGCAAACAGGGTGCCCTGGTGCGGACGCTCGAGTCCCACCTGGCCTATTACGACCGCTGGGCCAAGAGCTGGGAGTTCCAGGCGCTGCTGAAGGCCCGGCCTATCGCCGGCGACATCGCGCTCGGCGAGGCGTACGTGGCCGCGACGCAGCCGCTTGTGTGGTCGAGCTCAGGGCGTGAGGACTTCGTCGACAGCGCCCAGAAGATGCGCGAGCGTGTGATGGAGCACATCCCCGCCGCCGACGTCCCCCACCAGGTCAAGCTCGGCCCGGGGGGCATCCGCGACATCGAGTTCGCCGTGCAGCTGCTGCAGCTCGTGCACGGCCGCACCGACGAGGCGATCCGCGTACCTGCGACCCTGCGAGCGATCCCGGCGCTCGATGACGGAGGCTACATCGGTCGTGCGGAGGCGAAGGTCTTCGACCGGGACTACCGCGTGCTGCGTCTGATCGAGCACCGCCTGCAGCTCGTGGGACTCTCCCGCACCCACCTCATGCCGCGCACGGAGGACGGTCTGCGTGTGCTGGCGCGCGCGACGGGGCTGGCCGAATCCGCCAGCGGCATGACCGCCGTCTGGGAGGACATCAAGCGCGAGGTGCGTGAGATCCACGTGCGGCTCTTCTACCGGCCTCTGCTGGGCGCCGTCGCCCGCCTGCCTCAGGACGAGGGGTCGCTCACGGAGGACCAGGCACGCGACCGTCTCGCCGCCATCGGCTTCCGCGAACCCGCCGTCGCCCTGCGCCATATCGCCGCGATCACGAGTGGGCTGAGCAGGAAGGCGGTGATCCAGCGCACCCTGATGCCCGTCATGCTCCGGATGTTCGCGGACGGGGCAGATCCCGATTACGGGCTGGTCGTCTTCCGCCGCATCAGCGAGCGCCTGGGGGAGACCCCGTGGTTCCTGCGGATGCTGCGCGACTCGTCCGGGGCGGCGGAGCGGCTGACCCGGCTGCTCTCGACCTCCCGCTATGCGGGCGAGTTGATGGAGTGGATTCCCGAGTCCGTCGCATGGCTCGACAGCGACGAGCAGATGCGGCCGCGCAGTGCCGCCGCGCTAGAGGAGGAGGCGCGCGCCATCCGCACGCGCCACGAGAACCTCGAGGACGCGATGCGCGCCGTACGGGCCCTGCGTCGGCGCGAGATGCTGCGTGCCGCCATGGGCGCGGTGCTGGGGGCGACGACCGTCGAGCAGGTGGCCGATGCGCTGACCACCATCACCGATGTGACCCTGCGCGCCACGTTGCGCGCGGTGCAGCGCGCCGTGGTGCCGGACGAGGACGTGTCGCTCGACTTCTCGATCGTCGGCATGGGCCGCTACGGCGGATCGGAGCTGGGCTTCGGATCGGACGCCGACGTGCTCTTCATCTATCGGCCGGAGAACGTGGAGCCCCACCGCGCGGAGCAGCACGCGGGGCGGATCGTCGCCGAGCTGCGCCGGGTGTCCGAGGACTTCCGTCTTCCGCTCGAGCTGGACGCAGATCTCCGCCCCGAGGGGCGCAAGGGCCCGATCGTGCGGTCGCTGGACGCCTATGCCGAGTACTACCGCCGGTGGTCGGGTTCTTGGGAGGCTCAGGCTCTGCTGCGCGCGCGCGGCGTCGCCGGCTCGCACAAGCTGCTGGAGGCGTTTATGCGGCTCGCCGACGATGTCCGCTATTCGCCCTCGCCGGACGCTCAGGCGGTGCGGGAGATCAAGCGCATCAAGGCGCGCGTCGAGAACGAGCGGGTCACCTCCCGGATGGATCCGACCCGCCACCTGAAGCTCGGCCCCGGTGGACTCAGTGACGTCGAGTGGCTTGTGCAGCTGCTGCAGCTGCAGCACGCGCATGAGATCCCGGCGCTGCGCACGACCTCGACGCTCGGCGGCCTGGATGCCGCCGTCGAAGCGGAACTCATCACAGAGGAGGACGCGGAGCTCCTGCGGGCCGCGTGGATCCTGGCGAGCCGCCTGCGGTCAGCCAACACGCTGCTCACGGGACAGACCAGCGATCTGCTTCCCACCGACCGTCGGCGCCTCGAGGGCATCGGTCGCATTCTCGAATACCCGCCGCACAGCGCCACCCAGGTCGAGCAGGACTGGCTCGGCACGGCTCGTCGCGCCCGCAAGGTCTTCGATCGCCTGTTCTACGGGTGATCCGGCTGGCTCAGTGAGCCCGCCGCGCCGGGCCTCAAAGGTCGAAGGGCCCGCCGTAGGGCTCGAGGAGATCCCCCGTGTCGCGGGGGTCGTACCGCACCGTCTCGAGCGAGAACACCACGTGGGTCGCAGGCGAGACCAGCACGCTGACCGAGCGATTGCCGACCACCGTGAACTCCACGAACCGGGTCTGCGAGGCCGCCTGTTCGATTCGCGCCTTCAGCGCCTCCACGTCCTGACCCTGAGCAAGCAGGAACGCAGAGCCGTTTACCGTGACCTCCGTACGGACCATCGTCTGCATCTCAACCATGTGGGCACGCTACGCCGCACCGTGCGCCGCTTCGACCGGGTTGCGGGACGTCGCCGAGCGCGCTAGACCCGCGCGTTCCCGCGTGCTTCTGGGCCCCGCCATCGCGCCCGCTGCACGAAAAGAGCCCCTCGAGGTGAACTCGAAGGGCTCTTATCAGGATCTGGGGAGCGTCAGCGGATGCGACCGCCTCCGCTCCCCGACGACCCGGCGGCGATTCTCAGACGCCGTAGTACAGCTCGTACTCGAAGGGGTGCGGACGCTGCGCGGCGGGAAGGATCTCCTTCTCGTGCTTGTAGGCGATCCACGTGTCGATCAGCTCGTCCGTGAACACACCGCCGGCAGTGAGGAACTCACGGTCGTTGTCGAGCGCCTCGAGCGAGTCGACGAGCGAGTTCGGAACCTGGGGGATGCTCTTGGCCTCCTCGGCCGGCAGCTCGTAGAGGTCCTTGTCGATCGGCTCGTGCGGCTCGATGCGGTTCTTGATGCCGTCGAGACCGGCCATCAGCTGGGCCGCGAACGAGAGGTACGGGTTGCCCGAGGCGTCGGGAGCGCGGAACTCGATGCGCTTGGCCTTCGGGTTGGAGCCCGTGATCGGGATGCGGATCGCGGCGGAGCGGTTTCCGGCCGAGTACACGAGGTTGACCGGCGCCTCGAAGCCCTTGACCAGACGACGGTACGAGTTGAGCGTCGGGTTCGTGAAGGCGAGCAGCGCGGGGGCGTGCTTCAGGATGCCGCCGATGTACCAGCGAGCGATGTCCGAGAGCTGCGCGTAGCCCTTCTCGTCGAAGAAGAGCGGCTTGCCCTCCGACCACAGCGACTGGTGCACGTGCATGCCCGAGCCGTTGTCGCCGAAGAGCGGCTTCGGCATGAACGTGGCGGTCTTGCCCCACTGCTCCGCCGTGTTCTTCACGATGTACTTGAACTTCAGCACGTCGTCCGCGGCGTGGACCATCGTGTCGAAGCGGTAGTTGATCTCCGCCTGGCCCGCGGTGCCCACCTCGTGGTGCGAGCGCTCGACCTCGAGGCCGGCGTCGGCCAGCTTCAGGCAGATGTCATCGCGCAGGTCGGCCTGCTTGTCGACCGGCGAGACGGGGAAGTAGCCGCCCTTGAACGGGGTCTTGTTCGCGAGGTTGCCACCCTCCTCCTCGCGCCCGGAGTTCCACGCCGCCTCCTCGGAGTCGACCGCATAGAACGACTTGCCCTGCGAGACCTCGTAGCGCACGTCGTCGAAGACGTAGAACTCGGCCTCGGGGGCGAAGAACGCGGTGTCCGCGATGCCGGTCGAGGCGAGGTACTTCTCGGCCTTCTTGGCGACCTGGCGCGGGTCCTTCGAGTAGATCTCGCCGTTGCGCGGGTTGAAGATGTCGAAGATCATCACCAGCGTCTTGGACTCGCGGAACGGGTCGAGGTAGGCCGTGGTCACGTCGGGGATGAGCTGGAGGTCCGACTCGTTGATGGAGGCGAAGCCGCGGATCGACGACCCGTCGAACATCTGACCGACCGTGAAGAAGTCCTCGTCGACGGACGCGGCCGGGATGTTGAAGTGCTGCTGGACACCAGGAAGGTCAGTGAAACGGATGTCGAGGAACTTGACATCGTTTTCCTTGATGTACGACAGCACCTCGGAAGAGTCGTTGAACATGGAGGCTCCAGAGTGGTGGGACTTAGGGTGGGGATCGCCTGGAACGCAGGTGACTCGACGAAAGTATCCCGGGGGCGTTGCTCGAGGGTGTCCCTCGTGTTTCCGGAATGTTACGCGGGGTCAGGACGGGGGCGGACCGGTGAGGACCGCCGCGCCGCTTAGGCTGGAACGATGAGCGATTCCGGTGACGACTACCCGGGCCACGGCCTTGGGCTTCCGAGAGACGGGCGCGGAAGCATCGCCCACCTGCCGCGAAGGATCCTGGGGCTCGCCGTCGACTGGGCCGCGACCCTGGTCATCGCGAACGCCTTCTTCGCGGGGGAGCAGCTCGCGCCGCTCGCCGTGTTCGCCGTGATCCACATCGTCTTCATCCCGACCATCGGGGGCAGCCCGGGACACCGGATCGCCGGCCTTCGGCTTCAGGCCGCAGGCGGCGGCTGGACCGGCGTGTGGCGTCCGATCGTGCGCTCGGCCCTGCTGGTCCTGGTGATCCCGGCGGTGATCTGGAACAAGGACAACCGCGGACTGCACGACCTCGTGGCGGGCACCGTGCTCGTCCGAGCCTGACCCGATCGGTTCGCGAAACCGAAAAGGCCCCGCCTGGTGGCGGGGCCTTTCCTCGTCTCAGGAGATCGGGATGTCAGCGCGGACGCGGCGCGCGCGCCTTCGTGGGGTCGATGCCCTTCGGGATCGGCAGCGATGCGAGCGACTGCGACATCGACTCGATGCGCTGGATGACGGCGCCCATGGTGGCGCGGTCGATGGCCTTGGGCAGCTTCTTGATCGTGCGCACGAGCTCGGAGATCGGCACCTCGCCCTCGCCGTGGCCCACGTACAGCTCCGTCACGGGCACACCGGCGGCGACGCGGCTCGTCTTCATCTTCTCGTCGCGCATCAGCTTCGTCAGCCGGCCGCGCGCGCCCTCGCCGACGACGACGATGCCGCCGCGACCGACCGCGCGGTACACGGCCTCCTGCGTCTTGGGGTTCACGCCCACGGGCATCTCGCTCGCACGCCAGTTGCGGCCGAGCATGGTCGAGAGGACATGGCCGGATGCGCCGGGCATGCCATCGAGCTTCTTGTACATGGCGCCGGTCGAAAAGCGCGTGAGCGTCATCATCGCTCCGAGCGCGCCGATCAGCAGGCCGGCGATGCTCCACAGAACGATGCCGAGCACATCAGGCTGCAGAAGGAAGCCGAGCGCGACGCCGATCCCGATTCCGAGGAGGGCCACCCCCACCAGCACCCAGCCGACCCACGGGTACACCTCGCGCGTGAAGGTGAACAGGGATCGGATCTGCGAGAAGAAGCCGGGGCGCTTCTCAGCCTGAGGGGTGCGTGCTGCCATACCCTCCAGTCTACCGAGGCGTGCGCTGGCGCTCGACCGCCCCCGCGGTGCTGTGGCTCGTCCACATCCGGCCGTTCGGCCCCGCTCGTTCACATCTCGACCTCCCGCCGCTGGGGCGCTCCGTCGACGCCGCAGGATGGGGGCATGCCCCAGCTGCGAGCTCGTCCCGGCGCGCCGGATCCGCCCGCGGAGACAGCGCGGTCTGCCTCCACGTCGGCACCGCTGACCGATGCCTACCGCCCGATTCGCCGGATCTCGCCGCCCGAGGCGCCTCTCGACGGCGTGCTCGCCGCGGTCGGGGAGCGGCGAGTGCTGCTCGCCGATGCCGCAATGGCGGCAGACGGTGTCTTCGCGGCGCGCGGGCAACCGCCGCAGCACCTGCTGACGCCCCGGGACGTCGTGCGTCGTGCCGACGGGCACGACCTCGAGCTGCCATGGTGCCGCGAACGGGTGACCCGCCTTCTCGATGCGCGAAGCGCACAGGGGCGTCCCCTGGCGGGAGGGGAGATCGTCACGCTCGCGGTGAGCGTGCTTCGGGGCACCTGCGAGGCCTGGGACGACATCGGGCCGGAGGGCGAGCCGATGCCCGGCCGCTGGTGGCTCGACGACGAGGGGCGTCCGCTCTTCGCGCCGATGCCCGATGGTGGCCAGATCGCGCGGGAGGCCGCGGATCTGCTGGAGCAGGCGGCCGCGCACACGCGCGACCGCGTGATGCTCCGACTGCTCGGGCAGGCGCGCGAGGCGCTGCAGCGCCCTCGCCGGCTGTGGCGGCTGATCGGCCCCCTCGAAGACGCGCTTCTCGAAGCATTCGCGTCGCGCGGCATCGAGCAGCCCGACGCGAGACCTGCACGACGGGCGATGCTCGATGAGCCGGAAGTCGGAGCGAGGGAGGCGTTCCGACCGCCCCCGCGTGGGGCACTCACCGCGATGTCCGAGAGCTTCGCCGGCGCAGCGCTCGCGGACCTGCTCGGAGAGACCCTCGACCGCGTCCGTGGCGCGGTGCGGCGTGTTGCGACGGGCAGGAGCGAGGGTGGACGTCGTGTTCCGCTGATGGTGGGTGCGGCCGTGGCAGCCGTGGTACTCGGCGGCGGGCTGCTCTGGCCCACGGACGTGCAACCCGCCGATGCGCGGTCCCCAGGCAGAGGTGGCCGGTCAGCCGCGCCCGGCACCACCGCACCCGCGGTGCCGACACCGGCACCGACCCAGACACCGACTCAGCGCCCGACGGCGCACCGTGAGGACGCGCGCGCTGCCGGCGAGCGTCTCCGCAGGGCGATCGTCGACTGTGCCGCACACGGCGATCCGCTGTGCGAGGTCGTGCGCGAACCGGGCGCTGAGGCGATCGACGATGGCGTGCTCGCCGCGCTGGCGGAGGCCGGTACCACCCAACTGCTGGACGACTACGGCGATGTTGCGGTGCTGCGCGCCGATGGGCCGGAAGGCCGATCTGCGTTGCTGCAGATCGTGCGGCTCGACGGCCACTGGATGCTGCGCGGCGCGCAGCTGCTGCCAGCCGGCTGAGATGCACGGACGCCGAAGGGGCCCGGCCGGCGTGATGCCGGACCGAGCCCCCTCAGGTGGACTGCTCTCAGATGCCGAGGTCGGCGGAGAAGTTCGCCTCCTCCAGGCGGGCCTTGACGGCCGAGAGGAAGCGAGCCGCATCCGCGCCGTCGATCGTGCGGTGGTCGTACGAGAGTGCCAGGTAGACGT
This sequence comes from Microbacterium stercoris, assembly GCF_017592545.1. Lineage (GTDB taxonomy): Bacteria > Actinomycetota > Actinomycetes > Actinomycetales > Microbacteriaceae > Microbacterium > Microbacterium stercoris. The sequence continues at coordinate 206,131 of NZ_JAGFOA010000005.1, forward strand.
ACGAGCGGACCGCGATCGCCTCGACGCCGTCGACCGTCACCACGCCGGGGCGCTTGTAGACGATGCCGGTGCCCAGGATGGCCGACTGGGGCAGGAACACCACCGGCGTGTCGAAGAGCGCGCCGCGCGAACCGGTGTTGGTGAGCGTGAACGTGCCGCCGGCGAGGTCGTCGGGCTTCAGCTTGCTGTTGCGCGTGCGCTCGGCCAGATCGGCGATGCCCTGGGAGATCTCGGCGAGCGTCTTCGAACCGGCGTCACGGAGGACGGGCGTGTAGAGGCCCTTCTCGGTGTCGACCGCGATCGAGAGGTTCTCGGAAGCCGGGTAGACGATGTTCTCGCCGTCCAGCGTCGAGTTGATGATCGGGTAGGCCTGCAGTGCTTCCACGGCCGCCTTGGCGAAGAACGGCAGGAAGGACAGCTTGCCGCCGGTCGCGGCGACGAAGTCCTTCTGCACCTGCTGACGGAACGCCGCGACCTTCGTGACGTCGACCTCGACCACGGTGGTGAGCTGTGCCGTCGACGTCATCGACTCGACCGCGCGCGATGCGAGCACCTTGCGGAGGCGGCTCATCGGCACGGTCGTACCGCGCAGCGGCGAGACCTCGAGCTTGGTGGCCGGGGCCGCGGCAGGCGCGGGCGCCGTGGCGGCGGGAGCCGACTTGCTCTCCGCGGCCTTGAGCACGTCTTCCTTGCGGATGCGTCCGCCGACACCGGTGCCCGAGACGGTGGACAGGTCCACGCCGTTCTGGGCGGCCAGGCGACGCACGAGGGGCGTCACGTAGACGTTGTCGTCATCCGCGGTCGGTGCCGGAGCGGCGGGTGCCGGAGCAGCCGGAGTCTGGGCCGGAGCGGCGGACGGAGCCGGAGCTGCGGCGGGAGCCGGGGCCGGAGCAGCGGCGGGAGCCGGAGCAGCGGCGGGTGCGGGAGCAGCGGCGGGAGCGGGAGCAGCGGCCGGAGCCTCCGGGGCGGGCGCCTCGGCGGCGGGGGCGGGGGCGCCGCTGCCGACGCGAGCGAGCACCGATCCGACCTCGACGGTCTCGTCCTCGTTCACCAGGATCTCCTGGATGACGCCGGCGACCGGCGAGGGGATCTCGGTGTCGACCTTGTCGGTCGAGATCTCCAGGAGCGCCTCGTCCACCTCGATCGAGTCGCCGACCTGCTTCAGCCAGCGCGTGACGGTGCCCTCGGTGACGCTCTCGCCGAGCTCGGGGAGCACGATGTCGGTCGCGTCGCCGGCGGGTGCAGCCGGAGCGGTTTCCGCGGCGGGAGCCGGGGCAGCCGCAGCGGCGGGAGCCTCGGCAGCCGGAGCCGCAGCAGCCGGAGCCGCGGGGGCCTCGGCCGGAGCAGCCTCGGGCGCGGCCGGGGCCGCGGGGGCTGCGGAGCCGTCACCGATCTTGGCCAGGACGGCGCCGACCTCGACGGTCTCATCCTCCTGAACGAGGATCTCCTCGATGACACCCGCGACGGGCGACGGGATCTCGGTGTCGACCTTGTCGGTCGAGATCTCGAGCAGGGCCTCGTCGACGGCGATCGTGTCGCCGACGTTCTTCAGCCAGCGGGTGACCGTTCCCTCGGTGACGCTTTCGCCAAGCTCGGGGAGGACCACGGAAGTACTCATGTCGGAGTCTCCTTCAGGGTTTGATGACGTGTTACAGCTTAGTGACGTGCGGACCGCGAATCGGACCGCCTGCGCCTGCGAGTTTCGGCGGAGCGACGCTCAGATCGCGTGCAGCGGCTTCCCGGCGAGCAGCAGGAAGGCTTCGCCGAGCGCTTCGCTCTGCGTCGGATGCGCGTGGATGAGGGGGGCGATGTCCTCGGGATGAGCCTCCCAGGCGACCGCGAGCTGGCCCTCGGTGATCAGCTCGCCGACGCGATCGCCGAGCAGGTGCACACCGAGCACCGGGCCATCGACGCGTCGCACGATCTTGACGAGTCCGCTCGTGCCGATGATCTCGGACTTGCCGTTGCCCGCGAGGCTGTACTCATAGGTGGCGATGCCGTCGGCGCCGTGCGCCTCGATGGCGAGCGCCTCGGTGAGTCCGACGGAGGCCACCTCGGGGTGCGAGTAGGTGACCTTGGGGATCTGCGTCTCGGGCACCGGCACGGGGGAGAGGCCGGCGATCGCCTCGGCGACGAAGATGCCCTGCTGGAAGCCGCGGTGGGCGAGCTGGAGTCCGGGAACGATGTCGCCGACCGCCCAGACGCCCTCGGCCGAGGTGCGCAGGCTCTCGTCGACCGTGACGAAGCCGCGATCGAGCGCGACGCCCGCCTCTTCGAACCCGAGCCCGGAGGTCACGGGACCGCGACCCACAGCGACGAGCAGGTAGTCGGCGCGGATCTCGGATCCGTCCTCCAGAGCGACGGTGACACCCTCGGCGTCCTGCGTCGCCGCGGCGAAGCGCACTCCCAGGCGGGCCTGGATGCCGCGCTTCCGGTAGGCGCGCTCGAGGCCCTTGGAGAGCGCGAGGTCCTCGTTGGGGACGAGGTGCTCGAGCGCCTCGACGATGGTGACCTCGGCACCGAAGGAGCGCCAGACGCTCGCGAACTCGACGCCGATCACGCCGCCGCCCAGGATGACGACCGACGACGGGATGTCGTCGAGCGCGAGTGCGCCCTCGCTGGTGAGGATGCGGCCGCCGATCTCGAGACCGGGCAGGCTGCGGCTGTACGAGCCGGTGGCGAGCACAACGTCCCTGCCGATGTAGGCGTCATCGCCGACGCGCACCGTGCGATCCGCCTCGAGACGGCCTCCGCCGGCCACCACGGTGATGCCGCGCCGGGCGATCAGGCCCTCGAGGCCCTTGAACTTCTTCGCGACGATGCCCTCGCGGTAGGCGCGCAGCGCATCAGGGTCGACGCCGCCGAGCGATGCGGTGATGCCATAGGAAGCCGCGTCGCGCACGGAGTCGGCGATCTCGGCCGCGTGCAGCAGCGCCTTCGTGGGGATGCAGCCGCGGTGCAGGCAGGTTCCGCCGACTTTGTCCTTCTCGATCAGAGCGACCGACTTGCCGAGCTCGGAGGCGCGGATCGCTGCGGCATAGCCGCCCGATCCGCCGCCGAGCACCACGACATCGAACTCTGCGGATCTCGACTCGGTCACTTCGCTCCCTCGCTTGATGTGGTCGCGCGGAGGCGCGTCACAGAACCTCGCCGCCCGCTGCGACGAAGTCGATCAGGGCACGGGTGGTGGCGCCCGTCGGGCCCTTGTCCGTGAAGCCGTACGCGCTGGACGTGCTCATCGCCGAGCCCGCGATGTCGAGGTGGACCCACGGGATGCGCGGAGCGTCCTCGTGGTCGCCGGTGCGCCCGATGAAGCGCTGCAGGAACAGACCCGCGTACATCGAGCCGCCGTTGCGGTTGCCCATGTCGGCGTTTCGCATGTCGGCGACGCGCGACTCGAGCTGCTCGGCGATGTACCCCGGCAGCGGCAGGGGCCACGCGAGCTCGCCGGTGCGGTCGGCCGAGCGCAGGAAGGCGTCCACCGCGTCGCCGTGGCCCATCACACCGGTGTGGCGAGTGCCCAGGGCGACCAGGATCGCGCCGGTCAGGGTCGCCACATCGACGATCACGTCGGGGTTCTCACGGCTGGCGGCGACCAGGCCGTCGGCGAGCACAAGGCGTCCCTCGGCGTCGGTGTTGGTGACCTCGACGGTGGTGCCGTCGAGCATCGTCAGCACATCGCCGGGTCGCGTCGCGCGGCCCGAGGGCATGTTGTCGGCGATGCACATCCACGCCGTGACGCGCACGGGCAGCTCGAGCTGCGCTGCGGCGCGGACGACCGCGAGCACCTCGGCCGCGCCGGTCATGTCCTCGTTCATCCCGAGCATGGATGCGGCGGGCTTCAGCGACAGACCGCCCGTGTCGAAGGTGATGCCCTTGCCCACGAGCGCGATGTGGCGGTCGGCGCCGTCGGGCGCCCACTCGAGGCGCACGAGGCGGGGCGGGCGATCCGATCCGCGACCCACGCCGAGGATGCCGCCGAAGCCGCCCTCCTCGAGCGCTGCCTCGTCGTACACGGTGACGTCGACGCCGAGGCCCTCGACCGCGGTGACCGCGGCGTCGGCCAGCTGCGCCGGGCTCTGGCGGTCAGCGGTCGTCGAGACGAGGTCCTTCACGAGGGCGACCGCCTCGGCGCCGGCGCGGACGGTCGCGAGGGCGCTCTCGTCGACCGGGCCGGGAACGTGGACGAGGACGGTCGACGCACGGCGCTTCTTCGCCGCCTTGTCCGGATCCGTCGTCTTGTAGGAGTCGAAGGAGTACCCGCCGAGCGCGGCTCCCTCGGCGGCGAGGCGCCAGGCGTCGTCGACGCGAGCGGCCACGTGCACCGCGACGGTGCCGAATCCGGTCAGCTGGCGGACGGCCGCGCCGATCGCCTCGCGCACGTCGTCGCCATCCGGCTCGGCCCCGAGACCGACGACGGCGAGCGGCTTGTCGGTCACCTCGGGGGCGTAGACCCGGGCGAAGGAGTTCTTGGCGCCGGTGAAGCCGATCGCCTCCAGCGCGGGCTTCAAGCCGGGGACGTCGAGCCTTTCGCGCTCGTCGAACGACGGCAGGGCGAGGATCGCCGCCTCCGCGCTTTCCGAGGGGAACGAATCTGTGGTCAGCGCGAGCACGGGAATCGGCATGACGTCCATCCTAGGTACGCGCAGAGCGGAAGAGGGCCGCGCCGCACCGACGGCTCGTAGCATGGAGGAATGCCCTTCACCGGTGACATCTACGAGCACGTCGCGAACGGACCCGAGGTCCCGCAGGGGCTGCCGCTCGTGTTCCTGCTGACCGGCTTCACGGATGCCGGTGGCGCCGTCTCCAACCTCATCGACTTCGCGCGCGAGGAGCTCGCGCCGCGGCCCGTCGTCGTGTTCTCGAACGACGCGCTGCTCGATTACCGGGCGCGACGACCGATCGTCACCTTCGAGCAGGACCACCTCAGCGACTACCGCCCGCCGCGCCTCGAGCTCTCGCTCGCGAGGGACGCCCTCGGGCAGCCGTTCCTGCTTCTCTCGGGCTACGAGCCGGACTTCGCGTGGGATGCATTCGCCGACGCGGTGATCCGGTTCGCGGATCGGTTCGCCGTCTCCTCCGTCACCTGGGTCCATGCGATCGGCATGCCGGTGCCGCACACGCGCACGCTCGGCACCACGGTCAGTGGAAACCGCGCTCAGCTCATCGAGTCGCACTCGATCTGGCACCCGCGCACGCAGGTGCCCGCCACCGTCGGCCATCTGCTCGAATACCGCTTCATCGAGGCCGACTTCGACACCGCCGGCTTCGTGCTCCTTGTCCCGCACTATCTGGCCGAGACCGACTACCCGGCAGCGACCATCGCGGGGCTCGATCGCCTGATGGCGGCGACGGGGCTCGTATTCACGCTCGACGACCTCTACGGCGAGAACCGCGAGTACCTCGGCCGCGTCGAGGATCAGATCGCCGGCAACGACGAGCTCGGTGCGATGGTGCGTGGCCTCGAGGAGCGCTACGACGCGTACGCCGCGGGGGTTGTCGGGGGCGGTGTTCCCTCTGTGGGAGGCATCCGCGAGGGAGATCTGCCGAGCGCGGACGAACTCGCCGCCGAGCTCGAGCGCTTCCTGGCGAGCCGGCCGAACACCGACGACGACAAGAAGCCCTGAGGAATAGCACGACCGCTGCGCACGTTGACTTCAGTGTGCGAAAAGCGGGTGCGACGCCACCGCGATGATGCGGTGCGTGAGCGTCCGCAGACCTATGAGACAATGGGTGTCCGACCCGTTGTCGAGACGGCGCATATGATGCGCCGGACTTGACAAGGGTCTTACTAGTGCCCGTACACATCCGGGGGCGCGGCGCGCGAGTGCCGCCGGTGAAAGGCGAAAACGTGACCACAGCCACGAAGACTCCGCGGACCACCGCGAAGAAGAAGGACGCCGAGGTGGAAGAGGCCGTCGAGCCCGCCACCGAGAAGGCGCCCGCGAAGACCACGGCACGCAAGACCGCCGCCGCGAAGGACGGCGCCGCCAAGGCGCCCGCGCGGAAGACCGCCGCCAAGGCGGCGCCGAAGAAGGCGTCGACCAAGAAGGCGAAGGACGAGGACGACGAGGGCGACGAGCCCGTCGAGGTCGAGGAGATCGACGTCGAGGACGAGTCGGCCGAGGAGGAGAGCGCCGAGGGCGAGGCGACGACGAAGGTCGTCACCGAGCCGCTGCCCACCGGCGCGATCGTCATCTCGTCGAGCGACGAGGAGGACGTCCCCGTCTACTCGACGCAGATCACCGGCGCGACGGCCGACCCGGTCAAGGACTACCTCAAGCAGATCGGCAAGGTGCCGCTCCTCAACGCCGCCGAAGAGGTCGACCTCGCCATGCGCATCGAGGCCGGCTTGTTCGCCGAGGAGAAGCTCTCCAAGATGTCCGCGGCCGAGAAGTCGCAGCAGCTGGGACTCGACCTGCAGTGGGTGGCCCGCGACGGTCAGCGCGCCAAGTCCCACCTGCTCGGTGCGAACCTCCGACTCGTCGTCTCGCTCGCCAAGCGCTACACCGGTCGCGGCATGCAGTTCCTGGACCTGATCCAGGAGGGCAACCTCGGTCTGATCCGCGCGGTCGAGAAGTTCGACTACACCAAGGGCTTCAAGTTCTCGACCTACGCCACCTGGTGGATCCGCCAGGCGATCACGCGCGCCATGGCCGACCAGGCCCGCACCATCCGCATCCCGGTGCACATGGTCGAGGTCATCAACAAGCTCGCTCGCGTCCAGCGTCAGATGCTGCAGGATCTCGGCCGCGAGCCCACACCCGAGGAGCTCTCCAAGGAGCTCGACATGACCCCCGAGAAGGTCATCGAGGTGCAGAAGTACGGCCGTGAGCCGATCTCCCTGCACACGCCCCTGGGTGAGGACGGCGACAGTGAGTTCGGCGACCTGATCGAGGACACCGAGGCGGTCGTCCCCGCCGACGCGGTCGGCTTCACGATGCTCCAGCGTCAGCTCGAGAGCCTGCTCGACTCGCTCTCCGAGCGCGAGGCCGGCGTGATCCGCATGCGCTTCGGTCTCGGCGATGGCCAGCCGAAGACGCTCGACCAGATCGGCGACACGTTCGGCGTCACGCGCGAGCGCATCCGCCAGATCGAGTCGAAGACGATGGCGAAGCTGCGTCACCCCTCGCGCTCGCAGTCGCTCCGGGACTACCTCGAGTGAGCGGCACGGCGAACGAGGGCAAGGCGCTCGAGGTTCAGCTGGACGGCGAGCGTGTGCAGCGCATCCCGCTGCGCACGCGCGTCGTCATGCCGGACGACTCTCTCGACGAGGTCATCACGACCTATGCGAAGGATGCCGTCCAGCCGGGTGATCTGCTGTTCGTGACCGAGAAGATCGTCGCGATCACGCAGGGACGCTCGTACCTGCTCACCGACATCCGGGTGCGTCCGCTCGCACGCTTCCTCTCCAAGTACGTCGTCAAGACGCCGTACGGCATCGGTCTCGGCATGCCCGAGACGATGGAGATGGCGCTGCGTGAGTGCGGCACCCCGCGCATCCTCTTCGCGGCCGCGGTGGCCGCCGTCACGAAGGCCTTCGGGCGTCGCGGCGACTTCTACCGCATCGCCGGCGACAAGGCCCGCGCGATCGACGGTCCGACGTCCGGCACGATCCCGCCGTACAACAAGGCCGTGGTGCTCGGCCCCGAGAAGCCGCGCGAGGTGGCCCGCCACCTGCAGCAGCTGCTCGGGGGTGGCGTTGATGTCGCAGTCGTCGACATCAACGACATCGGCGGCAACATCCTCGGATCCACGCTCGACAAGGCGGGGGAGAAGCGCCTCGTGCGCATCCTCAGCGACAATCCGCTCGGCCAGGGACACCAGTCCACGCCACTCGGCATCGTCCGCCCTGCGTAATCCGTAAACAGGAAAGGCCCCTCCTCGGAGGGGCCTTTCCTGTTCTCACCAGCGGGTCTGGACGGAGCCGCGACCTCCTCGGCCGATGCGGCGCAGCTCAGACCGCATCCCCGCCGGGACCGAGCCGTGCCGCGTCAGAACCCGATCGCCTTCTGATAGCGGGGCTTGTGACCGGTGCGGATGCCCGTGACGCTCGGCTTGTTCTCGTAGACGCCCGCGCCCCAGTTGCCCTCGACGAGCACGGGGCCCTCGGGAGTGACGACGACGTCCCAGCCGACGTACGGCACCTCGGGCACAACGCGCGCGGCTTCCTTGATGAAAGCGATCACCTCGTCCATAAAGGGCAGCTGGAACTCGGCGATCGGGAAGCCGGTGTCGGGGTGCTTCTGGTGCACGTGGCCGTGCGAGTCATAGCCGTCGCCGAATGCGCGGCCGTCGTCGTGCAGCATCGTGTAGAAGCCGCCGTACGACATCTGGTCGCTGACCGCCCCGCGACCGAACTTCTGGGCGATCGCGAGGATGTGCACGTCCGTCCCGTCGTTGAACGCCGTGATGCGCGTGGTGTTGACGGTGCCAGGGCAGACCGCGGCGAGGTCATCGTGCTGGCGGATGACCTCCTCGAGCAGCAGCTCGTCGCGCTCGAGCAGTCCGCGGTGGAACGCGTCCCAGTCGCCGACATCCGACGCGTGGTATCGGCGCACGCCGAGGCCCATGTGGCTGACGGGCACCTTCGCGATGAACGTGCCGTGCTTCTCGGCGAAGGCCTTCACCGCGTCCGCGTTGTTCTTGTCGACAATGAGCCACTCCCGCTTGAGGAAGCGGTCGAACAGCTTGTTGAACTCGATCTTGTTCTCGAACAGCACCCTCTTGTCGAGCTGCGCGGTCTGCTTGGCGATGCGGATCGAGACGGGGTGGGTCATGAAGGTGGCGCGCTCGGCCTTGGAGAGGATAGCGAAGTCGTAGTCGACGTAGTCCTGGAAGGCGACATCGTTGCGAGCGGCCGACCACAGCATGTCCGCGAGCACCTTCGGTGTCCAGCTGCCGTGCTGCTCGTGCACCTCCTTCGCGCGCTCCACCACCGACTTCACGTCGATGTTTCGGGCACGCTCCGCGAGGTAGCGGAACTTGCCGGCGAGGCCGAGTCGGTTGTCAGACAATGCACACTCCGTAGGTCATCGGGGCGGTTCGGCCCCCGGGTTAGTCTAGGTCGATGACCTGGCCGAACCCCCGGCGAGCCGCCCCGCTGGCCCGCATCTCACGCTCGGCCCTTCGCTCCAACGCCCGTCTTCTCGCGGCCGATCCGGGCGCTGTCGCCGATCTGCGACGCGACGCGTGGGGCCATGGCGTCGGCGTGGCGGCCGAGGCTGTCGCAGCCGAGGGCATCCGCTACGCCAACGCGGATCGGCGAGACGCTGCGGTGGTGCAGGCGGCCGGCCTCGAAGCGGTCGAAGCAGACCCCGTCGGCGGCGAGCTGCTTTACGGTCTCCCGGGATCGGGGGGCACACCGGTGCTCTCGCTCGCGGCGCCCGTGCTGTCGACGAAGCCCCTGCTGGCGGGAGAGGGAGTCTCGTATGGGTACACCCATCGCGCCACCTCGGACACGCGGCTGGCGCTCATCGCGGGCGGATACGCGGAGGGCGTTGTGCGCGCCCTCGGCAACAACGCCGGTGTCGAGCTCTCGGGCGCCGTGCGGCCCATCGTGGGTCGTGTGGCCATGGACGTCTGTGTCATCGACATCGCGGATGCCGCGGTCGACGCCGGCGACACCGCGGTGTACTTCGGATCCGGTCTCGTGCGCGACGCCCTTGCCGACTGGTCGCGGATCACGGGGCTCACCCCGGCCGAGCTCGTCTGCGCCGTCGGGCTCCACGTCGAGCGGGAGGTGGTCGCGTGACGGCTCAGCTGCGCATCTCTCGCGCGCGTCTCGCACAGAACATCGCCTCGGTGCGGGCGCGCGTCGCGCCCGCCGAGGTCATGGTGGTCGTGAAGGACGATGCGTATAGACACGGCGTCGAGACCGTGGCGAGTGTCGTCCGCGAAGCGGGTGTGTCGTGGCTCGGTGCGATTGATCTGCGGAGCGCCCTTCGCGCGAAGGCCGCGGTCGGCGACGCGGCACGCGTCTTCTGCTGGCTGACGCTCGGCACTGACGAGACGCACAAAGCCCTCACGGGAGGCCTCGAACTCGGCGTGGGGGATGCCGCATACCTCGAGCGCATCGCCGACGCGGCGGCGGGCACCGCCGTCGTGCACCTGAAGATCGACACGGGACTGCATCGCAACGGCGTGCGTCCCGAGCAGTGGCCGGCATTCGTCGGCCGCGCCGCGGAGCTCGAACGCGCCGGGCGCATTCGCGTCGCGGGAATCTGGAGCCACATCTCCGAGGCGAGCGACGAGGACGACGACGTCGCCCGCGCGGCGTTCGATGTGGCGGTCGAGGTCGCCCGTGAGGCGGGCCTCGCCCCCGAAGTGCGCCACCTGGCCGCCAGCGCGGCAGGGTGGGCGCGCGAGGAGTTCCGCTACGACCTGGTGCGTTTCGGTGCCTTTGTGTACGGCGTGCGATCTGCGGACGGTCCCGTGCTACCCGGCATCGTCCCCGTCGCGACTCTCGTCGCGCCTGTCGTGGCGGTGCGCGGCGACGAGGTGGAAATCGGGATCGGATCCCTTGACGGGCTCCCGTCCTCTCTCGCAGGCGTCGCTGATGTCGGCACGCCCGGCGGCAGCCGGGCCCTGCTGCGTGTCGCCCTGGGATCCAGCGTCGTGGCCGCCTGGCCGGGGGCTGCGGTCGGCGACGAGGTCGCGGTGTGGGGCGACGGAGCGCGCGGCGAGTCGTCCTCCACGACGCTCGCGGAGGCGATCGGGACGGTCGGCGAGGAGCCGCTCCTGCGTCTGTCGCCGCTCATCCCTCGCGTCGTCGTCGACTGACCGAGCCAGACGGATCCCTGCCGGCGGACCCGTGGTACACGCGAACGCGCCCGCCCCCTCGAGGGGGACGGGCGCGTGATGCGTGGGGGCGGCGTCAGGGGGCGTCGATGAGACGCGCGGTCTCGTCGTGCCACGACGTGGCGACGGCGCGCAGCTTCTCCTCGTACTTGCGGCCGTGGTGCGCGCAGAAGAGGAGCTCGCTTCCGTTGACCTCGGCGGCGATGTAGGCCTGCGCTCCGCACGAGTCGCAGCGGTCCATCGCCGTGAGGCGGTAGGAGGGGGCGGGTGCTTCGGTGACGGTCATGGTGTCTGCCTCCTCGATGTCGGTTCGGGTCCTGCGAGTTGCATCACATGTAACCACTGCGGGCTGAGAAACCTGCCCAACCCTCGGCCTGTTTCGCTCAGCGCGTACGACGGCCCCCGCCTTGCCAGACGGGAGTAGACCGCCGGGGAGTGTCCGCCCGGGGATGTCCGTGGTCGCGATTAGCATCGAAGATTGTGACTGCCGAGTACTCCGCCCATCATCTCCAGGTCCTGGAAGGACTCGAGGCCGTCCGCAAGCGCCCGGGCATGTACATCGGCTCGAACGGCTCGCCCGGTCTGATGCACTGCCTGTGGGAGATCATCGACAACTCCGTTGACGAGGCGGTCGCGGGCAACGGCTCGAAGATCGACGTGATCCTCCACGCCGACGGCTCCGTCGAGGTGCGCGACCGCGGGCGCGGTGTGCCGGTCGACGTCGAGCCGCGCACAGGGCTCACGGGTGTCGAGGTCGTGTACACGAAGCTGCACGCGGGTGGCAAGTTCGGCGGCGGCTCCTATGCCGCCTCTGGTGGACTGCACGGCGTGGGCGCCTCGGTGGTCAACGCGCTGTCCGAGCGCCTCGACGTCGAGGTCGACCGCAACGGCAAGACCTATGCCATGTCGTTCCACCGCGGCGAGCCCGGAGTGTTCGCCGACGCGCGTCCGGACGCCCCGTTCACCCCCTTCGAGGAGCGCAGCGAGCTGCGGGTCATCGGCAAGGTCGCCAAGGGCGTCACCGGAACGCGGGTGCGCTACTGGGCAGACCGGCAGATCTTCACCAAGGACGCCGCGTTCCAGCTGGACGATCTCGTCACGCGCGCGCGACAGACCGCCTTCCTCGTGTCGGGGCTCGAGATCGTGATCCGCGACGAGCGCCCGCTTGCTCAGCCGGACGGCGAGCTCGTGGAGACCTCGTACAAGTTCGACGGCGGCATCTCGGAGTTCGTCGACTTCCTGGCCACGGATGCGCCGGTCACCGACACCTGGCGACTGACCGGATCCGGCACCTTCAAGGAGACGGTGCCGATGCTCCAGGCGAACGGCCACATGGTCTCGACCGAGGTTGAGCGCGAGTGCCGTGTCGACATCGCGCTGCGCTGGGGCACGGGCTACGACACGGCGATCCGATCGTTCGTGAACATCATCTCCACGCCCAAGGGCGGCACGCACCAGACGGGCTTCGAACAGGAGCTGCTGAAGTTCCTGCGTGACCAGGTCTCTGCGAACGCCCGCCGCCTCAAGGTCGGCGCGAGCGAGAAGCTCGAGAAGGACGACGTGCTCGCCGGCCTCAGCGCCGTGCTCACCGTCACGCTGCCCGAGCCGCAGTTCGAAGGGCAGACGAAGGAAGTGCTCGGCACTCCCGCCGTGCGATCCATCGTCGCCAAGGTCGTGCGCGAGGCCCTCAAGGAGCGTTTCGCGTCGTCGAAGCGCGACGACAAGACGCAGACGTCCATGGTGCTCGACAAGGTCGTCTCCGAGATGAAGGCGCGTGTCTCGGCCCGCGCGCACAAGGAGACCCAGCGCCGCAAGAACGCCCTCGAGAGCTCCTCGCTGCCGACGAAGCTCGTCGACTGCCGCACGCAGGATGTCGCGCAGTCCGAGCTGTTCATCGTCGAGGGCGACTCGGCGCTCGGCACCGCCAAGCTCGCGCGCAACAGCGAGTACCAGGCGCTGCTGCCCATCCGCGGCAAGATCCTCAACGTGCAGAAGGCCTCGGTCAGCGACATGTTGTCGAACGCCGAGTGCGCTTCGATCATCCAGGTGGTCGGTGCCGGATCCGGCCGCACGTTCGATCTCGATGCCGCGCGCTACGGCAAGGTCATCATGATGAGTGATGCGGATGTCGACGGCGCCCACATCCGCACCCTTCTCCTCACGCTCTTCTACCGCTACATGCGCCCGCTCGTGGAAGCCGGCCGGGTCTTCGCCGCCGTGCCCCCTCTGCACCGCGTGATCGTCGTGAACCCGGGCTCCAAGCCCAACGAGACGATCTACACGTACAGCGAGGCCGAGCTGCACAAGCTGCTCGACAAGCTGCGCAAGTCGAACCGGAAGTGGCAGGAGCCCATCCAGCGCTACAAGGGCCTCGGCGAGATGGACGCGGATCAGCTGGCGGAGACCACGATGGCCCGCGACGGCCGTCTGCTGCGTCGCGTGCGCCTGGAGGACGTCGAAGCTGCGGGCCGGGTGTTCGAGGTGCTGATGGGCAACGAGGTCGGTCCGCGTCGCGAGTTCATCGTCGACTCGGCTGATCGCCTCTCACGCGAGTCGATCGACGCCTGAGCCGCAGGGGGTCAGGCGAGCAGCCCCGCAAGGCCTGACCACAGCACCGACACACCGCCCAGGAACGACAGCACGAGGATGCTCCTGCGCGCCGCGCGCTCGGGAAGCCGGCTGGCGATGCGGGCGCCCACCAGCACGCCGGCGACGATCACGCTGCCCAGGATCAGCCACATCCACCAGGTCCAGGCGAGCGTCGCAGAGGGGTCGAGCAGACCTGTCGCGACGACGGTCGTCGCGCTCATGATGAGGAAGAACGGCTGGAGCGCTGCCGCGTAGGCACGCTGTGGCCAGTCGCCGAGGGCGCCGTAGATGCCGACGGCCGGGGCCGCCAGGCCGACCGAACCGTTGAGCACTCCGGCGATCAGCCCCGTCACCGCGACCGGCGCATTGCCGGCAATCGGCTCCGCCGTGCGGTGCAGCCAGGCCGAGAGGCCGACCCCGATGAGGATCATCGCGCCCATCACCGCCTTGAGCAGGGCCTCGTCGACGAGCCGTGCCAGCAGGATGCCCGGGACCACCCCCAGGAGTGCGGGCAGCAGCAGCCAGATCAGCCGCCGCCAGTGCACGAGGCGCCACACCTGTGCCAGCACGAGCAGCGACGCGACGGCTCCCATGGCGTTCATGGCTGTCACCGCTGGGAGCGGTCCGAGTACCAGCACGAGCACGGGCATCGCCACGAGTCCGAAGCCCATGCCCAAGGCACGCTGCCCCATCGCGCCGACGAGCGTGACTGCGCAGATCGCGCCGAACCCGAGGTCGATCAACGGATCAGGCGTCGGGTGCGACGAGGGTTCGTCCGATCGAGGCGATCGAGGCCTCGAGGGGCTGGCCAGAGGCGTCTCGGCGCGCGAGGGTCTCGGGCAGCTTGCGCACAACGCCCGAGGCATCGACGGCACGGGCCGGATCGGGTCCGACCCACGCCAGCGTGATGCGGTTCTCGCCCTTGAGGAATGCGTGCGCGCGGACGCCGCCCGTGGCGCGGCCCTTCGCCGGGAACTCGGAGAAGTCCGAGATCTTCGCCCGTCCGATCTCCATCCCGGCGATGGCGTCGGACGAGCCCGACACGGTGACCACAACGGTCTCGTCACCGATGGCGGCGCCGAAGAACACCACCTCCGCCTTCGGCGCGAGCTTGATGCCCGCCATACCGCCGGCCGGCGCGCCCTGCGGACGCACGGACGCCGCCGAGAACCTCAGCAGCTGCGCGTCGGAGGTCACGAACACGAGCTCGGCCTCCTCGGGAGCTGACGCGGCGCCCACGACCGTATCGCCGGGCTTGAGGCCGATGACCTCGAGCTCGGGCTTGGGGGCGAGCGATGACGGCACGATGCGCTTGACCACACCCTGCGCCGTGCCGATCGCGACGGGCACATCGGACCCGAGATCCACGAGGGTGACGATCTTCTCGGCGCGGTCGGTGAGGCCGACGTAGTCGTGCAGACGTGCGCCGACGCCGAGCTGCACCGAGTTCGCGGGCACCGACGGCAGATCGACGGGATGGAAGCGCACCACGCGTCCCTTCGACGTCAGCGCGCCGACCTCTCCGCGGATCGTCGCCTCGACGGTCGTGAGGATCGCGTCGTGCTTGCTGCGACGCCCCGGCGCCGCCAGCTGCTGGCCTTCTGGCACCTCGATGCGCACGGCGCGGCCCGTCGTCGACAGCGCGATGGTGGTGGGCCCGTCGGCGATCTGCAGATCCGGCTCGCCCTTCTTGCTGCGCGGCGCGGCGGGCTTGCCGTTCATCAGCAGCGTTCGGCGGGGCGTCGCGTGCTTCTCGGCCGTGGCGTCGAGTTCCAGCGCGACCTGCCGGCGCAGCAGCGTGTCCGATCCGAGCAGCTCCTCGAGCGCGGCGATCTCCGCGAGCAGCGCGTCCCGCTCCTGCTCGAGCTCGATACGCGAGAACTTCGTGAGTCGGCGCAGACGCAGTTCCAGGATGTACTCCGCCTGGATCTCATCGAGATCGAAGACGCTGCAGAGCTTCGTCCGCGCCTGCTCCGACGTGTCGGACGAGCGGATGACCTGGATCACCTCGTCGATGTCCAGGATGGCCGTCAGAAGGCCGGCAACGAGGTGCAGGCGCTCCTGTCGCCGGGCGAGACGATAGCGGCTGCGGCGCGTCACGACCTGGAGGCGGTGGTCGATGTAGACGCGCAGCAGATCCTTGAGGCCCAGTGTGCGCGGCTGCCCGTCGACGAGCGCCACGTTGTTGATCGAGAACGAGTCCTCGAGCGGCGTGAGCTTGTACAGCAGCTCGAGCACGGCGTGCGGGTCGAAGCCGGTCTTGACGCCGATGACCAGCCGCAGCCCGTTGTTGCGGTCGGTGAGGTCGGCGACATCCGAGATGCCCTGCAGCTTCTTGGACTGCACGGCGTCCTTGAGCTTCTCGATGACGCGCTCGGGGCCGACCATGTACGGCAGCTCCGTGATGACGATGCCGGTGCGGCGAGGCGCGACCTGCTCGATGGACACCTTGCCGCGCAGCTTGAAGGCGCCGCGACCGGTCTCGTAGGCATCCCTGACGCCGTCGAGCCCTACGAGGATCCCGCCGGAGGGGAAATCGGGGCCGGGCACGAACTCCATGAGCTCCGCGGTCGTCGCCTCAGGGTGCTCGAGGAGGTGGGTGGCGGCCGCGACGACCTCGCTGAGGTTGTGCGGTGCCATGTTCGTCGCCATGCCGACGGCGATGCCGCTCGCCCCGTTGACGAGCAGGTTGGGGTACGCCGCTGGAAGCACGGCGGGCTGCTGGAACTGTCCGTCGTAGTTCGGGATGAAGTCGACCGCGTCCTCGTCGATGTCCTCCGTCAGCGACAGGGCAGGGCGGTCGAGGCGCACTTCGGTGTAGCGAGCGGCCGCCGGACCGTCATCGAGCGACCCGAAGTTCCCGTGCCCGTCGACGAGGGGGACACGCAGCGCGAAGTCCTGCGCGAGGCGCACAAGCGCGTCGTAGATCGCGCTGTCACCGTGCGGGTGGAGCTTTCCCATCACCTCGCCGACGACGCGGGCGCTCTTCACGTGCCCGCGGTCGGGGCGCAGGCCCATCTCCGCCATCTGGTAGATGATGCGCCGCTGAACGGGCTTCAGTCCGTCGCGAGCATCGGGCAGGGCACGCGAATAGATGACCGAGTAGGCGTACTCGAGGTACGAACCCTGCATCTCCTGCTCGAGGGCGATGTCCTCGATGCGCTCCGGAGCGGATCCGGACGTGTTCGCGGATGCCGGGGTCGTGCGCGCCATACTGCTTCTCTCACCTGCTGTCGAAGGGCCCGGGTGCGGGTCTCTGATCGGGCAACGCGCGTCGTGCGAGACTTGCCCGGATGCCTCCCATCGTACCGACGGGCCCCGCGGCGGCCCGGAGCCTCACCGATGTCGCGCCGGACATCCTGCGTTCCCTCGACGGCGGCGGCGCGCTGAAGCCCGCGCGCTCCGCGGTGCTCTTCGTCATCGACGGGCTCGGCGCGATCCAGCTGCGCGCGCACGCGGGTCACGCTCGACGTCTGGCCGCATCGTTCGGGAAGAAGGACGTCGCACGATCCGTGTTCCCGTCGACGACGGCGGCGGCGCTCACCTCGATCCTCACGGGCGCGCATCCGGGCGAGCACGGCCTCGTCGGGTACCGCGTACTGGATCCGGCGCAGGGTCGACTGACGAATCAGCTCAACGGCTACGAGAACGACGGGCTGGATCCGGCGACCTGGCAGCGCCGCACCACGGTCTTCGAGACGGCAGTGGCAGAGGGGCGCCGGGCATTCGCCGTCGGCATGTCGGAGTACGCCAAGAGCGGTCTCACCGCGGCGGTTCTGCGGGGGGCGGAGTACGTCGGCGCCGATGAGGTGCGGATGCGCGTGCGTCTCGCCTACGAGCTGGCAGCGGGGGAGTCCGGCTCGCTCGTCTACTGCTATCTGCCGGAGATCGACAAGGCCGGGCACAGGCGAGGCGTCGATTCCGCCGCTTGGCTCGCCGCGCTCGAGGACGTCGACGCGGCATTCGCCGCCCCGGTCCCGGCGGGGGTCGGCGCGATCGTCACTGCCGACCACGGAATGGTGGACGTGCCTCGGCATCGCCACGTGCTGCTGCAGCACGGTGATCCCCGTCTCTCCGGTGTCGCGCATCTCGGCGGCGAGCCCCGCCTGCTGCATGTCTATCTCGAGCCGGGGGTCGATCCCTCGACGGCGGCATCGGTGTGGACGGAGCATTCCGGCAAGTCCGCGGAGGTGGCCACGCGCGATGAGGCGATTGCCGCCGGGCTGTTCGGGCCTGTCGACGTCGCGGTGCGCCCGCGCATCGGCGACCTGCTGATCGCGGCCCGCGGATCGTGGGCGTTCTACGACGACCGACTCGACGACAAGCGGCCGCAGGACATGGTCGGTCAGCACGGCTCCGTGAGTCCCGAGGAGACGACGGTGCCGTTCCTGCGGCTCGGGGCCTACTCCTAGCCCGCGTCGGGCGCGGCCAAGACGCGAACGGCCCGAGTGGTCAGTCGTCGGTGCGCGCGCCGAAGACGATGTCGTCCCAGGACGGCATGGACGCGCGGCCGCGGCGGCGCGGAGTCTCGTCCTCCTTGGGCGACTCGGCCTGCGCCTCGGGCTCGTCCTCATCGGCGACGGACACGGGGGTGGCGGAGGGAGCCGAGAAGAGGTTCACGAGCGTGCGCCGCTCGACCTCGTGGTGCTCCTCGGGGGCCTCGGGCGTCTCGTCGCCCAGCTCGATGTCGAACGCGGGCGCGGGCTCGCGCTGACCGCGCCGGCGGCGCAGGGCCTCCAGCAGATCGGCGGTGTCGGAGCTGGGCGCCTGCGCGCCGGGTGCGCGCTTCGTCGCGAAGTCCCTGACGGTCGCGGAGGAATCCGGATCGGCGCCCGCCTCCGGCACACGTCGCGGCCCGAAGGCACCCGAATCGAAGCGATCCTCGGAATCGGGCACGTTCTCGGCCGGCGGCACGACGGTGTCGAGCGCGCGAAGACGCGGGATCAGCCCCTCCGGCATCGGGCCCTGGCGCGAGAGCTGGGTGGCGTCGCTGTTCAGCGGCGAGAGGGCGCTCCGGCGAGGTTCGAAGCTCCAGCGGGCATCGTGCTCGACGTCGTTCGCGATGAACTCGAGCTTGACGATCCAGCCCGCCTCCTCCTTCCAGCTCGTCCAGCGCTCGCCCGTGGCGCCGAGATCGGCGAGCTTCGAGCGGATGGCGACTCCGAAGGTCGGGTTCTCGTCCTGTTGCAGCTCGATGCCCATGAGCACGGGCACGGCCAGCGCCTGGCCGACGATGTGCTCGCGCTCGGCGAGCACGGGGCCCTCGAACCGGCGCACGTCCTCGACGCGGGCGTCGAGCAGCTGTGCGACGTCCTCCGCCGACATGCCGGCGCGGATGTGGGTCTGGATCTCACGCGGGCTCGGCAGAGGGACCCGCGGCCCGGCGGGTGCCTGCGCGCGGTCGATCTTGCGGATCTCCGAGCGGAGCACATCGTCGATGGCGAGCGTGAACCGCTGGCCGGCCTCGGTGGCCAAGACCAGCTGTCCGTCCTCGGTTCCGATGATGGTGAGCGATTCCATGCTCAGCCTCCTCTGGCTCGCCTCTGACGCCGCGGCAGATCACGACGCGCCGCGTGCGTTCACGACTCGGCCATGGTTTCACGCGCCGGCGCGAACGCCGGGAATACCGTGGGCGTGCCGCGAGTTCCGTCAGCTGCACGCGCCCGTCGTGCACGCGTATTTGCGTTCACAGCAAAGGGCGTGCAGACTATCGCCGCTCCGCCGCATCTGGCGGGGTGTGCACCACAGCTGATGAAAGAAGTGTGACCCACTCACATGGCAACCGATTACGACGCCCCCCGCAAGACCGAGGACGACGGAAACGAGTCGATCGAGGCCCTCAAGGCGCGCGTGCCCGACACCATGTCGGGTTCGGTGGACGTGGAGGACGCGGACAACCCGTCGAGCTTCGACCTTCCGGGCGCGGACCTCTCGAACGTCGAGCTGGATGTCGTGGTGCTTCCGGCGCAGGACGACGAGTTCACCTGCATGAACTGCTTCCTGGTGAAGCACCGCTCGCAGATCGACCACGAGGGCGCCAACGGCCCGATCTGCAAGGACTGCGCGGCCTGACGCCGCGGCGGGCCCGGGAGGGCTCAGCCGGCGCTCTGAGCGTGACGAACGGCCGCCGCCAGGCGGTCGGGAGTGCGCGATGAGAGCGTCCACGACGACACGGGGTCGTCGGGATCGATGTCCGGAAGGACGACGATCCCGGCGACCCCTCCTCGTATGAGGTGCCACCCTCGTGCGTCGAGGCCGGTCGAGCGCGCCGCGCGGGCCGCCTCGTCTGTGAGTGGGACAGGCTCCCCGAGAAGGGCGACGTCGATGTGCGCGCGGCCCGCGCGCAGCTCCCGCCCGACGACCTCGATCACCGGGGATCCCAGGATGAGCGCGGTGATGACCGCGACGCCGACGGCGAAGCCGATCGCCAGGGAGAGCGCGCCGTCCATGCGGACGAAGACGAGCGAGGCCATCGGCGCCACGACGGCGGCGGAGCCGAGGATCCACAGGGACGGCGTGAGGCGCTCCCTGTAGAGCGGACGGGCGGACTCTGCGCGCGGGGGCTGGGAAGGCCGGGCGGGCGGCGTTGTGTTCTGCATTACCCTCGTGGAGTGACCGAAACCGTGGACGTTCCCATCATCGCATCGGCCCTGCCGGTGTACGCGCACCCCGGCGACGCCGGCGCGGATCTGATGGCGTCTGAGGCCGTGCATCTCGCGCCGGGTGAGCGCGCGCTCGTCGGCACGGGCGTCCGCATCGCTCTTCCCGAGGGGTATGCCGCTTTCGTGGTTCCGCGCTCCGGCCTGGCCGCCAAGCACGGCATCACCATCGTCAACGCGCCCGGCACCATCGACGCGGGCTACCGCGGCGAGATCAAGGTGGCGCTCCTGAACACCGACCCTCGCGAGGCGTTCGACATCGCGGTGGGAGACCGGATCGCGCAGCTGATCCTCATGCCGGTGCCTCGGGCGCGATTCATCCCGGTGGACGAGCTCCCCGACAGCGTCCGCGGTGGCGGCGGGTTCGGATCCACCGGAATTCTTTCCCAGGGAGGGAACGCATGAGCGACGAGCTCGAGAACGGAAAGTCCGCCCCCGGCGACCGCGCCACGGCAGGTCCGCTGGATGAGACCGAGGCCAATCCGGTCCGCCCCTACATCGACCTCGGCGGCATCAAGGTGCTTCCGCGCGAGGGACTGAACCTGCGCCTCGAGGTGGAGGAGCAGACCAAGCGCATCGTGGCGGTGGGTCTGGACTATGCCGACTCCACCCTGCAGGTGCAGCCGTTCGCGGCGCCCCGCACCTCGGGTCTCTGGGAGGAGACGCGCGCGCAGATCCGCGACCAGGTGCGTCAGCAGGGCGGCCGCGTCGAGGAGCGCGAGGGCCCTCTGGGTGCCGAGCTTCTCGCCGAGGTGCCGGTCGTCGCGGGTTCAGACGCCCAGATGCGCCTCGCACGCTTCGTCGGGGTGGACGGTCCGCGGTGGTTCCTGCGCGGTGTCATCGGCGGTGCCGGCGCGTCGGATCCGGTCGCGGCCGAGCAGGTCGAGTCGCTCTTCCGCTCGATCGTCGTCGTGCGCGGCGGGGCCCCGATGCCTCCGCGCGACCTCATCCCGCTGAAGATGCCGTCGACGCCCGCCACGGCCTGAGACGCGCGATGACCACCGAGCCTTCCGCCGGCGACCGCGACGACCGCGCTGAGGCGCGGATGTCGGCCTCCGACGTGCTGGGCGGCGCGTTCGGCGATGCCGCCCGTCGGATCGGGGGCGACTCGGCCGAGGAGACGACGGCCGGTGGCGTCGTCTGGAAGGCCATGGGCGGCTTCCGCGGGGTGCTGGAGTCGATCCTGCCGAGCCTCACCTTCGTGCTCGTCTACACGTTCTGGCCCGAGCCCCTCTATCTGTCCCTCGCTCTGTCTGTCGGCATGGCAGCGGTGTTCACCGTGCTGCGGTTCGCGCAGCGGTCGACGCCCGCGGCGGCTCTCGGCGGTCTTGTGGCTGCCGGCGCTGCGGCCGCACTCGCACTGTGGACCGGCGACGGGCGCGACAACTTCGTCTTCGGGCTGATCACCAACGCCGCATACGGCACCGCCTACCTGGTGTCGGCGGTGATCGGCTGGTCGCTGATCGGACTTCTCGTCGGCTTCCTCGTCGGCGAGGGTGTCGAGTGGCGCAAGGATCGCCGCAAGAGGCGCGTGTTCTTCTGGTTGGCGATCGCGTGGTCGGCGTTGTTCTTCGCGCGTCTCGCGGTGCAGCTGCCTCTCTACCTGGCCCACGAGACGGCGCTGCTGGGCACACTCAAGCTGGTGATGGGGCTGCCGCTGTTCGCCCCGCTGGTGGCGGTGACCTGGCTCGCCGCGCGATCCCTCTACCCGGGACACCGCCTGGCGGGTCGCGACTCCTGACGATGCGTACGGCGTGGTAGATTTATCTCGACGTCAAGATAAATCCCTCATCCCGCGGTGGCGTCCCGCGCCCTCCGCCTGTTAGGTCCGCCTTGCTGGCCGTGCACTCGCACAGGAGGCAGGATGGGGAGCGCAAAGCGCGGTCGACCAGGAGGAGACAGCCCGTGTCAACGGTGAACAGCTTCGGTGCCAAGAGCACCCTGACGGTCGGCAGCACCGACTACGAGATCTTCCGCATCGACGCGGTCGACGGCTTCGAGAAGCTCCCCTTCAGCCTGAAGGTGCTGCTCGAGAACCTCCTCCGCACCGAGGACGGCGCGAACATCACGAAGGAGCAGATCTCTGCCCTCGGTTCGTGGGATCCCTCGGCTCAGCCGAACACCGAGATCCAGTTCACGCCCGCGCGCGTGGTCATGCAGGACTTCACCGGCGTGCCCTGCATCGTCGACCTCGCCACCATGCGCGAGGCGGTCACGGCCCTCGGCGGCGACCCCGACAAGATCAACCCCCTCTCGCCCGCCGAGATGGTCATCGACCACTCGGTGATCGCCGACCTCTTCGGCTCCGAGAACGCTCTCGAGCGCAACGTCGAGATCGAGTACGAGCGCAACGGCGAGCGTTACCAGTTCCTGCGCTGGGGCCAGACGGCGTTCCAGGACTTCAAGGTGGTGCCCCCGGGCACCGGCATCGTCCACCAGGTGAACATCGAGCACCTGGCCAAGGTCATCTACGACCGCACGGTCGACGGCGTCCTTCGCGCCTACCCCGACACCTGCGTCGGCACCGACTCGCACACGACGATGGTCAACGGCCTCGGCGTGCTCGGCTGGGGCGTCGGCGGCATCGAGGCCGAGGCCGCGATGCTCGGCCAGCCGGTGTCGATGCTCATCCCGCGCGTGGTGGGCTTCAAGCTCACCGGCGAGATCCCCGCCGGCGTCACCGCCACGGACGTCGTCCTCACGATCACCGACATGCTCCGCCAGCACGGAGTCGTCGGCAAGTTCGTCGAGTTCTACGGTGAGGGCGTCGCCTCGGTGCCCCTCGCGAACCGCGCCACCATCGGCAACATGTCGCCCGAGTTCGGCTCGACCGCGGCGATGTTCCCGATCGACGACGTCACGCTCGACTACCTGCGCCTCACCGGCCGCGACGAGCAGACCGTGTCGCTCGTGGAGGCCTACGCCAAGGAGCAGCACCTCTGGCACGACCCGTCGCGCGAGCTCGTCTTCTCCGAGTACATGGAGCTCGACCTGGCCACGGTCGTGCCCTCGATCGCCGGCCCGAAGCGTCCGCAGGACCGCATCCTCCTCTCGGAGGCCAAGGCCCAGTTCGGCAAGGACATCCTCAACTACGTCGAGGCGGACGAGGCCCAGGAGGTCGACGGCACGTTCCCCGCGTCCGACCCGGGCAACACCCCGGGCGTCGAGCGCGAGGTCGTGGAGCCGCACCACGAGCACGGTCCGTCCGTGCTCGTCTCGGGCGACGCGCACGCCGCGTCGAACCCCGTGAAGGTCACGACGCCCGAGGGCCAGGAGTACCTGCTCGACAACGGCGCCGTCACCCTCGCCGCCATCACGTCGTGCACGAACACGTCGAACCCGTCGGTCATGATCGCGGCGGGTCTTCTCGCCCGCAAGGCGGCCGAGAAGGGCCTCAAGCGCAAGCCCTGGGTCAAGACGACGCTCGGCCCGGGCTCGAAGGTCGTCACCGACTACTACGAGAAGTCCGGTCTCGACAAGGACCTCGAGGCGCTCGGCTTCTACACGGTCGGCTACGGCTGCACGATCTGCATCGGCAACTCGGGCCCGCTCATCGAAGAGGTGTCGGCGGCGATCAACGAGCACGACCTCGCCGTGACGGCCGTCCTCTCGGGCAACCGCAACTTCGAGGGCCGCATCAGCCCCGACGTGAAGATGAACTACCTGGCCTCGCCGCCGCTCGTCGTCGCGTACGCTCTCGCCGGTTCGATGAACTTCGACTTCGAGACCGACGCGCTCGGCAAGGACGCGGACGGCAACGACGTGTTCCTGAAGGACGTCTGGCCCGCGCCCGAGGAGGTCCAGGAGATCATCGACTCCTCGATCTCGCGTGAGCAGTTCATCACGCAGTACGCCACGGTGTTCGAGGGCGACGAGCGCTGGAAGACGCTTCCCACGCCGACCGGTCCGATCTTCGAGTGGGACGAGAAGTCCACCTACGTGCGCAAGGCCCCGTACTTCGACGGCATGTCGATGGAGCTGACCCCGGTCACCGACATCACCGGCGCGCGCGTGATGGCGACGCTGGGCGACTCGGTCACGACCGACCACATCAGCCCCGCGGGCAACATCAAGGCGGGCACGCCTGCCGCGCAGTACCTGACCGAGAACGGTGTCGCCCAGCGCGACTTCAACTCGTACGGATCGCGCCGCGGCAACCACGAGGTGATGATCCGCGGCACGTTCGCGAACATCCGCCTGAAGAACCTGCTAGTCAGCGCCGTCAACGACGGCGCGGTCGTCGAGGGCGGCTACACCCGCGACTTCACGCAGCCGGAGGGGCCGCAGTCGTTCATCTACGACGCGTGCCAGAACTACCAGGCTCAGGGCACGCCGCTGGTGATCTTCGGCGGCAAGGAGTACG
The DNA here is from genome assembly GCF_017592545.1 of Microbacterium stercoris. Taxonomy (GTDB): domain Bacteria; phylum Actinomycetota; class Actinomycetes; order Actinomycetales; family Microbacteriaceae; genus Microbacterium; species Microbacterium stercoris. The sequence continues at coordinate 230,542 of NZ_JAGFOA010000005.1, forward strand.
GCTCCGGGTCGTCGCGTGACTGGGCGGCCAAGGGCACGAGCCTCCTGGGCGTGAAGGCGGTCATCACCGAGAGCTTCGAGCGCATCCACCGCTCGAACCTCATCGGCATGGGCGTTGTTCCGCTGCAGTTCCCGGCAGGCGAGAGCTGGGCATCGCTCGGCCTCGACGGCACCGAGATCGTCTCGATCGAGGGCCTGGAGCAGCTGAACGAGGGCGTCACGCCGAAGACGGTCAAGGTCACCGCCACCCCGAGCGAGCACTCGCCCGAGGGCAAGCAGGTCGTGGAGTTCGACGCGGTCGTCCGCATCGACACCCCCGGTGAGGCCGACTACTACCGCAACGGCGGCATCCTGCAGTACGTGCTGCGCAGCCTCGTCTGACGCATCCTGTCGAACGGCCCCCGGTCATCCCGCAAGGGATCGCCGGGGGTCGTTCGTCGTTCGTCGGAATCCCAGAACCCCGGCGTAGGCTCGGGGCATGAGTCTTCTGGACGGGATCCACGGTCCGCGCGATCTCGATGCGCTCTCGCCGGCGCAGCTGACGGACCTGGCTGCGGAGATCCGCGAGTTCCTCGTGGAGAACGTTGCGCGTACGGGCGGGCACCTCGGGCCGAACCTGGGCGTCGTGGAGCTCACGATCGCGCTTCACCGCGTCTTCGCCTCGCCGGACGACCCCATCATCTTCGACACGGGGCACCAGTCCTACGTGCACAAGCTCCTCACCGGACGCCAGGACTTCTCGGCTCTGCGGGCGCGCGGCGGCCTGGCCGGCTACCCTCAGCGCTCCGAGAGCCCTCACGATGTGGTCGAGTCCTCGCATGCCTCCAGCTCACTGAGCTGGGCCGATGGCATCTCGCGCGCCTTCGCCGCGACCGGACGTGCCGACCGCCATGTCGTGGCCGTCGTCGGCGACGGCGCCCTCACAGGCGGCATGACCTGGGAAGCGCTCAACAACATCACCGACGACAACGAGCGCAACCTCGTGATCGTCGTGAACGACAACGGTCGCTCCTATGCGCCGACGATCGGGGGCATGGCCCGCCACCTCAATCGGGTGCGCACCACCGAGACCTACCGCGATCTGTCGAAGAAGTCGTCGAACGTCGCCGGCCGCTTCGGGTCGGTCGGGCGCGCGATCTACCGCGGGGTCCGCGGCGGGACCCACGGCTTCCTTTCTCGCTTCACGAACAACTCCTCGCTCTACTCCAATCTCGACGTGAAGTATCTCGGCCCCGTCGACGGGCACGACCTGCCCGCGCTGCTCGAGACGCTGGCGCTGGCGAAGTCGTACGGCGCTCCGGTGATCGTGCACGTCATCACGGAGAAGGGCCGCGGCTATCAGCCCGCCCGCGACGACGAGTTCGACCAGTTCCACGCCGTCGGGCGCATCGATCCCGCGACCGGCGGGGCGCTCGGCGGGGCTTCGGCACCCGGCTGGACAGACGTCTTCGCGGAAGAGCTCGTCAAGGTGGGGGAGCGGCGAGAGGATGTCATCGCGATGACCGCCGCGATGCTGCGACCGACCGGGCTCGCACCGTTCGCCGAGCGCTTCCCCGAGCGCGTCTACGACGTCGGCATCGCCGAGCAGCACGCGGTCGCCTCGGCAGCGGGGCTCGCCTACGGCGGGCTTCACCCGGTCGTCGCGCTCTACTCGACGTTCGTCAACCGCGCTTTCGATCAGGTGCTGATGGATGTCGCCCTGCATCGTGCAGGGGTCACGTTCGTGCTCGATCGCTCGGGCGTCACGGGACCGGACGGACCCAGCCACCATGGCATGTGGGATCTCGCCCTGCTGCACATCGTGCCGCGGATCCGCATCGCAGCGCCGCGCGATGAGGCCCGTCTGCGCGAGGAGCTGCAGGAGGCGGTCGACGTGCGCGACGCGCCCACGGTGATCCGGTTCCCGAAGGGCGCGGTCGGGGAGGACATCCCTGCCATCGAGCGGCTGTCCGACGGTGTCGACGTCCTCGAGAGGGGCGAGACCGAAGACGTGCTGATCGTGGGCATCGGGCCGTTCGCGCGCCTGGCGCTCGACGTGGCGCAGCGTCTTCGGGCGCAGGGCATCGGCGCGACCGTGATCGACCCGCGCTGGGTGGTGCCGGTGGCCTCGTCGCTCGTCGAGCTCGCAGCCCGCCACCGTCTTGTCATCACTCTCGAGGACGGCATCCGCGTCGGTGGCGTCGGCACGCGCGTGCGGCAGGTGCTGCGCGAGGCGGGCATCGACACGGCCGTGGACGAACTCGGCCTGCCCGATGAGTTCCTGGATCACGCCTCGCGAGAGCAGATCCTCGAGGATGCGGGTCTGACCCCCGCCAAGATCGCCCAGGACGTTGTGGCCCAGGTGCTCGGCACCCGCGTGCCGGTGGCCCGCAAAGAGCCCGGAAAAGGGCTCCCCGCCGTGACCGGCGAGTTCCGCCTGCACGCGCCGAAGAGCTGACGCGCAGCGCCGCGGGGGGCTTTTCCTAGCGGTTCGGAGGGTTTTGTGACGGCGCGTGTCGCGAAGCGCGCGTCGCTCGGGGCATCCTCCCTACGCTCGGGGACATGCAGACGATCATCCTCCTCGCTCTCGTCGGACTCGGAGCGCAGCTCGTCGACGGTGCGTTGGGCATGGCCTACGGCGTCACCTCGACGAGTCTGCTCCTTGCAGTGGGTCTTGCGCCCGCTGCCGCCAGTGCTTCCGTGCACCTGGCCGAGGTCGGCACCACCCTCGCCTCCGGGCTCTCGCACTGGCGCTTCGGCAACGTCGACTGGCGCGCCGCGCTGAAGATCGGCATCCCCGGCGCTGTGGGCGCGTTCGCGGGGGCGACGTTCCTTTCGGGGCTGGCCACCGACATCGCCAAGCCCTACACCAGCGCCATCCTGCTGGCTCTCGGCATCTACGTGCTCGTGCGCTTCACCATCAAGGGGCTCCCGGGCCGGCGCAGTGACAAGCCGCTCACGCTGAAGTTCCTGGCGCCCCTCGGTCTCGTCGGCGGCTTCCTCGACGCATCGGGCGGGGGTGGGTGGGGGCCGGTCGGCACCCCCGCGCTGCTGTCGAGCGGTCGCCTCGAGCCGCGGAAGGTGATCGGAACGATCGATGCGTCGGAGTTCCTCGTCGCGATCGCCGCGTCGATCGGCTTCTTCATCGGTCTCAGCGGCGCGGGCGTCGACCTCACGTGGGTCATCGCGCTGCTGGCCGGTGGTGTGATCGCCGCTCCTCTCGCTGCGTGGATCGTGCGTCTCATCCCCGCTCGCATCCTCGGATCGGCGGTCGGCGGTCTCATCGTGCTCACCAACGTGCGCACGATCCTCACCTCGCTCGAGGTCTCCGATGAGGTGCTGGGACTCTCGCTCGCGGCAATCGCCTTCATCTGGGCGGTGGCCGTCGCGTGGTCGATCAGCGAGCACCGCAAGGCCGTGGCGGCCGGTCTCGCCGAGAAGGACGCCGCCACCAAGGCCGATGAGGCCCGCGAGGCGGCCCTCGTCACGGACTGAGCAGGCTGGGAACGACGAAGCCCCCGCGATTCACGGATCGCGGGGGCTTCGGTATTGCGCTGCGTCAGTGGCCCTCGCTCTGAGGGGGCAGGGCCGCGATGATCGGGTGGTCCTTGGGGGTCACGCCGGTCTTGGCGGCGCCGCCCGGGGAGCCGATCTCGTCGAAGAACTCGACGTTGGCCTTGTAGTAGTCCTGCCACTCGTCGGGCAGGTCGTCCTCGTAGTAGATGGCCTCGACGGGGCACACCGGCTCGCACGCACCGCAGTCGACGCACTCATCGGGGTGAATGTAGAGGCTGCGCTCACCCTCGTAGATGCAGTCCACGGGGCACTCGTCGATGCACGCGCGATCCTTGACGTCCACACACGGCAGGGCGATGACGTACGTCATGCGCCCGCGAGCGCGCCGGAGCGCGAGATCTCGACCTGCTCGTCGCGCGGAACGACCTTCACACGCTCCCGCGTGTAGAGATGCGTCTCGCCGAGCGCGCGCTCATGGGCGTCCAGCGCGAGCCATCCGGCCCACGTCGTGTACTCGACCTCGCGCTCGTCGAGAAGCTCGAGCAGTCCCGTCTCGAGCGGGGTCGTCAGGATGCCGGCCTGCGCGTCGGTGACGAGATGGTCGACGGTCTCCATGGCGTCCGACTTCGTGTGGCCGATGAGACCCACCGGACCGCGCTTGATCCATCCCGTCGCGTAAAGCCCCTGGATGCCCGCGACCCGGCCCTCGATGTTCGAGATGACGCCCTTGATGGGGTCGAACGGGGCGCCGTCGATCGGCGAGCCGAAGTAGCCGACCGCACGGTACACGGCCTGAAGCGGATACTCGGCGAACTCGCCGGTGCCGACGAGGCGACCATCTTCGATGCGCGTGCGCTCGAACCGCATCGCCTCCACCTTCTCGTCGCCGAGGATCTCGGCCGGCGCGTGCCAGAAGTGCAGGTGCACACGGCGGCTCGCCCCCGTGAGCTGCTCACCCCGCCAGGCATTGAGGGTGCGCAGCATGATCTTCATCTGGTTCGTCGACGCGGACGCCAGGTCCACCCCCTCGAAATCCGCCTCATCGAGGACGATGTCGACATCGTTCAGCTCGCCGAGCTCACGAAGCTCGATGGGGGTGAACTTGATATCGGCGGGCCCGCGGCGCCCGAAGACGTGGACGTCGGTGACCGGTGAGGACTCGAGCCCCTCGAGCACGTTGTCGGGGATCTCCGTCGAGCGCAGATCGACCGGGTGCTTGGCGAGCATCCGTGCGACGTCGAGGGCGACGTTGCCGTTGCCGATGACCGCGATCTGCTCCGCCTCGAGCGGCCAGGTGCGCGGCACATCCGGATGACCGTCGAACCAGGAGACGAAATCGGCGGCGCCGTACGAGCCGTCCTTGTCGACGCCGGGGATGTCGAGCGCGGCGTCGCGGATCGCACCGGTCGCCAGGATCACCGCGTGGTAGCGCTCACGCAGCTCGTCAAGGGAGACGTCCTTGCCCACTTCGATGTTTCCGAGGAAGCGGATGCGGCCGGAGTCGAGCATCTCCTCGAGGGAGTTGATGATGCCCTTGATGCGCGGGTGATCGGGCGAGACGCCGTAGCGGATCAGGCCGTACGGGGCCGGCAGCGATTCGAGCAGGTCGATCGCCACTGTGCCGCCGGCCTCCTCGACGGCGTTCGCGAGGAGGTTTCCGGCGTAGATGCCCGCCGGGCCGGCGCCGACAATGGCGACGCGCAGGTCGAGAGGGGAGTCCGAGCTCATGGGGCTTCCTTGTCGTTCGTGGATCAGCCGACGCTCGGGCGCACAGCGCCGCGGAGGTCGGCGGGAGCAGAAGGGCTGAGGGTGACGACATCGCCGATGACGACGACGGCCGGGTTGCGCACCTTCGCCAGGGCGGCGATGTGCGCGATGGTGTCCAGGGTTCCGAAGGTGACGCGCTGGCCGGCCCCGTAGCCGTCCTCGACGATCGCGACGGGGCATCCGCCACCACGGCTGCGGCTGAGCACCTGCGCCGAATGGGCGAGCGTGCCCACTCCCATCAGCAGGACGACCGTGTGGTCGCGCCCACCCGGGAGATCCTCGATGAGGACGTGTCCGGACAGCACGGTGAACCCTGCGGCGACGTCCCGGGCGGTCACGGGGATACCCGCGACGGCGGGCACCGAGATCGCGCTCGTGATGCCCGGCACGACGTCGATGGCGATGCCGGCCTCGACGCAGCGCTGGATTTCCTCGCTCCCGCGGCCGAACACGTAGGGGTCGCCGCCCTTGAGCCGCACGACGTCCCGTCCGGCCCGCGCATGATCGACGAGCAGCTGCGAGATCTCCTCCTGGGTGACGGGATGGTGGCCCGGGTGCTTGCCGACGTCGATGACCTCGGCCGACAGCACGACGCCATCGGCCTCCAGGCCCTCCAGCACGCTGCGGGCCCCCAACCGGTCGGCGACGATCACGTCGGCGCTCTCGAGGGCGCGCAGGCCGCGTACCGTCAGGAGGCCCGCGTCACCGGGACCCGCGCCAACCAGCGTGACGCGGCCCGCGGCGACCCTGTCAGCCACGGACGGTACCGGCGGCGATCGTGTGACCGTCGGCCGGGCGGATGACCAGGAACGATCCCGAGGTGCGCGAGGTCTCGTACGGCTCGAGGGGCAGCGCCTCGGCGAGGCGGATGCGCGCGCGGCCGATCTCGTTCACTTCGAGGCGGTCGGCGGGGACGTGCGCGAGCGAGTCGAGGTCGCGGCGGTCGACGATCTCGTCGACGATGCCCTGCACCGTCTTGGTGCCGTGCTTGACAAGGACGCGCGTTCCTCGGACCAGCGTCTGCTCATCGAGCAGGAACAGGTTCGCGTCGAGTTCCTTGGCGACCGCCGGCTCGGATCCCTCGGCGACGAGCACGCTTCCCCGCGCGGCATCGATGTCATCCGCGAGCTGGATCGCGACCGACTGCGGCGCGGCGGCCTCGACCACCGGCACACCGGCGAGCTCGACGGCCGCGACGGTTGTGACGATGCCGGCGGGCAGCACCTTCACGCGGTCTCCCACGCGGACCGATCCGGATGAGATGCGGCCGGCGGCAGCGCGGTAGTCGCGGAGGCGCTCGGTCGCATCCGGATCGGAGGCGGTGAGCACGGGGGAGAGCCCGCCCTGCGGGCGGAGCACGAGCTGAACGGGAAGGCGGAAGGGTTCTGCCTCGCGCTGCTCGGCGTCGATCGCGGGCAGCGTCTCGAGCAGCTCGAGCAGCGACGGCCCGTCGTACCACGGCGTGCGCTCAGACCGCTCGACGATGTTGTCGCCGGCCAGGGCGGACACCGGCAGCACGCGCACGTCGGTGAGGCCGAGCTCGGCCGTGACCTCGCGCACCTGCGCGGCGACCGGGGTGAAGGCATCCTCGGCGTAGTCGAGCAGGTCGATCTTGTTCACCGCGACGATGACGTGCGGCACGCGCAGCAGCGCCGTCACCGCGAGGTGGCGTCGGGTCTGCTCGAGCACGCCCTTGCGGCCGTCGATGAGCACGACCACGGCGTCGGCCGTCGTGGCGCCGGTGACCATGTTGCGCGTGTACTGCACGTGTCCCGGGCAGTCGGCCAGGATGAACGAGCGCTCTGCGGTTGCGAAATAGCGGTAGGCGACGTCGATCGTGATGCCCTGCTCGCGCTCGGCCCGGAGGCCGTCGGTGAGCAGCGCGAAGTCGATGCCGTCCGCGCCGGCGAAGCCGCGTTCCTTCGAGGTGCGGGCGACCTGCTCGAGCTGGTCGGCGAGGATCGCCTTGGAATCGTGCAGCAGACGGCCGACGAGGGTCGACTTGCCGTCGTCGACCGAGCCGGCGGTCGCGAAGCGGAAGAGCGTCGAGGGGGCGAGCGTGGTCATCAGAAGTATCCGTCCTTCTTGCGGTCTTCCATGGCCGCTTCGCTGATCCGGTCGTCCGCACGGGTGGCGCCGCGCTCGGTGAGGGTGGACACCGCGACCTCCGCGACGATGTCCGACACGTGCGCCGAGGTCGACTCGACGGCGCCCGTGCAGCTCATGTCGCCGACCGTGCGGTAGCGCACCACGCGCTTCTCGACCGTCTCGTCCGCGCGGGGCTCCGAGACGGGGCTGACCGCGCGCCACATGCCGTCGCGGCGGTAGACCTCGCGCTCGTGCGCGAAGTAGAGCGGAGGCAGCGGGATGTTCTCCCGCTCGATGTAGCGCCAGATGTCGAGCTCGGTCCAGTTCGAGATGGGGAACACGCGCACGTGCTGGCCGGGGGTATGGCGGCCGTTGTAAAGGCTCCACAGCTCGGGCCGCTGGTTGCGGGGATCCCACTGCCCGAACTCGTCGCGCAGGGAGAAGATGCGCTCCTTGGCGCGCGCCTTGTCCTCGTCTCGGCGGGCGCCGCCGAAGACGGCGTCGTGCCTCCCCGCGGCGATGCCATCCAGCAGCGGCAGGGTCTGCAGCGGATTGCGCGTGCCGTCGGCGCGCTCGTGAAGGCGACCGTCGTCGATGTAGTCCTGCACGCGCGCGACCTCCAGCGTGAGACCGAGCCGCTCGACGGTCTCGTCCCGGAAGCGGATCACTTCGGGGAAGTTGTGCCCGGTGTCGACGTGCAGCACCGGAAACGGCACACGACCCGGCAGGAAGGCCTTCGCAGCGAGGTGGAGAACGACCACCGAGTCCTTGCCGCCCGAGAACAGCAGAACGGGGCGGTCGAATTCGGCGACGACCTCGCGGATGACATGGATGGCCTCGGCCTCGAGAAGATCGAGGGTCGAAAGGCGCTGGCCGGTGCCCGCTCGCGGGACGGTGAGGGTGTCGCTCATGTGTGGAGTCCGCATTCGGTCTTGTCGAGCCCGGCCCAGCGGCCGGAGCGGGGGTCTTCGCCGGGGGCGACGGGGCGGGTGCAGGGCTTGCAGCCGATCGACGGGAAACCGAAGTTCAGCAGCAGGTTCATCGGCACCTTGTGGAGGGCCGCGTAGGTCGAGAGGTCGTCCCAGGACCATGCGGCGACGGGATTCACCTTCACGAGACCGTTCTTCGCGTCCCACGTGACGAGCGGGGTGTTCGTGCGGGTGGGAGCCTCGTCGCGTCGGACGCCGGTGAACCAGAGCTCGTAGCCCTGGAGGGCCTCGTGGAGCGGAGCAACCTTCCGCAGGTCGCAGCATCTCGCCGCGTCGCGCCCGTGTAGGTCCTTGCCCCACGCCGCGTCCTGCTCTGCGACGGTCTGCTCGGGAAGCACATCCACCACGCGCACATCGAGGGTGCGGGACACCTCGTCGCGCGTGGCGACGGTCTCGGTGAAGTGGTAGCCCGTGTCGAGGAAGAGGACGTCCACTCCCGGCAGCCGGTCGGCGACGAGATGCGGCAGGGCCGCGTCCGCCATCGAGCAGGCGACGGCCAGGGCGCCGACGTCGAAGTTGCGGGCGACCCAGTCGATGACCTGAGCGGGAGTCGCCTCGTGGTCGGTGAGCGAACCGAGCTCCTCGTTGCCGCGGAGAGCGAGGGCCTCGAGCTCCTCGGCGGAGCGGCGCACGGTGACGCGCGGGGCGAGTGAGACGGTCATCGCAGCTCCTCCTCGGCGGCTCGGTGCGCCCACTGGGCGAAGGTCTCGTCATCGACGCGCCCGGCCACGTAGCGGGTGGCGACCTTCTCGACGTAATCGGCGATGCCGTCCGCTGCGACCTTCAGCCCGCGAACGGTGCGCCCGAGGCCGGCCTCCTCGCGCTCGGACGAGGCGAGACCACCGCCGAGGTGCACCTGGAAGCCCGGCACCTGGTTGCCCTCGTCGTCGGTGATGATCTGGCCCTTGAGGCCGATGTCGGCCGTCTGGATGCGGGCGCAGGAGTTCGGGCAGCCGTTCACGTTGAGGCTGAGCGGGGCGCGCAGGTCCATGCCGTCGAGGCGCTTCTCGAGCTCGAAGATCGCCTCGCGGGCGTTGTCCTTCGTGTTCACGATCGCGAGCTTGCAGAACTCGATGCCGGTGCATGCGATGGTGCCGCGGCGGATCAGGCTGGGCCGCGCGCTGAACTCGAGCTCGTCGAGTCCCTGGATGAGCGGCTCGACGTTCTCCTTCGGGATGTCGAGCACCACGATCTTCTGATGCGGAGTCAGGCGCAGGCGGGAAGAGCCCTGTGCCTCGATCAGGTCGGCGAGCTTGCCGAGGTTCTCGCCAGAGGTGCGCCCGACGATCGGCGTCGCACCGACGTAGAACAGGCCGTCCTTCTGCGCGTGCACGCCCACGTGGTCACCCGGGGTGAGCGGCTTGGGGGCCGCGGGGCCGTCGGCGAGGCGGTAACCGAGGTACTCGGTCTCCAGCACGTCGCGGAACCTCTCGACGCCCCAGTCGGCGAGCAGGAACTTCAGGCGGGCCTTGTTGCGCAGGCGGCGATATCCGTAGTCGCGGAAGATCTGCGCGACGCCGTGCCACACCTCCGCCACCTGGTCGGGGGCAGCCCAAGCGCCGAGGCGCTCTCCGAGACGCGGGACGGTGGACAGCGCGCCGCCCACCCAGACGTCGTAGCCGATGCCGAGCTCGGGGTGCTCGACGGCCACAAATGCCACGTCGTTGATCTCGTGGACGACATCGTGGCTCGGATGACCGGTGATGGCCGACTTGAACTTGCGGGGCAGGTTCGCGAGCGACTCGTCGCCGATGAAGCGGCTGGTGATCTCCTCGATCTGGGCGGTCGGATCGATCAGCTCATCGACGGCAATGCCGGCGACGGGCGATCCGAGCACCACACGCGGCACATCGCCGCACGCCTCGGTGGTCGACAGGCCGACCGCCTCGAGGCGGCGCCAGATCTCGGGGACGTCCTCGACCCGCACCCAGTGCAGCTGGATGTTCTGACGATCGGTGATGTCGGCGGTGCCGCGACCGAACTCGACGGAGACATCCGCGATGACGCGCAGCTGCTCGGTGCTCAGCTGCCCACCGTCCAGGCGGATCCGCATCATGAAGTACTCGTCCTCGAGCTCGTGAGGCTCGAGCGTCGCGGTCCGGCCGCCGTCGATGCCGGGCTTGCGCTGGGTGTAGAGGCCCCACCAGCGGAAGCGGCCGTGCAGATCCGTCGGGTCGATCGAGGCGAAGCCGCCCTGCGCGTACGTGCTCTCGATGCGCTCGCGGACGCTCAGGCCGCCGTCGGCCTGCTTCCACTCCTCGTTGCCGTTGAGCGGTTCCTTGCCGTCGACCAGCCATTGCCCGTTCGGCTTGCCCGACGGACGGAGCCGTGCGCCGCGCACCGGGGGCGCGATCTCCGTGGATGTCATCTCGGGGTCTCCTCTTGACTCGTCGTCAGGGAAAGACTAAAGACGACCGCCATCGCGCCCTCGGGAAGAGACGTTGTGTGACGAATGCCCACCGCGACGGTAGGAATACCGTCGAGCGGTGCGCTATAGGGCGGCGCGTCCCTCAGATGAAGTAGTCAGGCGTGTCGAGACGCCGATCGGTGTCAGGGCTCACCCATGCCCCGGGCGACTTGACGAGGGCGTCGACGTGGGCCGGCAGGCGGCCGTTGGAGAGATCCTGCAGCGACGTGCGCTCGAGCACGTCGCGCACGCTCGCCCGCAGTGCGACCCACAGCTCCAGCAGGATGCCGCTCGACTGCATCTCGCTCGGGCGCTGATCGCGCACGAAGACGAGCGGTCCGTCGACGGCGCGGATCACGTCGGCGACGGTGATGAGGTGTGCCGGGCGCGCCAGCTCGTACCCTCCGGACGCGCCGCGTCGGCTCGAGACCACGCCCGCGCGGGTGAGCGAGGTCAGGATCGCCTCGAGGAACTTCGGCGGAATACCTTCGGCTGTGGCGATCTCGGCGCTGGTGAGCACGCGCGTGGCGCTCACGAGGAGCACCGAGGCGCGCACGGCGTATTCGGCTCGGGCGGAGATGCGCATGTCCTGATCCTGTCATGACGAACTGAGGGCCGGATCCGTGCGGATCCGGCCCTCAGTGCTGCCGCGTCGCGTGCGCTCAGCGGTGCGCGGCGCCCCGCAGCGGCGGCGTGTGGAACGTCCCGCCCGCGGCGCGCTCGGACGCGCCGGAGCGGTCCAGGTAGGCCGAGGCGCCTCCGTCGATGAACGGCCAGCCCGCGCCGAGGATGAGGCAGAGGTCGATGTCCTCGACCTCGGGCACCACACCCTCGTCCAGCATCAGCTTGATCTCGCTGGCGAGCCCGTCCTCCACGCGGCGGAGGATCTCCGCTTCGGACGCGGGCGACTTGCCGGACTCGATGACCTTCTGCGCCTCCTTCGTCCAGCCGGTGACGCGTCCGTTCTTGTCCTTCTCGACCACAGCGCCCACCTCGGAGAGGCGATGGAGGTTCTGCGAGGCGAAGAAGCGGTCGGGGAAGTGGCGCACCATCGTGTCCTGAACGTGCGCGGCGACCTTCCATCCCACCAGATCGATCAGCTGGAACGGCGTCATCGGGAGACCGAGAGGCGCGAACGCCTTCTCGACCGTGAGCAGCGGCGTGCCCTCGTCGACGGCCCGGGCTGCCTCTCCCATGACCTTGGCCAGCAGACGGTTGACGACGAAGCCGGGGGCATCGGCGGTCAGCACGGCGTTCTTCTTCAGGTTGCGAGCCACGACGAACGCGGTCGCGAGCGCCTCGTCACTGGACTGAGGCGTCTTCACGATCTCGATCAGCGGCATCACCGCGACGGGGTTGAAGAAGTGGAAGCCCACAAGACGCTCGGGGTGTTCGAGCACCGATCCGATCTCCTCGACGGAGAGCGACGACGTGTTGGTGGCCAGGATCGCGTCGGGAGCGATGATCTTCTCGATCTCGCGGAAGACCTGCTGCTTGACGCCGGTCTCCTCGAAGACCGCCTCGATCACGAAATCGCAGTCGGCGTACTCGCTCTTGTCGACCGTGCCGTGCACCAGCGCGTTCAGTCGGTTGGCGGTGTCCGCGTCGATGCGGCCCTTCGTGCGCAGCTGGGCGATCTCGTCACGGATGTACGCGAGCCCCTTGTCGACGCGCGCCTGGTCGATGTCCGTGATGAGCACGGGCACCTCCAGACGCCGCACGAACAGCAGCGCGAACTGGCTCGCCATCAGGCCCGCGCCGATGACGCCCACCTTGGCGACCTTCTTGGCGAGGGCCTTGTCCGGAGCACCGACCGGGCGCTTGGCGCGCTTCTGCACGAGATCGAACGCGTACATGGAAGCGACGAACTGGTCGCCGGAGATGAGCTCGGCGAGCGCTTCGTCCTCGCGCGCGAAACCCTCTTCGATGGATCCGGACTTCGCCTTGTCCAGCAGTTCGAGCGCAAGGTACGGCGACTTCGGCTCCGTGCCGATGCGGCTCTCCAGCATGCCGCGCGCGACCTTGATCGCGATCGGCCATTTCGTCAGGCGCTCGATCTTGCCGGGTGCGTTCTTGCGCTCGACCTTGACCGTTCCGCCCAGCACGCCGTCGGCCCAGGCGAGCGAATCCTCGAGGTAGGAGGCCGGGCCGAAGATCGCGTCGAACATCCCGAGCTCGTACGCCTGGCGCGGCTTGAGCGTGCGGTTCTGCTTGAGAGGGTTCGAGATGACCACCTCGAGGGCGTTCTCGATTCCGATCAGGTTCGGCAGCAGGGTCGCGCCACCCCAGCCGGGCACGATGCCGAGGAACACCTCGGGCAGAGCGATCGCCGCGGCCGAGGAATCGACCGTGCGATAGGTCGAGTGCAGGGCGATCTCGACGGCGCCGCCGAGAGCCAGACCGTTCACGAACGAGAACGAGGGCACCCCGAGCTTCGACAGCTTGCCGAGCACGTGGTGTCCGAGCTGGGCGATCAGGCGCGCGAAGTCCTTCGAGGGCAGGGCGCCCACGCCGGACAGATCGGCCCCTGCCGCGAAGATGTACTGCTTGCCCGTGACGGCGACCGCGTCGATCTCGCCGGCCTCGGCGCGCTTCTTGAGCTCGTCGAGGCGCTCGTCGAGCTCGGTCAGCGTGGCGGGGCCGAGGGTGTTCGGGCGGGTGTGGTCCTTGCCGTTGTGCAGCGTGATCAGCGCGATGGTGCGGCCACTGGGCAGCCGGACGTCGCTCACGAGCGAGTGCGTGACGACCTCCGCGTCCGCCATTGCGAGCAGCGGGGAGAAGTCGATGGTGCTGTAGTCGGTCACTGCGGCGCTCACTTCTTCTTCTTGCCGGTGTAGTGGGGGTTCTCCCAGATGACGGTGCCGCCCTGGCCGAGACCGACGCACATCGCGGTCATGCCGTAGCGCACCTCGGGGTGCTCGGCGAAGTGTGCCGCCAGCTGGATCATGAGCCGCACGCCGGATGCGGCGAGCGGGTGGCCGAGGGCGATCGCGCCGCCCCACGGGTTCACGCGCGGATCGTCATCGGCGATGCCGAAGTGATCCAGCAGCGAGAGCACCTGGATGCCGAAGGCCTCGTTGAGCTCGAACAGGCCGATGTCGTCGATCGTCAGTCCCGCCTTGGCGAGGGCCTTCTCGGTCGAGGGGATCGGACCGATGCCCATGATCTCGGGCTCGACGCCGGCGAACGCGAACGAGACCAGGCGCATCTTCGGCGTCAGGCCGAACTCCTTCACGGCCGCGCCGCTCGCCAGAAGACTGACGGTGGCGCCGTCCGTGAGCGGCGAGGACGTTCCCGCGGTCACGCGGCCGTGCGGGCGGAACGGGGTCTTGAGGGCGGCGAGGCCCTCCATCGTCGTCTCGGGACGACGGCCCTCGTCCTCGGTCGCGAGGCCCCACTGGCCATCCGCGCCCGTGATCGCGACCGGCACGAGATCCGGCTGGATCTTCCCGGACTCGTAGGCTGCCTGAGCCTTGTGCTGGCTCAGCATGCCGAAGCGGTCCGCACGCTCCTTGGTGAGCTGCGGGAAGCGGTCGTGGATGCGCTCCGCGGTGACGCCCATGTTGAGCGCGCCCGGGTCCACCAGGCGCTCCGCGACGAAGCGCGGGTTCGGGTCGGCATTGCCGCCGATGGGGTGGTGACCCATGTGCTCGACGCCGCCCGCGATCGCGAAGTCGTACATGCCGACGCCGATCGACGCCGCCATCGTCGTGACGCTCGTCATGGCCCCGGCACACATGCGCTCGACCGCGAGACCGGGCACCGTCATCGGCAGCCCGGCAAGGATCCCGACGGTGCGTCCGAGGGTCAGCCCCTGGTCGCCCGTCTGCGAGGTGGCGGCGATGGCCACATCGTCGATCCGGTCCTTCGGCACCTCCGGGTTGCGCTCCAGCAGGCCCTTCAGCGCCTTGACGGCGAGGTCATCCGCTCGCGTGTTCCAATACATGCCCTTCTCGCCCGCGCGCCCGAAGGGGGTGCGCATTCCATCGACGAAATAGACATCAGCCAGCTCGGCCACTCTGCCTCCCAGGTTCGGTTGTCTTCAGCCTATGGAGGGGCCTGTGACCCGAGGAACCGGTTGGCCGGGATCGACTAAGCGGGTTCGGGGCCCTCGTCACCCGCCTGCACGGAACGTACAAACGCATCGGCGATAAGTTGTGCGGTCTGCTCGATCTGCCATTCGCGGGCGCCGAGCCCGCGGAGGGCCTCGCCGATGGAGAGCGCGTCGGCGGGAGCCGGAGGCGCCCACGCCACGCGGCGCAGCATCTCCGGTGTGAGCAGGTTCTCGGTGGGCATGTGCAGCTGCTCGGCACGCTCCTCGACCGCCGGGCGCGCCTGCTTCAGGCGCGCGTCGGCCTCGGGGTTGCGGTCGACCCAGGCGCGCGGCGGGGGAAGCGTGTCGCTGGGCACGCGCTCCTGCGGCAGATCGGCGCTCTCGCGACCCGCGACGATCGCGTTCCACCACCGGTCGAGCTGAGAGCGGCTGGCGCGGCCGTTGAAGTCCTTGAGCGATGCGAGCTCGCTCTTCGAAGCGGGGGCCGCGGCGATCGCGGCGACGAGCGCGCGATCCGGCACCAGGCGTCCGGGCGAGACATCCTGCTGCATCGCGTACTCCTCGCGGGCCAGCCAGAGCTGGCGCGCGATGGCGAGGTTGCGACGACCGCGCAGGGTGTGCAGGCCGCTGAGCCGGCGCCACGGGTCGGTGCGCGGCGGCTTCTGCTCCCGGATGCGCGTGGCCTCGAACTCCTGCGCGGCGAACTCGGACTTACCCGCCTCTTCGAGCGCGAGCACGAGTTCGTCCCGCACATCGATGAGGTGTTCGACATCCAGAGCGGCATACTCCAGCCAGGCCTGCGGCAGCGGGCGCGTGGACCAGTCGGCCGCGGAGTGCTCCTTTTTGAGGACGACGCCGATCGTCGCCTCGACGACCGCGGCAAGGCCCACACGCTCCCAGCCGAGCAGCCGTGCGGCGAGCTCCGTGTCAAAGATCTCCGGCGGCAGCAGATCGAGCTCGCGCAGCGACGGGAGGTCCTGGCTTGCCGCGTGCAGCACCCATTCGACGTCTCCGATGGCGGCCTGGAGAGGGGAGAGGTCCTTCAGCGCCGGCGGGTCGAAGAGGAAGACGCCGGCGTCACGCCGGTTCACCTGCACGAGGTATGCCCGCTGCGAGTAGCGGAAGCCGGAGGCGCGCTCCACGTCGACGGCCACGGGCCCCGAGCCGGCGGCCAGGGCCGCGCAGGCGGCAGCCAGCCCCTCGGCGGTGTCGATGACGGTGTACTGGGCGGCCTCAGCCATTCGCGTTCCTCCGCTCTCCGAGGACGGCGATGCCCTCGGACCCCGGCGGGAGCCCCGCCAGCATGCATACGAGTTCGGCCCACGCATCCAGGTGCGCGTCGAACGGGCCGTCGGGTGTCCAGGATGCCCGCAGCTCGATCTGGGCGCCGTCACCCTCGTCGGCGAGCGCGCCGAACCCCTTGGACAGGATCTTCGTGGCCGTGCCGGACGCCGAGTGGTACGCGGCGCCTCGCGAGTCGAGCGCGTCGGTGAGCCACGACCACGTGACGTCGGCGAGCAGCGGATCCGTGCCGATCTCCGGTTCGAGAGGAGCCTGCGCGAACGCGATCACGCGCCATGCGCCGCCCCAGGCGTCGGGTTCGGTCGGATCGTGCAGCAGGATGAACCGGCCCGTCCCGTAGGGCGAGTCGCCATGCTCCGTCGGGCGCACATCGCCCGCCAAGGCGAGACTGAACGGCGCCACCCCCGCGGGGGACGGGATCTCGCGCACGACGAAATCGCTGCGGAAGGTCGCTGCTCGAAGCTGCTCCGCAGCGGCGGCGAACGCGTCTGCCGCGCCTCCTCCTGCACTCACGGTGTCAGATTAGAGTGGAGGGGTCATGAAGCACCTCAGGCGCGCCGCTTCCCCTGCCGTCGCATCACGATCGGATGTGGGTGGGCCTCGCGGCACCCGGGGCGCCGCTCTCGCGTCCACCATCGGCCTGAGCGTGCTGTTCGCGGGCGCCGCTGCGACCCTGGCAGTGCGCATCGCGGGCGTGGCGCGCAGCATCGTGACCCCGGCTCCGCGCAGCGCCGACACCGAGATCCTCGGCATCGATCGCGCCGCGCAGACCATCACGCTCAGCCGCACGCTCGACACGTCGCTGCCCGGGCGCTACGGCATCTTCACCAACGGCGCGGGCTACGTGAAGCTCGGTGCCGTGCTCGCGCAGGATGACGCGACCGTGACGCGCAAGCTGCTCAGCCACATCGACGAGCCGACGCGTGTCGGGCCGCACGCATCGTTCAGCGGCTGGTACTTCGACGAGCCGGATCAGCTCCACCTGCCCTTCCACGAGGAGCTCATCGACACGCCGGTCGGCCTCGCACCGGCGTGGGCGTTCGATGCCGGACGCGGCGACACCTGGGCGGTGCTCGTGCACGGGCGCGGAACCACTCGCTCCGAGACGCTTCGCGCCGTCCCCGTGCTGCACGCGCTCGGGATCTCTTCGCTCGTGGTCTCGTACCGCAACGACGGCGAGGCGCCCGACAGCCGCACTGGTCGCTACGGGCTGGGCGTGACGGAGTGGCGCGATGTCGACGCGGCGATCTCGTGGACGCGCGCGCGTGGCGCAGAGCGCGTGCTCCTCATGGGCTGGTCGATGGGCGGTGCCGTCGCGCTGCAGACGGCCGTGCGCTCCGAGCAGCGCGAGCGCATCGCCGGCATCCTGCTCGAATCCCCGGTGGTCGACTGGCGGCTCGTCCTCGATTTCCACCGGCGCGGGCTCGGCGTCCCCGCTTTCGCATCGCACGCGGCGATCGGCATGCTCGAGAGAGAGTGGACAGCTCGGGTGGTGCGCGGGGGAGTGCGCATCCCATTCGACGAGCTGGACATGGTGGCGCGTGCCGACGAGCTGACGGCGCCCATCCTGATCCTGCACAGCGACGACGACGGGTTCGTGCCCTCCGACGCCTCGCACGCGCTCGCATCGGCGCGTCCCGACATCGTGCAGCTGGAGACGTTCGCCGTGGCGCGCCACACGAAGCTGTGGAACTACGACGAGACGCGCTGGACGACGGCGATCCGGGACTGGCTCATCTCGCACGGCTTCGGCCGCTGAGGCGGCTTCGCCGATCCGCGTTGATCAACGCGCGTCGATCAGCGCGCGTCGATGCGCGCCTGCACCTGGCGCTTCGCGCGCATGAGCATGCCGGTCATGCCGGCGATGCGCAGAGGCGACACCGCACGCGTGAGTCCCAGCGACTGCGGGAAGTCCGCGGGGATCGCGAGGACCTCCCGCGCCGTGAGGCCGGAGATCCCCTGAGCGAGGATGCTGGCGAAGCCGCGGGTGGTGGGTGCCTCGGCCGGGGCCGTGGCGTGCATCGTGACGATGCTGTCGGCGGATGCGCCGTCCACCTCGAGCACGATGAAGACGGGCGACTGGCACTCGGCGACGCGCTCGGTCAGTTCGGGGTGATCGGCGTACGCGGACGGGATCTCCGGCAGCTCGCGCGAGAACTCGAGCAGCAGCTGCAGGCGCTCGGGTTCGTCGAGCTCGAGGAACTCCTCGCGGATCTCCGCGAGCGCGGCGGGGAGGACGTCAGCGGTCATCTGTCCATCCTCCCACCACGCTGCGAACGGCGGGTCAGCGGGCGGGGACCTCACCCGGCTCGGCGCCGGTGACGATCGGCACGCGCACGGCAGAGCCCCACTCGGTCCAGGACCCGTCGTAGTTGCGCACGTTCTCGAAGCCGAGCAGGTGCTTCAGCACGAACCACGTGTGCGCCGAGCGCTCGCCGATGCGGCAGTAGGCCACGATGTCGTCGCCATCCTGCAGCCCGACCTCGTCGCGGTAGATCGTCTCGAGCTCGGCGCGCGACTTGAACCCGCCGTTCTCGCCGACGGCGCGGGCCCACGGAACGCTGTGGGCGGTGGGGATGTGCCCGGCCCGCAGGGCGCCCTCCTCGGGGTACGCGGGGGCGGAGGTGGGGGGGGCCGCGGACGACACCCGCCCGCGCCCCGCCCTGAGCGGGGTGGGGGGGGGGGCCCACCCCCCTCCCGGGGCCCCCGCCGGGGGGTTCGGGGCGGGCCCCCCCCCCGGCGGGGTCGGTCGTGAGCGCTCGTCCCTCCGAGATCCACCGATCGCGCCCGCCGTCGATCAGACGCACGTCCTCGTGGCCGAACAGCGAGAACACCCACAGCGCATAGGCGGCCCACCAGTTGTTCTTGTCGCCGTAGATCACGACCGTGTCGTCGCGCGAGATGCCCTTGGCGCTCATGAGCTTCGCAAAGCCCTCGCCGTCGACGTAGTCGCGCACGACCGGGTCGTTGAGCTCGGTGTGCCAGTCGACCTTCACGGCGCCGGGGATGTGGCCGGTCTCGTAGAGCAGCACGTCCTCGTCGGACTCGACGATCACGAGGCCCGGGGCACCGAGGTGCTGCTCCACCCAGGCGGTCGAGACAAGACGGCCGGGTTCAGCGAAGTCGGCGAATTCGGGAGACGGATCGAGATCGACGCTCACGGGTTCCTCCTGGCGATCGGGTGATGGCGGGCACGCCCAGCTGGGCGCAATTAGGCTTGATGCCTCCCGGATCGAGCGTAGGCGCGTCTGCGCGGCTCGGCTCCGGGGATCCGCTTCACGCGTAACGATCGGAAACCTGCGTCCATGACCTCCGCCCCGGCCGGCATCGTCCATCTCACCGAGCGTCAGCCGCAGCTCAGCGGCGAGCAGATGCTCGCGAGTCTTGTGCCGCCGCCGCAGTTCGACGAGGCCACCTTCGAGTCCTACCGCTCGGACCCGGACTTCCCGTCGCAGGAGGAGGCCAAGCAGCAGCTCGTCACGTTCGCGGTCGGGGCGCCGCCGGCCAAGCGCGGCGGGTTCTTCTCGCGGCGGCCGAAGGAGCCCGAGATGAAGCCGGGTGTGTACCTCGACGGCGGCTTCGGCGTCGGCAAGACGCACCTGCTCGCGGCGATCTTCCACGCGGTCCCCGCTCGCCGGAAGTACTTCGGCTCCTTCATCGAGTACACCGCGCTGGTCGGCGCGCTCGGCTACAAGCAGACGGTCGACCTGCTGCGCGGATCCGCGCTGCTCTGCATCGACGAGTTCGAGCTGGACGACCCGGGCGACACCATGGTGATGACGCGACTGCTCGGCGAGCTGGTCGCGTCGGGCACCCGGCTGGCCGCCACCAGCAACACGCCGCCCAACGCGCTGGGAGAGGGGCGCTTCGCGGCCCAGGACTTCCTGCGCGAGATCCACGCGATGGCCGACTCGTTCGAGACGATCCGGATCGACGGCGTCGATTTCCGTCAGCGCTCGTTCGACGGTCACGCTCCCGTGCTGGATCCGGCCGAGTACGAGCGGGAGCTCGCGGGCCTCGGCACCGCCAGCGACGACACGTTCGACGGCCTCATCGCCCACCTGGCGCACGTGCACCCGTCGCGCTACATCCGTCTCATCGACGGCATCGACGCGATCGGACTGCGCGATGTGCGCCAGCTGACGGACCAGTCGGAGGCGCTGCGCTTCGTGGCGTTCGTCGACCGCGTTTACGACGCGCAGCTGCCGATCCGAGCGACCGGATTCGCCCTCGACCAGGTGTTCAGCGAGCAGATGCTCGCGGGGGGCTATCGCAAGAAGTACCTGCGCGCGATCTCGCGCCTGGTCGCATCCACCCACGCGTGATCCGGTTCGGTTGTGAGCATCCGGAAACGGGATGTTCACACACCGGCCGATGCGTAACCGAGGGGAAACATCCTCTGAACCGTCTGTGAAACGGATCGCGAGAACACTGGGGCTCACCCGACGCTCCACCTGCGTCCCAGCAGAGAGGTTCCCGCGATCATGGATCAAGGCAACACAGCATTCATGCTCATCGCAGCAGCACTCGTGCTGCTCATGACGCCTGGCCTGGCGTTCTTCTACGGCGGTCTCGTCAAGGCGAAGAGCGTCATCTCGATGATGATGCTCAGCTTCGGCGCGATGGGCCTCATCGGCGTCCTCTGGGTGCTGTACGGCTACGCCGTCGCGTTCCCGGCCGCCGAGGGCACGATCGCACCGTTCGCGATCGACTTCTCGGCGCTCGGCCTGACCAGCCTGCTCGAGGCGCCTGAGGGTGCAGCGTTCCCGCCGCTGGCCTTCGTCGCGTTCCAGGCCACGTTCGCGATCCTCACCGTCGCCCTGATCTCGGGCGCCATCGCGGATCGCGCCAAGTTCGGCGCGTGGCTCGTCTTCGCCGGTCTGTGGGCCACGATCGTCTACTTCCCGGTCGCGAGCTGGGTCTTCAACTTCGGCCTCGCCGAGGACGGATCGTTCGCCTACGGCGGCTGGATCACGCATGGTCTGCAGGATGTCTTCGGCGTCGGCGCCATCGACTTCGCCGGTGGCACGGCGGTGCACATCAACGCCGGTGCCGCCGCCCTGGCCCTCGCGCTGGTGCTCGGCAAGCGCGTCGGCTTCCAGAAGGGCGTGCACGTCCCGCACAACCCGCCGTTCGTCCTGCTCGGCGCCGGCCTGCTCTGGTTCGGCTGGTTCGGCTTCAACGCCGGCTCGGAGCTCGCCGCCGACAACACGGCAGCGCTCGCCTTCGTCAACACGATCGGCGCTCCCGCTGCGGCCCTGCTCGGCTGGCTGATCGTCGAGAAGTTCAAGGATGGCAAGGCGACCTCGGTGGGCGCCGCCTCGGGCGCCGTCGCGGGCCTCGTCGCCATCACCCCCGCCTGCGCCTCGCTCCACCCGGTCTGGGCGCTTCTGCTCGGGTTCATCGCCGGCATCGTCTGCGCCTTCGCGATCGAACTGAAGTGGAAGCTCGGCTTCGACGACTCGCTCGACGTGGTCGGCATCCACCTCGTCGGCGGTCTGATCGGAACGCTGTACCTCGGCTTCTTCGCCAACGGCACGGGCCTGTTCATGGGCGGCGGCTTCGCACAGCTGATCGTGCAGGCGATCGCCGCGGTCTCGGTGCTGGTGTACTCCTTCGTCCTGGCGCTCGTGATCGGATTCGCGGTCGAGAAGACCATCGGCTTCCGCGTGAAGAACGAGGACGAGCTCGCCGGAATCGACACCGTGCTGCACGGCGAGGTCGGCTACACCCTGGCCGACTGACGCCGTCGCGCACCGCAGACAGCTCAGAGGGCACCCCGCGCATCCCGCCCGGGGTGCCCTCTGGCGCGTTCCCCTAGGCTCGGGGGCATGGCAGGGAAGGGAATCCTCGGCGCGTTCGCGAAGCTCGTGCTCGGTGCGGTGGAGACCGCCACGCGCCGTCCTTCGGGGCAGGCGAGGCCCGGCGGCACCGGATCGAGCGGCTCGCGCGGCGGTAGGGGATCGACGCCGTCGCCTCGTCCGGCGAACCGCGATGACGATGCTTCGCGTGCCCCGGTTCCGGAGAGCATCCTGACCGTGGAGGTGCGGCCGGATGACGTCCGTGATCTGCGCCTCGAGTACGCCCCGTCGATGGACGGCGATCCCGATGCCGGCGAGATCGTCTGGACGTGGGTGCCCTACGCCGAGAACGACGGGCGGGGCAAGGACCGTCCTGTGCTGATCGTGGCGAGGCAGAGCGGGCGACGCCTCTATGCCGTCAAGCTGACCAGCAGGTCGCATGACGGCGACCGCGAGTACCTGTCGATCGGCCGCGGGGACTGGGACAGCGCGGGCCGCGAGTCGTGGGTCGACCTCGACCAGCTGTACAGCGTGCATGCCGACGGGATGCGCCGCGAGGCAGCCTCGCTGGATCTCGATCGCTTCGCCCGCGTGGCCTCCGCCCTGCAGCGCCGCTACGGGTGGACCGCGGGCCGGTGACGCGCCACGCCCGGTGTGGTCGTCCGGTTCGCCGTGCCGTGCCGAGTCGGGTAGTGTTGTATCTCGGCCCGCAAGGGTCTGAAAAGTGAACAGCTTGGGCGATTGGCGCAGTTGGTAGCGCGCTTCCTTCACACGGAAGAGGTCGTCGGTTCGAGTCCGGCATCGCCCACTGCACAGTCCAGATCGGACACGCCCGAATGGGCGTGGGGGTTTGGAAGGGTCGACGAAGTCGGCTAATGTGTAACAAGTGCCTGGAGCGATCCAGGACACGCGGATGTAGCGCAGTTGGTAGCGCATAACCTTGCCAAGGTTAGGGTCGCGAGTTCGAGTCTCGTCATCCGCTCGAGTGTTGAGCAGCCGTCAGGCTCTCGGCATGCGGGTCCCAACCCCGTGGTGGCGTGGCCGAGTGGCTAGGCACCGGCCTGCAAAGCCGTTTACACGGGTTCGAATCCCGTCGCCACCTCGCGAAAACTGAACACAGCTCGAGATGAGCGCGATTGGCGCAGCGGTAGCGCGCTTCCCTGACACGGAAGAGGTCACTGGTTCGATCCCAGTATCGCGCACGAGATGGATCCTCCGGGAGACGTCTCATGCGGATGTAGCGCAGTTGGTAGCGCATAACCTTGCCAAGGTTAGGGTCGCGAGTTCGAGTCTCGTCATCCGCTCCGAAGATCGAAGCCCGGCTCCGGCCGGGCTTCGTCGTTCACCCCCTGCTCGACATGAGCGCGATTGGCGCAGCGGTAGCGCGCTTCCCTGACACGGAAGAGGTCACTGGTTCGATCCCAGTATCGCGCACAGGATCACGAAGGCCCCGGCGGTTGCCGGGCCTTCGTCGTCTGCGCCCGCGAGCCCCGATGATGCTTGACTGGTCCCATGATCGAGCCCACCGCAGACCAGCTGTTCGACTTCGCCCGCCTGGGTGAGACCGCCGCACTTCTCGAGGCCGTCGACGCGGGGACGGATCCGGATCTCGCCGACCAGCAGGGGAGCACCCTCCTGATGCTCGCCGCGTACCACGGGCACGCCGAGCTGGTGGCCGGGCTGGCCGAGCGCGGAGCCGACGTGAACCGCCTGAGCGGGCGCGGTCAGTCGCCGCTCGCGGGTGCCGTCTTCAAGCAGCATGACGCGGTGATCAGCGCTCTTCTCGCCGCCGGCGCGGATGCCGAGGCCGGCAACCCCTCTGCACGCGCCACCGCCGAGATGTTCGGTCGCCCGCTGCCGGAGGCCTGACGCGGACGGCGACGCCCGATCCGCCGAACTAGACTGATCGGGTGACCACCGGTTTTGACCTGTACCCCGAGAAGAACGTCGTCGCCATGCGCGTCGACGGTGAGCTGAAGGACCTCGCAGCGGAGGTCACGACGGATTCGAACGGGACCCCGGTGCAGACGACGGAGCCGGTCACCATCGACAGCCAGGACGGCCTCAACATCCTGCGCCACTCCACGGCGCACGTGCTGGCGCAGGCCGTGCAGAAGCTGCGTCCCTCGGCGAAGCTCGGCATCGGTCCCTTCATCACCGACGGCTTCTATTACGACTTCGGCGTCGACGATCCCTTCACGCCGGATGACCTGAAGGCGATCAAGAAGGAGATGCAGCGCATCGTCAAGGACGCGCAGCGCTTCCGTCGCCGTGTCGTCACCGACGACGAGGCGCGCGTCGAGCTCGCGGACGAGCCGTTCAAGCTCGAGCTCATCGGCCTCAAGGGCGGCAAGAAGGAAGCCGCCGAGGGTGCCGGCGTCGAGGTCGGCGAGGGCGAGCTGACGATCTACGACAACATCGATGGCCGCACCGGTGAGACCGCGTGGAAGGACCTCTGCCGCGGCCCCCACGTGCCCTCGACGCGCATGGTCGGCAACGGCTGGGACATCGTCCGCGTCGCCGGCGCCTACTGGCGCGGCAGCGAGAAGAATCCGCAGCTGCAGCGCATCTACGGCACCGCCTGGCCGACCAAGGACGAGCTGCGCGCCTACCAGGAGCGCCTCGCCGAGGCCGCGCGCCGCGATCACCGCAAGCTCGGCCGCGAGCTCGACCTGTTCTCGTTCCCCGAGGAGATAGGATCCGGTCTCTCGGTATGGCACCCCAAGGGCGGCATCGTCCGTGGTGAGATGGAGCAGCACCACCGCAAGCGCCACATCCAGGCCGGGTACAGCTACGTCTACACGCCGCACATCACGAAGAAGGATCTCTTCGTGACCTCGAACCACCTCGTCACCTACGCCGACGGCATCTGGCCGCCGATCCGCATGGACGAGGAGCGCGACGACGAGGGCAACGTCACCAAGCAGGGTGTCGACTACTACCTGAAGCCGATGAACTGCCCGATGCACATCCTGATCTACAAGGAGCGCGCCCGCAGCTACCGAGACCTACCGCTGCGCCTCGCGGAGAACGGCACCGTCTATCGCAACGAGCTCTCGGGTGCGCTGCATGGCCTCACCCGTGTGCGCGGCTTCACGCAGGACGACGCCCACCTGTTCGTCACGCCCGACCAGCTCGAGGCCGAGACGACCAAGGTGCTCGAGTTCGTGCTGTCGCTGCTGAAGGACTTCGGCCTCACCGACTTCCGTCTCGAGCTCTCGATGCGCGACGACGAGAAGTCGAAGTGGATCGGCGAGGAGGAGGTCTGGGCGACGGCGACCGATGCGCTGCGTCGTGTGGCGCTCGCGACGGGCCTCGAGCTGATCGAGGAGCCCGGAGAGGCCGCGTTCTACGGTCCGAAGATCGACCTCAAGGTCACCGATGCGATCGGCCGCTCGTGGCAGCTCTCGACGGTGCAGCTCGACTTCAACCTGCCCGAGCGCTTCGAACTTGAGTTCACCGACCGCGACGGCTCGAAGCAGCGTCCGATCATGATCCACCGCGCGCTGTTCGGATCCATCGAGCGCTTCTTCGCGATCCTGCTCGAGCACTACGCGGGTGACTTCCCGCTGTGGCTCGCGCCCGTGCAGGTCGTCGGCGTGCCCGTGGCCGATGAGTTCGCCGACTACCTCGACGGCGTCATCGAGCAGCTGCGTCAGGCCGACGTGCGCGCCGAGCTCGATCGCTCCGACGACCGCATGCAGAAGAAGATCCGCACGCACACCACGTCGAAGGTGCCTGTCATCCTCATCGCCGGTGACCAGGATCGATCCGCGGGAACCGTGTCGTTCCGCTTCCGCGACGGCTCGCAGCGCAACGGCGTGCCCATCGCCGAGGCGATCGAGCTGCTGACCGGCGCGGTGTCGTCGAAGGCCCTGATCCAGACCTCCGAGGACCTCGCCTGATGTCCGCCGAACTCGAAGGGGCGGCGGAGTTCGCCGCCGTCCCCGACGAGTTCCAGCGACTGTGGACGCCGCACCGCATGGCGTACATCACCGCCGGCGCCGACGTGAACCGGGGGGCAGGCTGTCCCTTCTGCGCCGCGCCGGGCCGGGATGACGAGTCGGCGCTGATCGTGCATCGCGGCAAGACCGCGTTTGTGCTGCTCAACCTCTTCCCATACAACTCCGGACACCTGCTGGTGTGCCCTTACCGCCACGTCGGCATGTACGACGAGGCGACGGCGGAGGAGGCCGGGGAGATCACCGCGCTCACGCAGACCGCGATGCGCGTGCTGCGTGAGGTCTCACGCTGCGACGGCTTCAATATCGGCATGAACCAGGGCCACGTGGCCGGGGCCGGCGTCGAAGAGCACCTGCACCAGCACATCGTGCCGCGCTGGGCGAGCGATGCGAACTTCTTCCCGATCATCGCGAAGACGAAGGCGCTGCCTCAGCTGCTCGGTGATGTGCGCCGGGCGATCGCGGACGCCTGGCCCGCCTGATCACACGGGCTTGACGGGGCGGACCCGACGCACGACGAATCCGCTCGCGTCAGCGAGCCGCGGCGATCGATGCGGCGAGGTCGGTGACGAGGGTCACGGACTCCGCGTCCGTGAGGTCGTGGACCGTGAGCCGCAGGTGCGGTTCGGCGGGGGAGTCGAGATAGAACTCGTCGCCCGTGCGCACGAGCCACCCGCGTCGGCGCAGCTCGGCCGCGACGAGGGGGGCGGGCGCCTCGACGGGAACCCACACGCTGAGCCCATCGGCCACTCGCGTGGAGATGTCGTGCGCCGAGAGCAGCTCGGCGAAGGCCGCGTTGCGGGCGGCGTAGTGCGCGCCGGCGCGGCTGATGAGGTCCTGCGCGTTCGGATCCGCGAGGATCGCGTGCGCGAGGCGCTGCAGCAGGTGGCTGACCCAGGTGGTGCCCGAGCTCAGGCGAAGTGCGAGACGCTCGGCGGTGTGCGGATCCGATGCGGTGACGGCGAGGCACATGTCGGGACCGAGGAACTTCGACACCGACCGCACGAGCGCCCAGCGTCGGTGGTCCGGCCCGACGATCGAGCGGAACGGCTGCTGAGAGAGCAGCGAGAAGTGGTCGTCCTCGATGACGAGCACGTACGGATGATCGGCGAGCACGGCGCGCAGCTGGGCGGCACGGGTATCCGACAGGCCATGGCCGGTGGGGTTCTGTGCGCGGGGTGTGCAGATCACGGCGCGCACGCCCTGCGCGAGGGCCGCTCGCAGGCCGTCCACGGTCATGCCCTCGGCGTCGACGGGCACCGGAACGGCGCGGTAGCCGGCGAGCCGGACGGTGTGGATGTTGGCCAGCCAGCAGGGGTCTTCGAGAGCGATGGCGTCGTCGCGGGTCAGCGCCTGGGCGAGAAGGCGCTCGACGGCGTCGACGGCGCCGCTGGTGAGCGTGAGGCGCAGTTCGGCAGGCGCGGCATCTGCGCGCATCCACGCGAGGGCGTCGGCCTCGAGATCCGGATCGATCACGGGCTCCCCGTAGAGCACCGGACGACCTGCGAGCGCACCGAGGTAGGCAGAAGGATCCGGGATCCAGGCGGGATCCGGATTGCCCGCGCCGACATCTCGCAGCCGGCGCGACGGATCCGGATCCGCGTGACTGAAGCCCTCCTGCGCGACCGGCTCGGGATGCGCGATGCGGGTGCCCGCCCGGCCTCCCGCGACGACGAGGCCGGAGCGACTGAGGAGACCGTACGCCGCGACGGCGGTGTTGCGGTTGACGCCGAGGCGCTCGGCGAGCGCGCGCACGGGCGGAAGGGAGTCGCCGGGCTGCAGCGCGCCGCGCTCGAGCAGCGCGCGCACGCTGCCGGCGATCTCGGCGGCGGTGCGACCTTCGATGCTGCTCACGACGTCGTCCATCGTGTCGAGCCTACTGGCGCACCGTGATACTTTTTGGCATAGGTCGAACTTCGACCTATGCCAAAAGCCCGCCCAGACGGGCCAGACCTCAGGAGCATCGCGTGACCGACGCCACCACCTCGACGACCGACGCCGCCTTCGGGGGGAGCCGCATCAAGCGCGGACTCGCCGACATGATGAAGGGCGGGGTGATCATGGACGTCGTCACTCCCGAGCAGGCGCGGATCGCCGAAGACGCCGGCGCCGTCGCGGTCATGGCCCTCGAGCGTGTGCCCGCCGACATCCGCGCCGAGGGTGGCGTCTCGCGGATGAGCGACCCTGACATGATCGACGGCATCATCCAGGCCGTCTCCATCCCCGTCATGGCGAAGGCGCGCATTGGCCACTTCGTCGAGGCGCAGGTTCTGCAGGAGCTCGGCGTCGACTACATCGACGAGTCCGAGGTGCTCTCGCCCGCCGACTACGTCAACCACATCGACAAGCAGAAGTTCACCGTGCCCTTCGTCTGCGGCGCCACGAACCTCGGTGAGGCCCTGCGCCGCATCAACGAGGGGGCCGCGATGATCCGCTCGAAGGGCGAGGCGGGCACAGGTGACGTCTCGGAGGCCACGAAGCACATCCGCAAGATCACCTCGGAGATCAACCTGCTGCGCTCGATGACCCGAGACGAGCTCTACGTGGCGGCCAAGGAGCTGCAGGCGCCGTACGACCTCGTCGCGGAGATCGCCGAGACGGGCAAGCTGCCGGTGGTGCTTTTCACCGCGGGCGGCGTGGCCACACCTGCCGATGCGGCGATGATGATGCAGCTGGGGGCCGATGGTGTGTTCGTCGGCTCGGGCATCTTCAAGTCGGGCGACCCGGCCAAGCGGGCGGCCGCCATCGTGAAGGCCACCACCTTCCACGACGACGCGAAGGTCATCGCCGAGGTGTCGCGCGGGCTCGGCGAGGCGATGGTCGGCATCAACGTCTCCGACCTCCCGGCGCCGCACCGTCTCGCGGAGCGCGGCTGGTGATGAGCCCCCGCGTCGGCGTTCTCGCGCTGCAAGGTGACGTGCGCGAGCACGTGAACGCGCTCCGGGAGCTCGGTGCCGAGGCGGTGCTTGTCCGTCGCCCGGAAGAGCTCTCGTCCGTCGACGGTCTCGTGATCCCGGGCGGCGAGTCCAGCGTGATCGACAAGCTCTCTCGCGCCTTCGGGATGCAGGTTCCGATCCG
The DNA here is from genome assembly GCF_017592545.1 of Microbacterium stercoris. Taxonomy (GTDB): domain Bacteria; phylum Actinomycetota; class Actinomycetes; order Actinomycetales; family Microbacteriaceae; genus Microbacterium; species Microbacterium stercoris. The sequence goes on from NZ_JAGFOA010000005.1 coordinate 259,484, forward strand.
TGAGGCGATCGCCGCCGGGCTTCCGGTCTATGGAACGTGCGCGGGACTGATCCTGCTCGCGGATCGGATCATCGGCGCGATCGACGGCCAGGAGACGTTCGGGGGACTTGACGTCACCGTGCGCCGCAACGCGTTCGGCGGTCAGGTGGAGTCCTTCGAGACCGACCTCGTCTCTGCGGAGCTCGAGGGCGCGCCGGTGCACGCCGCGTTCATCCGGGCACCGCTCGTCGAGGAGGTCGGCCCGCTGGCCCGGGTGCTCGCGGCGCTGCCCGACGGCCGGGTGGTCGCGGTCGCACAGGGCAATCTGATCGGCACCGCGTTCCATCCGGAGGTCACGGGGGAGCTGCGCTTCCACCGGATGCTGCTGGACCGGATCTCCGCCCGCGCCACGACGCGGGCGGCATAGACGCGCAGAGGTATGAGAAACGGCGGCTCTGATCACTCAGAGTCGCCGTTTCTCATACCTTCTGGAGGATCCGGTCAGCGAACCTGGCGCACCTCGAACTCCATCCGCGGGTGTGCGTAGTGCTGCTGCGACTCGACCAGCTGCAGCTCGCGCTCACCCGAGGCGAGAGTCTGCTCGAGCAGACCGAAGACGCTCGACGCCGTGCGCGCGAGGGCCTCGGCGGCCGAGCCCGTCGCGGTGTAGTGCGCGGTGAACAGCGCGGCGGTGACGTCGCCCGAACCGTTGGCCTTGAAGGGCAGACGGGGTGTGGCGATGAGCCAGGCGCCTTTGTCGTCCGCGGCGAGCATCTCGAGCGTGCCGTCGGCGTTGTCCGGACGCTCGACGCTCGTGACGAGCACCGTGCGCGGACCCATCTCGTGCGCGCGGTCCACCGACGCCAGCGTCGAGGGGAGGTCGCCGGGCTCGGTGTCCGTCAGGTAGCCGAGCTCGAACTGGTTGGGAGTGATGATGTCCGCCACCGGCACGACCTTGTCTCGCAGCAGCACGGGGATCTCCGGGGCGACGAAGCAGCCCGACTTGGCGTTGCCCATCACCGGATCGCACGCGTACAGCGCGTTGGGGTTCGCGGCCTTCACCCGCGCGACGGCATCGACGATGACGTCCGCGATGCCGACGCCGCCCTGATAACCGGAGAGCACTGCATCGATCTGCGGGAACGCGCCCCGCTCCTCGATGCCGGTGAGGACCTCGCGCACATCGTCGGGGGCGATGAGGGGGCCGCGCCAGGCGCCGTAGCCCGTGTGGTTCGAGAAGTTGACCGTGTACACGGGCAGCACCTCGACGCCGATGCGCTGCAGCGGGAACACCGCCGCCGAGTTGCCGACGTGTCCGTACGCGACCGCCGACTGGATCGAGAGGATCTTCATGCTCTGATCCTCCCACTCCCGGGGGCCGTGCTCCCGCAGGGATCGTCTCCTCGACGCAACCGGGCGCCGCGATGCGCCACGGGCCCTGCGGCGCGGATCGCGGTGATCCTCTTAGACTGGTTCGAGGTCCTCGACCGTGCGGAAGCGCGCAGGGACCACGGATATCGGAGCGGGAGAGTCATGTCAGGTCATTCCAAGTGGGCGACGACCAAGCACAAGAAGGCGGTCATCGACGCCCGTCGTGCCAAGTCGTGGGCGAAGCTGATCAAGAACATCGAGGTTGCGGCGCGCATCGGCGGTCCGGATGAGGCGGGCAACCCGACACTGTTCGACGCCGTTCTCAAGGCGAAGAAGACCTCGGTTCCCAAGGACAACATCGACCGCGCCATCAAGCGCGGCGCCGGCATCGGCGGCGAGGCCGTCGATTACACGACGATCATGTACGAGTGCTACGCGCCCGGCGGCGTCGCCATGCTCATCGAGTGTCTGACCGACAACAAGAACCGTGCGGCCGCCGAAGTGCGCACGGCGGTCACCCGCAACGGCGGCAACATGGCAGACCCGGGGTCGGTCTCGTTCAACTTCGAGCGCAAGGGCGTCATCGTCGTGTCGGGCGAGGGCGTCGACGAAGACGACGTGATGATGGCCGCCCTCGAGGCCGGAGCCGACGAGGTGGAGCCGCACCCGCAGGGCTTCGAGATCGTCACCCCGGCGAGCGACCTGGTCGCGGTGCGTTCCGCTCTCAAGGACGCCGGCATCGAGTACGAGTCCGCCGATGCCGAGTTCGTCGCGAATGTGAAGGTCCCCGCCGACGCCGACACCGCGCGCAAGGTATTCAAGCTGATCGATGCCCTCGAGGACAGCGATGACGTGCAGAACGTCTTCACGAACATCGACCTGACGCCCGAGGTGCGGGCCGAGCTCGAGGCCGACGACGAGTAAGTCGACTCACGCCTCGCGGCGCCCCATCCGGTCTCCGGGTGGGGCGCCGTCGCATTCCCGGTACCGTGGTCGCGTGCAGGACGAAGAGGTGCTTGCGGGCGGCAACGTGACGCCGGTGGTCCGGATCGGAGACACCGTCCGTCGTGAGAGCGGGCGATGGACGCCGGCGGTGCATGAACTGCTGCGCGCGTGTGAGGCCGCGGGCGTCGATGGCGTGCCTCGTGTGCTCGGCCTCGACTCGATCGGGCGCGAGATCCTGAGCTTCCTACCCGGGGAGGTGCTCGTCGGCACGGATGCGCTGTGGGATCGGCGGGTGATGCGCGATGCCGCCGCCCTGCTGCGGCGGATCCACGACGCGAGCGTCACCCTCGTCGACCTCGAGCTCGAGTGGCGAGCGCCGCGGAGCGAGCCCGCTGAGGTGATCTGCCACAACGACTTCGCGACGTACAACCTCGTGCTCGCCCCGGACGGATCCGTCGCTGCGATCGACTTCGACTTCGCCTCACCGGGGCCGCGGATCCGCGACCTCGCCTATCTGGCGTACCGGATCGCCCCCTGGGTGGGCGACGCCACGGGCGCGGATCCGGATCGCCACGGCTCGCCGGAAGAGCGGGTGCGCGCGTTGATCGCGGCGTACGGGGCCGAGTGGTCGGTCGACGAGGTGCGGACCGCCGCGGCCGACCGGGTGGAGGAGCTGGCCGCCTTCACGGAGGACCGTGCTGCGGCCACGGGACGCGCCGACTTCACCGCGCACGCGGCGATGTACCGGCGTGATGCCGCCCGGATGCGCCAGGCGATCGCATGAGCCGGCGGGGCTGCCGCCCGCTCGCGTGAGGTGCGCCTACGCTGGCGAAGTGAGCACTCTGCGCGTCCTCGGCATCGACCCCGGTCTGACCCGGTGCGGCGTCGGGGTGGTCGATGTCGCGCGCAACCGCACGGCGACCCTGGTGCATGTGGGCGTGGTGCGCTCGGCGGCGGACTCGCCGATCGCCGAGCGACTCGCCACGATCGCACGTGGGATCCGGGAGGTGCTCGACCTCACGCAGCCGCACGTCGTGGCGGTCGAGCGGGTGTTCGCTCAGCACAACCTGCATTCGGTCACCGGCACGGCGCAGGCCAGCGGCGTCGCGCTGATGCTCGCGGCAGAGCGTGGGATCCCGGCGGCGACCCACACGCCGAGCGAGGTCAAAGCCGCGGTCACCGGCTATGGCGCGGCCGACAAGCTGCAGGTGCAGACCATGATCCAGCGCGTGCTGCGCCTCGATGCTCTCCCTCAGCCCGCCGACGCCGCGGACGCACTCGCGTTGGCGCTGTGCCACGCCTGGGGCGGGGGAGTCTCCGCCCAGGCGCACGTGGCGGACACCTCGCTCACCCCCGCTCAGCGCGCGTGGGCCGAGGCGGAGAAGCGCTCGCGGACGAAGCGTGTCGCTCGAACATAGGTGCGAACCGCCGCGTAGGCTGTGGGCATGATCTCCTCCCTGCGCGGCACCGTGCTGCATGCCGCAGCTGACAGCGTCGTCGTCGAGGTCGGGGGAGTCGGCTTCTCCGTGGCGGTGCCCCCCGACGTCGCGCGCACCGCGCGGCCCGGCGAGACCCTCGCGCTGCACACGAATCTCATCGTCCGCGAGGACGCGCTGTCGCTGTTCGGTTTCCTCGAGCGCGAGGAACTCGAGGTGTTCATCGTGCTTCTTGGGGTCTCAGGGGTGGGACCCAAGTCGGCGCTCGGCGTGCTGTCGGGCCTGACGGTCGATCAGATCGCCGCCGCGGTCGCCGAAGAGGACGACGCGCCCTTCCGCAAGGTGTCGGGCATCGGACCCAAGACGGCCAAGCTCATCGTGCTGCAGCTGCAGGGCAAGCTCGCCCCGCCCGCCCCGGCGGTCGCCACGAAGGCGGCGCCCGATGTGGCGGCGAGTGTGGTGCAGGCGGTGGCCGGTCTCGGCTGGCCCGAGCGCGTCGCCGGCGAGGCGGTCGCACAGGCCGCGGAGGCGGCTTCCGACGCCGACCGCGCGTCGGTCCAGGCCCTGCTGCGTCTGACGCTCGCGCTGCTCGGCCCCGCGAAGCAGGCAGCGCGTGGCTGAGGACGAGATCACCACGCCGCGGCCGGTGGATGATGCCGAGCTCGCGATCGAGGGCGCCCTGCGCCCCGTGTCGCTTGCGGAGTTCGTCGGTCAGCAGAAGGTGCGCGGCCAGTTGCAGCTGCTGCTCGACGCGGCGCGCATCCAGCAGCGTCCGGCCGACCACATCCTGCTCGCGGGCCCTCCTGGTCTGGGCAAGACGACACTCGCGATGATCGTGGCGCACGAGAGCGAGCGCCCCCTGCGTATGTCGAGCGGTCCCGCGATTCAGCATGCGGGTGATCTCGCGGCGCTCCTATCGAGCCTGACGCCGGGCGAGGTGCTGTTCATCGACGAGATCCATCGGATGGCGCGCTCCGCCGAGGAGATGCTCTATCTCGCGATGGAGGACTTCCGCATCGACATCATGGTCGGCAAGGGCGCCGGGGCGACCAGTATCCCTCTCGATCTCGCGCCCTTCACGCTCGTGGGAGCCACGACGCGATCCGGCATGCTGCCGAACCCGCTGCGGGATCGCTTCGGATTCACGGCGCATCTCGAGTACTACGAGCCCGCGGAGCTCGAACGCGTTGTCGGGCGCTCGGCGTCGGTGCTCGGAGTCGCGCTGGGGGATCAGCAGAAAGCGGAGATCGCGCGTCGCTCGCGTGGCACACCCCGCATCGCCAACCGGCTGCTGCGACGGGTGCGTGACTACGCGCTCGTCCATGCGGGCGGTGCCGCCGCCGACATCGCCGAGGTGCGGGCGGCACTGGAGCTGTACGACGTCGACGGCATCGGCCTCGATCGGCTCGACCGCGCCGTGCTCGACGCTCTGGTCAAGCGCTTCCGCGGCGGCCCGGTCGGCCTGTCCACCCTCGCGGTGACGGTGGGTGAGGAGCCCGACACCGTCGAGAGCGTTGTGGAGCCCTACCTGGTGCGCATCGGATTCATGGCAAGGACGCCGCGTGGACGTGTCGCCACGCCGGAGGCGTACGCCCACCTCGGCGTGCCGCTGGCTGACGGGGCGCTCGATTTCCGATGACCTATACTCACTGAAGGTCTGGCGGTATCCGCCGAAAAACCCCGCTTCGCGCCGACGCCGGCGCGCGCCCTCGAAAGGCTCACAGCCCCATGGATCCGAATCTCCTTCTTCTCGTCGTCTTCGTCGTGCTCATCGGCTGGATGTTCTTCAACTCCCGCCGCACGCGTGCGAAGCAGAAGGAGGCCGCGGAGCTGAAGGCCCAGCAGATGGTGCCCGGCGCCCGCGTGATGACGCGCAGCGGTCTGTTCGGCACGCTCGTCGAGTTCGACAAGGACGACCTCTCGAAGCCGGCCAAGGTCGAGATCGCTCCGGGCGTCGTCATCGAGCTGCACTCGCAGGTCGTCGACATCGCGCCGGACACCGTGGTCGAGGATGACGCTGCCGAAGCGGACGACGTCGATGAGGAGCCCGTCACCGAGGTCGAGGCCGCCAAGGCCTCCGAGGAGGCTGCGGAGGCTCCCGCCGTCGCCGCCGACGGCAAGCCCGAGGCGTACGGCGTCCCCGAGTACAAGCTTCCCGAGATCGACCTCGGCGACGACAAGGGCGACGACAAGAAGGCCTGAGCCTTCCGTCCCTCCGTCTCCCGCAGCAGAAAGCTGAGCCGCCCGTGGCGACATCGACTCCTGCGCGCCGTGCCTGGCGCGTTCTGACCGGCCTGCTGGTCCTCACCGCTGTGCTGTTCGGCGTGAACGCGCTCGGCGTGCACGTCGTCAAGGGCGGCACCTGGGTTCCCGAGCTCGCGCTCGACCTTCAGGGCGGCACCCAGATCATCCTCGAGGCGCAGACCGACAACGGCGAGCCGTCAGCGGAGCAGATGACTCAGGCCGTGGCGATCATCCGGCAGCGCGTCGACGCCTCCGGCGTCGGCGAGTCGGAGATCTCGACGCAGGGCGGCAAGAACATCGTCGTCCAGATCCCCGGAAACGCCGACGAGGCCACTCGCGAGCGCATCCAGCGCAGCGCGCAGCTCGAGCTCCGAGCGGTGATCTACGCCTCGGCGCCGACCAACACGTTCGTCGGCGAGGACGGCGAGGAGACGCCGTACCCGACGCCGGAGGAGTCGCTGAACGCCGTGCCGACGGCCGAGCCCTCCAACGGCTCCGACCCGGCGTGGGTGACCGACAAGCTCTGGGCGCAGTTCAACGCCTATAACTGCGACGACGAGGCGAATGACCCCTCGTCGGCGCCGGCCGATCAGCCGCTGATCACGTGCGACGTCGACAACAGCGCGAAGTACATCCTGGGCCCCGTGGAGATGGACGGCTCCTCGGTCGACGACGCCACCAACGGCATGGACCCCCAGCGCGGCACCTGGAGCGTCAACCTCCGCTTCGACGCGGAGGGCACGAAGACGTTCGGCGAGATCTCGCAGCGGCTCTACGGCGCGCAGTCGCCGATGAACCAGTTCGCGTTCGTCCTGGACGGCAAGATCATCTCGGCCCCGTCGATGGACGCGATCATCACCGACGGTCGTCCCTCGATCTCCGGCCAGGGCATCGACCAGGAGACGTCGAAGCTGCTCGCCGATCAGCTCAAGTTCGGCGCCCTTCCCCTCAGCTTCGAGGTCGTCTCGTCCGACACCATCTCGGCCACGCTCGGCTCGCAGCAGCTGCAGAGCGGTCTGATCGCCGGTCTCATCGGCCTCGCACTGGTCGCGCTCTACGTCGTCCTCATCTCGTACCGAGCGCTCGGCTTCGTGATCATCGCGTCGCTCGTCGTGATGGGCGTGCTGACCTACATCCTGCTCTGCCTGCTGTCCTGGCGACTCGGCTACCGCCTGTCGCTGGCTGGCGTCGCGGGCCTGATCGTCACGATCGGCTTCACTGCGGATTCGTTCATCGTGTACTTCGAACGCATCCGAGATGAGCTGCGCGACGGCAAGGGCATCATCGCCGCCGTTGAGGACGGCTGGAGTCGCGCGAAGCGCACGATCTACATCTCGAAGTCGATCAACATCCTGGCCGCCGTCGTGCTGTACATCCTCGCCGACGCCACCGTGAAGGGCTTCGCGTTCACGCTGGGGCTCACGACCGTGCTGGACGTGCTGATCTTCGTGATCTTCACCCACCCCGTAATGCAGCTGCTGGTGCGCACTCCGTTCTTCGGCAACGGCCACCCGCTGTCGGGCCTCGACCCGAAGGCGCTGGGCTCGGTGTACACGGCTCGCTCGTCGTTCCGCACGCCCGTCGCTTCGGGCGGCCGCGCTCAGCGTTCGCGTGGCGAGGCCGAGCGCCGACAGACCATCGCCGAGCGGAAGGCCGCCGAGGCGGCCGCGCAGAACGCGTCGGACAAGGGCGCCTCGCGCGCCGAGGAGGAGAACGCCTGATGCGCTCCATGACCGAGTTCGGCAACGACCTCTACACGGGCAAGGCCTCCTTCCCGTTCGTCGGCCGGCGTCGCAGCTGGTTCATCGTCGCGATCGTGCTCGTGGTGCTCTCGGCGATCGCGCCGCTGCTGCGCGGCGTCGAGTTCTCGATCGAGTTCACCGGAGGCTCGCAGTTCCTGGTCTCCGCACCGGCGTCGACCGACCAGGCGCTTGCGACGCGGGCCGTCGAGGAGGCCGTGCCGGGCACGACCGCCAAGGTGACGACCATCAGCGAGCGCGACATTCGCGTTCAGACGTCGCAGCTGGATGACGCGCAGACGCACGACGTCACGCGGGCGCTGGCCGAGGCCTACGACGTCGCGGACGAGGAGATCACCGCCTCGTTCATCGGACCCACCTGGGGTCAGGACGTCACGCGCCAGTCGCTGTGGGGTCTTGCGATCTTCCTGGCGCTGACATTCCTGATCCTCGCGATCTACTTCCGCACGTGGAAGATGTCGGCCGCTGCCATCATCGGCCTGCTGGACGTGCTGGTGGTGACGGTGGGCATCTACGCCCTCTGCGGCTTCGAGATCTCGCCGGCGGCGGTGATCGGATTCCTCACGATCCTCGCCTACTCGCTCTACGACACGACCGTCGTGTTCGACAAGATCCGGGAGAACACCTCCGAGGATGCCGAGGTGACGAGTCGCACGTTCGGCGAGTCGGTCAACCTCGCGGTGAACCAGACGCTTGTGCGCTCCATCAACACGTCGATCGTGGCCGCCCTTCCGGTCGCGGCGATCCTCTTCATCGGATCCTTCGTGCTGGGCGCCGAGACGCTGTCGGACATCTCGCTGTCGATCTTCGTCGGCATCATCGTGGCGACGTATTCCACGCTGTTCGTGGCGGCACCGCTCTACTCGCTCTTCCGCGAGAACGAGCCGGCCATCCGGCTGGCGGACGAGCGTGTGCTCTCCGCGCGTGCAGCCGCCTGAACGGCTACCTGATGAGCAGTCGCGGCGCGGCGGCCGCTGACCTGGGGGTCCCGCGCCGCGGCGTAGAATCGCATTGCCCTCCTCACGGGGGCGAGATCGTGGGAGGGGTCAGGACATGGCCGATTCGGTGACGTCCCAGGCACCCAGCCTTCGCCGGCTGGTGCCTCGCATCTTCTCGCGCGCCTCCCGCCACGCCGACCTCACGCGCCTGATCAACACGGTGCGCGCCAATCACCCGCGCGGCGACATGGCCATCATCGAGAAGGCCTACGCGGTCGCCGATGAAAAGCACCGCGGTCAGAAGCGCCAGAGCGGCGAGCCGTACATCACGCACCCGCTGGCCGTGGCGCAGATCCTCGCGGATCTCGGCCTCGGCCCTCGCGCCATCGCGGCGGCGCTGCTGCACGACACGGTCGAGGACACCGGCTATCCGCTCGACGAGCTGCGTGCCGAGTTCGGCGATGAGGTAGCGCTGCTCGTGGACGGCGTCACGAAGCTCGACAAGGTCAAGTACGGCGAGAGTGCGCAGGCCGAGACGGTCCGCAAGATGATCGTCGCGATGTCGAAGGACGTCCGTGTCCTCGTCATCAAGCTCGCCGACCGCCTGCACAACGCCCGTACGTGGGGCTTCGTGCCGAGCGAGAAGGCGGCGAAGAAGGCGACCGAGACCCTCGAGATCTACGCGCCGCTCGCGCACCGCCTCGGTATCCAGGCGATCAAGTCCGAGCTCGAGGATCTGTCGTTCGCCGTGCTGCATCCGAAGATCTACAACGAGATCGACAGCCTCGTGAAGCAGCGCACGCCCCAGCGTGAGCAGTACGTGCACTCCGTCATCGACGACGTGAATCGCGACCTCCACGAACTGCGCATCCGCGGCTCGGTGGCCGGTCGCCCGAAGCAGCTGTACTCCGTGTACCAGAAGATGATCGTCCGCGGTAAGGAGTTCGACGACATCTACGATCTGATCGGCATCCGCGTGATCGTCGGCACCGTGCGCGACTGCTACGCGGTGCTCGGTTCGATCCACGCTCGCTGGCGTCCGCTGCCGGGCCGGTTCAAGGACTACATCGCCACGCCGAAGTTCAATCTCTACCGCTCGCTGCACACGACCGTGATCGGCCCCGGCGGGCGCACCGTCGAGATCCAGATCCGCACGCAGGAGATGCACCAGCAGGCGGAGTTCGGTGTCGCGGCGCACTGGAAGTACAAGGAGCGCATGGCCGGCGGGAAGCCGGTCGATGACCCGAAGTCCATCGACACCGACATGGCGTGGCTGGCGCGCATCTCCGACTGGGAGTCGGAGACGAAGGATCCGGGCGAGTTCCTCGACTCGCTGCGTTTCGAGATCGGCGCGAAGGACGTGTACGTCTTCACTCCCAAGGGGCGCGTCATCGGGCTGCCCTCGGGGGCGACCCCCGTCGACTTCGCCTACGCGGTGCACACGGAGATCGGTCACCGCACGATGGGTGCCAAGGTCAATGGTCGCCTCGTGCCCCTGGAGACGCGTCTGAACTCGGGCGATGTCGTCGAGGTCTTCACATCGAAGAACCCCGACGCGAGCCCCAGTCAGGATTGGCTGACCTTCGTCAAGAGCACGCGCGCCCGAAACAAGATCCGCGGCTGGTTCACGAAGGAGCGGCGCGAGGAGGCGATCGAGCAGGGCAAGGACGCCATTGTCCGCGCCATGCGCCGGCACCACCTTCCGATCCAGCGTCTGAAGGACAACCTGCAGGAGGTCGCCGACCTCATGCACTACGAGGACGTGTCGGCGCTGTACGCCGCGGTGGGCGAGGGACACATCTCGTCGCAGCACGTGCTCGAGAAGGTCACGGCGGTCATTCACGCCACCGAGGAGCCCACGACCGCTCAGGTGGAGCTTCCTCCGACCGTGAGCCAGCGTGCTCCGCGCAGCGGCGATGCGGGGGTGCTCGTGCGCGGCGCCGACGACATCCTCGTGAAGCTCGCGAAGTGCTGCACCCCGGTGCCGGGCGACACCATCGTCGGCTTCATCACGCGCGGCAGCGGCGTGTCCGTCCATCGCTCCGACTGCACCAATGTCGCGCAGCTCAAGAACGATCCGGAGCGCATGATCGAGGTGTCGTGGGCGCCCACGGCGAAGAGCGTCTTCCTGGTGCAGATCCAGGTCGAGGCGCTGGATCGATCCGGTCTGCTCTCCGATGTGACGCGCGTGCTCAGCGAGCATCACGTGAACATCCTCTCCGCCACGGTCTCGACCACCAAGGAGCGCCTGGCGCTCAGTCGTTTCGTGTTCGAGATGGGCGACGCCGTGCATCTCGATCGTGTGCTGAACGCCGTGCGCCGCATCGACGGGGTCTACGACGTCTATCGTGTGACCTCGTCCTGACCCGGCGCGCGCGCCGCTGACCGCAAGCCGGCGAGATAGGCCATGGCGGGCTGGCGGCCCGGGAACCGCCGGTGCGCGCGCAGCCAGCGCAGCGCATCATCGATCAGACCGGAAGTCGCCAGGCGCGCCGCCACCGTCGCGATCTCCGGATCGGAGGCCTCCCTCGCGAGCTCCACGAGCGTCCGCGCTGGCGACGCCACGCGCACACCGCCGATCACCACCGTGTCCTCATCGGCGAGCGGGGTGTCTCGGAAACGCACGTCGTGTCGGACGGGACGCGCGACTCCCGCACGGCCGCGCTGCACGTGGTGGACGGCAGGCGGAAGACCGACGGCGCCGTGCACCCACGCCGCACTCATCCCGATCGCGGCGAGTCGTTCGCCGAGGATGAGACGCATGCTCGCCGCGCGGATCTCCGACGTCTCGAGGCCGGCGGTGGAGGCATAGGCCTCGCCCACGAGCGTCAGCTCGCCGTCGAGGCGCGCGGCAGAGAGCTCGGCGGGGGAGAAGAGCTCATGCGGGAAGTGCACAAGGGGCATGACTCCAGCGTGCACGCAAAGAAGAGGGGCGCGCGGTCCGGTGTGGATAACCGGATCCGCGCGCCCCTCGGGCTCGGCGCGTCAGCCGCCGATGGCCTTCAG
>NZ_JAGFOA010000006.1 GCF_017592545.1 Microbacterium stercoris
GTTTCGGCGGTCATAGCGAGAGGGAAACGCCCGGTCACATTCCGAACCCGGAAGCTAAGCCTCTCAGCGCCGATGGTACTGCAGGGGGGACCCTGTGGGAGAGTAGGACACCGCCGGACTTCTTTTAGTCAGAAAGGCCACCCAAGGTTGGGTGGCCTTTCTGCGTTTATGCAGGGATCATAGAGGAGTGGACATGGCTGCGAACGACGGCGACCGACCTGACCAGGGACGGGGCGACCGCGGCGAGAACCGTGGCGCTCCTCGAGGAGATCGCAGCGGAGACGGCCGCCGCGACGGTGAGCGCCGTCCGTACGGTGACCGCCCGCAGCGTGACGGCGAACGTCGCTCGTTCGGCGACCGCGACAACCGCCCGCAGCGCGATGGTGAGCGTCGTCCCTACGGTGATCGCCCGCAGCGCGATGGCGAGCGTCGTCCGTATGGTGACCGCCCGCAACGCGATGGTGAGCGTCGTCCGTATGGTGACCGCCCGCAGCGTGACGGTGAGCGCCGCTCGTATGGTGATCGCCCGCAGCGTGATGGTGAGCGTCGTCCCTACGGTGACCGGCCGCCGCGTGATGGTGAGCGTCGCTCGTTCGGCGACCGCGACAGCCGTCCGCAGCGTGACGGCGAGCGCCGTCCCTTCGGTGACCGCCCGCAGCGTGACGGGGAGCGCCGCCCGCATGGCGACCGCCCCCAGCGTGATGGCGAGCGCCGCCCGTATGGTGATCGTCCGCAGCGTGATGGTGAGCGTCGTCCGTATGGCGACCGCGACAACCGCCCGCAGCGTGATGGTGAGCGCCGCTCGTATGGCGACCGTCCGCAGCGCGATGGCGAGCGTCGTCCGTATGGCGACCGTCCGCAGCGCGATGGCGAGCGCCGCTCGTATGGTGACCGTCCGCAGCGCGATGGCGAGCGTCGCTCCTACGGTGATCGCCCGCAGCGTGATGGCGAGCGCCGTCCGTACGGTGACCGCTCGCAGCGTGATGGTGAGCGCCGTCCCTACGGTGACCGCCCGCAGCGTGACGGCGAGCGCCGTCCCTACGGCGACCGCCCCCAGCGCGATGGTGAGCGTCGCTCGTTCGGCGACCGCGACAGCCGCCCCCAGCGTGACGGCGAGCGCCGCCCGTATGGCGACCGCCCCCAGCATGACGGTGAGCGTCGCTCTTACGGCGACCGCGACAACCGCCCCCAGCGTGATGGCGAGCGCCGTCCCTACGGTGATCGCCCGCAGCGTGATGGCGAGCGCCGCTCCTACGGTGACCGCCCGCAGCGGGATGGTGAGCGTCGTCCGTACGGTGACCGCCCGCAGCGTGATGGAGACCGTCGTTTCGGTGGCAGCCGCGACGATCGCCGCTTCGACGGGAGCGACCGCTCGAACTCGCGTCCGCCGGAGCAGGATCGCGTGCGCGATCCGTTCATCCCGGACGAGATCGAGGCGCGCGACCTGCCCTCGCAGGCACGCAATGAGCTGAAGACGCTCAGCAAGGAGAACGCCGAGCGCGTCGCCCGCCACCTCGCGATGGCGGCGCGGACGCTCGACGAGGATCCGGCACTGGCACACGAGCACGCTCAGGCCGCCGTGCGTCACGCCGGCCGGGTCGCCGTCGCGCGAGAGACGCTGGGCATCACGGCGTACACCGTGGGCGACTACGCGCTCGCCCTGCGCGAGCTGCGCACGTACCGCCGCATCACGGGCCGCGATGACCTCATCGCCGTGATCGTCGACAGCGAGCGCGGACTCGGCCGGCCCGAGCGCGCGCTCGAGGAAGGTCGTGCGGTCGACCGCGCGAGCCTGCCGACCGCGGTGCGTGTGGAGCTCGCGATCGCGATGTCGGGTGCTCGCCTCGACCTCGGTGAGACGCAGCTGGCGCTCGTCGAGCTCGACATCCCCGAGCTCGACCCGGACACGGCGTTCGAGTGGAGCCCCGGCCTGTTCGCTGCCCGTGCCACGGTGCTCGAGGATCTCGGCCTGACCGACGAGGCGGCCGATTGGCGCCGCCGCGCGGAGATCGCCGCGGACGCTCTGGGCCACAACGTGGACGAGGACGAGTTCGACGTCATCGAGATCGACGACGCCGACACCGAGGACATCCACGAGGAAGATGAGCGCGCCGACAGCGAGGACATCCGCGAGGAAGCCGAGCAGGTGAACCAGGACGAGGCGACCCCCGCGCAGGCGATCGCGGACGAGTCGGGTCACCCGGACGCAGACTCCGCGGACACGTCCTTCACGGTCGAGGACGAGGTGGACGAGATCCTTGCGGAGATCGACGCCCACTCCGAGATCGAGGCGGACTCCGAGACCGACGCCGACGCCAAGCGCGACGCCGAGAGCGAGAACCGCGACTGATGGGGCTGTTCTCCAAGCGCGCGCCCGAGCGCACGCCCCTCGACGGCGTCGACGTGGTCCTCGCCGACCTCGATGGCGTGGTGTATGCGGGTCCCGGCGCCCTGCCGCACGCGGTCGAGAGCCTCAACCGTGCGGAGGCCGAGGGCCGCCGCCTGGGATACATCACCAACAACGCGTCGCGCACGGACGCGACGGTGGCCGCGCATCTGGCCGAGCTCGGCCTGCACACCAAACCCGAGGACGTCGTCACGAGCCCGCAGGCCGCGATGACCCTTCTGGCACAGCGCGTGGCGCCCGGATCCACGATCCTGGTCGTCGGCGGCGACGGCCTCGTCGACGAACTGCAGAAGGCGGGCTTCGTGCCGACCCGGAGCGCCGGCGACCAGCCCGCCGCTGTCGTGCAGGGGTTCGCCCCCGATGTGAACTGGACCCAGCTCGCGGAGGCCGCCTTCGCGCTGCAGATCCCCGAGGAGGAGGGTGGCATCCCGTGGATCGCCACCAACACCGACTGGACGATCCCGCAGGCGCGCGGCATCGCGCCGGGCAACGGCACGCTCGTCTCCGCCGTCCACACGGCCGTCGGACGCCTTGCGACCGTGGCGGGCAAGCCGGAGGCGCCGATCTTCCACGCGGCGGTCGCGCGCTTCGACGCCGCCTCGCCGCTGATGATCGGCGACCGTCTCGACACGGACATCCTGGGCGCGAACCGCGCGGGTGTGCCGTCGGTGCTTGTGCTCACGGGAATCGATCGGCCGAAGCACGTGCTCGCGGCCCCCGCCGACAGCAGGCCGACCTATATCGTCGAGGACCTGCGTCAGCTCTTCGAGCCCTATCCCGTCGCTGTGGTGAAGGGCGACACGGTGTGGGTGCGCGACGCCGCGGTTCGCATCTCGGGAGCTGACGTCGAGATCGTCGCCGAGGGTGAGCCGATCGACCTGCTCCGTGCCGCGGCGAAGGCGATCTGGGACTCCGGGCGTGCGATCTTCGGCTTCCGCGTGCCGGAGCAGCTGTACGCAGATCCGTTCCGTCCGGCGCGAGGCTGACCCGCCTCTCACCACGCTCCGACGTAGGCTGGGGCCGTGAGTGATGAGACCGAGCAGCACCTCGACGAGGGCTTGCTGACCCGCGTGCGGATCATCGAGACGCAGCCGCTCGCCGATCGGGCGGCGGCGTACGCGACCCTGCACGACGAGCTGTCACGACGCCTCGATCAGGCGCCCTCCCCGGTGCCGGGCGTATGACCCAGCGTCTCGACGCCGAGCTGGCGGCGCGCGGTCTCGCGCGCTCGCGCAGCCATGCGACGACCCTGGTCGAGGAGGGGCGCGTCACAGTGGCGGGGCGTGTGGCCTCGAAGCCGTCGATCAAGGTGGAGTCGTCCACCGAGATCGCGGTGGTCGACGCCGACCACTACGTCAGCCGCGGGGCGCACAAGCTGATCGGGGCTCTCGACGGCTTCGGCATCCGGGTCGACGGACGCACGGCGCTCGACATGGGCGCCTCCACCGGTGGATTCACGCAGGTGCTGCGCGAGCGGGGAGCAGATCCGGTGCTCGCCGTCGACGTCGGACACGGTCAGCTCGCACCGCTCATCGCGCTCGATGCCGGTGTGCGCGTGGTCGAGGGCTACAACGTGCGCTACATGACCGCCGAGAGTCTCGCCGAGGCGAGCGGCGTCGACACCGCACCCTCCGTCATCACCGGCGACCTGTCGTTTATCTCTCTCACCCAGGTGCTGCCCGCGGTCGCCGAGGTGGCGGCGCCCGATGCCGACATCGTGCTGCTGGTCAAGCCGCAGTTCGAGGTGGGGCGCTCGAAGATCGGCGGCGGAGTCGTCACGGACGCCGGCCTGCGGGCCGACGCCGTGCTCGAGGTGCTCTTCACCGCGAAGGATCTGGGGCTCGGCACGCTGGGTGTGCTGCCGTCGCCGATCCATGGCACACACGGGAATGTGGAGACGCTCATCCACATCGCTCCGGGTCGGGGCTCGGATCCGACAGAATGGAAGCGAGAAATCGAACGGGCGTGCGAATGACGCAGCTCCCGACCCCCTGCGACGGAGGCACATGAGCGAGCGCAAGATCCTGGTCGTCGCCCATGCCCATCGCGAGGACACCGTCGATGCGGCCGTGCGCGTGGCGAGTCTGCTGCGCGCAGCGGGCGCTGTTCCGGTGCTCTCGCATGAGGATCGGGCGGCGCTGTCGGCGATCGCTCCCGTGCTGTCGGACGTCGCGGTGCTCGGCACGGATGTCGCCCTCACCGACATCGACCTCGCGATCTCGCTGGGCGGTGACGGTACGATCCTGCGCGCGGCCGAGCTCGTGCGAGAGTGCCCCGCGCCGGTGCTCGGCATCAACATGGGCCACGTGGGCTTCCTGGCCGAGATCGAGCGCGATGCGATGGACTCCGCCGTGCAGCGTGCGGTCGAGGGAGACTACGCGGTCGAAGAGCGACTCGCTCTCGAGGTGCGCGTCAAGGACCGCGCCGACCGAGTGGTGTACACGACCTGGGCGCTGAACGAGGCGACCGTCGAGAAGGACAGCCGTGAGCGGATGATCGAGGTGGTCATCGAGATCGATCGCCGCCCGCTCTCCACGTTCGGGGCCGACGGTGTCGTCATCGCGACGCCGACCGGATCCACCGCGTACAACTTCTCTGCCGGCGGGCCGGTGATCTGGCCGACCGTGCAGGCGATCGCGGTTGTGCCGCTGTCGGCGCATGCGCTGTTCGCGCGGCCCGTGGTGGTCGGTCCCGAGCACGTGGTCGCCGTCGAGGTGCTCGAGGGCGGCGCCGGCGCCTCGGCGGTGCTCTGGTGCGACGGCCGGCGTTCGCACCCTCTGCCTCCGGGTGCCCGGGTGACCGTGCGACGCTCGCCGCAGCCCGTGCGCCTCGCGCGCCTGCATCCGGCGGCCTTCACCGACCGTCTGGTGCGCAAGTTCCAGCTGCCCGTCGCCGGATGGCGCGGGCCCGCGACGATCGACCCGACGGGCGTCATCGACGTCGTCCCGCCCGAGGCCATGGAGTGATGACTTGATCGAAGAGATGCGTCTGCGCGACCTCGGAGTGATCAGCGAGGCCACCCTTCCCATGGGACCGGGCTTCACCGCCATCACGGGCGAGACCGGTGCCGGCAAGACGATGGTCGTCACGGGCCTCGGCCTGCTGCTCGGGCGTCGTGCCGATCCCGGCGCCGTGCGCGCCGGGGCCACCCAGGCTTCGGTCGAAGGCGTCTGGCTCGTGGGCGAGGAGGGCGCCGTCGCCGAGCGCGTCCGCGAGGCGGGCGGCGATCTCGAGCCGATCGGCGACGGCCGCGCCGAGCTCTATCTGTCGCGCACGCTGGCCGCCGAGGGGCGCAGCCGCGCGAGCGTGGGTGGCCGCGCGGCACCCGCGGGCGTGCTGGCTGACCTCGCCGACGAGCTCGTGGTGGTGCACGGCCAGTCCGACCAGCTGCGGCTGAAGTCGTCCGCGGCGCAGCGCGAGGCGCTCGATCGCTTCGCCGGCGAGCCTGTGCGCGAAGCGCTGGCCGCCTATCGCTCGGCGTACGAGGCGTGGAAGTCCCTCGATCGCGAGCTGACCTCGCTCGTGACCGATCGCGAGGCCCGCATCGCTGAGGCAGCGGCCCTGCGGGAGAAGCTCACGGAGATCGAGCAGGCCGAGCCGCAGGCAGGTGAGGATGTCGCTCTCACCGAGCGCGCCGAGCGTCTCGCCAACTCGGAGGAGCTGCGGGCGGCCGCCGCCCAGGCACGCGAGGCGCTGTCCAGCGAGGAGGGCGACGCAGATGTCTCCTCCCTGCTCTCGGACGCACGTCGCTCGCTCGAGCGGGCGGCCGATCCGGCGCTGGCCTCGCTCGCCGAGCAGCTCGCCGACCTCGGATACCGCGTCGCGGACATCGCGGTGGAGCTGTCGGGCTTCCTCGCCGATCTCGACGAGTCGGGACCGGCGGAGCTCGCGGCCGTGGAGGAGCGTCGCGCCGTGCTCAACGCACTCGTGCGCACGCACGGCTCGCTCGACGCGGCCATCGCCCTTCTCGAGACCGGATCCGCGCGGCTCGCGGAGCTGGACGACGACGGTGACCGGGTGGAGCGGCTCGGGGCGCAGCTGAGCGAAGCGCGAGAGGCCGTCGACGCCCGTGCGGAGGCGCTCACGGCGGCCCGCACCGCCGCCGCCGTCGAGCTGTCGGAGGCGGTCACCGAGGAGCTGCACGCCCTGGCCATGCCCGACGCCCGACTGATCGTCCAGGTCGCTCCCGGAGCCGAGGCCTCGCATGGCCACGACGAGGTCTCCCTGCTGCTCGCCCCACACCCCGGGGCCGAGCCGCGCAGCGTCTCGAAGGGCGCGTCGGGTGGCGAGCTCAGCCGGGTGATGCTGGCCATCGAGGTCGTGATCTCGCGGACCGATCCGGTGCCCACCTTCGTCTTCGACGAGGTCGACGCCGGCATCGGCGGCGCCGCCGCGATCGAGGTGGGCCGGCGCCTCGCCCGCCTCGCCGAGAGCTCGCAGGTCATCGCGGTCACGCACCTCGCCCAGGTCGCCGCCTTCGCGAACAACCACCTCTCGGTGGTGAAGGCGAACGACGGATCCGTGACGTCCTCGAGCGTGACGCGCCTTGAGGGAGCGGAGCGCGAGGCGGAGATGGCGCGCCTGCTGTCGGGGCTCAGCGACTCCGATGCCGCCCTCACGCACGCGCAGGAGCTGCTCGCGCTGCGCGGATCCGTGGCACGCTAGGCGCAACGAACGGCGCGCCACTCGGCTCGCTCGAAGCTACGACTGTTAGGATCGAAGCCCGTGATGCAGAAGCCTGACGCGGGATCCGAGACGACCACCAAGCAGATCTTCGTGACGGGTGGTGTCGTCTCGTCGCTCGGCAAGGGACTCACCGCCGCCAGCCTCGGAAATCTCCTGACGGCCCGCGGACTGCACGTCGTGATGCAGAAGCTCGACCCGTATCTGAACGTGGACCCGGGCACGATGAACCCCTTCCAGCACGGTGAGGTCTTCGTCACCGACGACGGCGCCGAGACCGACCTCGACATCGGCCACTACGAGCGCTTCCTCGGGGTGAACCTGAGCCAGGCGGCGAACGTCACCACCGGCCAGATCTACTCGCAGGTCATCGCCAAGGAGCGTCGCGGCGAGTACCTCGGCGACACCGTGCAGGTCATCCCGCACATCACGGACGAGATCAAGCGCCGTATGCGCCTGCAGGCCGAGGCCGACCCGAAGCCCGACGTGATCATCACCGAGGTCGGCGGCACCGTGGGTGACATCGAGTCGCAGCCCTTCCTGGAGTCCGCTCGCCAGCTGCGCCACGAGCTCGGCCGCGACAACGTGTTCTTCGTGCACGTCTCGCTGGTGCCGTTTATGGGAGCCTCCGGCGAGCAGAAGACCAAGCCCACGCAGCACTCCGTCGCCGCGCTGCGCCAGGTCGGCATCCAGCCCGATGTGCTCGTGCTGCGCTCCGACCGGCCCGTCAGCGAGTCCAACCGCGCCAAGATCGCGCTGATGTGCGACGTCGACGCCGAGGCTGTGGTGAACACGGTCGACCTGCCGTCGATCTACGACATCCCCTCGACGCTCAACGACCAGGGCCTCGACGCCTACATCGTGCGACGCCTCGGCCTTGCCGAGAAGGCGAACGAGGTCGACTGGACCCGCTGGAACACGGTGCTCCAGGCGGTGCACAACCCGAAGCTCGAGGTCACGATCGGCCTCGTCGGCAAGTACATCGACCTTCCGGACGCCTACCTGTCGGTGACGGAGGCGATCAAGGCGGGTGGTTTCGCGCACGACGTGAAGGTCAACATCCGGTGGATCCCGTCCGACACGTGCGAGACGCCTGAGGGCGCCGCGCAGCAGCTGTCGGATCTGGACGGCATCTGCGTGCCCGGCGGCTTCGGCATCCGCGGCATCGAGGGCAAGCTCGGCGCGCTGAAGTTCGCGCGCGAGCAGGGGATCCCGACGCTGGGCCTGTGCCTCGGCCTGCAGTGCATGGTCATCGAGTACGCCCGCAACGAGGCCGGCATCGCGGATGCCTCCTCGAGCGAGTTCGACGAGGCGACGGGCACCCACGTCATCGCCACGATGGCCGAGCAGGTCGACATCCTCGAGGGCGGCGACCTGGGTGGCACCATGCGCCTGGGCCTGTACCCGGCGAAGCTCGCCGAGGGCTCGATCGCCGCCGAGGCGTACGGAGCGACCGAGGTCGAGGAGCGCCACCGTCACCGCTACGAGGTGAACAACGCCTACCGCCAGCAGATCGCCGACGCCGGTCTGGTGTTCTCCGGCATCAACCCCGACCTCGACCTCGTCGAGTTCGTCGAGCTGCCGCGCGAGGTGCACCCGTACTACATCGCCACGCAGGCCCACCCCGAGCTGCGTTCGCGTCCGACCGAGCCGCACCCGCTGTTCCGCGGTCTCGTCGGCGCTGCGGTCGCGCGCCACCGCTCGAGCGAGCTGTTCGAGGTCGAGAACGCCTGACATGGCGACACATGGCGAGTTCGGCGATCTCGATCTCCACGATGAGCCGTTTGACGTCGAGGTGCGCGAATCGCACCTCGCCTACCACGGCCACGTCTGGGATGTCCGCGAAGACCGGCTGGTCTACAACGGCTCGGAGCTGATTCGCCACTACGTGGATCACACCGGGGCGGTCGCGATCGTCGCGCTGGATGAGCGGGATCGGATCCTGCTCATCCAGCAGTACCGTCACCCGATCCGCACGCGCGACTGGGAGATCCCGGCCGGGCTGCTCGACATTGACGGCGAGGACCCCCTCGACACCGCCAAGCGCGAGCTCGCGGAGGAGGTCGATCTGGTCGCGGAGCGATGGGACAAGCTGGTTTCGATGGCGCCGACCCCCGGCGGCAGCGACGAGATCATCCACATCTACCTGGCTCGCGGGCTGTCGGATGCGCCGGAGGAGTTCGCGCGCTTCGGCGAGGAAGCGGACATCCGCAGCCTCTGGGTGCCGCTCGACGAGGCGGTGGCCGCGGTGACCGGCGGGCGGCTCATGAACGGCGCCATGATGCTCGGCATCATGGTGACCGCGGAGAGACTGCGCCGGGAGCGCGCCGAAGGCTGATGCTGCTCGAGCGGGCGGTCGACGCGTACCTGCGTCACATCACGATCGAGCGTGGGCTGTCGGACCACACCGTCGCGGCGTATCGGCGCGATCTCGGGGGATACGTCGAGTGGCTCTCGGAGCACGGCGTGGCCGACTCGAGCGACGTGACGCCGGCGATCGTCGCCGAGTTCGCTGCCGAGCGCGCCTCGGCGGAGCCGGCGCCGGCCGCCTCGTCGCTCGCGCGTCTGCAGTCGTCGGTGCGGGGGCTGCACCGGTTCCTCGCGCGAGAGGGTCTGGCCGATGCCGATCCGACTCAGCGGCTGCGCCCGCCGAAGCAGGCTCAGCGCCTGCCCAAGGCGCTCACGATCGAGCAGGTCGAGCGGCTGCTGGCCGCTCCCTCGCCCGAGTACCCGATCGGGATCCGGGATCGCGCGCTGCTGGAGCTGCTCTACGCCACGGGCGCGCGGGTGTCGGAGGCGATCTCACTCGATGTCGACGACCTCTCGACCCTGTCGTCGGAGGGCGCCTCGATCCTGCGCCTGCGGGGCAAGGGAGGCAAGGAGCGGATCGTGCCCGTCGGCTCGTTCGCGCGGGCGGCGCTGGACGCCTACCTCACGCGCGTGCGGCCGGAGCTGGCCACGCGCGGCAAGGCGAGCCCGAAGCTCTTCCTCGGCGCGCGCGGAGCCCCGCTGTCGCGTCAGAGCGCCTGGCTCGTGCTGCAAGCCGCGGCCGAGAAGGCGCAGCTGACCGCGCACGTCTCGCCGCACACGCTGCGGCACTCCTTCGCCACCCATCTGCTGCAGGGCGGCGCCGACGTGCGCGTGGTGCAGGAGCTGCTCGGCCACTCGTCGGTGGCGACCACGCAGATCTACACCCACGTGACGGTCGACGCGCTGCGCGACGTGTACGTCACCTCGCATCCGCGGGCGAGGTGAGTGCGATCCGCGGGTTGGGGCGTCTCGACTCGCAGGCTCGCTCGACGAGCGGGTGGGGACAGGCTCGCTCGACGAGCGGGTGAGGGCAGGCTCGCTCGACGAGCGGGGGAGCGAGCGGGGAGCGCGGGAAGGTGAGGGATCGCCGGGCCGGTCTCCCGGCAGATCCGCGCCCCGTGGCTACGATGGGACGAGCATGACGAAGGCAGGAGCATCGGTGGCGGACAAGAAGGCCCGGGCCAAGGACAAGGATGGCGTCATCCTCGGCGAGACCGGACGTCCGTATCACGGCTTCCCGACCCCGGAGAAGCTGGACGGGCACGGTCCTGCGCGCATCATCGCGCTGTGCAACCAGAAGGGCGGCGTCGGCAAGACGACGACCACGATCAGCCTCGCCGCGGCGCTCGCGTCCTACGGGCGCAAGGTGCTGGCGGTCGACTTCGACCCCCAGGGCGCGCTGACCGTCGGTCTCGGCGTGCAGGCGTACGCGAATGCGCAGGGCGCACCCACGATCTACGACCTGCTGCTCGACACGAAGCGCGACCCCCACGAGGCGATCGTGCCGACGACCACTCCGGGTCTCGACGTCATCCCCGCGAACATCGACCTGTCGGCCGCAGAGGTGCACCTGGTCAACGAGGTCGCGCGCGAGCAGATCCTGTCGCTGGTGCTGCGCAAGGTCGCGGCCGACTACGACGTGATCCTGATCGACTGCCAGCCGTCGCTCGGCCTCCTGACGATCAACGCCCTGACCGCCGCGCACGGCGTGCTCATCCCGATGGAGTGCGAGTTCTTCGCCCTGCGCGGTGTGGCGCTGCTGATCGAGACGATCGGCAAGGTGCGCGACCGCCTGAACCCGTCCATCGAGCTCGACGGTCTGCTCGCGACGATGTACGACCCGCGCACGCTGCACTCGCGCGAGGTGCTGGAGCGCATCGTCGACGCCTTCGGCGACGACGTGCTCGAGACGGTCATCGGCCGCACGGTGAAGTTCCCCGACGCCTCGGTGTCGGGCGTGCCCATCACGGAGTTCGCGCCCGAGCACCCCGCCGCGCAGGCCTACCTGCGCCTGGCGCGGGAGCTGGTCTCGCGTGGCGCTGTCGCCTGACGCGGCGCCCCACGCCGCCACACCGGAGGAGTCCGCACCCGCCGCGGTCACGGGCTTCCGGGTTTCGCTGTCCAACTTCGATGGCCCCTTCGACCTTCTGCTGCACCTGATCTCGCAGCGTGAGCTCGACATCACCGAGGTGTCGCTGTCGAAGGTGACCGACGAGTTCATCGCCTACCTGCGCGACATCACCACGGGCGAGGAGCTCGATCAGGCCTCGCAGTTCCTCGTGGTGGCGGCCACGCTTCTCGACATGAAGGTCGCCGGCCTGCTGCCGCAGGGGGAGCTCGTGGACGCCGAGGCGGTCGCGCTGCTCGAGGCACGCGACCTGCTGTTTGCCCGGCTGCTGCAGTACCGCGCGTTCAAGGAGGTCGCGTCGGGCTGGTTCACCGACCGCCTGCAGGGGGAGGGACGCCGCCACACGCGCAGCGTGCCGCTCGAGGCGAAGCACCGGGCTCAGACGCCCGAGCTCGTCTGGACCCTGAGCCTCGCGGACTTCGCGGCGACCGCGATGCTCGCCTTCGCGCCGCGCGAGATCCCGGTCGTGGGCCTGGATCACCTGCACGCGCCGCTGGTGTCGATCCGCGAGCAGGCGGCAGTGGTCGTCACGCTGCTGCGCGGATCGGCCAAGCTCACCTTCCGCGAACTGATCGCCGGTGTCGATCAGGCCGGGGTGATCGTGGCGCGCTTCATCTCGGTGCTCGAGCTGTACCGGCACGCGGCGATCTCGTTCGAGCAGCTCGAGCCGCTCGGCGAGCTGACGCTCACCTGGACTGCGGAGCACTGGTCCGACGACATGCTGGCGACCCTGGGGGCCGACTATGACCGATGAGACAGAACCTGCCGCGCTCGCGGGCGGGTCGCGGAGCACAGCGGGGCGGGATCGCTATGACCGATGAGACAGAGCCTGCCGCGCTCCCGGGCGGCGTCGCCCAGCGGCTCGAGGCGATCCTGATGATCGCCGACGAGCCGCTCGGAGTGGTCGCGCTCGCGACCGCCGTGGGCGCGCCGGTGCGCGAGGTGCGCGCGGCACTCGCCGCTCTCGTGGCCGACTACGACGGTGTCGACGGCACCCCCGAACGCGGCTTCGAACTGCGCGAGGTGGGCGGTGGTTGGCGGTTCTACGTGCGCGCCGACTACGACGACATGGTGGCGGCATACGTGGGCGGGCAGGCGCCCGCGCGGCTGTCGCAGGCGGCGCTCGAGACGCTCGCCGTGATCGCCTACAAGCAGCCGGTGACGCGCTCGCAGGTCGCGTCGATCCGCGCCGTCAATGTGGACTCGGTCGTGCGCACGCTGCTGGCGCGCGGACTGGTGACGGAGGTGTCCGTCCATCCCGAGACGGGCGCGATCCTGTATGGCACAACGGATCTGCTCCTGCAGCAGCTCGGCATCAACTCGATCGACGAGCTGCCGCCGATCTCGCCGCTGCTGGACGATGGATCCGATGGTTTCGATGAGGTGATGGCATGAGTGATTTCGATGCGCCGGAAGGCGTGCGTCTGCAGAAGGTGCTCGCGAATGCGGGCGTGGCGTCCCGGCGGGTGTCCGAGGACCTGATCGTCGCCGGACGCGTGCGCGTGAACGGGAAGGTGGTGACCGAGCTCGGGCGCCGCATCGATCCGGAGAACGACCTGGTCGACGTGGACGGCACGGCCATCCAGCTCGATGCCGGCAAGCGCTACGTGATGCTCAACAAGCCCACGGGCGTGATCAGCTCGATGAAGGACGATCGCGGACGCCGCGACCTGCGCGAGTTCACGCGCGACTGGGAGGAGCGCCTCTTCAACGTCGGGCGCCTCGACTACGACACCTCCGGGCTGCTCGTGCTGACCAACGACGGCGGGCTGGCGCAGGTGCTCGCGCACCCGTCGTTCGGGGTGACCAAGGTGTACATCGCCAAGGTCGAGGGGACCGTGACGCCCGCGACGATCCAGCGGCTGATCCGCGGCGTCGAGCTCGAAGACGGCCCGATCCAGGCGGACAAGGCCCGGCTGCTCGACAGCTCGCAGGGCACGAGCCTCGTCGAGCTCACGCTGCACTCGGGACGCAACCGCATCGTGCGGCGCATGATGGCCGAGGTCGGTCACCCCGTCATCGAGCTCGTGCGCCGGCAGTTCGGCCCCCTGCACCTGGGAACCCTCCCAGTGGGTCGGGCACGCGAACTGACTAAGGTGGAGAGAGGCGCGCTGCTGACTCTCTCGCGCCAGGGATCCGGCGCGGACGGCGCTGTCGATCCGTCGGGCGAGGTTCCCGCATCCACGGAGGGTCAGGAGAACTCGTGACCGACACCGCTGCGCGTGCCGCCCGGACGACCGGACCCGTCCGGATCGTCGGCGCCGGCCTGCTCGGCGCCTCGATCGGCCACGCCCTCACCGCCCTGGGCGTCGACGTGATCCTCAGCGACACGTCGCCCACCCAGCTGCGCCTCGCCATCGACTACGGCGCCGGACGTGCCGAGGCCCCCGGCGATGCCCCCGCGCTCATCGTCGTCGCCGTGCCGCCGGACGTCACGGCCGACATCGTCCAGCGCGAGCTCGAGCGCTTCCCGGGCGTCGTCGTCACCGACGTGGCCTCGGTCAAGCTCGAGCCGCTCCAGGTGCTGCGGCAGCGAGGCGTCGACCTCACTCACTACATCGGCTCGCACCCCATGGCCGGGCGCGAACGCGGCGGGGCCATCTCCGCGCGGGCCGACATCTTCACGGGGCGCCCCTGGGTGGTCTGCCGCGACGAGGAGACACCCGCGGCCGACCTCGCGCTCGTCGAGGCGCTCGCGCTCGACGTCGGGGCGATGCCGATCGAGATGACGCCCGAGGAGCACGACCGCTCGGTCGCACTCGTCTCGCATGTGCCCCAGGTGGTCGCGAGCCTGCTCGCGGCGCGCTTCACCGAGGCCGCCGAGGACTCGCTGCGGCTCGCAGGCCAAGGGGTGCGCGACACCACGCGCATCGCGCACTCCGCGCCCGAGCTGTGGGTGCAGATCCTCGGTGCGAACTCCCGCCCCGTCGTCGCCGTGCTCGATGCGCTCGCCGCCGACCTGTCCGCGCTCGCCGCGGCCCTCAGGGATCCGGATGCCGCGGGCTCGCGCCGCGAGATCGCCGATGCGATCCGGCGCGGCAACGAGGGCGTCGAGCGACTGCCCGGCAAGCACGGCCAGAACCGGCGCTTCGAGACCTTCGTCGTGATGATCGACGACACCGCCGGCCAGCTGGGTCGCCTGTTCGGCGAGCTGGGCGAGCTGGACATCAACATCGAGGACCTGCGCCTCGAGCACTCGCCGGGGGCGCAGTTCGGCCTCGCCGAGATCAGCGTCGTACCGGGTGCCCTGCGGGCGGCCGTCGACGGGCTCGAGCAGCGCGGCTGGCGGATCGCGAGCGCCGTCTCATGAAGGGAATCGGCCATGACTGAACTCACCCCCATCATCGCGATCGACGGCCCCGCCGGATCCGGCAAGTCGAGCGTCTCGAAGGAGGTCGCGCGTCGCCGCGGCTACGGCTTCCTCGACACCGGCGCCGGCTACCGCGCGCTGTCGTGGCACCTTGCGCAGTCGGGCGTCGACGGCACCGACGCCGATGCGGTGATCCACGCGCTCGCCGCGTTCAATCTCAGCCTCGGGCTCGATCCCGACGACCGCACCGTCACCGTCGGCGGCACGGATGTGACCGCGGTGATCCGCACCCCCGAGGTGACCGCGGGGATCGCGGCCTTCGTGCAGGTCGCCGAGGTGCGCGCGTGGCTGAACGCCATCTACCGCCGCCTTGCGGGGGAGTCGGGCCTGGGTGGCGTCGTCATCGAGGGGCGCGACATCACGTCGGTCGTCGCACCGGACGCGCCCGTGCGCATCCTGATGACGGCCTCGCCGGAGGTGCGCGCGCAGCGCCGCGGCATCGAGCTCGGCGCCGACACCGAGGAGGTGAAGCAGGCGATCCTCGCCCGCGACGCCTCGGACAGCCACGTGCTGGATCTCGCGGAGGCGGATCCGGGAGTGGACGTCGTCGACTCGACCGAGTTGGATTTCGAACAGACCATCGAGGCCGTCATCGCGGTCATCGACCGAAAGCTGGAGGCCCACAATGGCCGTTGAAGACGAGTACGAGGGCAAGCCCGACCGCCTCGCCGAGCGCCTGGCGGAGGTGGACGAGGAGCTCGCCGAGCGCCGCGCCGCCACCCTGCGCCAGGGACTCGAGGACTACGACCTCGACGCGGAGGATGCGGCGCTGCTCGCCGGCATCCAGCGTGGCGAGGACGGCATCGAGTACCTGCCGGCGCTGCCGGTGGTGGCGATCGTCGGTCGCCCGAACGTCGGCAAGTCGGCGCTGGTGAACCGCATCCTCGGGCGCCGCGAGGCCGTCGTCGAGGACACCCCGGGTGTCACCCGCGACCGCGTCACCTACAAGGCCGAGTGGAACGACCGCCGCTTCTCGCTGGTCGACACCGGCGGCTGGGAGCCCGACGCCAAGGGCATCGACAAGTCTGTCGCCCTGCAGAGCGAGGTCGCCATCGACCTGGCCGACGCGATCATCTTCGTCGTCGATGCGATGGTCGGTGCGACCGCGACCGACGAGCACGTTGTGAAGCTGCTGCGCAAGACCGACAAGCCGGTCTTCCTCGTGGCCAACAAGATCGACGATGCCCGCCACGAGCCCGAGGCCTACGCCCTGTGGAATCTCGGCCTCGGCGAGCCGCACCCCATCTCGGCCATCCACGGCCGCGGTGTGGCCGACCTGCTGGATGCGATCCTCGCGAAGCTTCCCGAGGTGTCGGCCGTCGCCAAGCACGAGATCGGCGGTCCGCGCCGCGTGGCGATCATCGGCCGCCCGAACGTGGGCAAGTCGTCGCTGCTGAACAAGGCCGCGGGCGAGGAGCGCGTGGTCGTCAACGAGCTCGCGGGCACCACCCGCGACCCGGTGGACGAGGTCGTCGAGCTCGGCGGCAAGATGTGGACCCTCGTGGACACCGCCGGCATCCGCCGTCGTGTGCACATGCAGCAGGGCGCCGACTTCTACGCGTCGCTGCGCACCTCCGCCGCGCTCGAGAAGGCGGAGGTCGCGATCGTCGTGCTCGATGTGAGCCAGCCGATCAGCGAGCAGGACATCCGGATCATCGACCTCGTGCTCGAATCGGGCCGTGCCCTCGTGCTCGCCTTCAACAAGTGGGACGAGCTGCTCGAGGACGACCGCAAGGGCGGTGACCGCCGTCGGATGCTCGAGCGCGAGATCGAGCAGGACCTGGCGCACGTCGCCTGGGCACCGCGCATCAACATCTCCGCGAAGACGGGCCGCCACCTGGAGAAGCTGGTGCCGGCTCTCGAGACCGCGCTCGAGTCGTGGGATCAGCGCATCCCGACCGGCAAGTTCAACGCGTTCCTGTCGGAGCTCGTCGCCGAGCACCCGCACCCGCTGCGCGGCGGCAAGCAGCCCCGCATCCTGTTCGGCACGCAGGCGGGCACGCGTCCGCCGACCTTCGTGCTGTTCACGACCGGATTCCTCGACCCGGGCTACCGCCGCTTCGTGCAGCGCCGCCTGCGCGAGCTGTGGGGCTTCGAGGGCACGCCGATCGTCATCAACATGCGCGTGCGCGAGCGTCGCCAGAAGTCGTAAGCTCCAGCGCCCCGTATCCAGCCCCGCGTCACTCGATGACGCGGGGCCGGACGCATGCGGGGGTGCTGTGTCAGGCTGGGAGGGTGACGATCGAACCTGCCCGCGCCGGAGAGCCTCCCCGGTTCATCGGCCCGCGCGATCCGGGGGATGCCTGGGTCGTCTCGGAGACGGGCGAGCGCTACTGGGGCCGCTTCGGCGCCGCGGGGCTGCTGGCGTTCGACGCCGAGCGCGGTGTGCTGCTGCAGCATCGCGTGGGCTGGAGCCACTTCGGCGGAACCTGGGCCCTGCCCGGGGGAGCGCTGCACGAGGGCGAGCGCGCCCTCGACGGCGCGCTGCGCGAGGCCTCGGAGGAGGCTGGTGTTCCGCTCACCGCGGTGCGCCCGCGGTTCACCTCGGTGCTGGATCTCGAGATCTGGCAGTACACGACCGTGATCGCGGATGTCGTGACGCACTTCGCCGGCGCGGTGACCGATCCGGAGAGCGTGGCGGTCGAGTGGACGGCCGAGCACGCCGTCGATGACCGGCCCCTGCATCCCGGGTTCGGGGCCGCGTGGCCTCGCCTGCAGGAGCTGCTGCACGTGCGGCCGGTGATCGTGGTGGACGCCGCGAACGTGGTCGGATCCGTGCCGGACGGCTGGTGGAAGGATCGCGCCGGGGCGACGTCGCGGCTGCTGGAGCGCGTGTCTCGGCTGTCGGGCGACGGGGTGCCGGCGGCGGCGCTCGGGCTCGGGGCGACGCACTGGTTCCCGGAGATCGTGGTCGTCGAGGGTGCCGCGGGCGTGGTGCCCGAGGTCGACGGGGTGCGGATCGTGCGCGCTTCCGGATCGGGCGACGATGCGCTCGCCGGCGAGGTGGCCGAGCTCGTCGAGGACGGCTTCGTGGTGACGGCGGTCACGAGCGATCGCGGGCTGCGCGCCCGGGCGGAGGACGCCGGCGCCACCGTGCGCGGCTCCGGGTGGCTGCTCGAGCTCCTGGGCTGACGGGGCGTTTTCGGGCCGGCGGGGTTGCCGGTCTGCCGAGCGGCGCGGTTGCGCGGTGCGCGTCAGTCGCGGCCGCGGAGGTGGTCGATCTCGCGACGTTCGCGCTTGGTGGGGCGGCCCGCGCCGCGGTCGCGCACGGCGATGACGCCGGCGAACTCGCGCGGCGGCGGGGGAGGCGTCTTGTCTTCGAAGGCCGTCGCGGCCACGGCCGCGCCGACGCGCTTGGCGATGGGCTCGCGCACGGTGAGCATGCGGTCGAAGCCGTTGATGCGCACGCGCAGTTCGTCGCCCGGTCGTACGACCTGGGCGGCCTTCGCCGGGGAGCCGTTCACGCGCACGTGGC
This sequence comes from Microbacterium stercoris, assembly GCF_017592545.1. Lineage (GTDB taxonomy): Bacteria > Actinomycetota > Actinomycetes > Actinomycetales > Microbacteriaceae > Microbacterium > Microbacterium stercoris. The sequence goes on from NZ_JAGFOA010000006.1 coordinate 18,374, forward strand.
CGGCGCGGCAGGCCGTGGTGGCCGCGGAGCGGGTCTTGTAGACGCGGATGGCCCACAGCCAGGCGTCGACGCGAACGGATCCGGAGCTCATCCGTCCATCGTATGGAGTGCCGGCGGTCAGAGGTCGAGCGCGACGACGACCCGGTTGGGTGTGGGGCGGGCGACCTCGCGGAAGCCGGCCCGGAGGAAGGTCGAGACCGCGCCGACGAACAGCGCGTTGGTCGACGGCTTCGTCGTGTCGGTGGCGATGGGGTAGCCCTCCACCACCCGCGCGCCGCTCGCGCGGGCGTAGTCGACGGCCGCCGCGAGCAGGGCTGCGTTGAGCCCGAGGCGGCGGTGTTCGCGGCGCACGGAGAAGCAGGTGACGGCCCACACCCCCTCATCGTCGAGGGGGAGCGCGGATCCGGTCTTCACGATGCGGGTGCGGATGGTGCGCTGCTGAGCAGGGTGGGGACCGATCCGGATCCATCCCGCGGGCTCGCCGTCGACGTACGCGACGAGACCGGGAGGGGGCCCTGACTGCAGCTCGTGGCGCAGCAGCTCGCCGCGCTGCTCGACGGTGGTGGCGTTCCATTCCGCGTTCGAGAGCATGGGCCACGCGCACTGGCAGGAGCGCCCGTCGCCCCCGCCCGAGAGCGCCGCCTGCACGTCGTCCCACTCGGCCATCGTGGCCGGTCGAGTCGTGATCTCGGTCATGCCGATCAGGGTAGACCGGGCCTCCGACACGCGCGACGAACGCGCTTCGGGGGCGCGGTTCGCGGCACCGCGCGCGACCGGCTAGACTGTTCGAGTTGCCTGCTTCGGTGGGCATCGGGCTGTGGCGCAGCTTGGTAGCGCACTTGACTGGGGGTCAAGGGGTCGCAGGTTCAAATCCTGTCAGCCCGACAGAATAGCCCCGGTGATCCTCGGATCGCCGGGGCTTCGTCGTTGTCGGCACCCGGTCGGAGTCGATACGGGCCAGAGGGCAGCCGAAGGAGTGTGGCAGCGCTATCCGTCGCACGTCGACTAACGTCGCCGATCAGGTATGTGTAGATGGCTCTCGTGATGCAGATCTGCGCGTAACGGAGATGCTTCGACACGAGCGCGATGTTGGTGCCGCTCGCGAGTAGCAGCGACGTACATGTGGCGCAGACCTTGCGGCGTCCTGTCGGCGCCGGACATCGTACCGAAGCGTCTCAAACGGCCCCGTCCTGTACTGGGGCCGCAGCGGCGCGCCGTTCTCGTTCCGGCTCGAACTGGTGCGCGTCCGTCGAGCCACTGCCCGAACTTGACGCGGCTCGGCTCGGCTCGGCGAACTTGGGCCGTGGTCATGCCCGGCGCGTGCGCGGACTATGCGGTCCGCTTGCTGTCGAAGTCTCGGTTTGGGGCGGTCAGAGCAACGTGGGAGCGTCGGGGAGCGGTTCGATTGAGCGCAGTGTGTAGACGTCTCGGCGGCGTGGGTTCGCTCCCTTGCCGATGATGGTGACGACGTCGAACACTGCCTGCACACGCTGGTTCGCGGCGTCATGCTGCACGACCTGCTCCATGAGTTCGGCGGTTGGCACCGCTGCCTCGATCGCGCCCGCACCGTCAGGGGCGAACCACAGCGCGCCGACCGACCTTCGCTGACCGTCGATCGCGCCGACGAGCGTGACCTCGGTCGTGCTTTCCTGCCGCTCGTCGAGGACCCGCAGCAGGGCCTTCGCACCCGCTGGGCCGACGTGTATGCGCTGGAATCCGTGCTGTGACCGCAGTTCGCCCTCGACGTCCCAGTCTTGGGCGTCGATCGCTCTCGCTGCTCTCTTCAGGCCTGCGTGTGCCTTCTGCGGCAGGTTCGCAGCCAGCCCTGAGAGCACGTCATCGGTGACATTCGCGCCCTCGGCCTGGGAGCGCGCGAGTAGCACGGCGACGGTGTCGAGAGACTTCGAGTCGACGGACGGCGTGCGCGTCATCTGCGCAGTGCGTCCCGCTGCCTCTTCGGGCGTCGCTGCCCGCAGCACGACGCGCACCGAGCCGGGGCTGAGCGCGAGGATGCGTAGCGTCGATGCACGACGCTGACGATCGAGCAGGTGCTTCGCGACTTCCTTCGTCGCGTCGGCCACGCCCCGCACCAACTGGGCGAACCACTCTGCGTTCGCGTCGTGGCCGTGCACTGTGTCGCCAGTCAAGTGCAGGTCGAGTTCCGACTGCGCGCGGTTCGTCAGTTCGAACAGTGTGCGGTGCAGCGCAACGTTCTCGGCAGCGAGCGCTTCGAGCGACTGCCGCTGAAGGCGGCTCGCGAAGTCATCACCCTCGGCGGCGAGCCACGCGTCGCGGAACTCGTCGAGTGCTTTGTCCGTTAGCGTCATGGCCTCACCTCCACGAAGCCCTTCTGGGTGCCCGATACTTTCTCGCGGTTCTGGTCGAGCACCGTGGACCAATGCTCCCGCCAATAGAGCGTCTTGTCGACGTTGCCCCGGAGACAGATGAACGCGTCGACCAGACCCGACATCGGTTGCTGTCGCGGCGGTCCCGCCGCGGTGAACATCGGGGCGAGTCGCTGCTGCTCGTCGTCGGTGAGGTTGTTGAGATCATCCGGCCTGATCATGACCGTAACATCGACGTCCGACGGTGCCGCCCAGGGCTTGTGAGTGACGAAGCCGCCGTCGACCCAGAACCGGGCGTCGGGGACGATGCCGGTGATGATCTCGTGCCAGAGGCGGAACGCGTCGAAGACGATGCGGCGCCGGTCGCGGAACGGGGCGGCGATGACAAAGCGTTCTTCGATCTCGTCGAGGCTTGCCGTGTGAAGCCCGTGCGGGAGATACCAAGTCCCGTCGTCGATGTCCGGGATCACGCGTCAGTCCCCATGCGCGTGAGTATATCCAGCTCGTTCCATCCCAGACGCACTGCGATCGCGGTCGCGATGCGCTGGGACGCTGCGGCTGCGCTTCCACTCGCTGACGCGCGGGCGTCAAGACGAGTGTCAGGCCTCCTGCGCCTTTCAGCCTGCGATCAGCGCTGCGACGACGGTGACAACGGTTGCGGTCCATTCCATGAGGCGCACCCTACATGCGGCGGTGACAGTTACTTCACGGTGCCGCGGGTGCGGAGGAACCGTTCGGTCTTGACGGCTGCTGGGCGCGCTTGCTCGATCGTGTCGCGCATGGCTTGCTCGTCGTCCTCCGTGATCTCCCACGTGAGGGTCACCCAGTGTCGCGCCTGGGGGACGTACTGCGCGATCTCAGCGAGCGCGGCTTTGGCGCTTCCCGTGGCCTCAAGGAAGTCCGTAACGCCTCGCTCTACGGTGGTGCGGTTGTAGTCGGAGCGCTGATCCCCATTCCCGGGGTAGGACAACCCGCTTTCGGGCAGACCGTTCGGCACGTGACGCTTGGCCTGCACGATGAGTAATGCCGCCGTCGCCGCGTCAAACTTCGCATGCACCGCGTCCCGGCGTTGCTGACGTGACTGAAGCGCAGGCGTGAGGACGGCGATGATGATCGCGACTGCAGCCGAAATGATGGCCGTGACGATCCCGTCGCCGAGTGTGAAGGGTGCCCCGCCATCTGCGGCGGAATCGGTGGGGCTCGGGGAGACCGTGGCCGCGGCCGCCCACATCGTCGTTATCACCTGCCGAGCGTATCGACGACGACGCTCTGGGCGCGACAACCCCGCGTCCGCTGCACGCGGTCAAAATGTTCGGGATGCGGCCACGTCATATCCGCGCCCATCGCACGCTCAGTCGCGATTCAGGGGCACCGACATCTACGAGCCCGCGCCGCTCATCGTCTGCGACCCAGACCACAGAGGCGAACAGCTCGCCGTAGCGCGCCTCGGCGATGCCGAGCGCCTGCTCGAACGTGAGCGTCAGGTGTCCCTTCGGTGTCAGCCCGACAGAAAGCCACGGTGATCCTCGGATCGCCGGGGCTTCGTCGTCGGCGGAACCGGGTCGGACTCGACAACGGACAGTAGGGGAGCGGGACGCTCACTCGAGCAGAAAGCTCACGTCGACCACCCAGGCATCGTCGACCTGCTTCGCCTCGAGCTCGCCGCCCAGCTGCCGGGCTCGTGCGGTCATCCGCGTGATGCCGTATCCGCCGGAGGGGATCTCGTCGCGTCGCGTTGCCGTCGCCATCGGGCTGCGCACCGTCATCCGCACGCCGTCCGAGGAGACGTCGATGGCGATGTCGACGTCTCCCCGGCCGCCGTGTTTGAGCACGTTCGTGACGGACTCCCGGACGATGCGCGCGAGCGCCGCGTCGACCACGCGCGGGATCCGCGGATCCGCCGGGTGGCCTTCGACGTGCAGCGTGTCGCCCGCAGCACGCAGCGCTGCGCGGGCGTTCTCGAGGGCGTCCGGCAGGCTCTCGCGGGAGGTCTCCGCAAGGATCGCGGGACCCTGGGCCTGCTCCACGACGCGGCGCAGATCGCCGAGCGCCTTCTGGGCGGCGTCGCGGATCGTCTGCTGAGACTGCTCGCGCAGCTCCTGGTCGATGGGCTGATCGAGGACGCGGGAGTACATCGCGATCACCGTGAGGTCGTGTGCGATCACATCGTGCAGCTCGTCGGCGATCCTCTGCCGCTCGGCCAGGGTCGCCTCGATCTCCGCCCGTCCTTGCGCCTGCAGCCGGGTCTGGAGGCGCTGCTCCTTGGCGGCGGCCACCGTGAGGAGGTAGCCGACGGCTCCCGAGACCGCGGCCACCGTGAGCGTCGCAGCGAAGTTGGAGACCGTGATCCCGTGCGCGGCATATGTGGCGGCGGCAGCAGCGGACAGGAGGAAGCCGCCGACGAACAGCACAAGAAGCGGCCGCGTTCCCGTGCGCACGACGGCACCCACCGCGACGGCGAGCGCCACCAGGGCGGCCATCTCGTCGCCGACCGCGAACGACGCGCACATCGCCGCCAGCAGCAGGACCGAAGCCAGCAGCGGCGACCACACGAAGGCGGCGAACGACGCCGTCAGGGCCAGTTGGAACAGCGAGGAGGCGAGGTCATCCGGACTCTCCACCAGCACGAGGACGAGGCTGACCGTGACGCCTACGGCGACGATGGTCAGCAGCGTCAGCCGCTCGGCCTTCAGCAGCGGCGTCGACGCCCACATCCTCAGCAGGCCACCGCCCGCAGCGTGCGACGGTGGCATCCGGAGCGACATGCCCCTCATTATGGCGGGCGGCTCGGCCGGGCCACACCGGCCTAGACGCTAGGCGCCGGGTTGCTCGTCACGCGGCAGGCACATCACTTGCTGCACGTGCCCAGCACCTCGCAGATCCAATCCCAGATACCCGAGACATTCTGTACAGGGTCGATGAGTACAGGGTTCATGGTGCACTTCCTTCGCAGCGTGAGCCGGCGGGTGTCGCCGGAATCGGCATGTGCATGTTCGACCGAAGAGGAAGGCCCGCGCATTGGACGTTCGGCCAGTCTCACCATGACGTTCGGGCAACCCGCCTTCCCCTCCCGGCGAAGGCCGGGCCACGTAGTCTCGGACTGTGACTTCGACCACGGCATTGATCGCCGACGACGACGCGCTGGTGCGACGCGCACTCGCGGTGTTCCTCACCGCGGCCGGAATCGACGTCGTCGAGGAGTCTCCGGATGGCGGCCATGCGATCGCGGCCGCTCGCAGCCTCAAACCGGATGTGGCGCTCGTCGATGTTCAGATGCCGGGTGTCGACGGAGTGGCGGCCACCGCCGGCATCATCCAGCAGTCGCCCGCCACCAAGGTGCTCGCGATCACGACCTTCGGAACGATCGACTCGATCATGCCGATGCTCCGGGCAGGAGCGTCCGGTTACCTGCTGAAAGACACGGCGCCCGAGGACATCGTCGCCGCCGTGCATGACGTGATCTCGGGCAGCGGCGTGCTGTCGCCGAGGGTCACGACTCGGCTCATCGCCTCGATCCGGGAGGCCACGATCCCCGTCGTCGAGCCGCTGGGGGAGTTCGAGGCCCTCTCGAACCGAGAAGCCGAGGTCGTGCGCCTGCTCGCCGCCGGATTGTCCAACGCCGAGATCGCCGTGCAGATGCACGTCTCCGAGGGGACGGTGAAGGCCCACCTCGGCAACATCATCGCCAAGTGGGGTGTGCGCGACCGCGTTCAGGTGCTGATCCGGGCCGCGCGATCCGGACTGGTGTCCTTCACCTGATCCGGCACCTGATCGGATCCGGGACGCGGCACGGAGGGCACTTGTCGCGGAACGCAGATGCGATGCGGGAACGCTGCTCGTCTACTCCTGGCCACTCAGGTCTGGACTTCCGTCCACGTCGACCGCTGTGCGTCCTCGATACGTTGGTGCCGCTCTCATAGCCCGAGAGCGGCACCAACTGAAAGGAACACCAGTGTCGAATCTGATTTCACCTTCCCTCTCGAGTATCCCAGGTGCGATCGAGGCAGCAACCTTGGTCTCGGCCGTGCGCTCTCGCATTCCCTTCCGCTCGCCCGAGAAGATGCACGTGACCCCCGCGATTCCGGTGATCGTCATCGTCGTCGTGGCCGTGGCGGCCTTCCTCGCCCTGGCCCTGGTCATCGGCGCGATCGCGGCCTACATCTGGTACTGCCAGGCGAACGGCCTCGGCTGGCCGGGACTGGCCGTGCCCGGCGCGTCCGGCGGGGTGTACAAGCTGGCCTGCTTCAAGTAGTTCCTCGATCAGAGAGCATGAACATGGCTGACCTTCTCGAAGCCGAAGGGCTCACAAAGCGATACGGGAAGCGCACCGTCCTCGACGCGGTGAGCTTCACCGTTCCCGCGGGCACTGTCGCCGGCCTGCTCGGTCCCAACGGGGCTGGAAAGTCGACCTGTCTGCACATGCTCACTGGAGTAGTGCCCCCCGATGCTGGTCGGGTCAGCATCGGGGGGATCCCCCTGTCGGAGCCGGCCGCCAAGCTGGGCTTCGGGTTCGCCCCCGACGACCTCCCGCTTCCCGAGGCGCTGACCGGACGCGAGTATCTCGTGTTCCACGATCGTCTTCGCGGACGCACGGATCTGGAACGCGGGCTGGAGATCGTGGAGGCGTTCGACATCGCCTCGGCCGCAGATCGGCAGATCGCGGAGTACTCGCACGGGATGAAACGCAAGATCCAGCTCGCCGCCGCACTGATGCACACACCCGACCTCCTCATCCTGGACGAGCCGTTTCGCGGACTCGATCCGGATGCGACCGCGGTGCTGAGCCACCTGGTCGGCTCGATGGCCCGCAGCGGGTGCTCGGTGCTCATGGCGACGCACGATCTCGCCCGCGCCGAGACGATGTGCGACGACGTCGTCATCCTCGATCGGGGACGGGTCGCTGCCACCGGGCAGCCTCGGGAGCTCGTCCAGCAATTCGGTCGAGGGGAGTCCCTCGAGACCGCCTTCCTCGTGATGACCGGGCGCGAGCGGGACGCGTCTCGGAAGATGAAGCTCATTTCCGCCTCGTTCGAAAGGCTCACCCCATGACCAAGGCTCTTGTGCTCGGCGCGTTCGTCGGGCTGGCTCTCGGAACGTTCGTGACGGTGCTGGTGGTCATCGTCTCGACCATCCTGGCGTTCGCCCAGGGCCGACGTATCGACATCCCCGGGATCTACAGCGTGTGGGCGGATGACTCCGTCGGGGCGGCGGGCCTCGCGTTCATCCCGAACTTCGTCGGCATGGCCGTCGCGGTGGCCGCCGTCATGGCCATCTGCATGGCTGTCGCGGCGTTCAGCCGGACACGCTCCGTCGCGCGATGACCAACCCGGTCCTGTTCATCGCGCGAACGAGCACCACGCTCTGGCGCAGGGAGCTCGCGGCCACCTTCGGGATGCGCGAGCGGGCATTGACGACAGCCGTGGCGGTCTTCGGGGTCGTCATGATCGCGTTCAGCGTGTTCCTCGCATGGGTCCTGGCGGAGTTCCTCTCGTCCGTCATCCCGGCCGCGACCTACTCTGCCGATCAGCGCGCACTGCTTCGCCTCGTGTTCGCCGGCCTGATCCTCGGCACGACGGTGTACTTCCTGGTGCTCTGCGCGACGCTGCCGCCGCGGGACCGGCTGGCCACGATGCTGAGCCTCCTTCCCGTGCACAGGCGACAGGCACAGGCGGGAACGCTGCTGCCGGTGTTCGTCGTCGGCACGGGCATCGCCTTCGTGTTCGGTCTGCCCGCGTTCCCGATGATCGTCAAGCTCGTCGATGTGCAGCGGTTCACTCCGCAGTCCGTCGCGGCGTTCGTCGGCACCGTCGCCCTTGTCGCGCTTCTTGTGCCCGGGCTCTTCTTCACCCTGCGTGATCTGTGCATGCGCACGGTGCGGCTGCCCCTGGCGTACTCGCTCGGAATCGCGGCGACCTCGACCGTTCTCATCCTGCTGGCCGCCGTGGGTACGGATCTGATCCCCGCGGGCTCGGTCCCCGCCGAATCGGCGTGGTCGCTGCTTCTGCCGGCGCGCGCCATCGCCGAAGTGCTGCAGCCCGCATCGAGCGATCCGCTGCGGCTCGGCGTCGCGTGGTCGGGGATCGCACTCTGGTTCGTGCTGGCAGGGCTGCTGATGGCGCGGGTCGTGCTGCGCTCGACGCCCGTGGAGGACAGGCCGTTCGCGGCTCCGACGATCCGGCTGCCCGGGCGCGGCTCGGCACGGCTGGCCGCCTTCATGTTCGAGGTCGTTGTGCTCACCCGCCTTCCTCAGTTCGTGGTGACCGCGATGATCCTGGCCCTCGCGAGCGTGGTCATGCCCCTCGTCTACGCCCAGCCGATCGCGCAGTCGGCGACCGCGCAGGTGGCGACGCTGCCCGTGGTCGCGGCGGCGGCGATCGGCGCGTACTCCTATGGGGCCACGCGTCGATCTCATTGGGTCGGCGCAACCGTGCGGCAGGCCGGAACCTGGATCTGGGCGAAGCCGTTCGCCACGCTCGCGGTCTCGTCGGCCCTCGCGGCGCCCTATCTCCTGCTCATGGGGCTGGCAGGGCTGCCGGCGGACCGGTTCCTCGACACGGCGACACTGGGCGTGTCGATGTGGGCTTCCGCCGTCGTCGCCGGTGTGCTCGTGCCCTTCGTGACCGATCAGCCGCTGTCGGCCACGGTCACCTCCGCGACCACCATCGCCCTGTGGGCGCTGTCGACCTTCGGGCTGCGATGGGCGTTCACGAGCGCGCAGGTGCCGGGCCCCGTCGTGCCGGCACTGTGCTGGGTGGCGACGGCCCTCATCGTCTACGTCGTCGTCGCGACGTCGGCAGGCACCCGCAACCACGTCGCCGCGCATGCGTGAGATGCGACTCCGTCCCGCCCCGGGCGTGGTCGTCTCCGACGACGTCTGGGAGTCCCCGGGCTGGCAGGTGCGGTTGCCCGCTCCTCCGCAGCTCATCGGATCGCACTCCACCCGGCACGATCGGGAGGCGGCCCAGGCGGTGCTTCGGATCGGCATGGCCTCCAGCACGCCGACGAGCCGCGGCCCGGGACCGTTCGCCGTGGACCTCGTGTCGGCTCATCCGCTCCCGAGCAGCGTGCGGGGGGCGGCGCTGAGGGTCTGCGTGCTGATGGTGAGAGCCCATCCGTTCATCACCGCTTCGGTGACGCTGGTGCCGATGGCGGCGTTCCTCAGCGGGTTCGTGCTGATCGCGTGGGCCGGCGTCTGCGCTCTCATCGTCGCGGCATCCTTCGTGGTCCACGAGGTCGGTCATGCCGTCGCCTTCCGGATCCTCGCGGGTGCGGGGGCGCCGATGACGCTGCGAATCACCCCGCTCGCCGCCGGGCTGGTGTGGCGGTCGACGGGTTCGACCGCTCGCGACAGGGCGATCATCGTCGCCGGTCCGATCGCGCCCCTGATCGTCGCGGTGCCCGTTGTGCTCTTGGCGCAGGGGGACCTCGTTGTGCTCTTCGCCTCGTTCATCACGGCGGCATCCCACCTCATCTCGCTGGCGCTCCCCGAGGGCGATGGTCGCGAACTGCGTGAGCTGAATCGCCCGGTCGAGGGCGTCGCGTAGTCCCGTCGGCCTCCGGTGTCGGTGGCCCCGCCTAGCGTGGGGGTCATGGGCGCGATGAACGAGCTGATCAACACGTCGGTGATCGGCGACCTGGCGGAGCGGATCGCGCGCGTCGCGCCGGAGGCGGATGTCGCGGGGCTGACGCGGATCAGCGCCGAGCAGCTCGAGCCGCTGAGCCTGCGGCAGCGCACAGACCTCGTGGCCGCGGCACTGGAGGTGGCCGTGCCCGGCGACCTGGCTGCCGGGGTGCGGGCTGTGCTGCGCGATCCGGGATGCGAGGGCTGGGTCGTGTGGCCCGTCGGCGAGGCCGTGACCACGCGCGCGCTCGCCGCGGGCACCGATGCGGCCTTCGATGAGGCGATGGCCCTGATGGCCGCGCTCACGGGGCGGCTGTCGGCCGAGTTCCCGATCCGGCGGCTGCTCGAGCATGATCTCGGCCGCGCGCTGGCGATCGTGCAGACGTGGACCGCGAGCCCGGACGAGCACGTGCGGCGCCTCGCGAGCGAGGGCACGCGCGCGTACCTGCCGTGGGCGATCCGGGTGAAAGCGCTCGTCGCCGATCCGCGGGCGACGCTGCCGATCCTGGATGCGCTCTACCGTGATCCCAGCGATTACGTGCGGCGCTCGGTCGGCAACCATCTCAACGACCTCAGCAGGCACGCACCGGACGTGGTGATCGAGACGGCGAAACGCTGGCTCGCGGAGCCCGATGCGCACACGCGCGCCGTCGTGAAGCGCGGGCTGCGCACACTCGTCAAGAAGGGGCATCCGGGCGCGCTCGCGCTGCTCGGATTCGCACCCGCCTCGTTCGCTGTCGGGGAGATCGAACTGGCCGAGGCGTCAGTGGCCTTCCCCGGGTCGATCGACCTGCGCTTCACGGTGACGAACGAGGGATCCGTGCCGGCCGCGGCGGTGGTCGACTACGTGGTGCACTACGTGAAGGCGAACGGCAGCGTCGCCCCCAAGGTGTTCAAGCTCGCGACCCGCACCCTGGAGCCGGGCGAGCGTGCGGCGTTCGCCAAGCGGCACGCGCTGCGGCCCATGACCACCCGGGTGCATCATCCGGGCGAGCACGGCGTGCAGGCGCAGGTGAACGGCGAGCGCCACGGCTGGGCCGCCTTCGACTTGCGATTCGGCTGACCCGGTCGCCCAGTGGGCGCGACAACATGTCTGCGCAGTCAGGTATCGTCGCGGGCATGGCGTCGCCGCGACTGACCGAGAACGAAGAGGCCGCCTGGACAGGCCTGCTGCTGACGCACGACCGTCTCTGGCGCGAGATCGAAGCCGGCCTCGCGCCGCTGAACGTCAGCATGGCCGAGTACAGCGTGCTCGCGCTGCTCGCCCAGGCGGGCGCGGACGGCATGCGCATGGCCGAGCTGGCGCAGCGTCAGCTGATGTCCACGGGCGGCTTCACCCGCCTCGCCGATCGCCTCGAGGCGCGCGGACTCATCGAGCGGCGGCGTGCCGCGGGGGACGGGCGCGGGTTCGTGGCGGTGCTCACGGCCGAGGGACGCAAGCTGCTGCGCCGCGCGTGGGCGCGGCACTACGCCGACCTGAAGCGGATCTTCCTCGACCGTCTCGACGAGCAGGATCTGCGCGATCTGCAGCGCATCTGGTCGCGATTGCAGCCCGACGAGCAGGGCTGATCCGGCACGCCGTCCGGCGCGACACGGGCATTCAGCCGCGGTCGGGTCGGCGTCGGAGAGGATGGAGACATGGCTCTCAGACGCGGTCGCTGGATGATCGAGACCGTGCGCCGGGCGATCCATTCCGACGCCTCGGATCGCACGCTGACCGAGGCGATTCCCGTCATCGACGACTCCACCGTCGTGCGCGTCATCGACCTCGCGATGCGCGTCGCCGAGGTCATGCTGTCGGTCGGGGCCTCGGCGAAGGAGGTCGTGCTGGCGGCCCTGCGCATCACGCGGGCCTATGGCCTCGCGAGCGTGCACGTGGACGTCACGTTCAACTCGGTGACGGTCTCGGATCACCGCCACGGCGAGGACTGGCCCATCACGCTGATGCGCGTGGTGCGATCGGCCGTGCCCGACCACACCAAGCTTCAGGCGTTGCAGACCCTGGTGCGCGACATCGAAGCCGGGCTCGACCTGGGGGAGGCCCGCGCGCGCTTCCGCGAGATCCGGCGCCGTCCCTTCCGCTACCGGCCGACAGTGGTCATGCTCGCCCAGACGATGCTCGCCGTCGGTGTGGGCCTGATGTTCGGCGCCTCGCCGGCGATCCTCGCCGTCACGTTCGTCGCCGCGCTCGCCGTCGCCCTCACGCAGGCGGGGCTGGCGCGGCTGCAGGTGCCGCTGTTCTTCAGCCAGATCGCTGGCGCGCTCGTGCTCACGGTGCTGACGGTGATCACCGCGATGCTCGCCGCCGCGGGCGTGCCGCCCTTCGTCGACGTGCGCGCCTCGATCGTCGTCTCGTCGGGCATCGTGCTGATGCTCGCCGGGCTCGCGGTGGTCGGCGCCGCCCAGGATGCCATCGACGGCTTCTCACTCACCGCGGGCGGGCGCATCCTGGAGCTCACGGTGCAGACACTCGGCGTGGTGCTCGGCATCGTCGTCGGCCTGGAGCTCGCGCGTGCGCTCGGCATCGGCATGGAGCCGCCGAGCGAGGCGCTGCCCCTCGGAACGCTCCCCGGCCAGTTCGCCGGCGCGGTGATCGTGGCGATCGCGGTGGCGGTGTTCAACGGCGCGGGGCTCGGCGTCGTTGTGGTCAGCGCGCTGCTGGGCGTCATCGCATGGGCGGGTTTCGCGGTCGCCAGTGCCGCGGGCCTCGCGCAAGCTCCCGCGAGTTTCGCGGGAGCGCTTGTGGCCAGCATCATCGGCGCGATGGTGGCGAGCCGCCTGCACGTGCCGTCGGTCGCGGTGACCACCGCCGCCATCGTGCCGCTCGTTCCCGGTTCCGTGGTGTTCCGAGGGCTCCTGGGGCTCGTGGAGGCGGCCGGGGAGACCGACGAGATGCTCTTCGCGGCCTCGACGCTCACGACGGCGGGAATGGTGGGCGTCGCGCTCGCCGCGGGCGCCACGCTCGGGCTGTTCGTCGGATCGCCTCTCGCGCGCACGCTCGGCGATCTGCGCGTCGGCCGCCGGATGCAGCCGCGTCCGACGGCGGGCGGCTCGCGCCTCATCGTCACCACGCCGCCCGCGGGGCGCGACGAGCGCGAGCTCGCCTGACGACGTCAGGCGTCAGGCGTCTCGCGGCGGGTTGTACATGAACTCGAGGCGGATGCCGTTGTCCTCTTCGACGAAGGACGCGTAGTAGCGCGGGCTGAAGCGCTCGTAGATCTTCGGATCGCGCACGGCCGACCAGCCGGCCTCCATCGCGATCGCGTGCAGGCGATCCACTTCTTCCCGGGAGTCGACGGCGAAGGCGAGGTGCTGCCATCCGACCCGTCCGTGCTGGTGCGGGCCGGAATCGGGCTCGCGGGCGGGATAGAGGATCAGCTCGACATCGCCCTCCTGCCACCACGCGACGCTGTCGTCGGCGTCGGTGCGCTCGAAGCCGAGCGCCTGCAGGATCGGATCGAACTGGGCGATGCCGCGGGGGAGGTCGGCGACGGAGAGACCGAGATGATCGAAGACGGGCATGCGGGTCATCCTAGGGGCGACGCTCGCGGGGAGGGCGAGCGCTGAACACTCCGGGGGCAGGCGCTCGACCGGACGGGAACCTCCTGCACTTCCAGGATACGGGAGGGGAGGGGCCTTGCCGCAAGGCCCCCGTCCCGGGGCAGAATGGCCCGTTCCCTACCGTCTGGAGGCGTCCGTGCTGCCCTTTGATCTGAACGCCCATCCCGCCAAATCAGACCCCGCCCTCATCGCCGACGACGTCGCGCAGTTCGCGCGCATCGGCGCCAGCCTCGCCCGTCAGATCGACGACCTGGAGGCGCGTCTCGCCGAGCAGCGCCGTGCCCCCGCCGGTCACGGCCAGGCCGCGCTGGATCGAGACCTCGAGATCCATCGCCTCACCGCCCGTCTGCGTATGCTGCGCCGCTTCGGGCTCGACCTCTGCCTCGGACGCATCGTCGGCGAGGACGGCACTCTCTACATCGGCCGGCTCGCGCTGACCGACGACGCCGGCGATCCGCTGCTCGTCGACTGGCGCGCCCCCGCCGCCGAGCCCTTCTTCGGAGCCACGCATGCGCACCCCATGGGGCTGTCGACCCGCCGCCGCTACCGCTGGAGCGGCGGCCGCATCACCGACTACTGGGACGAGGCGTTCACCGCCGACGCGCTCGCCGCGCGCGCCGCGCTCGATGACCAGTCGGCGTTCATCGCGAGCCTCGGCGCCAGCCGCTCGCCCCGCATGCGCGACGTGCTCGGCACGATCCAGGCGGATCAGGACGCGATCATCCGCGCAGGATCGGATGGTGCGCTCGTCGTCGACGGCGGTCCCGGCACCGGCAAGACCGTGGTCGCGCTGCACCGCGCCGCCTACCTGCTGTACGCCGATCCCCGCATGCAGGCCGGGCGGGGCGGCGTGCTGTTCGTCGGGCCCTCGCAGGCCTACGCCGACTACGTCGCGGACATCCTCCCGGGCCTCGGCGAGGAGGGGGTGCGCATCGCGACGCTCGGGGATCTGGTACCGGAGGGATCCGCGGCCGTCGACGATCCGGATCAGCGCGTGGCCCGGCTGAAGGCGGACGCGCGGATGGAGAGGGCGATCGAGATCGCGGTGCGGCTGCGCGAGAATCTGCCCACGCGCACCGTGACGCTCGAGACCCGGTGGGGCGATCTGCGCGTCACGCCCGCGGACTGGTCGGAGGCGTTCGCCGCGATCGATCCGGGCGCGAACCACAACGAGGCCCGCGGGCAGGCATGGGACGCGCTGCTGGAGACCCTGATCGAACGCGCCGCCGCTGTCGTGTTGCCCGCGGACGACGACCTTGATGCGGGCGATGACCGCTGGGGTGACGAGGGGTGGGGCGATGCCGGCACCACCGCGTGGGATGACGAGCGTCGGGCCGAGGAGCGCTCCGCGGGGTTCGACGCGGAGGAGGACTTCGACGCGTTCGGCCTGGCGGGGGAGGGGGACGACGCGATGCGCGCCGCGCTCGCCGAGAACGAGCGGCTGCGCGCGGCGTTCGACGCCGCGTGGCCCCTGCTGGACCCTGTGGCGCTGGTGCACGCGCTGTGGACCGACGCGGCTCTGCTCGGCAGGGTCGCATCCTGGCTCGCGCCCGACGAGGTTGCCGCGCTGCAACGCGCCGCAGACGCGCCGTGGACCCGCGCCGACCTGTCGCTTCTGGACGTCGCCCGCCTGCGCGTCGGCGATCCGGAGCTCGCGATCCGCAGGAGGCGGGCCGAGGCGGAGGCTGCGGCCGAGCGGGCGCGGATGAACGACGTGGTCGACGACCTGATCCAGAACGACCAGTCCGACATGCGGGTCATGTCGATGCTGCGCGGGCAGGATCTGCGGTCGACGCTCGCCGTGCCGGCCGTGGCCGTCGATCCGGGTGATCCGCTGGCGGGGCCGTTCGCGCACATCGTCGTCGACGAGGCGCAGGAGCTCACCGACGCTGAGTGGCGCATGCTGCTGCGACGCAACCCCGCACGCTCGTTCACGGTCGTCGGCGATCGCGCGCAGGCGCGGCACGGATTCACGCAGACGTGGCACGAGCGCCTCGCGGTCGCCGGCCTGCGGCACGTCGAACTGGCCGCGCTCACCGTCAACTACCGCACGCCGGAGGAGGTCATGGCGGAGGCGGCGCCCGTGATCCGCGCGGTGTTCCCCGATGCGAACGTGCCGCGATCCATTCGGTCGAGCGGCATTCCCGTGCGACGCGGCGCCACGGGGGAGCGGGATGCGGTGCTCACCGAGTGGCTGGCCACGCACGAGGAGGGAGTTGCCGCGGTGATCGGCGACCCGACGTTCGACGGGTCGGGGCGCGTGCGCTCGCTCGATCCGATCGAGGCGAAGGGTCTCGAGTTCGACCTGGTCGTGCTGGTGGATCCGGATCGCTGGGGCGACGGCATCGAGGGGACGGTCGACCGGTACGTGGCGATGACCCGTTCGACGCGGGAACTGGTGATCCTGTCGGGCTCCTAGCGCGTGAGGCCGCTGGGCGCAATGCCCTGGGATGGTTGCGGCATTGCGAGTTCTCTGGAGGCAGGTGAACCCGGAAGGAGCACTGCCATGAGCACTCCCATCGATCGAGATCGAGATGACGCGCGTCGCCGCGCCGACGAGCAGGCCGCCGATCACGTGCACGACGAGTCGGTGACGACCGGACATCGGTCGCCCGATCTCGACGCCGGCCGCGGCAGCGACGAGCCGACCGCGGTGTACACGCCTCCGCCGGTGGACGACCGCACCACCTCCGGACGAGCGGATGACACGTATGTCGACCAGCGGCGCGCGGATGACGCGCGAGCCGATGACCGGCGCGCGGATGCGCGGGGCGTGACCGATGACACGACCGTGGTCGAGCCGGCGCCGGTGGCCTCGGCCGCCGTGGCACGGGAGGAGGTCGTGGCACGCGAGAAGGAGGAGTTCGGCGGGATGAAGTTCGGCTCGGCCTTCTTCGGCTGGCTCACCGCCATGGGCATGACCGTGCTGCTGACCGCGCTGGTGGCGGGTGCCGGGGCCGCGCTGGGTCTCGGCGCACAGATGGACCCCGAGGAGGCCATGCAGGAGAACGCCGAGACGATCGGCATCGCCGGCGCGATCGCGGTCGCGGTGATCCTGCTGATCTCGTACTACTGCGGCGGCTACGTCGCCGGTCGCATGGCCCGTTTCAGCGGCGCCAAGCAGGGCGTGGCCGTGTGGCTGTGGGCCGTGATCGTGGCGATCGTCGTCGCGATCATCACGGCGATCGCCGGTGCGCAGTGGAACATCCTCGCCAACGTCAACACCTTCCCCCGACTGCCGTTCAACGAGGGGGAGCTGACCACCGCGGGGATCATCACCGCCGTAGCGGCGCTCGTCATCAGCCTGCTGGGTGCGATCCTCGGTGGCCTCGCCGGCATGCGCTACCATCGCCGCGTCGACCGCGCGGGATTCGGGCGCTGAGCATGACGGTGAAGCTGAACGAGGCGGCGCTGCGGCACGCGCGGAAGCTGATCCGCGACGGCAAGGTCGTGCGGGACGAGCGCGACGACTGGAGCGAGCACGCGCTGCCGGCGAAGAAGGAGACGGCCTGGCGCGAAGAGCACGGCTGGAGCGAGTACGCGCGCTGGCACCTCGGTATCGACACCTCGGAGAACGAGGAGACGAAGGCGCATTACGAGTTCCCCTTCGGCGACTACGCGAAGGTGCACCGCTGTGCCGTGATCTCGCTCGAGTCGCGCGCGGCGCAGTATGACCACGACGAGATCGCGAAGGCCGCGAAGAAGCTGCTCGAGCTGATCGACGCGGACTGACCGGGGCGGCGTCGCGTCAGTCGGCGGCGGCGCGCGCGGTGAAGGCGGCGCGGAGGGCGGCCTCCGCGTCGTCTCCGGCGTGTGCGGCCTCGGCGTTCGAGGCGGCCACGGCCTCGACGATCTCGGAGCGCTGGATGCGCGTCTCGCGCGGCGCCTGGATGCCGATGCGGATGGCGTCGCCCTTGATATCGAGGATCGTCACCTCGACGTCGTCGCCGATGAGCACGCTCTCGCCGATCCGCCTTGTCAACACCAGCATCGGATCAGACTATCGGGCTGACCGTCGGGAAAGGTTAGGCGCGGGACACGGGCGCGCCCCGCGCCTTGCCGTCACAAATCGCCGCCTACGAAGCCTTACCGGCGGCGTGTTCTGACCAGAAGCGCGGGCGGGCGCGGCGTGGGTCAGGCCGGGAGGCCGAGGCCCACGGCGGAGTCGTCGCGGACGACGCCGACCGTCTCGATCGCGAAGCCGCCCGCCGTGGCCTCGTTGTAGCTGAGCACCGGAATGCCGTCGGACTGCGCTGAGATGAGGCGACGCACGGCCGGGCGCAGCTGCGGGGCGCAGACGAGCACGGGTTCGCCGAAGGACGGATCGAGGTCGGCGACGGTCTGCTGCAGTGAGCGGATCACCGCGTCGAGACGGGCGGGGTCGAGCACGATGTGCGTGCCGTCGTCTCCGTGGCGCAGCGCCTCGAGCATGCTCTGCTCGAGGAGAGGGTTGATCATCACGACGTGCAGCGTGCCCTCCTGCGCGAAGCGCGCGGGAATCGCCGGGCCGAGAGCGGCCCGCGCCGCCTCGATGAGCCCCTCGGGGTCGGTCGACGTCTTCGCGCGCAGCGAGAGCGCCTCGAAGATGCGGGCGAGGTCGTTGATCGGGATGCGCTCGGCGAGCAGCCCGGTGAGCACGCGCTGGATCTCGGCGAGCGACAGCAGCGCCGGCGTGAGCTCGTCGACCGCGGCCGGACTCACCTGCTTGAGGCCGTCGGTGAGCTGACGCACGTCCTCGCGGCTCAGGAGGCGCGCAGCCCCCACCTGCACGATGTTCGACAGATGCGTGACGATGACGCTGGCGCGGTCGATCACTGTCGCGCCCGAGAGCTCCGCGGAGTGGCGCATGCTCTGAGGGATCCACTTGCCCTCGAGTCCGAAGACCGGATCGAGCGTGCTGGCCCCCGGCAGGGAGTCGAGGCCGCCGCCGAGCGCGAGCACCGAGCCGGCGGGCGCGATGCCGCGGCCGACCTCCACGCCCGAGATGCGGATCGCGTAGGTCGACGGGGGCAGCTCGATGTTGTCGCGTGTGCGCACAGGCGGCACGACGAAGCCCAGGTCGAGGGCGATCTTGCGGCGCAGCGCCTTGACGCGAGCGAGCAGGTCGTCGGGGCCGCCGGTGACCAGATCGACGAGGTTCGGCGCGAGCATGATCTCGAGGGCGTGCACGCGCATCCGCTCGATGAGGTCCTCGGGACGCTCCGAGGCCGGGGCCGCGGGGGCCAGCTCGGCCGCCGCGTCGGCGGCGGCCTTGCCCGCCTTGATGCGCTGCGCGACGAGCAGCAGCGCCGCGCCGATCACGAGGAACGGCACCATCGGCATACCGGGGATGAGTGAGAGCCCGATGGCGGCGCATCCGGTGATCGTGAGGGCCGTGCGCGACTGCGTGAGCTGCGCCGCCGCATCCTGACCCATCTCGCTCTCGGCGTTCGAGCGCGTCACGATCATGCCGGTCGACACGGCCATCAGCAGCGCCGGGATCTGCGTGACCAGACCGTCGCCCATCGTCAGGATCGCGTAGGTGTTGAGCGCCTCGTCGATCGCCATGCCGTGCGAGATCATGCCGATCGCGATGCCGCCGACGATGTTGATGACGATGATGACGATGCCGGCGATCGCGTCGCCCTTGACGAACTTCGAGGCGCCGTCCATCGCTCCGTAGAAGTCGGCCTCGGCGGCGACCTCGGCACGGCGGGCGCGGGCTTCGGCGTCGGTGATGAGGCCCGCATTGAGATCGGCGTCGATGGCCATCTGCTTGCCCGGCATGGCGTCGAGGGTGAAGCGCGCCCCGACCTCGGCGACGCGCTCGGCGCCCTTGGTGACCACGACGAACTGGATGACCACGAGGATGAGGAACACCACCGCGCCGATGATCACCGAGCCGCCGACCGCGATCGCGCCGAAGGCCTCGATCACCTGACCTGCGTGCGCCTCGCCCAGGATGAGGCGGGTGGACGCGACGTTCAGGCCGAGGCGGAACAGCGTCGCCACCAGCAGCAGCGACGGGAACACCGAGAAGTCGAGAGGCTTGCGCGCGAACATGGTCGTCAGCAGGATCACCAGCGCGAACATGATGTTCAGGATGATCAGCACATCCAGCAGCCACGGCGGCACCGGCACCACGAGCAGCATCACGATGCCGACCACGCCGATCGGCACGGCCAGGTTCTTCAGCAGGGTCTTCATGCTGTCCTTCCGACGTCGGGAATGACGTGCACGCCGCGGGCGGATCCGCGGCGCTTGAGGGCGTTGACGAACACCAGCACCCGCGCGACCGCGGTGTAGAGCTCGGCGGGGATCTCCTGACCGAGCTCGCACGCGGCGTGCAGGGCGCGGGCGAGGGGGATGTCCTTGACCATCGGCACGCCGGCCTCGGCGGCCTTCTCGCGGATGCGGTCGGCGATGATGCCGGCGCCCTTGGCCACCACGCGCGGCGCCGACCGGCCGGGCTCGTAGACGAGCGCCACGGCGACGTGGGTCGGGTTGACCATCACGACGTCCGAGGTGGAGACGGCGGCGATCATGCGGTTGCGGCTCATCGCGAGCTGGCGTGCGCGGCGCTGCGAGCGGATCAGCGGATCGCCCTCGCTCGACTTCGACTCGTCTTTGACCTCGCGCTTGGTCATCTTCGTGTGCTTCTGGTTGCGGCGCATCACGACGATCACGTCGACGATCGCGAGGGCGACGCCGACGGCGACCGCGACCTGCAGCACCGCGGCGGTCGCCGCGGCCGCCTCCGAGATGAGGTGCGTGACCGGCTGTCCGCCGCTCGCGGCGAGCGCGGGCACCAGCCCGGCGATCACGACCCAGAGTGCGCCGCCGATCGCCACGGTCTTCAGCAGCGCCTTCGCGCCCTCCCACAGCGCGTGAGGGCCCAGCACCCGCTGGAACCCCGTGACGAGGTTGAACTGCTCGCCCTTCAGCACGGGCGGCCGCAGGTGGATGCCGCCCTGGGCCGCCGCGCCGACGAGCGTGGCGACCATCACCGTCGCCAGCAGCGGCGCGAGGGTCGATCCCATCGATTCGAGACCGGACCCGAGCATCGCGACCGCGCGGAGGGGATCCGGATCCTTCGCGATGGTCGATACGGCGAGGAATTGCTCGGTCGCGGCGGACGTGCCGGTCGAGATGGCCCCGGTCGCCATCGCGCCCGCGGCGGCGATGCCGACCCAGGCGGTGAGGTCCTGGCTGCGCGAGAGGCGGCCCTTGGCCCGTGCCTCCTTGAGGCGCTTCTCGGTGGCCTTCTCTGTGCGTTCGCCGCTGTCGCTCATCGCACCTGCCCCATCCACTCGAGCGCGTCGCCCGTGAGCGATGCGACGATGCCGGGGAGGGTCGCGAACACCGCGCCCGCGAGACCGAGAGTGAGCAGGATCTTCAGGGGGAACCCGAGTGCGAACGCGTTCAGCGCCGGAGCGACGCGGGTCACGAGGCCGAGCCCCACATCGGCCAGGAACAGCACGAGGGCGAGGGGGCCTGCGATCTGCACGGCCGCGAGCAGGAGCTGACCGACGACGTCCGTCATCAGCTCGGCGGGCCCTGTGATGTCGAGCATCCCGTCCACCGGCACGGCGGTGAAGCTGCGCGCGAGGCCCGCGATGATCAGCTGGTAGCCGTCGGAGGCGAACAGCAGCACGACCGCGGTGAGCTGGAACAGGCGCGTGAACTGTGCGCCGTTCACCATCGACTGCGGGTCGAAGGCCTGCGCCAGCTGGAAGCCGCCGAACACGTCGAGCAGGTTGCCCGCCGCCTGCACCGCTGCGAAGGCCGCCATCACCAGGAAGCCGAGCAGCGCTCCGGTCACGAGCTGCGCCACGAGCGCGCCGAGGAAGGGCGCCGTGTCGAGCGGCTCGTATCCGGGGGAGACGGCGGTGCCGATGGCGAGCGCGAGGCCGATGCCGAGCATGGCCTTCACGCGCGCGGGAATGGCGCCATGCGAGAACGGCGGGGCGATCATCAGGAAGGCGGTGATGCGGACGGCAGCCATCATCGTGGCCTCGAGCCACGTGAAGTCCACGGGGATGAGCACGGCGTCATCCCGCCAGCAGCTGCGGGATGCGCGCGAACATCTCCGTCGTGAAGCTCACGATCTCGGCGATCATCCAGTTGCCGCACACGAGCAGCGCGATGGCGACCGCGATGGCCTTCGGCACGAAGGAGAGGGTGACCTCCTGCACCTGCGTGATCGACTGCAGCAGCGAGATCGCGAAGCCGACGACGAGCGCCGTGATCAGCAGGGGAGCGGCGAGCTTGGCCGCCACGATGAGGCCCTGCATGCCGATGTCGATGACCGCTTCGGGGCTCATCCGCCACCGCCCGCGTACGACTCGAGGAGAGAGGTGATGATCAGTCCCCACCCGTCGACCAGGATGAACAGCAGGATCTTGAACGGCAGCGAGATCATCACGGGCGGCAGCATCATCATGCCCATCGCCATCAGCGCCGACGCGACCACGAGGTCGATGATCAGGAACGGCACGAAGATGACGAACCCGATGATGAAGGCGGCGCGCAGCTCCGAGATCATAAACGCGGGGATCAGCGTGTACATCGGCACAGTGGCCGGATCATCCGGGTTCGGCTGATCGGCGGCGCGCGTGAGGAGCGCGAGATCCTCCTCGCGGGTGTACTGCAGCATCCACTCGCGCAGCGGACCCTGGCCGAGATCGAACGCCTGCTGGAAGGTGAGCGCGCCGTCGACGTACGGCTGCACCGCAACCGTGTTGATGTCGGTCAGCACCGGCCACATGATGAACAGCGACAGGAACAGCGACAGCCCCGCGAGCACCTGGTTCGGCGGGATCGAGGGCAGCGACAGGGCGTTGCGTGCCATCGCGAGCACCACGAAGATCTTCGTGAACGACGACATCATCAGCAGGATCGCCGGCGCGACCGACAGCAGCGTGATGCCCAGCAGCGTCAGGATCGATGACGACGGGGTGCCGTCGATGCCGTTGATGTCGATCGACACGCCCTCGGCCGGCGCCTGGGTGGGCGGCACGGGATCCGTCGGCGGCACGGGAGCGGCGTGCGCCATCGCGGGCGACAGGATCATCGTGACCACGGTCACCAGGGCTGCGAGCGCCGCGACAACGGCCGCGCGCACCACCCACTCGCCCAGCTGCGCGCGAGACACCTGCAGGCGCCGGGCGGCGAGCGGACGCGCGCGGAGGAGGGACATGGCGGTGGCGAGCAGGATCAGCGGCGCAGGCCGAGAGCCTGGGCGGTCTGACGCCAGGTGGCGGGGGAGAGGATCGATCCGGCGAGCGGATCAGCGGCCGGCAGCGGCTGCGTCGTGCGGCGGTCGCGGCGACGCAGCGGAAGGGGCGACTCGGCCTCGCCGGCATCGGCGTCGCCGGCCTCGGGCACCTCGGCGACCGGGGACTGCGGGAGGGGTGCGGGCTGCGTCGCGGCCTCCGCGAGCAGCTTCTCGAACGACGCGACCAGATCCGATCCGGCGACCTCGTCGGGGGCCTGTGCGCGTGCGCGGTCGATGACCGAGACACCCTGCTCGGTGACGCCCAGCACGTAGCGGGTGCCTTCGACGTCGACGACGACGAGCTGCGCCTTCGGGCCGATGCCCTGACGCGAGACGACCTGGATGCCGTCGCCCCGGCGGCCGAGGCCTCGGCGGGTGCGGCCTGAGGCGCCGGTGCCCTTGGTGAGGCGACGCTGCAGGAACCAGAGCACGCCGAGCACCGCCGCGAGCGAGACCGCGACGCGCAGGCCGAGCAGCAGGTCGTCCACCGATCAGACCTCGGCGTTCTCGAGGATGCGCGTGATGCGCACCGCGTAGTCCTGATCGACGACGACGATCTCGCCGTGCGCGATCAGTCGCCCGTTGAGCTTGATGTCCGCGGGAGCGCCGGCCGAGCGGTCGAGCTCGACCACGGCGCCGGGCGACAGATCGAGCACGTCGCGCACGGCCATGCGGGTGCGGCCGATCTCGACGGTCAGGTCCATCTCGATGCCCGCGATGCGCTGCAGGCGGCGGGAGGAGGAGAGCGACCCGGTGGTTGTGGGACGCGTCACGCGCACCGCGAGGCGGCCGACGGTGCGGTTGGTCTCGTCCTGCAGGTCGAAGATCTGGGCCTCGGGGTGCGAGAACAGGGCTGAGGCGTCTCCGATGCGCACCTCGCCGAGCACGCCCGGGCCGAGCGTCGACGCCGCGGCATCGACCGACGCGTGCAGGCGATCGGCGAGAGAGGCATCCGGAACACCGTCGGCGAGCGCCGACGGATCCAGGATCAGCGCGGCGATCTCGGCACTCGCATCGCCGACATAGGACGCGATGACCGCGTCGCCGGTGTCACCCGACGCGTGCGAGGCGCGAGCGCTGATCTCGGCGGTGGTCGGCATGCGCGACGCGAACGCGGCGGCGACGGCGGACTCGTGGGCGGTGGGGGTCACCGGAGCTCCTCAGAATGGGCTGCGTGGTCGTGGGACGCCGTGATGGCGGTGACGACGCACGCGAGGCGTGCGCCGCTCGTGCCGACGGCGGCGGTCGCGACGGGCACATCGCCCGCCACGAGGTCGAGGGGGCGGTCTGCGGCGTGGGGCAGGCGCAGCACATCGCCGACGGAGAGGCCCAGGATGTCGGCGGGGTGCACCCGATGCGGGGTCAGGCGCACAGCCAGCTCGACCGCCGTCTCCTCGACCTGGCGCCGGATCAGCGCGGGCGCGTTCTCGACGGGGGCGGCCGGGGTCGCGCTCGAGAGGCGGTCGATGACCGGCCCCGCGGGCAGCATGATGCTCGCCGGCACCGTGCGCTCGCCCAGACGCAGGGAGAAGCGCGCGATGATCACCGGGTCGCCGGCCGATGCGAGCTGGGCGAACTGGGGGCTGTACTGGATGCCGGCCACCGCCAGGCCTCGCGGGAGCAGGCCGCCGAGCGCGGTGGAGAGGCCCTCGAGGGCGTCCGTGACGAGGTGGCGGATGAGCGCCTGCTCGATCGGGGTGAGGGCGCGCTCGTCGACGACGTCGACGGCGCGTCCGCCGACCATCTGGATGATCCACGACAGCGCGGCCGACAGCGGCAACTGCACGATGGTGTTGGGCTCGCTGTCGGGCACGCCGCACGCCACGATCGTTGTGGTCGACGGCAGCGATCCGGCGTAGTCGCCGTACGTGGTGAGCGAGACCTGCTCGAGACCGACGTGCGCGCGCACACGCACCTTGTCGGTCAGCTGCGTCGCCCACTGGCGCGCGAACGTCTCGAAGCCGAGCTCGAGCGCCCGCGCGTGCTCGCGCGCGAGCGTGGCGGGACGACCGAAGTCGTACACCTCGATGCGCCGTTCGGCCTCTGCCGGGGCATGGCCGGGCGCGCGCTCCTCGATCCTCACGAACCCGACTATCGGGCGGAGGCGAGGGCGCGTAAGCGATCGGCGTGTCTCAGGTGTGGGGTGCCGTGCCCACCAGATCCGGAATCAGCGCCCGCACCTCCTCGTCGGCGTCCGAGAGCACCACGATGTCGACGCGGCGGTTGCGGGCCAGAGCCGCGTCGTCAGTGCCCTCCGCGATCGGGCGCTCGGACCCGAAGCCCACCGCCTGGATGTGAGGACCCGGGAGGCCGCCGACCTCGACGAGGTGGCGCAGCACCTGGGTCGCGCGGCCCGAGGACAGCTCCCAGTTGGTCGGGAACGGCGCGGACGACTGCCGCTGGTCGGCGTGTCCCTCGATCGACATCTCGTTGGGAACGCCCCGCAGGTCGGGCGAGAGGGCATCGAGCACGGCGATGGCCTTGCCGCTGAGCTCGGTGCTGTTCGTCGCGAAGAAGGTCTCCGCGCCGATCAGTCCCACCGTCAGCCCGCGGTCGTCGATCGTGAACTCGGCGGTGCCGGCGAGACCCCGTGCGTCGAGGGCCCCCTCGAGCCGCGCGCGAAGCTGCTCGAGATCGGACACCTCGGCCTGAGCGGCCAGCAGGTCCGCGTCCATGTTGGCCGCGTGGCCGGCGTCCTCGGCCCGCAGCTCGGGCGGCAGAACGAGCCCGGCGGTGTCGGCCTCCTCGCTCTGCTCCTGGCCGAAGCCGGTCGCGAGCGAGTCGCGCAGCTGCTCGAACTTCTTCTGGTCGACGGTCGACATCGCGAACAGCACGATGAACAGGCACATGAGCACCGTGATCATGTCGAGGTACGAGGCCATCCAGCGCTCGTCAGGACCGTCGTGGCCCCCGTCGCCGTGCGCAGACGCCGCGCGACGCCTGCCGCGATGCACGCTCACGGCGCCTCGATCAGCTCCGGCGCCGGCTTCGGCGCCTTCGCACGCGGGCGATCCGACACCAGGGCCTGCAGGCGCTCTTCCACCAGCTGCGGCGGCGCGCCCGCCTGCACGGCCAGCATGCCCTCCATCACGAGCGTCATGCGCTCGAGCTCGAGCTCGCCGAGGCGCTGCAGGCGGTTGCCGATGGGCAGCCAGAGGAAGTTGGCCGACAGCAGGCCCCACAGGGTCGCAACGAACGCGGCCGCGATCATGGGGCCGAGCGACGAGGGGTCATCGAGCTGCTCGAGCACGTGGGTGAGGGAGACCACGGTGCCGATGATGCCGACCGTGGGGGCGTACCCGCCGAGCGTGGCGAAGAACTTCGCGGACGTGCGGTTGCGGGCTGCCGTCGACGAGATCTCGTCCTCGAGCATGATGCGCAGGTCATCCGCGTCCTGCCCGTCGGCGATGCTCTGCAGGGCCTGCTTGACGAACGCGTCGTCGGTGTCGGGCACGAGCTGCTCGAGCGAGAGCAGGCCCTCGGCTCGCGCCTTCTCCGCGAAGAGCACGACCTGGTCGATCATCGACGCCGCGGTGCGCTTGTCGCCCGTGATCGCACGGGGGAGCGCCTTGACCGCGGCGATCGAGTCGCGCAGGGTGGCGCTCGCGATCCCCACGGCGATGGTGCCGCCGAAGACGAGCACCATCGGTCCGGGGAGGAACAGGGCCGAGAGGCTGGCGTGCTCGATCGTGATCGCCGCGTACAGCGATCCGAGCGCCAGGAGGAGGCCGAGGAGGAAGGCGATGTCCATCAGAGCCTCATCCCCGACGAGGACGCCGTCTGCAGCACACGCGCGCGGAACGACACGATGCGATCGACGATCTCATCCATGCTCTCGAGCACGATCAGGGTGGCCCCGTCGACCATCACGAGCGTGGTGTCGGGTGACTCGTGAATCCGCTCGATGAGGTCGGGATTCACGGCGAACCGCGCGCGATTCAGACGCGTGACGACGATCATGGGGGCTCCATCCTGGAATGCCGTGCAGACGGTCCGTCCTGGTCCGTCCCCTGGGACTGTCGGCTGGAGCGCTCCGCGGGTTAGGCGCCGGGCGACGAAGGTGCTGCTCAGCCTCTGAGCCCGCACACGAAAGGGCGCGGCGCCGGTGATCCGGTGCCGCGCCCTTGTCGTCGTGGATCAGCGCTTGAGGTTGGTGAGCTCCTGCAGCACCTCATCGCTGGTGGTGATGATGCGGGCGTTGGCCTGGAAGCCGCGCTGGGCGACGATCAGGTTGGTGAACTCCTGCGAGAGGTCGACGTTCGACATCTCGAGCGCTCCCGAGATGAGCTCGCCCATGCCGTCGACGCCCGCCTGGCCGATGGCCGGCTGACCCGAGTTGACCGTCGGACGGTACTGCGACGATCCGGTCTTCTCGAGACCCGACGGGTTGACGAAGGTGGCCAGCGAGACGCGGGCCAGGACCTCGGTGGTGCCGTTGCTGAACGTGCCGACGAGGCTGCCGTCCTCGGACAGCGCGTACGACTGCAGCGTGCCGGCCGGGCGCCCGTTCTGGCCGCCGAGCGCGACGGTCGAGAGCTCGCCGAAGCCCGTGACCGCGGTGAGGTCCACGGTGATCGGACCGGCCGTGAGTGTGCCGCCGGAGGTGAGGGCGCCGTTGGCGAAGGTCAGGCTGGTCGTGGCGCCGCCTGCCGTCGAGACGTCCCAGCCGCCCGCGGTGCGGGTGAAGGTGAGCGAGAGCGTGTCGGATGTGCCCTCGGCGTCGTAGACGGTGACATCGCGCACGAGCTTCTCGCCCGTGGCCGCGTTCGAGGGCAGGTTGCCCGTGACCTTGGCCGCCGTCGTGGCCGCGGCGGGCGAGACGGCGCCCACCGGCAGCGTGATGTTGCCCGTGGCCGCGCCCGCGGCGATGACGCCGTTCTGGGCGGTCCAGCCCTGCACGAACGCGCCGTCGGACGAGACCATCCGGCCCTGCGCGTCGAAGGAGAACGCGCCGTTGCGGGTGTAGGCGGTCTCGGCGCCGGTCTTGACGACGAAGAATCCGTCGCCCGCGATCATCAGGTGCGTGGGCACGCCGGTCGACTGCGCCGCGCCCTGGGCGAAGTTCGTGGAGATGGCGGCGACCTGCACGCCGAGGCCGACCTGGGCGGGGTTGGAGCCGCCCTGCGTCTGCTGCGGCAGCGTGGAGTTGCGCACGAGCTGCGAGAGCGTGTCCTGGAACTCGACCGACGACGCCTTGAACGCGGTCGTGTTGACGTTGGCGATGTTGTTTCCGGTGACATCGAGCATCGTCTGGTGCGAGCGCAGACCCGAGATGCCGGAGTAGAGAGAGCGGAGCATGGCTGGCTTCTTTCTGGAGGAGGTTCGGGGGATCAGGAGGCGCGAGCGACGACGCCCGAGACCTTGTCGAGGGGAACGGCGACGTCGCCGAACATGACCTGGGGGGTGGCTGTCGCGAACGACACCGAGGTGACCAGACCCGTGTGCGTCTTGTCGTCGGCGTCGAGGTAGGTGGCCTGACGCCCCACGAGGTCGGCGGCCGTCTGGCGCATCGTGAGGGCGAACGTCTCGTTCGCGGTGGCCGTCAGGGCGGTGAGCTGCTCCATGGTGGCGAGCTGGGTCGACTGCGCGATCATCTCGTTGGTGTCCATGGGCGAGCTCGGATCCTGGTTCTTCAGCTGTGTGACGAGCAGCTGCAGGAAGACCTCCGAGTCGAGCGTCTGCTTGCGCTCGGTGGGCTTGCCGACACTGCCGGTGTAGAGACCGGTGGCGGCGACGGGATCAGTGGGCATGGATGACCTCGGATCAGGCGAGCACGTCGAACGACGCGGGGGTGAACGGGGAGCGGGGCGTCACCGGATGCTCGTGCTCCGGCTGCGGGGTCGGCTGCGGCTCGCGGCGCGGCACGGGCGAGGGTGTCTGCTGGTCGCGCGGCGCGGCCTGCTGCTGCGGGGCGTCGCCGGTGGCCAGGCTGAGCGTGGCGTTCGGCGCCGCGGCCGCGAGGTCGCGACGCAGGTCGCTGAGCACCTGCCGGAGCGCGTCGCGCCCCGCGTCGGAGGGCGCGGCGAGCTCGATGCGGATGCCGTCGGCGGAGATGTGCGCGCGCACGGTGACGGGCCCGAGGTCCTCGGGCGTGACGGTGAGCGTGAGCTCGTGCGTTCCCTCGGGCGCCTTCGCGAGCGCCACGAGCGGCGGCGTGAGCTGGGCCGGAAGCGGCGGGGCGGGGGCGGCAGCCGGAGCGGGAGTCGGAGCCAGAACCGGGGCGGTCGTCGGCGCTCCCACGAGCGCCGGACCGGGCGCGGCAGCCGGTGCGGCGGCGTCGGCTCTCACGACCGGCGCGCCCTCACGGTCGTCGCGCTGCGGCGACGGCGACGGGTTCGGGACGGGGGAGGGGAGGCTCTCGGGCGCAGGGAGAGTCACGGGCTGAGCCGGGGCCGGAGCCGGAGCCGCGGCCGGGGCCAGCGCCGGGGTGGAGTCGGCCCGGCCCGGCGGCACGCCTTCGCCGCCGCGGGCGACGGCCGGAGCGGCGGCACCTCCTCGCACGTCGGCTGAGCGATCCGAGACGAGGCGCCCTGCGCTCGCGGCGGTGGCCGACTCGGCGACGGCTTCGCCTGCGCTCGCGGCGTCCGCGCCGGGGGTACCGGTGGGCTTGTCACCCACGACGGCGGCGATCACGGCCGCGGGCGGCGCGATGGCGGGCAGCGTGATGGCCGGGGGAGCGGGCGCAGCGTCGGTCGTCGACGCGGGGTGTGTGGGCTCGGCCTGCTCGCTCGACGAGCGAGGGGGGAGGGTCTCGCCAGCCGCGGGTGCGGGCGCGGGTGAAGGCGCGGTCGTCGCGGGCGCGGCGGGCGCGCCCTGCCCCGGCGGGACGGGTAGCGGAGCCGCAGCCGCGGGGACCACCGCCGCGCCAGCCCCCTGCGCCGCGCCAGCCCCCTGCGCCGGGTCGGCGCCTTGCGTCGCGTCGGCGTCGAGGGCGGCGAGCAGGTCGTCGAACTCACTCGAGGCGCCCGAATCGCTCGAGGCCCCCGAGCCCGAGCCCGGAGCCGGGGCGGGCGCGAGCCCGCCGGAGAAGGTGATCAGGGTCATCCGAAGAGCCCTCCGCCCGCCTGCTGCAGGAACATGCTCTGCATCAGCGACAGCAGCTGTGTCTGGTCGATGGCGGGCGTCGCCTGCGCCGCGGGCGTCGCCGCCGCGGCCGGTGCCGCCGCCACCGCGGGCGCGCTCGAGGCGAGCCGGCGGATCGTCGAGATGTCCTCGGGGCCGAGGTAGTTGTCGACGAGCTGCACGTCCTTGCCCGGGCGCGGGGCGTGGATGATCTTGCCGTCCCCGGCGTAGATCACGATGTGGCCCTCGCCCTTCGTGACGAGCAGATCACCCGGCTGCGCCTCGGCGAGCGAGGCCACCTCGGTGCCCACGTCGGCCTGATCCTGCACAACGCGCGGCACGTCGATGCCGAGGTCGGCCATCACCCGCTGCACGAGCCCCGAGCAGTCCATGCCGCTCGCGTCCTCGCCGCCGAAAACGTACGGCACGCCCAAGTAGGTCTTGGCCTGCTCGACGATGTCGGATCCGGTGACGGATCCGCCGGCGACGTCGGCCAGGACCGATCCGAAGACCGTCGCCGATGTCGCCGAGACGGGGGACGAGGCGGGGGCGGATGCCGCGGCAGGCTCCGCGGCGGCGGGCACCTGCCGGAGCTCCTGGATCATCGTCTGGATGGCGCCGATCCGGTCGGCTGCGGTCGCGAGACTCACGCGGCCCCCTCCCTCTGACCCGGCGCCATCCAGCGGTTCGTGGCGATCTCATCGATCGCGGACTGCTCGCGGCGCACCTGCTCGTGCCGCTCCCTGTCGCGGAACGACTCCTCGAGCTTCTCGAGACCGCGCGCGGCGCGCTTGGCCTCGGCGTGCTCGCGGCGGGCGAGCTCGAGCTCCTCGGTCGAGGTGCCCGTCAGCACCGCGAGATCGGCGAGGCTCGCGCGGGCCGCGGCGCGCGAGGCCGCGATGGCGGCGAGCGTGCGCACGTCGGCGGCGGAGTCCGCCTGGTCCGACAGGGCGGCGCGGGCGCGGCGCTCGCGGGCCTCGGCCTGGTTCGCCGCGATCTGGGCGCGAGAGAGGCGCTCCTGGGCCTGCCGTTGCTGCACGGTGCGCAGCCGCAGCAGGCCTGCGAGGGTGAAGGTGCTCATGAGAGATCTCCGAACGACGCGATGAGCTGATCGAGTCGGCGCCACGCCTCGGCGCCGGGGCAGGCCTCGTCGAGGCCCTGGGTGAGGAACGCCGAGATGGCTCGCTCGTGGGTGACGGCCGCATCGACGCGCGGATTCGCGCCCGGCTGGTAGGCGCCGATGTCGATGAGGTCGCGCACCTCCCGGCGTGCCGCGAGCACCGTGCGCAGGGTGGTGGCGAGGCGACGCTGCTCGGCGGTGGTGATCTTGCCGGCGACGCGGGAGACGGATCCGAGCACGTCGATGGCCGGGTGATGGCCCGTCAGCGCGAGCGCGCGGTCGAGCACGATGTGGCCGTCGAGGATCGAGCGGGCCGAGTCCGCGATCGGCTCGTTGTGGTCGTCGCCGTCGACCAGCACCGTGTACAGGCCCGTGACGGATCCGCGCGTGCCGGTGCCGGCACGCTCGAGCAGGCGCGCGAGCACCGAGAACGTGGACGGCGGGTAGCCGCGGGTGGCCGGAGGTTCGCCGGCCGACAGGCCGATCTCGCGCTGGGCCATGGCCACGCGCGTGAGGGAGTCCATCATCAGGATGGCGTGCGCGCCCTCGTCGCGGAACGACTCCGCGATCCGCGTGGCCGTGAACGCCGCACGCAGGCGCGCCATCGCGGGCTGGTCGGAGGTCGAGACGACGACGACCGAGCGGGCGAGGCCTTCGGGGCCGAGGTCGTCCTCGAGGAACTCACGCACCTCGCGACCGCGCTCGCCGATGAGGGCGATGACGCTGACCTCGGCATCGGTGCCGCGCGCGATCATCGAAAGCAGCGACGACTTGCCCACGCCCGATCCGGCGAACAGCCCCATGCGCTGGCCGCGGCCGACCGTGTTGAGTGCATCGACCGCGCGCACGCCCACCGACAGCGGCACCTCGATGCGCGCGCGGTTCATGGCCGACGGCGGCTCGTTGTCGAGCCCTGCGCGAGGGGCATCCAGGGGTCCACGCCCGTCGATGGGCCGGCCGAGCCCGTCGAGCACGCGGCCGAGCAGCGCCGGCCCCACGGGCACCCGCAGCGGCCCACCCGCGGAACGGGCGGGCGCTCCGGCGGTGAGGCCGGACACGGTGCCCAGCGGCATCACACGCATGCCGGAGGGGCTCGTCGCCACGACCTCGGCGGCCACGCGCGGGTCGTCGCCCAGGTGGACGAGGTCGCCGACCGCGCCGCGCAGGCCTCGCACCTCGGCGCCCAGGCCCAGCACCTCGGAGACCGAGCCAACGCGCTCCGGGCGTGCGGCCTCGAGCACCGCGCCCCAGCTCACGTCAGCTCCCCGAGAGCCGCACGAGCGCGTTCGAAGGCGCTCGCCACGCGCGCATCGATCGACCCGTCCGGGACGAGGACGAGCGCATCGCCGGGCGCGAGCGCGGCATCCGGCACCACTGTCACGCCCTCGGGCGAAACGCCGTTCTCCTGCAGCAGTGCGAGGTCATCGGGGTGCAGGCGCACCTCGCGCACCTCGGCCGGGTCGACCTGGCTCAGCGCGCGCTGGAGCGCCGCGCGCGCGGCGATCTCGGGGTCGGCCAGCGCGGCGCCGAGCACGGCTTCGGCCAGTTCGATCGCGAGCGCCTCGAGCGTGCGCTGTGCCGGGGCGATCACGGCGCGCTCGCGCTCGGCGAGCGCGAGCGCCGCCTCCTCGAGGGCGACCAGCGTGCTGCTGAGGCGGCGCTCGACCGAGAGGCGCTGGGTCTCGCGCTCGAGCTGCGCCTCCTCGCGGATCAGCGCGGCGGCCTCGGCCGCCATGCGCATGCCCTCCGCATGGCCCGCGGCGTAGCCGCGCACGCGCGCCGCCTCGAACTCCCGCTCCAGCTCGGCCGAGCGGCCGGAGATGCGCGGGAACACCACCTCGCGGAACCGTGAGGCGCCGCGGGACGGGGAGGTGGATCCGGATGCGGTCTCAGAAGACAATCTCGTCCTCATCCGTGCGGTGGACCGTGATGTCGCCCGATCCGGCGAGCGAGCGGATGGTGCGCACGATCTCGGCGCGCGCCTCCTCGACCTGCGACATGCGCACGGGGCCCAGGACGCGGATCTCGTCCTCGAGCAGCTCGCGGTTGCGCTCGGAGACGTTCTTGCGGATGACATCGGCGATGCCCTGGTTCGCGCCCTTGAGGGCGAGCGCGAGCACCCGGATCTCGACCCCGCGCAGCACGCGCTGCGCGTCGCGGTCCTCGAGCTTCACGATGTCGGCGAAGGTGACCATACGCGAGCGGATGTCCTCGGCCAGTGCGATATCGCGATCCTCGAGGCTCGACAGCAGCGCCTTCTCGACGGCCGCGTCGGAGCGGTTGATGATCTCGACGACCTGCTGCACGCCGCCCACCGCCTCGGTCGCTTCGCGCGTGGCGAAGACCCCCGTGCGCGAGCGCAGGGTCTCGGCGACCACCGCGATGGCCTCCTGGGTGGCGGTGCCCATGGTCGCGATCGACTGCGCGACGTCGGTGCGCAGCGGATCCGGGATGGTCGCCAGCACCTCGGCGGCGTGCCCCGTGCGCAGGTGCGCGAGCACGAGGGCGATCGTCTGCGGCAGCTCGCCGTCGAGAAGGGCGGCGAGCTGCGCCGGATCCGCGACGTTGAGGAAGTCGAGCGAGGTGCCCGCCATCGAGGAGGTCACGCGGGTGAGAACGCCCGCGGCGCGCTCGGCGCCGAACGAGGCCTCGAGCAGCCCCGCGGCGACGTCGCGGCCGCCGCGGCCCGGCGACACGCGCCCTTGCGCGATGCGGTGGAAGTCGCGCAGGGCGCGGGTGGTCGTGCCGGCGTCGAGGCGGCGCATCCGGATGATCTCGGCGGCGAGCTCCTCGGCCTCCTGCTCGGAGAGGTGCTTCATCACCTCGACGGCGCGTGCGCGGTCGAGGTTCATCAGCACCACCGCGGCCGTCTGCGGTCCGGTGAGCGGAGGGGACAGGGGGTCGACGGTCCTCATCAGCCCTCCACCCGATCGAGCATCAGCGTGCGCAGCACTTCGGCGGTCTTCTGCGGGTCGCGGCGCGCCAGTGCCTCGAGGTCATGGCGCTGGCGCTCGAGCGACACCTGCTCCGGCTCCTCGGGCTCGTCGTCGGGGTCGAGCTCGAGCCGCGCGGTCGGCAGGGGCTCGATCGCCGGGGCCGAGGGCTGCAGCGTGATCGGGTCGTCGGCGAGCGCATCGAGAAGCATGGTCTCGGCGGTGAGCTCCAGGGGAGCGGGCATCGGATCGGCGGCAGCACGGCGACGACGCACGCCCAGCAGCACCGCGCCGATGATCAGCGGCAGCGCGATCGCGGCCGAGATCAGCCCCGTGCGCAGCAGCTCCTGGGCGCGCTCTGCCTCCTCGGCCTCCTTGGCCTCGAGCAGCGCCTGCTTCGCGGCATCGGCGTCGACCGTGCTGAAGGGCATCGCCTGCACGGTGACCCGGTCGCCTCGACCGGTGTCGAGGCCCGCGGCCGTGGCGACCAGATCCTCGATCGCCTGCGCGCTCATGCCCTTCATCGCGGCCGTGTCGACCGCCACCGACACGGTCTGACGTTCGACGGCGCCCGCGGGGGTCGTGACGACCTCGGTCGACTTGTCGACGAGGTTGTTGCGGGTGGTCTCCGTCGACGTGTAGTTGCCGCCGTTGGCGCCGTCGGGCACCGCGATGTTGTCGGGGCCGAGCACTCCCGTGCCGCCGGCGCCGCCCGTGTAGCTCTCCGAGCGCGTCTGCTCGTCGGAGGTGAGCGTCTCCTCGTCCCCCTCCGGCCGGGTGTAGGTCTCGGAGGTGCGTTCGCTCGTCTGGTTCGACATCTCGGCGGCGACCGTGACGGTCGCGTTGCCGGCTCCGACGACGCGGTCGAGCATCTCCTGGATGCCGCTCGCGACGTGCGCCTCGTAGTCGTTCGCCTGCTGGTCCGTGCTGCCGCTCGTTCCGACGCCCACCGCCGACAGCGTGCGGCCGGTCTGGTCGATGACCGCCACGTTCTCGGGCTTCATGCCGCTGATCGCCGCGGAGGTCAGGTGCACGATCGCCTCGACCTGCTTGGCGGCGAGGGCCGATCCGCCGCCCGTCTCGACGAAGACCGAGGCCGTCGGGTCGACGGTCTCCGAGACGAAGACGCTCTCCTCCGGGATCGCCAGCTGCACGGATGCCGCGCTGACGCCCTCGACCGAGGAGATCGTGCGGGCGAGCTCGCCCTCGATCGCGCGTTTGTAGGTGACCGACTGCTGGAACTCGCTCGTGGTGACACCCATGTCGTCGAGCAGCGTGTAGCCGTCGGAGACGCCGCTCGGCAGGCCCGCGGCCGCGGCGGTGAGGCGCTGGTCGTAGACGTCGCCCTGCGGCACCATGACCGTCGCGCCGCCGTCGGCGAGCTCGTACTGCACGCCCGATGAACGCAGCTGCTCGACGATGGCGTTCGCGTCGGATGCCGTGAGACCGGTGAACAGCGGCGCCAGCTGGGGGCGTGTCATCCAGCTGCCGAGCGCGACCGCGCCCAGGGCGAGCACCGCGACGCCGATGAGCGCGATCGTGCGCTGCGCGATCGTGAAGCTCGAGATCGCCTGGCCGAGCCGCTGGAAGACGTTCTGCACTGCCTGAGGCATCAGGCCTGCATCCTCATGATCTCGGTGAACGCCTCGACGCCCTTGTTGCGAACGGCGGCGACGAGCTCCATGGTGACGGAGGCCCGCGTGGAGGCGATCATCGCGGCGTGGATGTCGGTGAGGTCGCCGGTGACAGCCTTCACGGCGAGCTCGTTCGAGGTCGACTGCAGGCGGCGCAGCTCGTCGACGGCGCCGGTGATCGCGTCGCCGAACGCGGCGCCGTCGGTCTCCGCGACCGGGCGGGTGGGTGCGGCGGGCGCGGTCACGCCGGCGGCGCCGGACAGGGAGTCGATGGGGGAGACGGGCATCAGCTGCGTCCGATCTGGAGGGCGGCTTCGTAGGTGGTCTTCGCGCGGTCCACGACGGCGGCGCTCGCCTCGTAGCCGCGCTGGGCGAGGATGAGCTGGCTCATCTGGTCGCCGAGGTCGATGTCGGGCATCCGGATGTAGCCGTCGTCATCGGCGAGCGGATGGTCGGGCTGGTACACCATCCGGCCTTCGCCGTCGCCGAGCTCGATGCCCGCGACATAGACACCGGGGGAGGAGGGGTCGTTCTCGACGACCACGTAGCGCTCCTGGAACGCGGCGCCCGAGGTGGGGGCCGCCGTGTTGATGTTGGCGATGTTGTCGCTGAGTGCATCGAGCCACTTGCGGTGCACGGTGAGCCCCGTGCCGGCGATGCCGATCGCGTCGAAGGTCACGAGCTCGTCCGCATCGCCGTGCGCACCGAGGTGAACGAGCCGCCGATCGACTGCGTGGCGAACTGATACCGCAGCACGGTGTCGATGTTCGAGAGGGTTTCGGTGTCGAGGTTCACGTTGCTACCGTCGAGCCGCGTCGGCTCGAGCGACTTCTGGCTCGTGGGGGAGACGCGACCGGATCCCTCCGCGACGGACTGCGCGAGCGCTTCCTCGAACTGCACGCGTGTGGCCCGGTAGCCCGGGGTGTTCACGTTCGCGATGTTGTCGGCGATGGCGCGCTGACGCTGCGACAAGCCGTCAAGGGCGCTCGTGAGGGCACTGATGGTGACGGAATCGAACACGAGACGACGCTTTCGAGAGAGAGCGGTTCGGCCGATCCGTGGCCTGAGGGGGTGAGCGATCCCTGCTCAAGAGGATCTATCGGCCGGATCGCGCGCGTGGTTAGATCACGACCGTCGAGCCGGATCCGGGAGTGTCACCCGGCGAGGTCGATGTACGCCGGATGCTCCGCGGGAGCGGCGGGAACGAGGCGGAGGGCGCTGAGGTGCGCGGCGGCCTCGTCGCGCTCTCGCGTGAGCTCGGCGACGCGCCGGTGCTGGGCGGCCAGGATGCGGCGCGCGCGGGGGGCGAGCTCGGCGGGCAGCGGGTGGCGCGCCGGGCGCCACTCGGCGAACTCGTCGGACTGCACGGCGCGCTCGAAGTCGTCGAGGAGGGCGGTCCACTCCGCGAGGGCGCGGGCGTGCGCGTCAGGCATCGGCGTGGGCGGGGAAGGCGGTGACGATCGCGGGCGCTGCGGCGTCGGCGACGGACTGGGCGGCCGCGTGCCACGCGTCGCGCAGCGGCGCGACGAGGTCGCGGCAGGCGCGGGTGCGCTCGGCGTCGCGGCCGATGTTCGCGCCGATCAGGGTCGTTGTGAGGAACACGTAGATCGAGCGCAGGTCGGCGCTGCCCGCCCAGGCGTCGGTCAGCGAGGAGGTCAGCTCGGCCACGATCGCCTGCGCGTGCTGCAGCTGCGCGTTCGCCTCGTGCCACTCGCCCGCGCGCTGGGCGGCCTCGCCGCGCTCGAGGTCGAGCATCAGGCGGTCGTAGAGCATCGTGACCAGGCGCTCGGGGGAGGCAGAGAGGATCGCCTCGTCGCGGTAGCGGGCCTGCGCGGCCTGCTGCTGTGCGGCATTGCGCCGCGCGACGGGCGGCGCGAACGACGGCTGGGGGAAGGAGCTGTGCGCGGCGGATCCGAACGGGGTCATCACTTCTCCTGGGTGGACGGGGCGAGCGAGGCGAGCTGCGAGGTCAGGTACGCCGCCTGCGAGTTCATCTGCGAGAGCATCGTCTCCATACGCGCGTAGGTGCGCTCGAGGCTCGCACGACGCATGTCGAGCCGCACATCCCAGCGGTCCACGGTCTTCTCGAGCATGGTGACCTCGCGCTCCTGGCCCGTGATGCGGGCGGTGAGGAGGCCGTCGTACTTGTCGGAGTACGTGTCGGCGACGGTCTCGACCCTCTTCGCGATCCCGCCGAACACCGCCTGCACCGACGCAGGATCGTCCGCGAGTGCGGCCTTGAACTTCGTCGCGTCGAACGTGAGCACGCCGTAGCGGTCGATGGAGATGCCGATGGTCGAGGGCGAGACGCCGTCCACGGGGAACTGCACGGCATCGGCGATGCCGCGGCGCGCCGAGCGCACCGTGCTGTCGCCGGTGTAGACGCCGAGTGTCGTGTTCTCTCCGGGCTTTGCGACCGTGGCCTTCGATCCTGCGTCGATCTTGGAGAGCAGGGCGGCGAGGGTCTTGACGAAGTCGCCTGCGGTCTTGGCCGACGCGTCCGGATCCGCAGCCACCGTCACGGCGACCGGATCCGCGGAGGCCTTCACGACCGTCAGATCGACGCCCGGGAGCAGGTTCGTGAACGTGTTCGACGACGAGGTGATCGTCTGCTCGGCGGCCGTGCCGGCCCAGAGGCGCACCTGCGCGTCGCTCGCCGTGGTGATGGTGGCCGCGCCCGGCTCGGTGGCCAGATCCACACCATCCGCGTGCACCTGGAACGCGCCGGCCGATCCGGTCTCCGTGGCGGTGAGCTGCAGACGGTAGAGCGCCTTCCCCTCGGAATCGACACCGGCGGCGACGGCCGAGGCCGTGACGCCCGCACCGGCCGCGTTGATCGCACGGGCGACCTCGGTCATCGACGTGGAGGAGGGGCGGATCTCCGTGGCGACTCCGTCGGCATCCACCACCGTGAGCACGGGGGGATCGGTGGGCCAGGAGGTGCGCGGTGCGGTGACGACGGTCTGCGCCGTGGCGACGCGGTCGACGACGACGGACGTCGCGACGGGCGAGGCGCTGGAGGTCGCGGTGACCTTCACGGCGTCGCTCGAGCTCGTCGCGGTGAACGCGGCGAGGGCATCGGTCTTCCCGGCCTTCTGAGCCTGGGTGACGAGATCCTGCAGCGAGGTGTTCAGGGACTGCAGATTCTTGATGACGAGACCGCGGTCGTCGATCTTGTTCTGCAGGAGGGTGCGCGGGATGGCCTCGACGTCCATCAGGGCGTCGATCATGGCGGCCGTGCCGAGACCCGAGACGAGGCCGTCGAGCGAGATTCCCATTCCGGCGCCTTTCCGTGCGCGTACAGCGGGTGGTGAAGAGAGGATGGCGCCCGGGTGAGTGACGGCGCAGGACGCTGTCCCTCACCCGGGCGACGGAGCCGATCAGAGCGCCGGAATGGATCCGGCGATCACGATCAGCGGAGGAGCTGCAGGACGCCCTGGCCCTGCTGGTTCGCCTGCGCGAGCATGGCGGTGCCGGCCTGCGACAGCACGTTCGCCGCGGTGAACTTGACCATCTCGGACGCCATGTCGGTGTCGGCGATGCGGCTCTTGGCGGCCGCGAGGTTCTCCGACGAGACCTGCAGCGAGTTGATCGTCGACTCGAAGCGGTTCTGAGCGGCACCGAGGCCGGCGCGGCCCGTCGAGACGGCAGTGATGGCGGTGTCGAGCGCCTCGATCGTCGTCTGCGCGGCCGCGTTGGTCGCGACGCTGAAGCCGGCCGCAGCCGTCGGCAGCGTGCCGTCGGCGAGCGTCACGACGCCCGTCAGAGCGGCAGCCAGGTCGACCATGTTCACCGACACAGCCGAGGCTGCGTCGCCGTCGGCGCCGACCTGGAAGGTCAGCGCGGCGGGGCCGGCGGTGGTGCCGGCCTGGAACAGGTTGATGCCGTTGAAGTTCGTCGACTCCGAGATGCGAGCGAGCTCGGCGCCGAGCTGGTCGGCCTCCGTCTTGATCGCGGAACGAGAGTCGGCGTTGTTCGAGTCGCTCGCGCCCTGAACCGCCAGGTCGCGCATGCGCTGCAGGATGTTGTGGACCTCGGTCAGGGCGCCTTCCGCGGTCTGGATGACCGAGATGCCGTCCTGGGCGTTGCGCGCGGCGACGTTCAGACCGTTGACCTGCGCGCGCAGGCCCTCGGAGATCGCGAGGCCGGCCGCGTCGTCCGCAGCGCGGTTGATGCGGTTGCCGCTCGAGAGCTTCTCCAGCGACTTCGACAGGTCGTTCTGCGTCGACGACAGGTTGCGGTAGGCGTTGAGGGCCGTGACGTTGGTAGCGATCTGCATACCCATGATGAATTCCTCCGTGAATGAGATTCCTGATGGAGCCCGTCCGTGGGCTCCGTAGGGATCTATCGGCAGCGTGCCGAGGGAGGTTAGGGATGGATCAGAGGGCCGCGGCGTTCTTCAGGAAGACGTTCGCGAGGTGCCGTCCGCCGTTCGTCGCGATGCGCGTGAAGAACGCCTCGCGAGTGCTCTCCGACACCCTCGACGTGGGCAGGGGGATGACACCCGCGTCCTCGGCGAAGTAGCGCTCGAGCGCGTCGCGCATCAGCCGGAGTCCCTCCGAGCGCTGCTGGGACACGGCGGAGTGCGAGACGCCGAGCTCCTCCGCGATCTCCTTCACCGGACGATCCTCGAAGTACACCGAGCGCACGATGTGCTGCATGCGGTCGGGGAGGGCATCGAGCGCGCGCATCAGCACCTCGCGGCGCTCGCCGAGGGCCGCGGCCTCGTCGGGAAGCGGAAGGTCGCTCGCGAGACTCAGGGCGCCGGGCTCATCGATCGGCACGATGGCGCGGTCGGCGTCGTCGAGTGCCTCGCGGACGACCTCGGCGGCGACGCCCATTGCGGAGGCGATCTCGGCGACCGTCGGCGTGCGGCCCAGGCCGGCGGCGAGCGTGTCGCGCACCTGCAGCGTCTCCTTGATGCGGCGTCGGATGCCCCGTGACGCCCAGTCCATCGACCGCATCTCATCGGCGAACGAGCCGAGGATCCGGCGGCGGGCATACGCCCCGAACGGCACACCGAGATCCGGATCGAAGGCCTCCGCCGCCTGCACGAGGGCGAGTGCCCCGGCTGCGGCGAGCTCCTCGCGAGGGATGTGCGTGGCCCTAGCACTCAACTCGCTGGCGAGGAAGCCGACGAGGGGGAGGTTGTCCACGATGAGGCGGTTGCGCTCAGCACGGGTCGTCATTGTTATTGCCGCTCTTTAGGGGGGTCGGGGCGGGGTACGGCGGGCCTCCAGGGAAGGCCGGTGAGTCGGGAAGCTCACAGTGGGACAATGGCGAGGCTATCGAGATAAAGCACGATGTCAAACAAAATCGCGATTATCCGACGTCCCACCCTTCGGGACAAATGGGGAGGACTCCCCACCGGTGCTCGTAACGGTAGCGGCGGTCGGGCCGATAGTGGCGAAAGACACCACCCCATGGGAGTGTCGTGCCCCGGAAAGGAGGCGATCGAATGGGTGCCAACGAGCTCTCGGCTCAGCTGTGGCGTGAGCGCGAGCTGATGGAGATGCTGCTGTTCAAACTGGACGAGCAGCAGCTGCTGCTCTCGGCCGGGCGCGCACGCTGGATCCACTACGCCACGCGCGAGGTCGAGCAGGTGCTGGACCGCATCCGGCAGACGGGCCTCGGGCGCGCCGTCGAGGTCGCGGCTCTCGCTGACGAGTGGGGCGCCGACGACGATGCGACGCTCGCGCAGCTCATCGAGCACGCGCCCACCGACGCCTGGCGAGAGGTGTTCTCCGAGCACCTGCGCGCCATGACCCAGCTCGCGGATGAGATCGCACAGCAGCGAGACGCGAACGAGCTCCAGCTGCGCGCCGCGGTGCGTGCCACGCAGGAGGCCATCGCGGGCCTCGGCGCCGGCCCCGGCGAGTACACGGCGGGTGGCACCGCCGCCCGCGGTGATGCCGCGCCGCGCATCCTCGACACCGACCTCTGACCCCTCCGGGTGCTGCGGCTGCGCCGCACCGCCCGGTCTACCCGACGGAGACCCATGTCCACCTTCACCGGACTCAACACCGCCGCCTCGGCGCTCG
This sequence comes from Microbacterium stercoris, assembly GCF_017592545.1. GTDB lineage: Bacteria > Actinomycetota > Actinomycetes > Actinomycetales > Microbacteriaceae > Microbacterium > Microbacterium stercoris. Next base: position 59,947 of record NZ_JAGFOA010000006.1, read on the forward strand.
CCGCCGCGCGCCGAGGCATCGAGGTCACGGGTCAGAACATCGCCAATCAGAAGACCACCGGCTACACCCGCCAGCGCCTGGACACCTCCGCGGTGGGCGCGGTGGCGCAGGCGGGCCGGTTCTCGACGGGCGTTGTGCCGGGGCAGGGCGTGCGCCTCGACGGCATCACCCGGCTCGGCGATGCGGTGCTGGACGCGCGTGTGCGCGACGCGCTCGGCGCCTCCGGCTTCTGGACCGTGCGGGCCGAGGCCGCCCGCAGCGCCGAGGCCGTCATGGCGGAGCCCACCGAGAAGGGGCTCGCGCACCGCCTCACCCAGTTCTGGACCGGCTGGCAGGATCTCGCCAACAGCCCCGACTCGGAGGCGGCCGCCGCGGTCGTCCTCAACGACGCGGCCGTGCTCGCGGGCCAGATCGCCGCCGGCTACACCGCCGTGAGCACGCAGTGGACCGATGCGCGAAACGGGGTCGACCGCACGGTCTCCGAGATCAACAGCGCGGCCGACGAGGTTGCGCACCTCAACCGGGACATCCGCGATGCGCTCAACGCCGGCCGTTCGGCCAACGAGCTCATCGATCGACGAGGGGTGCTCGTCGAGCGCCTCGCTCGCGCGGCGGGAGCCACCGGCACGGTCGAGGCCGACGGCACCATGACGGTGCGGATCGACGGCAACGCCCTGGTCTCCGCGGGCGACGCGCGTCATCTCGTGGTCTCGGGTCCGCTCGGGCTGGCCGACGGGGCGCCGGTCACGGTGGCGTGGGAGAACCGCCCGGCCGATGCGATCCCGCACGTCGGCGGCGAGCTCGGGGGAGCGCTGTCCCTTCTCGCCCCCGCCGCCGAAGACGGCCTGCTCGCGGGGATCGCCGACACGTACAACCGCCTCGCCACCGCGCTCGCCACGACCGTCAACGCGCAGCACCGCGCCGGCGTCACCGCCTCCGGAGCCCCGGGCGGCGACTTCTTCTCGCTCTCCGCCGGCACCCCCGCCGCCCTCGGGCTGGGCGTGGTGCCCGTGAACGGCGCGGGCCTCGCGCTCGCCGCACCCGGCGCCGGCGCCCTCGACGCCTCCAACGCCGACGCGATCTCACAGCTCGGATCCGGGGCGGGATCGCCCGACACGCTCTGGTCGGACTTCGTCACCGCCTTCGGCGTGCAGACGGCCGGTGACGCGCAGCGCGCGAGCGTGGCCGAGGTCGCCGCCGTGACGAGCGTGGCGGCGCAGCAGTCGGTCGCCGGCGTCGACGGTGACGAGGAGACCATCGCCCTCATGACCTACCAGACCGCCTACCAGGCCGCCGCGCGTGTGCTGACCGCGGTCGACGAGGCCCTCGACGTCCTGATCAACCGCACCGGCCTCGTCGGCCGCTGACCCACCCCGGAGGCACCGGATGATCTCCCGCACCACCGCCCAGACGATGACGCAGGTATCGCTGCGACACCTCCAAGCGAACCTGAACGAGCTGGGCCGCCTGCAGGAGATGGCCACCTCGCAGCGTGCCTTCCTGGCCCCCTCGGACGACCCCTCCGCGGCCGCCGTGACCCTCGGCCTGCACGCCGAGCAGGTGCGCAACGGCCAGTTCGCCCGCAACGTCGACGACGCGATGGCATGGGTCACGACGGCGGACGGCGCCATCAGCTCGAGCACGAAGCTGATGGACCGCGTGCGCACCCTCACGCTGCAGGGAGCGAACGACGGCGCGCTGGATGCCACCGCGAAGGAGGCCATCGCGGTCGAGCTCGAGGGGATCCGCGACGAGCTGCTCGCGCAGGCGAACACGAAGCTGCTCGGTCGCTCGGTGTTCGCGGGCACGTCCGATGCGGCCGCGGCCTTCGACCGCGCCGGGTACACGTTCAACGGCACGCCGGGATCGGCGGTGGAGCGCCGTCTCTCCGAGGGCGTCACCGTGCGGGTCGACGCCGACGGCGCCGAGGTGTTCGGCGCCGGAGCGGACTCGGTCTTCGCGCTGCTCGACGACATCGTCGCCGATCTGCGTTCGGGCACGAACGTGGGCCCCCAGGTCGCGCGCATCGACGACCGCGTCACCCGTATGCTGAGCGCGCAGGGCGCCGTCGGCGCCCGCCAGGCCCAGATCGAGCGCGCGAAGGAGGCCACGGTGGACGCAGCCGTCTCCCTCGAGGGTCGCCGGGCGGCCGTCGAGGACGTCGACTCGGTCGAGGTGCTCGTCGAGCTGCAGGCGCAGGAGCTGGTGTACCGCTCGGCGCTGCAGGTCACGAGCCGAGTGCTGCAGCCGACGCTGATGGACTTCCTCTCGTGAGCGGCGTCGTCCTGGACTTCGTGGCTCCGCCTCCGGGGCTCGCTCCGCACACCGGCTTCGAGCTGTCTCCGCTGGCGGGCGCTGCGGGGCTGTTCGCGCTGCGGGCGATCCAGGACGCCGAGCTCCGGCTGTTCCTCGTGGATCCGTCCCTCGTCGCCTCGCAGGGGGCGCCGTACGCGCCGGTGCTCAGCGACGAGCAGACGACGGCACTCGGCCTCACGGCGCCCGAGGAGGCGCTGGTGCTGGTGGTCGCGAACCCCGGGCCCGAGGGCGTGCACGTCAACCTGCTCGCGCCCGTGGTCGTGAACACGACGACGGGGATGGCCGCCCAGGTCATCCTCGAGGGTCAGGATCTGCCCGTGCGTGCTGCCCTGCGCTGAGCCCGAGCACGATCGTCGCGGGTTCCGTCCCGACCACCACCTCCGCACCGGCCCCACCCTCCGGCAGCGAGAAGGGTTCGCCGACGCGCACACGCACGGGGGCGGGGGCACCGTGGCGACGGCGCAGCGTAGCCCGCGCGCCCTCGGCGTCCCATTCGAGGCGGTCGATGACGATGCCGCCGCGGGCGGTGAGGCCCGTCACGGCGCCATATGACTCCCACGCGTCGGGCAGTGCGGGGAACAGCGCGACCGACCGCTGATCCGAGCCCACGAGCATGGCCGCGACGACCGCCGGCAGGCCTCCGCTCGCATCGAGGTTGAAGATGCGGCCCGCGTCGTGCGTCGTCGTGAGGGCCGGTGTCCAGTGCTCGAGCGCGAGCCACTCGGCGCATCGCAGCGCGGCGGGAGCGTCGCCGAGGGCGGCCGCCGCGACACCGAGCTGAACAAGCCCGAAGGCCATCTCCATCCGTCCCGGAGGCGCGGTGGGATCCTCGGCGCGCCAGGCGATGCGCTGGTGGATGGTGCGCCGGGCCGCATCGCGCAGCCGCGACGCCTCCGCCGTGTCGCCCCGGAAGGCCGGATCCGTCTCGTACCAGAGCGGATAGAGGTGCGACGCGTGGCGATGCGCGTGGTTCTGCGGCCACCGCGGATCGATCCATTCGGCCAGCGTGCCGTCGTCGGCCACCCGGTAGGCGGGCAGGCGCTCGACGACCCTCGCCCACCGGTCCGTCAGAGAGTGATCGCCCCGGGCGGCGGCCAGCACCGCGGTGCTGCGCGCCGCGTCGCGCAGGATGGCGATGTCCATGGTCGCGTCCGAGGCGACGGGCGATCCGCCCGGGACCGGCGCGTTCTCGGGGGAGTACCCCGGCACCGCGTGGAGCGTGCCGTCGATGTCGGCGAGGCCGGTCTCGGCGAACTCCAGCACGCCGACCGCGAGCTGCCAGAGCGCATCGTCCACGAGCGAGGCATCGCCCGTGACGCTCACGACGTCCGCCGCGACGCGCAGCGCCCATCCGCCCGCGCCGATCCAGAAGAGGTGGGGGTAGTCGGGCGAGAAGTGGTTCGCGCGACCGTGGGTGGACATCCGCGCGGGCAGCAGCATCCCGGAGGCGCCGAAGACCCGCGCGGCGTTGGCGCGGTAGTCGTCGAGGTGGGGCAGCAGCAGGGCCAGCAGGGAGCGCGCGAGCTCGGGCGTGCCCGTCGGGATCAGGCTCGCGATCCCGCCGTTCTGCACGTTCCCGTTCATCGTGTAATCGGCCGACCACGCCGGCGCCCACGTGCCCTGCCACACTCCCTGCAGCGTGGGCGGCAGCTCGCCCGTCGCCGAGATGGCGTTCGCACGGCCCGACAGATACGCGATCTCGACGACGCGCCTGCGGGCCGCCGGATCGCCCGCGCGGGCCCTGGCCCATATCGCCTCGGTGGTCTCACCGACGCGCGCGTCGCCGCCGAGCTCGAGGCGCGACCGCGCCACCAGCTCGCCGTGCGTGCGCTCCTGGCGGCGCATCACCTCGTCCCAGTCGCCGAGGTCGGTGGGGTCGACGTGCGGTGCGGCACGCCCCGGCACGGTGCGCAGCCGCAGCTCCGCCCGGCCGCCCGCCGGCACGCGCAGGGTGCCGGTCACGGCGTCGGCGGTGGGCGTGGGGGCCCAGTCTTCACCGCCCCGCACGATGGTCGTCGCGATCGCCGTGCCGTCGCGTCGGGTGCTCGCGACCACGGAGGGATCCGGCGACGCGGTCGCCACCGCCTCGACGAGTCCCGCGTAGGCGGGGGCCCAGGTGGCGCCCTCGCCGACACCGCCCCCGAGGCCCAGACGCAGCCCGACGTCGCACGGGAAGGGCGCCTCCACGGCCACCCGGATCTCGTCGAGGTCGCGCGGAGCGACAAGGCGCACGGTGAGGTCGCCTTCGGGGCGATGCCACACGAGGGCCACCTCCCCGCGCTCCGGATCGATGCGGCGACGCACCGGGCCGTCGTCGACCGACGGTGTCAGCTCGAGGGTCGCGCAGATGCCGAGCGGATCGGTCCACACCAGGTCGCGCTCGAAGCCGGACACCTCGGCCGCGGCGGCGAGGAGCCTGCCCGCGCCCTCGCCGTCGCCGGCGAGCACACGCTCGCGCAGCTCCTCGAGGGAGGAGGCGATCAGCGGTGCGGCCGGGCGCGGATTGGCGGGCAGAAAGCAGCGTTCGTGCGCGATCGCGATCGTCTGCGTGGGGGAAGCGCCCCAGATGATCGCGCCGACGCGGCCGCTTCCGACGATCAGGCCGTCCTCCCAGGACCGCGCGCGTGTGCGGGTGGTGAAGGAGCCGTCGACGGCGAGGGGGTCGGTCATCCGCGTGAGTTCCTCATCGAATCGCAGAGATGTGATGTCTTCGGGTGGGCATGCCCCGTGAGGCCAGAATGTCGCCGTCGTCCCGGGAACCCATCGGTTTTGCGCAAAATTATGGTCGGATCTGTACACCCCCTGACGCCGTTGTTAGCTTCGGTGCCACCCCACGGGCCGGGCCCATCAGGCCCCCGGCGACGACGCCGCGACAGCCCCGCACCGCCGCACTCGCGATCCCCGAAGGAGAGGATTCTCGTGATCAGACGTCTTGCCATCGCACCGCTCGCCCTGCTGGGAGCCACGGCTCTCGCGCTCACCGGATGCACCGGGAGCGCCGGAAGCTCGGGAGGCTCCGGCGACAGCGTGAAGGGCGATCCGAAAGCCGAGGTCGAATTCTGGTCGTTCACCGGAATCAACCAGAAGGACGGCGTCGACACCTACCTCGAGCTGCAGCCCGACGCGAAGATCAAGCTGTCCGAGGTCGGCAGCACGACGGAGACGGCCACCGCGCTCACCGCCGCCCTCGCCGGCGGCAAGGTGCCCGACCTGGTGATGATCCAGAACGACGACCTGCCGAAGTTCATCGAGAACCCCCAGAACTTCGTGGATCTGCGCACCCTCGGCGGCGACGACGTGGGGGAGCCCTACCTCGACTGGGCGGTCAATGCCGCCACGGGCGCGAACGGGGAGATCATCGGCATCCCCACCGATGTGGGCGGTCTGAGCTTCGCCTACCGTGCCGATCTCTTCGAGGCCGCCGGTCTCCCCACCGACCCCGACGAGGTCGCGGAGGCCTGGTCCACCTGGGACGGCTTCATCGAGATGGGCGAGAAGTACACCGAGGCCACCGGCGAGCCGTTTGTCGACAACGTCGAGACCACCGTGTTCTTCGCGACGGTCAACCAGGTGTCCGAGAAGTACTACTCGCCCGATGGCGAAGTCACCTTCGAGACCAACCCCGAGGTGAAGGACGCCTTCCAGATCGCCGTCGACACCTACGAGGCCGGCATCAGCGCGAGCATCGCGGCGTGGTCCTCCGGCTGGGCGCCGGGCAAGGCCAACGGATCGTTCGCGGTCACCACCGCGCCCTCGTGGATCCTGCAGGGTCTCAAGAACGACGCCCCCGACACCGAGGGCCTGTGGCGCGTCGCCACGCTGCCCGAAGGCGCCGGCAACTGGGGCGGCAGCGTGATCGCCATCCCCGCCCGCGCCGAGAACCCGGCGGGCGCCTGGCAGTACATCGAGACCATGATGGATCCGGACCAGCAGCTCACGCACTTCAGCGACACCGGCACGTTCCCGGCGGCCGAGTCGGCGCTCGAGAGCGACGAGGTCAAGGCCTACCAGGATCCCTTCTACGGCGACTCGAAGATCGGCGAGGTGCTCGCCGAGTCGGTGCTCGGGTTCCAGTCGTTCTACAACGGCCCGGACACCAGCGCGATCGGCGCGGCCCTCCTCAACGCCCTCGTCGACATGGAGGCGGGCAACACCGCACCCGACAAGGCGTGGGAGAAGGGCGTCAAGGACGCGAACGCCGCTCTCGCCCAGTGACCACCTGACCGAGTCGATCGATCGGCGGGTGCCCCGGGACGCACGTCCTGGGGCACCCGCCCTGACCTGAGGGGTGCCTGTGACCACCACGGCGACCAACCCGGCCACCAACACGATGGCCATCGTCACGCGCGGCGGCGCGAAGGGGCGCCGGCCGCCGTCCCGCCGCATCCGCAGCTCGTGGGGCGAGAAGCTCGCGCCCTACGCCTATGTGGCGCCGTTCTTCCTGATCTTCGCCGTCTTCGGCCTGTTCCCGCTGCTGTTCACGTTCTGGGTCTCGCTGTTCGACTGGAACCCGATCGGAGAGCAGACCTTCATCGGCTTCGCGAACTTCGAGCGGCTCTTCGCCGACGAGCGGTTCTGGAACGCCCTCGTCAACACGTTCGGGATCTTCCTGATCTCGACGATCCCGCAGCTGGCGCTCGCGCTGTTCCTCGCGCATCTGCTCAACCACGCGCACCTCAAGCTCGCCAACTTCTGGCGCATGGCGCTGCTGACGCCCTACATCACCTCGGTCGCGGCCACCGCGATCGTGTTCGCGCAGATCTTCGACCGCAACTTCGGCCTGCTCAACTGGATCCTCGGGCTGTTCGGCGTGCCGGACATCAACTTCCTGGCATCGCAGGGCGGCTCGTGGGTCGTGATCTCGGCGATGGTGATGTGGCGCTGGTTCGGGTACAACACCCTGCTGTACCTGGCGGGCCTGCAGGCGATCCCGCGCGAGATGTACGAGGCCGCGTCGGTGGACGGCGCGTCGAGCCGGCAGCAGTTCTTCCAGCTGACGATCCCCTCGCTGCGTCCGATCATCATCTTCACCGTGATCATGTCGACGATCGGCGGCCTGCAGATCTTCACGGAGCCGCTGCTCGTGGCCCCCGAGTCGGGCCTCACCTGCGGCGCCGCTCGCCAGTGCCAGACCCTCGCGCTGTTCCTGTACGAGCAGGGATTCGGCCAGTTCGACTTCGGCTACGGCTCGGCGATCGGTGTGGCGCTGTTCGTCATCGTCGTGGTCGCGGCGGCGATCAACTTCTTCCTGACCACTCGCACACGAGGAGAGCGCTGATGACCGGGGTGATCGAGCGGGCGCCCGTGCGGCGCCGTCGACGGGGGTCACGCGTCGGACGCGTCGGGTGGCCCACTTACCTCGGCCTGGGCATCGCGGTGCTCATCAGCGTGTTCCCGCTGTATTACATGTTCGTTGTCGCCTCTGTGGGCGCCAAGGCCGTCACCTCGAGCCCTCCGATCCTGCTTCCGGGATTCAACTTCTTCGAGGTCGCGGCCAAGGTGTTCGAGACCGTGCCGTTCGCCCTGTCGCTGTGGAACAGCGTGGTGGTCTCGCTCACGATCGCAGTCGTGTCGGCCATCCTGTGCGCGCTCGCCGGGTACGCCTTCGCGAAGCTCGATTTCCCCGGGCGCAACATCCTGTTCCTGATCGTGCTGCTCACGATGACGGTGCCCGCGCAGCTCAGTGTGATCCCGCAGTACCTGATCGTGTCGTGGCTCAACTGGGTCGACACGCTCCAGGCGATCATCGTGCCGGGCCTGGCCAGTGCGTTCGGCATCTTCTGGATGCGTCAGCACATGTCCACGACGATGAACGACGAGCTGATGCACGCGGCCCGCATGGACGGAGCGAACAGCTGGCAGATCTTCTGGCGCATCGCGTTCCCGATCGTCCGGCCCGCCGCGTTCGTGCTGGGGCTCATCAACTTCACCGCGGTCTGGAACGACTTCATGTGGCCGTTCATCGTGCTGAAGTCGCCCGAGCTGTTCACCGCGCAGATCGCCATCAAGCAGCTGCAGGCGAACCGCTCGATCGACGTCGCCCTCGCCATGGGGGGATCGTTCCTGGCCACGCTTCCGCTGCTGATCGTGTTCTTCTTCGTGGGCCGGCGGATGGTCGCGGGCATCATGGACGGCGCCTTCAAGGGGTGACCTCTTCCCCCGGGCGCCGAGGCGCCGGCCGACATCCTCCGTCGGCCGGCGCCTCTCTGTTTCCGCTCAGTCGACGGCCACGGCGCGCACGACGTAGGCGCGATCGGCGACCGGGTGGGGCAGCTCGAGCCCGACACGGGCGAGCAGTGCGCCCGAGAGCGCGGGGTCGGCGCTGCCGCCCTCGCACAGCCACGGCGCGCCGCTGATCCACGCGGGAACGTGCATGCCCCACAGGCCGGACGGCGCCGCGACCTCGAGGCGGTAGCGGCGCGCGGGATCCAGGCCGTGCAGGCGCAGGCGCGTGCGGGTGTCGGCCGACACGGCCGGGGTGAGCACCGAGTACACGGCCTCGGACCGGTCTTGTGCGACGACGCCGCGGATGGTGTGCGAGCCCGGATCGAAGGATCCGTCCGTGACGACCGATCCGGTCGCGATCGTCTGCCGCACCTCGCGATAGGCCCCGATCCAACGGATCAGCGCCTCGCGCTCCTCATCCGTGGTCTCGCGCAGATCCCATTCGATGCCGAAGTGTCCGATGAAGGCCAGGGCGCAGCGGGTGTGCAGGTCGTGGGCGCGCCCGGTGGCGTGGGACACCCGCGAGGCGATGTGCGACCCCATCATCTCCGGCGGCACGAGCAGACCCGTCCAGCGCAGGATGCGGGCGCGCTCGATCGGGTCGTGGTTGTCGGACGGATGGATCCGATCCGTCCGGGACAGGATGCCGAGATCGACGCGCCCGCCGCCCGACGCGCACGACTCGATCTCCAGCGCCGGGTGGCGCCGGCGCAGCCCGTCCAGGAGCGCATACACCGCGAGCGTCTGGTCGTGCACCGCCGGCGCGCCCGTGGCGGGGTGACCCGCGGCGACGAGGTCGCGGTTGTGGTCCCACTTCAGATACGCGATGTCCCACCGCGTGATGAGGTCATCGAGAGTGTCGAGGATGTGCCGGAATGCCGCCGGATTGGTGAGGTCCAGCACCTGCTGGAAGCGGGTGCGAGGCGGCAGCTCGGGCCTGGCGCGGAGGATCCAGTCAGGATGCGCCCGGGCGAGCTCGGAGTCCTCGTTGATCATCTCCGGCTCGAACCACAGCCCGAACTCCATGCCGAGTTCGCGCACGCGATCGGCGAGCGGTCCGAGGCCGTGCGGCCAGACCTCCGGATCGGCCGACCAGTCGCCGAGCCCGCGGCGATCGTCTCGTCGGCCGAGGAACCAGCCGTCATCCAGCACGAAGCGCTCGACCCCCACCGCGGCCGCCCGCACGGCCAGCTCTTCGAGCACCTCGAAGCTCTGCTCGAAGTACACCGCCTCCCAGACGTTGAGCGTGACCGGACGCGGGCGGAGAGAGGAGCGCGAGATGTCGCGCAGGGCACGGTGGAAGCGCTCGGACGCGGCGTCGAGGCCCTCACCCCAGCTGCCGTGCACCCAGGGGGAGGTGTACTCCTCGCCCGCATCGAGGCGCACCTCGCCCGCGAGCAGCAGCTCGCCGCCACGGAAGGCCTGCACCCCGTCACCGCGCTCGAGCGCGTGCTCGTGGTTGCCGCCGATGCCGACGTGCTGGGTCCACACCTCGCCATCGCGCGACGAGAACCCCGTCGTGCCGACCGCGAGCATCATCGTCGCGTCGAGGCCCGTGCGGCCGCGGCGCGATTCGCGCGCGTGCACGCCGTGCGTGATCCGGTGGCGCTGCGGGATGCGCTCGGTGCCCCAGCGTCCGGCGAAGTCGAGCAGCTCCTCTGCCCGCACCGGCACGGGCAGCGCCATGCTCCCCCCGGACACCTCGAGCGGCGGCTCCGCGCCGGCGGCCACGTTGCGCACGGTCGTGCGGGCGCGCAGGAGCCCGGCCGGCAGGAGCTCGATCTCGATCCGCGCCTCGATGCCGGCCCAGCTGTCGCTCGCCGACAGCACCACCGTCCCCGCGCCGAGATCGATCTGCTGCCCGGGTCCCAGGGCGCGCGGCTCCGCGCCGGATGCCGAGGCCTCCACCGTCTCGACGCGCATCCGCGGTGCCCAGGCCGAACCGGCCCGATGCACGGCCAGGCCCGGGCGACCACCCCATCCGAGCGCGGCCTCCGGCAGCACCGAAGGAACGTAGGGGACGTCGGACTCGCCGCCGATGCCCGGGCGCTCGTCGGCGGCGGCGAACTCGCCGAGCTCGGCCGCGGAGACCGGCACGGCGGCGCCCCAGTACGCGATCACCGGCAGTCGATCGTCGTCCTGGGTGACGACGACCGAGACACCGGAAGCGGACAGGTGGACAACGCGGCGCTGCGACATGCCGCTCAGTATCCCAAGGCCGTTGGCGGCAGAGCGCCCCGACCCGGGGTTTGCGCAACCGCGCCGCGTCAGGGCGTCGGCGGCATCGTCGACCCGCGCACCTGCAGCGAGGTCGGCAGCTCGATCACACGCGGGCCCGCTTGCTGATCCTCCAGGAGTGCGCGGACGGCGGCCGACGCCATCTCCCGGATCGGCTGCCGCACGGTGGTCAGGGCAGGCTGCAGCCACTTCGCGCCGCGCACGTCGTCGAACCCGACGACGAGCAGATCGCGCGGGATCTCGAGCCCGAGATCGGCGGCCGCGCGATAGGCGCCCGCGGCCATCTCGTCCGAGCACGCGAACAGCCCGATCGGCCCTGCCCCGCGCGCCGCATCGAGTGCGGGCAGGCAGGCGCGACGCGCGCTGGGGGCGGTCCAGTCGCCGTGCACGCGGGTGATCTCCGCATCGGGGAGCAGGCGCCGGATCGCGTTCTCGAACCCGTCGACGCGGGCGCGGCCGTACCGGTACGACGGCGATCCGCCCACGACGACGAAACGGCGGGCGCCCTGTGCGACGAGGTGCTCGGCCGCTTCGGCGCCGCCGGCGCCATCGGTGGTGCGCACGCTGGTGAGCGGCTGACCCATCTCCGACCAGGGATCCAGCAGCACGATCGGCATGCCTGCCTCGGCGAGGATGGCGAGCTGCGTGCGGGTGGGCATGATCAGCCCGATCACCACGCCGGCGGATCCGCGCGCGCGGATGCGCATGGGCCAGTCGTCGTCGGGGATGTCACGCTCTGCGGTCAGCACGAGGTCGTAGCCCAGCTCGGCGGCGGCGGTGCGCGCGCCGGTGGTGACCTCGTCCGTGTACGGGTCGTGGAAGTGACCGAGCACCAGGTCGATGAGCTGGGAGGGGCGGCTGCGGGGGCGCCCGCGGCTCTCGCCTCCGGGGGAGTGGCCGAGCGCACGCGCCGCGGCCAGGATCCGTGCGCGGGTCTCGGGCCGGATCTCGCCGGCGCCGCGCAGGACGCGCGACACCGTCGACACGCTCACGCCGGTCTCGGCGGCGATCTGGGAGAGCGTCACACGGCTCACGGGGTCCTCCCTGATCCGGCGGCGTCCGTCGGCGCCGGTCGTTCGATTATTGCGCAATTTGAACGACCGGCGCCGATGCCGGGAGGTCAGGCGAGGGCCGCCACCAGGCGCTCGGCGGTGGCGACCGATGACTGTGGGTTCTGACCGCTGATCAGGCTGAGCTCAGGCCAGGGCGGCCACCAGGCGCTCGGCGGTGGCGACCGATGACTGCGGGTTCTGACCGCTGATCAGGGTGCCGTCCGTCACCACGGTGCTGCTCCAGGGCTCGCCGGTGGCGAGGCGGGCGCCGAGCTCGGCCAGGCGCGAGGCGACGAGGTAGGGGGAGTTCTCGCCGAGCCCGCCCTGCCGCTCCTCCTCGTCGGTGAACACGGCCAGGCGCGTTCCGGCGAAGGCGAACGTGCCGTCCTCGCGGATGGCGCTCAGCAGCCCGGCCGGACCGTGGCACAGCACCGCGACGGTTGTGCCGCGATCGGCGGCGTCGATGAGCAGGCGCCCGAGATCGGCATCGGTGGCCAGGTCGGCCATCGGGCCGTGCCCTCCCGGCAGGGCGAGCGCGTCGTACGTGCCCGGAGTCACGTCGGCGAGGGCGAGCGGGGCGCTGAGCTCGTCGCGGATCGACGCGAGGTAGGCCGCCATCTCGCGTCCGGTCTCGGTCTCGAGGTCGAGGCTGCCCGGGTCGACGGTGGGCGGCTGGGCGCCGGGGGTCGCGAAGTGCACGCGGTGCCCGGCGGCGGTGAGGCCGCGGTGCAGCTCGACGAGCTCCTCGGCCCAGAAGCCGGTCGGGTGCGCGGACCCGTCCTTGAGGACGAGGGTGTCGGCGCCGGTCACGATCATCAGAACATCGGCCATGGGGTCTCCTTCATGCTTCGCGGTGGGTGGTTCAGGAGAGGAGAACCAACGGTCATCGGATCCATTCCGTACGATGTTCGGTGGTCATAGATTTTCTGATGGATCCGGATTCCCAGGAGGGGTCGATGCGCGACCTGGAACTGCTCGCGACGTTCCTTGAGGTGCACCGCGCCGCCTCGATCACGCGCGCCGCCGCGCGACTCGGCCTGAGCCAGCCCGCCGTGAGCGAGCGGATCGCGCGCCTCGAGCAGCAGACGGGGGAGGCGCTGTTCACGCGGTCGCGCGCAGGTGTCGTCGCCACCGCCGCCGGCGACCGCCTCGCATTGCGCGTCGCGGAGCCGGTCGACCGCCTCCGCGAGGTCTGGGCCGAGCCGCTTCCCGCCACGACCGGCGTGGTGCGCATCGGGGGCGCGAGCGACGTGATCGCTGCGCGGGTGGTGCCGGCTCTCGCGCCGCTGGCGGCGACGGGGCTTCGCATCGAGTTCACCCTCGGCCTGGCGGATGATCTCCTCGACGCCGCCGAGCGCGCCGAGCTCGACCTCGTGCTGTCCTCCGTGCGGCGCGCGCGCCCCGGGGTGCGCTACCGCGGACTCATCGACGAGGAGTTCGCTCTCGTCGGCGCCCCCGCCCTCGCGCGCACGGTCGACGCCGAGCGGCTCGAGGGCGATCCGATCGCGGCGCTCGCGCACCTCCCGCTGGTCGCCTATGCTCCCGAGCTGCCGATCATCCGGCGCTACTGGCGCAGTCAGTTCGGGCGGCGCCCCGCCAATCCGCTGGCGATGGTCGTGCCGGATCTTCGTGGCGTGCTGGCCGCGGTCATCGCGGGGGTCGGAGTGTCGACGCTCCCGCGCTACCTCACCGATCCGGCGGTGGTCGCGGGCACCGTCGAGGTGCTGCACCATCCCGTCGAGCCGCCCCTGAACACGTTGCATCTCGCGATCCCCGCCGGTGCGCCGCCGACCCCGGCGACCACCGCCGTCATCGAGCGTCTGACCCGGCTCGCGCAGAGCTGGGACACCCTCTGAGAGCTCTCCCAGCCTCGCGATCAGGCCTTTTCTGCTAGAGTTGAGGCGCACCCCGACGTCTGGTCATTCCAGAGCCCCTCTCACCGGCTCCCGGACCGCCGAAGTGCCCTCTTGATCGCGAGCCGCGATCCGCCGCCCGAGACCGCATGTCCGGGCGTCCACAGAAACACCCGTGCGCAGCGATGACGATGCGCGCCGCAGAAAGATCATGACAATCACCGCAGTACCCCCTGTCCACCTTCTCGACCCCGAGACCGACGTCAGCTGGAAGCAGGCCGACCACGACGTGTTCGTGGCGACCGTGCACAACGAGTACGCCGGCTTCATCTCCGTCGACGGCCCCGCCCACACCGTGCACACGGCGCATTCCGAGCCCATCGGCACCTATCGCTCGCTCCGCGAGGCCCGGGCGGCCCTCGGCCAGCACCTCACCCGCTCCAAGACCGCCGCCGCGCGGCCGCTCGCGCGGCGCCGGCGCTGGCTGGCGCTCGGCCGCTAGTTCCTGCCGTCCAGCGGGAGACTCTCTGCCGTACACCTGGGAGACGGTTATGCGTCCGCCTCGTATGCGCGGCGGAGCATACCGCTACCCGTAGCGTGGGGTGTCAGCGATCGGCACCCGCCTTTGGCTTCGAGGCCCCTCCGGGGGGCCGACCGAACGACAGGGGCGTCGCCAATGTCCTCCTCGCACACCCTCGAACGTCAGGATGCCGCGTCCACCCTCGGACCCATCCGTCAGACCTACGCCGGCACCGCCGACTTCCCTCCCATGGCCCGTGCCTACACCCAGGTGTCGCACGTGGTGCGCGAGACCGGCCTGCTGCGCCGCACCGGCTGGTTCTACGCGCTGGTCGGCTCCGCGATCGCGCTCGGCTTCGGCGGCGTCGTCACCGGCTTCATCCTCCTCGGCGACAGCTGGTTCCAGCTGCTGATGGCCGCGGCCCTGGGCATCCTGTTCACGCAGGTGGCTTTCCTCGCCCACGAGGCCGCGCACAAGCAGATCCTGTCGTCCGGCCCGGCCGGTGAGCGCCTCGCGCGCTTCCTCGCATCCGGCGTGGTCGGCATCAGCCTCTCGTGGTGGGACGCCAAGCACACCCGCCACCACGGCAACCCCAACCGCGTCGGCAAGGACCCCGACATCGAGGTCGACACCATCTCGTTCCTCGACGTGGACGCGGCCAAGGCCACCGGCCTCCGGCGCTGGATCACCCAGCGCCAGGGCTGGCTGTTCTTCCCGCTGCTGACGCTCGAGGGGCTCAACCTGCACGTGCTCGGCATCCGTCACCTGCTGCAGCGCGGCCCCGTGAAGGCGCGCTGGACCGAGCTCGGCCTCATCACGCTGCGCCTCGCGATCGTCCTCGTGCCCGTGTTCCTGCTGCTCCCGGTCGGCATGGCCTTCGCCTTCGTCGGCGTGCAGCTCGCGGTGTTCGGCGTGTACATGGGGGCGTCCTTCGCTCCCAATCACAAGGGCATGCCGGTCATCGCCCCCGATGCGAAGCTCGACTTCTTCTCGAAGCAGGTGCGCACCTCGCGCAACGTGACGGGCGGCTGGTGGGCCACCATCCTCATGGGCGGCCTGAACTACCAGGTCGAGCACCACCTCTTCCCGAACATGCCGCGTCCGCACCTCGCCAAGGCGCGCGAGATCGTGCGCGACTACTGCGCCTCCTTCGAGGTGCCTTACACCGAGACCACGCTGTGGCGCTCGTACGGGATCGTCATCGAGTACCTGAACCGCGTCGGCCTCGCCGCTCGCGACCCGTTCGACTGCCCCGCCGCGGCCCAGCTGCGCCGCGGCTGATCCGGCGCCTCGCTCTGCCCGACCCGCCGGTGCTCGCCGGCGGGTCGCGCTGTCGAGGTGGCAGGAATCGTACGCAGGTCGGCAGTCGCATCCGGATCCCGGCCGCTCCGGGCGCCGCCACAATGATCAGATGAGCAGCACCCCGCCCGCGTCCGTCCGTCGGCTTCATCCCGCGTGGATCGTCGCGGGCGTCGCCTTCCTCGCGCTCGTGGGAGCCGCCGGATTCCGTGCGGCGCCGAGCGTGTTCATGGTGCCGATCGAGGCCGAGCTGGGCTTCAGTCGCACCGATCTGTCGCTCGCGATCGGCATCAACATCGTGCTCTACGGGCTGACCGCGCCTTTCGCGGCCGCGCTCATGGACCGGTTCGGGCTCAAGCGCGTGACGTTCTTCGCGCTGATCCTGATCGCCCTCGGTGCGGTCCTCGGCACGTTCGCGACGGCGCCCTTCGTGCTGTGGCTGACCTGGGGCGGTCTCATCGGCATCGGCACGGGATCGATGGCGATGGTCTTCGCGGCGCAGGTCACGCAGCGCTGGTTCGCGAAGCGCCGGGGCCTCGTCTCGGGTGTGCTGAGCGCCGGATCCGCGACCGGCCAGCTGGTCTTCCTGCCGCCGACCGCGTGGCTGGCCACCGAGTACGGCTGGCGCGAGGCCAGTCTCGTCGTCGCGGCGGGGGCGCTGATCGTGGTCCCGCTGGTGGCGTGGTTCCTGCACGACTCGCCCGCGCGCATCGGCGTGCTTCCGTACGGGGCCGACCCCGCCGATCCGCCCGCCGTACCCGAGCGCTCGGCGGTCAACCCGGCGCTCCTCGCGCTGCGGGCGCTGCGCGAAGCCGCGCGCCACCGCACCTTCTGGGCGCTCGCGGTGGGCTTCGCGGTCTGTGGCGCCTCGACCAACGGGCTGATCGGGGCCCATTTCATCCCCGCCGCGCACGACCACGGCATGACCGAGCCGGTGGCCGCCGGCCTGCTCGCCACGGTGGGCATCTTCGACATCGTGGGCACGGTCGCATCGGGCTGGCTCACCGACCGGGTCAATCCGCGTCTGCTGCTGGCGATCTACTACGGCGGTCGGGGCGTGAGCCTGCTGTTCCTCCCCTTCCTGCTGTCGGCCGAGGTGCAGCCGCCCATGTGGTTCTTCATCATCTTCTACGGGCTCGACTGGGTGGCGACGGTGCCGCCGACCATTGCGCTGTGTCGTGAGATCTTCGGCGAACGCGGGCCTCTCGTCTTCGGATGGGTGTTCGCGAGCCATCAGCTCGGCGCGGGCGTCGCGACGGTGCTCGCGGGCATCGTGCGCGACGCGACGGGGCAGTACACGATCGCGTGGTTCGCCGCCGCGGGTCTGTGCGTCGTCGCGGCGCTCGTCTCGCTGCGGATCCGTCGCGGCCCGATCGTGCGCGACCCGGATCCCGATCCGGTGGAGTCGACCCCGGTCTCCTGAGCGATGTCGGAGGCCCGGCGTACGCTCGGGCCATGCCCGAACCCCAGGAGCTGATCGTCGCCGACGTCGCCGCGTGGCGCGCGTGGCTCGACGCGAACGAGGAGGAGACGCCCGACGGCGTCTGGCTGGTGCTCGCGAAGAAGGGCGTCGTCGATCCGACGTCCCTGACCTACGCCGAGGCGCTCGATGAGGCGCTCTGCAGCGGCTGGATCGACGGTCGCAAGCAGAGCCGCGATGCGACGACCTTCCGCCAGCACTTCGTGCCCCGCCGCCGCGCCTCGCTCTGGTCCGAGCGCAACATCGGCATCGTCGAGCGCCTGACCGCCGAGGGCCGGATGCGACCGCGCGGCCAGGCCGAGATCGACCGCGCCCAGGCCGACGGGCGATGGGCGCGCGCGTACGGGCCCAAGGCCTTCGCGCAGGTGCCCGACGATCTGGCCGCGGCCCTGCGCGCCTCGCCCGAGGCATCGGGCGCCTTCGACGGTCTCAACGCGCAGAACCGCTACGCCGTGCTGCACCGCGTGCACACCGCGCCGAGCGCCTTCAGCAGGGCGAACCGCATCGCGAAGCTGGTGGCGATGCTGGCGGCGGGAGAGAGGCCGTACCCCTCCGGCTGACGTATTCATCCGATGTCCCGGGTAGTCTCGAAGACCATGACCTCCACCCGCCCGCCATCCATGGCGGATGTCGCCGCGCGGGCGGGCGTGTCGCATCAGACCGTCTCGCGAGTGCTCAACGCCCACGCATACGTGCGGCCAGAGACGCGGGAGCGCGTGCAGGCCGCGATCGAGGAGCTGGGGTACCGGCCGAATCGCGCGGCCCGCGCCCTGGCCACCGCCCGCACGAAGACCGTGGGAGTGCTCGTCACCAACGCCACGTTCTTCGGCCCGGCCAGCACGGCGTTCGCGATCGAAGCGGCCGCACGCGCGGAGGGTTACTTCGTCTCGATCGGATCGCTCCCCGCCTACGACCCGCAGACCGTGCGCGCCGCCCTCGACCAGCTCATCGACCAGGGGGTCGAGGGCATCCTCGTCGTGGTGCCCCAGCGGGAGGTCATGGACCTCGTCGAGCTGGTGGCGCCCACCACCCCGGTCGTCGCGGTCGCGGCGCGCGCCGACATCCCCGCGGACTCGCGCATCCGGTACGTCGAGGTCGATCAGGCGCTCGGCGGAGCGCTCGCCACGCGCCACCTGCTGGATCAGGGGCATCGCCGGGTCGTGCATGTCGCCGGCCCCGCCGGGTGGTACGACGCCGACGAGCGGGCGGGCGCCTACACCCGCACGATGGGGGAGGCGGGCCTCGAGTCGCGTCTCGTCCCCGCAGGCGGCTGGGCGGCCGCCGACGGCTACGAGGTCGGTCGCGCGCTCGCGGCCGAGGTGGCCTCGGGCGGACCCACGGCGGTGTTCGCGGCGAACGACACCCTCGCCATGGGCCTGCTCCGCGCCTTCTGGGAGGCGGGTCTGCGTGTGCCCGACGACGTGTCGCTCGTCGGGTTCGACGACATCGACGGGAGCGAGTTCCTCGTGCCCGCGCTCACGACCGTGCGGCAGCCCTTCGACGAGATCGGGCGAGCCGCCACCCACGCGCTGCTGTGGCCCGACGCGGCGCAGGTCGCGGTCGTGATCCCTCCCGTGCTCGTCGTGCGCGACAGCACCGCCGCGCCGGCACCCCGCTGAGCAGGTGTGACAGCGCCGTATGTGAGCGCTAACATATGATCTGAACGGGGCCGGATCGGCCCGCGGATCGCACCCGGGATCCGCACGGCGAGAGCCGGGCGCAGCGACGCCCCGGCGGAAACGGAGCACTGCGATGGCGGCAGCGACGATCGATCAGGGGCGCACCAGCCTCGGCATCGAGCTCGGATCGACCCGGATCAAGGCGGTGCTGACCGACGCGGCCGGCGCAGCGCTCGCCAGCGGCTCGCACGAGTGGGAGAACCAGCTCGAGGGCGGGTTCTGGACGTACTCGCTCGACGCGGTGCACGAAGGCCTCCAGGCCGCCTACGCCGCCCTCGCCGCCGACGCCGAGCAGCGCCTCGGTGCGCGCCCGACGGCCCTCGGCGCGATCGGCGTCTCGGCGATGATGCACGGCTACCTCGCGTTCGACGAGGCGGGGGAGCTGCTCGTCCCGTTCCGCACATGGCGCAATGTGAACACCGAGCGGGCGGCCGCCGAGCTGTCCGAGGCGCTCGGCGTGAACATCCCGCTGCGCTGGTCGGTCGCCCACGTGCACCAGGCCGCGCTCGACGGCGAGGACCACGTCGCGCGCCTCCACCACCTCAACACCCTCGCGGGCTACGTGCACGAGCTGCTCACCGGTGAGCGTGTGCTGGGCGTCGGCGACGCCTCGGGCATGTTCCCGATCGATCCCGCCACCGGCACCTACGACGCGGCCCTCGTCGCGACGGCCGATGAGCGCCTCGCCGCCGCCGGAGCCGCGCACCTGTCGCTGGGCGCGCTGCTGCCGGCCGTGCTTCCCGCCGGCGGCGACGCCGGATGCCTCACGGCCCAGGGCGCCGCCCTGCTCGACCCCACCGGCACCCTGCAGCCCGGTGCGGTCGCCGCTCCGCCGGAGGGGGATGCCGGCACCGGCATGGTCGCCACCAACGCCGTCACCCCGCGCACCGGCAACGTCAGTGCCGGCACCAGCATCTTCGCGATGATCGTGCTCGAGAAGGCCCTCTCGCGCGCCTACGACGAGATCGACATCGTCACCACGCCGGCCGGTGACCCGGTCGCGATGGTGCACTGCAACAACGGCGCCAGCGAGCTCGGGGCGTGGGCCGCGGTCTTCGGCGAGTTCGCCGCCGCGCTCGGCGCCTCGGCGTCCGGCGACGACGTGTTCGCCGCCCTGCTGTCGGGCGCCCTCGAGGCCGGCGTCGACGACGGTCTCTTCGCCTACAACCACCTGTCGGGTGAGCCGATCGCCGAGCTCTCCGAGGGACGCCCGCTCTTCGTGCGCACCCCCGGCTCGCGCCTGAGCCTCGCCGGCTTCGCCCGCGCCCAGCTGCGTGCGGTGTTCGCCACCCTGAGCCTCGGCATGCGCACGCTCGTCGAGGAGGGCGTCGCGGTGGATGCGATGTTCGCGCACGGCGGCATGTTCCGCACCGCGGGAGTCGCCCAGCGCCTGCTGGCCGCCGCCGTGGAGGCTCCGGTCGTCGTCGGCGAGACCGCCGGCGAGGGCGGCGCGTGGGGCATGGCCGTGCTCGGCGCCTACCGCCTCGCGGTGATCGACGGCTCCGCCGCCGGTCGCGACCTGTCGGCCTGGCTCGCCGACGAGATCTTCGCGGGCTCCGCCACCGACACCGCCACGCCCACGCCCGACGAGATCGCCGACCATCGCGCCTACCTCGACCGCTGGGCCGCCGGCCTCGCCGCCGAGCGCGCCGCGATCGACGCGCTCCGCTGATCCCGCTCCCTCCTCCCGACCGCCGGCATCCGCCGACGGACGGGGCAGGAGACTCGAACTCACCCGTGAACCCACAGAGGAGAACCGCATGACCACCGTCCCCTCCGCCATGCGCGAGGCGGTCGACGCCGCCAAGGCGCGCGTGTCCGCCCTCCACGCCGAGCTGCCCCGCTGGGAGCTCGTCGTCTGGACCGCCGGCAACGTGTCCGAGCGCGTCCGCGGCGTCGACGGCCACCCCGACCTGCTCGTCATCAAGCCGTCGGGCGTCGCGTACGACGACCTGACGCCCGAGGAGATCGTGGTGTGCGACCTCGACGGCACCCTCATCGAGGGGGAGCGCAGCCCGTCGTCCGACACCGCCGCGCACGCGTACGTGTACGCGCACATGCCTCACGTCGGCGGGGTCGTCCACACCCACTCGACCTACGCCACGGCGTGGGCCGCGCGCGGTGAGGAGATCCCCTGCGTGCTGACGATGATGGGCGACGAGTTCGGCGGCCCGATCCCCGTCGGCCCCTTCGCGATCATCGGCGACGACTCGATCGGCCGCGGCATCGTCGCGACCCTCGAGGGACACCGCAGCCCCGCGGTGCTGATGCAGAACCACGGTCCCTTCACCATCGGCAAGGACGCGAAGTCGGCCGTGAAGGCGGCCGTGCTGCTCGAGGAGGTCGCGCGCACCGTGCACATCTCCCGCCAGCTCGGCGACCCGCTGCCGATCCCGCAGGACGCGATCGACAGCCTCTACAACCGCTACCAGAACGTCTACGGCCAGCATTGACGCCGTCCGTCCCACAAGGAGCACACACATGACCAAGCCCTATGCCGACCGCGAGATCTGGTTCTTCACCGGATCCCAGGACCTCTATGGCGAGGAGACCCTCCGCCAGGTCGCCGAGCAGTCGCAGGAGGTGGCCCGTGCGCTGGGCGCCTCCGACGACGTTCCCGCCGAGATCGTGTGGAAGCCCGTCCTGAAGGACTCGGCCTCCATCCGCCGGGCCATGCTCGACGCCAACGCAGATGACCGCGTGCTCGGCGTCATCACCTGGATGCACACCTTCAGCCCCGCGAAGATGTGGATCGCCGGCCTCGATGCCCTTCGCAAGCCGCTGCTGCACCTGCACACGCAGGCCAACGTCGAGCTGCCCTGGGACAGCATCGACTTCGACTTCATGAACCTCAACCAGGCGGCGCACGGCGACCGCGAGTACGCGTACATCGCCGCCCGCCTCGGCATCGCGCGCACGACCGTGGTCGGCCACGTCTCGAACCCGGCCGTCCAGCGTCGCGTGGGTACGTGGATCCGCGGAGCCGCCGGCTGGGCCGCCACGCACGAGCTGAAGCTCGCGCGCTTCGGCGACAACATGCGCAACGTCGCCGTCACCGAGGGCGACAAGACCGAGGCCGAGCTGCGCTTCGGCGTCTCGGTCAACACGTGGGGCGTGAACGAGCTCGTCGCCGCGGTCGCCGCGGTCGAGGAGAGCGCGATCGACGCGCTCGTCGCCGAGTACGAGGAGCTCTACGACGTCGTTCCCGAGCTCCGCAAGGGCGGCGAGCGTCACGAATCGCTGCGGTACGCCGCGAGCCAGGAGATCGCGCTCGAGACGTTCCTCGAGTCGGTGGGCGCCAAGGCCTTCACGACCAACTTCGAGGACCTGGGCGATCTGCGCCAGCTCCCCGGCATCGCCGTGCAGCGCCTGATGGGCAAGGGCTACGGCTTCGGCGCGGAGGGCGACTGGAAGACGGCCGTGCTCGTGCGCGCGGCGAAGGTCATGGGCGAGGGCCTGCCCGGTGGAGCCTCGCTGATGGAGGACTACACCTACGACCTCACGCCCGGCAGCGAGCTGATCCTCGGCGCTCACATGCTCGAGATCTGCCCGTCGCTGACGACCTCGAAGCCGCGCGTGGAGATCCACCCGCTCGGCATCGGCGGCAAGGAGGACCCGGTGCGCATGGTGTTCGACGCCGACGCCACCGAGGGGGCCGTCGTGGTGTCGCTCGCCGACATGCGCGACCGATTCCGCCTCACCGCGAACGTCGTCGACGTCGTCACCCCGCCCGCCCCGCTGCCGCACCTGCCCGTGGCGCGTGCGGTCTGGCAGCCGCGTCCGTCCTTCGACGTGTCGGCCGAGGCCTGGCTGACCGCGGGCGGCGCGCACCACACGGTGCTCTCCACCGCTGCCGGCGTCGAGGCGTTCGAGGTGTTCGCCGACATCGCGCGCTGCGAGCTGCTGGTGATCGACGAGGCCACCACCCGGCGCGGCTTCGCCGACCAGGTGCGCTGGAACGCCGCCTACCACCGCCTGGCGCAGGGTCTCTGACCCCGCGCGCCGAAGCGGGCCCCGGATCATCCGGGGCCCGCTTTCGCGTCTCCGGATGGCGCGGGTCGCGCCGTCGCGTCAGCGGGCCGCGCCGAGCCGGTTCGAGAGCTCGTGCGCGTGTGCGAGCAGGATCCGCCCGAGGGCCGGCACCCGCTCGGGGGAGAAGCGGAATTCCACGCCGGTGAGGCTGAGCGCGTACTCGGCGCGCCCCGCGCGGTCGAACACGGCCGCGCCCATGCCCCAGCTGCCCTCCACGATCAGCCCCGGGTTCAGGGCGTATCCCTGGTCGCGGGTCTGCGCCCGGCGGGCGCGCAGCTGTTCCACATCGTGAGCGCGGCCCCACTGCGCCCCGAGCTCGGGATGCCGGGCCAGGTACGCCTCCGCCTCGGCGTCTGGCAGGTAGGCGAGGATCGCGATGCCGGCCGAGGCGACCCCGAGCGGGAAGCGCACGCCCTCGCTCAGCACGAAGGAGCGGATCGGGAACGCGCCCTCCTCGCGGAGCAGGCACACGGTCTCGTCACCGCGGCGCACGGAGAGGAAGGCGCTCTCCTCGGTGCGGGCGGCGAGCGACCGCACGATGTCGCGGGCGACCGCGGTCACGTCGTAGCGCGCCGCGGCGACCGTGCCCATCACGTAGAGCTCGGGGCCGGGAAGCCAGCGGCCCGTCGCCTCGTCGCGGTCCACCATGCCCGCCGCGCGCAGCGCCCCGAGCAGGCGATGGGCCGTCGCGCGCGACAGCCCCGCGTCGCGCGCGAGCTGCTGCGAGGTGCGACCCTCGACGCCCGCGGCCGTCACGAGCCGCAGCAGATCGGTGGCGCGAGCGACGGCCTGCGTGCCCGGGATCGCGGCCGCGCGCGCGGCTCGTCCTGTCTCGTCCGATGTGTCCACCATGTGGACGCTAGTGACGGATCCGGCCACATGGCAAGCAGTCGGTTGTCGTGCCGGGCAGCCGGCGTCAGGGTGGGATCATCGGCCGGGCACCGGCCGGATCACGACGAGGGAGTCATCAGTGATCGACAAGACCATCGGAAGCGCCGCCGAGGCGGTGGCCGACATCCCCGACGGCGCGAGCATCGCGGTCGGGGGGTTCGGGCTGTCCGGCAACCCGACCGCCCTGATCGACGCCCTGCTGGCGCAGGGCACAACCGACCTCGAGATCGTCTCGAACAACTGCGGCGTCGACGACTGGGGCCTCGGGGTGCTGCTGCAGGCCCACCGCATCCGCCGCATCGTCGCGTCGTACGTCGGTGAGAACAAGGAGTTCGAGCGCCAGTTCCTCTCGGGCGAGCTCGAGCTCGAGCTGACGCCGCAGGGCACGCTCGCCGAGAAGCTGCGCGCCGGCGGATCCGGCATCGCGGCCTTCTTCACGCAGACCGGCGTCGGCACGCAGGTCGCCGAGGGGGGACTCCCGCGGCGCTACGCGGCCGACGGCTCCGTGGCGGTCGCGAGCCCGAAGAAGGACGTCCGCACCTTCGCGGTGCGCGGGGAGGAGCGGGAGTTCGTGCTCGAGGAGGCGATCGCGACCGACTTCTCGCTGGTGCACGCGCTGGCCGCCGACCGGCACGGCAACCTCGTCTTCAACAAGGCCGCGCGCAACTTCAACCCGATCGCCGCGATGGCGGGGCGCATCTGCATCGCCCAGGTCGAGCGGCTGGTCGAGCCGGGTGAGCTCGACCCGGATGCGGTGCATCTCCCCGGCGTGTACGTGCACCGGATCGTCGAGGTCGGCTCCGGCATCGAGAAGCGCATCGAGAAGCGCACGGTGCGCGCAGGCGGAGGGAACTGACATGGCACTCACACGCGACGAGATGGCGGCGCGAGCAGCACGCGAGCTGCGCGACGGCCAGTACGTCAACCTGGGCATCGGTCTGCCCACCCTCGTGCCGAACCACGTGCCCGAGGGCATGACCCTGGTGCTGCAGTCGGAGAACGGGATCCTGGGGGTGGGGCCGTATCCCGCCGAGGAGCTCGTCGATCCGGATCTCATCAACGCGGGCAAGGAGACCGTGACGGTGCTGCCGGGCGCGGCGTTCTTCGATTCGGCGCTGAGCTTCGGCATGATCCGCGGCGGCAAGATCGACGCGGCGATCCTCGGCGCCATGCAGGTCTCGGCGTCCGGCGATCTCGCCAACTGGATGATCCCCGGCAAGATGGTCAAGGGCCCGGGTGGCGCGATGGATCTCGTGCACGGTGCCGCCCGCGTCATCGTGCTCATGGACCATGTCGCCAAGGACGGCTCCCCGAAGATCCTCGACGCGTGCGCCCTTCCGCTCACCGGCCGCGGTGTCGTGGACCGGATCATCACCGATCTCGCCGTCATCGACGTCACCCCCGACGGGCTGGTGCTCGTCGAGACCGCCCCGGGGGTCACCGTCGACGAGGTGGTCGCCGCCACCCAGCCCCCGCTCACCATTCGCCTCGAGGAGGACAACTCATGAACGATTCCGATGTCGTCATCGTCGCGGCCGCCCGCACACCCCAGGGACGGCTGCGCGGACAGCTCGCGTCGTTCTCGGCGCCGCAGCTCGGTGCTTTCGCGATCCGCGGGGCGCTCGAGCGCGGCGGTGTGGACCCCGCCGACATCGATGCCGTGACGATGGGCCAGGTGCTCCCGGCCGGATCGGGGCAGAACCCCGCCCGGCAGGCCGCGATCGGCGCCGGGATCGGGTGGGACGTGCCCGCGCAGGGCGTCAACAAGGTCTGCCTCTCGGGCCTCACGGCCGTGATCGAGGCGGCCCGGATGATCCGGCTCGGCGACGCGGTGACGGTCGTCGCCGGCGGCATGGAGTCGATGACCCAGGCCCCGCACCTGCTGCCGGCCTCGCGGACGGGCTACGCCTACGGCTCGATCGAGGTACTCGACCACATGGCCTACGACGCGCTCACCGACGCCCGTGACGGGGTGAGCATGGGCGAGTCGACCGAGCAGCACAACGCCCGGTTCGGCATCAGCCGCCAGGCTCAGGACGAGGTCGCGGCCCTGTCGCACCAGCGGGCCGCCGCGGCGCAGGAGGCGGGTGTCTTCGACGCCGAGATCGTGCCGGTCGAGGTGCCCCAGCGCAAGGGCGACCCCCTCGTCGTCACGCGCGATGAGGGCGTCCGTCCCGGAACCACGATCGAGACTCTCGCAGGCCTGCGCCCGGCGTTCACCGCCGACGGCACGATCACGGCCGGCAACGCCTCGCAGATCTCCGACGGCGCCTCGGCCACGGTGCTGACCACGCGAGCTCACGCGGCGGCACGCGGCTGGACCGTGCTGGCCACCGTGGGGGCATGGGGCCAGACGGCCGGGCCCGACAACTCCCTGCAGTCCCAGCCCGCGCAGGCGATCCGCCGCGCGTGCGAGCGCGCCGGGATCGCGCCGCGTGACATCGACCTCGTCGAGATCAACGAGGCGTTCGGCGCGGTGGTGGCCCAGTCGCGTGACGAGCTGGGCCTGTCGAACGACGTGGTCAACATCCACGGCGGCGGCATCGCGCTCGGGCACCCGGTGGGCGCGTCGGGCAACCGGCTCGTTGTGCACATGGCGCACGAGCTGGCGCGGCGCGGCACGGGCACCGCGGTCGTGTCGCTCTGCGGTGGCGGCGGACAGGGCGACGCGCTGATCCTCACGCGCTGACAGAGCCTGGCTCGTTGTATGCCGCTGTCTGAATAGAATGCGGCTGGATGCCGCGTACAGGCGCGCGGCGGGAGGCGAGGGGCATGTCGGCCACAATGCGCGACGTCGCGACTCGCGCCGGCGTGTCGGTCAAGACCGTCTCGAACGTCGTGAACGGATTCGCGCACGTCCGCCCGTCCACGCGCGAACGCGTCGAGGCGGCGATCGACGAGCTGGGCTATCGGATGAACTTCGCGGGACGCAACCTGCGCCGCGGCCGGACCGGCATGATCGGTCTCGCCATCCCCGAGCTGCGAGTGCCGTACTTCGCCGAGCTCGCCGACTCGTGTCTGCGAGCCGCCGAGGAACGCGGTCTCGTGCTGCTCATCGAGCAGACCGGCGCGGGTGGAGAGCACGAGCTCGAGGTGCTCTCCAGCCTCCAGCGCCAGCAGACCGACGGGCTGCTGTTCTCGGCGGTGGGCATGGATCCCGACGACAAGGCCGCGCTCGCCGTGGACTACCCGCTGGTGCTGCTGGGCGAGCGCGTGTTCGATGCCGGCGTCGACCACGTCACCATGGCCAATCGCGAGGCATCGCGGGCAGCCACCGCCCACCTCATCGCGCGCGGAGCTCGCCGGATCGCCGTGCTGGGCGCACACGAGGGCGAGCGGATGGGATCGGCCGCCCTGCGCTACTCGGGCTACCTCGACGCCCTCGCCGACGCGGGCATCGCCCCCGATCCGCGACTGGTGGGCGAGGCGGGCCGCTGGGTGCGCGCGACGGGGGCGAACGCGATGACCCGTGTGCTCGATGCCACCGGGGGAGAGGTCGACGGCGTCTTCGCGATGAACGACGCGCTCGCTCTCGGCGCCCTGCACGTGCTGCACGAGCGCGGCTTCCGCGTGCCGGAGGACGTGCGCGTCATCGGCTTCGACGACCTCGACGAGGTGCGCTACTCCGAGCCGCCCCTGTCATCGATCGCTCCCGGCCGCGAGCAGATCGCGCGCGTCGCCGTCGACCGGCTGCTGCGCCGCATCGACGGCGACGACACGGATCCGGCGACGATCGTGGCCGACTTCGATCTGATCGGGCGGGAGTCGACGCGGTGAATCTGCCTCTTGCCCTCCGTATTTCATCGATGTAAAACGGGAGCATGACCCGCGCCGCGATTCCCGCTCCCGTCCTGCCGAGCGCCGGCGTCCTCACTCCTCTCGGCCTCGATGAGTCGCGCATCACGGGCGGCCTGTGGGCCCAGAAGCAGGTCGTGAATGCGGCCGCGACCCTCGAGCACATCCGGGCGCGCCTGGAGAGCGAGGGCTGGCTGCCCAACTTCGACCTCGCCGCCGCCGGCGCGCTGCCCGAGGGGCGTCGCGGCCGCGAGTTCGCCGACTCCGAGGTGTACAAGTGGCTCGAGGCGCTCGCGTGGGAGATCGGCCGAGGCGGATCGGATGAGCTCGAGCAGACCTTCCGGGCCGCGGTCGCACGTGTTGCGGCGGCGCAGGAGGCCGACGGCTATCTGAACACGATGTTCGGCCGCGAGGGTCAGCGGCCCCGCTGGAGCGATCTCGAGTGGGGCCACGAGCTCTACTGCGCCGGCCATCTGCTCCAGGCCGCGGTGGCCCGAGCGCGCACGCGGCCGGGATCCGACGACGGCCTGCTCGAGGTGGCGATCCGGGTGGCCGATCTCGTCGTGCGGGAGTTCGGCCCCGGCGCACGCGAGGCGATCTGCGGCCACGCCGAGATCGAGCTGGGCCTTGCCGAGCTCGGCCGGGTCACGGGTGACCGCCGCTACACCGAGCAGGCGGCGCTGTTCGTCGAACGCCACGGGAAGCACACGCTGCGCGACATCGAGCACGGCCGCGCGTACTACCAGGACGACGTCGCCGTGCGGGAGGCCGAGGCGCTGCGCGGTCACGCCGTGCGCGCGAACTATCTCGCGGCCTCGGCCGTGGACGTCGCGATCGACACGGGCGATGCTGACCTGCTCGCCGCCCTCGAGCGCCAGTGGAGCCGCACGATCGCGCGGCGCACGTACATCACGGGTGGCCAGGGCGCGCGCCACTCGGACGAGGCCTTCGGCGAGGACTGGGAGCTGCCGAGCGATCGCGCGTACTCGGAGACCTGTGCCGGCATCGCCTCCCTCATGTTCGCGTGGCGCCTGCTGCTCGCCACGGGCGAGGCCCGCTACGCCGACCTCATCGAGCGCATCCTGTACAACGTGCTGGCCACGTCGGTGAGCGATGAGGGCACCGCGTTCTTCTACTCCAACCCGCTGCAGCAGCGCGTAGAGGGAGCGATGCCGGATCCCGGCGAGACCGTCGGTCGCGCGTCGACCTCGCTGCGCGCGCCGTGGTTCAGCGTCTCGTGCTGCCCGACCAACATCGGCCGCACGATCGCATCGCTCGGCGCCTACCTCGCCACGACCACCGCGCACGGGGTGCAGGTGCACCAGTACGCGGCCGGCGAGATCCGCACCGCGTCCGGCATCGCCCTGACGGTCGACACCGCCTATCCGGCGCGGGGTCGCATCGTGGTGCGGATCGATGAGCCGGGCGACTTCGAGATCGCGCTGCGCGTGCCGGGCTGGGCCCATGGCGCGACGCTCGACGGCGCCCCGGTCTCGCCCGGCTATGCCCGCGTGCGGCGCCGGTGGAACGAGGGCGACGAGGTCGTGCTCGAGCTGCCCGTCGCGCCGCGTGTGAGCCTGCCGGATCCGCGCATCGACGCGGTGCGGGGATCCGTTGCGATCGAGCGCGGTCCGGAGGTCTGGGCGCTCGAATCGGTCGATCTCGGCACGGACGTCGCCGGTGCCGTCCTCGTGCCGGGCTCCGTCCGCGCTGAGGGCGAGGGTGTCGTCGCCGACTTCCTCGTGCGAGAGGACGATGCGGCCGCATGGCCGTACGCCGCGGAGCAGCCGCCCGCGGGGGAGCAGCGCACCTCGGCGCTTGTGCCCTACCGCCGCTGGGGCAACCGCGGGCCCGCCACGATGCGCGTGTTCCTGCCCCTCGCCACCTGACTTCACAGGGGGCCAGCGGCCCCTTCCGCCAGCGAGACGAAGTTGTTACTTGCGCTCGCTTTTACATCGATGTAAAACTGAACCCGACACAGATGTCATTCCCCCCAGACGGAGGCGCGATGAAGCGCATGCTGTACTCCGCGAAAGCGGCCCCTTACCTGTTCGTCCTGCCGTTCATCCTCACGTTCGGCATCTTCTGGGCGTACCCGCTCGTGAACTCCGTGATCATGAGCACGCAGGATATCCTTCCCGGGCAGGTCACCAGCGTCGGCCTGGCCAACTACGAGCGCATCGTCGGCGACCGGCTGTTCTGGCTCGCCATGGGCAACTCGTTCCGGTACATGGCCCTGACGCTGCTGATCCTGATCCCGCTGCCCCTGGCGCTCGCGGTGCTGGTGAACTCGCGGATCAGCTCGCCGCGGCTCACCAACATCTTCAAATCGGCGCTGTTCGTGCCGGCGCTAACCTCGGTGGTCGTTGCGGGCATCGTGTTCCGCCTGATGTTCTCCGAGACCGAGACGGCGCTCATGAACCAGATCCTCGGGGTGTTCGGCCTCGAGCCCGAGCGGTGGCTGCGCAACGACGGCACCGCCCTGGTCGCACTGCTGCTGCTGGCGACCTGGCGCTGGGCGGGCGTCAACATGATGTACTTCCTGGCCGGCCTGCAGTCGATCCCGGAGGAGTACTACGAGGCCGCCGCCATCGACGGCGCCAACGCGTGGCAGCGCTTCTGGCACATCACGGTTCCCGGGATGAAGCCCACCATCGTCTACGTCCTGGTGATCTCCGTCTACGGCGGTCTTGCCATGTTCCTCGAGAGCTTCATGATCTTCGGCGGCAACAACTCCCCGCAGAACATCGGCCTCACGATCGTCGGATACCTGTACCGGCAGGGCATCGAGAAGAACGACCTCGGCTACGCCTCCGCCGTCGGCGTGGTGCTGCTCGTCGTCATCCTCGCGATCAACCTCGTGCAGCTGGGCGCCACGGGCGCCTTCAAGAAGGAGGCGACGCGATGAGCGAGACCCGCACCATGGTCGCCCCGGGCGTCGAGACGCCCGCCAAGCGCCGTCACCTGGGCGCGCGCACCGTCACGTCGATCGTGCTCATCGTCGGCACGATCATCGCGCTCATCCCGTTCTGGGCGATCTTCGTGGGCACGTTCCACGACGGCAACATGCTCGTCCGGTACGGCCTGAACCTCGGCATCGACTTCACCCAGGCGAACTTCGACAACTGGGTGATGCTGTTCACGAACTCGGGCTCGTACTTCACCTGGTTCTTCAACTCGCTGATGCTGACTGCCGCGCAGGTCGTGTTCACCCTGCTCGTCTCGTCGTTCGTCGCGTATGGCTTCGCGATGTACGAGTTCCGGTTCAAGACGACGCTGTTCATCCTCGTCATCGTGCTCATGACCATCCCGTTCGAGATGCTGATGCTGCCGCTGTACGTGCAGACGAACAACATGAACCTGTCCGATTCGTATGCGGCCGTGCTGCTGCCCTTCCTCGCGCAGGCCACCACGATCTTCTTCTTCCGCCAGTACCTCCTAGGGGTGCCGCGCGAGATCCTCGAGGCCGGCCGGATCGACGGGGTCACGGAGTTCGGCATCTTCTTCCGGCTGGTGCTGCCCGTGATGACGCCCGCGATGGCGGCCATGGCGATCCTCAACGGCATGGCCAGCTGGAACAACTTCCTGTGGCCGCTGCTCGTGCTGCGCACGCCCGAGAAGTACACCCTGCCGATCGGCCTCAACACGCTGCTGACGCCGTACGGCAACAACTACGAGCTGCTCATCGTCGGGGCATTCTTCTCGATCTTCCCGATCATGATCCTGTTCTTCGCCTTCCAGCGCTTCTTCATCGCCGGCATGACCGCCGGCGCCGTGAAGGGCTGAGGAGAACCGTTCTCCCTCCGTACGTCCCCACCCCACCCACCCAAGAGATGCAACAGAGAGTCGAAGGAGACCTCACATGAACATCCGCCGCATCATCGGAGGCGCCGCGATCGGCGCCCTCGGAATCGCCTCCCTCGCGGGATGCGCCCAGCCGGGCGGCAGCCCGGAGCCCGAGTACACCAGCACGGTCGACCAGGAGGCAGGGGAGGACGCCACCACCCTGTCGCTGTGGACCTTCGTCGAGCTCCACGGCGAGTTCTACGAGAACATGGCCAAGGTCTGGAACGAGGAGAACCCGGACAAGCAGGTCAAGATCGACGTCAGCGTGATGCCGTACGACGACATGCACAACAAGCTGCAGCTCGCGCTGAACTCGGGCCAGGGCGTGCCGGATGTCGTCGACATCGAGGTATCGAAGTTCCCGGGCTTCACGCAGGGCGAGCCCGCCCTCGTCGACCTCACCGAGGCGGCCGCGCCGTATGTCGACGACATCGTCAAGGCCCGTCTCGACCTGTACTCGAAGGACGGCGCGCTCTACGGCCTCGACATGCACGTCGGCACGACCGTCGCGTACTACAACACCGAGCTGCTCGAGTCGGCCGACATCGACTACACGACGATCAAGACCTGGGACGACTTCAAGGCCGCCGGCGTCGCCTACAAGGAGGCCACCGGCAAGGAGTTCGGCACCGCCGACACCTCCGCCATGTGGCAGGAGGCCGTGCTGCTCGGTCAGCTCGGCGGCGACTACGCGGACGCCGACGGCAACCCGACGGTCGACAGCCCCGAGGTCGCTGAGGCGCTCGCGCTGCTGAAGGACCTGCAGGACTCCGGCGCCGAGGGCACCATCGCCGGCGGCCAGCCCGACACCGAAGAGGCATACGGCGCCATTAACAACGGCGACTTCGCCGCGTTCATCATGCCGAGCTGGTTCATGTCGCGCTTCACGTCGTACATGCCCGACCTCGCCGGCAAGATCGCGGTGGCCCCTGTTCCCGTCATGGACGGCGCGGAGTTCGCGACCGTCGGCGGCGGCGGCACGGGCACCGCGGTCCCGTCGGCCGGTGAGAACTCCGACCTGGCCGCCGAGTACGCGGCGTTCGCGAAGCTCTCCTACGAGGGCAACGTCATGGTCTGGGAGAAGCTCGGCTTCGACCCGCTGAACACGGAGGTGTGGGCCGACGAGGCCGTCACGCACAACCCCGACAACGAGTTCGTGAAGTACTTCGTGAACAACCCGTTCGACGCCTTCAACGCGGTCAAGGACTCCATCGGTCTGCTCCAGTCGCAGACGACTCCTGCCTACCCCGCCATCAACAACAACTTCACGACCGTCACGCTCAACGAGGTGTTCGAGAACGGCACCCCGATCGAAGACGCCCTGAAGCAGGCGCAGTCCGACCTCGAGAACGAGCTCGGCTGATCCTGCACCCCGGTTCGGCCGCACACACCGGCTGATCCCTTCCACCGAGCCGGGGCCGCCGTGGCCCTCCGCGGCGACCCCGGCTTCTTTCCGCACGCCTCCGAAAGGAAACCCCTCCATGCTGACCGCCTCCGTCACGGTCGATCCCGCCTTCACGGTCGGACCCGTGCGCTCGCGCACCTTCGGCTCGTTCGTCGAGCACCTGGGACGCTGCGTCTACACGGGCATCCACGACCCCGGTCACCCCACGGCCGACGCCGACGGGTTCCGCGGCGACGTGATCGACCTCACGCGCGAGCTCGGCGTCTCGACCGTGCGCTACCCGGGCGGCAACTTCGTCTCGGGCTACCGCTGGGAAGACGGCGTCGGTCCCGTGGACGAGCGCCCGCGCCGGCTCGACCTCGCGTGGCACTCGACTGAGCCGAACCTCGTGGGCGTGGATGAGTTCATGCGCTGGTGCCGCAAGACCGGCGTCGAGCCCATGATGGCCGTCAACCTCGGCACCCGCGGTGTGCAGGATGCGCTCGATCTGCTCGAGTACTGCAACGGGACCTCCGACACGCATTTCGCGAACCTGCGTCGTGCCAACGGCGCCGAGGAGCCCTACGACATCCGGATGTGGTGCCTGGGCAACGAGATGGACGGCCCCTGGCAGATCGGCCATAAGACGGCCGAGGAGTACGGCCGGCTCGCCGCGGAGACCGCGCGCGCGATGCGCATGGTCGATCCGGACCTCGAGCTCGTCGCCTGCGGCTCGTCGTCTTCGACGATGCCGACCTTCGGCAGCTGGGAGCAGACGGTGCTCACCGAGACCTACGAGCACGTCGACTTCGTCTCCGCCCACGTGTACTACTACGAGGAGGACGGCGACCTCGCATCGTTCCTCGCCTCGGCCGTGAACATGGATCACTTCATCGAGTCGGTCGTCGCGACCGCCGACGCCGTGCGCGCGGCAGGCAAGCACGAGAAGCGGATCGCGATCTCCTTCGACGAGTGGAACGTCTGGTACCAGAAGCGCGCCGAGTCGAAGGTGCCCGAAGGCGACGACTGGCCGGTCGCGCCCGTGCTGCTGGAGGACAAGTACAACGTCGCCGACGCCGTTGTGGTCGGCAACCTCCTCATCTCGCTGCTGCGTCACACCGACCGCGTGCACGCCGCCTCGCTCGCTCAGCTCGTCAACGTGATCGCCCCGATCATGACCGAGCCGGGCGGACGCAGCTGGCGCCAGACGATCTTCCACCCGTTCGCGTTGACCGCGCGACACGCCGTCGGAGAGGTTCTTCGTCTCGCGATCGAGTCGCCCTCGCACGACACCGCCAAGTACGGCGCCGTGTCGGCGCTGGACGCCGTGGCAACGCACGATCCCGAGACAGGCGAGGTGACCGTGTTCGCCGTGAACCGCTCGACGACCGACGACCTCGAGCTCTCGGTGGCGGTTCGCGGACTCGGCGATCTGCGCCTCCTCGAGGCCCTGACGCTGTCCAATCCGGACCACACCTGGGCCGCCACGGCCGACGACTCCGAGTCGTTCGCGCCCCGCGCCAACGAGTCGGCGAGCGTGTCGGGGGAGCGCATCGCAGCCGTGCTTCCTCCCGTCTCGTGGTCGATTCTGCGTCTCGCTCGGGGGTGATGTAGCCGATCTGTGACCGAGAACCGGGTCGGGAGGGGTTAGAGTCTCTCTCGATGTGAACGTGCGCACGCCGTATGTGAGCGCTAACATATTCACAGATATCCGGGTTCCCGACCCGGTTCTCGAGGAAGAGAGAGGCACAGCAATGAAGCGAACTGCCCTGCGGTTCATCACCACCACCGCGGCCATCGCACTGGCAGTCGGCCTCGCCGGCTGCGCCGGCCAGACCGCCGCCCCCGGCGGCAACGGCGGGGAGCCCGCCGCTGAGGACCTCACCGTCGGCGTCGCGATGCCGACCGAGACCTCGGAGCGCTGGATCAACGACGGCAAGGCCGTCAAGGACCAGCTCGAGGAGGCCGGCTACGGCGTCGACCTGCAGTACGCCAACGACGACATCCCCACGCAGCAGCAGCAGATCGAGCAGATGATCACGAAGGGTGCCGACATCCTGATCGTCGCCTCGATCGACGGCACCGCTCTCGCCAGCCAGCTGCAGACCGCGGCCGACAAGGGCATCCCGGTCATCGCGTACGACCGCCTGATCAACGGCACCGAGAACGTCGACTTCTACGTCACGTTCGACAACTACACCGTCGGTGTCCAGCAGGCCACCTCGCTCCTCCAGGGCCTCGGCTACCTCGACGCCGATGGCAAGGAGACGGGCCTGGCCGACAAGAAGGTCATCGAGCTGTTCGCCGGTTCGCCCGACGACAACAACACGGGCTTCTTCTTCCAGGGCGCCATGGACACCCTCAAGCCCTACCTCGACGACGGCCGCCTGACGGTCGGCTCGGGTCAGACCTCGATGGACCAGGTCGCCACCCTGCGCTGGGACGGCGCCACCGCCCAGAAGCGCATGGAGGACCTCCTCACGTCGACCTACGGCGGCGGCTCGGGTCAGCTCGACGGTGTGCTCGCCCCCTACGACGGCATCTCGCGCGGCATCATCACGGCCCTGCAGAACGCCGGCTACGGCGAGAACATCGAGGCCGGCCTGCCGGTCGTCTCGGGTCAGGACGCCGAGATCGCCTCGGTCAAGCTGATCAACGACGGTGTGCAGTTCGCGACGATCTTCAAGGACACCCGCAAGCTCGCGACCCAGGCCGTCGAGGCCGCCTCGGCCTACGCCGAGGGTGGCGAGCCGGAGGCCAACGACACCGAGACCTACGACAACGGCAAGAAGGTCGTGCCGTCGTTCCTCCTCGAGTCGGACATCGTCGTCAAGGACAACATCACCTCGCTGCTCGTCGACTCGGGCTACTGGACCGAGGACGAGGTCGCCGCGGGCGTCGCGGAGTAATCCGACCCGCTTTTCTCTGGCGGAGCCCGCCGGGCGACGACATCGTCGCGCCCGGCGGGCCCCGCCTCCCGAACCCACCCGAAGGGACGGAAGATGACTGACGCGATCCTCGAGATGCGGGCCATCACCAAGGACTTCCCCGGCGTGAAGGTGCTCAAGGGCGTCGACCTGAGCGTCGCGCGCGGCGAGATCCACGCCATCTGCGGCGAGAACGGCGCCGGCAAGTCGACGCTCATGAAGGTGCTGTCGGGTGTCTACCCGCACGGCACCTACGGCGGAGACATCCTGTTCGACGGCCAGTCGATGTCGTTCTCCTCCATCCGCGACTCCGAGCAGCAGGGCATCGTGATCATCCATCAGGAGCTCGCCCTGGTGCCTTACCTCTCGATCGCGGAGAACATCTTCCTCGGCAACGAGCGCGTCAGCGGCGGTCTCATCGACTGGAACCAGGCCAACCACGAGGCCGCCGACTACATGGCGCGCGTGGGCCTGAACGAGAACCCGACCACGCCGGTCGGCGAGCTCGGTGTCGGCAAGCAGCAGCTCATCGAGATCGCCAAGGCGATGACCAAGGACGTCAAGCTCCTGATCCTCGACGAGCCCACCGCGGCGCTCAACGACACCGACTCGGAGCACCTGCTCGGTCTGCTGCGCGAGCTGCGCGACCAGGGCATCACGTGCATCATCATCAGCCACAAGCTGGGCGAGATCGAGGCGATCGCCGACTCGACGACGATCATCCGCGACGGCGAGTCCATCGAGACCATCGACATGCACGGTGCCGACGCCTCGCAGGACCGCATCATCCGCGGAATGGTCGGCCGTTCGCTCGACCACCGCTTCCCGGATCGCACCCCCCAGATCGGCGAGGAGATCTTCCGCGTCGAGAACTGGACCGTCTATCACCCGACCCAGGCCGATCGCGTCGTCGTCGACGACGCCACCATCTCGGTGCGCGCCGGCGAGATCGTCGGCATCGCGGGGCTGATGGGCGCGGGTCGCACCGAGTTCATGATGAGCGTCTTCGGCCAGTCCTACGGCCGTGATGTCTCCGGCCGCGTGCTGCTGCACGGCAAGGAGATCCGCACCCGCACGGTGAAGGACGCGATCGCCAACGGCATCGCGTACGTCTCCGAGGACCGCAAGCACTACGGCCTGAACCTCATCACGGACATCCGCACGAACGTCACCGCGGCCGCGCTCGACAAGCTGAGCAACTGGGCGTCGTTCGTCAACGGCAACGAGGAGATCAAGGTCTCCGAGGAGTACCGGCGGGCGATGAACATCAAGACGCCGACGGTCATGCAGACCGTGGGCAACCTCTCCGGCGGAAACCAGCAGAAGGTCGTCCTGTCGAAGTGGCTGTTCTCGGATCCCGAGGTGCTGATCCTGGATGAGCCGACGCGAGGAATCGACGTCGGAGCCAAGTACGAGATCTACGAGATCATCAACCAGCTCGCCGCTCAGGGGAAGGCGATCATCGTCGTCTCCAGCGAGCTGCCCGAACTGCTGGGCATGAGCGACCGCATCTACACGCTCGCCTACGGCCGGATCACCGGCCAGCTGCCCGTCGAAGAGGCCACTCAGGAGAACCTGATGAGCCTCATGACCATCGAGAAGAACCAGAAGGAGGCCGCGGCATGAGCAATGTCCTGGCTGAGACCAAAGACCTGTTCACGCGCAACCTCCGCACGTCCGGCATCTACATCGCGTTCGTCGCGATCGTGCTGCTGTTCACGATCCTCACCGGCGGCCTGCTGCTGAACCCGGAGAACATCACCAACCTCGTTCTCCAGAACGCGCACATCCTGATCATGGCGCTCGGCATGATCATGATCATCGTCGCCGGTCACATCGACCTGTCGGTGGGCTCGGTGCTCGCCTTCGCCTCGGCGGTGTCGGCCGTGCTGGTCATCCGCGAGGGCATGCCCTGGTGGGTCGGCCTCATCGCCGCCGTCGTCGTGGGTGTGCTTGTGGGCGCCTGGCACGGTTTCTGGGTGGCGTACGTCGGCATCCCGGCCTTCATCGTGACCCTCGCGGGCATGCTCCTCTTCCGCGGCCTCACGCTCGTGGTGCTGCAGAACGTCTCGCTCTCGCCGTTCCCGGCCGAGTACAAGACCATCGCCACCGACTTCTCGCGCGGCCTGTTCGGCGAGATCGTCGTGGGTCAGGGCACCGGCCTCAAGGCCGTGCCGGTCACGATCGACGTGTTCACGCTCCTCATCGGCGTGCTGGCGGTCGGCGCCTTCATCTGGTCGCAGATCCGCAGCCGCCAGGCGCGCATCGGCTACAACCAGAAGGTCGAGTCGAACGTGCTGTTCATCGTGAAGCTCGTCGCCGTCGCGGTGGTCGTCATGGCGTTCGCCTGGGCCCTCGCGTACAACCGCGGCTTCCCGTACGTGCTGATCGTGCTCGGCGTTCTCGTCCTCGTGTACCAGCTCGTCACGAACCGCACCGTCTTCGGCCGCCACGTCTACGCCGTGGGTGGCAACCTCGCCGCGGCGCAGCTGTCGGGCGTCAACGTGCGCAAGGTCAACTTCTGGCTGTTCGTGCACATGGGCCTGCTGACCGGTGTCGCCGCTGCGGTGTTCTCGGGTCGTTCGAACGGCGCGCAGCCGAACATGGGCAACAGCTTCGAGCTCGACGTGATCGCGGCCTGCTTCATCGGCGGCGCCTCGACCACCGGCGGCATCGGCCGCGTGACGGGTGCCCTCGTGGGCGGTCTCGTGATGGCCGTGATGTCGAACGGCATGTCGCTGATGGGCGTTCCCCAGTCGCTGCAGCCGATCGTCAAGGGCCTCGTGCTGCTCGTCGCGGTCGCCTTCGACATCTACAACAAGCGTCGCGCCGGCGCCGCGCGCTGAGTTCACTCGCGAACGACGAACCCCGCCAGGTCACGCACCTGGCGGGGTTCGTCGTCGTCAGGGCAGGATCGCGTCGACGTAGCCGCCGTCGACGCGCACGGCCGCGCCCGTGGTGGCCGAGGCCAGGGGAGAGGCGAGGTATGCCACCATGTTCGCGATCTCCTGCGGCTCGATGAGCCGCTGCAGCAGCGACTGCGGGCGGTGGGTGCGCATGAACTCGCGCTGGGCCTCCTCCCACGGCAGGCTCTCGTCCACGAGCTCGTAGACGAAGGTCTCGACGCCGCCCGTGTGCGTGGGGCCCGCGATCACGGAGTTGACCGTCACGCCCGTGCCGGCGGCGTCCTTCGCGAATCCGCGCGAGACCGCGAGCAGCGCGGTCTTCGACATGCCGTAGTGGATCATCTCCGCGGGGATCACGATGGCCGAGTCGCTGGCGATGTTCTGGATCCGACCCCATCCGCGCGCCTTCATGCCGGGAAGTGTCGCGCGGATGAGGCGCACGGCGGCGAGCACGTTGACGTCGAAGTAGCGACGCCACTCGTCGTCATCGATCTCGAGGGGCGCCTCGGAGCCGAAGATGCCGAGGTTGTTGATCAGGATGTCCACCTCGCCAGAGGCGGCGAGCACCTCTTCGGCGCCCTCCGGGAGCGTGACGTCGCCGGGAGCCGCGATGAACACACGGCCGGGGGCGGCGAGCTGCTCGATCGTCTCCTGCACCTTCCCCGCCGTGCGTCCGTTGATCGCGACGCGTGCTCCGGCGTCCGCGAGCGTCGCGGCGATCGCCCGCCCGATGCCCTGCGTCGAGCCCGTCACCAGCGCTGTCCTGCCGTTCAGATCGATCTGCATGGTGAGGGGAACCGACGGGCCGCTGCCGGCATTCCGGATGCGCAGCGCTCAGTCACCCAGCTCTGCGCGCTCGGCCAGGCGACCGCCGGGCTCGATGCCGATGACGACGTCGATGCCGAGCCGGCGCAGGAACGCGTGGTCGTGGCTGACGATCAGCAGCGCCCCGCGGTACGACTGGAGGGCCTCGGCCAGCTGCTCGACGCTCGTGATGTCGAGGTTGTTCGTCGGCTCGTCCAGGATCAGCAGCTGGGCGGGCGGATCGGCGAACAGCAGCTTCGCCAGCGCCACGCGGAACCGTTCGCCGCCCGACAGCGTGCTGACCGGGCGGTCCAGAGCGCTGCCGCGCAGCAGCAGGCGCGCGAGCTGGTTGCGCAGCTCTCCGGGAGCGGTGCCCGGAGCGGCGTCGCGCACGTTGTCGACCGCCGATCGGGTGTCGTCGAGGTCGTCGAGACGCTGTCGCAGGTAGCCGACGCGGGACGTGGCCAGGCGCCCGCCGACGTGGCCCGGGGTGGGCTCGGCCCCGGAGGCCAGCTGCTCGAGCAGCGTCGTCTTGCCGGCGCCGTTCGGGCCGACCAGCGCGACCCGCTCCGGTCCCTGGATCGTGACGATCCTGTCGCCGTCGGACAGCTCGGCGATCCGACGGCCGCGCGCGACGTCGGGATCCGGGAGGGTCAGGTGGATGTGCTCCTCGCGGCGCACGCGCGCATCCGCGGCATCGAGGGCGGCCTGCGCCTCGTCGACCTTCTCGGCGAGCGAGCTGCGGAGGGATCCGGCGGATGCCTGCGCCTTGCTGGCCTTGGCGTTCGCGAGGATCTTGGCCTGGTTCTCGGAGGCCTTCTTGCCGGCGCGGGCGCGCGCGGCGATCTTGGCTTCGGCCTCCTGCCGCTGGCGCTTCTCCGTGCGCAGCTGCTGCTGCGCGGTGCGCGCCGCCTGGGACGCCGCGGCCTGCTCCTGATCGACGAACGCGCGGAACTCCGAGTACGCACCGCCGAACAGCTCGAGCCTCGCGCCGCGGTCGCGCGCGTCCTGGCCGAGGCCGATCGATCGCAGCTCGGCGGTGTGCTCCATGCGGTCGAGCAGCTCGAGGTCGTGGCTGACGATGATGAGCGTGCCCGGCCAGTCGTCGATCAGCCGCGCGAGGCGCTGCCGCGTGGGTCGGTCGAGGTTGTTCGTGGGCTCGTCGAGCAGCGTGATCGGGGTGCGGCGCAGGCGCAGCCCGGTGATGGCGATGAGCATCGCCTCGCCGCCGGACAGCTCGCCGACGCGCCGATCCAGATCCTGCGCGCCGAAGCCGATCTCGGAGAGCGCGAGGTCGGCGCGTGACTCGATGTCCCAGTCGTCGCCGACCGCGTCGAAGTGC
The DNA here is from genome assembly GCF_017592545.1 of Microbacterium stercoris. Lineage (GTDB taxonomy): Bacteria > Actinomycetota > Actinomycetes > Actinomycetales > Microbacteriaceae > Microbacterium > Microbacterium stercoris. The sequence continues at coordinate 100,536 of NZ_JAGFOA010000006.1, forward strand.
GCCACGTCGACATCGCCCGACTCGATCGCGCGGAGTGCCGTGAGGATCGGAGCGATGCCGAGCAGATCGGCGACCGTCGTGTCGCGGTCGAGCGTGAGCGTCTGGGGCAGGTAGCCGACCTCCCCGGCGGTCTCGATGCGACCGGAGGTGGGGGTGTGCACGCCGGCGATGAGCTTGAGGAGCGTGGACTTGCCGACGCCGTTGCGTCCGACAAGACCGGTGCGCCCGGCGGGGAAGGTGCCGGTCAGCGAATCGAGGGCGACGGATCCGTCGGGCCACTCGAACGAGACATCGACCAGGGAGACGGGGGACAGGGTATGCAGCATGAGGGAGACCTTTCGGGGCGAGTGAGAAGAGCGCGCACCCGATGACTCCGGGTGCCGGCTAGTTCCTGTCGACCTCGATCTCCATGCCTCCACGGTAACAGCGCCCGACGCCGGTGCGCGAATCCCGGGCGTGTCGGCCCTGCCTCCGCACCGCCTCCCCGCTGCGCCGTCAGCGCAGCAGCGGCAGGCGACCGACGATCCGGTCGATCCGGTTGCGCGGGCCGACGAGGCCGACAGCCGCGTAGGCGAGGCCATCGGACGCATGCGCCGTCACCTCCTCGAGGTACTCGTCGTACACGCGCGTAAGCTGCGCGGCCGCGGGCATGTCGGAGACGAAGACCCCGTCGGATGCGGCCGCGCGCGCCCGGATGGCCGCGAGCTGAGCGGCATCCGCCACCAGCACGGTGCAGCCGATCCAGGGGAGGTCGGAGTGCCGGGATCCGTCGGCGTCGAGTGCGTCGGGGCCGAGCAGCCCGGCGACCGCGGCGCCCGTCGCCGCGCCCACGCACGCCGTCGCGTTGGCGATGCGCCCCGTGGGCAGCGACCCGTCCACGACGATCACCCACTTGAGCCGAGCGGCGCGGGTCGGCGCGGCGGTGTCGATCTCGTCGGGGGAGAAGCCGAAGGGCGTGGATTCCATGTGCGTTCCTTGCGTGCGGATCATCGGGAGTCAGGGAAAAATCTAGGCAGGAATCCGGGTCTCCAGATTCACCGGTTTACGAAGTACGAAACGGAGGCGTCGATGGCTGATCTCGACGCATTAGATACGGCGATCCTGACCGCTCTCCAGACGAATGCGCGGATGAGCAATCGCGAGGTGGCCGCCCGCGTCGGGGTGTCGCCGACGACGGCGCTGGATCGCACCCGGGCGCTGCGCCGGCGCGGGGTCATCCTCGGGGCGAGCCTCGATGTCGACCTCGCGCAGGTCGGTCGGGCGGTGCAGGCTCTGATCTCGGTGCGCGTGCGCCCGCCTTCGCGTGACGTCATCGAGGCCTTCCGCGACTGGGTGTCGCTGCTGCCCGAGACGCTCGGCGTCTTCGTCGTGAGCGGCGACGTCGACTTCATCATCCACGTCGCCGTGGCCGACAACGAAGCGCTCTATGCGTTTGTGATCGACCGACTCACCGAACGCGAGGAGATCGCCGACGTGCGTACCACGGTCGTCTACGAGCACCTGCGAAATCCGGTCGGCATCTCGCCGGCCACGTGACGGCGCGTGACGTCACGCCCCGTCACACCCGTTCCGGATGTCGGAGCCCCGCCGTAGCGTGGGGGCATCGCGGCGGTCCGGGTGGTCCCGGGGTCCGGTTCATACCCGGTGCTGCTGCAGGTTCGACTCCTGCCGTCGCGTCGGGATCTCGGCGCTCCTCGCTCGTTCAGCGACCGAGCGGCGGCGTGTGCTCGATGTCGAGCTTGACGCGCTGCGCGGCGAAGCGAGCGACGCTGTGCTGCAGGGGTGTGCCGTCGAGAAGGGCGTCGACCGACTCGGTGACCAGCACGATGGCGCCGGGGTCGAGTTTCAGCAGCGAGGCTTCCGCGGCGGTGGCGTGGCGCGCGGACGCCACGGTCTCCACGCGCACATAGTCATCGATGCCGCTTGCGCGCAGCGCGGCGGTGATCGAGGCGGTGCGGCGCAGACTCGCCGCGATGTCGGGCAGGCGCTCGGCGTCGAACCAGTGCGTGCCGAGAGCGAGCGGCTGGCCGTCGACCGTGCGCAGCGTCTCCACGCGCACGCCCAGCCCCCGTTCGATGCCGAGCCGGCGGCCGATCCGCGTCGGGGGAGCCTCGGTCGCGCTCTCGAGCACGCGCCCGTGCGGTGTGCCGCGGGTGCCGATCGAGCTCGACATGCGTGTGCGCATGCCGATCCGGTGCAGGTGGATGGCGCCGCCCGTGACGAAGGTGCCCGATCCGCGCCGCGATTCGACCAGGCCGTCGGACGCGAGCGCCGCGAGCGCCTGGCGGGCCGTGTGGCGGTTGACGGCGAAGCGCTCGGCGAGCGCCGACTCGGTCGGGAGCTTGTCGCCGACGGCCAGGTGGCCCTCGGTGATGTCGGCGCGCAGCTCCTCGGCGATCAGGCGCCAGGCCGAGTATCCGCTGCCCTGGCGGGGCGTCTGCTCGCTCATCCTGCTCCTCGTTCACTCGATGTTCACGCGGTCGTGGCCCGTAGGTCGCGTTCTGCGCCCCTTCCGGTCGACATCCCGAGCGTACAGTCTCAGTTGTCTAGAGAGATAGACAACTTCTCGACACGAGGTGATGGGCTGATGAAGACGCACGATGTCGTCCGGGAGCGCCGCCGCACTGCGCGCGTCCTTGCCAATGCGCCGCAGGCTGATCTCCAGCGACTGTGGGACGCCTGGCCGGACCGGCCGGAGGTGCAGTACCTGCGCGGCCCGGAGGCGGGGCTGGTGATGGTGCAGGGCCGAATCGGCGGCACCGGCGACCGCTTCCACGTGGGCGAGGCCACCGTGACGCGCGCCACCGTCCTGGTGCAGCAGTCCGGGGGTCAAAGCACCGGCACGTCGTATGTGCTCGGCAGCCACCCGGAGCACGCCGGCCTCGCCGCGATCTTCGACGCGCTGCTGGCCGGCCCCGCCCGCGACCGCGTGCTCGCCGAGGTGATCGAGCCTCTCGAGAGCGCCCAGGCCGAACGCGACGCCCGCGCCCGGGCCCAGGCCCGCAGCACGGTCGTCGACTTCTTCACGGTCGCCCGCGAGAACGATGGCCCGGAAGACGAGGACGACGAATGAGCAGCCTGTCGGGAGGTGGCCAGCTGCCCGGCTTCGCGCAGCCCGTGCACGACGCGCAGCGTGTCTTCCGCGGCGTGCTCGAGGCGCTCGGGCGCCCGACGCTGCCGCGGCCGCTGCCGCGTGTGGTGGCCCCGCCGGCCCCGCTCAGCCAGGCCGTGGGAGGCATCCTGCTCGCGCTCTGCGACGACCAGACCCCGGTCTGGCTCGACAAGGCCCTGAGGGCCTCGACCGATGTCGTCTCATGGCTGCGCTTCCACACGGGCGCGCGCATCGTCGACGACGCACGCGACGCGCTGTTCGTCGTGGCCTCGTCGCCCTCCGCGGCACCGCGTCTGAGCGACCTCGCGCAGGGCACCGACGAGGAGCCGCATCGCTCCGCGACGCTCGTCATCGACGCCACGGGCGCCCGGGGCGTCGGATCCTTCACCGCCACCGGTCCCGGGATCAACGGGTCGGCGCGGTGGGACGGCGCCGGGCTTCCCGGCGGGTTCCTCGGACAGTGGATGCAGAACCACGAACGGTTCCCGCGTGGCGTCGACGTGGTGCTCGCCGCATCCGACGCGCACGGCGACATCGTGCGCGGGCTGCCCCGCAGCACCCGCCTCGAGGGTGCCGAGAACAAGACCCACGACCGGAGGGTGAACTGATGTACGTCGCCGTCAAGGGAGGCGAGAAGGCGATCGCGAACGCCCACGCTCTGCTCGCGCAGCGCGGACGGGGCGACGCGGGATCCGAGCGGATCGGATACGCCCAGGTCCGCGACCAGATGGGCGTGCTCGTCGCGCGCGTGATGGCCGAGGGGTCGCTGTACGACCCCGACCTGGCTGCCAAGGCGCTGCTGCAGTCGCAGGGCGACGTGCTCGAAGCCGTGACGCTGATGCGGTCGTACCGCACAACGCTGCCGCGCTTCGGTGTCACCGAGGCCCTCGACACCGCGGGCCTCGCGTCCGAGCGCCGCGTCTCGGCGACGTTCAAGGACATCCCCGGCGGCCAGCAGCTCGGCGCGACGTTCGACTACACGCACCGTCTGCTCGCCGATGAGCTGACCACGCCCGAGCTCCCGACCGATCCGCTGACGCCGCCCTCCGGCGACGACGCCATGCCCCGCGTCACCGACCTGCTCGGGGTCGACGCGCTCATCGAGCCGGATCGTCCGGATGACTGGACGGATCCGGATCCGGCCGATCTCACCCGCGAGCCGACAGTGTTCCCGATGTCGCGCGCGGAGCGCCTGCAGGCCCTGAGCCGCGGAGACGAGGGCTTTCTGCTGGCGCTGGGCTACTCGACGCAGCGCGGCTACGGCAACAACCACCCCTTTGCCGGGGAAGTGCGGGTCGGTGAGGTCGAGGTCGAGTTCGAGGCGCCGGAGCTCGGCATGGCCATCCCGATCGGACGCATCGAGCTCACCGAATGCCAGATGGTGAACCAGTTCGTCGGCAGCGCCGATCAGGCCCCGCAGTTCACGCGCGGCTACGGTCTCGTCTTCGGCCGCTCCGAGCGGAAGGCCATGTCGATGTCGCTCGTCGACCGCGCCCTCCGCGCAGAGGAGTTCTCCGAGCGCCGGGTCTCTCCGGCGCAGGACGAGGAGTTCGTCATCGCCCACGCCGACAACGTGCAGGCCGCCGGGTTCGTCGAGCACCTGAAGCTGCCGCACTACGTCGACTTCCAGGGGGAGCTCGTGCTCATCCGCCAGCTGCACAGGGAGTTCGAGGAGCGGGTCGCCGCCGCGCGGGCCGAAGGGGATGCGCGCGCCGAACGCCGGACCAAGAAGGAGGACAGCCATGCCTGAGCCCCGCATCGTCTACAACGAGGGCTACCTCGATGAGCAGACCAAGCGCGTCATCCGCCGGGCCCTGCTCAAGGCCATCGCAGTCCCGGGCTTCCAGGTGCCCTTCGCCTCCCGCGAGGTGCCCATGCCCCGCGGCTGGGGAACGGGCGGCGTGCAGGTCACCGCCGGCGTCATCGGCCAGGCCGACACCCTCAAGGTCATCGACCAGGGCGCGGACGACACCACGAACGCCGTCTCGATCCGCCAGTTCTTCGAGAAGGTCGCGGGCGCCCGCGGCACCACCCGCACCGACCTCGCCACGGTCATCCAGACGCGTCACCGCATCCCCGAGACGCCCCTCGTGGACGGGCAGATCATGGTCTACCAGGTGCCGATCCCCGAGCCGCTGCGCTTCCTCGAGCCGCGCGAGACCGAGACGCGTCGCCTGCATGCCCTCGAGGAGTACGGCCTGATGTACGTGAAGCTCTACGAGGACATCGCCAAGTACGGCCATATCGCGAAGACCTACGACTACCCCGTGCTCGTCGCCGGCCGCTACGTGATGGCGCCCTCTCCCATCCCGAGCTTCGACAACCCGAAGCTGCACCAGAGTCCTGCGATGCACCTGTTCGGCGCGGGGCGTGAGAAGCGCATCTACGCGGTGCCCGCGTACACGGACGTCGAGAGCCTCGGCTTCGAGGACTTCCCGTTCGAGCCGCAGACCTTCGAGACTCCGTGTGCCGTCTGCGGCGCCGAGGGCGTCTACCTCGACGAGATCGTGATGGACGACAAGGGCACGGTCATGTATGCGTGCTCCGACACCGATCACTGCGAGCGCCGAGTGGCTGGATCCGGCCCCGCCGGCACGCCGACCGGGAAGGTCCTGGCATGAACACGCTCGACTACGAGCTGCCCCTGCTGAGCGTCATGAGCGCGGGCCACACCTACGGCGAGAAGTTCGGCTGCCGCGACGTGAGCTTTGACCTGTGGCCGGGGGAGGTGCTGGCGATCGTCGGCGAGTCCGGATCGGGCAAGTCCACCCTGCTCGGCATGCTGTCCCAGCGCCTGTCGGTCGATGAGGGATCCATCCGCTACCGGCAGGGCGGCGACCTCGTCGAGCTGTCGGAGCTGTCCGAGCGCGACGTGCGCCGCCTCTGGCGCACCGAGTGGGGCTTTGTGCACCAGCACCCGGCCGACGGCCTGCGGATGCACGTCTCGGCCGGCGGCAACATCGGCGAGCCGCTGATGGCCAACGGCGCCCGCCACTACGGCGACATCCGACGGCAGGCCGAGGAGTGGCTGGCACGTGTCGAGATCCCGCTGGATCGCATCGACGACGCCCCGGCGACCTTCTCGGGCGGCATGCGCCAGCGTCTGCAGATCGCCCGCAACCTCGTGTTCGGCCCCCGGCTCGTCTTCATGGACGAGCCGACCTCCGGCCTCGACGTGTCGGTGCAGGCCCGCCTGCTCGACCTGATCCGCTCGCTCGTGTCCGATCTCGGCCTCGCGGTCATCATCGTCACGCACGACCTCGCGGTCGCCCGTCTCATCTCGCACCGCACGCTGGTGATGAAGGACGGCGCCGTGATCGAACAGGGGCTCACGGATCGCGTGCTCGATGATCCCCAGGCCGCCTACACCCAGCTGCTCGTCTCCTCGATCCTCCAGGGGTAGTGATGCCTTCTCCCACGAACACGCTGACCGCCGAGCCCTCGGCCACCTTGCCCGAGGGTGCCATCCTGAGCGTCCAGGGTGTGGGGAAGACATTCACGCTGCACCTGCAGGGCCGCCAGCGGATCCCCGTGCTAGCCGGGCTCACCTTCGACGTGCCGCGCGGATCCTGCGTGGTGCTGGGCGGCGAGTCGGGTGCCGGCAAGAGCACCGTGATGAAGATGGTCTACGGCTCCTATGGGGCGCACGCGGGGCGCATCCTGCTCGCGCACCAAGGGGCCACCCTGGATCTCGCCACGGCGCAGCCGCGCGAGGTACTCGCGGCACGACGCGAGACGATGGGCTACGTGAGCCAGTTCCTGCGAGCTGTTCCCCGCGTACCCGCGATCGACGTCGTGGCCGAGCCGCTCGTCGAGCGCGGCGTCGAGCGCCAGGCGGCGCGCCAGCGGGCGGAGGAGATGCTCGCCCGCCTCTCGATCCCCGAGCGACTGTGGACACTGCCTCCGGCGACCTTCTCCGGCGGCGAGCAGCAGCGTGTCAACATCGCGCGCGGGTTCCTCGCCGAGCGGCCGCTGCTGCTGCTCGACGAGCCGACCGCCTCGCTCGACGCCCGCAATCGCGGTGTTGTGATCGAGCTCATCCGCGAGCGCCTCGCCCGGGGCGTCGGGATGCTGGCGATCTTCCACGACCATGACGTGCGCGACGCCGTGAGCGATGCGATCGTCGACGTGGCGGCCTTCACCCCCGGAGCCGGGGCATGACGCGCTACGCGGTCTACGCGCTCCCCGGCGCCCTGGGCGAGGCCGCGGAGCCCGAGGGCGCCGCCCTGCGCGCGGCGGCCGAGGCGTGGTTCGCCCGACCCGACCTCCGCGATCGCACGCTGGGGCCCCGCCGCTACGGCTTCCACGGCACGCTGAAGGCGCCCTTCCGCCTCGCAGAGGGGCGCACCGAGGAGGAGCTGCGCGCGGCGGCCGACGCGTTCGCCGCCGGACGTCACGAGGTCGTGCTGCGCTCGCCGCGGGTGGCGAGGCTCGGGCACTTCCGTGCGCTCATCGCCTCGGGTGACGAATCCGACATCGCGACGCTGGCGGAAGATGCGGTGCGCGCGTTCGAGGCGTTCCGCGCCCCGCTCACCGAAGCCGACGTCGCACGCCGTCGGCCGGAGCGCCTCACCCCGCGCCAGCGTGAGCTCTTCGAGCGATACGGCTACCCGTACGTGCTCGACGAGTTCCGGTTCCACCTGACCCTGACGGATCCGGTGCCGCCCGAAGCCGCCGACGAGGTCGACGCGGCCCTCGAGACGCACTTCTCCGCCCTCACCGGCGTTGACGTGCCGCTGCGCGCGATCGCCCTGTTCGTCGAGCGCGGACCCGGTGCCGATTTCGAGATCCTCTCCGTCCATCCGTTCGCCGAGAACAGCGCCCCGGGAGCACACGCATGAGCAACGAGACCGTCTTCACCAATGCCCGGATCGTGCTCGACGATGAGGTGATCCTCGGATCCGTCCGCGTCGCCGACGGGATGATCGCCGACATCTCGTCGGGCGGCTCGGCCGTCGGGGCTTCCGGCGGCGAGGATGTCGGCGGGGACTTCCTGATGCCGGGCATCGTCGAGGTGCACACCGACCAGGTCGAGGCGCACTTCCAGCCGCGCCCGAAGCGCTACTGGGATCCGATCCCCGCGGTGATCGCACACGACGCGCAGATGGCGGCCTCGGGGATGACCACAGTGCTCGACGCCCTGCGCATCGGCACCGGCCCGACCGACGGCAACAACATGGCCAAGAACGCGCGCACGCTCGTCGAGGCCGTGGTGCACGCGGCCGACAGCGGCCTGCTGCGGGCCGACCACTTCGTGCACCTGCGCTGCGAGGTCTCGACGCCGGATGTCGTCGACGTGTTCGACGAGGTCGGCGTCCACGAGCGCGTGCGCATGGTCTCGCTGATGGATCACACTCCGGGCCAGCGCCAGTACGCCGACGTCGAGGCCTTCCGCACCTACATGGTCGGCAAGGGGCGCCTGACGAATGACGAGTTCGACGCGCACGTGGTGGCCCTGCACAAGCTCTCGGCCGAGTACGCGGTGCCGCACCGGAAGCAGATGGCGGAGCGCGCCGCCGCCCGCGGCATCGCGATCGCCGCCCACGACGACGCCACGCAGGCGCACGTCGACGAGTCGAAGGCGCTCGGCGGCCTCATCTCGGAGTTCCCGACCACGGTGGAGGCCGCCCGCCACGCGCGCTCCGTGGGCCAGCTCATCGTGATGGGCGCGCCGAACATCGTGCGCGGGGGATCCCACTCGGGCAACGTCGCGGCGTCGGAGCTGCTGGCCGCCGGGCTGCTCGACATCCTGTCGAGCGACTACGTGCCCGCCAGCCCGCTGCAGGCGGCGTTCCTGCTCTTCGCGCGCGGCGACGTCACTCTCTCGCAGGCGTCGAAGCTCATCAGCGCCAATCCGGCCGCGGCGGTCGGACTGCATGACCGCGGGACGATCGGCATCGGCAAGCGCGCCGACCTGATCCGGGTGCACGCGTATGACGAGGCTCCGTCCGAGCAGCACCCGCTCGGTGCGCCGGTGCCGATCGTGCGCGGCGTCTGGCGCGAGGGCGTGCGCGTCGCATGACCGGCGCGTTCGTCGCGATCACGGGTCCCTCCGGATCCGGCAAGGACGCGGTGCTCGGATGGACGCGCGAGCGACTGAGCACGTCGCGCTACCTGTTCCCGCGCCGCGTCATCACCCGCCCTTCGGGGCCGGGGGAGGATCACGTACCGGTGACCGAGGCCGACTTCGCGGCGGCCGAGGCGGCCGGACGATTCGCGCTGTCCTGGCGCGCGCATGGCCTCGCCTACGGGGTGTCCGCGTCGGTCCTCGACGCGATCGCCGATGGCTGGGTCGTGGTCGGCAACGTGTCGCGCGAGACGCTTCCGAGGCTCGAGGAGACCTTCGGACGCGCGTATTCGGTGCGGATCGCTGTGCCCGACGAGGTGCGTCGCGCCCGCATCCTCGCTCGCGGCCGCGAGACCTCCGCCGACGCGCAGGCCCGCCTCGATCGTATCGACCCGGCCCCGGACTTCCCCGTCGACCTCGAGATCGTGAACGGCGGCGCGCTCGCGGATGCTGGCGCGCAGCTGCTCGACTTCCTGCGCTCGGTGCGAACCGGGGCGCCGGCACGCTGATCCGAGTCGCCGGCTGAGGAGGCTCGGGTTGTCGGAGGCGCGGGTCAGGCCACGTCCTCGGCGAGCCCGTCGTCGAGGTAGCGCGTGACCGCGGCGACGGCCGCCCGCCCGGCCCGATTGGCGCCGACGGTCGACTGGGACGGGCCGAACCCGATGAGGTGCACACGCGGCTCGCCGGCGACCTGTGTGCCGCGCATGGTGATGCCCTCGAGCTCGTTGCGCAGGTAGAGGGGGTCGAGGTGGCGCAGGTCGGCCCGGAAGCCGGTGGCCCAGAGGATCGCATCGAGCGGGGTGAAGGATCCGTCTGCCTCGCGCACGCCATCGGGCTCGATCGCCGTGAACATCGGGCGGCGCACAAGCACACCCCGGTCGCGGGCCGCGCGGGCCGCGGCGCCCCAGCCGAGCCCGGTGTAGCCGACGACGCTTCCGGTCGGGCGCCCCGCCTCGACATCCGCTGTCACCTTGTCGATGGTGGCGCGGCCCGTGGTCTCGGGGTCGAACTCGCCCTCGAGGAACACCGGTTCGCGGCGCGTGTACCAGCGCGTGTCGGCGACGCGGGAGATCTCCTCGAGCTGCTGCACCGCCGAGATCCCGCCGCCGACGATCGCGATCCGCTGGCGCCGCCCGTCGACGGGCGCGAAATCCTCGAGGCGTCCGTAGTCGCGGGTGTGCAGCTGGCGGCCGCGGAAGGTCTCGGCGCCGGGGTAGACGGGGAGCACGGGGTTGTTCCATGTGCCGGTCGCGTTGATGACCGCTCGCGTGCGCCACGTGCCCTGATCGGTCTCGACGAGCAGATCGCCGTCCTCGTCGTCGTCGGCGTAGTCGACGGAGAGCACCCGCACGGGACGCAGGATCGGGAAGCCGTACTGCTCCTCGAATCCTGCGAAGTACCGGGGCACCGCGGCGCTGCTCGGTTCGTCCGGATCCATCCGCGGCTGCGCGAGCCCCGGAAGGTCGAAGATGCGGTTGAGGTTGCGCACCGTCAGCGACGGCCACCGGTGCTGCCACGCGCCGCCGGGGGCGGGGTTCGCGTCGAGAACGACGTACGAGCGCGGGGCGTCGGGTGAGGTGAGCGCGCTGGCGAACCCACCGCGGTTCAGGTGGAACGCGGCGGAGAGCCCCGCCTGCCCCGCGCCGATGACGACGACGGTGGCGGTGCGCGGGTTCATGCCGAAGTCAACCGCGTGCGGCGGCGGCGCATTCCGTGCGGGCGCATAGGCCGGCCTTCTCGGTGCCGATGTCATGGTGCTATCCCGTCCGTCCTAGAACGGGGCGGAGGTCTCCACCGGGGTTGTGTGGATGGCGGGTGGATCGTCGTTGTAGGTGTAGCCGCAGGGGGTGGTGATGGTGAAGTGGCCGTGCCCGTGGTTGTGGAATGTCCAGGGGGCGTGGTGCTTCATCATGTGGTGGCCTTCGCAGAGGCAGGCGAGGTTGTGCACGCTGGTGGGTCCACCTGCCGAGTAGGGGACGGTGTGGTCGATGTCGGTGTGCTTGGCCTTTGTGGCGCATCCGGGCAGGCGGCAGGTTTTGTCGCGGGCGAGCAGGAGGCGGCGTTGGGCGGCGGTGGGGGTGTAGTGGTCGACGGTGAGCAGCGCTCGGGTGTCGGGGTGGAGGAAGACGCGTTCCCATCCGGGGCTTCGGGCGGCGAGCCGGCGGGCGGTGTCGGGGTCGATGGGACCGTATCCGTCGAGGAGGGCGGGCCCGTCGTCGAGGCCGAGGAGGGTGGTGACGGGGATGGTGACTTCGACGGTGGCGGTGATGTGGGCGTCGAGGTCGTGAGCCGTGGGCTCGCCGGTGAAGAGGAGGTCGGTGGCGAGGTCGGCACGCAGCTGACCGAGGCGACGATCATCGGTGCCCGGTTCGGTGGGGGCGCCCGACTCCGTGTGGGCAGAGTCGGCGGGGGCGGGAGCGGCGAGGCCCGGCTCGGTGGGAGCCGAGTCGGGGGTGATGGCGTCCGCGTCGATGGTGGCCCTATTTGAGTTCTCGCGCGCGCCATGGGTCTCACTTGAGCTCGCGGGCGCGTCAGTGGTGTCGGCAGCGGGTGCGTCGATACCCCGACCGATGTCCTCGGGCGCGCCGGTGGGGCGGATCGCAGCGAGCACTCGCGGCGCAGCGGGTGATGCGGAGGTTGTTGCCGTGGTTGTGCCGGTGGCCTCGGGCGCGGCGGTCGGTGCGGTCGTTGTTGCGTTCTGGGCGCGGGCGGCGGCGCGGTTGTCGCGGGCGACGACCTTCGCCTGTGCGGTGAGGCGGTCGTGCATGGCGCGGGCGCGGACGGCGGTGGTGAGGATGCGCAGCTCCGCCATCCCCTCCGGCAGATCCACGACATACACGCGCCGATCGGCGCGGGCCCTGTCGTGCCGCTCCTGGATCGGCTCGGGATCATGCCGCTCGGCCACCTGCACAGCCTGACGCTTCATCCGAGACGGGGTGCTGCGCTCGGCGATCGGGAGGATGTCCGCCTCGAACGCCGCCCGGGTGGAGTCGTCGGCGATGCGGGAGCCGGCCTCGACGATCTCTCGGGCGTGACGCTGCGTGATCCGCCCCTCCTCGAGTGCGGTGGTCGTGGCGGGGAACCGGACCACGAGGTCGTAGGCGCTGTCCAGGCGCGCTTCCATCGTGCGCGGTGATTCCTTCAACGCCAGCGCCACCTCAGCGGCCATCGACCGCACCGGGAACGCATAATCCGACGCGCGTGGCATCCGCCCGAGTAGGTCGAGGGCGATCTGCATCAGGCCTGCTTGCGCACGCGCCTCCCGCGCATCCAGCACCGCCCGGGCGGTGCGGATCGCCGCAAGCTCCGCAATGCCCGCCCGCGCACGCGACCGCTCATCCGGGGTGAAATCCCAGGTGAGAGGCGGGGAATCGGTGAAGGTGGGCATGGGGCTATTGTCCCACGAGGTTCGGACATTTGTTCGAATCAAACCAGGCTGGAGAGGTGGTTCGCCCATTCCTGCGTGTGGACGAACGAGCGCGAGCGTCGCGCCGCGATGTGCCTGCGCCGGGTTCGGGGCGTCTCGACTCGCTCCGCTCGCTCGACGAACGAGATGGGAACCTGCCTACGCAGGGGTGCGGGGCGTCTCGACTCGCTCCGCTCGCTCGACGAACGAGGAGGGAACCTGCCTGCGCCGGGTTCGGGGCGGCTCGACTCGCTCCGCTCGCTCGACGAACGAGGAGGGAACCTGCCTGCGCCGGGCCCGGGCGTCTCGACTCGCTCCGCTCGCTCGACGAGCGGGGGAGGGGTAGCGGGGGCCGCGCCCGACGGATCAGCGCTTGCGCACCTTGTCCTGCGCGCTGCGCGGAGGGTCGACGGTGACATCGAGCGCCGGATGGGCGCCGCCGCGCGACTCCCAGAAGCCCTCGACGCCCTTGGCAGCGTGCGTGGCGGCGCGCACGCAGCGCTCGTCGGCCCAGCTGTTGAGGCGGTGGCCCGCGTGACCGCGCACGTGCTCGAGGATGACGTCGGGAAGCCCGGCCGCCCGGCGCGCGTCGCGGGCCTCGATGAGCGCCTCGAGCAGATCCACGTTCTTCACCGGCTGCTTGGCCGAGGTCTTCCAGCCGCGACGCTTGTGGCCGTCCATCCACGACCCGTAGGTGTTGATGGCGTACATCGAGTCGGCCTGGATCGTGAGGTGCTTCACGTGCGCGTTGTGCTGGATGCCGCGCAGCAGCGCCGTGAGCTCGCCGATGTTGTTGGTGCCCTGCGGGATCGCCCCCGCGGCCCACTGCCCGTCCTCGCCGACCCACGCCCATCCGCACGGGCCGGGGTTGCCCTGGCAGGCGCCGTCCGTGGCGATCGTGTACGCGTCGACGAGGGGAGTTTCAGGCACCTGTCAACGGTAACCGCGCCGCGAGGGCGACCGCGTCATGCGGCGCCCTTCCGCGTCCGTCGTTGTCGAAGTAGACGTACACGTCGCGGGGGCGCCCATCGGGGCATCCGGATCCGTCGGTCCACGCCTGGATGCGCGCGGCCCATTCGTCCAGCTCTTCGTCGGTGTAGCCGCTGAGATACAGCTCCTGCGAGCCGTGCAGCCGCACGTACACGTGATCGGAGGCGGTCACCTCATCGAAGAGCGGGAACGTGCCCGCGGTGTCGGCGACGGTCAGCGAGACGTCGTGCTCACGCAGGATGTCCGCGAAGACCGGATCGGCGAAGGACTCGGATCGCGGCTCCAGCGAGTGCCGCAGCGGCCGATCGCCCTCGTCGTCGGCGAGCCAGGTGCGTCCCTCCATACGCTGGTCGTGTCCGCGCGCGATCTCGAGCGCCGCGCCGGTGGTGCGCGGCAGGGAGGCCAGGAACGCATCGAGCACCGCGGGCTCGAACGGGTGGCGCGCGGGCAGCTGCCACAGGATCGGTCCGAGCTTGCGTCCGAGCGCCAGGGGCCCGGACGCGAAGAAGTTCGCCAGGGCCGTGCCCGCGCTGCGCAGGCGCAGCATATGGGTGATGTACCGCGGGCCCTTGACCGCGAACACGAAGCCGTCGGGCACCGCCTCCGCCCAGTGCACGTAGCTCGACGGCCGCTGCAGCGAGTAGAACGAGCCGTTGATCTCGGCGCTCGGCATCTGCGTGCCGATGTACTCGAGCTCGCGCCGCTGCACGAGCCCGCGCGGATAGAAGTCGCCGCGCCAGCTGGGGTAGCGCCACCCCGAGACGCCCACCCATACCCGCCCGCGTGCACTCTGACCGCTCATCGTGATCCGACCGTACGGACTGCGCCGCCCGAGCGAACCGGGCTTGACAGACGCGCCCAGCATCCCGCCGCCTGTGTGAATCCTCCTGACGAGAGCCGGGTTCGCGTGACAGCATGACGACATGAGTGCCCACGAAGCCGCCAATCTCACCCGCGAGGAGACCGCCGCGCGGTCCGCCGCGATCGCGCTCCACGCGGTGCGCGTGGAACTGGATCTGACGACGGCGCCGGATCCGCTGCGTTCCGGTTTCGCAACCGCCACGACCCTCGCCTTCGAGAGCACGGCGGAGGAGACGTGGCTGGACTTCCTCGGCGAGCGCGTCGAGCGCGTCGTCGTGAATGGCACCGAGCAGCCGGTCGAGTGGGACGGCGCCCGCATCCGCATCCGCGGTCTGGGTGTCGACAACGAGGTGCGCGTCGAGGCGGTGGGCGCCTTCAGCCGCTCGGGCGAGGGCCTGCACCGCTTCGTGGACCCGGTCGATGGCCAGGCGTATCTGTACACCCAGTACGAGCCGGCGGACGCGCGCAGGGTCATGGCGTGCTTCGAGCAGCCCGACCTCAAGGCGCGCTACACCTTCGTGGTGTCGGCTCCTGCGGGCTGGGTCGTGCTGTCGAATCAGGCCGTCGCGAAGGTCGACCAGGGCATCGGCGTGCAGACCGTGCAGTTCGCCGAGACGCTGCCGATCTCGAGCTACATCACGGCGGTGGTGGCCGGGCCGTACCACCGCGTGACGGGCGAGTGGGTCAAGGGCGACCAGCGCATTCCGCTCGGGGCATACTGCCGAGCCTCGCTGCATGAGCACTTCGACGCCGAGGAGATCCTCGAGATCACGCGCCAGGGGCTCGACTTCTACGACGACGCCTTCGGCTTCCCCTATCCGTGGTCCACGTACGACCAGGTGTTCGTGCCGGAGTACAACCTCGGCGCCATGGAGAACCCCGGGCTCGTCACCTTCACCGAGGCGTATGTGTTCCGCGGCGCCTCCACGCAGGCGCAGCACGAAGCCCGGGCGAACACGATCCTGCACGAGATGGCGCACATGTGGTTCGGCGACCTCGTCACCATGCGCTGGTGGGACGACCTGTGGCTGAAGGAGTCGTTCGCCGACTACATGGGATCGCACGCGTCGACCGCAGCCACGCGCTTCACCGACGCCTGGGTGTCGTTCGCCGCGCGCCGAAAGGCCTGGGCCTACCAGGCGGACCAGCTGCCGAGCACTCACCCGATCGTCGCGGACATCCCCGATCTCGAGGCGGCGAAGCTCAACTTCGACGGCATCACCTACGCCAAGGGCGCGTCGGTGCTCAAGCAGCTCGTGGCGTATGTGGGGGAGGACGCCTTCTTCGAGGGCGCCCGCCGGTACTTCCAGCGACACGCATATGGCAACACCACTCTCGCGGATCTGCTCGCCGAGCTCTCCGACGCGTCCGGACGAGACCTCACGTCCTGGTCGGCGGCCTGGCTCGAGACGACCGGCATGTCGACGATCGTCTACGACCGCGAGACACGGGAGCTCATCCAGACCGACCCGCGCCCGCACCGCCTCGCGATCGGCTGCTGGTCGTGGCAGGACGACCACCTCGTGCGCACGGATCTCGTCGAGACGGATCTCGTCGACGCACGCACCGCGCTGGAGCTGCCGGACGCGGATCTGATCCTCATCAACGACACCGACCTCACCTACGCCAAGGCGCGGCTCGACGAGCGCTCGCTCGACGCGGTCGAGGCCGGACTGTCGGGCATCGACGACGCGCTCGCGCGCGGCCTCGTGTGGTCGGCGCTGTGGAACGCCACGCGGGACGGCGACCTGCCGGCCCGCCGCTACCTCGAGATCGTGCGCCGGCACGCCCCGCGCGAGACGCACATCGGACTGCTCACGGCCGCCACCGCCAACGCCGCGTTCGCGGTCGGCCACTACGTCGCCGACGCGGACCGGGCGGCCGAGCGCGAAGCGTGGCTGCAGACCACATGGGAGCAGACCACCCACCACGAGACCGGCGATGCGCAGCTCGTCTGGGCGCGTGCGCTGGCTGCCGCGGCCGCCTACGCCGACACCCACGCCGCCTCGCTCATCGGGTGGCTCGCGGGCGCGGAGACGCCCCTCGAGCTCGACGCCGACCTGCGCTGGGCTCTGCTCACGTCGCTCTCCGCCACCGGCCACGCCTCGGTGCTCGACGCCGAGAAGGAGCTCACCCGCGACGACACCGCCACGGGGCGCACCGCGCAGATCCGGGTGCTCGCCGCCCGGCCCGACGCCCAGGTGCGCGCCGCCGCGTGGGTATCGGCATGGGACGACCACACGCTCACGAACGACCACCTCGATGCGACGATCGGCGGGTTCCGCACCGGCGACTCGCGCGCGCTCATCGCCTCGTTCGATGACGAGTACTTCGCCCGGATCCGCGATGCCTGGTCGGAGCGCAGCATCGAGATCGCCAAGCGGCTGGTCGTGGGCTTCTTCCCGGCCGCCGACTCGCTCGAGCCCGTCGACGCCTGGCTCGCCGCCAACGAGGACGCCCCCGCGGCCTTGCGCCGCGTGGTCGTCGAGCAGCGCGACCATCTGGCGCGGGATCTCCGCGTGCGCGCCGCGCAGTAGGGCGGCGCGCCTCGCTCGTCGAGCGAGAGAGGAACGAGCGGGTCGCGACGCGGCGGCCTCCGCGCAGCAGATACATCGCGAGGATGACCCGGATCGCCCCGCGGACCGATCCGCTGAGCGCCCGCGATCGCGAGGCTGGAAGCATGAACGACAACCCCGTGATCCTGTCCGCGTCCGGCCTGGTCAAGAGCTATGGCACCACCCGCGCCCTCGACGACGTCAGCCTCGAGGTGCGCGCGGGGGAGGCCGTCGCGATCATGGGCGCCTCCGGCTCGGGAAAGACGACGCTGCTGCACACGCTCGCCGGCATCCTGACCGCAGACACCGGATCGGTCCTGCTCAACGCCGCGATCGGCCGCATCCGCATCGATGAGCTCAGCGACAAGGAGCGCTCGCGGCTGCGACGCGAGGAGTTCGGCTTCGTGTTCCAGCAGGGGCTGCTGATTCCGGAGCTCACGGCCGTGGAGAACGTCGCGCTGCCGCTGCTGCTGACGGGGCACCCCCGCGCCGCGGCGGAGGCGCACGCGGGCAGCTGGCTCGCCGCTCTGGGGTTGGCGGGTATGGAGCAGCGTCGCATCGGCCAGCTCTCGGGCGGCCAGGCGCAGCGTGTGGCGATCGCCCGCGCGCAGGCCACCGGGGCGCGCATCGTTTTCGCGGATGAGCCGACCGGTGCGCTCGACTCGGCCACGTCGGCTGACGTGATGTCCGCGCTCCTCGATTCCACGCTCAGCAGGGGCCACGCGCTCGTCGTCGTGACGCACGACCCGAATGTCGCCGCGCGCTGCACCCGGGTGATCCGGATGCAGGACGGCCGGATCGCGCCGGCTGCGGCGCCCGCTCGGGCTGCGGTTCCGGCGCCGGTGTCGGCGTCTCAGATCGCATCGACCGGCGAGGCCGCACGATGAGCGCCGCGACAGCGCCCATGGCCCTCGCCCCGGCACCGCTCGCGCCCGCCACCGGCCGCGCGCCGGTGGCACGCCTCACGTGGCTGCTCTCGCGCCCCTCCGCGCAGAGCGGCGCCGCGCTGATCCTGCCGGCCATCGCCTTCGCCGTCACCACGGCGCTGATGCTCATCGTGCTGGGCGGCACGCTGATGTTCTGGAGCTGGACGCTCGAGGACACCATCGACGCCCCCGTCTATCAGCTGCTCAGTGTGATCGCGCTCGCCGTGCTGGTCATTCCGCTCGTCTCGCTCGGCGGCGCAGCGGCCCGCCTGTCGGCCCGTCGTCGCGACGACCGGCTCGCCACCCTGCGCCTCCTGGGCGCGACCACCGCGACGGTGAGCGGCATGACCGTGCTCGAGTCGGCGGGGGTGGCGCTCGTCGGGGCGCTCGCCGGTGTGGTGCTCTTCTTCGCGCTGACCCCGCTGGTCGGCCTGGTGTCGTTCGGTGGCGGTCCCATCGGGGCGGTGCAGCTGCTGGCGGCCGTGCCGTGGATCCCGGTGGTGGTGATCGGCGTCGCGCTGCTCGCCGCGGTGAGCGCGGCCGTCGGCCTGCGCCAGGTGGTCGTGTCGCCTCTCGGTGTGCGCGCCCGCACGGACGCCCCGAAGCTGCACTGGGTGCGCGTGGTGATCGCGGCGGCGGTGATCTTCGCGGGCTTCCTCGCGCTCAACGTGCCCGCCCTCCAGGCGGGCGTGATGTACGCCTTCGTCATCGCCGGCGTCTTCGGGGCGGGCATGGCAGCGCTCAATGCGCTCGGCCCGTGGCTGATCGGGATGTTCGCGAAGGCGCAGGTGAAGCGGGCGAAGACCGCGCCGCGCCTCATCGCGGCGCGCACGGTGCTCGAGTCCCCGAAGGCCGCCTGGCGTCAGGTCGGCGGCGTCGCGATGACGTCGTTCGTGGCGGTGGTCGCCGGCTCGGCGACCGCCCTGGTCGGCGACATCCAGGACGGCGAAGTGCTGATGCGCGACATCCTCACGGGGGTGCTGCTCACGCTCGCGGTGTCGTTCGCGATGGTGGCCTGCTCCGTGGGCGTCAACGCCGCCGCCGCGATCCTCGATCGCCGCGGACTGCACGTCGCGCTCGACCGGATCGGCATGCCCCGCGACGTCATGGAGGCGGCACGCACGCGCGCCACGATGGCGCCGCTGCTGTTCACCGTCATCGCCTCGGCGCTGGTGGGCGGGGTGCTCGTCTTCCCCCTCGTGGGCATGGCGATCATCATCGCGCCGCTGTCGCTGCTGGTGATCGGGCTGTGCTTCGCGGCCGGCATCACCCTGGTCTGGTTGGCCCTGCGCGCTACGCGTCCGGTGCTCACCCGCGTTCTCGCGCAGCCGGACCGCGCCGAATAACCCGCCCTTTGCCCCGAATGGCCGCTGTCTCGCTCGAGACAGCGGCCATTCGCGGCTGACGCGGCTCGGCGCGGGCAGCTCAGCCGTCCGGATCCCGCTCCACCGCGGCGGCGTCCCGCACACGGTCGACGAGCACCCGCCACGGGCCCTCGAGCGCCCGTTCGCCGAGCACCACCTCGTGCGGCTCGCACGAGATGCGGTAGACGTAGCGGTCGGGCTCGCCGTGCCCCTCGGGGGGAGTGTCGTCCCAGGGCAGCGAGGAGACGAGCTCCCGCCACTCGCGGCGGTCGGGCTGCGCCTCGATGTGCACCGTCCAGCTGGTGCGCAGGCCCGCGAAACCGCCGGTGCGCACCACGGTGATCCTCATGGTCGCGAGGTTACTCGCGAAGCATCTTCTCCCGCACACGGCCGGGCGCGACTCCCACCAGCTCCCACGCAGCGCGCACCGCGGCGGACTCGTCGGAACCCGCGCCGTACAGCTCGGCCGCCACCACCGCGGTGGCCGCGGCGAACTGCGAGAAGGTGGCCGTGGCCGTCAACCGCTCGCCCGTGAGCGTCTCGAACCAGACGCGGCCCGCGCGCTCCCAGGCATGCCCGCCGAGGGCCTCGGCCACCGCCACGAACGCCCGGTTGGGGATGCCCGAGTTGATGTGCACCCCGCCGTTGTCGTCCTGCGTGTCGACGTAGTCGCGCATGTGGGCCGGCTGCGGATCCTTGCCGAGCACCGGATCGTCGTAGGCCGTGCCGGGGGCCTTCATCGACCGGATGGCCTCGCCGTGCACCGTCTCGGTGAAGATGCCCGCTCCGACGAGCCAGGTCGCCTGATCCGCCGTCTGCTTGTGCACCCGCTGCTCGACGAGGGCGCCGAACACATCGGAGAGGTGCTCGTTGAGTGCTCCCGACTGTCCCTGGTAGACGAGGTTCGCCGTGCGCTCGGTGACGCCGTGCGCCAGCTCGTGGCCGATGATGCTGATCGATCCGGTGAACCCCCGGAACACCTCACCATCGCCGTCGCCGAACACCATGCGGGCCCCGTCCCAGAACGCGTTGTCGTAGCGCTCGCCGAAGTGGACCGTGGCGTCGAGGCGCATGCCGGATCCGTCGATCGAGTCGCGTTCGTAGGCGTCCCAGAACAGGGCGTACGTCTCGCCGAGGCCGTCATAGGCCTCGTTGACCGCGACGTCGTCGGACGCGGGCTCGCCCTCGGCGCGCACGGGGGTGCCGGGCAGGTCCTCGGTCCCGTGCCCGTCGAAGATGAGGCGGTCAGGCCATCCGGGGTCGGTGGAGCCTGTCACCGTCTGACGCAGCTCTGCGCGGGTGGAGTGCCGGATCAGGCCCGGCTGGTCACGCTCGACGCGCCCCTGCCGGAAGGGCTCGTCGATGCCGAGCGTGCGTCGCGCCGCCTCCGGCGCATCCGACAGCTCGCCCTCGCTCTGCGCGATGCGAGCGAGGAGGAACGGCGGCACGATGCCATAGCGGGCGCCGTGGTGTGGCGAGCGATCGGGGCCGCGGTGGGGGAGGAGGCCTGTCATGCTCCGACCCTGGCACGCACCGCCGACATTCGCGTGAACCTTGCGCGAGCGGGCGGCGACGGCTAGGCGCGCAGCTCCTCGAGGAGCGCGGCCTGATGCCGGTGCCCGACCGTCTCGTATCCGATGACCGACACGATCGGTGCCAGGGCCACGATCCCGATCCCGAGGCTCAGCGGTGCGCCGAGCGCGACCGCGGCCACCGCCGCGATCAGCACGAGGACGGTGCCGCCGAACAGCAGCAGGTGGAACGGGTCGAACGCCCGCAGCAGCACGGTGTAGATGACGTAGAGCGCCACCACGAAGACGCCCACGGGGATCGCCACGGTGAGGAGCGCGGCGATGTCGTCGATGTGCGCCTCGTCGCGGATCGCGTAGGCCGCGACGTGCAGGCCCGCCCCGGTGGCGGCGATCGAGGCGAAGATCGCGATGTGGCCGTACCCCCACGCGAACGACCGCTCGCGGCGCACCGACAGCACCTGCGCCGACGGCATCATGAAATAGACCCACCACAGGCCGAACGCGAGGGCGGTGCCGCCGAACGCGACGACGCCGGCGACCAGCGACCACCCCTCCTCCTCGACGACCGCCGAGACAGACAGCACCGTGCCGAGCACGACCTCGCCGAGCGTGATGATCGTGAGCAGGCTGTACCGCTCGGCGATGTGGTGCGGGTGCCACGGGGTGCTGCGGCCGCCGCCCTCGGCCGTCATCGGCACGAGCATCTCGAGTCCGCCGAGCACGACGAACAGGGTGACCGCGACAACCAGGGGCGGATCGATGACGAGGAGCACGATCCAGCCGATCTGCATCAGCCCCACCAGCCCCGCGTAGCGCAGGGCGGCGCCGCGGTGGGCCGGATCCTGGCGGGCGACCCTCAGCCACAGCGCGATGCCCGCGATGCGCATCACGATGTACCCGGCCACGAGCAGCACGTTGTCGAGGTGGTGACCTTCGTCGATGGAATGGAACAGCGCCGGGATGCCGAGCGCCAGCAGGATCACACCCACCATCTGCACGAAGGTCGCGAGGCGGAACCAGAGGTCGTCGTTGTCGAAGGCCGAGGCGAGCCAGGTGTAGTTGATCCATGCCCAGATCACGCCGAACACGCCGAGAACGAAGCCCGTGATCGCGGCGCCCCAGTGCCCGAGCTCCAGCAGGTGCGCGGCCTGCGATCCGGCCTGACTGAACGCCACGACGAAGGTGAGATCGAACAGCAGCTCGAGGGGTGTGGCGGCGCGATGGCGCTCGCCGATGTCGCGGCCCACCATGCGTCGCGGCCGGTGGTGGAGGGGAAGGGCGTCGTGCGTCACCGGATCATCGTGGCAGACGCCGGACTGCAAGCCGTTCCATTCGCGAATGTAAGAACTGTAAGCGCTTGCAGTATGCCGATCCGATTGCTACTTTCACCGAGACGCCCCGGCGTTCCCCCACTCGTGATCATCAATGGAGATGACGTGTCGAAGACGACTCCCGTGCGTGCCCGAACCTCGCGACGCGCACTGCCGGCCCTGCTGACGACCGCCACCCTGGCACTGTCGGGCGCGATCGTGCCGATCCTGCCGGCCGTCGCAGCCGACCGCTCGCCCGCCCTCGTGGGCAGCCTGCAGTCAGAGCTCGGCTGCGCCGCCGACTGGGCGCCCGACTGCGCGGCGACCGAGCTCGCCCCCACGAGCACGGACGGCATCTACTCGGCGGAGTTCGAGGTGCCCGCAGGCTCCTACGAGTACAAGGTGGCGCTCAACGACGCGTGGGATGAGGCGTACGGCTTGAACGGCGGGGCAGACAACATCCCCCTCACCGTCGCAGGCCCCGCCACGCTGCGCTTCACCTTCGACGACACCACGCATCGCGTCGGCGTCGCGGTCGAGGATCTCCCGGGCGGCTACACCGAGTCGGACGCCGCGCTCGCCGCGGCTCCCGCGCGCCAGGCCGGTGGCGACGAGCGGTTCTACTTCGTGATGACCGACCGCTTCGCCAACGGCGACACGGCCAACGACACCGGCGGGATCGCGGGCGACCGACTCGCACACGGCTTCGATCCGACCGACAAGGGCTTCTACCAGGGCGGCGACATCGCGGGACTGCGCGCGAACCTCGACTACATCGAAGGACTCGGCACCACGGCGCTGTGGCTGACGCCCAGCTTCGCCAACAAGCCGGTGCAGGGGGAGGGGGCGAACGCGAGCGCCGGCTATCACGGCTACTGGGTGACGGACTTCACCCGGATCGATCCCCACCTCGGCAGCAACGAGGAGCTCGACGCCCTGATCGACGAGGCGCACGCGCGCGGCATCAAGGTGTACTTCGACATCATCACGAACCACACCGCCGACGTCATCGACTACGCGCAGAAGCAGTACGCGTACATCGACCAGGCCACCGCGCCCTACAAGGACGCCTCGGGCACCGTGTTCGACCCGGCCGACTACGCGGGCACGGGTGACTTCCCGGCGCTCGACGCGGCCACCTCCTTCCCGTACACGCCCGTCGTCACCGACCCCGACGCCAAGACGCCCGCGTGGCTCAACGACCCGACGCTGTACCACAACCGCGGCGACTCGACCTGGTCGGGAGAGTCGGTCACCTATGGCGACTTCTCGGGTCTGGACGACCTCATGACCGAGCATCCGACGGTGGTGAACGGCTTAGTCGATGTCTACGACCAGTGGATCGACCTCGGCATCGACGGCTTCCGCATCGACACCATGAAGCACGTGAACTTCGAGTTCTGGCAGCAGTGGTCAACCCAGGTGCTCGACTATGCGCACGCGCACGGCAAGCCCGACTTCTTTATGTTCGGCGAGGTCTACGACGCCGATCCGGTGAAGCTGTCGCCCTACGTGCGAGACACCGACGTCAACTCGGTGCTCGACTTCGCGTTCCAGTCGTCCGCCGTGGGCTACTCGGCGGGCAACTCGGCCAAGACGCTGCAGGGCCTGTTCGCGGGGGATGACCGCTACACGACCCCGGACACGTCGGCCGCGTCGCTGCCGACCTTCCTCGGCAATCACGACATGGGCCGCGTGGGCAGCTTCCTGCTGAGCACGGGAGAGGCGCTGCAGCGCGACGAGCTCGCGCACGAGCTGATGTACCTCACCCGCGGCCAGCCGGTCATCTACTACGGCGACGAGCAGGGCTTCGCGGGCACGGGCGGCGACAAGGACGCCCGGCAGTCGCTCTTCGCGACCCAGGTGGCCTCGTACGCCGACCAGCCGCTGGTGACGGGCGAGAACGCCGGATCGGTCGACCGCTACGCGACCGATGCCCCGCTCTACACGCACATCTCCGCGCTGGCCGAACTGCGCGACGAGCACCCGGCCCTCGCCACCGGTGCCCAGATCGAGCGCTACGCCGACGACGGCGCGGGCGTCTACGCCTTCTCGCGGGTCGACCGCGACGACAAGGTCGAGTACCTCGTGGCCGTCAACAACGCCGAGCAGGAGCGCACGGTCACGGTGCCGGCGCTCACCGCCGACGCGTCCTTCGCCCCGCTCTACGGAGCCGACGCCGCGGTCGCGAGTGACGGATCCGGATCCGTCGACGTCACCGTCCCGGCACTCGGCGCGGTCGTCTACCGCGCCGACAAGACGGTGACGGTCGGCGCCGAGGCGCCCGTCGTCACGCTGAGCGCGCCCGCCGCGGGGGCCGGTCTCGCCGGCCAAGCCGCTGTCTCGGCCGACGTCGCGGGTGACGGCTGGATCGAGACGAGCTTCGCGTGGCGCGTCGCCGGCTCCGACGAGTGGAAGCCGCTCGGCACGGCGGAGGACACCACGCCGCGCGTCTTCCACGACATCGCGGGCCTGGCCGACGGCACGCTCGTGGAGTACCGCGCGGTCGTCACCGACGCTGCGGGCCACCGCTCGGCAGCCTCGACGTACGCATCGGTCGGCAACGCGGTCTCGCTCGAGGTGGAGGAGGAGCCCGAGACCCCGATCTCGATGGTCACGGTCCCGGGAAGCCTGAACTCCGAGCTTGGCTGCGCGGGCGACTGGGATCCGGCCTGCGAGGCGGTCCGGCTCACCCTGCGGGACGGCGGCGTCTACGAGGGCACCTTCGACCTGCCGGCCGGCGACTACGAGTACAAGGTCGCCATCGACGGATCCTGGGCGATCAACTACGGCGTGGGCGGTGTGCGCGACGGCGCGAACTTCGCGATCCACCACGCGGGCGGTCCGATCACGTTCCTCTTCGATCCGCGTTCGAACGTCGTCCAGTCCACCGCCGAGGGCCCGGTGATCACGGTGCCCGGCAGCTTCCAGGACGAGATCGGATGCCCCGGCGACTGGGCGCCCGACTGCCTCGGATCGCTGCTCTCCGACGGCGACCGCGACGGCGTCTACGAGCTCGCTCTCGCCGGCGTCCCCGCCGGGTCGTACGAGGCGAAGGTCGCGCACGGCCGCACGTGGGACGAGAACTACGGCCAGGATGGAGCCGCGGGCGGCGCGAACATCGCGTTCAGCGTCGAGGAGGGAGCGCTTGTGCAGTTCACCTACACCCTCGCGACTCACGTGCTGCAGGTCGAGGCGGGCGAGCCGCCGCTGGCCGGCACCGGCGAGCAGCGCGCGCACTGGATCGACGCGCACACCATCGCGTGGCCGTCCGACCTCGGCCAGCCGCAGGATGCCGTCTACGCCCTGCACGCGTCGGCCGACGCGTCTCTCGCCCAGGAGGGCGACGAGATCGCCGGCGGCGAGGAGCTCGCGCTCTCGCCGATCGCCGGGGGCCTCACCGCCGAGCAGAAGCAGCGCTTCCCGGCCCTCGCGTCGTACCTCGCCTTGGAGGTCGACGGCGATGCCGCCGACCTGGTGCGAGGTCAGCTCGCCGTGTCGCAGCGCACGGCGGACGGCGCGCTGACGGCGTTCACGGGTGTGCAGATCCCGGGTGTGCTCGATGACCTCTATGCCGCGGCGCTCGAGGAGGTGGAGCTCGGCGTCACCTTCGACAAGAAGCGGCCGACCTTCCGTCTGTGGGCGCCGACCGCGCAGGCCGCGACCCTGCTCACCTGGGAGGCCGGCGCCGACGGCGATCCCGTGCGCCACGAGGCATCGTTCGACGACGAGACCGGCGTCTGGCGGGTGTCGGGCGACAAGAAGGCGAAGGGCGACGAGTACCTCTGGGAGGTGCGGGTGTTCGCGCCGACCACCGGGAAGATCGAGACCAACCTCGTCACCGACCCCTACTCCCTGGCCCTCACCCTGAACTCCGAGCGCTCGGTCGCGATCGACCTCTCCGACAAGGAATGGGCGCCGAAGCAGTGGACCACGCAGAAGGCGCCCGAGGTCGAGAAGGACGTGGACCGCGCGATCTACGAGCTCCACATCCGCGACTTCTCGATCACGGACGAGACCGTGCCCGAGGCCGAGCGCGGCACGTACCGGGCGTTCGCCCGCACGTCCGACGGCACGAAGCAGCTGCGCCAGCTCGCCGACGCGGGCATCACCACGGTGCACCTGCTGCCCTCGTTCGACATCGCGACGATCGAGGAGGACCGCGCCGCGCAGAAGACGCCCGAGGGCGACCTCGCCTCCTTCGGGCCGGCGTCCGAGGAGCAGCAGGCCCGCACCTCGGCGGTCGCGGGTCAGGACGGCTTCAACTGGGGCTACGACCCGTACCACTACTCGGTTCCGGAGGGCTCGTACGCGACGGATCCGGAGGGCGGCGCGCGCGTCGCCGAGTTCCGCTCGATGGTGGGTGCCCTCCACGGCATGGGCCTCGAGGTCGTGCTCGACCAGGTGTTCAACCACACCGCCGCCTCCGGCCAGGCCGAGCGCTCGGTGCTCGACCGCGTGGTGCCCGGCTACTACCACCGCCTCAACGCCGCGGGCGGGGTGGAGACCTCGACGTGCTGCCAGAACGTCGCCACCGAGCACGCCGCCGCACAGAAGCTGATGGTCGACTCGGTCGTCACCTGGGCGCGCGACTACAAGGTCGACGGCTTCCGCTTCGATCTGATGGGCCACCACTCGACCGCCAACATGGCGGCGATCCGCGACGCGCTCGATGCGCTCACCCTGAAGAAGGACGGTGTCGACGGCAAGAGCGTGTACCTCTACGGCGAGGGCTGGGACTTCGGAGAGGTCGCGGGAGACGCGCTGTTCGAGCAGGCCACGCAGGGCAACCTCGGCGGCACGGGCATCGGCACGTTCAACGACCGGCTGCGTGATGCGGTGCACGGCGGCAGCCCCGTCGACTCCTCCTCGACGTTCCGTCAGGGGTTCGGCACGGGACTGGCGACGGATCCGAACGGCGACCCCATCAACGGCACGCCGGAGCAGGCGCTGGCCGACCTCGGACACGAGACCGATCTCGTCAAGCTGGGACTGGCGGGAAACCTCGCCTCGTACGAGCTGCTCGCCTCGGACGGCGCGGTGCACCGCGGCGACGAGCTGGACTACCGCGGTTCCCCGGCCGGCTACGCGGCTGAGCCCGGTGAGGTGATCAACTACGTCGACGCGCACGACAACGAGACGCTGTACGACCTGTCGGTGCTGAAGCTGCCGGTGACGACGCCGATGGCCGACCGAGTCCGGATGAACACGCTGTCGCTGGCCACGGTGACGCTCTCGCAGTCGGTGTCGTTCTGGCATGCGGGCACTGAGCTGCTGCGGTCGAAGTCGCTCGACCGCAACAGCTACGACTCGGGCGACTGGTTCAACCGCATCGACTGGAGCGGCAAGGAGTCGACCTTCGGCTCGGGGCTGCCTCCGAAGGCCGACAACGGCGCCAAGTGGGGCGTGATGAAGCCCCTGCTGGAGAACCCGGCCCTCAAGCCGGGCGCCACCGACATCGCCTCCGCCGAGGCGGCCGCGCTCGACCTGCTGCGGGTGCGCTCGGAGGTGGGCCTGCTCCGCCTCGGATCCGCGCAGCTGATCCAGCAGAAGGTGTCCTTCCCGGCCTCGGAGGCACCCGGATCCCTGGTGATGCTGATCGACGACACGATCGGCAAGAGCGCCGACAAGAAGCTCGACGGGGCGCTCGTCGTCTTCAACGCGTCGCCCGAGCCGCTCACGCAGAGAATCGACGGCCTGCAGGGCCGCCGGTTCGCGCTCACGGCCGCGCAGGCGAAGGGATCGGATCCGGTGGTCAAGACCGCGACCTGGGACGCGCGCACGGCGACGGTGACGATCCCGGCCCGGACGGTCGCGGTCTTCACCCAGCCCGTCCGGTAGGAGGAGCCCGGGAGCAGCCCTCCCGGGACTCCTACCCTGACCGCCGCGCGATCATCGCGCGCTCGCGGATGATCATCGCGATGCCGAGGATCCACAGCGGCACCTGCGTCGCGAAGGCCCACCGGAACGCGGTGTCGGTGTACAGCTCGGGTCGGGACGCGCCCTGCACATCCATGGCGATGCCGATGAAGAGGATCGCCAGCAGCCCGGCCAGGAAGCCGCCGACGTTGGTGATGCCGGTGGCGGTGCTGAGCCGATGCGCAGGATTGAAGGCGCGCGCGAAGTCGAACGCGACCATCGATGCGGGGCCGCCCATCGCGAGCGCGACCATCAGCAGCACGAGCAGCCACGCGGGCACGGGGGAGGGCCACAGCAGCACCGCGCCCCACACGACGATCTGCGCGTAGACCGCCGGCAGCACGAGGAACCGCGAGCGCCGCTTCGGGTGGCGCGCCGAGAACGCGCCCACGATCGGACCGATCACGATGCCCGCGCCGACGAAGACCGACGTGATCGCCGAGGCCTGGCCGATCGAGAAGCCCTCCGCGGCGGTGAGGAACGGGATGCCCCACAGCATCAGGAACGCCGACCCCGCGAACGGCGTGGTGAAGTGCGTCCAGAACGCGAGGCGGGTGCCCGGATGCTCCCACGCGGCGCGGATGCCGACCCGCGTGTCGACCTGGCTCGTCACGACGGTGATCGCGCCGGTATCGGTGTTGACCGAGACGTCCTCGGTCATCTGCGCCGGGTGGTTGCGCACCGCCGCGGCGATCAGCACCGAGAACACGATCGCGCCGCCCGCGAGGGATCCGAACGTCACCTCCCAGCTCGTCGCGTGCAGGAGGAACGGCACGGGCACCAGTGCGATGACCTGCCCGAGCTGGCCGCAGATGCCGGTGAGCTGCATCATCACCGACGATCGCTGGGCCGGGAACCACACGGCGACGAGGCGCAGCACACTGGGGAAGATGGCGGCGTCGCCGGCTCCCAGCAGCATGCGCGCGGCGATCGCCACGCCCACGCTGGGCGAGAAGGCCATCACGACCTGACCCACCGCCATTAGCACCATGCCGATCGCCATGATGGGCCGGGCTCCCCACTTGTCGAGCCACACGCCCACCGGAAGCTGCATGAACCCGTAGACCGCCAGCTGCAGCACGGCGAACATGGCAAGCGTCGAGGCATCGGCGTCGAAACGGTGCTGCGCGTCGATGCCCACGGCCGAGAGCGACGTGCGGTTGGTGACCGAGAGCACGTAGCCGGCCACGCCGATGCCCCACATCAGCCACATGCGCCATGACGGCGAGACCTGGGGTGCGCTCACGCGGCGCCCTCCAGGATGAGGGCGGCGGCCTCGTCGACCGAATCGACGAGATGGATGTGCCCCTCCATCGGACGGCCCGCGGCCAGCGCCTGCAGCAGCGGCCAGGCGGGGAGATCCTCGGTCCAGTGCTTCACATCGACGAGGACCATCGGCGCGATGGCGTCCTCCGCGGCGTAGTAGTTCTCGCACGCGTCCTGGAAGATCTCCTGCACGGTGCCGCCGGCCCCGGGCAGGAAGACGATGCCCGACCCGCACACCTGGAGCAGGATCGCCTCGCGGAGGGCGTTGCGGAAGTACTTCGCGATCGCGGTCGCGAACAGGTTCGGCGGCTCGTGGCCGTAGTGCCAGGTGGGCACCCCGAGCGTGTCGACCGACGGCACGTCGTGCAGCTCGGCGAGCACCTCGCGCGCGGATGCCACCCAGGCGTCGACCGAGGGGCGGTACGACGGGGCCACCGCGAGCACGTCCAGCGCACGGTCGAGCACGGCCTGCTCGGCCCCCGCGAAGCGGGCTCCGAGATTGGCGGCCTCCATCGCGCCCGGTCCTCCGCCGGTGGCGACTGTGAAGGTCGATCCGAGGGCGCGGCCCAGGCGCGCGGCGCCCGCGAAGTCGGCGTCGCCGCGCCGCATCGCGTGCCCGCCCATCACCCCCACCAGCCGGCGCGTGGCCGTCCAATCGGTCAGCGCCTGGTCGATGCCGTCGTCGTGCAGGGCGCGCGCGAGGATGGCGTCCCGCTCCGCCCTCTGCGACCACGCGAAGGCACGGCCGTCGAGGGCGCGGCGGTAGTCGCGCTCGTCATACAGCTCATCGGCCGTGTAGAGCGTGTCGCGATGGGGATCGATAGGTGCTGCATCGACCTCGGGCAGCACCAGCGCCCCGCGGGCGGCGTGCAGGTCGGCGTCGCCGGGGGCGAACGTGCACCCGGCGAACGTCGTGCGCGACGTGTCGAGCGCATCGAGCTCATCCGCCCGCCCCCGCAGGTCGAGTCCCACCAGCCGCCATCCGCGCAGGTGCCGCGCGCCGCGGGCGAGTCGACGGTCCAGCTCCGCGGTCGATTCGATGGTGATGATCCGTCCGGCCCGGTGCGTCATCCGTCAAGTCTGCCGGATCGGGTGCGCCCCGGACCGGGTCACCTCGCCGACCAGCCCCCGTCCATCGCCCAGGACGCGCCGGACACCATGGCGCCGTCGGGGCCCGTGAGCCATCCGACGAGAGAGGCGACCTCGCGTGGCTCGAGCAGTCGCTTCACCGCCGCCTCTCGCAGCAGGATGTCATCGATCACGTCCTCCTCGGCCGCGCCGTGCACCGCGGCCTGCTCGGCGATCTGCTTCTCCACGAGCGGTGTGCGCACGTATCCGGGGTTGATGCACACGCTCGTGACGCCCTTCGGGCCGCCCTCCAGCGCGGTCACCTTGCTGAGGCCCTCCAGGCCGTGCTTGGCCGACACATAGGCGCTCTTGAAGGGCGAGGCGACGAGCCCGTGCACGCTCGAGATGTTGACGATGCGGCCCCAGCCCTGCGCGTACATGTGGGGCAGTGCCGCGCGCACGAGCAGGAAGGGGGCGACCAGCATGATCGAGTGGATCCGCCGGAACGCGTCGGGCTCGAAGTCCTCGATGGGGCTGACCCGCTGGATGCCCGCGTTGTTGACGAGCACGTCGACATCCAGCACGAGGTCATCGAGCGCCTCGGTGTCGGCGAGATCGACCTCCCAGGCCGTGCCGCCGATCTCCTGTGCCACGGCGTGCGCGGCGTCGGCCGCGACGTCGGCCACGATCACCTGCGCGCCGCGCGCCGCGAGCTCTCGCGCGATCGCCGCGCCGATGCCGGATCCGCCTCCCGTGACGAGGGCCTTCCGCCCGCCGAGCGTTCGCTCCGGGGGGCGCTCGGCGTGCACCCCGCTGACCGTCTCGCTCACGCCGTCGTCACCTCGCTGCGCTCGGCTGCCCGCGTCTCGGCGGCGTCGATCGCGTCGAGCTCCTCGAGCGACGTCCCCTTCGTCTCCTTGAGGGTCAGCACAACGCCGGCGGTGACGAGGCCCGCCACGGCGAGGTAGATGGCGGTGTTCATCCAGGAGCCGGTGTCCTTGAGCCACTGGGTCGCGAGCAGGGGAGCGAGCGATCCGGCGAAGATCGACGTCACCTGGTACGAGATCGAGATGCCCGAGTAGCGCATGCGGGTCGGGAACATCTCCGCCATCACGGCCGGCTGCGAGGCGTACATCAGCGCGTGGATCGCGAGTCCGGCGATCAGGGCCAGGAGGATCAGACCATCCACCTTGGTATCGAGCAGAGGGAAGGCCCAGAAGCCCCACGTTGCGCCGAGCAGCGCGCCGGCGAGGTAGACGGGCTTGCGGCCGGCGCCGTCCGCCAGACGTCCGACGAGAAGGATCACCACGAAGTGGCTCGCGTGGGCGATTGCGATCAGGGTGAGGAGCGGGCCCTTCTCCATGCCCTGGTCCTCGGTCAGGTACACGATCGAGAAGGTCACCACCAGGTAATACATGATGTTCTCCGCGAAGCGCAGGCCCATGCCCTTCAGCACGCCGAGCGGCCGCTTCTTCAGCACCTCCACCACGCCGAAGCCCATCGCCTGGCCGTGCGCCTGCTCGGCCCGCGCCGCCTCGAACACGGGTGCCTCCGAGACGGAGCGACGGATCCAGTACCCGACGATCACCACCACGGCCGAGAGCCAGAACGCCACCCGCCAGCCCCAGGCCATAAACGCCTCGTCCGACAGCACGTTGGCCATCAGGGTGAGCACGAGCGTGGCGAGCAGGTTGCCCACGGGCACGGCGGCCTGCGGCCAGGCGGCCCAGGTCGCGCGGCGCGAGGTCGGCGCGTGCTCGGCGACGAGAAGCACGGCTCCTCCCCACTCGCCGCCCAGGGCGAGACCCTGCACGAAGCGCAGCACAACGAGCAGGATCGGCGCCCAGACACCGATCTGCTGATACGTCGGGAGGCATCCCATCAGCACGGTCGCCACGCCGATGAGCATGATGGTCAGCTGCAGGGTGTGCTTGCGGCCCAGGCGATCGCCGATGTGTCCGAACACCACGCCGCCGAGCGGGCGGGCCAGGAAGCCGATGGCGTACGTGACGAAGGCCGCGATGATCGCGTCGTACACGTTGCCCATCTGAGGCAGGAGCACCTTCGAGAACACGAGGGCCGATGCCGTGGCGTAGAGGAAGAAGTCGTACCACTCGACGATGGTCCCCGCCATCGAGGCGGCGACGATCTTGCGGAGCACCGAGGGCTCGGTGCCGGATTGCGTGCGCGCCGCGGCGCTGCGTGACTGGCTCATTGCCGTCGTTTCCCTTCGGGATGTCGTCATTGACCCCGGCGCCGACCTCGTCGGCGGCGCTGGACGAGAGCGAGTGTTGCAGTCTCAGGATGTGCAGGCAACGCGCATTGTGGCACACCTGATGTGCGAAATCGCACATGGATGTCACTGCGAGACGCCGAGACCCTCCAGGGCGCCACGCTGTCGCGCCATCTGGCGACGCAGCTCGTCGAGCAGGGCGGCGACCGCCGGGCGCCGCCACGATTCCGGGTCCACGACGGCGTGATAGGGCAGCCGGTCACGCACCTCCTCGGGCAGGAGGCGCACGAGGTCGGGGTGCCTGTCGGCGACGAAGCAGGGGAGGATCCCGAGTCCCGCTCCCGCGCGCGTGGCCTCGACGTGCACGAACACGTTCGTGGAGGTGAGTGCGTCGCGCATGCCGGGCAGCAGCCGCCGCGGCAGGTCGAGATCGTCGACCTGCAGCATCGAGTCGACGAAGTACACAAGACCGTGCTCGGCAGCCTCTGCGGCCGATCGCGGGGTGCCGTGACGCGAGAGGTAGCTCCGGGAGCCGTAGAGCCCCAGCTCGTACTCTCCGAGTCTCAGCGAGCGGCCGCGATTGACCTGGGGCGTTCCGACCACCACTTCGATGTCGACGCCGGTGCGGTGAAGCGCCGCGCGGCGCGTGAGCGTCACGATCTCCACCGTGAGGTGCGGATGCTCCTCCCGCAGGGCCGCGACCGCGGGCGCCGCGATCAGCGCGGCGAAGCCATCCGTTGTGGTCATGCGCACGACCCCCGTCACCGGATCGGTCGGCCCCTCGCCCTCGGTGAGCCGCTCGAGCGCGGCGGCGACCCCCTCCGCGGCGCGCGCGGCGCGCTCGCCGAGGGGGGTGAGCGCCCATCCGTCCGCTCCCCGCAGCAGCAGCCGACCGCCGAGGGCGGTCTCGAGAGCGGCGATGTTGCGGCTGACCGTCGTGTGGGTCAGACCGAGCGCCTGTGCCGCGGTTGTGAAGCGGCCGGTTCGGGCGACGGCGAGCAGCACGAGCAGCTGGTCGGCCGACGGCGCTGCGCTGGGCGATGCGGACACGAGGCCACGCTACCGCCGGCCCGTCGTCCGGCGAGGACGATCTCGGTGATGCGCCTCAGTCGGCCCCGCGCAGCGACCGCAGCCGGCTGAGCGTGCGCGGCAGGTCGAGCGGCGGCACGGGGGCGTCGGCGAGGCGCTCGAACGAGCCGGAGGCGCCGAACCGGATCGTCACACCCCGGTCGGCGGCGACGTCCACGAGGTTCGCGAAGCGCTGGGCTGCCGGCGCCGACACCGTCTCGAGCGGCGGAATGCGCGTGAGCTGCCATCGCCCTGCGCGATCCGCCAGCCGCGCGTAGTCGGACGCTCCGAGCGGTCGCTCGCACAGCTGCGCGAACGTCGCCCGCAGCTCTCCCGCCGTCAGCGCTCCGATCTCGACGTCGCGGTCGCCGATCCGGATCAGCTCGCTCTCGTCGTCTGCGCCGGACGTGTCCCCAGCGATCCACCGTCCGCTCGCGAACCCGCCGCGAGCGAGGCCGCTCTCACGGTGATCCGCTCCGTCGTCGACCCGCACCACCTCGAAGCGCTCCCGGATCTCCGCGATCGCGGGCAGGAAGGACCCGTGGAACCGCGGGTCGGGCAGGAGACTCTCGGGGGAGTAGTTCGAGGTGAGCACGGTGGCGATGTCGCGTTCGGCGAGGGCAGACAGCAACCGGCGCACCAGCACCCCGTCGGCGACGTCGTGCACGTGGAACTCGTCGAAGCACAGCAGCTCGAGGTCGCCGACGAGCTCATCGAGCGCGGCGTCGAGCCGGTGGTGGTGACGGAAGATCGCGGCGTGCAGCGCGGGGAAGAAGTCGTGGAAATGCACCCGTCGCTTGTGCTCGGTGTCAGCCGAGGCGAAGGCCACGTCCATCAGCCACGTCTTGCCCCGCCCCGCCGGGCCGTGCAGGTACAGGTTCCTCCGCTCCGGGGCCGCGAGCACGCGCACCGCGCCCCGCTGAGCGGCGCCCAGCTCGAAGCCGCACGCGCCCGCCGCCTCCTCGAACGCGCGCTCCGTCAGCCCCGGGAACACGGGGCGGAGGGCGGCGGCGGGGGAGGACATCCGCTCCAGTCTGCCGTTCCCTCCCGGCCTCGGCGAGGCGAGGCGGGGTGGGTGCTTCGACGGCGAAGCACCCGCAGGACCTGCCATCTGTGCGCGCACATGCGAGGGATGTCGGAGGCTCCTGCGAGGCTGGGTGCATGACCGACGCGCTGCAGACCGAGGCCCTGGCCGCCCTTCGTCGCCTGGTGGGCCGGGACGACGCGGTGTTCCACGAGGGGCAGTTCGAGGCCATCGCCGCGCTCGTCGGCGAGCGACGCCGCGCGCTGGTGGTGCAGCGCACCGGATGGGGCAAGTCCGCGGTGTACTTCGTCGCCACGCGCCTGCTGCGCGATCGGGGAGCCGGGCCGACCGTGCTCGTCTCGCCGCTCATCGCCCTGATGCGCGACCAGGTCGAGGCGGCTGCGCGTGCCGGAGTGCGGGCGGTGGCCATCAACTCGACCAACGCGCACGAGTGGGCCGAGGTGCTCGCCCAGCTCGACCGCGACGAGGTGGACGTGCTGCTGGTCTCTCCCGAGCGGCTCAACAACCCGTCGTTCCGCGACGAGCAGCTGCCGACACTCGTGCGGCGCATCGGCATGCTCGTGGTCGACGAGGCGCACTGCATCAGCGACTGGGGGCACGACTTCCGACCCGACTATCGTCGCCTTCGCGATCTCATCGCCCAGATGCCGCCGTCCGTGCCTGTGCTCGCCACCACCGCGACCGCCAACAGCCGGGTGGTCGAAGACGTGGTCGACCAGCTCGGCTCGCACGACGTCACCACCATCCGCGGTCCGCTCGCCCGCGCCTCGCTGCGTCTCGGGGTGCTGCGGCTGCCCGACGCCACGGCCCGCCTCGCGTGGCTGCTGTCCCATCTCGACGAGCTGCCCGGGTCGGGCATCATCTACACCCTGACCGTGGCCGCCGCCGTCGACACCGCCCGATTCCTCAACGAGCACGGCCATCACGTGCGCGCCTACACGGGGCAGAGCGATGCGGATGAGCGCGCGGAGTCGGAGGGCATGCTCAAGCGCAACGAGGTCAAGGCTCTCGTCGCGACCAGCGCCCTCGGCATGGGCTTCGACAAGCCCGATCTCGGGTTCGTCCTGCACCTCGGCGCGCCGAGTTCGCCCGTCGCCTACTACCAGCAGGTCGGCCGCGCGGGACGCGCCACCGACTCCGCCGACGTGATCCTCCTTCCCGGGCCCGAGGACAGGGACATCTGGCACTACTTCGCCACGGCCTCCATGCCTGATCAGGATCGCGCCGAGCGCGTCCTCGCAGCGCTCGCCGCGTCGAGCGGGCCGCTCTCCACGCCGGCGCTCGAGGCGCAGGTCGACATCCGCCGCACGCCGCTCGAGCTCCTCCTGAAGGTGCTCGATGTCGACGGGGCGGTGCGCCGCGAGCGCGGTGGATGGGTGGCGACGGGCGAACCCTGGACGTACGACGCCGAGCGCTACGCCCGCATCTCGGCGGCGCGGCGGGCCGAGCAGGACGACATGCTCGCCTACGAGACCACAACCGAGTGCCGGATGGAGTTCCTCCAGCGCCGTCTCGATGACGCCACCGCGGTGCCGTGCGGTCGCTGCGACAACTGCGCGGGGCCCTGGCTGACGGCCGAGATCGGCCGCGCCCAGGCGAGTGAGGCCGCGTCGGCGCTCGACCGCGTGGGAGTCCCGATCGAGCCGCGGCGCCAGTGGCCGTCGGGGCTGGCGAGCCTCGGGGTGCCGCTCTCCGGACGCATCCCGCAGGGCGAGCAGGCAGAGGAGGGCCGCGCGCTGGCCCGCCTCACCGACCTCGGCTGGGGCGGCGCGCTGCGCGAGCTGTTCGCGGCAGGCAGCCCCGATCAGGAGGTGCCTGCGCGTCTGCTCGACGCGTGTGTGCGGGTCCTCGCCGGCTGGGGCTGGTCCGAGCGCCCCGTCGCGGTCGTCGCGGTGCCCTCGCGAACGCGCCCGCGGCTGGTGGCCTCGCTGGCCGAGGGCATCGCCGGCATCGGCCGCCTTCCCTTCCTCGGCGAACTCGCCGCCGATCCGGGTGCTCCGGCGGGCCGACCCGGCGGCAACAGCGCATTCCGTGTCGCCGATCTGCACGGTCGGTTCGACGCCTCGTCGCTGCACCTGCCGGCGGGTCCGATCCTGCTCGTGGACGATCTCGCCGACAGTCGCTGGACCCTCACGGTCGCCGCGCGGGAGCTGCGACGCGCCGGCGCGGGCACGGTGCTCCCGTTCGCGCTCGCCCTGCGCGGATGATGCGAAGCGGCCCCCTCGCACGCGACCGCGCGTCCGTGCGGGAGACCGGCGGCACTCCGACCCGCTTTACGCTGGACACATGACCGAGACGGCATATCGACGCGTGAATGCGCGGGTGACGGGCATCGCCCTCGCCGCAGCCCTGGGTGGCTTCCTGTTCGGATTCGACACCGCCGTGATCAACGGCGCCGTCGTCGCGCTCTCCGACGACTTCGGGATCGACGGCGCGATCGAGGGCTTCACCGTCTCGAGCGCCCTGCTCGGATGCGCGGTCGGCGCGTGGTTCGCCGGATCGATCGCGAACCGCTGGGGGCGCATCCCCGTGATGGTGATCGCCGCGATCCTGTTCCTCGTCTCCTCGATCGCCTCCGGCTTCGCCTTCGGCGTCGTCGACCTGATCATCTGGCGCGTGGTCGGCGGTCTGGGCGTCGGAGCCGCCTCGGTGATCGTGCCGGCCTACATCGCCGAGGTCTCACCGGCCGCGATCCGCGGCCGGCTCGGATCCCTCCAGCAGCTCGCGATCGTGACCGGCATCTTCGCCGCTCTGCTCTCCAACGCCTGGCTCGCGGGTCTCTCGGGCGGCGCCGCCGAGGTGCTCTGGTTCGGCATCCCCGCATGGCGCTGGATGTTCGTCGTCGCTGCCGTGCCCGCGCTGGTCTACGGCATCATGGCCTTCCGTCTGCCGGAGTCGCCGCGTTACCTGGTGCTGCGGGGAGATGTCGACAAGGCCTCGCAGGTGCTGCTCGACCTCGGCGGCGTGACCGACGTGAACCTCAAGATCCAGCAGATCCGCGACTCCCTCGAGTCGGAGGAGAAGGAGTCGCTGCGCGACCTGCGCGGCAGCGCCCTCGGGCTCCGGCCGATCGTGTGGGTCGGCATCCTGCTGTCGGTGTTCCAGCAGTTCGTCGGCATCAACGTGATCTTCTACTACTCGACCACGCTCTGGCGCTCCGTCGGCTTCGACGAGAGCAGCGCCCTGCTCACGTCGGTGATCACCTCCGTGATCAACATCCTGGCGACGATCGTCGCGATCCTGCTCGTCGACCGGGTCGGACGACGCACGTTGCTGATCGCCGGTTCGATCATCATGACCGTCGCGCTCGGCACCATGGCCGTCGCGTTCTCCTTCGCCACCGTCGTCGGCGGCGAGGTCACGCTCGAGGGGCCCTGGTCGATGGTCGCGCTGCTCGCGGCCAACCTCTTCGTGATCGGCTTCGGTGCCACCTGGGGCCCGGTGGTGTGGGTGCTCCTCGGCGAGATGTTCCCGAACCGTGTCCGCGCGAGCGCTCTCGCGGTCGCCGCGGCGGCGCAGTGGGTGGCGAACTTCATCGTCTCGACGACCTTCCCGGTGCTGAGCGGCATCGGCCTCTCGTTCGCCTACGGCCTCTACGCGGCGTGCGCCCTCGCGTCCCTCGTGTTCGTGTGGTGGAAGGTCCGCGAGACGAAGGGCATGGAGCTGGAGGACATGCGCTGAGCATGACCGCCCCCTGCCGCAGGAGAACCGGAATACCTGCGGCAGGGGATCCGGATCCGCGGGTGTCGCTCCCGGGCTCGCGGAAGGCGGCGCTTAGTCTCGGTACGCCATGATCCGGTTCGAACACGTCACCAAGCGATACCGGGGGACCGCCAGACCGGCCCTCGACGATGTCGACTTCGAGGTGCAGCGCGGGGAGTTCGTCTTCCTCGTGGGCGCCTCGGGATCCGGCAAGTCCTCCTGTCTGCGGCTGATCCTCCGAGAGGACACCCCGAGCGACGGCCGCGTGGTTGTGCTCGGACGCGACACGAAGACGCTGTCGAATCGTCGCACCCCCTATTTCCGCCGCCACATCGGCTCGGTCTTCCAGGACTTCCGCCTGCTGCCGTCGAAGACGGTCTTCCAGAACGTCGCATTCACCCTCCAGGTGATCGGATCCTCCCGCGCGTTCATCAAGCAGGCCGTGCCGCAGGCGCTCGAGCTGGTGGGGCTCGCCGACAAGGCCAAGCGCTTCCCGCACGAGCTGTCCGGTGGTGAGCAGCAGCGCGTCGCCATCGCACGCGCCATCGTGAACCGTCCGCAGGTGCTCCTCGCCGACGAGCCCACCGGAAACCTCGACCCGGCGACGTCGGTCGACATCATGATGCTCCTCGAGCGCATCAACGCCTCGGGCACCACCATCCTCTGCGCTACGCACGAGGCGACCTTCGTCGACCAGATGCAGCGCCGTGTGATCGAGCTCAAGGGCGGTCAGCTGGTGCGTGATGAGCGCCACGGCGGCTACGGCGACCGCTCGGGCATCAAGACGCTCGAGCCTCAGATCGAGCGCGGGACGGCCGCGATCGCGGCGCTGACCTCGGTGCTCGATGTCCACCGCGAGGCGGTCGCGAACCCCACGGGCGCGATCCCTCAGCTGCGTGACGCCACCCCGATGGAGCAGGAGGCGATCATCTCCTCCGAGCCGCTTCTCGCACCCGAGCCGCTTGTGGTGCCGGATCCCGCGCCCCAGCCGGTCCCGGCGTCGGCCGCCGAGGAGGAGGCCTCACCGGAGACGCCCGCTCCCGAGGAACGCGACGAGCCCCGGCGCAGCACAGATATCGACATCGAGGAGCTCGGCATGGCGGATCGCCTCGGGCTTCAGGCAGGCGACGACGAGGTGGGCCCGACGACATGAGAGTGGGACTGATCCTCTCCGAGGTCCTGACCGGCCTGCGCCGCAATGCGTCGATGGTCGTGTCGGTCATCCTCGTGACCTTCGTGTCGCTGACCTTCGTGGGCGCCGCGATCCTGATGCAGGCGCAGATCGCGACGATGCGCGACTACTTCCAGGACCGCGCGCAGGTCGACGTCTACATGTGCTCCGACCTCAAGGTCGGCGAGACGTGCACCGGCGGCGCCGCCACCGAGGAGCAGATCTCGGCGGTCAAGGCAGAGCTCGAGGGCAGCACGCTGTCTCCGCTGATCCAGGAGTACACCTTCCTGTCTCCCGCCGAGGCGTATGCCTCATTCGTGGAGAACTTCCCCGAGAACGCCGGGGTCCTCAGCGAGGCGCAGACCAGCGCCGAGTTCCACATCACGCTGCTGGACCCGACCCGCTCTGACGTGATCGTCGAGGCGTTCACCGGTGAGGAGGGAGTGGAGCAGATCAAGGATCAGCTGCAGTACCTCGATCCGCTGTTCTCGGCGCTGACGATCGCGACCTACGGGGCGATCGCAGTCGCGGGGCTGATGCTCATCTCCGCCGTGCTGCTGATCGCCACGACGATCCGCCTGTCGGCGTATGCGCGTCGGCGAGAGATCGGCATCATGCGCCTGGTCGGTGCCTCGAACCGCTTCATCCAGACGCCGTTTGTGCTGGAGGGCGTGGTCGCTGCCCTGATCGGCTCGCTGCTCGCCAGCGGCGCGGTGCTCGTGGGCGTCAAGTTCGGGGTCGAGGGATACCTGACCGAGCGCATGGGCACGATCCCGTGGGTCGGACTCGGCGATGCGTTCCTGGTGGTGCCCGTCGTCGTCGCGATCGGCGTGATCCTCGCGGCCCTGTCGGCGGGCTTCGCCATCCGGCGCTGGCTCCGGGCCTGAGCTCCGGCCCGCGGGCCGAGGCCTCCGAGGACCGGGGCGCGCGGGACGTCGCCCCGCGTCAGCCGGTCAGCAGGAGTCGCCCCAGACGCGCCGGGGCAGCGCGGGGTCGGTGACGTCGTAGATCGCGTCCGCGTGGGCACGGGGCCCCTCGTCTCGCACGTACTTCAGCTGCTCGGCGTACGCCTCCGGCGACAGCTCGAGATCGCCCTCGAGCCAGATCTTGATGTGCCAGGCGCCACGGATGCCCGGACTCAGCAGGAAACGACCGTCGACGAGCAGATAGCCGTCGCCGTCCTCCGTGCGGAACGCGCTCAGCGTGGCGCGCAGCCCGCTCCAGTCGGCATCGTGGCGGTAGACCTCGCCGGGGGCGGATGCGCGCTCCGCGGTGCGGCCGGCATCGCGCAGCGCCGCTGCGGCGTGGTCAGCGAAGCGACCCGTGGCCTCCGGGTCGGGACCGTCGATCGCGATCAGGATCCGTCCGCTCGCGGCGCGCGTGGTGATATCCGCCACGAGCGCGTCGAACAGTGCGGTGCTCTGGGTCTCCGTCATGCGCCCAGCATCCCACTCCGGCGGGGCGGCCGGGGCGAATCGCGCGCGACTGACGCCTATGCCGACGCCGACGCCGACGCCGTGTAGCGGTACCGCGCGACGCGGTGCGTGTCCTTCACGCGGTCGCCCGAGCCGTGCAGCTTCTGGCGCAGGGTGCCCTGCGCATAGGCCTCCGGGTAGGCGCCGCGCTCGCGCAGCACCGGGATCACATGCTCGATGACGTCCTCCCAGGTTCCCGGGGTCACCGCGTAGGCGAGGTTGAAGCCGTCGATGTCGGTCTCCTCGACCCACGACTGCAGCTCATCGGCGATCTCCTCGCCCGATCCGACGATCGTCGGTCCGAGTCCGCCGATGGCATTGTGGCGGCCGAGGTCGCCGACCGTCCACTCGCGGCCGAGATCGGCCTCCTCCTGCAGGTGGTGCAGCACCGACTGGATCGCATTCGACTCCACGTTGCCGACGGGCTCGTCCTCGGCGTACTGCGAGAGGTCGACGCCCATCCAGCCCGACATGAACGTCAGCGCCCCCTCTGCGCTGGCGTACTGCAGGTACTCCTCGTGCTTGGCGACGGCTTCCTCGTGGGTGGCGGCCGTGATGACGGTCAGCAGGGTGTAGATCTTCGCGTCGTAACGGTCGCGCCCGGCGGCCTCCAGCGCGTCGCGGATGCGCTTCACCGTGCCGGCGAGCACCTCCTTCGACGGCGCGGCGACGAAGATCGCCTCCGCGTTCTCTGCGGCGAATCGCACGCCGCGCGGCGAGGCGCCCGCCTGGTAGATCACGGGGGTGCGCTGCGGCGAGGGCTCCGAGATGTGGATCCCGGGCACGGTGAAGTGCGTGCCCTGATGACCGATGGCGTGCACCTTCGAGGGATCGGTGAACACGCCGTTCTCGCGGTCCTCGACGACCGCGTCGTCCTCCCACGACCCCTCCCACAGCTTGTACAGCACCTCGACGTACTCGTCCGCGTGGTCGTAGCGGTCGTCGTGCTTCAGCTGGTCCTCCTGCCCCATGTTTCGCGCGGCGCTGGGCAGGTAGCCGGTGACGACGTTCCATCCGACGCGTCCCCTGGTGAGGTGGTCGAGGGTCGTGAGTCGGCGGGCGAACGGATAGGGGTGCTCGAAAGCCGTGCCGGCGGTGATCCCGAATCCAAGGTGCTCGGTCACGAGCGCCATCGCCGAGACGAGCAGGATCGGATCGTTCACCGGCACCTGCGCGCCGTTGCGGATCGCGGCCTCGTTGGTGCCGCCGTACACGTCGTAGGTGCCGAGCACGTCGGCGATGAAGATGCCGTCGAAGGTGCCCTTCTCGAGCAGCTTCGCAAGCTCGGTCCAGTACTCGAGAGTGTTGTACTGGCGCGAGCGGTCCTTCGGGTGACGCCACAGTCCGGACGACTGGTGCGCGACGCAGTTCATGTCGAAGGCATTGAAGCGGATCACACGGGTCATCCCTGTATCGAACCGGCGGGTTCCGACAGGAGCAATCTCGCGGTCATGCTGCGTCACAGTCGCCGCGCGGCACCCGCTCCGAACGCTCGCGTGCGCCGCGGATCCGGATCGGTGCGCCGCGCGGTAGGCTGAAGGGCTGTGCACGATTGCAGGAGGTGAGCACATGCCGAAGGAACAGGGCGAGAAGATCGTCGCGACCAACCGTCGCGCCCGCCACGAGTACAACGTCGAGAAGACCTATGAAGCGGGTCTCGTGCTCACCGGCACCGAGGTCAAGTCGCTACGCCAGGGGCGCGCGAACCTGTCCGACGGCTACGCGTACATCAACGGCAACGAGGTGTTCCTCGACGCCGTGCACATCCCGGAGTACTCGCAGGGCAGCTGGACCAACCACTCGTCCAAGCGCATCCGCAAGCTGCTGCTGAACCGCGACGAGATCGTCAAGCTCAGCCACGCCGTCTCGGCGGGCGGCTACACGCTGGTGCCGCTGAAGCTCTACTTCCTGAACGGCCGCGCGAAGGTCGAGATCGGCGTCGCGAAGGGCAAGAAGGAGTACGACAAGCGCCAGACCCTGCGCGAGCGGCAGGACAAGCGCGAGGCCGAGCGCGCCATGCGCACGCGCAACCGCATGGGGGAGTGACCTCGCTAGCCTGTCGGCATGGGCGTGCGCATCTCCTTCGAGGCCGAGGTCTACCGGTGGGAGGCTCGCACGGAGTCGTGGTTCTTCGTGAACGTCCCGGCCGAGATCTCGCACGATCTGCGTGAGCTTCCCGCCCCGCCACGCGGGTTCGGATCGCTGCGCGTCGAGGCCCGCATCGGCACGACCACCTGGCGCACCTCGATCTTCCCGGGACGCGACGCCTACGCGCTGCCGCTGAAGAAGGCCGTGCGAGACAGGGAGAACCTGGTGGAGGGCGGCACCGCGCACGTGCACCTCGACGTGCTCGAGCTCTGACACTTATCCACACCCCCACAGAGCGCATCCGGGATCTTCCCTAACCTCG
Organism: Microbacterium stercoris; assembly: GCF_017592545.1. Classification (GTDB taxonomy): domain Bacteria; phylum Actinomycetota; class Actinomycetes; order Actinomycetales; family Microbacteriaceae; genus Microbacterium; species Microbacterium stercoris. The sequence goes on from NZ_JAGFOA010000006.1 coordinate 144,016, forward strand.
AGCGGGGAGGTGGGGATGTCCGGATCGGATGCGCTCGCGCTGGTCGCGCTGGTCGCGCACGTCGCGTTCCTGGCGGTGTCGCTGTGGCTGATCCGCATCGACGTGCGCGAGCACCGGCTGCCCGATGCGATCGTGCTGCCGTCGGCGGCGGGGATCGCTCTGCTGCTCGGTCTGGCCGAGCCGAGCCGGATCGGCCGCGCCGCCGTCGCGGGGGTGGTGCTGTTCGCGTCCTACCTCGCGCTGCGCCTGCTGGTTCCGGGAGGCCTCGGCGGGGGAGACGTGAAGCTGGCGTCGCTGGTCGGCGTGGTGCTCGGCTGGCACGGGTGGGCCGAGCTCGCGGTGGGCGCGGTTCTCGCCTTCGTGCTGGGCGGGGGGCACGCGGTCGCGCTGCTCGCGCTGCGGCGCGCCCGCCGCGACACGCACATCGCCTTCGGCCCGTGGATGCTCGCCGGTGCGTGGGCGGGTCTGCTGGTGTGACCCGGTGTCAACCCTCCGCGCGGGCTCGTGGCCGCCGGGTAGCGTGGCCGCATGGCGGGGATCATCGAGAAGGTGAAGGCGCTCATCGCGTGGGCGCTCGTACGCAAGCCGGTCAGGGCCTATCTGCTGTACTCCGAGCAGAAGGGTCCCCTGCTGGCGGCCGCGGTCACGTACCGGGCCCTGTTCTCGATCGCCGCGGCGGTGCTGCTGAGCTTCTCGATCGCGGCGGTGTGGCTGGCGGGCCAGCGGGAGCTGTTCGACGCGCTCGTCTCCGCGGTGAACAACGTCATCCCGGGCCTCGTGGGCAAGGGCGAGGGCTACCTCGTCGATCCGGGGGTGCTGCTGGATCAGCCCGCCCAGTTCACGATCACGGGAATCATCTCCCTCGTCGCGCTCCTCTTCGCCGCCATCGGCGCGGTCGCCGCGCTCCGAGATGCGATCCGCATCACGGCCGGCACCACGCACCAGGCCGTGTCGCCCATCTTGCTGATCGTGCGCGACCTGCTTTTCGCCCTCATCCTCGCCGCCCTCATCGTCGCGGCCGCGGTGACGACGTTCATGGGCACCGCGCTGGTCACCACGCTGCTCGAGTGGGTGGGCATCTCGGAGTCGGGCATCGCGGTGTTCATCACACGCGCCATCGCGATCATCGTCACGCTGGTGCTCGACGCAGCGCTGATCGCGATCATGTTCTGGATGCTCTCCGGCATGAAGGCCTCGCTGCGTGTGGTGCTGCCCGGTGCGGTGATCGGCGCGGTGGGTCTGATCGTCCTCCAGCAGCTGTCGGGCCTGTTCGTCGGGGGAGCCACCCGCAATCCTCTGCTGGGAACGTTCGCGGTGCTCATCGCGCTGCTGCTGTGGGTGAATCTCTCCGTCCAGGTCGTGCTGATCGCGTGCGCGTACATCATCGTCGGGGTCAACGAGCAGCACGATCATCTGCGCGAGCGGTTCGGCGCGGAGACCTTCGCGCAGCGCAAGGTGCGTCGTGCTGAATCGGCCGTGCAGACCGCGGTGCGCGAACTGCAGGAGGCGCGCGATGCCGAGGAGAAGGAGCGCGCGTCAAGCCCCCCGGGCGCACAGGATCCGCGGGACTAGGGTGGGGCCATGGCGATCGCACGACTGCATGGCGGACCCCTCGACGGACAGGTCCTGCCCCTGGATGACCCCGATCAGGATCAGCTGATCCTCCCGTACTCGGAGGGCCAGCTCGTCTACGAGCGCGACGGCGCCGCGGAGAGAACCGGAGAGGACGACGGCCCGACGCAGGTCGCGTTCCGCTTCGCCTCGGAGCCGCAGGAAGTGACCCCCGGCGACGACGATGTCCGGCCCGGCGAGTGAGCAGCGCTGACGGATCCCCCTCCCGCTCGATCGAGGTCGAGCGCAAGTTCGATGTCGACGCGGGCACCCCTGTGCCCGACTGGACGGCGGTGCCGGGCGTCGCGTCCGTGACGGCGGGCGAGGAGCGGCATCTGGATGCGCTCTATCTCGACACGGCGGATGGGGCCCTCGGACGTCAGGGCGTGGCCCTGCGCCGTCGCAGCGGAGGTCCGGACGCCGGATGGCACATCAAGGGCCCGCTGGTCGACGGAGGCCGCACCGAGCTCGGCTGGCCGATCGGAGAAGGCGACGAGCCTCCTGCGGCCGTGGCCGAGGAGCTCGCCCGGTGGACGAAGGATGCACTGAGCCCGCTGGCGCGCATCGTCAACGACCGCACGGCCTACGAGCTGCGTGACGAGGCGGGCGGCGTGCTCGCCGAGTTCGTGGACGATCACGTGCATGCCGTCGACCTGCGCCAGGGCGTGGAGCGCGAATGGCACGAGTGGGAGGTCGAGCTGGGTGCCGCCGCCCCTGCCGACCGCGCCGCGCGCGAGAGCTTCTTCGCCGCGGTAGCCCAAGCCGCGCACCGCGCCGGAGCGCGTCCCGCGAGTTCGGCGTCGAAACTGGCGCGCGCGCTCGGGTTCTGAGTCCACATGACGCGAAACGGCCCCCGGATTCCGGGGGCCGTTTCTGCAGGTCACGGCGCGCGTCGCGCGCCGGGCCTCATCACATGTTGATGAAGTGCCCCAGAAGGCCGTGGAAGCCCTCCTGCAGGGTCTCCGAGAGCGTCGGGTGCGTGTGCACGTTGCGAGCGGCCTCGAGCGCCGTGATGTCCCACTTCTGCGCCAGCGTGAGCTCGGGCAGCAGCTCCGAGACGTCGGGGCCGATGAGGTGGCCGCCGATGAGCTCGAGGTGCTCGGCGTCGGCGATGAGCTTGACGAAGCCGACGGGCTCGCCCAGGCCGTTCGCCTTGCCGTTGGCGCTGAAGGGGAACTTCGCGACCTTGATCTCGCGGCCCTCGGCGCGCGCCTGCTCCTCGGTGAGGCCGAACGAGGCGACCTGCGGCGAGCAGAACGTCGCGCGCGGCATCATGCGGTAGTCACCCAGGGTCTGGGTCTCGGCCTTGGCGATGGTCTCGGCGGCGACGACGGCCTGCGCCTCGGCCACGTGGGCCAGCTGAAGCTTTGCGGTCACGTCGCCGATGGCGTAGATGCCCTCGACGTTCGTGCGCATGTAGTCGTCGATCTCGATCGCGCCGCGCTCGGTGAGCGCGACGCCGGTGTTCTCGAGACCGAAGCCCTCGATGTTCGGCGCGAAGCCGGCGGCCATCAGCACCTTGCCGGTGGTGATCTCGCCCTCGACCCCGTCGCGCGAGGCGTAGGTGACGTGCACGGACGAGCCGTTGTCGGTGACCGTCTTGACGCCGGTCGAGGTGAGGATCTCGATGCCGTACTTCTTGTACTGCTTCTGGATCTCCTTCGAGACCTCGACGTCCTCGTTGGGAAGAGCGCGGTCGGCGAACTCGATGATCGTGACCTTCACGCCGTAGTTCGAGAGCACGTAGGCGAACTCCATGCCGATGGCGCCGGCGCCGACGATGACGATCGACTCGGGGAGCTCGCGGGAGAGGATCTGCTCCTCGTAGGTCACGACGTTCTCGCTGAGGGTGACGCCCGGAAGCAGGCGCACCTTCGAGCCGGTGGCGATGATCACGTTGTCGTACGTGAGCTCCTCGGTGGAGCCGTCCGCCTTGGCGACCGAGATCGCCTTCGGACCGGTGAACGTGCCGCGGCCCTCGTACTCCACGACCTTGTTCTTCTTCATCAGGAAGTGGATGCCCTTGACGTGGGTGTTGGCGACCGTCCGGCTGCGGTCGAACGCCTTGCCGAAGTCGAAGTGCACGTCACCCGAGATGCCGAAGAGGTCGGCCTTGTGGGTGAAGGTGTGGGCGATCTCCGCGTTCTTCAGCAGCGCCTTCGACGGGATGCACCCGACGTTGAGGCAGACGCCGCCCCAGTACTTCTCTTCGATGATCGCAACGTTGAGTCCGAGCTGCGCGCCGCGAACGGCCGCGACGTAGCCGCCGGGACCCGCGCCGAGGATGACGAGGTCGTAATGAGCCATGGCTCCAGCCTAGTCGCCGCGCGGCTTCCTCAGCTCTGGCCGGACGGTCCGTTCATGCGTCCGTCCCGTCCGCGACGGATCACCAGCGGCAGCACGGCCGCCACCACCACGATGGCCGCGGTGATGAGCAGGATCCACGGCCACGCGTCGGGCGCGGATGCCTCGTCGTCGGGTGCTGCCACGGGGGTGGTCGTCGCTGCGGGCTCCTCGGTCGCGGCGGGCTCCTCGGTTGCGGCCGGGGGATCGGTCTGCTCGGCCGACGGAGCGGCGGCGGTCGTGACGCTGAAGGTGTAGGTGCCCTCGGTGGGGTGCCCGTCACTCGAGACGACGTGCCAGTTCACCGTGTAGGTGCCGGCCTCGGTGGCCTCGCCGATCGCCTGCGTGACGAGAGCGCCGTTGACCTCGGCGTCCCCGGTGGAGACGGCCTCGCCGGAGGGGGAGAGCACTTCGATGATCGTGTCGGCCGGGCCCATCGTGAGCAGCTCCGACGAGAAGGCGAGCGTGATCTCCGCGGGCATGGCCTCGATCGTCGAACCCGGCACGGGATCGGATGCCTCGGGCACGAGGGCATCGTGGGCCGCCGCGGGCCCCGCCACGCCGAGGGATCCGATGATGACGAAGAGGGCCGCGAGGCCGATAGTCGTCAGACGGTGCAGGTGCGAGGTGCGCGCGACGGGCATGCCGTCCACGCTAGCCCCGTCATCCTGACCGTCGGCCGCGTGACCCGCCCGGACTGCCGTGACCGACTTGTGATCTCGGTAAACGGATCGGTTAGGCTGGTCCGAAAGGAGGGGAAGACGTGTCACAGAACGAGTACGGCGCCGGTTCGCCGATTCACCGCGGCGACGGGTTCGGCCACGACGGCTCGGGCGATTCGACCCAGACGTTCGGGCACGACTCCGATCTGTCTTTTGTGCCGTTCGCGGGCGAGCTCAGCCCCGCAGAGCGCGATGCGATCTCGGCGCTGCCGTCGGGTTCGGCGCTGATGCTGGCGCGCTCGGGCCCCACGGCCGGCGCCCGCTACCTCCTCGACACCGACGTCACCACCGCCGGTCGTCACCCTGAGGCGGACATCTTCCTCGATGACGTCACCGTCTCGCGTCGTCACGCCGAGATCACGCGTCACCGCACGTCGTTCGAGATCGTCGACCAGCGTTCGCTGAACGGCACGTACGTCAACGGCGAGCGTGTCGACCGCGCCGAGCTGCGCAACGGCGCCGAGGTGCGCATCGGAAAGTTCCGGCTCCACTTCTTCGTGTCTCCGCAGGACCTGGCCGCGCCGGGTCAGAACGGATCGGGGCAGGGCGCCTGATGGCGCCAGCCGCCGCGCGGGAGCCGCTCCCGAGCCGGCCTGCCGGGCTGCTCAGCATCGGTCAGGTGCTGTCGAAGCTCACGCCCGAGTTCCCGGCGCTCACCTCCAGCAAGCTGCGCTTCCTGGAGGTCCAGGGCATCGTCACGCCGCAGCGCACGGCCTCGGGCTACCGCAAGTTCGCGCCTGCGGACGTCGAGCGACTGCGTCTTGCACTCACGCTCCAGCGCGACCACTACATGCCCCTGCAGGTGATCCGCGAGCACCTCGACGACGTCGAGGCGGGGCGAGCGACCGCTCTGCCGCCGCTTCCGGCGTCGATCCACCCGGCGGCACGCCGCCACTCCCGTCAGGAGCTGCTGAGCGAGGCCGGGGCTGCGCCCCAGCTGCTGAACGACGCTGTGAGCACGGGGCTCCTGAAGGCGGCCGACTCGTATGACGATCAGGCGCTCGCTCTGCTCCGCGCGCTCGTCGCTCTGTCGCGGCATGGCATCGAGCCCCGGCACGTTCGCGGCCTGCGCCAGAGTGCCGAGCGCGAGGTGGCCCTCGTCGAATCGGCCCTCTCGGCGCTGCTGCGCCGCACGGATGCGGCCTCTCGCGCCAAGGCCAGCGAGCTCGCGCCGCAGCTCGCGTCCCGCCTCGACGAGGTGCGCACGATCCTCGTCAAGGACGCTCTCGGACGACTCGTCGACTGAGTCGGCGGAGCGCCCAGGTTTTAACCTCTTGTTGAAGGTCACTGTTCGGTAACGCGTTCGCGACACGCGTTCACGAACGGACGGATGTCATTGCCGGTGTCGAGGGCCTCCCATACGGTGGAGGAACACCCACCCCGAGGAGGACCCATGAACGCTGACGATCGCGACGATCGCGGCATGACCGATCTCCTCTTCACCGACGGTCTCCCCGAGCTCGACCCGGAGGCCGGCTACCGCGGCGCGGTGGCCGCGCGCGCGGCCGGCATCACCTACCGCCAGCTCGACTACTGGGCCCGCACCGAACTCGTCGAGCCCACCATCCGCAACGCGAGCGGATCCGGTTCGCAGCGCCTCTACGGATTCCGCGACATCCTCGTGCTGAAGCTCGTCAAGCGCCTGCTCGACACCGGGATCTCGCTTCAGCAGATCCGCACCGCCGTCGAGCAGCTGCGCGCCGCGGGCATCCGCGACCTCGCCGGAACGACGCTTATGAGCGACGGGGCTTCCGTGTACCTGTGCACGTCGAACGACGAGGTCATCGACCTCGTGAGCCGCGGACAGGGCGTGTTCGGCATCGCCGTCGGCAAGGTGCTCCACGAGGTCGAGGCGACGCTCGTCGACTTCGAGGCGACGATGCCCGACGCCGTCGACGAACTCGCTCAGCGTCGCGCCAAGCGCACCGCCTGACGTGTTGCGGGCGATGCCCGCTGCCGGTCGCCGCAACGACAAGAAAGCCCCGCCGAAGCGGGGCTTTCCTCATGTCGGGGGTCTTACTCGGATGTCTCTTCGGCAGGATCGGTGATGCGGCCCGCGCGCATGATCCGGTCAAGGAGCGCGTCGAAGTCGGCCGCCAGCTCCTGAGCCGACTCGCCGGGCCAGACGTGCAGCGGCTTCGCCGCGCCCTGTGCCTGCTGCAGCGAGGTGCGCTCGGGCAGCTGGGGCTCGAGCACCAGCGGGCCGAACATGTCGCGCAGCTCCTTGATGCGGAACTGGTGCTCGACCGATTGCGGGCGCACGCGGTTGACCACGATGCCGAGCGGCTGAAGGCGGGGGGAGAGGCCGCGGCGGATCTCCTCGATCGCGCGGAGGGCGCGGTCGGCGGCCGCCACGGAGAACAGTCCCGGCTCGGTGACCACCATCACGCGGTCGCTGGCGGCCCAGGCGGTGCGGGTGAGCGCGTTGAGAGACGGCGGGCAGTCGATGAGGACGAGGTCGTACTCGGCCTCGATCGACGCCAGGGCCTCCTCGAGCTTCCACACGTCCGCCACCGTCGGGTGCGGCCCGTCGAAGTTGATGGCCGACGGGCTGCCGAGCAGCACGTCGATCGTGCCGTCGTGCACACGAGTCCATCCGCTGGAGGTGATCGCCTGGCGGACGATCTTCTCCTTGGGACTCGTGAGGACGTCGGAGATGTTGAGGCGTCCGGCGATCTGGACATCGAGACCGGTCGAGACGTCCGCCTGCGGATCGAGATCGACCACGAGCGTGCGCAGCGATCGGGCGAAGGCGGCGGAGGCGAGACCAAGGGTCACGGTCGTCTTGCCGACACCTCCCTTGAGGGAACTGACGCTGAGTACGTGCACAATCCCCAACGTTACAACGCCGTATGCTGGGAACCAGGTCGGCGACTCACAGTCGCCCCATGAATTCCCCACGGTGGCGAGTCTGCTCCGTTGGGAGACTCCCGCTCCGACCCGGCATGTCCCCACCTGCCTGGCCAGAACAGAAGGGCGCCCATGTTCTCGAAGATCCTTGTCGCAAACCGAGGCGAGATCGCGATCCGCGCTTTCCGCGCCGCCTACGAGCTCGGCGCGCGCACGGTCGCTGTCTACCCGCATGAGGACCGCAACTCATTGCACCGGCTGAAGGCCGACGAGGCCTACCGGATCGGCACCGAGGGCCACCCGGTCCGCGCGTACCTCGATGTCGACGAGATCGTGCGCGTCGCCGTGGAGTCCGGTGCCGACGCGATCTATCCGGGTTACGGCTTCCTCTCGGAGAACCCGGATCTCGCCGCCAAGGCCGCCGCCGCGGGCATCACCTTCATCGGCCCCTCGTCGAAGGTGCTCGAGATGGCGGGCAACAAGGTGACCGCGAAGGAGCATGCGATCAAGGCCGGCGTGCCCGTGCTGCGCTCGACCGAGGCGTCCGACGACATCGACGCTCTGGTCGCCCAGGCCGACGAGATCGGCTTCCCGCTGTTCGCGAAGGCCGTCGCCGGCGGAGGCGGACGCGGCATGCGCCGCGTGGAGACCAAGGCCGAGCTCGCCCCCGCACTGGCCGAGGCGATGCGCGAGGCGGGCAGCGCCTTCGGTGACCCGCGGATGTTCCTCGAGCAGGCCGTGCTGCGCCCGCGGCACATCGAGGTGCAGATCCTCGCCGACAAGACCGGCGCGACCATCCACCTCTTCGAGCGCGACTGCTCGGTGCAGCGCCGGCACCAGAAGGTGATCGAGATCGCGCCCGCGCCGAACCTCGACGACACCATCCGCAAGGACCTCCACCGTCACGCGGTCGCCTTCGCCGAGTCCATCGGCTACGAGAACGCCGGCACCGTCGAGTTCCTGCTCGAGACCGCCGGACCCCGCACGGGCGAGGTCGTCTTCATCGAGATGAACCCCCGCATCCAGGTCGAGCACACGGTGACCGAGGAGGTCACCGACGTCGACCTCGTGCAGTCGCAGATGCGGATCGCCTCGGGCGAGTCGCTCGCCGACCTCGGTCTCTCGCAGGACACCGTGCACCTGCGCGGCGCCGCCCTGCAGTGCCGCATCACGACCGAGGACCCCTCGCAGGGCTTCCGGCCCGACACCGGCAAGATCACCACGTACCGCTCGCCCGGCGGCGCGGGCATCCGCCTCGACGGCGGAACCACAGCGGCGGGCGCGCAGATCAGCCCTCACTTCGACTCGATGCTGGCCAAGCTCAGCGTGCGCGGTCGCGACTTCGGTGCGGCCGTGGCGCGCGCCCGTCGTGCTCTGGCCGAGTTCCGCATCCGCGGCGTCTCGACGAACATCCCCTTCCTGCAGGCGGTGCTCGATGACCCGGCGTTCGTCGTGGGCGACCTGTCGACGTCCTTCATCGACGAGCGTCCCGAGCTGCTCAAGGGTCGCGTCTCCAAGGACCGCGGCTCGAAGGTGCTCAACTGGCTCGTCGACGTCACGGTCAACAAGCCGAACGGCGAGAACCCGCTGTCGTACCAGCCGTCGATCAAGCTCCCGGCCGTCGATGTGAGCGTCCCCGCTCCGGCGGGTTCGCGCCAGCGGCTGCAGGAGCTGGGTCCCGCCGGCTTCGCGAAGGCCCTGCGCGAGCAGACCGCCCTCGCGGTGACCGAGACGACGTTCCGCGACGCCCACCAGTCGCTGCTCGCCACGCGTGTGCGCACCAAGGACCTCGTCGCCGCGGCTCCGGCGGTCGCTCGCCTGACGCCGCAGCTGCTGTCGGTCGAGGCCTGGGGCGGCGCGACCTACGATGTCGCGCTGCGCTTCCTCGCGGAAGACCCGTGGGAGCGTCTCGACAAGCTGCGTGAGGCGCTGCCGAACGTGGCGATCCAGATGCTGCTGCGCGGCCGCAACACGGTCGGCTACACGCCGTACCCGACCGAGGTCACCGACGCGTTCGTCCGCGAGGCCGCCGCCTCGGGCATCGACATCTTCCGCATCTTCGACGCGCTCAACGACGTCTCGCAGATGCGCCCCGCCATCGACGCGGTGCTGAACACCGGCACCTCCGTGGCCGAGGTCGCCCTCTGCTACACGGGCGACCTGCTCAACCCCGCCGAGGACCTCTACACACTCGACTACTACCTGCGTCTCGCCGAGCAGATCGTCGATGCGGGTGCGCACATCCTGGCCATCAAGGACATGGCGGGTCTGCTGCGTCCGGCGGCAGCCTCGAAGCTGGTGGCCGCCCTGCGCGAGCGCTTCGATCTGCCGGTGCACGTGCACACGCACGACACCCCGGGTGGTCAGCTGGCGACGCTGCTCGCCGCCAGCGCGGCCGGTGCCGACGCGGTCGACGCGGCCTCGGCCCCGATGGCGGGAACGACGAGCCAGCCCTCGCTGTCGGCCCTGGTGGCCGCCCTCGCGCACACGGACCGTGACACGGGTCTCGATCTGCAGGCGGTGTCCGACCTCGAGCCCTACTGGGAGGCCGTGCGCCACCAGTACAAGCCGTTCGAGTCGGGCCTGGACGGGCCGACCGGACGCGTGTACAAGCACGAGATCCCCGGAGGCCAGCTGTCGAACCTGCGTCAGCAGGCGATCGCTCTCGGTCTCGCGAACGACTTCGAGCTGATCGAGGACATGTACGCCGCGGCGAACGACATCCTGGGCCGTGTGCCCAAGGTGACCCCGTCGTCGAAGGTCGTGGGAGACCTCGCGCTGCACCTCGCCGCGGTCAAGGCCGACCCCGCCGACTTCGCCGAGAACCCGCACAAGTACGACGTGCCCGACTCGGTCGTGGGCTTTATGGCCGGCGAGCTGGGCGATCTGCCCGGCGGATGGCCGGAGCCCTTCCGCTCGAAGGTGCTCGCGGGGCGCGACATCAAGCCCGGCGTCACGCCTCTCGAGGCGGCCGACCAGGACGCGCTCGACGGCGATTCCGCCACGCGTCGTTCCACGCTGAACCGTCTGCTGTTCCCGCAGCCCACCAAGGCCTTCGAGGCCGCGCGCGAGACGTACGGCGACCTGTCCGTGCTCGACACGGCCGACTACCTGTACGGCCTCGAGCAGGGCGGCGAGCACGTCGTCGAGATCGAGCGCGGCGTCAACCTGCTGGTCGGGCTCGAGGCCATCGGCGAGCCCGACGAGAAGGGCTTCCGCTCCGTCATGGCGACGCTGAACGGCCAGCTGCGTCCGGTCTCCGCTCGCGACAACAGCATCTCGGTCGAGGTGATCAGCGCCGAGAAGGCCGACACCTCGAAGCCGGGGCAGGTCGCCGCGCCGTTCTCGGGCGTCGTGACCCTCAAGGTCGCCGTGGGCGACCGCGTCGAGGCGGGCCAGGCCGTCGCCTCGATCGAGGCCATGAAGATGGAGGCCGCCATCACCTCGCCGAACGCCGGTGTGGTGGAGCGTCTGGCGATCAGCGCCACACAGCAGGTGGACGCCGGCGACCTCCTGGTTGTCATCAGCACCGACAAGTAACCTTGGGGAGCCCGTGGGGTCCCGCATCCGCGGGGCCGCGCGGGCTCTCGCCCTTTGCGCAAGCCGCAGCACCGTTGGAGTGAACCCGTAGTGGTGAAGAAGATCACGACCGATCCCGAATCGCAGGCCGTGGACGGCGACGACCACGGCGTCCTGGCCGACACCGCCCTCGACACCTCCGCGATCGGCATCCTCACACCGCACACCGCTCAGGTGCGTGTGCTGCTGCCCTCGGGCCTGGAGGAGCCGGACGACGAGGTCGTCGACGACGAGCTCGAGCCCGGGGACATCCGCAGCGGCGGGATCGTGATCGAGCTGCCGAGCGAGAACCGCTCGGAGGACGACCTCGACGAGCCGGCGGACGCGGAAGCCGCGACGCCCGGCGACGAGGAGCGGGCGTTTACGGGGGAGATCGAGGACGATGTCGTCTCCGTGGTGCGCGCGGGTGCTGATGCCGCGACCGGTGACGAGGCCGAGCAGACCGTCGAGGTGATCGAGGTCGTGGTCGTCGCGGACGCGGATCAGGGCGACGAAGCGGAGACCGTCGAGGTGCTGGAGACAGCCGACGACGCGGCCGAGCATGGCATCGACGAGCCCGCGGAGGAACCGGGCGCCCAGGACGACGACCGAGGTGCGGACGCCACCGAGGCAGCCAGGCAGGCGAGGGTCGATGCCTGGCGCGCCGCTGCGGCCGAGCTCGCCGCTGAGCACGCCGCCAGCATCGCCGAGAGCGACGTGCCGGATGAGTCCGACGTCGACGCCGACGCCGACGAGCCCGAGGCCGACGAGCCCGAGGCTGAGGAGCTCGCGGCTGATGAGCTCGCGGCCGACGAGATCGAGGTAGACGAGCCGGAGACGGCAACCGACGAGCCCGAGGCCACCGAGCCCGACGCGACGGCCGGGGGCGACTTCGATGCGCTGCTGGCCGACGAGCGCGACGACGCGTCCGCCGTCGTTCCCGCCGCAGCCGACGCCGACAAGCAGAAGTCCTTCGCCCGGATCTGGGCCGAGGAGTCCGCTGCGACCCGCCCGGCGCAGGAGCTGGAGACGCAGACGCCCACGAATGGAGCCATCACCATGACCGCCCGCCGCCTCGAGGACCTCGGCAAGAACGCCGAGCGCGAGTCCAGCGATCTGCTCACGGCCGACCGCGTGCTGAACCCGAGTCGTGTGGCCAAGGCCGCGCCCGAGGGTGCCTGGCCCGAATTCATCTACGGCCTCACGGGTGGCAAGCTCAACCTCGGTGACAGCCGCAGCGTGCGAGCCCGCAAGGCGATCGAGGCCCGCGTGGCGGCGCCGCTGTCGGGCGAGACGCGCTTCGTCCCGGTCCTGAGCCGCAAGGGCGGTGTGGGCAAGACCACGGTCACGACCCTCCTCGGCATGGCGCTCGCCGACGGCCGCGACGATCGCGTGATCGCGATCGATGCGAATCCGGATCGCGGCACCCTGGCTGATCGCATCGCGAAGCGCACCGACAAGACGGTGCGAGACCTTGTGCACAAGGCCACGGAGATCCGCGGCTTCAACGACATCTCCCGCTTCGTCGCTCGTGATGAGACGCGACTGGACGTGCTGGCATCCGACCCGGATCCGCGCATCGCGGAGGCCTTCGGCGAGGACGACTACGCTCGCGTCGCGGACGTCGCCGAGCACTTCTACTCGCTTGTCCTCACCGACACCGGCACCGGCATCATCCACTCGGTGATGGCCGCGACGCTCGCGCACGCCGATCAGCTGATCATCGTCACGGGTCTGAACCTCGACGAGGTGCGCCTCGCCTCCGAGACGATCACCTGGCTCGAGTCGAACGGCTACGAAGACCTCGCGCGCCAGGCCATCGTTGTGCTCAACCAGCAGTCCGAGGGCACGCCCATGGTGCGCCTGAACGAGCTGGAGGTGCACTTCGGCAGCCGCGTGGGATCGATCGTGCACCTGCCCTACGACCGTGCTCTCGCGACCGGTGCCGCGATCGTCTATCGCGATCTGCAGCCCACGACCCGCGATGCCGCGCGTGACCTCGCCGCTCGCGTCGTCGACGGCCTGCGTCGGGAACGCCAGGCGTGACCGTCCGCGAGATCCGCCTCTACGGCGACCCCGTGCTGCGCACTCCGAGCGCGGAGATCACCACCATCGACGAGGGCGTTCGCGCTCTCGTCCAGGATCTGCTCGACTCGGTGGCGCTGCCGGGCCGCGCCGGTGTGGCGGCGCCGCAGATCGGTGTGGGCCTGCGCGCGTTCAGCTACAACGTCGACGGCGAGATCGGATACATCCTCAATCCCCGCATCGTCGAGGTGCGGGGCGAGCCGCAGCCCACGGGGGAGGGGTGCCTCTCGGTGCCGAACCTCTGGCATGACGCGCTGCGCCACCCCTATGCGAAGGTCGAGGGCATCGACCTGGACGGAGCGCCCGTGGTGCTCGAGGGCGAGGGGCTGATGGCCCAGATGCTGCAGCACGAGACCGACCACCTCGACGGCATGGTCTACCTGCAGCGCCTCCCGAAGGAGGAGCGCGCCAAGGCGATGAAGGCGGTCCGCGAGAGCGACTGGTTCTGACCTGAGCACACGAAGAAGGCCCGACCCGGATGATCCGGATCGGGCCTTCTCCCTTGTGCGTCAGCCCGCGACGGAGAGGTTGCTGGTCGCGTCGCCTGCCGCGTAGATGTCATCGACCTCGTGCGCGAAGTCCTTCAGGATCACGTTGCGCTTGATCGAGAGCTTCGGCGTGAGATGTCCGCTCGCCTCGGTCCACTCGGTGCCGAGGATCGTGAACTTGCGGATCGACTCCGCGCGCGAGACCTTCTTGTTGGCGGCATCGATGGCGCGCTGCACCTCGGCGCGCACCACGGGGCTCTTCGCGGCCTGCTCGAGCGTGAGGTCGCCGCTCTCGCCGTGGGTGTGGAGCCAGGCCGGAAGCATCTCGGGGTCGAGCGTGATGAGCGCGGAGATGAACGGCTTCTGATCGCCGACGACCACCACCTGGCCGACGATGGGGTTCGCACGGATCGGATCCTCGAGTGCCGCGGGAGCGACGTTCTTGCCGCCCGCGGTGACCAGGATCTCCTTCTTGCGGCCCGTGATGGTGAGGCATCCGTCTTCGTCGAACGAGCCGATGTCACCGGTCTTGAACCACTCGCCGTCGAAGGCCTCGGCCGTCGCCGTGGGGTTCTGCCAGTACTCGCGGAACACGTTGACGCCCTTGACCTGCACCTCGCCCTCGTCGTCGATGCGGAGGCTCACGCCCGGCAGGGCCGGGCCGACCGTGCCGACCTTCAGCATGGCCGGAAGGTTGACCGTGGCCGGGGCGGTGGTCTCGGTGAGGCCGTAGCCCTCGAGGATCGTGATGCCGAGGCTGTGGAAGAAGTGGCCGAGGCGCGGACCCAGGGGAGCGGATCCCGACACCGCGTGGGTGACGCGGCCGCCCATCAGCGCCCGGAGCTTCGAGTAGACGAGCTTGTCGAAGAGCGCGAACTTGATCTTCAGGCCGAGGCCGATCTTCTCGCCGTCCTGCAGACGGCGCGAGTGCTCGATGGCGGTCGCGGCGGCGGCGCGGAAGATCTTGCCCTTCCCCTCCGCCTCGGTCTTCTGCTGGGCCGAGTTGTACACCTTCTCGAAGACGCGCGGCACGGCGAGCAGCAGGCTCGGCTTGAAGGAGCCCAGGGTCTTCACGAGGTTCTTGGTGTTCGGCTCGTGGCCCGTGCGCACACCCGCGTGGATGTAGAGCACCGACATGAACCGGGCGAAGACGTGCGCCGTGGTGATGAACAGCACGGTCGACGCGTCGGGCTGGTGCACGACATCGGTCAGCGCTTCGGCCGCGTTGCGGGCGGTGTCCACGAAGTTCGCGTGGGTGAGGACGCAGCCCTTGGGGCGCCCGGTCGACCCCGAGGTGTAGATGATGGTCGCGATGTCGGACGCCTTGGCGAGCGAGCGCCGACGCTCGATCTCGGCGTCGTCCACGGCCTCGCCGCTGCGCGCGAGCTCAGCGAGCACATCCTGGTCCATGCGCCACACGTTGTTCACAAGAGGCAGCTCGGCGGCGACCTCCTCATAGGAGGCGAAGTGCTCGGCCGTCTCGAGGATCAGGCCGACGGCTCCCGAGTCAGACAGGATCCACTGGATCTGCGCGGGCGCGCTCGTCTCATAGACCGGCACCATCACCGCTCCGGCGTAGTGCAGGGCGAAGTCGACCAGCGTCCACTCATACGTGGTCTTCGCCAGGAAGCCGATGCGGTCGCCGGGCTGGATGCCGGCGGCGACGAACCCCTTGGCGAGTGCGATGACCTCGTCCTCGAAGCGCCGCGCGGTGATATCGCGCCAGCCATCGCCGTCGGGCACGGCGAAGAGCGCGCGGTCGGGCGTCTCGCGGACGCGATCCGCGAGAAGGCCGCCGATGTTCAGATCAGGGTCATGGCGGACAAGCGGCGGTGTCGAGAACTCGATCACGGTAACTCCTTCGGTACCGGGACTGGGTGGGCCCCGTCGGCTCGATCCTAGCTGCGAACAGGCGCGGAGACGGGAGGAGGCGGCGACCTGGATCCACTCGACAATGTCGGCGAGAATGACGCGCTGATCATGTGATGATGCCGTCAAATCGAGCCGCGGTGTGGGCCCGCATAGACTGACCCCCGTGTTCTACTGGCTGATGAAGTACATCGTGGTCGGTCCGATCGCCAAGGCGATCTGGCGGCCGTGGATCATCGGCGCCGAGAACATCCCTCCGTCCGGTGCGGCGATCCTCGCCAGCAACCATCTGTCGGTGGCCGACTCGATCTTCCTTCCCCTGATGATCGAGCGTCAGGTGGCGTTCCTCGCGAAGGCCGAGTACTTCACCGGTCGCGGCATCAAGGGCTGGGCCACCAAGTGGTTCATGAAGGGCACCGGCCAGATCCCCATCGACCGCTCCGGCGGATCCGCATCCGAAGCCGCGCTGAACACGGCGCTGCAGGTGCTCGGCCGTGATGAGCTGCTCGGCATCTACCCCGAGGGCACCCGCAGCCCCGACGGCGTGCTGTATCGCGGACGCACCGGCATCGCGCGTATGGCCATGGAGGCCAAGGTGCCCGTTGTGCCCGTGGTCATGGTCGACACCGACACGATGATGCCGATCGGCAGGAACATCCCGCGTGTGGTGCGCGTGGGCATCGTGATCGGAAAGCCGCTCGACTTCTCGCGCTACGCCGGCATGGAGAACGATCGCTACGTGCTGCGCTCCGTCACGGACGAGATCATGATCGCGCTCCAGCAGCTCGGCCAGCAGCGCTACGAGGACGTCTACGCATCGTCGAAGCGCAACAAGCCATCGGGCGCGGAGGCCGTCGAGCCGCCGTTCGTGGACGCGAGCGCTTCGCTGCCCCGCACGGACGCCGCCCCCGCCGGCTGACGAGCCGGATCGGGCGGTCTTCGGGACCTCCCACGCCCCACTAGAATTCAGTCATGACGCACACGGCTCTTCATGATCCGAGCGCCCTCGATGCATGGCGCTCCCTCCCGATCAAGCAGCAGCCGGAGTGGCCGGACTATGCCGAGGTCGAGCGCGTCTCGACCGAGCTGTCGCAGCTTCCGCCGCTCGTCTTCGCCGGCGAGGTCGACTCGCTGAAGCACCGTCTGGGGGAGGCCGCCCAGGGGCGCGCGTTCCTCCTGCAGGGTGGCGACTGCGCCGAGACGTTCGCGGGCGCGACGGCTGACAAGATCCGCGACCGCGTCAAGACGCTGCTGCAGATGGCCGTCGTCCTCACGTACGGCGCCTCGATGCCCGTCATCAAGATGGGTCGTATGGCGGGACAGTTCGCCAAGCCCCGCTCCAATGACAACGAGACGCGCGGCGACGTGACCCTGCCGGCGTACCGGGGCGACATCGCCAACGGCTACGACTTCACCGAGGCCTCACGCACGCCGAACCCGCAGCGTCTGCTGCAGGCGTACCACACGAGCGCCTCGACGCTGAACCTCATCCGCGCCTTCACGCAGGGCGGCTTCGCCGATCTGCGTGAGGTGCACTCCTGGAACAAGGGCTTCGCGTCCAACCCGGCGAACCACCGGTACGAGCGCCTGGCGGCCGAGATCGACCGCGCCATCAAGTTCATGGGAGCCGCGGGCGCCGACTTCGACGAGCTCAAGCGCGTCGAGTTCTACACGGGTCACGAGGGACTGCTCATGGACTACGAGCGCCCCATGACGCGGATCGACTCGCGCACGAATCTGCCGTACAACACGTCGGCGCACTTCGTGTGGATCGGCGAGCGCACGCGCGAGCTCGACGGCGCGCACGTCGACTACTTCTCGAAGATCCGCAACCCCATCGGTGTGAAGCTCGGCCCCACGACCTCGTCCGAGACGGTGCTCCAGCTCATCGACAAGCTCGACCCCGAGCGCGAGCCGGGTCGCCTGACGTTCATCACCCGCATGGGCGCCGGCAAGATCCGTGACGCGCTGCCCCCGCTGCTGGAGACGGTGAAGGACTCGGGCGCCCTGCCGCTGTGGGTCACCGATCCGATGCACGGCAACGGCATCACGACCCCCAACGGCTACAAGACCCGTCGCTTCGACGATGTCGTCGACGAAGTGCGCGGCTTCTTCGAGGCCCACCGCGCCGTCGGCACGTACCCCGGCGGCATCCACGTCGAGCTGACGGGCGATGACGTCACCGAGTGCCTCGGCGGTTCGGAGCAGATCGACGAGGCCACCCTCGCGACGCGCTACGAGTCGCTGTGCGACCCGCGTCTGAACCACATGCAGTCGCTCGAGCTGGCCTTCCTCGTGGCTGAGGAGCTCGAAAAGCGCTGACCCGCCTGCGACGAAGGGCCCCTGCCGCGAGGCAGGGGCCCTTCGTGTTGCGGGCGGGCGTGATGCGCGCCGTGTGTCAGTCCCGGACGTCGATCGTGATCTCGACCACCGTGCCGGCGGGATGCTGCGACCCGGCCTTGACCGACTGCTTCTTCACCTCGGTCAGGCTGTTGACGGCGATGTTCCACGGGAAGACCACACCCGCGACCTCGAAATGCTCAGAGAGAGCGGCGACGGCCTCGTCGCGCGTCAGGCCCTTCACGTCCGGAACCTCGAACAGCTGCTGGCCGAGCGAGCGGACGATGGTGATCGCATCTCCGGGACGCCAATTGCCCTCCTGGGCGCGCGGCTCCACCCGGATGACCGCGTCGAACGGCACGGTGTTGTGGTACTCGTCTGTGACGCTGGGGGTCAGGCCCGCGTCGGTGAGCACCTGCTGCGCCTGCGCGACCGGCATGTTCGCGACATCCGGCAGGGGGCCGAGCGACTCGACGAGCGTGATGGCGTCGCCGGGGCGCCAGTTGCCCTCTTCCGCCCGCGGCTCGATGCGCAGCACCGTGCCGGCGGCCGAGTCGCCCGAGAACTCCTTGTTCACGGTGACGTCGAGACCCGCGTCGGCGAGAGCGGCCTGTGCGTCGGCGATGGGCATGCCGACCGCGGCCGGCAAGGGACCGAGCGAGACGATGAAGTCGGCGGTGTCGCCCTCGTGGACCGTGCAGCCGGCGAAGCAGTCGATGCGCTCCTCGCTGCCACGCGGGAGGACATCGAGTCCGATCACCTGGTCAGCCGGTGCGTCGGAGAAGAGCAGCAGGTTCTCCGCGTCGTCGTAGGCGATGAAGACGCCGTCGAGGAGAGCCTGGGCGTCGGCCAGCGTCTTGCCTTCGAAGGAAGGCAGCACCGCCTCGGCGGCGCCGGTCGAGATGACCACCTGCACGTCCGATCCCTTGTCGATCCGTGCGCCCGCCTCCGGATCCGTGCGGATCGCCTCGCCGGCGGGGACCGTGGGGCTGTCGTCCTCGGCGCGCACCGCGGTGAGGGAGCGCTCCTGGAGCTGGAAGGCGGCGTCCTCGAACGAGAGGCCGCGCACCTCGGGGACGGCGACCTGGGATCCGGGACCCGAGCCGAACCACCACCCGGCGAAGCCGGCGGCAGCGGCGAGCAGCACCACTGCCACGAGGAGCCACGGACCGCGCCGCTTCCGCTGTTCGGCGCGACGGCGCAGGCGCGCGGTGTTGTCGGCCGCCGGTGCGGCGTCGGGCACCTCGCCCGTCAGCTCGGCGGTGTGCGGCAGCAGTCCGGGCAGGATCTTCGTCGCGCCACCCGTCGGGTTGTCCGCAGGCAGGATCCGGGTCTCGAACGAGGCGGGCGAGGAGCGCGTGGTGACGGGCGCGATGCCCAGTTCGCGCTCGATCTCGCGAAGGCGCTCGAGCATCTCGGCCGCGTCGGACGGACGCTCGTCCGGTTCCTTCTCGGTGGCCCACAGCACGAGCTCGTCGAGATGCTCGGGCACACCGGGGTTCTTCACGCTCGGGCGCGGCACCGATTCGGTGGCGTGCTGGAAAGCGATCTGCATGGGCTGCTCACCCTTGTAGGGCTGCTCGCCCGCGAGCATCTCGTAGAGGAGGATGCCCAACGCGTAGATGTCGCTGCGGGCGTCGGCGGTGCCGCGTGTCACGAGCTCGGGTGCCAGATACGCGATCGTGCCCAGCAGCTGCGCACCGGTCGCGGTGTTGGCCGACGAGGCGCGCGCCAGGCCGAAGTCGCCGATCTTGATGCGGCCGTCCTCGGCGAGCAGGATGTTCTCGGGCTTGACGTCGCGGTGGATGAGACCGGCGCGATGCGCGGCGGCGAGGCCGGACAGCACGGCGTCCATGATCGTGATGGTCTGGCTGACGGTGAGACGGCGCTGCTCCTTGAGCAGCTCGCGCAGGGTGATGCCCGGCAGGTACTCCATCACCAGGTACGCGAGCTCGCCGTCCTGCCCCTGGTCGAAGACATTGACCACGTGCGGGTCGGCGAGGCGCGCGGCGGATCGGGCCTCTTGGATGAAGCGGCTCTGGAACACGCTGTCGTCGCTGAGGTGGCCGTGCATGACCTTCAGCGCGACCCGACGCTCGAGGCGCAGGTCTGTGGCGACGTACACCGTGGCCATGCCTCCGCGGGCGATCCGGGCGCGCACACGGTACCGGCCGTCGACAAGCCGCCCGATGAGGGGATCGACCTGCTGACTCGTGCTCACGTGTGAATTCTACTTTCGGCGTCCTGAGAGCCCGGGAACGGCTCACCCCGGGGGAGTACCCCGGGGTGAGCCGTAATGGTGTTGTGATCTGCGGATCAGCCGAACTGGGCGAGCCAGCCGTACGCGGCCGTCTCCCACTGGCCGTAGCGGTTCGGGAACGCCGACACCTGCACGGCCTGCGCCGCGTTGGTGAAGGTCATCTTCTCCCAGCCCTTGATGTCGTATAGCCCACGCGTCTTGTGGCCGTTCGGGTCGTTCGGCCCGCCGAAGAACACGCGCGTGGAGCGGTAACGGTCGCGCACCTGCTCGGGGGTTCCCCAGCCGGCGCTCGGACGCTGCTGGAACATCCCGAGCGAGTCCCGGTCGCCGTGGTTCAGGTTGCGGATGCCCGACTCGACCATGGCGGTGGCCAGCGCGATCGCGATGGCGCGGTCGGATGCACCGATCTCGCGGCCGACGCTGATGATGATCTTCGCGTTCTCGATCTGCTGGGCATCGAGCACCGCGGTGCGCTGGATGCGGGGATCCTCGGCAGCGGCCGGGGCGCTCGCCGGGGCCGGTGCGGCCGCCGCAGGAGCGGACAGCTTCAGCTTCTGACCGGGGTAGATGATCGCGCCCGCGGAGAGTCCGTTCGCCTTCAGGAGGTTCGCGACGGTCGTGCCCGCGTTGAACGCGATGCCCCAGAGGGTGTCGCCGGCCTTCACCTCGTAGGTCTTGCCGCCGACCGACTTCGAGGGGGCAGCCGCAGGGGCGGGAGCGACAGACGCGGGCGCGGGCGCCGGCGCGGACACAGCGGCCGGAGCCGGCTTCGCGGCGGCGGGAGTCGATCCGGAGACCTTGAGCGTCTGGCCCGGGTGGATCGTGGCCGATGCGTTCAGGCCGTTGAGGCTGATGACGGTGGCGACGCTGATGCCGTGGCGGTTCGCGATGCCCCAGACGGTGTCGCCGGCCTTGACGGTGTAGGACCCGGTGGCCTTCGCCGGCGCGGGCGTCACGGCGGCGGGAGCGGGAGCGGGCTTGGCAGGAGCGGGCTTCGCGGCGGTCGCGGGTGCGGATCCGTTGATGCGAAGCACCTGGCCCGGGTAGATGACCGCGGAGGTGCCGAGGCCGTTCGCGCGCAGGACCGCGTCGACCGTCGTCTTGTGGCGATAGGCGATGCCCCAGACGGTGTCCCCGGCCTTCACGGTGTACGTGGCGCCGGCGGCGGTCGCGGGGCGGGCCACCACGGGCTCGGCGGCGACGGAGCCTCCCGGCGTGAGACGAAGCACCTGTCCCGGGTAGATGGTGCTCGACCAGCTGAGGCGGTTCCACGTGAGAACGTCGATGGTGCGCAGGCCGGCGCGGATCGCGATGCGCGTGATCGTGTCGCCGGGCTGAACGGTGTGGGTCGCCGCGGTGGCAGGCGTGCGCACCGCCGTCTCGACACGAGGTGCGGGAGCCGCCTTGATGGCGTTGGCGCCGCGGACAGCTCCGAACGCATCTGTCTGGCCCTCGCGCAGGCCCTCCTTGACCTCTGCGGCCGCGGCGGGGCTGGCTCCCAGAGAGAGCGCGATCGATCCCGCGAGCGCCACGGGCACGGAGCTCAAGAGCGCGCGCATGGGCGGAGTCTGTCCTGCGTGGCTGGCGCGTGTCGGGTTGCGACGATGCACGGTGGGTCCCCTCTGTCGTCTCCGGCGCGTCGGGAGCGCAGGAGATTCGGCTCCGAAAACCGTGTCACGTAACGGTAACTGTGTCAACCAGTGCTATCTGGAGTGACCTGCGGTGTGGGAGGGGAAAGAGGTGCCTCTGTGATCACTGTGGTTCTTGCGACTGGTGTGATTGATGAGATCACTGCGGTGAACAGACGGCGTCGCTCCGACAACCGCACTCGCATGCCCGCCTCCCAGCGGACGGATGAGATAGTTGCACGGTGACCGCGCACGACAAGATCCAGACCGAGTGGCTCAGCATCCCGGACGTCGCCGACCTCCTCGGCGAGACTCCGGGGCGCGTGCGACGACTCCTCGACGAGAACGCTCTCGTGGCATCGCGTCGCGAGGGGCCGCTGAAGATCCCCGCCGTCTTCTTCCTCGACGGCGAGGTGCTCTCGTCGCTGCGGGGCACGATCTTCGTGCTGAACGACGCGGGTTTCGATGACGACGGCACCATCGACTGGCTGCTGACCCCGGAGGAGTCGATCGGCGTCGCTCCGATCGAGGCGCTGCGCGCCGGCCGCAAGGCCGAAGTGCGCCGCGTCGCCGCCACGCTGCTCTGAGCGGGCGGGCTCGCGACCTCAGGCCCGGCGGTCGACCGCGGCGCGGGCGAGTGCGCGGAGCTCCTGGGCAGCATCGGCCCCGAGAGGCGCCGATGCCAGCGCCTTCTCCGCCTCATCCGCGTAGTCGGCGATGAGGTTCTCGACGCGCCCGAGAGCGGTCTCCTCAATGCGGGCGCGCAACCACGCGATGTCCTCGTCGCGCATCATCGCGTCGCCGAGGAGCGCATCGATGCGTGCACGATCCTCCCGCGTCGCGCTCGCGCGCGCGAACGCGACGAGGGCGGTGCGCTTGCCCTCTCGCAGATCGTCGCCGGCCGGCTTGCCGGTCTCGGCGGCGTCGCCGAAGACTCCCAGCACGTCATCGCGCAGCTGGAAGGCCATCCCGATCGGATGGCCGAAGTCGCGCATCGCCTGCAGCTGAGCTTCGTCGGCGCCCGCGAGCGCGGCTCCGATGACCAGGGGCTGCTGCACGCTGTAGCGCGCCGACTTGTATGAGGCGATGCGCAGCGCCCGATGCGCGTCCGGATCGTCGCCCGCGGTGCTCCACGCCGACTCCTCGGCGATGTCGAGGTACTGACCCATGGTCACATCGCGCCGCATCCGCGCGTACTCGGCGCGCGCCGCGGTCGCCGCCGCCGGGGGAAGGAGGGCGAGCGACTCCTCGAGGAGGTCATCGCTCCAGGCGACCAGCAGATCGCCGAGCAGCACGGACGCTGCGCGGCCGTAGGCGTCGGCGTCTCCCGCCCAGCCCGATGCGCGGTGACCCGCTTCGAGCGCGCGGTGCGCCGACGGCCGCCCGCGTCGGGTGTCGGAGTTGTCGATGAGGTCGTCGTGCACGAGTGCCGCGGCCTGGAAGATCTCCAGGGATGCGGCCACGCCGACGACGGCCATCGCGTCGCTCTCCGGTGCGCCCGTGCGCTCGGCGACGCCGCGCCAGCCCCACCAGCAGAACCGCGCGCGCAGCCGCTTTCCGCCCTGCAGGCTCACGGTCGCGTGATCGACGAGCGAGAGCGCCTCTTCACCCAGCTCGCTCGCCTCCGCCCGGCGCTCCGCCACGAACTTATCGAGACGCTGAGAGATCTCTTCAACAAAGGGGTGCGGGGGCGTCACAGGCCTAGCCTAGTTCTCCGGCCCGAGACTAGAATGAGGGCTATTCATCACTGAGGGGGACACATGCCACTCTCCGAACAGGAGCAGCGCCTTCTCGATGAGATGGAACGCCATCTCATGCAGAACGACGCCGACGTCGTGAGCGCGCCCGCGGGCCCGCAGGTACTGAGCTACCGCAACCTGATCGTGGGCGCCGTCGTGGTGCTCGGCGGTCTCGGTGCGGTCATCGCCGGAATCGCCCTGTGGAGCACGAGCCTGGCACTCGGGCTGGTGCTCGGGGTGGTCGGCTTCGCCGCCATGGTGGGCGGCGTCATCCTCGCCGTCACCCCCGTGAAGGGCACCGTGCCCACGCCGAGCTCGAGCGGCGGGTCTGCGCGTCGTTCCCCCCGTCAGGGCGGGGGATTTATGGACCGCATGAACGACCGCTGGGACCGCAGGCAGGGTGGCGACAGCTAGCCCACGCGAATCGTATGGATCCGGCCGCCGCAGCTCCTCCGAGCTGTTGCGGCCGTTTTCGTGTGCGCACACGTGATTAATGGATACCCGTCGAAATATATGGTAACCATGTAACTAGCTAGGCTAGCAATCGACAGGGAGAGTCACGTGGGCGATGCGATTGAGCGAGTGGTGCTCCTCGACGAGACCGGATCGCCGTGCGGCGTGGCCCCGAAGGATTCGGTGCATCACGTCGACACGGCTCTTCACCTCGCGTTCTCCTGTCACGTCCGTGACGAGCGCGGGCGACTGCTCGTCACGCGGCGTGCGCTGACGAAGCGCACCTGGCCGGGCACCTGGACCAACGCCTTCTGCGGCCACCCGCAGCCGTTCGAACCGATCCCCGAAGCCGTCGAGCGTCGCGCCGAGCAGGAGCTCGGCCTCGAGCTGAACGATCTCCAGCTGGTTCTCCCGGACTTCCGGTACCGCGCCGTCGATGCGTCCGGCGTGGTCGAGAACGAGATCTGCCCGGTGTACACCGCGGTGGCGGTGGGCGAGCCGGTGCTGCGCCCCGACGAGGCCATGGATGCGAGATGGATGGAACCCGAGGATCTCGCCGCGGCTCTCACTGCCGCTCCCTGGGCCTTCAGCCCGTGGCTCGTGCTCCAGGCACAGGAGATGTCGGGTGGCGATGGTGTTATCTCCGCAGCCGCCTGGCGGGAGACCGTGCGATGACCGTGCACCAGACGGTGGTCGACGACCGCGTCTCCGAGGTCATCGACGACTACTTCGCCCGTCGCATCGCGCGTGCAGAGGCGCTCGGCCCACAGGCCGCCGCCCTCTGGCGACGTGCGGCGCTCTCCGCGCGCGGAGGGAAGCGTCTGCGTCCCCGGCTGGTGATGCTGACCCACAGCACCCTCGGGGGAGGGGATGAGCGGTCGGCCGCCGTGGTGGCCGCGGCCTTCGAGGTGCTGCACAGCGCGCTCCTGCTGCATGACGACGTGCTCGACGGCGACCTCATCCGGCGCGGCCGCCCGAATCTGGCGGGCGAGTTCGCGGGCGACGCGCTCGAAGGGGGCGCGGGCCTGGACAGCGCGACGGCCTGGGGATCCGCGTCGGGACTGCTGGCGGGCGACCTGCTGCTCAGCGGAGTCCACACGCTGATCGCGGGACTTGAGAGCCCGGCGCGCGCCGAGCTGAACGAGATCGTCGACGACGCGCTGATGCTGACCGCGGTCGGAGAGCACGCCGACGTCGGGTTCTCTCTGGGGGTCATGCCCGCCGGCGCCGTCGAGATCCGGCACATGATGGAGCACAAGACCGCGGCGTACTCGTTCGCGGCACCGCTGCGCGCGGGAGCGGTTCTCGCACGAGCGGATCGCGGCACGGTGGAGGCGCTCGGTGAGATCGGCGCTCGCCTCGGACTGCTCTACCAGCTGCGTGATGACGTCCTGGGTGTGTTCGGCGATGAGCAGACCATGGGCAAGAGCTCGATGAGCGATCTGCGCGAGGGCAAGCGCACGCTGCTGGTCGCCTACGCCCAGGACCATCCCGCGTGGGGAGAAGTGGCGCACCTGTTCGGCCGACGGTCGCTGGGGCCGGACGATGCGGCTCAGCTGCGTTCTGCCATCGTCACGAGCGGCGCGCTCGTCGCGGTGGAGGCGCTGATCGCGGAACAGGTCAACGAGGTCGATGCCGCACTCGTCGCGGCCGCTCTTCCCGAGGCGCTGCACCGCGAACTGAGCGACGTCGCGCGGATGTGCGCGGAGAGGGACGCATGAGCCCCCTCACCGGCCTTCCGCTCTATACGCGCACGGCGCGCGCGTCCTCCGCGCGCATCATCGGCGCGTACTCGACCTCCTTCGGCTGGGCGAGCAGGCTTCTGCCCCGCCCCGTCCGCGACCGGATCGCCGACGTCTACGCCCTGGTCCGGGTCGCGGACGAGATCGTCGACGGACCGGCCGCCGACGCCGGCATCGACGCGAAGACACGGCTCGCGCTTCTCGATGGCCTCGAACGCGAGACGCTCGCCGCCCTTGAGACCGGATTCAGCGCGAACGTCGTGGTGCACGCGTTCGCCGTCACGGCGCGCGAGACGGGAATCGGGTCCGACCTCGTGCGCCCCTTCTTCGCCTCGATGCGCACCGACGCCGAGGGCGCCACCGTGTTCGATCGCGAGGCCTTCCGCCGCTACGTGCACGGATCCGCGGAGGTGGTCGGATCGATGTGCCTGAGAGTGTTCGCAACCGAGCGTCCCGGGATGCAGCTCGATGAAGAGCTCGAGGAGGGTGCTCGCCGGCTCGGCTCCGCCTTCCAGAAGGTGAACTTCCTGCGCGACCTCGGCGACGACGTCGACCGATTGGGGCGCGCCTACCTGCCGGGGATCGATCCGGCACTCTTCTCGGAGAGCGACAAGGAGCAGTTCGTGCGCGAGATCGACGCGGATCTCGCGGTCGCGCGCCGCGCGATCGTGCGACTCCCGCCGCGCTCGCGTCGCGCGACCGCGGCCGCGGCCGCCCTGTTCGCCCGTCTGAACGACGAGCTGCGACGGACGCCCGCACAGGAACTCCGACGTAGGCGGATCTCGGTGCCGACCACGGTGAAGCTGCGGGTGCTCGGCGGCGCGGCCCTCGGGCGGGTGCCGCGGTGACCGCCCGCAGAAGGGTGGTCGTGATCGGGGGAGGGATCTCGGGGCTCGCGACGGCGGCGCTGCTGGCCGCGGAGGGCGACGACGTCACGCTCGTGGAGGCCCGGGACGAGCTCGGAGGGCGAGCGGGACGCTGGGAGTCCGAGGGCTTCGTGTTCGACACCGGTCCGTCGTGGTACCTGATGCCCGAGGTGTTCGACCACTTCTTCCGGCTCCTGGGCACGTCGGCCGCCGAACAGCTCGATCTCATCCGGCTCGATCCCGGCTACCGCGTCTACTTCGAGGGGAGCGCAGACGGATTCGACCTGCCTGCCTCCGGAGCGCGGGACGCTCTCGTGTCGCTCGATCCGGAAGCCGCGAAGGCTCTGGATGCGTACCTGGCGTCGGCTGCCGAGACCTACGAGCTGGCGACGTCGCGATTCCTCTACAGCACGTACGAGTCGCTTCGGCCGTTCCTTGACCGCGACCTGCTCGCCCGGCTCCCGCGGCTGGCGCGACTGCTCGCCGAGCCGCTCGACCGCTTCATCCGGCGTCATTCGAGTGATCTGCGCGTGCAGCAGGTGCTGGGCTATCCGGCGGTCTTCCTGGGGACCTCTCCCGCGGCCGCCCCCAGCATGTACCACCTCATGAGCCACCTGGACATCGCGCAGGGGGTGCTCTATCCGCGTGGCGGGTTCAGCGCGGTGATCGAGTCGATCGCCCGCCTCGCGAGGCAGCGGGGAGCGCGGGTGCTCACGTCGCATCGTGCACGCCGCATCGTGGTGGAGGACGGCGCGGTCGCCGGCGTCGAGGTCGAGACCGCCGACGGCGACGCGATGCTGCCAGCGGACGTGGTGGTCTCCAGCGCCGATCTGCACGTCACCGAACAGCAGCTGCTCAACCCGCCGCACCGATCGCGCTCCGAGTCGTGGTGGAAGACGCGCGATCCGGGGCCGGGGGCCGTTCTGGCCCTCCTCGGCGTGCGCGGCGAGCTGCCGGAGCTCGCCCACCACACGCTCTTCTTCACGCGGGAGTGGGAACGCGGTTTCGACGCCATCTACGGCAAGGATCCCCGGATCCCCGATCCCGCCTCGCTGTACGTGTGTCGTCCCAGCGCGACCGACGAGGTCGCACCCGACGGACACGAGAACCTGTTTGTGCTGATCCCGGTGCCAGCCGACACCGGGATCGGTGCGGGTGGCGTCGACGGTGAGGGCTCCCCGATCGTCGAGGCCACCGTGGACGCCGCCATCGCGCAGATCGGCACGTGGGCGGGCGTCCCGGATCTCGCCGAGCGCGTCGTGGTGCGCCGCACGATCGGACCGGCGGACTTCGAGCGCGACTTCGGCGCGTGGCGAGGCGGTGCCCTGGGACCGGCGCACACTCTGCGTCAAAGCGCGGTGCTGCGTGGCTCGAACGCATCCTCACGCGTGCGTGGACTGCTCTACGCCGGCGCGACGACCATCCCGGGCATCGGGCTGCCGATGTGCCTGATCAGCGCCGAGCTCATCGTTAAGCGCCTGCGCGGCGACCTCTCGGCGGGGCCCCTGCAGGAGCCTCGGTGAGCGCGGTGTATCTCGTGTGCCTCCTCGTCTCGCTGGCGGGGGTGGTTCTCCTCGACATCCGCCACCGGCTCTTCCTCGGCCGGGCGCCGCGCCGGGCTCTGATGGTGCTGGCGATCGGAGTGGCGTTCTTTCTCGCGTGGGACCTGCTCGGCATCGGCCTGGGCATCTTCTTCCGCGCCGAGACCGAGATCATGACGGGCATCCTGCTCGCGCCCGAGCTGCCGCTCGAGGAGCCCGTCTTCCTGCTCTTCCTGTGCGAGCTCACGATGGTGCTGGTCAACGGGGCCGAGCGCCTCCTCGCCCGGAGATCGGGGGAGAGCACATGACCTATCTGCTGCTGTGCGCGATCTTCCTCGGCACCGCGCTCGCCGCGGCGGGACTGCTTCGCCGCGCCGCTCGCCGTCGCGGGGGAGCCCCCCTCTCCCTGCGTGCGACCGCGCTCGCCGCGATCGTGCTGATGCTGCTGACGGCCGTGTTCGACAACGTCATGATCGCCGCGGGACTGTTCGCCTACGACGATGCGCACATCTCGGGCATCAGGATCGGCGCCGCCCCCATCGAGGACTTCACCTACCCGCTGGCCGCGGTGATCCTGCTCCCGGCCATATGGTCGTGGCGGGAGTCCCGCGCGAAGGAGATGACGTGATCCGTGACCTGCTGGCCGCCTCGCGGCCACTCAGCTGGATCAACACCGCGTATCCCTTCGCCGCGGCCTACCTCCTCACCTCAGGCGAGCTGAACGCCGCGCTGATCGTCGGCACGCTCTTCTTCCTCGTGCCCTACAACCTCGCGATGTACGGCGTGAACGACGTGTTCGACTATGCGTCTGACTTCGCCAATCCGCGCAAGGGCGGCGTGGAGGGCGCGCTTCTCACGCCCGAGCGGCACCGAACGGTGCTCCTCGCCGCGGCGCTCTCCTGCCTTCCGTTCGTCGTGCTGCTCGTGCTGTGGGGGCCTCCGGTCTCGTGGCTGGTTCTCGCCGTGAGCCTCTTCGCGGTCGTCGCCTACTCGGCCCCGCCCTTCCGGTTCAAGGAGATCCCCGGGCTCGACTCGGTCACGTCCAGCGTGCACTTCGTGAGCCCGGCGGCGTTTGGCGTCGCTCTCGCCGGCGGATCTGTCGATGCGGGGCTGCTCGCCGTGCTCGGAGCGTTCTTCCTCTGGGGCGTCGCGAGCCACGCGTTCGGGGCGGTGCAGGATGTCGTCCCGGATCGCACCGCGGGCATCTCCTCGATCGCCACCGCGCTGGGCGCGGGCCGCACCGTCCGCCTGGCGCTCGCCGCCTGGACGGCCGCCGGTCTGCTGATGCTCACGACCGGATGGCCCGGGGCCCTGACCGCTCTCCTCGCGATCCCGTATCTCTGCGCCGCAGCCCCCTTCGCGCGGGTGTCCGATGAGGACTCGGCTCGGGCGAACCGCGGCTGGCGTCACTTCCTCTGGATCAACTACGCGTGCGGCTTCGCGGTGACGATGCTGCTGATCGTCTTCGTGATCGGCCGAGGCTGACCTCACGCTCAGGCGCCGACCTCCGGGTCGGCGCTTTTTGTGTGCCCTCCGCTCCCTCCACTCCCTCCACTCGTCCTCCACCGCGCTCCACCTGCCGCGTCCCGCGGAATATCAAGGGAGTGCGGCCGTTGCCGCGCGCGGATCGGGTAAAAGAGGTGCCGTTTCGCTCTTGTAAGTGGGGGGAAGTGGAGTAAAGTGGGGCACACCTCGGAACCGGCCGGACAAGGGGGGTGAATGGCCAGTGCTGTTGGGTACCCATACCCCCAAGCTCGACGACAAGGGCCGCGTCATCCTGCCGGCGAAGTTCCGGGAGGAGCTCGCGGGCGGCATCGTGATCACGCGTGGTCAGGAGCGATGCCTGTACGTGTTCAGCACGTCCGAGTTCGAGCAGGTGCACGAGCGGATCCGCCAGGCCCCGCTCAGCAACAAGCAGGCGCGCGACTTCCTGCGCATGTTCCTTTCGGGAGCCAGCGCCGAGACCCCTGACGGCCAGAACCGCATCACCATCCCGCAGCACCTGCGCACCTACGCAGGACTCGAGAAGGAGCTCATCGTGACCGGTGTGGGAGCACATGCCGAGATCTGGGATGCGGCCGCCTGGAACGCCTACCTCGAGAGCAATGAGGACACGTATTCGGAGATGGAGCAGGAGGTGATCCCGGGCCTGTTCTAGTCGCCTCCCCGGTTGTGACCCCCAGCCGCAGCCCTGACGCCCTTCCCCTGCGCCAGGTCCAGCGGATGGGGATCAGAGCCGGGGAAGGCACCCCCAGACTCTTCGAGCCCGAGATGAAGATCATGAACATCCGCGACATCCACATCCCCGTTATGCTCGAGCGCTGCCTCGAGCTCCTCGGCCCCGCCCTGCAGAAGGACGGCGCCGTCTACGTCGATGGCACCCTGGGCATGGGCGGCCACTCGGAGGCCTTCCTCGAGCGTTTCCCGCACATCCGGCAGGTCGGACTCGACCGCGACACCGACGCCCTCCGCATCGCGGGGGAGCGTCTGGCACCGTTCGCCGATCGCATCACGCTCGTGCACACCGTGTACGACGGCATCGCCGACGCGCTGTCGTCGTCGGGATACGACCACGCCGACGCGATCCTGTACGACATCGGAGTGTCATCGCTCCAGCTCGATGACGCCTCCCGCGGCTTCGCCTACGCGCAGGACGCCCCGCTCGACATGCGCATGGACGCGACGCAGGGCATCACCGCCGCCGATGTCGTCGACACCTACGGCGAGGGCGACCTGCGCCGCATCTTCGAGCGATACGGCGAGGAGAAGCTCGCCGGGCGGTACGCCCGTGCCATCATCGCGGCCCGCCAGAACGGGCGGATCGAGCGTTCGGGACAGCTTGTCGACATCCTGCAGGCGGCGACGCCCGCGGCCCTCAAGAACGCCGGTCACCCCGCGAAGCGCGTCTTCCAGGCGCTGCGGATCGAAGTGAACGGCGAGCTGGCGGCGCTGGAGCGCGCCATCCCGGCCGCGCTCGAGACGCTCGCCGTGGGCGGGCGCCTCGTCGTCCTGTCCTACCAGTCGCTCGAAGACCGCTTCGTCAAGCGGCTCTTCGTGGAGGCCACCACGTCGACGGCGCCGAAGGGGCTGCCCTTCGAGCTGCCTGAGCACGCGCCGCAGTTCCGCCTGCTCGTCAAGGGCGCGGAACTCGCGAGCGACGAGGAAGCGGCGCGCAATCCGCGCGCCAAGCCGGTGCGTCTTCGCGCCATCGAGCGAGTGAGGGAGGCGTCATGAGCCTGGCGAGCACCGCGGTCATCGCAGAGCCGCGGCCAGATGTCCGCCCGGAGCACGCGCCGCCGCGGCGCCTCCAGGCGCTGCCCGACGCGCGGCGGGCTCGGCGCCCGAAGGTGGGCTACGCGATCGTCGCGTTCGCCGGCGCGGTGACGATCGCCGTCGCGCAGATGAGCCTCTCGGTGCTCACCACCCAGTCGTCGTATGAGCTGGCGCAGCTCAACCAGGAGAAGCGCACGGCGTCGCTGCAGGCGCAGGAGCTGCGCGACGAGGTCGCAGGGCTCAGCTCACCGCAGTACCTCGCCGCGAACGCGGCCGGTCTCGGCATGGTGATCGACGGCGCGCCGAGCTATCTGCGTCTGTCGGACGGGGCGATCATCGGGGGCGGCGGGGCCGCCGGATCCGTCTCCTCGGTCGATGCCAAGGGGCGCGGAGCCGTGGGCAACGCGCTGCTGAACAAGCGTCCCCTGACCACCGACCCTGACGCGACCCTCGAGGGCGAGAAGGACAAGCCCGCCACCACCGAGGGCGCTGAGCAGAAGCCGGTCGAGGTGGCGCCGCCGCCGCCCGTGACCGAGGGGCTGCCGAGCCCGACCACGCACTGAACCACGATCCGCCTGTCGACCACTCACCGCAGAGATTCGCCGAGATCCAGGGAGCACGATGAATCCGATCGCCAAGCGCACGTCACGACGGCGCACCATGGTCGCCTCCGGGATCGTGCTGCTCGTCCTCGGCGGATTCGTCCTGCGACTGATCGACATCCAGGTGGTGCACGCGGCGGAGCACGTGTCCGACGCGGGCAGCAAGATGACCGGGAGTCAGACCCTCTGGGGCACCCGAGGCACCATCGTCGACCAGCACGGCGTTGTGATGGCGAGTTCGACGATGCAGTACGACGTGGGCATCGATCCGGCGCTCGTCGGGGACATCAAGCGGCTCTCCGAGGACGGGAAGAAGTACACGCAGACGTGGGATGAGCAGGCGCGGCTCATCGCCCCGATCATCGGACGCACGGCGGACGAGGTGAAGAAGATCGTCGCCGACGCGAAGACCGCCGACCCGGATGCGCGATGGGCGCAGCTCGCCAAGCATCTGTCGACGGCGCAGTTCACCGCGCTTCGCGCGCTGGAGGTGCCGTACCTCTCGTATGAGCCCCGGCCCTCGCGGTCCTATCCGAACGGCGCGGTGGCGGGCAACCTCCTCGGCTTCGAGTCGACCGACGGCGACGCCCTCGCCGGCATCGAGCGCTGGCAGGACAGCTGCCTCGAGTCGAAGAACGGCGAGGAGACCTACCAGATCGGCGCGACCGACAACATCCGGATCCCCGGATCCGAGAAGGTCACCCCCGCGGTGGACGGCGGCGAGGTGCGGCTGACGCTCGACTCGGATCTGCAGTGGTACATGGAGCAGATGATCGCCGAAGAGGCGCAGAACCAGAACGCCATCTCCGGCACGGTCATGGTGGCCGACGTGAAGACGGGCGCGATCCGAGCGGCGGCGCAGTACCCGTCCATGGACCCCAACGACGTTCTCGCGACGGATCCGGCGTATCGCGGATCGCTGGTGTTCGGCACGACCTTCGAGCCGGGTTCGACGTTCAAGGCGATCACGGCGGCCTCGCTGATCGAGGAGGGCGTGGCGACACCGATGACCCCCGTGACGGCGGGGGACTGGGAGAAGTTCCCCAATGGTGCCGCGCTCGGCGACTCGCACAGCCACCCCGTGCAGACCTACACGCTGGCCGGTGCGCTGATCGACTCGTCGAACGTCGCGCTGTCCCACTACGGCGACATGCTCGACGACAAGACGCGCTGGGAGTGGCTGAAGAAGTTCGGCATCGGCGAGGGCAAGGTCGTGGGCTTCCCGGGCGAGGAGAACGGCGTGCTGCGCGACTGGGACACCTGGGACAGCCAGACCCACTACACAACGACGTTCGGTCAGGGCTTCACCGCCACGATCCCTCAGGTCGTCAGCGCTTACCAGACGATCGCCAACGACGGGGTGCGCGTGCCGCTCACGCTCGTCGAGTCCTGCACCACGCCCGACGGCAAGGTCGAGAAGGCGAAGCAGGAGAAGTCGGAGCGGATCATCAGCGAGAGCACAGCGGCAGACCTGCAGCTGATGCTCGAGAACGTCGCGTTCCAGTCGTCTGTCGCCGACGCGATCCGCGTTCCCGGCTACAGCATCGCCACGAAGACCGGAACGGCGCAGAAGACCAACGGAAACGGCGGCTACAAAGCGGGCCTCTACTTCACGTCGATGGTCGGATTCGCCCCCGCGGACGACCCCCAGTACGTCGTGATGATCACTCTCGACGAGCCGAAGCGGGTAACCTCGTCTGCGGCCACAGCACCCGCCATGCAGAAGGCGATGACCCACGTTCTGCAGTCCTACCGCATCGTCCCGGGCCGTTCCGAGCCCGAGACCGTGCTCCCCGAGTTCAAGTGATGCAAGAGCTCGCCCGCGAGGGCGGGCCCTCATCACGGAGGTACCCCTTCGCATGATCGCCCTGTCCCTCGCCGAGATCGCGGAAGCGGTCTCCGGCACCTTGAACACGCATGGGGCCGACACTCCTGAGACCGTCGTCTCGGGAGTCGTCGACACCGACTCGCGCGCCATGGAGCCCGGCGCGATCTTCGTCGCCAAGCCCGGTGAGGTCACCGACGGCCACCTGTTCGTCGGCCGGGCCGTGGAGGCCGGCGCCGTGCTCGCGATCGTGGAGCGGATCGTCGACGAGCCGGTCACGCAGATCGTCGTGCCGGATGTCGTGCTCGCGATCGCTGACCTCGCGCGCGAGGTCGTCGCCCGCGTCCGCGCGCGCGGCGCGCTGAAGATCGTCGGCGTCACGGGGTCGAACGGCAAGACGACCACGAAGAACATGCTCGCGACGATCCTGGGCCCCGAGGGGGAGACCGTCGCGCCGAAGGGGTCGTACAACAACGCCGTGGGCGCCCCGCTCACGATGCTGCGCCTCACCGATCACACACGCTTCCTCGTGTGCGAGCTCGGCGCCGACGCCCCCGGCCAGATCGGCCGGCTCGCGGCCCTCGTGACACCCGACGTGGGCGTGGTGCTGATGGTCGGCCTGGCGCACGCGGGCGGCTTCGGCGGCATCGAGGTGACGGTGCGCGAGAAGTCCGAGCTCATCCGCGCCGTGCGCCCGGGCGGCGTCGCGGTGCTCAACGCCGACGACCACCGGGTGGCAGGCATGGCCGCGATCGCCGACGAACGCGGACTGTCCGTGCGGTGGTTCGGGGAGGCCGACAGCGCGGACGTGCGCTCGGGAGCTCTCGAGGTCACGGCACAGGGCACGCGCACCACGCTCACGGTCGACGGTGTCGAGATCCCGCTGCACCTGAAGGTGCTCGGCGGTCATCACGTGAAGAACGCGATGGCGGCGGTCACGGCCGCCGCAGCCCTCGGCATCGATCCCGAAGTCGCGGTGCGGCGCCTGGAGAGCATGCAGCTCGCGGAGCGCTGGCGGATGCAGGTGCTCACCGAATCGCCGATCCGCATCATCAACGACGCGTACAACGCCAGCCCGGATGCGGTCGCGGCCGCACTGCGCACCCTCGCCCAGATCACAGGACCGGATGAGCGCATGGTCGCGGTGCTCGGCGCGATGAGCGAACTGGGGGAGCAGGCCGTCGAGGAGCACCAGAAGATCGGTCTGCTCGCCGTGCGTCTGCGCATTCCGCGCATCGTCGTGGTCGGCTCGGAGGCCCGCGCCCTCTACCTCGCGGCGATCGCGGAGGGATCCTGGAATGACGAGGCCGTGTTCTTCGAGGACGCCGATGCCGCATTCGAGTACCTGACGGGCGAACTGCGACCGGGCGACTCGGTGCTCGTGAAATCGTCCAATGCCGCGGGACTGCGGTTCCTCGGGGATCGTCTGGGAGAATCGTTCTCGTGAGATCTCTCCTGACGGCGGCAGCGATCTCGCTGGCCTTCGCGCTTTTCCTGACTCCGGTCTTCCTCCGCCTCTTCAAGCGGTGGGGCTGGGCGCAGCCCATCCGCGTCGCGAGCGCGAACGTGCTCGCCCCCGATCACGAGATCAAGCGCGGCACACCGACCATGGGCGGCACGATCTTCATCGCCGGCACGGTGCTCGGCTATCTCGTCGGCTGCTGGGCGGGTGGCAACACCCCGACGCCCTCCGGGCTGCTTGTGATCTGGATGATGCTCGCGTTCGGCGCGGTCGGATTCATCGACGACTACCTCAAGGTCAAGCACGACCACTCCGACGGCCTGAGCGGCTGGCGGAAGATCGTCGGCCAGGTGCTCGCGATCATCCCCTTCGGCATCGTCGCCCTGAACTTCCCGAACGACTACGGCCAGACGCCCGGCACGCATTTCATCTCGCTCTTCCGCGACATCCCCGTGCTGTCGCTGTTCGCGCTCGGTCCCGTGCTCGGCTGGCTGCTGTACATGGCCTGGCTGGCGCTGCTCGGCACCGGCTTCTCCAACTCGGTCAACCTCACCGACGGGCTCGACGGCCTCGCCGCCGGAGCCGGGGTGTTCGTGGTCGGCGCCTACAGCCTCATCGCCTTCTGGCAGTTCAACCAGAGCTGCATGCGCCTGGTCGTCGAGCCGGGGCTCGAGCAGGCCTGCTACAACACCCGCGACCCGCTCGACCTCGCGATCGTGTCCGCAGCACTGGTCGGAGGCCTGGTCGGCTTCCTCTGGTGGAACGCCCCGAAGGCTCACGTGTTCATGGGAGACGTCGGATCCATGGCGATCGGCGGCGTTGTGACCGCGATGGCGGTGCTCACCCGCACCGAGCTGCTGGGCATCCTGATCGCCGGCCTCTTCGTGCTGTCGTCCGCCTCGGTCATCCTGCAGCGTCTCTACTTCAAGGCCACGCGCGGCAAGCGCCTGTTCCTCATGAGCCCCCTGCATCATCACTTCGAGATGCGCGGATGGGCCGAAGTGACCATCGTCGCGCGCTTCTGGATCATCGCGGGCCTGCTGTCCGTCAGCGGCATCGGCCTGTTCTACGTCGAGTGGCTCAGCCGCACATGACCGAGGAGTCCCCTGTGACCTCTTCCCCCGTCCGCCTCGACTCGCTCGTCAGCTGGAATGCCGACTGGAAGGGTCTGCGCGTGGCGGTGTTGGGCCTCGCCTCCACCGGCTTCTCCGTGGCCGATACCCTCGCCGAACTGGGTGCTGACGTGCTCGTGGTGACCGAGACCGCGACGGAGGAGTACGCGCGCCTGCTCCCCGTCATCGGCGCCCGCCTCTGGGAGGGGTCGCTGGCCTCGGTGCCGGATGAGCTGTTGGCGTTCGCGCCCGAGGTCGTCGTCGCGTCGCCCGGCTTCCCGCCGACGCATCCCGTCGTCGCGTGGGCACGCGACAACGCGGTTCCGCTGTGGGGAGACATCGAGCTCGCGTGGCGCGTGCGCGACAAGGTCGTGCGCGCCGACGGCACACCGGCCGACTGGGTGCTCATCACGGGAACGAACGGCAAGACCACCACGACCCGCCTCACGGCCACGATGCTCGTCGAGGGCGGTCTGCGGGCGGCGCCGTGCGGCAACATCGGCGTCCCGATCCTCGACGCCGTGCGCGACCCCGCGGGGTTCGACGTGCTCGTGGTCGAGCTCTCCAGCCACCAGCTCTGGTACCTGGGTCTGAACGACGGCCCCGGATCGCCCTCGCCGTGGTCGGCCGTGTGCCTCAACCTCGCAGACGATCACCTCATCTGGCACGGATCCTTCGACGCCTATCGCGACGCGAAGGCGGTCGTCTATCGCCACGTGCAGAACGCCTGCGTCTACAACAAGGCCGACGCCGCCACCCGCGGCATGGTCGAAGACGCAGACGTCGTCGAGGGCGCCCGCGCGATCGGCTTCGATCTCGGAACGCCCGGACCGAGCGACCTGGGCATCGTCGACGGCATCCTCGTCGATCGCGCCTTCCTCGAAGAGCGCCGCACGTCGGCCCTCGAGCTCACCACGGTGCAGGCCCTCGCGGAGGCCGGCCTGGGCGCCCCGCACATCGTGGCCAACGCCCTCGCGGCCGCGGCTCTCGCGCGTTCGCTGGGCGTCGAGCCGGCGGCGATCCGGTCGGCGCTCGAGCGCTTCCGTCTCGATCCGCACCGCATCGAGGTCGTCGCCGTCGCGCAGGGTGTGACCTGGGTGGATGACTCCAAGGCCACCAACCCCCACGCGGCCGCGTCGTCGCTGGCCGCGTACCCGGGCGCCGTCTGGGTCGTGGGCGGGCAGCTCAAGGGCGTCGACATCTCCGACCTGGTCGCCCTGCGAGGGCCCGGTTCGCGCGCGGCGATCGTGCTCGGCGTCGAGCGCGCCGCGGTGGTCGCGGCGTTCGCGCGACACGCCCCGGAGGTCCCGGTGTTCGAGGTCGACCACGCGGAGACTGGGACGGTCATGGACCGGGCCGTCGCACTTGCGGCCTCGGTCGCGCAGGACGGCGACGTGGTGCTGCTGGCACCGGCCGCCGCCTCGTTCGACCAGTTCACCGGATATGACGACCGCGGTGCGAAGTTCGCCGCCGCGGTTCGCGCACGGATCGATGGGGGAGCAGAGCGTGAGCACAACGACGACGCGGCCCCCGAGGGACTCTGACCAGCCGGCCGATGGCCCCACGGGCTCGGGCGGGACGACGAAGCGCTCCGGCGCCCTGACCGCACGGGTCACCCTCGGACGGGTCTACTCGACGGTTCCGCTGGAGTTCCTCCTGATCGTCTCCTCCGCGCTGCTGCTGACGGGCTTCGGCGTGGTGATGGTCATCTCGGCGACCATGGCGACCGCGCTCGGTCATGGTCTCAGCCCCTACAGCGACGGTCTGCGTCAGGGGCTGTTCGCCCTTTTGGGTGTCTCGTCGATGTTCGTGGTGAGCCGGCTGCCGGTCACGTTCTTCCGCAGGATCGGGTGGATCGCCCTCGGAGTCGCGGTCGCCGTGCAGCTGCTCGTGTTCACGCCTCTCGGCATCGAGCGCGGTGGAAACCGCAACTGGATCGAGATCGCCACCCTCTCCCTCCAGCCGTCGGAGCTGATCAAGCTCGCGCTCGCCCTGTGGGTCGCGATGATCCTGTACCGCAAGCGCAACCTGCTCACCAAGTGGCAGCACGTGTACATCCCGCTCGTGCC
Source organism: Microbacterium stercoris (assembly GCF_017592545.1). Lineage (GTDB taxonomy): Bacteria > Actinomycetota > Actinomycetes > Actinomycetales > Microbacteriaceae > Microbacterium > Microbacterium stercoris. The sequence continues at coordinate 182,454 of NZ_JAGFOA010000006.1, forward strand.
CGTGGCGCTCCTCGCGATCGGCACCGTGCTCGCGGGCAAGGACCTCGGCACCTCGATGGTGCTGGTGCTCATCGTGCTGGCGTGCCTGTTCTTCTCCGGGGTGAAGCTGCGCATCTTCGCCATTCCGGTGATCCTCGGCGTGGTCGGGGTCGTCGTTCTCGCCCTCACCAGCTCCAACCGCATGAAGCGCATCTTCAGCTTCATGGACGAGAACTGCGACTACCTCGACGACTGCTACCAGCCGCTGCACGGCATCTGGGGCCTCGCGGGCGGGGGGATCTTCGGCCGGGGGCTCGGAAACTCGATCGAGAAGTACAACTGGCTGCCCGCGGCGGCCGACGACTACATCTTCTCCATCGTCGGCGAGGAGCTCGGCCTCATCGGCTGCATCGTCGTGCTGGTGCTGTTCGCGACCTTCGCCGTCGGTGCGTTCCGCATCGTCCGCAACAGCGAGGATCCCTTCGTGCGGATCGCGGCTGGCGGGATCACGGTCTGGATCCTCGGCCAGGCGCTCATCAACATCGGCGTGGTGCTGCGGGTGTTCCCGGTGCTCGGTGTGCCGCTTCCGTTTATGTCCTCTGGTGGGTCGTCGCTGGTCGCGGTGCTCACGGGCTGCGGCGTCCTGCTCGCGTTCTGCCGCACGCTGCCGGATCCGGCGACCGTGCGTGCACAGAACGCCGTCGCGAGGGCGCGCCCGGGGCGCGCCGCGGAGACGGCGCCCGCAGGTCGCCCTGCGAGACTGAAGAAGTGACGACCTACCTTCTCGCCGGCGGAGGCACCGCCGGGCACGTGAATCCCCTGCTCGCGGTCGCCGACGGCCTGCGCCGCCGCGACCCCGATGCCGAGGTGCTGGTGCTCGGCACGGCGGAGGGGCTCGAGTCTCGCCTCGTGCCCGAGCGCGGCTACGAGTTGCTCATCGTCGAGAAGGTGCCCTTCCCGCGTCGCCCGAACGCGGCCGCGCTGCGGTTCCCCGCGGCGTTCGTCCGCGCGGTGAAGCGCGTGCGCGGCTACCTCCGCGACCGACAGGTCGACGTGGTGGTGGGCTTCGGCGGGTACGCATCCACGCCGGCCTACGTCGCGGCGAAGCGCGAGGGCATCCCCTCCATCGTGCACGAGGCGAACGCGCGCCCGGGGCTCGCGAACGCGCTCGGTGCTCGCAGCGCCGCCGGTGTCGGCGTGACGTTCGCGGGTACGCCCATCCGCAACGCCGAGGTGGTCGGGATGCCCCTGCGTCGCGAGATCGTCGAGCTCGATCGCGCGGCCCTGCGCGCCGAGGCGGCGGCCCACTTCGGGCTCGACCCGGAGAAGAAGACGCTCGTCACGATCGGCGGATCGCTCGGTGCGCGTCGCCTCAACGAGGCCTTCGCCGGATCGTGGCAGGACGTGATCGCAGCCGGCTGGCAGCTGCTCCATGCCACGGGCGAGCGCTCCGAGCTGGCCGATCCCGAGGCGCCGGGCTACGCGATGGTGCGGTACATCGACCGGATGGATCTCGCCTTCGCTCTCGCGGACCTGATGGTGTGCCGCGCCGGATCGTCGACGGTCAGCGAGGTCGCGGCGCTCGGCATCCCCGCCGTGTACGTGCCCTACGCGGTCGGCAACGGCGAGCAGCGCCTCAACGCGGCGTCGTCGCTCGAGGCGGGGGCTGCGATCCTGATCGAGGACGCGGAGTTCAGCGCCGACCGCGTCCGGTCCGACATCCTGCCCCTGCTCCGCGACGGGGAACGGCTCGCCGCGATGGCCGCCGCTGCCGACGAGGTCGGCGAGCGCCGAGGCACCGAGAACGTCATCGCGATGATCGACCGCGCGCTGGCGCGCTGACCGCGTGCCGGGGAGCCGGTGTCGGACGCCCCGCCTAGACTTGCAGGGCCATGATCAGACCTGACCTCAGCACCCCGATCCCGTCCCACATCGGCGCCGCGCACTTCATCGGCATCGGCGGATCGGGCATGTCCGGCCTCGCCCGAATGTTCCTGAAGGCGGGGGTGAAGGTCTCCGGATCGGATCGCTCCGACAGCGTCAGCCTGCGCGAGCTCGAGGCGCTGGGGGCCACTGTGCACGTGGGCCACGCGGCCGAGAACCTCGGCGAGGCAGACACCGTGATCTTCACCGGCGCGATCTGGCCCGAGAACCCGGAGTACCTTCTCGCGAAGGAGCGGGGCCTGCCGATCATCCACCGCTCGCAGGCGCTGCACTGGCTCATCGGCGGCAAGCGTCTCGTCGCGGTCGCCGGCGCGCACGGCAAGACCACGTCGACGGGTATGGTCGTCACCGGTCTGCGCGGACTCGGTGCCGACCCGAGCTTCGTCAACGGCGGCGTGATCGCCGGCCTCGGCGTCTCGAGCGGCAGCGGAGAGGATCCGCTGTTCGTGATCGAGGCCGACGAGTCCGACGGTTCGTTCCTGCTCTACGACACGTCGATCGTGCTCATCACGAACGTCGACGCCGACCACCTCGACCACTACGGCTCGCACGACGCCTTCGACGCAGCGTTCGTGCGCTTCGCGGACGCCGCGAGTGAAGCCGTGGTCATCTCGTCCGACGACGAGGGCGCGCGACGCGTCACCGCGGGACTCAGCCACCCGAACGTCGTCACCTTCGGCAAGGCCGAGCACGCAGACGTCCGGATCACCGACATCGTCACCGAGGGACCGGTCGCGTTCACGCTGACCCGCGACGGCGAGTCGGTCTCGGGCCGCCTCGCCGTGCCGGGAGAGCACAACGCGATCAACGCCGCCGGCGCCGTCGCCGTGCTCGTCTCGCTCGGATACGAGCTGGCGCCGGCCCTGGAGGCCGTCACCGCAGGCTTCTCGGGCACGGTCCGCCGCTTCGAGCTTCACGGCACCGAACGAGGCGTGCGCGTCTATGACGACTACGCCCACCACCCGACCGAGGTCGCCGCGGCGCTGTCCGCCGCGCGCACGGTTGTGGGCGGGGGACGCATCATCGCCCTGCACCAGCCGCACACCTACTCGCGCACCCAGCTGATGGCTGGAGAGTTCGCGCACGTGCTCGAGCAGCTGGCCGATCACACGATCGTGCTTGACGTCTACGGCGCTCGCGAGGATCCGATCCCGGGTGTCACGGGTGAGCTCGTGAGCGGTGCCTTCGACGACGCCGACCGCGTGCACTTCGTCGCCGACTGGCAGGAGGCCGCCGACTACACGGCCTCGGTCGCGCGTGAGGGCGACTACATCATCACGCTCGGCTGCGGCAACGTGTACCAGATCATCCCGCAGGTGCTCGAGGCCCTGCGCGAAGGCGAGCACCAGGCCTGATGCGGCGACCCGGCGCGCTTCCCGCTCCGCAGGAGCGGCCGGCCGCGAGCCCGCTCGCGGACCCCGAGGGGCTCGCGCCGCTCCCTGAGGAGCCGCGCCGCCGCGCCTCGCTGCTGCCCTTCCGCCGCCCGGATGACGCCGATGAATCGGCCGCGGCCGACGAGCCGGTGGTCTCCGCCGAGCAGATCGCGATCGCAACGGGGGAGCGGGCGGCCGGCTGGAAGGACGTGTGGCGGGCATCGCGCGCGCGTCGGCGGGCGCTGCGGGCGGAGATCCGGCGATTCACGGCGCGATCGCGCCGGCGTCGCATGACCTGGGTCATCTCCCTCTCTTCGATCGTCCTGCTGATCGCGGGCAGCGTCGGCGCGGCCTACAGCCCGCTGTTCGCCGTCGAGCGGATCGCCATCGAAGGCACGGTGACGCTGGACCAGAACGCCCTGCAGCAGGCGCTCGCCGGACAGATGGGCCGCCCGCTGCCGCTCGTCGACCAGAGCGAGATCAAGGCCGCTCTCGTGGGCTTCCCTCTGATCGAGACCTATGCCCTCGAGGCCCGCCCGCCGCATGATCTGCTGCTGCGGATCGTCGAACGCACGCCGATCGGCGTGGTCGCATCCGATGCCGGCTTCACCGTCGTCGACGCGGCGGGCGTTGTGCTGTCGACTGCGGGCGACAAGCCCGCGGGCCTGCCGCAGATCGACGCCGCGGGCGGACTCACCTCGCCGGCCTTCGCCGCGGCGGGACAAGTGCTGCGCTCTCTCTCCTCCGAGGTGCACGGCCTCGTCGGATTGGTCCGCGCCACCACGCCCGACGACGTCACGCTCATCCTCGGCGACGGCACCGAGGTGCTGTGGGGGAGCGCCGAGAACTCCTCGGCCAAGACCCGGGCATTCCTGGCGGCCCCCGACGGATACGGGTACTACGACGTGTCCTCGCCGCGCTCCGTCATCGTGCGCTGACCTGTTCAGGCTCTGACGCGCCCGATCCGGCGACACGCCCGCGCCCAATCCGGGCGTGGTGCCGTTGCGCGCTTACCTTCAGTGAAGGAAATGCATACCGGGCAATACTTTAACCCTCATGTTGAGCATGAAGGTTGAGGGACCGGGGATGACACCCGAAGGTTCGCAAGCATCGGAGGCCGGCATGAGCCAGAACCAGAACTACCTCGCCGTGATCAAGGTCGTCGGCGTCGGCGGCGGTGGCGTGAACGCCGTCAACCGCATGATCGAGCTCGGCCTCCGTGGGGTCGAGTTCATCGCCGTCAACACCGACGCGCAGGCGCTGCTGATGAGCGACGCCGACGTCAAGCTCGACGTGGGCCGCGAGCTCACTCGCGGTCTCGGCGCCGGTGCCGATCCCGAGGTCGGGCGACGCGCCGCAGAGGATCACGCCGAGGAGATCGAGCAGGCCCTCGCGGGCGCCGACATGGTCTTCGTCACCGCGGGCGAGGGCGGCGGCACCGGCACGGGCGGAGCTCCGGTTGTGGCGCGCATCGCCAAGTCGATCGGCGCCCTCACCATCGGCGTGGTCACCAAGCCCTTCTCCTTCGAGGGCCGTCGCCGCCAGAACCAGGCCGAGATGGGCGTCGCAGCCCTCAAGGAAGAGGTCGACACCCTCATCGTGGTGCCGAACGACCGCCTCCTCGAGATCAGCGACCGCGGCATCTCCATGGTCGAGGCCTTCGCCACGGCCGACCAGGTGCTCCTCGCCGGTGTCCAGGGCATCACCGATCTCATCACCACCCCCGGACTCATCAACCTCGACTTCGCCGACGTGAAGTCCGTGATGCAGGGCGCGGGGTCGGCCCTGATGGGCATCGGATCGGCGCGCGGCGCCGATCGTGCCATCAAGGCCGCGGAGCTCGCCGTCGAGTCGCCGCTGCTGGAGGCCTCGATCGAGGGCGCGCACGGTGTCCTCCTGTCGATCCAGGGTGGATCGAACCTCGGCATCTTCGAGATCAATGACGCCGCGCAGCTGGTCAAGGAGGCCGCGCACCCCGAGGCCAACATCATCTTCGGCACGGTCATCGACGACACCCTCGGCGACGAGGTGCGTGTGACGGTCATCGCGGCGGGCTTCGACGGGGGAGAGCCGCAGCAGCGCATCGAGATCCCGTCCCACGTCGCGACCCGCTCGTCCGCCCCCGCGGCCTCGAACGTCGCGGCGTCGGCGCCTGCCCCCACGGAGGCAGCGGCACCGGCTGAGCGCGAGCCCGTCGCCGTGGCGGCGCAGGTGCCGGTGCTGCCCGACTCCGGTTTCGACTCCGCGTTCGGCGACGACGACCTCGACATCCCCGACTTCCTGAAGTGATCCGGTGACGGATCTCGCGCAGCGCCTCGCCGATGTGGACTCCCGCATCGGCGAGGCCGCGCGTGCCGTGGGGCGAGATGTGGGAGAGCTGACGCGCATCGTCGTCACGAAGTTCCACCCCGCCTCCCTGGTGCGCGAACTCCATGACCTGGGCGTGCGTGAGCTCGGGGAGAACCGCCAGCAGGAGCTGAGCTCCAAGGCGGCGGAGACCGCGGACCTCACGGATCTCACCTGGCACTTCATCGGGCAGGCGCAGACGAACAAGGCTCGGCAGATCCGCCGCGCCGCGCACGTCGTCCACTCGGTGGATCGCGAGCGCCTCGTGGACGCGCTCGACGCCGCGGCGGAGCCGACGGATCCGGTCCTGGACGTCCTGATGCAGATCAACCTCACGGCGGACCCGGCGCGCGGGGGAGTCGATCCCGCTGGAGTCGAAGCCCTCGCGGAGCGCATCGCCACCGCATCGACCCTGCGACTGCGCGGGGTCATGGCGGTCGCACCTCTCGATGAGGAACCCGCCGCCGCCTTCGAGCGTCTCGCGGGTTGTGCTGCCCGCGTGCGCTCCGTCGTGCCCGAAGCGGACTGGATCTCCGCCGGCATGACCGCTGATTTCGCCGAGGCGATCGCCCATGGCGCGACACACCTGCGGATCGGTTCCGCAATCACGGGACCGCGCCCGCCCCGGGCGTAGCCTCGAACCAGACGAGCAGACTACGGAGGACGCCATGGCGAACCCGCTCAAGAAGACGATGGTCTACCTCGGCCTTGCCGACGAGGAGGAGTACGACGATGCGCAGGAGCCTCAGCGCGCCCCGCGTGAGTCGCACCGGGAGGAGCTGCAGCACGACGACGTCAAGCCTGCTCCGATCACGCCGCTGCGCCGCCCGGCCGTCGTCCGCCAGCCCGCAGCAGGTGCCGTGAACGAGATCGTCACCGTCCACCCGAAGCAGTATCGCGACGCCCAGGCGATCGCCGAGCACTTCCGTGACGGCATCCCCGTGATCATCAACCTCTCGCAGATGAGCGACGCCGACGCGCGTCGCCTCATCGACTTCGCGAGCGGTCTCTCGCTGGGCCTCTACGGCCGGATCGAGCGTGTGACGAGCAAGGTCTTCCTGCTCTCGCCGGAGAACATCGCGGTCTCGGGTGACGGGGGAATCGCGCACGCGGACCCCGACGCGGCCCCCTTCGCCCAGGCCTGACGGCCGCCCTTCGCTCGTCGTGGGCTCCGTCGTCGGCCTGATCGCGTCGATTCTCAACCTCGTCGTCCTGCTCTACATCCTCGTGCTGTTCGCGAGGCTGGTGCTCGAGTACATCCCGATGTTCAATCGCGAGTGGCGCCCCAAGGGCGCGCTGCTCGTGGTGGCAGAGGTGACCTACACGGTCACGGATCCGCCGATCCGCTTCCTGCGCCGGTTCATCCCGCCGTTGCGCTTCGGCGGCATCGCGATCGACTTCGCCTTCGCGCTCACGATGCTGATCTGCTTCGTGCTGCTGCAGGTGACACGCGCCTTCATGGCGTGACCCTTCCGTTCGCGCCGAATGCCGCGGCGGTTATGCTTGCAAACGGAGAAGTGCCCGGGGGTCCATCCCAAGGCCACAGACACCCACGGATAGGAGCCACTCATGGCATTGACGCCGGATGACGTCGTCACCAAGCAGTTCCAGCACGTCCGGTTCAAGGAGGGCTTCGACCCGGATGAGGTCGATGACTTCCTGGACGAGATCGTCGTCGAGTGGCGCAAGACGATCGAGGAGAACAACGAGCTGAAGGCCAAGCTCGCCAAGTACGAGTCCGGCGAGCTCGCGCCCGCCGAGGCCGCCGCTCCCACCGCCGAGGCGCCTGTTCCGGCCGAGCCCGAGCCGGTCGTCGAGCCCGAGCCCCAGGTGGAGCAGGCTCCGGCCGCTCCTGCCGCGGACTTCTCCGCCACGGCCACCAGCGCCGCCAGCATCATCGAGCGCGCGCAGCGTCTGCACGACGAGCACGTCGCCGAGGGCAAGCAGCTCGCCGAGCAGCTGGTCGACGAGGCCAAGGCCGAGTCGGACCGCATCAAGGCCGAGGCCGAGACGAAGCAGCGCGAGCTCACCGAGAAGTACGAGCGCGAGCGCACGACGCTCGAGGGCCGCATCACGGAGCTGCGCCAGTTCGAGCGCGACTACCGCTCACAGCTGCGCAGCTACTTCGAGGGCAAGCTGAAGGATCTCGACGCCACGGGTTCGAACTCGGGCGAAACGCCGGTCTCGGCGATCGGCCTCTGAGCCGGTTTTGACGGACCGCGCACCCCTGCGTACGGCGGCGGCCAGCATCACGATCGCGATCCTCGCGGTCCTGGTGCTGGCCGCCGACCAGTTCGCCAAGCACGTCGCTCTCACCTCGCTGCCGCTGCAGACCCCGGTCCCGGTGCTGGGTGAGTTCCTCCAGTGGTACCTGGTGAAGAATCCGGGCGCCGCCTTCTCGATCGGCGAGGGCGTCACCTGGCTCTTCAGCATCGCCCTCGGCGTCGTCGCCGTCGCCATCGTCTACACCGGCATCACCCGCGTGCGCTCGCGTGTCTGGAGCGTGGTGCTCGGACTGCTGCTCGGCGGCGTCCTGGGAAACCTCGGTGATCGGCTGTTCCGCGAACCCGGCTTCGCCGTCGGCCACGTCGTCGACTTCATCTCGACGCCCTGGATGATGCCCGCCATCTACAACGTCGCCGACATCTTCATCGTCTGCAGCATGATCGCGGTCGCCGCACTGGTCCTGTTCGGCGTGCCGCTGGACGGGTCCGGTCGCGCGAAGAGCGCCGCCCCGGTCGACGAGCCCGAAGCCTCGCTGGAGGACTGATGGAGTTTCGTCGTATGCCCGTTCCGGACGGGATGGACGGCGTCCGGGTGGACGCCGCGCTCGCCAAGATGCTCGGGTTCTCGCGCACGTTCGCGGCCGAGGTCGCCGAGGCGGGGGGCGTCGAGCTCGATGGCGTCACCCTGGGGAAGTCCGACCGCCTCGTCGGGGGAGCCTGGCTGGATGTGTCGTGGAGACCGAAGGAGGAGCCCCGGATCGTTCCCGTGGACGTCCCGGACCTCGGCATCGTGTACCAGGACGACCACATCGTCGTGGTGGACAAGCCGGTCGGCGTCGCGGCGCATCCCTCGCTCGGCTGGGAAGGGCCGACCGTGCTCGGCGCCCTGGCCGGCGCGGGCGTCCGGGTCGCCACCACGGGTGCCGCCGAGCGGCAGGGCATCGTGCATCGCCTCGACGTCGGCACGAGCGGCCTGATGGTCGTCGCCAAGACCGAGCACGCGTACACGGTGCTCAAGCGCGCCTTCAAGGAGCGCACCGTGGAGAAGATCTACCACGCGGTCGTGCAGGGTCATCCGGATCCGCTGTCCGGAACGATCGACGCGCCCATCGGACGTCACCACAGCCACTCCTGGAAGTTCGCGGTGACCCCCGAGGGGAAGGACTCCGTCACGCACTACGAGACCATCGAGGCATTCCCCGGCGCCTCGCTGCTGGAGATCCACCTCGAGACGGGCCGCACCCACCAGATCCGCGTCCACATGGCCGCTCACCGGCATCCGTGCGTGGGCGATCCGCTCTACGGCGCCGACCCGACGATGTCGGCCCGCCTCGGTCTCACGCGGCAGTGGCTGCATGCGCACGAGCTCTCGTTCGCGCACCCCGCCACGGGTGATCGCGTCACGTTCAGGTCGGAGTACCCTGCCGACCTCGCCCACGCGCTGGCGGTGCTGCGCGGGGAGTGACCTCGCGGATGTCGGTGGCCGGTGGCACGCTGACCCCATGAGCATCGAGGTGCGTCCGGCGACCGACTTCGAGGGCGTGCGCACGCTCGTGGGGCCGAAGAATCCGGATTCGAACGTGTGCTGGTGCCTGAGCCATCGTGTGCCGGGCAGTGTCAACTCCTCGCTCAAGGGACCGGAACGGGCGGAGTTCGTGAGGGCGATGTGCGCATCGGACATCCCACCAGGAGTGCTCGCCTACGACGGCCTCGAGCCGGTCGGATGGGCGGGCGTCGCACCGCGCTCCGAGACGCAGTACGCACGAAGCCGCAAGGTGCCGCGGGTCGACGACCTCGACGTGTGGAGCGTGTGGTGCTTCCGCGTGCGACCCGGTCATCGCAAGCAGGGCATCCTCGACCGGCTGCTCGAGGGGGCGGTGGCCTTCGCGCGCGACCGCGGCGCCCCCGCGATCGAGGGTTATCCCGTCGACAACCGCGGGGCAAAGGTCGATCAGACGATGGCATTCGTCGGCTTCCGCTCGCAGTTCGAGCGCGCGGGCTTCACGATGGTCGCCGAGACCGCGTCGGTCTCGGGAGGATTCCCCCGAGTGGTGATGCGACGCGAGCTGCGCTGAGCCTGTCAACCCCTGCGCGCCACCCGGGGGACATCGAGAGGATGAGCGCATGGCCGACGGCAGGACGACACGCGACACGACCATCGGGCGATGGACCGAAGCCCTTGCGGGCGCGGGCGGAGATCCCGGAGGGGGATCGGCGGCGGGCGTGACGCTCGCGATCGCGGCGGCGCTGATGTCGATGGTCGCCCGGTACGCGGACGACGCCGCGGCGCTCGACCGCGCGGACGCCCTCCGCGGCGCCGCGCTGGAGGCCGCGGATGCGGATGCGGCCGTCTCGGCCGCACTCGGGGCGGCCATGCGCCGGGACGACGAGGGACGACCGGAGGCGATCCGAGAGGCGTCGCTCGAGGCGGCTCGATCGTCCGCGCGTCTCGGCGAGCACGCCCGCGGGGCGGTTCCCGACCTCGAGCATCTCGCCGCGGGCGCCGATGCCGCCCTCGTGGCCGATGTCGCGGTCGCCGCCGCGGCCCTTCGCGCGGCGATGTCGGGCGCACGCGCGAACCTCAGCAGCGACCTCGGGCTGCTGCGTTCCGTGGGGCTCTCCCTGGCGGAGGTGCGGGCGCTGCATCCGGATCTCTGGGCCGCCGTTGCCGGCCTCGACGACGCGATCGCGCGCCTCGATGGCCTGACAGCCCGCATCGACCATCGCGTCGCGCCGACCGACTGATCACGGCGGCCCGGGGACGCGCCCGGGCGCATCGCGGGGGAGGCGCCGCTGTCGGTGGCCCTCCGTAGACTCGATCCATGGCATCCGACTCTTTCGTCCATCTGCATGTGCACAGCGAGTACTCGATGCTCGACGGCGCCGCGAAGATCGGCGCCATGACGCAGGCGGCGGCCGAGTACGGCATGCCGGCGATCGCGGTCACCGACCACGGCAACACGTTCGCGGCCTTCGAGTTCTACAAGGCGGCGCAGGCGTCGGGGGTCAAGCCGATCATCGGGCTCGAGGCCTATGTGACCCCGGGCACGCACCGTAGCGACAAGTCGCGCATCCAGTGGGGAACGGCCGACCAGAAGTCGGATGACGTCTCCGGCTCGGGCGCTTACACGCACATGACCATGTGGTCGCAGACGACCGAGGGCATGCACAACCTCTTCCGCCTCAGCTCGCTGTCGAGCATGGAGGGCTACTACTTCAAGCCGCGTATGGACCGCGAGCTGCTGCAGACCTACGGCAAGGGCCTCATCGCGACGACCGGCTGCCCCTCGGGCGAGATCCAGACGCGTCTGCGCCTCGGGCAGTACAAGGAGGCACGCCAGGCGGCCGCGGAGTTCCAGGACATCTTCGGCAAGGAGAACTACTTCGCCGAGCTGATGGATCACGGCCTGTCGATCGAACGGCGGGTCATCACCGACCTGCTCGCGATCTCGAAAGACCTCGGCATCCCGCTCGTGGCCACGAACGACTCGCACTACACACACCAGCACGAGGCCGACGCGCACGCCGCGCTCCTGTGCGTGCAGTCCGGCTCCACGCTCGACGACCCCAACCGCTTCAAGTTCGACGGCGACGGCTACTACGTGAAGTCGGCCGCAGAGATGCGGCATCTGTTCCGCGACAACCCCGAGGCGTGCGACAACACCCTCCTCATCGCCGAGCGCTGCGAGGTCGAGTTCAACACCTCGGCCAACTACATGCCGCGGTTCCCCGTACCCGAGGGCGAGACGGAGGACAGCTGGCTGGTCAAGGAGGTCGAGGCGGGCCTGCACTACCGGTATCCGAACGGCATCCCCGACAAGGTGCGCAAGCAGGCGGAGTACGAGACCGGGATCATCCTGCAGATGGGCTTCCCGGGCTACTTCCTCGTGGTCGCCGACTTCATCAACTGGGCCAAGGACAACGGCATCCGCGTCGGGCCGGGCCGCGGCTCCGGCGCCGGCTCCATGGTCGCGTACGCGATGAAGATCACCGACCTCGACCCGCTCGAGCACGGCCTCATCTTCGAGCGCTTCCTCAACCCCGACCGCGTCTCCATGCCCGACTTCGACGTCGACTTCGACGATCGTCGACGCGGCGAGGTGATCGAGTACGTGACGCGCAAGTACGGGTCCGAGCGCGTGGCGCAGATCGTCACGTACGGCACCATCAAGTCGAAGCAGGCCCTCAAGGACGCGGGCCGTGTGCTCGGCTTCCCGTTCTCGATGGGCGACCGCCTCACCAAGGCGATGCCGCCTGCGGTGATGGGCAAGGACATGCCGCTCGACGGCATGTTCAATCCCGAGCACCCGCGGTACAAGGAGGCGAGCGAGTTCCGCACGCTCATCGAGACCGACCCTGAGGCCAAGACGGTCTATGACCGCGCCGTGGGCCTCGAGGGTCTGAAGCGCCAGTGGGGCGTGCACGCCGCGGGCGTCATCATGTCGAGCGAGCCGCTGCTCGACATCATCCCCATCATGCGCCGCGAGCAGGACGGCCAGATCGTCACGCAGTTCGACTACCCGGCCTGCGAGTCCCTCGGTCTCATCAAGATGGACTTCCTGGGCCTGCGCAACCTGACGATCATCTCGGATGCGCTGGACAACATCCGTATGAACCGGGGTGAGGAACTCGACCTCGAGCACCTCGCCCTCGACGACCGCGCCGCCTACGACCTGCTCTCGCGCGGTGACACCCTGGGTGTGTTCCAGCTCGATGGCGGGCCGATGCGATCTCTGCTGCGCCTGATGAAGCCCGACAACTTCGAGGACATCTCGGCCGTCATCGCGCTGTACCGACCCGGCCCCATGGGCGCGAACTCGCACACCAACTACGCCCTTCGCAAGAACGGCCTGCAGCCCATCACGCCGATCCATCCCGAGCTCGAGGAGCCGCTGCGCGACATCCTCGACACCAGCTACGGCCTGATCATCTATCAGGAGCAGGTGATGGCGATCGCGCAGAAGGTCGCAGGGTTCAGCCTGGGACAGGCCGACATCCTCCGTCGCGCGATGGGCAAGAAGAAGAAGTCCGAGCTCGACAAGCAGTACGAGGGCTTCGCCGGCGGCATGAAGGAACGCGGCTTCGGCGAGGGCGCGATCCAGGCGCTGTGGGACATCCTGCTGCCCTTCTCCGACTACGCGTTCAACAAGGCGCACTCGGCCGCGTACGGCCTGGTGTCCTACTGGACCGCCTATCTGAAGGCGCATTACCCCGCCGAGTACATGGCTGCGCTGCTCACCAGCGTCGGCGACTCGAAGGACAAGATGGCTCTCTATCTCAACGAGTGCCGTCGTATGGGCATCAAGGTGCTGCCGCCGGACGTCTCCGAGTCGATCAACTTCTTCGCGGCCGTCGGCGAGGACATCCGCTTCGGCCTCGGCGCCGTGCGCAACGTCGGCTCCAACGTGGTCGACGGCATCATCGCGGGACGCGCAGACGGGCCCTACACGTCGTTCCACGACTTCCTCGCCCGGGTCCCGCTGCACGTCGCGAACAAGCGCACCGTCGAATCGCTCATCAAAGCGGGGGCCTTCGACTCGACTGGATCCACACGCCGCGCGCTCATCGAGATCCACGAGAGCGCGGTCGAGGTCGCCGTGACCGACAAGCGAAACGCCGCCGGCGGTGCCATCGGCTTCGACTTCGACAGTCTCTGGGATGAGCCGCAGTCGGTGCAGAAGGTTCCCGAGCGCCCCGAGTGGACCAAGAAGGACAAGCTCGCGTTCGAGCGCGAGATGCTCGGGCTCTACGTGTCCGATCACCCTCTCGCCGGGCTCGAGGTGCCGCTCGCGAAGCATCGCACGATCACCATCAGCGCGCTGCTCGCCTCCGAGGACCTGCAGGACGGCGACCAGGTCACTGTCGCGGGGCTCGTCACGAGCGCCCAGCACCGCGTCGCCAAATCGAGCGGCAACCCCTACGGCATGATCACGATCGAGGACTTCGAGGGCGAGGTCACGGCCATGTTCATGGGCAAGACCTACACCGAGTTCCAGCCCGTGCTGCAGCAGGACGCGATCATGGTCGTGCGCGGTCGCGTGTCGCGACGCGACGACGGTCTCAATCTGCACGCGCAGTCGGCGTTCACCCCCGATGTCGGATCCTTCGACGAGGCGGGTCCGCTCACCCTGGTCATCCCGGAGCAGCGCGCCACGGAGCAGATCGTCCAGGATCTCGCGGACACCCTCCGTCGCCATGCCGGTGACACCGAGGTGCGCCTCAAGATGCACAGGGGTCGCAGCGCCAAGGTGTTCGAGATCCCCATGCCCGTTCAGATCACGGCCGACCTGTTCGGCGACCTCAAGTCGCTGCTCGGCCCGCAATGCCTGGGCTGATGCACCGGGCGTCACGGCCTGGGCTGAACTGCCCCGAAGGCCGCCTCCGCCCCGAAGATAAGATCGCTCCACACCCGCACCCGAGAGGATCAGCGTGACCGACTTCCATCCGGCCTCGCCCGCACCCGAGCCTTCTGCGTCTTCGGCACCGGCCGAAGACACCGCCCCGCCCGCCGGGCAGAGGCCATTGCACGGCGTCGGACCCTTCACGGTGCGTGAGGTGATCCTGCTGGGTCTGTCCGCGCTGATCCTGCTCATCTCCTTCTTCTCGCTGTACGTCGGCACCTATGCGACGATCTGGGGCGATTCCCTGTACTGGGTGCTCGGCGTCGGCCTGCCGGTCGCGGCCGGCGCGCTCATCTTGATCCGCCGCGTGTCTCGCGCGACGCGTCTGCGAGTCGGATCGCTCTCCGTCGATCAGTTCGCCTCGGTCGCCTTCTCGATCGCGGCCGTGCAGTGGCTGGCCACCTTCGGGTACGGCATCCAGAACCTCGTCAACAGCTTCGGCTACGGCTTCGGCATCACCTGGGTCGTCTGGGTCGGTGTGCTCGCGAGCCTCGCCGGTGTCTTCTTCACCGTGCTCGCGCCGTTGGTGCCGCCGTTCAAGGACGACTTCGTCGGTCGCACCGAGTCGCTCGCGCACCCCGTGGCCCGTGACGCTCGCGAGATCGTGGCGCGTCCGCGCCCCGAGCCCCAGGCGTGGCAGCAGCAGGCACCCGCAGCGGGCTGGCACCCGCAGGCCCCGCATCCGGCACCCCACGGGCAGCAGCACTACGGACAGGCTCCGTTCGGTCAGCCCGGTTACGGCCAGGCTCCGTACGGCCAGCAGCCCCATGGCCAGGCGCCGTATGGGCAGCAGCCCTACGGGCAGGCGCCGTACGGTCAGCAGCCGTACGGTCAGCACGCACCCGGTCAGCCGGCCTACGGCCAGCCGCAGTTCCCTGCACCGGGCGCCCCCATCCCCGCCTACGGCGAGCAGCACCCGCTGCCATTCGACCCGTCCGGCACGGGACAGGCCGCGGAGTCCCCTGCCGAGGTCGTGGAGCACACCGCGGCCGTCGAGTCCGACGCCCCGCTGGAGGACGTTGTGCCGGCGCCGACCACTGCGGTAACGGCCGAGGTGCCCGCGGACGAGCCGGAGTTCGCCCCGAGCGAGATCGTCGAGCCTGAGCCCGAGCCCGAGCCCGAGCCCGAGCCCGAGCCCGAGCCCGCCGATCCCTTCGCGCAGCTGAACCTCGCTCCCGAGCAATCGACCGATCCTGGCGACATCGCGACCTCGATCATCCCGGTGCAGTCCGATGCGGTGAAGTCCGACGCGCAGCAGTCCGACGCGCAGCGGCAGTCCGACGCGCAGCAGACCGACGCTCCGTCGCCCGAACTCCACTCGGGTGCGCAGCCCGAGTCGGGAGCGGCGACCGATCAGGCAGCGCCTGCCGCGGTCCAGCAGCCCTTCTGGGCGCTGGCGCCGGAGGAGCGCGATGTGGTCGACGCGTATGGCTCGCCGCTGTTCCGCATCGGTCCGACGGCGTGGGCGCTCGTCGTCGAAGACCGTGGCAGCGTCTTCGTGGTGCGCCACGATGACGGACGCATCGGCTTCCTGCACAACGTCTCCGGGATCACGCGGGGCTGACCCTTCGCCGTCCGACACGGCGAAGGGCGCCTGCCAGAATAGGGTCATGCGCACCATCGATCTCCGCGGCCGGGCGCTCCAGGTCGCGGAACTGCTCGCCGTCGTCCCCCGAGCCGCGGAGGCGAGGGCGACGGCCCTGCATGTCGCGGCGGAGATCGTCGACGACGTGCGCGTCCGCGGAGAGGTGGCCCTGCGCGAGCAGGCCGAGCGATTCGACGGCGCGATCGATCACGCGATCCGCGTGCCGGCCGAGCACATCGCCGATGCTGTCGCGACGCTCGACCCGCAGGTGCGCGCAGCGCTCGAGGAGGCGATCCGTCGCGTCCGGGCTGCGTCCGCCGCGCAGGTTCCGGAGCCGCGCACCACCGAGCTCGGTCCCGGCGCGCGCGTCACGCAGCGTTGGCAGCCGGTTTCCCGCGTGGGCGTCTACGTGCCCGGGGGCAAGGCGGTCTACCCGTCGAGCGTGGTCATGAACGTCGTTCCGGCGCAGGTCGCGGGCGTGCAGAGCGTCGCCCTCGCCTCCCCGCCGCAGCGCGACCACAACGGCCGGGTGCACCCGACGATCCTCGCCGCCGCAGGGCTGCTCGGCGTCGACGAGGTCTACGCGATGGGCGGTGCCGGCGCGATCGGAGCTCTCGCGCACGGAGTCGCCTCATTGGCGCTCGATCCGGTCGATGTCGTCTCCGGCCCGGGCAACAACTTCGTCGCCGCGGCCAAGCGCGCCGTGGCCGGGGTCGTCGGCACCGACTCGGAAGCCGGCGCGACGGAGATCCTGATCATCGCCGATGAGACCGCCGACCCGCGCCTCATCGCCTACGACCTGGTGAGCCAGGCCGAGCACGACGAGCAGGCGTCGGCCGTTCTCGTCACGCCGTCGCAGGTCCTGGCCGAGGATGTCGCGGCGCAGGTCGCGCTCGTGAGCACCGCCACCCGTCACGCTGACCGCGTGGCCGCCGCTCTGGGGGGAGAGCAGTCGGCGATCGTCCTCGTCGACGACCTCGCCGCCGCGGAGGCCTTCAGCAACGCGTACGCCCCCGAGCACCTCGAGATCCACGTCGCCGACGCGACGGCCTCCGCAGCGCGCTGCACAAGCGCCGGCGCCGTCTTCGTCGGCTCGTACACGCCCGTCAGCCTCGGCGACTACCTGGCCGGATCCAACCACGTGCTCCCGACCGGGGGACAGTCGCGGTACGCCGCGGGCCTCGGGTCGCACACGTTCCTTCGTCCGCAGCAGGTCATCGAGTACGACCGCGGAGCCCTGGACGCCGTGAGGAGCGCGATCGTGGCCCTTGCGGAGGCCGAGGCGCTGCCGGCGCACGGCGAGGCCGTCACGGCGCGGTTCGACGCGTAGGATCTCGCCTTATGCACTGCCCCTTCTGCCGCCACGGCGACTCCCGCGTCATCGACTCGCGCACGAGCGATGACGGACTCTCCATCCGTCGGCGACGGCAGTGCCCCGAGTGCGGCGGGCGGTTCTCGACCATCGAGACCGCCAGCCTCAACGTCATCAAGCGTTCGGGCGCCGTCGAGCCGTTCACCCGCGACAAGGTGATCTCGGGCGTGCGAAAGGCCTGCCAGGGGCGTCCGGTCACGGATGCGGATCTGGCGATCCTCGCCCAGCGCGTCGAGGAGATCGTGCGCCAGACCGGGCTCAGCCAGATCGATGCGAACGAGATCGGTCTGGCGATCCTCGGCCCGCTCCGTGAGCTCGACGAGGTCGCCTACCTGCGCTACGCCAGCGTGTACCAGGCGTTCGAGTCGCTTGAGGACTTCGAGACGTCGATCGCCGAGCTGCGCGCCGACCACGCACGCGCCCACTTCTCGGGCGCGCCCGCGGGCGACGACGACCAGGACTGACGCGGTCGGTCGGCCTCAGGCCCGACCGATACCCTGAAGGGGATGTATCCCCTTCTCTTCACGCACGTCCTCACGCGGTTCGATCCCGAGACGGCGCACCACCTGGGCATGGCCGTGATCCGGGTCGCGGGCTCCTGGCCCTTCGCACGGGCCGTCCGCGCCTTCGCGCGTCCCGCTCCGGAGCTCGCGGTCGAGGCCCTCGGCCACACGTTCCCGTCGCCGTTCGGCGTGGCAGCCGGCTTCGACAAGAACGCCGTCGGCGTGAAGGGACTCGAGGCGCTGGGCTTCGGCCACGTCGAGATCGGCACGGTCACGGCGATCCCGCAGGACGGAAACCCCAAGCCGCGACTGTTCCGCCTCGTGGCCGATCGAGCGGTCATCAACCGCATGGGCTTCAACAACCGCGGCGCCGAGGCAGCCGCGCGTCGACTCGCGAAGCTGCGTCGTTCGGGTGCCGTCGTCGGCGCCAACATCGGCAAGAGCCGCGTGGTCGAGGTCGAGAATGCGACGGCCGACTACGTCACGAGCGCCCGTATGCTCGCCCCGCTGTCGGACTACCTGGCGGTCAACGTGTCGTCGCCGAACACCCCGGGGCTGCGCGGTCTGCAGGCGGTCGAGACGCTCGCGCCGCTGCTGCGGGCCGTGAAGGAGGCGGCCGGATCCACTCCGCTGCTCGTGAAGATCGCCCCGGATCTTCCGGATGACGAGATCACCGCCATCGCGCGGCTGGCGGTGGACGAGGGCCTCGCCGGCATCATCGCGAACAACACCACGATCTCGCGCGAGGGCCTTGCCACCGACGCCGGGAAGGTCGAGGAGATGGGCGACGGCGGGCTGTCCGGCGCACCCCTCAAGGAGCGCTCTCTCGCCGTGCTGCGCACGGTGCGCGCCGCCGTTCCCGACGACTTCTGCGTGATCTCGGTCGGCGGCGTCGAGACGGCCGAAGAGGTGCAGGAGCGCCTCGACAACGGGGCCACGCTCGTGCAGGGCTACACCGCGTTCCTCTACCTCGGCCCGCTCTGGGCGAAGCAGATCAACGACGGCCTGGTGAAGCTGCGAGCCGTGCGCGCCCAGATCGGCCGCTGAGCCGGGGGCACCGGCGGGGCGCCACGGCGCGATTCACGAAGAACGCCCCGGATCTCCGAGGAGAGCCGGGGCGTCCTTCGTGCGCGAGGGTCGTTCAGGCGGGGTGCTGGCCGCGCTTGACCTGCGGCTTGGGCAGGCGCATAAAGCGCATCTGCACCGATCGCATCGCGGCGTACCATCCGAGCCCGCGCTCGAGCTTGTCCTTGCCGAACTTCGCAGCGGCCTTCCGCTTGACCGTCGTGGACAGGATGAACATGTCGCCCACGGTGAAGAGGATGTAGCCCCACAGGGCGACGAAGGCGTAGAAGGTGACGGCCTCGCTCGGGATCGCCGTGGTGATGATCACGACGATCATCGCGGGCATGAGGAACTCGCCGAGGTGCCAGCCAGCATCCGTGTAGTCGCGCGCGAAGCGCTTCTGCGGGCCCTTGTCGCGGGCAGGAAGGAACTTCTCCTCGCCGTTGGCCATGCCGATCCGTGCACGATCCTGTCGCTCGCGCAGCTCGGCCTTGGCGCGTGCCTTGGCCTCCTTGGAGTCGGCGACGAGAGGGCGCTTGCGCGCGGCCTCCCGCTCGGCGCGGCTGGGAGTGGGGCGGCCCTTGCCGCTGACCGGCCCGCCGCCCAGCACGGTTCCCTCGGATGCGCCGTCGTTCACGGCGGGGGTCTTGCTCACAGTTGCACCTCTTGATCGTCCGGATCGCGATTCGCGCGCAGACGTCGGGAAACGCCCGGATCACGTGTGGGGGTCGACCTAAGATTACCCGCATGACTTCGGAGCCGACTGAGTTCGAGAACGTACAGGATCAGCACTTGCTGGATGCGGCCGAAGGCGGCATCCCGGCCGCGCTCGGCGATCTCGGCGAGCTGGTGCGCGTGCAGGGCATCGCGTGGCCCGCGTTCGACCAGGAGCAGCTCCAGATCAGTGCACGCCGCATCGCGGCTCTCGCCGAGGGCACCGGCGTGTTCGAGGACGTCCGCATCCTCACGGCGCCGATCCCGGACACGGACGAGCAGGGCCAGCCCGCCGTCCTCGCGACGCGTGCGGCTCGCAACGGCAAGCCCACGGTCATGCTCTACGCGCACCATGACGTGCAGCCCCCGGGGGACGAGTCGCTCTGGGCGACGCCGCCCTTCGAGCCCACCGTGCGCGACGGCCGTCTGTACGGCCGCGGCGCGGCCGACGACAAGGCCGGTGTGATGGCGCACATCGCCTCGCTCCGCGCACTGCACGAGGTGCTCGGCGACGATCTGGAACTGGGCCTGGTGCTGTTCGTGGAGGGCGAGGAGGAGTTCGGCTCGCGCTCCTTCGGCTCGTTCCTCGCGGAGAACGCCGACGCGATGCGCAGCGATGTGATCGTGGTCGCCGACTCGGGCAACTGGGACTCCGAGACGCCGGCCGTCACGGTGTCCCTGCGCGGAAACGCGAAGTTCCACCTCACGGTGCGCACGCTCGAGCACGCGTCGCACTCGGGGATGTTCGGGGGAGCGGTGCCGGACGCCATGCTCGCCACGATCAAGCTGCTCGCCACGCTGTGGGACGAGACGGGGGCCGTGGCGGTCGAGGGCCTCGCCTCGCGTGACGCCGCGACGCCGGACTACGCGGAGGCGACGCTGCGCGCCGAGGCCGGGCTCCCCGAGGGCACGTCTCCGATCGGCGGCGGCGAGATCCTGTCCCGCATCTGGAACAAGCCGTCGATCACCGTGACCGGCATCGACTTCACCTCCGTGGCCGCCGCCTCGAACACGCTGTCCCCGGAGGTGACCGTGGTCGTGAGCGCGCGCGTCGCGCCGGGTCAGGCCGCGTCGGAGGCCTACGCCGCCCTCGAGGCGCACCTGCGGGCGCATGCGCCCTTCGGGGCGGAGCTCGCCTTCAGCGAGATCGACCTGGGGGACGGCTTCCTCGTCGACACCTCGGGATGGGCAGTCGAGGAGGCACGCGGCGCCATGCGCGACGGCTACGGCAAGGATCCCGTCGACCTCGGCATCGGCGGATCCATCCCCTTCATCTCGGATCTCGTCCGGCAGTTCCCCGGCGCCCAGATCCTGGTCACCGGCGTCGAGGATCCGCACTCGCGTGCGCACAGCCCGAACGAGTCGCTCCACCTCGAGACGTTCCGCAACGCGGTGCGCGCGGAGACCCTCCTGCTGGGTCGGATCAACGCCCGCGCGCTCTGAGCCCTTCCCCGGCTCGCGGCGGTAGAATCGTGGCGACATCGTCCGATCGACCGGATCGGACGGCCGCCTTCGTAAGGAGCGTCATGACCGACACGACCATCGCCGACACCACCGTCGCCGACACGCGCGCTCACGGCGTGAGCCTCACCGACGCGGCGGCCACCAAGGTGAAGAACCTCCTGGAGCAGGAGGGCCGCGACGACCTGCGCCTGCGCGTCGCCGTGCAGCCCGGCGGCTGCTCGGGCCTGATCTACCAGCTCTATTTCGACGAGCGCTTCCTCGAGGAGGACGTGACGGTCGACTTCGACGGCGTCGAGGTCATCGTCGACAACATGTCGGTGCCGTACCTCGACGGCGCGACGATCGACTTCAAGGACACCATCTCGGAGCAGGGTTTCACGATCGACAACCCCAACGCCTCGGGCAGCTGCGCCTGCGGCGACAGCTTCCACTGAGTCCTCCGACGAAGAGCCCCGCACCCTCTGGCTGCGGGGCTCTTCGTCGTTTCCGGGCGTGTCCTGCATGTTTCTCGACAAGTTGTAGAAAAAGGTGCCGGGACACGCCCTCCGGCTGTGCGCTTGTCCTGAACCGGGTGAGAGGTTGCCCTAGACTGGCCTTTGCCTCATCCACGTTCGAAAGGTGAATTCGTGCCGTCGAAACGCTCCCTTCGCTGGGCCGCGATCCCCGTCGCCATCGCCGCAGCCGCCGCCCTCGCCGGTTGCACTCCCACGGAGCTGCACGGGTACCTGCCCGGATTCGAGGGCGACGACGGCGCTGCCCTCGAAGCCGCCACCAACCAGACCGAGCGCGTCGCCGCTCTCTGGACCTCGTCGTGGATCGTCCTGCTGGCCGTGGGCATCATCACCTGGGGCCTCATGCTCTGGGCGATGGTGGTCTACCGCCGCCGCAAGGGCCAGACCGGCCTGCCGGTGCAGCTGCGCTACAACATGCCCATCGAGATCTTCTTCACGACGGTGCCGCTCATCCTGGTCCTCGGCATGTTCGCCTTCACGGCGCGCGACCAGGCGGCCATCGAGCACCAGTGGACGGCCGACGAGGTCGACGTCAACATCACCGCGATCGCGAAGCAGTGGGCCTGGGACTTCCAGTACAACGGCGAGGAGGAGGACAACTCCGACGCCGTGTGGACCATGGGCATCCAGGCTCAGCCCGACAAGGACGGCAACATCGACCAGTCGCAGCTCCCGACGCTGGTGCTGCCGGTCGACAAGAAGGTGACGATCGACCTCGAGTCGCGCGACGTCATCCACTCGTTCTGGATCATCGACTTCCTTTACAAGAAGGACATGTACATCGGCCGCGACAACTCGTGGTCGTTCATCCCCACGCGTGAGGGCACGTACGCCGGCAAGTGCGCCGAGCTCTGCGGCGAGTACCACTCGATGATGCTGTTCAACGTCGAGGTGGTCTCCGAGGCCGAGTACGAGGACTACCTCGCCGAGCTGAAGGCCGACGGTCAGACGGGCGACATCAACGATGCGCTCGACCGACTGCAGAACTACCCCGGCACCGACGCCCCCGCGACCACCGAATCCGAGGAAGAGGGCCACTGATCATGGCGACCACACTCCAGGAGCACCGCACCACGCTCCCGCCGCGGCAGGCCGCTCTGCTCAGCGCATCGCGCACTGAGCAGAAGGGCAACATCGTGGTCAAGTGGCTGACGTCCACCGACCACAAGACCATCGGCTACATGTACCTGATCGCCTCGGTGATCTTCTTCGCGATCGGCGGCGTCATGGCGCTGATCATCCGCGCCGAGCTGTTCGCTCCGGGCATGCAGGTGCTGCCCACCAAGGAGCAGTACAACCAGCTGTTCACGATGCACGGCACGATCATGCTGCTGATGTTCGCGACGCCGCTGTTCGCGGGCTTCGCCAACGCGATCCTGCCGCTGCAGCTGGGCGCCCCGGATGTGGCCTTCCCGCGTCTGAACGCGTTCGCGCTGTGGCTGTTCATCTTCGGATCGACCATCGCCGTCGCGGGCTTCCTGACCCCGTCGGGTGCCGCCTCCTTCGGATGGTTCGCGTACCAGCCCCTCGCGAACGCGACGTTCTCACCGGGTGTCGGAGGAAACCTCTGGATGCTCGGCCTGGGCCTCTCCGGATTCGGCACGATCCTCGGCGCGGTGAACTTCATCACGACGATCATCACGATGCGCGCCCCCGGCCTGACGATGTGGCGCATGCCGATCTTCACCTGGAACACGCTCATCACGAGCATCCTGATTCTCGTGGCGTTCCCGGTGCTCGCGGCGGCTATCTTCGCCGCCGGTGCGGACCGCGTGCTCGGCGCTCACATCTACGACCCGGCCAACGGCGGTGTGCTCCTCTGGCAGCACCTGTTCTGGTTCTTCGGTCACCCCGAGGTGTACATCATCGCGCTGCCGTTCTTCGGCATCGTCTCGGAGATCTTCCCCGTCTTCAGCCGCAAGCCGATCTTCGGATACAAGACGCTCGTCTACGCGACCATCGCGATCGCGGCGCTGTCGGTGGCCGTGTGGGCGCACCACATGTACGTGACGGGCGGCGTGCTGCTTCCGTTCTTCGCGCTGATGACGATGCTCATCGCCGTTCCGACCGGTGTGAAGATCTTCAACTGGATCGGCACGATGTGGCGCGGATCGCTGACGTTCGAGACGCCGATGGTCTTCGCACTCGGCTTCCTCGTGTCGTTCGTGTTCGGCGGTCTCACGGGCGTGATCCTGTCCTCGCCGCCGCTCGACTTCCACCTGTCCGACTCGTACTTCGTCGTGGCGCACTTCCACTACGTCGTCTTCGGAACGGTCGTCTTCGCGATGTTCGCGGGCTTCTACTTCTGGTGGCCGAAGTGGACGGGTCGCATGCTCAACGAGCGTCTCGGCTTCGTGCACTTCTGGATGCTCTTCATCGGCTTCCACATGACGTTCCTCATCCAGCACTGGCTGGGTGTGGATGGCATGGTCCGTCGTTACGCCGACTACTCGGCTGCTGACGGCTGGACCTGGCAGAACCAGCTCTCGACGATCGGTGCCGTCATCCTGGGCGCCTCGCTGCTGCCGTTCTTCCTCAACGTCTGGATCACCGCGCGCACCGCGCCGAAGGTCACGGTCAACGACCCGTGGGGCTACGGCGGATCGCTCGAGTGGGCCACGTCGTGCCCGCCCCCGCGCCACAACTTCACGTCGATTCCGCGCATCCGCAGTGAGCGTCCGGCCTTCGACCTGAACCACCCTGAGGCCGGGATCCCGGTCGGCGTGGGTCCGGCGAAGGACGCCCCCGACGCGCCCGTGATCGACGTCGCGGACGGAAAGGTCAAGTAATGCGCTCCCACATCGGAATCTGGTGGCTCCTCGCCGGCTTCTTCGCCGTCACGGCTGTGGTCTACTCCGTCTGGGCTCTCATCGACCACGGCGAGATCGAGTGGGTCGGCACGGTCGCCCTCTCGTTCGGCTTCTTCATGTCCGCGATGATCGCGTTCTACATCCAGGTGATCCACAAGGGTCAGCACGGGGTGAACCTTCCCGAGGACCGTGACGACGCCGACATCGACGACGGCGACGCGGAGCTGGGCGAGTTCAGCCCCTGGTCGTGGTGGCCCCTGGTGCTCGCGGCTTCGGCGGCGCTGATGATCCTGGGCCTCGCGGTCGGTCAGTTCCTGATCCCCGTGGCACTCGGCATCTTCGCGATCGCGATCGTGGGTTGGGTGTACGAGTACTACCGCGGATACTTCGCTCGCTGATTCAGTACTGAGACGCCCCGGCCGGATGCCTTCCGACCGGGGCGTCTTGCTGTCCGCCTGCCTCAGGTGCGCGTCGACCAGACCGCGCCGATGCCCACGGCCGCATCGCGCAGGCGGGCGACGTGGCGCGCTGCCGTGGAGATGTGCGTCGGCGGGGCCGAGAGCGCAACGGCCCCGACGACCGCTCCGGCGACGTGCACGGGGATGGCGAGGCAGGCGCCGTTCGGCGTGAGCATCCCGACCTGCTGGGCGTATCCGCGCAGCGCCGTGGCTTCTCGCAGGTCGTGGATCTCCTCTTCGGCGACTCCCCACAGGGCGCGCGCCCGTGGCGCGGGGAGTTCCGCGAGCAGCACCTGGCCGATCGCTGAGTGCGTGGGGTGCGCGGCGAAGGCGTCGACATCCGAGATGGGATGATGAGCGTCCTCATCGATGAGCTCGATGCGTGCGCCATCGAATCGCGCCAAGTGGATCGCCGCCGAGGTCGTGCGCCGCAGGTCGGCGAGAATGGCCGACTCAGGGGAGGGGACCACCGATGACACGGTCTGCGCCAGCTCCAGCACCCGCACTCCGAGGATGAACCCGGTCAGGTCGGGGTGGCGAAGGAGGAACTCGCTCTGCACCAGGGAGTTCACGGTGCGATACATCGTGGACCGCGGCACCTGCAGGGCGCGCGCGAGGTCATTCGCCGAGATCCCGCTGCGGTGCCGTGCGACGAGCTCGAGCACCTGCAGGGCGAGAGAGACCCGATCGCCGTCTGCGGATGCCCGCCCGCCCGTCACCGGGACCGCCGCGGGACGGTGTCGGGCGCCGGACCGGGTGCGCCGCCGATGGAGTCGGACGCGGTCGGCACGTCGTAGATGCCGATCCGTGCGGCGACCGCGCGGTCGCGATGCGCCCGATGGAGCAGCACAACGATGACGACGACGAGGAGAACCGCGCCCGCCCAGACGGGCCCTGCGCGCTCCGGCGAGATCACGAACAGGAAGTGGATCAGGGTCGCGGCCAGGGCGATGATGACAATCGTCGAGGGGAGGGCCGAGATGCCGCGGAACTCGCCGATCCGCGCAAGGAAGGCGGGCGCGGCGGCCGCCGCCAGCAGGTAGGCGACCAGGAACCCCAGAACGGCCGCGGAGTCGGCGGTGTCCTCGGCAGGGGATCCCGCACCGCCCAGGGCGACGATCAGCAGGGCCGGAGCGGCCACGCCGGTCGCCGCGACGACCGCGGCCACCGCGGGGGTGCCGCGCCGGCTGATCGCGCCCAGTGACGTCGGGAGCACTCCCTCACGGCTCATCACGAAGCAGAGACGCGCGAGCGCCGTCGCCGTGGCGAGCGCGCACGCGAGGAACGACAGCGCCACGATCAGATCCACAAGCGCTCCGGCGCCGCCCATGCCGGCTGCCGCACCCCCGACCGTGTTCGCTCCGGCCCCCAGGAGGTAGCAGACGCCCACAACGATCACCGTGGTGATGAGAGACTGCGGGATGGCGGCGAGCGGCCGCCGCACCTCCGCCCCGAGGGCGGTTCCCGATTCGAAGCCGATGAAGCCCACGAGACCCACCGCGACGCCCGCGAGCACCGCGTCGAAACCGGAATCGGCCTCGACGGCTCGAGGGAGCACGGGAGTCAGGTCCCATCCGGCGTCGGCGAAGGTGATGACGGCGGCGGTGGTGACGGCGGCCAGCGCGATGATCTCGATGACGAGAAGGATGCGCGTCGACAGGCGCACACCGCGGGCGATGACGAGTGCGACGAGCACGCCCATTGCGAGGACGATGCCCGCCCCGATCGCGGGGGAGGTGCGCTCGTCGGCGCCGATCAGCGTCGCGATGCGGCTCGCGGCGCCGACGAGGCAGACAGCCGCGATGGACAGGTAGCCGATCGCGAGAGCGGCACCGGCGACGATGCCGACCCGCGAGCCCAACCCGAGCACGGTGAAGGTGTAGAGAGATCCCGCGCTGGTCACACGACGCGCGAAGAGATTCAGCGTCACGGCGAGCAGCACAACGACGATCACGGTTGTCAGCGCCGCGAGCATCGTGAACGATCCGGCTTGGGTCTGGAGCTCGTCCGGATTGACGAGGGCGACGCCCGCGGGTGCGACCGCCGCGACCGATTGCGCGATCACATCGACGCGTGTGGCATCGCGGCGGCGCAATCCGCCCAAGGGGGATTCCTGTGCGAGTCCCTCGACAGGGGTCCGTTCGACGATCGCGCGTCCGAGTGCCTGCATCCTGCGCCTCCAGCTGGCTCGACCCTAGGGCGGGCGCGTTGCCTGGCCGGATCCCCGGTGTTACCGGCACATCACGTGACCCGGGACACACGGGGCACCCGCCCCCTGTCGCGTCCCAATCGCCGTGCGGAGATCGTCTCCGGGCCGCTACGGCGACGAAAGACCTGGCTGGGAGTCTCGGATCACCGCCGCCGGGCTCACCGGAGGGGCGGTGGACGAGAGGAGACAGGCGTGATCTGGTCGCTGCTTTCGACAGTGCTGGGAGGGATCCTGCTGCTCTCCGGTGTCCCGAAGCTCCGTGAGTCCGCCGCGATGCTCACCGTTGTGCGCGGGTATCGGCTTCTCCCCGCCACGCTCGAGCGGCTGGTCGCCCGGGTCCTGCCGACGGCGCAGGTGATCCTGGGCGCGGCGCTTGTGCTCGGCATCCCGCTGCGCATCGTCCCCCTGGCGGCGACGGGACTGTTCCTCGTCTTCTTCGCCGCACTCGCGATCAACCTCCTTCGGGGCCGGCGCGATCTCGACTGCGGCTGCTTCGGATTCGCGGGCTCGGAAGAGACACCGCGCATCGGGTGGTTCCACGCGTTCCGCGCCTTGCTGCTGGCGTTCGCCGGCGGCGTGCTCGCCGTTGCACCAGGCCGCGTCGGTCTGGGCTTCACCCCGCCCGCCGAGCAGCTCGTCGGCACGGCGATCGCGGCGGTGGTGTTCGCGGGCGGGCTGGCGGCGATGTCGCTGCGTCGCGTGATCCATCCCGGCCGCCGCACGGTCGACTCCCATCTGGCGGCGGCGCGGACGGAACTGCGTGCCGCGTCGTCGCTCTCCCGATCCTGACGCCGCCCCCGGATCCGTTCCCTACTGTCTGCATCCACTCTCGACCGAAGGAGCATCATGACGCTCTTCCTGCTGATCGCCGTCGTCGTCCTGGCACTCGCCGTGGCCTTCCTCTTTCTGATGAATCTCGCGCTCGCCCGAGAGATCGGGCGTGTGCAGGTGCGCCTCGGTCCGCTGGGCGCGCGGATGATGGACAACGGCCCGCGTGTCGCGGAGGCCGGCCCCGCGTTCGCCGGGCTGACGGATCATCTCGGCCGCAGCGTCAGCGTCGCCGGGCACCGCGACCGTGCCCAGCTGCTGATGTTCACGGGGCCCAAATGCTCGACGTGCAAGAGCCTGCTCCCCGGCCTCAAGGCGCTCGCGAAGGCCGAGCGCAAGGAGCTGGAGGTTGTGCTGATCTCGGATGGCACACCCGAGGAGCACGAGGCGTTCCTTGCCGCGGCCGGCATCCGAGACGAGTTCTCGTACGTCGACGCGCGCGATGTGGGTATCGCCTATCAGGTCGGCACCACGCCCTACGGCGTTGTCCTCGACGAGCACGGCAAGATCCGGGCCAAGGGGCTGTGCAACCAGATGGCGCATGTCGAGAGCCTGCTCAACGCGCTCGAGACGGGCACCCCGTCCCTGCAGCACCTGCACGAGCACGCGAAGGCGCGCGCTGCCGCGGCGCCCGCATCCGAGCTGATCGCGCGCTGAGCGCGACGATCACGTAGACCTCGCACCACCGAACGTGAGAAAGGAGATCGACCGACATGACGGAGAACCAGTACCCGATCGATGAATCGGCCATGCAAGAGCAGATCGACTGGATGGCAGGCCGGGGCGGCAGCATGATCGGCCGCGTCGGGCGCAGGATGTCCGAGACGACGTCGCGCCGCTCGATGCTCGGGGCCCTGGGCCGGTGGGGGATCGGGGCCGCCGGAGTGGCTCTCATCGCGAGCCTCCCGGTGACGCGCGCCGACCTCGCGGCCGCCGCCATACCGTCCCACCGACCGGCGGCCGGTGGCGACGAGCTCTTCCCGGCGTTCGACGAGACGGGCGACACATCGACCTGCGAGTACTGGCGCTGGTGCAACATGGACGGCACCCCGTGCACCTCCTGTGCCGGAGGCGGCCTGACCACGTGCGCGCCGGGGTCGAAGCCGGGCGCGGAGTTCTGGGTGGGCTGCTGCACCAATCCTGACGACGGCAAGACATACCTCATCGCCTACTACGACTGCTGTGGCGCTCCGGGGTGCTCCAACACGTTCTGCGGCGAGCCCGACAACCAGGCGATCATGTACAACCCCGTCGCCGGCTCGTTCGACCAGGAGATCATCTGGTGCGTCTCGGACGAATCGCAGGCCTACACCTGCACCATGGCGCCGATCATCGGCACCGACTGCCAAGTGGCGCCCTCCGCGCGCCCCAAGGTCGGAGCGGGGTCGCGATGAGCGCGCGTCGCACCGTCGTCCTTCCCGCCGTCGTGCTGCTCGGCACGACCGTCGCCCTCACGGGATGCATCGCGACCGCGGGCGCATCCGAGGGGGAGTCGAAGGAGAAGCCGGCGGGTTACGTGGAACTCCCGGACCAGCCCTGGACCCCCGCGGACGAGGACACCCCTCTCGGCGGCGAGGACGAGGAGATCCCCTCGGCCGATGCGATCCCCGAGAAGCTGCACGTGAGCAAGATCGATCCGATCGGCGAGGACGAGATCCTGCTGATGGGCGAGGGATGGGGGCTGGAGATCAGCTCTCAGGTGATCGACCCGGCGACCGGGGAGGCGACGGCGAAGTTCACGACGGGACCGGGTATCTGGGATCCCGTGATCCACGCGTTCGTCGGGGAGGATCCCGATGACCCGGCGGTGCTCGCGCAGGAGGTCTGGCGACCGCGCGGATCGCGGGGCGCGGCGGAGTTCACGATTTCGACGTACTCCGGTGACCTCCTCACACCCGACGAGATCGTGATGCCCGACTACACGCGATCGCACTCGCGCTGGGGGTCGAGCGACCTCACGCAGGACGGTCGGTACCTCGTGTTCTGGGATGACGCCCTCTACGGCCCGCGCATCTACGACCTGGAAGAGGGAGAGGAGACCGGAGCGCTGGCGATCCCGGAATGCGGACCCTTCGCCTGGGTCGTCGAGCGCACCGTCTACTCCGTGTGCGAGCGCGACCGGGAGCTGATCGAGCTCACGATCAAAAAGGACGGATCCCTCGCGGAGGCGGGGCGCGAGAAGGTGCTGCCCGCCGACTTCGTCAGCAACCGCCATGCCAGCATCGCTCATGACGCCGGCAAGGCTCTGCTGGTCTCCGCCAACGGAGACGTCTTCGTGTTCGACTTCGGCGACGGCCTTCCCACCGCTCAGCAGAAGCCGATCGGCAACGCGGGCCAGGACTCGGGGCGCTTCGACCAGTTCGTGCTCAACGTCGACGCCACGAGCATGGTGATCAGTTACACGGACTCCGAGATCCACCCCGACTCCGTCAACGGCGGCGACGAGGTGCGTCTGATCGTGTCGGACCCCGAGACGTTCGCGCCCCTGGCCGACCTGAGCCTGGAATCGATGAAGCTCGCATCGCTCGATGCCTTCGGGTACTCGGTAGACGGCGCGACGCTGTATGTCGTCGGGTCGACGGCCGATGAGAAGCTCGAGATCGTGGGCTTCGATGCGCTCACCGGCGCGGAGAAGTCGCGCTCGACGATCGACAACTTCACCGATTCGCCGTCGCGCATCATCACCCCGCGGGTGATGGGATGAACCGCTCCGGAGCCGGTCTGCTGGATGTGCGGACGAGTCGTCGCGGAGTCCTCCGCCTGGGCGCCCTCGGCGTCGGAGCATGGGGACTCGGGTCGCTGGGACTGGGCCTGACAGGATGCGCGCCGCAGACCCCTGCACCGGCGGCCGGTTCCGGATACGACTTCATCCTCCCGCATGACCCCGAGGTGGCGGCGGCCGAGGCCGCCCGGACGAGCAGCGGCCGCACCGCGGCCTTCGCTCTCGCAGCGGGCGCTGCGGTCGTCGATCTCGCAGGACGCAAGGCCACCACGTGGGCCTATGGCGGTGAAGCGGTCGCGCCCGTGCTGCGCGCCTCGCGCGGCGACCGGATGCACGTCGCGGTGACGAACGCGCTGCCGGAGGAGACCACGCTGCACTGGCACGGGATCCGCATCCGCAACGACATGGACGGCGCCGCACCCACCACGCAGGATCCGATCGCCGCGAACGGCGGCACCTTCGACTACGACTTCGTGGTCCCGGATCCGGGCACCCACTGGTACCACTCGCACAGCGGACTGCAGGCGGACCGCGGTCTGTTCGGCGCGCTGATCGTCGAGGACCCGGACGACCGGACCGGGGTGGATGCGGACGCCGTGATCGTGATCGACGACTGGGTCGACGGCCTCGGCACAACACCGGATGCCGTGCTGGCCGCGCTCAACCCGGCGTTGGCGGGTGCGCACGGCGGACACGGCGGCCATGCCGCCCAGACCGCCTCGCCCGCGCCGACTCCCGAGGGGGCGGCCCTCACGTTGGCCGCCGATCTCGTGTCGCAGGGGCACGGCGACTCGGGGGCGCTCGGCGGAATGACTCAGCACATCTCCTATCCGCTGCACCTGATCAACGGGCGCCCACCCGAGGACCCGGCGGTGATCGACGCTGTCGCCGGTCAGAGGCTGCGTCTGCGCGTGATCAACGCCGCCGCCGAGACCCCGTATCGTCTCGCCGTCGGCGGTCACGAGCTCACGGTGGTGGCCGTGGACGGCTTCGACACCCGGCCCCAGAAGGCGGACACCGTGATCGTGGGGATGGCGCAGCGCGTCGACGTGATCGTGACGGTCCGTTCGGGCGCCTGGCCGGTGGTGGCGAGCGTCGAGGGACGGCCGGGGCATGCGGCCACGATCCTGAAGACGAACGACGCGATGCCCTTCTCGGGGCCGCTTCCCACGCGACTCGACGAGCACAGCCGCCACCTCGTGATGGAGAGCGAGCTGCGTCCCGCCGAATCCGGTGTGCTCGACACCCGACCACCCGACCGCGACTACCGGGTGGAGCTCATCCAGGCGGGCGATCGGTACGCCTGGGGCATCGCAGGTGACGACGCCGGCGCGCTCGTGATGAAGCAGGGCGAGCGGATCCGCATCACGATGACGAACTCGACGCCGATGTGGCATCCGATGCACACGCACGGGCACACCTTCGCCGTTCCCCAGTACGGGGGCCTCCGGCGGGACACCGTGATCTCGCTTCCGGGGTCGCAGCTCGCCATCGAGTTCGATGCCGACAACCCGGGCGAGTGGATGTTCCACTGCCACAACGCCTACCACTTCGAAGCAGGCATGACGACGAACCTGCGCTACATCCGATGAAAGGACACCCCATGACGAACCCGCGCTCCCTCCTCCGCCCCGCCGTCGGGATGCTGCTCGCCGGGACGTTCGTCCTCGCCGGGTGCGCCGCGACCCCTGCCGCCGCCGGAGGGGACGACAGCGAGGCGGATGTCACCATCACCGTCACCGACATGTCGTACCAGCCGGCCGAGGTCACCATTCACCCGGGCGACACGGTCGAGTGGGTCTTCGATGACGGGGGTCTGCCGCACGACGTCTCCGGTCTCGACGAGATGGAGGGGGTGCTGCAGAGCGACCTGATGACGGAAGGCACCTTCACCTTCACGTTCGATGAGGCCGGCACCTACACCTACACGTGCACCCCGCACCCGATGATGCTCGGCACGGTCGTCGTCGAGGCGCCCTGAGTCCCGCTCGCCCCGAGAAGAGAACATGCGACGCCCTGTGCCGACCCTCATCGCCGCCGCGGTCTCCCTCCTCACCGCGACCGGCCTGGTCGCCTGCACGATCGGGGGCGCGGGACAGACCGAGGGAGCGCTGGCCGCGAGCCACGAGCACGCCGGTCACACCCCCTCGACCCACACGGTCGCGATTCGCGATCTCGCCTTCACCCCCTCCGAGATCGAGGTGGCGGCCGGTGACACCGTCGCGTGGAGCTTCGACGACGAGGGCATGCTCCATCACGTCGAGGCGACCGACGGCGAGTTCGAGAGTCCCATCCAGGGCGAGGGCTCCTTCTCCGCGACCTTCGAGGAGCCGGGCGAGCACCGCTACGTGTGCTCGATCCATCCCTACATGACCGGCGTCGTCCGGATCCGCTGACGAACCATCCCGGGCCGAACGGCACCGGCATCCACCCCTGAAAGAAGGAGGAACCAATGACGACCATCGAGACATCGCTGCTCTCCGGCCTGTCGCACCCCGTGCTGCAGACCGACCTCCCCGCCTTGCGGCCGACGGTGCGCCAGAGCGTGCCGATCCGTGTGCGCGCGATTCTGCCGATCACCGCCGCCCTCGCGGGAGCCGGTGCCGCCCTCGCGGTCGCGCCGGGCGCCGGGACGGCACTGACCGCCTCCGTCGTCGGCACGGCGCTGCTCACGGCGATCGCGGCGAACTGGTCGACGTGCGGCATGTCGGTTGCCGGCGTTGTGGCGGCACCGAAGCAGCCCGACCGCGCGGGCGGATCGACACCGGTGCGTCGGCTCGGTTGGCACGCGCTCGGATCGGTGCTCACCGGCGCCCCGACCGGGGCCGCGATCGGGGCGATCGGAATGGCGCTGTCCGCGGTGATCGCTCCCGGCTGGGCACTCGTCGTGTGGGCGCTCGTGGCCGTGCTGTACGGTCTGCACGAGCTCGGAGCGCTGCGCATGCCCACTCCGATGCGGCGCCGGCAGCTGCCCCGTCACCTGCGGCGCACGATGGCGCCGCGGGCGGTCTCGTTCCTGTATGGCGCGATCATCGGCCCCGGCTTCCTGATCTTCATCCGGTCCAGCGCGTACTACCTGCTCGTGGCGGGCGTGATCCTCGCGGGCAGTCCGCTGCTCGGAGCCACGCTGTTCACGGTGGTGTCGCTCGGCCGCTGCCTGCCCAGCGTCGCCGCCATCCTGCACACGCGTGCGGGTGGCACGATGCCCGGTTTCCTGTCCGCGATGTGCCTCGTCGACCGGCGCGTGCAGGCCATCACCGGCGCCGGCCTCATCGGGCTGGCTGCTTTCGCACTGGTGGCGCTCATCTCCTGACCGCGGCGCCCGGCGCCAGGCCGGATGGATGCCCGGTGGACCTGTGTCCACCGGGCATCTCCGTGTGCGCGACATACATCTCGCGGCGGATGTCCGCCACGCGCGGGGCGACGACCATGTTCGTATGCGGAAGACAAGGGGCCTTGCTCCGGCGACGGTGATGATCCTGTGCGGGCTTCTCGCGGGGTGTGCCGCCGCTCCGGATGCCGAGGACCGGCTGCTGGCGGCCGTGCACACGAAGTCGGTCACGCTCTCGGAGGTCTTCGACGACGTCGCCTGGGAGTCGCTCTACGTGGTGTGCCCGTACCAATCGCGCGAGACCACCGCCGCCGCGCTCGGTGTCGATTCCGCCTCCGTCCCTGACCTCTCGGACGATGATTCGCGGCAGGTGGTGCTGCTGCTCGACGGGGGAGAGGTGGTGCGGCAGCTGCCGCTCGCACGGACCGCCCTCGATCTGTGTGCCCTGTCGTCGGTCACGCCGCCGATCATCGCCGGCGAGACCGACACCGTGATGTTCTCGGAGGCCGAGGGAATCTGGCGCGCCGAGCGCGTTGCGCCCGATCCGTCATAGGCGCTGCGCCGAGACCCAGGCCCGAAGACGACAGCGCCCCCGGTCCGAAGACCGGGGGCGCTGGGAGGCGATCAGAGTCAGTGACCCGACTCGAGTTCACGCGGGCTGGGGCCGTACTCGTGCAGCTCGTGGTTCTGGTGGGCCACGGCCGAGTCGAGCTCAGTCTGCGTCAGCGGCGTGAGGCGGTCCTCGAAGAACCAGCGCGACAGACCGGCACGCAGCTTCTCGCCGAAGGGGATCTTGCCCTGGTCGTTGGGACGCAGGACGAGCGGAGCGTAGTTCTCCACGTCGACCAGCTTCCAGCGGTCGTACACGTTCACCGGGCGGTGCACCTCGCGGTACTCGCCGCCGGGCATGCGCACGATGCGACCCGACTCGTATCCGTGCAGGGCGATCTCGCGATCCTTCTTCTGCAGTGCCAGGGCGATGCGCTTCGTGATGAAGTACACGACCACCGGCATCAGGATGAGCGAGATCTGCAGGAAGCGGATCACGCCCTCCATCGTGAGCATGAAGTGCGTCGCGATGATGTCCGACGAGGCAGCGGCCCACAGGATCGCGTAGAAGACGACGCCGGCGGCGCCGATCGCGGTGCGGGTCGCGGCGTTGCGCGGACGCTGGGCGATGTGGTGCTCGCGCTTGTCGCCCGTGATCCACGCCTCGATGAAGGGGTAGATCGCGACGAGCACGATGAACAGACCGAGCACGATGACCGGGATCAGGATGCCGAGCGACAGCGTGAAGTTTCCGAGCTGGATGTCCCAGTTCGAGGGAGCCAGACGCAGCGCGCCATCCGCGAAGCCGATGTACCAGTCGGGCTGGGTGCCGGCCGACACGGGGGACGGGTCGTAGGGACCGTACGCCCAGATCGGGTTGATCTGCACCAGCGACGCGATCAGCACGACGGTGCCGAACACGATGAAGAAGAAGCCACCCATCTTGGCCATGTAGACGGGCACCATCGGGTAGCCGACGACGTTGCCGTTCGTGCGGCCGGGGCCGGCGAACTGGGTGTGCTTGTTCACGATCATGAGCAGCAGGTGCACGGCGACGAGCGCGATGACCAGCAGCGGCAGGATCAGGATGTGCAGCGTGTAGAGGCGGCCGACGATCGCGTTGCCCGGGAACTCGCCACCGAAGAACAGGAACGAGGTCCAGGTGCCGATGATCGGCAGACCCTTGATGAGGCCGTCGATGATGCGGAGGCCGTTGCCCGACAGCAGGTCGTCGGGGAGCGAGTAGCCCGTGAAGCCCTCGGCCATCACGAGGATGAAAAGCACGAAGCCGATCACCCAGTTGAGCTCGCGCGGCTTGCGGAACGCGCCGGTGAAGAACACGCGGAGCATGTGCACGCCGATGCCGGCCACGAAGACCAGGGCGGCCCAGTGGTGGATCTGGCGGACCAGGAGGCCGCCTCGCACGTCGAAGGAGATGCGCAGGGTCGACTCGAGCGCCGACGACATCGCGATGCCGCGCATGGGCTCGAACGCGCCCGTGTAGTGGGTCTCGGCCATCGACGCCTGGAAGAAGAACGTCAGGAAGGTGCCGGACAGCAGCACGACGACGAACGACCAGAGCGCGATCTCGCCGAGCATAAACGACCAGTGGTCGGGGAAGACCTTGCGGCCGAGAGCCTTCACGAAGCCGGAGATGCTCGTGCGCTCGTCGAGGTAGTTGGCTGCGGCGGAGACGAACTTGCCGCCGAGCGGTGCCTCCGCCTCGGTCTTCTCAGGGGCAGTAGTGGTGCTCATCAATGACGCTCCCAGAAGCTCGGGCCGACGGGTTCGTGGAAGTCGCTCTGGGCGATGAGGTAGCCCTCAGCGTCGACGGTGATCGGCAGCTGCGGCAGCGGGCGGGCCGCCGGGCCGAAGATGACCTTGGCGTGCTCCGTCACGTCGAACTGCGACTGGTGGCAGGGGCACAGCAGGTGGTGCGTCTGCTGCTCGTACAGGGCGACGGGGCAGCCGACGTGGGTGCAGACCTTGGAGTAGGCGACGATGCCGTCGTACGACCAGGACTTGCGGTCCTCTTCCTCCTTGAGCTGCTCGGGGAGCAGACGCATGAGGAGGACGATCGCCTTGGCCTTCTCATTGAGCATGCCCTCGTTGTGGCCGAGCTCGAGGAGGTTCTCGGGGATGACGTGGAACGCCGAGCCGATGGTGACGTCCGAGGCCTTGATCGGGACGCCTGTGGGGTCGCGCACCAGGCGCACATCCTTGTCCCACAGAGTCTGGTTGAGCAGCGCCACCGGGTCGCCCGCGATGGGGTTGTCGGGCGTGGAATGCGGGGCCAGGCCGCGGAACAGCGTGATGCCGGGGAGGATCGACGCGCCGACTGCCGCGAAGAGCGAGTTGCGGATCATCTTGCGACGACCGAAGCCCGACTCCTCGTTGGCGAGACGCAGCGAGTCGACGACGGCGGTGCGCGTCTCCTCGGAGCCTCGAGTGCCGTGACGCTCCTCGACGTACTCCTTGTCGCTCATCAGCGCCTTGGACCAGTGGATCGCGCCCACGCCGATGGCGAGGAGGGCGGCGGCGATGCCGAGACCGATCCAGAGGTTGTTGTAGCGGATCGACGAGGCGGATCCGTCCTCGATCGGGAACAGCATGTAGGCGGCGACGGCCCACAGGCTCGCAGCGACCGACACGTAGAACAGCGTGTAGACCACGCGGTTCGCCATGCGCTCGGCACGGGGGTCCTTGTCGGTGATGCGGGTGCGGTGCGGCGGCAGACCGGGGTTCTGCACCGGGTCGGCGACCGAGACGGCCAGGCCGGGGTGGGCCTTGTAGGCCTCCACCTCGTGCGCGTCGGTGTCGTGAGCCATGGGGTTCCTCGTCACGTCTTCTTCGTTGGTCATGCTCAGCGGCTCAGTTCGACTTCGCCGTGATCCACACGGTGATCGCGATCAGCGCGCCGATGCCGAAGATCCACACGAAGAGACCTTCCGACACGGGGCCGAGCGAGCCGATGGTGAATCCGCCGGTCGCGGGCTGCTCCTGCTGGTAGAGCAGTGCCGAGATGATGTCGC
The DNA here is from genome assembly GCF_017592545.1 of Microbacterium stercoris. Classification (GTDB taxonomy): domain Bacteria; phylum Actinomycetota; class Actinomycetes; order Actinomycetales; family Microbacteriaceae; genus Microbacterium; species Microbacterium stercoris. The sequence goes on from NZ_JAGFOA010000006.1 coordinate 219,876, forward strand.
GCTTGTCCTCGGGGGTGAGGTTCATGTCGCTGAACACGGGCATGTTCTGGGGACCGGTGACCATCGCCGCGTACATGTGCAGCGCGCTGGTGTCCTGGATGTCCGGGGCGTACTTGCCCTCGGTGAGCGCGCCACCGGCGGCGGCCACGTTGTGGCACATCGCGCAGTTGATGCGGAAGAGCTCGGCGCCTCGAGCGATGTCGCCTTCGCCGTCCAGGTAGTGCTCGTCGGGGAACTCAGGGCCGGGAGCCGAGTCCTGCACGAACTCGCCGATCGCGAGGATCTGCTCCTCCGTGAACTGGACGGGCTTCTGCGGAGCCTGGACATCCTGACGCTGCATCGGCATGCGGCCGGTGGCCATCTGGAAGTGCACCGCGAGCTCGCCCACGCCGTCGAGTGACGGACCGTTCGGGGTGCCCTCGAGGTTCATGCCATGGCAGGTGGCGCAGTTGGCCTGGAACAGCTTCTCGCCGTCCTCCGCCGTCAGCGCGGTCTGCACCTTGGTCTCGCTGGTGGCTGCCACCGCGGCCGTCGCGCCGGCGTACACGCCGCCGGAGATGAGCAGGCCGATGCCGATGAGGGCAGCGGCGGCAAGGGGGGAGCGTCGGCCGTTGGAGCGGCTCTTCTTCTCTCGTGCCATAAGGGTGATGTAGCTCCGCTCTTACTTGAGGAAGTAGATGACAAAGAACAGCGCGATCCACACGACATCGACGAAGTGCCAGTAGTAGGACACGACGATGGCGGTGACGGCTTCCTTGTGACGGGCGCGCTTGACCGCGTAGAAACGGCCGATCGTGAGGAGGAACGCGACCAGGCCACCGGTCACGTGCAGGGCGTGGAAGCCCGTCGTGAGGTAGAAGGCCGACGCGTACGAGTCGGAGCTGATCGGCATGCCCTCCGACACCAGGGTGGTGTACTCCCACACCTGGCCGGAGACGAAGAACGCGCCCAGGGCGAAGGACACCCAGAACCACGGCACAACGCCCCAGTCGATGAGGCGCTGCACGAAGGCGTTCTTGAAGCGCACGCCCTCGGCCGAGAAGACGCCGAGCTGGCAGGTCACACTCGACAGCACCAGGATGATCGTGTTGACCAGCGCGAAGGGCACGTTCAGGAGGGCGCTTCGCTCAGCCCACAGCTCCGGCGACGTGCTGCGGAGCGTGAAGTAGATGGCGAACAGGCCCGCGAAGAACATGACCTCGCTGCCGAGCCAGACGATCGTGCCGACGGCGACGGTGTCGGGTCGCTTCACTGTTCTGGGAGCCGGGGCGAACGTAGCTGGTGCAGTCACCCGACCATTATTGCCGATCTCGCGGCGGGTTTTCGGCAACTTCGACACCGCGTCGAAATTGTCTCGCTCGGATCCGGCTGAGCGGGGGTGATGAAAGCCCCGTGAATCCGCCTGACTAGGATCGCTCGTATGGCGGAACCCACCTGGGCGGATGTGCTCACGACTCTTCTCTCTCGCACGAATCTCAGCGTGTCGGAAGCCACCTGGGCCATGCGCGAGGTGATGGAGGGCCGTGCGACGCCGGCGCAGCTGGGCGGCTTCCTGCTCGCCCTGCGCGCCAAGGGCGAGTCGGTCGAAGAGGTCATCGGGTTCCGCGACGCGATCCTCGATGCGGCCGTTCCGCTCGATGTCGACCCGAACGTGCTCGATATCGTCGGCACCGGCGGCGATCGCTTCGGCACCGTCAACATCTCCTCCACCGCGTCGATCGTCATCGCCGCGACGGGAGTCCCGGTCGTCAAGCACGGCAACAAGGCGGCGAGCTCGAAGTCGGGCTCGTCCGACGTGCTCAGCGCTCTGGGCATCGATCTGCGCCTCCCGTCCGGCGCGGTTGCCGAGGTGCTCGACCGCGCCGGCATCACGTTCGCGTGGGCGGCGGCGTTCCACCCGGGCTTCCGCCACGCCGGCACCGTGCGCGCCGAGCTCGGCGTGCCCACGGTCTTCAACTTCCTCGGGCCCCTCGTGAACCCGGCCCGCGCCGAGGCCAATGCGGTCGGTGTGGCCAATCCCGATGTGGTGCCGCTCATCACGGGTGTGTTCCGCACGCGCGGCGCGACGGCGCTGGTGTTCCGGGGCGAGGACGGTCTCGACGAGCTCACCACCACCGGCTACAGCCGCATCTGGGAGGTCTCGCGCGGAGACGTGCACGAGTTCGACATCCATCCGCGCGATGTGGGTCTGCCCGCATCGAAGATGGACGATCTGCTCGGCGGCGACCCGGACCACAACGCGGACGTGCTGCGCCGCACGCTCTCGGGTGAGCAGGGCCCCGTGCGCGACATCGTGCTTCTGAACGCCGCGGCGGGCATGGTGGCCTATCGTCTCGCGCAGGATCCGATGCAGATGCAGCGCGGTATGGTCGAGCGCCTCGTCGAGGCACTCGGCGACGCGGCGGCCGCGATCGACGACGGTCGTGCGACGGCGAAGCTCGAGGCCTGGATCTCGGCCTCCCGCGAGCTGGGCGCCACGGCCGGGGCCTGATGCCATGGATCCGATCGAGGCGCTGAACGAGATCGCATTCCTCCTCGAGCGCGAGCGCGCGTCGAAGTTCAAGGCGAAGGCCTTCCGCACGGCCGCTGCGGCGGTGGCGGTGCTCGACGAGGATGCCCGGACGGATCCGGACCGCCTGCGGAGGGCGAAGGGCATCGGCGATTCGACGTTCGCCGTGATCGAGCAGGCGCTGGCGGGGCAGGTCCCCGACTACCTGCGGGATCTGCGCGAGCGCCTGGGCGACGAGAGGAAGTCCGAGTTGCGAGGGCTGCTGCGCGGCGACCTGCACTCCCACAGCGAGTGGTCGGACGGCACAACGCCGATCGACCAGATGGTCGCCGCAGCCCGGGCGCTGGGGCACGAGTACCTCGCGCTCACCGATCACTCGCCGCGATTGAAGGTCGCACGCGGGCTCTCACCCGAGCGACTGCGGCAGCAGCTGGAGATCGTGCCGCAGTTCGAGTTCAACGACTTCTCGCTGCTCAGCGGCATCGAGGTCGACATCCTCAGCGACGGCTCGCTCGACCAGGAGCCGGCCCTGCTGGATGAACTCGACATCGTCGTGGCATCGGCCCATTCCGAGCTGCGTATGGAGTCGGCGGCGATGACGCGGCGACTGGTGGCAGCCGTGTCGAACCCGCACGTGACGGTGCTCGGGCACGTGACGGGCCAGCTCGTCTCCGGATCGCGCGGCACGCGCCCGCAGTCGACCTTCGACCCCCGAGCGGTGTTCAAGGCGTGCGCAGAACACGGCGTGGCCGTCGAGATCAACTCCCGCCCCGAGCGCATGGATCCGCCGGACGAGCTCATCGCGCTGGCGATGGAGATCGGATGCCTCTTCGCGATCGACAGCGATGCTCACGCGCCGGGGCAGCTCTCGCTGATCGACCACGGCGCCGAGCGGGCCGAGCGGCTCGGCGTGCCGGTCGAGCGCATCGTCACCACCTGGCCCCTCGCTCGGCTGCGCGCCTGGGCGTGGGGAGCATGACGCGAGCGGGAACCGCAGCGGCGGGCCGGGCGCTCCCATGGCTGGTCGTGTCGGGTGTTCTCGTGGCCGCGCTCAGCCTGCGTGGGCCGATCCTGTCAGTCACACCGGTGCTGAGGGACATCGCCCGCGACTACGAGCTCGACGGGGCGACGGCCTCGCTGCTGACCACGTTCCCCGTACTGATGTTCGCGGCCATCACACCGCTCGCGGCAATCGCGATCCGGCGTGCCGGTGCCGAGCTGGCGCTGCTGGCCTGTCTCATCGGCGTCGCCGTCGGCACGCTCATCCGGGCCGTCCCCGGCTTCGGATGGATGATCACCGGGATGATCGTGATCGGCGCGAGCATCACGATCGGCAACGTGGTCATCCCGGTGATCATCGGCCGCGATGTGCCGGCGCCGCGCGTCGCGACGGTGACGGCGGCATACACGGCTGCGCTGAACGGCGGGTCCCTGCTGACGACGCTCACCACCGCGGGTATCGCGGAGGCCACCGGCTGGTCTGTCGCGCTGCTGCTGTGGGGCGTGCTCACGCTGCTCGGGATCGGGCTCTGGGCGCTTCACCTGTGGCGTGACCGGATCCCCGGCGTGCGCTGGGACGAGCGCGCGTCCGGCGGCGTGGTGCGATCCGAGGCGGTGATGCTGACGGGTCCGGTTCCGGTGATGGGCCGCCGCGGCGACGTCGTCCGCAATCCGACCGTGTGGCTGCTGGTGGCCGCGTTCGGCTGCCAGTCGGCGGGCTACTACGGGATGTCGACCTGGCTTCCGGCGATGCTCGGCGACATGACCGGATCCGGGCCCGCCGGGGCGGGGGCGCTGGCGTCGATCTTCCAGGGTGTCGCGATCGTCGGGGCGTTCATCGTGCCGGCCCTGGCGCGGTGGCTGCCGCTGGCGGTGCCCGCCGGCGTGGTGGCGGCCTGCTGGATCGCACTGTCGACGGGCATGCTGCTCGCACCGGAGCTCTTCCCGCTGTGGGTGTCGCTCGGAGGTGTCGCGCACGCGGGCGGCTTCGTGGTGATCTTCACCGTGATGGTGGGCATCGCCCGGTCGGACGCCGAGGCCGCCGCGATGTCGGCGCTGGTGCAGGGCGCCGCCTACCTGGTGGGTGCGGCGAGCGGACCCGTGCTGGGTGCGGTGCACGACGCGACCGGCGCGTGGACCGCGCCGCTGACCATCACGCTGTCGCTTGCGCTGGGGTTCACCATCTGCCTGATGACGGCGGTGGCGCGCGTCCGGCGCTGACCGGGATCAGCCGTGCGAAGCGCTCGCCAGAGCGGTGAGGGCGCGCTCCATGGCGCTGCCGAGGTTCCAGCGCTCGGCGAACTCGCGCGCGCGGTCGACCGCGGCCTCATCGAGTGCGGGGATCGCGTCGGCGATCTCCCCGAGGGCGAGATCGGTCGCGACGGCGACCACCTTCGGCGCCACGTCGAGGTAATCGGCCGCCTCGGCGAACTTGGCCCGTACGCCTGCGGACATCCCCTCTCCGGCAACGGCGGCGGCGCGGATGCCCGCCAGGTCGCCGTGGGCGGCGAGGAGGCTGGCGGCGCTCTTCTCGCCGACGCCCTTGACGCCCGGAAGACCGTCTGAGGCGTCACCGCGCATGGTGGCGAAGTCGGCGTATTGCGCGGCGTGGACGCCGTACTTCGCCACCACCACCTCGTCGGTGACGATCTCGAGGTTGCTCATGCCGCGTGCCGTGTAGACGACGCGCACATCGCGCTCGTCGTCGACGAGCTGGAACAGGTCACGGTCGCCCGTGACGATGTCGACCGGCAGCGTCGCGCGGGTGGCGAGCGTGCCGATGACGTCGTCGGCCTCGTGCTCGGGGGCGCCGATGGTGGCGATGCCGAGGATCGCGAGGGCCTCGCGGATGAGCGGGATCTGCGTCTCCAGGGGATCCGGAACCTCTTCGACATCCGGACCGGCGGCGACCACCTCGACGACGCGATGCGCCTTGTACGAGGGGATCAGGTCGACGCGCCACTGCGGACGCCAGTCGTCGTCCCAGCACGCCACGAGGTGCGTGGGCTCGTACAGGGTGACGAGCTTCGCGATGATGTCGAGCAGCCCGCGCACGGCGTTCACCGATGTGCCGTCGGCCGCGCGCACCTTGTCGGGCACCCCGTAGAAGGCCCGGAAGTAGAGGGACGCGGTATCGAGCAGCATCAGGCGCGAGGTCACGGGGATCAGTCTGTCAGGTGGGTCGGACAGCCCGGATCAGCGGAAGTCGCGAGCGTGGTGGGAGATGCCGACGCGGAGATCCTCGAAGGCGTCGGCGAGGAGGTTGGTGACCCCCTCGGGAGAGCGCTCGAGGATGCCGCGGGCGATGAGTGCAGGAGAGTCGCGCACGATGCGGCGGTACCGGTTCCAGACGCCGACCGAGCAGATGACGTTGACGAGACCATGCTCGTCCTCGAGGTTGAGGAACGTGACGCCCGAGGCCGTGGCGGGGCGCTGACGATGCGTGACGAGGCCAGCCACCTCGATACGGCGGCCCGTCTCGTGCGTGCGCATGCCCGCGGAGGTCAGCACGCCGCGCGCATCGAGGCCACCGCGGAAGTGCGTGAGCGGATGATCCGTGGTCGACAGTCCCGTGGCCCAGAGATCGGAGGCCAGCTGCTCATAGCTCGTCGGATCGGGGAAGAGCGGCGGCTGCACACCGTCGATCCCCAGGGGAGTGACGGTGTGCGCGAGGAACTCGGGGCGATCCTGAGCGGCGGAGCCCGCGAGCCAGAGCGCCTCGCGACGTGTCAGCCCGAGGCATTCGAACGCACCCGCGGTGGCGAGGGACTCGAGATGCTTCTGCGTGATGCCGGTGCGCCGCACGAGCTCGTGCAGATCTCGGTAGGGGCCACCGCGCTCGCGCTCGGTGACGATGCGCTGCGCGGTGTCGGCGCCGATTCCCGTGACGGCGCCGAGGCCCAGCCGCACGGCGAAGCCGCCGTCGCGGCGGTGCGCGAGCGTCTCATCCGGAGCGGCGCGATCGAACGGCCCCGGTGCGGGATGCACACGGGCGAGACAGGCGTCGAGTCCTGTCGGGCCGGATCCGTCGCCGATCGCCTCGAGTCCGTCGGTCGCGCCGGAGAGGTTGAGGTCGGGACGACGCACCTCCACGCCGTGGCGGCGGGCGTCGGCGGTGAGCGTGGCGGGGGAGTAGAACCCCATGGGCTGCGCGCGCAGCAGACCCGCGAGGAACGCGGCCGGGTAGTGCAGCTTGATCCAGGACGAGGCGTACACGAGCAGCCCGAACGACAGCGAGTGCGACTCGGCGAAGCCGAAGTTCGCGAACGCCTGTATCCGGGCGTAGATGCCGTCGGCGAGCGGCCCGGTGATGCCGTTCGAGGCCATGCCGGCGTAGAGCTTCTCTCGCAGCTTCTCGATCTTCTCCTTGCCCCGCTTGGAGCCCATCGCGCGACGCAGGAGATCGGCGTCCTCGCCCGAGCACTCGCCGACGGCCATCGCCATCTGCATGAGCTGCTCCTGGAACACGGGGATGCCCAGAGTGCGCTTGAGCACCGGTTCGAGCTTGGGGTGGTCGTAGGTGACCTCTTCGAGACCCATCTTGCGGCGCACGAACGGGTGCACAGCACCGCCCTGGATGGGGCCGGGGCGGATGAGCGCGATCTGGATCACGAGGTCGTAGAACCGGCGAGGCTGCAGGCGGGGCAGCAGACCCATCTGCGCCCTCGACTCGACCTGGAACACCCCGATCGAGTCGGCGCGGCAGAGCATGTCGTATACCGCGGCCTCCTCCTTCGGCAGGGTGGCGAGCGTCCACTCCTCACCCGTGGACTCACGGATCAGGTCGAAGCAGTGCTGCAGAGCGGCGAGCATGCCGAGCCCCAGCAGGTCGAACTTCACCAGCCCCATCCAGGCCGCGTCGTCCTTGTCCCACTGGATCACCGTGCGGTCCTCCATCCGCGCGTGCTCGATGGGCACGACCTCTCCCACGGGCTGCTCGGTGAGCACCATGCCGCCCGAATGGATGCCGAGGTGCCGGGGCGCCTTCAGCAGCTCGGTGGCGAACTCGATCACCTGATCCGGGATGTCGTGATCCGGTCCCGTCTCGAGACCCGCGCCCCATCCCTCGACCTGGCGCGACCACGCATCCTGCTGTCCGGGAGAGAACCCGAGGGCGCGGGCCATGTCGCGCACGGCGTTCTTCGGCCGGTACTGGATGACGTTCGCCACCTGCGCCGCATTCTCCCGCCCGTACTTCGTGTAGACCCACTGGATGATCTCCTCGCGACGGTCGGAGTCGAAGTCGACATCGATGTCGGGCTCCTCGTCGCGCATGGTCGAGAGGAAGCGCTCGAACGGCAGGTTGTACGCGATCGCATCGACCGCGGTGATGCCGAGCAGATAGCAGACGGCGCTGTTGGCGGCGGATCCGCGCCCCTGGCACAGAATGCCGCGGCGCTTCGCTTCGGCGACGATGTCGTGGACGATCAGGAAGTAGCCGGGGAAGTCCTTCTGCTCGATGACTCGCAGCTCCTTCTCGATGCGGAGCCGGTCCTCCTCTGCCAGATCGGGGTACAGGCGAGGAACGGCGTCCCACACCAGCGTGCGCAGCCAGGACATCGGAGTGTGGCCTGCGGGCACCTCCTGCTTCGGGAGCGCGGGCTTCATACGCCGCAGAGGAAACGCCAGCTCGTCGGCCAGTTCGACCGTGCGCGACACGGCACCCGGGTAGCGGAGAAAGCGTGCGGCCATCTCGGCGCCGGAGCGCAGATGCGCCGAGGCGTGGGAAGGCAGCCAGCCGTCGAGATCGGCCATGCTGCGGGTCGCCCTCACGGCGGCGACCGCGGCGGCGAGCCGCGCCTTCTCGGGGCTCGCGTAGTGCGCATTGTTCGTTGCGATCACGGGCAGGCGCCGGGAGGAGGCGAGCTGTGCGAGCGCGTCGTTGCGGCGGGAGTCGAGCGGATCTCCGTGATCGGTCAGCTCGACGTGCACGTTGTCTTGTCCGAACAGGTCGACGAGCCGGTCGAGCGCCCTCGCGGCTTCGCCGTCGGGTGAGCCGTCCCGCGCGAGCGCCTGACGGACGGAGCCCTTGCGGCATCCGGTCAGGATCGCCCACTGTCCGTCGGCCTGCTGAGCGAGCTCGTCGAGGTCGTAGAAGGGGCGGCCCTTCTCGGCCCCGCGCAGCTGTCCGTGCGTGAGCGCTCGCGCGAGCCTCCGATAGCCCTCCTCGCCACGCGCGAGGACGAGCAGATGCTCGCCGACCGGATCGGCGACACCGTTCTGGGGGGAAAGCAGCCCCAGAGTCAGCTCGGCCCCGAACACGGTCTTCACCGCGGTCTCCTCGGCGGCCTCGGCAAAGCGCACCAGACCGTAGAAGCCGTCGTGATCGGTGACGGCCAGCGCGTGCAGGCCGAGGCGTTCGCCCTCCTCGACCAGCTCCTCGGGAGACGAGGCGCCGTCGAGGAAAGAGAACGACGAGTGCGCGTGCAGCTCGGCATAGGGGACGGCGTCCTCGGGACGCTCGAGCGACGGCGCCTGGTAGGCCTCGCGCTTACGGCTCCATGCGGGGCTGTCTCCGCCATCCGCGCCTGCGGGGCGACTGTCGGGGCGACGGCCGCTGAGGGCGCGCTCGAGCTCGGACCAGGAGACCGGCGGGTTCTGCCATCCCATCAGCTGTATCTCCCTTCGATCCACCAGCGTTCGTCCTCGAGCACGAGCAACCAGGCCGTCTGATCCGCATCGACCAGCTGGAAGCGATGCGCGCGACGCGCGCGATCCGGATCCCACTGCCTCTCGACCACGGGCCAGGGTCCGGCCCAGGCCAGCACCCGGCGTCTGTCGAGCGCCGCGGGAGGGGCGGACACACCGCCGCGCGCGTCGACCGCGACCGCGGATCCGTCGGCTGCCGTCACCGCAGCGGGACGGCGGGGGCGGTACACCTCGCTGGGGAGGGGCTGGGGCAGGCTCCCCGGCCACGGCAGGTCACGCCGTTGGGCCGGGTGCTCGGCATCGCCCCATGGCACGCGTCGCTCGCGCTCGCTGAGCCAGCGGCCCCCCGCCAGCAGCGGGGTCACGACTCCGCGGTGGCCGAGCATCGCCTGCACGCGCGACATCGCGTGGTGCAGCCGCTCGTCGGGGCCCTGCCCGAGCAGCGCGGGCTGATGGTGCGAGGTGTCGTCGACCGCCTCGGGTTCGATGCGCACGAACGTGACGCCGCCGTTCTCGCCGCCGAACGGCATGTCCCCATCGAGGGTGGCCTGCAGCTGCCAGCGCACGCGGTCGACAAGGGAGGAGGCATCGAAGCAGGTCGGATGCAGCCAGGTGCGCTCGCTGCGCCCCCCGCGGTCGTCGAGCAGCACGATGCGCACCTCCGTGCACACGAGCGAGGCCTCATCGAGACCCGTGATGACGTCGTCCGCCGTGGTGCGCACCGCGAAGGCGATCTGATCGGCAAGCTCGAGAGGCTGATCGAACTCGATCTCTCGCGCCAGTTCGGGTGGTGGCACCCTCGGCACCACCGGACGCGAGTCGGATCCGCCGGCGAGCGCATGCAGACGGGCGCCGTTCTCACCCAGCCGATCACGCACGGCGGCGAGGTCGAGGGCGGCGAACCCGCCGAGCGTCTGCACGCCCAGCCGTGCGAGCAGGGCGATCAGATCGTCGTCTGCCAGCGCCGCGATCGTGAGGGGAGACAGGAAGGCCGCTGAGGCACCGCGAGGCACGATGCGCACCGACGCCGGACTCATCAGCCGCGCGGCTTGCTCGGCGGTGAACAGCCCGTCCGCGACACCGGCGCGCGCGTCCGGAAGACCGGCCGCGGCCAGCTCATCGAGCAAGGCGCTCGCCGCGGACTCCTCGCCGCCGAAATAGCGCGCGGGGCCGCGAGCACGCACGGCGAACAGACCGGGACGCAGCGGTTGCACGCCCGGGGTGAGCTGCTCGATGCGGGACAGAACGGGGCTGAAGGCGCGTTCGTCGCGGGCGGGATCGACGGGCACGAGACGCAGGCGGGGACAGGCTCCCTGGGCATCGCGGCGTCGCTGACCGCGGCGCACACCCTCGCGCCGGGCGGAGGCGGAGCAGGCCACGACACGATTCGCGTGCATGATGGCGATCGGCCGTTCGTCGGGGTCGACCTCGGGAGCGCCGGTGCCGTCGAGGGAGCGGGTCGCCGCCCGCGCCTCGCTGCGGTGCAGTGCCGTGACCGGCCAGTCGGGCAGCCACACGACGATCACGCGAGTCGGGTTCATCCCGCCACCGCCTGAAGGCGGGCCACGGGACGCCAGGTCGGGCGGGCGAGGCCTGTGGCAGCGGCCGGCGCTCCGAGAGGCCCGGGCAGCTGCACGCGCACGGTGCGTGCGACGGGGAAGCGGCGTCCCGTCGCCGAGATCGTGACCTCGCGGGCAGCGAGCAGGCCGTGTCCCTGGCCGAGGCCGGACCACGCCGGATCGCTCAGCGTCAGCACGGCCTCCGCCTGCGGCCATGTTCCCTGCACGAGAAGCACCCCGCCGCGGTCGCGCAGCTTGGCGCTCACCCGGGCGGTGTCCGAGTCGCGGGCTGCGCGGGGAGGGCGCACGGCCACGACGGGGAAGACTTCGGCCACGGCCGAAGCGACGGCGAGCCAGCGTTCGCCGGGGTCGGGCACGAGCGCGAATCGCTCGAGGTCGACGCCGTACGCCTCGGCCGCTTCGGCCGCGAGCTCGGGCATGCCGATCGCGGCGCACCAGGAACCTGCGCGAGAGGGGGCGGACATCAGCGCCAGCAGCAGGCTGGTCGAGGTGTCGAGGCTGTAGACGGCGCCGGGGCGCAGCCCTCCTTCGGGAAACAGGGGAGCGAGGGTCTCATGCACCGGCACCGCATCGACCTGCGCGCGGCGTTGCTGCATGCGTGTGATCTGCGCCCTCAGGCGCTGCACATCGGCCTGCTGCGATCTCGCGGCCTCCGCCCGGGAGGCGGTCTCTGGAAGTGCCATCCCCATCCTTCAAGAGTAGAACTGATGTTCGAAGAAGTCGACCTCAGAGGGAACGCTAGTTCGTACATCCGACATTCGCCGGGGAGGTGCTCACTGGGTGGGTGGGAAGCATGCCAGCGAGATCGGACGCCCGAATACACCCACTGAGTGGGCAGAGGTGCCCCTGCAGGAGAAGGGAAATATCGCCACGATGTCATCTATGACAGAGCCAAGTTCCTCCGCGCGGCTGGTCGATCCGCAGTCCTCTGCAGCGGCCAAGGTCGGTGAGCGCATCGCCAAGCTGCGCCGCCGTGCACGCCTGAGCCGCCCCACGCTCGCCGACTGCGCCGACCTCGACGTGCGCCATCTTCAGCGCATCGAACGCGGCCACGGCAACCCCACGTTGCTGAGCCTCATGCAGATCGCCGTCGCGCTCGAGGTGCCGCTCTGGCAGCTCGTCGAGGATGTCGTGCCCGAGGACATGCCAGATACGCGCCGTCCCTACGGCCACAGCACACGGGACATGCAGACTCGTCGTCGCTACTACGCGGGCAACGGCGCCCTCGAGTACTGACCCCTCGACGGCGTCACTCCTCCTCGAGCGGCCCGTCTGCGGAGGACTCCACCGACTTCGCCGCCGTGGACGAACGGCGCGGGACGAGCCGCACCACCGAGGAGCCCACCGCCCGCACTCGTCGGAACATCAGCCGTTCGAAGCGCTCCGCCCCGGGCTGCGGCTCGAGCTCTGCAGGGAGCACCGCGGGCGGCGCGCCGAATGCCCTGCGGGATGCGACCACCACACGCCGTCCCAGGATGTGGTTTCCGGTGCCTCCGATGACGGCGCCCACGCCGAACGGCATGGCCTTGCCGATGAGCGTCGCTCCGCCCTTCTTCGCGAAGTAGGAGATGAACGACGCCTTCAGGCGGTCGAGCAGAGGCGCCAGGCTGGCCCGCGGGAGCGTCTTCGTCACGAGCTCGCCCCAATACGCCGAGCGACTTCCGGATCCGGTCGCCTGGCGAGCGAGCTGACGCACGAGGTTGACGCCTTCGTCCCCCAGCATCAGCGTCATCACGAGGGCGCGCGCACGATCCGGTGATTCGATCGCGATGCCGTGCACTTCGGCGAGCGACTGCGCGAACAGGGCTGTCGTCTCGAGGAACCCGACCGTCTCGGCGCCTGAGAGGCCGAGCGTCACCGCCGTGCCGACACCCGGCACCACGGCGGTCGCGCCGACGGCGGCGCCGCCCGTCGTGACCGCGGTGAGATAGCGCTGCTCGAGGATCTTCACGATCTGGGCAGGCGTCGCATCCGGATGCCTCAGCCGCACCGAGCGGATGTGCGCCACCACCACCGGGCGCTGCACGCGGATGACCTGATCGAGCACGCGCACAAGCCACGGGTGCTCTTCATGGCCTGCGGGCGGCAGGCCGCCCTGCCAGGCGGCATCATCCGGCAGCGAGTGGATCTTGTGGATCTTCTCGGACACGTGGCCGATCCTCGCAGATCAGGCGGAGCGCTGGTCTGAAAGCGTCAGACGTACTCGTTGGCGACGACGAGGTCCTCCGCCGTGTCGATCTCGACCGCGTACAGGTCGGAGATGTCCATCGGCTGGAGCTTCACGCCGTCGTGCTGGATCGCCAGCTCGAGGCCGCGCTCGAAGTAGTCCTGGTCGCCGACGCGCGCGAGGTGACGCATGAAGGCCGGCTTGTCTGCGCGCGAGATGTAGTTGATGCCCACGGCCTCGCCGATGCCGCCGACCACGGTCTTCGACAGCTCGGCGATGTGGCCCGTGTCGTCGATCGTGTACTTGACCTCCTCGTCCGACACCTTCGAGGTGTTGACGGTGACGAAGGAGCGGTCCTGCTCGAGGAGCGACATGGCCCGGCCGAGCACGCGCGGGTCGAAGACGACATCGCCGTTCATCCAGAGCACACCCTTCTTGCCCGTCGCCTGAAGGGCGCGCAGAAGGCTCTTGGACGTGTTGGTCTGGTCGTAGCGCTCGTTGTGCACGTACGTGGCGTCGGGGAATGCGTCGATGATCGTCTCGGCTCGGTAGCCCACGACCTTCGTGACGTGCGCCTCCGGTCCGAACGCCGCGGCGATGTTGTCGCGCTGCTGCTGCATGATCGAGCGGCCGTCGCTCAGTTCGGTCAGCGGCTTGGGAAGCGCGCGACCGAGTCGCGAGCCCATACCGGCGGCGAGAATGACAATGCGGAAGTTCATAGCGGAAGCCCCCTGAAGTGCTGTGTTCGCAGTCGGTTCACCGACCGGTCACCTCGTTGTGCGTTCCCAGACTACAGATCCTTGCCTGTGAACAGGCAGAGATGGCCTCTGATCGGCCGTTCTCCTGCGTGGAAGGGCCCGGCGGGCGGGCATGTGCGCGGCTGTCGGTGACGGTTGCTACGGTGAACGCGTGACTACTTCGCCAGGGGATGACGACGCAGGCACCGCGAACCCGGAAGGGAACGCGGGAGCCCGGCGCCCTGCTGCGAAGCGCCCGGTTGCGCCGCGCAAGCCCGCCCCGCGCAAGCCCCGGGTCGGCACGAAGACCTCCGCCGCGCGCAATGCGGGCGGCCGCACGGCCATCGTCCAGCCGACCGGCGACTCCGAGGCCTCGGAAGCCGCGCCCATCGCCACCGACCTCCTCGAGCCGGTCGGGGATCAGGGCACGCTTCCGGAGCAGGATGCCCGGATCGACGAGCAGCCGCAGGGAGCGGAGCCGGAGGCCGTGCCCGTCGCCGAGGGCGCCGACGAGCAGCCCCAGGATGCAGAGCCGGATGCCGCGCCCGCGGCCGAGGGCGCCGACGAGGAGCCCCAGGACGCGGAGCCGGAGGCCGCGCCCGCGGTCGAGGCGGACGCCGACGTCGCTCAGGACGCCGTGCAGGATGACGCGCCCGCTGTCGAGACGGAGACCGACGAGCAGCCCCAGGATGCGGAGCTGGAGGCCGTGCCCGCGGTAGAGACGGACGCCGACGTTCTCCAGGACACCGTGCAGGACGACTCATCCGCGGCTGAGACGGGTGCCGCGGCTGCGACGGACGTCGAGTCGGAGGCTGCAGGCGTCGACCCCGCATCGACCTCGATCACTCCGGAGACGACGCCGGGTTCGCCTCCCGCCCTCGTGCTGCGTGGGGTCTCCCGCTCCTACGGCGGCTCCACAGCGGTCGCGGGGCTCGACCTCACCGTGCCCGCAGGTTCGTTCTACGGTCTGGTCGGCCCCAACGGCGCGGGAAAGACCACGACGATGTCGATGATCGCAGGACTCCTGCGCCCCGATCGCGGCGAGATCCAGGTGGCCGGAATCGACCTGGCGCGCAATCCGCGGGCGGCCAAGGCGATGCTCGGCGTTCTTCCCGACCGCCTTCGCACGTTCGACCGCCTCACCGGTCGCCAGCTGCTCTACTACTACGGCGTGCTCCGAGGCCTGAAGCCCGGGGTCGTCTCCCAGCGCATCGCCGATCTGGCACGTGCCTTCGATCTCACCGAGGCGCTCGGCCGCGTCGTGTCCGATTACTCGGCCGGCATGACCAAGAAGGTGATGCTCGCCGGAGCGATGATCCACTCTCCGCGACTGCTTGTGCTCGATGAGCCGTTCGAGGCGGTCGATCCCGTGTCCTCGGCGAACATCCTGGAGATCCTGAGCGCATACGTGGCGCGCGGCGGCACCGTGCTGCTGTCGAGCCACGGCATGGATCTGATCGAGCGGGTCTGCACGCGCGTGGCAGTGATCGTCGGAGGCCAGCTGCTCGCCGAAGGCACCGTGGATGAGGTGCGCGGCGAGATGACGCTCGAGCAGCGATTCGTCGAGCTGTCCGGCGAGGCCACCAGCATGGAGGGCCTCGAGTGGCTGCACACGTTCTCGGACTGAGGCTCGCCGTGATGACGGGCCTCCTGCGAGGCCCGGCATCGCGAGTGATCGCCCGGGTGTTCGGGCTGCTTGTGCTTGTGTTCGTCGTCGGCGCGGTGTGCGTCGGCACGCTGAGCCTCGTCGACGCCCCCACGGGCGTCGCCTTCGCCTTGCTGGTGCTCTCGGGCTCGGCGGTTGTGCTGTCCTTCGCCGTCGCCCCGATCGTGGCGGGAGCGGCGGATCCGATGGATCCGCGCCGCTTCTCCGTGCTCGGTCTCGAACCCGGCCCTCTCGCGTGGACCCTCTTCGGCGTGGGGTTCCTCAGCGTGCCGATGCTGGCGGTGCTCGCCTTCGATGTGTGCGCCGCGATCGTCTGGGCCGCCCACGGTGTCCCCGCCGTCGTGACCGCCCTCACAGTGGTGCTGCACCTGGCGACCTGCGTGCTGTTCGCGCGCCTGAGCCTCGCCTTCGGCTCCGCGGTGCTGCGCCCTCGTCGCACCCGGGAGCTCTCGAGCCTTTTTGTGCTCGGCGTGGTCGTGGTGCTCGTCCCGGTGATCGTGTTCCTCTCGTCGCTCGAGTGGGCGGGTCGGGTTCCCAGCGCGCTGGCCACGGCCGCAGATGTGCTCGGCCGCACGCCGCTCGGGGCCGCCGCGGCGCTGCCCGGCGCACTCGCCCGCGACGACGGGGCGGCGGCCTGGGGCTCCGCGTTCGTTGCGCTCCTCACGGTCGGCCTCGCCGCAGGGCTGTGGCTGTTCGTCGTGCGCCGCGCGCTGAGCACGGTCGAGAACCCCGAGACGGCGACCGGCCGCGGAGGTCTCGGCTGGTTCGCGCTCGTGCCCGGCACCCCCGGCGGTGTGATCGCGGCACGCGCACTCGTGTACTGGCTGCGTGACAGCCGCTACATCGTGAACTTCGTGATCATCCCGATCGTGGGCCTCCTGCCCACCGTGCCGCTTCTCGTGGCGGGGGTGCCTGGCCCGATCGCCGCCCTCGTGCCGGTGCCGATCATCGCCCTGTTCTTCGGATGGCTGCCGCACAACGATGTCGCCTACGACTCCAGTGCCATCTGGGTGCACATCGCGAGCGGTGTGCGCGGGCTTCCCGATCGGATCGGCCGGCTCATCCCGGTGCTGCTGATCGCCGTGCCGGTGCTCGCGATCGCGATCCCGATCTCCACGGCGCTGTACGGACGCTGGGCCGTGCTGCCGGCCATGATCGGAGTAGCCGGCAGCCTGTTCCTCGGGGGTCTCGGGCTGTCCAGCATCGCCTCGGTGGCGTCGCCCTATGCCGTCTCGCGCCCCGGCGACAGCCCCTTCCAGCAGCCGCAGCGGGCGGACTCGAGCGGGGTGGGGGCCCAGGCGATCGTGATGCTCGGCACGATCCTGCTCAGCGCCCCCGCTCTCTGGTTCGGCTGGCTCACCGTGACCTCCGATGTCGCCTACGCCGATGCGGCCCTCTGGGCCGGTCTCGGCACGGGCGTCGTTGTGCTGATCGTCGGCATCGCGCTCGGATCCTGGATCTACGGACGCACGGGCGAGCGCATCATGGCGTTCGCCGGCACCACCTGATCCGATCCGTGCGACGGCGCAGCGCGTAGAATCGGGCGCTATGAGCACCCCTCTGGACACGCCTGGCGATGGCGGCACGGCCCTTCTCGACCGCGAGCTGGAGGAGCTCCTCCAGCAGGAGCACATCGAGCCGGGCGACCACGAGCGCTTCTCGCACTACGTGAAGAAGGAGAAGATCCTCGAGTCGGCGCTCACCGGCAAGCCCGTGCGCGCGCTGTGCGGCAAGAAGTGGACGCCGGGGCGCGATCCGGAGAAGTTCCCGGTCTGCCCCACGTGCAAGGAGATCTACGAGTCGCTGAGCCAGTGACCGCCCGCCGGTGAGGTTCAGGCCTCGCCGGCGTCCTTGTAGATCGTCGGGATGGCCGGATCCGACCGGCTGAGCGCCAGTGCGCGGATCGGAAGCTCCTCGCGCACACGCAGATGGTGTTCGCGCGCGGCCGCGACGCCCGCCGCACCCTCGTGTTCGGCCACCGGCTCGCCGTCGATGACCAGCGGCACCTGCAGCGCACGTGCATCCGGATACTCGGAAGCCGGACTCAGCTGCTCGAATCCGTCGGCGACCTCGACGAGCTCCTGCACCGCCGTGCCGTTCTCGAGCACGCGGAACGCGTTCTTACGGCCGCCCTGGGAGCCCTTGCCCTCCGCGGTCTTGGAGACCGAGACCCAGCCGCCATCCGAGCCCTGCCGCGCGACGAGCTTGTACACCATGCCCGCGGCGGGGTGCCCGGATCCGGTGACCACCGAGGTGCCGACGCCGTATGCATCGACCGGGGAGGCCGCGAGGGCGGCGATCGCATACTCGTCGAGGTCGCTCGTCACGGTGATCTTCGTTCCCGTGGCGCCGAGCTCGTCGAGCTGGGCGCGCACCGACGCGGCGACGGTGGGCAGATCGCCCGAGTCGAGGCGCACACCGCCCAGCTCGGTGCCCGCGACGCGGATCGCGGTCTCCACGCCCTTGCGGATGTCATAGGTGTCGACGAGGAGCGTTGTGCCCGTGCCGAGCGACTCGATCTGCGCGCGGAAGGCATCCTCCTCGCTGTCATGCAGCAGAGTCCAGGCATGCGCGGCCGTGCCCATGGTGGGGATTCCCCAGGCGCGTCCGGCCTCGAGGTTGCTGGTGGCGTGGAAGCCCGCGATGTAGGCGATCCGTGCGGAGGCGATGGCGGAGGCCTCGTTGGTGCGGCGCGATCCCATCTCGGCCAGCGGGCGGTCACCCGCCGCGATGCTCATCCGCGAGGCCGCCGTGGCGACGGCCGAGTCGTGGTTGAGCACGCTGAGCGCGAGCGTCTCGAGGATCACGGCGTCGGCGAAGCTGCCCTCGACGGTGAGGATCGGCGAGCCGGGGAAGTACAGCTCGCCCTCGCGGTAGCCGGTCATGGATCCCGTGAAGCGGTAGTTCTCGAGATAGGTGACGGCCTCGGGGCTGACGACCCCGCCGTCGCGCAGGAAGCGCAGCTCGTCGTCGCCGAAGCGGAAGTCGCGCAGCAGGGAGAGAAGCCGTCCCGTGCCGCCGACGACGCCGAAGCGGCGGCCGCCGGACAGTCGTCGTGCGAACAGCTCGAAGACGCAACGGCGGCCGGCAGTGCCGTCGCGCAGCGCGGCATCCAGCATCGTCAGCTCGTAGCGGTCGGTCATCAGGGCCGTCGAGGCGCTCATGTCTGTCACCCTAGTAGGCTCGAACACCATGAACGACGCGCCGATCGGCATCTTCGACTCGGGAGTCGGCGGGCTCACCGTCGCCCGCGCGATCGGCGATCAGCTGCCGCGCGAGTCGATGCTCTACGTCGGCGACACCGCGCACTCGCCCTATGGGCCCAAGCCCATCGCCGACGTGCGTCGCTATGCGCTCGAGGTGCTCGACACCCTCGTCGACCAGGGCGTGAAGATGCTGGTGATCGCGTGCAACACCGCGTCCGCCGCCATGCTGCGCGACGCGCGCGAGCGCTATTCGGTGCCGGTGATCGAGGTCATCGGCCCGGCGGTGCGCACGGCGCTCTCGACGACCCGCAACGGTCGGATCGGTGTGATCGGCACCGTCGGAACCATCGGCTCCGGCGCCTACCAGGACATGCTCGAGGTGAACCCGGGCGTCGAGGTCTTCACCGCGGCGTGCCCGCGCTTCGTCGAGTTCGTCGAGGCCGGACACACCGACACTCCCGAGGTGCTCGCGGCAGCCGAGGAGTACCTCGCCCCGCTGCGCGACGCCGGCGTCGACACCCTCGTGCTCGGCTGCACCCACTATCCGTTCCTCAAGGGTGCGATCAGCTACGTGATGGGTCCGGATGTGGCGCTCGTCTCGAGCGACTCCGAGACGGCCAAGGACGTCTACCGGCAGCTCCTGACCCGCGACCTGCTCGCCGGCCCCGATGCGATGCCGCGCCACGAGTACGAGGCGACGGGAGCGGCGACCGACGACTTCATCGCTCTCGCCAACCGTCTGCTCGGCCGCGAGATCCGCGATGTGCGGCTCGTGCGCACGGGCACCATCGACCTTTCCGCGCTCGAGGCGCGGTCCTGATCCGCTTCATCTCGCAAGGAGAGACATGACCACTCGCGCCGACGGCCGCACCCCCGATCAGCTTCGCGCTGTCACCATCGAGCGCGGCTGGAGCAGCCAGGCGGAGGGCTCCGCCCTCATCAGCTTCGGCGGCACCAAGGTGCTCTGCACCGCCTCGTTCACCAACGGCGTGCCGCGCTGGCTGACGGGCAAGGGCAAGGGCTGGGTCACGGCCGAGTACGCGATGCTTCCGCGAGCCACCAACTCGCGCAACGACCGCGAGAGCGTGAAGGGCCGCATCGGCGGACGCACGCACGAGATCTCGCGCCTCATCGGCCGCGCGCTGCGCGCCGTGGTCGACACCAAGGCGCTCGGCGAGAACACCATCGTGATCGACTGCGACGTGCTGCAGGCCGATGGCGGCACCCGCACGGCGGCCATCACCGGTGCGTACGTCGCCCTCGCCGACGCGATCGAGTGGGGTCGCAGGAACAAGTTCATCGGCCAGAAGGCACAGGTGCTGCGCGACTCGGTGTCGGCCATCTCCGTCGGCATCATCGACGGTGTGCCCATGCTCGACCTGCCCTACGTCGAGGACGTGCGGGCCGAGACGGACATGAACGTCGTCGTCACGGGATCCGGCAAGTTCGTCGAGGTGCAGGGCACGGCCGAGGGCGCGCCGTTCGACAAGGCCGAGCTCGACGCGCTGCTCGAGCTCGCGCTGGCGGGCACGGCGCACCTGCGCGGCTTCCAGCTCGCGGCACTCGAGCAGGCGCCGGCGGAGGTCGAGTCCTGAGCATGCGGGTGGTTCTGGCAACGCACAACGCGCACAAGGTCTCGGAGTTCCAGGCGATCATCGCGCGTGTGCGCCCCGACATCGAGGTCGTCGCGTATGACGGCCCGGAGCCCGTCGAGGACGGTGTCACGTTCGCCGAGAACGCGCTGATCAAGGCTCGCGCGGCCGCCGCGCACACCGGCCTGGTGGCCCTCGCCGATGACTCGGGCATCGCGGTGGACGTTCTGGGAGGATCGCCCGGTGTGTTCTCGGCCTACTGGGCCGGCCACGCGAAGGACGACGTCGCGAACCTGAACCTGCTGCTCGACCAGCTCTCGGACGTGAAGGACCCGCACCGGGCTGCGCACTACAACTCGACCATCGCGCTCGTCACGCCCGCCGGCGTCGAGCACACGGTCGAGGGACTCTGGCCCGGGCGCCTCGCGACGGCCCCTCGCGGTGAGGGCGGGTTCGGCTACGACCCCGTCTTCGTCCCCGCCCACGAGGAGGGCACGCCCGCAGATGGTGAGCGCACGTCCGCCGAGTTCACCGCCGAGGAGAAGAACGCGATCTCGCACCGCGCGCGCGCCTTCGTGGCCCTGGAGCCCCTGCTCCGCGAGCTCTGACGTCGCGAAGCTGCCGCAAGAAGGCACCGGATGCCGTGCGCATCCGGTGCCTTCTGCATGAGTACGCGGCGGGACTCAGTGCACGGCGGCGAGCAGCACACCCACGCCGATGAACAGCCCGCCGAACACCCGGCTGAGCACCCTCTGCCCCTTCACGCTGCGCGTGAGGCGGGCGATCGCCCGGGCGGCGGCCGCGAACACGAACCACATCACGGCGATGTCGATCGCGAAGACGGTCAGCACCAGCACCGTGTACTGCTCGACGAGCGGCAGATCCGGTCGGATGAACTGCGGCACGAACGCGAGGAAGAACACGATGGCCTTGGGGTTCGTGAGGTTGACCAGCACCCCGCGACGGAACATCGTCCATGCGCTCTGCGGCGGCGCCAGCATCTCGAGATCATCGGATGCGGGCTCCACGGGCTTCGCGAGGATCTGGCGCACGCCGAGATAGATCAGATAGGCCGCCCCCACGTACCGGATCACCGCAAACAGCACGGGAGATCCGGCCACCAGCGCTCCCACGCCTGCCGCGACGACGAGGATGTGCACAAGCAGCGCGACCTGCTGGCCGAGGATGCCCCAGATGCTGCGTCGCCACCCGTGGGCGATCGCGTTGGACATCGCGAAGATGGCGCCGGCGCCCGGCGTCAGGGAGATGACGAACCCGGATCCGACCAGCGCCAGCCAGAGCGGAAAGGTCATGCGTCCAGCGTAGAGCGGCCCTCCTGCACCGGAACTGCACAGGCGCGCGGGGGAGAATGGAGGCAGAGTCGCCAGACGGCTCCCGGACGATGGCCAAGTACCCGGCGCGCGACAAGACTTGCCAGGAGCGCGTCATGTCGTGGATCGTCCTCATCCTGTCCGGTGTCCTCGAGGCCGTGTGGGCCACAGCCCTCGGCAAATCGGAGGGCTTCAGCAAGCCCGGGCCGACCGTGGTGTTCGGCATCGGCCTCGTCGCGAGCATGATCGGGCTCGCGTGGGCGATGCGCGACATCCCCACGGCGACCGCCTACGCGGTATGGGTGGGTGTGGGCGCGGCCCTCACCGTCATCTACGCCATGATCACGGGTGACGAGTCGGTGTCGTGGGTGAAGATCCTGCTCATCGTGGGCCTCGTTGGCTGCATCGTGGGGCTGAAGCTCGTGGGCGACGCCGAGCACTGACCGGCTGCGAGCGGTCGCGGACACTTCGGCCGCCACCGAAACGTCCTGGCCATACGGTCGCGGTATGAGCGATCACACCTATTCGACGGCTCTCGCGTGGACCGGATCCACCGGCGCCGGCTATCGCGATTACGACCGCGATCACACGCTCGGGCTGGGCGGCGCGAACCACCTCGTCGCCAGCGCCGACGCGGCCTTCCGGGGAGACTCGCGTCTGCCCAATCCCGAGCAGCTGCTGGTGGCCGCGGCGAGCTCGTGCCAGCTGCTGTCCTTCCTCGCGGTCGCCGCCTTCGCCGGCATCGACGTCGTCGCCTACGACGACGACGCGACCGGCCGGATGCCGCAGGGCGACTCGCCCATGCGCATCACGGAGATCGAGCTGCGGCCGATGATCCGGGTGCGCGGCGCGGACGCGGCGAACGTCGCCGCCCTCGTCGAGCGCGCTCATGAGGAGTGCTACATCGCGAACAGCCTGAGCGGCACCGTGCGGGTCACGCCGCGCATCGAGGTCGTCTCGTGATGGACGTGCGGATCGCCGGAGTGCGTGGGGCCGCGGATCTCGCACGGATCGGCGGCGTGCTCGGGCGAGCGGGCGTGGGACTCGAGGGCGGCGGCATGTGGGGGAGCATCACTCACTACCTCGTGGAGGACGGACGGGCCGCACACGCGGCGCTCACCGACGCCGGATGGGACGAGGTCGAGGTGCGCGAGGCCGCCGTGGTGCCGCTGGATGCTGACGTGCCCGGCGCGCTCGGTCGCATGATGACGCGGCTGGCCGACGCGGGAGTCGAGCTGGTCGCGCAGTACAGCGACCATCACAACCGCAAGGTGCTCGTCGGAGACGCGGACGCGATCCGCGCGGCTCTGGGATGATCGACGCTGTGGCATCCATCGCGCTGGAGGAGCTCGGCCGTGTGCTCGCCGAACCCGTGCGCCTGCGTGTTCTCGTGGAGCTGCTCGGCGGGCCGCCTCTGCCCGCCGGGGCGCTCGCGGCGCGCGTCGGAGTCGCGCCCTCGACGGTCAGCGCACACCTGGCGCGTCTCGAGCAGGCGGGACTGATCGTGCTCGAGCGCCAGGGGAGGGCCCGGCTCGCACGGCTCGCCGACCCCGCCGTCGCCGACGCGGTCGAGTCGCTGCTGCGCCTCTCCGGCGAGTCGGCCGTCACCTCGTGGAGTGCCCACGACCGACGCGCCGCCCTGCGCGCGGCGCGCTCCTGCTACGACCATCTCGCCGGACGGGCGGGCGTCGGCGTGGCCGATGCGCTGGTCGCTCGCGGGTGGATCGACGAGCGCAATGGCGTGTGGAGCGTGGCGGATGATGCTCCCCTGGCCTTGTCCGAGGGGCTCGGAATCGACGTCCGCCTCGCGCCCTCGCGCCGCCCGGTCCTGCGCCCTTGCGCCGACTGGACCGAGCGTCGGCCGCACGTCGCGGGTCGGCTGGGGGAGGCGATCCTCAGCGGAATGCTCGCGGCTGATTGGGTGCGACGTCGCCGCGACGACCGCGCCCTGACCATCACGCCACTCGGCCGCGAGGGCTTCGAGCAGCTCGGCATCGACGGGCTCTGATGAGACCGAGAACCGTCATCATTCCCGACTGACGGATGCGCCTCCCGACGCCGGGCCGCGGACGTAGCCTGGAGCCATGCACGACCACGCGCACGGCGTCTCACAGGGCGACAGTCGCCGCCTGCTCGCCGTGTCGCTCGCCATCACGAGCGCGGTGTTCGTTGTGCAGGTCGTCGGCGCGATCCTCACGGGCTCGCTCGCGCTTCTCGCCGATGCCGCCCACATGCTGACCGACGCGGCGGCCCTCGTCATCGCCCTGATCGCCAGCGCGGTCGCCGCCCGACCGGCAGACGACCGGCGCACCTACGGCTACCAGCGCGCCGAGGTGCTGGGTGCGCTGGTGAACGGCGTGGTGCTCATCGGGCTGAGCATCGGCATCGTCGTGGAGGCCGTCTCCCGGCTTGTGCGCCCCGAGACCCCCGAGGTCGCCGGCGGGTGGATGCTGGCGGTCGCCCTCCTCGGCCTCGCCGCGAACGCGCTCGCCGCGTGGATCCTGCGTCACGCCCAGCGCCACAGCATGAACGTGCGCGGCGCGTACCTCGAGGTGCTGGGGGACATGATCGGGTCGGCCGCCGTGATCGCGGCGGCCATCGTGATCCTGCTCACCGGCTGGACCCGGGCGGATGCCGTCGCCTCGCTGCTCATCGCGGCGTTCATCGTGCCCCGGGCGATCGGCCTCCTGCGCGAGGTGCTCTCGGTGCTGGCCGAGTCGGCGCCCAAGGGCACGGATGTCCCGGACATCCGCGCCCACCTGCTGGGCGCACCGGGCGTGCGCGACGTGCACGACGTGCACGTGTGGCAGCTCACCCGCGGCGCCCCGGTGTTCACCGCGCACGTGGTCGTCGAGCAGGAGGTGCTCGAAAGCGGATCCGCCGCGCTCCTCACACGTCTGCAGAACTGCCTCGCCGAGCACTTCGACGTCGCGCACTCGACGTTCCAGCTCGAAGCGGTGGGCCACGAGGATCGCGCGCACCACTAGGGCTCGAGGACGACCTCCGCGGGAGTCTTGTCGATGCGCAGACCCCGCCAGCGGGGGTGCCGGAGGTGGCCGCTCGGCGTCCACTCCGAGAACTCGACCTCGCCCACCAGCTCGGGGCTCAGCCAGATCACGTCCCGCGCATCGAGCGCCGGCACGTCGGCGAGTGGGCATTGATCGGTGCGGAGCGGATCGAACAGCTCGCGCAGGCGGCGCAGCTCGCGATCGCTGAATCCCGTGCCGACGCGGCCGATGTAGCGCAGGCCGTCCTCGCCGGGGATGCCGAGCAGCAGCGACCCGAAGGATCCGGACCGGCCGCCCTGACCGGGCCGGATGCCCGCGATCACGGCCTCTTGCGTGCGGGTGAGCTTGAGCTTGAGCCATCGTTCCGACTTGCCGGAGCGATACGTCGAGGACGGATCCTTGGCCACCACGCCCTCGAGGTCGTGCGCGCGGGCAAGGGCCAGGGCCTCGTCGATGTCGTCGAACACGGGAGGCACATCGATCGCGTCACCGGCGTCCGCGGCGATGCGCTCGAGGATCTCCCGGCGCTCGGAGAGCGGGCGGGTGGTGAGGTCGGCCCCGTTGGCGGCGAGCACGTCGAACAGGTACAGCAGCGCCGGCGTGCGTCGCGACTCGGCCGCGATCTCGCCCGCCTTCGTCAGATGCATGCGATTTTGCAGCAGCGAGAAGCTGGGGCGCCCCTTCGCATCGAGCGCCACGATCTCGCCGTCGACGATCGCATCCGTGGCGTCGAACGCCGCCCCGCCCGGGGCCGTGAGCTCGGGATAGCGATCGGTGATCTCGGTGCCGCTGCGCGCGAAGAGACGGAGCGATCCGTCGGCCCAGACGCCGAGCGCTCGCACGCCGTCCCACTTCATCTCGGCCCAGGAAGCCGCGGCCGACGTGCGCGCGAGAGCGGGGGTCGAGTTCGTCGCGAGCATGGGAGCCGGCGGCGTGACGGGCCGCGGTGCTGGCGCGGACGTCGGGTTCGGCGCAGACGGCGCGGGGCTGCGCCGGGGCGGTGCCGGCTCGGATGCAGCGCTCATCTGCGCGGCCGGCTCGCCTTGCTCCTTCATGCGGTGCAGCAGCCACTGCGACTTCTCTCCCGCGCCGTTCGTGCGCAGCAGAGCGAGCCGCACGCTCTCCCGGCGACCGTGGAGCGTGAAGATGACCTCATCGTCGCGCCACTTCTCGAGCGCATAGGTTCCCGTGTCCCAGATGTCCATGTGACCGGCGCCGTACTCGCCCTTCGGGATGTCGCCCTCGAACGTGGCATACGACAGAGGGTGGTCCTCGGTCTGCACAGCCAGGTGATTCTTGCCGGTGGTCTCGGGCACCCCCTTCGGCACCGCCCAGCTCGCGAGCACGCCGTCTCGCTCGAGCCGCAGGTCGTAGTGCAGGCGCCGCGCCTCGTGGCGCTGGATCACGAATCGCGGCTCCCCGGTGGAGGGGGCGCCGCCGCCCATGGGCTCGGGGGTCTTCGCCGCATCGCGTTTGGCGACGTACGGGGCCAGCGCGGCATCCGGATCCGGCGCCGAGAGCGGAGCGAGGGGATCGCCGATGCGCTCGGCACGATCCAGCACCTCGTGGAAGAGCAGGTGCCGCAGATCCGGATCGTCGAGCTCGTCCCAGGTGCGCGGGGCGGCGACCCACGGCTGCGCGCGACCGCGCAGCGAGTAGGGCGCGATGGTGGTCTTCTTGCCGTTGTTCTGGCTCCAGTCCACCAGCACCCGCCCGGGACGAAGCGCTTTGCTCATGGAGCTCACCACCAGCTCGGGATGGTCGGCCTCGAGGGCCAGCGCGAGCGCCTTGGCCACCTCAGACACCTGCGCACTGGTCTGCAGGCCGGGCAGCCGTGCGTAGAGATGGATGCCCTTGCTGCCGCTCGTGACGGGCAGCGGGTCGAGCCCCATGCCGGTCAGGATCGGGCGCGCGAGCCGCGCGACCTCGGCGCACTCGGGCAGCCCCATCCCGGGGCCGGGGTCCAGATCCAGCACGAGCCGGTCGGGGTTGCCGGGCAGGCCCTCGGGCGTGAAGCGCCACTGCGGCACGTGCAGCTCGAGGCTCGCCACCTGCGCGAGGTAGGCGAGCGTCGCCACCTCCGAGACCAGCGGATAGGCCTTGGCGCCCGTGGAATGCGCTATGTCCTGCCGCGGCACCCAATCAGGCGCGCCGCGCTCGAGATCCTTCGCGAAGAAGGAGGGGAGCGGATCCTTCGCCGTGCCCACGCCGTCCACCCAGCGCTTGCGGGTGACCGGACGGCCGGCGACGTGGGGGAGCAGCAGCGGCGCGATGGTCGTGAGGTAGTGGATGACCTCGCCCTTGGTCGTGCCGGTGTCGGGGTAGAGCACCTTGTCGAGGTTCGTGATGCGCAGACGGCGCTCGCCGATCCGGACCGTCTGCTCGCCTGCCATCTGCTCAGCGTATTTCCCAGGCCCGCTCAGGAATCAACCCCTGGCCGTGACACGGCGGAGCGTGTTCACTGGGCACATGAGATCCATCTGGAAGGGTGCGCTGACCTTCGGCCTCGTGAACGTGCCGGTGAAGGTATACGCCGCGACCGAGGACCACGACGTGAGCCTGCACCAGGTGCACAGCGCCGACGGCGGCCGCATCCGCTATCAGCGTCGGTGCGAGATCTGCGGCGAGGTGGTCGCCTACTCCGACATCGATCGCGCCTACGACGACGGCGATCGCACCGTTGTGCTCACCGACGAGGACTTGAAGTCGCTGCCGTCCGAGCGCAGCCGCGAGATCGACGTGGTCGAGTTCGTGCCGAGCGAGCAGGTCGATCCCATCACCTTCGATCGCGCCTACTACCTGGAGCCCGACTCGGCGTCACCGAAGGCCTACGTGCTGCTGCGCCGCACCCTCGAGCAGACGGATCGCACCGCGATCGTGCGATTCTCGCTGCGGCAGAAGACGCGCCTGGCAGCCCTGCGCGTGCGCGGCGATGTGCTCGTGCTGCAGACGCTGCTCTGGTCGGATGAGGTGCGCGCCGCGTCGTTCCCATCGCTGGAGGGCGACGTGAAGATCTCGGCGAAGGAGCTCGAGCTGTCGGCCAGCCTCGTCGACAGCTTCGCCAGCGACTTCGATCCGGATCAGTTCGTCGACGAATACCAGCAGGAGCTTCGCACGCTCATCGCCGCGAAGCTCGACAAGGGCGAGGCCGTCTCGACCGAGGCGACCTTCGGCGAGCAGGAAGAGGAGCAGGGCGGCGAGGTGATCGACCTCATGGCCGCGCTGCGGGCCTCGGTCGAGCGCTCGCGCGCATCGCGCGGCAAGGCATCCGACGACGAGCCGGCCGAGGAGGCCGAGCCCGAGGAGAAGCCCAAGACGAAGCGGAAGAGCTCGAAGAAGGCCTCGTAGCCGACCCGGATCGGCGGGCCCGGATCAGAGGGTGATGTCGGGCTTGCCGTCGCCGTCGATGTCGGCGCCGCGCTCGAAGACGTCCTCGTCGAGCACCAGCAGCTGCGTGGGCACCGCGGCCTCCTTGCGGGCCTTGCGGCGCTCGGCGAAGTAGTGCCACAGCGTCACGATCGCCGTGCCGCCGACCGCGACCAGCAGCACCACGTCGATGTACTCGGTGACGATCTCCGCCACCCACGGGATGAACGCGATCACGTAGCCGAGCATCGTGAGACCGAAGCCCCACAGCACGGCGCCGATGAGGTTGTACAGCGAGTACTTCTTCCACGGCATGTGGCCGACGCCGGCCGCGACCGGCGCGAAGGTGCGCACCACCGGCACGAAGCGGGCGAGGATCACCGTGATGCCGCCGAAGCGCTCGAAGAACGCGTTGGTGCGCTCGACATTCTTCGTGCTGAACAGGCCGGATTCTCGCTTCTCGAAGATCGCGGGACCGCCCTTGTGGCCGATGAAGTACCCGGCCTCACCGCCGATGAAGGCGGCCAGGGCGATCAGACCCGCCGCGATCCAGATGTTCACACCGAAGACGTTGCTCGTGTTGGTGAGCAGGCCGGAGATGATCAGCAGCGTGTCGCCGGGCAGGAGGAAGCCGACGAGCAGGCCGGTCTCCGAGAAGACGATGAGGCACACGACGAGCAGTGCCCAGGGGCCCGCCGCGTCGATGATTGCCTGAGGATCGAGCCAGGGGAGGAGGGCGAGCTGTCGCACAGGGGTCCCGTCTTCTCTTACTGCGTCGGATGAACTGGGGCGGCGAAGCGCCGCGCTCGGATGATCGTGCGGAAGGTGGGACTTGAACCCACACGCCGTGAGGCACAGGAACCTAAATCCTGCGTGTCTGCCGATTTCACCACTCCCGCGGAGTCCGATCAGTCTACTGAGGCGGGGCCGTCTGAATTGGAAGGGCATCCCCCGGATCGGCTTCGGGATATCCCGGCTGTGGATAATTTCCGGGGGTCTTCGCGCGGGTTCGCCACGATGAAGGGGTGCCCCAGCCACATTCCGACGCCCTGACGACGACCGCAGCGCTCGTCGGGCGCGTGCGCGAGCGTCTGCGCGCCGATCGCGTCGACGCGTCCGCCGCGCCCGATGCCGTCGCACGCATCACTCGGGCGGAAGTGCGTCGGCACAACGATCTCGCCCTCGCACGAGGGGGTGTGGCCGTCGACGACGAGGCTGCGCGCGTGAACGAGGTGCTCGCTGCGGTGACCGGTTACGGGGCGCTGCAGCCTTACCTCGATGACCCCGAGGTGGAGGAGGTGTGGCCCGTATGTCGAGGTTGAGAAGAGCATACCGGCGGGGCCAGAGCGGTTGGCAATGGCGTCTCGCGATGGTCACGCGAGGATCCTTGCGCGAGGATGTTTGCGTCGCTGACCTGGGCATTTCTGGCCTGCTACTGTCTCGACTTGGAGTCGCCCGCCAACGGGGGCGGCGCAGTCGAAGGAGGCAGGGATGGGTGAGCGGTTCACGGTCGAGGATGTGGCGGCGATGGTCGGCGAGGGAGCTCTTGCAGACTCCGCGGAGTCGTGGGGGTTCGCGCTTGTCGCTGCCGACGCCGTCCTCGCGACGACCCCCGACGACTACGTCCTCGCGCCGCTGCTGCGCGCATATCGGGAGGCGCATGCGGAGCTCGTGTCTTCGCTCGTGGCGATGGGCGGCGGGTGGGAGGGCCTCGAGGCGGCGGAGCGCCTCGGCGTCGACGTGCAGGGTGCGCTCTCCTACGCGGTCGAGCAGGCGGCCGAGCGGATCGTCGCGGGCGCGGTGGAGGGGCGGCCGTGACTGACTGGCTGAGTGATGGCGCCCAGCCGTCGTGTCCGGAGTGTCGCGTCGTAATGCGGCCGGGTGTCGGCGGCGACGTCTGCCCGGAGTGCGGGCGGGTCGAGCGCTACGTCGCGGTCGAGCGGCCGGTCGACGGTGCGCCGGGGCTGCCGGGGCTCTGAGCTATCCACGTCGCCCCGCGCGTCTGGCGAGCTCGGTGGCATCCGGCGCCCCGGACGACATGCTCGGGCCATGCTCGCGGAGGTAGGCGGCGTGGATGCGCTCGCACGCGAGGCGGAGCGTGGTGGCCCATCCGATGAGTTCGCCCCGGAACTCGACCCGGTAGCGGACCTCGCCGCCCTTGACGCGCCGGAGCTCGGCCGTGCCGTAGCCGCGGCCGAGAGCGTCGACGAGGCGCCAGAAGCCAGGAGGGCCCTCGACGGCGGACATGACGGGGTGCCAGCGCGGGTCGGACATGGCGGGCGGTTCCTCTCGTCGGGCACGCCCGGCCTCGTGCGAGGTAGAGGCTAGTCGGCGCCACTGACGAAAAGCGGCGCGCGCCTTGAGGACACCACGGACGAGCGCACGGGCGAGGCGGATGTAGCGCAGTGCCTCGGAGAGGGCGTCAGGAAGGACATCGACGAGGAAGTCGGGGCTGAGGAGGTCGATCACGGCGGCGAAGTCTAGGGGGTCCGCGGGCCGAGTCTCGGAGGTTGGCGCCGTCGGGTTCGGCTACCCGCTCAGGGGTGCCCTGTCATGCCTGCGGCGCGTGCTCGGCCTGTAGGTAGCTGACGAACGCGGCGGCACTCACGACGAGCCAGCGGGCCAGGGGAACGGACGCCTCGGTGATGGTCGTGTCGCCGTGACGGACGCCTCCGGCGTCGGAGCTCCAGCCGTAGAGCGCTTGCCAGCCGCGGGCGAGCGCGGGGTGAAGGTCGTTGCGCCTCTGCAAGGTCTTAAGTGCCTCGGCGAGGGTCGCCTCGCCAGTCACGACGCGGGCGGCCGACTCCGCGGCATGTACCGCTTCGCGGATGGCCTCGAGCGGCTTGGGGGAGCGGCGGTTGCTCAGGGCGCCGAGCGCTGCCTCGATGTGGGCCTGGGCGGCGGTGAACGGTCCGCCTGGTGTGAGGGCGAGGTCGATGGCCCCGGCTTCTGCCTCGCCGCGGATGTCGATGATCGCGCCGTTTCTCATGCGGTGGTCGACTTGATGGTGCGCGAAGGTGGCGTTGATGTCGTTCTCGAACGTCGCGACTAGCTGCGGAAGCATGAAGCGCGAAGAGCTCCATTGGTCGGGGCGGTAGCTCTCGGCAGGACGCATAGCGTCGTAGAAGGCCTCGAGGGCGTCGGCGACCTCCGGCCACTCGCCGCGCGTGATGTCGGTCTGGAGGTTCAGGATGGCGTCTGTCCGGTACTCGCGGGGCTCGGAGATGCCAAGCATGCCGCCGTAGTGGGACGTGTAGAGGTCGTCTGCGACCTCGTTGATGAGGCTGGCGTTCCCCAGTTGTTGAAGCGCGCCATGGATGACATTCCACACGGCGGTTCGCGTGCGCTCGTCGAGTTCGCGGAACTGCCGCTCGAGCCGCGCGGGTGGACGGAGGCCGGTTCGCTCCGAGTAGCGACGGCGGGAGAAGAGGGCCATACGGCGAGGGTAACGGCGGGCACGGACACGACCGCCGACTACAGCTAGAGCGCAGGCGGCTCTGCGTCGCGGGAGGGAGCCTCCGTGAGATAGGCGAGGAACCTGCGGCCCTTGGCGTTAGTGCGCGGCGAGATGGTCCCCTGAGCTTCCATGATCGTCGTCAGGGGGATACCCGTCGTGAGGCCAGCGCGCTCGATATCGGCCACCGCGCGGGCGGGCTCCGACATATGCACGGTGCCTAGGGCCGTGGTGAGCGGTGCCGTGATGGTGCTCGTGTCGTTGTTCGCGTGTTGCTCCAGCATGTCGTGCGCCTCGAGCCAGGCCCGGGGGTCGACGAAGTAGTGCAGGAGCCAGATGTGGAGGTCGTCGTACTCCTCGACGAGGCGCGCGAAGTGAGCGCGCTCGGTCGCTGAGAAGCGCGCCCAGCTTCCGGCGTTGGCGACGGCTGCGGCGAGGCGGCGGCGCTTGGCCTCGCTAGCGGTCTCGGCGGCGGTCCGCTGGGCGCGCGTGACCGCTGCGAGGAACTCGTCGGAGTCGACCACGTCCTTGAGCGTGAGGGTCGCGTCGAGGCGACCGACGACGGCGTCTAGTTCGCGCGCCAGGAGGCGGTTGAAATCGTGCTGGCGTTGAGCCTGACGGGTGTCGAGCGCGTGCGCGAGGGCCTCAGCGGCCATGCCGCCCACGACGGGGACGGCAGCGAGCGCAAGCTTGCTCGCGAAGGCCAGGGCGTCCTCGGCGGGCTCCTGCGACGGTACGGCAGCGGAGATGTCTGTCATGCGCCGGAGTCTATGGGTGGGGTCGGACGTTCCAACGGCCTCGCCGTCAGCGGCGCCGGGACAGGTGCTCGATGACCTCGGGGCGTGCGGCGATCACCTTGGGGGGCTGCTCCGAGATGATGCGCGCGACGAGAAGCTCTCCCGCGTCGAGGGCCTTGGCGAGGCCGCGTGCCATCCCCTTGTTGTAGTACCCGACCTTGGCGCCGCGGACGTGGACAGCGACGGCGTTCGGGTCGTAGTCGTTGTCAGGCTCGCGCACGAGCTCGGCTTCGCCGAGGATCGCTTGGCCGTCGTAGCGTCCGGCGCCGCGGATTTTCGCGCCCCAGATGCCGAGGCGGCGCAGGTAGCGGTTGTCGACGTTGATGAATAGGCCGGTGCTGTTCTCGCGTAGCCAGAGGGCGCCGTTGTGCCTGGCGAGGCGGAGGGGCGGCATGCCGTCGGGCCCAGGCACGAGGAGCTCGGCGTGGCGGTCCTGCGGAAGGTAGGCCGATTCGGTTTGGGGACGCGGCGGGCTTGCCACGCGCCGCACGGTGACGGCGGGCGTTGGTTGCGCGTTCGAGGCGGGGGTGGTGGAGCCGCGGCGCGGGGTGAGGCCGAGAACGTCGCGGATCGCGTCGAGGATGCCCATGGCGGACAGCGTAGGGCCCCGAGGGCCGGGAGGACGCAGAAAAGCCCCCGCCGTCCCACGAGGGGCAGCGGGGGCTAATTGGTGCGAGCCGGGCCAGGCGGTCGGGGATCAGACGATCCGTGCGGCCGCGTCTTGGCGGGCGTAGGGGCTGAGGTGCAGCGTTACGGCGGCGTCGACGCTCTCGGCGGCGGCCTCGAGGCTGGCGGTGGCAGTCTCGAACGTTGCGAGGGCGGTGAGCGCATTGGCGCGGACTCGCAGGCGAGCGCCAGATGCGGCGGTCTCGCCGGTCGGGTCGGCGATGCCGATTGGCGTCTCGACCCGGGCGCCGATGGGCTTGTCGTACTGCACCTCGCGGGCCAGGCGAAGCGCGTCGACGAGGCGGAGCGTCGCGGCAGCGTGTTCCATGGCGGCGCGCTTGAGCTCGTGGTCGTGGGCGAACTCAGGCACGGGCGGCCTCCGTGGCGGGGGTCTGGCGGCCGATGCCGAGGACTACGCGGTAGTCGCCGTTCTCGCCACGCTCGACGTGGGTGGCCGGGATGACGACGGGCTCGCCCGGGGCGACTGTGATGGTGCGGATGAGGGGCATGTGGTCCTAGCGGAGGGAGGCGGGCGGGGTCGCCGGCGTTTAAACGGGAGAGGGCTCCGCGCGTCATGCGCCCGAGGACGGGGATGACGGGCGGAGCCACGGCGCGACGTGCGCCAGGGTGCGCCGTCGAGGGGCCCAATGCCTCGCGCGCACGCTCGCGGTCGGTCGAAAGAGCCCCAAAAGGCCCGACGCGAGAAGCGGGGGGACGGGGCCGCCCGGGTGAGGAGCGGCCCCGTGGAGTGGGCCGTTAAGCCCCGCGGGCCTTCTTGAGGGCCGCGTCGAGCTCGTCGGCGTAGGCGCCGAACTCGTCTTCGGTCTTGCCCTGGATCATGTCGAGGACCGGGGCGAGGTGAGGGAGGCGGAGCTCGGTACGCGCGCGCCAGAGCTCGCGGCGCGTGGCCTCGAGCTCGGATGCGAGCGCCATGCGCGCGGCCTCGGCAGTACGGAGTGCGGCGTTGAGGTCGGGTGCGGCGGTCGTCATGGTCGTCGTCTCAGAAGCGACGAGAGTGGGCGACTGCCGTGGCGACCGCTTCAGAGGATGAGTGCTCCGTCTGGCGCCGCGCGGCCTCACGGCCCCGGAGGACGTGCATGGCGGCTCGCTCGGAGAAGCCATGTCGCTTGACGAGGGCGTCGAACTCGGCGCGCTGCTCGTCGGTCTCGAGGGCCTCGCGCAGGGGGCGCGGGGAGTAATCCGGGAGGGCGTCGGCGATGAGCTCGTCGTCGGTGGTCATCGGGTCACCTCCTGCGGGAGGTAGTGGGCGAGGACGGCGCGGTAGCGCTGCGCCTTGGCCGATGCAGGGATGCTCTCGTCTTCGCGGATCGCCTGGCACTTGCGGAGGAGCTCGAGCTTGGTTGACGTGAGCGCTACCGCCTCGCCGAGTGTGGCGTTCACGATTCGCCAGGCGTCTTCGTCTTCGTCGGTGGGTCCGGCGTCGATGTAGGCGCTGATGTCTCGCGTGGCGTGGGCGAGTCCGAACCATCCGCCCGGCTTGGCGATTACTCGCCCCATGGCGGAGGCGAAGGCGTCGCGCTCGGTCAGAGCGGCGACGAGGGCGTCGAGGTGGCTGCGTGCGGCGCGGGAAGCCGCGGCGAAAAGAGGCTCCACCTTCGCGAGGAACTCCTCGGAGTCAAGCGCGCCGGGCTCGTCATCGGTGCCGTAGATGAACTCGAAGCGGGCGCGGGTCGCGCGGTCGTAGGCGCGCTCCGCGGCCTCTGCTTCGGGGACGGCGGCGCGTGCGGCGTCGTCGGCCTTGTCCCAGTCGGTGCGCTTGACCATGGCGCGCGGGCCATCGGCCGTGGAGAGCTCGCGGAGGGCGGATGCGGTCGAGGCGGCCTTCGCGCGGGCCTTGAGGAGAGCCTCGTGGGCGGTCTTGACGGCGTTGTCGAGCTCGCGAGCTCGCGGCGAGAGGGCGTCGAGGAGCCAGTCGGGGATCGGCTGGGCGTAGTCGGTCGGGGTGGGCCGGAGAGGGCGGAAGGCCATGGGCTTCTCTTTCGTGTTGGGTGGAACCGGCGCGAAGGGGCGCGCCGGGGCGGCCGGTGAGCGGCCAGGAGCGGGCCGTAGAGCCCGCGTGGAGCGGCGGGTGGGCCCGACGGTGGTGAGGGCTGAGGACGGCCCGCTACGCGGCGCGTAGGCGGCGCTCGCGGAAGGCGTCGAGGTCGGCGACCTGCGCCGGAGAGAAGCGCTCGCGGTGGGCCTCCAAGGCGCCGCGAATGTCGCCGCGGTCGAGCCGATCGCGCTGCTGCTCGAGGAGCTCGAGCTCGGCGCGGGCGTCGCGGACCGACGCGGCGAGCTCGCGGTATGCGGCGGCCTCGTCGCGGATGGCGTCGGTGGTCATGGGGTCCTCCTCGGTCTGCTGATCTTCTTCGGTGGTCTCGGTAGCGGGCTCGTAGATGAAGCCGCGCGTGCGCTTGCGATTGCCGGTCTCCTCGTCGGTGACGGTGATGACGCGCTCGCGGAGGCCGAGCTCGGCGGCGAGCTCGAGCGCCAGGGAGACGGCGCGGCGCTCGCCGATGACGGGCGGGACGATGTCGGCGGGCGCGTTCGCTCGGACGCTCGGGCGGGCGAGGTAGTCGGCCCAGGAGAGCGAGGGGCGCCGGGGGCGCTTCGGTCGCGTGGCGCGGTCGAGGCCGGTCTGCATGCGCTTGCGCTCGTCCCAGGCGGCGGCCTCGAGCTCCCAGTCGCGGAGGGCCACGGTGTGTGCGGCCTCGGCTGCGGCGCGCTCCTCGAGGAAGTGCGCACGGCAGCGGCGGGCAGCCTCGCTCTCGTCGATGAGGATGTCGGCGAGCTCCTCGCGGGTGATCGTGTCGCCAGGCTCGAGCTCAGAGGCGAGGACGCCGTCGAGGACGTGGCGGGCGAAGGCGAGCTCGCGCTCCTTGCGGTGGGCGCGGAAGGTGGCCTTTCGCTCGGCGGGTGTCTTCGCCGGGGAGCGGTCGGCGGCTCGAGCGGCGGCTCGCTCGGCCTGGGCCCGCTCGCGCTCGCCGCGGCGGACCTCGGGGCGGAGCTCGGCGAGCGTGTCCGCAACGATGGCGGTGATGTAGGCCTCGCGGTCGAAGCTGGGTTCGCCCTCGCGGGGAGAGAAGACGAGGTTGAGAGCGGCCCAGAGGCCTCGGTAGAGGTCGTTGAGCTTGGTGCCGTCATTGGCCGCACGACGCTCCGGAAGGCCTGTCAGTACCTCGACGATGGCGTCCGGCGTGGCCTCGGATGCGGTCGAGGTAAGCGCCGGGCCGGTGAGGTGGCGGGCGACGTTGCGGGACGTTGGGACGAGGTAGCGGAGGGCGTCGCCGCCCGGCCGGGCGAAGCGGTGGGCGGTGCGGGCGTCGTCCCACCTTGAGATGTGGTGGCGGGAGTATCGGGCGTAGGCCCGGGCGATGTCGGGGGTCATGGGTCTCTCGGGATGGGGACGCTGGCGGGCGTCGTGATCGGGCCGTTCTCGGTGGCAGAAAGCGGCGAGCCCGCGCCGGAGAGCTAGTCCGGTGCGGGCTCGCGCGGTCGAGTTGATCCGCCAGAATCCGAGAGTCGACCATGAGGAAGCGCCGCGCGGGGCGGCGGCTGTGTGACGAAGAGGAGACCGCCTGGAGGCGGCTCGTTACCCAGAACTCGTTACGAGGCCAGGAGAGCGGCCGTCTTTCGTGCGACCGCCTCAAGGGCGACGACGTCGCCGGACGCGAGTGCCTCGTCGGCCTGTGCGGCGAGCCGAGCGCGCTGCGTGATGAGGGCGTCGCGGTGCCAGTACGTGCGGTGAGTCGGCGAGCAGAAGCGGCCGGGCTGGGCGAGCTTGGCCTCGGCGCCACAGTGGTCGCAGGTGATGCGGTAGGCGGCGGCCAAGGGCGTCTCCTAATCGGGTGCTGGTGGCGTCATGTGACGCCAGAAGTGCTGGAAAAGGCCCCCGACGACGTCGTCGGGGGTGTGGGGCATGTCTCTCCCCGAGGAGGAGACCGCCTGGGTGCCCACGGGCGAGCTTGAGGCGGTGCATGCGAGGGACGCCGCGGCGTGTCGTGTGCCCAACAAGGGCGTTAGCGCGAGTTTTTCGCGGTCGCCGGGGACGCCGGGCTGGGCGCGGGCGGGCTCGCCAGGCGCCGGAATGATGCGGAAGTCTGCGCGCGCGTGTGGTGTGTAAACGGGCGGGTCTACGTGAAAACCGGGAGGCATACGTAGCCGATGGCAGACGCTATGCCCCTTCGGGAAGGGAGCACCCGGGGGCGGGGGAGTCCTCCCCCAGGGGGCGAGGAGGCGGCGCTCCGGTGGAGGTGCGAGATGTCACACGTAATGGGGAACGTGAGCGTTCTCTCCGCATCTCTATTTCTTGTATGAGGAGAGAGAGCGCTCAAGAGAGGAATAGATAGAGCGAGGAAGAGTGCGACGTTCCCCATTAGGTGTGACACCAAGGGGGCGCCGCCCGCTCCTCCGGCGCTGCACTTCGTGGCGCAGACGGCCAGCGGCTCGCCCCCGGCGCGGCCCCGGCGAGCGTCGGTGGTGCCGGACGCCTCTTCGCCCTCTCTCGCCCGGGGCTGGGCGACGTGTGGATATTGGTGAGACGCGCCGTTGGCGCTGTGGAGAACGTGTGGACATCTGTGTGGATAACCGTGCGCACAGCAAAGTCACAGCCCGACCAATGCGGGACATCGAACTGAGGTCGGGGGGTCGATCCGGCGAGGACCTTGATCGCCACCGATCCCAGTCAGGAGTAGAGGAGGACCCGTCGAGGGGTCCCGGCGCCGGTGACCGCAGAGTAGCAACGACTTCGGCGCCGACGCACGCCGGTTGTGGATAACCACACGCGTGTAATTCGCGCCCTATGTCTTGTCCGGCTGCGTTCGTAGACTGGATGCAAGCGACCCCCGGAACAGCTGGGGGTAGCCCAGCGGCCGGGGGCCGGAGAGTCACACTTCCTAGGGCATGACCTCTCCATCGTAGCCCGGCGCCGGGGCGGGTCAAGGCGGCCCGCCCCGGTCGGGGACGCCTCGCCGCGCTCGAGATGGAGGTCTCGATGAGCACGATGATTGACCGTTTCAAGCCGGGGCAGACCGTTCCGGAGCCGGGAATCTACGGCCTGTACTTCCTCGGTGAGTACATGGCGGATGCCCGCGTCTTGAGTGCCGGGGAGCGTTTCCCGGCTGCAGCGGAAGGCGTGGCCTACCGGCTCCACGAGGCGCTGTAGCGGCTCGCCTGAGAAAGCCCCGTCCTCACGTCGAGGGCGGGGCTTTTCGCCGCTATCGGGTCGTGGTGGTCGACTACTTCGCCCAGGTCGAGTTCTACGTGGTCGCATGTGGACCGCCGTGTCTGCTTTTCTCGCGCGAGCGGCCTCAAGAGCTTGAGACGGGGAAGCTCGCGCGTCGGGGTAAGGCGCGTGCCACGTCAGCGGACGGGCACCTCGCGCATGGCGTTGAGGCGGTCGAGTTGCTCGATGCTGCCGAGGAATGAAACCTCTCCCGAAACGCGGTCGACGAGGAGCGGCCCGGGGCCGACGGTGACGACGTTCTCGGAAAAGCCGTGTGCGACCGCCACGCCTCGCGCGTCTGCCCACGCGCCGAGGATCATTTCGCCGGGCTTGTGCACGGCGAGCGCGGCCTCGGCGATGGCGAGAGCCTCCGGGATGGAGAGGCGCTTGGCGGCGGTCATGCGGTCACCTTCTCACGTTCGGGCAGACGGAGGCCGAGCTCCCGGAGGTCAACTGTCTTGGCGTCGACGCCGGAGCCTGCCCAGATGACGCGCATGCGGTCGAGGGCGTTAAAACGCGCTCCCGGGCCAGTCGAGGCGGTCACGACGACCGCGTCGATGGCGAGGCGGAGGAGCGCCCGCGCCTCGAGGACCGGCGCCGCCTCGATAGCGGGGAGCGAGAGCTCCGGGTCGAGGAGCGCGCCGAGGTTGGCCTGAGGCTCCGGGAGCGCCGCGAGGTCGGCACGGATGCGGCGTGCCTGAACGGCCAGCGCCTCCGTGATGCGGGAGTGCCGCTCGTCGGTCAGCGTGCCGCGGACGTAGCGGTCGTGATCGGCCGAGTCGATGCGAGCCTCGACGGTGGCGAGGTCGGCCTCGAGTGTCTTGCGCTCGCGGATGGGGGCGGGGTCATTGCGGAGGAGCCACCTGTCGGCCACGGCTTGGAGGATCGGGTCGTCGGGCTCGAGCGACGCGAGCCCGTGCGCCCAGGAGCGGCGCACGGCGTCTTCTAAGACGCGATGGGAGACCGTCAGGGGAGCCGGGCAGGGCTCGCCTGTGAAGTCGCGCCTACGGCAGCGGTACGAGCCGCCGAACGAGACGCAGACTCGGCGGCACGCAGCACAGACGACGAGGCCGCCGCCGAGGAGGGTCTCCGGCTGCTTGACTGCGCGCATGCCGCGGCCGTACTGGCGGAGGCGCCCGTCGAGCACTGCCAGGAGCGCCATGCGCTCGCCCTCGGTGACGATTGGCGGCTCGCCCTCGGCCATGAGCGAGACGTGCTCGCCCGTGTCCGGGTGGCGCCACGGGTGGATGTCCGTGCCCTCGTAGCCCTCCTCGCGGTTCTCGCGGTAGTCGGCGACGAGACCGGAGAGGGTAGGCGAGCGGAGCGCCTTGGACATCGTCGAGGCGCGCCAGATGGCGCCGTGGCGGCGCGTCGGGATGGCGCGCGAGTTGAAGTCGCGGCAGACAGTGAGCATCGTTTCTCCGGCCATGAGGCGGTCGAAGGCTTCGCGGAGGAGCGGCGCCTCCGTCGGGTGCTGGCGGAGCTTCCGGTCGGCGTTCACCTCGTAGCCCCACGGCCGGGAGCCGCCGAGGTAGCGACCGTTGCGCCGGTCGTGGGCCTTCTTGGCCTGGATGCGCGTGGAGGCGTTGGCGCTCTCGGCGCGGGCCTGCTCGGAGACCATGACGATGAGCATCCGGGCGTTGGGGACCGTGGAGTCGAGGGAATCCTTGAGGAAGTAGAGACGCCCGCTCGCCTCGTCGACGTCGTCGAGGACGGCGCCGACCTGGCCCGCGCCGCGGCGGCTGAGGCGGTCGAGCTTCCAGACCGCGAGCGTTCGCACCTCACCCTCTCGGACGGCCGCGATGGCTGCGTCGAAGTCGGGGCGCTTAGTGCCCTTCTTGTAACCGGACTTACCGGCGTCGCGCCAGACCTTGCGCACGGTGAGGCCCTGGGATGCGGCCCATTCGCGGAGGTCGGCCTCCTGGCGCTCGAGGGCGTCTTTGCCCTCCTTGTCGATGGACAGGCGGAGGTACAGGTCGACGAGGAGCGCCGGGTCGACATCGGCGGCGGTCATGCGCGGGCCGTCTTGGCCTCGGCGACGCGCTCCCATAGCTGGCCCGGGGTGGGCCACATGCCGCCCGCGTCCGCGTCGGACATCTGGGCGATGTAGTCGGTGTCGTCGGTGTCGTCGGTGAGGCAGTGGGAGTCGGTGACGGGGGCGAGCATGAGGTGTCCTTTCGTATGTGACGAAGAGGAGACCGCCTCGACGGCGGCTCCTGCTCGACACATGGGCGAGACCTCCGAGGAGCTCTGGATCAACGCGCCGGATCGGGTGTTCGTCGCCCGCGGAGGCGTGTCACAACGCGTACCCGTGCAGTTGACCGACGCGACGGTGCGTGACCTGGTCGAACGTATGCTCCACTCCACCGGCCGCCGCGTCGACCTCTCGCAGCCCTTCGTCGATGCGTCGCTGCCCGACGGCTCGCGCCTTCACGTGGTGATTGGCGGCATCGCGCACCGGCATTGGGCGGTCAACATCCGCAAGTTCGTCGCTCGCTACCGCTCGCTTGACCGTCTGGTGGAGCTCGGATCCCTCGCTGGGGAGGCGGCCCAGATGCTGCGCGAGGCGATGCGTGAAGGACGCAGCGTTCTGGTGTCTGGCGCGACGCACGCGGGCAAGACGACGATGCTCGGCGCGCTGGTCGCCGCGAGCCCCGCTGCACATCGCATCGTCACGGTGGAGGAGACCTTCGAGCTCGGCGTCGAGGCGCCCGACCTCGTCGCAATGCAGGGACGTCAGCCCAGCTTGGAGGGCACCGGCGAGATCACCCTGCGCCGACTCGTCAAGGAGGCCCTGCGTATGCGCCCCGACCGACTGGTCGTCGGCGAGGTGCGCGACGCCGAGGCGCTCGACCTGCTGCTCGCGCTCAACACCGGCGTGCCTGGAGCGGCCACTATCCACGCGAACTCCGCGGCCGACGCACTGGGCCGCCTCGCGGCGCTGCCCCTGCTCGCCGGACGCAACATCGACCGCGGCTTTGTGCTCCACGCGGTCGCGACGAGCGTCGATCTGGTGGTGCACTGCGAACGCGATGCGTCGGGCTTTCGGCGCGTGGTCGAGATCGTCGCGCCCACGGGCCGCATCGCCGGTGAGCTCCCCGAGGTGCGCACCGTCTACCGGGCCGGGAGACGCACATGATCCTGGTGTGGGGGGTGATGCTCGGCGGAGGGATCCTGCTCGTGCTCTCTCCGTGGCTGTGGCCCCCGAGCGCCGAGAGTCGTCCGAGGAAGACGGGAACGGGTGCCTCGTC
This sequence comes from Microbacterium stercoris, assembly GCF_017592545.1. Classification (GTDB taxonomy): domain Bacteria; phylum Actinomycetota; class Actinomycetes; order Actinomycetales; family Microbacteriaceae; genus Microbacterium; species Microbacterium stercoris. Next base: position 261,081 of record NZ_JAGFOA010000006.1, read on the forward strand.
CCGCCTCCTCGCCGAGGCGGGGCTCTCGCACGTGCACCCGCGTCTGCTGATCGTGGCCGCCGCCGTGGCGGGGCTGGCGAGCGCCGCCATCGCGTGGCTCATCACCGGAGTCAGCACCCTCGGAATGCTCGCACTGATCGCAGGCGGAGCCGCCCCCGTGATCTGGCTGCGCTCTCGACGTTCGGCCCTCATCCGGGCTCGACGGGCGCTCTGGCCCGACGTCTGCGACCTGCTCATCGCCTCGGTGCGTGCCGGCATGTCGTTGCCGGACGCCGTGTCGAGTCTGTCGCGTTCCGCGCCCTCTGCCCTGAGACCGGCGTTCATCCGGTTCGAGCGAGACGTCAATGCATCCGGCCACTTCGACTCGAGCGCCGATCGCCTCAAGACGGCCCTCGCCGACCCGATGGGAGACCGCATCGTGGAGACGATGCGCATGGCCCGTCAGGTGGGCGGAACCGAGCTCGTGCCGGTGCTGCGCGCGCTGTCGGCGTCCGTGCGCGCCGATGCGGCGCTGCGTGCCGAGGTGGAGTCGCGTCAGTCGTGGACGAAGGGCGCCGCCGTCCTCGGAGTCGTCGCGCCCTGGGTGATCCTCGCGATGCTCGCGCTTCGGCCGGAAGGCGCGGAGGCGTACTCCAGCCCCGAGGGCATGGTTCTCATCGTCGTGGGTGCGGCGGTATCCGTCCTGGCGTACCGCGTCATGATCCGGATCGGTCGTCTGCCCGAGCCGCGGCGGTGGTTCGCGTGACCTGGGCCACCGACGGCGCACTCGCGGTCCTGCTCGGGGGTGCTCTCGGAGCGGGCATCTGCCTCCTGCTTGTGCTGGTGCCGCGGATCGGGGCGCCGTCCGTGTCCCGTCGCATCGCGCCATTCATCCGCGAGGTCACCGATCCCGCGGGCACGACCCCCTGGGAGGTGATCGGTCCTGCCGGAATCGGAGGCGAGGTACCCGACATCGCTGCGCGGGCGGCCGCCTGGGTGATCGGCCACATGGGTGCGCCCGAAGCCTTGGCGATACGCCTGGCGCAGGCGGGTGCCCACGTCGACCCCACGGCGTTCCGCGCGCGACAGCTCGTGTGGGGCGTCGCGGGCCTCGGCACCGGGGCGGCGGCCGTCGTGGCGCTCGCGCTCGCGGAGGCCTTCACCGGCCCCGCGCTGCTGCTCCCGGTGCTCGCGGGAGTCACGGCGGTGGTCCTCTCGGACGTCGTGCTCACCCGGCGTGCGAAGGCACGCATCGCCCGGATCGCGGACGAGCTGCCGACGGTCCTGGAGTTCCTGGGACTGTGCCTCGCTGCGGGCGAAGGCATCCTCGACAGCCTCCGCCGTGTGGGCTCGGTCGGCTCGGGGGAGCTCACGGCGGAGCTGCGTGCTGTCGTGTTCGACGTGGGCACGGGCGCAAGCCTTCCCGACGCACTCATGGCGATGTCGCAGCGCCTGCACATGCCGTCCCTGTCTCGCACCGTCGAGCATCTCGTCGCCGCGCTCGACCGCGGCGCCCCGCTCGCACAGACCCTCCAAGCGCAAGCGGATGACGCCCGTGAGGAGGCCAAGCGGACGCTGATCGAGACGGCCGGCCGCAAGGAGATCTACATGCTCCTTCCGCTCGTCTTCGGCCTTCTGCCGCTGTCGGTCATCTTCGCGGTCTTCCCCGGGGTGGTCATGCTCCGCCTCGGCATCGGCTGACACCCTCGCAATCCCTCAGAACCTCATCGAAAGAGAGAAGCCCATGTCCCGTATCGACCGCCTTGCCCTCCAGACCCGCCTCGCGTGGCACGACCTCGCCGACGATGAGCGGGGTGACGTCCCGGGGTGGGTGCTGATCACGTTGATGACCGCCGGACTCGTGGTCGGCATCTGGCTGCTCGCCGGCCCCGCCCTGGAGGGGCTGTTCACCCAGGCCATCGCCCGCGTCACGGGCGGCCTCGGCTGAGATGCGCCAGACGAGAGGCGACCTGTGGGATCCGGATGCGCGTGAGCGCGGCTCGGCACCGGCGGAGTTCGTGCTCGTCGGGGGTCTGCTCACCCTGCTCACACTCGCGGTGCTGCAGTTCGGCCTCGCGGTGTACATACGCAACGTGGTGCATGATGCGGCCGTAGAAGGCGCGCATCACGCGGCGCTGGTGGGCGCCACCCCGGCGGAGGGGATCGAGCGCACACGCGAGGTCATCGGCCACGCCGTCGGCGCCGCGTACGCCGAGCACGTGAGCGCGGCCTACACCCGGGTCGCAGGCGTGCCCGCCCTCACCATCACGGTCCGCACGACGCTTCCACTCGTCGGCCTGCTCGGCGCGCCCCGCGGAATGGCGGTGAGTGCCAGTGCCCCGGTCGAGACGCTTCCCTGACGCCGTGCGCCGTCGGCGCTCCGTGGTGGCGGGGGAGGACGGATCCGCGGCTCTCGAGTTCCTCACCGTCGGTGTGCTGATGCTCGTGCCCCTCGTCTACGTCGTTCTCGCCCTCGGCGAGATCCAGTCGCAGGCCCTGGGCGTCGAGTCCGCGGCGCGGTTCGCCGCGCGGACGATCGCCTCGGGTCAGGCCGATCCGGATCGTGTGCTCCAGCCGGTGACGGGGGAGTACGGGATCGACGACTTCGAGGCGCAGGTGTCGTGTCTGCCGACCCGCGACGTGTGCCCGGCTGCCGGATCCACCGTGCAGGTCACCGTGACGGCTCGCGTTGCACTGCCTCTAGTTCCGCCCGTGCTCGGCCTGGAACGCCTGGCCGTGCTGCCGGTCGAGGCGACGTCGCTGCAGAAGGTCTCGTCGTACTGGGAGTCCCGATGAGCGCTCGCTGGACGCTCGAGGACGAGGAGGGGAGCACCCTGCCGCTCGTGCTCGGCTACGCCCTCCTGGCCGTCGCGCTGATCCTCGTCTGCGTCGACGCGACCTCGCTCTACCTCGGCCAGAAGCGTCTCGACGGCCTCGCGGACGCGGCCGCGCTTGCCGCGGCCGACGGCTTCGAACTCCGCGTGGAGGGCGACGCACCGCGGGCCCGGCTCGACGAGACCGACGCGCGGGCGCAGGCGCTGGAGATCGTCGAAGCGGCGCGCTTCGACGAGACGCTCCGCGACCCCCGGCTGGTGTCCGTCGATGTCGGCGACGGCGTCTCTGCGACCGTGACGGTCGCGGGTGTCTGGCACCCGCCCCTGTTCTCGCCTTTCGTGCCCGCCGGTGTGCCTCTGCAGGGGCGAGCCACCAGCCGCAATGCGCTCGACTGATCGGGTTCAGGTGCTCGGCCGTCGCGGCACGTAGCGCGGCACCCAGCGCACGAACGCGAGCGCCCCGAGCAGACCGACGACGCCGATGGCGCCCGCTGCGATCGACAGCGACGCC
>NZ_JAGFOA010000007.1 GCF_017592545.1 Microbacterium stercoris
GTTTCGGCGGTCATAGCGAGAGGGAAACGCCCGGTCACATTCCGAACCCGGAAGCTAAGCCTCTCAGCGCCGATGGTACTGCAGGGGGGACCCTGTGGGAGAGTAGGACACCGCCGGACTTCTTTTACGAAAAGGCCACCCAATGCTGGGTGGCCTTTTCGCATTTCCGGGGGCATGCGAGGATGGCTGGCATGGGGACCCCGCTCGAGCTGCTGTCGCCCGCCGATCAGAGCCGTCTGCGGGCGCTGCGCAGAATGAAGGCCGTGGCTCTCGGAGCCCTCGTCTTCATGGCGCTCGTGTTCGTGACGGGTTTTGTGCTGCAGAACGACATCGACGCGTTCGCGTACGTGCGTGCCGCCGGCGAGGGCGGGATGGTCGGCGCCCTCGCCGACTGGTTCGCGGTCACGGCGCTGTTCCGGCGTCCGCTCGGCCTTCCGATCCCGCACACCGCGATCATCCCCAACCGCAAGGACGAGATCGGACGCAACCTGGGGGAGTTCGTGGAGACGAACTTCCTCGAGGGGGGTGTCGTGCGCGCGAAGCTGGCCTCGACCCCGATGGCCGCGCGTCTGGGCTCGTGGCTGCGCCAGCCGGAACATGCCGAGCGGGTGGCCACCGAGGCGGCGGCGATGGCTCAGGGTGTGCTGCGCGCGCTGAGCGATGACGACGTGCAGGACGTGATCGAGTCGCTCGCCCGGCAGCATCTCATCGAGCCCGGGTGGGGCGATCCGCTGGGCACGTGGCTGGAGCGGGTGATCGAGACGGGCGCCCACCACGGAGCCGTCGACCTGGCGGCGGACAGCGTCTCCGCCTGGCTCGCCGCGAACCCCGACTCCTTCGCGGGCCTCGTGTCGAGGCGTCTGCCCTCCTGGGTGCCTTCCGTCGCGCAGCGCCTCGTCGACCACACCGTGTACAACGAGGCCGTGACGCTGGTGCAGGCGGTGCGCGCCGATCCGGAGCACCCGGCCCGGAAGGCGATCGACGGCTACCTCTCGCGGCTGGCCGAGAACCTGCAGCACGATGAGGTCACCCGCGGCAAGCTCGAGCAGGCGAAGGCGACGCTGTTCGACAGCCCGGGTGTGCGCCGGCTCGCCGCGGAGGCGTGGGGAGCAGCGAAGCAGGGTCTGCTCCGCGAGCTCGAGAAGCCCGACAGCGGGCTGCGAGGCCGGATCCGCGACGCGCTTGCGGAGATCGGCGGCCGGCTCGAGGATGAGGAGGCGCTGCGCGCTCGCGTGGACGCCTTCGTGACCGACGCCGCCGTCTTCCTCGTCGATCGCTATCGCCACGACATCGCGTCGCTCATCACCGACACCGTCGAGCGCTGGGACCCGCAGGAGACGACGGAGAAGATCGAGCTGATGGTCGGGCGCGACCTGCAGTACATCCGTCTCAACGGCACCGTCGTCGGCGCCCTGGCCGGACTCGCGATCTTCACCGTCGCGCACGCACTGTTCGGCTGATGCATACCGGGCGGGGGTATCCTCGCCCTGTGATCGAAGACATCCAGAAGCGGGCTCTCCACCGCACGAAGATCCTGGAGGGGCAGCTGCGCGGGCTCGGCCGGATGATCGAGAACGAGGACTACTGCATGGACATCATCACGCAGTCGCGCGCGATCCAGCGCTCGCTCGAGTCGCTCAACCGACTGCTGCTCGAGAACCACCTGCGCACGCACGTCACGCACATGTTCGAGTCGGGCGGCGACGACCGCGAGCAGGCGGTGACCGAGCTGCTGAAGGCGTTCGACTTCGACGGACGCTAGCTAGGCGTCGAGGGGTCCGAGCCATGCGGACGCGACGGTCGCGTGCGCGGACTCCGGATCCGACGGGTGGAAGGCCCCGGCGAGGACATCTCGATAGAGGCGCGAGAGCTCGTTCGCGGCGAAGTACGACGATCCGCCGGCCACCAGCATCGCCTCATCGACGACCCGCTTGGCCATCGCGGTGGCGCGATGCTTGATGCCGGAGAGCAGCGAGAACCATCGCGCTCCGTGGTCGGCTCGTTCGTCGATGTCGCGGCAGAGGGCGGCGAGCTGCGGGGGGAGCGCGTCGTAGGCGAGCGCCATCTCGGCGATGCGCCAACGGATGTCCGGATCCTGGCTGTACGCCTTGCCGGTCTTCTTCGACGTGCGCCGCTGAGCCGTCGCGACCGCGAGGTCGAGGGCTCGGCGAGCGATGCCCGTGTAGACGGAGGCCAGCAGCACCTCGAACACGCTGAAGATGCCGAAGACGATCGGATCCGGGTTCGGTCCGGGCGCGACCCGGCGCACGACGCGCGCAGCGGGCGCGACCGCCCCGTGCAGCTCGGTGGTGCGGCTCTGGGTTCCTCTCATGCCGAGTGTGTCCCAGTCGTCGCGGGTGATGACGCGGTCGTCGCGCTCGATGAAGGCATAGACCATCTGCGGCGCATCCGGTGACGTGGTGTCGAGCCCGTGAAGGCCGAGCCGCGTCCAGACGGGGCCGAGGGACGTGAAGATCTTCGTGCCGGTGAAGGCGTAGGAGCCGTCGGCCTGGGGCGCGGCCTGCGTGTCGCTGCCGAACAGCACGAGGTCATTGCCGGCCTCGCTGATCCCGAACGCGAACACCTCGCCGACGGCCGCCTCCTCCTGCACGAAGCGCAGGTCGTCGATGCCGCGATCCTGCAGCACCTTCGCCACGCCCGTCCAGACGAGATGCATGTTGACCGCGAGAGCCGTGGCGGGGGCCGCCTCGGCCAGCCGCTGCTGCAGCAGCGAGACGTCGGCGAGCGAGAGGCCGAGGCCTCCGCGGTCGACGGGCACGAGCGCGCCGAGGTATCCGACCTCCCGGAGGTCGGCGAGGTCGGCCTCCGGGAACACGTTGCGGGCGTCGACCTCGACGGCGCGGGAGCGGATCCGCGTGAGGAGCTCGGCCGGGAGCACGGATGCGGGATCGAAGGTCACGCGATCACCTCCAGGAACTGGCGGACGGTCTGTTCGGGCTTGTCCCGGTGCGGGGAGTGGCCGGCGCCCGGGACGATCGACATCGAGAAGGCCGTGTTCCCGCCGACGACCTCATCGGCGAGCTCGCCGGTGAACAGGCTGTAGACCTCGGGATCGGCGCCGAGGACATGCGTGGGCACGGTGACGCGCGACGCCTGCGCGCGGACGTCCCAGACCGCGTTCTGGCTGCTGGTCTGCTCGACGGCCCAGCGGCTGGCGCGGCGCACCGCGTCCACCTTCAGCTCGAGGTCGTGCGGGTGCCAGTGCGGGTGCTCCTCGCGCACGGCCTCGATCCGGTTGTCGGCGAAGGCGCGCTCCTGACTGCGCCGCACGACCTGCGAGTCGTGCGCGTCTACCACGATCGCGGGGTCGACGAGCACGATTCGCCGCGTCCAGTCGGGGTGGTCGGCGGAGGCCGACGTGGTCGCGGCTCCGCCGAGAGAGTGGCCGACCACGAGATCCCAGGCTCCGCCTGCGGGCGGGCGCACCTGCGCCACATCGGCGGCGTAGGCCGCCACCCGGTAGTCGAGCGCGCGGGGAGCGTCGCCGTGACCGCGCAGGTCGACGGCGGTGGCGCACCATCCGGCGTCGGCGAGAGCCACCCCGAAGCGCCACATCAGGGCGCCGGAGGAGCCCAGTCCGTGCACAAGGAGCGCGTGACGGTCGGACGACGGATCGCCCCAGTGCATCCGGGGCAGCGAGACGGGAGCGGGCACAACGGTCATAGAGGTCAGCCTAGGGACGAGGATCGTGCCGTGACCGTCGATTGTGCGCGGAATCCGGTCAGGTGATGATCGGGAGCTGCTCCGTGTCGGGGATGGGCGAGGCGTCGCGATGACGCAGGTCCGGGAAGCCCCGATGGAAGACGGCCGCGATGATCGCGGCGCCCGCGATCATCGCGATGCTGACGAGGTAGGCCCCCACCGGGCCGCCGCCGTCAATCGCGAAGCCGGCGGCCATGGATCCGAGGGCCGCGCCGATGAGCTGGCCGGTGTTGATCCAGCCGTAGGCCTCCGCGGTCTCGCTGAACTTGACGCTCGCGGAGGTGCCGGCGAGCATGACCGCCAGGGCGGGCGCGAAGCCGAGGCCGGCGATGAACAGCGCCAGCGCCAGCCAGAACGGATTGGCCACCATCACGAGGGTGAGGGCGCTGCCGAGCACAACGATCCCGAGGCGGCGGGCGACGGACCAGGGGCTCATCGGGATGCCGCCCGAGCCGAGGCCGCCCGTGAGGCTGCCGAGCGCGTACGCGGCGAGCACGAGACCCGACTCGACACCTCCCTCGCCGAAGGTCGCGACGATGCCGGCCTCGACGGCGGCGGTCGAGCCGATGAAGAGCACGCCCAGTCCGGTCGTGAGCAGCACGGTGGGCTTTCGCAGCACCTTCCCGAAGCTCGACCGGCTGCGGGGGATGCGGACGCGCCCGACCTCGGGGGACAGGATGAACCACGCGCCGCCAGCCAGGGCCACCGCCGCGACGACCAGCAGAGCCAGCACCGAGGAGACCTGCAGCGCGAGGAAGGTGACGAGCACCGGCGCCGCCACCCAGATGAGCTCCTGCAGCGACGCATCGAGGGAGTAGAGGGCGCCCAGCTGACGGGAGTTGACCAGCTTGGGATAGATGGTGCGCACCGCCGACTGCACGGGTGGGGTGGACAGGCCGGCGAGCAGGCCGAGAGCGACCAGCACGGGCACCGGCAGCGGCGTCAGTGCGATCACCGTGATAGCGGCCGCATAGAGCAGCGTGAGGGCGGAGAGCACCGGGCGCATGCCCCAGCGGCCCATCCAGCGGCTGGTGATCGGTCCGGCGATGGCCTGGCCGATCGACATCGCGGCGAGCACCGTGCCCGCGGCGCCATAGGAGTGCGTCATGTGCTCGACGTGGATGAGCACGCCGAGGCTGATCATGCCGGACGGGAAGCGCGCCGTCAGCTGCGCGGCGATGATGCGGGCGACGCCGGGCGTGCGCGCCAGCTCGCGGAAAGTGGCCATCCTCTGAGGCTATCCGGCGGCGCTGCGGCGAGGCTCGGAACGAGCCGGGCGCGACACGCCGAGGTGGGAGGTTGCTCCACATCCACAGGCGGGGAAATGTCGGAGGCCCTCCCTAGCGTTGTACCTGTGGAGAGATCGTTGCGCCGGGTGTCGCGAACCGCGGATTCTCGGCCGGGTCGGGCCCTCCGGATCGGCGTCCGGCTGTGGACGGATCCGTGGATGGAACGGGGGAGAGGCGGTGGAAAGCTGTGGAAAATCACACTGATGTAACTACTAGCCCTAGTGGTGCCCCCGAAGGTCCATCCCCATATGTAGTATTGAGCTCCCGGCGGGTTGCGCCTGGGATCACACAGATTTGAAGAGGAAGAAGCTTCATGGCGATCACCGTCTACACCAAGCCCTCCTGCGTCCAGTGCAACGCGACCTACCGCGCTCTCGACGCCAAGGGCATCGAGTACGACGTCGTCGACCTCTCGCAGGACGAGGCCGCCCTCGAGCAGGTCAAGGCCCTCGGCTACATGCAGGCGCCGGTCGTCGTGACCGACGAGGACCACTGGTCGGGCTTCCGTCCCGACATGATCGACGAGCTCGCTTCGCGCCTCGCCTGAGCGGCGGGGTCCGTCTCGCCAGGAGCAGAGATGACCGCGGCTGTGGCCACTGAAGTGCCGCTTCTCGTGTACTTCTCGAGCGTGTCCGGCAACACGGCGCGTTTCATCGAGAAGCTCGGGATGCGCGCGGTGCGGATCCCCCTCCATCGAGCGGACGAGCCTCTCGCGATCGACGAGCCCTACGTGCTGGTCACCCCCACATACGGAGGGGGAGACGGCAATGGAGCGGTTCCGAAGCAGGTCATCCGGTTCCTCAACGACGAGCACAACCGGGGCCTGATCCGCGGAGTGATCTCCGCAGGCAATACCAACTTCGGCGATGGATTCTGCATCGCCGGCGACATCATCAGCAGCAAGTGCCATGTGCCGCACCTGTACAAGCTGGAACTCTTTGGAACACCCGACGACGTGGAGCGCGTCAGCGACGGATTGGAACGATGGTGGAAGCAGCAGCTCTGACCACGGATATCGACTTCAAGCACAACGCGAAGTTCGAGGGCATGGACTATCACGCCCTCAACGCGATGCTGAATCTGTACGACGAGAACGGACAGATCCAGTTCGACGCGGACAAGCGCGCGGCGCGGGAGTACTTCCTGCAGCACGTGAACCAGAACACGGTGTTCTTCCACTCGCTGCGCGAGCGGCTCGACTACCTGGTCGAGAAGGAGTACTACGAGGGCGCCGTCATCGAGGCGTACCCCTTCGAGTTCATCGAGCGCCTGAACGACTTCGCCTACGGCAAGAAGTTCCGCTTCGAGACCTTCCTCGGCGCGTTCAAGTACTACACGAGCTACACGCTCAAGACCTTCGACGGCAAGCGCTACCTCGAGCGCTTCGAGGACCGCGTCGTGATGACCGCCCTCGCGCTCGCGGGCGGCGACCAGGAGCTCGCCTGGAACCTCGTCGACGAGATCATCTCGGGCCGCTTCCAGCCCGCCACCCCCACGTTCCTCAACGCCGGCAAGGCGCAGCGCGGCGAGCTCGTCAGCTGCTTCCTGCTGCGTATCGAGGACAACATGGAGTCGATCTCGCGCGGCATCAACTCGTCGCTGCAGCTCTCGAAGCGCGGCGGCGGCGTGGCGCTGCTGCTCTCGAACATCCGCGAGGCCGGCGCCCCGATCAAGCAGATCGAGAACCAGTCCAGCGGCATCATCCCCGTCATGAAGCTGCTCGAAGACAGCTTCAGCTACGCGAACCAGCTCGGCGCACGCCAGGGCGCGGGTGCGGTGTACCTCTCGGCGCACCACCCCGACATCATGAAGTTCCTCGACACCAAGCGCGAGAACGCCGACGAGAAGATCCGCATCAAGACGCTGTCCCTCGGCGTCGTCGTGCCCGACATCACGTTCGAGCTCGCGAAGAACGACGAGGACATGTACCTCTTCTCGCCGTACGACGTCGAGCGCGTCTACGGCGTGCCCTTCGGCGACATCTCGGTCACCGAGAAGTACCGCGAGATGGTCGACGACCCGCGCATCAAGAAGACGAAGATCAACGCGCGCAAGTTCTTCCAGACCCTCGCGGAGATCCAGTTCGAGTCGGGCTACCCGTACATCATGTTCGAGGACACGGTGAACCGGGCGAACCCGATCAAGGGCCGCATCAACATGTCGAACCTCTGCAGCGAGATCCTGCAGGTGAACACGCCGACGACACTCAACGAGGACCTCTCGTACGACCAGATCGGCAAGGACATCTCCTGCAACCTGGGCTCGCTGAACATCGCGCTCGCGATGGACTCGCCGAACCTCGGTCAGACCGTGGAGACCTCGATCCGCGCCCTCACGGCGGTCAGCGACCAGAGCCACATCCGCTCGGTGCGCTCGATCGAGGACGGCAACGACAAGTCGCACGCCATCGGCCTCGGCCAGATGAACCTGCACGGCTACCTCGCTCGCGAGCGCGTCTTCTACGGTTCGGAGGAGGGCATCGACTTCACGAACATCTACTTCTACACGGTGCTCTTCCACGCGCTGCGCGCCTCGAACCAGCTCTCCATCGAGCGCGGTTCGGTGTTCGAGGGCTTCTGGGACTCGAAGTACGCCTCGGGCGAGTTCTTCGACAAGTACACCGAGCAGGAGTGGAAGCCGCAGACGGCGAAGGTGGCCTCGATGTTCGAGGGCCACCACATCCCGACGCAGGACGACTGGCGCGAGCTCAAGGCCTCGATCCAGAAGCACGGCATCTACAACCAGAACCTGCAGGCCGTTCCCCCGACCGGTTCGATCTCGTACATCAACAACTCGACCTCGTCGATCCACCCGATCGCGTCGAAGATCGAGATCCGCAAGGAAGGCAAGCTGGGTCGTGTGTACTACCCGGCGCCGTTCATGACGAACGACAACCTGGAGTACTACCAGGACGCCTACGAGATCGGCTACGAGAAGGTCATCGACACCTACGCCGCGGCCACGCAGCACGTCGACCAGGGCCTTTCGCTGACCCTGTTCTTCAAGGACACGGCCACGACCCGCGACATCAACAAGGCGCAGATCTACGCGTGGAAGAAGGGGATCAAGACGATCTACTACATCCGCCTGCGCCAGATGGCCCTCGAGGGCACCGACATCGACCAGTGCGTCTCCTGCACGCTCTGACCATCCTCCCGAGAGAGAACGAGAGATGACCGAAGCAGTCAAGCTCCTGGACCGTGTCCAGGCGATCAACTGGAACAAGATCCAGGACGAGAAGGACGTCGAGGTGTGGAACCGCCTCGTGAACAACTTCTGGCTGCCCGAGAAGGTGCCGCTGTCCAACGACATCCAGTCGTGGAACACGCTGACCCCGGATGAGCAGCAGCTCACGATGCGCGTGTTCACGGGCCTGACGCTGCTCGACACGATTCAGGGCACGGTGGGTGCGGTCTCGCTCATCCCCGACGCGCTCACCCCGCACGAGGAGGCGGTGTACACCAACATCGCGTTTATGGAGTCGGTGCACGCCAAGAGCTACTCGTCGGTGTTCTCGACGCTGTGCTCCACGCAGGAGATCGACGAGGCGTTCCGCTGGTCGGTCGAGAACCCGAACCTGCAGAAGAAGGCTCAGATCGTCATGGACTACTACCGTGGCGACGACCCGCTCAAGCGCAAGGTGGCCTCCACCCTGCTGGAGAGCTTCCTCTTCTACTCGGGCTTCTACCTGCCGCTGCACTGGTCGTCGCGCGCCAAGCTGACGAACACCGCCGACCTGATCCGCCTCATCATCCGCGACGAGGCCGTGCACGGGTACTACATCGGCTACAAGTTCCAGAAGGGGCTCGAGCTGGTCGACCAGGCTCGCAAGGACGAGATCAAGGACTACACGTTCTCGCTGCTCTACGAGCTCTACGACAACGAGGTGCAGTACACGCAGGACCTCTACGACCAGGTCGGCCTGACCGAGGACGTCAAGAAGTTCCTGCACTACAACGCGAACAAGGCGCTGATGAACCTCGGCTACGAGGCCATGTTCCCGGCATCGGTCACCAACGTGAACCCCACGATCATCTCGTCGCTCTCGCCGAACTCCGACGAGAACCACGACTTCTTCTCGGGCTCGGGCTCGTCGTACGTCATCGGCAAGCACGAGGCGACCGACGACGAGGACTGGGACTTCTGATCCGCTCGATCGATCGGTGAGCTTCGCAAACCGATCGTGAACACCAAGGCCCCCGCCGGCAGCTCGTCACGAGCAGCCGACGGGGGTCTTGCGTTCGCGCGGTCGGGCTCACTGCTATGTTCCCCCCATGACGAGAGGCGATGTCGTTCACGAGCGATCCGAAGCTGCCCCGGGCGTCCTGCAGACGAGCCGCCGGTGGGTGATCGCGATGGCGCTGAGCGCCGTTGTGCTCGCGGCGACCTACCTGCTCGCGGTGTGGACCGAACGCGGTCAGGCGATCGAGAACGCCGCGCTGCGCGGTGCAGACCAGGTGCGCGCCGACGAGCTCGCCCAGGCGAGCGAGACGCTCGCGCAGATCACGATCTGGTCGTTGGGTATCGCGGTCGTTCTCGTCGCGGTTGTCGCTCTGCTGAGGCGCCGCCTCGACCTCGCCGTGGCAGCGGTGGGGATCATCGTGCTCGGCCAGGTGATCACCCAGAGCCTGAAGCGCTTTGTGCTACCTCGTCCGCAGCTCGTCGAGGTCGTCGGCGAGTACACGCAGAACAGCTTCCCGAGCGGTCATACGACCATCGCGATGACGGTGCTCTTCGCCGCGCTGATCGTCGTTCCCTACCGCTGGCGAGGCGTGACGCTGTTCGTCGTCATGACCTGGGCGATCGGCATCGGCGCGTACACGGTGACCGCCAAGTGGCACCGTTTCAGTGACACGCTGGGCGCTGATGCCGTCGCCCTGACCTGCGGCTGCCTGGCCGCATGGTGGCTCACCCGGCGAGGGGCGATCATCCGCTACGCCGGCCGACCGCTCCGGGGACGGGTGGTGCTCGCGATCCTCGTGGGGATCCTGACGGCGTTCACGCTCGTCTGCGGGGCGCTGCTGTGGGGCATCCCGATGGCTCGCGGCGTCGACGCCAGCGTTCCGGACCTGATTCAGGATTACAACGCCTACCTCGGGAGCCATGCGCTGGCGAGCGGGACGTCGGGGCTGGCCGCGCTCCTGTTCTGGAGGCTCTGGCATCGCCTCGAAGTGGCAGGACGCGGCGACGCGTCGTCCCTGCGCGACGACACCGACCTGCGCAAGCTCGGGACGCCGAGCGCCTGACCGCTCGCACGCTCCCAGCAGACGGGCCGCGGCCCGGGGATTCTGAGTCACCCGATATAGCATGATCCGATGTCTGTCTGCGCGCCCGAGAACGATGCCACGTGAGCGCGACGCCCGCCGAGGAGACGGCGAGACAGGGCGCGCTGGACGCGCTGGAGCTGGTCGATCGCCCGCGGGATGAGCGGGTCGAGCGCATCACCCGTCTGGCCCAGGAGCTGTTCGACGTTCCGATGGTGAGCGTCAACCTCGTGGATCGTGACCGCCTCTGGAGCCTGTCCGAGGTCGGGTTCGGACGCCGTGAGGCGCCCCGGACGAACGCGTTCTGCGATGTGGCCGTGCGCCAGCAGGGCACCCTGGTCGTCGAGAACGCCGAGGTCGATCCGCAGTTCGCGGCGAGCCCCTTCGTGACCGGCAACCCTGGCATCCGCTTCTATGCGGGTCAGCCGCTGCAGGCCCCCGGCGGCGAGAACATCGGCACGCTGTGCATCCTCGACACCAAGCCGCGATCGCTGTCAGACCGGCAGCGGGCCCTGCTCGAGGAGCTCGCGGCATGGGTGCAGAAGGAGATCACCCGCGATGTGGAGGTCGCGCTCGCGGCCGTGGTGCAGCGTGCGTTCGCTCCCCACGAGATCCCGTCGATTCCCGGATACACGATCGCTGCGCAGTCGACACCCGCAGGGGAGCTGTCGGGTGACTTCTACGACCTGTACCTGCACGAGGGGCGCCTGCGCGTCACCCTCGCCGACGTGATGGGCAAGGGCACGGGGCCGGCCCTGGTCGCCGCCACCGCCCGGGCCGCGCTTCGGACGGCGCCCGAACGGTCGCTCGTCGCATCGATCGAAGAGCTCGATCGCCTTCTCGATCGCGACCTGCGCGACCTCGACATGTTCGTCACGGCCTTCCACGCCGAGCTCGACCCCGCCAGCGGCGCCGTCACGTACGTCGACTCCGGCCACAGCCTCGCCTTCCTCTTCCGCCGCGACGGATCGTGGGAGCAGCTGAGGATGCCCGGGCTGCCGCTCGGAATGGGCTTCTGGGAGAGTCGCACGGAGGCGACGGCGCACCTCGGGCCCGGCGATGCGCTCGTGTGCTGCAGCGACGGCCTGCTCGACGTGCTCGACACGGACGACCCCTTCGGCGATGTCGCCGCGGCCCTGCGCCAGCACGGTCCGCGTGGGGCGGTCGAGGAGGCGATGCGGCGCGCGTCGTCGACCCGCGCGCACGACGATGTCACCGTGATCGCCATCACGCGCGACCAGGCGTGACGAGCCGGTCCGCCTGAGCATCACAGGCCACCCCACCGGGAGGGCCTGTGACGCGTGCGGCAGCGGCTCTCAGCCGCGGCGGCGCACCATGCGCCAGAGATTGCCCTCGTCCGTGCGCTCGTGCGCGATCTCGTCGAGGATGGCGCCCGCCAAGGCGAGGCCGCGGCCGCCCTCGGCCTCCTCGTCCGGCATCTCGCGCGCGAGTTCGATGGGCATCTCCTGACCAGAGTCGCGCAGCACGGCGCGCAGAGCGTGGTCATCCACCTCGAGGGTGAAACGCCAGCGCACCTCGCCCTCGGGGCGCCCGTGCTCGACCACGTTCGTCGCGATCTCGATCACCGCGGTCTCGAACAGCATCAGATCCGTGGGGTTGATATCCGGATTCTCGGCCCCCGCCTGCTCGAGCAGCTCGTGCAGGCGCGCGATCTCGTCCGGCACCGCGAGGCCCTCGACCTCGTAGCGGCTCTCACCATTCACGGCAGGCCTCGTCCACCGTCGCGTAGGGCGTGAGAATGCGATCGAGGTTCGTCAGCCCCAGCACGGCCAGCACCTGCTCGCTCGCGGCCGCCAGCCGCAGGTCGCCGCCCGCCTGACGGGCGGTCTTGAGGCCCCCGATGAGAGCGCCCAGACCGGACGAGTCGATGAAGTCGACCGCGGTCAGATCGATCACCAGCCGGCTGGTGCCCCCCGCCACGAGCGCGTCGATCCTGCTCTTGAGGGACCCGGCGCTGACCAGGTTCAAACGGCCCGAGAGCCCGAGCACCGTGGCGTCCTGGCGGACGGCCTCGTCGATATCCATGTCATCGCTCCTTCTCGTTCGGCAGGTTTCCGCCCTCTGGGCCACGATAGAGGGCGGCACGTACGATCACACTCAGCACCACGACGTCGTACACCGCCCAGACGGAGTTGATCACGACTCCGATGGGCGTCAGAGGGCCCACCGGCGGCGCCAGACCGGGGGTCAGCAGCAGGATGATGCCGATCACGACCGACAGCAGCAGGCCGCCCATAAACGCCAACTGCGGCCAGATCAGCCGCACCGGGAAGCGCTGCCTCCCCGAAGCGCCGGATTTGTCGGTCACCGCGAAGCCGAGCGGCCGCCCGAACCAGACGTTCGCCGCGGCGGTCGTGAGCGCCTTGATCCAGATGGGGAAGAGGGCGAGTGTGTACTGCTGGCCGCGCCAGGTCTTCACCCCGTAGCCGACCACCGCGAACAGCGCCTGGTTCACGATGAAGTACGGGAGGAAGAAGGCCAGGAACGTCGTCCCCCAGGCCTCGACAGGGGTGGCACCCAGGGTCAGGTAGAGGATCGGGGCGGCGAGGAAGACGAGCGCGGCGAAGCCGGTCAGATAGCTCCACATCGTCGCGAAGTAGCTGAGACGCTGGCCGATGCTGAGCCCGCGCTTGGTGAGCGGATTCAGCCGCAGCAGCACCTGCATCGTGCCCTGCGCCCACCGCAGCCGCTGCGTGAGCATCGTCGCCAGGTCCTCGGGCGCGAGGCCGGTCGCGAGGATCTCGTGATGGTAGACGGACTTCCAGCCGTGGCTGTGCAGAAGCATGCAGGTCTCCATGTCCTCCGTCACCGACAGCGACGAGACCGGCATGACCGGGAGCGCCTCGTCGGATCGGTCGACATTGACCGCATGGATCAGCGCCGAGACCCGTTCGATCGCGGTCAGCGGCGACCACTCCCGGTCGGCGAGACGCGTCGTCGCTCTCTCATCGAGGAAGGACATGCCGTCGTCCGGAAGGGCGCCGAGCTCGCGGAGGTCGCGCCGAATGCTCTCGAGATCGTTCGAGACGAGCGCCCGGCTCGTCTCGTCCACGCTGCGCTGGAAGTCCCAGGTGACCGACTGCACCGGGTCGCCCGCGCCGATGCGGGCGAGCGCTCCCTCCACCGCCGCGCGCAGTCCGCGCACCGCATCTCGCGCCGTCTCCGCGCCCGCCTGGCGGCTGAGCTGCCGTTCCGCATCGGCGAGCACGCGCCGCGAGGCGGTGAGCGCCGAGCGAGCCGAGCGCTCGGTCTGGCGCACGTAGCCCGCGATGCCGAGCTGCATCAGCGCCTCGCGTCGCAGCATGGCGTTGGATCCGCAGAAGAAGGCGGCGTTCCAGCCGTCCTTCCCCTGCTGCACGGGGCCGTAGAACAGCGGCGCCTGGCTGCCGAGCGGATCCGAGTCGGTCACGTTCGAGAACCACTGGGGCGACTGCACGAGCGCGACCTGAGGATCCTCGAACCAGCCGAGCATCTTCGAGACGATCTGCGGCTCGGGGATCTGATCGGCGTCCAGGATCAGCAGGAACTCGCCGCTGGTCTGGAAGAGAGCGTTGTTGAGATTGCCGGCCTTGGCGTGACGGGTCTTTCCGTCCCAGTCGGCCGAGCGCGTGATGTACCCGACGCCCAGCTCGTCGGCCACCGCACGCATCTCGGGCCGGGCGCCGTCGTCCAGGATCCACGTCAGGTGCGGCCAGTCGATGGCCTTCGCGGCGCGCGCCGTCGCGGCGACGAGCTCGATGGGCTCGTTGTAGGTCGTGATGAACACGTCGACAGTCGCATCACGCGGGGGAGCGGGCGCCGCGCCGCGCACCTTGAGCCGCCAGATCGTCACGGCGAACAGCGCGCCGTCGATCAGCGCGTAGGTCTCGGCGATCACCAGGGGGATCGCGATCCACCAGTGCGCGAGATTCAGCGACCACCCCCACCGCCAGACCAGGTAGGCGGTGCCGCTGAGAAGCGTGAGCACCGCGAGGATCCGGATGGTGAGAAGGCGTCCGCGACCGGTCGACCGTGTCGGTTCAGGAAGGCTCGTCACGGTCGCTACGTTAGGAGAGCGGTATCCAGGATGTCAGCCCCTTGCCAAACGGGGCGATGGGCCGACAGGCTCTTCGGGGGATCTGCCTCCTCCGCGCTCGGGGGCTGACGGCTGACGCCGAGGGAGGAGCCGGGATGACGGCAAACGAGGCGGCGAGCAGCCGTGCGGAGGTGCGATCCCGCACCGTGACTCGAGACGTGCTCACCGTGGCAGGGTTCGCCGTGGCGTATCTTGCGACCTCGTTCCTCAGCCGGCTGGCGCTCGTCCCGGGATCGACCATCAGCATGGTCTGGCCCGGGGCAGGAGTGGCGGCGATGTGGGTGCTCGTGCGAGCGGCGGCGCCCGGGCGGTGGGTGACCTACGCGCTGATCATCGTCCTGACGATGCTCGTCGTCGCGCTCTCGGGCGGATCGCCCGTCGGAACGGTCGCGAGCGGCATCGCCAACGCGGTGCAGGCCGCGGTCTTCGCGGGTGTGATGAGGCTCGCCTGCCCCACCATCTGGTTCTCGCGGGGCACGCGTCCACTCGAACGCCCGCACCTGTGGTGGTTCGCGCTCGCCGCGGTCGCCGCGCCCCTGGTGTCGTCGCCGCTGGTTCAGATCGACTCGCTGACGAGCGGGGGAGGCTGGCGCTGGGACCTCATGGCCATGTGGATCGCCCGCAACACCGGCAGCATCATGGTGCTCGTTCCCGCGGGGCTCGTGCTCGGGGGCTTCCTCGCACGCCGCCGGGCGGGCACCGCGCGACGGCGGTTCGCCGAGATCGGGTGGGCGGTGCGCTCGAGCCCGGGCGAGTGGATCTTCGTGCTGCTGCTCTCACCGCTCCTGCACGTGCTCTGGTTCTTGACGGCCGGCGACTTGGCGGTCGTCTTCCCCCTGGTCGCGCTGTCCGTATGGGCGGGTACGCGCCTGCCCACGGGTCTCGCCTCGCTCCACGCCGGCGTGGTCGCGTGCGTGGTGCTCGGCATCACGGCCTGGGGCCTCGGTCCGTTCCAGTACACCGGATCGGCCGTGATCGAGGTGACGATCGCCCAGCTCTACACGATCCTCATGTGCCTCATCGGATTGGCCCTCGCTCTCGATCGT
This sequence comes from Microbacterium stercoris, assembly GCF_017592545.1. Lineage (GTDB taxonomy): Bacteria > Actinomycetota > Actinomycetes > Actinomycetales > Microbacteriaceae > Microbacterium > Microbacterium stercoris. Next base: position 15,419 of record NZ_JAGFOA010000007.1, read on the forward strand.
GACGCGCGCGCCTCCCTCTCCACGGAGCTGCGCGCGGCGCGGGATGAGGCGCGGGCCGAGGCGCAGCGGCTGGAGACGATCATCGAGAGCGTGCAGCACGGCATCCGCGTCGTCGATCGCACGGGCGGACTGCTGGTGCGCAACACCGCGGCGAGCCGCCTGCTGTTGGGCCTGGACGGGACGGATGTGCCCGGGGTGCGGGAGACCGTTCCCGGCGCGGAGACCCGAGTGAGGTTCCGCACGCTCGACGGCGAGCCGGTGCCGCCCGAGAAGCTGCCCTACCGTCGTGCGCTCGCCGGGGAGGAGATCCGCGATCTCGACCTGCTCGTGCGCCCCGTAGGCCGCGGGGAGCGGATCGTGTCGTTCACCACCAGCCGGCTTCCCGACACCGCCGGCGCGGGCGTCGTCACGGTGATGCGCGATGTCACGGCCGAGCGGGAGGAGCTGCGCCGGGCCGCTCGCGTGCAGGCGGGCCTTCTTCCGCGGGTGGTTCCGGATCTGCCGGGCTGGGACCTCGCGGCCCGCTTCCGTCCCGCCGGAACGGTCGGCGGCGACTTCTACGACTGGGAGGGGCTGCCCGGCGGGGTCGTGCTCACGCTGGCCGACGTCATGGGCAAGGGGGCGGGCGCCGCGATCCTCGCGGCGACGACCCGATCGCTGCTGCGCGCGCACGGCGGCGACACGGACGTCGCGGCCACGTTGGCGGCGACGGACCGCAGCATGGCCACCGATCTCGAGAACGCCGGAGCGTTCGTGACGTGCTTCCGCTCCTGGGTGGATGCCGCCACCGGCGAGGTCTCCTACTCGGATGCCGGGCACGGCCTCGCGGCGATCCTCTCGCCGACCTGCGCCGCCCGACGCCTCGTGGCCAATGGCCTGCCGCTCGGGATCTCACCGGATGAGCCGCGCCTGACGGGCACGGACCGGATCGCCCCGGGCGAGATGCTGCTGATCTTCAGCGACGGCGTGCTCGACGCCTTCGACGGCGAGCTCGAGCGCGCCTGGCAGGACCTCCCCTGGGACCTGCGCGCCGGCGACGCGGTCGACGCGATCATGGAGGCCGCGTCGCGCGGCGTCGTCGACGACGACCTCACCATCGTCGCGCTGCGTCGTCATCAGAGCCCGGACTGAGCGGCTGTCAACCACCTGTCCGCGTCCGCACGTGCTCTCGTAGCCTGGCTCGACGACACGACCCGAGGAGGACGTATGGAGACGTTGCCGCACGCGAACGACGAGGACATGACCCGGATCCGCCGGATCGTGAAGGACGCGAAAGTGGGCGTGCTCACGACCGTCAGCCCCGATGGCGATCTGCACAGCAGGCCGCTCGCGGCGCAGGACGTGGAGTTCGACGGGGACCTGTGGTTCTTCGTGCGAGACGACAGCCCGAAGGTGCGCGACATCGCAGCGCACCCGCAGGTGAACGTCGCGTTCGAGGGCGGAGGCGGCTGGCTCTCGATCGCGGGCGCCGCCGAGCTCGTGCATGACCGTGAGCGGGTCGACCAGCTCTGGTCGCCCGCGGTGGAGGCCTGGTTCCCAGACGGCCGTGACGATCCGGCTCTGGCGCTGCTGCGCGTCGAGGCCGAATCCGCCGAGTACTGGGCGACAGATGCGCCGGGGATCGTCTCGGCATTCAAGATCGTCAAGGCGATGGTCACCCACAGCGAACCGGACGTGGGCGACAACCGCACCGTCGAGCTCTGACGGAGCTTCAGACGAGAGGGGGGGGGGGGGGGGGGGGGGGCGCCCCCCCCCCCCCCCCCCCCGGGGCGGGCCCGGGCACCGCGCCCCCCGCCGTGTTGTCTGTGGGGGTTGCTTCGGCGGGGGGGGGGCGGCGCCCCGGCCCCCCCCCCCCTCTTCATGGCCGCGTCAGTCGATGCCGAGCTCGCGGCGCAGCCGGGCGACGTGCCCCGTGGCCTTGACGTTGTACAGCGCCTTGTCGATCGCGCCCTGCTCGTCGATCACGAAGGTCGAGCGGATCACGCCCTCGACGACCTTGCCGTAGTTCATCTTCTCGCCCCACGCGCCGTAGGCGCGGTGAACCGACGCGTCGGGGTCGCTGAGCAGCTCGAAGGGGAGGCCGTCGCGCTCCCGGAACGCGGCGAGCTTGGACGGCTCGTCGCGCGAGACGCCGAGCACCGTGTAGCCCGCGCCGGCCAGCGACGCGATGCTGTCGCGGAAGTCGCACGCCTGCGTCGTGCATCCCGGCGTCATCGCAGCGGGGTAGAAGTAGAGCACCACCTTGCGGCCGCGCAGGTCGGCCAGCGAGACGGGCGTGCCATCCTGATCCTGCAGCGTGAAATCGGGGGCGGCGGTACCGGGGTCGAGGCGCGTGGTCATCGTCCCAGCCTAGGCGGCGGCGCGGATCAGTAGTCGGTGCGGTCCTTGAACGTCGCGAGCAGGCGCTGCAGGGAGTCGACCCGTGCGGCCGGGAGCTCGCCCGCGGCGACGGCCTCGTTGAGTGCGCAGTCGGGGGCGTCCTCGAGGTGGGTGCATCCGCGGGGGCACTTCTCCGCGACCGGTTCGAGGTCGTGGTACGCCTTCAGGATGTTCGCCGGATCAACATGGCCGAGACCGAACGATCGCACGCCCGGGGTGTCGATGACCCAGCCGTGCCCGCTGTCGGGCGACTCGTAGCGGTAGGAGACGGTCGAGGACGAGGTGTGACGGCCGCGCCCGGTGACCTCGTTGACGTGGCCGGTCGCGCGCTGAGCGGACGGCACCAGGCTGTTCACGAGCGTCGACTTGCCCACCCCCGAATGCCCCACGAAGACGGTGGACTGGCCGACGAGCGCCTCTCCGATCGCGGCGGACGGCGCCTCGCCCTTGCGGCTGGTGAAGATGCGCAGGTCGTCGAGGCCCTCGAAGTGGGCCAGGAACTCGGTCGGATCAGCGAGGTCGGTCTTGGTGATGACCATCAGCGGCCGGATTCCGGCATCGAGCGCGGCGATCAGATAGCGATCGACGAGACGCGGGCGCGGCTCCGGATCGGCCGCCGCGACCACCAGCAGCATCTGCGTCGCGTTGGCGACGATGACCCGCTCCACCTGATCGGTGTCGTCCGCGCTGCGGCGCAGCAGCGACGTGCGGGGCTCGATGCCGATGATGCGTGTGAGCGTGCCCTCGTCGCCGGACGTGTCGCCCACCACGCGCGCGCGGTCGCCCGTGACGATCGGCGTCTTGCGCAGCTCGCGGGCGCGCACGCCCGTCAGCTCGCGCTCGTCGGAGGTGTCCTCCCCGGCCAGCAGCGAGTAGCGGCCGCGGTCGACCCCGAGCACGCGCGCGATCGTGGCGTCATCGTGCGCGGGACGCCGCTTGGTGCGCGGGCGGTTCGCCTTGGGGTTCGGGCGCACCCGCACGGCGCTCTCGTCGAAGGCGAGGTCGTCGTCGTCCTCGTCGTCGTCCGAGAGCCAGCTCACGAGCGCACCGCCGTCATCCGGATCACCGGCCCAGCATCTGATCCCACAGCTGCGTGAACTGGGGGAGGGTCTTCGCGGTGGTGCCGATGTCGTCGATGACGACGCCCGGCACGCGCAGGCCGATGAGGGCGCCCGTGGTCGCCATGCGGTGATCGTGATACGCGCCCCACACCCCGCCGGTGAGCGCCTTGCCGGTGACCGCCGGCGGGATGATCCGGATGCCGTCGGGCAGCTCGGTGGCCTCGCCGCCGATCGCCTTGACGTTCTCGGCGAGCGCGGCGATGCGGTCGGTCTCATGGCCGCGGATGTGCGCGATGCCGTGGAATGTCGTCGGGGAATCCGCGAAGACCGCGAGACCCACCAGCGTCGGGGTCAGCTCACTGACGGCGGACAGATCGAGGTCGAGGCCGTGGATGCCGCGCCCGGCCGCCACCGTCAGCGCGCCGCCGCGGCGGCTCACGCGGCCGCCCATCAGCTGCAGGATGTCGGCGAGCTGAGCGCCCGGCTGGGTCGAGTGCGGGGGCCATCCGGCGATGGTCACCGAACCGCCCGTCACCATCGCGGCGGCGAGGAACGGCGCCGCATTGGAGAGGTCGGGCTCGATCGCGATGTCCTTGGCGCGCAGCGGGCTGGCCGGCACGATCCACTCGCCCGCGGCAGGGCGCTCGACGTGCACACCGCGCCGCGCCAGCGCCTCGACCGTCATGTCGATGTGCGGGATGCTCGGCAGGCGGTCTCCCGTGTGGCGCAGGTGCAGCCCCACATCGAACCGCGGCGCGGCCAGCAGGAGGCCCGAGACGAACTGGCTCGAGGCGGAGGCATCGATCGCGATCTCGCCGCCGCGGATGCGTCCGTGGCCCTTGACCGTGAACGGCAGCGACCAGTGCCCGCCGTCGTCGATGTCGACGCCGAGATCGCGCATCGCGCGGATCATCTCGGCCATCGGGCGGTGCAGCGCGCTCTCGTGCGCCGTGACGAGCACGTCTCCCTGCGCGAGGCCCGCGAGCGGCGCCAGGAAGCGCATCACGGTGCCGGCCTGACCGCAGTCCACCGTCGCGCCGCCGGTGAACGGCGTCGCCGGGTGCACCAGCAGGTCGGGACCGAACGGGCTCTCGCCCTCGACCTCCTCGACCACCACGCCGAGCGCCTTCAGGCCCTCGACCATACGACGCGAGTCATCGGACTGGAGGGGGGAGATCAGCCGGCTCGGCGCCTCGGCCAGGGCCGCGAGGATCAGCTCGCGGTTCGTGAGCGACTTGGATCCGGGGATCGTCAGCGCCGCATCGACAGGGCCGTCCGCGACAGGCGCGGCGTACTCGCCCTGGGGGGCAACGGGGGAATACACACGCGGAGTCATCGGTTCCACCCTAGTGAAAGCGAGGACGGGATGACCGCGACGATTCTGGCCCCTGTACGGCCGCCGGGCACCGGGGTGGGCGCACAGGCGTCCGTTCTAGACTGGCGCGTGATGGATGACGAGCTGGATCTGGCGGACACCGACGATCTGTTCACCGACGGAGAGCCGGACACCGGCGCGATCGCCGTTGGGGCGGATGGTGCTGGGCGCGCTCAGCCGGTCGCCGACGCGCGGGACCAGTTCGAGGCGCAGGCGCTGCCCTTTATGGACCAGCTCTATGGCGCCGCCATGCGCATGACGCGCAACCCCAGCGATGCCGCCGACCTCGTCCAGGAGACGTTCGTCAAGGCCTTCGCCTCGTGGGCGTCGTTCACGCAGGGCACGAACCTCAAGGCGTGGCTGTACCGCATCCTCACCAACACCTACATCAACACGTATCGCAAGAAGCAGCGCGAGCCGTATCAGGGCACGATCGACGACCTCGAGGACTGGCAGCTCGGCGGTGCCGAGTCGACCACCGCGACGAGCAGCCGCTCGGCCGAGGCCGAGGCGATCGACCACATGCCCGCGTCGGTCGTCAAGGATGCGCTGCAGTCGATCCCGGACGATTTCCGGATGGCCGTCTACCTCGCCGACGTCGAGGGATTCGCCTATCAGGAGATCGCCGACATCATGAAGACGCCGATCGGCACGGTCATGAGCCGCCTCCACCGAGGCCGCCGACTGCTGCGCGATCTGCTCAAGGACTACGCCGCCGAGCGAGGCATCGGCGGCGCCACCAGGGACGGAAAGAACTGATGGGCAAGGACTGCGGCTGCGACAAGGCTCGCGAGGATCTCGAGGAATACCTCCGCAACGAGATCTGCCAGACGGAGCACTCCGACATCAAGGCGCACCTCGACTCGTGCGAGTCGTGCCGCGACGAGGCGCTGGTCTCGCGCACGCTGACCGACGTGGTCGCGCGCGCCTGCAAGGAGACCGCGCCCGAGGAGCTCAAGAACCTCGTGCTGGAGCGCATCCGCTCCGCGCAGTCGACCCACTGACCGCGGCCCCTGCCCGATCGGCGGGTGCCGGCGCAAGGGCCTGCCGCGCTGTCGGACGTCGTCGGTAGGGTCGGTCGCATGGCAGAGCTCCCCGACGCCCGCACCCTTCCCCTCGACGAGACCACCCGTGCCGCCCTGGCCGAGCGCGGACTCGAGTACCGGCTGATCGAGAACGATCGCGCCGCCGTGATGGAAGAGTGGTCGCACGCGGTGCACCGCGGCTTCGCTGGCGGGGCGCTCTCCGCGGCCGACGTCGCCGAGTGGCGGGAGCCGATGGCCTGGCGGCGCGTCACCGGCGTCTACGACACCTCTGCCCCGCAGGCCGATCGCCCGATCGCGACCGCGAGCTCGTGGGTCGCCCCCATGACCGTTCCCGGCGGCACGATGCCGTCGTGGTGCGTGAGCACCATCACCGTCGCCGGCACGCATCGCCGTCGCGGCGTCGCCCGAGCGCTGCTCGAGGCCGAACTCCGCGATGCGCATGCGGCCGGCGCCCCTGCGGCCGGCCTCACCGCGAGCGAGGCCACGATCTACGGCCGCTACGGCTTCGCCCCCGCCACGCAGATCGCGACGTGGAGAGTCGACACCCGCCGCGTGCGGTGGACAGGTCCCGATGCGCCGGGTCGCGTGCAGTACCTCGATCGCGAGGATGCGGCCGTGCTGATGGGCGAGCTGCACGAGCGAACGCTGGGCGACCGCGTCGGTGAGATCCCCGGCTGGCCGCGCCGCTGGCGCGGGCGCCTGTCGCTCGCCGAAGAGAAGAACGACGCCGTGCGGGCCGTGCGCTATGTCGATGCCGACGGCGTCGCTCGCGGGGTGATGGCCTATCGGATCGATGGCGATCCCGAGATCGACGGGGCGGGCATCCTGACGATCCGCTACCTGATCGCCGATGACGAGACCGCGCTCGCCGCGCTGTGGCGCTTCGCGCTCGAGCACGACCTGGTCTCCGAGGTGGTCGCCCCCATGCGTCGCGTGGACGAGGCGCTGCCGTGGCTTGTCGACGACTCTCGCGCGGTCGTGCCGAAGATCAAGGATCACGGCTGGCTGCGGATCCTCGACGTCCCGGCCGTCCTCGCCGCCCGCCGCTACGCGGCCGATGCGTCCGCGGTGATCCGGGTGACGGATCGGCTGGGGTACGCCGACGGCACGTGGCGGGTCGAGATCGCAGACGGACGGGCCGAGGTGACCGCGTCCGACGAGAAGGCCGATATCGAGCTCGGGGTGGTCGAGCTGTCGGCCGCCTATCTCGGCGGCTTCTCGCTCTCGGTGCTGGCGGCCGCCGCGCGAGTGCAGGGCCACCCCGATGCCGTCGCAGCACTGGATCTCGCCCTGCGCACGCCGCGGGCGCCGTACCTCAGCATCGTGTACTGATCCGGGAGTGGGGCTGAGGGATATCGGGATGAGGGACACCCGCCGGTAACCCCGGACGGGTGCGTCGTTCATCGACGCGCGGGTGGGGCGTTCACACGGGATGCGTAGCGTCGGCACGTCTCACTCGAGACGACGCTTCACCCGGGCGTCCCCGCCCCGTCAGGGGCATCCACCCTTCCCGGAGGACCACTCACATGATCCGTCGTTCCCTGCTCGCCGGCATCGGCCTCGCCGCTGCCTCCGCGATCGCGCTCACCGGCTGCGCCGCCCAGACCCCTGCCTCCGCCGAGGGAGCCGAAGCCGTCGACGCCCAGACGGCGACCAGCCTCGACGCCTTCGGCTCGTTCGAGGCGCTGGAGGAGGCCGCGAAGGCCGAAGGCGCGCTCAACGTCATCGCGCTGCCGCGCGACTGGGCCAACTACGGCGAGATCCTCGATCTGTTCGCGTCGACCTACCCCGAGATCACGATCAACGAGCAGTCTCCCGACGTATCGAGCGCCGACGAGATCACCGCCGCCGAGACCAACAAGGGTCTCGACACGGCGCCCGATGTGTTCGACCTCGGCCTCACGGTCGCCCTGCAGAACACCGACGTCTTCGCGCCGTACAAGGTGCAGACGTGGGACGAGATCCCCGACGCCCTCAAGGAGCCTTCGGGCCTGTTCGTGGGCGACTACGGCGGATACATGTCGGTCGGCTACGACTCGTCGAAGTTTGACGCCCCCGAGTCGCTCGAGGATCTCCTCGGCGCCGAGTACAAGAGCGCCGTCGCCGTCAACGGCGACCCGACGCAGGCGGGTGCGGCCTTCGCCGCGGTCGGCCTCGCGTCGCTGCAGAGCGGCGGCACGCTGGATGACTTCCAGCCCGGAATCGACTTCTTCGCCGACCTGCAGAAGGCGGGCAACTTCCTCAAGGTGGACGTCACCACGGCGACCGTCGCGTCGGGCGAGACCCCCGTCGTCTTCGACTGGGACTACCTGAACGCCACCCACACGGCGGACAACCCCGACTGGAAGGTCGTCGTCTTCGGAGACAAGGGCTACGCCGGCTACTACAACCAGGCCATCAACAAGGACGCCCCGCACCCCGCGGCCGCGCGCCTCTGGCAGGAGTTCCTGTACAGCGACGACGTCCAGAACCTCTGGCTGAAGGGCGGCGCCCGCCCGGCGCGTATGGACGCCATGACGGAGGCGGGCACGATCGACGCCGACCTCGCAGCCGCCCTGCCGGCGACGCCGGACGAGACGCTCGTCCCCACCGAGGAGCAGTCCACCGCCGCCGGCGAGCTGCTCGGCGAGAAGTGGGCCGCGGCGGTCCAGTGACCATCGCCACCCTTCCGGCCGCGGATCCCTCGCCGGGATCCGCGGCCGCGCCGGACCCGGCTGCGACGGATCCGGCGATCCGGCCGCACCGCGGCGGCTACGTCCTCGCCTGGCTCGGGCTCGTCCCGTTCGCGGCGTACATCGTGCTGTTCCTGGTGCTGCCGACCATCCTGGCCCTCGGATCCGGCCTGTTCGACGGCGACGGGAACCTCACCTTCGACAACCTCGCGGCCCTCGTCGATCCGGTGATCGTGAAGGTCTTCGGCGACACGGTATGGCTGTCGTCCGCGACCGCGGTGATCGGCGCGGTGGTCGGCGCGCTGGTCTGCTGGGCGCTGCTCGGGCTCGCCGAGACCACGCTGGTGCGGCGAACCGTCGACGCGGCGGCGAGCGTGCTCGCGCAGTTCGGCGGCGTGATGCTGGCCTTCGCCTTCATCGCCACGATCGGCACGCAGGGTGTGCTGACGCTCGCCCTGAGGGACGCGTTCGGCCTCGAGCTGTATGCGAACGGTCCCTGGATCTACGAGCTGGCGGGCCTGTTCGCGCCCTACATCTACTTCCAGGTGCCGCTGATGGTCATCACGTTTATGCCCGCGCTCGCGGCGCTGAAGCCGCAGTGGGCGGAGGCGAACCTCACCCTCGGCGGCACGCGCGGCGGCTTCTGGGCGCACATCGGTCTGCCCGTGCTCGCGCCCGCGTTCCTCGCGAGCCTGCTCCTGCTGTTCGCCAACGCCTTCTCCTCCTATGCGACGGCCGCAGCCCTCGCCAGCCAGGGCGCCCCGATCATCCCGCTGCAGATCCGGGCGGCGCTCACGAGCGAGACCGTGCTGGGGCGCGAGAACCTCGCGGGCGCGCTCGCGTTCGGGATGATCATCATCGTCGCGCTCGCCATGTGGGGATACAGCGCCGTGCAGCGCCGCGCCGCGAGGTGGCAGCGATGAGCGGCGCGAGCATGGCCCCGGGGCGCATCGTGCGCGGGGTGATCGGCGTCGTCGTCGGAGGCGTGTTCCTCGTGCCGCTGCTCGGCACCTTCCTCTACACCCTGCGCGACCCCGCGGGTGGCGGGCCGACGGCTGCGCACTGGCTCAGCCTGTTCGACCCGGCGAAGGCCGCGACGCTCAAGCCGATCTGGCTGGGACTCGGCAACTCGCTGATCCTGGCCCTCGTCACCGTCGCGATCGTGCTGATCCTGGTGACCCCCACGATCATCCTGGTGAACCTGCGCTTCCCGCACCTGCGCCGGGCGTTCGAGTTCGTCGCCCTGCTGCCGATCTCGATTCCCGCGATCGTCCTGGTGGTGGGCCTGGCCCCGATCTACCTGCAGATCGGACGCACCCTCGGCACGGGGCCCTGGACCCTCGCGTTCGCGTACGGCATCACCGTGCTGCCCTTCGCATACCGCGCGATCCAGGCATCGCTCGACGCCATCGACCTCCGCACGCTCACCGAGGCGGCTCGCTCGCTCGGATCCGGGTGGTTCGACGTGGTGATCCGCGTGCTCGTGCCCAACCTGCGCCAGGGCCTGATGGCGGCGTCGCTCATCTCGGTCGCCGTGGTGCTCGGCGAATTCACCATCGCCTCGCTGCTGAACAAGCAGGTGCTGCAGACCGGCATGGTCATCGTGCAGAAGCAGGACGCGTTCGCCCCCGCGATCTTCACCCTGCTCTCGCTGGCGTTTGTGTTCGTGCTGCTGCTGGTGATCGGATCCGTCTCCCGACCCGATCGCGCGCCCCGGAAGACCCGCACCCGAAAGGCCCTCACATGACCACGCTCGATGACGCCCCGCGCGGCCTTCCCCGCACGCGCGACAACGCGCTTCTCGCGGAGGCCGGAACCGGCACCCGCGTGGAGTTCCGCCACGTCGTCAAGGACTTCGGCGCAACCCGTGTGCTGCACGGGATCGACCTGGACATCCAGCCGGGCGAGTTCGTCTCGCTGCTCGGCCCCTCGGGATGCGGCAAGACGACCGCGTTGCGTGTGCTCGCGGGACTCGAGCAGGCAAGCGGCGGATCCGTCCTGCTCGGCGGGCAGGATGTCTCCGGCATCCCGACGAACAAGCGGGACATCGGCATGGTCTTCCAGGCGTACTCCCTCTTCCCGCACCTGCGGGTCGTCGACAACACCGCGTTCGGTCTGCGGCGCCGCGGCGTCGGGCGAGCGGCGGCGACCAAGCGGGCGGGCGACGCCCTCGATCTCGTGGGACTCGGGCACCTCGCCGACCGTTTCCCGCACCAGCTCTCGGGCGGGCAGCAGCAGCGCGTCGCGCTGGCCCGCGCCCTCGTGACCGAGCCCCGGGTGCTGCTGCTGGACGAGCCGCTCTCCGCCCTCGATGCGAAGGTGCGCGTGCAGCTGCGCGACGAGATCCGGCGCATCCAGCTGCGACTCGGAACCACCACCGTGTTCGTCACGCATGACCAGGAGGAGGCCCTCGCAGTGTCCGACCGGATCGCCGTGATGAACGCAGGCCGGATCGAGCAGATCGGATCGCCCGAGCAGCTGTACCTGGAGCCCGCCACCCCGGCGGTGGCCGCGTTCGTCGGCCTGTCGTCCGTGGTGCCGGCGTCCGTGGCGGGGTCGATCGCCACGGTGCTCGGCATCGAGCTGCCCGTCGTCGGCGAGGCGCCCCAGGGCGAGGGCGAGGCCTTCATCCGCCCGGAGAACGTGCGTCTGGGCGGTCCGATCGAGGCGGTCGTGCAGGAGTCGACGTTCCTCGGATCGCTGCGCCGCACGCTGGTGCGCACCGCGACGGGGGCCCAGCTCTGGCTCCAGCACTCGGCCTCCGAGCGCCTCGCGTTCGACGAGCGGGTGTCGGTGCGCATCGATCCCGTGCCCGTGGTGGTGCGGCCGCTCCGCTGAGGCGACGTCATAGGGGAGTGCGGCAGAATCCGGTCATGACCCTGCCTCCCGCGCCCGCTGCCCCTCGCGCCCGCTGGGCCATCCTTCCGGCGGCCGTCACGATCGGCGTGTACGTCATCGCGCTCTGGCTCATCGAGGGCGTCGACACGGTGATGGGCGGCGACCTCGACGGCTCGGGCATCCTGCCATGGCGGCTCGACGGCGCGTGGGGCATCCTCTGGGCGCCGCTGCTGCACGCCGGATGGGCGCACCTCGCCGCAAACACGCTGCCGGCGCTGGTGCTCGGCTTCCTCGCTCTCGCCGTGGACTACGGCAAGGGGCTCGGCGCCACCGCCATCATCTGGCTCGGCACGGGCATCACCGTGTGGGTGGTCGGCGGCGTCGGCACGAACCACCTCGGCGCGAGCGGGCTCGTCTTCGGATGGCTCACCTATGTGATCCTGCGGGGGCTCTTCAACCGCAGGATCATGCAGATCCTCATCGGCGTGGTGGTGGCCGTGCTGTACGGGGCGATTCTGTGGGGCGTGATGCCGGGCCAGCCGGGCGTCTCCTGGCAGAGCCACCTCGCGGGCGCCGTGTTCGGCGCGCTCGCCGCGGTCTGGCTGCGCGAGCGACGATCGGATCCGGCGCGGCCCGTGCGCCCGTGACATAGCGAAGCGGCCGGCCCCGTCGGGGACCGGCCGCTTCGCTGTCAGACCGGGATCAGGACAGCGCGCGCTTCATGAGGTCGGCGTGCTCGGTCGCGTGGATCTTCGACGATCCGGTGGCCGGCGAGGCCGACGCGGCGCGCGAGACGACCTTCACGGTACGGCCCTTGAGATGCTTCTGCAGCTCGAGGGCGATGAACGGCCAGGCGCCCTGGTTCTCGGGCTCGTCCTGCACCCACACCAGCTCGGCGTTCGGGTACGAGTCGAGCACCGCGTTCAGCTCCTCGACCGGCGCCGGGTAGTACTGCTCGAGGCGCACGAGGGCGATCGACTCGTTCGGGTTCTTGTCGAGCTCGCCGCGCAGATCCCAGTGGATCTTGCCCGCGTGCAGCAGCACCTTGGTGACCTTCGAGGCGTCGCCGCCGCGGTTGTCGTCGATCACCGGTTCGAAGCGTCCCGAGGTGAAGTCGGCGACGTCGCTGGTCGCGCCGCGAAGACGCAGCATGGCCTTCGGGGTGAACACGATGAGCGGCTTGCGCGGGCGGGCGTAGGCCTGACGACGCAGCAGGTGGAAGTACGACGCCGGGGTCGACGGGCGCGCCACGGTCATGTTGTCCTGCGCGCACAGCTGCAGGAAGCGCTCGATGCGGGCGGACGAGTGGTCGGGGCCCTGTCCCTCGTAGCCGTGGGGGAGCAGCATCACGACGCTCGACTGCTGACCCCACTTCTGGTCGGCCGCCGAGACGTACTCGTCGACGATCGACTGGGCGCCGTTGACGAAGTCGCCGAACTGGGCCTCCCAGAGCACCAGCGCGTTCTCGTTCTCGACCGAGTAGCCGTACTCGTAGCCGAGCGCGGCGTACTCCGACAGCAGCGAGTCGTAGATCCAGAAGCGGCCCTGGTTCTCGGACAGGTTGACGAGCGGCAGCCACTCCTGGCCGTTCACACGGTCGTGGAACGCCGCGTGACGCTGGGCGAAGGTGCCGCGGCGGGCATCCTGACCCGCAAGACGCACCGAGGTGCCCTCGAGCAGGAGCGAGCCGAAGGCGAGGAGCTCGCCGAAGGCCCAGTCGATCTGGCCCGAGCGGCTCATCTGCACGCGCTTGTCGAGCACCTGCTGCAGCTTGCTGTGCACCGTGAAGCCCTCGGGCTTGTTGGTGTGCGCGTCGCCGATCTGCGCGATGACCTCGGCGGGCACGCCGGTGGTCTCGGGCTCGCCGGCCGGCTGCTCGACCTGGACCGGACCGTTCGCGTCGACGACCGGGATGGATCCGGTCTCGGCGGCGTGCGTCTCGGCGAAGGCGATCTCGAGGCGATCCTGGAAGTCGCGCTTGGCCTGCTCGTACTCCTCCTCGGTGATGTCACCGCGGCCGACGAGGGCCTCGGTGTACAGGCGACGCGTGGAGCGCTTCGCCTCGATGAGGTCGGTCATCAGCGGCTGGGTCATCGAGGGGTCATCGCCCTCGTTGTGGCCGCGGCGGCGGTAGCAGACGAGGTCGATGACGATGTCGCGGTGGAAGCGCTCGCGGTATTCGAACGCGATCTCCGCCACGCGGGCCACGGCCTCGGGGTCGTCGCCGTTCACGTGCAGGATCGGGGCCTGGATCGTCTTCGCGACATCGCTCGCGTAGACCGAGCTGCGGCTGTCCTGCGGGAGGGTCGTGAAGCCGACCTGGTTGTTGACGATGACGTGCACCGTGCCGCCCGTGCGGTAGCCGCGCAGCTGCGACATCTGCAGCGTCTCGACGACGACGCCCTGGCCGGCGAAGGCCGCGTCGCCGTGGACGAGGATCGGCAGCCACGTGAACGAGCCGATCGCCTTGCGGTCCTGCTTGGCGCGGACGATGCCCTCGAGCACGCCGTCGACGGTCTCGAGGTGCGAGGGGTTGGCGGCCAGCAGCACGTCGAGCTTCGCGCCCTTGTCGGTGACGAAGGTGCCTTCGGTGCCGAGGTGGTACTTCACGTCGCCCGAGCCGCGGCGGTTGCCGGGGAGCAGGCCCTCGAACTCCTGGAACACCTGGCCGTAGGTCTTGCCGGCGATGTTGGTGAGCACGTTGAGGCGGCCGCGGTGCGCCATGCCGATCGCGGCGCCCTCGAGGCCCGCCTCGGCGGCGCCCTCGAGGATGCGATCGAGCAGCGGGATGAGCGACTCGCCGCCCTCCAGCGAGAAGCGCTTCTGGCCGACGTACTTCGTCTGCAGGAAGGTCTCGAACGCCTCGGCCTCGTTCAGCTTGCGCAGGATGCGGAGCTGGTCGTCGTGGTCGGGCTTCTGGTACTTCTTCTCGAGCTTGTCCTGGAACCACTCGCGCTGCTCGTGGTCCTGGATGTGCATGTACTCGATGCCGGTCGTGCGGCAGTACGAGTCGCGCAGCACGCCCAGGATGTCGCGGAGCTTCATCGTGCGCTTGCCGCCGAAGCCGCCCGTCACGAACTCGCGCTCGAGATCCCAGAACGACAGGCCGTGCGACTCGATCGCGAGGTCGTGGTGCAGACGCTGCACGTACTCGAGCGGGTCGATGTCGGCCGCCAGGTGGCCGCGCACGCGGTAGCTGTTGATGAGCTCGAGGACGCGCGCCGCCTTGTCGACGTTCTCGGCGAGGTCGTCGCGCACGTCGACGTTCCACTCGATGGGCGCGTACGGGATGCGAAGCGCCGCGAAGATGCCCTCGTAGAAGCCGCGCTGGCCGATCAGCAGCTCGTGCACCTTCTTGAGGAACTCGCCCGAACCCGCACCCTGGATGACGCGGTGGTCGTAGGTGCTGGTGAGCGTGATGGTCTTGCCGATCGCGAGCTCGTTCAGCGTGCGCTCGCTGGCGCCCTGGAACTCGGCCGGGTAGTCGAGGGCGCCGGCGCCGATGATGCAGCCCTGGCCCTTCATCAGGCGCGGGACCGAGTGCACGGTGCCGATGCCGCCCGGGTTGGTGAGCGAGACCGTGGTGCCGGCGAAGTCGGACGCGGTCAGCTTGTTGCCGCGGGCGCGCTTGACGAGATCCTCGTAGGCGACGAGGTACTCGGAGAAGGTGAGGGTGTCGGCGGCCTTGATGCTCGGCACCATCAGCGCGCGCGTGCCGTCGGGCTTGGGCAGGTCGATCGCGATGCCGAGGTTGACGTGCGCGGGCGCCACGACCGACGGCTTGCCGTCGATCTCGGCGTAGTACACGTTCTGGCTCGGGAACTCCTTGAGGGCCTGGATCAGCGCCCAGCCGATGAGGTGCGTGAAGGAGACCTTGCCGCCGCGGGTGCGGGCCATGTGGTTGTTGATGACGATGCGGTTGTCGATCATCAGCTTGGCCGGGATGGTGCGGACGCTGGTGGCCGTGGGAACCGAGATCGACTCGTCCATGTTCTTGGCGAGGGTCTTCGGCATCCCGCGGAGCACCGTGACGACATCCTCGTCGCGCTGCTCGGCCGGCTCGCCGCCGTTGCCGGGCTTGGACTTGGGGGCCTCTGCCGGGATGGGCGCGGTCTGCGCAGGCTTGGCGGTGGTGCGCGCGACGGGCTGCTGGCCGACCGTGGGGACGGGCGCGGTCACCGGGTGCGCGTCAGCGGCGGGGGCGGCGGCGGGCGCAGCTGCGGCGGGAGCCGCGGGCGCCTGTGCCGACTTGTTCGCGTGGAACGCCTCGAGCGTCGGCCACCATTCCTTGTCCACCGAGTTCCGGTCGACGAGGAACTGCTCGTAGAGCTCTTCGACGAGCCATTGATTGGCCCCGAACTCTGATTCGTTCGCTCCGGTGCCCGATTCCTGGCTCGACACGGCCGATCCGCCTTCTTTCGTCAATGAAATCCACACCGCTCTCGGGGTCTCCGTCGGCGATGCGCGTACGCCTCAAAAGCCTAGCCCAGTTCACTCTGGCGACCGGCCGTGAGGGTCCCGGAAAGAGCCCGTGCACGGGTGAGGCCGAGGGACGCGTGCGGAGTGTCCGCGCGTGTCGATAGGTTGAGCGGGCATGCGGGCGCGCAGGGGGCCGCCCGCGAGAGTCGGAAACGGAGGATCCGGTGGATCCCATCTCCACGTTCGTTATGGTCGGCGGCGGCGTCGTCGCCGTCATCGTGCTGAGCCTGATCGTGCTGCTGCTGTTCCGCGCCTGGTACCGGATCGCGAAGGCCGACGAGGCCCTTGTGATCGTCGGCAAGAACCAGCGCGGCGAGGACGGCACGTCGTCGCGCATCACGGTGGTCACCGGCGGCGGCACCGTCGTCAACCCGATCACCCAGCGCGCCGAGCTCATCTCGCTGCGCGCGCGTCAGATCAACGTGGAGCCGACCGCGCAGTCGTCCAACGGCGTCACCGTCGACGTCACCGGCGTCGCGCTGTTCAAGATCGGCTCGGAGCCCGAGCAGGTGCGTCGTGCCGCCGAGCGCTTCGCGTCGCAGGACAACGCCATCGAGCAGTTCACCCGCGAGCAGCTCGAGGGCTCGCTGCGCGGTGTCGTCGCGATGCTCACGGTCGAGCAGCTGATGCGCGACCGCCAGCAGCTCTCCGACCAGATCGCCGAGAACATCAAGGGCGACCTCGAAGCGCAGGGCCTCATCCTGGACTCCTTCCAGATCCAGGGCATCACCGACAAGAACGGCTACATCGAGGCGCTCGGAGCGAGCGAGATCGAGCGCGTCAAGCGCGATGCGCAGGTGGCCAGCATCTCGGCTCAGCGCGAGGTGCAGCGCAACAAGATCGCGACCGACGAGCAGAACCTCGTCGAGTACACGGCGTACCAGAAGAACACCGCGAACGCGAAGGCCGAGATCGGCCGTGCGAACGCCGAGGCCGAGGCCGCCGAGAAGCTCGCCCGCGAGCGGCTCGAGCAGGGTGTGCTCGAGCAGGCCGCGATGAACCAGTCGGCCAAGCTCGACGCCGAGGTGCGTCGCGTCGCGGAGGCTGCGACCTACGAGCGCCAGCAGAAGGCCGACGCCGAGGCCTACGAGCAGCAGAAGCAGGCCGATGCCGAGGCGTACTCGCGCATCAAGGAGGCCGAGGCGCAGGCCAAGATCGCCGAGCAGAAGGCCCTCGAGCTGAAGACCCGGGCCGCAGCCGACGCGGAGACGGTGCGCCTGGCCGCCGAGGCCGACGCACTGGCCCAGCGCGCCGCCGCCGAGGCCGCCGCGTTCGCCGCACAGCAGGAGGCGCAGGGTACGAAGTTCCGTGCCGACGCGGAGGCCGAGGCCATCCGTCTCGCCGGTGAGGCGAAGGCGTCGGCCATCAAGGCCGAGGCCGCGGCCATCGCCGAGCACGAGGAGGCGCTGATGGCGCAGCGTGCCATCGAGGCCGTGGTGCCGATGATGACCGAGTTCGCCAAGGGCTACCAGCGCGTGGGATCCATCACGGTTCTGGGCGGCGGTGACGGGGCGGCCTCCGCGCATCTCGCGAGCGAGCAGGCCGTGGGCATGCGCGCGACGTTCGACGCCGTGAAGGCCGCTACGGGCGTCGACCTGTCGGCGATCATCGCGGGCCGCGCTGTGGGCGAGGGCATCGCCGAGGGGCTGCGCCCGGCGGCCGAGCCGACTCGCGCCGCCCGCGCCGCGAAGGTCGCGCCCGCACAGGCATCCGCCCCGACGGGTGACGCGCCCGTCTGATCCGAGGAAGACCCGAGGAAGAAGGCCGGCCCGAAGATTCGGGCCGGCCTTCGTGCGTCCGCGACCAGCGAGTGCGATGCGCTCGCCTCCCGGCGCGCGACCCGCGCCTCGCGCGTGCTCCGGTGGTGGGACGCGGATGGTCAGGATCGTTCGGCTCATCCATAACCAGGCGGCCCTAGACTCTGTGATCTATGGACGACCCTCCTGGTGACAGTCGCTCGCCCCACAGCCCGATGTCCGCGCTGACCGCGGAGGGATCGCCATGGAGCTGATCCTGCTCGGTGTGGGGCTCATCCTGACCGTCGGTACCGGTCTGTTCGTCGCGAGCGAGTTCGCTCTCGTGAACCTGGACCGTGCCGACCTCGAGGCGCGCCGCGATCGCGGCGAGACGCGCCTCGGCATGACGATCGCCGCGTTGCGGCAGACGTCGACGCACCTGTCGAGCGCGCAGCTCGGCATCACGCTGACGACGCTGCTGACCGGTTACACGCTCGAGCCCGCGTTCTCGAAGCTGCTCGCGCCCGTGCTGCTCTCCTGGGGCCTGGCCGAGAGCGCGGTCGGGCCGATCGCGACCGTCGTCGCGGTGGCGATCGCGACGATCCTGTCGATGATCCTCGGCGAGCTCGTGCCGAAGAACATGGCGCTGGCCCTTCCGCTGGCCACGGCGAAGTTCGTCGCCCCGTTCCAGATCGCCTTCACCACCGTGTTCCGGCCGGCGGTGGCGCTGCTCAACGGCAGCGCGAACGCCGTGCTGCGCTCGTTCGGCATCGAGCCGAAGGAGGAGCTCTCGGGCGCGCGCACCGCCGAGGAGCTCTCGTCGCTCGTGCGCCGCTCGGCGACCGCGGGCGTGCTGGAGGAGGACACGGCGACCCTGCTCGACCGCAGCCTCACCTTCGCTCGCCTGACCGCGGCCGACGTGATGACCCCGCGTCCGCGCATGCACGGCGTCGCGGCGGGCGACTCGGTCGACGACGTCATCGCCCTCGCACGTCAGACCGGGCACAGCCGCTTCCCCGTCTACGACGAGTCGATGGATGACATCACCGGCATCGTGCACCTGAAGGCCGCCGTCGCGGTACCCCGTGACCGTCGCCCGGATGTGCCCGCCGCGGCTCTCGCCACCGAGCCGCTCCGGGTGCCCGAGACCGTGCACCTCGACCAGCTGGTGTCCGAGCTGCGCACGCGGGGATACCAGATGGCCGTCGTCGTCGACGAGTACGGCGGCACCGCGGGTGTCGTCACGCTTGAAGACCTCGTCGAGGAGATCGTGGGCGAGGTCGCCGACGAGCACGATCGCCGTCTCGCCGGCGTTGTGCGCCACCGCGATTCGCTCACCTTCCCCGGCCAGCTGCGCCCCGACGAGCTGCGCGACCGCGCCGACGTCGAGGTGCCGGAGGACGACGCGTACGACACGATCGGCGGATATCTGATGAGCGTGCTCGAGCGCATCCCGGTCGTCGGCGACAGCGTGCGCATCGAACACGGTGTGCTGAGCGTCGACCGCATGGATGGCCGTCGCGTCGATCGCGTGCGGTTCACCCCCGATCCGCTGCCTGATCCGGATCCGATCATCGACAACCGCGAGGCGAACGGGGGCGACCGATGAGCGACTGGGCGGGAATCGCATGGCTCGTTGTGCTGCTGCTGTTCAACGCGTTCTTCGTCGGTGCGGAGTTCGCGGTCATCTCGGCGCGTCGCTCGCAGATCGAGCCGCTCGCCGAGCGGGGCTCGCGTGCGGCGAAGACCGCGCTCTACGCCATGGAGCGCGCGACTCTGATGCTCGCGACGTCGCAGCTCGGCATCACGATCTGCTCGCTGCTGATCCTGAACGTCTCGGAGCCGGCGATCCACCACCTCCTGGAGGGTCCGCTGCACCTGACGGGACTGCCGGAGGGCGCGGTGAGCACCGTCTCCTTCGTGATCGCGCTGGTGGTGGTGTCGTACCTTCACGTGGTGTTCGGCGAGATGGTCGCCAAGAACCTCGCGTTCTCGGTGCCGGATCGCGCGGTCCTGCTGCTCGCGACGCCGCTCGTGTGGGTCTCGAAGATCTTCCACCCGGTGATCTGGGTGCTGAACTGGGTCGCCAACGCGGTGCTCCTCCTGTTCCGCGTGGAGCCGAAGAACGAGGCGGCATCGACGTTCACGCTCGATGAGGTCGCCACGATCGTCGCGCAATCGCGCCGGGAGGGCGTGCTGGACGACGCCTCGGGAACGGTCGCCGCCGCGGTGGAGTTCACCGACAAGAAGGCCAAGGACGTCGCCGTGCCGCTCAGCGAGATCGTCGCGCTGCCCGAGACGACCACACCGGATGAGATCGAGCGCGCGGTCGCCCAGCACGGCTACTCGCGCTACGTGATCGTGGATCCCGAGGGCCACCCCGTCGGGTACGTGCACCTCAAGGACATCCTGCGGGCGGCGGGCGACGAGGACCTGCCCGAGAAGGCGTCCCGTCCGATCCCGTACAAGCGGATCCACCACATGGTTCCCGTGCAGGAGACGACAGACCTCGAGGACGCCCTGGCCATGATGCGCCGCAACGGCCGCCACCTCGCGCGCGTGCGCAACGCGCAGGGGGAGACGACCGCCGTGCTGTTCCTCGAGGACATCCTCGAGGAGCTGATCGGAGAGGTGGACGACGCCACGCGTCGACACCGGTGGTGACCCTCGGGCGGCGGGTGCGCCGGCGGCCGGATTCCGGTCGCCGGCGAGCCCGCCGTCAGGCCTTGCGAGCCCGCCGTCAGGCCTTGCGAACCCGGTGCGCTCGCAGGTACTGCGGGGGCCACAGATCGGCCGGATCCTCGCCGAGCTCGGCCGCGGCGCGCAGACCGAAATGCGGGTCGCGCAGCCATTCGCGCGCCGCGAGGATCACGTCGGCGTGCCCGTCCTGCAGGATCTGCTCCGCCTGAGCGCCGGTTGTGATGATCCCGACGGCCGACACCGGCGCCTCTGCGAGTTCGCGCACCCGCGCGGCGAGGGGCACCTGGTAGCCCGGTCCGACTTGGAGCTGCTGATGGGCGACGAGGCCCGCCGACGAGACGTCGATGAAGTCGGCGCCGGCGTCGATCGCCCAGCGCGAGACCTGGGCGACGTCCTCCGGCGTGAGGCCGCCGGGCGCGGCGTCGGAGGCCGAGAAGCGCACGAGCAGGGGCACCGCTTCGCCGATCTCCGTCCGCACGGCGCGCACGACTTCCAGGATCAGCCGCGCGCGGTTCTCGAGGGATCCGCCCCACTGGTCGTCGCGCTCGTTGCTGAGCGGCGAGAGGAACTGGTGGATGAGGTAGCCGTGCGCACCGTGCAGCTCGAGCACGTCGAAGCCGGCGTCGAGCGCGCGGCGGGCGGCCGCGCGGAACGCCTCGACCACCGCGGCGATGCCCTCGGCATCGAGCGCTGACGGCGCGGCGTAGCCCTCGTAGGCGATGGCGGACGGCGCGACCGTCGACCATCCGCCCTCCTCGGGCGGGACGGATCCGTGCTGATCCGCGAACGGCCGCCAGGTCGACGCCTTGCGTCCGGCGTGCGCGAGCTGGATGCCCGCGAGGGATCCGCGGTGGTGGATCGCGTCGACCACGCGGCGCCATGCATCGCGCTGCTCGTCGTTCCACAGGCCGGGGCACTGCGGCGAGATGCGTCCCTCGGGCACAACAGCGGTCGCCTCGGCGATGACGAGGCCGGCGCCGCCCGACGCGAACTGCGCCAGGTGGACGAGGTGCCAGTCGTTGGGCTGACCGATGTCGGGGCCGGACGAGGAGGCGCTGTACTGGCACATCGGCGCGACCCAGAGGCGGTTGCGGAGGGTGACCTCGCGCAGGGTGAGGGGGCTGAACAGCAGGCTCATGGATCTCCGACCGGTCGACGTCACGCAGGGATAGCGTGAGGGCATGGAAGCTCGGGAATGGACGGCGACCGACACCGCGCGTGTGCTGCGGGCGCCGACGTCTGCCTCGCACAAGTATTCCCGAGGCGTGGTGAGCCTGCGCACGGGGTCACCCCGCTATCCGGGCGCGGCCGTGCTGAGCGTGGAGGGCGCGGCGCGCGCCGGCGCCGGGATGGTGCGCTGGGTCGGTGATCCGGAGGTGGCGCGTCTGGTGCTGCATCGCCGCCCGGAGACGGTGACGAGCGGCGGCCGCACGGATGCCTGGGCGATCGGATCCGGCACCGATGCCCGCGAGCGCACCGATGCGGAGCGCGCGGAGCTGGGCGAGATCCTGACCTCCCCGATCCCGAAGGTGATCGACGCGGGCGCCCTCGATCTCGCGGCCGAGGCCCGTGGGCCGTTCGTCGTGACGCCGCACGACCGCGAGCTCGCCGAGGTGCGGATCCCTCTCGGACTGGGGGTCGATGACCTCGACGGCGACCCTCTCGCCGACCGCCTGAAGCGCAGCTTCGAGGAGCGGCTGCTTGTGGTGCGCGAGACGGCCGTCGCGCTCGGGGGAGCGGTGCTGCTCAAGGGCGCGACCACTCTCATCGCCTCACCCACAGGATGGTGGACCGCCGTGCGCGCGGGCACGCCGTGGCTCTCCACGGCGGGCACGGGCGATGTGCTGGCCGGAGCGATCGGGGCGCTCGCCGCGGCCTCCGCGGCAGCCGAGCCGCTCGACGTGGAAGGACTCGCCCGAGCCGCGGCTGCGGGGGTGTGGCTGCACGGCCACGCGGGCCGCCTGGCCGCGGGCGCGATCGCCGGGCCGGGGCATCCGATCACCGCGCTGGATGTCGCCGAGCACCTGCCCGCGGCGTGGGCCTCTGCCGCGCGTTCGTAGACTGGCTGAGTGCGGCGGCGACTGATTCTCTGGGCGGCGTTCGCCGTCGTGCATCTGCTCGTCGCGTGCCTGGGGGTGCTCGAGCCCAACCAGCCGATGGGCGATGTGTACTTCGTCTACGAGCCGTGGTCGAACGCCGCGCTCAAGGGCGGCGCCATCGTCGGCATCACCCAGACCTGGGTCTACCCGCACCTCGCGCTTGCCCCGATGGTCGCGGCGCACGCGCTCGCGTGGCTCGGCGGGTACGTCGTCGCGTGGGCCGCCCTGGTGATCATCTGCAACGCGGCGGGTTTCTGGACGCTGCTCGGCGACGGCCGCTCGCGCTCTCGCCGCCTGGCCGCGTGGTTCTGGCTCGTCTATGTGCTCGCCGTGGGACCGGTCGGGATGTATCGGATCGACGCGATCACCGTTCCGCTGGCGATCGTCGCGCTGCTGTGGCTCGCACGACGGCCCGCTCTGTCCTCTGCCCTTCTCGCCGCCGGTGCGTGGATCAAGATCTGGCCGGCGGCGCTCGTCGCCGCGGCGTTCGTCGTGATGCGCCGTCGAGGGCAGATCGTGACGGGCGCGCTGGTGACCACCGCCGTGGTGGTGGGCGTCGTCGTGATCGCCGGGGGAGCGCCGCACCTGCTCGGCTTCGTCACGGAGCAGACCGGCCGCGGCCTGCAAATCGAGGCCCCGGTGGCGACGCCCTACCTCTGGGGCGCCGCGCTGCACCTCGAGGGCTGGCGGGTGGTCTACGACCGCGACATCCTCACGTTCCAGGTCACCGGTCCCGGCGTGCAGGCGGTGAGCACGATCATGACGCCCGTGCTCGCGCTGGCGGTCGCCGCGCTCGCGGTGCTGGGGTTCCACAAGGTGCGGCGCGGGGCGTCGTTCCTGCGCCTGTTCCCGCCGTTCGCCCTCGCGCTCGTTCTTATGCTGATCGCGGTGAACAAGGTCGGATCGCCGCAGTTCCACGTGTGGCTGATCGCGCCCCTGGTGCTGTGGCTTGTGCTCGATCGTCGTCGCGCCATCCCGCTCGCCGCGCTCGGTCTGCTCTCGGCGGTGCTCACGCACGCGGTCTACCCGATTCTGTACTGGTCGCTGCTGAGCGTCGAATGGCTGGGCGTGGTCGCGCTTACGGTGCGCAATCTTGTGCTTCTCGCCCTTCTCGCCTGGACCGTGATCCGGATCGTCCGGGTGCCCACCGCGCCCGCGATCGCCCCGCCCGCGATCGTGCGGGGATCCTGATCGCATGCGGATCAGACGCTGGGTCGCACCCGCCGTGGTCGGCGCCATCGTCACCGTCGCGTACACCGTGCTGGCGGCCTGGCAGTGGTCTCATCTCGTGGTGAGGTCGTGGGATCTCAGCATCTTCACGCAGCTGCTGCAGAGCTATTCGCGCCTGCAGGCGCCGATCGTGAATGTGAAGGGCGACGGGTACAACCTGCTCGGCGACCACTTCCATCCGATGCTGGCCGTGCTCGCGCCGCCGTTCGCGCTGTTCCCCCATGCCTTCACGCTGCTCGTGATCCAGGCCGTGTGCTTCGGACTGTCCGCGGGCATGTTCACCGCGATCGCCACGCGGCGGCTCGGCGGACGCGGTGTCGGCGCGCTGCTCGGCGCGGCCTTCGGTCTGAGCTGGGGGCTGCAGTCGGCGGCCGAGGCGCAGTTTCACGAGATCGCGCTCGCGGTGCCGCTGCTCACGGGAACCGTCGGCGCGCTTCTCGACCGTCGGTGGCGCGCCGCGATGCTCTGGGCCGCCCCGCTCGTCTTCGTCAAAGAGGACCTGGGGCTCACCGTCTTCGCGATCGGTGTGCTGATCGCCGTGCTCGCCCGGAGCCCGCGCGGACTCTGGCTCGCCGCCTGGGGGCTGGCGTGGTTCGGAATCGCGACGCTCGTTGTGCTGCCCGCGCTCAACCCCGACGGGGCCTGGGCCTACGCCTCGAACGCCGACCCGGGCGGACTGCTCGCGCACCCGGAGGGCTGGTTCCATCCGTCCAAGGGCCACACGCTCCTGCTCCTGCTGGTGACGACGGCCGGGTTCCTGCTGAGGTCGCCGCTGACCCTGCTCCTCCTCCCCACCCTGGCGTGGCGGTTTCTGTCGACGAACGAGGGCTATTGGGGTCCCACGTGGCACTACAGCGCCGTGCTGATGCCGATCGCCTTCGGCATCCTGCTCGACGGCATCGAGCGGGCGCACGCGAGCCGCTGGATGTGGCTGCGCACCTATGCGCGACAGGGCGCGACCGTCGCGATCACCGTCGCGGCGATGCTGCTGCCGCAGCTCCCCCTCGCGGGGCTCCTCGTGCCGGGGGCGTGGGCTCCGCCCCAGAGGGGCGAGGCCGCCGCGTCGGTGCTCGCCGCGGTGCCGGAGGGGGCGAGCGTCGAGACCGATGTGGGTCTGATGAGCTATCTCGTCGATGACCATGACGTGTACTGGATCGGCAACGCCAACCGCGCGCCCGACTGCATCCTGATCGACCGGATCTCCGGCGGCACCCCGCGCGAATGGGGAGATGTGCGGGGCGTCGCCCGGATCCTCCACGCGGACGTCACGTACGAGGTGGTGCGCGCAGAAGGCGAATACGAGCTGGCCTGCACCGATCCGGGCGACTGACTGCGCGCCTCCCGCCACTTCGGCGTTCAGGCGGCCTGCAAGCCGATGAACTTCATGTGGGGGTCACCGTAGAAGCAGGTCTGCAACGCGAGCTCGCCGCCGAGGCCGATGAGCGCGTCCGTCGTCACCCAGTGTTTGCCGGTGATGCGCACATCCGTGACGACGTAGTGGACGACGGTGTCGTCGGGCATCGTGACGCGGAGCCGGTCGCCCACTTCGAGAGTCAGGATCGTGTCGCCGCCGGCATTGTTATGCGCCGCCCACACGGGCGGCACGCCCGGATGCTCGTAAGAGATCATGCGGGTGAAGGTGCCGTCAGCTCGATCGAGCTCGGCAGCTCCTCCTTCCGCGCCCAGGATGACCGAGGGCGTCTCACCCCACACGTCGGCCTTGACCCGGTTGATCTCCTGCTGGACGACGCCGTAGGAGCGCTCGACGACCTCCGGCGGCACCAGCGCGAGGGAGAGCGCGCCGACGCCGCCCAACAGGACCGCCGCGGCTGCTGCGATCTCCACCGCCCTACGGGCACGGCGGCGCCGCGACACCGCGGCGGCGGCCATCGGCGCCTGGCTGACTCCGCGCTGGCCTGACGACACGTGCCCCACCCCTTCTGCTGACTACGGCGCCCGGCGCAGGCGCGCTCGGGCCAGTTCGGCAGCACGTCGACTCGGCCGAACATCGAACCCGGACGCTGCGATACCTCAACGCTAGGCACACTGTCCAGCACGCACCCGCGCTCGCCGCGTGGCTCCGCGTTCATCCGCCACGAAGCAGGGCACTGCGTGCTCCATTCCGAGCCCATGGGAGCACGCCTAGGTGTTCCACACCCGCTCGCGCACGCCCCGCACCTACTCCCGGGCGGGGCGAACCGGAGTTTTGCCCGCTGTGCGAGCCCAGAGCCCACCCCCGCGCGGCAGTCGTCGCGCAGAGGACTGATGTCGGCAGAGAAAACACTGCATCGCGCACGGAACGTACGCATCGGCCGTGGAACGCGGCCGCCTGCCTCCTTTACTTGGCCCTTGATCTGTTTGGGATAAAGAAGGGAAACAGCTCATGCTCAGTCGTGAACGCACGCCCATCCGGCGAACGTCGGCGCGTCTCGGGGCAACGGTTTCGGCCGTGCTCCTCGGGGGTGTGGCATGCCTCGGCGCTGCGGCGCCCGCCAACGCCGCCGACATGGACGACTACTCCGCGCCGTACAGCTCGGCTCAGGTGCTCTCGATCGATGTCGACTCGGTGAGCACGCCCGGCGACATCACCTACGAGTCCAAGTTCTTCAACGCGGCGACGAACCGCGCGAAGGGCGGCCCGCTGGTCGGCTACACGGGCCCCGGCGGCCGCCACTTCGTCACCACCGGCCTCGTCTACCCGAAGACGGATGTCTACAGCTCCTCCGTTCGCATCCACGCCCCTGTGGTCGCGACCACGGGTTCGCCCTCGTACCCCACGAGTGCCGCGCAGCTGAGCGCGGAATGCCGGTGGGACGGCAAGGCGACGACCCAGCCGACGGCCTCGGTCTCGGTTGTCAGCCCGGTGCCCGGATTCGTTCCCAAGACGCCTGCGCCCGGATACACCGTCTATCGCGGCGGGGCCGGCAACGAGGCCAGCTACGACCTGAAGGTCGTGTTCAACGAGCAGAGCATCCTCCCCAACGGCCAGCTTCAGGTCATCGCCGAGCACGTCTACTTCGACGTGCCCAACATCGCGGGCAGCAGCGCCGTGAAGGGCGACGTGAAGCTCGGAATCCTCAGCTGCGGCCCTGCCGCAGACAACGACGCAACCCCCACCAAGTGATCGAAAGCGAAAGCAACATGACAAATCCCTCACCCGGGTCGGCCTTCCGCCGACGCGCCGTTCGAATCGGAGCGCTGGCCGCACCGGTTCTGCTGGGCGGCCTCGGCAGCCTGGCCGCCGCAGCACCCGCGACCGCGGCTCAGCCGGAGGATTACACCCCGCCCTTCAGCACTGCTCAGGTGCTCGCCATCGACGTGCGGTCGGCGGCGACGCCGGGCAACATCAAGCACGAGACGGAGTTCTTCAACGGCCTCACCAACCCGGCCGATGGTCGCCCGTTGGTCGGTTACACCGGGCCCGGCGGACGACACAATGTGACGACCGGTCTCGTCTACCCGAACACCGATGCTTTCAGCTCGTCGGTGCGAATCCACGCGCCCGTGGTCTCCACTACGGGAGTCCCGTCGATCAGCACGAGCGCGGGCCGTCTTGACGTGTGGTGCGAATGGGATGGCAACGCCGCGACGGCTCCGACGGCCAGGGTCGGCGTCACCAGCCCCGTTCCGAGCACGGTGCCGATGGAGCCGGGCGTGAACCACACCATCTACGTCGGTGGTGCGGGCAGCGAGCAAGACTACGACGCGAAGATCGTCTACAACGAGCAGACCACGCTGAGCAATGGTCAGCTGCAGGTCATCGGTCAGCACATCTACTACGACATCCCCGACAACGGCGCGAGCCACAGCGTGACCGGTGATGTGAAGCTCGGAATCCTCTCCTGCGGTCCCAAGGCCGTCGTTGCCGAGACCGACGCGGAGACGGCGACGGACGCTGACGCCGCGACGGACGCGGGCGCCGCGACCGACGCGGAGACGGCGACCGATGCGGGCGCCACGACCGACGCCGACAGCACGACCGATGCGGACACGACGACGGACGCGAACACCGCGACCGACGCCGACTCCGCGACGGACGCGGACACGACGACGGACGCGAACACCGCGACCGACGCCGACAGCACGACGGACGCGGACACGACGACGGACGCGAACACCGCGACCGACGCCGACTCCGCGACGGACGCCGACAGCACGACGGACGCGGACACGACGACGGACGCGAACACCGCGACCGACGCCAACACCGCGACCGACGGCGACAGCACGACCGATGCTGACACAACGACCGACTCCACGACGGACGCGGACACGACGACCGACGCCGGCACAACCACCGATGCGTCGACCGACGCGTCGACGGAGTCGACGGCCAACGCGAACGCGTCGGCGTCGGCGTCGGCTGATGCGCTCAGCAACGCTGCTGCTCAGGCGGCGGCGAACGCGGATGCGTCCACGCAGGCCAGCGCTGCGGCGACGGCCAACGCGGAGGCTGCGGCTGCCGCTGCGGCCAACGCGGAGGCGTCCAAGGATGCGTCGGCGGATGCGAACGGTTCGGCGGTGACGGCGGCTCAGGCTGCGGCCAACACCGACAACTCGTCGGACACCAACGCCTCTGGTTCGGCTGAGGCCGAGGGCAATGCGGGTGCTGCCGCGCAGAGCGCGGCGATCGCCGATGCGTCCACCAACGCCTCGACCGAGTCCACCGCCAACGCCAACGCCACCGCCAACGCTTCGGCGTCGGCTACGGCTGGTTCGCTCAGCAGCGCCGCCGGTCAGTCGGCGGGTAACGCCGACGCGTCCGGCAAGGGCGGCACGGCCGGAGACCTCGCCAAGACCGGCGGGGCGGTCGACCCGACCGGACTGATCGCAGGTCTGTCCCTTCTGGGTCTCGGCGGACTTGTCGGTCTGATCTCGCTGAAGCGTCGGAAGGCGTCGGAGATCACGGCGGATTCGCGCCAGTAATCCACACACCCTGCGGGCTCGGAGCGTCGACACCGCTCCGAGCCCGCAGGACTTCGAGGACTGCATGTTCTCGAACCCCCACCACGACACACAACGACCCCAAAGAACTCCATTCAGCCCATGCCCAAGCAGTCCATATCCCGAAAAACTCTCGTCCTCCGCGCCAGCGTCGCGGTCTCGCTCTTGGCGGCTACGTGGCACATCTTCGCCTCGTTCCTCTGGATCTCCCCTCCCACCCCGCTTCGCGAACTGGTGCCGGGGGACGTCCTCCAGAGCTACATGCTCCCCTGGTACGGCCAGAGCTGGAGCGTGTTCGCCCCCGAGCCGATCAACGGCGACTACGCCCTCAACGTCCGCGCACTCGTTCCCGACGAGAACGGCGAGATGGTCGAGACCGAGTGGGTGAACGCCACCGCCGTCGAGCAGAGCTGGGCGACCCACAATCTCTTCCCGCCGCGTGCCGCAGGGCTCAGTGTCCGCCAGGCCAGCAGCTTCTCGAATGCGTGGAAGGCGCTGACTGCCGAGCAGCAGCAGACCGCCGCGCTCAACTACTTCAAGGGCGACAACTGGCTCGGTCGCATGCGCGATGCGATGCTCGCCGACGAAGAGGGCGACGACGACGCTGTCATCGAATACATCGTCCAGGAGCGCTACACCGACGCATACGCGACGCAGGTCGCGCACGCGCTGTGGGGCGAGGACGTGCAGCGGGTCCAGTACGAGATCACCCGCCAGAACGTCATCCCGTTCGCCGAACGCAACAACCCCGACGCCAAGCGCCCTGAGATCCAGCGGACCTCCGTGGGATGGCGCGGCCTGATCGTTATGCCTGGGCAGGACGAGAAGGCCTTCCCCGAGGTCTTCGCCCCGGCGCACGCCGATTTCGTCGCGGAGGAGAAATGATGATTCGCACCAGTGCTGCTTTCCTCGGGAGGACCCTGCGATTCGTCGCGGACCTCGCACGACGCTTCTCCGCTCTGTTGATCGGGGTTGCCGGCGCGCTCTATTCCTCGCTGGAGAACTGGCTGACGGGCGCCAAGCACGCGCGGTATGGTCTGGCGATCGCGCGCTTCCTCCTCGGTGTGATGTTCGTCGGAACTGCGCTCACGAATCTGCCGACGGCGATGTACACGTTCGGTGCGGGTTCCGCCTGGACGGGCCAGCAGGCCGCTCCCACCAGCAGCTTCGCGCCGCTCTGGCCGTTCAGCGTCGTGTTCGACGCCTCGCCGAACGCCATCGTGCTCATCCTCTGGCTGCTCATCGTGTGCGGCGTCTGCTTCGCAATCGGCTATCGGACGCGACTGATCATGGTCCCGCTCTTCGTCCTCTGGATCGGGTTCCTCTCGATCAACCCGGTCGTGCAGGATCAGAGCGACAACCTCAGCCGGATCGTGATGATCGCGATCCTCTTCACGGCCTCGAGCGACGTCTGGTCGGTGGATGCCTGGCGACGCACGCGCTACGCGAGCAACCCCGGGCGGGGCTTCCTCGTGCGGTGGTGGCGCTTCCAGCCCGTGCTCCCCAGCTGGATGACGGCTCTCAGCCACAACATCGCCGTGATCGTCATCGGCGCGCAGCTCTGCATGATCTACGCGTCGGGTGGCCTGTTCAAGGCCCAGGGAGCGCCGTGGTACGAGGGCTACGCCGTCTACAACCCCCTGCAGACCGCCCAGTTCGGCACCTGGCCGGAGCTGAGTGATCTCGTCACCGCGTGGGGACCGATGGTCGCACTCGCAACCGTGATGTCGGTGCTTGTGCAGGTCAGCTTCCCGTTGCTGCTTCTCCGTCGCGGAACGCGGATCTTCGGCCTGTCCGTGATCCTCATCTTCCACGTGTCGATCGCCGTGCTCATGGGACTTCCGTGGTTCTCGCTGGCGATGGTGGCGCTCGATGCCGTGTTCATTCGCGACATCACCTTCCAGCAGATCGCTCGTGCCATCCGGCGCAGCTGGCAGCGAGCTCGGCGTCGTGAAGAGACGCCACCGGCCGTGCCGTCCGACGCTGAGCGTCAGGAGCCGACGCTGGTGGGTGCGAGCGCGTGAAGGACGTCACCGTCATCGGCAGCGGACCGAACGGTCTCGCCGCAGCGCTCGTTATGGCCAGCGCGGGCTTGACGGTGCGCGTCATCGAATCCGCCGAGTCGCTCGGGGGAGGCGCGAGAACCACGCAGTCCCTCGAGAGCGGGTTCCTGATCGATCACGGATCCGCGGTGCATCCGATGGCCGCAGCCTCCCCGTTCTTCCGGTGGGCAGGTCTCTCTGACGCCGTCGAGCTGCTGGTGCCGGATGTCTCATACGGTCATGCACTGCCGGGCGGACGTGCGATCACCGCCCGACGGTCGCTGGAGTCCACGGCCGACGACCTGGGGGCCGACGGCGCGCGCTGGCGCGCGCTGTTCGGCCCCCTGGTGGAGCACGTCGATTCACTCGCTCGAGCGAGCCTGGATTCACCGCTCCACGTCACGCGGGACTCCCTGACATTGGGAAGACTCGCAACTCGGGCAGGCCTTCTTAGGTTCGCCGAGCCGTTGTTGATGCAGACCGCCGAGGCTCGCGCGCTGTTCGCCGGTGTCGCCGCGCATTCGATCGGCATGAGTTCGCGCTTGGCCTCGTCCGCGCTGGGCCTGGTCCTGGCGACGCACG
The DNA here is from genome assembly GCF_017592545.1 of Microbacterium stercoris. Taxonomy (GTDB): domain Bacteria; phylum Actinomycetota; class Actinomycetes; order Actinomycetales; family Microbacteriaceae; genus Microbacterium; species Microbacterium stercoris. The sequence continues at coordinate 46,602 of NZ_JAGFOA010000007.1, forward strand.
CCCACGCGGGAGGATGGCCGATCCCGCGAGGCGGGTCGCAGGCGATCACCGACTTCCTCGTCGAGCGGCTCCGTGAACGTGGAGTCGAGTTCGTCACCTCGCATCGGGTCGACTCCCTCGCCGAGGTCGCGACCCGCGCGGTCTTCGTGGCCACCTCACCCCGAGAGTTCCTTCGCATCGGAGGCGATCGGATCAGCCGACGGGCGTATCGCGCGTACGACCGCTTCCGCTACGGAGCGGCGGTGGCAAAGCTCGATGCCACTCTGGACGGCCCGATCCCCTGGAAGGACGAAAGTCTGAAGGTCGCAGGAACGGTCCACCTCGGGGGCAGTGCTGAGCAGATCCGTCAGTCCGAGCGGGAGACACGACGGGGAAGTCTGGCGGCGCGACCGTTCGTCCTCGTGGCGCAGCAGTCGGCGATCGATCCGTCGCGGGCGCCCCGGGGAAAGCACGTGCTGTACGCATATGCCCACGTGCCTCGAGGCTGGGCGGGCGATGCCGGAGCAGTGATCCTCCGGGCGCTCGAGGAGCACGCCCCCGGCGTACGCGATCTGGTGCGAGTGTCGAAGGTCACCGCTCCGCGTCACCTGGCGTTTTCCAATGCGGGCTTCGTCGGAGGGGACATCTCGTCCGGTGACACCTCGCTGCGCCAGCTGGTGGCGAGGCCGGTTGCCCGCAGCGCACCGTGGCGCACCGAGGTTCCCGGCGTCTATCTCTGCTCGGCGTCGACAGCGCCCGGGCCCGGTGTCCACGGCATGGCGGGCTTTCACGCGGCCGCTCTTGCGTTGAAGGAGCAGTTCGGCCTCGGCCGACCTGCTCGGCTGATCCCGCTCTTGAGACCCCTGGAGGGTGATCGCCCGCGGCGTCGATGACCTTGCCGGATCGCCGTTCGAGATGGCTGCGACAGCCTGGGCGACCGGACACATGCCGAGCCCTGCGTACTTGGGCGCGCAGGGCTCAGGGGGAGCCTGGTCGTGTCGGACAGGCTCCCCCGCCTTCCACTCGCCCTTCGTCCGTCTCCCTTTTCCCTTCCCGCTTCCCCTTGACCTATTCCACCGCGGCAGAGAAGCCTGCGTGGTAGGGCGGAGCCGATCACCGTTTCAATGAGGTCACCATGCAGCGCAGGCACATCACGATCCTTGGGCGCGAGCGCGAACTCGCTGTCGCCACCAGTGTGGTCCAGTCGGGCGGCAGCATCGACGTGGTCGGCACCTGGGGCAGCGGACGCACGGCGTTTCTCGATGCGCTGTGTGACCGGCTCGGGCAGTCGGGCTGGACGACCCTGCGGCTGAGCGGCGTGGCGTCCTTGCGCCAGCACCCGATGGCGGCTCTGCAGTTCCCGGGGCTTCTGCCCAACCCGGACATGCGCCCCAGCATCGGCGGTGCTGCTCAGGTCTTGCACGAGGCGCTTCGCGACGAGCGATCGGTCATCGTCGTCGACGACTGGGATGACCTGGACGAAGCCTCGTGGGGTGTCATCAAAGGCGTTCGTCACGCCCTGGCCGTGCCCATCGTGATCTCCCGCTTGCAGGGCCGGACCGCACGCCGCACACCGACTGGGCTGGACGCCTCGGCCAGCGATTCCGCCCTCGTCATCGAGATGACGCCCCTGCGTTTCGAGGATCTCGAATCCGTCGCCGAACAGGTGCTCGGCGGGCCGGTCGAGATGGGGACCATGAGCCGGCTCTTCGCCAAATCGGGTGGCGTCGTCGGCCTGATGATGAGCGTGCTGTCGGCAGCCGTGCGGGACGGACGTCTCCGCCTCGTGGGCGGCTTGTGGGTCGCCACCCAGGATCTCTGGAGCCCAGCCCTTCGCGGCGTCGTCGAAGCACAGCTCGAGAGCCTGACCGACGACGCCCGTGACGCCCTGGAGATGATCGCCCTGATCGGCAGCGCCGATGTCGACACGGTGCGCAAGCTCGTCGAATGGTCCACGCTCGAACTGCTCGAGCGCCGCACACTGATCCAGCTCATCCCGTCAGGAAGTCGGAGACTCGTCACGGTGGTGCCTCCGCTGCTGGTGGAGTACTACCGCCATGAGCCCGTCGCCGTCCGTCGCATCCGCCTGACACAGGCGATCAGCGAGAAGCTCGACCCCGCCACGCGTGAAGAGATCCTGATCAACGTGTCGAGCACGCCGCGGGAGGCCCCCGAGCACGACGCCCTGTTCGCGCGGCTCGTCCAGGAGCGTCTTCGCACCCGACGCCTTGTCAGCGGCGCCGAATGGCGGGTGTCGCGAGACACGGACACCGTGCAGGACTACGTGTGGTCGCTGATGTACACGGGCGCTCCCGAGAGCGAGGTTCAGACCGTTCTCGATCAGACGGATCCCTCGTCGGGCTCGCTGCTGAGCCAGACCCAGTTCGTCGCACTCCGGGCCAGGTGGACGGCTCACGTGAAGCACGACCTGCCGAGCGCGCTGCGGATGCTCGAAGACGCCAGCGAGGCCGCCGCCGAGTATGCGCCGATCCTGACCGCGGCGGCGATCGGTCTGCGGTGCACCCTCGGGTCCATCAGCGAAGACGACGTCGTGACGCTGAAGGTCGATGACAGCATGCCCAGCGTCGCACGAGCGGCCCTGCGCGATTGCCAGATCCAGGTTCTGGTCATCCTCGGCCGGTTCGGCGACGCACGGCGTGTGTACCGGGAGTACAACCTCGATGTGTCGGCCGCGCTGCACATGCCGGCGACGACGCACGCGCATTACGCGCTCGCGCTGTTCGGCCAGGGGGAGCACGAGGCCGGAATGGCGATCACCACGCGCGGTGTCCAGGAGGCCCATAGCTTCCTCGATATCGAGGCGGCGCGGGCGATCGCCGCGGCGGCCGCGGTCGGATATGCACTCGCGGGTGACTACGATCCCATCGACGACCTGCTCGGCACCCTGCTCGTCGCCGGTGAACTGCCGCATTTTCCGGCGGGGCCGTACCGCACGCTGCTCACGCTCGCGTCGACCATTGCGGCGCGACGAGGCAACATCCCCCTCGCCGAGCGGTACCTGCGTGAACTCGATTCGCACTTCCGTGTCGACGGGCTCCTGCCCGCCCAGGCTCGCGACTGGCCGGCGGCCCAGCTGCTCGCCTCCGCCGGTGACATCGACGCCGCCGCCGATCTCCTCTGGAACTCCGGCACGGCGCTCTGGGCTCGAGGCGGCCGCTCGTCCGCACTCCTCATCCTGCTGAACGCCGCGGAGCTCGGCCCGTCACCGGAGCGCCTCGAACACGTCGCTCGTCTGGTCGAGCAGGTGCCCGAGAGGCTGTTCACGGCTCAGTACGACTACCTTCGGGCGCGCTGCGAGGGGGATCCCGACAGTCTTGTGGCCGCCGTTGCGGAGCTCGTCGCCACGGGTCGTCCGGGGACGGCGCTGACGGCGCTCCGCAGGGCGGCGGCGATCCGACGCGAGTCCGGGGAGAACGACATCGCGGAGGCCATCGACGTTCAGATCGCGGCGCTGCTGGCCGCGCTCCCTCGAAAGAGCATCGACGCAACGCGATTCTCGTCGTCGGCGATCACGCTCTCCGCGCGGGAGGTCGAGGTCGCCCAGCTGGTGGCAGAGGGTCTGACCAACCCCGAGATCGCACGCCGGCTGGTCCTGAGCATCCGCACGGTGGAAAGCCATGTGCACCGCATTATCCGCAAGCTCGACCTGCCGAATCGTCAGGCGCTGCGCGAGTACATCGACAGCCACCTGAACTCCTAGCCCGCTCGGATTCAGGGGACGATGGCCAGCAGCGTGGGCGCGGCGATGATGACGTAGAGGATCGTCAGGAAGACCGAGTGCGTGATCACGAAGCCCGCCGCGGCGGCGCTGTTTCGAGGTTCGCGGAAGTGGTCGACGAGCTTGCGCAAGAACCGCGCGGGGCGAAGCAGATCCCAGCTGTTGAAGCGGACATAGCGCCCGAGGTACATCCCCAGGGCGACCAGCACCAGAGCGAGTGCCGCCGCACCCCACGACACCGGGTGATGGAGCGGATAGGCGGCATTCGGTGCGGCCACGAGGACCGCAAGCAGCTGCACAAGCGCGACGTTGGCCAGCGTGTTGATCACTCCGGACATCGCCAGAGTGAGCACCAGCACGATGTCGAACCAGAGCGGCACGTCGTCCTCATCGCGCCGATGGGAGAAGTTGAGCTCCGTGATGAGGTAGGCGGAGTTCGGCAGCAGCAGCAGCCAGATGATCGCGCCGACGCCCATAACAGACCACATCGCGATGGGCGACGGGAACGCCTCGACGACGATGAGCAGCACGACCACCACGATCAGCAGCACAACAGCCGGCGCGACGGAGAGCCCGATGTTCAGCAGCATGGGCCGGTACACGCGAGTGCGGAACAGGGGCCCGCGCAGGATCACGAGGAGGAGTGCGTAGACGTTCAACGCGATCACTCCGACGCCGGCTGTCAGCAGGAGTTCAGTCACCTGCCCATCCTGCTGGACGTGAGTGTTCCCCTGCACGCGGATTCCCGGGGGCGCTCGGAACGTCGACGTGGGATCCTGATTCCATGCTCGTCGCCTTCTCCGTCGCCCCGTCCGGATCCAACGCCGCCAACCCGGAGGGATCCGTGCACGACGCGGTCGCCGCCGCCGTCAAGGTCGTGCGCGAGTCGGGCCTCGCTCACCGCACCACGTCGATGTTCACCGAGATCGAGGGCGACAGCTGGGATGAGGTGATGGATGTCGTCAAGCGCGCCACCGAGGCGGTCATGCCCTTCGGCAGTCGGGTCTCGCTCGTGCTGAAGGCCGACATCCGCCCGGGCTACACGGGCGAGATCGAGGCCAAGATCCAGCGCCTCGAGCAGGCGATCGACGGCGACTGACCACCGACGCCGCATGGTGCCTGCCCCCAGCCGGGCGCCGGTAGCCTGGAGGGCATGACCTCCTCCACTCAGAGGAGGGGTGCGGCGATGTGGGCGCTCCTCTCGCTCGCCATCGGCTCCTTCGGCATCGGCATGACCGAGTTCGTCTCGATGGGCCTGCTGCCCGGCATCGCCCGCGACCTGCTGCCGTCCGCCTGGGCGGCGAGCCAGGAGGACGCGATCGCCCAGGCCGGGCTGCTCATCAGCGTCTACGCGCTGGGCGTCGTGATCGGGGCGCCGGTGCTGGCCGGCTGGCTCTCGCGCTACCCGAAGCACCGGGTGCTGATCGCGCTCGCCTCGATGCTGCTGCTGGGCAACCTGCTCACGGTGATCGCGCCGACGTTCGAGACGGTCGCGGTCGCGCGCCTCATCGCGGGCCTGCCCCACGGCGCGTACTTCGGCATCGCCGCCGTCGTGGCGGGCGAGATGCTCGGCCCGGGCAATCGCGCCAAGGGCATCTCGTTCGTGATGAGCGGTCTGACGATCGCGAACGTCGTGGGCGTGCCTCTCGGCACCTGGCTCGGCCAGCAGGCCGGGTGGCGCGTGTCCTACGCGGTGGTCGTGGGCATCTTCGCCCTCGGTGCGCTGATGATCGCACTGCTGGTGCCCACCATGAAGGCGGACGGATCCGGATCATTCCGGCACGAACTCGGCATCTTCCGCATCGGCCAGGTCTGGCTCGCGCTCGGCTTCGGTGCGATCGGCTTCGGGTCGTTCTTCGCGATCTACAGCTACATCGCGCCGATCATGACCGACGTCGCGGGCGCGCCCGAGTGGGCCGTGCCGTTCGCGCTCGTGGCCACCGGCCTCGGCATGACGGTCGGCAATCTCGTCGGGGGAGTGGTCGCCGACCGCAATCTGTCGGGCGCGCTCATCTCTGCGTTCGTGCTGCTGGCGGTCGGATCCGCGGTCGTCGGCGTCGCGGCGCAGAACCCCGTCACGCTGATCGTGGCGATGCTGCTGTTCGGCGCGATCAGCGCCCTCGCAGGGCCGGCCATCCAGAGCCGCCTGATGGACAAGTCGGAGGGACGCGTCAGCATCGCCAGCGCACTGAACCACTCGGGTATGAACGTCGGCAACAGCCTGGGCGCGGCCCTCGGCGGTGGCGTCATCGCGCTCGGGTGGGGCTACGTCGCTCCCGCGTGGCTCGGCATCGTGCTCGCCGTCCTGGGCGTGGGGCTGGTGCTGGTGAGCCTGTCTCTGGAGAAGCGCGCGGCGCTCGTCGCCGCGTGAGCCACACCGCCGCGGCCGTGAGCGGCACGCGTCAGCGCGTGCCCCAGTTGTAGAGCTGCTTGGCGAGCTTCAGGTAGACGAGGGTCTCGGTGGAGACCACGCCTTCGATCGTGCGGATGTGCGTGTTGAGCAGTTCGATGAGCTCCTCGTCGTCCTCGCACACGACCTCGGCGATGATGTCGAACGACCCCGCGGTCAGCACCACGTAGATGACGAACGGGAGAGCGCCCAGTGCGTCGGCGACGATGCGGGTGTCGCCCGACACCTTCATGCCGATCATGGCCTGACGGGCAAAGCCCATCTGCACCGGATCGGTGACGGCCACGATCTGCATCGCGCCCGACTCGGTCAGGCGCTGCACGCGCTGGCGCACCGCCGCCTCGCTGAGCCCGACCGCCTTGGCGATCTCGGAGTAGGGGCGACGTCCGTCCTCCTGGAGCAGCTCGATGATCGCCTTCGAGGTGTCGTCGAGGGCCATTGCGGTGCGTCGGGCTGCCATGGGACGATTCTGCCAGTGATCGGTGCCGATGTGCGGATTCCGCAGGTTTGGGATCCAGATTGTGCGGATTCAGTTGTCAACGCGTTGCGAAACCTGGGAAACGTGACGTAGGCTCCCCGCCATGACCGCTTCGATTGACCACATCGCCGTGGACGTGCTCCCGGGGGGACCCACCCTCCCGCAGGAGCGTCGCCTCGTCACCGCCATCCCGGGCCCCCGCTCGGAGGAGCTGCTGGCCCGCAAGGCCGCCGCCGTGCCCACCGGCATCGGCCACACGGCGCCGATCCACGCGGTGGCGGCGGGCGGCGGCGTCGTCGTCGACGCCGACGGCAACTCGCTCATCGACCTCGGCTCCGGCATCGCCGTGACGACGGTCGGCAACGCCCACCCCAAGGTGGTCGAGGCGGTGCAGCGCCAGGTCGCGTCCTTCACCCACACCTGCTTTATGGTCTCGCCCTACGAGTCGTACGTCGCCGTCGCGGAGGCGCTCAACCGCCTGACTCCGGGCGACCACGAGAAGAAGACGGCTCTGTTCAACTCCGGCGCCGAGGCCGTCGAGAATGCGATCAAGATCGCCCGCAAGCACACCGGACGCCAGGCCGTCGTCGCCTTCGACCACGGGTACCACGGCCGCACGAACCTCACGATGGCTCTGACGGCCAAGACGATGCCCTACAAGCACGGCTTCGGTCCCTTCGCCCCCGAGGTGTACCGCGCGCCCCTGTCGTACCCCTTCCGCGACGGCGGGCTCTCGGGCGCCGACGCCGCCCGGCGCGCGATCACGATGATGGAGAAGCAGATCGGCGGCGATCAGGTCGCCGCGATCATCATCGAGCCCATCCAGGGCGAGGGCGGCTTCATCGTGCCGGCCGACGGCTTCCTGCCGGCGCTTGCCGAGTGGTGCCGCGCCAACGGCGTGGTCTTCATCGCCGACGAGGTGCAGACCGGCTTCGGCCGCACCGGACGCATGTTCGCCAGCGAGCACTTCGGCATCGTGCCCGACCTGATCACCACGGCCAAGGGCATCGCGGCGGGCCTGCCGCTGGCCGCGGTGACCGGCCGCGCGGAGATCATGGACGCCTCCCACCCGGGTGGCCTCGGCGGCACGTACGGCGGCAACCCCATCGCGTGCGCCGCGGCGCTCGCGGCGATCGACGCCTACGAGACCGAGGACCTTCCCGCCCGCGCGACCGCCATCGGATCCGTCATCACCGACCGGTTCACCGAGGCGCAGCGCAGCGACGCCCGCATCGGCGACGTGCGCGGCCTCGGCGCCATGGTCGCGGTCGAGTTCGTCGATCCCGCCACGGGTGAGCCGGATGCCGCCCTCACCGCCGCCGTCGCGAAGGCGTCGATCGCGCAGGGCGTCATCGTGCTCACCTGCGGCACGTTCGGCAACGTGATCCGCTTCCTGCCCCCGCTCTCGCTCGGCGACGACCTGCTGAACGAGGCGCTCGACATCGTGACCGCGGCCCTCGCGGCCGCGTGATGCGATCCGGATCCGGAGGACAAGACATGACCGAGATCACTCGTGACGTCGTGATCGTGGGCGCGGGCCCCTCGGGCCTCACCGCGGCGACGCGCCTGAAGGCCGCGGGACTGACCGTGGCGGTTCTCGAGGCGCGCGACCGCGTCGGCGGACGCACCTGGACGGACGACATCGAGGGCGCCACCCTGGAGATCGGCGGCCAGTGGGTCTCTCCCGACCAGGAGGGGCTGCTCGAGCTGCTCGAGGAGCTGGGGCTGGAGACCTTCGACCGCTACCGCGAGGGCGACAGCCTCTACATCTCGAAGTCGGGCGACCTGACCCGCTTCACCGGCGACATCTTCCCCGTCGCCCCCGAGACCGAGGCGGAGCTCGTGCGCCTCATCGACAAGCTCGACGCGATGGCCGCCGAGATGGATCCCGACCGCCCGTGGGAGCACCCGCAGGCCGAGGAGCTCGACACGATCTCGTTCGAGGCGTGGATCGCGCAGGAGACGCAGGACCAGGAGGCGCGCGACAACATCGCGCTCTTCATCGGACCGGCCATGCTCACCAAGCCCGCGCACGCCTTCTCGACGCTGCAGGCGCTGCTGATGGCCTCCAGTGCGGGGAGCTTCACCAACCTCGTCGACTCTGACTTCATCCTCGACAAGCGCATCGTCGGCGGCATGCAGGAGGTCTCGAAGCGCCTCGCGGCGACCGTGGGAGACGATCTGTTCCTCGCCCAGCCCGTGCGCCGGATCGAGCACGGCCCGGAGGGCGTTGTGGTGCACGCCGAGGGAGTGCACGTGCGCGCGAAGCGCGTGGTGCTCGCGCACGCCCCGGTGCTCTACAACCGCATCTCGTTCGAGCCGCCGCTGCCGCGCCGCCAGCACCAGCTGCACCAGCACCTCTCGATGGGCTTCGTCATCAAGGTGCACGCCGTCTACGACCGCCCGTTCTGGCGCGAGCAGGGGCTGTCGGGCACCGTCTTCAGCCCGTACCAGCTGTGCCACGAGGCCTACGACAACACGAACTACCAGGACGAGCGCGGCACGCTGGTCGCCTTCGTGTCGGATCTCAACGCCGACGGCGTCTTCGAGCTCTCGGACGAAGAGCGCAAGGGGCGCATCCTCGACTCCCTCGCGGCCTACTTCGGGCCCGAGGCCAAGAACCCCGTCGTCTACTACGAGAGCGACTGGGGCTCCGAGGAGTGGACCCGCGGCGCCTACGCCGCGAGCTTCGACCTCGGCGGCCTGCACCGCTACGGATCCGACGTGCGCACGCCCGTCGGCCCCATCCATTTCTCCTGCAGCGACATCGCGGGCGCCGGCTACCAGCACGTCGACGGCGCCATCCGCATGGGGAAGCTCACCGCCGAACAGCTCATCGCCGACCTCACCTGACCCGGCTCATCCACCCGATCCGCCGGCCGACACCGGCGGATCGGGGGACGATCCGACCGATCCGATCCGAACCTTCGACACCGGAGATAGATAACCCGACCCGCGGCGTCCCGACCGCGATCCTGAGCTCCACCCGACCCCCCAAGGACCTCACATGACCACCACTCCTCGAGGAAGCGGAGTGACCTCCGCCGACGACACGACGATCCAGGCAGGCAAGCCCGGGCTGATCACGCAGGTGATCTCGAACAAGGGCCTCGCCGTCGGCGCGGTCGGGCTGTTCGGCGCCACCGTCATCGGTGTCTCGACCGTCGCACCGGCGTACACCTCGACCGCGTCGATCGGCCTCGCCGCCGCCGAGGTCGGCACCCACGTGCCCGCCGTGATCCTGCTCGGACTCGTGCCGATGCTGCTCGTGGCCCTCGGATACCGCGAGCTCAACCGCGACATGCCGGACTCCGGCACCACCTTCACGTGGGCGACCCGCGCGTTCGGCCCCTGGGTCGGGTGGATGGCCTCCTGGGGCCTGGTGATCGCCACGATCCTGGTGCTCTCCAACCTCGCGGCCGTGGCGGTGGACTTCCTGTTCCTGCTGATCTCGCAGCTGGCCGGCAACCCGGACATCGCCGACCTCACCTACAACCCGTTCATCAACGTGGGTGTGGTGCTGCTGTTTATGCTCGGCGCGACGTACCTCTCGTACCGCGACATGCGCGAGTCCAAGATCTTCCAGACGGTGCTCGTCATCTTCCAGGTCGCCGTGCTGCTGCTGTTCGTGTTCCTCGCGATCGGGGAGGCCGCCGCCGGCAACGCGCCCCACGCGATCCCGTTCTCGTTCGACTGGTTCAACCCGTTCGCCATCAACGACTTCGGCGCCGTCATCGCCGGCCTGTCGGTCTCGATCTTCATCTTCTGGGGCTGGGACGTCACCCTCACCATGAACGAGGAGACGACGGATCCGAACCGCACGCCCGGTCGCGCGGCCGCCCTCACGGTGTTCATCGTCGGCGCCCTCTACCTGCTGCTCGCCGTCGCGTCGGTCATGTTCGCCGGCGTCACGGAGGAGCCGGGCGGCCTGCTCAACGAGGACGTGGTCGAGAACGTGTTCTTCGGTCTCGCCGACTCGGTCATGGGCCCGTGGGCGTTCCTCATCTCGCTCGCGGTGCTCGTGAGCTCGGCGGCCTCGCTGCAGTCGACCATCATCGGCCCCGCCCGCACGCTGCTCGCCATGGGCCACTACGGCGCCATGCCGAAGGCGTTCGACTCGGTCAACCCGAAGCACAAGACCCCCGTGTTCGCGATCATCGTCTCGACCTCGGTGGCCAGCCTGTTCTACGTCGTGATGCGCTTCGTCAGCGAGAACGTGCTGTGGGACACGATCCTCACGCTCGGCATGATGATCTGCTTCTACTACGGCCTCACCGCTTTCGCCTGCGTCTGGTACTTCCGCAAGCAGTGGACCGATTCGGCCGGCGCCTTCTTCACGCGCTTCCTCGCCCCGCTCATCGGCGGCATCACGCTGCTGGTTATGTTCGTGCTGACGCTGAAGGACTCGTTCGACCCGGCATACGGCTCGGGCGCGAACATCGGAGGCGTCGGCATCGTCGGCATCCTGGGTGTGTTCATCCTGGTGCTGGGCGTGGTGATCATGATCGTGATGGCCGTCCGCAAGCCCGAGTTCTTCCGGGGCCAGATCCTGCCTGTCCAGGCCCCGGCCAGTGAGAAGGAGAGCGTCCGATGACGTATTCCGTGGTGAATCCCGCGACCGGCGAGACCCTCGCCGACTACCCCGAGGCGACCGACGCCCAGATCCAGGACGCGCTCGCCGCGGCCCACGAGGGCTTCCTCGCGTGGCGGTCGACGCCGGTCGCCGAGCGCGCCGCCGTCGTGCGTCGCGCGGCCGAGCTGCACCGGGAGCGGCGTGACGAGCTCGCCCACGCCATCGTGCGCGAGATGGGCAAGCCCCTCGTGGCGGCGCTCGGCGAGGTCGACTTCGCGGCCGACATCGTCGAGTACTACGCCGACCAGGCCGCCGTCGTGACGGCCGACCAGCCGATCGACCTCCTCGGCGAGGGGTCGGCGGTCGTGCGGCGCTCGCCGCTCGGCGTGCTGCTGGGCATCATGCCGTGGAACTTCCCGGCGTATCAGGTGGCCCGCTTCGCCGCCCCGAACCTCGTGGTCGGCAACACCATCATCCTGAAGCACGCCCCGCAGTGCCCCGAGTCATCGGCGCTGCTCGAGGGCATCTACCGCGATGCCGGGCTGCCCGAGGGCGGCTACGTGAACGTGTACGCCACGAACGACCAGGCGGCGACGATCATCGCCGACCCGCGCGTGCAGGGTGTCTCGGTCACCGGATCGGAGCGCGCCGGATCGGCCGTCGCCTCGCTCGCGGGGCAGCACCTGAAGAAGGTGGCGCTGGAGCTGGGCGGATCGGATCCGTTTGTGCTGCTGTCGACCGACGACCTCGAGACCGCGACGCAGAACGCCGTCGACGCGCGCCTGGACAACACCGGCCAGTCGTGCAACGCGGCCAAGCGCTTCATCGTCGCGGACGAGGTGTACAGCGAGTTCCTGGAGCTGTTCGTCGCGAAGATGGGCGCCGCGACCGTGGGCGACCCGATGGACGAGAACACCGTGCTCGGCCCCCTGTCGTCGCTGGCCGCGGCCGAGCGCCTGCAGGAGCAGGTGGACCGCGCCGTCGCCCAGGGCGCCCAGGTGCTCGTCGGCGGCACGCGCGACGGGGCGTTCTTCCCCGCCACGGTGCTCGCCGGCGTCACGCCCGAGATGGACGTGTACCGCGAGGAGCTGTTCGGCCCGGTCGCCACGGTGTACCGCGCGGCCGACGAGGACGACGCCGTGCGCATCGCGAACGACACCCCATTCGGCCTCGGCTCCTACGTGTACACAACGGATCCGGCGCAGGCGAGCCGGGTGGCCGACGCGCTCGATGCCGGCATGGTCTACGTGAACTGCGTTCTGGCCGACAGCCCCGAGCTGCCCTTCGGCGGCGTCAAGCGCAGCGGCACGTCGCGCGAGCTCGGGCTGCTGGCCGCCGACGAGTTCGTCAACAAGAAGCTCATCCGCGTCGCGTGACGCGCTGTTCTGGAGGGTTCGATCGTGACTGATCGGGAGAAGGATCTGCTCGCGCAGATCCCGACGCAGCTGTTCATCGGCGGCGAGTGGCGGGATGCGACCTCGGGGAAGACGTTCGAGGTGCGGGATCCGTCGACGAACGAGGTGATCGCTCAGGTGGCGGATGCCTCGCCGGAAGATGGCATCCGGGCGCTGGATGCGGCCGTGGCGGCGCAGGACGCGTGGGCGGCGACGTCGCCGCGCGAGCGCAGCGACATCCTGCGTCGGGTGTTCGATCTGGTGCGGGAGCGCGCGGATGATGTGGCGCTGCTGATGACGCTGGAGATGGGCAAGCCCCTCGCGGAGGCCAAGGGCGAGGTCACGTACGGCAACGAGTTCAACCGCTGGTTCAGCGAGGAGGCCGTGCGCATCGCGGGTCGCTACGGCCAGAATCCGGAGGGCACGGGCCGGATCATCGTCGCCCAGCGTCCGGTGGGGCCGTGCTTCTTCATCACGCCGTGGAACTTCCCGCTCGCGATGGCGACCCGCAAGATCGCCCCCGCGCTGGCTGCGGGCTGCACCGTGGTGATCAAGCCCGCGGAGCTCACGCCCTTGACGACCCTGTTCTTCACGCAGCTGCTGGTGGAGGCCGGCCTGCCGGCCGGTGTCGTGAACGTCGTGACCACCAGCTCGTCGGGCACGATGTCGGCGCCGATCATCGCCGATCCGCGGCTGCGGAAGCTGTCGTTCACCGGATCGACCGAGGTGGGTCGCAAGCTGATCGCGCAGGCGGCCGAGGGCGTGCTGCGGGTATCGATGGAGCTGGGCGGCAACGCCCCGTTCGTCGTGTTCGAGGACGCCGACCTCGACGCCGCGGTCGACGGCGCGATGCTCGCGAAGTTCCGCAACATCGGGCAGGCGTGCACGGCGGCCAACCGCTTCATCGTGCACGAGTCGATCGCGGCGGAATTCGCCGAGCGCGTGACGGCACGGGTGGCAGATATGCGCGTCGGTCGCGGCACGGAGGAGGGTGTGCAGATCGGCCCGCTGATCGACGACAAGGCGGTCGCCAAGGCGTCCGAGCTCGTCGCCGATGCGCTCGGTCGCGGCGCGCGGGTGACCACGGGCGGCGAGGTGCTCGATGGCCCCGGCACGTTCTTCGCGCCGACCGTCGTGACCGATGTCGTGCCGGGGAGCGCGATCCTGCGCGAGGAGATCTTCGGTCCGGTGCTCGCGATCTCGACGTTCACCACGGAGGACGAGGCGGTGCGCCTGGCCAACGACACCGAGTACGGCCTGGTGTCGTACGTGTACACGCAGGATCTGCAGCGCGGGCATCGGATGATCGAACGGCTCGACACCGGAATGATGGGCCTCAACGCCGGAGTCATCTCCAACGCCGCGGCCCCCTTCGGCGGCGTCAAGCAGTCGGGCATCGGCCGCGAGGGCGGCGCCGAGGGCATCCACGAGTACCTCTCCACGAAGTACACGTTCCTCCCGAACTGACGGGTACAGGGACGAGAAGGCCCCGGGCTGCCGCGTTGCGGTGGCCCGGGGCCTTCGTGGTGGTGGGCGTTTCGACTCGCTGCGCTCGCTCAACGAGCGGGTGGGCGTTCGACTCGCTGCGCTCGCTCAGCGTTTCGACTCGCTGCGCTCGCTCAACGAGCGGGGGTGGGGGCGGGGGTGCCGGCGGGGGTGAGGGGCGGGGGCGTGCGGCGGGCGCCGGTGGACTCGAACGCGGCGGCGAGGGCGAGCAGCGCCGTGTCGTCGTACGCGCGGCCCGCGAAGGTGAGGCCCACGGGCATCTCAGTGTCGGACATCGTGCCCATCGGCACCGTCACCGTCGGCACGCCGAGGTGGCGGATGGCGAGATTGCCGTTGGCGACCCAGACGCCGTTGCGCCAACCGAGGTCGGCCGACGCCGGGTTCACGTCCATGTCGGCGGGCGCGACATCGGCCATCGCCGGGAAGGCGACCGCGTCGATCCGCAGGTCGTCCATCCACCGCTCGAGGTCGATCCGGCGCGTCTCCTCCAGCCCGGCCAGCCCGGGTGCGAGGTCGGCGAAATCGGACAGAACCGTGTCCGGGTGCGCGCGCACCCATGCGGGGTACTCCGCGATGTCGTCGTCGAAACCCGTGTAGCGATCCGGCAGCGCTCCCTCCGGATGCGGGAAGATCGCGGACCCGTCTACGGACGCGAGGGTCGACAGATCCGGATCGCCGTTGGCGGCGAGGAAGTCCTCCCATGCCCACGCCGACAGATCGAGGATCTCGCGGTCGAGGTAGGCGGGAGTGACCAGCCCCCTCGTGCGGATGGTCGGAGCACCGGGGCGGTCGCCCTCGTAGTTCGTCACGATCGGGAAGTCGACCTCGACCACCTCGGCGCCCGCGGCCTCGAGGTCGCGACGCGCGGCCTTCCAGAGCGCGAGCACGGACGGCCGTGTCTCGATGCGCTGTCCGGTGGGGCCGCCGATGCCGCCGGCGGGGTTCGTGCCGGCCTCGGGGTCGGCGTTGACGTACATGCGGGGCACGCCGATCCGCGTGCCCGCGAGGGCGGATCCGGCCAGCGCCGCATACGAGGCGGGGCGCGTGTACCGGGGGAGCGGCACCCAGGGCTGGGCGCGCCAGAAGTCGCCGCGCGTGTGCGGGTCGTCGCCCACGATCACATCGAGCAGTGTGAGCAGGTCGGCCATCGAGCGCGTGTGCGGCACCACCACGTCCATGGTCGGCACCAGCGGCCAGTTGCCGCGCACCGAGATCACCCCGCGGGAGGGCGTGTAGGCGCACAGGGCGTTGCACGAGGCGGGAGCGCGGCCGCTCGACCACGTCTCCTCGCCGAGGCCGAAGGCGCCGAAGCTCGCGGCGGTGGCGGTGCCCGAGCCGTTGGAGGATCCGGATCCGAACGCGCTGGTCAGATACGCGCGGTTGTAGGGCGACTCGGCGCGGCCGTAGAGCCCGCGCTGCATGCCGCCGTTGGCCATGGGCGGCATGTTCGTGAGCCCGAGGCAGATCGCGCCGCCCGCGCGGAGGCGCTCGATCGCGTAGGCATCGCGCTGCGCCACGAGCCGCGCGAACGCCGGACTGCCGGCAGCGGCGGTGAGGCCGCGCACGAGGTAGCTGTCCTTCGCGGTGTAGGGGATGCCGTCGAGCGGACTCCACGTCGCCCCCGCGGCCCGGCGGGCGTCGGAGGCGGCCGCCTCCGCGAGCGCCTCGGGATTGCGCACGACCACCGCGTTGAGGGCGCCGTCGTACGCGTCGATCCGCGCGAGATAGGCCTCCACGAGCTCGACCGCGGTGGTGCGGCCGTCGGCCAGGGCGGCCTGCAGGTCAGCGATCGACGCCTCATGCACCTCGATCACCGCGCACCGCCGATCGGCTGCGCAGTCGGGGTGACAGCCGGCTGGTGCTGCGTGATGCAGTGGATGCCGCCGCCGCGCGCGAAGATCTCGCGCGCGTCCACGGTCACCACGCGGCGGCCGGGGTACTCCTCCGCGAGGATCGCCGCAGCCCGCGCGTCGGCCTCGGGCTCGCCGAAGCCGCAGGCGATGACGCCGCCGTTCACCACGAGGTGATTGACGTAGCTCCAGTCGACGGGTCCGTGGGCGTCGGTCAGGGTGGCGGGCGCCGGCAGGTCGACGACCTCGAACGTGCGTCCCGCGGCATCCGTCTCCTGCGACAAGATCGCGCGCAGCTCGCGCGTGACGGCGTGATCCGGATGCGCCGGATCGGCCTGGTGATGCAGCAGCAGACGGCCGGGCGAGGGGATGGTCGCGACGATGTCGACGTGGCCGTTGGTGCCGAGGTCGTCGTAGTCGCGCGTGAGGCCGCGGGGGAGCCACACGGCCTTCGTGGCCCCGAGCGTGCGGGCCATCTCGGCCTCCACCCGCTCCCGGTCGGCGAACGGGTTGCGGCGGGGGTCGAGCTGCACGGTGTCGGTGAGCAGCACGGTGCCCTCGCCGTCGACGTGGATGCCGCCGCCCTCGTTCACGAGCAGCGACGGCACGACCTCGGCGCCGACGTGCTCGGCGATCCGCCGCGCGTGCGCGGCCGACTTCTGCCACTGCGCCCAGTCGGGGGCGCCCCATCCGTTGAAGATCCAGTCGACGGCGCCGAGTGTGCCGCCGTCGGTGACGCAGGTGGGTCCGTGATCGCGCATCCAGAACTCGTCGACCTCGGCCTCGATGATCTCGATCTCGGACGACAGCATGCGTCGCGCGCGTGCGAGCTCGGACGGATCCACGAGCATCGTCACCGGCTCGAAGTCGGCGGTGGCGTGGGCCACGGCGGCCCACGCGGCGTAGCCCGCCTCGCGCTCGACGTCGGTCGCGCCCAGGGTGACGCCCTCACGCGGGAAGGCCATCCAGGTGCGCTCGTGCGGGGCGCCTTCGGCCGGCATGTGCCACGACATGGTTTCTCCGTTTCTTGTTGATCGCATGATCAATAAGTTGAGGGTACGAGCTACGCTGGGGGAGTGTCAACGCCCGCAGCCCGGCCCCGCGCCGCCCGACGCTCTCCCGAGGAGCGTCGCGCAGCGATCGCCGACGCCGCGCGCGCGGTCGCGCTCGGCGACGGCCTCGCCGCCGTCACCCTGCGCGCGGTCGCCGCCCGTGCCGGCGTGGCACCCGCCCTCGTCGCCCACTACGCGGACAGCGGTATGGACGCGCTCGTCGCCGAGGTGTTCACGACGATCGTCGCTGCCGAGCTGGCCGAGGTCACGGCGCTGGTCGCGCGCGAATCGGATGAGCGCGCGGCGCTCGCCGCGATGATCCGCACGCTCGCGGGCGGCGCGCGCGACGAGGTCACCGCCGTCTGGGTCGAGTCGTGGGCGCTCGGTCGCCGCAACGAACCGCTGGCCGCGGCGGTGCGGGAGCAGATGGATGCGTGGCACGGTCTTGTGCGCTCGCTGGTCGAGCCGTTCGGCGTGCCGGATCCGAACGCCGCGGCCTGGCAGATCCTCGCGATGATCGACGGCACCGGTGCTCAGTCGCTCGTGCGCTGGGGCGCGTCCGACGATCGCAGCGACCTGCTGCTGCGGGCGATCGAGGGGATGCTCGCGCCGTAGGTCAGCGCCTCCGCCGAGCCGAAGCGGTCGCGCGATGCCGGTTCAGTCGGCGTCGAGCAGACGCCGCAGGTGCTTTCCCACGGCGGCCGTCTCGATCAGGAACCCATCGTGCCCGAAGTCGCTCACGAGCACGACCGCCTCGTCGCCGTCGAGCGTGCGAGGGATCCCCCTCGCGATCTGGTGCTGGCCCTCGATCGGGAACAGGCGATCCGAGTCGATGCCGAGCACGAGCGTGGTCGCGGTGACCTGCGCGAGGGCGTCGTCTACACCGCCGCGGCCGCGCCCGACATCGTGCGAGTCCATCGCGCCGACCAGGCGGACGTAGGCGTTCGCATCGAAGCGGCGCGTGAACTTGTTGCCGTGGAAGTCGAGGTACGACTCGACCGCGAAGCGCCCGCCGTGGCCGAGGGGGCTGACGCCCGACTGCCACGATCGCTGGAAGCGCGAGTTGAGCTCGGTGGGGCTGCGGTAGTTGAGCAGCGCCATGCGGCGAGCGAGGGCGAGGCCGCGATGCGGGCCGTCGCCGTCCGGGGCGCCGTAGTATTCGCCGCCGCGGAAGCGCGGATCCATGTCGATGGCCTGCAGCTGCACCGAGTTGAGCGCGATCTGATCGGCCGTCGTCACCGGGGGCGAGGAGAGCACGGCCAGTCGCCTCAGGCGATCCGGATGCCCGACGCCCCATTCGAGCGCGTGCATACCGCCCATCGAGCCGCCGATGACGGCGGCCCACACGTCGATGCCGAGGTGGTCTGCCAGGCGCACCTGCGCCTCGACTTGGTCGCGCACCGTGACATACGGGAAGCGGGAGGCCCACTCCGCGCCGTCGGGGTGGATCGAGGCGGGGCCGGTGGAGCCCTGGCAGCCGCCCAGGATGTTCGGGGCGACGACGAAGAAGCGATCGGTGTCGATCGGAGCGCCGGGACCGACGATCTCGCCCCACCATCCGGCGGTGGCGTGGCCGGGACCGGCGTCGCCGCGCACGTGACTGTCTCCGGTGAGCGCGTGCGCGATCAGGATCGCGTTGTCGCGCGCCTCGTTCAGCTCGCCCCACGTCTCATAGGCGAGGCGGAACGAGGGCAGCGACTCGCCGCTCTCCAGGTGCAGCTCCCCGAAGGAGGCGAACCGGCGTTCGCCGATCGGGTCGCCGTCCTGCCACGCGCCGGACGCGGGCGGACGACCGACCATCGAACGGGCATCGGCCTCCGTGATGAGGCTCGACGGCACCGTGTCCTCGGAGATCTGCCAGTCCATAGGCCCATTCTGCCTGGGTGCGAGAAAGGCCCGCCCCGTGTTACGGGGCGGGCCTCAGCGTCGGAAGGTGACGCGACCGTGTTACGCGCGCGCAGCTGCCGTGGTGGCGCGCGCCACCTCGAGCGCCTGAGCGAGATCGGCGAGCAGGTCCTCGACGTTCTCGAGGCCCACCGAGAGGCGCACGAGGCCCGGGGTGACACCCGCGCTGAGCTGCTGCTCCGGGGTGAGCTGCGAGTGAGTGGTCGATGCCGGGTGGATGACGAGCGATCGCACGTCGCCGATGTTGGCCAGGTG
This sequence comes from Microbacterium stercoris, assembly GCF_017592545.1. Classification (GTDB taxonomy): domain Bacteria; phylum Actinomycetota; class Actinomycetes; order Actinomycetales; family Microbacteriaceae; genus Microbacterium; species Microbacterium stercoris. The sequence goes on from NZ_JAGFOA010000007.1 coordinate 65,743, forward strand.
GCTGAACAGCTTCAGCGAGTCGACGAACGCGCGGCCGGCGTCGACGCCGCCCTTGAGCTCGAACGACAGCACCGCTCCCACGCCCTGCGGGGCGTAGTGGTTGGCAGCCGCGTACCACGGCGAGGTGGGCAGGCCCGAGTAGTAGACGGTGGCCACGTCGGAGTGGTTCTCGAGCCACTCGGCGACCTGCTGGGCGTTGTGCACGTGACGCTCGACGCGCAGCGAGAGCGTCTCGATGCCCTGCAGGAGCTGCCAGGCGCTCTGCGGCGAGATCGAGGCGCCGAGGTCGCGCAGCAGCTGCACACGCGCCTTGATGATGTACGCGAGCTCGTCGCCGACGGCCTCGGTGTAGACCGCGCCGTGGTACGACGGGTCCGGAGCCGTCAGGCCGGGGAAGCGGTCGGCGTTGTTCGACCAGCTGAAGCGACCGCCGTCGATGATGACGCCGCCGATGGTGGTGCCGTGACCGCCGAGGAACTTGGTGGCGGAGTGGACGATGATGTCGGCGCCGTGCTCGAACGGGCGGATCAGGTACGGCGTGGCGATCGTGTTGTCGACGATCAGCGGCACGCCGCTCTCGTGGGCGATGTCCGCGACCGTGCGGATGTCGAGCACGTTGATCGCCGGGTTGCCGATGGTCTCGGCGAAGAAGAGCTTGGTGTTCGGGCGCACCGCGGCCTTCCAGGCCTCGGGGTCGTCCTGGTTCTCGACGAAGGTCGTCTCGATGCCGAGCTTGGCGAGCGTGTACTTGAAGAGGTTGTACGTGCCGCCGTAGATCGACGACGACGAGACGATGTGGTCGCCGGCCTGGGCGATGTTCAGCACCGCGAAGGTCTCGGCGGCCTGGCCCGAGGCGACCAGCAGCGCGCCCGTGCCGCCCTCGAGCGCGGCGAGGCGCTGCTCGACGACGTCCTGCGTCGGGTTCTGGATGCGCGTGTAGATGTTGCCGGTCTCGGCCAGGGCGAACAGGTTGGTCGCGTGCTGCGAGTCGCGGAAGACGTACGACGTGGTCTGGTAGATCGGCGTCGCGCGGGCTCCCGTGACCGGGTCGGGCTGCGCGCCGGCGTGGATCTGCAGCGTCTCGAAACGCAGCTGCGGCTTGTTCTCGTCGGACATCCGAACCTCCCCCTCAGGGCCTTGCGGACGGGTCTTTCCCGGCCTGTGCTTCGACCGTACGTCGGCCCCTCTGACCGGGCAATTCATCGGACACGCGGCGTCATACATCCGGCGCCGTCGCTCAGGTTGCGACAGGTAGCGTTGATCCGTGACCACCAGCGAAGCAGGCGCCGCACGGCGCGCCGTCGTGACGGGAGCCAGTTCGGGTATCGGAGAGGCGGCGGTGCGCGCGCTCCGGGCATCCGGATGGGAGGTGCTCGGCGTCGCGCGCCGGGCGGACCGGCTCGCCGCGCTCGCGGCCGAGACGGGCGCCGACGTGTTCGCCGCCGACCTCACCCGACAGGCCGATGTCGACGCGCTCGCTGCGCACGTCGCGGCCACGGGAGGCGTCACCTCGCTCGTGCACGTCGCCGGCGGCGCGCGCGGCACCGATCGGGTCGAGGACGGCGATCCCGTCGACTGGGCGTGGATGTTCGAAGTCAACGCGCTCTCGGCGCAGCGTCTCGTCAAGGCCCTGCTTCCCCAGCTGCGCGACGCGATCCGATCCGAGATCGCTCGAGCCGGCAGGGGCCACGCCGACACTCTCTTCGTCACCTCGACCGCGGCGCAGGTCGCGTATCCGGGCGGGGGTGGCTACAACGCCGCCAAGGCCGCCGAGGCGATGCTGGTGCACGCGCTGCGTCAGGAGCTCAACGGCGAGCCGATCCGGGTGATCGAGGTCGCCCCGGGCATGGTGCACACGCCCGAGTTCACGCTGAACCGCGTGGGCGACCAGAGCACCGCCGACGCGCTGTACGAGGGGGTCGATCACCCGCTCGTCGCGGAGGACGTCGCCGACGTCATCGCGTATGCGCTCAACGCGCCGGGCCACGTCAACCTCGACCTCATCACGATGCGACCGGTCGCCCAGTCGGCCCAGCATCTGCTTCACCGCGGCACCCTCTCGCCGCGCGACTGATCCTCCACAAGAGGAACGAAAGGACCCCCGTGGCAGACACCCACATCCGCGAGCACCTCTCCTGGGACGGCTTCGGCGACGCGACCCGCGATCTCGCGCGGCGCATCCTCGACGACGGCTTCGTCCCCGAGGTCGTCGTCGCGATCGCCCGCGGCGGCCTCCTGCCGGCCGGCGCCATCGCGTACGGCCTCGGCGCGAAGAACTGCGGCGCCCTGAACGTCGAGTTCTACACGGGCATCGGCACCGTGCTCGACGCCCCGGAGGTGCTGCCTCCCGAGCTCGACATGGCCTACCTCGGCGGTCGCCGGGTGCTCCTCGTCGACGACGTGGCCGACTCGGGTCGCACCCTCGCGCTCGCGGTCGATCTGCTGAAGAACCAGGGCGCCGATGTGCGCTCGGTCACGATCTACACCAAGCCCACCACGATCATCGAGCCCGACTACGCGTGGAAGGCCACCGACCTGTGGATCGACTTCCCGTGGTCGTGGAAGGGCACGGTCGTCGAGGAGGACGCCGGCGCGGAGGGCTCGGCCTGAACCTCGACGTCGTCGACCCGGGCTGGGCCCGTGTGCTCGCGCCGGTCGCTGGCGAGATCGACGCGCTCGCGCAGCGCCTGACCGCCGATCCGGAGGGTTTCCTTCCGGCGCCGGATCAGGTGCTGCGCGCGTTCCAGCGTCCGCTCGCGGACGTGAGGGTGCTGATCGTCGGGCAGGATCCGTACCCCACGCCCGGGCATCCGATCGGCCTGTCGTTCGCGGTGGACCGTCACGTGCGGCCGCTGCCGCCCAGCCTGCGCAACATCTACCGCGAGCTGCACGACGATCTCGGCATCGAGCCCGCCGAGCACGGCGACCTGTCGGCGTGGGCGGATCAGGGTGTGCTGCTGCTGAATCGCGTGCTGACCGTGCGGCCGGGTCCGGGCCAGGCGGGCTCGCATCGCGGCTGGGGCTGGGAGCAGGTGACGGCGCACGCCATCCGCGCTCTGGCCGAGCGCGGCGGGCCGCTCGTCGCGATCCTCTGGGGCAACCCCGCGCGCGAGCTCAAGCCGCTGCTGGGCGATGTGCCCGTCATCGAGTCGGCGCATCCGTCGCCGCTGTCCGCGCGATCCGGCTTCTTCGGATCCCGGCCCTTCTCGCGTGCGAACGAGCTGCTGATCGCGCAGGGCGCGGATCCTGTCGACTGGACGATCCAGCGGCGACACACGCTCGACATCCCCGGGTTCTAGGCTGTTCGCATGCTCGAGGAGGAATACCAGAAGCGGCGTGCGCTGCCGCGCCACCTGCAGAAGCAGCCGGAGCCCGAGCGTCCCTTCTCGTACGAGATCCGCCCGGCGCGCATCGGCGACCTGCCGGACATCCGCGAGATCTACAACTACTACGTGCGCAACTCGGTGGTCACCTTCGACGAGAAGGCGTGGACGCATAAGAAGTGGCGCGAGAAGTTCGACCACCTGCAGAAGCTCGGACTGCCGTTCCTCGTCGCGGTCGCCCCCACCGGCCAGGTGCTCGGCTACGCGCTGGTCTCGCCCTGGGCGGGCAAGTCGGCGTTCCGGTACACGGTCGAGAACTCGATCTACCTGGGCCAGGCGGCCACGGGCAAGGGCCTCGGGCGCGCGCTGCTGGAGGCGCTCATCGAGGCGTGCGAGGAGATCGGGCTGCGTCAGCTGGTGGCGGTGGTCAGCGACAAGGGCGCCGAGGGATCCATCGCGCTCCACGAGAAGCTCGGCTTCGTCGAGGTGGGCCGGATGGGCCGGGTCGGCTACAAGTTCGACCGCTGGCTGGGCACGGTGTACCTGCAGAAGCAGCTGAACCCGAAGAAGAAGACGGGCATCCTGAAGCGGATCTTCGGCGCCGACGACTGATCGCCGCTCAGCACCGCCTCTGATGGCGAATCGAAGGCGCCCACGGTCTCGGACCGTGGGCGCCTTCTCGCCGGAGGGGATAAAACCGGATCACGCCAGGGCGCGGACGGGCTCCTCCTCCGCCGGGAGCAGGCCCTGCTGCTCGCGATCCAGATGTGCACGGATACGCGTCTCGTCGAGTCGCTCGGCATCGGTGCGCGGACGCATCCACGCGACGAGGAGGTAGGTGGCGTAGCCGATCGCGAACGCGATCAGCGTGCTCCAGCCGTCGAAGGCGCTCGTGACGAGGTCGTTCGGGATGTACAGGATGTCGTTGGGCACGCCGTACAGCGTCGGGGTGAGGGCGAGGAAGACGATGCGCACCACGCCGCCCACCGTCGCCGAGACGAGCAGCGCGGTCGCGCCGGGGCGCTTCCAGAACACGCCCGTGATGAACGGGCCCGCGAGACAGGCGAGCATGATGTCGAACGCGAGGGTCAGCAGCACACCCGTCTGGCTGACCTGGACCGCCAGCAGCGCCCCGGCCACGACGATCGGGATCATCGCGAGGCGGGTCCAGCGCAGCAGCGGGTCGCCCTTGCTGGTGACGACGCGGCGTACACGCAGCAGATTGCGCACCGCGATCGCCGAGGTCGCGAGGATCGCCCCGGACGCCGTCGAGAACGAGGCCGCCACGATGCCCGACAGCACGATGACCGACAGCAGGGGCGGTGCCCAGCCGTCCAGCAGCTGATAGAGCACGGGACCGTCCGCGGTGGTCAGGCCGAGGGCTCCGCCGGCGGTCAGCGCGACCAGGGCGAAGATGGTGCCGACGATGGCCGTGATGCCGGCCGCCGTGAAGCACGAACGGCGGGCGACCTCGGGGGAGCGGGCGCCGAACACGCGCTGCATGAAGTCGATCGCGACGATGTCGCCGATGCCGAGCGACACGAGCGTGGCCCAGTTGATCGGCGCGCCGAGAGCGGGGTCGGTGAGCTGCTCGAAGTCGAAGGGGCCCATGCCCTCGGGAACGACGATGCCGAAGCTGAGCGCCGTCCACACGAGAAGCGCGATGGCGGCCACCACGGTGATCACCGTCTGGATCACGGCGGTGTAGGCGTCCGAGAACAGGCCGCCGGCGACCGTGTACGCGAGGACCAGGACGACGGCGAGGATCACGCCCCAGGCGTAGGGGATGCGGGCGAATCTCTCCAGGAGGAAGCCGCAGGCCACAAGGTTGCCCGCGAGCAGGATCGTGAACGCCACGATCATGATGACGCCGGCGACCGCCTCGGAGGCCCGCCCGTAGCGCAGCCGGAAGAAGTCGGCGAGCGTGAACAGCTTCATGCTGTTGAGCGGCTTGGCGAGGAAGAGGCCGGTCAGGACGAGACAGATCGACAGGCCGATCGCGAGAGACGCCCCCGACCAGAAGCCGAATGAGGCGGTGAGGTCGGTGTTGCCGACCGTCGCGTTCGCATCGACCGCGGCCGCGGTGAGCGAGACGGACACGAGGGGCACCCCGAGGCGGCGGCCCGCGACGAGGAAATTGGCGCTGTCGCCGTCGACGCGCCGCGCCACGACGATGCCGACGACGAGGACGACGAGGACGGTGAGACCTACTCCGAGGACGATCATGGGGTGCTCTCCGGGGTTGGGTGCTCCGAGGGTGGGGCTCGGGGGCCGGAGCGTGGGTGGGGGTCGCCCGGACATATCTGTCGAGCGATAGGAACAGTGTGGCGAGCGCCCGAGCGTCACATTTTTCGCGCAGATGACGATCGTGTGAAAAGCCCACCCGGCGTGAGCGCCGACTGTTCGATGCGGGAAACGCGGACGAAACCTGGGTCTGACTGGATATCTGTCAATCGACAGAAACGGAGATCGTCGGATGAGCGAGCACAGCATGGGACGCCGAGAGGCGCTCGGCAGCGTCGGCAGCGCGAGGTCGGATGCGCGCGGGCGCGCGACCCGGTCTGCGTGGATGCCCGATGTCCCGGCCTCGGCGACGCCCGACGTTCCCGCCGGAGTGGACCCGGCGGCCCTGCTCTGGGCCGAGACGCTGGCCCCCGGCGGCTACACACATCTTCGCGTCGCACGGGGCACGCGCATCCGGCTCGAGGATCCGCAGGGCGATGCGTCGGCTGCTCTGCTGCTGTTCAACGCGCTGCACCCCGGCGAGCGGCTGAACGTCGCCGACACGCAGAAGATCCCGTGGCAGGCGTACATCACCACGGGCCATCCGCTGCTCTCGGGCGACGGCCGGGTGCTCGCGACGGTGCTCGATGACACGTCGGGTCATCACGACGCGTTCTGCGGGGCCTCCTCGGACGCATGGAACCTCGAGCGCTACGGGGCCTCGAGCCCGGAGAGCGCGTCGCCTTCCGGCCAGGCCCTCCTTGCCATGGCGGGCGCGAAGCACGGGCTCACGCGTCGTGACCTGCCGCCGGCCGTCACCTTCTTCCAGGGGCTGCGCGTCGCGGCCGACGGATCGTTCACCTGGCTCGGATCGGCAGGGCCCGGCACGCACGTCGACCTCGTCGCCGAGCTTCCGCTGATCCTGCTCATCGCCAACGCGCCGCACCCTCGGGATCCACGCTCCGACTACCTGACGACGCCGCTGCGCGTCACTGCCTGGCGGGAGCGGGCGACCGGCCCGGGAGACGCGGCGTACGCCGCCTCGCCCGAACGGGCGCGCGCCTACGACAACACCATCGCCTACGCCGCGCTCGCCGGCCTGTGACCCACAACCCGAGAGGACAGACGATGCTCGACACCCAGCCCGCGCTCGTGACCACCGTCCCACCCCGCCCCGTGTTCGCGCCCGGCGCGCCGCTGGACTGGTCTGAACCGCTGGTGCCCGGCGAGATCGTGGGCGATGACGTGATCGCGCCGCGCGCGTCGTGGTCGGCCGTTGTGCGGTCCGGCGATGTCCTCACACTGGTCGACGTCGGCGGCAATCAGTCGGGCGACTGCCTGATCTTCGATGCCGCGGACACCTCCGAGCGATACAGCGTGCCCGACACCCTCGCGTGGCAGGGCAGCGCCTACGTCGTGACCGGAACCGTGCTGCGCTCCAACACCGGCGCGCCGCTGATGACGGTCGTCGGCAACGAGATCGATCGCCAGGACACCATCGGGGGCGCGTGCAGCAAGGAGTCCAACACCCTTCGCTACGGACACCACACCCACTACCAGCACGCGTGCCGCGAGAACTTCCTCCACGAGGGTGCCAAGCACGGCCTCGGCGCGCGCGACCTGGTCTCCAATCTCAACTGGTTCATGAACGTCCCCGTCGAGGAGGACGGCGCGCTCGGCATCGTCGACGGGCTCTCGGCGCCCGGTCGGCGGGTGGCCGTGCGGGCCGAGCGGGATGTGCTCGTCGTGATCTCCAACTGCCCCCAGATGAACAATCCCTGCAACGACTTCAGCTGCACCCCGCTGCGCGCCGTCGTCACCCGACCGGCCGCCCCGAACACCGAGGAAGCGAGCGCATGAGCGCCTTCGACACCGTCCTGATCGCCAACCGCGGCGAGATCGCCCGCAGGATCATCCGCTCGGCCCGCGCACTCGGGCTGCGCACGGTCGCCGTCTACTCCGACGCCGATCGCGCGGCGCCGCACGTGCGCGAGGCGGACACCGCGGTGCGGATCGGCCCGGCCCCTGCGAGCGAGTCCTACCTGCGCGTGGATGCCCTCATCGAGGCCGCTCGCGCGACGGGAGCCGGCGCCGTCCATCCCGGTTACGGCTTCCTCTCCGAGAACATCGAAGCCGCCCGTGCGTTCGAGGCCGCGGGCATCGCCTGGATCGGACCGACTCCCGCGCAGATCGAGACGTTCGGACTCAAGCACACGGCGCGCGACCACGCGCGCGCCGCCGGGGTGCCCCTGCTGCCCGGCACCGACCTGCTCGCCTCCGCCACCGAGGCCGTCGCCGAGGCGGAGCGGATCGGGCTGCCCGTGATGCTCAAGGCGACGGGCGGAGGAGGCGGCATCGGCATCCGCACCTGCCACACCCTCGACGAGGTGCGCGAGGGCTTCGCCGCGGTCGCGACGCAGGCTTCGCGCAGCTTCGGCGCCTCCGGCATCTTCCTCGAGCGGCTCGTCGTCGACGCGCGCCACGTCGAGGTGCAGGTCTTCGGCGACGGCACGGGCCGCGTCGCCGTGTTCGGCGACCGCGACTGCTCGGTGCAGCGGCGCAACCAGAAGGTCATCGAGGAGGCGCCGGCGCCCCTGCTCGACCCGGCGGTGCGCGCCGCGATGCACAACGCGGCGCGACGACTGGCCGAGTCGGTGTCGTATCGCTCGGCCGGCACGGTGGAGTTCGTCTACGACCCGCAGCGCGGCGAGCCGTACTTCCTCGAGGTCAACAGCCGCCTCCAGGTCGAGCACCCGGTCACCGAGGCCGTCTTCGGCATCGACCTCGTCGAGCTGATGCTGCGTCTGGGGCGAGACGGCGCCGAGGCCCTGCCCGCCGAGCTCTTCACGGACCTGCATGAGCCGCGCGGCCACGCGGTGGAGGCGCGGGTGTACGCCGAGGATCCGGATCGCGGCTTCGCACCGTCACCGGGACTCGTCACGAACGCGTCCTTCCCGTCCGGCGAGGGCATCCGCGTCGACGCGTGGATCGAGTCGGGCCTCGAGGTCGCCCCCGACTACGACCCCATGATCGCCAAGGTCATCGCGCACGCCGCCGATCGCGACGCCGCCTTCGACCGACTGCGCGACGCCCTGGGCGAGACCCGTGTGGACGGCATCGTCACCGGGCTCGGCATGCTGCGCACGCTGTGCGACGAGCCGCGCATCCGCGCTGTTCAGCATCACACGGGCATGCTGCAGACGCTGCTGGACGCCCGTGGCGGCGATCCGGACGCGCGCATCGAGGTGCTGGCGCCCGGCCTGATGACGACCGTGCAGGATCTGCCGGGCCGCACCGGGCTCTGGCACATCGGCGTGCCGCCGTCGGGGCCCATGGACGCCGTGTCGTTTCGCGAGGCGAACCTCGCCGTCGGCAACCCCGAGGGCGCGCCGGGCCTCGAGATCACGATGTCGGGCCCGCGGCTGCGCTTCACCGCGCCCGCCGTGGTGTGCGTCACGGGAGCCGACGCACCGGTGACGCTGGACGGCACGGCCGTCGCACTCTGGGAGCCGCTGACGGTGCCTGCGGGGGGCGTGCTCGCGATCGGCGCGACCACCACGGGCATGCGCACCTACCTCGCCGTGCGCGGGGGCATCGACGTGCCGCTCTACCTCGGCAGCGCGTCGACCTTCACCCTCGGCGGCTTCGGCGGGCATGGCGGACGCGCGCTGCTCGCGGGCGATGTGCTGCGCCCGGGCGCGACACCCGAATCGCCCGTGGCCGAGGCGACCCCGGATCCCCGCCGCACCCCGCTCGCGCACGCCTGGGTGATCGGCGTCACCGAGGGGCCGCACGCGGCCCCCGACTACTTCACTCGGGCCGACATCGATGCGCTCTACGAGGCGACCTATGAGGTCGGCGTGCAGTCGGCGCGCACGGGTGTGCGGCTCATCGGCCCGAAGCCGGCGTGGGCCCGCGAGGACGGCGGGGAGGCGGGCCTTCACCCGTCGAACATCCACGACACCGCCTATGCGATCGGTGCCCTCGACTTCACCGGCGACACCCCGATCATCCTCGGACCCGACGGACCGAGCCTCGGAGGGTTCGTGTGCCCCGCGGTCGTCGCCAGCGGCGAGCTGTGGAAGGTGGGTCAGCTGCGCCCGGGCGACACGGTTCGATTCGTACCCGTGCGCGAGGCCGAGGCCGTGCGGTTCGGCGCCACGCTGATCCCGGGCGGCGGCGCGGGGGACGGCGACGACGGTGTCCTCGCATCCCGCGACGAGACGACCGAAGGCGGCCGGGTGCTCGCTCCCCGCGTCACCTATCGCCGCGACGGCGACGCCAACATCCTCGTCGAGTACGGCGACAATGTGCTCGACCTCGGCCTGCGGATGCGCGTGCACGCACTCGAGCAGAGGCTGCGCGAGCGGCTGCCCGCGGGCGTGCTCGATGTCACGGCGGGCATCCGGTCGCTGCAGATCCACACGGATCCGTCGGTCGTTCGCTCGTCGGGACTGCTCGATCTGCTCGAGGAGATCGAGGGCGACCTGCCCGCCACGCACGATCTCGTTGTGCCCTCGCGCACGGTGCACCTGCCGCTGTCGTGGGACGATCCGGCCACACGCCTGGCGATCCAGCGCTACATGTCCAGCGTGCGGGACGACGCCCCGTGGACGCCGTGGAACATCGAGTTCATCCGGCGGGTGAACGGCCTCGAATCGGTGGACGACGTGCACCGCATCGTGTTCGACGCGGAGTATCTCGTGCTGGGCCTCGGCGACGTCTATCTCGGCGCGCCCGTGGCGACCCCGATCGATCCGCGGCATCGCCTCGTCACCACGAAGTACAACCCGGCCCGCACGTGGACCGCCGAGAACTCGGTCGGCATCGGCGGCGCGTACATGTGCATCTACGGTATGGAGGGCCCTGGCGGCTACCAGTTCGTCGGTCGCACGGTGCAGATCTGGAACAGCTTCCGCAGGGGCGGTCTGTTCGCCGACAACCCCTGGGCGCTGCGGCCCTTCGATCGCATCCGCTGGTACCCGGTCTCGGCCGAGGAGCTGCTCGAGCTGCGCGCGGAGGTCGACGCGGGGCGCGGCGACTTCCGCACCGAGGAGGGCTCCTTCGCGCTCGCGGAGCACGAGGCCTTCCTCGCCCGCGAGGCCGACTCGATCGCCGCCTTCCAGGCCACGCAGCAGGCGGCCTTCGCGGAGGAGAAGGGCCGATGGCGCGCGTCAGGTGAGTTCGACCGCGTCCACGATGAGCCCGCGATCCCTGGCGCGGCGGACGCCGTTGTGCCCGATGGCTGCATCCCGATCACGGCGCCCTTCGCCGCGAGCGTCTGGCGCGTGGATGTCACCCCCGGAGCGGACGTCGCCGCCGACGACCGCCTGATCGTCTTGGAGGCGATGAAGATGGAGAACCCTGTGCTGTCACCGTCCGCGGGCCGGCTGGCCGAGCTGTACGTCAAGCCCGGCGAGCAGGTCGCCGCCGGCCAGCTCCTCGCCGCGGTGAGGGGGCTGTGATGGGCGCCTCGACGCTGACCGGCCGGATCCGCGAGGCGTACGCCCGGATCGCCGACGTCGACCGCCCCGAGATCTGGATCTCGTTGCGGCCCGAGGCCGACGTGCTCGCGGAGGCGGAGCTGATCGCCCGCCGCACGGAAGAGGGCGATCACCTCCCCTTGGCGGGGGTGCTCGTCGCCGTGAAGGACAACATCGACGTCGCGGGACTGGAGACGACTGCGGGGTCGCGGGCATTCGGCTACGCGCCCTCGGCCGATGCGCCCTCCGTCGCGCGGATCCGCGCCGCCGGGGCGATCGTGCTCGGCAAGACGAACCTCGATCAGTTCGCCACGGGTCTGGTCGGCACGCGCAGCCCGTTCGGCGCCGTGCGCAACGCGTGGGATCCCGAACGGATCTCCGGCGGCTCCAGTTCCGGATCGGCCGTCGCGACCGCTCTCGGCATCGTCGATGTCGCCCTCGGCACGGACACCGCAGGATCCGGCCGCGTGCCGGCCGCCCTGAACGGCATCTTCGGCATCAAGCCGACCGTCGGTCTCGTGCCGGCGACCGGGGTGGTGCCCGCATGCCGCACCCTCGACTGCGTGACGGTGTTCGCGCGGGACCTGGGTCTCGGGCGCCGCGTCGTGGAGATCATGACCGGCCCTGATGGCGTGGACCCGCTGTGCCGGTCGGATGCGCCGGCCGCGCCGCTGGATGCCGCGCCGCGCATCGCGATCCCGACGCAGGAGCACCTCGCGGGACTGGCGGAGGGCTGGGCGGAGGCCTTCGCCGGGGTGGTCGAGCAGTTGCGCGCCAGCGGCGTCGAGATCGTCGAGGTCGACATCACCCCGCTGCTGGAAGCCGCGTCGCTCCTGTACGGCGGCGCCTTCGTCGCCGAGCGCACGGCTGCGGTCGGCGACTTCATCCGCTCGCATCCGGAACTGCACGGCACCGACCTCGACCCGACGGTGGCCCAGATCGTGCTCGGGGGCGATAGCGCGTCCGCCGCCGACTACTTCCGCGACAGGGAGCGGTTGGATCGGCTCGGACTCGAGGGCGAGCGGCGCCTCGACGGCACCGTGGCACTGCTCACCCCCACCACCACATGGCATCCGACCCTCGCGGAGGTGGCCGCCGATCCCATCGGTGCGAACGCCCGGATGGGCCGGTACACGAACTTCGCGAACCTGCTCGACCGCAGCGCGCTGGCCGTGCCCGCGGGATTCGTGGGCGGGCTGCCCTTCGGGGTGATGCTCACCGGTGCGCCGTTCGCCGACCGCACGCTCGCCGAGATCGCGCGCCGGATCGCCGCACCCGACATCGAGATCCTGGTGGTGGGCGCGCACCTGCGCGATCAGCCGCTGAACGCGCAGCTGGTCGCGCAGGGCGGCAGCTTCGTCGCCGAGGTGCAGACGGCTCCGGAGTACCGCCTCCACGCGCTCCCGACCGCGCCGCCCAAGCCCGGCCTGCGGCGTGTCCCGGAGGACGGCGTCGCGATCGCGGGGGAGGTGTGGCGGCTGCCCGCCGCCGGCTTCGGCTCCTTCGTCGCTTCGCTTCCGCAGCCGATGACGATCGGGCAGGTGAAGCTGGCCGACGGCACGAGCGTCGCCGGCTTCCTCTGTGAACCGGTCGCCGTGGACGCCGCGCCCGACATCAGCGCGTCCGGTGGCTGGCGTGCGCACCTCGTGTCCCAGCGGGCAGACTGAGGGGATGAGCCCCGCGCCCGGTCGTCCCCGCCTCACGCCAGGACGTCCCGGGCTCGGCCCCCGTGAGGAGGTGCTCGCCGCCGCGGCCGCGCTGTTCGTCGAGCAGGGCTTCGCGGCGACGAGCACCCGGCAGATCGCCGAGCGCGCCGGCCTGCGTCAGGCCAGCCTCTACTACCACTTCGCGGGCAAGGACGAGATGCTGCTCGAGCTGCTCGAGGAGTCCGTGCGCCCCACGCTCGAGCGGGCGCGTGAGCATCTCGAGGCCGAGAATGCGGCACTGGCGCTGTGCCGTTTTGTGCTCGCGGATGTCGACATCCTGCTGCGCGATCCGCACAACATCGGGGTGCTGTACCTCTCACCGGAGGTCACAGGCGCCGCGTTCGCCTCGTTCCGCGCCCACCGCGAGGAGCTGGTCGCCGTCTACGGCGCCCTCGCGGCGCGCGTCGGTCCGGCCGTGGACGCGGCCTTCGCCGGCCGCTGCTGCATCCAGCTCGTCGAGATGGTGATCGCGATGCGACGCGAGGACCGGGTGCCCGAGCGCGTCGGTGAGCGCATCGCGCGGGCGTGCCTGCGCACCGTCGGCGTCGACGACGACCGGATCGCCGCGATCATCGCGACCGCGGGCGCCTGATCCGGCTCAGCGCGCCGCCGCGGCGACTACCCGAACAGCTCCGCGACGACCGAGTCGGCAAGTCCCAGGCCGGTCGTCATGCCGATGCCGGTGGTCACGGAGACGACGCGCACGCCGTCGAGCGGGGCGACGCGCAGGAAGTCCTGCGGTGCCGCGGCATAGACGCCCTGCCAGCGCTCGCGCACGCGCAGCCGGCGCCGCCCGAACAGCTCGCGCGCCAGCCGATCGAGCAGCTCGAACGCCGCCTCGTCCTGGAACGGCGCGACCGTGACGTCGCGGTAGTGCGTGTCGCCGACGAGCAGCGTGCCATCCGGACGCTCGGTGTACATCTGGTTCACGTCGCGGGCCAGGATCTCCGGATCCTTCTCGGCGAAGCGGGCGCGCAGGGCCGTGGCCGCGTCGGTGGCGGCGAAGGCCGAATAGCGCAGCATCGAGGACCCGGTGAGCAGCGGGATCCCGAGGCCGATCCCGTCGGTGAGCATCATGTCGAGACCGCAGCGCACGATGCCGTGGCGCTCGGCGATCTCGGGAAAGAGGTGATCGACGTCGGCGTTCACCGCGAACACGATCGCCTCCGCGTGGATCTCGCCCCTGCTCGTGTGCAGCACGCCGGGCTCGACACCGAGGGCGCTGGTGCGCCACCGGAACTCCACGCCGCGGCGCGCGAGGTACCCGGCCAGCGCCGGGGCAGCCGCACGCGGGTCGACCTGCACATCGCGCTCGAGGAAGGCGGCGCCCACCGCGCCGCGCACCGGCACGCGGCGCGCCACCTCCTCGCCCGACAGCAGCGTTCCCTGGCGCGCCTCGGCGAGCACGGCGTGCTCCTCGTCGCTGCGGGCCACAACGAGCGTCCCGGGCTGCCGCAGCCAGAATCCCCCGCGCGGCGCATAGCGCAGCCACAGCTCGCGGGCGCGCTCGGCGTACTCACGCGCCTCGCCCGCATGGGCCGACGTGCCGATGTGCCCGAAGTTGCGAACGGTGGCTCCGGCGATCGCGGTGGCGCGGTCGATGACCACGACCCGCAGCCCTCGCTCCATCGCGGCCGCGGCGTGACCGAGGCCCACGATCCCGGATCCGACGACCGCGAGGTCGTAGTGCTGTGCGCTCACGTCGGCCGGCTCACTTCACCGCGCGACGGATCAGCACCGACAGCGATTCGACGACGACCACCATCGCGATTACCACGAGCACGTAGGCGAGCACCTGGTCGAAGTGCCGTCCCTGCAGGGCATTGAGCAGCAGGAAGCCGATGCCGCCCGCGCCCACGACGCCGAGCAGGGTGGCCGAGCGGATGTTCTGCTCGAGCAGGTACATGAGGTGGCTGACGAGAGCCGGCACCGACAGGGGCACCGTCGAGGAGAAGAACACCTGCGTCCGGGTGGATCCGCCGGCCGAGAGCGCCCTCTCGGGCCCGTTCGGCACCTCCTCCATCGAGTCGCCGATGAGCTTCGCGAGCAGGCCGACGCCGCCGATGCCAAGTGCGAGGGTGGCGGCCTGCGGCCCCATCCCCGCCGCGATGATGAACAGGATCGCGACCACCAGGTCGGGAATCGAGCGGACCACCAGGGCGATGCCGCGGAAAAGATTGCGCACCGTGCCGTTGGGGGCGACGTTCCGCGCGGAGAGAGGGCCGACGACGGCGGAGATGATCGTCGCGAGCAGCGTCGCGGCGAACGCGATCTGCAGCGTGCGCGTCACCGCGTCGAGCACCTCGGTCCATCCGTTCGAGCCGAAGGTCAGCGGCCACAGGGCCCGGTCCTGCTCGGGGTTCACGATCTGATCCCAGGTCGGCGTGAGGACGCGCGCGACATCCGGGGCCGCGTAGACGAAGGCGGCCACCACGATGGCGACGCCCGCCCAGATCCAGACGGTGGTGGAGACGCGCTCGCGGTCCCACGGGCGCCTCATCGCGGCGGCCAGGCGCGCATCGCGATCCGGCGCGGAGGCCGCCGCGGGCGGTGCCGCGGGCAGGGCACGCGCCGGGTCCTGGCGCGGGGCCTCCGCGGACGTAGCGGTCCTGCGCGCGGCGCCGCGTGCCGAACCGCGGCGTGCGCGCTTGCCCGTCGGCGCGACGTTGAGCAGGCGGGCGCGGATCGTCGAGGACACGATCTCGAACAGGATGCACAGCGCGATGATGATCACCACGAGCGGCACCACGCGGCGCATGCCCGCAGGGCCGGCGTGCAGGGCGTCGTCGAGCTCGTAGCCGATGCCGACGACGCCGACCACGCCGAGGATGACGGTGCCGCGCAGGTTGATGTCGGCCCGGTGCAGGGCCACGGCGATCCACGCGGGCAGCGCCTGGGGCACAACTCCCGCCCAGAACTCCTGGGCCCGGGAGCCGCCCGCGGCCCGGATCGCGAGGCGGGGGCCCTCATCGATCTGCTCGATCGCGTCGGCGAACATCTTCGAGATCATCCCGACGGAGTGCAGACCGATCGCCACGATGGCGGGCAGGGTGCCCGATCCGAACCACAGGAACGCGAAGAACACCACGAAGACGATGTCGGGGATGGCGCGGGCGATGACGCCGATGCCACGGCAGACGGCGAGCACCGCGCCGTTGGGGGTGGTGTTGCGCGCGGCGCCGTACGCGACCGGCACCGACAGCACGGCTGCCAGGGCGGTGCCCGCGATCACGAGCGCGAGCGTGATCGCGACCGTGAGCACCATGTCCCAGATGGGCGCGAATCCGACGAAGGAGGTGGTGAAGACCGTGGAGCCGTCGGGCTGGCGCGCGCCCGACACTTCCCATCCCGGCCACTGCAGGGGAGTGGCCATGTCGAGGAAGCGGGCGACGTTCGGGCCCACCGTCTCGAGGCCCTTCGGGCTGAAGTCGAGGCCGATGAACGACCAGACGCCGAGCCCCAGGATCACGACGATCACGGCATACGAGACGATCGTCGACACGGGCGGCGCCGGGCGCGGGACCAGCGAGGCGCGGGAGACGGCGGCGGTGGTCACGCCTTGTCCTCACCAGCGCGGTCGGTGTTCTGGGCGACGGCGGCGCGGCGCAGCTCCTGCTCGAGCACCTGCTCGCGCGCCTCGGCGAGCTCCACCTCGACGGCGGCGATCTCGGTGGTCGATGTGGCGACGCGCCCGTAGATCTCCATCACCTGCTCGCGGCTGAGGTTGTCCGTGCGGGTGTCGAGCACCACCTCGCCGCCTCGCAGGCCCACGATCCGGTCGCCCCAGCTGAGGGCGAGGTCGACCTGGTGCAGCGAGCACACGACGGTGAGGCCGCGCTCGGCGGCGATCTCGCGGATGAGGCCCATGACCTGGCTGCTCGATTCGGGATCGAGCGAGGCCACCGGCTCGTCGGCGAGCAGGATCTCCGGATCCTGCATCAGGGCGCGAGCGATCGCGACGCGCTGCTGCTGGCCTCCCGAGAGCCGGTCGGCGCGCTGGTAGGTGCGGTCGAGCAGGCCGACGCGCTCGATGTGGCCGAGGGCCTTCTCGCGCAGGGCCCGCGGGTAGCTCCAGACGCCGACGCGCGGACCGCGGAGGGTCGAGAGGGATCCCGTCAGCACGTTCTCCAGCACGGACAGGGCGCCCACCAGCTCGAACTGCTGGAAGATGAAGCCGATCCGGCCGCGCAGCGCGCGCAGGTCGCGGCCGCGCAGCGAGGTGACCTCCTGACCCAGCGACTGGACGGATCCGGTCGTGGGGGTCTCGAGGCCGTTGATGTGGCGGAGGAGAGTGGACTTGCCGGAGCCCGACAGGCCCAGCAGCACCACGATCTCTCCGGGGGCGACGGACAGCGACACCCCCGACAGAGCCGGCCCGGATGCACCCGGGTACGTTTTGCCCAGATCCTGGATCCGGACGGCGGAGCTCTGCACGGAGGTGTCGCTGTTCGTCATGTGAGTGCTGTTCCTCTGAAAGCGCCGGCGCTTACGCCCGGCAGGCCTCGACCAGGTCGGCGATCTGGTCGCACACGCCGCGGATCGTGTCGAAGTACGAGTCGTCGACGGCGCCGAAGCCGAAGAAGTTCTCCTTCAGGAAGTCGTTCAGCTCGATGCCGGCGTCGGTGAGCGATGCCTGCGTCGTGTCCTGCAGACCCTCGAAGAGGGCGTCCTTGACGTCCTGGGGCAGGGCAGCCTGGAGCACGATCGGGGCGCCCGGAACCTGGAAGCGCTCGATCTCCTCGAGCTTGCCCTGCTCGATGAGCGGGTCGGCGTCGGTGTCCTGCGCGAAACCGACCTGGCAGTCGGTGCCTTCGGCGACCTTGGCGGCGTTGAGGTCGTGCTCCTCGCCGTACATGGTGTTCTCCTCGGAGACCGTGACACCGGCCTTGAGCAGCTCGGAGGTGGGGATGGCGCGACCCGAGGTCGACGTGGGGTTGACGAAGCAGACCGGGCGGTCGGCGAAGTCCTCGAGAATCTTGACCTCGGTGGCCGCCGGGTTCTTGATGGCCACGGAGAAGTAGCCCGGCTCGGCGCCGTCGGCGGTGATCTGCGCACCGATCGGCTCGATGTCGGCGCCCGCGTTCTGCGCCTGGTAGTAGGTGAACGACGAGATCTGCGCCACGTCGACCTGACCGGAGGCGAGGCCCTGGACGACGGCCGTGTAGTCGGTCGCGGGGAGGAACTCGACGGTCTTGCCGGTGATCTCGGCGATCCAGTCGGCGATGGGCTGGGCGTCCTGCTCGGCGCCCTCGTGGTCGGGCAGCGTGGCGAAGACGATCGTGTTCTCGTCCTTCGCGAACGTGCCGGCGGCCTCCTCGGAGGCCGGGGTCGCCGCACCCGCGTCGGCGGGCTTCGTGGTGGTCGACGAGCACGCGGCGAGGCCGAACGCGAGGGCGAGGCCCGCCGTGAGTGCGAGGCCGCGCTTCAGGGTGATCTGCATGAGTACCTTCCGGGTATGTGTGATGCAGGGGTGGTGGTCGGCCAGAGCCCGGTGTTCGCACGGGAGCCGACTCGGGAAACGTAGGACCGCTCCCGGCCCATCTCCTTGCCCGGCCGTGGCGCGTAGGTGAACGAGGTGTGAAAGTCCGTCGCTCGGCGCTCGGCGCTCGCGCCCCTCCCCGCTCGTCGAGCGAGCGGAGCGAGCGGAGCGAGTCGAGACGCCCCGAACCCGGCGCAGGCAGGTTCCCTCCCCGTTCATCGAGCGAGCGGAGCGAGTCGAGACGCCTCGAGCCCGGCGCAGGCAGTTGCCTTTCGCGTTCGTCGAGCGAGCGGAGCGAGTCGAGACGCCCCGAACCCGGCGCAGGCACGAGCCCAGCGCGGGCTTCTCCCTACTCGTTCGTCGAGCGAGCGGAGCGAGTCGAGACGCCCCGAGCCTGGCGCAGGCGCGGGGTGGCGGCCTGGCTGGTTCGTCCACACCCCGCGTCAGGCGCGGTCGCTTCCCGCGCGTCGTTCTGTTCGAACAAATGTCCGAACCTCGTGGGACAATGGACCCATGCCCACCTTCACCGAATCCGCGCCTCTCACCTGGGATTTCACCCCGGATGAGCGGTCGCGTGCGCGGGCGGGCATTGCGGAGCTGGCTGCGATCCGCACCGCCCGTGCGGCACTGGATGCGCGGGAGGCGCGGGCGCAAGCACGCCTGATGCAGATCGCCCTCGACCAACTCGGGCGGATGCCACGCGCCTCCGATTACGCGTTCCCGGTGCGGTCGATGGCGGCGGAGGTGGCGCTGGCGCTGAAGGAATCACCGCGCACGATGCAAGCCCGCCTCGACAGCGCCTACGACCTCGTGGTGCGGTTTCCCGCCACCGTGGCGGCGTTGGCGGAGGGCCGGATCACGCAGCGTCACGCCCGCGAGATCGTCGAGGCCGGCTCCCGCATCGCCGACGACTCCACCCGGGCCGCGTTCGAGGCAGACATCCTCCCCATCGCCGAGCGCAGCACCCCGTCGCGCATGAAGCGTCAGGCGGCGCAGGTCGCCGAGCGGCACGATCCCGAACCGATCCAGGAGCGCCACGACAGGGCCCACGCCGACCGACGCGTGTATGTCGTGGATCTGCCGGATGCGATGGCGGAGCTGCGCATCCTCACCACCGCCGTCCGCGCCCGCGCGATGCACGACCGCCTCACCGCGCAGGCGAAGGTCGTCGCCCGCGACAACCGCGCCGCCGCCCGCGCCCAGAACGCAACGACCACCGCACCCGATGCCACCCGCGCGCCCGAGAACTCAGGTGAGGCCACCACCGACGCGGATAGCGCCACCGCCGACTCGGCCCACACCGTCTCGACCTCCACCGACTCGGCCCCCACCGAGCAGGGCCTCGACGAGTCGGCCCACACCGAACCGGGCCTCGACGAGCCAGCTCCCACCGAGCCGGGCCTCGCCGGGTCGGCACCCACCGACGCGGATGCCACCGCCGACTCTGCCCACACCGAACCGGTCCCCACCCGGCCGGCGGTGATCGATGATCGTCGCCTCGGTCAGCTGCGTGCCGACCTCGCCACCGACCTGCTCCTCACCGCACAGCCCACCGCTCACGACATCGACGCCGACATCACCGCCACCGTCGAAGTCACCATCCCCGTCACCACGCTCCTGGGCCTCGACGACGGGCCCGCGCTGCTGGACGGTTACGGTCCCATCGATCCCGATACCGCCCGCCGGCTCGCCGCCCGCAGCCCCGGCTGGGAACGCGTCTTCCTCCACCCCGACACCGGGGCTCTGCTCACCGTCGACCACTACACACCCACCGCCGCCCAACGCCGCCTGCTGCTGGCACGCGACAAGACCTGCCGGCTGCCCGGATGCGCCACAAAGGCCAAGCACTCCGACATCGACCACACCGTCCCCTACTCGGCAGGTGGACCCACCAGCGTGCACAACCTCGCCTGCCTCTGCGAGGCGCATCACATGATGAAGCACCACGCCCCCTGGACATTCCGACACCATGGCCACGGCCACTTCACCATCACCACCCCCTGCGGCTACACCTACAACGACAATCCACCCCACGTGGTCGTCCCCACCACCACACCCGCGCCCGCACCGGATCCAGCTCCCTTCTGACCTCGACAGGCGCACGCGCACGCGCCGAGGGGCGAGCGGATCAGATCCGCTCGCCCCTCGGGCTGTACCGCGCAGGGTCAGTGCGCCATGGCTGCCAAGGCTGCCTCGTCGAGCGTGGCGATGGAGTGGGTGTCCTGGAAATCACGCACACCCTCGATGCCCTGCTCGCGACCCATGCCCGACTGCTTCACGCCTCCGAAGGGAGCGCGCAGGTCGAGTCGGTTGGCGCCGTGGTCGTTGATCCACACGTAGCCGCAGTGAAGCCGTGCGCCGATGCGCTGCGCGGTCTCGGGGCTGGACGTCCAGACCGATCCGCCGAGCCCCGCCCACGTGTCGTTCGCGGCGGCGATCGCCTGCTCCTCGTCGTCGAAGGGCAGGATCGGGATGACCGGTCCGAACTGCTCCATCGTGACGACGCGCAACGACGGATCCGGATCGATCACCAGCGCCGGGCGCACGAAGTTGCCGCCCGCGAGCTCGCCGTCCGGCAGCTCGCCGTACTCGCGCACCTCGGCGCCCGAGTCCTTCGCCTCCTGGATCAGCTCGTCGACGAACGCCTTCTGCGCGCCCTGATGCAGGGGGCCCATCGTTGTGCCCGCGTCGAGGCCGTAACCCAGCACGACCTTCTGCAGGCGCGCGTCGAGCCCGGCCACGAGCTCGTCCAGGCGCGAGCGGTGCACGTAGACGCGCTTCGCGTTCATGCAGATCTGACCGGTGGTGTCGTAGATCGCGCCGAAGAGCCGGTCGAGGTGCGCGTCGCTCAGCTCCGCATCCTCCGCGATGACGGCCGCATCGTTGCCACCCAGCTCGAGCGTGACGCGGGTGAGCGTCTTCGACGCCATCTCCATCATCCGCTTGCCGCCGTTCACCGATCCGGTGAACGACACCTTCGCGACGTCGGTGTTCTGGATGAGGCCGGACATGTTCTCGTCCTTGCCTGTGACCACGTTGAGCACGCCGGCGGGCAGCTTCTCGGCCACGCGCTGCACCACGCGCGCCGTGGCGAGCGGGGCCGACATCGGGGGCTTCACGATCACCGTGTTGCCGGCGATGAGCGCGTAGGGGAGCGCCGCGCCCAGGATCGCGATCGGCCAGTTGAAGGGCACGATGATCGTCACCACGCCCAGCGGAGAGTGCGCGACCTTCGTCGTCACCGGCAGCCCCGGCGCCGGCTCGAGCATGGAGACCGCGTCCACCTGGTCGGCCACGGCGAGCGCGAGGTTCCAGCGGATCTCGAAGACGAGGGCGTCGATCCAGCCCTCCATCCGGATCTTCCCGTTCTCCTGCGACAGGATCGCGGCGTCCTCGTCGCGCAGGTCGGCGATGCCGGCGATGGCCTCGGCCATGTGTGCGGCGCGCTCCTGTGCGGTCAGCGTCGACCAGCCGGTGAAGGCGGCCTTCGCGGCGGCCACGGCGTGCGCGACGTCCTCGGGAGAGGCCGAGGCGGCCTCGCCGACGATCCTGCCGGGCTTGCCGGGGTCGGCGATGCGCACGACCTCGGGGGTGAAGCGCTCCTCGCCTCCGATGAACAGGCCGGTGCGCACGGCTGCCTGGCCGTCGGGCGAGCCGGTCTCGGTGTCCGAGGCCGCTCCCTCCGCAGCATCCGTGCTGACGACGGCCTCCTGGGTATCGGTCATGGGATCACTCACCTCTCTGTGCGAGATTCGCGTCTGTGCGAGATTCGCGTCTGTGCGAGATTCGCGGGCGCGAGTCGGGTATGCGTTCAGTCTGAGCCCGCGGCCCGCCGGGAGCAATGGCAGATCGATCGGGAGCGTCGCCGAGCGGGATCCCGCCGCTGCGCGCCGGAGCGGCATGGCCGATCCCCGAGCGGGATCAGTCCGCCGGCGTCAGCACCATCGCCGAGCCGCCCCCGCGCCGCACGGGCTCGGCCGCGGCGGTCATCCGCCCGTCGGGTCCGAACTCGATCGCCGTGGCCGCGCCGATCTCCGCCGCCGACGTGAACGCGTCGCCCGAGGGCACGAGCGTGTGGCCGAGGGCCTGCAAGGGCGCGCCGTGCGCGGTGAGGAACTCGGGCTCGGCCGTGACCGACGCGGTGTTGCGCTGCGAGGCGCGGGGAGCGGCGAGCGCCTCGGGCAGCGTCATGCCGAGGTCGATGCGGTTCACAAGCGTCTGCAGCACGGTCGTGATGATCGTCGATCCTCCCGGCGAGCCGAGGGCGAGGAACGGTTCGCCATCCTTCAGCACGATCGTGGGCGACATCGACGAGCGCGGTCGCTTGCCGGGCTCGATGCGGTTGGGGTCGTCCGCGTTGTACACCGTCGAGAAGTCGGTCAGCTCGTTGTTGAGCAGGAACCCGCGGCCGGGCACCGTGATGCCGGATCCGCCCGTCTGCTCGATCGTGAGCGTGTACTCGGCGACGTCGCCCCACCGGTCGGCGACCGTGAGGTTCGTGGTCGAGACGTTCTCGGTGTCGGTGTCGGATGTCTCGACCGCGGCTTCGGCGGGACACACCCCGTCATACGACGCGATGTCGCCCGCGGGCACCGGCTTGGCCGACGCGTGCAGCGGGTCGATCGCGCAGGCCCTCTCGGCGCCGAACGCCGGATCGGTCAGGGCCGCCGTGGGCACGTCGACGAACGCCGGATCACCGACGTACGCGCCGCGATCCGCGAACGCCAGCGCGCTGGCCTCGAGATAGTGGTGCAGCGCGTCGGGGGTGCTCATGGCCGAGAGGTCGAAGGTCTGCAGGATGTTCAGCGCCTCGCCGACCGTGGTGCCGCCGCTCGATGACGGAGCCATCCCGTACACGTCGAGGTCGCGATAGGCGACATGGGTCGGATCCTGATCGAGCGCGACGTAGGCGGCCAGGTCGTCGGACGTGAGGTGGCCGACGGGCACCGGCAGCGTGGTGTCGGGGCTCACGGGCGGCGCCTGCACGGCGGCGGCGATCTCGTCGGCGAGGTCGCCCGTGTAGAAGGCCTCGGCGCCATGCTGGGCGAGCAGGCGGTAGGTGGCGGCGAGGTCGTGGTTGCGGAACACGCTGCCGACGGCCGGCGCGTCGCCGCCCGGAAGGAACAGCTCGCGCGTCGAGGTGAACGCCTCGAAGCGCACGCGGTTGTCGAGCGTCTGCTGGCGGAACGTCTCGTCGACGACGAACCCGCGAGTGGCGACCTTGATGGCGGGCTTCAGGGCCTCGCGGAGACTGAGGGTGCCCCACCGCTCGAGAGCGCGCTCCCAGGTGGCGGGAGTGCCGGGGACGCCCACGGAGACGCCGCTCGTGACCAGTTCGGGGGTGAACCGGTACGGCGCGCCCGTGGCCGGATCGATGAACGCGTCGCGCGGCATGGCCGCCGGCGCCGTCTCACGGCCGTCGATCGTGCCCACCGAGCCCGTCGACGCGTCGTAGTAGACGAAGTACCCGCCTCCGCCGATGCCGGCGCTGTACGGCTCGGTGACGCCGAGCGTCGCCGCGGCCGCCACGGCGGCATCGGCCGCGGTGCCGCCCTTGCGCAGCACCTCGATGGCGGCGGCGGACGCATCCGGATCCACCGAGCTCACCGCCCCGCCGTACCCCGTCGCCGTGGGGGTCTTCTCCGTCGCACGGGGTCCGGCGTGCGCAGGGCCGCCGTAGGCAGGCCCGGCGTAGGCGGGGCCGGCGAGCGCCCCGCCCGCGAGGCCGAGCAGGAGCGTCGCTCCGAGGGCGATCCATCGACGTCCGAGATGAGTGTGAGGCATGCGGTCATCCTCCGCGCGGGGGCGGGCTGCCGTCACCGTCCTGGCGGCCGAGTTCTGTCGACAGGATCTTCGACAATGCGAGACCGATCCACGAGAATGTGGCAATGACCGACGTGAAGACCGATCAGCAGGATCTGACCGCCCGCATCCGCGACGCGATCCTGCGCAGCGACTTCGCACCGCATCAGCGTCTGATCGAGGCGGACCTCTCGGATCGGTTCGATGCGAGCCGTGCGTCGGTGCGGACCGCGCTGCTCGAGCTCGCCGGGGAGGGTCTGGTCGAACGCCTTCCGAACCGCGGCGCGCGCGTGCGCGCGATCAGCGTCGATGAGGCCATCGAGATCGTCGAGGTGCGGATGGGCCTCGAGGAGCTCTGCGCGCGCAAGGCCGCCGAGCACCTCACCGACGAGGACGCCGCCGAGCTGACGGAGCTGCGCGCGCGGATCGAGGCGGCGGTCGGCGCGGGAGACCTCGTGGGCTACTCGGCCCTGAACCAGGAGATGGATCGTCGCCTGCGCGAGCTCTCGGGCCATATCACCGCGACCCAGCTGCTCGAGCGCCTGCTCGCCCAGTCGGCGCGGCACCAGTTCCGCCTGGCTTACCAGCCGGGCCGCATCGCCCAGTCGGCTCCCGAGCACATCGCGATCATCGACGCGGTGCTCGCCCGCGATGCCGACGCGGCCGCGGCCGCGACCCGCACGCACCTCCAGGGGATCATCGACGTGCTGGGCGAGCTGCGGGCGTGACGAAGGGGCCCGGCTGACGCCGAGCCCCTTCGCCGAGAGCTCACTCGAACGCGCGAGAGCTCACAGAAACGTGCGAGTGCTCACGTGAACGTGCGAGCTCACTCGAACGTGTCGGCGTTCTCGTAGCCCTTGCCGTTGAAGCGCTGCACAACGACCGCGGCGACCGCGGGCTGGCCCTCCTGCGTGGTGTCGATGGAGGTGCCCTCGAGCATCAGCGGAGCGGTGAAGCCCGAGATGTCGGTGAGCGACTCCATGAAGTTCTCGCGGGTCGGCTCCGTCATGCTCTTGAAGGTCTTCTCGAGCGTGGCTCCGACCATGTAGCTCCACATGCAGTGCGGGAAGTCGGGCTTGGTCGTGTAGTCGCCCGAGAACTCCTCGAGCGCGGCGAGGAAGCCCTTGACGTCCTCGTCCTCGGCGAACGCCGGGCTCTGCGGCGCCTTGGCGAACGACACCGAGTAGAAGCCGTCCTCCGGGTTCGCGGCGGCCGGCGTGAGGATCGCGCCGGGGCTCGAGGTGTTGGAGGGCAGGAACCAGCTCGGGGTCCACGACAGCTCGCGCGCCTTCTCGATGGAGGCGATCGCGAGCGGCGTGATGGACATCGCGTTGAAGAAGACATCGGCGCCCGACGCGGACAGCTCGGTCAGCTGCGCGTCGACCGACGTGTCGGTGGCCTCGTAGGAGAGCTCCTTGACGACCTCGATGTTCGAAGCGCCCTCGATGGCCTCCTTGAACCCCTCGACGTAGCCCTTGCCGTAGTCGTCGTTCTGGAAGAGGATCGCGACCTTGTGGTCCTCGCCCGACTCCGCCAGCAGCTCGCCGAACGCCGCGCCCTCGTTCTGATAGATCGGCACGAAGCCGAGCTGCCACGGGCTCTCGTCCCGATCGGAGAAGAGCGGGTCGCCGGTCATGACCAGCGCCTGCGGCACCTCCTCCTCGATGGCCGCCTCACGGTACGCGCGGTTGGTCGGCGTGCCGAGTCCCGCGGTGAACGCGAAGACGTTCGCCTGGTTCTGCTGGAAGTTCGACAGGGCCTTCTGCGGGTCATATGCGTCGTCGAAGGCCTCGACCTTGACCTCACGGGTCTTGCCGTCGCCGAACTCGATGGGGCCCGCCTGGCCGAAGTAGGCCACGAGGCCCGCGACCGTGCAGTTGCCGGGGCCCGCGGTCGCGCCCGAGAGCGGCGTGGTGACGCCGAGCGTGATCGCGTCGTCGGTGATGCCGGGGCTCGCGGCGGGGGCCGATTCGCCGCCGGTGTCGTCGCCGTTGCCGGCGTCGCCGCCGCGGGCGCAGCCCGCGAGCGTCAGGGCCACGATGGAGCCGAGGGCCACAACGCCCATGGTCTTCATCGACGTGCTGCGGATGATCATGCTGACCTCCTGGGTCGGTACTGCGGTGGGTGGGGACGGATCAGTGGGTCTTGAGGGTGCCGGTCGCCGTGCTGCGCCCCGGGGTCTGCGCCGTGCGATCCGGTCCCGCGCTGTTGCGACGCAGCAGGCGCCGGATCGTGCGCGGCAGGCTGGCGATGCCGCCCGGCAGGACGAACAGCACAACGAGCAGGATGAAGCCCTGGATCAGGGCCGTGAGCGTGGGGTTGATCTCGTTGGTGACGTTCGGCACGAGCACGTAGTACGCGCCGCCGATGAGGGATCCGGCGATCGACCCGGCACCGCCGATGACCATCGAGGCGAGCAGGCTGATGGAGTGGTGGAAGGCCAGCGTCTCGGGCGACGTGTACTGCACGACCACCATGTAGAGGAAGCCGCTGATGCCGCCGATCATCGCGGCGATCGTGAACGCCATCACCTTGTGACGGTAGGGGGAGATACCCATCGAGGAGGCGACGGCCTCGTTCTCCTTGACGATGGCGAGTGCACGGCCGAACTTGCCGCGCACCAGGTTGAACACGAGCACGAAGACCGCGGCGGCGATGGCGAGCACGATGTAGTACTGCCAGATGTCGTCGAGGTCGGATCCGAACCAGTCCGGGGCGCTCGTGAAGCGGGCCGAGGTGCCCTGCGAACCGCCCGTGAACTCGGAGAGGCGCTTGGCGAGCGGCACGCCGATGATCGGCAGTGCGATCGTCACCATCGCGATGGCGAGTCCGCCCAGACGGGCGGCCGCCAGCGCCACGACGAAACCGGCGAGACCGGGGATGACGACGGCCAGCACGAAGACCAGCACAACGTTCCAGTCCTGGTTCACTCCGTACGCGGTGACGTAGGCGCCCAGACCGAGGAAGAAGATCTGGCCGAGCGACACCTGACCGGTGTAGCCCATGATCACGTTCAGGCCGAGCACCGCGACGGCGAAGACGCCGATGCGGGCCAGCGCCTGATTGGTGGCGGGGTCGAGGTTCCACGGCGCGAGCACCAGGGCCACAACGACCAGCGCCGCGACGCCGAGACGCACCCAGCGGTTGCTCCAGAGCTGCTTGATCTTCTGCATCACACACGCACCACTGTCTTGCGGCCGAACAGACCCTGCGGCCGCACCAGGAGCACGACGAACAGCAGCACGAACGGCACGGCGATCTTCAGGTCATTGCCGATGAACGGCACGTACACGGCGGCCAGGTTCTCGAGCACGCCGATCAGCCACGCGGCGACGACGACGCCGATCGGGCTGGTCAGGCCGCCCAGGATGACCGCCGCCAGCGCGTAGGTGAGGGGGCCGTCGAGCATGCCGGGGGTGAGCGAGAGCTTGGGAGCCACCAGCGCGCCCGCGACGGCTCCGAGCGCGGCGGCCAGGCCCCATCCGATCATCAGCAGACGCCCCACGGGCAGGCCGGAGTAGGCCGATGACTTCGGGTTGTCTGCCACGGCGCGCAGCGCGAGGCCCACCTTGGTCTTCTGGAACAGCAGCTGCAAGCCGACCATGATCGCCGCGATGACGAGGAAGGTGCCGAGGGAGCGCCAGCTGACCGCCGCGCCGAGCACGGAGAACGACGCCGAGGGGAACAGCGACGGGAACTGGAGGTTGTTGTACGACCAGATCCAGCCCGCGACACCGGTGATCAGGGTGAGCAGGCCGATCGTGACCACCACGGCGGTGTCCGGATCTCCGCCCTCGAATCGGCGCATCAGGAACCGTTCGATCAGGGCTCCGAGCACGAAGGACACCACGACCGAACCGAGGATCGCGAGGATCAGCGGAAGCCCGAGGCCCAGCAGCGTGTAGGCGAAGTAGGCGGAGAGCACGGCCATGCCGCCCTGGGCGAAGTTGATCATGCCGGTGGACTGGTTCACGAGCACGATGGCGAGGGCGATCGCACCGTAGACGGATCCGGTGGCGAGGCCGTCGACGACGAGTTGGATGAAGGTGCCCACGTCAGCCTCCCAGGTAGGCGCGGCGGATCTCGTCGCGGCCCTTGAGCTCGGCCGACGTTCCCGTCAGCACGCTCCGGCCGGTCTCGAGCACCGTGGCGGTGTCGACGATGGAGAAGGCGAGGTGGGCGTTCTGCTCGACGACGAGCATCGCGATGCCCGACTCCTCGCGCAGGCGGCGGATCGCCGCGTAGACGCTCTTGGCCGTGCTGGGCGCGAGCCCCAGGGAGGGCTCGTCCAGGATGAGCAGGCGGGGAGCGGCCATAAACGCGCGCGCGATCGCGAGCATCTGCTGCTCGCCACCCGACATCGCGGACGCGTTGTGCGAGATGCGCGCGGCGAGATTCGGGAACAGGTCGAGCAGGTAGTCGATGTCGCCGGCGATGGCGCGGCGATCCTTGCGCAGGTAGGCCCCGACCTGGAGGTTCTCGCGCACCGTCAGGTTCGGCAGCGTGCCGCGGCCCTCCGGCACGTGGGCGATCCCGCGTGCGGCCACCTGGTCGGGGCGCAGACCGCGGATGTCCTGACCGTCGAAGACGATCGAGCCGCCCGTGCGCACGACGCCGCTGATCGCGCGCAGCGTGGTGGTCTTGCCCGCGCCGTTCGCGCCGAGGATGCCGACGGCCCCGCCCTCGGGCACCGAGAGCGAGACGCCCTCGAGCACCTGCACGCGCCCGTACGCCGCGGTGACGTCCTTCAGCTCAAGCAGCGTCATCGGCGGCATCCTTTCCGATGTACGCCTCGATGACGCGCGGGTCGGCCTGCGCCTCGGCGGCGGTGCCCTCCATGAGCTTCGAGCCGTGGTCGAGCACAACGACACGGTCGGTGACTGCCGAGATCAGCCCCATGTGGTGCTCGACGATGACGACGGTGACGTCCGCCTCGTCGCGCAGTCCCTTCACGGTCTCGATGAAGTGCTCGACCTCGCCGTGCGAGAGTCCCGCGGCGGGCTCGTCGAGCAGCAGCAGGGCGGGGCGCATGAGGAGCGCGCGACAGAGCTCGATGCTCTTGTGCAGTCCGTGCGAGAGCTCGTCGGCGGCGAGTCCGGCGGCCCACCCGAGGCCCTGCGACTCGAGCAGCTCGAGCGCCTCGGCACGCAGTTCGCGCTCGCGGCGTCCCGTGGGCGGCAGGCGGAGTGCCCATGCCGCGGGGCCTCCCGGAAGGCGCGTGTGCGCCCCGAGCAGCACGTTCTCGAGCACCGTCGCGTGCAGCTGCAGTGCGGGGTGCTGGAAGGTGCGGGCCAGTCCGTGCGCGGCCAGACGCGAGGGGGCGAGACCGCTGACGACGGAGTCATCGATCGTGATGGTGCCCGCGGTGGGACGGTAGTGCCCGCTGATGCAGTTGAAGAGCGAGGTCTTGCCGGCTCCGTTGGGGCCCACGAGTCCGAGGATCTCGCCGGGTTCCACCGTGAAGCCCACATCGTGGAGGACGGTGACCCCGCCGAAGCGGAGGTTCACATCCTGCAGGGTCAGTCGTGCGGCCATCGCCCCAGTCTTCCGTGCGTCGGTCGGTCGACGGAATCGGCGCGCCCTCCGGTCTTCGGGCGACCGCCGGCGGGGAGCGCCGATGCTCCGTTTCCGGAAGCGTACGAATCGCGAGCGAAATTGTCAACAATCCTGTTGGTGATCTGGCTAGAGTGGCGCCCATGACTCGCATCGCCGTGCTGGGCCTCGGGGAGGCCGGGACCCTCTATGCGCGAGCACTGAGCGCGGCGGGCGCCCCGGTGACGGGCTTCGATCCCTGGGTCGTGCGCGAGGATGCGGGACAGGTCGAGCGCCTCGAGGATGCGATGCGGGATGCCGAGCTCGTGCTCAGCCTCGTCGGGGCCCGGGCCGCCGTCGAGGCGGCCGAGGCCGCGGTCGTTCATCTGCCCGCCGGCGCGCTGCTGGCCGACCTCAACACCTCCTCGCCCGAGGTGAAGCGCGACGTCGCGCGCGTGGCCCATGCGGCCGCGATCCGCATCGCCGATGTCGCGGTGCTCGCGCCCGTGGCCCGCGCCGGTCTCCGCACCCCTCTGCTCGCGAGCGGCGAGGGAGCCGAGGCGTTCGCCGAGGTGATGCGCCCCTACGGTGCACCCGTCGATATCGCGCCGGGCGGCATCGGGGACGCCGCCCGGCTGAAGCTGCTGCGGTCGGTGTTTATGAAGGGGATGGCCGCCCTCGTCATCGAGAACCTCGAGGCCGCTCGCGCGATGGGCTCGGAGGAGTGGCTGCGTGGTCAGCTGCGAGCCGAGCTCGGTGCGACGGGCTATGACACCATCCAGCGCATGGTGCCCGGCACCTACCGGCACGCCGCGCGCCGCGAGCACGAGATGCGCGCCGCGCTGGCCATGCTGGAGGAGCTCGGCACTCCCTCCGACATGACCCACGCGACGCGCACCTGGCTGCAGCGGATCAGCGAGCAGCGGTAGTCCGCCAGCCCTGGTGATAGGTCTCGCGCGCGACCGTGGCGTACGGGGCCGGGCTCACGATCGCCCGCACCGCGATCTGCTCGTGCGGCTCGACCGTGGTCTTCCCGGATCCGCCGTCCGGCTCGCCCCAGATGACGCGCACCTCGGCGCCCTCGGGGACATCCGCGTCGACGGTCGCGAGCGACAGGCCCCGCTTCTCGTTCGCTGTCACGCCCGTGAAGAGCGACAGACCCACGTCGTTGCCGTCGGCGTCGATGATGGCGTCGAAGTTCGACGACCCGTAATTCGCGTTGGGCAGGTCGAAGAACTGGTAGCCGGGGCCCTCGCGGTCGATGACGCTCGTCAGGATCTTCGCCAGATCCTCGTCGTTCCACGCGAGTGTGACCTTGCGGCGCTGGGTGGCGGGGTCCACCTTCTCGAGGGCGTCGCGGCCGATGAAGTCGTGATCGAACTTCACGAAGGATCCGTAGCCCAGCTCCCAGGGGTTCAGGTAGTAGTCCTCGATGTCGGAGGACACGAAGGACCCGGCCACCGCGCCCGTCGCCTCGTAGCTGGTCGCGGGCAGCCACTCGCGGTAGGCGCGCTCGGCCTCGCTCGAATAGATGGCGGGGAGGGGAGAGGGGATCCAGCCCGACTCCAGCGTGTTCGACGAGTACGCGCGCGATCCGCACGGCTCGATGCCGAACTCGGCGCCGGCCTCGAGGATCGCGTCGCGGATGGCACCGTGGTCCTCGTAGGGACCCCAGAGCTCGAGGCCCGGGGCGCCCGCCATGCCGTGGCGCAGGGTGCGCACCCGGCGTCCCGCGATCTCGAGGTGTCCCATGTGGAAGAACCGCACCTTCTCGAGCGGTCCGCCGTGGAGCTTCTCGATGATGTCCCACGCGCGCGGCCCCTGGATCTGGAAGCGCCAGCACTCGCGGTGCACGGCCTGGCCGTAGGGCCGGGAGGGGGAGCGGTCGTCATAGCGGAACTCGACGTCGTAGCCGCCGGTCTCGGCGTGGAATCGCAGCCAGTTCGCCACGGGCGCGCGGCCCACGTAGACGTACTCGAGATCGGCCAGATGGAACAGGATGCCGTCGCCGATCACGCCGCCGTTGGAGGCGACCGGGACGAACTGCTTGGCCGTGTCGACGGGGAAGTTCTCGAACGAGTTGATGCCCGTGTCGCGCAGCAGCTTCAGGGCGTCGGGGCCCGAGAGGAAGAAGTTGACCATGTGGTGGGTCTGGTCGTAGAGCACCGCGGTCTCGCGCCAGGCCTTCTGCTCGCGCCGCCAGTTGGTGAACTCGCTCGGCACAACGGGGTAGATGTAGGTGCCCACACGCGAGTCGCGCAGCATCCCCACGGTGTCTCCGCGCTCATCGAGCAGCTCCTGCAGGTTCTTCGCCATTGATTGACCTCCGGATCGGACAGCGTCGTCGCTGGGCAGGATCGCACGGATCCGGTCTCGATATCTACGGAGATAGGTAAAAATCTTCACCCATACCGTCGCCAGGATTGTTGACAATCAAGGTCCACGCCTGGTTCACTGGCCGCATGGCAGATCCCTCGCTCCTCGTCGTCAGCGCCCACGCGGGAGACTTCGTCTGGCGCGCGGGCGGAGCGATCGCCGCGGCAGCGATGCGCGGGGAGCGGGCCACGGTCGTCTGCCTCTCGTACGGCGAGCGCGGCGAGTCGGCCTCGCAGTGGCTGGCCGGCAAGTCGCTCGACGAGATCAAGGCGATCCGTCGAGCCGAGGCCGAGGCTGCGGCGGCCGCGCTCGGCTCGGACATCGAGTTCCTCGACCTCGGCGATTACCCGCTGGTGGAGAGCCAGGAGGCGGTCGCCAAGCTGGTCGATGTCATGCGTCGCGTGCAGCCGACGGTTGTGCTCACCCACCCCCTCGTCGACCCCTACAACGGCGACCACCCGGCCGCCGCGCGCATGGCGCTGCAGGCGCGTGTGCTCGCCCAGGCCATCGGGGTGGCGAACTCCGACGGCACCTACCCGAGCAGCGACGAGATCATCGGCGCCCCGCCCGTGTTCTTCTTCGAGCCGCACCAGCCCGAGCAGTGCGACTTCAAGCCCAACGTGCTGCTCGACATCACGGCGGCCTTCGCGCGCAAGAAGGCCGCCATGGAGTGCCTGCCCGCCCAGAAGCACATGTGGGAGTACTACACCGACCTCGCCGGGCGCCGCGGCGTGCAGGTCAGGCGCAACGCCGGGCCCAACCTCGGCCTGCCACACGAGACCATGGGCGAGGCGTACATGCGCCACTACCCGCAGGTCACGTCGGTGCTGGACTGAGCCGACCGACCGACCGATCCGGATCCGGGAGACACATGAGCGAGCTGGGCATCGTCGTCACCGACATCGCGCGCGCGGACGCCGCGGTCGTCGACGCGCTGGCGGCGCACGGCGTCGCCACCGTGCACGAGGCGATGGGACGTACAGGCCTCGTCGGCGGGTCGATCCGGCCCATCCAGCAGGGTGTGCGGGTGGCGGGGACCGCGGTGACGGTCTTGAGCTGGCCGGGCGACAACCTCATGATCCACGTGGCGATCGAGCAGTGCCGCCCCGGCGACGTGCTGGTGGTGGCGACCACCTCGCCCACCACGGACGGCGCCTTCGGCGACCTGTTCGCCACCGCGCTGAAGGCCCGGGGTGTGCGGGCCCTCGTCACCGCGACCGGCGTGCGCGATACGCAGGATCTGCGAGAGATGGGATTCCCCGTCTGGTCGAACGGCGTGCACGCGCAGGGCACGGTCAAGGCGACTGCCGGGTCCGTCGGGGTGCCGGTCATCCTCGACGGCGCGCTCGTGAACCCGGGCGACGTGGTGATCGCCGACGACGACGGTGTGGTCGTTGTGCCGCGCGAAACGGCGGCGCACGCGCTCGCCGCGGCCGAGGCGCGCGTGGCCAAGGAGGAGGCCGACCGCGCCGCGTATGCGTCCGGCCAGCTCAGCCTCGACCGCAAGGGACTGCGCCCGCTGCTCGACGAGCTCGGCATCCGATACGTGCGTCAGGCCGATCGTGGCTAGGGGGATCCCCTGCGTGCTGATGCGCGGCGGCACGTCGAAGGGCGCGATGTTCCTCGCCTCCGACCTGCCCGCCGATCCGGCCGCTCGGGACGACCTGCTGCTGCGCATCATGGGCACGCCTGATCCGCGCCAGATCGACGGGCTCGGGGGCGCGCATCCTCTCACCTCGAAGGTCGCCGTGATCTCGCCCTCGCCGGACCCCGATGCCGATGTCGACTACCTCTTCCTGCAGCTCGGCGTCGACGAGGCCTTCGTCACCGACCGCCAGAACTGCGGCAACATCCTGGCGGCGGTCGGCCCGTTCGCGGTCGAGCGCGGCCTCGTGGAGGCCGGGCCGGATCGCACGCGCGTGCGCATCCGCATGCTCAACACGGGCAGCCTCGCGACGGCGTCGTTCGCCACCCCCGGGGGAGAGGTCGACTACGACGGCGACCTGGCGATCGACGGCGTGCCCGGGACGGCGGGCGCCATCACCCTCGATTTCGAGGGCACGGCAGGATCCACCGCCGGCGCCCTGTTCCCGACGGGATCGGTGCTGGACGAGGTCGATGGCATCGAGGTGACCTGTGTCGACAACGGCATGCCCACGGTGCTGCTGCGCGCGACCGACCTCGGCATCGCGGGCGACGAGTCGCCCGCCGAGCTCGAGGCCGACGACGCGGTCGCGGCGCGCGTCGAGCGGATCAGGATCGCGGCAGCACGGCAGATGGGGCTCGGAGACGTGACCGGCGCATCGATCCCCAAGATGGTGATCCTGAGCGCGCCCCGCCGCGGCGGCGCGCTCACCACGCGCAGCTTCATCCCGAAGCGCGTGCACTCGTCGATCGGCGTGCTGGGTGCGCTGTCGGTCGCCGCGGGTGCGCTGGTGGAGGGATCGGTGGCACGCGACCTCGTGGCGGCCCCTTCGCCCGGCGATCCTTTCGTGGTCGAGCACCCCACGGGGCATTTCGACGTGGATGTCGCGCTGGAGGGATCCGGATCCGGCGCGACCGTGACCCGATCCGCCGCCCTGCGCACCGCGCGCCTCATCTTCGACGGCGTGGTCTTCCCGCGCCCCCGCCCGTAGTCACGCAGTCAGAGAGGACCGCCATGACCCATCCCACCGCCTTCGACGTCGCGCACCTCGCGAACGTCGAGCTGTTCACGCCCGAGTTCGACAAGAGCCGCTGGTTCTTCGAGGACCTGCTGGCCATGCGCGTTGTGGCCGAGGCGGGCGACTCCGTGTATCTGCGCACATGGGACGACTACGAGCTGTACACGATCAAGCTGACGGCTCGAGAGCAGGCGGGCGTCGGCCGCACCTCGTTCCGCGCCATCAGTCAGGAGGCGCTCGAGCGCCGCGTCGCGGCGATCGAAGAGAGGGGGCTCGGTGACGGCTGGGTGGACGGCGAGGTCGGCACCGGTCCGACGTTCCGCTTCCACGACCCCGACGGCCACGAGATGGCGATCTACTACGAGACCGAGCGATACGTGGCGACCGATGACAGGCCCGCGCTGAAGAACCAGGCCTCGCGCTTCCCGGGCCACGGGGTCAATGCGCGCCGCATCGATCACATCAACTACCTCGCGAAGGACGTCGAGGCGAACGGCGAGTTCCTCGCGAAGGCGCTCGGCATGCGCGAGTCGGAGCGCATCCGCAACGACGACGGGAAGTTCGCGGCGTGGTGGTTCCACTTCTCGCTGAAGTCCTACGACGTGGTCTACAGCGACGACTGGACCAAGCACGGCAACCGTCTGCACCACATCGCCTTCGCCCCGGACACCCGCGAGGACATCCTCAAGGCGGCGGACATCTTCCTCGAGAACGGCATCCACATCGAGTCGGGACCCCACAAGCACGCCATCAACCAGACCTTCTTCCTCTACGTCTGGGAGCCCGGCGGCAACCGCATCGAGTTCGCCAACGCCGGCGCTCGCCTGCTTCTCGATCCGGATCAGCCCGTGGTCGAGTGGTCGCAGGCGGAGCGCAAGAAGGGTCAGGCCTGGGGCATGAAGACGATCGAGACGTTCCACACCCACGGCACGCCGCTGGTCTGAGCGGCGGGCCGGGGGCCTGGCCCTCTCGGATCAGACGGGAAGCTCGGCGGGGTAGGGCTCGCCCTCGTCGGCCGAGCGGCTGACCGCGGCCCAGGCGCGCGACTCGGCGACCAGCCGTTCGCCGTCGGATGCGCCCCACTCGGACGAGACGACCCCGAGAGGGAGGTGCTCGGGCAGCTCGTCGAGCTGGGCCACGCGCACGATGATCTCTCCCGCGCGCTCGGGGACGCCGGGGCTGATCTGGCCCGCGCGCAGCGATTCGGCGCGCGCGCCGACCGTGGTCGCGTAGGCCTCGGGCACGGCCTCCACCTCCATGGAGGATCCCGCCCAGTCGGTGCGGAAGCCGCTCGGCTCCACCACGAGCACCTTCACGCCGAACGGCGCGACCTCCGCGCGGAGCACGCGGCTGAAGCCGTCGACCGCGAACTTCGCGGCCTGGTAGCTGCCGAGCCCGGGCGATCCGCCGACGCGTCCGCCGACCGACGAGATCTGCACGAGCAGCCCGCCCTGCTGTGCGCGCAGGATCGGCAGGGCCGCGCGCGAGACGTTGTAGACGCCCCAGAAGTTGGTCTCGAACTGCGCGCGGAAGTCGGCGACGTCCGCGGTCTCGATCGGCGCCAGGTTGGCGTAGCCGGCGTTGTTGACGACGACGTCGATGCGCCCGAAGCGCGCCGTCGTCGCCGCGAGCGCCGCCTCGGCCTGTGCGAGATCGGTCACGTCGAGGGCGAGGGGGAGCACACGATCGCCGAACTCCGCGGTGAGCCCGGCGAGCTGCTCGGGCCGCCGAGCGGTGGCGGCGACGTGGTGGCCCGCGGCGAGGGCGGCGCGAGCGATGCTCTCGCCGAGGCCGCGCGAGGAGCCGGTGACGAACCAGGTCTGTGTAGTCATGAAGTTAATAAAACACGGTTGCGTTAGTAATGCAACTCCGTTGCGTTAAACTCTCGGCATGAGCACATCGCAGCGAGCTCGGAGCGACGAGGCGAAGCGCGCGCGGGAGAGCGCGATCCTCGACGCCGCGCGCGTCCTCGGCGAGCGAGACGGTGTGCTCGCCGTCACGCTCACGGGCATCGCCGCCGAGATCGGCATGCACAAGTCGGCGCTGCTGCGGTACTTCGAGACGCGCGAGGAGATCTTCCTGCGTCTTGCCGCCGACGACTGGGTCGCGTGGGGTGCGGAGGTCTCGCCGGGGCTGCGCGAGGCGCGCACGCCCGCGGCGGCTGGCCGTCTGCTGGCGGACTCGCTCGCCGCGCGCCCGTTCTTCTGCGACCTGCTCGCGCACACGGCGCTGAGCCTCGAGCGCAATGTCTCCGCCGAGGGAGTGCGCCGTTTCAAGCTGACCGTACTCGCGCAGGTGGTCGCGCTCGCCGAGGCGCTGCACACCGGCATCCCCTCACTCGGGGCGCAGGGTGCGCGCGACGTCATCAGCGCGGCGGTCACGCTCGCCGGCGGCCTGTGGCAGATGGCGACGCCGGGACCGGTGCTCGCCGAGCTCTACCGCACGGATCCGGATGTTGCCCATGCGGCGTTCGACTTCGGCCCGGCGCTGCGGCGGCACCTGACCGCGATGCTCGAGGGGCTCGCGAAGGGCTGATCGCACGGGCGGAGGCGGCCGCCCGTGGGGGCGGTCGCCTCCGAGTCGATCACCACGCGTCGAACGAGGTCTGGTCCAGCCCCTCGAGCACGTCGATGCCGGTCTGCTCCGCGATGGAGGTGGCGCGATCGCTGTGGGGGTCGAAGGACACGCTCGCCCAGACCACGCCGGCGATGCTCACCCCGAATGCCGCGGCGAGCAGCAGGGTGGTGCTCACCGCCTCCCGGATCCTGCCGCGCGGCCCGGCGGCCGGGGTGACCGACGGCGCCGCCGCGGGCTCGAGCAGGTGCACCGCGAGCACGTCGAGCTGGCCGGGGGTGAGCCGCTCGAACGCCTCGATCTGCGCGCGGTCGAGGCCGGGGCCGGCGTCGCGCAGCACCGTGAGGTACTCCGCGACCGCCGCCCGGTCCGCGCGCGTGGTCATGACCGGCCTCGGATCTCTCGGTCGGCGTCACGCAGGGCCTGGGCCATGTGCGCGGCGTACCAGGAGGGCCAGTCGTCGTCGTACACGCCGCCCAGTTCCTCGGCTTCGTAGCGGCCGTGGGCCGTGGCCGCATCGATCAGCAGCGTCTTCAGCACGGCCTCGGTCTGGGGTCCGTCGGGAAGTGTCATGATCAGCGACCCGGGAACTTCGTGACGACCTGCTGGATCGTCCACTGGTTGCCATCCGGGTCCGCGAACGACGCGTACGTGCCGTAGCTGTCCGTATCCGGATGGGGGCCGGCGACGCGGTTGGCCTCGCCCGCCCAGTGGAAGATGCCGTCGGCGTCGTGCCAGAGGTCGCTGACCTCGGCGCCGCGCTCTCGCAGCTCGGCGACCGCGCCCTCGATGTCGGGGGTGATCAGGTGCAGGCCCTCGGCCGATCCGGGGACGGCGTTCGTCACCTTCTCGCCGAAGATGACCGACGCGGCCGATCCGGGAGGCGTGACCTGCACAACGCGCAGGCCCGCAGGGCTGGTGAAGTCGGCGTCCAGTCGGAAGCCGATGGCCTCGTAGAAGGCCTTGGCGCGATCGACGTCGGCGACGGGGAGGACGGCGATCTGGAGCATGAGTTCCATGGGGGTTTTCCTTTGTGGTGGGTTCGCAGATCGGATCGTCACCGGTCTGTCTGGTGACGACTTTGACGCATTAAGCGTCACCTGTCAAGATGGTGACGATTCTTGATCCTGTGAATGTCACCTGTCAGACTGG
The DNA here is from genome assembly GCF_017592545.1 of Microbacterium stercoris. Classification (GTDB taxonomy): domain Bacteria; phylum Actinomycetota; class Actinomycetes; order Actinomycetales; family Microbacteriaceae; genus Microbacterium; species Microbacterium stercoris. The sequence continues at coordinate 104,056 of NZ_JAGFOA010000007.1, forward strand.
TGATGTGATTCACGCGTTCCCCTGCGGCACTCCCGCCCTCGACTTCTGCGGCACGCTACGCGCGCGCCGGAACGACGAGCCCACCGAGAAGCTCGCCGCCGCATCCGACCTCGATGCCTGGTTCCTGGAGTCCGGCCTCCTGCCCGGCGGCACGGCGGCCGGCGCCGCGGATCTCGCAGCGGCCGTCGCGCTGCGCGAGGCGATCTACGCGCTCGTCTGGGCGCGGATGAACGACCACGAGCTGCCCGCGCCCGCGGTCGACGCCGTCAACGCCGCGGCCGCGGCCCCGCCGCCGCAGCCCGTGCTGACGGCGGAGGGGTGGCGACGCGAGGGATCGGCCACGCAGGGGCTGTCGCAGCTGGCTCGCGAGGCGATCGAGATCATCGGCGGCGACCAGGCGGCGCTGCTGCGCGAGTGCGGACGCCCCGAGTGCACCCAGGTCTACCTGGACAGCTCACGCGGACACCGTCGCGAGTGGTGCTCGATGGCCACCTGCGGCGCGCGGGTGAAGGCCAAGGCCTACCGCGAGCGGCGCAAGGCCGGCGCGGCCTGAACGAGCAACGGCCGCGCGAGCCTACCGCGAGCGGCGCAAGGCCGGCGCGGCCTGAACGAGCAACGGCCGCCCCCCTCGGGACGGCCGTTGCGGGTGGTACCGGGTCAGCGCCAGATCACGGCGAGGGCCGCGTTGGCGAGGATCAGGGCGCCGATGAGCCAGAAGGTCCACGTCGGAAGGGGCGTGTTCTTCTTCGCGCGCGAGCGGCTGATGCCGGCGAGCGCGCCGATGACGACCAGGATGCCCAGCTTGATGCCGATCTTCGCCCAGTTGAAGTCGTAGTCGCGACCGAAGGGCGCGCACAGCACCACACCGGCGACGAAGGCGATGAGCAGGCCGAGGTCCATCAGCCGCGTGGCCTGGAAGCGGCGCGCGGCCGCCTCGACGACCCACGCGCCGAACAGGATCGCGAAGCCGACCAGGTGAACGAGAAGCACGACGTGACGCAGGATCTCCATGACCCCACGGTACCGGGATCGGCGCTACCTTCTGGCTATGACGGTGCGTGAGACGGATGTGGTGGTGATCGGAGCGGGACCGGTCGGCGAGAACGTCGCCGACCGCGTGGTGAAGGGCGGGCTCAAGGCGGTGATCGTCGAGGGTGAACTCGTCGGAGGCGAGTGCTCGTACTGGGCCTGCATGCCTTCCAAAGCGCTCCTGCGGCCGGGGGCGGCGCTGCGTGCCGCGCAGGCCGTGCAGGGGGTGACGGGCGGCGGATTGGATCCGGCCGCGATTCTCGAGCGGCGCGACCGCGTCACGGCGCACTGGGACGACTCGGGCCAGGTGCGCTGGCTGGAGTCGGCCGGGATCGATCTCGTGCGCGGCTGGGGGCGGATCGCGGGGGAGAAGCGCGTGATCGTCGCCACCGGCGAGGGCGAGATCGAGCTGATCGCACGGCACGCGGTGGTCATCGCGACCGGCAGCGACGCCCGGGTGCCGTCGATCCCCGGCCTGCGCGAGGCGGATCCCTGGACGAGTCGCGAGGTGACGGCGGTCGAGCACATCCCCGCGCGCGTGGCCGTGCTGGGTGGCGGCGTGGTGGCGGTCGAGGGCGCGACGATCTTCTCCGACCTCGGCAGCGAGGTGTCGCTGTTCTCGCGCGGTCCGCTGCTGAGGGGTCTGGAGCCCTTCGCGGGCGAGGCCGTGCGCGACGCGCTGCGCGAGCGGGGCGTCACGGTGCGTGAGGGCTGGTCGCCCGACTCGGTGACGCGAGAGTCTGACGGATCCGTCACGCTCCGCTTCGAGGACGAGACGGTCACCGCCGACGAGGTCGTGGTGGCCATGGGGCGTGAGGCGCGGCTGCGCGATCTCGGCGTCGACGAGCTGATCGGGGAGCACGGGCTGATCCCCGTCGACGACACCCTGCGCGCGCGGGGCGCGGACTGGCTCTACGTCGTGGGCGATGCGGCGGGCCGGGTGCTGCTGACCCACCAGGGCAAGTACGAAGCGCGCGCGGCGGGCGATGTGATCGCGGCGCGGGCGCTGGGCCAGGCCGTCGACGACGCGCCCTGGGGCCGCCACGTCGCCACCGCTGATCACGCCGTTGTGCCGCAGGTCGTCTTCACCGACCCGGAGGTCGCCTCGGTGGGCCTCACCGCGGCGCAGGCCGAGGAGCGGGGCCTGCGCACGAAGATCGTCGACTACGAGCTCGGCTGGGTCGCGGGCGCGGGGCTGATCGCGGATGACTACAAGGGCACCGTGCGCGCGGTGATCGACGAGGACCGTCGCGTGCTCGTCGGCATGACCCTGGTGGGTCCGGGGGTGGGTGAGCAGCTCCATGCCGCGACGATCGCGATCGCCGGGGAGGTGCCGCTCGACCGCCTCTGGCACGCCGTGCCCGCGTACCCGGCGCTCAGCGAGTTCTGGCTGCGCCTGCTCGAGGGCTACGGACTCTAGAACCGAAGAGGATCGCCCCTCCCGCCGAAGCGGGAGGGGCGATCCTGTTCTGTGCGAGCGAGGCGCTCAGTGCTCGATGTCGACGTCCTTGGTCTCCGTGCCCAGGAACAGCGCGATGAGCGTGAGCACGCCCAGGCCGGCCAGGTAGAGACCGACGAGCCACGACTGGCCCGCCGTGGCCGCGACCAGGGCGGTCGCGACGAAGGGCGTGATGGCCGCGCCGAGGATCGACGAGATGTTGTAGGCGATGCCCGAACCCGTGTAGCGCACGTTGGTCGGGAACAGCTCCGGCAGCAGGGCGGCCTGCGGTCCGAACGTCAGGCCCATGAGCGTGAAGCCGATGGCGAGCCATAGCGTGGTGCCGACGATGCCGCCCGACCAGAGCGGCTGGAACACCATGCCGAACACGATGATCGCGATCGTCACCCAGATGAGGAACTTGCGGCGCCCGACCTTGTCGGCCAGCGGGCCCGAGATCAGGGTGGTGATGCCGAAGAGCACGCACGTCGCGATCAGAAGCAGCTCGAAGTGCACAAAGCCGTAGGCGCCGCCCTCGGCGCCGTCGCCGAGGCCGGCCGGGGCCGGCTTGGTGCCGTAGGTGAGGCCCCAGGTCGACACCGTGTAGAAGATGCCGTAGGTGGCCAGCATGTAGAAGATGCCGAGGATGATCTGCTTCCAGTGGCTGCGGAACACCTCGCCCAGGGGCACCTTGACCAGGCGCTTCTCCTTCGAAGCCTTCGTGAACGCCTCGGCCTCGACCAGGCGGAAGCGCACCCACAGGCCCACGATGACCATCACGGCGCTCAGCAGGAAGGGCAGACGCCAGCCCCACGAGAGGAAGGCCTCGGACGGCTGACCGTTCTCGCCCGGAAGCGCCGCGTTGATGATGAGGAACAGGCCGTTGGCGATGATGAAGCCGAGCGGGGCGCCGAGCTGCGGCCACGCGCCGTACCAGGCGCGCTTGCCCTTCGGGGCGTTCTCGGTGGCCACGAGAGCCGCACCCGACCACTCGCCACCGAGGGCGAAGCCCTGCGCAAGGCGCAGCACCACGAGCAGCAGCGTGGCGAACCAGCCGATCTCGTTGAAGGTGGGCAGGCAGCCGATGAGGAACGTCGCGATGCCCATCGTGAGCAGCGACGCGATGAGCGTGGCCTTGCGGCCGATGCGGTCGCCGAGGTGACCGTAGAACGCGGCGCCGATCGGGCGGGCGACCATGGCCGCGCCGAAGACGGCGAACGACGACAGCAGCGCGACGGTCGGGTCGCCCTGCGGGAAGAAGAGGAAGGGGAAGACGAGCACGGCGGCCACGGCGTAGCCGTAGAAGTCGTAGAACTCGATCGTGGTGCCGACCAGCGACGCGATGATGACGCGGTTGCGCGGGTTGACCGGTGCGGCGGGCGTGGAGCTCGCCGAATCGACAGCGGTGGACATGCGGGTCCTTCTGGGGATCGGACGGGGAGAGATGGCGCCAGGGCATCCTTGCCTCTGGGCAGAGTGTCAGTCTAATGGAACTCCCAGGATCAACTTGCTCAGCGCGAGGAGCGGAAGCCCCGAACAGTGGCGCGAATTGCAAGATGATCGGACAACAAGACGGGGACCCGGCAATCTGCCGGGTCCCCGTCTCTCCTGCGTGTCAGATCTGACGCGTCAGTCGTCGCTCTCGGGCTCCTCGGCGAGGCGCAGAGTGCGCAGCTCGCGCAGCGTGAGTGCGGTGCGCACGGCCGCGTCGGCCGCCTCCGCGCCCTTGTCCTCCTTCGAGCCCGGCAGGCCCGCGCGGTCGAGGCCCTGCTGCTCGTCGTCCAGCGTGAGCACGCCGAACCCCACGGGCTTGCCCGTGTCGAGCGCGACGCGCGTAAGGCCGTCGGTGGCCGCGGACGCGACGAAGTCGAAGTGCGGGGTGCCGCCCCGGATGATCACACCGAGGGCCACGATCGCGTCGGCGCCGGCATCCAGCGCGACCTTCGACACGACGGGGAGCTCGAACGAGCCGGCGACACGGATCAGGTGGTGCGTCGCGCCCGCGGCGTCGAGCGCGCGCTGCGCGCCCGCGATCAGGCCGTCCGTGATCTCGTCGTGCCACGTTCCGGCGACGATCACCACGTCCAGGCCGCTGCCGTCGATCTGCGCGCGCTCCGGCGCTCCGTGTCCGCTCATCGAATTCCTCCGTTGTTGACGCGCTCGATGGCCTCGGCGAGCTGTTCCTCGCCGATGATGTGCCCCATGCGATCGCGCTTGGTCTCAAGGTACTGGTGGTTGTTCGGGCCGATGCCCACGATCAGGGGCACCTGCTCGACCACGTCGAGGCCGTAGCCGCGCAGCTGCGCGACCTTGTCCGTGTTGTTGGTGAGCAGTCGGACGCGGCTGATCCCGAGGTCCGCGAGGATGCCGGCGGCCGCCGCGTAGTCGCGGGCGTCGGCGGGCAGGCCGAGGGCCGTGTTGGCATCGACGGTGTCGAGGCCGCGCTCCTGCAGCGAGTACGCACGCAGCTTGTTGATGAGGCCGATGCCGCGCCCCTCGTGGCCGCGCATGTAGATGACCACGCCGCCGTCCTGCTCGATCGCATCGAGCGCGGCGTCCAGCTGGGGGCCGCACTCGCACTTGAGCGAGTCGAACGCCTCACCCGTCAGGCACTCGGAGTGCACACGCACCAGCGCCTCGGGGCCGACGATGTCGCCCGAGATCACCGCGAGGTGATCGGTGCCCGTCTGGCGGTCCTTGTACGCCCGGAAGCGGAAGGTGCCGTGCGAGGTGGGCACGGTGGCCTCGGCCCGCAGGCTCACCTGCCGCCGCGCGGGCGCGGCATCCCCCTCGCGAGGGTCGACCTCGCCCAGGTGGGCGATCAGCTGCTCGATCGTGATCACCGGGATGCCGTCGCGGGCGCCCAGCTCGAGAAGGCCCGGCATGCGCATCATGCTGCCGTCCTCGGCGACGAGCTCGCCGATCACACCGACGGGCGCGAGACCCGCCAGCTGCATGAGGTCGACGGCCGCCTCGGTGTGCCCCGCGCGCTCGCGCACGCCGCCGGGCACCGCGCGCAGGGGCAGCACGTGACCCGGGCGGATGAGATCGGTCGGCACCGAGTCCGGATCGGCCAGCACGTTGAGCGTGCGGGCGCGGTCGTGCGCGCTGATGCCCGTGGTGACGCCCTGCGCCGCATCGACGCTCACGGTGTAGGCCGTCGAGCGGGCGTCCTCGTTGTGCTCGACCATCGGCGGCAGGTCGAGGCGGTCGGCGTACTCCTGCGGCATCGGGGCGCACAGGAAGCCCGACGACCACCGCACCGCCCATGCGACCGTCTCGGCGGTCGCGAGCTCGGCCGACAGGATCACATCGCCCTCGTTCTCGCGGTTCTCGTCGTCGGCGACGATGATCGGGCGACCGGCGCGCAGCGCCTCGATCGCGGCCTCCACGGTGGAGAGAGTGGCTTCGGGCTGGCTCATCGGGAGCCTCCTTCTGTGCGGCGGCCGGCATCGGGGGCCGGAGCGAGGGACGGATCGAGCACGGAGTAGTCGGCAGGCGGCACATCGATCGCCCACAGCGGGAGCTCGCCCGTGGGGGCGGGCGTGGCCGCGCCGAAGGCCAGCAGACGCTGCACATGGCGGGCGAGGATGTCCGTCTCGAGATTCACGCGATCGCCCGCCACGCGCTCGCCGAGGGTCGTGGCGGTCAGCGTCTCGGGGATGAGGGACACCTCGAACCACGGATCCGCGACTCCCGCCGCGCTGACGGCGCTCACCGTGAGCGAGACGCCGTCGACGGCGATCGAGCCCTTGTCCACGACCAGGGGAGCGAGGTGTCCGGGCAGGCCGATGCGCACCACACGCCACTGCGCTCCCGGACGCACCTCGTGCACCACGCCGGTGCCGTCGATGTGCCCCTGCACGATGTGGCCGCCGAGGCGGCCGCCGGCCGCGGTGGCGCGCTCGAGGTTGACGGGGGTGCCCTCGCGCGCGACATCGAGCGTGGACATGTCGAGCGTCTGCTTCATCACGTCGGCGGTGAAGCCCGAGGCATCCCAGTCGACGACCGTGAGGCACACACCGCTCACCGAGATCGAGTCGCCGTGTTGCACCCCGTCGACCGCACGGGGTGCGTGCAGCGTCAGCCGCACGCCGTCTCCCGAGGGCTCGACGGCCGTGATGCGGCCGATCTCCTCGACGATGCCGGTGAACATCAGCGGGCTCCTTCTGTCGGTGTTTCGCAGACGTAGAGGGTGTCGTCACCCAGCGGGATCCGATCGGTCACCGCAAGGCGGATGGCCGCATCGATCGACGGCACCCCCACGTCGGTGAGGGCGAGGCGGGGGCCGCCCAGCAGGACGGGGGCGACGTAGGCGAGAACGGTGTCCGCGCAGCCTGCGGCGATGAACGCGCTGGCGAGCGTCGGGCCGCCTTCGACGAACACGCGGTGCAGACCGTGGTCCCACAGGTCAGCGAGCACGAACTCGAGGTCGTGGGTGTCGTAGAAGAGCGGCTCGTGCGGGTGGCGGCGCAGGGCGGCGTCGGCGGGCGTCTCGCGCGCGCCGATCACCACGGGGACGGGCTGTTCGGCGCGCAGCGCGTCGCCGTCGCGCGCCGTCAGCGCCGGGTCGTCGGCCAGCACGGTGCCCGTGCCGACGACGATGGCATCGGCCGCGGCGCGTCGCGCGTGCACGTCGGCACGGGCGGCAGGGCCGGTGATCCACTGGCTCGAGCCGTCCGCGGCGGCCGCGCGCCCGTCGAGGCTCTGTGCCCACTTCACGGTGACGTGCGGGCGGCCGAGCCGCATCGCGGTGATCCACGGACCGATCAGCTCTCGCGCCTCGTCGCGCAGCAGTCCCGGCTCGACGTCCACGCCGGCTGCCCGCAGCCGGTCGCCCCCGCCGCCCGAGGTCTCGCCCGGATCGTCCAGCGCGTACACGACGCGCGCGACGCCCGCGCGGATCAGCGCCTCGGAGCACGGCCCGGTGCGCCCGGTGTGGTTACAGGGCTCGAGGGTCACGATCGCCGTCGCACCGCGCGCGGCTCCCTCGGGCAGGTGGCTCAGCGCGTCGACCTCGGCGTGCGCCGTGCCCGCTCCGCGGTGCCAGCCCTCGGCGAGCACGTCGCCGTCGGGCGAGAGGATGAGCGCCCCGACCTGCGGGTTGCGGCTGCGGGGGCCACGACGGGCGAGCTCGAGCGCGCGCTGCATCGCCTGTCGCTCTGCCGGGCTGTGCGCCATCCGGACCTCCTCGATTGATACCGGGGGGTCGACAGACGCGCGGGGCATCGCGGACACGCGACGCTACCCGTGCTTCCTCTCATCCGGACTCGTGCGGCTCTCGGCCGCACATCACCGTCGGTCCTGGAGTTCCACCAGGTCAACCGAGGCCTTGTGGCCTCGGCTCGCGGACTGTCACCGCCGGTTCGGATTCTCACCGACCCCGGAGCACGTGTGCTGCACTCAGAATATCCGAACGCATAGGCCTCGGATCCATTCCCGTTACTTCAGAAGACGCGAGAGCCGCCGATCAGCCAGCACTTTCCCACCCGTCTGGCAGGTGGGACAGTACTCGAAGCTCCGGTCGGCGAGGAACACGCTGCGCACGGTGTCGCCGCACACGGGGCACGGCTGGCCGCCCCGGGCGTGCACCGCCATGCCCCGGCGCTTGGCGTCCTTCAGCTCGGCGGGCGGCCGGCCGCGCGCCATCGCGGTGGCCTCGGCCAGCGTGTCCCGCATCGCGACGTAGAGCGTGTCGATCTGCTCGTCGGTCAGGTTCGCCGCGAGCGCGTAGGGCGACATGCGCGCCGAGTGCAGGATCTCGTCGGAGTAGGCGTTGCCGATGCCGGCGATCGTCTTCTGATCGCGCAGCACACCCTTGATCTGGGTGCGGCGGCCGCGCAGCAGCTCGGCGAATGCATCTCGGGTGATCTCGTCGCCGAGGGGATCCGGGCCCAGCCGGGCGATGCCCTCGACGTGCTGTGGATCGCGCACGACGTACACCGCGAGCGACTTCTTCGTTCCCGCCTCCGTGAGGTCGAAGCCGGATCCGTCGCCGAAGCCCACCCGCAGCGCGATCGGGGAGCGCCCGGGCTTGATCACCGTCGTCGGAAGGCTCTCGTGCCAGCGCAGCCATCCCGCCTTCGCGAGGTGGAACACCAGGTGGTGCCCGCTCGTGGCGAGGTCGACGAACTTGCCGTGCCGCGCGACGCCGGTGATGCTCGCGCCGATGAGCGACTCGAGAGGAGGATCGAAGGTCTTCAGCGCCGAGATCGACGCGACCCTCGCCTGTGTGATCTCGAGCCCCGTGGCTCGTTCGCGCAGGAACTCGACCAGTCCCTCGACTTCGGGCATCTCCGGCATGCGGCCATCCTGCCCTGGATGGCTCAGATGGGCCAGGCCTGGGGGGTGCGCGCGTCGGTGGCGAGGATGCCGGCGAGCCAGCCGTCGTGGCGGGTGCCGCGCCGGTGCTGCGCCTTGCGGCGCAGTCCCTCGTACTGGAAGCCGACGCGCTGCGCGACGGCCGCGGAGGCGTGGTTGCCGACCATCGCCTGCCATTCCACGCGCTCGAGGCGCAGGGGACCGAACGCGAAGTCGAGCACTGCCCGCACCGCCTCGGTCATGTAGCCGCGGCCGCGAGCCTGAGGAGCGAGTGCCCAGCCGATCTCTGCGCCGCGATTCGCGATGCGGTGCAGGGCGATCGTGCCCGCGAGCCCCTCGTCGTCGCGGATCCCCCAGACGAGCTCCGACCCCGACTGCCACCACTCTTCGACGAGCGCGACGAACGTGACGGCGTCCTCACGCGTGTACGGCGACGGGACCGTCGTGTACGCCTGCACCAGCGGATCCTGGCAGTAGGCGAAGATCGCGTCGATGTCGGCCTCCTCGGGCCGCGACAGGATCAGCCGGGCGGTCTGGAGGACGACCGGATCACCCACGACGCAGCAGGCCCACGCGCTCGTACACGGCCGACAGGGTGGTGTCGGCGACCTCCGCCGCGCGATCCGCGTTGGCGGCGAGCACACGATCGAGCTCGGCCGGGTCGTCGAGCAGCTCGAGGGCGCGCGCTCGCACCGGCTCGAACTCCGCCACGACCACGTCGCGCAGGCCCTTCTTGAAGTCGCCGTAGCCGCGGCCCGCGTACTCTTCCTCGATCTCGGGGATCGGGCGGCCCGAGAGCGCGGAGTAGATCGTGAGCAGGTTCGAGACGCCCGGCTTCTCGGCGCGGTCGTACCGCACGGAGCCGTCGTTGTCGGTGACCGCGCGCATGATCTTCTTCGCGGTCACTGCCGGGTCGTCGAGCAGCCACAGCACACCGGCGTGCGACTCGGCCGACTTCGACATCTTCGACGTCGGCTCCTGCAGGTCGTAGATGCGCGCGGTCTCGGCCTGGATCACCGGCTTGGGCACCGTGAACGTCTCGCCGTACTTCTTGTTGAATCGCTCGGCCAGATCGCGCGTCAGCTCCACGTGCTGCTTCTGGTCGTCGCCGACCGGCACCACGTCGGTCTGGTACAGCAGGATGTCGGCCGCCATCAGGATCGGGTAGGTGAACAGGCCGACGTTCGTCTGCTCGGCGCCGTACCGGCTCGACTTGTCCTTGAACTGCGTCATGCGGCTCGCCTCGCCGAAGCCCGTCATCGTGGACAGGATCCACGCGAGCTCGGCGTGGGCGCGCACGTGCGACTGCACGTACAGCGTCGACTTCGACGGCTCGATGCCGGCGGCGATGTACTGGGCCGCGGTGCGACGGGTCTTCTCGCGCAGCTCGGCCGGGTCGTTCGGCTGCGTCAGGGCGTGCAGATCGACGACCGAGAAGAAGGCGTCGTACTCGTCTTGCATGCCGCGCCACTGCAGGAGAGCCCCGATGTAGTTGCCGATCTGAAGCGAGTCGGCGGAGGGCTGCATTCCGGAGTAGAGGCGCTGCTTGGTCACCAGTCGATCCTACGTTCCCGAACGGATGCTCCTCCTCGCGGAGAGCCCTACTCGCCGAGGGCGTAGTCGGCGACGACCGGCGCGTGGTCGCTCCAGCGCGTGTCGTAGGAGGGGGCGCGGTCGACGCGATAGCCGGAGGCGCGCGGGGCCAGGGCGGGGGAGGCGAGGTGATAGTCGATGCGCCAGCCCGAGTCGTTGTCGAACGCCTTGCCGCGCATCGACCACCACGTATAGGGACCGTCGACCTCACCGGCCGCGGCGCGCCCCACATCGACCCAGCCGAGGCCGGTGGCGCCCTTGCTGAACGCGCGGGTGTCGCTGCGCTCGTAGCCGAGCCCGCGGCCCTGGCCCTCCTGGCCGGTGACGGGCTCGCCCTCGGGCGTGAGGAAGCGGTCGAAGTACGCGCGCTCGCGAGGCAGGAAGCCCGACTTCTGCACGTTGCCCTTCCAGTTCCGGATGTCGAAGGGCTTGTGGGCGACGTTGAGGTCACCGGTGACGACCGCCAGCCCGCCGTCGGCGGACAGTTCGGGCAGCCGGCGCTCCATGGCATCGAGGAAGGCCCACTTGGGATCCTGCTTGGCCGGGGTGTCCGCCTCGCCCGTGAACACGTACGCGCTCACGACCGTGAGCGTCTCGCCGCCGAACTCGAAGTCGGCCTCGAGCCAGCGTCCGTTCGACTCGAGCGCGTCGTCGCCGAGCTCGATGCGCGAGATGGCGCACTCCTCGCGCGAGGCGATGGCCACGCCGGCGCGGCCCTTCTGCAGGGAGGCGTCGGCGATCACGCGCCAGCCGGGGAGGGCGGCCTCGAGGTGCTCGAGCTCGCCGCGCACCTCCTGCAGCGTGATGATGTCGGCGCCGGATGCGTCGACCCATGCCCCCATCCCGTTGCGGGCGGCGGCGCGGATGCCGTTGACGTTGACGGTGGCGATGCGAACACTGCGGGGCATGTCTACCAACGTAATCGGGGCCTCGGACATTCAGATGTCCGAGGCCCCGATCACCCGCGATGCGGGCGTGTCACGCGTGGATGAGCTTCAGCTGCTTCGTGGCGCGGTCGGTGCCGCCGACGAGGGCCTGCTTCACATCGGCGATCGCCTTGGTGATCTCGATGCCGCGGGGGCACGCCTCCGTGCAGTTGAAGGTCGTGCGGCAGCGCCACACGCCCTCCTTGTCGTTGAGGATGTCGAGGCGCACGTCGCCCGCGTCGTCGCGCGAGTCGAAGATGAAGCGGTGCGCGTTGACGATGGCGGCCGGGCCGAAGTACTGGCCGTCGGTCCAGAACACCGGGCACGACGAGGTGCACGCGGCGCACAGGATGCACTTGGTGGTGTCGTCGAAGATCGCGCGGTCGGCGACCGACTGCACACGCTCCTTGCCCTTCTCGGGGGCGGTGGACGCCTGCAGGAAGGGCTGCACGTCGCGGTAGGCCGCGAAGAACGGGTCCATGTCGACGATGAGGTCCTTCTCGAGCGGCAGACCCTTGATCGCCTCGACGTAGATCGGCTTCGAGATGTCGAGGTCCTTGATCAGCGTCTTGCAGGCGAGGCGGTTGCGGCCGTTGATGCGCATCGCGTCGGATCCGCAGATGCCGTGCGCGCACGAGCGGCGGAACGCGAGCGATCCGTCCTGGTCCCACTTGATGCGGTGCAGGGCGTCCAGGACGCGGTCGGTCGAGTACATCTCGACGTCGTAGTCCACCCAGCGCGGCTCGCTGTCCGTCTCCGGATCGAAGCGGCGGATGATGAACGTGACGAGGTACGACTGCACGGCCGCGTCGTTCGAGTCGACCGGGGCCGAAGCTGCGGTGCCGGACATCAGTACTTCCTCTCGAGGGGCGGGTAGTTGAGCTCGCCCTTGTCGTTCTTGGTGAAGACGACGGGCTTCCAGTCGAGCTTGATGTGGTCCTCCGGGTCGGCCGAGTGCGGGTCGCCCGTCAGATACGCCATCGTGTGCTGCATGTAGTTCTCGTCGTCGCGCGTCTGGTAGTCCTCGCGCATGTGGCCGCCGCGGGACTCGCGGCGGTTTCGGGCGGCGTAGGCCACGATCTCGGCGATGTCGAGAAGGAAGCCCAGCTCGACGGCCTCGAGCAGATCGGTGTTGTACCGCTTGCCCTTGTCGTCGACGTAGATGTTCTTGTAGCGCTCGCGCAGTGACGCGATCGTGCCGAGGACGTCGGTGAGCGACTCCTCGGTGCGGAACACCTGAGCCTTGTCGTCCATCTCGTCCTGGAGCTTCTTGCGAATGTCCGAGATGCGCTCGGTGCCCTTGGCGTTGCGGATGCCCTCGATCATGTCGCGGACGCCCGCGGCCGGATCCTCGGGCAGCGGCACGAACTCGGCGGTCTTGACGTACTCGACCGCGTTGCGACCCGCGCGCTTGCCGAAGACGTTGATGTCGAGCAGCGAGTTGGTGCCGAGGCGGTTCGCGCCGTGCACCGACACGCACGCGCACTCGCCGGCGGCGTACAGGCCGGGCACCACGGTCTCGTTGTCGGCGAGCACCTCGCCGTCGTTGTTGGTCGGGATGCCGCCCATCGCGTAGTGCGCGGTCGGCATGACCGGCACGGGCTCGACCACGGGGTCGATGCCGAGGTAGGTGCGGGCGAACTCGGTGATGTCCGGCAGCTTGGTCTCGAGCACCTCGGCGCCGAGATGCGTGCAGTCGAGCAGCACGTAGTCCTTGTGCGGACCGGCGCCGCGGCCCTCGCGCACCTCCTGGACCATGCAGCGGGCGACGATGTCGCGCGGCGCGAGGTCCTTGATGGTGGGGGCGTAGCGCTCCATGAAGCGCTCACCCGAGGCGTTGCGCAGGATCGCGCCCTCGCCGCGGGCTCCCTCGGTGAGGAGGATGCCCAGGCCCGCCAGCCCCGTCGGGTGGAACTGGAAGAACTCGACGTCCTCGAGCGGCAGGCCCTTGCGCCAGACGATGCCGACGCCGTCGCCCGTGAGCGTGTGCGCGTTCGAGGTGGTCTTGAAGATCTTGCCGAAGCCGCCGGTGGCGAAGATGACCGACTTCGAGTGGAAGACGTGCAGCTCGCCGGTGGCCAGTTCGAGCGCGACGACGCCCGCGATCTGGGTCTTGCCGTCGGCGTCCTTCACCGTGATCAGATCGAGCGCGTAGAACTCGTTGAAGAAGTTGATGCCGAGCTTCACGCAGTTCTGGAACAGCGTCTGCAGGATCATGTGGCCCGTGCGGTCGGCCGCGTAGCAGGCGCGGCGCACCGGGGTCTTGCCGTGCTCGGCCGTGTGACCGCCGAAGCGGCGCTGGTCGATCTTGCCGTCGGGCGTGCGGTTGAAGGGCAGACCCATGTTCTCGAGGTCGATGACGGCGTCGATCGCCTCCTTGGCGAGGATCTCGGCCGCGTCCTGGTCGACGAGGTAGTCGCCGCCCTTGACGGTGTCGAAGGTGTGCCACTCCCAGGAGTCCTCCTCGACGTTCGCGAGCGCCGCGGCCATGCCGCCCTGCGCCGCGCCCGTGTGGGAGCGGGTGGGGTAGAGCTTGGTGATCACGGCGGTCTTCGCGCCGGGGCCGGCCTCGATGGCCGCACGCATGCCGGCGCCGCCGGCGCCGACGATCACGATGTCGAACTGGTGGTAGTGCACGCCATCGCGCACAACGGAATCGTGGGTCTGAGTCATGTTCCTGTCGATCTGCAAGTCAGGCGGCCTGGCACGCGGTCCAGAGCGTGGAGTCCTCGGTCACACCGAGGCAGGGGTCGAACGTGAACACCACGAGCGTGCCGAGCACGATCATGACGGCCACGGCGATCCACACCACCCAGACGAGGGTCTTGCGCACGCCTTCGCCCCGCACGTAGTCGTTGATGATCGTGCGCATGCCGTTGCCGCCGTGCAGGAAGGCGAGCCAGAGCATCAGCACGTCCCACCACTGCCAGAACGGCGTGGCGAACTTGCCGGCGACGAACGCGAAGTTGAGGGCGTGCACGCCGCCCTCCGGCAGCACGAGGTTCGTGAGGAGGTGACCGAAGATCAGCACCACCAGAACCACGCCGGAGGCGCGCATGTACAGCCAGCCCCACTTCTCGAGGTTGACGCCCTTGTTGCGCGGGGCGGAGTGCGGGGCGCGGGGCGCAGCGAGCGAGTCGGCGGTCATCAGTGGCCCCCCTCGTATCCGAACACGTTGATGAGCTGGCGCGGCACGAATCCCGCCATGACGACGACCCAGATGCCCAGGACGCCCCAGAACAGCTGACGCTGGTACTTGGCGCCCTTCGCCCAGAAGTCGATCAGGATGATCCGCAGGCCGTTGAAGGCGTGGAACGCGATCGCGCCGACGAGAGCGATCTCGCCGAGGCCCATGATCGGGGTCTGGTAGGTGCCGATGACCGCGTCGTACGCCTCGGGGGAGAGGCGGATGAGCGACGTGTCGAGCACGTGCACGAGGAGGAAGAAGAAGATCGCGACACCGGTGATGCGGTGCAGCACCCACGACCACATCCCCTCGCGGCCGCGGTAGAGCGTTCCCCGCGGTGTCTTCGAGGTGGTCTCAGCCACCGATGGTGTCGGACGTGAGGCGACGGCCACGTCGTTCCTCCCTGATCGTTGCGAGGTCTGGCGCCCGGATGGCGCACGAAATACGTGCGCACAGAGGCAGAAGAAACTCTACGTGCGCGCTTCGCCGGGCGAAACGAAGGTGCGCCTAACTCTCTTGATGTCGAGAGAAATGCGGGCGGATAGCCTGGGACCATGTCTGCACCCCTCGAGGACTTCTACGCCGTGATCCCCGCGGGCGGTGTCGGCTCGCGCCTGTGGCCGCTCTCGCGCGCCGAGACGCCCAAGTTCCTGCACGACCTCACCGGCTCGGGCGTCTCGCTCCTGCGCAACACGTGGGACCGTCTGCTGCCGCTGGCCGGCAAGGACCGGATCGCGGTGGTCACCGGTCAGGCGCACGAGGCGAAGGTGGAGGAGGACCTCCCCGACATCCTCGAAAGCAACGTGTTCATCGAGGCCTCGCAGCGCGAGTCGGCGGCCGCGATCGGTCTGGCCGCGGCCATCCTGGATCGTCGTCATCCCGGCGTCATCATCGGATCCTTCGCCGCCGATCACCACATCTCCCGTCAGCGCGCGTTCGAGTTCGCGGTGCAGCAGGCGGTCGCCCTCGCGCGCGCCGGCTACATCTCGACCATCGGCATCGCCCCCAGCGAGCCCTCCGTCGGCTTCGGCTACATCCAGAAGGGCGATGAGCTCGACGTCGACGGGGCGCCGATGGCGGCCATCGTCGAGCGCTTCGTGGAGAAGCCCGACCTGGAGACGGCGCGCCGGTACTACGCCGATCGCAACTTCCTCTGGAACGCGGGCATGTTCATCACCCGCGCCGACGTTCTGCTGGCCGAGCTCGCGGCGAACGAGCCCGAACTGCATGCGGGCCTCGTGGAGATCGCCGCCGCCTGGGACACCGAGCGACGCGCCGAGGTGACCGACCGCGTCTGGCCGGGACTGAAGAAGATCGCGATCGACTACGCCGTCGCCGAGCCGGCGGCAGCCAAGGGGCGCCTCGCGGTGGTGCCCGGCCACTTCGACTGGGACGACGTCGGCGACTTCGCCAGCCTCGCCAAGCTCATCTCGGGCGGCCGCCCCGACACCATGTCGGTGCTCGGCGAGAACGAGAAGGTCATGGTCGACGCCTCCACCGGGCTGGTCGTCTCGCAGACCGAGCGGATCATCGCGGTCGTCGGCGTGGACGACCTGATCGTCGTCGACACCCCGGATGCGCTGCTGGTCACCACCAGCGCGCACGCGCAGCGGGTGAAGAGCGTCGTGGGCACGCTGCAGCAGAACGGGCGCGACGACGTCCTCTGATCGGGGGCGGACGCAAGCGTTTGCAACGATCACGTCTCGGCCCCGTTGACTGTGCAGAATGCGCGGTCGGATTTATGTACCGTGTGCGTATCGCCCCGTCAGCACGCGGGGCTGCATACGTCCCGCTGTGTGGGCGGGGCGCTGAGCACTTCTTGGAGGACAGTGTGATCAGGACCACTCGGAAGGCCGCATTCGCCGGTCTCGCGCTCACCGCTTCGGCGATCCTTCTCGCCGGCTGCGGCGCACCGCCGGAGGAGGCCGCCGAGACGACGGACGGCGCCGAGGCGCCCGCCGAGTCCTCGGACTTCCTCGCCTGCGCCGTCTCCGACGAGGGCAGCTGGAACGACAAGAGCTTCAACGAGGCCGCGTACGCCGGTCTGCAGCAGGCGGAGTCGGAGCTGGGCATCCAGATCGACGACGCCGAGTCGGCGTCCGCCGAGGACTTCGTGCCGAACCTGACCGCCATGGTCGACAACGGCTGCGACATCACCTTCGCGATCGGCTTCAACTTCTCGCTGGGCGGCGAGAACGGCGTCATCTTCGACGTCGCCGCCGACAACCCCGACGCCAAGTTCGCCTGGCTCGACGGATGGCCGGGTGAGGTCGACAACGTCAAGCCGATCATGTACGCGACCGAGCAGTCGAGCTACCTCGCTGGCTACCTGTCCGCGGCCTACTCGACCTCGAAGGTCGTGGGCACCTACGGCGGTCTCCAGATCGACTCGGTCACCTCCTTCATGGACGGCTTCTACCAGGGCGCCAAGAAGTACGAGGAGGAGACGGGCACGCCGGTCAAGGTGGTGGGCTGGGACCCGGCCGCCAAGACGGGTGACTTCGTCGGCGACTTCGCCAACACCGAGGAGGCGAAGTCGATCTCCAACGGTCAGCTCGCCGCCGGCGCCGACGTGATCTTCCCGGTCGCGGGTGGTCTGTTCACCGCCACCGCCGAGGCCATCCGCGAGGGCGGCAACGCCGACGCCGTCATGCTCGGTGTCGACAAGGACATCGCCGTCACGCAGCCCGACCTGGCCGACATCACGCTGACCTCGGTCGAGAAGCGCATGACCCAGGCCGTGTTCGACATCATCGGCGAGGTCAAGGGCGACGAGTTCTCCGCCGAGCCGTACTTCGGCACGCTCGAGAACGACGGCACCGGCCTGTCCGACTTCGGCGCCTTCGCCGACAAGGTCCCGGCCGACGTGGTCTCCAAGCTCGACGAGCTGAAGCAGCAGATCATCGACGGCGACATCGAGATCGCTCTCACGAAGAACTGACGCCTTCTCGCAGGCGCCAGCAGACGGGCGTCCGGTGCATCCGCACCGGGCGCCCGTCTCTTCCGGGGGAGAGCGATACAGGTGAGGATGGGGAGACCATGAAACTCGAGCTGCGCGGCATCACCAAGAGGTTCGGCAGTCTGACAGCCAACGACGGCATCGATCTGGTCGTCGAGCCCGGGGAGATCCACGCCCTCCTGGGCGAGAACGGCGCGGGCAAGTCGACGCTGATGAACGTCCTGTTCGGGCTGTACCAGCCCGACGAAGGCGAGATCCTGCTGGACGACGTGCCCGTCCACTTCAAGGGCCCGGGCGACGCCATGGCCGCAGGCATCGGCATGGTGCATCAGCACTTCATGCTGATCCCGGTCTTCACGGTC
This sequence comes from Microbacterium stercoris, assembly GCF_017592545.1. Classification (GTDB taxonomy): domain Bacteria; phylum Actinomycetota; class Actinomycetes; order Actinomycetales; family Microbacteriaceae; genus Microbacterium; species Microbacterium stercoris. The sequence goes on from NZ_JAGFOA010000007.1 coordinate 121,871, forward strand.
GCCGAGAACGTGATGCTCGGCCACGAGCCCACGAAGGGCGGTGTGCTCGACCTGGCCACGGCTCGTCGGCGCGTGCGCGAGATCTCCGCGCAGTTCGGCTTCGACATCGATCCCGACGCCGTCGTCGGCGATCTGCCGGTCGGCGTGCAGCAGCGCGTCGAGATCGTCAAGGCGCTCTCGCGCGACGCCCGGGTGCTGATCCTCGACGAGCCGACCGCCGTGCTCACGCCGCAGGAGACCGATGAGCTGATGGTCACGATGCGCCAGCTCGCCGAGGCCGGCACGTCCATCGTCTTCATCACCCACAAGCTGCGCGAGGTCAAGGCCGTCGCCGACAAGATCACGGTGATCCGCCTCGGCCGTGTTGTCGGCGATGCCGATCCCGCCGCGTCCAGCCAGGAGCTCGCCTCGCTGATGGTCGGCCGCGAGGTCGAGCTCACCGTGCAGAAGGCCCCGGCGAAGGCCGGCGACGACGCGCTCGTCGTCGAGGACCTCACGCTCTTCGCCGCCAACGGCGCGCGTCTGCTCGACGACGTGTCGTTCACCATCCGCGCGGGGGAGGTGCTGTGCATCGCGGGAGTGCAGGGCAACGGCCAGACCGAGCTCGCCGAGGCGATCATCGGCCTCCACAAGCACGTGAAGGGGTCCGTGCGCCTGCGGGGCGAGGAGCTGCTGGGGCGCACCGTGCGCGGTGTGCTCGAAGAGGGTGTGGGCTTCGTGCCCGAGGACCGCAAGGTGGAGGGGCTCGTCAGCGAGTTCAGCGTCGCCGAGAACCTCATGCTCGACCGCAGCTTCCACGGTCCGTTCGTCACGCGCGGCAGCATCGACTTCGGCTACCGCGACACGTTCGCGCGTGACGCCATCGCCGAGTTCGACATCCGCACGCAGGGGCCCGACACCGCCGTCGGCAAGCTCTCGGGCGGCAACCAGCAGAAGGTCGTCATCGCCCGCGAGATGGCGCGCGACCTCAAGCTCTTCATCGCGTCGCAGCCGACCCGAGGCGTCGACGTGGGATCCATCGAGTTCATCCACGAGCGGATCATCGCGGTGCGCGACTCCGGCGTGCCCGTGCTCATCATCTCGACCGAGCTGGACGAGGTCGCAGCCCTGGCCGATCGCATCGCGGTCATGTACCAGGGCTCGATCATCGGGATCGTCCCGGGGAACACCCCGCGTGAACAGCTCGGCCAGCTCATGGCAGGAGTCGCCGCATGACCGCCCTCACCGATCAGAACGCGCCTTCGCCAGTCGACGAGGAGCGCCCGGATCGTCTGCGCGCGTTCCTGCGCGATCTCGCCGAGGGATCCATCGTCCGCACGCTCGTCGCGATCGCGCTGTCGCTGATCGCCGGCCTGCTGCTCGTGGTCTTCACGAACGAGGACGTCCGGCCGACACTGGCCTATCTGTTCGGGCGACCGAGCGACTTCTTCCAGGCGGCGGGCGCCGCCATCGCGAACGCGTGGGACGCGCTCATCCGCGGCGCCATCTGGAACACGCGCGCGGATGACTTCGCGAAGGGCATCCGCCCGCTCACGGAGACGCTGCGCTTCGCGGGGCCGCTGATCGCGGCGGGCCTGGGTCTCGCGGTCACCTTCCGCACCGGCCTGTTCAACATCGGTGGCCAGGGGCAGATGCTCATGGCCGCCGCATGGGCGTCGTTCGCGGCGAGCCAGCTGCACCTGCCGTGGGGCATCCACCTGATCGTGGCGATGCTGTTCGGCTTCGTCGCCGCAGCCCTGTGGTCGGGTATCGCCGGCTTCCTCAAGGCCCGCACCGGCGCGCACGAGGTGATCGTGACGATCATGATGAACTACATCGCCGTGTCGCTCGTGACCTTCCTCATGCGCACCCCCGTGCTGCACGACATGTCGAAGGGGCAGAACCCCGCGACCATCCCGCCCGACAAGACGGCGGTCTTCCCGCGGCTGCTGGGCGAGGGCTTCGACCTGCGCTGGTCCTTCATCGCCTGCCTTCTCGCGGTCGTGGTGTTCTGGTGGCTGATGGAGCGCTCGACGCTCGGCTTCCGCCTGCGCATGGTCGGCGCCAACCCGGATGCCGCCCGCGCGGCCGGCGTCAACGTCGAGACCACCGCGATCCTGGCGATGGTGATCTCGGGTCTGTTCATCGGCCTCGCCGGCCTCAACCAGGCCCTGGGACGCGATGGCAACTACGGCCCGGGTGTCGACGCCGGCATCGGCTTCGACGCGATCACGATCGCCCTGGTCGGCGGCAACGGCGCGCTCGGCGTGCTGTTCGCAGGCATCCTGTTCGGCGCGTTCAAGGCCGCGAGCCCCGCCATGCAGGTCGCCGACGTCTCGCCCGAGGTGCTCAGCGTGATGCAGGGTCTGATCCTGCTGTTCATCGCGGCGCCCCCGTTGATCCGCGCGATCGTGCCGTTCCTGCCGAAGCCGAAGGAGGAGACGCGATGACCGCCGTGACCACGGCCCCCGCTTCCGCGGCCCCGCACACCGTCACGCTGCCGCCTCGCTCGTGGCGCACGCCGATCGTGCTCGCCGTCGCCGCAGCGCTCACGCTGGTGCTGTTCGGCTTCCTGGGCCGAGATGAGACCACCGACCTCGTGTGGTCGGGCTCGGGCGACGCGGTCGTGGTGCCCGCGACCACCGTCGTGCCGCGCGTGCTCGCCCTCGTGCTGGGCCTCGTCGCTCTGGCCGTCGCGGCCTGGGCCGTGTTCCGCGCCTGGAAGCGTCAGCCCGTCGGCATCTGGGCCTCGATCGTCGTGGCCATCGCGTTCCTGTTCAGCCTGATGACGTGGGTGGGTGCCGGCAACCAGGTGCTCATCCCGTTCCTGCTGACCAACACGGTCGCCCTCTCGACCGCCATCGTGCTCGGCGCCATGGCGGGGGTCATCGGCGAGCGCGTGGGTGTGGTGAACATCGCGATCGAGGCGCAGCTGCTCGGCGGCGCGTTCACCGCGGCGTTCGTCTCCTCGACGACCCACAACCAGATCGTCGGACTCGTCGCGGCGATGGTCACGGGCGCGCTGATCTCGATGGTGCTCGCCGCGTTCGCGATCGTGTACGTCGTCGACCAGGTGATCGTGGGTGTCGTCCTCATCGGCCTCGTGACCGCCGTCACCCGCCTGCTGTACGCGACCGTGCTAGGCCCGGACTCGGGCACGTTCAACAACCCCGGCACGCTTCCGAAGATCCGGATCCCCCTGCTCGCCGACATCCCGGTGCTGGGCTCGGTGCTCTTCGAGCAGCGCCTCACGACCTACCTGATGTTCCTCATCGTGCCGGCCGTGTGGTTCGTGCTGTTCAAGACCAAGGTCGGCCTGCGTGTGCGCGCCCTGGGTGAGCACCCGCAGGCCGCGGACACCGTCGGCATCGACGTCAACCGCTGGCGCTTCTGGACCGTGACGATCGCCGGCCTGATCGCCGGTCTCGGCGGTGCCGCGATGACGATCGGATCCGTCGGAGCGTTCGTCAACGAGATGAGCGCCGGCAACGGCTTCATCGCGCTGGCTGCCGTGATCCTGGGTCGCTGGCACCCGATCTATGCGGCACTGGCGGCCCTGCTGTTCGGCTTCGCGTCGGCGTTCCGCATCTGGACGAACCAGGCCGGGGCGGCGATCCCGACGGATCTCATCGAGATGACTCCGTATGTCGTGACGATCCTCGCGGTCACGCTGGTGGCGGGGCGCGTCGTCGGGCCCCGGGCCACCGGCAAGCCGTACATCAAGGGCTGAGATGACTGAGATCGACTGGCAGCGCCTGCGCGCGGTGGCGCACGAGGCGATGGAGCATGCGTACGCGCCCTATTCGCGGTTCCGCGTGGGGGCGGCGGCCCTCGTCGACGACGGCCGGATCGTGTCCGGCTGCAACGTCGAGAACGCCGCCTACGGGGTGACCCTGTGCGCCGAATGCGGGCTCGTGTCCGAGCTGGTGCGGTCGGGAGGGGGCCAGCTGGTCGCCTTCGTCTGCGTCGACGGGCAGGGGCAGACCCTGATGCCCTGCGGCCGCTGCCGGCAGCTGCTGTCGGAGCACGCGGCCCCCGACATGGTGCTCGAGACGGTCTCGGGCAGGCGAACGATCGATGAGGTGCTGCCCGACGCCTTCGGGCCGCGCAATCTGGAGGAGGCACGATGACCGACAGCAGCCGGGTGGAGCCGTTCGATGCGGTCGACGTCATCCGCACCAAGCGCGACGGGGGCCGCGTTCCCGAGGACGCGCTGCGCTGGATGATCGACGCCTACACGCGCGAGTACGTCGCCGACTCCCAGATGGCCGCGTTCGCCATGGCGGTGCTGCTGAACGGCATGGATCGCGATGAGATCCGCGTGATGACCGACGCGATGATCGCGTCGGGGGAGCGCATGAGCTTCGCCGGGCTCGGCAAGCCGACGGTCGACAAGCACTCGACCGGAGGCGTGGGCGACAAGATCACGCTCCCGCTCGCGCCGCTGGTCGCCGCGTTCGGGGTCGCCGTGCCGCAGCTGTCCGGTCGCGGCCTCGGTCACACGGGCGGCACGCTCGACAAGCTCGAATCGATTCCCGGATGGCGCGCGGCGCTGTCCAACGACGAGATGACGGCGCAGCTGCGAGACGTGGGTGCGGTGATCTGCGCGGCCGGGTCCGGTCTCGCCCCGGCCGACAAGCGTCTCTACGCGCTGCGCGACGTGACGGGCACGGTCGAGGCGATCCCGCTGATCGCGTCGAGCATCATGTCGAAGAAGATCGCCGAGGGCACCGACGCGCTGGTGCTCGATGTGAAGTTCGGATCGGGCGCCTTCATGCGCGATTACGACCGTGCCCGCCAGCTGGCGGAGACGATGGTCGCGCTCGGGACCGACTCGGGTGTGAAGACCACGGCCCTGCTGACCGACATGAACACCCCGCTCGGCCTCGCGATCGGCAACGCGAACGAGGTGCGCGAATCGGTGGAGGTGCTCGCCGGAGGCGGTCCCGCCGATGTCGTGGAGCTCACCGTGGCCCTCGCGCGGGAGATGCTGGCGCTCGCCGGCCAGCCCGACGCCGATGTGGAGGCCGCCCTCCGCGACGGCCGCGCGATGGACGCCTGGCGCCGCATGATCACAGCTCAGGACGGCGATCCGGATGCCACGCTGCCCACGCCGAACGAGACGCACACGGTGGTGGCGCCGCGCGACGGCTTCGTCACCCGCATCGACGCGCTCAGCTTCGGCGTCGCCGCCTGGCGCCTCGGGGCGGGGCGTGCCCGCGCGGAGGATCCGGTGCTGCACTCCGCCGGCATCGACCTGCATGCCAAGCCGGGCGACCGGGTCGCCGCGGGTCAGCCGCTCTTCACGATCGGCGGTCCCGACGACACCCGCTTCGCGCGTGCGCTCGAGTCGCTCGAGGGGGAGTGGGAGATCGGCGACGACGCTCCCGTCCGCGAGTCGATTGTGCGCGAGCGCATCAAAGCCGGAGGCTATTGATGCGGTCCGCGCCGTTCGGCGTGATCCTGAACTGAACCCCGAACCACCCGACGCGAGGAGCGCACCATGATCGATCCGTTCGGAGACGCCCGCGTGGAGGGTGTGTCGATCCGCAGCCTGCCCAAGGTCTCCCTGCACGATCACCTCGACGGCGGCCTGCGGCCCGACACCATCGTCGAGCTCGCCGACGAGGCCGGCATCGAGGTGCCCGAGACGGATCCGGTGCGCCTGGCCGGCTGGTTCGGCCGCCAGAGCGAGGCGGGATCGCTGGAGCAGTACCTCGAGACCTTCGCGGTGACGACCTCCGTGATGCAGACCCGCGAGGGCCTGCAGCGCGTCGCGCGTGAGTATGTCGAGGATCTCGCGGACGACGGGGTCGTGTACGGCGAGGTGCGCTGGGCGCCCGAGCAGCACGTCGCGGGCGGTCTGAGCCTCGAGGAGGCCATCGAGGCGGTTCAGGACGGCATCTACGAGGGTGAGGACATCGTCGCGGACTCGGGTCGTTCGATCCGGGTGGGGCAGCTGCTCACCGCGATGCGCCAGAACTCCCGATCGGCCGAGGTCGCGCGTCTGGCCGTCGAGTTCCGCGAGGAGGGCGTCGTCGGCTTCGACCTCGCGGGTCCCGAGGAGGGGTTCCCCGCGTCGGGTCACCGCGAGGCGATCGACATCATCGGACAGGCCTTCCTGCCCGCGACCATCCACGCGGGGGAGGGGGCGGGTCTTGAATCGATTCGCTCGGCCCTGCTCGATGGTCGCGCGCTGCGCCTCGGGCACGGGGTGCGCATCGCCGAAGACCTCGACATCGTCGAGACCCAGGGCGAAGAGGTGCGTGTGCGCTTCGGCGACCTCGCGCGCTGGGTGCGCGATCGCGAGATCCCGCTCGAGCTCGCACCGTCATCAAACCTGCAGACCGGCGCGATCGCGCAGTGGGGCAAGCAGCTCGAGGACCACCCGTTCGACCTGCTCTACCAGCTCGGCTTCGCCGTGACCGTCAACACCGACAACCGCCTGATGAGCCGCACCTCGCTCACCCGGGAGCTGTCGCAGCTCGTCGCCGCGTTCGGATACGGCCTCGACGACATCGAGGCCTTCCAGCTGAACGCCGCCGCCGCCGCGTTCCTCCCCGTCGAGGAGCGCGAGGAGCTCATCGAGCTCATCGGCGAGGGCTTCGGGGGCTGAACCCCCGCTGGCCGAAGGGCCCGGATCTCCGCGGAGATCCGGGCCCTTCCGCGTCTGGCGAGAGCCGGACGCGTCGTGTATGTTCTCATGCGAGTGCGGGTTCAGTATACGAACAGCAAGTTCGATAATCGAATCCCGCCGATGACGAGACTGCGAAGCGACGAAGCAACGCACCTGACCACGGAGGTCACATGTCCGCCCGAGACGCCCCTTCCTCTCCCCTCACGCCCACCGGCACGATCGCCACCGCGGCCGACCGTCGGCGCGTCGCCTTCGCGACCGTCGTCGGCACCACCGTGGAGTGGTACGACTTCTTCACCTACGCGTTCGCCGCGAGCTCGGTGTTCGCGGTGCTGTTCTTCGAGCCCGCGGGCGCCCAGCTCGCCCCGATCTGGTCGACCATCACCATCGGCGTGAGCTTCCTGTTCCGTCCGCTCGGTGCGTTCCTCGCGGGTCACTTCGGCGACCGGATCGGTCGTCGTCCGATGCTCGTGCTCACGCTCATCCTGATGGGCGGCGCCACGATGCTCGTCGGCGTGCTGCCCACGTATGCGGCCGTCGGCGTCGTCGCGCCGATCCTGCTCGTCACGCTGCGCATCCTGCAGGGTCTGTCGGCGGGTGGCGAGTGGGGTGGCGCGGTGCTGATGGCCGTCGAGCACGCCCCGCGCCAGCGGCGCGGCCTGTTCGGAGCGATGCCGCAGATCGGTGTGCCGATCGGACTGCTGCTCGCGAGCGCCGTGCTCGGCGTGATGCGCCTGATCGCGCCCGACGAGGAGAGCTTCCTCGCCTGGGGATGGCGCGTGCCGTTCCTGCTGAGCTTCGTGCTGATCTTCGTCGGCTACTGGGTGCGTCGCCGCGTCGAGGAGAGCCCCGTGTTCGAGGAGATCGCCGAGCGCCAGGAGCAGAAGAAGATCCCGGTCGTCGAGCTGTTCCGCCGTTACGCCCTGCTGGTGCTGCTCGCGGCGGGTGTGTTCATCGGCAACAACGCGGTGGGCTACATGACCACGGGCGGGTTCATCCAGAACTACGCGAGCAATGCCGAGGGCACGATCGCGCTGAACCCGGCCGACGTGCAGTGGGCCATCGTCGCGTCGGCGGTGTCGTGGCTCATCTTCACCTTCATCTCGGGAGTGCTCTCCGACCGGATCGGCAGGCGCACCACGTACATCATCGGCTGGATCGTGCTGGGCGTCACCGTCGTGGCCCTGTTCCCGCTGGTCGACACCGCCACGCTCGGCGGTCTCACGCTCGGCGTGGTGCTCCTCGGCGTCGGCCTCGGTCTGACCTACGGCGCGCAGTCGTCCTGGTACGCGGAGCTGTTCCCGGCCTCGGTGCGGTTCTCGGGCGTCGCGATCGCCTACGCGATCGGCTCGGTGCTCGGTGGTGCGTTCGCGCCGACGATCGCCACGGCGATCGTGCAGTCCACCGGCTCGACGGGCGGCATCACCTGGTACCTGCTCGGCACCGTGGCGCTCTCGCTGATCAGCACCCTGCTGCTGCGTGACCGCAAGGGCATCGACCTCGGCCCGCACAACGAGGCCGAGCAGCAGCGCCGCATCTACATCTGGTCGAAGTAGCCGTTCGCGACACGAAGGCCGCCCCGGGATACTCGGGGCGGCCTTCGCCTTGCGCTCTCAGCTGTTCACCCGGATGACCTCGTGCTGGTACGGCGCGATGACATCGCCCGAGATGCGCAGGTCGAGCACGAGGAAGCGGCGCGTGCCGGCGGGCTCGGCCGCCCAGGTGGCGAGGCGATCGAGGTCGGCGAGGCGTTCGACGACCACGGCCTCGGCGCCCGCCGCACGGCCGAGAGCCGCGAAGTCGACGGTGGGGATCCGCATGGGGCCCTCGTGAAGGCCCTGCAGGCCGTAGAGGTTGACCTCCGCGCTGTACGCGCCGTCGTTCCACACGACGGCGATGCCGCGGCCCCCGGCCGTGCGCACGGCGGTCTCGAGATCGGCCAGGGCCATGAGCCCACCGCCGTCTCCGGTGGTGAGCACCACGGCGGCATCCGGGGCCGCCTGCGCCGCGCCCGCGACGCTCGGCCACCCCAGGCCGATCGACTGATAGGCGGTCCCGACCATCACCATGCGCCCGGGCGACGCCACGGGCCAGAACATGTTCGCCCAGGCGATGAAGTGTCCGCCGTCGCTGACGACGACGCGATCCTCCGGCAGGAGCTCGCCGATCCGGGCGGCAACCGCGCGCGGATCGAGGCGGCCGTCGGGGGCGAACTCGTCCTCCACCACCTGCGCGCGCAGCGCCGAGGCGTCGACGCCCGGCCACGCCCGGCCGGCGGACCCCGCGCCGAGCGCGGCGACGTCGTCGGCCAGCAGTTCGGCGACCACGCGCGCGTCGCCGCGCACGTACGCGCCCACTCTGGGGTGCGTGGCCGTCGGGGCGATATCGACCTGCACGAGCTGTGCGTGCGGATCGAGCAGCTCGCCGAAGCGCATCGTGAACTGGGTGAGGCTCGCACCGAACGCCACCACGACGTCGGCGGAGCGCACGGCCTCCATGGCGCCGGGGGCGCCGAACCCGCCCGTGACGCCCAGATCGCGCGCCTCGTCGGGGAACAGGCCCCGGCCGAGCGCCGTGGTCGCCGTGACGGCGCCGCTCGCCGCCGCGAGGCGGCCGAGCGCCGCACCCGCTCCGGCGAGCCATGCGCCGCGACCCGCGAGCAGCACGGGGCGCTCGGCGTCTGCGAGCGCTCGGGCCGCGCGCCGGATCGCCTCGCGGGCGTCCGGCGACGGGGCGATCGGCTGCGGCAGGCGGGGCTCGGGCACCTCGGGGATCGGACCGGCGTCGAGCTTCGGCATGTCGTAGGGGAGGGCCAGCACCACCGGCGTGCGATGAGCCAGAGCGTGCTCGATCGCGATGACGGTGGTGCCGACGGCGTCGAGGCGCCCGACCGTGTACGTGCGCACGCCGACGGCGGATGCGAGGGCGATCTGGTCGACGTCCCAGGGGCGCGGGCCCGGCGTGGGCTGGTCGCCGACCACCAGGATCAGCGGGGTGCGCGCCTGTGCGGCCTCGGCCAGCGGCGTGAGGGCGTTGGTGAAGCCCGCGCCGTAGGTGGTGGTGGCTGCGGCGATCCGTCCGGAGACGCGATAGTGCGCGTCCGCGGCCACCACGGCTCCCGCCTCATGGCGCACGGCGGTGTAGGTGACGCGGTTCTCGCGCAGCAGCGCATCGAGGAGGTGCGCGTTGCCGTTGCCCATGAGCCCGAAGACCTGGTCGAGGTGGCGGGCGAGAGCGGCGGCGACGTGCGCGGCGACGGTGGGCATGGCGGTGCCTTTCGAGAGACGGGTGGTCAGAATTCCCGTATGTGTCTCGCCGCCGTGGGAGGTCGTGCTTCGTGCCCCTTTTCCGAGCACCGGCGCGCGTCTTCGCGAACCGGACGCGCAGAAGCCTAGCGCTTGCGATCGAGAAGCGGGCGTCCTAAACTCGGCGTGGTCGATAAACGAACAGCGTGTTCGATTATCGAGTGAGGTCAAAGAAGATCGAGAAGAGGCTGTTGTGCAGTTCCATCATCACGGTTACGTATCCGGAGATCCCCGTGTGCAGCCCGCCTCGGGCATCGGCCTCGCGCGAGAGCCCGAGCTGCCGGACGAGATGGATGTGCTCATCGTTGGGGCCGGCCCGGCGGGCATGATCGCCGCCGCCCAGCTGGCGCAGTTCCCCGGCATCTCCACGCGCCTGATCGATCGCCGCCCGGATCGTCTCGCCGTGGGGCAGGCCGACGGCATCCAGGCCCGCACGGTGGAGACCTTCCAGGCCTTCGGCTTCGCGAACCGCATCATCGAGGAGGCCTATCGGATCACCGAGATGTGCTTCTGGAAGCCGGATCCCGCGAATCCCGAGAACATCGTCCGCGCCGCGCGCACGCCGGACGATCCGCACGGGATGAGCGAGTTCCCGCACCTGATCGTGAACCAGGCCCGCGTGCTCGACTACTTCGCCGAGTACGCGCGTAACGCCCCGGGCCGCCTCGAGCCCGACTGGGGGTGGGAGTTCGTCACCCTGCGCGTCGAGGAGGAGGGCGACCACCCGGTCGTGGTGACGCTGCGTCGCGCGGCGGATGCGGGCGCCTCCGCCGGCACGGCCGAGGGCGAGCAGCGCACGGTGCGGGCTAAGTACGTGCTCGGCGCGGACGGCGCCCGCAGTCGCGTGCGCGAGGCCATCGGCCGACGTCTCGAGGGCGATCAGGCCTTCCACGCGTGGGGCGTGATGGACGTGCTCGCGGAGACTGATTTCCCCGACATCCGCACCAAGTGCGCGATCCAGTCGCACGACGGCGGCAGCATCCTGCACATCCCGCGCGAGGGCAATCACCTGTTCCGGATGTACGTCGACCTCGGCGAGGTCGCCCCCGACGACAACGGGCGCGTGCGCCAGACCACCCAGGCAGAGGTCGAGGAGCGGGCGAACCGGATCCTGCATCCCTACACGCTGACGGTCAAGAACGTCGCGTGGCGCAGCGTCTACGAGGTGGGGCACCGCGTCACCGACAAGTTCGACGACGTGCCGGCCGACGAGATCGCCACCCGCACACCGCGCGTGTTCATCACGGGTGACGCGTGCCACACGCATTCGGCGAAGGCCGGTCAGGGCATGAACGTGTCGATGCAGGACGGGTGGAACATCTCCTGGAAGCTTGCGCACGTGCTCGAGGGGCGGGCGCCCGAGGAGCTGCTGCACACCTACTCGGCCGAGCGGCAGCAGATCGCGGTGAACCTGATCGAGTTCGACAAGCAGTGGTCGAGCCTGATGGCCGCCAAGCCGGAGGAGATGGAGGATCCGTCCGAGCTCGAGGACTTCTACATGAAGACCATCGAGTTCCCCGCCGGGTTCATGACCCGGTACGAGCCGTCGATGCTCATCGCCGATGACGCGCACCAGGAGCTGGCATCCGGGTTCCCGATCGGCAAGCGGTTCAAGTCGCACCCCGTCGTGCGGGTGTGCGACGCGAACCCGAAGCAGCTCGGGCACCACCACCGCGCCGACGGCCGCTGGCGCGTCTACGTGTTCGCCGACGCGGCCGCCCCCGCGCAGCCGGGCAGGGTCGCCGATCTCGCGCAGTGGCTCGTCTCGGCTCCCGACTCGCCGGTCGTCGCCTTCACTCCCGACGGGAGCGATCTCGACGCGTGGTTCGACGTGAAGGTGATCTACCAGCAGGATCACACCCGCGTCGAGATGAACGAGGTTCCGGCCGTGTTCCTGCCCAAGGTCGGCCCGTTCCAGGTCGCCGACTACGAGAAGGTCTACGCCGCAGACCCCGCCGACGACATCTTCGAGGCCCGCGGGATCAGCCGTGACGGCGCGATCGTTGTGGTGCGCCCGGACCACTACGTCTCGGCCGTGCTGCCCCTCGATGCCGCGGCCGAGCTCGCCGGCTTCTTCGCCGGGGTGTTCCGCAGGCAGTCGGCCGGCGTCTGAGCCGGCTCCCGCCCGCGCGCGCGGGGCCGGGTCAGGGCCCGAGCGCGCGGGGGGTGCCCGTCGCGGGCGGGGGCCGCGGGCCCCCCCCGGGGGGCGGGGGCCGGCACCGGGCCCCCCGCCCGCGGGCGATGCCCGTCGCGGCCGTGCGCAGGCGCGTGGCGATCTCGGCCTCGGGTCTCGTGAGCGAGACGTGGATCGCCGCCACCGATGCGAGCGGCTGGCCGGGCACCACGAGCGGAACGGCGACCGACCAGAGCAGGGGCACGACCTCGTCGTAGCTCGTCGCGTAGCCGCGCGCGCGGCTCTCGGCGATCTCTGTGCGCAGCGCCTCGGTCGCCTCGACCGGCCACGCCGAATCCGGCAGCTCCATGAGCATGGCCTTGCCCGGACCGCCGCGCGTGATCGGGTGGCGATGGCCGGGCTGGTAGGAGACCGCGACCGACCGGCGCGGGGGTGCGCTGGCGAACGTGATGCCCTCGCCGGACTCGAACAGCACAAGCAGGCACGTCATGCCGAGCTCGTCGGCGGCCTCGCTCAGCTCCGGCAGAGCCGCGGCCTGCAGGTCGCGGGACACGCTCGACGCCAGCGCCGCCAGCCCCGCGCCGAGGGAGACCAGGCCGTTCGCGCCGCGCGTCACGAGCCCGTGGTCCTCGAGCGTGCGCAGCAGCCGGTAGGCGACCGAGCGATGCACGCCGAGGGCCCGGGCGAGATCGTCGATCGACAGGGGCTTGTCGTCGGCGGCGAGGATCTCCAGCAGGCGGATGCCGCGGCTCAGGGTCTGCGAGCCGGCTGGGGACGTGACGGAGCTGTCGTTGTTCACGGGCTTCCTTCGTCGAGAGGGGGATCTGTCGAGCCTATCGGGGGCGTTCGATTATCGAATCCGGATTTCGACTCTTTATTTTGAGCGCTTGATCAGTTACCGTGGCCGGGCAGCCATCGCCGACCTGAGGCGATCCGGCGCGAATCGATGAGTGAAGGAGCTCTCCGATGACCGACATCGACGTCGCTGTCACCCTGCTGGACCGCGTGCAGGCTCTGCCCGAGACCGGACGCGCCATCCCCGACGCCGCCACGGGCGAGACGATCGGCTACGCACCCGAACACACCGTCGCGGATCTCGACGACGCCGTCGCCCGTGCCAAGGCCGCCCAGCCCGCCTGGGAGGCGCTCGGCCATGAGCAGCGCACCGCACTGCTGCTGCGCACGGCTGACGCGATCGACGCGCACGCCGAGGAGCTCGCCCGCCTGCTCTCGCGCGAGCAGGGCAAGCCGCTGGACGGACCGAACGCCCGCTTCGAGCTCGGCGGATGCAGCGCCTGGCTGCGGGAGTCCGCCACCGCGGAGCTGACGTCGCAGGTCATCACGGACGGTGAGAACGACATCGCCGAGGTCACCTACCGCGCCCTGGGCGTCGTCGGCGCCATCGGGCCGTGGAACTGGCCGCTGATGATCGCGATCTGGCAGATCGCTCCCTCCCTGCGCATGGGCAACACCGTCGTCGTCAAGCCCAGCGAGTACACCCCGCTCAGCGTCCTCGCCCTCGTGTCCGTGATGAACGAGGTGCTGCCCGCCGACGTGCTGATCCCGGTGGTCTCGGGCGACCGCGAGGTCGGCGCGCGCCTGGCGTCGCACCCGGACATCGACAAGATCATGTTCACCGGATCCACCGCCACCGGACGCAAGATCGTCGAGGCGAGCGGTGCCAACCTCGCCCGTCTCACGCTGGAGCTCGGCGGCAACGACGCCGGCATCGTCCTCCCGGACGCCGATCCGCAGGCCATCGCGGAGGGGCTCTTCTGGGGTGCCTTCATCAACACCGGCCAGACCTGCGCGGCGCTCAAGCGCCTCTACGTGCACGACGCGATCTACGAGCAGGTCGTCGACGCGCTCGCCGCGATCGCCGCACAGATGCCGATGGGCAACGGGCTCGACGGCGGCAATGTTCTCGGCCCGCTGCAGAACGCGAAGCAGTTCGAGATCGTCAAGCGCCTCGTCGACGACGCGAGAGCCCGCGGCCGCCGCATCGTCACGGGCGGCGCCCCCGCACCCGAGCTCGGCGCGACCTTCTTCCAGACGACCCTCGTGGCCGACGCGCAGGACGGCGACCCCCTCGTCGACGAGGAGCAGTTCGGCCCGGCGCTGCCGATCATCCGCTACACCGACGTCGAGGACGCCATCGCGAGCGCGAACCGGCTCGACGTGGGGCTCGGCGCCTCCGTGTGGTCGAGCGACCGCGACGCCGCACGCGCCGTCGCGGGTCGCCTTCGCGCCGGCACCGTGTGGATCAACTCCCACGGCACCATCCACCCGAAGATCCCCTTCGGCGGCGTGAAGGGATCCGGCTACGGCCTGGAGTTCAGCGTCGAGGGCCTGAAGGCGGTCTCGGAGACCCGCGTCATCGCCGGCTGACGGCACCACCGATCCATCCGCAAGGAGCCGCATGACCATCCACCTGACCCACGACCACTCGTCGTCCGCGCCGGCTGACGTCGAGACGACGCCCGCGTCGCACCCGCTCGCGCCCCTCGGCGCCGCGGAGATCGCCGGCCTTCGCACCTTCCTCGACGCGCAGGGGCTCGTCTCCGAGTCGACGCGCTTCTCGTATGTCGCGCTGCGCGAGCCGCACAAGCGCGACGTGCTCGCGTGGCGTCCGGGCGATCCCGTCGTACGCGAGATCTCCGTGCTGCTCACCGACCTCGCCACCTCCCGCGTCGACGAGCTCGTCGTCGATCTCGCGGCCGAGCGGATCGTGGAGCAGCGCCGGCTCGACATCGCCTCCGAGGGCTTCGGGCCCGTGTTCGATGAGGACTTCGCCGCGGCCGACGAGATCGTCAAGGCCGACCCGGCCTACGTCGCGGCGCTCGCCGAGCGCGGCGTCCGCGACCTCGACACCGTCGTGGTGTGCGCTCTCTCGGCGGGCGTGTTCGGCTACGAGGACGAGGTGGGCGTGCGCGTTGTGCGCGCACTGGCCTTTGTGCAGGAGCACCCCTCCGACTCGTGCTGGGCGCATCCGGTCGGGGGTCTCGTCGCGCACGTCGACCTCACGAATCGGCGGATCCTGCGCCTGATCGAGACGGCCGAACGCCACGTTCCCGAGACCTCGGGCGACTACCTCGACCCGGCCGTGCGCGGCCCCGAGCGCACGACGCTCAAGCCGATCTCGATCACGCAGCCCGAGGGCGTCAGCTTCACGCTCGTGGACGGCGTGCTGACCTGGCAGAACTGGAGCGTGCGGTTGGGCTTCAACGGGCGCGAGGGCCTCACGCTGCACCAGCTCGGCTTCCGCGATGGCGAGCGCGATCGCCCCGTGATGTACCGAGGCTCGATCTCGGAGATGGTCGTCAACTACGGCGACGCGTCGCCCACCAACGCCTGGCAGAACTACTACGACGTCAGCGAGTACCAGTTCGGGCGCCTCGCCAACTCGCTCGAACTCGGCTGCGACTGCCTGGGGGACATCACCTACGTCGACGCGGTCGTGGCCGACGACCTGGGCGCGCCGCAGACGATCCGCAACGCCATCTGCATCCACGAGGAGGACTACGGCATCCTCTGGAAGCACAGCGACGCGTTCGCGGGCACCAGCGAGACGCGCCGCCAGCGCCGCCTCGTGATCTCGTTCTTCGTCACGGTCGGCAACTACGACTACGGCTTCTACTGGCACCTCTACCTCGACGGGCGGGTCGAGCTGGAGGCCAAAGCGACGGGCATCGTGTTCACGAACGCGCACCCGGGCGGCGACTACCCGTACTCCACCGAGATCGCGCCGGGGCTCGGGGCGCCGGTGCACCAGCACCTGTTCTCGGCCCGACTCGACATGACCGTGGACGGCACGGCGAACGCCGTCGATGAGATCGACGTCGCCCGGGTGCCGATGGATGCCGCCAACCCGTGGGGCAACGCCTTCACCCGGCGCCACACGCGTCTGCGCACGGAGCGCGAGGGTGTGCGCGACGCGGACCGCTCCGTCGATCGGGTGTGGCGCATCTCGAGCACGGAGCGCACCAATCACCTCGGCCGACCGACCTCCTACGTGCTGCTTCCCGAGGGCAAGCCCACCCTGCTGGTGGCAGACGACGCCCCGGTGCGCAAGCGCGCGGCCTTCGCGACGCACCATCTGTGGGTCACGCAGTACGAGCGCGACGAGATGTGGGCCGCCGGGCGCACCACCAACCAGAACCCGGGCGGTGCGGGTCTGCCGGCGTACGTCGCCGCGGACCGCTCGATTGACGGCGAGGACATCGTGCTATGGCACACGTTCGGCCTCACGCACTTCCCGCGCACCGAGGACTGGCCGATCATGCCCGTCGACTACGTCGGATTCACGCTGACGCCCGACGGCTTCTTCGATCGCAACCCCACGCTCGACGTGCCCGACCTGGGCGCCCATCGCA
This sequence comes from Microbacterium stercoris, assembly GCF_017592545.1. Taxonomy (GTDB): domain Bacteria; phylum Actinomycetota; class Actinomycetes; order Actinomycetales; family Microbacteriaceae; genus Microbacterium; species Microbacterium stercoris. The sequence continues at coordinate 138,299 of NZ_JAGFOA010000007.1, forward strand.
CCGGACCCGCCGAGTCGTCCACCGGCTGCTGCGGCTCCGGCTCCAGCTGCGCCTGCGGGCACTGACACCCGGCGCGAGAGCGGACGACGATGTTCGAACTCGCCGCGGCGGGCACCGGTGTCCTCGCCGCCGGGGCATGCTGGCACTCGTCGATCGACGTGCGATCGCGCGTGACCGCCGTGGTGATGGCGGGGGCGTGTCTGCCGATGGGCCCGACGTGGGGAGCGGCGGCCGCGGCCGCGCTGATGGTGATCGCCCTCACGCTGCCCGTCGGCGTGCGCGGCCGGGCGCGCGATGACCGCGTGCTCACCTCCTACCGTGCGCTCGCCGCGGTCGCGATGGCGGCCGTGATGCTCGCCGCACCCCACGGTGTCTCGAGCGGTGCGGGCCCCGCCCACGCGCACGGCGCCGGCGTCGCGCCCGCCGCAGTCGCGCTGGCGGGCGTGGCCGCGCTCCTCATCGCGGGGGCGGTGCTGTGGCGCCGCCGCGCAGCGCACCGTGCCGTGCGCCTCGAGCTCGGCGCGACGAGCATCATGCTCGTCGTCGCCGCGCTCACCCACCTCGCCCCGATCCCGGGGCACTGAGCTCCTCGCGGAGCACCGAAAGGAACGTCCATGACCACCCAGGCGATGTCGGCAGTGCCGCCGGCGCAGCTTCCGTCCACGCAGCTGAAGAAGGACGCCGTCGGCGTCCCGGCGCTGCTCTTCTTCGTGCTCTCCGCGCAGGCGCCGCTCACGGGTGTCGTCGGCGCCGCCGGCCTCGCGGTCGCGCTCGGCAACGGCGCCGGCGCCCCCGGCGCGTACCTGCTCGTGGGTCTGATCACCGTGCTGTTCGCGGTCGGGTTCACCACCATGGCGCGCCACACCGACATCCGCGGCGGCTTCTTCGCGATCAGCCGCGCGGGCCTCGGACCTGTCGGCGGCGGGATCGGAGCCCTCGTCGCCGTCACCGCGTACCACCTGATCCAGGCCGCGATGTACGGCCTGCTCGCCGGAACCCTGGCGAGCGCGGTCACCCGCTGGACCGGCATCGCGCTGCCCTGGTGGATCTACGCCGTCGCGGCGATCGCCGTGGTGTGGATCCTCGGTCTGCGCGGCATCGAGCTGGGCGCGCGGCTGCTCGCGGTGCTGGTGTCGGCCGAGGTGCTGATCCTGCTCGTCTTCGCGGTCTTCGTGCTCGCCACGGGCGGCGGATCCCACGGCGGCGGGTTCGACCTGACGGCCAGCTTCTCCCCGCAGGCCGTGCTGAGCGGCATGCCCGCGATCGCGATCATGTTCGCCATCGCGTCGATGTTCGGCTTCGAGTCCACGGCGATCTACGCGGGGGAGACCCGCGACGCGCAGCGCACTGTGCCGCGCGCCACCTACCTCGCGGTCATCGGGGTCTCGGTGTTCTTCGCCTTCATCATGTTCATGCTGGTGAGCTTCTACGGCGCGCCCCACGCGCAGGACGCCGCGCTCGGCGCGCTCGCGGTGGACCCCGCCGTGTTCGTCCTCGAGCCCATGGACGCGGTGCTCGGCCCCTGGGCGTCGGCAGTGACGGAGGTGCTGCTGATCACGTCGCTGCTGGCAGGCGTCCTCGCCTTCCACAACACCGGCACGCGGTACCTGCACGCGATGAGCAGCCGGGGGATGCTGCCCGCCTCGCTCGCGCGCACCAACGCCCGCCAGACTCCGTCGCGCGCGGCGGCCGTGCAGTCGGCGATCGCGGCGCTGCTCGTTGTGCCGTTCGCGCTCGGCGGCCTCGATCCGGTGCTCTCGCTGTTCTCGTGGTTCAGCGGCCTCGCCGTGGCGGCCCTGGTGATCCTGTACATCGTGACCTCGGTTGCGATCATGGTGTTCTTCGCGCGCACCCGCGTCGAGCCGAGCATCTGGAAGGCGTTCGTCGCCCCGGCGCTCACGACCGTGCTGATGGCGGGCGAGCTGGTGCTGCTGGTGGCCAACTTCACAGTGCTGACCGGCACCGACGCCGCCCCCGGTGTCGCATGGGCCCTGCTCGCCGGGCTCGCCGTCGTCGTGGTCGTCGGCGCGTTCCTGCGGTCGCGGCCCGCCCCCGTCGGGGAGCCGCTTCTCTGAGAGAATCGGCGCATGCCGAAGATCGTGGACCGGGACGCCCGCCGCCGCGAGATCGTGGAGACCTATCTGCGTCTCGCGGCGGCGGAGGGTGTGGAGGCCGTCACCACGCGTCGGCTCGCGAGCGAGCTAGGCGTGGCGACCGGCGGCCTGTGGCACTACTTCAGCGGATTCGACGAAGTGCTGCTGCGGGCGTTCGAGCTGATCTTCGACCGGGCGGATGAGCGGATCGCCGGGGTGCTCGCGCAGCGCCGCGGAATCGACGCGCTCTGCGGTCTGATCGACCAGACACATCCGCTGGATGGCACAACGGGCGAGGAGGCGCACGTGGTGGTGAGCTTCTGGGGTCGTGTGCCGTTCCACCACGAGCTCTCCGCCGTGCAGTCGCGCGTGGAGGAGCACTGGCACCGCACCTACCGCCTGGCGCTCGAACAGGCGGTCGCCGACGGCGAGCTGCGTGCCGGCACGCCGGTCGACGCGCTGGCCGATGCGCTGCTCGTCTTCGTCGCCGGCTACCAGATCGAGCACGTGCTCGCCACGAGCCTGGCCCGCCCCGACCGCCAATGGCGCGCGGTCGGGGCGGTGCTCGGACCCTGGCTCACCGAGGAGGCCGCGGCACGCGGCGAATTCGCCCGTCGCGCCGCGGCCCCGGTGTGACGGCGGGCCGGGTCACGCGGAGGCGACGACCTCGGCGACCCGCGCGAACAGCGGGTGCTCTCGGTCGAGACCCGTCACCTGCGCGGTGAAGTCCTCCGGCGTGAGCTCGCGGCGCAGGCGCTGCAGCTCGACCGACTGCTCGTCCTCGGGCTCGTCGAAGACGAGAGCCGCACCGATCGCGGCCAGGAGGCCGTCCACCGGAAGGCCGCGCTCGGCCGCCTCGGCGGCGGGGCCCACAAAGCGCTCGTGGCGCGAGAGCTTGCGCAGCGGCTGCCGCCCGACGCGGCCGACGGTGTCGGGAAGGGCCGGATTGCGGAAGCGCCCGAGGATCGTCGCGCGGTACTGGGTGAGGTCGTCGGGCTCGAAGCCGTGCTTGGCCGCCAGCAGCGCCGAGGTCTCCTCGAGCGCCTTCGCCACGCCGGCCAGGACGCCCGGGTCGGCGAGAGCGTCCGAGATCTTCTCGAGCCGCGCACGCGCCCCCAGATACGCCGCCGTGGCGTGCCCCGTGTTCACCGTGAAGAGCTTGCGCTCGATGTAGGGGGCGAGGTCGTCCACGAAGTGCGCGCCCGGGATGGTCGGCGGGTTCTCCCCGAACGGTGCCCGCTCGATGGCCCACTCGAAGAACGGCTCGACCGTCACGTCGATGCCGGATCCCTCCGGCTGGCCGGGCACGATCCGGTCGACCGCCGTGTTGGCGAACACCGCGCGGGAGGAGATCGCATCCCACCGGTCGCCGGCCGCCTCGCGCATATGGTCGCGGAGCGTGTCGGTCGCGCCGATCGCGTTCTCGCAGGCCATCACCTGCAGCGGGGGAAGGGCGGGATCGCGCAGCGCGAGGCCCGCGACCAGGTGCGGCGCGATGAACCGCAGCACCGTGGGGCCGACCGCGGTGGTGGCGACCAGGGCGCTCGCCACCTCCGCGGCCACGCCCTCGGGGTCGGCCGCGCTGTCGATCGCGCGGAACCCCGAGACGACCCGGTCACGCCCTCCCTCGCCGACCTCGTGCACTGTGTACTCGGTGGCCCCGTTGATCGCGTCGACGAGAGTCGTCGCGACGTCGGAGAACACCACCTCGTACCCGCCCTCGTGGAGCAGGAGCCCCACGAAGCCGCGGCCGATGTTGCCTGCGCCGAAATGGACGGCCTTCCGGGTCGTCTCGGTCATGAGATGCCTTTCGTTCAGTCTTCGCCGATGGCCTTGAGCAGCGCGTAGAGCTCCTCGGGCGTCTCCGCCTTCTTGAGCTCGGCGACCTGCTCCTCGTCCGAGAAGAGGATCGCCACGTTCTGCAGCAGGGCCAGGTGCTCGTCGCCCTTGCCGGCGATGCCGACCACGAAGGTCACATCATCGCCGTCCCAGTCGATGCCGCCGTCGTAGCGGACGACGGTGAGCGAGGAGGCGAGGATGGCGTCCTTCGCCTCGTTCGTGCCGTGGGGGATGGCGAGCTCGTTGCCCATGAAGGTGGACACCGTCTGCTCGCGGGCGAGCATCGCGTCGAAGTACGCCTTGGTGACGGCGCCCGCCGATTCCAGCAGGTCGGCGGCCTCGCGGATCGCCTCGTCGCGCGAGACCGAGCCCGAGTGGATGCGCACGTTGCCCGGCACGAGCACGCGGTCGCCGTTGCCCACACCGCTCTCCGCCTCGGCGGCTGCGGCCGCGCGGGCCTCCGCGCGCGTGGCGGGTGCTCCGACTTCGGCGCCCGACAGGCCGTCGGGAGCGGCGGGCACCGGCTGCGGCTCGGCGTCGACCGACGAGGCGGCCCGCTGCTCGAGCACCATGTTCACGACCTCGTCGTAGCGCGGCGAGTTCATGAAGTTGTCGACCGAGACGTGCACGGCGCTTCCGGCTCGCTGCTTCGCGCGGTCCGTCAGCTGCTGCTGGGTGATCACGAGATCCGCGGATGCGTCGAGGTTGGCGATGGCCTTGTTGGTCACGTCGATGTCGGTGATGCCCGCGGCCTTGAACTTGTTGCGCAGGACGCTCGCGCCCATCGCGGACGAGCCCATGCCCGCATCGCAGGCGAACACGATCTTGCGGATGTCGGCCGTCGGCGCGAGCACGGCGCCGCCGGCGGCGGTGAGGCCGCTGAGGGCGGACGATGCCTTGCCCTTGTTGGCCGCCGTCTGGGCGACCGCCGCGCCGAAGCCGTCGGCTCCCGCCGCCTCGGCGGCGAGGTCGCGCTTGCGCGAGGCCAGCAGGATCGGCGCCGCCACGGCGAACGTCACGGCCGCCGACAGGATCACCGACAGGATGACACCGAGGTAGCTGTCGCCCGCCGTCTGGAAGAGCACCGCGATGATGCTGCCCGGCGCGGCCGGCGCTCGCAGGCCCGACTGGAAGAGCACGTTGGTCGTGACGCCGGTGGCGCCTCCCGCGATCACCGCGAGCAGCAGGGCGGGCTTCATGAGCACGTACGGGAAGTACACCTCGTGGATGCCGCCGAGGAACTGGATGATCGCCGCACCGGGGGCGGTCGCGCGCGCGGCGCCGACGCCGAAGAACGTGAACGCGAGCAGCACGCCGAGGCCGGGGCCGGGGTTGGCCTCGAGCAGGAAGAGGATCGACTTGCCGTCGGTCTCCGACTGCGCGAGACCCAGCGGGGTCAGGACGCCGTGGTTGATGGCGTTGTTGAGGAAGAAGACCTTCGCCGGCTCGATGAGCACGCTGGTGAGGGGCAGCAGGCCGTTCTCCACCAGCCAGCCGACCGCGCCCGACAGCACCGACATGAACCAGTTGATCACCGGGGCGAGCACGTAGAAGCCCAGCACGCCCAGACCGAAGCCGGCGATGCCCGCGGAGAACATGTTGACGAGCATCTCGAAGCCCGCCTTGATCTTCCCCTTCCAGAGCCGGTCGAGGTGCTTCATCACCCAGGCGGCGAGCGGGCCCATGATCATCGCGCCGATGAACATGTGCACCTGTCCGAGCTCGCTCTCGCCCTCGGCGAGGCCCGCGTTGAACTGGGCGATGAGGAAGTCGGATCCGGCGATCACACCGAAGACGGCGATGGCCGCCACGACCGCGCCCCGGTCCTGGTAGACCATGCGTCCGGCCTGAACCGCGATCAGGATCGGCAGGAGGTAGTGGATCATCGGGCCGACCATGGTCGCCAGCGCCGCGTTGGGCGTCCAGCCCACGTCGATCACGAATGCGGTCAGGATGCCCCACGCGATGAGTGCGGGGATGTTGGGCATGATCATGCCCGACATGAAGGTGCCGACCTTCTGGATGCCGACCCTGAGACCCCCTCGGGTCCGGGGTTCTGCTACGGCTGACGTCGTCGTCATGGCCAGGCCTTTCTGCTGTGTTCGGGTAGGGGAGAGGGAGTCAGTTGCCCGCGGCGGCCCGCGCCGCGGCACGAGCGCCGGCGGCGTCGTCCGCGTCGAGGGCGGCCTGGGCGATGCGCTTCGCGTCGTCCGCAGTGAAGCGGCCGAGCGAGAAGCGCACGTCGGCGAGCGCGGCGGGGGCCATCGAGAGAGAGGTCGCGCCGAGGCCGACGAGCACAACGGCGAGCAGCGGATCGGCTGCCGCCTCGCCGCAGATCCCGACCGGCTTGCCGTTCGCGGCGCCGGCCGCGCCCACCTGCTCGATGAGCTTCAGCACGGCGGGGTGCCACGGATCCTGGAGGTTCGCGACCGTGCCGAGGAGGCGATCCGCCGCCATCGTGTACTGCGTGAGGTCGTTTGTGCCGATCGAGGCGAAGTCGGCGTGCTTCAGCACCCGCTCCGCGAGAAGCGCGACGGCAGGCACCTCCACCATCACGCCCGCGACCCGGATGCCGAGCTCGCGAGCAAGCGAGGTGAAGTACCGGGTCTCGTCGACCGTCGCGATCATGGGCGCCATGACCCAGAGATCCGCGCCCGCCTCCTCGTTCGCCTGCGCGAGCGCCGTCAGCTGATCGCGCAGGATCTGCTCGCTCACCCGGAGCGCGCGGATGCCGCGCAGGCCCAGCGCCGGGTTCTCCTCGGGGGCGTCGTTGAGGAAGGGGAGCGGCTTGTCGGCGCCCGCGTCGAGCACGCGCACCACCACCTTCTTCCCGGCGAACGCACGGAGCAGCTGCGCGTACTCCGCGCGCTGCGCCTCGACGGTCGGGGCCTCCTTGGAGCTGAGGAAGAGGAACTCGGTGCGGAACAGCCCCACACCCTCGGCGCCCAGCTCGACGGCCTCGGCGGCGCCCTTCGAGGAGCCGAGGTTGGCCAGCAGCGGGATCGCGGTGCCGTCGGCGAGCGCCCCGGGGGTGACCGGGGCCGCCTCGGCGGCCGCGCGCTCGGCGATCCGGCGGTCCGCATCGGCGAGCTCCTCGTCGGAGGCGTGGGTGGTGACGGCGCCGGATGCGGCGTCGACGATCACCACGTCGCCGTCCTGGAGCGCAGCGGCGCCGGCGGCGCCGACGACCGCGACGATGCCCTTCTCGCGCGCGAGGATCGCGGTGTGCGAGGTGGGGCCGCCGTCGGTGGTCACGAGCGCGAGCACGCGGTTCGGCGACGCGGGGTCGAGGTCGAGCAGCGCGGTGTCGGCCGGAGCGAGATCCGGCGCCACCAGCACGAACGGGTGCCCGGGGCTCGGGACGCCGGGGGCCGGCTCGCCACGCAGGTGGGCGATCACCCGCGCGGCGACGTCGTCGAGGTCGGCGGCGCGCTCGCCGAGGTAGCCGCCGACGGCCTCGAGCGTCGCTCGGAACTCCGCGAACGCGTCGTGCACGGCGAACTCGGCGGTCTTGCCCTGGTCGAGGCGGGCCTGCACGGCCTCCTCGAGCGTCGGGTCCTCGGCCATCATCGCCTGGGCCTCGAGCACGTCGCGGGCGGCGCCTCCCGCGGCCTCGGCGCGGGAATTGAGCTCAGCGGCCACCGCGGCGACGGCCTCGCGCACGCGCGCGGCCTCCTCGGCGGCGTCGCGTGTGCTCTTCTCGTCCTTCGGCGCGGGGGCGCGCTCGGCCATCCGGGCGACCGGCCCGCGTGCGGTGCCCAGCCCGATGCCGACGCCGGAGATGCTCTCGCTCATCGGGGGAGTCAGGAGGCGTCGTGGTCGAGGGCGAGCAGCTGCTCGAGCGAGTCGAGCACGGCGTCCGCGCCGTCGCCCTCCGCCGACAGCGTGACCTCATCGCCCTGCTCGATGCCGAGCGCGATCACGCCCAGGATGCTGGCGGCGTTGACGGGCTTGCCGTCGCCCTTCGTGATCGTGACGGGGATGCCTGCGTCCTTCGCCGCCTGCGAGAAGAGCTTCGCGGGGCGGGCGTGCAGCCCGTGCGAGGAGCCGATCTGAACGGTGCGAGTGGCCATGGTGAGTCCCTTTCGTCAGTGCTGGGTCTGGGGTTCGGCGGAGGTCACGATCGCAAGCGCGCGCGTGCCGTCCGGGTCGTTCTTGAAGATGTCCTCGGGCAGCAGCTCGACGCGCACGCCCTTCGCACCGGCGAACGAGCGGATCTCGTCGAGCCAGCTGCGCAGGTGGGGACCGACGAGCACGATGTCGGCGGTCTCGATGTCCACTGCGAGCGAGGCACCCGAGCCGGCCGACGTCGTGAGGTCGAGACCCGCGGCGTGTGCTGCGCGGCGCAGGCGCAGCGCGACGAAGGTGCTGGACGCACCCGCACCGCACACCACGAGGATCCTCATCGATCGCAACTTCCCCGTCCGCAGGTGGACCTGGATGCCCACCTCGCTCCGATCCTGTCCGTCACCTGAGAGCCGCGCAAGGAGGGTTCTTTCCTCCCCCGGAGGAAATTCCGTCCGGGTCATGTACGCGCGTGATTGACTCGAAGCATGACGAAGGCGCGACAGGATCGGGTGCTCGGCATCCTGATCCGGCGCGGCGACTGGGTGACCGCGGCGACCATCGCCGACCAGCTCGGGGTCACGCCCCGCAGTGTGCGCTCGTACGTCACGGCGGCCAATGCCCGCGTGCCGGGCGGCGAGGCCATCGAATCGGGCCCGGCCGGCTACCGCGCGACCGCCGCCGCACCCGCCGCGCTGCGCGCCGGCTCGGAGGCGGAATCGGGCACACCCCGTGAGCGCCTTCACCACCTCGTGCGCGCGCTGCTCGATTCCTCGGACGGCATCGACGTGCACAGCACGGCCGACCGCATGCATGTCAGCTCCTCGACCCTCGAGGCCGACCTCGGCAGGGTCCGCTCGCTGATCGGGGGATCGGAGCTCTCGCTCGAGCGCTCCGGCTCGCGCGTGCGACTGGCCGGCTCCGAGCTCGCCCAGCGCCGCCTGGTCAGCCGCCTCGCGCACGACGAGATGGAGGAGGGTGCCTTCGATCTCGACGCCCTGCGCCGCGCGGCCGACGCCATCGCGATCCCGTCCGAGGCGCTCGGCGCGTTCAAGAGCGACCTCGTTGCGCGGGTCGGCGAACTCGGCTTCTACGTCAACGAGTTCGCGGCCGCCGACGTGGTGCTGCACGTCGCGATCGCGGCGGATCGCGTGGCGCTCGGCCGTCCCCTCGACGCGGTGCACGGCGATCCCGAGCCGACGCGAGCGCGCTTCGCGGAGGTCGTCGGGGAGCTCACGAACCGCCACTTCGGCGTGGATCTGGGTCACGGCGACCGCCTGCATCTGGCGGCGCTGGTGATGACCCGGATCGTGGTGCCCGGCTCGCGGGACGAGCCGCAGATCGCCCCGGATCCGGTTGTGCTGTCGGCGGTGCGCGCCGCCACGGCGCGGGCGGCCGAGTCGTACCTGGTCGACATCGCGCACGACGACTTCACCGAGCGGCTGGCGCTGCACGTCCAGAACCTCGTTCATCGCGCACGCGAGCAGGCGTGGTCGCGCAACCCGCTGACGCGCACGCTGAAGTCGGCGTATCCGATGATCTTCGACGTCGCGGTGTCGATCGCGAGTGAGCTGGCCGCCACGCTCGGCGTGCCGATCCACGACGACGAGATCGCGTACATCGCGATGCACGTCGGCGGCCGTCTCGAGCGCAGCCGCCGGGCCGAGACCATGCTCACCGCCACGATCGTGTGCCCCGGGTACTACGAGCTGCACGAACTGCTGCGTTCCAGCGTCGACCGGTCGCTGGGCCGTGCGATCGAGGTCACCGGCGTCGAGACGCGCGCCGATCCGGACTGGTCCCAGATCGAGTCGGACCTCGTGCTCACGACGATCGAGCCGCCGGTGCGCTTCGCGGGATCCGACCGGATCGTGCGCATCCAGCCGTTCCTGAGCGACGCCGACGTCGAGCGCGTCTCGGCCGCGGCCAGCCGTGTGCGTCGCTCGCGCCGGCTGGGTCGTCTGCGCGCGGAGCTCGCGCGCTACTTCTCACCCGGCGCGTTCCTGCGCGGGCTCGACGCCTCGCGCGGGGCGGAGGGGATCATCCGCGAGCTCGGCGGACTGCTGACGGCGCAAGGCGTGATCGATCAGGACTACGTCGAGTCGACCATCGAGCGCGAGCGTCTGTCCTCGACGGCCTTCACCGACACGCTCGCGGTGCCGCACGCCCTGCGGATGACCGCTTCGCGCACGGCTATCGCCCTGGGCGTCAGCGAGACACCCGTCGCGTGGGGCGATGCGCGCGTGAACGTGGTCGCGCTGGTCGCGTTCAGCGAGAGCGACCGCGCCGCGTTCCAGACCGTGTTCGAGCAGCTGGTCGAGGTGTTCGGGGAGCCCGAGAGCGCGCAGCGCCTTGTGCGCCGCGGCACCGATCTGTCGTCGTTCCTCGACGAGCTCGCCGCCGTGATCGACGGCTAGTCAGAGCAGGGCGGCGGCGCGTTCGAGCACCGACTCGGCGTCCGGTCCGTCGGCGTGGAGCACGACCTGCTCGCCGCGCTCGAGGGTCAGGCCCATCACGGCCAGCACACTCGCCGCATCCACGCTCGCGCCGCCCGCGGAGATCCGGATCCCGCCGGCATGCGCCTGTGCGAGGCGTGCCAGCTCAGCCGCCGGCCGGGCGTGCAGGCCTGCCGCCCCGCTGATCACGACCCGCCGCTGCGCCATGCACACAGGCTAGCCGCGCGACTGCCGAGCGGGGGAGGTGGCCCACCCCCGCGCACCCGCGCGTTCAGCGAGAAACCCCCACCCCCGCTCGTTGAGCGAGCGCAGCGAGTCGAAACGCCTACCCCCGCTCGGCACCCGTCAGTTCGGCAGGAACGTGTACTTCGTCGAGAGGTACTCGTGGATGCCCTCGGCGCCGCCCTCGCGGCCGATGCCGGACTGCTTGACGCCGCCGAAGGGGGCCGCGGCGTTGGAGATGACGCCGGCGTTGAGGCCCATCATTCCGGTGTCGAGCCGCTCGATCATCCGGTGCCCGCGCTGCAGATCCTGCGTGTACACGTAGGAGACCAGGCCGTACTCGGTGTCATTGGCCAGGCGCACCGCCTCGTCCTCCGTGGTGAACGTCGAGATGGCGAGCACCGGACCGAAGATCTCCTCGCGCAGGATCGCGCTCCCCGGCTGCACGTCGGTGAGCACGGTGGGCTGGTAGAAGGTGCCCGGCCCGTCGAGCGCCTCACCGCCCGTGGTGATGCGGGCACCCCGGGAGGTGGCGTCGGCGACGAGCTCAGCGGCCTTGGCGACGGCGTCGGCGTCGATCAGCGGGCCGATCTGCACCCCCTCCTCGGTGCCGCGACCGATCCGCATGCTCTGGACGCGCTCGGTGACGCGCTCGGCGAACGCGGAGGCCACCGACTCGTGCACGATGAAGCGGTTCGCCGCCGTGCACGCCTGCCCGATGTTGCGGAACTTCGCCGCGAGCGCGCCCGCGACCGCGGCGTCGAGGTCGGCGTCCTCGAACACGACGAACGGGGCGTTGCCACCCAGCTCCATCGACACCCGCAGCACGCCCTCTGCCGCCTGCGCGATCAGCTTGCGACCCACCTCGGTCGATCCGGTGAACGACAGCTTCCGCAGTCGCGGATCGGCGATGATCGGCGCCGAGAGGCGACTCGACGATGCCGATGTCACCACGTTCACGACTCCCGCGGGAAGGCCCGCCTCCACGAGCAGCTGCGTGAAGAACAGCGTGGTCAGCGGGGTCAGCTGCGGCGGCTTGATGATCACGGTGCAGCCCGCAGCCAGTGCCGGAGCGATCTTTCGCGTCGCCATCGCGAAGGGGAAGTTCCAGGGCGTCACGAAGAACGCCGGCCCCACCGGCCGCTGCGACACGATGATCCGGCCCGTGCCCTCGGGGTTCTGGCCGTAGCGGCCCGCGATGCGCACGGCCTCCTCGCTGAACCAGCGATTGAACTCGTTGCCGTAGGCGACCTCGCCCTTCGCTTCCGCGAGGGGCTTTCCCATCTCCAACGTCATCAGCAGCGCCACATCATCCGCGCGCTCGCGCACCAGATCGAACACCCGCCGCAGGATGTCGCTGCGCTCCCGCGGCGACGTCGCCGCCCACGCATCCTGCGCCGCCACGGCCGCATCCAGCGCCCGGATGCCGTCTTCCGGCGACGCATCCGCCACCTGAGCGATCACCTCGTTCGTCGACGGATCCCGCACCTCGAACGTCTTCCCCGACGCCGCATCCGTCCACTCGCCGCCGATGAACAGCTGCGTGCTCACCCGCTCCAGCAGATCCGATTCGCGTTCGTTCATGTCATGCCTTTCAGTACGACCCACGCGCGGAGGGTCCGGGGGAGGGGATGAAGGTGGCGGCGAGGCGTTCGGCACCGCGTGCCGCGAGGCTCACGTCGGCGCCGACGAGCACAAAACGCGCCCCCGCCTCGACGTAGGAGCGCGCGGCCTGCTCGACGAACGCATTCACCCCGACGGGAGTTCCGGCCGCCCGCGCGCCCGCGAAGGCCCGCTCGACGGCCGCCGTGACGTCCGGGTGCGTCTGCTGGCCGATCAGCCCGAGGGAGGCGGCGAGGTCACTCGGGCCGACGAAGACGCCGTCGATCCCGTCGACCGAGGCGATGGCCTCGGCGTTGTCGACGCCCTCGGCCGTCTCGATCTGCACGATCACGGAGGTGTGCTCCGCCGCGTGCTGCAGGTAGCCGTCCACGCGGTTCCACCGCCCGGATCGCGCGAGCGCGTTGCCGACGCCGCGGTGCCCGCGGGGCGGATAGGACGCGTGGGCGACGGCGGCCTCGGCGTCCGCGGCGGTCGAGACCATCGGCACCATGATCGTCTGCGCGCCGAGATCCAGCACCTGCTTGATCCAGACGGCGTCGTTCGCGGGCACGCGCACGACCGTCGTGACCGGATAGGCCGCCGCGGCCTGCAGCATCGACTGCACCTCTGCCAGCCCGATCGGGCCGTGCTCCATGTCGATGAGCAGCCAGTCGAGCCCGGAGCCGGCCATGATCTCGGCTATCACCGGCGAACCCGAGCTCACCCACCCGCCGTACAGCGCGCGATCCGCCTCGGCGAGGCGATGCCTCAGCGTCACTGGAAGCTGCATGCGATCGTCCCCATCGTGCCGTAGTCGGCCAGGATGCTGTCTCCCGGCTGGGCCCAGACGGGCCGCGTGAAGGATCCGGCGAGGATGACCTCTCCCGCCTCCAGCCGGTCGCCGTGCTGGTGCATCTTGTTCGCCAGCCACGCCACGCCCTGGCCCGGGTGCCCGAGCACGCCGCCCGAGACGCCGGTCTCCTCGATCGTCTCGTTGCGGTAGAGCATGGCGCCCACCCACCGCAGGTCGAGGTCGTCGGGGCGCATCGGCCGACCTCCCAGCACCATGCCGCCGTACGCGGCGTTGTCGCTGATGGTGTCGACGATCGTGCGACCCTCCAGCTCGATGTGCGAGTTGAGCACCTCGAGCGCGGGGGTGACATACTCCGTCGCGCGAAGCACGTCGAACAGGGAGCACGCGGGGCCCTCGAGCGCGTGCTTCAGGACGAACGCGAGCTCCACCTCGATCCGGATGTTCGAGAACGCCGCCGCCGAGATGACCGCGCCCGACTCGTAGACGGTGTCATCGAACATGACCCCGTAGTCGGGCTCGGTGATGCCCGTCGCCTGCTGCATGGCCTTGGACGTGAGGCCGATCTTGCGCCCCACGAGGCGGCGCCCCGCCGCGATCTGCGAGTCGCGCCAGATGCGCTGGATCGCGTAGGAGTCCTCGATCGTCGCCTCGGGGAAGCGCGCCGTGATGCGCGGGATGACCCCGTGCGTGCGGTCGGCCTCCGCGAGCTCCGCGGCGATCTGCGTGATCTGGTCCGGGGTGAGCATGTCAGAGCTGGTGCCCGAGCTTGTACTCGCCCTGCTTCCACGACGGCATCTCCTGCTCGTCGCCCTGGCGGGTGTACGAGAACCCGTCGGCGCCGATGGTCACCGCCATCTCGCTCTTGTCCTCGCGCGAGTGGACCGGCTGCGGGTTGCCGTCCAGATCGAGCACGAGGGAGGCCTCGGTGTACCAGCTGGGGACCACCGGGTTGCCCCAGAAGTCGCGGCGCTGGTTGTCGTGCACGTCCCACGTGACGACCGGGTTGTCGGGGTCGCCCGTGTAGTAGTCCTGCGTGTAGATCTCCACGCGGTGGCCGTCGGGGTCGCGCAGGTACAGGTAGAAGGCGTTCGAGACGCCGTGGCGGCCCGGGCCGCGCTCGATCGCGTCCGACCGGCGGAGGGCTCCGAGCTTGTCGCAGATCGCGAGGATGTTGTGCTTCTCGTGCGTGGCGAACGCGACGTGGTGCATCCGCGGGCCGTCGCCGCCGGTCGCGGCCGTGTCGTGCACGGTCGGCTTGCGGCGCATCCACGCGGCGTACACCGTGCCCTCCTCGTCCTGGATGTCCTCCGTGACGCGGAAGCCGAGGTCCTGGTAGTGGCGCACGGCGCGCGGCACGTCGGGAGTGACCTGGTTGAAATGGTCCAGGCGCACGAGCTCGCCGGGGATCTGCAGGTCGTAGCGCCACGAGAGGCGCTCGGTGTGCACGCTCTGGTGGAAGAACTCGTACGGGAAGCCGAGGGGATCCTCCACGCGCACGGAGTCGCCGATGCCCTTGGTGAAGCCCTCGGGGCGGCGGATGACGCGGCAGCCGAGCTCCTCGTAGAACGCGACGGCCTTGTCGAGGTCCTCCGGCGTGCGCACGCGGTACGAGAACGCCGCGACCGCAGCGACCGGGCCCTTGCGCAGCACGAGGTTGTGGTGGATGAACTCCTCCGTGGACCGCAGGTAGATCGCCTCGTCGTCCTCCTCGGTCACGTGCAGACCCAGGATGTCGACGTAGAACTGACGCGACGCGGCCAGGTCGGTCACCACGAGGTCCATGTAGGCGCAGCGGAGGATGTCGGGGGCGGGCGCCTTCGGAGTGGTGACGGGGTTCTCGGCCTGGATCGGCGCCTCCTGCGAGACGTAGAAGCCCGAGGAGGTGAGCGTGCCGCGGGGGTCGGATGCGATGGTCATGTCAGCGACTCTGCTTTCTTGGTTCTCTGTATCCGGGCGGGGCTCAGTGAGCCGATCCGCCCTCCTTGCCGAAGGTCGGGTTGTGCACCTTGCCGAGCGTGATGTGCACGGCCTGCTGGTCGGTGTAGAAGTCGATCGAGCGGTAGCCGCCCTCGTGGCCGAGGCCCGAGGCCTTCACGCCGCCGAACGGGGTGCGGAGGTCTCGCACGTTGTTCGAGTTGAGCCAGACCATGCCGGCCTCCACGCTCTGCGAGAAGTTGTGTGCGCGCTTGAGGTCGTTCGTCCAGATGTAGGCGGCGAGGCCGTACTTCGTGTTGTTGGCGAGCGCGAGCGCCTCCTCGTCGGTGTCGAACGGGGTGATCGCCACGACCGGGCCGAAGATCTCCTCCTGGAAGATGCGCGCGTCCGGCCTCACGTCGGCGAACACCGTCGGCGCGACGAAGTTGCCCTCCTCGAAGCCCTCGGGGCGGCCGCCGCCGGCGACGAGGCGGCCCTCGCCCTTGCCGATCTCGACGTACGACATGACCTTGTCGTAGTGCTCGGGGTGCACGAGCGCGCCCACCTCGGTCGCGGGGTCGTGCGGGTAGCCGACCTTCACGCGCCGGGCCTGGGCCGCGTAGCGCTCGACGAACTCGTCGTAGATGTCGCGTTGCACGAGGATCCGGGATCCCGCGGTGCAGCGCTCGCCGTTGAGCGAGAACACCCCGAAGATCGTCGCGTCGACCGCGGCCTCCAGATCGGCGTCGGCGAACACGACGGCGGGGGACTTGCCGCCGAGCTCCATCGACAGGCCCTTCAGGAAGGGCGCGGCGTTGCCGAAGATGATCTGGCCGGTGCGGCTCTCGCCCGTGAACGAGATGAGCGGCACATCCGGGTGCTTGACCAGGGCGTCGCCCGCGTCCTCGCCGAAGCCGTGCACGATGTTGAACACACCCTCGGGCAGGCCCGCCTCCTCGAAGATGCCGGCCCACAGCGACGCCGACAGCGGCGTGAACTCGGCGGGCTTGAGCACAACGGTGTTGCCGGTCGCGAGCGCCGGGCCGAGCTTCCAGGACTCGAGCATAAAGGGCGTGTTCCACGGCGTGATCAGGCCCGCGACGCCGATCGGCTTGCGGTTGACGTAGTTGATCTGGCGCCCCGGCACCTTGAAGGTGTCGTCGGCCTGCGCGACGATCAGGTCCGCGAAGAAGCGGAAGTTCTCGGCGGCGCGGCGGGCCTGGCCCAGCGCCTGCGTGATCGGCAGGCCCGAGTCGAAGGACTCCAGCTCGGCGAGGCGCGCGTCACGCGACTCGACGATGTCCGCGATGCGATGCAGGATGCGCGAGCGCTCGCGCGGCAGCATCTTCGGCCACGGTCCCTCCAGGAACGCGGTGCGGGCGGCGGCGACCGCGGCGTCGATGTCGGCCTTCTTGCCGGCGGCGGCCTGGATGTAGGTCTGGTTCGACACGGGGTCGAGGACGTCGAAGGTGTCGCCGTCCTGCGAATCGACGTGCTGACCGCCGATGTAGTGCTGGATCTTCGCCGGCAGGTCCGCGGGGACGTGGCGCTGCGTGTAGTCGGGGGTGCTCATTCGGATCCTCCTGCGTCGAGGTGTCGGGTTCGGGAGTCAGTGGTCGGCGAGGTAGGCGTTCATGGTGCGCCAGCGGTGCTGGCGCGCAGCCATCTCGATCTCGAGGGGGTCGGCGCCGGAGCGGATGAGATCGAGGATCTCCACGTGCTCCTGCACGGACTCGTGGGCGCGGCCGGGCACAAACGCGAACGTCGAGTCGCGCAGGCCCTGCATGCGGGTCCAGCCTCGATGCACGAGGTCGAGGATGTGCGGGTTCGGGCACGGCTCGAACAGCACGGCGTGGAAGTCCTGGTTCAGCCGCGTGAAGGCGATCGGATCGAAGTCGTCCAGCAGCGCGGTCAGGCGCGCGTTGACGGCCTCGGCCCGGTCGAGGTCGGCGCCGCCCAGCAGCGGGGCGGACAGCGCCGTGGCGATGCCCTCCACCACGCCGAGCGTCTGCATCGAGTTGACGTACTCCTCGCGATCGACCAGCGCCACGCGGGCGCCGACGTTGCGCTCGAACTCGACGAGGCCCTCGGCCTCGAGCCGCCGGATCGCTTCTCGCACCGGCACCACACTCATATCGAGCGACTGCGCCATCGATCCGAGCACGAGCCGGTAACCCGGCCCGTACTGGCGGGAGGCGATGCGCTGGCGGATCCAGTCGTACGCCTGCTGCGACTTGCTCGCGCTGGGGGCGGTGGTCATCGGGGGTCCGCGCCCGTCTCGGTCTCGTAGCGCGCGCGCCACTCGGCGTTCATCGGGAACAGGCCGTCGACGGGATGACCCGCCTGCACCTGCGTGGCGATCCACGCATCCTCGGCCTCCTGGGCGAGCGTCGCGTCCGCGACCTCCTCGGCCAGGGCGGGCGGGATCACGATCACACCGTCGTCGTCTCCCACGATGATGTCGCCGGGCTGCACGGTGGCACCGCCGCACGCGATGGTCACGTCGTGCTCCCACGGCACGTGGTACCGGCCGAGCACGGCGGGGTGGGCGCCCTGCGAGAACACGGGGATGTCGAAGGAGGCCACCTGGGCGTGATCGCGCACGCCGCCGTCGGTGACGATGCCGGCCGCCCCTCGGGCCTGCGCGCGCAGGGCCAGGATGTCGCCGAGGGTGCCGGATCCGGCGTTGCCGCGGGCCTCGATGACGATCACCTCGCCCGGCTGGACGGCGTCGAACGCGCGCTTCTGCGCGTTGTAGCCGCCGCCGTGCTTCTGGAACAGGTCTTCGCGCAGCGGCACGAAGCGCAGCGTCCTGGCCGTGCCGACGAGCTTGGCGCCCGGGGTGTCGGAGGTCGGGCCGTCGATGAAGATCGACCGGATGCCGCGCTGGCGCAGCGCCTGCGACAGCCCCGCGACGGGGGCCTCGAGAAGCTTGGCCCGCAACGTGTCGGTCAGCACGGGGCCGGGGGTGGGCGGCAGACCGGCGGCGGCGCGGTCGCCCCAGGCCTCTTCGCGCTGCAGGTCGTCCACGGACGGCAGCGACCCGAGGGCCGGGTCGAAGTCGCCGGCGCCTTCCACGACGCGCGAGAGGAGGCGCCCGCTCGAGGGGGCCCCCGGCGCATCCGGGGCGTCCACCTCGACCTCGATCACGTCTCCGGGCACGGCCACGGAGGATCCGGCGGGCGTGCCGGTGAGGATGACGTCGCCGACCTCGAGCGTGAGGTGCTGCGAGAGATCGGCCACGATCTGCGCGAGCGGGAAGATCAGGTGGTCGTCGGCGGTGGTGTCGTCCTGCACGAGCTCGCCGTTGCGCCACGTGCGCACCCGCAGTCCCGCGGGGGAGACGGCGCGCGGGTCGATCAGCTGCGGGCCGAGGGGCGTGTAGCCGTCGCGCCCCTTGTTGCGCACATTCGAGCCCTTGTCGCCGGCGCGCAGGTCGTACAGCCCCCAGTCGTTCGCAGCGGTGACCCAGCCGACGTGCGACCACGCCTCCTCGAGCGGGACGTCGCGGGCGGGCGTGCCGATGATCAGGGCCACCTCGCCCTCGAAGGCCAGCAGCTCCGTGCCGGCCGGGCGCTCCACCTCGGAGCCGGTCGTCGCCACGGAGCTCGCCGGCTTGAGGAAGTAGGAGGGGGCCGCGGGGCGGCGTCCGCGCTGGGCCGCCCGCGACTCGTACGCGAGGTGCACGGCGAGGATCTTGCCCGGGACGGCCGGGAGGCCGGCGAAACGCGGATCGGTCGCCTGCGCGCACATAGGCGAGCTCCTTTGCTCTCTCGTGTCGATGGCGACGCGGATCGCGCGAAGGGCGATCCCGCGTCGTATCTGAAAACATATACGATCCGCGAGAGATGTCAACCGCCGTCATGTTGCGACGTGTGACGGGGGAGATGACACGCCCGGGCGTCGCTTCCTACCGTGGGGGCATGAGCGACAAGACGACCCCGGAAGTGCTGCCGCTGCAGCGCGCCGTCGTCTCGGCCTGGCCGAGCGCGTGGATCGACGCGCTCGTGATGTGCTCGGACGCGCGGGGTCTGCTGATCGGCTCGATCAGCGGTGAGCTCATCTCGATCGACGCGCAGGCGCAGGTCGAGCCCGGCGAGCCGGTGGCGTTCCACCCGGTCGCCGAGGTGCTGTCGGTGGGCGGTCAGCTGGTCCGCGCTCGCCGCAGCTGACGCGGATCCGGCCCGTCCGCTCTGCGGCGGCCCTACGAGGTCGTCGACATGGTGGACATCATCTTGCCCATCACCTCGACCATGGCGTCGCAGGCCATCATGCAGATGCGGCAGTGCTCCGACATCTCGGCGTGCGTGCGGCACTCGGCAGCGCACGCCTCGCCCATGGTCATGCACGCGGTCATCATCGACGTCAGCACGCCGCGGTCGTAGCCCGTCGGGCGCATCATCATGCGCATCGTGGTCGTCGCGACATCGGCCATGTTGCTGCACATCGCCGCACACGTGCCCATGCCCTCGCCCATGTCGGCGTCGGCGCACATGGTCGCGCACATGCTCACAGCGCTGCAGGCCTCCATGCACTCCTGCATCATCGCCATGTCCAGGCCCATCGTCTGGGTCTCGGGCATGGCCTCCATCATCTCCATCATCATTCCCACGGTGAAGTCCTCTCGGTTCGCGCTGTCGGCCAGGTCGGTGCCGAAATGCTACGTCGGAGGCGCGCCGCGGGATAGGGGCGGATCCGGGCTCGAGCCTGTTGCCGAGCGGGTGCTCGCGCGCGCACCCGCTCGGCGCGCGCGCACCCGCTCGGCGGCCGCGCACCCGCTCGGCGCAGCGCGCGCGTGCCGCCGGGCGCGTCAGCCCAGACGCTGGAGGAGGGCGCGCACCGCGGTCTCGGCGGCCGCGAGGCGCGTGGCCGCGTTGGCGGCGGAGTCGCCGCGCACGTCGAGGTAGACCTTGAGCTTGGGTTCCGTGCCGCTCGGGCGGCAGACGATCCGGGATCCGTCCGCGAGTGCGTAGCGCAGCACGTCGCCTCCCAGCCCCGACGGATCCTGCAGCAGGTCGTCGGCCTGCGCGACCGCCACCTCGCCGAACGCCGTCGGCGGATCGAGGCGCAGGGCCGCCATGACGCGGGCGATCACCGAGAGGTCGTCGACCCGGATCGACACCTGGGACGAGGCGAAGAACCCGATCTCGGCGCTGAGCTCGTCGAGCAGGTCGACCACCGTCTTGCCGGCCACGCGCGCCTCCGTGGCGAGCTGCAGGAAGGCGATCGAGGCCGAGATGCCGTCCTTGTCGCGCACCGTCTCGGGGTTCACGAGATAGCCCAGGGCCTCCTCGAAGCCGAAGACGAGGCCGGGGGCGCGCGAGATCCACTTGAAGCCTGTGAGCGTCTCGTGCCAGCCCAGGCCGTAGCGCTCGGCGATCGCGCCCAGACCGGGCGACGACACCAGCGAGCAGGCGAGTGCCGCGCCCTCCGTGCCCTGGGCCGCGCGCGCGGCGCGGAGCCCCAGCAGCAGGCCCACCTCGTTGCCGGTCAGCCGGCGCCAGCCCTCCGCACTCGCGGGGTCGGGGATCGCGACGGCGAGGCGGTCCGCGTCCGGATCCTGCGCGATGATCAGCTCGGCGTCCGCGGCGCGCGCGGTGGCGAAGGCGAGATCCATCGCGCCCGGCTCCTCCGGGTTCGGGAACGAGACGGTGGGGAACCGGCCGTCGGGCTCGATCTGCTCGGCGACGAGCGCGGGCGCGGCGTAGCCGGCGGTCTCGAGCACGCGGGCGAACGTCTCCCATCCGACTCCGTGCATCGCGGTGTACACCCAGCGGAGGTCGTCGACCCCGGCGGGGGCCGGTCCGACCGCGGCCGTGGCGGTCACGTAGGCCTCAACGACGTCCTCGCCGGCGATCTCGTAGGCGTCCGATCGCGGCAGATCCGCGACGGAGCGCGTGTCGGCGATGCGCTGGATCGCCGTGGCGATCAGCCCGTCGGACGGCGCCACGATCTGGGAGCCCTCGTCGCGCCCACCGAGGTAGACCTTGTAGCCGTTGTCGTTCGGCGGGTTGTGCGAGGCCGTGACCATCACGCCCGCGTCGGCGCCGAGATGACGCACAGCGAAGGCGAGCACGGGCGTGGGCAGGCGGCGGGGGAGCAGGATCGCGCGCAGCCCCGCGCCCGCGAAGAGCTCGGCAGAGTCGCGGGCGAACACATCGGAGTTGCGGCGGCCGTCGTAGCCGACGACCACGGTGGGCACCGCGCCGGCGGTGCGCTCGCGGAGGAAATCGGCGAAGCCCGCTGCCGCCTGGGCCACCAGAACACGATTCATGCGGTTGCTGCCGGCGCCGAGGGCGCCGCGCAGGCCGGCCGTGCCGAACTGCAGGCGGCCGTTGAAGCGATCGTCGAGATCGCGAGCCGCGGCCGGGTCGCCCTTCTCTGCCCGCGCGATGAGGTCGGCGAGCTCCGAACGGGTCTCCTCGTCGGGGTCCTGGGCGAGCCAGGCGTGCGCCTGCTCGAAGACGGCCGCGCTCACAGCTGACCGATCACCCGGGCGAGCAGATCGGAGATGACGGGCTCAGCCGCGCGGCCGGCGTCGATCACCTCCTGGTGGCTGAGCGGGGTCGGCGAGATGCCCGCCGCGGGGTTCGTGATGAGCGAGAAGCCGAGCACCTCCATCCCCGCCTCGCGCGCGGCGATGGCCTCGAGCGCGGTCGACATGCCCACAATGTGGCCGCCGATCGCCTTCGCCATCTGCACCTCGGCGGGCGTCTCGTAGTGCGGCCCGCGGAACTGCACGTAGACGCCCTCGTCGAGCGACGGATCCACCGAGCGCGCGACCTCGCGCAGGCGCTGCGAGTAGAGGTCGGTGAGGTCGATGAAGGTGGCGCCCTCCAGCGGGGAGTCGGCCGTGAGGTTGATGTGGTCGCTGATGAGCACCGGAGTGCCGGGCTTCCAGGTCTCGCGGATGCCGCCGGCGCCGTTGGTGAGCACCATGGTCTTCGCGCCGGTCGCGGCCGCCGTGCGCACGCTGTGCACCACCCGGCGCACGCCGTGCGCCTCGTAGTAGTGCGTGCGCGCGCCGATGATCAGCACGGCCTGTCCGGAGGCGGTGCGCAGCGACCGGATCGTGCCGACATGCCCCTCGACGGCGGGACGGGAGAAGCCGGTGACCTCGGTCGCGGGGAACTCGGCCACGGTCTCGCCGATCAGCTCGGCGGCCTTGCCCCATCCGGAACCCAGCGTCACGGCGATGTCATGGTGATCGACCCCGGTGAGGCGGGCGATGTCCGCGGCGGCGGTCTGCGCGACCTCGAACGGATCGGCGGGGGCGTCGAGGGGGTGAGTCAGCGTCATGGATCCACGATAGTCAGCCGCCGTCCGCTCGTCTCGGAGCCGCCCGCTGTATACCGCGATCCGGATCGACAGGGGGAGTCGGTTCGTTCAGGTGCTGTGGGAGAGAATGGAGCCATGGTCTTCGACTTCGGCAGCAAGCAGCGCATCGCGATCCTGGGCGGCGGCCCCGGCGGATATGAGGCGGCCCTCGCGGGCGCCCAGCTGGGAGCGGAGGTCACGGTGATCGAGCGCGTGGGCATCGGCGGCTCCGCGGTCATCACCGACGTGGTGCCGTCCAAGACGCTGATCGCGACGGCCGACGCCGCGCTCGCGGTCGCTGCGGCCGGCGACCTCGGTGTGCAGTTCTACGCGAAGGGCGCGGCGGGTACGCCGCTCAAGCCCGAGATCGCCATCAACCTGCTGGCGATCAACAAGCGCCTCCTGGCGCTCGCCGGCCAGCAGTCGGAGGACATGCGCACGGCCCTGCTGGAGGCCGGCGTGAAGATCATCGCGGGACACGGCCGCCTCGAGGGCCGCAACGCGGTCGTGGTGTCGACCGGCCCCGACGGCACCGACTTCGATCGCATCGAGGCCGACACGATCGTCGTCTCGACCGGTGCCACGCCGCGCGAGCTGCCCGCCGCCAAGCCCGACGGCGACCGCATCCTGACGTGGAAGCAGCTCTACAACCTCAAGTCCGTGCCCGAGCACCTCATCGTGGTCGGCTCGGGCGTCACCGGCGCCGAGTTCGCCTCGGCCTACATGAACCTCGGCGCCAAGGTCACGCTGGTCTCGAGCCGCGAGCAGGTGCTCCCCGGTGAGGACGCCGACGCCGCGAAGGTGCTCGAGAAGGTCTTCCAGCGCGGTGGCATGACCCTGCTGGCCAAGTCGCGCGCCGACAAGGTCGAGAACACGGGCGAGGGTGTTGTCGTCACCCTCGCCGACGGCCGCACGGTCGAGGGCTCGCACTGCCTCATGGCGGTCGGCGCCATCCCGAACACCACGGACATCGGCCTCGAGGAGGCCGGTGTGCAGATGACCGACTCGGGTCACATCCAGGTCAACAAGGTCAGCCGCACCTCGGTCTCGAACATCTATGCCGTCGGCGACTGCACCACGCTGATCCCGCTGGCGTCGGTGTCGTCGATGCAGGGGCGCACCGCCGTGTTCCACGCCATGGGCGACATCGCCATCCCTCTGGATGAGCGCAAGATCGCCTCCAACATCTTCACGAGCCCCGAGATCGCCACGGTCGGCTGGATCGAGAAGCAGGTCGAGGAGCGCGTCGTCGACTGCTACACGCACACCATCCCGATCGTCTCGAATGCGCGCGCGAAGATGATGGGCGTCAAGGACGGCTTCGTCAAGCTGTTCGCGCGCTCCAGCTCGGGCATCGTCATCGGAGGCGTCATCGTCGCGCCCAAGGCCTCGGAGCTCATCCTCGCCGTCTCGCTCGCTGTCGAACGCCGGCTCACGGTCGACCAGATGGGCCGCGCGTTCGCGGCGTATCCGTCGCTTGCCGGATCCATCACGGATGTCGCGCGCGCGATGCATCACGTCGTCGAGGACTGACCGCTCGCGTTCGCTGAACGGGGCCGGATCCGCACGGATCCGGCCCCGTTTCGCATGCCCGCCGGCGTGCGCGCGAGGTGCACAGGCGGGAGGCGCAAACGCGCATGATCTGAGGCGATCCGCAGCGCACGTCGCATCAGGATGAGCAATCTGCCCTGCGTTTGGGGATTCCATTGCTCGCTCTGCTGGGCAGGCGTAGCGTGTGCCCTGTCCACACCCGGACGATCCAGCGCCCACGAAGCGCAGCGCGAACAAGGAGGTTCCGCGAATGTCGATCTCCCTCCCCGTACCCCGGACCGAGTCGGTCGAAGGGCTCGAGAACCCGCTCAGCGTGCTCGATCCCGACGGCTCGCGGCACGCGAGCCCCGTGCTCGACGATGCCCTCGCGGATATCGGCGAGTCGATGCTCACCGATCTGTACGTCGACATGGCGGTGATCCGCCGGGTCGACGAGGAGTGCTTCGCCCTCACCCGCCAGGGCGAGCTCACCCTCTG
Organism: Microbacterium stercoris; assembly: GCF_017592545.1. Lineage (GTDB taxonomy): Bacteria > Actinomycetota > Actinomycetes > Actinomycetales > Microbacteriaceae > Microbacterium > Microbacterium stercoris. The sequence continues at coordinate 162,649 of NZ_JAGFOA010000007.1, forward strand.
GCCCCCGCTGCGCGGCCAGGAGGCCGCCCAGGTCGGCGCCCTCCGCGCGCTGCGGGACGACGACTTCCTCTTCACCTCGTACCGGGAGCACGCCCTCGCGATCCTGCGCGGCGTCGACCCCGTCGAGCAGCTCGCGCTGTGGAAGGCCACGGCGCTGTCGGGCTGGGATCCCTTCGCCCATCACCTGGCACCGCTGCAGATCATCATCGGCGCGCAGACCCTGCACGCGACGGGCTACGCGATGGCCGCGCGCCGCGCCGGCGGGGACGACATCGCGATGGCGTGCTTCGGCGACGGCGCCACGAGCGAGGGAGACGTGAACGAGGCCATGGTGTTCGCGGCCTCCTTCGGCGCCCCGGTCATCTTCTTCTGCCAGAACAACCAGTACGCGATCTCCGAGCCCGTGCGCGTGCAGTCGGGGACGCCGCTCGCCCAGCGCGCCGGGGGCTTCGGCATCCCGGGGCTGCGCGTCGACGGCAACGACGTGATGGCGGTGCACGCCGCCGTTCGCATCGCGGCGGATCGCGCCCGCCGCGGGGACGGCCCGACGTTCATCGAGGCCGTGACCTACCGGATGGGTCCGCACACGACCACGGACGATCCCGGCCGCTACCGCGATGAGGCGGAGGTCGCCGCGTGGCGCCAGAAGGACCCGATCGAGCGCCTCGAGCGGCATCTGGAACGGATCGGGGCGCCCGTGGAGCGGATCCGCGAGGAGGCGGTCATCCGCTGCGACGCGATCGCCGCGCAGCTGCGGGAGGGCGCGGCGCGCGTGGCCGTTCCGGCGCCCGAGACCATGTTCGACAGCGTCTACGTCGCCCCGACGAGGCGCGTGGAGCGCCAGCGCGCCGAGCACCTGGCATTCGCGGCGAGCGTGGAGCCGCGGCGATGAGCGCCGAGAAGCTCACGCTCGGGCGCGCGGTCGGGCTCGCGCTGAGCGATGCCCTCGAAGCGGATCCCTCGGTCGTGCTGATGGGGGAGGACATCGGACGGCTCGGCGGCGTCTTCCGGGTGACCGACGGACTGCAGGCCCGCTTCGGCGCAGACCGGGTGATCGATTCGCCGCTGGCGGAGTCCGCGATCATCGGCACCGCCGTCGGGATGGCGTACCGGGGCGTCCGCCCCGTCGTCGAGATCCAGTTCGACGGCTTCGTGTTCCCCGCGTTCGATCAGATCGTGGCCCAGGTCGCCCGCCTCCACTTCCGCACGCAGGGGCGTGTGCGCATGCCGATCACGATCCGGCTTCCGTACGGCGGCGGCATCGGATCGGTCGAGCACCACGGCGAGTCGCCCGAGTCGTACTTCGCGCACACCCCGGGTCTGCGCGTTGTGACGGCGTCCGACCCGCAGGAGGCCTACTCGACGCTGCGCGCGGCGATCGCGAGCGACGACCCCGTGCTCTTCCTCGAGCCCAAGGCGCGGTACTGGTCCAAGGGCGAGGTCGACACCGCGCTCACCCGCGATCTCGACTCGGCGCGGGTGCTCACCCGAGGACGCGATGTCACGCTCGCCACCTACGGGCCGGTGGTGCAGACCGCGCTCGATGCGGCGCGCGCCGCCCGCACCGAGGGGATCGAGATCGAGGTGATCGATCTGCGATCGATCTCGCCGCTGGACATCGACACCGTCGTGGCCAGCGTCGAGCGCACGGGACGGCTCGTCGTCTCGCACGAGGCGCCCGGAGAGGTGTCCGTGGCGAGCGAGCTCATCACGAGCGTCGTCGAGCGCGCCTTCGCCTCGCTCGAATCCGCGCCCGAGCGGGTGACGGGCTACGACACCCCGTATCCGCCGTCGGCGCTCGAACACCACTACCTGCCGAGCCTGGACCGCATCCTGGATGCCGTCGACCGCGTGCTCGGCCGCCGCTCGTCGCGCGAGCTGATGCGCGAGGGCGCCGTTCTCGAGGGGAGCACACGATGACCGTCGTCTTCCGGCTGCCGGACCTCGGTGAGGGGCTGACCGACAGCGAGATCGTGGCCTGGAAGGTCGCGGAGGGCGAGCAGGTCTCGCTCAATCAGGTGATCGCGGAGGTCGAGACCGCCAAGGCGGTCGTCGACCTGCCGAGCCCGTACGCGGGGGTGATCCGCCGCCTTCATGCCGCGGAGGGCGACACCGTCGAGGTCGGCGCGCCGCTGGTCGAGTACGAGGTGGAGGGGGAGCCCGCCGCCGAGCCTCCCGCGCCCCAGAGCGAGCCCGCCGAGGCTGAGCCCGCTCCCGCCGAGCCTCCTGCGCCCCGGAGCGAGCCCGGCGCGGAGCAGAGCGAGCCCGCCGCCGCGGAGCAGAGCGCGCCCGCCGCGGAGCAGAGCGCGCCCGCCGACGCCCCGGCGGAACGGGTGGCCGTGCTCGTCGGGTCGGTGCAGGTGTCCGACGGACGCACACCCACGCGCGCTCCGCGCACGTTCGACCAGGCGCCGTTCGTGCGCGAGGAGAGGCGCCCCGCGCGGGCCTTCCCGCCCGTGCGACGACTCGCGAAGGAGCGCGGCATCGATCTCGCGGCCGTTGTGCCGACGGGCGAGGGCGGTGTGGTCACGCGACAGGATCTCGACCGCGCTGCCGCACCCGCGACCGCCGCTCCGGCATCGCGACGCGAGCGCGTCACGGGACTGCGCAAGCAGACGGCCAAGGCGATGACCGCGGCCCTCGCCGTGCCGCACGCCGCCTGCTTCCAGCAGGTCGACGTGACCGAGACGCTGCGCCTGGCCCGCGAACTCGCGTCCGAGGGCGCGCCCGCCCCGACGCTGCTCTCGCTCGCGTGCCGCGCGATCCTCCTCGCCGCGCGCCGCACACCCGGCGTGAACGCGACCTTCCATGCGGAGTCCGAGGAGATCGAGTTCCACCACCGGCTCAACCTCGGCATCGCCGTGGCGACCGATCGCGGCCTGCTGGTCGCGAGCGTGGACGACGCCGACCACCTCGACGCGGCCGCGCTCGCCGAGGCGATCGCCGCCCGCGCGTCCGAAGCGCGCACCGGGTCCATCGGACTCGCCGCGCTCACCTCGTCGACCATCACGGTCTCGAACGTCGGCGTCTTCGGGGTCGACGGGGGGATCCCGCTGCTCACCCCGGGCCAGTCGGCGATCGTCGCACTCGGGGCGGTGCGCCGGATGCCCTGGGCGCATGGCGACGGCATCGCGCTTCGCGAGGTCATGACGATCACGGTCTCGTTCGATCACCGCGTGATCGACGGGCGGGAGGCCAGCGCCTTCGTGCGCGATGTCGGCAGGATGCTCGAGCGTCCGGGCCTGGCGCTGGCGCAGGTGTGAGCGGATCGGTCAGCGGGGAGCGGAGGACGGCGATGGAGCGGCTCACGACGGCGGTCGACACGGGAGGCGCCGACGCGCACGAGCGCGCCCAGGCGATGGGCGCGCTCGTGGCCGACCTGCGCGAGCGGCTCGAGGGCGCGGCGCTCGGGGGACCGGAGCGGGCCCGCGAGCGGCACACCGCACGCGGCAAGCTGCTGCCGCGCCAGCGCGTCGACCTCCTTCTCGATGCGGGCAGCCCGTTCCTCGAGGTCGCCCCGCTCGCGGCGAACGGCATGTACGACGATGAGGCGCCCGCCGCGGGACTCATCGCGGGCATCGGGCTCGTCTCCGGTCGGCACTGCATGATCATCGCCAACGACGCCACGGTGAAAGGCGGCACCTACTATCCGCTCACCGTCAAGAAGCATCTGCGCGCTCAGCAGGTCGCCCGGGAGAACCGCCTCCCGTGCATCAGCCTCGTCGACTCGGGGGGCGCGTTCCTGCCGATGCAGGACGAGGTGTTCCCCGACCGCGAGCACTTCGGCCGCATCTTCTACAACCAGGCCACGATGAGCGCGGCGGGCATCCCGCAGATCGCCTGCGTGATGGGATCCTCCACCGCCGGTGGCGCGTACGTGCCGGCCATGAGCGATGAGACCGTCATCGTGGCGGAGCAGGGCACGATCTTCCTCGGCGGCCCGCCGCTCGTGAAGGCGGCCACGGGCGAGGTCGTCTCGGCCGAGGACCTCGGCGGCGGAGAGCTGCACACCACGGTCTCGGGCGTCGCGGATCATCTCGCCGACTCGGATGAGCACGCCCTCGCCATCGTGCGCGACATCGTCGCGACGCTGCCGCCCACCCCCGCGGCCCCCTGGGAGGTGCTTGCCGCGGAGGATCCGCTCGTGGACCCCGAGACGCTCGCCGCCGTGATCCCGGCCGATCTGCAGACGCCCTACGACGTGCACGAGGTCATCGCGCGGATCGTCGACGGCAGCGCATTCCACGAGTTCAAGGCGGGCTTCGGCACGACTCTCGTCACGGGGTTCGCCCGCATCCACGGACACCCCGTCGGCATCGTGGCGAATCAGGGCGTGCTGTTCTCCGAGAGCGCGCAGAAGGGCGCGCACTTCATCGAGCTGTGCGATCAGCGGGGCGTCCCGCTGCTGTTCCTGCAGAACATCACCGGCTTTATGGTCGGCGCCGAGTACGAGCGCGGCGGCATCGCCAAGCACGGCGCGAAGATGGTCACCGCCGTCTCCTGTGCGCGGGTGCCGAAGCTCACGGTCGTGATCGGCGGATCCTTCGGCGCCGGCACGTACTCGATGTGCGGGCGCGCGTACGACCCCCGGTTCCTGTGGCTCTGGCCGAACGCCCGGGTCTCGGTGATGGGCGGTCCGCAGGCCGCGCGTGTGCTGTCGACCGTCAAGCGCGAGCAGATCGAGACCGAGGGCGGCTCGTGGTCCGACGATGAGCAGGCCGCCTTCGAGCTGCCCATCCGCGACCGCTACGAGCAGCAGGGGTCTCCCTACTACTCGACCGCGCGCCTGTGGGACGACGGAGTCATCGACCCCGCCGACACCCGCCGGGTGCTGGGTCTTGCCCTCGACGTCGTGGGGCAGGCGCCGCTCCCCGACATCCGCTACGGCGTCTTCCGGATGTGATCATGCACGAGAACAGGATGTTCGACACGGTCCTCATCGCGAACAGGGGCGAGATCGCGCTGCGCATCATCCGCACGCTCGATCGGATGGGCATCGCCTCCGTCGCCGTCTACTCCGACGCCGATGCACGCGCGCCGCACGTGCGCGCGGCGACGACGGCGGTGCGGATCGGCCCCGCCGACGCCCGTCGCTCATACCTCGACGGCGAGGCCGTGATCGCGGCCGCGATCGCCACGGGTGCGCAGGCCGTGCACCCCGGCTACGGCTTCCTCTCGGAGAACGCGGCGTTCGCCCGCGCGTGCGCCGACGCGGGGCTTGTCTTCATCGGGCCCTCACCCGCGGCGATCGACACCATGGGCGACAAGATCCGCGCCCGCGAGGCCGTCGAGTCCCGCGGCGTCGCGACGGTGCCGGGCATCGCGCGCCCCGGTCTCGACGACCCGGCCCTCATCGCGGGGGCTGACGAGGTCGGCTACCCGGTGCTGGTCAAGCCGTCGGCGGGCGGCGGGGGCAAGGGCATGCACCGCGTCGACGACCCGCGCGAGCTGCCGGCCGCGCTGGCGCAGGCCCGGCGCGAGGCGGCGGCGGCGTTCGGCGACGACACCCTGTTCATCGAGCGCTTCGTGGCGGAGCCTCGTCACGTCGAGGTGCAGGTGCTCGCGGATGCGCACGGCGCGGTCATCCATCTCGGCGAGCGCGAGTGCTCGCTGCAGCGCCGTCATCAGAAGGTCATCGAGGAGGCGCCGAGCCCGCTGCTCGACGAGGCCCAGCGCGCGGCGATCGGCCGGGCGGCCTGCGAGACCGCGCGCGCGGTCGGGTACACGGGAGCCGGCACGGTGGAGTTCATCGTCTCGGCCGCGCACCCCGACGAGCCCTTCTTCATGGAGATGAACACCCGCCTGCAGGTGGAGCACCCCGTGACGGAGCTGGTCACCGGCGTCGATCTCGTCGAGCAGCAGCTGCGGGTCGCGGCCGGCCAGCCGCTGGCCCTCGCCCAGGCGGACGTCCGTCTCGAGGGCCACGCGATCGAGGCGCGGATCTACGCGGAGGACCCGGCCGCGGGCTTCCTCCCCACCGGCGGACGCCTGATCGATGTGCGGTGGCCGCGCGGCGTGCGCGTCGACGCGGGTGTCGAGGCGGGCACCGTCGTCGGCGCCGACTACGACCCGATGCTCGCCAAGGTGATCGCCCACGGCGCCGACCGCGACGACGCCCTCGCGGCGCTCGACGGGGCGCTCGCCGAGACGCGCCTCCCGGGAGTCGTGACGAACGTCCGGTTCCTCCGGCGCCTGCTGGCGCTGCCGGCGGTCGTCGCCGGGGCGCTCGACACCGGCATCGTCGACCGCGAGGCCCCCGCTCTCGCGGCCGACCCGGTGCCGGATGCCGCCTTCGCCGCCTGCGCGCGTCACGATCTGCCGGCCGCGACGGGCGCCTGGCGGGCGGACGGATGGCGCCTCACGGGCGCTCGCGGCGCGGTGCTGCGCTACGCGGACGGAGAGGGCACCGCGACCGTCACGCTCGACGCGCAGGGCGGTCGCGCCCGGGTCGAGCGCGGTGGCGTCTCGCACGAGATGCGCCTGAGCGAGCTCGCTGGCGTGGAGGTGCTGACCGATGCGGACGGCGCGGGGCTGTGGGTGCTCGGACCGGACGGTGACCGCCTGGTCGTCCGCTCGGCGCCCGCGCGCCGCAGCCGGAGCGGCAGCGCACCGGGCCTCGCCTCGCCCATGCCGGGCACGGTGGTGGCGGTGCACGTGGCAGACGGCGCAGAGGTCGAGGAGGGCGCCGCGGTGGTGAGCGTCGAGGCGATGAAGATGGAGCACGTGCTGCGTGCGCCGCTGGCGGGCGTCGTCGCACTGTCGGCCGTGCTCGGACAGACCGTGACGCGGGGCCAGGAGCTGGCCGCGGTCACTCCTCGAGGGGAGGGGGCGTGATGGCCGAGGAACGGCGGATCACCCAGCGCGGGCTCTGGTTCGACGAGTTCGAGACGGGGGTGGTGTACGAGCATCGTCCGGGTCGCACCCTGACCGAGGCGGACGACGTGCTGTTCACGACCCTCACCATGAACACCCAGGCCCTGCATCTGGATGCGCACTGGGCCGCGGGCACCGAGTTCGGCGAGCGGCTCGTGAACTCGATGATGACGCTGGCGACGATCGTCGGGATGTCCACGGGACAGCTCACCAACGGCACCATCGTCGCGAACCTCGGCTTCTCGCTCGTGGAGTTCCCCGCTCCGATGCGTCACGGCGACACGCTCTACGGCGAGACCCGTGTGCTCGAGACGCGTCCCTCGCGCTCGCGGCCCGGACAGGGGATCGTCACGCTCGAGCACATCGGGCGCAACCAGGACGGCATCGTCGTCGCGCGGGCCGTGCGGGCCGTGCTGATGCAGGGGAGACCGGCGTGACCTCCGCACCGCGTCTCGAGATGGGGCCGGCGATCCTGTTCTGCCCGGCGGATCGCCCCGACAGGTATCAGAAGGCCGCCGAGCGGGCCGATGCCGTGATCCTGGATCTCGAGGATGCCGTGGCACCGGAGGCCAAGCAGGCGGCACGCGAGGGCGTCGCCGCCTCGGCGCTCGATCCCGCCCGAACGATCGTGCGGGTCAACGACGCCCGGTCGGGTCTGCTCGCCGAGGATCTGGCGGCGGTGCTCCGCTCGCCTTACCGCACGGTGATGCTCGCGAAGACCGAGCGCCCCGCCGACATCGATGCACTCGGCGCTCTCCGGGTGATCGCGCTGTGCGAGACCGCCGCGGGGGTCGTGAACGCCCCGCAGATCGCGGCCCATCCGCGCGTCGTCGGGCTGATGTGGGGCGCGGAGGATCTCGTCGCCTCGCTCGGCGGCACCTCCAGCCGCGACGCCTCGGGCGCGTACCGCGCCGTCGCCGTGCACGCGCAGACGGCCGTCCTCCTGGCGGCGGGCGCCGCGGGGGTGGCGGCGATCGACGCCGTGCACCTCGACATCGCCGACATCAACGGCTGCCGCGCCGAGGCCGAAGACGCGGCCGCGAGCGGCTTCGCGGCCAAGGCGGCGATCCATCCGTCGCACGTCGCGGCGATCCGCGATGCCTTCGCCCCCTCCGACAGCGAGCTGCGGTGGGCGAGCGCGGTGCTCGCGGAGGCCGCCCGCGCCACGGCCGATGGCCGAGGCGTCTTCCGGTTCGAAGGCCGCATGGTCGACGAGCCGGTCCTCAGACACGCGCGCGGCATCCTCGCGCGCGAACCCCGCGGGGCCACAAGCCCTGCGCCGTGAAAGGAGACGACGATGTCGATCGTCACGCCCACCCGCGCCGCCGTACCCGGCACCGAGATGCTCGAACCCGATCTGCAGGAGCTCGCGCACCGCGTGCGCGAGTTCGCGGACGAGGTGGTCGCCCCGGCCGCCTACGAGTACGACACCGAGCGGCGCCTGCCCGTCGAGATCATCCAGGAGATGGGGCGGATGGGCCTGTTCGGTCTGCCCCTGCCGGAGGAGTACGACGGTCAGGGCAAGTCGTACCTGCACCTGTGCGTCGCGGTCGAGCAGCTCGCGCGCGTGGACCAGTCGATCGCGGTCACGCTCGAGGCCGGCCTCGGCCTCGGGGCCATGCCGCTGTATCGCTTCGGCACCGAGGAGCAGCGGCGCACCTACCTGCCGCCGCTGGCGCGGGGAGAGAACCTCGCCGCCTTCGGTCTCACCGAGGCGGAGGCGGGATCCGACGCGGGCGCCACGAAGACCACCGCGACGCTCTCGGACGGCTGGTGGACGATCAACGGGACCAAGCAGTTCATCACGAACTCCGGCACGCCGATCACGAGCATCGTCACGGTCACGGCCGTGACCGGGGAGCGCCGCGGACCGGACGGATCCGTCCGACCCGAGCTGTCGACCATCATCGTTCCCGTGCCGACGCCGGGCTTCACGGCGCTGCCGGCCTATGACAAGGTCGGCTGGCACACCTCCGACACCCACCCGCTTGTGTTCGACGGCGTGCGGGTGCCCGAGGAGAACCTGCTCGGGGAGCGCGGACGCGGTTTCGCGAACTTCCTCAGTGTGCTCGACGAGGGGCGGGTCGCGTTCGCGGCCCTCTGCGTCGGCGCCGCCCAGGGATGCCTGGAGCAGGCCGTCGCCTACGCGAAGAAGCGCCAGGTGTTCGGGCGTCCCATCGGCGACAACCAGCACATCGCGTTCACGATCGCGCGGATGCAGGCCCGCGTCGCGGGCGCTCGCGCGGTGATGCACGATGCCGCGCGCCGCATCGATGCGGGCATCCCGTTCACCACGGAGGCGTCGCTGGCGAAGCTGATCGGATCGGAGGCCGCGATGGCCAACGCCGCCGATGCGACGCAGATCTGGGGAGGCTACGGATTTATGAACGAGAACGCGGTGGCCCGGCACTACCGCGACTCGCGCATCCTCACCCTCGGCGAGGGCTCGACGGAGGTGCAGCTCGGCATCATCGCGCGCAGCCTCGGCTTCGACCGCGCGTTCGCCTGAGCGCGAGAGAGCAAGAAGGCCGGATCCGATGGATCCGGCCTTCTTCGCGTGTACCGCGACGTCAGCTGATGTGGAGCAGCTGGTGTCCCGCGGCGACCGTGGTGCCCGGGGTCGCGTCGATCTTGCTGATGACGCCGTCCTTGTGCGCCTGCAGGGGCTGCTCCATCTTCATCGCCTCGAGGACGACGACCAGGTCGCCCTTGACGACCGACTGCCCCTCCTCAACCGCGACCTTGACGATCGTCGCCTGCATGGGCGACTTGACCGCGTCGCCGGAGGCGCCGCCCGCGACGGGCGATCCGCCGTGGCTGCGGCGCGACGGCGGCACGATGGCGGGGCGGCCCGCGGTGCCCGATGCCTGCGCGATGCGGTCGGGCAGCGACACCTCGAGGCGCTTGCCGGCCACCTCCACGACCACGGTGTGACGACCCTCCGCGGGCTTCGGAGCCTCGAGCTCGCCGTCCCACGCGGGGATGTCATTGACGAACTCGGTCTCGATCCAGCGCGTGTAGACGCCGAACTCGCCGTTCTCGGCGGTGAAGGCGGGGTCGCGCACGACCTTGCGGTGGAAGGGCAGCACCGTGGGGAGGCCTGCCACCTCGAACTCGTCGAGGGCACGGCGCGAGCGCTGCAGCGCTTCGGCGCGGTCCTTGCCGGTGACGATGATCTTCGCCAGCAGCGAGTCGAAGGAGCCGCCAATCTCATCGCCAGCGGTGACACCCGAATCGAGGCGGATGCCGGGGCCGCCGAAGGTCTTGAAGACGTGGATCGGACCGGGCTGGGGGAGGAATCCGCGGCCCGGGTCCTCGCCGTTGATGCGGAACTCGATGGAGTGGCCGACCGGCTTCGGGTCGTCGTAGTCGATGAGGCCGCCGGCGGCGATGCGGAACTGCTCGCGCACGAGGTCGATGCCCGTGACCTCCTCGGAGACCGGGTGCTCGACCTGCAGACGGGTGTTGACCTCGAGGAAGGAGACCGTGCCGTCGGCGCCGATGAGGAACTCGCAGGTGCCCGCGCCGGTGTAGCCCACCTCGCGCAGGATCGCCTTGGACGCCTCGTACAGCTTGGCGTTCTGCTCGTCGGTCAGGAACGGCGCGGGCGCCTCCTCGACGAGCTTCTGGTGGCGGCGCTGCAGCGAGCAGTCGCGCGTCGAGATGACGACGACGTTGCCCTCGGCGTCGGCGAGGCACTGGGTCTCGACGTGGCGCGGCTTGTCGAGGTACTTCTCGACGAAGCACTCGCCGCGCCCGAACGCCGCGATCGCCTCACGCGTGGCCGACTCGAACAGCTCGGGCACCTCTTCGATGGTGCGCGCGACCTTGAGGCCGCGGCCGCCGCCGCCGTACGCCGCCTTGATGGCGATCGGCAGGCCGACCTCCTGGGCGAAGGCCACGACCTCCTCCGCCGTGTCGACGGGGCCGGGTGTGCCCGGGGCCAGGGGGGCGCCGACCTTCTCGGCCACGCGGCGCGCGGTCACCTTGTCGCCGAGGGCCTCGATGGCCTCGGGAGACGGGCCGATCCAGATGAGGCCGGCGGCGATGACCGCGCGGGCGAAGTCGGCGTTCTCGGCGAGGAAGCCGTAGCCCGGGTGCACCGCATCGGCGCCCGAACGGCGAGCGACGGCGAGGATCTTGTCGATCTTGAGATAGGTGTCGGCGCTGGTCGCGCCGTCCAGCGCGTAGGCCTCGTCGGCCAGGCGTGCGTGCAGCGCGTCGCGGTCGGGGTCGGCGTAGACGGCGACAGACGAGATCCCGGAGTCGCGGGCCGCGCGGATGATGCGGACGGCGATCTCGCCGCGGTTGGCGATGAGCACCTTGGCGATGGCAGACATGATTTTCAGCCTACCGACGGCGGGGGCGCGGTCTTTGCGGACCCTCGACAAGAAAACGTCGAGAACGTGTGGGGTGGCATCCAACGCCCGGATCCGTCGTCCCGTTCGGATGCCGGGGCGGACCGCTACCGTGAACGCATGCAGGTCTGTCTCGCCTCCACGTCCCCCGCCCGCCTGATGCTGCTGCGGCAGGCCGGCATCGAGCCCCTCACGCTCGCGCCCGCGGTGGACGAGGAGGCCGTGATCGCCGAGACGGAGGCGCGCGAGGATCGGGTGCTGCCGCCGGCCGAGCACGTGCTGCTGCTCGCGCGCCTCAAGGCCGCCGACGTGGCCGCCCGCGTGCGCGCGGAGCATCCCGGCTTCGAGGGGATCGTCATCGGCGGCGACTCCATGTTCGAGCTTGACGGCGTTGTATACGGCAAGCCGTACACGCCGGAGGCGGCCACCGAGCGCTGGCGCGGCATGCGAGGACGCACCGGAGTGCTCCACTCGGGCCACAGCGTCTTCCGCGTGACGGACGATGCCGATCCGGTCGAGGCGCACGCGGTCGCCGAAGCCGCAGTGACCTTCGCCGCCGACGTCGACGACGACGAGATCGCGGCCTACGTGAGCACGGGGGAGCCGCTGCACGTCGCGGGCGCCTTCACCGTCGACAGCCTGGGCGGCGCGTTCATCGACCGCGTCGAGGGCGACCCGTCCACGGTCGTGGGCATGTCGCTGTCAACCGTGCGCCGCCTCGTGCGCGAGCTCGGCGTCTCGTGGACCTCTCTCTGGACCGTGCGGACGTAGCCCCATCACCCCCGAGCAGGCGCTCGTGCCCGTGCTGCTGCCGTTCTGAGGCCGCGGATCCGGATCGCCCGAGAGACGGGCATAAGCACAGGTGCGGCCTGGGAGGATGGACCCATGCAGAGCGGTGACACGATCGACCTCCACATCTCCGGCGTCGCGCACGGGGGAGTCTTCGTCGCGCGCCATGAAGGCCGTGTGGTGTTCGTGCCCGACGCGCTTCCCGGCGAGACCGTGCGCGTGCGCATCACCGACGTGAAGAAGTCGTTCGCGCGCGCGGAGGCGCTCGAGGTGCTCGATGCGTCCCCCGATCGCCGTGCGCACGTCTGGGAGCAGGCCGACATCGCCCACGCACCCGAGCAGCGTCCCGGCGGCGCCGACTTCGGACACATCGCCCTTCCGCGTCAGCGCGCCCTCAAGGCGCAGGTGCTCTCGGAAGCCTTCGAGAAGTTCGCGGGCACGTCCCTCGACGTGACCGTCCGGGGTCCGGAAGAGGTGCTCGGTGCGGATCACCCTGCCGTGCAGGGCACCGAGGAGGGCACCCGCTATCGCACGCGCATCAGCCTGCATGTGGACGGCGAGGGCCGCATCGGCCCGTACGCCGCGCGCAGCAACACGATCATCCCCGTGACCTCGCACCCGCTCGCGACCCTCGACATCGAGGCCGTCGCGCTCGCCGTGCGCAAGGCCCCGGAGGGCCGCCTCGATCTCGTGCAGCCGTCCGACGGCCAGGTGCGCACCATCCGTCGTCCCGCCTTCACCGGCGACAAGCGACGCCGCTTCGCGCCGCGTCCGGAGAAGGCGGCACCGGAGGTCATCCAGGAGGTCGTCGGCGATCGCGAGTTCCGCGTCGACGCGGGCGGGTTCTGGCAGGTGCACCGCGCCGCGGCCGCCACCCTTGACTCGGCGGTGCGCGCCGCGCTCGGCGAGCTGTCGAGCGACGCCTGGCACCTCGACCTCTACGGCGGCGTCGGCCTGTTCGCCGCGGCAATGGGCGATCTCGCCGGCAGCGCGCGCATCACCACCGTCGAGTCGGAGGCCCGTGCCACCGCGCACGCCCGCTACAACCTCGAGATGTTCGGGGCCGAGGCCGTGACGGCGCGCGTCGACCGTTTCCTGGCGCGCCTCGCCCACCAGGCGACCGACCTCGATCGCGAGATGCTCTCGCGCGGCGTCACGCTGCTCGATCCGCCGCGCTCCGGCGCCGGCAAGGAGGTCGTCGCGGGCATCGCCGGCCTCGCACCCGAGCGCGTCGCCTACGTGGCCTGCGACCCGGTCGCGCTCGCGCGCGACATCGGGTACTTCCGCGAGGCCGGCTACGAGCTCACCAGCCTCGAGGCGTTCGACCTCTTCCCGAACTCGCACCACGTCGAGGCGCTGGCCGTCCTCTCCCGCTGACCGGAGCGGGCGCGGGAGCCTGCGCCGCGGCCCTTCGCGACGCTCGTAGGATACGGGCGTGAGAAGGCCCATCGCGTCACCCCGGCTTTGGTTCGCGTGCCTGCTGATCGTCCTGTCGATCTACGGCTTTATGGTCGGATCGCACTCGACGACGTTCCTCACCACGATCACCAACGCCATCCTGCTGGGCTACCTGGTCGTCGGGGTGTGGACCATGTGGACGCGCGGCACCGACGAGCTGCCGGCGCCGCGTCTGCGCGGGGCGATCGTGACCTGGATGCTGTTCGTCGCGATCATCGCCCACTCCCTGCTCTCGCACTGGGCGAATCCGTTCGATGCGGTCTTCGATCCCGATCCCGCCGCCTCGCTGCGGGGGACGGCGCTGCTGTTCGCGCACTACGTGATGCCGATCGGCATGCTCCTCGACTGGCTGCTGTTCGGTCCGCGGGGGCGCACCCGATGGATCGACATCGCGATCTGGCCGCTGTACGCGCTGGCGTACGGACTGCTCACGATCCTCCGAGCGGTGGTGTTCCCTGATGCCGCGAACGCGATCCCGTACCCGTTCCTGGAGCCGGGGGACGGGGGCTGGGGACAGGTGATCGTGCTGCAGTTCCCGATCGTCATCGCCGTGGCGCTCGTGGCGGCGCCCGTCATCGCCTACGACAAGCTCCTGGCGCGCGCGGCACGCGCGCCGGCCCTGCGGCTCACGGCGCCGGAGCCCGTCGCCGATAAGCTCTCCCCATGACGCGAGTGGCCCTGATCGACGACCACGAATCCGTGCGCCTGGGCCTTGCGGCCGCTCTCGAGCGCGCCGGCGACGAGGTCGTGTTCACGGGAGCCGGCGTGGCGGAGTACCTCGCCTGGCGCAAGGCGTCGAAGGCCGCTCCCGCCGACGTCGTGCTGCTCGACCTCACGCTCGGCGACGGCACCACCGTCACCGAGAACGTCGTGTGCCTCGCCGGTGAGTCGTCGGTCATCATCCACTCGGTCGCCGACCGTCCCGCCGCCGTCCGCGAGGCGCTCGCCGCCGGCGCCGTGGGTGTTGTGAGCAAGGCCTCCCCGCTCGATGACGTGCTGGGCGCGGTGCGCACCGCGGCGCTCGGCGAGCCCCTGAACAACGTCGAATGGGCGAGCGCGGTCGAGGGCGACCGTGCCTTCGCGGACGCGCAGCTGTCCGCGCGCGAGCGTGAGGTGCTGCGTCTGTACGCCGCGGGTCTGCCGCTGAAGATCGTGGCCGACCGCCTGGGCGTGGCGTACTCCACCGCCAAGGAGAACATCACCCGGGTGCGCATGAAGTACATCGAGGTGGGTCGTCCCGCGCCGACGAAGGTGGATCTGCTGCGCCGCGCCATGGAGGACGGCATCGTCGACGCCTCCGCGGAGAGCTGATCCCGTGGCGGTGACGTCGCCGCAGGGCGTCATCGATGCGGCCTGGGGAACGCTCCCGGCCTCGGGGCGCACCGTCGAGGGCGCGGGACGCTACACGTCCGCGAGGATGGAGCGGATCGTCCAGATCGTCGTCGCGGTGGGCTGCCTCGCCATCGGCGGCCAGGGCTTCTTCGCCTCTCTCGATCTCGCCGGCAGCGGCGTCTCGCACGGCATCCTGCGCGGCACCGTGTTCGTGAGCCTGCTCGCCATGACGGTGCTGTGCATCATCGGGTGGGGCGCCCGCATCGCGTCGGCGGTGTTCGCGATCCTCTTTCCCATCTCGCTGGTGCTGTTCCCGTTCGTGACGGCGGCGACCCCGCCGAACTCCGGTTCCCAGCCCTGGCCGTTCTACCTGATCAGCCTCGCCGCCACAGGCGCGCTCGTGGCGTTCCGCCTGCCCTGGCAGTACGTCTGGGCGATCGGCACACCCCTGCTCTACGCCGCGATGCGCCTCTGGATGGGCGGCTTCGCGATCGAGTACTGGATCGGCGTCGGATACGACATCTCGGTCGCGGTGCTCCTGAACCTCGTCATCGTCACCGTCGCCTGGGTGCTGCGCAGCCTCGGTGCCGGCGTCGACGCCGCGCGCGTGCAGGCCGTCCTGTCCTACGCGCGTGCGGCATCGGCCGACGCGGGGGAGCAGGAGCGGGTCGCCGTGGCGGCGCTGATGCACGACAGCGTGCTGGCCGCGCTCATCGCGGCGGAGCGCGCGCACACCCCGCGGGAGCATCAGCTCGCCGTCTCGATGGCGCGTGAGGCCCTCACCCGCCTCGCCAACGCGGAGTCCGATGATCCGGAGGGAAGCGATGAGCCGGTCGGCCGCTGCCGCATCGCGGACGACATCGAGCGATCCGCGCGCGACCTGGGGGTCGAGCTCGCGGTCGAACGGGTGGACATCGGCCCCGAGACCGTCGAGCAGCCCGTGATCCCCGGACGTGTCGCGCGGGCCATCGTGCTCGCGGCCACGCAGGCCGTCGCGAACGCCGTGCAGCACGCCGAGGGGGCGGGCCTGCGCAGCCGGATCCTCCGCGCGGGACGCGGTGTGCGGGTGGAGGTCTCGGACACGGGCCCGGGGGTGGACGTCGCCCTGATCCCCTCCGATCGCCTGGGCATCCGCGCGTCGATCTTCGCGCGGATGACGGCGGTCGGCGGCGAGGCGACGATCGAATCGAGCGGGCGCGGCACCACCGTCGCTCTCACCTGGACGGGGGATCGCCGAGCATGAAGGTGCGCCGCGTCTTCGATGTCATCGCCTGGTCGCTGACGGCGTACTTCGCTGTGCGCGGGCTGGTGCGGCCCGAGGGGAACGGCTCGGTGCTGCCGGTCGTCGCGGTGCTGCTGTACGTGGCGCTCACGGCCGCCGCGCTCTACGTCGAGCCCCGAGGCGGTGCCCGGCGCACGCGAGAGCGGGCGGGCTCGGTGCTGCCGCGTTGGGCCGCGGTGATCGTCGTCGCCGGCTGCGCCGCACTGCCGCCCGTGGTGATGTTCTACACGCCCGCGGATCAGCAGCAGGCCTCGCACGCCACGTGGTACCTGGGGGCGGTCGGAGCCGTGCTCACCATCGTGTGCGCACGCCATCGCCCGATCCACGCATGGGTGGGCATCGGCGTGCTCGCCTTCGTGTCGTCACTGCGCCTCGGTCTGGTCGAGGCGCTCGCGGCCGGCCTCGTCGGATCCGCGGTCTGGGTGGCCATCGCGCAGCTGCTGATGGTGTTCACGGATCGCGCGTACCGCGACACCGCGCGCCTGGCGGAGCTGCAGCAGGCGACCTCCGCGTGGCAGGCGAGCCAGGACGTGCGCCGGCAGGAGCGGCGCCGCCGCGTGCAGTACGCCCTCGCGGTCGCGGGACCGGTGCTCTCGCGGGTGATCGCCGCGGAGGGTGTGCTCACCGACGAGGAGCGCACGCAGGCCCGCCTGGCCGAGGGGCGCCTCCGCGACGAGCTGCGCGGGGCCCGCCTGCTCGACGACGACGTGCGCGAGGCGATCAACGCCTCCCGCCTGCGCGGCGCGACCGTCACGGTCTTCGACGAGGGAGGACTGGACGACCTCGACACCGAGGCCCTCGACGCGGTGCGCCATGAGCTCGCCCAGACGCTGCGCGCCACGGACGCCGCCCGCCTGATCATCCGCACCGCCCCGGATCCGCGCGTCGCGGTGACGATCGTCGGACGCTCGGCCGGCGGTGAGGGGCTCACGGAGGAGGACGACCTGCTGCTCTGGCATGAGATCGTGCGCCCTCTGACCGACTGAGCGGGCCCTCTGACCGACTCAGCGGGACTGTACCGCGCAGGATCGGCCCGCGTGCTTGACAAGGGGCGCAGAGACAAAGAAAGGTGGGGGTGGCGATGCCACCCCCACCGGGTGCGGAACGGTTACCCGAAAACCGTCCGCGAGAGGCCGAGAGATTCTCCACCTACCCTGGGATGGAGATTCGGCCAACGCTAAGCGTTTCCGATATCAGTATCTGTCCGATGCAAGCGGTGCGTCTGTAGGTACTTTGGGGGACATTGATGTGATTCCCCTCACATGCGCACGCTCGGCTGCCGGAACGGCTGATCAGCGGGCGAATCTGCCCCACGGGACATCTCGCCTCAGCGGGGTCCGCAGAGCTCGCTGCGTGCGCGACCAGGCGCTGGGGCGCACATCCTCGGCCACCGCCTCCTCGGCTTCGCGCACATAGGCCTCGCCGACCACGGCGATGAGCGCCGCGAGCTCCTCTTCGGTCGGGTTGCCCGAGACCACCTGGATGCGCGGCGTCTCGACGGATCCGGCGTTCTCGCTCACAGGGGGATGTTCCCGTGCTTCTTGGCGGGCAGCTCCGCGCGCTTGCCGCGCAGGGCGCGGAGCGACTTGGCGATGGACACGCGGGTGGCGGACGGCTCGATGATGCCGTCGAGCTCGCCGCGCTCGGCCGCGAGGAACGGCGAGGCGACGTTGTAGGTGTACTCGTTGGCCAGGCGCGTGCGCACGGCCGCCACATCCTCGCCGGCCTCTTCTGCCCGCTTGATCTCGCCGCGGTACAGGATGTTGACGGCGCCCTGGCCGCCCATGACGGCGATCTCGGCGGTCGGCCACGCGAGGTTCACGTCGGCACCCAGCTGCTTGGAGCCCATCACGATGTACGCGCCGCCGTAGGCCTTGCGCAGGATCACGGTGACCAGCGGGACGGTGGCCTCGGCATACGCGTAGAGCAGCTTCGCTCCGCGGCGGATGACGCCGGTCCACTCCTGGTCGGTGCCGGGAAGGTAGCCCGGCACGTCGACGAGCGTCACGATCGGGATCGAGAACGCGTCGCAGAATCGCACGAAGCGGCTGGCCTTCTCGCCGGCCTCGATGTTGAGGGTGCCCGCCATCTGCGAGGGCTGGTTGGCGATGATGCCGACCGAGCGGCCTTCGACGCGGCCGAAGCCGATCACGATGTTGGGCGCGAACAGCGGCTGCACCTCGAGGAAGTCCTCGGCGTCGACGATGCCCCGGATGACCTGGTGGATGTCGTAAGGCTGGTTGGGGGAGTCCGGGATGATCGTGTTGAGGGCGCGATCGGCATCCGTCGTCTCGAACTCGAAGCCCGTCTCGTACACCGGCGCATCGGTCTGGTTGTTGTCCGGCAGGAAGCTCAGCAGCGTGCGCGCGTAGTCGAGCGCATCCTCCTCGTCCTCTGCCAGGTAGTGCGCGACGCCGGAGCGGGTGTTGTGCGTGTACGCGCCGCCGAGCTCCTCCATGCCGACGTCCTCGCCGGTGACGGTCTTGATGACGTCGGGCCCGGTCACGAACATCTGGCTGGTCTTGTCGACCATGATCACGAAGTCGGTCAGGGCGGGCGAGTACACGGCGCCGCCGGCCGCGGGGCCCATGATGATCGAGATCTGGGGGATGACACCGGAGGCGGCGGTGTTCAGGCGGAAGATCTCGCCGTACTTGCCGAGCGCGACAACGCCCTCCTGGATGCGCGCGCCGCCCGAATCGAGGATGCCGATGATCGGCATGCCGCCCCGGAGTGCGAACTCCATCATCTTGATGATCTTCTCGCCGGCCACCTCGCCCAGCGATCCGCCGAAGGTCGAGAAGTCCTGGGAGTAGACCGCGACGGGGCGGCCGTGGATCGTGCCCACGCCCGTGACGACCGAGTCGCCGTAGGGGCGCGAGCGATCCATGCCGAAGGCGCTCGTGCGGTGGCGCACGTACTCGTCGAACTCGACGAAGCTGCCCGGGTCGACCAGCTGCTCGATGCGCTCGCGGGCGGTCTGCTTGCCCTTGGCGTGCTGCTTCTGCCGGGCGGTCTCCTCCGCCTCGACGACGGCCTCCTCGTACCGCGCCCTCAGGTCGGCGATCTTGCCGGCCGTGGTGGACACGTCGTAGCTGGGCACGTTCTCGGGCGAGGGCGTTTCGGTCACGCCTTCCACCCTATCCGCGGGGCCTCGCCTGGCCTTGGCGCGTCTGCACAACGACCGGGCGGATCCTGTGTCGTCTGTCACCAGCCATAGGCTTCCCGCATGGACTTCCCGCAATCGCGCTCCGTGGCAGCGCAGTGGCGTCAGGTGGCGCACACCGGATCGACCAACGCGGATCTCGTGGCGCTCGCGCACGCCGATCCGGCGCTGCCCCACCTCACCGTGCTGATGACGAGGGACCAGCGCTCGGGGCGCGGTCGCCTGGACCGCGTGTGGCAGGCGCCCGCCGGATCCGCGCTCGCGGTGTCGGTGCTCGTGCGCGTGAGGCAGGTGCCCGCGGCGCTGCGCGGCTGGATCCCGCTGGTCGCGGGCGCGGCGATGACATCGGCCGTCCGTGCGCAGCTGCCTGGATTGGACACGGGGCTGAAATGGCCGAACGACGTGCTCGTCGGCGGGCGCAAGATCTGCGGGATCCTCGCGGAGGGTGTGGCCGGCTTCGAGTCGGTGGTGATCGGATCGGGCGTGAACACCGCCATGGCGGCCGCCGACCTGCCCGTGCCCACGGCGACGTCGTTCGCGGCCCTGGGCATCGAGTGCGATGAGGACGCGCTGCTCGCCGGCTACCTGGGGGAGCTCGACCGCCTGCTCGGCGCGCTCGCGACGGATCCCGCCACGGTGCGCGCCGCGGTGCGCGGGGAGTGCCTGACCCTCGGGCGGGAGGTGAACGTGTCGCTGCCCGACGGATCCGTCCTGCGCGGCGTGGCGACGGATGTCGACGAGGAGGGGCGCCTCGTGGTGGGTGGCCGCGCCGTGTCGGCGGGCGACGTCGTGCACGTGCGCTGACCGGCGCGTCATCCCGCTGTGTCGGAGCCCCTCGGCACAATGGAAGACATGAGCCAGCCCACGCCCGCCGCGCGTCTGCAGACGCCGCCGCCGGGCACACGAGCGCCTGAGCTCGTGGTCGCGCGGCTGCGCTCCCACGGCGGGCACCTGGTGTGGAGCGCGGTGCTGCTCATCGCGGTGGCCGGTGTCACCGGCTGGCTCTTCGACAACCTCCCGGCGCCGTTCGAGAACTGGATGCTGCTCACCGCGGCCGGCGCCGTTGTCCTCCTCGGGGTGGTCCTGCCCTTCCTCGTGTGGCTCTCGCGCACGTACACGATCACCACGCGCCGGGTGATCAGCAAGAGCGGCCTCCTGGCGCGCCATCGCTCCGAGCTCTCTCACGCCCGCGGGTACGCGGTCACCACGCGCCGGTCGGTGGCGCAGCGCATGCGCGGCACCGGCACGCTGATGCTCTCCGACGGCGTCGAGGGGCGCCTCGAGCTGCGGGACGTGCCGCACGCGGTGCTGGTCGGCGAGGTGCTCGTCGACCAGATCGAGCTGAACCAGATCCTGGCGCACCGCGACTCGCAGGGTCTGGGCTCGACGGGCGACATTCCGACTGACTGACCCTCTGAGAGAATGTCTCTTATGAAGATCGGTGTCATCGGTGGTGGTCAGCTGGCTCGGATGATGATCGCCCCGGCGGTCGAGCTCGGAGTCGAGATCCGCGTCCTCGCCGAGGGCGAGGGGATGTCCGCGCAGCTCGCGGCGACCGCGGTCGGCGACTACAAGGACGCCGAGACCGTTCTGGCCTTCGCGAAGGACGTCGACGTCATCACGTTCGACCACGAGCACGTGCCGCAGCCGGTGCTGCGAGCCCTGGTCGACGCGGGTGTGCCGGTGCACCCCGGGCCCGATGCGCTGCAGTTCGCGCAGGACAAGCTCGTGATGCGGGCGAAGCTCGCCGAACTGGGCGCCCCGCAGCCCGACTGGGCCGCGGTCGCCGACGAGGCCGACCTGCGCGCCTTCCTCGACGACCACGGCGGTCGCGCCGTCGTCAAGACGCCGCGAGGCGGGTACGACGGCAAGGGCGTGCGCGTCGTCTCCGACCCCTCGGAGGTCGCCGACTGGTTCGCATCCTGGGACGG
This sequence comes from Microbacterium stercoris, assembly GCF_017592545.1. Classification (GTDB taxonomy): domain Bacteria; phylum Actinomycetota; class Actinomycetes; order Actinomycetales; family Microbacteriaceae; genus Microbacterium; species Microbacterium stercoris. The sequence continues at coordinate 183,838 of NZ_JAGFOA010000007.1, forward strand.
CCCGCTGCTCGTCGAGGAGCTCGTCGCCTTCACCCGAGAGCTGGCCCAGCAGGTCGCGCGCCGCCCGTCGGGCGAGGTCGTCGCGTATCCGGTCGCCGAGACCGTGCAGCGCGACGGCGTCTGCGCCGAGGTGATCGCGCCCGCCCCCAAGGCCAGCGAGAAGCTCATCGAGCTCGCCGCGCGCCTGGGCGTGCAGGTGGCCGAGGGCCTGGGAGTGACCGGCATGCTCGCGGTCGAGCTGTTCGAGACCGCGGATGAGCGCATCCTGGTCAACGAGCTCGCGATGCGGCCGCACAACAGCGGTCACTGGACCCAGGACGGATCCGTCACCAGCCAGTTCGAGCAGCACCTGCGCGCGGTGCTCGACCTCCCGCTCGGCGCCACCGATCTGGCGTCGGAATGGGCCGTGATGATCAACATCCTCGGCGGCCCCGCCGAGGGCGGTCTGACCGAGCGCTTCGCCTCGGCGATGGCCGCGCATCCCGCGGCGAAGATCCACACCTACGGCAAGGATCCGCGTCCCGGGCGCAAGGTGGGGCACGTGAACATGGTCGGCGACGACCTCGACGACGTCGTGTACGAGGCCCGCGCCGCCGCGGCCTTCTTCGCCTGAACGCGGGCTCGGGCCGGGTCGCTTTCGGGAAACACCAGGCTCGCGCCCTAGCCTGTATGGCGTGCTGAACTCCGAGACCCCCCTTGTCGGCGTGATCATGGGATCCGATTCCGATTGGCGTGTGATGGCGGACGCCTCCGCAGCGCTGACCGAGTTCGGCATCGCGCACGAGGTCGAGGTGGTCTCGGCGCACCGCACCCCCGACAAGCTCATGAGCTACGCGCGCGGCGCACGCGGTCGGGGCCTCCAGGCGATCATCGCCGGCGCCGGCGGCGCCGCGCACCTGCCGGGCATGGTCGCCTCCATGACGCCTCTGCCCGTCATCGGAGTGCCCGTGCAGCTCGCGACCCTCGACGGCCTCGACTCGCTGCTCTCCATCGTGCAGATGCCCGCGGGCATCCCGGTCGCCACGGTGTCGATCAATGGCGCCCGCAACGCCGGCCTGCTGGCCGCGCGGATCCTGGGAGCGGGCGATCCCGGCACCGCCGACCGCATCGAGGCGTTCGCCCGAGACCTGGAGCGCCAGGTCGAGGAGAAGAACGCGCGTCTGAAGGCCTCGCTGTGATGGGGGCGGTCTCGTGGCGGTGCGATCGGTGACGGCAGTCGGCGCCTACGCCGGCCGGTCCGGCGTGCGCCCGGCCCCTGGCCGCGCGCTGATCGACCAGCGCCCGCTCCGTCACCCCGACGGGGCGCCCGGCACGATGACGCGCCGAGGCTGGTGGCTGGTCGTGCTCGGCTGGCTCGTGCCTGGATCGGCCCAGGTGCTCGCGGGCAATCGCCGCCTCGGGCGGTTCGGGCTGGGCGCGACGCTCTGGATGTGGACGATCGGCGTTGTGCTGGTGCTGGCCGTGATGCTGTGGCGTCCGGGGGTGACGTCGGTGATGTTCGCGCCGGTGATCGGCCCCATCCTGCTCACGATCGCGCAGGTCGCGGCCGCGGGCTACGGCATCCTCTGGGTGATCCTCGGCATCGACACCCTGCGCCTGGTGCGCCTGGTGAAGACCCGCGGATGGTCGCGCGTCGGCATCGCCGTGCTGTCGATCGTGCTGATGGTCATCTCGGGCGGCACCGCCGCGTACGCCTCGTCCAGCATCGGCGCCGTGCGTGACACCCTCGGCGCGGTGTTCGGCCAGAGCGGACCGCCGGTCGAGCCCTCCGACGGGCACTACAACATCCTGCTGCTGGGCGCCGACTCGGGCGACGGCCGGGATTCCATGCGCTTCGACAGCATCTCGGTGCTGTCGATCAACGCCGACACGGGCGCCGTGACCATCACGGGCATCCCGCGTGACATGCGCCAGTTCCCCTTCAGCGAGGGGAGCCCGATGCGCGAGCTCTACCCGAACGGCTTCGAGGGCCACGGCGACCCGGCATGCGGCTGGGACGGCGGCATCAACCAGCTGCGCAACGCCGCGGAGAACTGCCGCGACGACAAGGGCACGGGGCTGTACCCGGAGGCCGCCGCTCGCGGCTCGGCCCCCGGCGTGGAGGCCACGAAGGACGCGGCCGAGGGCATCCTCGGTATCGAGATCCCGTACTACGTCTTCATCGACATGCACGGCTTCGCGGCGCTGATCGACGCGCTCGGAGGCGTTGAGATCGAGGTGACAGAACGGCTTCCGGAGGGCGGCGGACCGGCATACCAGGGTCAGCCGGCGCAGGAGTGGGCGACCGGCTGGATCGAGCCGGGTCTGCAGCGTATGGACGGCGACACCGCGCAGTGGTACGCCCGATCGCGCTACACGACCAGCGACTGGGATCGGATGCAGCGTCAGCGCCAGCTGCAGCAGGCGATCCTCGCGCAGTTCACCCCGTCCACCGTGCTCACGCGGTTCCAGGATGTGGCGAAGGCCGGATCGGCGATCGTCGAGACCGATCTGCCGCAGTCGATGCTGTCGTACTTCGTCGAGCTCGGCCTCAAGGCCAAGGAGCAGCCGGTGACGACCATCGAGCTCGTGCCGCCGCTCGTCGATCCGGACGCACCCGACTTCGAGGCGATCCGGCAGCACCTCGCAGAGACGCTGCACCCGACCCCCGCGCCCACGCCGGGGGAGTAGGCCTGCCCGTCCTGTCAGCGGCTCGCTCGGAGCGCCGCTGGTTACGCTTCGTCCCATGACGGTGACGCTGCGGGTGGTGCTGGACCAGCTGGTCGCGCCCGACGACGCCGACCTCGCGGAGGCCTCGCGCGAGCTGGTGGCGGCCCTGCACGAGACGGCGCCGGAAGGGTGCGTCGTGGAGGAGCTCGTGGCCGCGCGTCCGCGGGAGATGGCACCGGGTGGAATGGTGCACTCGCCCACGCTGCGCGCCCCGCTCGCCCGCCGCGGGCGCGAGGCTACCGGAGATCAGACGGCGGTCACGGTCTGGGATCTCCGCCCGTGGGAGGCGCCGGGTGAGCTGCCGCACGTGCAGGTCGCCGACGCGCGCAAGCGCCTGCGCCGCGCCGCCAAGCGCGCCGATGCCGTGGTGGTGCCCACGCACGCCATGGCCGAGAGGCTGCGAGGTCTCGCGCGACTCGACGATCGCGTGCGGGTGATCGCCGGCGCGCATCCGGGCGGCTTCGGCGCGCCCACGGATGCCGCCGCCCGCCATCGAGATCTGGGGCTCCCTGCGCGTTTCGTCGCGCTCGTCGGGGGAGAGGACGGCCTCCCGGCGGGCCTGGCGGCCGCGGCCCCGACCGGGCTCGACGTCGTCATCCTGGACGTCCGGCCCGAGACTGCGCAAGCGGCGCGCACACGGGCGATCTCGGCCGGGTTCGACCCGGCTCGCGTTCATCCGCTCGCCTCTCTGGACCGCGGTGACCGGGCCACCGTCCTGTCCGAGGCGGTGCTCTGCCTGGCGCCCTCGGGGCACAGCGCCTGGCCCTGGCGGGCGCTCGAGGCGATGGCGCTGGGCACCCCGCTCGTCGCTCTCGACTCCGAGGTGCATCGCGAGGTCGTGCTGGACGGTGGCCTCGTTGTGGCGGCCGACGAGCTCACCGCCGCCGTCGCCGAGACCGCGAGCGGGGGGCGCGACGCGGCACGCCTGAGGGTGCTCGGGAGGGATCGGTCGCGGGCGTTCTCCTGGGCCGGCGCCGCAGAGCGGGTGTGGCAGCTGCACGCCGACCTGTGATCTCGCGGGTGCTGGAGGGTGCCCGGGAGTCCTCGGAGGCGGCTCAGACCCCTGGCCTAGGATGGGTGCTCGTGCCATCCTCCTCCCCGATCATGACCGACTCGCCCGTGCGCAGCCGCCGCCGCGCACTGACCACCACCGTGCGCGTCGGATGATTCTGGACTGGATCGACAGCCTCCCGGCGCTCGCGTTCGCGATCGCCCTCCTGGTGCTGCCCGGCCTTCCCGCGGCGTGGCTGGCAGGGTTCCGCGGCCCGCTGCTGATCGGCATCGGATCGGTGGGATCGCTCGCGATCATCGCCGCCTCCTCCCTCGCAGCGCCCGTCGTGGGGCTGCGCTGGTCGCTGGTGCCGGTGCTGATCGGCACGGTCGTCCTGAGCCTCGTGGTCGGGATCGTCGCGGGATTCCGTCGGGGCGGGCGTCCTGCGATCCGGTCTCAGGGATGGCTCTGGCTGGTCGGCGCCGCGGTCGTCTGGATCGCCCTGATGGCCTACAGCATGACCCGTCCGTCCCTGCCGATCCAGAACTACGACGGGCTCTACCACCTGAACGCGGTGCGCTTCGTGCTCGACACGGGCGACGCCTCGTCGTTCCATCAGACCCTCGCCTACCCGGAGTCGTCGTCGGTGTTCTACCCGGCGCTCTGGCACGCCTACACGGCGCTCGTCGTTCCCGTCGCGGGCGGCGTCTTCGAGGCCACCAACCTCGTCATCATCGCGGCGTGCGCCGTGCTGTGGCCCGCCTCGGTGATGCTGCTGACGGCGGCGGTGTGGCCGAAGCAGCGCATCGCGATCCTCGCTGCACCCGTGCTCACGCTGGGCATCTCGTTCTTCCCCATGGGCTTCCTCAACTGGGGCCCGCTGCTGCCGAACCTGCTCGGCAACGCGCTCGTCCCCGCGATCCTCGCCCTGATCGTGTGGATCCTGCGCACCGGCGTCGCGGCCCGAGACCGCTTCGCGCACGCGGTGCTCCTGCTCGGGGCGGCCGGTGCCTGCGCGCTGGGGCATCCTTCGTCGCTGCTGCTCGCCCTGGTCTTCGCCGTGCCGATCTTCGCCGAGCGTGTGATCGGACTGTGGCGGGAGGGTCGCGGCACACGCACCGCCCGCGTGGCATGGACCGTCGCCCTGGTGGTCGCTGCCGCGGCGATCGCCGTCATCTGGGTCGCGTTGCGGCGCGTGCACAACGAGTGGCTGCCGAACCAGTCGCCCGCCCAGGGCCTCGGCGAGGCGCTGCTGCTCGCCCCGATGTCCCGCCCGATCCCCGCCGTCATCGTTGTGCTCGGCGTGGTCGGGGCGATCGTGGCGATTCGTCGGGCACAGGGCCGCTGGCTGCTCGTGACCCACGCGGTGGGCGTGTTCTTCTTCCTCTGTGCCGTCTCGCTGCTGCACGCGGGATTGCGGGAGCTCATCGTCGGCATCTGGTACAGCGACCTCAACCGTGCGGCGGCGACGCTCGTCGTCGCGTCGCTGCCCTTGGCCGCGCGGGGGGTCGAGCCCGTACTGGGCGCCGTGCGCACCTGGTGGGCAGCGACGCGGCAGAAGGACGGACTCGCGCGGATCGCCCGCATCGGCGTCGCGCTCGTGGCGCTGGCCGCGCTGCTGGGCCCGCAGTTCCTCGCGGTGCGCAACGAGACCAAGACGATGCGCATCGGCACCTTCAACGCCACCGACGAGGCGACGGGCCTGTCTCCCGATGAGGAAGCCCTGTTCGCCGAGGCTGAGCGCCTGCTGCCCGACGACGCGCTGGTCGTCGGCAGCCCGCTCACGGCGACGGGCCTGCTCTATGCCGCGACGGGCATCCGCGTCGTCTTCCCCCACATCCTGGGGGACTGGTCGGACGATGCGGACCTGCTGGGCAAGAGGCTGCGCTTCGGGGGCGCCGACGTCTGCGATGCCATCAACCGGATGGGCGTCACGCACGCCCTCGACTTCGGCGAGGTGAGCGTCTTCCCGCCGGGAGACCCTCGCTACACCGGTCTTGACCGCCTGGAGCGCTCGCCCGTGCTCACCGAGATCGCAAGCTCGGGAGACGCCAAGCTCTTCGAAGTCACCGGCTGCGGAGATCGCGATTGACGGCGGGTGCTCAGGAAGCCCGGACGATCGGCAATAGGCTTCTGGACATGGCTGGGATCGACCGCGCGCGCGTGATGATCGTGGTCCCGGCCTTCAACGAACGCGAGGCCGTCGGCGCCGTGGTGGCCGAGATCAACGAGGTCATGCCCGAGGCGACCGTCGTGGTCGTGGACGATGCGTCGCACGACGACACCGCCGCCGTAGCCTCCGCCGCGGGCGCGACCGTGCTGCGGCTGCCGGTCAATCTGGGCGTCGGTGGTGCGATGCGCGCAGGCTTCCGGCTCGCGCGCGAGCGCGGCTTCGATGTGGTGGTGCAGGTCGATGGCGACGGTCAGCATCCCGCCCGCGCGATTCCCGAGCTGATCGGGGGCCTCGACGAGGCCGACGTCGTCATCGGCGCGCGCTTCGCCGGCGGCGCCGAGTACGAGGCGCGTGGCCCGCGCCGCTGGGCGATGTGGCTGCTGGCGCATGCCGTCAGCGCCGTCGCGCGCACACGCCTGACCGATGCGACCAGCGGATTCAAGGCGGCCGGCCCCCGCGCCGTGCGTCTGTTCGCCCACACCTACCCCGCGGAGTATCTGGGCGACACGGTGGAGGCGCTCGTGATCGCCGCGCGCTCCGGGCTCGTGATCCGGCAGCTGCCGGTGTCGATGCGTCCGCGCCAGGGCGGTGTGCCGTCGCAGGGTGTGCTCAGCGCCACGCGTCATCTCGTGCGCGCCAGCCTCGCTTTCTGTCTCGCGCTGTTCCGGCCCGCCGTGCCGCTGGAGGAGGTCTCGTGAGCACCATCTCCTATGTCTTCGGAATCGTCGCGGCGATTCTCGTGCTCGTGCTGGTGTTCGAGATGCTGCGCCGGTCGGCGCTGCGGGAGCGCCACGCCGTCTGGTGGACCGTGGGGGCGGTGCTGGCGCTGGTCGCCGCGGTCTTCCCGCAGACCCTGTTCTGGGCATCCGATCTGCTCGGCATCGAGGTGCCGTTCAACATGGTCGTGTTCATCGCGGTCGGACTGCTCTTCCTCGTGGGTCTGCAGCAGGCAACGGAGCTGACCCAGATCGAGGATCGCGCCCGCACGCTCGCCGAGCGGGTGGCGACGATCGAGCTGCGGCTGCGCGAGCTCGAGCAGCGCGAGAGCGAGATCCCGGATGAGCCAGGCCCGGTCCGCCGGGAGGACGCGGATGAGTGAGTCCCGCCCTCGGGTGGTGCTCGCGTCCCGACTGTTCGAACCAGAGGTCAGCGCCGGTGCCTTCCGCCTCGGCGCGCTGGCGCGAGCGCTTGCCTCCTCCGAAGCGGAGGTCACGGTCGTCACGACCCAGGCGCCGCCGGCTCTGCGCCGCCCGTTCGATATCGCGGGCGTCGAGATCTCGCGGTGGCCTGTGCTGCGCGACGCCGGCGGCAACGTGCGCGGATACATCCAGTACCTCAGCTTCGATGCTCCTCTCGCGCTTCGGCTCCTCGGCCGACGCGTCGACGCCCTGATCGCGGAGTCGCCTCCGACAACGGGCGTCGTCTCGGCCGTCGTCGCCTGGATGAAGCGCGTGCCGCTGGTGTACTACGCCGCCGACGTGTGGACCGACGGCGTCATCTCGATGGGCGCCCCGCGCCCCGTCGTCGCCGTGATGCGTCTGCTCGAGCGGGCCACGCTGCGGTCGGCGTCGCGCATCCTGTCGGTCTCGTCCGAGGTGACGGGGCGCCTGGTCGCACTGGGTGCCGATCCGCAGCGCATCGTCGAGGTGGGCAACGGCATCGACACGGACGTCTTCAGCCCCGATGTCGCCCCGGCGGCGCCGGAGGAGCGGTACTTCGCGTACACCGGCACCATGTCGGAGTGGCAGCGACCCGACGTGTTCGTGCGCGCCTTCGCGAGGATCGCCGACGAGTATCCGGATGTCCGCCTGCGCTTCTTCGGACAGGGGGCCCTGCGCGACGAGCTCGAGCGGCTCGCGGCCGAGCTGCTCCCTGGGCGGGTGGAGTTCGGCGGCGTTGTGCCGCCCGCCGAGGCCGCGGGGTGGATCCGCGGCGCGGTGGGTGCTCTCGTCAGCATCACCCCCGGTGTCGGATACGACTTCGCTCGTCCCACCAAGACCTATGCCGCGGCCGCCTGCGGCACTCCGGTGCTGTTCGCGGGAGCGCGCACGGGCGGCGAGCTCGTGCGCGAGGCCGGCCTCGGCGAAGCCGTCGCGTTCACGCCCGAAGCCGTCGCCGACGCGATGCGCCGGCTTCTCGCCGACCACGACTCGGGGCAGAGCGAGACGCTCCGCTCGACGCGCGCCGCCTGGGTGCGCGAGAACGTGTCCCTCGCGGCCGCGGGCCGCCGCGCGGCCGACGCGGTGCTCGAGACGGTCGCCGATCGCGCCCGCCGTAGACTGAACCCTCACCGGTGACCCCCGGATCAAGGAGCTGATGTGACCAACGTCCCTGCCGCCCGCATCGTCGATTCGGCCGATGTCTCTCCCGACGCCGTCATCGGCGGCGGATCCTCCATCTGGCATCTCGCGCAGGTGCGCGAGGGCGTCGTCATGGGCGAGAACTGCGTGATCGGACGCGGCGCCTACATCGGCACCGGCGTGCAGATGGGCGACAACTGCAAGGTGCAGAACTACGCCCTCGTGTACGAGCCGGCCCAGCTCGGCGACGGCGTGTTCATCGGCCCCGCGGTGGTGCTGACGAACGACACCTACCCCCGCGCCGTGAACCCCGATGGGTCCCTCAAGTCGGCGCACGATTGGGAGCCGGTCGGCGTGACGATCGAGGAGGGCGCCTCCATCGGAGCCCGCGCCACCTGTGTGGCTCCGGTCACGATCGGCGCCTGGGCGACCGTGGCCGCCGGCGCGGTCGTCGTCAAGGACGTCCCGCGCTACGCGCTCGTGGTGGGCGTGCCCGCCCGCCGCATCGGCTGGGTGGGCGAGGCCGGCGTGCCGCTGACCCCCGGAGACGCCGAGGGCGTCTGGGTGTGCCCGACGACGGGCGCCCGTTATATCGAGACTGCTGGAAAGCTCACCAAGGAGAACGCATGAGCGAGTTCATTCCCCCGGCGAAGCCGATCATCGGTGATGAGGAGCGCGAGGCGGTCGATCGTGTGATGCGTTCGGGCATGGTCGCGCAGGGGCCGGAGGTGGCGGCGTTCGAGGCGGAGTTCTCGGAGCACTTCGTGCAGGGGCGCCCGGCGGTGGCGGTGAACTCGGGCACGGCGGGTCTGCACCTGGGGCTGCTCGCGGCCGGTGTCGGCCCGGGCGATGAGGTCATCGTGCCGTCGTTCACGTTCGCGGCGACGGGCAACTCGGTGGCGTTGACGGGGGCGACGCCGGTGTTTGTGGACATCGAGCCGGAGACGTTCTCGATTGCGCCGGAGGCGGTTGCCGCGGCGATCACGGATAAGACCCGTGGCATCCTGCCGGTGCATCTGTACGGTCACCCGGCGCGTATGCGTGAGCTGGAGGCGATCGCCGCCGAGCGGGGTGTGGCGCTGTATGAGGATGCGGCGCAGGCGCATGGGGCGTCGCTGGATGGGCGTCCGGTGGGCACGTGGGGTGAGTGGGCGATGTTCTCGCTGTATCCGACGAAGAACATGACCTCCGGTGAGGGCGGCATGGTCTCCACGGCGACGGCGGAGCTGGCTCGCCGGGTGAAGCTGCTGCGCAATCAGGGCATGGAGCGTCAGTACGAGAACGAGATCGTCGGGTTCAACGCCCGCATGACCGACATCCACGCCGCCATCGGTCGTGTGCAGCTGACGAAGGTCGACGCGTGGACGAAGACCCGTCAGGACAACGCGGCGTTCCTGGATGCGAACCTGCAGGGCGTCATCACGCCTCCGGTCGCCGAGGGGGCGGTGCACGTGTATCACCAGTACACGATCCGGGTGGCGGAGGACCGTGACGGTTTCGTGAAGGCGTTGAAGGAGGAGTACGGGGTGGGTGCGGGTGTGTATTACCCGATCCCGAACCACCGTCTGCCGTCGCTGGCGCCGTACGCGCCCGGCCTGGAGCTGCCCGAGACCGAGCGCGCCGCCCGCGAGGTGGTCTCGCTGCCCGTACACCCGTCGCTGTCGCAGGGCGATCTGGATCGGATCGTCGCCGCCGTCAACGCCGTCGCGAAGGCAGGTGCCTGATGACTCTGCGTGCGGGTCTGCTGGGTGTGGGCATGATGGGTCGTCACCACGCGCGTGTGCTGCGTGAGGTCGACGGTGTGGAGCTGGTGGCGATCGCCGACCCGGGTGGTGACCCGCACGGCGTCGCGGGCGAGCTGCAGATCCTGCCCGATATCGACGCGCTGATCGCCGAGGGCATCGATCTGGCGGTGGTGGCGGTTCCGACGCAGTTCCACGAGGACGCGGCGCTGAAGCTGGCCGCCGCGGGCGTGCACACGCTGGTGGAGAAGCCGATCGCGCACAGCCTCGAGGCGGGCCAGCGGATGGTGGATGCCTTCCGCGACGCAGGTCTCGTCGGAGCTGTCGGTCACATCGAGCGCTTCAACCCCGCCCTGCAGCAGGCCCGCCGCCGCATCGAGGCCGGCGACCTGGGCGCCGTGTACCAGATCGCCACGCGTCGTCAGGGCACCTTTCCCGCGCGCATCGCGGATGTCGGGGTCGCCAAGGACCTCGCCTCGCACGACGTGGACCTGACCGCGTGGGTTGCGCAGTCGACGTACAAGACGGTGTTCGCGCAGACGACCTTCAAGTCGGGCCGCGAGCATGAGGACATGATCGCCATCACCGGTCGTCTCGAGTCGGGGGTGATCGTGAATCACCTGGTGAACTGGCTCTCGCCGATGAAGGAGCGCCTCACGGTCATCACCGGCGAGAAGGGTGCGTTCGTCGCCGACACCTCCACGGGCGACCTCACCTTCTACGCCAACGGCACCATCCCGCTCGAGTGGGAGTCGGTCTCGTCGTTCCGCGGCGTCTCCGAGGGCGATGTCATCCGGTACTCGTACGCGAAGCGCGAGCCGCTGCGCGTCGAGCACGAGGCCTTCCGTGATGCCGTGCTCGGCGAGCAGAGCGACGTCGTCACCATGGAGCAGGGCCTGCGCACGCTGGCGGTGGTCGAGGGCGCGCTGGACTCGGCTCGCGGCGGCACCTCGGTCGCCCTCTGACGCCGTGACGGGGCCGTCGGTCGCGCACCGGATCGCGCGGGCAGTCGTCCGCGCGATCCCGGATCCGATCGCGGATCGGGTGGTGCCCTGGCGGCGCCGTGCGTTCGCCGCGGCTGGCGTGTCGAGCACGAGGCCCGCCGAGCGCCGGCTGCTGATCGGGCCCGTCAACTCGGCGGGGCAGGGGTACGCCTGGGCGCGCGCGGCCGAGACGCTGCCCGACACGTCGGCGTGCGACTTCATGTACCGCGGCGCCTCAGACGCGTTCCGCTTCCCGGCGGATCACTCGGTTCCCACGCCCTACTTCGTGCACAACAAGCGCTGGCAGCGGGCACAGCGTCGCGCGATCATCCGCGGCTTCACCCACGTGCTGATCGAATCCGGCCGGGGCATCTATGCGCCCGACGATCTGCGCGGACAGATCGCTGATCTGACCGCCCGGGGCGTCCGCGTCGGCCTGCTCTTCCACGGCAGCGACATCCGCATCCCGAGTCTGCACGCGCAGCGCGACGAGGACTCGCCGTTCCGCGACGACGGCTACGAGGATCAGGAAGCGCTCGAGCGCGTCGCGCAGGAGAACCATCGCCTGATGGCGGAGCTCGACCTGCCCGTGTTCGTCTCGACACCGGATCTCCTCGAGTGGGCCCCGCGGGCCACGCTGCTGCCCGTCGTCGTCGAGCCGGAACGGTGGCGTGCCGCGGCACCGCAGCCGCCGCTCCAGCGCGAGCGGCCCGTGGTCGTGCACGCACCGAGCCGCGCGGGTCTGAAGGGCACGGCCCTCGTCGAGGACGCCCTGCAGCGGATGCACGCCGACGGGCGCATCGAGCTGCGGCTCGTCTCCGACATCCCCGCCGCTGAGATGCCCGCTCTCTACGGCCGAGCAGATATCGTCCTCGATCAGTTCGGGCTGGGCATCTACGGCGTCGCCGCCTGTGAGGCCTTCGCCGCAGGCCGTCTCGTGATCAGCCGCACCTCGGAGACCGTCCGCGCCGAGGCGCGCCGCCTCACCGGGCAGGACCTTCCCATCGTCGAATCGCGGGGGCGCGACATCGTGGAGACTCTCGAACGGGTCATCGCCGATCGCGAGCGCTTCGCGGCCATCGCGGCGCGCGGTCCGGTGTTCGTCGATGCGCTCCACTCCGGTGCGCATTCCGCCCGCGTGCTCGAAGGCTTCCTCGCCGGATCCGGTCAGTATGCCCATGCGAGGATGGGATGATGACCGTTCACCTGAGCGAAGGCCCCGCCCTATGAAGCTCGTTCTGGAGACGCTGCGGGAGCTGATGCGCTGGCTTCCGGGCGACGCGCGGCGCTACCTCACCAAGTACGTGATCATCTCGTGCGTGCTCGCCGTGCTCGACATCGTCGCCATCATGGTGCTCGCGGTCAGCCTCGCCCCGATGATCTCGGGGGCCGACATCCGGATCCCGTTCATCGGATCCTTCGGTCGCGAGGCGTACGTCTGGCTGATCGCCGTCGTCGCCTTCCTGATCCTCGCCAAGTCGATCCTGGCGATGGTGCAGCAGTGGTTCGCCACCCGGCGATTCGCGCAGTTCGAGCTCGAGATCGGGCGACAGCTGTTCGACGCCTACATCAAGGCGCCGTGGACGCATCGTCTTGCTCGCAACACCGCGCAGATCGTGCGCATCGCGGATGTCGGCATCGCCAACGTCATCAGCGGATTCCTGCTGCCGATCGTGCAGCTGCCCGCGATCGCCGCCAGCTTCATCCTGATCATCGCGATCATCGTGATCACCCAGCCGCTGACGGCGCTGATCACGATCGTGTATCTCGGGCTCATCGTCTTCCTGATGTACCGCGTGGTCTCCGGGCGAGCCGTGCAGGCGGGGCGCGTGTCCCGCGACTACTCCTTCAAGGTCGCCGCCCTGATGACCGAGATGATGCAGGCGCTGAAGGAGATCACCCTCCGCAACAAGACCGGCGAGGTCGCCGACGTCGTGCACTACAACCGCTCGTTCAGCACGCGGGCGCGCGCCAACATGAACTTCCTGGGCTCGCTGCCGAGCTTCGTGCTCAACGCCGCGCTCGTGGGCGGCTTCATCCTGGTCGGCGCCGTCGGGTACCTCGTCGGAGGTCTCGAGGAGGCGCTCGGTGGCGTGGCGCTGTTCGCGGTCGCGGGTTTCCGTCTCATCCCGTCGCTGACGGGCTTCCAGTCGATCGTGACGACGACCACCGCGAACGTGCCGCACGTCCAGGCCGTCATCTTCGATCTCAAGTCGACGGAGCTGTACCTCGAGGTGGCCGAGCGTCTCGGGCACGACGAGATCGAGGGTCATCCCCGCATGCTGCGCCTGTCCGGGGTGAGCTACGGCTACCCCGGCCACGAGGAGACGCCCACGCTGAAGAACATCGACCTCGACATCCCGATCGGGAGCTCCCTCGCCCTGGTCGGCAGTTCGGGCGCCGGAAAGTCGACGCTCGTCGACGTGCTCCTCGGACTGCTCGTGCCGCAGCAGGGGACGATCATGCTCGATGACCAGAAGCTCACGGACATCCTCGCCTCGTGGCGCAACCGCGTGGGCTACGTGCCCCAGGACGTCGCGCTCTTCGACGGCACGATCGCCCAGAACGTCGCCCTGTCGTGGGATGACGACGGGATCGACTACGACCGCGTCCGCGCCTCGCTCGAGCGCGCCCAGCTCTGGGAGACGATCGAGAAGCGCGATGGCGGCATGCGCGGACGCATCGGCGAGCGAGGTCTCGCGCTGTCGGGCGGCCAGCGTCAGCGTCTCGGCATCGCGCGCGCCCTGTACAGCGACCCGCTGATCCTCGTGCTCGACGAGGCGACGAGCGCGCTCGACACCAAGACCGAGAAGCTCGTCACCGAGGCCATCCGGGGTCTCAAGGGCGAGGTGACGATCGTGTCTGTCGCGCACCGTCTCTCGACGATCCGTGACAGCGACCTGGTGTGCTTTATGCAGGACGGCGAGATCGCCGCGCGGGGCACGTTCGACGAGCTGGTGCGGGCGGTGCCGAACTTCGCCGAGCAGGCCCAGCTCGCGGGGCTCGCGTGAACGCGCGTCTCGTCGATCTCGTCATCGCCTGCCATGACGAATCCCGCCCGCTCGAGCGCGCCGTCGCGTCGGTGCTCGCCGACTCCTCCGTGCGCGATCGTGTGCGCGTGACGGTCGTCGCGCACGGCATCCCGGCAGCACCACTCGAGCACAGGCTCGCGGGCATCGAGGGCGAATGGCGCGTCGTCGAGTTCGCCGACGGCGTCCGCAGCGCCGCCGGGCCGTACAACCACGGCCTCGGCCTCGCCGACGCGGAGTACTGCGCGGTGATGGGGTCGGACGATTCGCTCGAACCGGGCGCACTGGCGGGATGGATCTCCGCCGCCGAGGCGCGGCGTCCGGATGCGGCGATCGCCCGGATCCGGATCGCGGGACAGCCGATCATGCCCAACCCGCTCGTTCGGATCGGGCGGCGTCACGACCTCGACCCGGCTCGTGACCGGCTCTTCTACCGCACCGCCCCCCTGGGACTCATCCGCACCGAGACCATGCGGCGCATGGGCCTGCGGATGACGGAGGGGGTGCGTGTCGGGGAGGATCTCGACTTCAGCGTGCGACTGTTCGCTCTCGCCGACCGGGTTGACTTTCTGGGCGACGCGCCCTGCTACGTCATCGGGGAGGATGCGCGCGAACGCACGACGCTCGCGCCCATGCGCCTCGAGGACGACCTCGCGGCCGTCACGCGTCTGCTGGACAGCGAGCTGCCCGGGCTGCTCTCGCCCGCGGATCGCCGCGCCCTGGCGATCAAGCTCGTGCGTGTCAGCATCGTCGGCAAGGTCCGCGCCCGCCCGACCGCCGCGCAGTGGAGCGACGAGAAGGAGCTCGCCTTCCTCGCGGAGCTTCTGCGTCGCCTCGTGTCGCTCGCGCCGGGTGTGCTCGCCCCCTTCAACCTCCAGGATCGCGCGCTCCTGGATGTGCTGCTCGGGACTCCCGATCTGGCGAGCGTGCTCGCAGCCGTCGAGAAGGCCGCGCGTGCCGGGCGCCTGCAGCGCTGGTTCACCCGGAACCCGCTGCGTGCGTTCGGTCGCGAGACGAGTCTGCGCCGCTACGTGCTCTACCTGCTGAACCGCGAACGGACGAACCGATGACCACTCGCCCCTCCATGCTGATCCTGTCGTACTCGCCGATCGCCCGCGATGCCCGCGTGCTGAAGCAGGTCGTGCGCTTCACCCAGGACTACGACGTCACCACCTGCGGCTACGGTCCCGCCCCGGAAGGGGTGGTCGAGCACATCGAGATCCCCGAGTCGGAGCGATACAACGACCTCAACGGATCGCTCATCACCCTGAAGCGGTACTACACGGCGTACTGGCGCCTGTCCGCCGTGAAGTACTCGCGCCAGGCGCTGCGTGGACGCAAGTTCGATGTGGCGATCGCGAACGACGTCGAGGCGGTGCCCGTGGCGGTGCGGCTGCGGCCCCGCCGCGGTGTGCTCGCCGACCTGCACGAGTACAGCCCGCGTCTGCACGACGACCACGCCCTGTGGTTCAAGCGGATCACCCCGTGGTTCAACTTCATCGTGCGTCTCTACGTGACCCGCGCCAAGGCGTGGTCGACCGTGAGCCGCGGCATCGTCGACGAGTACGAGAAGAACTTCGGCTTCCGGGCCGAGCTCGTCACCAACGCCGCTCCGTACCAGGAGGCCGAGCCGACGCCGGTCGGCACCACGATCCGCATGGTGCACAGTGGCGCATGCCTGCGCAATCGCAACCTCCACGTCATGGCGGAGGCCGTTGCCGAGGCCGCCAACGATGTGACCCTCGACTTCTATCTGACGGCCAACGACCCGCCCTACCTGCAGGAGCTGAAGGACTTCGCGGCGACGACCGATCGCGTCACGGTGCACGACCCCGTGCCGTACGCGCAGCTCGCGGGCATCCTGAACGGCTACGACGTCGGCATCCACGTGCTGCCGCCGATCAACTTCAACAACAAGCTCGCGCTGCCGAACAAGCTGTTCGACTACGTGCAGGCCCGGCTCGGCGTGCTCATCGGACCGTCGCAGGAGATGATCCACTACACCGACGAGTACGGCATCGGAGAGGTGTCGGCGAGCTTCGAGCGCGACGACATCCGCGCCGCAATCGAGAAGCTCACCCCCGAGTCGGTCACGGCGTTCAAGCAGAATGCGCATGCACACGCGGCCGAGCTCGCAGGCGAGCGCCAGGTCGACGTGTGGGTGTCGCTCATCGACCGGCTGATGAGGGGACGTCGTTGACGTCGTCGACGGCTCCGGTGCGATGACCCGCCTTCTGCTCTTCACGAACGAGTACCCGTACGCCACGGGTGACTGCGGCTTCGTCGCTCGCGAGATCCCGTATCTCGCCGAGCGGTTCGACGACGTCGTGGTGTTCTGCCATGCGCGCGACACCTCGCCGGGCCGGGTCCAGATGCCGGCGAATGTCACGCTGGGCGGCAACCTGTTCGAGCGCAGCGACGACGACCGCCTCTGGACGCCGCTCACCCCGCCGAATCTCGCCCTGCTGGCGGATGCTGCCTGGCGCGAGCTCCGGGCCGGCCGTCTGCTGCGGCATCTGCGCCTGTTCCTCATGGGAGCGCGCGTCGGCATCACCCAGGCCAATCGCCGCGCCGTGCGCGAGGCGATCGCCGGCGACCGCGACACCGTCGCGTATGCGTTCTGGGGGATGGGCGGCGGGCTCGGACTGGCCTGGCTGCGCGGGGTGCGTGCGAAGGCGCTGCGCCTGCACCGCTACGACCTGTACGAGGACCGCGCGCCCGGCGGCTACCTTCCCTTCCGTCGGTTCCTGCTCGCGCGTGCCGACCGGATCCTGGCGATCTCGCAGGACGCGCGGATGTACCTCGCCGAGACCTATCGCGACCGCCGGGTGGATGCGAAGACGGTGCTGAGCCGGCTCGGCGCCGAGGGGCCCGAGGAGTTCACGCGCCCGTCGCGTGACGGCGACGAGCGTCTTGTGGTGTCGTGCTCCGCGGTGACCGACATCAAGCGCGTCGCGCTCATCCTCGCCGCCCTTCGCGCCCTGCCCGGAATGTCGGACGAAGCGCCGGTGAGGTGGGTGCACTTCGGCACGGGACCGCTCATGGACGACCTCCAGCGGGCGGCCGACGAGGCGATGGCCACCACGCCCGGACTGCGAATCGACCTGCGCGGTCAGACGCCGAATGAGGAGATCGCCTCGTTCTATCGCGATCACCGCGTTGATGTGCTCGTCAACGCGAGCAGCAGCGAGGGTGTGCCCGTCAGCATCATGGAGGCCATCGCGCACGACATCCCCGTCGTGGCGACGGCCGTCGGAGGCAGTCCCGAGATCGTCGGATCCGAGCTGCGCACCGGCCTGCTCGTCTCCTCCGATCCCCAGCCGACGGAGCTGGCTCGGGCGATCCGGACCGTGCTCGATTCCGACGACGAGGCCTTCGCGCCCCGCCAGCGCTGGCGCCTCGAGTTCGACGCGACCGTGACCGGCGCGCGGGCCGCACAGCTCGTCCGCGACCTGATCCCCTGAGGAGCGCTTGTGACCACGCCCACGCCGACTCGTCCGAGCCTGCTGATCGTCTCGTTCTCGCCGATCATCGCCGATGCGCGTCTGCTCAAGCAGATCGCGCTGTTCCGCGATGACTACGCCATCACCACGCTCGGGCACGGTGAGAAGCCGGACGGCGTCGTCGAGCACCTGCGGATCCCCGACGAGCTCGCGGTGTGGCGCTACCCGCGCCTAGCCGTGGTGCTGCGCCAGTACCGCCGCGCGTACCGCGAGAACAAGGCGATCGCGGCCGCCACCTCCGCGCTGCGCGGCCGCGTGTTCGACGTCGCGATCGCCAACGACGTCGACGCCGTGGGCGTGGCGCTGTCGACCACCGTGCGCGCCGGCATCCATGCGGACCTGCACGAGTACGCGCCGCGCCAGCACGAGGAGCTGCTCCGGTTCCGCGTGTTCGTGAAGCCGTTCATCGAGTGGATCTGCCGCCACCACGTCGCGAAGGCCGGATCCTGGTCGACGGTCAGCAACGGACTCGCCCGCGAGTACGCGCGCCGTTTCGGCTTCCGTCCCGTCGTCGTCACGAACGCCGCGCCCTTCGTGGATGCCGTGCCGACGGAGGTGCATGACCCGATCCGGTTCGTGCACTCGGGTGCCGCGCAGCGCAGTCGCTTCCTCGACACGATCGTCGACGGTGTGCTGGCCTCGCGCGCGGGCACGCTCGACCTGTACCTCACCCCGAACGACCCGTCGTACATCGACGAGCTGAAGCAGCGCGCCGCGACGACGGGCGGCCGCGTGCGGGTGCAGGATCCGGTGCCGTACGCCCGTCTCGCCGAGACCCTGCGAGGCTACGACGTGGGCATCCACATCCTGCCGCCGGTGAACTTCAACAACCGGTGGGCACTGCCGAACAAGATCTTCGACTACGTTCAGGCGCGGCTCGGCGTGCTGATCGGTCCGTCGCCGGAGATGGCCGAGTACGTCACCGGCTATGGCCTCGGCGTGGTGGCCGAGGACTTCTCCGCGCAAGCGCTGGCGCGCGCCATCGACGGACTGACGCCCGAGACGGTGTCGGCCGCGAAGGCGAAGGCGCACGCCCACGCGCGCGAGCTGTCGAGCGAGAACCAGGTCACGGCCTGGAGGTCCGCGGTGGAGGCGCTTCTCGCGCGTCTCTGAGCGGTCCGAGCCGCGCGGGCTGCGGCTTGTCGTCAGCGTGCTTGGAGGGCGGTCGCCGCGGCGAACCGCAGCGGCGCCTCACGATGCAGCGCGAAGCGGAGGCGGCGGGGGAGCAGCGACCCCACCGCGAGGAACCGGCGCCGCGCGTACGCGGCCGCGATCAGCTCGGTGGCAGGACGGGCGGGGTCGAGGGCGCCGTCGAGCACGTCTCGGTCGCGCCGGGAGAGCTGCTCGTGCACTCCGGCACCGGTCTCGACGAGTCTCGCCGCGACATCCGCGAGCGCGGCGCGTTCGGACGCGCCCCACAGCTCCGCGTCGGCGCGATAGAAGATCGCCCCGAACAGCTGGATCCGGATGAGCTTCGCCACGGCGGCCGATCGTGCTGCCGCAGGCAGCGTCGAGAACCGCTCCTCGGCGAGCAGGCGGTCGAGCCACGCGAACTCGTCCGCGATGGAGCGGCGCGCGAAGGTGGTGCGGGGCCCACCGTCGTCGTGGATCAGGTACGCGGGTCCGCGACGGTCGTAGGCGATGCCGGCGCCCGAGAACCAAAGGGCGGTGACATAGGGGATGTCCTCGCCCGTGGGCACGTCCAGGGCGAAGCGCAGGTCGCCGAAACGCGCCCGCGAC
Organism: Microbacterium stercoris; assembly: GCF_017592545.1. Classification (GTDB taxonomy): domain Bacteria; phylum Actinomycetota; class Actinomycetes; order Actinomycetales; family Microbacteriaceae; genus Microbacterium; species Microbacterium stercoris. The sequence goes on from NZ_JAGFOA010000007.1 coordinate 203,008, forward strand.
ACGAGCCCGAGCGGCGCGGAGCGGTAGCTCAGACGATCGCGGACGCCGTCGAGCCGGCGCGAGCGGAAGGGGCGTGTGGCGGGCGTGGGCACGGCGGCCCCTCCCGCGTGGCGCAGGCGAGCGATCACGACGTCGGCCGCATCGCGACGGGCGACGCGCAGCCACGAGTCGATCGCATGCGGCTCGAGTGTGTCGTCGGATCCCATGACCGACGTGAAGGGCGCGTCGGCGGCGTCGAGACCGGCGTTGAAGGGGCCGGCCGGGCTGCGGCGGCCGTCGGAGAACGGCAGCAGCCGCAGTCGCGGATCCGGCAGGCGCGTGGCGAGGTTCCGTGCGATGAGGTCGGGGTCGATCCCGTGCACCACCACCGTGACGCGCACCTCGGCATCCGTGGCGTCGAGCACACTGCCCACCGCGCGATCGATCGGCCGCGCCGGGTCGTGCACCGCGATGACGAGATCGACCTCGGGGGTCATCGGGAGGCCCGAACCGCGCGCGCCTCTTCGTATGCCGCCGCGTAGCCCTCGGCGACCCGAGCAGGGGAGAAGCGATCGCCGATGGTGGCCGCGACCGCGTCCGCCGAAGGACGGGGGTCGCGGCGCAGCAGCTCCAGCGCGGCGGACGCGTAGGCCTCGGGTGTCTGCTCGTGGACGAGCCGGCCGTTGAGGTCGGTGACGTACTCCCGCTGGCCGCCGTTCGCCCCCACCACCGCCGGGCGCCCGTGCACGATCGCCTCGGCCGCCGAGACGCAGAAGTTCTCGCCCTTCGTCGGCAGCAGGAACAGGTCGGCTGCGGCGAGCTCGGCCTCCACGCCGGTCTGGTCGCGCACTCCGCCGAGGACGACGTTCTCGCCGAGCCCGAGCGCGTCGGCGCGAGCCCGCACGGCATCACGCAGGGGGCCGTCGCCGACGAAGTGGAGCGAGGCGGGAAGGCCGGCATCGTGCAGCAGACGCAGCGCCTCGACCGCGGTGATCGGATCCTTGCGCTCGACGAGGCCGCCCACGGCGACCAGGCGCGGACCGGCGCCCCCCGGGTGTGGCGCGACGGTCTCGGGCTGCGGCACGATGCAGGGCACCACACGCGTCGGGCCGGGGCGATGGGCACGGATCGGGTCGGCGAGGTAGTCGCAGACGGCGGTGACGACATCCGGGCGGCGCAGCAGTCGTCTGAGCACGGGCAGCGCGAGGCGCGCCCTGCCGATGGTGTCGGGATTCGACAGCGCCGACCAGTGCTCGACGTGCACCCACGGCACCCGCACGCCCACCGCGAGCAGCGGCAGCAGCGTGCTGATCGCCTCGGTGTGCAGCACGTCGACATCCGTGAGGAAGGGCCGGATGCGCCGCGCGGCGGCGAGGATCTGCAGCGGGTTCGTCGTTGACATCGGGATGCGCGTGACCGGCACGGCGCGGTCGCGGTCGACCGCCTCGTCCTCCGCGCTCAGCAGGCGCGGCGATGCCAGATGGACGACCTGCACGTCGTGCTCCCGTGCCAGCAGCTCGGCGTCCTTGAGGACGAAGATTCCGGAGCTGGGGGCCGCGACCGTGGGATACCAGGTCGTGAGCAGGAGGATGCGCACCGCACCACGGTAGCAACCCGCGCCCCTGCGAACGCTGGCCGCGACCCCTGCGGGGTAGGCTCGCCAACCGTGACGAACGACACGAGCATCGCGAGCGGCGTCTCCGCGCGGTCGTCCCGCCGGTGGTCGTACGACGTTCTGCGTGTCATCTCCATCGTCGGCGTGGTCGCGATCCACACGTTCGCCGGCATGGTCTCCAACCCCGACCTGCAGGGCTCCGCGCGGTGGTGGTACGCCACCGCCATGGACATCGGCTTCATCTGGGTCGTGCCGGTCTTCGTGATGCTCAGTGGCGCGCTGCTGCTCGCTCCGCGTCAGCACGCGGAGGGTCCCGCCTCGTTCTACCGGCGCCGACTGCTGCGGCTGGCGCCGGCCTTCGTGTTCTGGCAGATCTTCTACATCGTCGTCGTCTTCGGATGGATCTCCGGGCAGACGCTGACGGTCGCGGGGGTGGCGACCTCGATTCTCGACGGCCGCACGTACACGCACCTCTACTTCCTCTGGCTGATCGTCGGCTTGTACGCCGTGGCGCCGGTGCTCGCGGCGTTCCTCTCGGACGGCGGGCAGAAGCGCGCGCTCCTCTTCGCCGGTGCCCTGCTCGCCGTCGCGGTCGCGACCTGGTCGGCGTCGTCCCTGCTCGGATACGCCGGTCATCCGCGCCCGCTCACGCTCCTGGCGTTCACGCAGTGGCTGCCGTATGCCGGGTACTTCGTGGCCGGATGGGCCCTGCGCGACCTGCGCCCGCGCGGCGCGAAGCTCGCGGCGGCCACGGTGCTCACGGCCGCGGTCATCGCGCTGCTCGTCTGGCAGTACGGCACCCGGCCCGCGCATCCGCTGCTGGATGCCCTGGCGCCGATCTCGTATCTCGGTCCGCTCGTGGCCCTGGCTGCGGTGGGCGTGTTCGTGTCCGGAAACGGCCTGCTCTCAGCCTTCGTGCCGGGACGGCGCATCGGGGCGGCGCTGCGCGAGCTGTCCGATGCGTCCTTCGGCGTCTTCCTGATGCACTTCGTCATCCTGATCCTGCTGCGCCAGGCGCCGCCGTTCGCCGGCGCGCTGGATTCGCCGGTGATGGTCACGCTGCTGTGGATCGCGACCGTGGTGATCTCGTTCGGGGCGACGATCCTGCTGCGTCGGGTGCCCGTGGTCCGTCGCGTTCTCTGAGTGTCCCGACCGGCCACGTAGACTCGGTCGACGTGAAGATCCTGAGTGTTGTCGGTGCCCGTCCTCAGTTCGTCAAGCTCGCCCCGATCGACAAGGCCGCGCGTGCGGCGGGGGTGGAGCACGTGATCGTGCACACGGGTCAGCACTATGACCCGATGCTGTCGGACGTGTTCTTCACGGAGCTGGGCATCTCGGCCCCGGATGTGCATCTGGGTGTCGGCTCGGGTTCGCACGGTGTGCAGACGGGGGCGATGCTGGGGGCGCTGGATGCGGTGTTCGATGAGCACCGTCCCGACTGGGTGCTGGTGTACGGCGACACGAACTCGACGGTGGCCGCCGCGCTCAGCGCGGTGAAGCTGCACATCCCGGTCGCGCATCTGGAGGCGGGTCTTCGCAGCTTCAACCGCCGTATGCCCGAGGAGCACAACCGTGTGCTCACCGACCATGCCGCCGACGTGCTGCTGGCTCCGACGCAGGTGGCGGTGGATCATCTCGCCACCGAGGGCCTGGCCGATCGCACGGTGCTGGTGGGGGATGTGATGACCGATGTGCTGTTCGAGCAGCGTGATGCGCTGCCGGAGGGCCCGTCCAAGCTCGCCGCCGAGCTGGGTCTGGAGCCGGGGTCGTTCTACGTGTCGACGATCCACCGTGCGGAGAGCACGGATGACCCGGCTCGTCTGGCGGAGATCGCAGGCGCCCTGTCGGGGCTGGACAAGCCGGTGATCCTGCTGGCTCACCCGCGTGTGGTGGCCAAGGCGGCGGCGCACGGCATCGATCTGGCGCAGGGCACGCTGCATGTGCACGCGCCGCTGGCGTATGCGGATCTGCTGGCGGCCGTGCTGGACAGCGCTGGTGTGGTGACCGATTCGGGTGGCCTGCAGAAGGAGGCGTTCCTGCTGCGGGTGCCGTGCACCACGGTGCGCACCGAGACCGAGTGGGTCGAGACGGTGGCACTGGGCTGGAACGTGCTGGCCCTGACGGCGGAGGAGATCGCGGCCGGCGTGACGCGCCCGCGTCCGGCGGACACGGATGAGGCCCCGTACGGCGACGGACACGCGGCCGAGCGCGTTGTGCGGGAACTGATCGACCGGGCCTGAGGGAGCGTGCCCATCGCGCGACGCAGCCGACGGCTGGGACATCGCTCCGACCGAAGCGGTGCGCCGGGTTATCGTCCCCTTATGAGACGAATCGCCGCGATCGCCGCTGTCGTGGCTCTCGTCACCTTCGGCATCGCGGCTCCGGCGTCCGCCGCGCTGCCGGGAGAGACGACCCGGCTCGCGGGCGCCGATCGCTACGCGACCTCGGCCAGGATCTCCTTCACCTACGCGCCGTCGGTCGCGGTCGCCTATGTGGCGAACGGCCTGGAGTTCCCGGATGCGCTGAGCGCGGCACCCGCGGCCGCGGCGCAGCGCGGGCCGCTGCTGCTCACCAGCGCGACATCGCTTCCCGCCGTGGTGGCGGAGGAGCTGCGGCGACTCAAGCCCCAGAAGATCGTTGTGGTCGGCGGTACGGGGGCGGTCTCCGATGCCGTGTATCGCCAGCTGGCCGCGATCCAGCCGAACATCCGACGCGACGCCGGTGCCGACCGCTACGCGACCTCGAGGATCGTGAACGAGCGCGCCTTCCCTCAGGGTGCCGCGGTCACGTACGTGGCGACCGGGCGCGCCTTCCCCGATGCCCTCAGCGCCTCGGCGGCCGCCGGCAGTCTCCGGGGAGCCGTTGTGCTCGTGGACGGAACCCGGCCCTCGGTCGACGACCCGACCCGGGCGCTCGTGAGCGCCCTCGGCTCCACGCAGATCCGCGTGGTCGGCGGTACGGGGGTGCTGACGGCCGGCATCGCGACCCAGCTCGCCACGATCGCCCCGGTCCTGCGCCTCTCCGGAACCGATCGCTATCAGACATCCGTGGCGATCAGCCAGCAGGCCTTCCCGACGGCCACCGAGGTCAGCTTCGCCGTGGGCACGCAGTTCGCCGATGCCCTGGCCGGTGCGGCCTTCTCCGGCAATCGCCGAGCCCCTCTGATCGTCACCCCACCCGCGTGCCTCCCGGCGGCCACGCTCGCCCTCGTCAAGAAGTGGTCGCCCCGCCACCGCTGGCTGCTCGGCGGGGTCGCCGTGCTCGGCCAGGGCGTCGAGGACGGCGAGTCCTGCCGGGCCGGCACCAACGAACCGGGGACGGATGTCACCCCCGCGCAGCAGAAGACCGCCCAGGCGATCATCGCCACGGGCCGTGTCACCGCGAGCGGGGAGTCGTACGAGCAGCTCCGCGCCTACGCGAACGGGGTGATCCGGACGCACACGATCGACGGCGTCGCCCGAGAGTGCCTGGTGGACAACGCGATCCTCTCCACGCTGAAGAAGATCGTCGTCGATCGCGGCTACCGGCTCGGCTTGTGGTCGCTCAACCGGTACTGCGTCGGCGATGCGACCTCCGGCGCGGGATCGGCCAGCTATCACTACCAGCGCGGCGGGGGCCACGCGATCGACATCCGCACCGTGAACGGCGTCACCACCACCGGGAAGACCCCTGCCGAGCGCGCGCTCATCACCGACCTGCTCGTCGCCATGCCGACGCCCGCGGGGCTCGGGCAGTACCAATGCCGCAGCGAGGATCCGCTGACGATGCCGCCGGGCTGGGTGCAGTTCCAGGACTCCTGCGACCACCTGCACGTCGAGTACCGGGGCCTCACCCAGCCGCCGCTGCCGTGACGGGCCCGGCGCGCGGCACGGCGCGGGGCCACAGCTCTGCGATACTTCTTCGATGACGCCCCTGCCGTTGCGTCGCGGTGCCGCGATGCTGGCCTCCCTTCTCGTCGCCGCGGTCGCCGCGATCCTTCCTGGTCCCGCACACGCCGCGGACGGCCCGGTCGAGGCTTACCTGAACGTCGACCGCACCTCGATCGTCGCCGCGCCTCTGGGCGACGCGTCGCTCACTGTCAGCACTCCTGGCTGTTCCGCGGGTGTGGACCCCGAGATCTGGGATGGCGATGAGTGGCGATTCGTGCCTCCCTACATCCAGATGGAGGTCTCCAATGAGCCGTGCGTCGGTGAGGTTTCGAAGCGCATCGATGTGATGCCGATCCTCGAGAGCTTCCTGCAGAAGGACCCTCTCCTGCCGGGGACACATCGGCTGCGTTTCGTGATCCGCCCGCGCACCGAGGTGTGGCCACAGGCGCCCTCACCTGTCACCTCGACGGTGGAGTACACAGGCGCGACGAGCGCCGAGGTCGTTGTGACCATCGAGAAGGAGAAGCCGACCGCCACCCTCGAACCTGTCTTCGGGCAGGCCACGGACGGAACGATCTGGATCAAGCGAGGGAGTGCGCTCGATCAGTGGGCTGCGGTCGATGACGTGGTGCCGCCGGTGGATCTCGTGTGGGAGTTCTCGGCCACGGGGAACTCGTATACGGAGCTCGAGCGCGTCACCTTCCAGCACGTGTACGCCGCGACGACGAGGTGGTTCCAGAACGCCGCGGCGAACGAGGGTTACTACCGGGTCCGCACTTTGGGCACGGCCTGGAACGAGCCATCCGTATCGGCGCCTCTGCGGGTACGCCATCTGCCCGTGGTGACGGCGGTGCCCGGGCGGTCGACGGAGTTGGCGCTCTCGGAGGAGCCCCTCACCATCGACGTCACGATCAGCCCTCGGATGCAGGGAACCATCCATGTCGTCGTACCGCATTGGCGGGATCCCACCCGCGTGTCGGTGAAGGTCCCGATTGACGGTCGGGCCCAGGTGCAAGTGGATCGGTCGTTCCTGGCCCCGTTGGGCGAGTTCGCTGTCGATTTCACGTCCTCGGAGGGTGTCACCGTTCAGAGCGCGCCCTTCGTCGTCACCTTCATCGACGTCGGTCAGCCGACGATCCTCGGCCGCCCGAAGACCGGCGCGACAGTGTCGGTCGGCGGCCTGGACAAATGGCCGAGCGGGTCGAAGCTCACCTACCAGTGGTTCCACGGGGGCCCGAACGATCGAAAGCCCATCGCCGGGGCGACGTCGCCCACGTACCGTCTGACGACCGACGACGCGGGGAAGAGCCTGACGGTGCTGGTGAACGGCGTGCTCCCCACGGGAACCACCGGTGCTGTCCGCAGCAAGGAGCTCCTGGTGCAGCCGAACTACGGGCCCTATCGCCTCGCGGGAGCTGATCGCTTCGAGACCGCGGTGGCCGCGAGCGGCGGGTTCGGCACCCAACCCGTGGTGTACATCGCCAATGGCTTCGATTTCCCTGATGCGCTCTCCGGAGCAGCCGCGGCGGGCATCGAGAAGGGGTCGATTCTGCTCACCGCCCGTGATTTCCTGCCCTACGCCACGTCGTTGGCCACGAGGAACCTGGCTCCGAAGCGAATCGTTGTGCTCGGTGGCACGGGGGCGGTGTCGAACGATGTCGTCGCGTGGCTCCGGCGCGAGAACCCCTCTGCGTCCGTTGAGCGGATCGCCGGACCGGATCGCTACGCGACAGCGGCGGCGGTCTCCCGCGCCAGGTTCGCACCGGGCGTGCCTGTCGCGTATGTCGCGAGCGGCACGGCTTTCCCCGATGCCCTCTCCGGCGCCGTGGCGGCGATCGCCGACGGCGGTCCGATGCTGCTGGTCGGTGAGAACGTCCCCGGCGCGGTGGCGACCGAGCTCACGCGGCTGAAGCCGCAGCGGATCGTGGTGCTCGGGGGCCCCGGCGCCGTGTCCGAGGGTGTGCGATCGCAGCTGACGCCGTACGCGGTGAGCGGTCGGGTCGACCGCATCGCGGGTGCAGACCGATTCGAGACCTCGCTCGAGATCTCCCGGTCCGTTTTCGAACCCGGGGCCGGTGACGTCTATCTCGCGAACGGACGGGACTTCCCCGATGCGCTCTCCGCGGCGTCGACGACGGGAACCTCTCCCGGCTCGGTGCTCCTCGTGGACGGGCGGACCATGACCGAGGCGCTGTGCGCGGAGATCTATCGACTGGATCCGCGCCGGGTGACCGCGGTCGGCGGAACGTCGTCGGTCAGTGAGGAACTGCTGCTCGCCGCTGGCCAGTGCAGGGTGAAGTGAGCGCGCAGACGCCCCCGGCGCGGGAGTGGTCGCTCGACATCCTGCGCGTGATCGCCATCGCGGGCGTGGTGTCGATCCACACCTTCGGCAACGTCGTCGTCGATCCGGCCGTGCACGGATCTGCTCGCTGGTGGTACGCGGTCATCATGGATGCCGGCTTCGTCTGGGCGGTGCCGGTGTTCGTGATGATCAGCGGCGCGCTGATCCTGGCCCCGCGACAGCATGAGCGCGGTCCGGCCTGGTTCTACCGCCGACGCCTGCTGAGGCTCGCCCCGGCCTTCGTGTTCTGGCCGATCTTCTACGTCGTTGTGGTGCGCGTGCTGATGCTCGGCCAGCACTTCAGCCCCTCGGCGTGGGTCGCGATGTTCGTCGACGGCAAGACCTACTCGCAGCTGTACTTCCTCTGGCTGATCGTCGGGCTGTACGCGGTCGCGCCCGTCTTGGCGGCGTTCCTGCGCGAGGGGGGACGCCGTCGGGCGCTGATGCTCGCCGCGTGCGTGCTGGCGGCGACGACCCTCACCTGGGCTTCGGCGTCGCTGCTCACGTACCTGGGGCACCCGCGGCCCATGACGCTCATCTCGCTCACGCAGTGGGTGCCGTACGTGGGGTACTTCGTCGCCGGATGGGCCCTCGCACAGGTGAGGCTGCGGGGCCTCGCGCTCGCCGCGGCCGCGGCGGCGACCGCTGCGCTGCTGGCTGGCTATGTGTGGCTCTACGGCACGGCCGATCAGCACCCGCTGCTCGCCGCGGCGCTGCCGAACACCTATCCGGGGCCGCTTGTTGTGCTCGCCTCGATCGGCATCTTCGTGGTGAGCGCCAGCCTGTTCGCCAAGGTCGCCCCGGGGCCACGCGTCGCCGCCGTGCTGCGTGAGCTGTCCGATGCGGCGTTCGGCGTCTTCCTCGTGCACTTCGCGATCGTGACCCTGCTGCGCCCCCTGTTCGATCCGGATCACCCCGTGGCGGTCACCGCGCTGTGGCTCGTGACCCTCGTGCTCTCGTTCGCGGCGGCGATGGTGATGCGGCGGATCCCCGGGGTGCGTCGCCTGGTCTGAGGACGCGGGCGGCTCGCGCCTATTCAGCCGCCGCCGCGCTCGTCGGTTGATTTCGCCGATCCGGGTCGCGCGGTTCCCGTGGCGAACGCGCGCGCGTGGTAACAGTGAGCCATGAAACGTTTTCTCGTGGGCATCAGCGTCGCCGCCCTCCTTGTGCTCGGAGTGGGGATCCCGGCGCGAGCCGCCCTTCCCGGTGAGGTCGATCGCCTCGCCGGCGCCGATCGGTATTCGACCTCGGTTGCGATCAGCCAGCAGTATTCGGCCGGAGTCCCGGTGGTGTACATCGCCGCAGGAACGGCCTTCCCCGACGGGCTGAGCGCGGCCCCGGCCGCAGCGGCGCAGGGGGGACCGCTGCTTCTGACCGCGCCGAACCAGCTGCCCGCCGTCGTCCGAGACGAGCTGCTGCGACTTCAGCCGCAGAAGATCGTGGTGGTGGGGGGAACGGGGGCCGTCTCCGCGGGCGTCTACGCGCAGCTGGCGGGCATCCAGCCGGAGATCCGTCGCGATGCGGGAGCGGACCGCTATGCGACCTCCCGCATCGTCAACGAGCGCGCCTTCCCGAACGGCGCCTCGGTGGTCTACATCGCGAGCGGGCGTGACTTCCCCGATGCGCTGAGCTCCTCGGCCGCGGCGGGGAGCATGGGCGGTGCCGTGCTGCTGCTCGATGGCCGCAAGCCCCAGGTCGATGGCGGCCTCGCCGAGCTGATCGGCACCTTCGGGCCCGAGCAGATCCGGGTGGCGGGAGGCACCGGCGCGGTGTCCGCCGGCATCGCGAGTCATCTTGCGCAGTGGGCCCCGGTCATCCGTCTCGCGGGCAAGGACCGATACGAGACGTCTGTCGCGATCAGCGCGAACGCCTTCCCGAATGCGACCGATGTGAGTTTCGCGGCGGGCACGGGGTTCGCGGACGCGCTGGCGGGCGCGGCCTTCGCCGGCCGGCGCGGCGCGCCGCTGCTGGTCACCGCCGGCACCTGCCTCACACGCTCGGCCGCAGACCTCGTCACGCAATGGGCACCCGCACAGCGGTGGATCTTCGGAGGCGCCGGGGTCGTCAAGGCCGGTGTCGTCTACGGCACGATCTGCAACCCCGCGCCCGCCTTCACGGCTCCGGACGGCCTGATCGTGGGACAGCAGGTGGCCACGGGCACCTACGTCTCCGCGGCCCGGTCCTTCCCCTGCTCGTGGGTTCACCTGAACTCCCTGAATCCGTCGCCGGACAGCGTGGTGACGGGCTATGAGAGCACCGGGCAGAAGATCGTCACGATCACCGAGGACAACTACGGCTTCGCCTCCGACTGCGCTCTCTGGCGACCGATCCAGCAGGCGCCGGAGCTCGCCGGCGGCGTCATCCCCGGCGAGGGCGTCTTCCTCACGGGCCACCAGTTCGAGCCCGGGACCTACCGCTCGATCGTCCCGCCCGGTGACGGGTGCTACTGGGAGACGATGTCCGGCTTCGAGTGGCTCCTCGAGGAGACGATGGACTCCGGTGCGGCGGCGGCTGGCGCCGAGGTGACCGTCGACATCACGGCGGACGAGACGGGCTTCCTCACGTCGGGCTGCGGCACCTGGACCCGGATCGGCTGAGCCCGCATCCGCATCCGCATCGCGCCGGCCCCC
>NZ_JAGFOA010000008.1:0-92090 GCF_017592545.1 Microbacterium stercoris
GGTGGGGGCGGGGGGGTCAGGCTGCCGGGGGTCGGGGCCCGGGGGAGTTTGGGCGTTTCGACTTCCTGCGCTCGCAGGGCTCGCTTCGGTCGCTCAACGAGCGCCGGGGTCGGGCTGCCGGGGGTCGGGCCTTCGCGAGGGCTTTGGGCGTTTCGACTTCCTGCGCTCGCAGAGCTCGCTTCGGTCGCTCAACGAGCGGGGGGTGGGGGAGCCGGGGGTGGGGGTGCCGGGGGTCAGAGGCCGGCGGGGGGGTGCGGTGCCGGGGGGTCAGGCTGCCGGGGGCTCGTAGCGGGCGAAGGCGGAGCGGAAGATGAAGGCCGCGACGTAGGCGCCGAAGGCGATGCCGATGGTCGCGAGCAGGAAGGTCAGCGCGGGGAAGATCACGCACAGGGCGACCGCCGTGGCCGGCAGCAGCACCACGAAGAGGGTGCGCAGCGGCTCGGCGGCAGGCAGCAGCAGCGCGTTGCGCAGCGTGGTGCCGAGCGGCGACTGGAACCGCGCCACCAGCGCCATGCCGAACAGGAACGCCGCGAACAGGTAGGCGGCGCCGAGGAACGACAGGATGGCGGCGCCCAGGCCGATCACCGACTCACCGGCGAACCAGAACACGCCGCTGAACGCCAGGGCCACGGCGGGAACCAGCGTGGCCGCGGCGATCGTGGTGGCGCGCACGGCGTTGGGCAGCAGCGCCGCGAAGAAGTCGCGCACGGGGCGGCCCTGCTCGTCGTCGGAGTAGCGCATGGTGACCTCGAACAGCGCGCTGGTGGCAGCGCCGATGGTCACGATCGGCAGGCACAGGATCAGGTAGAGCACGTTGAGCATCACGAACGTCAGGAAGTTCGTGATGCCGCCGAGCACGCGCCCGTCTGGGTCGATGGCCATCAGCGCTCGTGGGTCGTGAGCGTCGGGGGGATGAGCCGCACGCCGGGCTGACGGGCGCCCCCCAGCATCTCGGTGATCGCGTCCGCGGCCGCCGTGCCCATCGCGAAGGCGGGCACGGCGATGCTCTCGGTGAGCGTCGGCACCGAGAGCGCGACGTTCTCGGGGCACAGGGCGACGACGGCGGGCTTCTCGGCCGAGTGCAGGCCGAGCTCGACGAGGCGCGCGACCAGGTGGGGGAGGGCCGCCTCGTTGTGGATGAAGAATCCCGTGATCGACGGATCCTCGGCGAGGATCGCATCGAGCGCGTCCACGGCGTCGGCGCCCGCCGGGCAGGGATGCACCGATCCGACGACCTTCTCGGAGGCGCACGCCTCGGCGAAACCGCGATCGCGGCGGTCGGCGTACGAGGTGTGGCGAGTCATGACCTCCTCGGGCGAGCCGAGCAGCGCGATGCGCTTGTGCCCGAGTTCGGCGAGGTGGGAGACGGCCATCCAGCCGGCGCCCTCGAAGTCGAAGTCGACGCACGGCAGGTTGCGGCGCCCCGCCGGCAGGCCGATGAGCACCGAGGGCTGCTCGAGCTGCGAGAGCGCGGCGATGCGCGGGTCGTCCGACTCGATGTCCATCACGAGCAGCGCGTCGACCATCGATCCCCGCGCGACGCGCTCGATGCCGTGCGCGTCATCGCCCGTGAGCAGCAGGATGTCGTAGCCGCGCGTGCGCATCTGCGTGACGACGCCCGTGACGATCTCCATCACGACGTGCACGTCGACGCCGGGACGCAGCGGCGCCTGCAGGCCGATGACGTTGGTCGACGACGAGGCGAGCGAGCGCGCCGCCTGGTGGGGCTGGAATCCGAGCGCGTCGATCGCGGCCTCCACGCGCTCGCGGGTGGCGGGCGAGATCGACCGCTTGCCGCTCATGGCGTAGGAGACCGTCGAGATCGAGACGCCCGCCTTCTCGGCGACATCGGCGATGGTCACCATCGTGAACTCCGTCCTTGGAAATCCGTCTCAACCTAGTATATGGTCCCGTTGTTGAAGCGCTTCGATAGAATTGCAGAAGCGCTTCGAAATCTGACGATGGAGTCTTCGATGACCGGTGCCGTGCCCCCTTCCGCGGGCGACGCCTTTGCCCGCCTGGCGGCCGATCGCGGCATCCTCTTCGGCGGTGACTACAACCCCGAGCAGTGGCCCCGCGAGGTGTGGCTCGAGGATGTGGCGCTGATGCGGCAGGCGGGCGTGAATCTCGTCACGGTCGGCGTCTTCAGCTGGTCGACCATCGAGCCCACCCCCGGCGCGCGGGAGTTCGGCTGGCTGGATGAGATCCTCGATCTGCTGCACCAGAACGGCATCGCGGTCGACCTCGCCACCCCGACCGCCTCGCCGCCGCCGTGGATGGGCGTCGATCATCCGGAGACCCTGCCGGTCACCGCCGACGGCGTGCGTCTGTCGCCCGGATCGCGCAACCAGTTCGCGCCGTCGTCGCGCGTTTACCGCGAGGCGGCTCTCGCGATCGCTACCGACCTTGCCGCCCGCTACGCCGCCCACCCCGCCGTGCGCATGTGGCATGTGGGCAACGAGTACGGCCAGATCGACTTCGGCCCCGAGGCGGCGCGGGCGTTCCGCGCGTGGCTGCGCGCACGCTACGGCGACATCGCGACCCTCAACGCGGCATGGGACACCCGCGTCTGGTCGCAGGGCTACCGCGACTTCGACGACATCACGCCCCCGCGCACGGCGCCCTACCTGCTGAACCCCGCCGCGACGCTCGACTTCCACCGCTTCACGTCTGACGAGCTCAAGGCCTGCTTCGTCGAGCAGCGCGATGCGATCCGGGCCTCCGGCGCCACGCAGCCGGTGACCACCAACCTCATGGGCTTCTTCGACCTCGTCGACGGCTGGGACTGGGCGCCCGAGCTCGACGTCGTCTCCGACGACCAGTACCCGGATCCCGCCGACCCGCACAGCCCGCAGAAGATCGCGCTGGTGCAGGATCTGATCCGCTCGCTCGGTGGCGGACGCCCCTGGATGCTGATGGAGCAGGCCGCGAGCGCGGTGTCGTGGCGCCCGCACAACCTGCCGAAGTCGCCCGAGCGGATGCGGCTCGACTCGCTGCAGGCCGTGGCCCGAGGTGCCGACGGCGTGGCCTTCTTCCAGTGGCGCCAGGCCCGCGCGGGCGCCGAGCGCTTCCACTCCTCGATGCTGCCGCACGCCGGCGCCGACACCGACGCGTTCCGCGGCATCGAGCGCCTCGGCGCCGATCTCGCGCGGCTCGGCGAGGTGACGGGCGGGCGCGTCCAGGCGCCCGTGGCGATCCTGTTCGACTGGCAGGGGTGGTGGGCTGCCAAGGAGCCCGCGCGCCCGACCACGCGCCACGACACGATCGATCAGCTCGAGCGCTGGCACGCCGAGCTGTGGCGCCGCGGCATCGCGGCCGACCTCGTCAGGCCCGGCGCCGACCTCACCTCGTACCGCGCGGTGCTGGTGCCGCACAGCTACATCCTCGAAGCGGATGCCGCCTCGCAGCTCGAGAAGGCGGCGGCCGCCGGCATCCGGATCGTCGTGGGCCCGTTCTCGGGCGTCGCCGATGCGCACGGGGCGATCCTCACCGGGCGCTCGCCCGTGCCGATCCGGGAGCTGGTGGGGGTGAGCGGCGAGGAGTGGGTCGGCCTGCCCGACGGCGGCGTCTCGCTCAGCGACGGCACACGCGCCGAGATCATCGCCGAGCGCCTGCGCAGCGACGGCGCTGAGGTGCTCGCGAGCTTCGCCGAAGGCGACCTCGCCGGCCGCCCCGCCGTGACGCGGCACGGCGACGTCTGGTACCTCGGCACCGTGGCCGACGCCGCGCTCGCCGCGGTGCTCGACCAGGCGCTCGCCGGCATCGAGGGCGTGCTCGGCGACCAACCGCTGCCCGCCGGCCTCGAGGCGGTGCGCCGCGGCGACGCGCTCTTCCTCCTCAACCACGCAGACTCCACGGCCCACGTGGCCGTGCCCGAGGGATCCGAGGATCTCCTGACGGGACACACGACAGGCCCGACCGCGGCGATCGCCGCAGGCGGAGCGATGGTGCTCATCGAAAGGCGCACGAAGTGAAGTTCACCGATGGCTACTGGCTGACACGGCCCGGCATCACGCCGCTGTTCGCCCAGCAGGTCGACGACATCCGCATCGACGAGGCGGCGGGCACCATGACCGTGTTCGCCCCCACCGTCGCGGTGCGCGAGCGCGGGGATACCCTCAACCGCCCGATGTTCACGCTGACGTTCTCGTCGCCCGCCGAAGGCGTCGTCAAGGTGCGGGTGCAGCGCCATCAGGGTGCCGTGCACCGCGGACCCGACTTCCAGAAGTTCGAGGACGCGTCCTTCCGTCCCACGATCTCGCTCACCGAAACGGAGGGGGTGCTCGAGGCCGGCGACCTGCGCGTGCGCGTGCAGCGCGACGGATCCTGGAACTTCTCGTTCGAGCAGGGCGAGACGGTGCTGACGACGTCGCTACCGCGATCCGTCGGCCACATGACCGGCAACGGCCACGAGGCGCCGGCGTCGACGTGGGTGCACCAGCAGCTCTCGATCGAGCCGGGCGAGCGCGTCTACGGCCTGGGCGAGCGGTTCGGCGCCTTCACCAAGAACGGCCAGGTCGTCGACTCGTGGAACGCCGACGGCGGCACCTCGAGCGAGCAGTCCTACAAGAGCGTGCCGTTCTACCTGACGAGCCGCGGCTACGGCGTCTTCGTCGACGATCCGTCGGCGGTGTCGTTCGAGGTCGGATCCGAGGTCAACTCGCGCGTGCAGTTCTCGGTCGAGGGCGAGACGCTCGACTACTACGTCTTCGCCGGCCCCACGCCCAAGGACGTCCTTGCCCGCTACACCGCGCTGACCGGCCGCCCGGCGAAGCTGCCCGCGTGGTCGTTCGGCCTGTGGCTGACCACCTCGTTCACCGCCGCCTACGACGAGGCGAGCGTGAATGAGTTCGTCGACGGCATGGCCGAGCGCGACATCCCGCTGTCGGTGTTCCACTTCGACTGCTTCTGGATGCGCGAGTTCCAGTGGACCGACTTCGAATGGGATGAGCGCACGTTCCCGGATCCGGAGGGCCAGCTCGCGCGCCTGCACGACCGCGGCCTGCGGGTGTCGGCCTGGATCAACTCGTACATCGCCCAGCGCTCGCGCCTGTTCGCGGAGGCCGCCGAGAAGGGGTACCTGCTCAAGCGCACGGACGGATCCGTCTGGCAGTGGGACATGTGGCAGGCCGGCATGGGCCTCGTCGACTTCACCAACCCCGAGGCGACCGAGTGGTACGTCGCGCACCTCGTGCGTCTGATGAAGCAGGGCGTCGACACGTTCAAGACCGACTTCGGCGAGCGCATCCCGAGCACGGGGGTCGTCTGGCACGACGGATCCGATCCGGCGCGTATGCACAACTACTACCCGCACCTCTATAACGAGGCGGTGTTCCGGGCGCTCGAGCAGCACTACGGCGTCGATAACGCGATCGTCTTCGCGCGCTCGGCGACCGCGGGCGGCCAGCAGTTCCCCGTGCACTGGGGCGGCGACTGCGACTCGACCTACGCGTCGATGGCCGAGTCGCTGCGCGGCGGTCTGTCGCTCGCACTCAGCGGCTTCGGCTACTGGAGCCACGACATCGGCGGCTTCGAGGGCACCCCCGATCCGGGCGTCTTCAAGCGCTGGCTGGCCTTCGGGCTGCTGTCGTCGCACTCGCGCCTGCACGGATCCGACACGGTGCGGGTGCCGTGGGCCTTCGACGAGGAGGCGGTGGATGTCGCCCGCCGCTTCACGAAGCTCAAGATGACGCTGATGCCCTACCTCGCCGGCATCGCCGAGCAGGCTCCCGCGACCGGCACGCCGATGATGCGCCCGATGGTGCTCGAGTTCCCCGACGATCGCGGCGGCTTCGACGCCGACGGCCAGTACATGCTGGGCGACGCGCTGCTCGTGGCGCCGGTGTTCACGGCCGACGGATCGGTCGAGTACTACCTGCCCGAGGGCCTCTGGACCTCGCTGCTCGACGGCTCCGTGCAGGACGGGCGCCGCTGGGTGCGCGAGACGCACGGCTTCGACTCGGTGCCGCTGCGCGTGCGCCCCGGCACCGTGCTGCCGATCGGCGCGCGCGACGACCGGCCCGACTACGAGTGGGCGGAGGATGTCACCCTCGCCTGCTTCGAGCTGCCCGATGGCTACGACCGGGTCACGACCGTGCCCGGCTTCGAGGGCCCCTCGACGTCGTTCCGCGTGCGCCGCGTCGGCGACGAGATCATCGCGTCCTCCGACGACGCCACCGCCGGATGGTCGCTGCTCGTCGGCGACCAGCTGGTCGACACGAACACCGCGGGCGAGATCCGCATCACCCTGACCCCGGAGGAGTCCGCATGAGCGCGTTCCGCGACGTCTCGCTGCCCCTGACCGAGCGCGCGCAGGATCTGCTCGCGCAGCTGACCGCGGATGAGCGCATCGCGATGCTGCACCAGGCGGCGCCCGCGATCGAGCGTCTCGGAGTGAGCGAGTTCCGCACGGGCTGCGAGGCGCTGCACGGCGCGGCCTGGCTCGGCACCGCCACCGTCTTTCCCCAGCCCGTGGGGCTGGCGGCGACCTGGGACACCGCCGCCATCGAGGCCGTGGGCGAGGTCGCCGCGACCGAGGTGCGCGCGAAGCGCGCCGAGAACCCGCTGGTGAGCCTCAACGTCTGGGCGCCGGTCGTGAACACGCTGCGTCATCCCGCGTGGGGACGCAACGAGGAGGGCTACTCCGAGGACGCGCACATCACCGGGCACTTCGGCGCGGCCTACTCGCGGGGCCTGCGCGGATCGCACGAGCGCGTCTGGCGCACCGTGCCCGCGCTGAAGCACTTCCTGGCGTACTCGAACGAGACCGACCGCTCGACCACGTCGAGCGAGATGTCGCTGCGCACCCTCCACGAGGAGGAGCTGCCCGCCTTCCGCGAGGCCATCGAGCACGGCGTCGCCGGCGGCATGATGCTCGCCTACAACCGGGTCAACGGCACCGCCGCGCACACCCAGCCCGAGCTCGTCGCCGAGGCGCGCAGCTGGTCGGACGAGTCGATCGCGATCGTCTCGGATGCCGGTGCTCCGACCTTCCTCGCCGAGCTGCAGCGCGAGGTGGCCGACAAGGCCGAGGGCGCCGCCAAGCTGATCCGGTCGGGTCTGGACTCCTTCACCGACGACGACGCGAACGCGGAGCCCACGACGTCCGCGATCCGCGAGGCGCTCGCCAAGGGACTGCTGACGGAGGCCGACATCGACCGCGCCGTGCTGCGCCTGCTCGAGATGCGGATCCGCTCCGGCGAGTTCGACGGCGACGCCGATCCGTATGCGGGCATCACCGCCGCCGACATCGACGCGCCCGCCTCGCGCGAGCTCGCCCGCGAGGTCGTGGGCAAGTCGGTCGTTGTGCTGCGCAACGACGCCCAGGTGCTGCCGCTCGCGGATCCGCGCCGGATCGCCGTGGTCGGCCCGCTCGCCGACGCCGTGCTCACCGACTGGTACGCCGGCACGCCCCCCTACTCGGTGGGCATCGCCGCGGGCCTCGCCGCGCGCTATCCCGACGCGCGGGTCGACGTCGTCAGCGGCGCCGACACCGTGGCCCTGCGCGCGTCGAACGGACGCTACGTGCGCAGCGACGGCGACGGATCCGTGGTGATCGCCGACGCGCCTGCCGCCTCCGAGGAGGCGCTGTTCGACTTCGCCGACTGGGGCGACGGCATCCTGGTCATCCGCTCGCAGGCCTCGGGTCGTCTGCTCACCGGCGGGGCGTGGCCCCTGCGCGCCGACGCGACGCGCGTGGGCGGCTGGATCGCGCAGGAGAGCTTCCGTCGTGTGGTGCACGCCGACGGCACGTGGTCGCTGCTGCACCTCGGCTCGGGGCGCTGGCTGCGCACGCTGCGCGACTCGGGTCTGCTCGTCGCCGACGGGGTGACCGAGAACCAGGCCGAGCGCTTCACGCCGCGTGTGGTGCGCTCGGGCCACGCGGCCGTCGCCGCGGCCGCTGCGGAAGCCGACGTTGTGGTCGTGGCGGTGGGCAACGACCCGCACCTCGCCGGACGCGAGACCGAGGATCGCCCGCACATCCTGCTGCCGCAGTCGCAGGTCGAGATCTGGCAGACCGCGCGCGAGGCCGGCGCCCGCGCCGTGCTGACCGTTGTCTCGAGCTACCCGTACGTGCTCGGCGAGGGTGTGCGCGACGCCGAGACCGTCATCTGGTCGAGCCACGGCGGGCAGGACCTCGGCCACGGCATCGCCGACGTGCTCTCGGGCGATCGCGAGCCGTCGGGCCGCCTCGCCCAGTCGTGGCCCGCCGACGCCGCGCAGGCCGGCGACCTCTTCGACTACGACACCCTGCGTCAGCAGGCGACGTACCGTCACCAGCCCGGATCCTTCACCTTCCCGTTCGGACACGGCCTGACCTACACGTCGGTCTCGTATGACTCGATCTCGCTGTCGGCGGGATCGGTGAACGCCCCGGAGGTCACACTCCGCCATCCGGGGTTCTTGCCCCGGGCACACGAGTCGGTGGTGACGGCTCGTGTGTCCGTGGCGAACTCGGGCTCTCGGGCAGCCGAGGAGCTTGTGCAGGTGTACGCGCTGCGCTCGGACGAGGGCGCGCCGCTGCGGCTGCTGCTCGCGTTCGAGCGCGTGCGCCTCGAGCCCGGCGAGACCCGCGAGGTCGAGCTGTCGTTCGCCGTGGAGCGCCTCGCGACGTGGGACTCCGAGGTGCGCCTGCCGGATGCCCCGAGCGACTGGCTGCACGAGGGCGGCCTGCGCGTGCGCCCCGGCACGTACCGCATCGCCGCCGGCTCCTCCTCGCAGGCGCTGCCCGTGGAGGCCGAGCTGACCGTCGCCGCGCGCTGAGCGGTGGCCCTCGTCCCGTTCGCTGAGCGAGCGGAGCGGGGTGGCGCGGGGCATCTGCCCCTCGTTCGTTGAGCGAGCGCAGCGAGTCGAAACGCGTGTCACGACCCGGGGCTTGAGCCCTGCGGTGGTGTGGGGCGTCTCGACTCGCTCGTTCCTCGCTCGCTCGACGAGCGAGGGGGGTGGGGTGGCGCGCGGGGCATCTGCCCCTCGTTCGTTGAGCGAGCGGAGCGAGTCGAAACGCGTGTCACGACCCGGGACTTGGGCCCTGCGGTGGTGTGGGGCGTCTCGACTCGCTCGTTCCTCGCTCGCTCGACGAGCGAGGGGGGTGTGCGGCGACCGCGGCGCCGGATGTCCCACCCCGCGCCTAGGCTCGATCCGTGCCGTTCGAGCTGACACCCGAGGATCTGCCGCGGATCCTTCCCGCGTGGATGGTGCAGCACGGCGCGCATCTCGCCGAGCAGGGTGTGGCCCGCATCACCCAGCGCTACGAGATGGGTGGGGTCACCTCCTTCGAGGGCCGCGTCGGGCGCTGGACCGTGTTCATCGACGTGGGCGAGCGAAACGGCGTGAGCATCGACTGCGACGAGTGCGGATCCGACGGATGCGTGCACGCGGCGGCGATCCTGCATCTGATCGCCCACGGCGCCACGAGCGGCGCGGCGCTGCCGAAGCCCGCGGCCGCGCCCATCGAGCCCTGGCGGCGTCTGCTCGAGAAGGCGCTCGACGCCGAGGAGGAGCCCGCCGAGGTGGCCCTGCTCGTGGGCCTCGAGCGCACGCGCACGGGCGAGTGGGCGCATATCCGGCCCGCCATCAAGGGCTCGCGCGGCACCTGGATCCGCACCGGCATCGGCTGGCACGACCTGGAGGCGGCCGGATCCGAGACCGTCGCGCGCCGCGCGCTCGGCGAGATCGCGTCGATGCACGACCAGGCCCGCCCCGCCAGCCGCTGGGGGTACTACGACCGCGCGCCGCAGTGGATCCGGCTCGACGAGCTGCCGAGCCGCGCGTTGTGGAACGTGCTGCTCGAGCTGCGCGAGGCGGGTGTGCAGCTCGTGGCCGACACCAAGGCGCAGCAGGAGGTGGCGCTGCGCGCCGAGCCCGCCACGCACTACCTGCAGCTCGCGCACCACGACGAGGCGCTGCACGTGCAGCCCGTGATCGACCTCGATGCGCCGCAGGCGCAGATCCTGCCGATCGGGCGACCGGTGGCCGCCATGGCGATCGCCGACGACGAGCGCGTGCGTGAGCTGGTGCCCCTGCGGGAACCGCTCGCCGAGGCGTTCACTCGCCTGATGCAGGGCGAGCCGTTCACCGTGCCCGACGGGGCCGTGGCCGACTTCGAACGCGAGTACCTGCCGAAGCTGCGCCGGATCGCGCCGCTCCGATCCGACGGATCGTACGAGATCCCCGCGCCTCCGCGCCCGACGCTGGTGCTGACGCTGGCCCAGGCCGACAACCGGGCGACGCTCTCATGGCGCTTCGACTACCCGGATGCCTCGGGCATCCGCACCCCGTCGGAGGAGCGCGGCATCGCCGACGCGGTCGAGCAGGCCGCGGGCGAGCACGCGGGGCTGCTCGGTGCGCGCGTCGGCACGACCTTCGGGGCTGCGATGCTCACGAAGGACGAGACGGTCGAGTTCCGCGCGATGGTGCTGCCCGCGCTCCGGGCGGTCGACGGGCTGCGTGTCGACGAGACCGACGAGCTGCCGGAGTACCGCTTCGCTGCCGATCCGCCGGTTGTGCACGTGTCGACGCAGCCGAACGGCAACGACTGGTTCGACCTCGAGGTCTCGGTCGAGGTCGGGGGAGAGGCCGTGCCCTTCGGCATGCTGCTCACCGCCCTCGTGGCCCGCGACCGTTACGTCGTGCTGCCCAGCGGCACGGTGTTCGCCCTCAACACGACGCAGTTCGATCCGCTGCGCGAGCTGCTCGACGAGGCGCGGGCCCTGCAGGATCGCCCCACGGGCCCCCTGCGCATCTCGCGCTGGCAGGCCGACCTGTGGGAGGAGATCGTCGGCATCGGGCTGGTGCAGGCCCAGGCCAACGACTGGCTCGAGCGCATGCGCGGCCTCACCGAGACCGAGCAGCTCGCGCCGGTCGACCTGCCCCCGGGGTTCCGCGCCGAGCTGCGCGATTACCAGCGCACCGGCCTCGCGTGGCTCGACTTCCTGCGTCGCAACCGGCTCGGAGGCATCCTGGCCGACGACATGGGCCTCGGCAAGACCGTGCAGGTGCTCGCCGCGCTCGCGCGGGCCCAGGCCGAGTCGCCGGGCGAGCGCTACCTCGTGGTCGCGCCGACCAGCGTGGTCTCGAACTGGGTGTCCGAGGCGCGCCGCTTCGCCCCGGAGCTGCCCGCGGTCGCCATCGAGGAGACGTCCGGAAAGCGCGGCTCGACCCTCGCGACGCAGATCGAGGGCGCGGCGCTCGTGGTGACGTCGTACGCGCTGTTCCGCCTCGACTTCGACGAGTATCAGGCCGCTGGCTTCCAGGTGCTTGTGCTCGACGAGGCGCAGCAGATCAAGAACCACCGCGCGCAGACCCACCGCTGCGCCCGCCTGCTGGAGGTGCCGAGCAAGTTCGCGATCACGGGCACCCCGCTCGAGAACAACCTGCTCGAGCTGTGGGCGCTCGTCTCGCTCACCGCGCCGGGACTGCTCGGCGGTGAGCGCACCTTCACCGACCAGTACCGCAAGCCCATCGAGCGGGAGCGCAGCGCCGAGCGTCTGCATCGCCTCCGCCGCCGCCTCAAGCCCTTTATGCTGCGGCGCACGAAGGAGCAGGTCGCGGGCGACCTGCCCGAGAAGACCGAGCAGCTGCTCGAGGTCGAGCTGCATCCCGCGCACAAGCACGCATATGCGCTGCGGCTGCAGCACGAGCGCCAGAAGGTGCTGGGTCTGCTCGACGACGTCGACTCCAACCGCATGGAGATCCTGCGCTCGCTGACGACCCTCCGGATGCTCGCACTCGATCCGGAGCTCGTGGGCGACGGCCACGCCCCCAGCGCGAAGCTCGAGAAGCTCGGCGAGCTGCTCGACGAGATCGTCGGCGACGGCCACAGCGTGCTCGTCTTCAGTCAGTTCACGCAGTTCCTCGGCCGGGCGGCCGCCGTGGCCGAGAAGCGGGGCATCCCCTTCGCGTACCTCGACGGATCCGTGTCGATGAGCGCCCGTCGCGCGATGATCGACCGCTTCACCTCCGGCGAGGTGCCGGTGTTCTTCATCTCGCTGAAGGCCGGCGGTTTCGGCCTCAACCTCACTCAGGCCGACTACTGCATCCTTCTCGATCCCTGGTGGAACCCGGCCGCCGAGGCGCAGGCCACCGACCGCGCGCACCGCATCGGGCAGACGCGTCCCGTTGTGGTCTATCGCCTCATCTCGCGGGGCACGATCGAGGCGAAGGTCGTGGCCATGCAGGAGAAGAAGTCGCGGCTGTTCCGCGACGTGCTCGCCGGGGATGACCCGTCGGCCATCGGCGCGCTCGACGCGACCGACTTCCGGGGCCTCATCGAATAGCCGCCCTCCCGACGGACCCACGGATCCGCGCTCTCCACTCAGCGGGCACGGATCTCTACGGATCTTCCCTGATCTTCACCGGATCGAGCCCGGAACGGCCCCGACGACGGCCCGTCAGGCCGCACAATGGATGCGGGTGAGGGAACGACGCGAGCGAGCGAAGGGCTGTCGTGGGAGCGGATCCCCGTAGCGAGATGAGTCACGGAACGTCGCGCAAGGATCTGCGCAGCGGCCGGGGACGACAGACGCGCACTTTCCGAGCGACAACCGGCGCCCTCGAGCGCCTCGCGCTCGCCGGTGCCCGCGTCGCCGTGCACGTCACCGACCTCGACCGCGCGGAGGTGGTGCTCGCCGGCGACGACCACCTGGCGCTGCCGGTGGGCGGCCTCGGCATCGTGCCGCTGCTCATCGAGACCGCCGCACGCATCGAGGCGCGCACCCTCGATCCGCACCAGCTCATCGACCGCCCGAAGACCAAGCGCCCCGCGCCCACGGGCCTCTGGCGCGCGATGGCCGCACCCACGCTGCCCGTGGTCGACCTCGCCGTGCTCGCCGCAGCCGCGGGTGATGCCGCGGCCACCAATGCGCTGCTCGGCGTCGTCGGGCACGAGAACGTCACCCGCCGCATCGTCGACCTCGGCATGCCCCGTTCGGCGCTGCTCGACGGCTTCCGAGCCGAGCGCGGACCGGATGACGCCCCGCACCTGGCGCTCGGCACCGCGCGGGAGTTCGCCGACCTGTTCGCCGCGCTCGCCGGCGGCACGGCGGTCGACGCGGGAGTCAGCGAGCGCGTGGTCACCTGGCTCAGCCCTGTGACTGACGCGGGTCTTGTCGGATCCGCGATCGGCGCCGACCCCTTCTCGCACGAGCCGGATGGCCACGGCGTGGTGCACTTCGCGAAAACCGGCCGCGAGAAGGGCGTACGCGCGGAGGCCGGTGTGCTCGCCGGGCGCCGTGGCGCCTTCGCCTACGCGCTTCTCGTCGCCTTCGACGACGAGACGCTGCTCGACCGGCAGCGCGCGCACGCGGCGTTCCACGCGCTGGGCGGCGATCTGCTCGAGTACGCCACCTGACGGCCCGCGTCGCTCGCGCGTTCGCGGTCTCGCCCGCGTGGTCTCGGAGCATCCGCCGCCGGCTCGATAATCGAGCCATGACCTACGAGAACGTCACCCTGGATCCGGCCGCCAACGTCTACTTCGACGGCAAGTGCGTGAGCCACACCTTCTTCCTGGCCGACGGCACGCGCAAGTCGGCCGGGGTGATCCTGCCCTCCGAGCTGAACTTCAGCACCGGCGCCCCCGAGGTCATGGAGCTGCACACCGGATCCTGCACCGTGCGCCTCGCCGGCTCGGACGAGTGGACCGCCTACGGCGCGGGCGACTCGTTCGAGGTGCCCGGAAACTCGTCGTTCGACATCCGCGTCACCGACGCCGTCTCGTACGTCTGCCACTACGGCTGATCCGCGCCCGGGTGGCCACCACGCCCTTCTGAAAACACGTCCTCTGAGCGAGAACATGCCGGATCGGCGCAGATAAGGCACGTTGTCGCTGACAACACGTGTTTTCAGGGAGGGGACGGTGCCCCCGCGGGCAGGGAACAACCCGGCGCGTTCGGCGCGAAGTCGTGCGCCGACTAGGCTGGATCCTCCATGAGCACGCGAATCGAGGGCGCTTACGAAGGCGCGGTCCGAGCCTTCCAGAGCCCGATGCTCGCCCTGCTGCACAAGCGGCACGCGCCGCTGATCGTGACGCTGCTGGCGTCGGTGTTCACGAGCGCGCGGCCGAGCGTTGCGGTGGCCGAGGTGCACACCGAGGTGGGGGATGCCCTCGACCAGCTGCGCGCCGCCGGTAACGACAATCTGCCCGTCGGATCCGCGCGCGAGCTCTGCAAGCAGTGGGTCGATGCCGGGTGGCTGATCCGGCAGGCCGACGACGCCGACGTCGAGGTGTACCGCCTCTCGGCGCACGCGGTGGGCGCGCTCGACATCGCCAGCCGCGCGGGCGGCCCGCGCTCGCGGGTGTCGCAGTCGCGCGTGCGCACGCTGCTCCAGGCGGTCGACCACCTGGCAAGCGAAGCGGATCCGGATGCCGAGCGTCGCCGGGAGCGGCTGCGTGAGGCGATCCGCCGGCTCGAGTGGGAGCTGGAGCGCCTGGAGCTGAACGATGTCGTCGAGCCCGCCGACGACGAGGTGCTGCGCGAGGAGGCCGAGAACGTGCTCGCCCTCGTGCGCGAGCTTCCGGCCGACTTCGCGCGCGTGGCGGAGTCGATCCGCGATCTGCAGCGCCAGGTGGTCGCCGCCCTGCGCCAGGACGAGCGCCCCACGGGCGAGGTGCTGCGCGAGTACCTGCACCGCGCCGAGCACGTGCTCGACGCCACGGCCGAGGGCCGCGCGTTCGCGGGAGCGCTGCGACTCGTCGGCGACCCGGATCGCCTCGACCGCCTGCAGGAGCAGCTCGACATCGTGCTGCACCAGCCGTTCGCCGAGAAGCTTCCGGCCGTGCAGCGGATCGAGCTCGCGAGCCTCTCGCAGCAGCTCGAGCGGGGCATCGACACGGTGCTCACCGCCCAGCGCACGGCGTCGCGCGTGATCGCCGCTCAGGTGCGCCACCACGATCCGCTGCGCGACCGCGAGGTCGACGACCTGCTGCGCGATGCGATCGTCGAGCTGGCCGCATGGATGCCGACGACCCGGCGCAACGAGCCCGTCGAGGGGCTGCGCCGCCTGCCACGCGCCCAGGTGGGGCGCCTGCGCACCACGCTCGACGACCTCGCGCCGCAGAGCCGCCCGGCCCGGCTCGCGGCGTCGCCGGCGCTCGAGGACGAGCCCGCGACCCTCGACCTCGCGCGCCGCTGGGGCGGCCCGAGCTACTCCGAGCTGCGCGCGCACATCGAGGCCTTCGCCGCCGAGGCCGGGGGAGAGCTCGACCTCGCCGCCGCGTTCGAGGCGGCCCCCGAAGACCTGCGCCGCCCGGCCGACCTCGTCGGCCTGTTCGAGATCGCCGACCGCTTCGGCCTGACCGACGGCGACGAGATCGTCGAGGTCGTGGCGATCCGCCCCGACGGCACCCGCCGCCGCCTCGCGTTCTCGGCCGCCAGCGCGCGCCTGACTGATCCTGATTCGCCCGATCCCGCCGACGGAGCCTCATGAGCGACACCGCCTTCATCGATCCGGTCTCCATGGAGGAGGACCCGAGCGACCTCTTCCCCGGCGACACCGGCACGCTCGACGTCGACGCGCGTCGTGTGCTCGTGCAGCTGCTGCGCCGCCGTTACCTGCGCGCCGACCAGAACCCGCAGCAGTGGAAGGCGCTCATCGCGCACCAGCAGGTGATCGAGTCGCGCCTGCATGACCTCTTCGTGCGGCTGATCGTCGACCACGACCGCGGGCTGGCCTGGAAGCAGCAGGTGCGCTCGGCCGAGATCGAGGTGCCGGTGCTGCTGCGCGACGAGGCCTATTCGCGCATCGAGACCGTGCTGCTGGTGCAGCTGCGGAGCCTGCACCAGCGCTCAGGAGGCGCCGGCGAGACCGCCACGCGCGTGGACGCCGAGGACCTCGAGCAGAACGCGCTCACCTACCTCGACGTCGACGGCACGAACGTGGCCGCTCGGCAGAAGGAGATCCGCGGTGCGATCGCGCGCCTGGTCACCGAGGGCTTCCTCGATGAGGAGTCGGAGGGCCGCTACCGCATCACCCCGCTCGTGGAGGTGGTGCTGTCGGTCGAGCGGCTGGGCGAGCTCGTGACGTGGCTGCGCAGCGGCGGCCTCCGCGGCGAGGCGCTTGCGGACGAGGCGCTTGCCGGCGAGGCGCTTGCCGGCGAGGCGCTCGCCGACGAGGTGAGCGGATCGGATCCGGTCGCGGATGACGACGACGGATCCGGATCGGATCCCGTCGCCGACGACGAGCAGGACGACACCCCGGAGGCGGAGACCGCATGACGATGATCGAGACCCTCTTCGGGCTGATCCCCGCCGCCTCGACCGGGCAGCAGTGGATCGCGCGCGACCTGCAGCTGGTCAACTGGGGCGGCTACGACGGCCACCACACCGTGCGCTTCGCGCCGGGCGCGACGCTGCTGTCGGGCGGATCCGGATCCGGCAAGTCGACGCTCATGGATGCGTACATCGCGCTGCTGATGCCGCACACGGTGCCGTTCAACGGCGCCTCGAACGGCGGCGTCATCGGGCGCCCGCGCGGCAAGGATCAGCGCAACGTGCTCTCGTACGCCCGTGGCAAGGTCGATGAGTCGCGCACCGATGAGGGCACCCGCCAGCGGGTGCTGCGCGGCGACGGCGAGGACATCTGGTCGGCCATCGCGATGACGTGGGCCGATCAGGGTGGTCAGGTCTTCACGGCGATCCGCGCCTGGTACGTGCCGGCCGGCGCCCGCGCCATCGAGGAGCTCACCACCGTGCGCGCCACGATCGACGGCGCCTTCGACCTCACGCAGCTGGGGCCCGCGGCCGATGCGAAGTTCGCGCGCGCCCGCCTCACGGCGGCGGGCCTGGTGTGCTTCGACACCGACAAGGACTTCACCGCGCGCCTGCACTCGACGCTCGGCATCGGCGCGGCGGGCGGCGGCGCCAAGGCGATCGCGCTGCTCGCGCGCATCCAGGCCGGTCAGCAGATCACCACGGTCGACGCGCTGTACAAGGCGATGGTGCTCGAAGAGCCCGACACGCTCGCCAAGGCCGACGAGGTCGTGGCGCACTTCGACGAGCTCAGCGACACCCGCGAGCGGATGCTCACCGCGCGTCAGCAGGTGCGCGCGCTCACGCCGATCCGCCAGCACCGCGCCGCGGTCGACGCGGCCCGCGCCCGCCTCGAGCTGATCGCGCAGGTCGGCACCCCCGACGACGACACCGCGCCGGTGGCGTTGTGGCGTCATGAGCGGCGCCTCGAGCTGCTGCGCGACGTCGAGGACGACGTGCGTGTGCGCTCCCGCGCGGCGGACGACAAGGTCAGCGACCTCGACGCCGCCCTGCGCGCCCGCAAGAGCGAGCTCGCGGGCGTGCGCGAGATGCTCTGGGCATCCGGCGGCCAGCAGCTGCAGACCGCCCAGCGCGAGCAGGCAGCCGCTCAGGATCGCCTCGTGGCCGCGCAGGCCGCCCGCGCCCGTCTCGACCGCGCCCTCGAGACCCTCGGCGCATCCGCCGACTCCGCCGCCGATCTCGAGCGCCTCGCCGCTGCCGGCCGCACGCGCCTCGCCGACAAGGACGCCCGCTACGCCACCTTCGCCGACCGCGACCGTGCCCGCGATCTGGTGCGCGAGACCGAGGCCGCGCTCAAGGAGCTGCGCCTCGAGCGCGGCGCCCTCGCGGCACGCCACGGCAACATCCCCGAGCGCCTGCACCAGGCGCGTGTGGCGCTCGCGATCGCGGCCGACATGGATCCGTCCGAGCTTCCGTTCGTCGCGGAGCTCATCGAGGTGCAGACCGTGCACGAGCCGTGGCGCGATGCGTTCGGCATGGCGCTCGGCGGCTTCGCCACCACGCTGCTCATCGACTCCGAGCGCATCGGCGCCTTCCGCGCCGCGATCGACAAGGTGCCCTCGCGCGAGCGCATCCGCTTCGAGGGGGTGCAGCTCGGCCTCACCGTCGACGTGCGTCCCGACGCGAACACGCTGCCCGGGCGCCTCGACTACGCCACCTCGCCGTTCGCCGACTGGCTGCGCTCGCGCCTCGTCGACCGCTTCTCGTACGTGTGCGTCGAGAGCGCCAAGGAGATGAGCGGCTACTCCAAGGCGCTCACCCGCTCGGGCCAGACCAGCGAGGGCCTGCGCGGCGCGCACGGCGGCTCGCCCTCTGGCAGCGTCATCGGCTTCACCAACGCGCGCCGGATCGCGCAGCTCGACGTGCAGATCCAGGCCGCTGAGCGCTCCTGGGTGATCGCCACGCAGGGACTGCGCCGCGCCGACGAGGCCTTCGCGCAGGACGACGAGCGCAAGGACGCCTTCAAGGTCGTCATCGAGACGCCCTGGGACCAGGTCGACACGGTCGCCACCGAGGCGGAGATCGAGCGGTGGACCGCCCGGATCGACGAGCTCACCGCCGGCAACGTCGAGCTGGGCCCGCTGCGCGAGCGCGCCGCCGAGCTCGACGACCTCGTCGACGAGCTCGGGCAGCAGCTGGGGTCGGCGAAGACCGCCGCCGCCGCGCTGCACGAGGAGTGGGAGAAGATCACCGACCAGGTGGATCTCTCCTCCCGCGCCCTCGAGGCCGCCGATCAGGACGACGACGACACCGCGCTCGACGAGGCGCACGCCGCACGCCGTGCCTACCTCGACGAGCTGCTCGCCGACGACGAGACGCCGCAGGCCGGCGCCGCGGATCCGCGTGCCGCGCTCGCCGCGTTCGACGCCGTCGCCGCTCGCGCCGCCGAGCGTCTGCGCCACGACACCGAGACCGCCGAGCGGGCGATCGAGACCGGATGCGAGGCGCTCTCGAGCCTGTTCGAGGGGTTCCTGCGCCAGTGGCCCGACCCGAACCTCGGCACCGACCCCGACCGCTCGTACGCGGAGTTCGAGCAGATCCTGGTCGCGCTCGAGGGCGACGGCCTCCACGAGCTCGAGGAGGAGTGGCGCCGCAGCCTGCTGCGCCTCTCGGGCGACGACCTCTCCGACCTCGAGTACGCCCTGCGCCGCGCGCGGTCGGAGATCACGCAGCGCATCGATCCGGTCAACCAGATCCTCGCCGAACTGCCGTTCGCGGATGACGACCACCGCCTGCGCATCGAGGCGGCTCCCGTGCGCTCGGTCGCCCTGCTGTCGTTCCAGCGCGAGCTCAAGGAGCTGCGCGAGCTGCTGTCGCACCGCGCCACCGAGGCGGATCGCGAGACGCGCTATGGCCGGATGGCGCGCCTCATCGACCGGATCCGTCGCGAGGCTCCCGACTTCGTCGAGCTCGTCGACGTGCGCCGCCACGTGCGCCTGTCGGCCGAGAAGATCGATCTCGAGGGCCGTCACGTCGCGCTCTACGACCACATCGGCGAGAAGTCGGGCGGTGAGTCGCAGGAGCTTGTGGCCTTCATCGTCGGCGCCGCTCTGCGCTACCAGCTCGGCGACGCCGACGCCCAGCGCCCGCGCTACGCGCCGGTGCTGCTCGACGAGGCGCTCATCAAGGCCGACGCGC
This sequence comes from Microbacterium stercoris, assembly GCF_017592545.1. GTDB lineage: Bacteria > Actinomycetota > Actinomycetes > Actinomycetales > Microbacteriaceae > Microbacterium > Microbacterium stercoris. The sequence goes on from NZ_JAGFOA010000008.1 coordinate 19,404, forward strand.
AGTTCTCGGGCCGCGCGGTCGGGGCCTGGCGCGGCCTCGGCTTCCAGCTCGTCATCGGCGCGCCCAACGACAAGGTCTCGGCCCTCGAGCCCCACGTCGACGCCTCCTACGTTGTGCTCAAGGACGCCACCGGCCGCTCGCGCGCGAAGGCCGTGGTCGGCGTCGGCTGACGCCCCGCGCGGCGCGCGGGCGCGGTGCCGACCCTCTCGTTCGTCGAGCGAGCGGAGCGAGTCGAGACGCAGGAAACGCGGCTGGGGTTGTGGCCGCGCGGGGTGTGCCCGCGGGGCTTGGGGCGTGCGGGGCGCCACCCTCCTCGTTCGTCGAGCGAGCGGAGCGAGTCGAGACGCCGGAAACCGCGGGCGGGTTGTGGCCGCGCGGGCTGTGCCCGCGGGGCTTGGGGCTTGCGGGGCGCCACCCTCCTCGTTCGTCGAGCGAGCGGAGCGAGTCGAGACGCCGGAAACGGGGCTCGTTGTTTGGGTGCCGCGGAGGCTTGGGCGTTTCGACTCGGTCGTTCCTCCCTCGCTCAACGAGCGGGGGTGGTTTGGGCGCCGGGGCACATCTGCGCCGCGGGGGCACATCCGGCGGGCTGTCGTGTCGCGGGGCGGGTGTGGTGCCGCGACGCACGATGTGTTCTCGCGGCGCCCCACCCTGCTCGTTCGTCGAGCGAGCGGAGCGAGTCGAGACGCCGGTGACCGCGAACGGGTTGTGGCCTCGCGCGGGCTTGGGCGTTTCGACTCGGTCGTTCCTCCCTCGCTCAACGAGCGGGGCGAGTGCCGGCCCCGCGGGCCGACCGCCGCGCGGGCTTGGGCGTTTCGACTCGGTCGTTCCTCCCTCGCTCAACGAGCGGAGGCGGCTAGGGCGCCGGGGCACATCTGCGGCGCGGGGGCACATCCGGCGGGGTGTGGTGTCGCGGGGCGGGTGTTGTGCCGCGACGCACCATGTGTTCTCGCGGGGCGCCACCCTCCTCGTTCGTCGAGCGAGCGGGGGGTGCCGGCCCCGCGGGCCGACCGCCGCGCGGGGCGTGGGCGTTTCGACTCGGTCGTTCCTCCCTCGCTCAACGAGCGGGGAGGGGCGCGGGGCTAGGAGGCCGAGTGCGCGTCTTCGGGGCCGTAGAGCGAGTCGAGCAGCGCCTGGCCCTGCTCTCCCCAGGCGATCTCGGCGCGGGCGCGGGCGACGAGGCCCTCGTAGCCGAAGCGCTTGAAGGCGACCGTGCGGTCGTGATCGCGGGGGTCGGTCACCGCGAGCCGTCGCTGCAGCATCGGGTTCTCGCGGGCGTCGATGCGGACGAGCTCGGCCTCCCACTGCTCGAGCTCTCCGCGCCAGTGCCGGATGTGATCGGCCAGGAACGCGCGGGCCGCGTCCGACGTCGCCGCTTCGAGATACGCCGCCTTCAGGTTCGCGGGCTCGCGCACGCGGGCGTAGGGCAGCGGATCCTGCATCCATCGCGTGTACGCCGCCTCGCCCTCCTCGGTGAGGTGGTAGACGCGCCGGGTGCCGCGCTCGCCGCGGGCCTGGTCCTCGCCGACGACGAGCCCCTCGCCCTCCATCTTGCGCAGCTCGGGGTAGATCTGGCTGTCGGGCGCGTGCCACAGGTGGCCGACGGACACCTGGAACTGCTTCTGCAGGTCGTATCCGGACAGCGGGCCGACGCGCAGCAGCGAGATCAGTGCATAACGCAGGCTCATGTGCCCGTCCCTTCTGGTGCTGATGACCATTGTGGCCGAAAAGCCTCAACCGATATGACACGGGGCTCGAGTGCCGTGGCACTCGAGCCCCGTGGGGGTGATCAGGCCGAATAGCCCGTGCGCCAGCCGCCCTGGTACTCCTGGCGCGCGACGGTGGAGTACGGCACGGGGCTCACCACCACACGCACCTCGAACTGCTCGTGCGGCTCGACCGAGGCCTTCGACGAGCCGCCGTCGGGCTCGCCCCAGACGACCTTCAGCTCGGTGCCCTCGGGCACATCCGCATCCACGGTGCCGAGCGACAGGCCGCGCTTCTCGTTGGCGCTGTAGCCGGTGAACATCGAGAAGCCGACCGTGGTGCCGTCCGCGTCGACGACGCGGTCGTAGTTGGCCGAACCGTAGTTCGCGAGGGGCAGGTCGAAGAACTTGTACTGCGGGCCGTCGACATCGAGCAGCGACGCCCACACCTTCGCCAGGTCCTCGGCGTTCCACGCCAGCGTGACCTTCTTGCGCTGGCTGCCCGGATCGATCTTCTCGAGCGCGTCGCGACCGATGAAGTCGTGATCGAACTTGACGAAGGATCCGTATCCCAGCGCCCACGGGCTGAGCTCGTAGTCGGCGATGTCGTCCGACACGAAGGATCCGGCGAGGGTGCCGGTCGCCTCGTAGCTGTCGGCGGGCAGCCACTCGCGGTAGGCGCGCTCGGCCTCGCCGCTGTAGATCGCGGGGAGGGGCGAGGGGATCCAGCCCGACTCGAGCGTGTTCGAGGGGTAGGCGCGGGATCCGACGGGCACGAGGCCGAACTCGGCGCCCGCCTCGACGATCGCATCGCGGATCTCGTGGTGGTCGGCGTACGGGCCCCAGACCTCGAGGCCCGGCGCGCCGGCCATGCCGTGGCGCAGCGTGCGCACGGTCTTGCCCTTGATCTGCATGGTCGACATGTTGAAGAACTTCAGCTGCTCGAGCGGGCCGCCGTTGAGCTTCTCGATGACGTCCCACGCGCGGGGGCCCTGGATCTGGAAGCGGTAGTAGCGGCGCGTGACCGCGTCGCCGTAGGGGCGCGAGGGGGAGCGGCGATCGACCTCGATGTCGAGGTTGGCGTAGCCGCCGGTCTCGCCGTGGAAGAGCAGCCAGTTGGCGGCCGGGGCGCGGCCGACGTACACGTATTCGTCCTCGGCCTCGTGGAACAGGATGCCGTCGCCGATCACGCCGCCGGTGGAGCTGGTCGGCACGTACTGCTTGGCGCGGTCGACGGGGAAGGTGGCGACCGAGTTGATCGCGGTGTCGCTGATCAGCTTGATCGCGTCGGATCCGCGCAGGAACAGGTTGTCCATGTGGTGCGACTGGTCGTAGAGCACGGCCGTCTCGCGCCAGGCGCGCTGCTCCTTGATCCAGTTCTGGAAGTCGGCGGGCACCACCGGGTAGATGTACGAGCCGATCTGGCTGTTGCGCAGCAGCTCGACGGCCGAGCCCTTGGCGTCGAGCACCTGCTGCAGATTCGTGTGTCCCATCGTGAACCTCTCTGTCTGTGGTGGGGGGATGTTCGGGTGGTCTGGGTATCGACTCGGGTGCCGGCGCTCGCGCGTCAGAACACGATGGTGTGGTTGCCGTGGCGGATGACCCGATCCTGGGCATGCCACAGCACCGCGCGCGAGAGAACCGCGCGTTCGACGTCGGCTCCGCGCCGCTGCAGATCCTCGGCGGTGTCGACGTGGGTGACCCGCACGACGTCCTGCTCGATGATCGGTCCCTCGTCGAGGTCGCTGGTGGCGTAGTGCGCGGTGGCGCCGATGAGCTTGACGCCGCGCTCCTTCGCCTTTCGGTACGGGTTGGCGCCGATGAAGGCGGGCAGGAACGAGTGGTGGATGTTGATCACCGGCACACCGACCTTCTCGAGGAAGTCGCCGGAGAGGATCTGCATGTACCGCGCGAGCACAACGAAGTCGACGTTGCCGGCGAGGAGCTTCAGGATTTCCGCCTCGCTCTGCGACTTGTCGGGGCCCACCTGCGACTCGACGTGGAAGAACGGCACCCCGAACGAGCGCACGTCCTCGGCGGTGTCGGTGTGGTTGGCGATCACCATCGGGATCGTCACGGGCAGGTCGCCGCGGCGGTGCCGCCACAGCAGGTCGAGCAGGCAGTGGTCGCTCTTCGAGGCCAGGATCGCCATGCGCTTGGGCACCGACTGGTCGCGCAGCTGCCAGGTCATGCCGAAGGGCTCGACGGTCGCGGCGATGTCGGCGCGCAGGTCGTGCATCGCCGTGACGAGGTCGGCGCGGTGGAACACCACTCGCTGGAAGAAGTCGCCGCCGGCGTAGTCGGACGAGTACTGGTCGAGCGAGACGATGTTGCCCTTGTTGCGCGTGATCAGGTCGGCGATCGCGCGCACGATGCCCGGCTGATCCGGTCCGTGCACGATGAGCACGGCGCGGTCGGCGAAGGCCGGATCGTGCAGCGTCACTTCGCGCTCGCCTTCGCCTGGAAGTCTCGCGCCCACGCCGCAGTTGCCGCGAGGCCGCCGAAGGCGTACATGTGCAGCTTCACGTCGCCCGCCTGGGGATCGGCGCCGAGGCGGTCGGCGAGATCGGTGACGAAGCGGTCGGGTCCGGCCGTGCCGAGCAGGTTCGTGAGCGAGAACCCGTACTTCTTCACGATCATCGCGTTGGCGCCGACGCCGAAGCGCGTGGCGAAGGCCAGCAGTCGCTTGATGCCCGCGGGGCCGGGAGTGCCGATCCGGATCGTCGCATCGATGCCGCGCGAGCGCACGTCGTCGATCCACGCGATCACCGGATCGGTGTCGAACGAGAACTGCGTGAGGATCGCCGTGCCGAGCCCGGCCTCGGTGAGGGCCGCGGTCTTCTGCTCGAGGTGCGTCCAGAGCACGTCGGTCGGGATGTCGGGGTGGCCCTCGGGGTAGCCCGAGATGCTCACCTCCTTCACGCCGTACTGCTGCAGGACGCCGGATCGGATGAGCGCGAGCGCGCTGTCGTACGGGCCCTCTGGGGTGGCCGGGTCGCCGCCGACGGCGAAGACGTGGTCGGCCGCGCCGACATGCTGCAGACGGTCGAGGAACTCCTCGAGCTGCGCCTGCGAGGCGAGGCGGCGGGCGGAGATGTGGGGGATCGGCACGAGGCCCGCGTCCTTCACGGCCTTCGCGGCGGCCACGCGCATCTCGAGGTCCTCGTTGCCGAGGAAGGTGACGTTCACCCGGGTGCCCGGCGGGATCGCGGGGCGCGCCTCGTGCAGCGCGGGCACATCCTTGCCCGTCATCTCGAGCGAGTAGTCGGCGGCGAGGGCCTGAGCGTTCATCCGGCGCGTCCTTCCGAGGCGCATCGTCGCGCCTCGCCGTGGACTTTACCTATGTCGATAGGGAATGTCCATAGGGGAAGTGTCTTGTCGCGCTCGACGCGCGGCGGCGCTCAGTGGTCGAGCACAAAGCGCTCGCGGCCCACGGTGAGGCCGAGCAGGCCCTGCGTGACCAGCAGCAGCGCGGCGAAGACGAGCGGGGCGACCCAGCCCGACGTGGCCGTGTGCAGCAGCCCGAACACGATCGGGGGCATCGCCGCGAAGGCGTAGCCGACCGACTGGCCCATGCCGCTGAGGGCGGAGGCGATCTGCGGGTCGCGGGCGCGCGACGCCATGAGCGTCAACGACATCGTCAGCGATGCGCCGCTGGTGAGGCCCGTCATCATGCCCCACCAGAGGATCCCGCCGGGCACGAGGATCATCCCGATCACGGCTGCGAATCCGAGGATCGGCAGCAGCGCCGGCACCCAGCGCTCCATCCGTCCGCGCAGGATGAGCGGCAGCGCGAGGGACGACAGCACGCCCGTGATCTGGAACATCATCGTGTCGACGCCCGACTGCGCTTCACCCCGCCCGTAGGAGATCGCCATCGGCGCGATCCAGGTGAGCATCACGTAGAACGTCGACGACTGCACGCCGAAGTACGCGCCCACCTGCCAGGCGACCGGATCGCCCCAGACGCTCGGCCCCTTGGGACGGTGGCGGGTGATCGGACCATGCCCGGCGCGGCGATGGTGGATCGCCCAGAGGGTCAGGGCGAACGGCAGGGTCGCGGCGACGGCGAGCAGCGCGACGCGCCATCCGGTGGATCCTTCTCCCGCGGCCTGCGCGATGGGCACCACCACGCCCGAGGCGATCGCGCCGCATCCCGCGAGCAGCGAGGTGTAGATGCCGGTGACCAGCGGCACGCGTGAGCCGAACGAGTGCTTCACCACCGCCGGCAGCAGCACGTTCGCCGCGGCCAGGGCGGCGCCGATCACCGCGGTGCCGATCCAGAGGCTCGCGATCGGCCAGCGCGCGCCGGGGAGGGGCGGGAGAGACCGGATCACCGTGCCTGCAATCAGCAGCACCAGTGCGACGGTGAGCACGCGGTTGATGCCCCAGCGCTGCGCCGCGGTGTGCGCGAGCGGCGAGCACAGGGCCCAGGCGATCAGCGGCACCGACGTCAGTCCGCTGAGGGTGGCGAGCTGCGCCCCCGTGTCGGCCGTGAGCTGCTCGAGCAGGGGGCCGATGCCGGTGATCGTCGCGCGCATGTTGACCGCGATCAGGCACAGGGTGAGGAGGAGGAACCCGAGATGGGTGGCGCGCGATCGGGTCATAAGGCGCGACTCTATCCGGTGCGGGGCGGTCGGCCCTCGCCACACAACCGGGGAGTGGCGGCGGTCATCCGCTCACTCGTTCAGCGGTCGAAGCGACCGAGACGCCGCGTTTGCGCGGGCGACTCAGGGTGACGGCGAGCGACTCAGCGCACGCGAAGGCCGTCGAGCGCGAGGGCGATGATGCGCTCGCGCTGCGCCGTGTCGTCGAATGCGATGCCGGCGATGCCCGACATCAGGCGCACGGCGTCCTGGATCGACACATCGCGGCGCACGAGCCCGGCCTGCTGGGCGCGCTCGAGCAGCGGGGTGCCGGCGCCGTACATGGCGCCGCGACAGCTGACGAGCACGCTCGATTCCTTGTTCAGGCTCTCCAGCAGCACCTTTTTGGTGCCCACGTAGTCGACGAAGCGGTCGAACCAGGTCGTGAGGCCGGTCCAGGGCTCCAGCTTCGCCGCTTCGGTGCCGGCGGCCACGAGCTTCTCGACCTCGGCGACGTAGACGGCCTCGATGAGCGCGGTGCGCGTGGGGAAGTTGCGGTAGAGCGTGCCGATGCCCACCCCCGCGCGCCGGGCGATGTCCTCGAGCGATGCCTCGGTGCCGTGCTCGGCGAAGGCGTCGCGGGCCGCGGCGAGCAGGGCGTCGAAGTTGCGGCGCGCGTCGGAGCGCTGGGGGCGCTGGATGCCGCTCCACGCGGGCAGGGTCGCCTCGGTGGTGGTGCTCGACATGACTCTCCAGAGAAAAAACGGATCGGCGGCTTGCGAAACGGAGGAACCCTCCGGTAACGTCTCATCCATAACCGGAGGCATCCTCCGAATGGAGCCTCACTTCCACTTTAGCTCCGATCATCCGGCTTCTCCACCCCCTGAACGGACGGCACCTCATGCGAACCACTCCCGCTCGCACGCCGCGCGCCACCAGCGCACCGCGTTCGCTCCCCGCGCCCCTCGGCGGCATCCGCCGTATCGCTCGCCGCCGCGCGAGCAGCCCCCAGGCCACCACCCCGCGCCAGGCGCTCACCGCGCTCGGCGTCTCGATCGGCTCGTTCGCGAGTCTGCAGTCGCTGCTCGTGCCGGTGCTGCCGGTGATGCAGCGCGAGCTGCAGACCGATGCCGTCGGCATCACCTGGGCCCTCACCACCTGGCTCATCGTCGCCGCGGTGGCCACCCCGCTGCTCGGCCGCGCGGGCGACCTCCACGGCAAGCGCCGCATCTTCCTGATCTCGCTCGCCGCGGTCGCGGCGGGCAGCATCGTCGCCGCCCTCGCCCCGAACCTCGGCGTGCTGCTGCTCGGCCGTGCCATGCAGGGGCTCGGAGGCGCGATGTTCCCGCTCGCGTTCGGCCTGGTGCGCGACGTGCTGCCGGCTGCCCGCGTCGCGGGCGGCGTCGGCATCCTGTCGGCCCTGATCGCGGTCGGATCCGGCATCGGCACGGTTCTCGCCGGGCCCCTGGCGACCGTGATCGGATGGCGCGGGCTGTTCATCCTGCCCCTCGCCGGCGTCACCATCGGCGCCATCCTGGTGCTGCGCGGAGTGCCCGGCGCGGAGCGCGCCGCGGGGGGACGCATCAACATCCCGTCGGCGCTGCTGCTGTCGGCCTGGCTTGTGGCGCTGCTGCTGCCGCTGTCGACCGGATCGCAGTGGGGCTGGGGATCGCCGCTCGTGATCGGCCTGTTCGCGCTCGCCGCGGTGCTGATCGCCCTGTGGATCACCGTGGAGCTGCGCTCGCGCGAGCCGCTCGTCGACCTGCGCATGATGCGCCTGCCCGGTGTGTGGAACGCGAACGTCGCGGCCATCCTGGTCGGCGCCGCCATGTTCGGCGTGTGGGCGTTCTTCGCCCGCTTCATCCAGGAGCCCGCCACCACCGGATACGGCTTCGGCGCGAGCGTCGCGACGGCCGGTCTCGTCATGCTGCCCATGCTCGTGCTGATGGCGATCGTCGGGTTCTTCACCGGCCCGATCACCCGCGTGCTGTCGCTGCGCACACAGCTCGTGCTGGGCACGATCCTGATCTCGGCCTCGACGGCCGGCATGGCGCTGCTGCACGGCGACCTCATGCTGCTCACGATCGAGGCGGCCCTGTTCGGCGTGGGCCTGGGGGTGTCGTACGCGGCGCTCACGAACCTCGTGATCGGCAGCGTGCCCGTGCACCAGACGGGCGTCGCGGGAGGCATGAACGCCAACCTGCGCACGATCGGATCCGCCCTGGGCACCGCCCTCTCGACCGCGATCATTACCGGATCGGCCACGGCTCCCGGTGGCGAGCCCACCGAGCAGGGCTACACGATCGGTTTCCTCGTGCTCGCGGCGCTTGCCGCCGGCGCGGCGGTGATCGCCCTGCTGTCGCGAACGCCCCGTGACGCGTCGGATGCGCCGGTCGCGGTGCGCGAGCTCGAGCCTGCGGCGGCCTGACCCCCGCGCCGCTCACCCCCTCGCTCGTCGAGCGAGCGAAGCGAGTCGAGACGCCCTGAGCCTCTTCGCAGGCTTGGGCGTCTCGACTCGGTCGTTCCTCCCTCGCTCGACGAGCGGGTGGGTCCCCCCCGTCGTTCGTCGAGCGAGCGGAGCGAGTCGAGACGCCCAAGCCCCACGACCGGGCCGGGCGCGCCTCAGAACACGATGGTGTGGTTGCCGTGGCGCAGCACACGGTCCTGCGCGTGCCACAGCACCGCGCGCGACAGCACGGCGCGCTCGACATCCGCGCCGCGGCGACGCAGCTCGGGCACGGTGTCGGCGTGGGTGACGCGCACCACGTCCTGCTCGATGATCGGTCCCTCGTCGAGGTCGCCCGTGACGTAGTGGGCGGTCGCGCCGATGAGCTTCACGCCGCGGTCCTTCGCCTTCTGGTACGGGTTGGCGCCGATGAAGGCCGGCAGGAACGAGTGGTGGATGTTGATGACGGGCACGCCGACCTTCTCGAGGAAGTCCTCGGACAGGATCTGCATGTAGCGCGCCAGCACCACGAAGTCGACGTCCGCCTCGGCGAGGTGGGCGAGCAGCTCGGCCTCCGACTGCGACTTGTCGGGGCCCTTCTGTGACGGCACGTGCACAAAGGGCACGCCGAACGAGGCCACGTCGTCGGCGGTTGTGGTGTGGTTCGACAGCACCAGCGGGATCTCCACCGGCAGCGCGCCGCGACGGTGGCGCCACAGCAGGTCGAGCAGGCAGTGGTCGTCGGTCGTCGCCAGGATCGCCATGCGCTTCGGGATGGACGCGTCGCGCAGCACGAACTCCATGCCGAAGGGCTCGAGCGTGGCGGCGACGTCGGCGCGGATGGTGTCGAGCTCGGCCGCGAGTCCCTCGCGGTGGAAGACAACGCGCTGGAAGAACGACCCTCCGACCGGGTCGGTCGAGTGCTGGTCGAGCGACACGATGTTGCCCCCGTGGCGCGCGACGAGGGCGGTCACCGCAGCGACGAGTCCCTGCTGGTCAGGGCCCGAAACGATGAGGCAGGCATGGTCGGTGAAAGCTTCGATCGGCACGCGATGATCGTAACCGTGTCGGGCCGCCGATCCGTCCCGCGTGCCGGGCGCGAGCGCATCCGTCGTCCCGGTCTGCGAGATACCGGCTTGCGTTGATGCGCGGATCCGTCAACCCCCTCCGTTTGGTCAATCCGCCTGGATACGTTTGCTCCATGTCGACCACGATCACTGAAATTCAGGGCATCGCGCCGACGACCGTCGATGCGGACGGAATGCTGGCGCGCACGATGCGGATCCTGAGCTGCTTCACTGCCGACGAGCCCGAGCTGTCCGCATCGCGGCTGGGCGCACTGACCGGGCTGTCGTCCTCGACGCTGCACCGGATCCTCGCGCAGATGCTCGAGCTCGGGCTGCTGGCGCGCACCCCCGGCCGCCGCTATGCCGTCGGCGCGCGTCTCTGGGAGCTCGGCGAGCTGTCGCCGCTGGCCCTGCGCCTGCGCGAGACGGCGCTGCCGTATATGTCGCGGCTGTATGAGGCCACGGGCGAGAACGTGCACCTCGCGGTGCTCGATTCGGCGCAGCCCGAGCAGGCCACCGCGCTGTACGTGGGTCGCCTGTCGGGGCGCACGTCGATTCCGACGCTGAGCCGCATGGGCGGACGCCAGCCGCTGCACACGACCGGTGTCGGCAAGGCGCTGCTGGCCACCCAGTCGCCCGAGTGGCTGGAGCGGTTCCTCTCGCGTCCGCTGGAGCGCGAGACCATGCACTCGATCACCGACCCGGATGAGGTGCGCGCCGAGATCGATCGCGCCCGGGCCCGCGGTTATGCGACCACGCGCGAGGAGATGACGCTCGGAAACGTCTCGGTCGCCGCCCACATCGGGTCGGTCGCCGGGCTGCCGCCGACCGCGCTCGGTGTGGTCACCCGCATGGACGGCGCCGACACCCGCCGCCTCGGCGCGCTGGTCACGCAGACCGCCGCCGACCTCGGACGCGCGCTGCGCGCGGCCTGAAGCGACACACTAGGATCCGGATTCGCCGAGGCGGCGATCCGGATCCTTTGTTGTTCGGTCTCCGACCGGTGGGGCATCTCGACGTGCTGACCCATTGAGCGGGACTTCAGTCGGTACAACTCCCACTCAACGGGAGAAACGCCCACGATCTGGCATCCCCCGGCGCGACACTTGAGCCCACCCGAGGCCCCGTCGAAGGAGACGCCATGTCCGAACCTGCCACCCAGGCGGCAGCTCCCGAGTCGTTGCTGCGCTCGGCCGACTTCCCGCCGCAGTCCCAGATCACGCAGGAGATCATCGATCGCCACGCCGAGGCGCGTGAGCAGATCGCTGCCGGTGAGACGCCCGGCAAGTCGCTGCGCGATTTCGCTCCGTACCGCTCGAGCATCCTGCGCCACCCGACGAAGAACCCGCGTCTCGTCGACCCCGAGACCATCGAGCTCTACTCGCCGGCGTTCGGCCAGCGCGATGTCGCCGCGATCGAGGCCGACCTCACGCTGCAGCACACGGGCGAGCCGCAGGGCGAGCGCATCACGGTCACCGGCCGCCTGCTCGACAGTTGGGGTCGCCCGGTGCGCAACCAGCTCATCGAGGTGTGGCAGGCCAACGCGGCCGGCCGCTACATCCACCAGCGCGACCAGCACCCCGCGCCCCTCGACCCCAACTTCACCGGCGCGGGTCGGATGATCACCGGCGACGACGGCGAGTACCACTTCACGACCATCAAGCCCGGCCCCTACCCGTGGAAGAACCACATCAACGCCTGGCGGCCGGCGCACATCCACTTCTCGATCTTCGGCTCGGGCTTCACGCAGCGCTCGGTCACGCAGATGTACTTCCCGGGTGATCCGCTGTTCGCGCTCGACCCGATCTACAACACCATCCATGACCAGAAGGACCGCGACCGCCTGATCGCGACCTACGACCACGACCTGACGGTGCCCGAGTTCTCGATGGGCTACCGCTGGGACATCATCGTCGACGGCCCCGATGCCACCTGGTTCGAGCCCGAGGAGGGCGAGCACTGATGACCGCCACCGCACCCGCCTCCTGGGGCGAGCCCACCCTGGAGCCCACCGGCGGACAGACCGTCGGCCCGTTCTTCCGCTTCGGCGTCGAGTACGACCGGATGAACGAGGTCGCCTTCCCGCACAGCCCCGGCGCGATCGTGCTCACCGGCACGGTCTACGACGGCGCGGGCGCCCCGATCCCGGATGCGATCGTCGAGATCTTCGGCGCCGACACCGACGGATCCGTGCCCCGCGCCCGAGGAACGCTGCGCCGCGACGGCTTCACGTTCACCGGCTTCGGTCGCACGATGACCGAGGACGACGGGCGGTACCACTTCTGGACCCGCGAGCCCGGTCCGACCCCTGGCCCGGACGGTCAGCCGCGCGCCCCGTTCCTCGCCGCCATCGTCTACGCCCGCGGTCTGCCCGACAAGCTGCACACGCGCATCTACCTGCCCGAGCACGAGGAGCTGCGCGCGCAGGATCCGTTCCTCACCTCGCTGAATGACGCCGAGCGCGCGTCTGTCACGGCCGAGCGCACCCCCGACGGGTACCTTCGACACGACATCCGACTGCAGGGTGAGAGGGAGACTGTCTTCATTGCGTTCTGACGTGCCTGGTTCCGGTGGCGGCTTCGATCTGGGGTTGCTGTCGCCGGTGACAGCCGGGCACGAGGATCCTGTATCTGACGTCGCGGTGCTCGAGGCGCTCGTCGCCGCCGAGATCCACCTCGTCGAGGCGTTCGCCGCCGTGGGCGGGCTCGACCAGGTGCCGGATCGCCAGCGCGTGCTGGACGAGGCACGGGAGCTGGCGAGCCACTCGTTCGTCGAGCGAGGAGCGCCAGCGACGAGTCGAGACGCCGAGACGCCCGCAGGCATCGAGCCGCGCGATCTGGCGCTCGCCGCCGTCGCGGGTGGCAACCCCGTGATCCCGCTGGTCAAGGAGCTCAAGCGCGTGGCCGGACCGGCCGTGAAGCCGTGGGTGCACCGCGGAGCCACCAGCCAGGACATCCTCGACACCGCGCTGATGATCGTCGCGAAGGATGCCGCGGGCCACGTGCTCGCGGGCCTCGACCTCGCGATCGACGCGCTCGACCGCTTCGCCCGCGAGCACCGCGGCGAGGTGGCCGCGGCGCGCACCCTCACGCAGCACGCCGTGCCGACCACCACCGGCCTCCGCGCGGCGACCTGGGCTCGCGCCATCCGCCGCGCGCGCCTGCGCCTGACCGCCACGCGCGATGCCCTGCCTGCCCAGCTGGGCGGCGCCGGTGGCACGCTCGCGTCGTTTGTGCAGCTGCTCGGACCGGATCGCGCCGCGCGCCTTCCCGTCGCCTACGCCGACGCGGCGGGTCTGGCCGCTCCGGACGCCCCGTGGCACACCATGCGCTGGCCCGTCACCGAGCTCGGCGACGCGCTCGTGCAGGCGATCGACGCGCTCGGCGTGCTGGCGGCGGATGTCGCCACCCTCTCGCGCACCGAGATCGGCGAGCTCGCCGAGGGCACGGGCGGCGGATCGTCGGCCATGCCCCAGAAACAGAACCCGGCGCGTTCGGTGATGATCCGCTCGGCCGCGCTGCGCGCCCCGCACCTCGGCGCGACGCTGCATACGGCGGCCGCGCTGGCCGTCGACGAGCGACCCGACGGCGCCTGGCACGCCGAGTGGCCGACCCTGCGCGAGCTGCTGCGCCTCGCGCTCGGGGCCTCGGCTCACGCCGCCGCGCTCGCCGAGGGCCTGCGGGGCGACGCCGTTGCGGTCGCCCGCAACCTCGAGGCCACCCGCGGGCTCCTCATCGCCGAGCGCCTCTCGATCGTGCTCGGGCCGATCATCGGCGCCGACGCCGTGTCCGAGATCGTGCGCGCCGCGAGCCTCGGCAGCGACCTCGCGCTGCTGGTGCACAACGCGCTCGACGCGGCCAACACCGCCGTGCCGCACAGCCTCGACGACCTGCTCGACCCCGCGGCGTACACGGGCCTTGCCCACTACCTCGTCGACGGCGAGCTGGGGGAGGGGCCCTTCGGCCTCGGCACCGGCGCGATCGAGATCGTCGACCCCACGGCCCCCGCCGCCGAGCCCGAGCACGGCCCCTACGATCCGTTCGACGACGGCTCGCAGCTGCCTGCCGCGCCGCCGCGCCCGCGCGGGTTCGATCCGTTCGCCGACCCCTTCACCTCCTGAACCGCCTGATCTCCTGAACCGCCGGATCCGAATCGGAGCAGTCATGACCCAGCCTCCCGTCGCCTTCACGCCGCCCGTCGGCCCCGCGGGCGCGCCCCTGCTTGTGCTCGGGCCGTCGCTCGGCACCTCGACGATCCTGTGGGAAGACGTGATCCCCGCCCTCGCCGCGCAGTACGGCGTGACCGCGTGGGATCTGCCCGGGCACGGATCCGCCCCCGCGGCCAGCGAGCCCTTCACCGTCGGCGAGGTGGCCGACGCCGTCGCCGACGGCATCCGCGCGCTCGCCGATGGTCCGGTGCTCTACGCGGGCGTCTCGTTCGGCGGCGCGGTCGGGCTGGAGCTGCTGCTGCGGCATCCGGAACTCGTGTCCGCGGCCGCGACCGTGTGCTCGTCGCCCCGGTTCGGAGATCCGCAGAACTGGACGGATCGCGCCGCCCAGGTGCGCACGCAGGGCACGGGGGCGCTCGTCACGGGTGCCGCTGGCCGGTGGTTCGCGCCCGGATCGATCGAGCGGCGCCCCGAGCTCTCCGGGCGTCTGCTGCACAGCCTGCGCGATGCCGACGACACCAGCTACGCGCTGTGCTGCGAGGCGCTCGCGCAGTATGACGTGACGTCGCGGCTGGGTGAGGTGGCGGTGCCGGTGCTCGCGGTGTTCGGCGAGAACGACCCGGTCTCGCCCGAGATCCACGCGCGCACCATCGCCTTCTCGGTGCAGAACGGCCGCACGGCGCAGATCGACGGCGCCTCGCATCTCGCACCGGCGGAGTATCCGGATGAGGTGGCCTCCGTGCTGCTCGACTTCTTCGGGGGTGCGCGATGAGCCGCCCCACCGGCGCCGGACTCTCGGACGAGGAGCGCTACGACCAGGGAATGACCGTGCGCCGCGAGGTGCTCTCGCCCGAGCACGTCGACCGCGCGACCGCCAACGCCACCGAGCTGTCGGCGGACTGGCAGGACTTCATCACCCGCGTCGCCTGGGGCGACGTGTGGTCGCGTCCAGCCCTCGACCGTCGCTCGCGTTCGATCGCGGTGCTCTCCTCGCTCATCGCCCACGGCCACCACGAGGAGCTCGCGATGCACCTGCGTGCGGCGATCCGCAACGGGCTGACGCTCGACGAGATCCGCGAGGTCATCCTGCAGTCGGCGATCTACTCGGGTGTGCCCGCGGCCAACACGGCCTTCCGCATCGCCAACGAGGTCTTCGCAGACGAGCTCTGACGCGCCGCCGGGCCTTCGGGTGGGTTGTGGCCTGCGGGGGTGTGGGGCGTTTCGACTCGCTGGCGCTCGCTCAACGAGCGAGGGGGTGGCGGGTGGGTCATCCCCCCCCGTTCGTCGAGCGAGCGAGGAACGAGCGAGTCGAGACGCGTCGAGCCTTCGGGTGAGTTGTGGCCTGCGGGGGTGTGGGGCGTTTCGACTCGCTGGCGCTCGCTCAACGAGCGACGGGGTGGCGGGCGTTGGGCGTGGGCGCGGGGCGGGTGTCACTCCGCCCGTTCGTCGAGCGAGCGAGGAACGAGCGAGTCGAGACGCGTCGAGCCTTCGGGTGGGTTGTGGCCTGCGGGGGTGTGGGGCGTTTCGACTCGCTGGCGCTCGCTCAACGAGCGTGGGGGTGCGCGGGGATGTGGGGCGTTTCGACTCGCTGGCGCTCGCTCAACGAGCGAGGGGGCCTGCGGGGGTGTGGGGCGTTTCGACTCGCTGGCGCTCGCTCAACGAGCGCGGGGGCGCGCGAAGGTGTCAGGCGTTTCGACTTGCTGACGCTCGCTCGACGAGCGAGGGGGTGGCGGGCTGATCCGATCCGGGATCTCCGCCGCCCGGATGACGCGGCGCAGCGGCGGCACCCGTCGCGCGACCGCGTAGACCAGCGCGCCGATCGCCCCGCCGAGGGTGTTGGCGAGCAGGTCGTCGACCTCGAAGATTCGGCCGGTGCTGATCGTCACGCCGAGCACAAGCTGCACCACCTCGATGCCGAGGCTCACGAGCGCGGCCGCGCCGACGATCCGGCCGTACGAGCGGATCCGCGTGACCAGCGGCAGGAGCATGCCGAACGGCACGAAGAGCAGAGTGTTCAGGATGATGCCGGCCGGGTCATCGGCCCAGCTCGACAGCGGTACGAGCTCGACGAAGACGGTCCACGGCGGCAGGTTGTCGCGCGCGGATCCGATCACGATCTCGAATGGCAGCAGCACCTTGGCGAACGCCACCACCGCGTAGACCGCCGTCGCGAGGGCGACGAACGCGCGCAGGGCGGTCATCCGGCCCCGCAGACGCAGGAGCAGGAGGATCGACACAAGCGCCATCAGGGGCAGGATCACCACGGGCGAGTACGGGATCGCCGGGTTCATCGGGGGCAGGCCGGGAGTCATCGCGTTCACGCTACGTTCCGGCGCGCGCTCCCGAATCGGCCGCGAGGATGACATCCGCCCCCGCCCGGCGTGGCGCCGCCCGCTTCCGTGCGGCGTGCGGCCTGCGGCGGTGTGTTGCCGTGGGGGCCGGCCTTGGGGCGTTGACTAGTCTTCCGCGGGATTACTAGTCCCGCCTGGACTAGTAATCCCGCGCGGGACTAGTCAACGCCCAGAGGGCGACCACGCGATCAGCCCAACTCCACCAGGCGGTCGGTGGCGCGGCGGTCGGAGGGGCGGTGCGAGACGAGCAGCACGATGCGGTCGGCGGTGGCCGCGCGCAGGTCGTGCATCATCGCGTCGGCGGTCGGAGCATCGAGGTGCGCGGTGGGCTCGTCGAGCAGGATCACCGAGGCATCCGTCAGCAGCGCGCGGGCGACCGCGAGACGCTGACGCTCTCCGCCGGAGAGCGCGGATCCGCCCGCACCCACGCGGGTGTCGAGACCGTGCGGCAGCCCCTCGAGCAGCAGGCCGAGGCCGACCCGCCCGAGCACCTCGCGCATCTCGGACTCGGCGGCCCTGGGGCGCGCGAGCAGGAGATTGCCCCGCAGCGTCGAGTCGAACACGTACGCATCCTGCGGGCACCACGCGACGCGCTCGCGCCACGCGGCGGCGTCGAGCTCGGCGAGAGGAGTGCCGTCGACCCGCACGGATCCGTCGGCGGCCGGCAGCGCGCCCATCACGATCGAGAGCAGGGTCGACTTGCCCGATCCGCTGGGCCCCGCCACAACGAGCCACTCGCCCGCGCGGGCCCGGGCGGTGAGACCCGCGAACACGGGGGTCTCGCCGTAGCGGGCCGCGATGTGGTCGAGCGAGAGGTCGCGGATCGGCGAGGCCGGGATCGTCGTGCCCGCGGCCGCAGAGGGCGTCTCGTTCTCGAGCGGACGGATGCGGTCGCGCACCTCACGCAGCGCCGGCAGGCGGTGCGCCGCGGCCACGACATCGGCGAGGGGCTCGAGCGCGGCCAGCGTCAGCAGCGCGATGACGCAGGCGAGCTCGGCGCGTGCCCCGGTCGCCAGCGGCGCCACCGCCACGGCGAGGCCCGTGGTCGCGAGCACCACCAGCGCCGTGCCGAGTCCCGCGCCCCATGCGCCGCGCCGCTCGCCGCGGGCGAGGCGGCGCTGCGCGGCCTCGAGCGTCGCGAGCGCCGGGGTCGTCACGCCGTTCGCGCGCAGGTCGTCGGTCGCCGCGGTGAGCGCGGCTGTGCCGCGCACGATCGCCGAGCGCTCGGCGATGCGCGTGCGCTGGGCCCCGCGCGCCGCGGCGGTCGAGAGCCACGCGGCCACCGCGGTGGCGACGCCGAGCGTGAGGCCAACCGCGCCGGTGAGCGCGGGCAGCACGAACGCGGTGGTGATCGTGACGCCGACGATCGACAGCGCACCGACCACGAGCGGGGGGATGATGCGCGGCAGCAGGTCGCGCAGCTCGTCCGCGAGGATCACGAGGTAGTCGACCGGGGATCCGCCCTCCAGCAGGCGCCGCGATCCGGCCCCGCGCGAGGCGATCGACCGCCACAGCCGCAGCCGCAGCGCATCCACCATCCGGAACGCCGCCTCGTGGGTGAACAGGCGCTCGGTGTACCGTGCGACCGATCGCCCGATGCCGAAGAACCGCACGCCGACGATGGCCACGAGCAGGTACATGATGTACTCCTCGACGCTCGCCCGCACGATCAGCCACCCCGACACCGCGCTGAGCGCGAGGCCCAGACCGACGGCGATGAAGGCGAGCAGGGTGCCGAGGATCCACGGGCCGGTGGCGGACGCCGGCCGCCTCGCCTCGTCGCTGCGCTCGTCGCTCGGCGAGCGAGGGGGAACCACGGCCGGGATCGCCGCCGCCCGCTCATCGAGCGAGGGAGCAGCGACCGCGTCGCGACGCTCGACGCCGGGCACGCCCCCGACCTCGACGAACGCGTCCGCCAGCGCGAGCGTCTCGGGCTCGTGCGTCGCGAGCACCACCGTGCAGCGCGGCGCGCGGGCTCGGATCGCCGCGCGCACGAGCTCGGCCGACGCGGCATCGAGGTGGGCGGTGGGCTCGTCGAGCAGCAGCAGGGTCGCGCCCCGGTCGACGCGCGCGAGTGCCCGGGCCACCGCAAGGCGGCGCAGCTCGCCGGGGCTGAGCTCGGCGATCCGCGCATCGGCCCGCTCAGCGAGGCCCAGCTCGCCGAGCGCCGCCGCGTCTGCGCCGTAGAGAGCGAGCTCCTCGCGCGGGGTGGCGGCGAAGCCGTGCGGCGCCTGCGGCGTGTACGCGATGCGATCCGGATCCGTGCCCGTGACGGATCCGGTGACGGTGGCGGCTGCGGGGAGGGTGCCGGCCAGGGCGGCGAGCAGCGTCGACTTGCCCGCGCCCGAGGGGCCTGTCACGGCCGTGATGCCCGCGAGGTGCGCGGTCACGGGCCCGAGGGCCGCGCGACCGGGGTAGGTGACGGCGATGCCGTCGAGGGCGATGCCGTCGTGGGGGTGTGGGGCGTCTCGACTCGCTTCGCTCGCTCGACGAACGAGGGGGGAGGAGCCCGCGGCGCGAGCGAGGGGGGAGGAGCCCGCGGCGCGAGCGAGGGGGGAGGGGCCCGCGGGGCGCGCGAGGGGGGAGGGCTCCGCAGGGCGCGCGAGGGGGGAGGCGCCCAGCAGCTCGCGCACACGGCCGAGCGCCGAGAGGCCGTTCTGGGACGCGTGGAACGCCGTGCCCACGTCGCGCAGCACCGTGAAGCACTCCGGCGCGAGCACCAGGACGAGCAGGGCTGCCTCGAGCGTGACGCCGTCGTGCATCAGACGCAGGCCCAGGAAGACGGCGACCACCGCCACCGAGATCGTCGCGATCAGCTCGAGAGCCAGGGCGGAGAGGAACGCCGTGCGCAGCGTCTCCTGCGTGCGCTCGCGGTAGCGGCGCTGGATGCCCTCGAGAGCGGCCGATTGATCCGCGACACGGTTCAGGCCGACGAGCACCGGAAGCCCGCGGGCGAGCTCGGTGAGGTGATCGGCGAGCCGCGCCAGCGCGCGCAGCGCCTCGTCGGTGCGCGACTGCGTGTGCCGGCCGATCAACACCATGAAGAAGGGGATCAGCGGCACGGTCACCACGACGATGAGGGCGCTGAACCAGTCGGCACCCAGGATGCGCAGCCCCACGATGACCGGCACGACCGCCGCCGCGATCATCGCGGGCAGGCTGCGCACGTAGTAATCGTCGAGCTCGTCGAGCCCGTCGGTGGCGAGCACGGCGACTCCGCCCTCGCCGCTCGCGCCGCCGCGCGCGATCCACTGCCACAGGTCGCGTCGCAGCGTGCCCTTCACGGCGATCGCGATGCGTCGCGCGACCACGTCGGTGGCCCACGCCGACACCGAGCGCAGCAGGGCTCCCGTGAGACCGAGGATCAGGATCCCTCGCGCGTCGAGGGATCCTGCCTGGAGACCGGCGATGCCCGCCGCGATCGCGCCCGCGACGAGCACGAGCCCCAGCGCACGCAGCGCGGCCAGCACTCCGAGAGCGAGGATCGCTACCGGGCGCACCGGGCCGAGCTCGGGCCGGGTGGCGGCGCGGCGCGGGCGCGCGGCCTCGATGAGCCACGGGTCGTTGCCGGTGGGCGTGGGGGTGGCGGTGCCGTGGGCAAGGCCGGGGCCTGCGCCGGGTGCGGGGCGTCTCGACTCGCTCGTTCCTCGCTCGCTCGACGAGCGGGAGGGGGTTCCTCGCTCGCTCGACGAGCGGGAGGCGGACGAACGGGCGGGGAGCGGAGCGTCAACGCCCATTCGGGGAGAGGATCGCCGGGAGGAAGCCGTGGGCCGCGGGGATCGCGCCCGGGGTGACGCGCTTGCGGAAGATCCAGTACGACCACGCCTGGTAGCCGAGCACCAGGGGCAGGAAGATCGCCGCGACGACGGTCATCACCCC
Organism: Microbacterium stercoris; assembly: GCF_017592545.1. Lineage (GTDB taxonomy): Bacteria > Actinomycetota > Actinomycetes > Actinomycetales > Microbacteriaceae > Microbacterium > Microbacterium stercoris. The sequence goes on from NZ_JAGFOA010000008.1 coordinate 39,604, forward strand.
CAGGGTGTACGGGCTGTTGGAGGCGTTCCACACCGTGAGGCCGTGCGCGGGGTCGAGCGTCGAGGGCAGGACGTAGGGGAACATGCCCGCGAAGATCGAGCCGGCGCCGAACAGCATAAACGCGGCGTAGCCGACGAACGCGCGGCCCTCGCGGCGGGCCCGCGCTCCGACGAATCCGAACACCGCCCCGAGCACCGCGAGCACCACCAGCGCCCACGAGAACCACGTGCCGCCGTGCTGGAACTGCACCCACAGCGCCCATACCGCGCCCGGCAGCAGCCCGACAGGGCCCCAGGTCGCGGCGTAGCGCCCGGCGCGCTCGCGCACCGCTCCGTCGCTCTTGAGCGCGAGGAACGTGGCACCGTGCGTGAGAGCGAAGCCCACCAGAGCGAGCCCGCCGATCACCGCGGGCCAGCTCAGCCAGGCGAAGGGCCCGCCGACGCGGTCGCCGTACTCGTCGAGCGGCAGGCCCGTCGAGGTGATCGCGAGCGCGGCTCCCACGCAGAACGACACCACGAGGGATCCGAGACCCAGTGCCCACGTCCAGAACGTGGCCCAGCGCGGATCGGTCATCTTGCCGCGGTACTCGATGCTCACCGCGCGCAGGATCAGACCCAGCAGCGCGATGGTCAGCGCGACGTAGAGACCCGAGAACAGCGAGGCGTACCAGGCGGGGAAGGCCGCGAACAGGGCCGCACCGGCCGTGATCAGCCACACCTCGTTGCCGTCCCACACGGGGCCGATCGTGTTGAGCATCACGCGGCGCTCGCGGTCGTCCTTCGTGGAGAAGATCATGTGCATCCCGACGCCGAGATCGAACCCCTCCAGCAGCAGGAAGCCGATCCAGAGCACGCCGATCGCGACGAACCAGACCACAGGCAGAACATCCATGAGAAATCCCTTCCCTGATCAGTACGCGAACGCGAGGACGTCGGAATCGGACGAGGGGCGATCCGGATCATCCGGATCGTCGGGCCCTCGATCGGTGCGCTCGATGCCGTGCTCCATGTCGGGCATCGCGGCGGCCACGCCGCCCCGGGCGTACTTGAAGAGCAGGATCAGCAGCACCACCATCAGCACGCCGTAGACGGCGGTGAGCGAGATGACCGAGAACAGCAGTTCGCCGACCGTCGCGCTCGGCGAGACCGCGGCCGCGGTGAACATAAACACCGCGTCGTTTCCCCAGTACGCGGGGTTGGGGGCGACGACGAAGGGCTGCCGGCCCATCTCGGTGAAGATCCAGCCGGCGATGTTCGCGGCGAACGGCGCGGTGATGCCGACCAGCGCGAGGCGCGCGATGCCCTTCGACTTCGGCACGGTGCCCTTGCGAGTCAGCCACAGCGCGACCACGGCGGCAGCCGCGGGGATCGCGCCGAGCCCGATCATCAGGCGGAAGCCCCAGTAGGTGACCCACATGACCGGCACGTAATGGATCTCGGCACCCGCGCGGTCGCCGAGGCGCGGGTCGTCGGGCAGGTTCGTGCCGAACAGCTCCTGGTACTGCGGCTCGAGGTCCTTGATGCCGGGCATCTCGGCCCCGAAGTCGCCCGTGGCGAGGAAGCCGAGCAGGCCGTGCACCTCGATGATCGGCGTGACCTCGCTGCAGTCGCGGGCGCCCGGATCGCCGATCGACAGGATCGAGAACGAGCTTCCGGAGGTGCACGCGGCCTCGGCGGCCGCCATCTTCATCGGCTGCTGCTCGTACATGAGCTTGGCCTGCCAGTCGCCGGTGAGGGCGACGGCGCCGAAGCCCACGATCGCGACCACCGCGCCGATGCGCAGCGAGCGCAGCCACACCCCGTGGTCGAGCTTGTCGCGACCGACGATGTGCGGGTTCTCGCCGACGACCACGCGGCCCTCGGAGTCGACCGAGTCGATGCCGTCGTGGCGGCGGCGCCACAGGTGGTGCCAGGCGATGCCGAGCAGGAACATGCCGCCGACCATCAGCGCGCCGGCGATGGTGTGGGAGAACGCGGCGATCGCCGTGTTGTTGCTCAGCACGGCCCAGATGTCGTTCATGACGGGGCGGCCGTTCTCGCCGATCTCGACGCCGACCGGGTGCTGCATCCACGAGTTCGCGGCGATGATGAAGAACGCCGACATCCACGACCCGATCACGGCCAGCCAGAGCGCGGCGAGGTGCACCCCCTTGCGCAGCCGGCCCCATCCGAAGATCCACACGCCGAGGAAGGTCGACTCGGCGAAGAACGCGAGCAGGCCCTCCATGGCGAGCGGCGCGCCGAAGACGTCGCCGACGAAGCGCGAGTAGTCGCTCCACGCCATGCCGAACTGGAACTCCTGCACGAGGCCGGTGGCCACGCCCAGGATGAAGTTGATGAGGTAGAGCTTCCCCCAGAACTTCGTCATGCGCAGCCAGCGCTCATCGCCGGTGCGCACCCAGAGGGTCTGCAGGATCGCGACGCACGCGCCGAGCCCGAGCGTCAGGGGCACGAGAAGGAAGTGGTAGACGGTGGTGATGCCGAACTGCCAGCGGGCGATGTCGAGCGGATCCATGGGAGCCTCCCTGTCGCGAGGCCCGTGGGGACGTGGTGGCCTCGGTCTGATGCCGAAGCTACTCCGGCGATGTGATTCTACGGAGCGTAGAAATAGTTCTACGAGGACTAGAAGTATTTCGCTTTGATGTCGAAGTAGTTCTACGGGCGCGCAAACCCGGGCTACCCTGGACTTCTACGATCTGCGCGCACGGAAGGGGGCGACATGGGAAGTCTGGGTGAGCTCGAGCGCTCCGTGATGGACGTGCTGTGGGACGCGGAATCCCCGGTCACGGCGTACGACGTGCAGGAGCAGCTGGAGCGCGGGCAGGGCCGTCAGCTCGCCGCGACCACGCTGCTGACCGTGCTGTCGCGCCTGGTGAAGAAGGGCTTCGTGGCGTCCGACCGCTCGGCGCGGCCTCACCGCTACCACGCCGTCGGCAGTCGCGTCGATCACGTCGCCGAGCTGATGCACGAGGTGCTGGGTGTCGCCGGCGACCGCAGCGCCGTGCTCGCGCGCTTCGTCGGAGGGGTCTCGCCCGAGGACGCCGAGGTGCTGCGCCGCCTCCTCGCCGGCGCCGTCTGAGCCGATGACGGCCGTGCCCTGGCTGCGGCCGCTGGTCGGGGGTGATGTGATCGGGGCCCCCGGGCTGCCGATCGACGAGGTGCTGCTCATCGCTCTCGGGGCGGCGCTCGTGGCCGTGCTGCTGGCGTGGCCCGTGCCGATCCTGCTCTCGCGCGCCGCGTGGCCCGCCCGGCATCCCGGCTGGGCGCTGCTGCTGTGGCAGCTCATCGCCGTGGCCGGCGGGCTCGCCATGATCGGCGCGCTGCTGCTGGTGGGCGGCGCGCTGCTGCCGGCCGCGTGGGAGGGGCTCGCCTACGTGCTCCCCATCGCGCTCGCCCTCTACCTTCTTGTGCACCTGGCGATCACGGTGGTGCAGTTCGAGCGGCAGCGCCGCCGCCACCTCGAGCTGCTGCTGCTCCTCTCCTCGCCCCACCCGACGCAGGCCCGCACGCGCGTGCTCGACGACGCCGCACCGGTCGCCTACTGCCTGCCCCGCGGGGTCGGATCGGTCACGGTGCTGTCGCAGGGGCTGCTCGACGAGTTGCATCCGGATGAGCTCGACGCCGTGATCGCCCACGAGCGCGCCCACGTCGAGCAGCGGCACGAGGTGCTGCTGGTCGCCTTCAAGGCGTGGCGCGAGGCGCTGCCCTGGTTCCCGATCGCCGCCGTCGCGGAGAGCGAGGTCGCCGCCCTCGTCGAGATGCGCGCGGACGACAGCGCGCGGCGCTTCCTCGCGCACGCGGGCGTCGATGCCGATCCGGTGCTCGCCCGCGCCATCCTGCGCGTCGCCGGGCCCGCCGCAGACGCAGCCCCGGCCACGGGGCGCGACCGCATCCGCGACCGCTTCCTGCGCCTGGGCCGCTGAGCCCCCTCGCCCCTCGTTCGTCGAGCGAGCGAAGCGAGTCGAGACGCCCCGAACCCCTCGCCCCTCACCCCTCGTTCGTCGAGCGAGCGAAGCGAGTCGAGACGCCCGAACCTCTCACCCCTCGTTCGTCGAGCGAGCGAAGCGAGTCGAGACGCCCCGAACCTCCGTCGAGACGCGAATCCGCTCCCCGCGGTCAGGGCTCCCCGCGGTCAGGCCCCGGTGGGGGCCACGGCGAGCGCCGCACGCAGCGCGGTCACGGCGGCGCCGCGCGCCCAGTCGAGGAACGTGTGCCCGCGCACGACCAGCCGGCAGTTGCCGGCGGCTCCGAACGCGTGGGCGGCGAACTCGTCGCGGATGCGGCGCTCGTAGAGGTCGTAGTCGGTCACGCCCTCGCCGGCGATCACCACGACCTCGGGGCCGATGAGGTTCACCGTGGCGGCGAGCGCGGCGCCGATGGCTGTGCCGGCGCGCTCGAAGGCGGTGACGGCGGCGGCATCCCCCTCGTGCGCGAGGCGGACGACGTCGTCGAGGGTGAGCGAGGGATCGTGGTGCTCGGTCTGCACGGCCTCGAGGATCGCGCGGGAGGAGGCGACCGCCTCGACGCATCCCCGGCGCCCGCAGACGCACAGCGCGTCGGGGCGCGCGAGGGGGAGGTGCCCGATCTCGCCCGCCACGCCATGGGATCCGCTCACGACGTCGCGGTTGACGTAGATGCCGCAGCCGATGCCGGCGCCGATCGTGATGATCGCGAAGCTCTCGGCCTCGGTGCCCTCGCCGAACCACTGCTCGGCCTTGGCGAGTGCGAGTACGTCGTTCTCGACGATCACCGGCAGGTCGAGCTGCGCCTCGATCTCGACACCCAGCGACACGTGCGTCCAGCCGAGCAGGGGCGAATCGCGCACCACGCCGGCCTCGCTGTCGATGTCGCCGGAGACGGCCACGCCCACCCCGGCCAGCGCATCGGCCTCCGCTCCGAGCGCGGAGATCAGCTCGCGTGCGACCTCGACGATCGCCGCCGTCACGGTCTGCGGCGAGTGCTCCGGGAGGCTGCGGCGGGTGGAGGCCAGCAGCTCGTTGCCGAGGCTGACGGTGGCGGCGACCACTTCGCCGGCGTTGACCTTGACCCCGATCGCGAGCATCGAGCGGGGCACCACGCTGAGCGGGTACACCGGGCGACCAGGGGTCGAGTGCTCGGCGTGCTCTCCCACGGTGACGAAGCCGTCGCGGATCAGCGGGCTGACGGTCTTGGTCACCTTCGCCGGGGACAGGCCGGTGAGGCGCCCGATCTCGACGCGGCTGATGGGGCCGTTCGTGATGATGCGGGTGAAGATCTCGGCCGACGTGGTGGTGCCGAGCTCGGGCCTTCTGCCGCGGGTTGTGCGATCGGCGACGGAGGAGGCCGGGGACGCAGCGGTCATGGGGTACCTCGAACGGGGTCGGGAGCGGGTGGGCGTGGGGATCGCGTCCTCCGATGTTAGTGACCGTCCGAGGAGACGTCGGATGATTATGGCGCTGTGCGCCGGGATGGGTTAATGTTACGCCGTAAATTAATTCGCGAGGAGGCGAAGATGGTCAGTGTCGATGACGCTCCCGTCGCGGAGCGCACGCGGCCGGGTCCGCGGCGACGAGGCCGTATCGGCCGGAGCCTGCGGCGGTACTGGCAGCTGTACCTGCTGCTGCTCATCCCCGTGGTCTGGTTCATCGTCTTCCGGTACGTGCCGATGGCCAACGCCGTCATCGCGTTCAAGGAGTACAGCCCGGTCCTGGGCGTCTGGGGGAGCCCCTGGGTGGGCTTCAGCAACTTCACCCGGCTCTTCAACAACCCGGTCTTCCCCACGCTGGTCGGCAACACGTTCATCCTCGCGGGATACACGCTGCTCGCGAGCTTCCCGCTGCCGATCATCCTTGCCCTCGCGCTCAACGAGGTGCGGCTGCGCTTCTTCAAGCGCACCGTGCAGATGGTCACCTACGCCCCGTACTTCATCTCGACGGTCGTGATCGTCTCGATGACGATCCTGCTGCTCTCTCCGCGCGTGGGCCTGGTCGGACGCACGTTCAGCTTCTTCGGCACCGGATCGGTCGATCTGCTGGCCGACGCCGACTTCTTCCGCCACATCTACGTGGCCACCGACGTGTGGACGACCACGGGCTACTCGGCGGTGATCTACCTCGCGGCCCTCGCCGGTGTGGACGTCTCGCTCTACGAGGCCGCCCGGATCGACGGCGCGAGCCGCTGGCAGAAGATCCGGCACGTCGACATCCCGTCGATCATGCCGACCGCGACCATCATCCTGATCCTGGGTGTCGGCAACATCATGGCCATCGGCTTCGAGAAGGCGTTCCTCTTCCAGAACAACCTCAATCTCGCGACGTCGGAGATCATCCCGACCTTCGTCTACAAGACCGGCATCCTCAACGCCGACTTCAGCTTCGGCGCCGCGGTGGGTCTGTTCAACGCCGTGATCAACCTCGTGCTGCTGGTGGTCGTGAACGCCGTCGCCAAGCGCGTGACGGGAAGTGGACTGTGGTGACCGCGATCGATCAGAAGAGCCCGCGCGATGCGATGGGCGCCACCGAGGCCATCGTGCTCAAGAACGTGCGGCCCCGGCGGGCACGCCGCGGCGCGGGCGCGCCTCGGGGCACGCGCATCAAGGACAGCCGGGGAGACCGCGTCTTCGTGGTCGGCGCGTACATCCTGCTCGCCGTCTTCCTGCTCGTGGTGCTGCTGCCCCTGCTCAACATCGTGGCGAGCTCGCTCTCGAGCGCCCAGGCGGTGTCGTCCGGCAAGGTGCTGTTCTGGCCGGTCGACTTCACACTGCGCGGCTACGAGCTGGCGCTGCAGAACGACGGCATCCTGCGCGGCTTCCGCAACTCGATCTTCTACACCGTGGTGGGAACGCTCGTGAGCGTCGCGGGCACGGTCGCGGTCGCGTACCCGCTCTCGCGCACCCAGCTCTTCGGCCGCCGCTTCCTCATCGGCTTCGTCATCCTGACGATGCTCTTCACCGGCGGCGTGATCCCGACCTATCTCGTGGTGCAGTCCCTCGGCATGCTCGACACCGTCTGGTCGATGCTGCTGCCGAACGCGATCGGCGTCTGGCAGGTGATCATCGCGATGGTCTTCTTCCGCACCTCGATCCCCGAGGAGCTGCACGAGGCGGCCCAGCTCGACGGCGCCAGCGAGCTGCGCGTGCTGTGGCGCATCGTGCTGCCGCTGTCGGGGCCGATGCTCGCGGTCATCGCGCTGATGTACGCGATCGGACAGTGGAACTCGTACTTCGACGCCCTGCTGTACCTGCGCAACGCCGATCTCCAGCCCCTGCAGCTGGTGCTGCGCAGCCTGCTGATCCTCAACGACCAGGGCAGCGGCAACATCGCCGAGCAGCTCGAGCGACGCGAGCTGCGCGACCTGCTGCGCTACTCGACGGTCGTGATCGCCACCGTTCCGATGATGATCGTCTACCCGTTCGTGGCGAAGCACTTCAACAAGGGCGTGATGGTCGGCGCCGTCAAGGGCTGACACCGCACGCTCACCTCCCCACCCCTGCATCACCCCACCAGAGAGAGAAACGCAATGAAGCGCACAATGATCCGCACCGCGGTCGCCGCCGCGGCGGTCGTGGGCACCGGTCTGGCCCTCACGGCCTGCACCGGCGGCAGCGGCCCCGCCGAGGGCCAGGACGACGGCAAGCTCACCGTCTTCGCCCAGGAGGGGCCCGACGGCAAGCTCGCCGACAACGTCTTCACGAAGACCGTCGCCGACAAGTTCGACGTCACCTTCGACTGGAAGGTGACGACGCGAGACTCCGCGGCGGCCGCCGAGGCCCGCCAGGTCGGCCTCGCGTCCGGCGAGTACCCGGATGCCTATTTCCTCATCAACTACATCGACGGGTTCTCGCGCAGCGAGCAGCTGAAGTACGGCAAGCAGGGCGTGCTGATCCCGCTCGAGGACCTCATCGACGAGTACGCGCCGAACCTCAAGAAGCGCCTCGACGAGGAGCCCGACTGGAAGCAGTCGATGACGGCCCCCGACGGGCACATCTACTCGATCACCCAGTGGTCCGAGTGCTATCACTGCAGCGCGCAGGAGAAGCTCTGGATGAACAGCGACTGGCTCGACAAGCTGGGCCTCGAGCAGCCGACCACCACCGACGAGCTGCGCGCGGTGCTGCAGGCCTTCAAGGACAGCGACCCGAACGGCAACGGCAAGGCGGATGAGATCCCGCTCACCACCCAGGCCGACCACTCGGCCGTCGACTACCTGATGAACGCGTTCACCTACGCGCCCCTGCACGGCGGAGCCCGCCCGGCGCCGCTGGTGCTGGAGGACGGCAAGGCGGCGCTCGCCGCCGAGTCGGACAAGTGGCGCGAGGGCCTGACCTACATCGCCGGTCTCGCGGCCGACGGCCTGCTCGACACCGCGGCCTTCACGCAGAACGGCGAGGCCCTGCGCGCGGTCGGCGACTCGGCCGGCGATCCCATCCTCGGATCCGCGCTGGTGCTGCACCCGTACGAGTTCGTCTCGCCCAACGCCGAGGACGGCCGCGACAAGCAGTACGACGCCGTGCCGCCGCTCAAGGGACCGGATGGCACCCAGTTCGCCACGAAGATGTCGCCCGTCAGCCAGATCGGCATGTTCGCGCTGACCAACAAGTCGTCGGAGGACGACCGCAAGAAGGCGATCCAGATCATCGACTACCTCGTCACCGACGAGGGCGACCGCCTGGGCGCCATGGGACCGGAGGGTCAGGCTTGGGTCGAGGCGGAGCCGGGAGATGTCGCGCTCGACCCGACGCTCGAGCCCACCTTCAAGCCGCTCGCGTACGACGAGAAGTGGAACGCCGCCTGGCGCTCGATGGGCCAGTACTGGGACTCGGCCGAGTACCGCAACGCGCAGGTCGTGACGGGTGATCCGTACACGCCGGATGGCTACGAGCGTCGCCTGTTCGATGCGACCACCCCGTACGAGCCGCACTTCCCGACCGACGACATCCTCTTCCCGACCGAGAAGATCTGGCCCGACGACGAGACGGCCACCGAGCTCGCCGACCTGCAGACGAACATCACCTCCTACGTCAACCAGGCGCAGGCGGAGTTCATCACCGGGCAGCGCGACATCGCCGACGACGGCGCGTGGGAGTCGTACAAGGCCGACCTCGAGCAGCTGGGCCTGCCCCGCTACCTCGAGCTGATGCAGGCGGGCTACGACGCCATCGGCTGAGCCACCCCGACAAGAGAGGCCCGCGCATCCCCGGATGCGCGGGCCTCTCCGTTTCGGCTCAGGCGGCCGGGGCGAACAGCTCCGCGAGCACCGACAGCGCGCCGAGGCGGTCGTCGGATCCGCCGGCGTCGTGGCCGTTGGCGGGCCACGGGGTGAGCTGCACGTCGGCGGCGTACGCATTGCGCACGGCGTAGGCGGTGGCCGCGGGGGCGATGTCGTCGTTCAGTCCGCACGAGAGCCAGGCCGGGGTGTGGGCGAGGCGCGCGAAGTTGACGACATCGACGTAGCGCAGGGTCGCGAGGGCCGGATCGCGCCGCGCGTGGTCGCGGGCGAACAGGTCGGTCAGCTCCTGGAACGGATACCGCGCGCTCAGCGTGAGCGCGGTCGGGATGTCCGCGAGGAACGGAGACTGCGCGAGCACGCCGAGCACACCCTCCGAGAGGTATGCCGCCGCCAGGGCGATCGCGCCGCCCTGGCTGTTGCCGATCAGCGCGACGCGGCCGGCGTCGACCTCCGGCAGCCGGCGCGCGACGTCGACCAGGAGCGCGGCGTCGGTGAAGACCCGGCGATAGTAGGTGCGGGCGGGATCGGTCAGGCCGCGCACGAGGTAGCCGGTGTCGTCGCCGAACGGGCCGTCCGGCGTGGTGCCGTCGCCCTGTCCGCGGGTGTCCATCACGAGATGCGCGTATCCGGCCGAGGCCCACGTGAGGTCGTCGATCGCCCGGCCGCGCCCCGCCCCGTAGCCCGTGAAGTGGATCACCGCGGGCAGCGGCCCGGTGCGATGCGCGGGCAGCCGCAGCCAGGCATGGATCGGCTCGCCCCCGAAGCCCGCGAACGTCACGTCGAACACGTCGATCGTGCGCAGCGGGGTCTCCACGGGCGTCACCACGGGGTCCCACGACAGGTCGCGCGCCTCGGCGAGGGTGTCGCGCCAGAACTCCGCGAAGTCGTCGGGCAGCGTCTGGGGAGTGACGTGTCGCTCGAGTGCGGCTTCGCGCGGGTCGCGGGCGTGCTGCGCGCCGTGGCTCACGCGTCGCCGCCCGGAGCCACCGCGATCTCGCTGCGCTCGCCGCGGAACGACACGGTCACCCGCTCCGGTGCGGAGGTGGTTGTGGCCACCACGGTCACCTCCGTCGGGCGTCCGTTGCTCCACGCCAGGTCGACCGCGACGCCGGCGCGCGTGCGCACCCCGCTGATCCGGCCGTGCGGCCACGCCTCCGGCAGCGCGGGCAGAAGGCGGATCGGATCGTCCGGCGTGCCGCGGCCGGCGCTCACGAGCATCCCAGCGAGGGCGGCGGTGAAGCCGAAGTTGCCGTCGAGCTGGAACGGAGGGTGCGTCGAGAAGAGGTTGGGCAGGAGCCCGCCCCATTCGGATCCGTCGGTGGGCAGGTCGACGTCGGGGTCGTCCCGGTACGGGCGGATCGCCTCGCGCAGCAGGGAGCGCGCCGTCTCGGCATCGCCCAGTCGCGCGCGCATGGCGATCTTCCACGCCCACGACCAGCCCATGGCCCCGCCCCCGCGCGCGTCGAGCGTGCGGCGAGCGGCCTCGGCCAGCTGCGGGGTGCGGTCGATGTCGATCGCGTGCAGTGGGTGCAGGGCGATCAGGTGCGACAGGTGGCGGTGGTGCGGGTCGGTGGCGGCCACATCCGCGCCCCACTCGGCGATCTCGCCCGCGGGACCCACGCCGCCCGGCGCGATGATGCGCGGTGCGGGAACGCGCGGGAGCGCCGCGCGGATCTCGGCGAGCAGCGGGTCGTCGGCGCCGGCGGCCTCCGCCGCCTCGAGCGTGCGCTCCAGGGTCGCCCGGCACAGCGCGAGATCCATCCCCGACGACGTGCTGACCGATCCGGTGCTGCCGTCGCCGCGACGGAAGGAGTTCTCGGGCGAGGTCGAGGGCGAGGTGCCCAGCGCGCCGCCCTCGTCCTGCATCCAGTCGAGCACGAAGGCGCTCGCCCCGAGAAGGAGGGGCAGGATGCGCTCGCGCAGCTCGCCGAGATCGCGGCCGTACTCCCAGCGCTGCCAGAGGTGATCGGCGAGCCACAGGCCCCCCATCGGCCAGAACGCCCAGGACGTGGCCCCGTGGCCGCCGCCGACCGGGAGCGCATAGCCCCAGGGGTCGGTGTTGTGGTGCGCGACCCAGCCGCGCGCGCCGTACAGCGCGGACGCCACCTCGGCGCCGCGCTCGGCGACGCGCTCGATGAGATCGAGCAGCGGCGTGTGCAGCTCGCCGAGACCCGTGCGCTCGGCGAGCCAGTAGTTCATCTGCGTGTTGATGTTGATCGTGTAGTTCGACGACCACGGCGGGCGCATCGAGGCGTTCCAGATCCCCTGCAGATTGGCCGGCGGGGAGCCCGCGCGCGAGGACGACACCAGCACATAGCGGCCGAAGGCGTAGAGCACCTCGGCGATGGCCGCGTCGTCGCCGTCGTCGAGCAGCGGCGCGACGTCGCGGGGCTCCGCCCACGCCGGGCCCAGGTGCAGCGCGGATGCGCCGAGCAGCCGACGGGATTCGGCTTCGTGCGCGGCGCGCACGGCGGCGGCCCCCTTGCGCGCGGCCGCGAGCGCCCGCTCGCGGGCGGTGTCCAGCAGTTCGGCACGCGTGACGAGAGGCACACGGTTCCATGCGCGTCGGTGGTTCGTCTCGGTGGCGAGCATCGCCGTGATCCGGCGTGCGCCCTCGATCTCGAGGACCCCGTCGCGGGCGACGACTGCGCCGTCGGTGCGGATCACCACCGCGGCCGCGCCGGCCGGGTCGAAGCCGTCGGCGGCCTCTCGCCAGACGTGCGCGGTCGCGTCGGGCTCGTGCGCCGGGGCGCCGTCGACCGGGGTCTCGACGATCAGGGCGAGCTCGCCCCCCTCCGCGTCTGCCGTGGCCGTCGCCTCCGCGATGCGCAGGGGAGAGCGCAGCCGTGCTCGCGCCGACACCGGTGCGTCGGCCTGCACGTCGACGACCAGCACGCCGTCGACCGCCGATGCCCAGCTCGTGCGGCGCAGCGCGGTGCCCGAAATCGTGAACCGCTCGACGACGGTCGCGTGCGCGAGGTCGAGGACGCGCTCGTAGCCCTGCGCATCGGGGGCGCCGAGCGAGAGCTCGAGGTCTCCCAGCGGCAGGAACTCCTGACTCCAGGGGCCCTCGAAGGTGCGCAGCAGACGCTCGACGGTCTCGTCGTCCTCGGAGGAGACGGCAGCGCGCACCTGCGCCAGGCGTTCGGGCCCCGCCCCCTCGGCGAGCACCGCCGCGAGAGCCCGGGCCGGGCCGTCGGGGGTGCCCGACCACAGGCTGGCGTCGTTGAGGCCGATGCGGCCGTCGGCGTCGCCGAAGACCATCCCGCCGATCGCGCCGTTGCCGATCGGGGTCGCCTCCGTCCAGTGGTTCGCAGGGGTGTTCCAACGCAGCCGCAGCGGTGCGGCCGGGTTCGCGGAGTTCATTCTTCTCGCTTCGTGTCGTGCCGAGGCGCGGCGGGATCTCGCCTTGCTCCGCCAGGGTATAAACAGTAAGTTTCTGCTGTCAATAAAATCGAGACGGGGTGGTCACGATGTCCGCTGAGGCGGGTTACGCGGTGCTGCGAGCCGCTGGGGTGGCACTGGTGATGGATCTGCAGGGCGAGGCGCCCCAGATCCTGCACTGGGGTCAGGATCTGGGGCCGTTGGACGCGGAGGGCGTCGAGGCGCTGCGGTATTCGGCGGAGACGGCACGGGTGGCCAACTCGCCGGAGGCGACGCGCGCGCTCACGATCCTGCCGACGGAGCGCGACACCTGGTCGGGCTTCCCGGGCATCGAGGGACACCGTGCGGGCACGGCCACAACGCCTCGACCGGTGCGGGAGTCCGTCCACGTCGACGCGCGCGACGACGCGGGCGGGATCGTGCGCTGCGTGCTGCGCGATGCGGTGTGCGCCCTCGAGCTGGTCGCCGAGTTCGAGCTCGAGCCCACCGGCGTGCTGCGGGTGCAGTGGTCGGCCACCTCGCTCGCGGAGAGCGGCGAGCCGTTCGATCTCGCCCACCTCACGGCGCTTGTGCCGATCCCGGCGCGTGCCGTGGAGCTGCTCGACTTCAGCGGCCGATGGAGCCGCGAGCGGGCCCCGCAGCGTCTGCCGCTCGTGGACGGCGCTCACGTGCGCGAGGTGCGCCGCGGCAAGCCGGGCCTCGACTCGCCCTACCTGCTTGTGGCCGGAACGCCCGGGTTCGCGCACCGCCGGGGCGAGGTGTGGGCCGCGCACGTCGCCTGGAGCGGAGATCAGCGCTGGATCGCGCAGCGCCTGCCCGAGGGGGCCGGCGCGCTCGGCGCCGTGCTCGGCGGCGGCGAGCTGCTGCGCCCGGGCGAGGTGCGACTGGCCGCGGGGGATCGCTATGACGCTCCCGCGGTGCTGTTCGCGTGGTCCGACGCGGGCACGGACGGCCTGGCCGACCGCTTCCATCAGCGCATGCGCACCCGCCGCCCGCGCGAGCGACGCCAGCCGGTGGTGCTGAACACCTGGGAGGCCGTCTACTTCGACCACGACATGGAGCGCCTCGGCGAGCTCGTCGACCGGGCCGCCCGCATCGGCGTCGAGCGGATCGTGCTCGATGACGGCTGGTTCCGCGGTCGGCGCGACGATCGCGCCGGTCTGGGCGACTGGCAGATCGACACGGCGGTGTGGCCGGACGGCCTCGACCCGATCGTCGCGCGCACCCGCGAGGCGGGGATGGAGTTCGGGCTCTGGTTCGAGCCCGAGATGGTCAACCTCGACTCCGACGTGGCGCGCGCGCATCCGGAATGGCTGCTCGCGCCTTCGGGGGGTGTCGGCGCGAGCTTCCGCAATCAGCACGTGCTCGACATCGGCCACCCCGACGCATACGCGTACCTGCTCGAGGAGATCTCGGGTCTGGTGGCGCGCTACGACATCGACTTCATCAAGTGGGATCACAACCGCGAGCTGCACGAGGCCGTGGCGCGCGAGGCGGGAGGCGACCGGCCGGGCGTGCGGCGCCAGACCCTCGCCCTCTACTCCCTCCTGGACGAGCTGCATCGGCGCCACCCGCGCCTGGAGATCGAGAGCTGCGCCTCCGGCGGCGGGCGGATCGACCTCGGCATCCTCGAGCGCACGGAGCGCGTGTGGACCTCCGACTGCAACGACCCCGTCGAGCGCCAGGACATCCAGCGCTGGAGCGACATCCTGCTGCCCCCGGAGCTGCTCGGATCGCACGTGGGCGCCGAACGCGCGCACACCACGCACCGGTCGACCGACCTGTCCTTCCGCCTCGTCACCGCGGCGTTCGCCTCGCCGGGCATCGAGTGGGACATCACGACCTGCGACGACGACGACCTCGGCCGCCTCGCGGACTGGATCTCGTTCGTGATCTCGCGCCGCGGCCTGCTGCACGGGGGTCGCCGCGTGCACGCCGACCTGCCCGACCCCCAGACGCTGCTGCACGGGACGATCGCCGAGGACGCGTCCGCCGCGCTCTTCGCGTGGGTGCGGCTGGCGAGCTCGGGCGGCCCGCAGGGCGCCAGGGTGCCCTTCCCGGGGCTCTCCCGCGACCGCGACTACATCGTGCGCCTTCCCGACGCCTTCGGGGCTCCCGCCCTGCACGGCAGCGAGCCCGCGTGGGTGGCGCACGCCCGCAGCGCCGACGGATTCCGGGTTCCCGGCGCCGTGCTGACCGCCGCCGGTCTGCCGATGCCGGTGCTGCAGCCCGCATCGGGGCTGGTGCTCGAGCTGACCGCCGCCTGAGACGCGCGAAGAGGGCGGGCCGGGATCCCCGGCCCGCCCTCTTGTGCGATCAGCGCGTGAAACGGAAGGCGTCGCTGCGGATGACCCCGCCCGACGCGTTCTGCACGACGATGCGGTGCTCGCCCCGCTTGAGGCCGCTGACGGTGTACAGCTCCCGCTGCGTGAGGCGCGCATCGGCACGCGTGTCGACCGTCTTCACCAGCGCGCCGTCGAGGAAGATCCGCACCTCGCCCTGATCCGGCGCCTGGGGCGCGATCCACGTCACGCCGGTGCCGGTGAACGTCAGGTCGGTCCACGCGTCACCCGAAGCCGCCTGCACGTCGTCGGCCACATCGCCGCGGAACGAGAAGCGCAGCGTGCTCTGGCCCGCCTTGAGCGATGACAGGTACGCGGCCGACAGGATCACGTCGCCGTCGTCCACGGTCCAGTCGGCGCCCTTCGTGAGGGTCGTGGTGCCGTTCGCGATGCGCGTGAGCTCGCCGGCGTCGCGGCCCAGCGCGATGCGGGTCGCCTCGGCCGCCCCCTGGGGGACGGAGACGGCGTTCGGGTCGAGGAGGTTCACCTGCTCGATGTCGAAGCGGTCGAGCAGCATAAAGCGGCCGTCCTGCATCGTCACGGTCACGGTGTGCTCGCCGTCATCGAGCCCGGTGGCCGACCACACGACCTGCTGCGACTGCCGCGGCGTGCCCGCCGGAAGCGAGGCATCCGCGGTGCCGGCGTCCTGCCCGTCGAGCGTGATCGCCACGCTGCCCTGCGACTCGTCCTTCTCGGTGATGTACCGGATGCCGGTGCCGCGGAACGTCAGGGAGACGCTGTCGCCCGCCTTCTCCGTCCAGTGCACGTCGTCCTCGTGGTCTCCGACCCCGCGTCCCGTGCTGTGGTTCCAGCTTCCCGAGTAGGCGATCTCGGGCGAGGTGTCGTTGAGCGTGACGATCCGGTGCGACGTGTCGCCCGGGGCCGGCGGCTCCTCACCCGGGGCGAGCACCGTCACCGCGAGATCCTGCGACGTGGCGGCGACCTCGTCGCCTCCGCTGCGGTGCCAGTCGCCGCTGTACCCGACCTGGATCGCGTCGCCGTTGACCGTGGAGTCGACGCCGCGCGGCGGGGTGACGCGCAGCAGGCGGGCGCCGTGCGGGGGAACCGCGTCGGCCGTGTAGCCCGTCTGGTGCGTGCCGATGTCCTTGCGCGCCCACACGTCGCGCACCTTGTTCTTGCCGTCGCCCAGGCCGATCGCCGTCCAGTCGACCGTGATGTCGGCGGCGGAGGTGCCGAGGTTGTAGAGCGCGACGACGTAGGAGCCGTCGTCCTGCAGCGACGCCCACACCGGGTGCTTGGTGTCGGAGGTGACCGGATGGGCGGGGATGCCCGCCTGGTTGATCGCGATGACCTCCTTGTTCGTCAGCAGCTCGATGCCCAGCTCGTCGAGCTGGGTGAGGTCGTCGCCCGTGAAGAACTGCGCGGCCTGCATGGCCCACAGCGTGGCCGCGGTGCGGCGCTCGTCCGCGGTGAGCCCGTCCATCCGGCCGTTTCCGACGTTCAGCGAGTCGAAGTCGGCGAAGCCGCCGGGGCCGGTGTGCCGCCACCACTCCTCGGCCTTGCCGAACGTGCGCGAGATGGTCTGCCACGACACCATGGCCTCGTTCTGGCAGTAGCACTCGACATCCCAGTCGACGCGCCATCCGTCGGCGTGCTCGCGCCAGTAGTCGGCGTATGCCGGGTCGAGCGCCCAGGACAGCTCGAACCAGATGCCGCGGCTGTGCAGGGCCTTCGACCAGGCCGCCACGTCGGCGCGCGCGTCGATGGACAGATCCGAGATGCCGGATCCGGGGGTCACGCTGTCGAACTTCACGAAGTCGACGCCCCAGTCCTCGAGCATCGCCGCCATCGATTCGATGTAGGCGGTGGTGCAGGGGTTGTCGAAATCGAGCGCGTAGCCGATGCCCCAGTAGTCGGCCCGGCTGAGCGGCTGCTTCGCGATGTCGTGCGTTGTGCACCCGGGCGCGTTCCACACCGGAAGCGCCGCCTCGTACACCTCGGGGCCGACGCCCGGGATGAAGTAGAGCCCGATCTCCTGGCCGTTCGCGTGCACGTGATCGATCACCGTCTGCAGGCCGTCGGGGTAGTGCTCCGCGCTCGGGGTCGGGCGGCCGTAGGCATCGAAGCCGTCGTTCCAGGCGGCGTCGATGTTGATGCGGTTGTAGCCGTACGGCTGGAGCTTCTCGTGCATCGCGTCGGACTGGGCGATGATCTGGTCGGCGTCGATGATGTGGTTCTCGCCGGTGTAGACCTGCAGGCTGTAGCTGCTCCATCCCATGTACGGGGCGGTGGCGAGGTCGCCCTCGGCGACGCGCGGGATCGGATCCGGCGCGGCCGGGCCGGAGGGGGCGGGCGTGGATCTGCCGGTCGATGCGGCGTGCGCCGGCGCGGCGGCGCCGACGACCAGGCCGAGCATCGCCAGGCCGGTCAGCATCAGCGCTGAGCCGCGCCGGTGCGACGAGGGAAGGGGGCGTGACATCGAGCTCTCCATCTCGGGGAAGCGCGCCCGGCCGGGCTCGGAACGGCACTGTTCCGGACGCTGAGGGTCTTATTTGACAACGTCAAATAACCACAGATCCCGGCGGGCCGCAAGAGTCGGCTCGGCGGGCTCGGTCATCCGTCGCGGCGCCGGAACGCGGCCCGCATGTCGGGGGAACGGGCGCCGCGTTAGTCTGGCGGGGCCATGGGGATCTCGCGACGCACCTTCTTCGTCGGCGCCGGAGCGGGCGCCGTCGCCGTGCTGCTGGCGGCCTGCACGCCCGAACCGGCTCCGAACCCCACGACGGCGGCGCCCACGCCGACCCCCACCGCTCCCGGACCCACCCCGACCGCCCTGCCGGCCAAGCCCGCCGCCTTCGTGCGCTCGGCATGGAGCACCGACCCCTATGCGCGCGGCGCGATGAGCTTCACCGCCGTGGGCTCGAGCCCGGCCGACCGCGAGACGCTCAGCGAGCCGGTCGAGTCGCGCGTCTTCTTCGCGGGGGAGGCCACCTCCGACCGCCCCGGCACCCTCTCCGGCGCCGTGTCGTCGGGCGAGCGGGTCGCCGAGCAGGTCGGAGTCGCGGCCGCGAACGGCGAGCGCATCGCCGTGATCGGCGCGGGCCTGTCCGGAGCGATCGCCGCCGCGCGCCTGCGCCAGGCGGGGTTCGAGGTCACGGTGATCGAAGCGCGCGACCGCATCGGAGGCCGCCTGCACACCCTCGATGACGACGCCTGGCCCGTGCCGCCGCAGCTCGGGGCCTGGCTCCTGAGCCCCGACGACAGCGAGGTGCAGCAGCGCATCGCGCTGCACGACGTGCCGGTCGAGGCCCTCGACGGCGAGCTCGCGCTGACGGACGCCGGTTCGGTGGAGGCTCCGGATGCCGCACCCCTCGAGGCCGCGATCGCCTGGGCCGAGCCGCGCCCCGCCGATGCGCCGCTGCTCGAAGCGCTGACCGAGTCGGGAGGCGACCCGGAGGCTCCGGACACCGCCGCGTTCCTCGCGCTGCTGGCCGCCACCACCGGCGCGGACGCCGCCGAGCTGTCGGCATGGTTCCCGCCGGAGTCGCCCGACCTGCAGCTGGAGGCCGCGGTGGGCGATCTTCGCGACCTCGTCGCCGGCCCGCTCGACGACATCAAGCTGCTGCGCTCGACCACCGTCGTCGGCATCGCCTACGACGACACCGGCGTCAGCCTGCGCCTCGGCACCGGGGAGGCGCTGTCGGTCGACCGCGTGGTCGTCACCGTGCCGCTCGGCGTGCTGAAGGACGAGGGCATCGAGTTCGAGCCCCTGCTTCCCTTCTCGCACCGAGGTGCGATCGCCGCCCTGGGCATGGGCGACGTCGAGACCATCTGGCTGCGCTTCGACGACGACGTCTGGGATACCGACGCCGCCTTCTGGCACGTCGTCGGCGGCGATGCGACCATCCGCAGCTGGATCAACCTCGCACCCGCCACGGGCGAGAACATCCTGGTCGGCCGGGTCGGCGGGGAGGCCGCCCGCGCCTTCGCCCAGCTCTCGGACGACGAGGCGCTCGCCGCGGCCCTGGCCTCGCTCGCCTGGTTCCTCCCGCCGGCGCAGTGACCGGCGGCGCCGATCGCAGGTGGCGGCGGCTCGCGGCGCTGAGCTGGTGGCACCCGGCGGTCACCGGATCCCTCCGTCTCGCAACGGCCGCCACCTGCGTGGTCGCGTTGATCCATCGCCTGTTCTGGGGGCTCAGCTCGAACACGATCGCGGGCGAGAACTTCTTCGCCTACCTGACCATCGAGTCGAACATCTTCTTCGTCGTCGTGTGGACGATCTCGGCCTTCGACGCCTTCCACCGCCAGACCGATCCGCGATGGCTCGTGATGCTGCGCACCGTCGCGCTGAGCTGGACCACCACCGCGGGGATCGTTTTCGCCTTCCTCGTCTGGCAGGCGGGGGAGCGCGCGATCCGCATCGACGTGCCCTGGTCGGATCAGCTGCTGCACTTCTTCCTGCCGGCCTTCGCGATCGTCGACTGGGCCTTCGCGGCGGGTCGCCGACCGGCGCCCTGGCGCGTGGTGCCGATCGTGCTCGCCTACCCGCTCGTGTGGGCGGCGGTGACGATGTGGCGCGGCACGCTGATCGGCTGGTACCCCTACTACTTCCTCGACCTGCGCCAGATCTCCGGGCCCCTCGAGTTCGTGCTGACGGGCGGTGCCGCGCTTGGGGTGTTCGCGGTGGTGTCGGTCGCGCTCGTGCTGATCTCGCGGCGGCGCTACGCCCGGCGGGGGATGGGCGTCAGCCCTTCACCGCGCCGGCCATAACACCCGCGACGAGCTGACGCCCGGCGAAGACGAACACGATCAGCAGCGGGGCGGCGACGAGGAAGACGCCCGACATCACCAGGCCGGTGTCTGAGGTGAAGGCGCCCTTCAGCTGCGGCACCACGAGCGGCATCGTCAGCTGCGAGCGCATCACGACCGACGGCCAGAAGAAGCTGTTCCACGAGCCGATGAAGGTGAACAGGGCGAGCGTCGCCGCCGCCGGCCGAGCCGCCGGCAGCGCGATCGACCAGAAGGTGCGGAACATCGAGGCCCCGTCGATCCGGGCCGCCTCGACGAGCTCGAACGGCAGCGCCTCCTGCAGGTACTGGGTCATCCAGAACACCCCGAAGGCCCCCACAAGGCCCGGCACGGCGAGCGCGAGCAGCGAGTCGATCCATCCGAACTCGTTCATCATCACGAACATCGGGATCGTGCCGACCTGCGAGGGGATCGCCATGGTGGCGATCACCGTCACGTAGAGGGCCTGGCGTCCGCGGAACGTGAGCTTCGAGAAGCTGAATCCGGCCAGCGTCGAGAAGAACACGGTCGACGCGCTCACCGAGACGGCGACGAGCAGCGAGTTGGCCAGCGCCGCCCAGAAGTTGAACTGGGAGGCGCTGAAGACCGCCCCGAAGTTCTCGAACAGGCGCAGCGTGGGCAGCCACGTCGGCAGCGTGCCGACCGACCGGGCGATCTCGGTCGTCGTCGACGAGCCGTACATCGCGGCCGCGTAGAGCGGGAAGACGGAGGCGACGAAGACCACCGACAGCAGCACGTACGTCACCCACCCGGGTCGGCGGGCGCTGGGGCCGGCGACGGGGCGTCCCTGTCCCGCGCGCTTTCGCGCGTAGCGGGCCGCGCCGCGACCGGCGGTGTTCTCGATGAAGGCGGTGCTCATCGCTTCGCTCCTTCGGTGGGGGTGCCGGTGCGGGTGCGCGTGCCGGTGCGTCGTGCGGATCGCGCGGGGCGGGGAGCGCGGGTGCCCGACGAGGCGATGGATCTCGTGAGCAGGAAGTTCAGGAGGGAGAACGCGACGATGATCAGCGCGAGCAGCCATCCGACCGCGGCGGCCTGCCCGAGGCGGTCCTGCCAGTCGCCGAAGCCGAGGTTGAACAGGAACAGCGACACGGTGGTCCACTGGTCGTCGGATCCGCCCGAGCCGCCGCCCGTGCCGCCGCCGTCGAACATCCGCGCCTCGTCGAAGACCTCGAGGCCGCCGATGGTCATGGTGAGGATGACGAAGATCAGCGTGGGACGGATCCCGGGGATCGTGACCGAGAAGAACTGCCGCAGCCGGCCGGCGCCGTCCACGGTGGCCGCCTCGTAGAGATCGCGGGGCACCGCCTGCATGGCGGCCAGAAGCAGCAGGGAGTTGTAGCCGGTCCAGCGGAACACGATCATCGATCCGATCGCGATGTGCGACAGCAGCCGGTCCTGGAAGAAGGGCGAGCTGAACTCGGTGAGGATCCCCATCGCGTGCAGGTTGGGCACAAGCAGCCCGAACTGCCCGAAGACCTGGCCGAAGATCATCGAGGTCGCCACCGGCATCACGACGAACGGCACGAGCACGCTCATGCGCCAGAAGGTGCGGGCGCGCAGGTTCTGATCCAGCACCGCCGCGATGGCGAGGGCCAGGATCAGCTGCGGGATGCCGCCCCACAGGAAGATCGAGAACGTGTTCTCGAGCGCCTGCCAGAAGGCGGGCTGGCGCAGCACCCAGGCGAAGTTGTCGAGACCGACGAAGTCGCCCATCCCCGCGCGGCGGTGCCAGTCGTGCATCGCGACCACGACGTTGAACACGAGCGGAACCGCACCGAACACGGCGAACAGGAGGAAGAACGGGGAGATGTACAGGTAGGGCGAGAGCTTGATGTCCCAGCGCGATGCGCGCTGCCCCCACCCGACCCGTCGCGGCGCGCGCGGCGCCCGTGCGGTGTCAGTCATGCCAGGTGCTTTCCGTGAGATCGGCCGGACCGGCCGATCGCGGACCCGCCGGGGCGGGCCCGCGACCGGAGCGGTCATCAGGATGCGGTGTCGAAACCGAGGGCTTCGAAGTCGGAGACGACCTTGTCCCAGGCCTCCTCCGGAGTGGCGGCACCCGACTCGACGAGCTTGATGCCGTCGACGACGAGCGTCTGGATGCCCGCGAAGTTCTCGCCGCGGAATCCGCCGGCCGCGGCGTCGCCCGCCGATGCGGCGAGGTCGCCGTAGATCTGGCCGATCTTCTGGCCGCCGAAGAACTCGTTCTCGGTGTCGGCGATGTCCGGGCTCTGCATCGCCTCGACCTGCGAGGGGAACTGGCCCGTGGTGTGGAACCAGTCGACGGCCGCGTCGGCCGAGGTCAGGTAGTCGGCGAGCTCGACCGCCCAGGCGGTGTTCTTCCCGGTGGCGGGCACGGCGAAGAACGATCCGCCCCAGTTGCCGCCGCCGTCGGGGAAGGTGCTCGAGACGCGCCAGCCGTCGACGCCGGCGGCGTTCTCGGCGATGATCCCCGTCATCCAGGCGGGGGTGACGACGGTCGCCCACTGCTTGTTCTGGAAGCCCGCGCCCCAGTCGGCGTGGCCGATCGCGATGCCGGCCGAGACGCCGTCCTGCGCCGCGTCAGCGAACGTCATAAAGAGGTCCTTGACCTCGTCGTTGTCGGCCAGGTCGTACGGCTTGCCCGAGTCCGGATCCTCGAATGCGGCGGGCAGCAGGTTGACCGCGGCCTGGAACGCGTTGGCGAGCGAGTCGATGAAGTAGTTGTCGGAGGTCTTGACGTACTCCCGGCCCGCGTCGAGGAACGTCTCCCACGTGGCGGCATCGCCGCCGATGAGCTCGGCGAACTCCTCGGGGCTGCCGGCCACGCCCGCGGCCGCGGTCATGTCCTGGTTGAAGGCGATGCCGAGGGGCCCGATGTCGGTGCCGTAGCCGGTGATCTTTCCGTCGACCGATCCCTGCGTCACCTTCCAGTCGACCCAGCGGTCCTCGATCTCGGGGAGCTCCACCCAGTCCTCGGGCACGGCCATCATCTCGGTCCACCAGTCGACCTCGATCAGGTGCACGTCGGACAGGCCCGCGCCGTCGGAGGACAGGCCGTTGCGCAGCACGGTCTGGGCCGAGGCGCCGTCGGGGAACGAGTTCACGACGACCTCGATGCCGGTCTCCTCCTCGAAGCCGTCGAGCAGCTCCTGCGGGAAGTCCATCCAGGCGGCGACCGTGAGCTTGTCGGGCTTGTTGTCCTCATCCGCGGCCGGTGCGGCGCCGCCGCCGCCTCCGCCGCTGCAGGAGGTGAGCCCGAGGATCGTGACCGTCGTCAGTGCGAAGGCGCCGACGAGCTTGCTGTGCTTCATCATGGTGGTTTCCATCACTTCTTCGTGGGTGGGGGTGGGGTGGAGCGGGTCAGTGGTGCGCGGCCCAGACCGAGGCGACGGCCCAGGGTGCGAGAACGAGGTCGAGTGCGAGGTCGCCGTCCGGGCCGACCGTGAGCTCACGGCGGTCGAGGTCGTCGGCCACCGCCTTCAGCGCGCGGACGTCATCGCGCGAGAGGTTGAGGGGCTCGCCCATCCGGTGCCACGCGTGGGCGACGTCGCCGTGCTCGAGGTCGACGATCTCGACCAGGTAGCGGGAGCCGGGCCGCAGGCCCGAGATCGTGTGGGTGATGCGCCGGGAGGGCCCCTCCTCCGCGTGACGCATCGCGCGGGTGTGGCTGACGGCGTCTCCGACGGATCGCGACCCCATCGAATCCGGGTAGTTGAACAGCACCGCGGCGACGTCGTCGCCCGATCGGGTGATGATGCCGTGCTCCGTCTGGAGCGCGATGCGATCGCCGAGGCGGTTGAGCATGGCCATGGCGTGGAACGTGGGCTTGTGGATGCCCTGCTCGTTGACGAACCCGAAGCCGCCGTGGAACGGGCCGATTCCGCCGCCGCCCTCCTCGAAGACGTCCGTGAACGTCCAGTACGAGATCGAGTCGGCCAGATCCAGGCTCTGCAGGAACGCGCGCGTGATGTAGGTCGCGGCGAACACGGTGTCGTGCATGCGGTCGCGGCTCGAGGGCGACGTCGACCACTCGGTGATGTGCAGTTCGGCGTGCGGGTACGGGGACTCCGCGATGATCTGGCGCATCCGCAGCAGGTCGTCGCGGGTGGCGTCGCGATGACGGCTGATCGAGCGTCCGACGCCCTGCGTGTCGAACGCGTAGTCGGTCGGGTAGAGGTGGGTGGAGAGGAAGTCGATCGGCAGGTCGCGCTCGGCGCAGTAGGCGATGAACTCCCGCACCCAGACCGGCTTCCAGGGGAGGGCATCCGGATCCGGCGCCTCGGCGGTCGCCGCCTCGACGGAGGTGTCGTGGTACTCGCCGTCGTAGCGGGCATCGGGCACGAAGACCGACGAGGACGGACCGCCGACCTTGAGGGCCGGATCGATCGCCTTGATGGCGAGGGCGGTCGCCGCGTACAGCTCGAAGTACTCGGTTCGTGTGCCGGTCCAGAAGTGGGGCACCAGGTTGGGCTCGTTCCAGACCTCGAAGGGCCAGGTGCGCACCTCCTCGATGCCGTAGCGCTCGATCCAGTGCTCGATCGTGGCGGTGACGAGGGCGACCCAGGCGCTCATGTCCTTCGGCGGGCTGCAGTGCGCCTTCCACCAGAAGAGCGTCTCGGTCTGGGTGGCGAGCTCGCGCGGCATAAAGCCGAGCTCGACGAAGGGGCGGGCCCCGGCATCGAGGATCGCGTCGAAGACCTTGTCGACGTAGGCGAACGTGTACACGGGCTCGGGGAGCGGAGTCGCCGGGCCGAACCCGCCGCCGTTCGAGGCGCGGTACACGAACATGTCGTCGTGGAAGACGCCGTGGAACCGCACGTACCGGGCGCCGAGCACGTCGACCGCCTCGCGGAAGTGCGCCTGCCAGTCGGCTCGCAGCGCCTCGTTCGCACGGCCCGCCCCGACGCACTCGTTCCAGATGCGGCGCAGGGGCCGGTCGAGGCTGGGTGCCCCGTCGACGAGCAGGGCGGTTGTCGAAGTGGTCGGCACGGGACCTCCATTGGTCGGGATCGCTTCGATGCGATTGGCGAAACTGTTTCGCAACGTGTTACGTCGAACACGGTAGGGCGCTCCCGGGATCGCTGTCAAGCTGCGGCGAAACCGCAGTGGATATTTGCGCGAGAGCACGGGTAGGCTGACGAAACCGTTTCGTATTTGGAGGCCCGGTGGACGAATCGATCCCACGTCGCGCGACACTCGCCGACGTCGCCGCTGCCGCGGGCGTCTCCAAGGCCACCGTGTCGAAGGCCCTGAACGGCCGGGACGACATCTCGACCGAGACGCGCGAGCGGGTGCTCGCCACCCTCGCCGAGCTCGACTACCACCTGCCCGCGCCCGGGCGGGCCGCCGAGCGGCGTTCGATCGCGGTGGTCTTCGCCGTGCCGGCATCGCCCTACATCCTGGGCGTGCTCCAGGGCGCGCTGATCGCCGCCACGGAGGCGGGGGTCGATCTGCTGCCGCGTCTGTCCCTCGGGCGAGAGTCGCGCCGCCAGCGTGCGCTCGTGCGGGAGTGGATCGACGAGCAGCGGGCGTCGGGCGTGGTGGGCGTCATCGGCCTCACGATCGCCGAGCCGGATGACCTCATCGGGGCGGCCGGCGAGGCGGGGCTCCCGATCGTCATCGTGGATCCGGTCGACACCACGCGTGACGACCTGGTCAGCGTGGGATCGAGCAACTGGGCGGGCTCGCGGGCGATGGCCCAGCATCTCCTCGACCTCGGACACCGCCGGATCGCCTGGATCGGCGGCCCCGAGACATCCGGGGCGGCACGCGATCGCCTCTACGGCTACCAGGCGGCGCTGGATGCCGCCCACATCGCGGTCGACTCGTCGCTCATCCGGTCCGGGCCCTTCGAGGTCGCCACCGGCACCCGGCACGCCCGAGACCTGCTCGCCGAGCCCGACCGGCCGACCGCGATCATGGCGGCAGACGACGAGATCGCCGTGGGCGTGCTCGCGGCCGCGCACGAGCTGGGCATCCGCGTGCCCGCTGAACTGAGCGTCACCGGCTTCGACGACACGCCTCAGGCCGCCTGGACCACACCGCCTCTGACCACCGTGCACCAGCACCTCGACGGCATGGGGTCGATCGCCGTGCAGACCGTGCTCGGCATGGTCGAGGGGCGCAGCCCGGCCTCGCGGCACCTCGATCTCGCGACGTCGCTGACCGTCCGCAACAGCACGGCCCCCGCGCCCGCGGCGGGCTGAGGCGCCTCAGCCCCGCTCGACGAAGTCGTACTCCTGGAAGTCGGCGACCTCGGTGCGCCAGCGCTCGGCGACGAACCCCTGGTGATCCGGATGCGCGTCGTACGCGTCGTAGGCATCCTGATCCGCGAATCGCATCGAGAACTGCCACCGCAGATCGCTCTTCTCGCTGACCTGCCGGCGCACCGTGAACTCCTGCACGCCCGGGATGCCCGTCAGGATCCGCTCGCCGTCGTCGAGGAAGCGAGCCTCCTCGACCGATCCGGCGGGGTGGGACAGCGCGAAGACGACGGTGTGCAGGATCGACATGCCGTCAGTCTCGCAGAGCGCCTCAGACGCGACGCCAGTCGTCGCTCTCGAGAGCCGCGCCCGCCATCGGACCCATCTGCAGCATGCCGCCGTCGACCGGCCAGCTCGCGCCGGTGACGTAAGACGACGCGGGCGAGGCGAGGAACGCGATCACCGCGGCGATCTCGTCGGGCACACCCGGGCGGCCGAGCGGGATGCCGGGGCGGTGTGTGCGGGCGGCGTCGTCGGGGTCGATGCCCGTCATGGGCGTTGCGACCAGGCCCGGCGCGACGGCGTTGACGGTGACGCCGTGCTCGGCGAGCTCGATCGCCATGGTCTTGAGCAGCCCGCCGAGGCCGTGCTTCGCGGCGTCGTAGGCGCTCGAGCCCATCAGCGGCTGGTGCTCGTGCACGCTCGTGACGCCGATGATGCGTCCCCCGCGGCCCGCCGCGACCATCCTGCGCGCGGCGCGCTGCAGCACGATGAAGGCGCCCTCGAGGTCGGTGACGACCACCTTGCGCCAGCTCTCGAGGTCCACCTCGAGGAACGGCACGGTGTCGCCGGTGCCGGCGTTGTTCACGAACACGTCGACGCCGCCGAGGTCGTCGGCGAGGCGGTCGATCACGTCGCCGCAGGCGGGCACGTCGGTGAGGTCGAGCTGCGCCACCACGGCGCGCGCCCCCTCGGCCTCGACGAGCCGCGCGGTCTCGCGGGCTCCCTCCTCGTCGGAGTGCCAGGTGACGCCGACATCCAGCCCGGCGCGCGCCAGGGCGATCGCCGTCGCGCGCCCGATGCCCGAATCCGAGGCGGTGACGATGGCGGTGGAGGGCTCGAAGGTCAGGGGAGTGGTCATCGGTTCGCTCATGCCCGCAGTCCACTCCGCCGGGTCGCGTTCGTGAAGCGCCTTGACACGGTGGGGTCTCGGCGTGCGGTGGTGTGGGGGCCGGGGTGGGGCTGGGTCGGGTTGCCCCTATGCGCCGCTGTGGTCCGGCGTTTGGGGGCGGATTGGGGCACGGCGGGGCCCGGAGGGGTGCCGGATCCGGGGCGTCCGCGGTAGACTTGTGCGAGATGCGAACCGATGTTCGCAGGGCGAACAGAAGGCAGGGAGGCCGGATGATCGACAAGACCGTCGCGAGCGTGGAGGACGCGGTCGCGGGGATCCAGGATGGCGCCACCGTCATGATCGGCGGCTTCGGGCGCGCAGGGCAGCCGGTCGAGCTGATCGGCGCGCTCATCGCGCACGGCGCGAGCGACCTCACGATCGTGAACAACAACGCCGGCAACGGCGACACGGGGCTGGCCGCGCTGCTCGCGGCGAAGCGCGTGCGCAAGATCATCTGCTCGTTCCCGCGGCAGAGCGATTCGTGGGTGTTCGACGGTCTGTACCGGGCCGGCGAGATCGAGCTCGAGCTGGTGCCGCAGGGCAACCTCGCCGAGCGCATCCGCGCCGCCGGTGCCGGCATCGGCGCGTTCTTCTCGCCCACGGGCGTCGGCACGCAGCTCGCCGAGGGCAAGGAGGAGCGCGAGATCGAGGGCCGTCGTTACGTGCTCGAGTATCCGATCCGGGCCGACTTCGCCCTGATCAGCGCGTTCCGGGGCGACCGCTGGGGCAACCTCGTCTATCGCGAGACGGCCCGCAACTTCGGCCCGATCATGGCGACGGCGGCGGCCACGACGATCGTGCAGGTCGACGAGGTCGTGCCCCTCGGCGATCTGGACCCCGAGTCGGTCGTGACCCCCGGCATCTTCGTCGACCGCGTTGTCGCCGTCGGATCGCGGGGCTGGCTGCAGGACGGCGCGTTCGTCGGCGGCGTCGACATCGAAGGACGACCCCTGGAGGCTTCCGCATGACCACCCTCACTCGAAACGAGCTCGCCCAGCGCATCGCCGCGGACATCGCCGAGGGCTCCTACGTCAACCTCGGCATCGGCGCCCCGACGCTCGTCGCCAACTTCCTGCCGGACGATCAGGAGATCATCCTGCATACCGAGAACGGGCTGCTCGGCATGGGCGAGGCGCCCGAGGCGGGCCGGATCGATCCGGATCTCATCAACGCCGGGAAGCAGCCCGTCACCGCTCAACCCGGGGCCGCGTACTTCCACCACGCCGACTCCTTCGCGATGATGCGCGGCGGCCACCTCGACGTGTGCGTGCTCGGAGCGTTCCAGGTCTCGCAGACGGGCGACCTGGCCAACTGGTCGACCGGAGCGCCCGGCGCGATCCCCGCCGTCGGCGGCGCGATGGATCTCGCGATCGGCGCCAAGCAGGTGTTCGTGATGACCGACCTGCTCACCAAGCAGGGCGAGTCGAAGCTCGTGGACTCGTGCACCTATCCGCTCACGGGAGTCGGATGCGTCACGCGCGTCTACACGGATCACGCGGTGTTCGATGTCGCAGACGGCGGCTTCCGCGTGCGCGAGCTCTTCGGCGACAACACCATCGAGGGACTCGAAGCGCTGACGGGCCTCACCCTGCGCTGACCCCCCGCCCCGCTCGTCGAGCGAGCGAAGCGAGTCGAGACGCCCCACCCCCGAACGAATCAAGGAGCCACAGCATGAGCAGCACCTATATCTACGATGCCGTCCGCACCCCGTTCGGCCGCGCGGGCGGGGCCCTCTCCGGGGTGCGCCCCGACGATCTCGCCGCGCTGGTGATGAGGGCGACGATCGAGCGCACCGGGACGGATCCGGATCGCATCTCCGATGTCATCTTCGGAGCCGCGAACCAGGCGGGCGAGGACAACCGCAATGTCGCGCGCATGGCGGCGCTGCTCGCGGGGTTCCCCACGACGGTGACCGGCGTGACCGTGAATCGCCTCTGCGCGTCGAGCATCGAGGCGGTCATCCAGGGCGCTCGCGCGATCGAGACGGGTGACGCCGAGCTTGTGCTCGCGGGCGGCGCCGAGTCGATGAGCCGCGCGCCCTTCATCGTCGAGAAGTCGGCCAAGCCCTGGCCGGCGGTCGGCAACCAGACCCTGTGGAACACGTCGATCGGCTGGCGCATGACCAACCGCGCGATGCCCACGCACTGGACCATCTCGAACGGACAGTCGGCCGAGAGGGTCGCGCAGCTGTCGGGCATCACGCGCGAGCAGCAGGATGAGTTCGCCGCGCGCTCGCACCGCCTCGCCGCCGAGGCCTGGGCGGCGGGCGTCTACGACGGCGAGATCGTGCAGGTGCCGGGGCATGAGCTCGGGCGCGACGAGGGCATCCGCGACGGCTCGACCCCCGAGAAGCTCGCCGGGCTGCAGCCGCTGTTCGGCCCCGCGGGCGAGGGCACCGTCACCGCGGGCAACTCGTCGCCGATCAACGACGGCGCCTCGGCCGTGCTGCTGGGCGCCGAGGGCGCGCTCGACGCCGAGCCGCTCGCCCGCATTGCGGGGCGCGCGGTTCACGGCAACGACCCCGACCTGTTCCCGCTCGCACCGATCGAGGCCGCGAACAAGGCGCTCGCCCGCGCCGGCCGCACCTGGGCGGACGTCGATGTGGTCGAGCTCAACGAGGCCTTCGCCTCGCAGGTGCTCGCCGACGTGCAGGGCTGGGGCATCGATCCGGCGATCGTGAACATCCACGGCGGTGCGCTGGCGATCGGCCACCCGCTCGGCGCCTCGGGTGGCCGTGTCATCGGCCACGCCGCCCACGAGCTGGCGCGGCGCGGCGGCGGTGTCGCGGTCGCCGCCGCCTGCATCGGCGTCGGTCAGGGCCTGGCCGTGGTGCTCGAGCGGTAGCGCGGGCCACCTGCCGGGTGGCGTTGACTAGTCCTCCGCGGGACTACTAGTCCAGCCTGGACTAGTCACGCCGCGCGCGACTAGTCAACGCCCGCCCGCACGCCGCACCCGCACCCACAACACCCCCGAGGGGACCCATGACCGAGCCCCACTCCCGCGAGCCCGAGCCGCGCGAGCCTGAGCCCCGCGAGCCCCACCCCCGCGAGCCCGAGCCGCGCGAGCCTGAGCCGCGCGAGCCTGAGCCGCGCGAGCCTGAGCCCCGCGAGCCTGACGCCCGCGAGTTCGTTCAGTCGTTCGCGCGTGGGCTGGCGGTGATCCGGGCGTTCGACGCGGAGCATCCGCGCCTCACGCTGAGCGAGGTCGCGGCCCGCGCCGAGGTGACGCGGGCCGCTGCGCGCCGGTTCCTGCTCACGCTCGAGCAGCTCGGCTATGTGCGCAGCCACGGCCGCGACTTCGAGCTCACCCCCCGCGTGCTCGAGCTGGGCTTCAGCTACCTCTCCGCCCTGTCGCTGCCCGAGATCGCGCAGCCGCACCTCGAGCGGCTCTCCCACGAGGTCGGCGAGAGCGTCTCGGCGGCCGTGCTGGACGGATCCGACATCGTCTACGTCGCGCGCGTTCCCGTGCGGCGCATCCTCAGCGTCGGCATCCAGATCGGCACGCGCTTCCCCGCCGCCGACACGAGCATGGGACGCGTGCTGCTGGCCGCCGCCGGCGATCCGGCCTATGCCGACATCGCGGCGCAGGGCTGGGCCATCGTCGAAGCGGGCCTCGAGCCCGGACTGCGCTCGGTCGCGGCCCCCATCCACGGCCGCGACGGACGGGTGGTCGCAGCCGTCAACATCCCCACGTCATCCAGCCTCGTGCCGGTCGAGACCCTGCGCGACGTGCACCTGCCGGCGCTGCTGCGCACCACGGCCGCCATCGAGGCCGAGCTCCGCCACGTCTGATCCGGATCACCCGCGCCGGATCGAGAACTCGCCCCCGTCGGGATCCGTCAGCCAGAGCGCGCCATCGCGCTCGCCCGCGAGCCGAGCGCCGAGGGTGACGAGGCGCGCGGCCTCCCGCGCAGGGTCGGCCGCTTCGAGGTCGAAGCACTGGCGCGTGCCGCCGAGGTCGTCGGGGGAGTCCTCGCCGTCCCACGCGATCTTCGTGCCGCCCCCGGGCGACTGGATGGCGAGCTGCTCGCCCTCATCCCAGACGACGCTCCAGCCGAGCGCATCGCGCCAGAACGCGCCGCCCGCCCGCGATCCGTCGCACGTCACCTCGCCGAGGGGACCGCAGTGCTCGAGGTAGCGGTTGCCCGGCTCGATCAGGCAGAGGTCGTACCCCGCGGGATCCGACAGGTACAGGATGCGCCCCGGCGCCGGCGGGTGGGCGCCCCGCAGGCGGCCTCCGAGCCGCAGGGCCGTCTCGAGCGCGCGCCGCTGATCCTCGACCGTCGCGCTCGTCACATGCAGGTGCAGGCGATCGGGCGCGGCATCCCGCGCTGCCGACTCGACGAAGCGCAGCCCGACCTGCGTGCTGCTGCCCGGCACCCGCACGCCCCCGGGTTCGTCGACCGCGGTGCGGCCGAGCAACCCCGCCCAGAAGCATCCGGCCGTGCGCGCATCCGCGACCTCGAAGCTCACCGCCGCCAGTCGCAGAGACATGTCGCCCAGTCTGCGCGCCTATCGGCTCCGTCGCCAGACGGCGGCGCTGCGGTGCGGGCCGCCGGTCCGGCAGGATGAGCGCATGAGCCGCGCGCCGAGCACCACCTGGGGCCGCGCGATCGGCTTCGCCGGCGTGGTGTTCTTCGCGCCGCTGGTCGTGGCGCTCGCCGCGGTCTTCGTGCTCGCTCCGGGCAAGCCGTACGGGCTCTCGCTGCTCGCGGCGGGCGGACCGGTCGCCCTGTTCGGCGCCGTGTGGCTCACGATCCTCACGCATCGCCGTGCGCGCGACGTGTCGGGGCTGGCGCTGTCGGCCGCGGTCATCGGCGTGTGCGCGGCGGCCGCCGTCGCGCTGCTGCTGCCGATCATCGGATCCTTCCCCGAGGCCGGCTTCGGGGGCCTTGTGTACTTCGGCGCGATCGCCCTCGTTGTGGCGGTCGGTGTCTACCTCGCCATCGGCGGGCCGTTCTGGCTCGCCGCCACGGCGCTGCTGGCCGCGCCGATCGTGCTGCCCGGCGCCCGTGTGTCGAGCAGACGCGCGGGCCTTGTGCTCGGGATCGGCGGATCCGTCCTGGCCGTCGCGATGATCGCGACCACCTGGATCTCCGCGGGCGCGGGCGAGTTCGCGCGCGGCTGCCGTGCCGACGTCGACCAGGCCGGCGCGCCCACCGGCACGTTCACCTGGATCCCGCTCGGCGTGCGCTGCGAATGGCCCGTGGGCACGGCGTCGTTCACCACGGATCCGGACTGGATCGCGACGATCGTGGTGGTCGTCGCGCTGTCGCTCGCGGCCTTCGGCGTCGGCCTGGTCATCCGCTCGCGCCCCCCGCGCCCGCTCCCCGCCGTGCCGGCCGAGCGCTGGGATGCCCCCGACGACCCCTGGCACCCGCAGGCCTGACCCCTCCCCGTCCGTTGAGCGAGCGCAGGGCCTCGCGCAGGGCTCGGGCGTCCCCCGCCGGTTGTTCGTTGAGCGAGCGCCAGCGAGTCGAAACGGCCCGGCCTTCGCGCGGGGCTTGGGGCGTCCCTCCCCGGGTTGTTCGTTGAGCGCCAGCGAGTCGAAACGGCCCGGACTTCGCGCAGGGCTTGGGGCGTTTCGACTCGCTCGTTCCTCGCTCGCTCAACGAGCGGGGGTGAGGGAGCGCGCGCGCGACGCCCCCAACGGCCCGAACTTCGCGCGGGGTTTGGGGCGTTTCGACTCGCTCGTTCCTCGCTCGCTCAACGAGCGAGCGGGCGGCGCGCGTCAGTCGGCCAGCGCCGCCCGCGTCTCCTCGACCAGCGCGAGCAGCGCGGAGACCGTGGCGCGCAGCTCATCCGGCGTCCTCCCCGTGGCGCCCGTGAAACGACGCGCCCGCGCTCCGAAGTCGGCGGGTGCGGCGGGCAGCGCCTCGGACGCCTCGAGCGCCCCCTTCTCGTTGAGCAGCCAGCGCCGCGCGTGGGCATGCAGCGCCTGGGTCAGGATCCCGATCGCTCGCGAGGTGCAGAGGCTCACGTAGAGCGAGTCGGCACGCGAAGCGCCCTTGGTGGCGTTGTGCGCAAGGAACTCCGCCTCCCACGCCGCGCTGATCAGCGCGCGGCGCAGGGCTTCTGGATACTCCGTCATCTGCTCACGCAGGGTCGCGAGCGCTCCGGACGGATCCGCGATCACCTTCGCGAGGGCGAGCTCGCCGGCGTAGCAGGGCGACCAGAACCCGAGCGGATGGCCAGCCTGCACCGCCACCTCGTAGCGGCCGACGCGGCAACCCGCCCAGATCCGCTCGACGCGGTCGAGGTCGCGCAGGATCCAATCGACCGCGACGCCGTCCACCCGCAGCCAGGCACCGCCATCCACCCACGGTCCCCAGTCGCCGGGGGCTGCGACCTCGACACCTGGGCCGGCGAGCGCCTGCAGCGCAGCCACGTCCAGCTCGCCGCGGTAGTAGAGGCCGAGGTCCCAGTCGGAGTCGAGGCGGTGCGTGCCGCGCGCGCGGCTGCCGCCCAGCGTGACCCCCACGATCCCGGGCACGCCGAGGAGGTCTTCCGCCATCTGCTCGATGCGCTGCTGCACCCGACCAGGCTGGCACGGCGCAGCGAACGGGGGCGGAGCCCCGCGCTGCCGGTCAGGAATCGCCGCCTTCTCCCCGGGGCTCGCGGCGTGTTCTGACCACAACGCCGAGGCTGCGCGGGCGACGAAGTGAGCGGATTCCTGACGCGCCGCCGCCGGATGCGGGCAGACTAGCGACATGCGAACCATCCGCGACCTGGACACCGTAGAGCTGATCATCGCCGCGCAGGATCTGTTCGACGAGCTGCGGCGGTCGGAGCGCACGATCGACGCCGGCACTCTGCGCGCGCTGCAGCAGTCGGGCAACTACGTGGTGGGCCTGTTCGACGGCGAGGGCGACGAGGAGGTCATGGTCGGCGCGTCGATCGCCTTCTTCGGCGCCCCGGCTCGCCGCACGATGCACTCGCACATCACGGCGCTGCTGCCCGAGTACCGCGGCCGCGGCTGGGGCCGCGAACTCAAGGAGCACCAGCGCCAGTGGGCGTTCTCGCGCGAGGTCGGCAACATCACCTGGACCTTCGATCCGCTCGTGGCCCGCAACGCGCACTTCTTCCTCACCGTGCTCGGCGCGCGCGTGACCGGCTATGTCGAGAACCAGTACGGACTGTGGGGAGGCGGCGACGCGGGCGACGAGTCCGACCGCCTCGACGTGGAGTGGGCCCTCGCCGATCTCGCCACGCCGCCCGCCGAGGACGACGTCGTCAGCACCGTCGCCATCCCGAACGACATCGAGTCGCTGCGCGTGACCGACCAGGCCGCCGCGCACGAGTGGCGGCGCCGCATCCGCGCATCCCTTGAGACCGAGCTCGCGAAGGGCCTGCGCATCGCGGGCTTCGACGCCGAGCGCGGCTACCTCTTCGTGCGCGCCTGATCCCGCGCGGGCCGGCGCCGTCCGCGTCTGTCCGCGGAGCCACATCCTCCCCGTGAGATCACACCATCTCGGATGTGCGCTCGCGCTCGGGATGTGGCCCCGGGGTGCGGGATGTGCCCCGCGGCGGGCGTGGTGTATCGATGGAGGATGACGACTGCCGCTGAGCTCGACCCTGACTGGATCCCGCATCGCCGCGGTCTCGACCGCGAACTCGTCGGGTGGATCCGTCCGGAGGGCGAGGGATTCGTGGCCGTCGACCTGTTCGGCGCCGACGTGAGCGACCAGCTCGACTGGGTCGAGGCCGAGGAGGCGCTCGAGGCGCGTGGTCTCGGCTGGCTCGCCGAACCGTACATGCTGGAGCGGGCGGGTCAGGATCCGATCCGCGTGCGTGTGGTGGACGTCTCGCCTCCGTCCGCAGACGGGCCGGGGCGCGTGGTGGTGAAGACCGAGGACTGGGGCGCGATCGACGTTCCCCACGACCTGCACGAGCTGCCGTGGCCGCCGTCGACGCTGCGTCCGCTGCGCGCGGGGGAGGGCCACTCGCCCTGGGGCTGATCGGCTGAGCGTCAGCCGGGCAGGCGCCAGACCGAGACGTGCGAGTCGCTGTCCGCCGTGAAGGGCGCGCGATCCCAGTCGGCGTAGCGGGCCTCTGGTGCGAAGCCGGCGAGCTGGGCCATCAGATCCAGCTCTGACGGCCAGACGTAGCGGAAGTTGTGCGGCGAGTAGCGATAGCTTCCGTCCTCCTGGCGCGCGTAATGGTGCGAGACCGCGCGCTGCGTCACGAGGTCGTAGGTGTCGAAGCCCAGGTGCTGCTCCGTCACCGCGAACGGCACGGCGTCTTGACCGGGAGGCAGACGCCGCAGACCGGGCACACCCACCTCCACCACAAATCGGCCGCCCGGCCGCAGGTGGCGGGCCGCGTTGCGGAAGCACGCGACCTGCGCCTCCTGCGTGTAGAGGTTGCCGATCGTGTTGAAGACGAGGTAGACGAGCGAGAACTCGCCGTCGACCCGGGTCGTCGCCATGTCGCCGATCACCACCGGGATCTCCGTGGTCTTGCGTCGCAGTCGATCGGCCATCGCCGGCGAGTACTCGATGCCCGACACCTCCACCCCGCGCTGCTGCAGCGGGATGGCGACCCGGCCCGTCCCGATCGCGAACTCGAGGGCGCGGCCGCCCTCGGCGAGCTCGGCCAGGAAGCGGGTGGTGCGCTCGAGCAGCTGCGGCGAGAACCGCGGATCGTCGGGGTCGTCGTACCCCTCGGCCTGGCGCTCCGTCCACAGGTCGCTCGGAACCTCGTCGTGATGCACGCGAGACACCCTGCCACCATCCGCGCCGAAGGTGAAGGTGCGCCCGGCCCCGTCCCGCACCTCGGGCGCACATCGCGCCCTGCGGGGCCACATCCCGCGCGTGAGCGCGCATCCGGCAGCGTGTGTTCTCACGGGAAGGATGTGCCTCCGCGGGGTACACGCCCCGCGCCCCGCCCGACCGCGCCCCCCGCCCCGCGCCCGCCCGACCGCGCCGCGCCACCCCCGGCGATAGGCTCCCGGCATGCCCCTCGTCCTCGTCACCGGAGCCGGCCGCGCGAACTCGATCGGTGCGGGCATCGTGCCGCGCCTGCGTGCCGACGGGTGGGACGTCGTCACGAGCGAGCTCGACGGCGGCGACTACCCCTGCGACCTCTCCAGCGCCACCGAGCCCACGGCCCTGATCGAGCGCATCACCGGCGATCACGGATCCCTCGACGCGATGGTGCTGAGTCACGCGCACGGCATCGAGTCGGGCATCCTCGACACCACGGCCGAGAGCTTCGACCGGCACATCGCCGTGAACGCGCGAGCGACCCTGCTGATGATCGCGGAGTTCGCGCGCCGGATCGGTCCCGATGGCGGTGCGATCGTCGCGTTCACGAGCGATCACGTCACGGGCAATCTGCCCTACGGATCCTCCAAGGGCGCCCTCGACCGCATCGTCATCTCCGCCGCTCGCGAGCTGGGCCCGCGTGGCATCTCGGCGAACGTCGTCAACCCCGGACCGATCGACACCGGATGGATGGACGCCGCCACCCGCGAGCACCTGCTCGCGATGCAGCCGCTCGGTCGCGCGGGCACGCCGCGCGACATCGCCGGCGTCACGTCGTTCCTGCTCTCGCCGGAGGGCCGCTGGATCAGCGGCCAGCTCCTGAACGTCGACGGCGCGTTCAGCGCGCGCTACTGATCCGCGACCACCCGTGACGCCGCGCGCTGCGCGCGGCAGGATGGCGGGCATGAGCATCCAGCTGATCGACCAGAAGGATCTCGCGGGCGGCGATCTCGAGGGCTACCTGTTCGGCTCGTCCGTGTCGGTGATCTTCCAGCGCGACACCGCCCCCGGTTTCCGCGTGCGCCTGCACCGCCACCCCTACGACGAGACCTTCCTCGTGCGGTCGGGGCGGGCCCTGTTCACGGTCGGAGACGAGCGCATCGAGGCGGCCGGCGGGCAGATCCTCGTCGCGCCGGCGCACACGCCGCACCAGTTCGAGGTGATCGGTCCGGAGCCCTACGAAGGCGTGCACATCCATGCCGCGCCGCGGTTCGAGACCGAGTGGCTCGAGTAGTCAGACAGGCAGCCCCGCGGCGCTGAAAGCGCGCGTGTAGATCTCGCGGATCACCGCCTGCTTGCGGGCGTTGTACTGCATCACGGTCTCGCCGCGGCTGTTCGCGTCCGCGGCCGACGCGCGCTTCACCGCGGCGTAGAGCAGGCGGTCGGCCTCGTCGCGGCGCAGGTGATCGCGGAAGATGCGGTGCTTCCACGGCTCCGCGGCCGAGGGTCCCCAGACGTGCAGGTTCGCCTGCGGATCCGGCAGCTTGAGGCAGCGGTGCTCCTGCCACCAGGGCTCGCGCACGGTGTGGATGAACCCCACGTCCCGCAGCGGCGGCAGCCATCCGGCTTCGTCGGCCGGATCCGCCACGATCAAGTCGACGTCGATGATCGGCTTCGCAGGCAGGCCCGGCACCGACGTCGAGCCCACGTGCTCGAGCTGCAGCACCCGCGCCCCGAGCGCCGATCGCACGATCTCGGCGACCCGCTCGTACGAGGCGGGCCACGACGGATCCGGCTCGGCGATCTCGATATCGCCCTCGCGCGTCTCGTATCCGGCCACCCACGGGGTCTCGCCGGGCGGGGCCGGCGCGTCGGAGAAACTCGTGATCTCGTGCGAAGTCGGCATCTCGTCACCCTGCCATAAGGATCGGATCCGCCCGGCGATCCTCACGGCGCCTCGCGCCTAAGATTGTTCCCATCCGCGCGCGTGTGCCCGCGCGCGCCTCTCACCCGTTCCTCCCGACCATTGGAGCCACCATGGCCGAACCCTCCCGCCTCGACAAGGTCATCAGCCTCGCCCGCCACCGCGGGTTCGTCTTCCAGGCAGGAGAGATCTACGGCGGATCGCGCTCCGCATGGGACTACGGCCCCCTCGGCACGGAGCTGAAGGAGAACATCCGCCGGCAGTGGTGGCAGACGTTCGTGCGCGGCCGCGGCGACATGGTGGGCCTCGACTCGTCGATCATCCTGCCCTCGAAGGTGTGGGAGGCCTCGGGCCACGTCGCGACCTTCACCGACCCGCTGGTCGAGTGCCTGCAGTGCCACAAGCGTCACCGCGAGGACCACCTGCTCGAGGCCTTCGAGGCGAAGAAGGGCCGCCAGCCCGGGAACGGCATGGCCGACATCGTCTGCCCCGACTGCGGCACCCGCGGCCAGTGGACCGAGCCGAAGTCGTTCTCGGGTCTTGTGAAGACCTTCCTCGGCGTCGTCGACGACGAGTCGTCGCTCTTCTACCTGCGTCCCGAGACGGCCCAGGGCATCTTCGTGAACTTCTCGAACGTGCTCACCGCCTCGCGCAAGAAGCCGCCGTTCGGTGTCGGCCAGGTCGGCAAGGCCTTCCGCAACGAGATCACGCCCGGCAACTTCATCTTCCGCACGCGCGAGTTCGAGCAGATGGAGATCGAGTTCTTCGTGCCGCCGGCCGAGGCCGCCGAGTGGTTCGAGCACTGGGTCGACGCGTGCTGGAACTGGTTCATCGACCTCGGCATCGACCCGCAGAACATGCGCAAGCTGGACATCCCGGATGGCGAGCGCGCGCACTACTCCGATCGCACGATCGACTTCGAGTACGACTTCGGCTTCCCGGGCAAGGGCTGGGGCGAGCTCATGGGTGTCGCCAACCGCACCGACTTCGACCTCACGAACCACATCGAGCACTCGGGCAGCAAGCTCGAGTACTTCGACCAGGCGTCGGGCGAGAAGTACGTGCCGTACGTGATCGAGCCGTCGTTCGGCCTCACGCGCTCGATGATGGCCTTCCTCATCGACGCCTACGAGGAGGAGGAGGTGCCGAACGCCAAGGGCGGCACCGACACCCGCACGGTGCTGCGTCTGGACCCGCGCCTCGCGCCCGTCAAGGTCGCCGTGCTGCCGCTGTCGCGCAACGAGCGCCTGTCGCCGCTGGCTCGCGAGGTGGCCGACACCCTGCGCCAGCAGTGGAACGTCGACTTCGACGACGCCGGCGCCATCGGCCGCCGCTACCGCCGTCAGGACGAGATCGGCACGCCGCTGTGCGTGACCGTCGACTTCGACTCGCTCGACGACAACGCGGTCACCGTCCGCGACCGCGACACCATGGCCCAGGAGCGTGTGCCGCTCGAGGGCCTGAACGCCTACCTCGCGGAGCGACTGCGCGGCGCCTGACCCCGCGACTGCGACCGTTCGCACAAAGGCCGGATCCCTCGGGGTCCGGCCTTCGTCGTTCGCACGCGCATTGATCGCTTTGTGGCCGGATCCTTCGCCCCCTCACGTAAACTGGGGTGGGGCAGGGAAGTCCTTCCCGCACGCCCGAACGGACCCGATGACGATGTCGATCGCCTTCACCACCCCCCTCTCCAACCGCGGACCCCGCCTGTCCGATCTCGCCTTCGAGCGCATCGCGGAGGCCATCGTCGCGGGAGCGCTGGAGCCCGGCGCGGTGCTGCGCGACGCCGACCTCGCCGCCCAGCTGGGCGTGTCGCGGATGCCGGTGCGCGAGGCGCTGCAGCGACTGGAGCGCACGGGGCTCGTCGAGACCGCCGCCTCGCGCTACACCCGGGTCACGGTGTTCACCGAGAAGCGCATCGCCGACGGCATCGAGTTCGGGGGGATGCTCTACGGCGGCGCGATGCAGATGGCGCTGCGCCGTATGGACCTGGCCACGCACCAGCGCCTGATCGAGCTGCTCGACGAGCTCTGCGAGGCGAGCGAGCCCGAGGCCGTCATCGACTCCTGCCAGGCGGCGCTCGCGTTCGCGCTCGAGAACTCGGGCAACGAGGTCATGGAGCGGCGCCGCGACGTGCAGTACCTGCTCGCGCGCCTGCGCAACGTGGCCGCCATCGCGGAGTTCGTCGATCCGATCCGGGCGCACCGCGACATGCTGCGCGCGGCGGTCGTTGTGCGCGACGCCGACACGGCCGAACTGACCGTGCGTCGTATGTACCGCATCTGCTGACGGCCGCCGACCCGCGGATCAGCCGGTGACGGTGATCCGCATGCGCTCGTCGCCGCCGGCCTCGACCCACGCGAGCGAGCGCCGGAGCAGCGCACGCAGCACGTCAAGATCCACCTCCGCGAGCTTCTTGATGTAGAGGCACGCCACACTGGTTGTGTGCGGCCCGAGCGCGGCCAGCAGCTCGGGGTACTCGCCGGCGAAGGGCGAGAGATAGAGCGTCGTTGCGGCCTTGCGGGGCGCGAACGACAGCACGGGCACGTCGCCCTCGGTGCCCGTGGGGTACACGTAGTGGCACGAGCCGAAGCCCACGATCGACCCCCACAGCCGCGGCTCGCGGCCGGAGACCTCCCGCATGAGGTCGATGACCGTCTCTGCGTCGGTGCGCCGCTGCGCGGGCGTCACCCCGGAGAGGAAGGCACCGAGGTCGCCGTCACCGGGTCGCACGGTCAGCCCTTCGCCGCGGCCTTCGCGGCGCGCTTGTTCTCTCGCACGCGTGCCAGCGTCTCGGGGCTCGTGATGTCGGCGACGGAGCGGAACGAGCCCTCCTCGCCGTAGGCGCCGGCGGCCTCGCGCCATCCGGATCCCTCGAAGCCGCACTGCTTGCCAAGCAGCGCCAGGAAGATCCGGGCCTTCTGATCACCGAAGCCCGGCAGGGCCTTGAGGCGCGTGAGCACCTGCTTGCCGTCGGGCTCGCCGCGGGTCCACAGGGCGGCGGCGTCGCCGTCCCAGTCGTCGACGAGCGTGCGGCACAGCGTCTGCACCCGGCCGGCCATCGATCCGGGGAAGCGATGCACGGCGGGCGTGCGAGAGAAGACCTCCGCGAATGCCTCGGGGTCGTAATCCGCGATCGTGGCGGCATCGACGGATCCGATCCGCTCCCGGATCTTCGCCGGTCCCGTGAACGCCGTCTCCATCGCGATCTGCTGATCCAGCAGCATCCCGATGAGCAGGGCCAGCGGGTTGTCGGTCAGCAGCGCGTCGGCGGCGGTGTCTCCCGTGATGTGAAGGGCCATGATTCCAGTGTGTCAGCCGTCTGCTCTCCTCGAGCAGGCTCGCCCTCGCTTGTGTTCGCTTCAACTTGAGCGCTGCTGCCCTGGTTCTTCGTGCGGTCAGAGGGCCAGCCACTCGGGTGTGACGCTGCCCCCTTCGCCGCGCGGCGCGGGATCGCGGAGGCCGCGGCCGAGCGCGAGGGGCACACGGGTCTGCACCCGGTTGTGCGACAGATCGCGCCGCGGGAGGTCCCTCCGCGGGAGTGACGCCGCGGGCTCAGCGCGTGGCGATGGCCCCGGTCACGGGGCAGGCGACCTCGACGGGCGCCGGCTGGACGGTGCCCTCGGGCAGCGTCGGGCGCGCGTCGACGCCGAACAGCGTCTCGATCGCCGCGAACACCTCGTCGGCACGGCCCTGCATCGCGTAGTCGGCGGCGCGGGTGGTGGGGGTGTGCAGCAGCCTGCCCACGAGGTGGCGCAGGGCCCCCTCCGATTCGGGGTGACGCGCGATCTCGTCCTCGAGCAGCCCGAAGGCGTGCTGCCGCAGGGCGACGATGGCGGGCTGGGCCCCGCGGCTGCGGCGCACGTCGGCGAAGCGCGCGGCGGCGTCCTTCACCATGGCGCGGGCGGCGTCGGTGGCCTGCAGCTCCTCGAGGGGCGCGTGCACGCGGATGGTCTCGAGGTCGAGCAGCGTGACACCGGCGACGTCGGCCGTGGCGGGGTCGACGTTGCGGGGAAGGCCCAGGTCGATCACGAACAGCGGCTTCGCCAGGCCCGCGACGGTGTCGGGGGTGACGACCGGCTCATCCGAGTTGGTGCAGGTGATGAGGATGTCGCTCGCCGTGGCGGCGGCGACGAGGCCGGCCTTGGTGACGTGCCCGATGCCGTACTTGTCGCCGAACATCTTGCCGCGGCCCGAGCTCGAGTACACGGTGATGTCAGTGACACCGCGGTCGCGCAGGGCGGCGATCGTGGCGGCGGCGTACATTCCGGTGCCGAAGAGCAGCACCTTCTGCGTGGTCCAGTCGGCCAGACGGCTGTCGGTCAGCTCGAGCGCGAGGCGCACGAGCGAGCGGCCGGCGCGGCCCAGGGCCGTGGCGTTCTTGATGGCCTTCTGCGTCTCGGTGGCGCGCTGGAACATCCGCTCGAGATCGCTGGTGGTGGTGCCCTGATGGCGGGCGTCGGTGAGCGCACGGCGCACCTGGCCGCCGATCTCGCCCTCGCCGATGACAACCGACTCGAGGCCCGCGGCGACCGCGAACAGGTGCTCGGCGGCCTTGCCGTCGGTCTTGACCGTGTAGCGCCCTGCGAACTCGGCGGCGTCGATGCCCGCGGCCTTGCTCATGGCGTCGATGATGACCTCGGCCGAATCGGCCGTCTCGGTCTCGACGTACGCCTCGATGCGATTGCAGGTCGAGAGCACGACCACGCCGTCGACCGAGGGGGCGATGAGCGGCGCGATGTTCTCGGCTCCGGGCGCGGACAGCTGCTCGAGCACGTCGAAGGGCGCGGTCTTATGACTCGCGGACACACACAGCAGCACACTGGGATTCTACGCCGCGTCGAAGAGCAGGGCTGAAATGATCCTGAGCACCGCCGCGACTGTTTCGACGTCGAGACTCCGCGGATCCGCGGGCCGGGCCCGATCCGTCATCTCACGGCTTTCAAAGGGGCCCGCGTGGTGAGATGGATCTATGCCCGACGCCAACGCGCCTCTCCTCCGTGCACTGCGGGGGGACCGCCCCGACACCGCGCCGATCTGGTTCATGCGCCAGGCCGGGCGCTCGCTCCCCGAGTACCGGGAGCTGCGCGTCGGAACGCACATGCTGGACGCGTGCCTGACCCCGGATCTCGCGGCCGAGATCACGCTGCAGCCGGTGCGCCGTCACGGCGTCGACGCGGGCATCTTCTTCAGTGACATCGTGGTGCCGCTGCGCCTGGCGGGCGTCGAGGTCGAGATCGAGCCGGGCCGCGGCCCGGTGTTCGCCTCGCCCATCCGCACGGCCGACGACGTCGCACGCCTCACGTCGATCGACCCGGCGGCTGTCGCCGCGGCGGGCGACCCCATCCGCGAGGCCGTGCGCCTCACCGTGGCCGAGCTCGACCAGAGCGGCCGGCCGCTCATCGGCTTCGCCGGCGCGCCCTTCACCCTCGCGGCCTACCTCGTCGAGGGCGGTCCCTCCAAGGAGCACCTGCGCGCCCGCGCCATGATGCAGGCCGACCCCGAGTCCTGGCACCGCCTGGCCGGCTGGCTCTCGGGCGTCTCGCGCGCCTTCCTCCAGACGCAGATCGAGGCCGGCGCCGCCGCGGTGCAGCTGTTCGACTCATGGGCGGGCTCGCTGCGGCCGGACGTCTACCGCGAGTTCGTCGCGCCCCACTCGAAGGCCGCGATCCAGGATCTGCCCGTGGACGTCATCCACTTCGGCGTCGGCACGGGACCCTTCCTCGGCGACATGCGTCTGGACGGCGCGGCCTCGGCCGTGGGCGTCGACTGGCGCCTGCCGCTGGACGAGGCCGCCGCGGTGGTCGGCCCCGACACGACGCTGCAGGGCAACATCGACCCGGCCCTGCTCGGCGCCCCCTGGGAGGTGCTCGAAGCCCACGTGCGCGACGTCGTGGAGCGCGGACGTGCGGCCCGCGCGCACATCGTGAACCTCGGACACGGCGTGCCCCCGGAGACCGACCCGGCTGTGCTCACCCGCATCGTCGAGCTCGTCCACTCCCTCTGATGTCCATCGCGTCGGCACTGCGTCCGCTCCTCGAGCGAGCGACGTGCATCGTGACGCCCCAGCCTGCGAGCGACTTCTTATGACCGATCTGCCCGGCGTCGGCGACCTGCACGACAAGGCCGTATCCACTCGCGTCGTGGTGGTCGGCGGCGGCATCGGCGGCCTCATCGCCGCTCGCGAGTTCGCCAAGCTCGGCATGACCGTGACGCTGCTCGAGGCGTCGTCCACGCTCGGCGGCGCGATCCGCGGGGGAGTGGTCGACGGCATCGCGCTCGACCTCGGGGCCGAGAGCTTCGCCACCCGCGGCGGCCACGTGCGCG
The DNA here is from genome assembly GCF_017592545.1 of Microbacterium stercoris. Classification (GTDB taxonomy): domain Bacteria; phylum Actinomycetota; class Actinomycetes; order Actinomycetales; family Microbacteriaceae; genus Microbacterium; species Microbacterium stercoris. Next base: position 83,617 of record NZ_JAGFOA010000008.1, read on the forward strand.
CGCTGGTCGACGAGCTGGGCCTCGGATCGGCGGTCGTCGCCCCCGCGCCGGGCGGCGCGTGGGTCGCGGGGCTGCCGGGCGGCAAGGCGGCGCCGCTGCCGAAGGGCGGGGTGCTGGGCATCCCCGCGAACCCGTTCGCCGAGGACGTTGTGCGCGTGATCGGGTGGGGTGGCGCGTGGCGCGCCTACCTCGACCGCCTGCGGCCGCCGCTGACCATCGGCCGCGCCACCTCGCTCGGCAAGCTCGTGCGCTCGCGTCTCGGATCGGCGGTGCTAGACCGTCTCGTCGCCCCGGTCACGAGCGGCGTCTACAGCGCGCGCCCCGACGACATCGACCCCGACATCGCCGCCCCCGGGCTGAACGCGGCGCTCACCCGCACGGGATCTCTCACCGGCGCGGTCGCCGAGCTCGCCGCGCCGCGCGCGGGCAAGAAGCCCGGATCCGCGGTGCTGGGCATCGACGGCGGCATGGTCCGCCTCGTCGACGCGCTCGAGGAGGCGCTCGTCGCCGCGGGCGTGGACGTGCGCCTGTCGACCCCGGTCTCGGCCCTCGAGCGCGACGGATCCGGATGGATCCTGTCCGTTCCGTCCTCCGACGGCGAGCCGGCGGTGATCGAGGCGGATGCGGTGATCATCGCGACCGAGGAGGCGGCGGCGCGCCGCCTGCTCGCTCCGCACGTCGAGGGCCTGGACGCCGAGCCGGCCGTGCCCGGGCCGGTGGTGCACATCGTGACGCTGGTGCTGGCCGCGCCGACCCTGGACGACGCGCCGCGCGGCACCGGAGTGCTCACGGTGCCCGGGTCGTTCCGCGCCAAGGCGCTCACGCACGCCACGGCGAAGTGGGAGTGGGTGCGCGAGGCCGCCGGCGCCCGACACGTGGTGCGCGTCTCGTTCGGTGCGCAGGGCGAGGCGCCCGTGACCGACGGGCTGACGGACGACGAGATCGCCGCCCTCGCGCTCGAAGAGGCCTCGCGCCTGCTGGGCGTGCCGCTCACGGGCGACCAGCTCACGGGCTTCGCGATCGAGCGCTTCACGCAGTCGCAGCCGGCCGCCACCATCGGCCTCCGCGAGAAGACCGCGAGGACGCGCGACGCGATCCGATCCGTGCCCGCCCTTGGCGCCGTCGGCGCCTGGCTGGCCGGCACGGGCCTCGCCCAGGTGGTGCCCGACGCGGTGGCCGAGGCCGACCGCCTCCGCCGCGCCGCGCTGTTCCGCTGACAGCGAGCGGCTGGGCCCGCTTGGGGTGGAAGCGGACGCGTCCGACTCTGTCAAGTGCATGCGCGGCTCGGCATACGGCGCTAGCGTGGACTGCGAACCACCATCGGCGACGTGAGGAGAACCCATGCGGGGCAAGTTCGGACTCGTGATCGGTCTGGGTGTGGGCTACGTGCTCGGCAGCCGTGCCGGACGTGAGCGCTACGAGCAGATCAAGACCCAGGCCCTCAAGGTCTGGAACCTCGACCCGGTGCAGGCGCAGGTCGAGAAGGTCAAGGACATCGCCACCTCCAGCGCGCTCGCGCTGCCGCGCACCGTGTGGAGCGCCGGGGTGGGCGTCTACAAGGCCGTGTCCAAGCAGCAGACGCCGGGCACCAAGCTCGACGCCGGCCTGAAGGCCGCGAGGAACTCGGCGGATGACGTCAAGAAGGCCGCCGAGGCCGACGTCGAGAAGGTGGTCGGCGACTGATGGCCGTGCGCTCGCCGCTGCGAGATCGTGCGGACGACAGCCTTCTCACCCTCGTCCAGGACGTCCCGCAGCTCGTCAAGAACCTGATCGTCGCGGAGTTCAACGCGGTCAAGGGCTGGCTCGTCAAGACCGCCACCGACGCGGGCATCGGCACGGGCCTCATGTTCGTGGCGCTGTTCTTCATCGCCTGGGTCATCCCGATGTTCCTCGTCTTCCTCACCGCGCTGCTGTCGCTGTGGCTGCCGGTGTGGGCGTCGGCGCTCATCGTGATGGGCGTGGGGGTGCTGCTGGCCATCGCGGCGGGTGCCGCGGGCCTTGTGTTCTACAAGAAGATCGGCAGGCGCGAGAGCCCCATCCAGGCCGCCAAGACCGATGTGAGCATCGTGAAGGAGTACGCGAATGAGTTCTGAGGCCGTGTACTCCAGCCGCACGCCGCGCACCGTCGTGCCGAGCGGCATCGACGACCCCGTGCTGCTCGCGCGCGCCGAGCTCTCGGCCGCGCTCGCCGCGATCGAGTACAAGGGCAACATCCCCGCGCGGGCGTCCGAGAAGCTCGCGGACGCCTCCGTCAAGGCCCGCGCCTTCGCGGAGAAGGAGCCCGCCACCGCGCTCGTCGCGGCCGTCGGCATCGCCGTCGCCGTGGGCGCTGCCATCTGGGGCCTCGCCCGCCTGATCTCGCGCTGAGCGGGGCGGGACCCGGCTCGGATCCGTCCGTCTCTCGACGTCGAAGAACTCCCGCGAAACGAGACCTCCTCGTGACCGGGCCGGTTTTGCCGTGCCCTGGCGCAGAGAGAGGATGGAAGCATGGCTGACTCGATCCACGGCACCTCCGCAGCGTCCGCAGAGCCCGAGACCCTCGGCGACAACTACAGCCTCTGGGCGGTGTGGCGCCGCGACCCGGCTCGTCCCCTCTCCGAGGGCGACGCCGTCGAGCTCGAGAACATCGTCGCGTTCCTCGCGGAGGGCGGCGTGACCGTGCGCGGCTTCTACGACGTCTCGGGACTGCGCGCCGACGCCGACCTCATGGTCTGGCTGCACGGCCCCGTCGCCGAGGACCTGCAGAAGGCCGTGCGTCGCCTGCGCCGCACGAGCCTCATCTCGCCGCTGCTTCCCACGTGGAACGCCATGGCCGTGCACCGCGACGCCGAGTTCAACAAGCGTCACGTGCCCGGATACATGCGCGGCATCCCGGCCAAGGGCTGGCTGACGGTCTACCCGTTCGTGCGCTCCTACGAGTGGTACCTGCTGCCGGAGGAGGAGCGCAGCGCGATGCTGCGCGACCACGGCATGAAGGGCGCGGCCTTCCGCAACGTCACCGCGAACACCATGGCCTCCTTCGCCCTCGGCGACTACGAGTGGATGCTGCCGATGGAGGCAGATGAGCTCACCGACCTCGTCGACATGATGCGCGAGCTGCGGTACACCGAGGCCCGTCGCCACGTCCGCGAGGAGGTGCCCTTCTTCACGGGGCGCCGGATCGAGATCGCCGAGATCGCCGAGATCCTGTCGTGACCGTGCTCTCGGGCGAGCCGATCCGGCTGGGCACCCGCCGCAGTGCGCTGGCGATGACCCAGTCGAGCCACGTCGCGCGCGCCCTGGAGCAGGTCTCCGGCCGCCCGGTCGAGCTGGTCGAGATCGTCTCGGAGGGCGACACCAACCGCGGCTCGCTGTCGCAGCTCGGCGGCACGGGCGTCTTCGCGACGAGCCTGCGCGAGTCGCTCAAGCGCCGGGAGTGCGACCTGCTTGTGCACTCGCTCAAGGATCTGCCCACGGCGCAGCCCGAGGGCTTCGTGATCGCCGCGAACCCGCTCCGTGCTGATCCGCGTGACGTGATCCTGACCGCCGACGGCACGCCCCTCGAGAACCTGCCCGAGGGGTCGGTCGTCGGCACCGGATCACCGCGCCGCATCGCGCAGGTGCTGCGCGTGCGCCCCGATCTCGAGATCCACGACCTCCGCGGCAACGTCGACTCCCGCATGCAGCGAGTCGTCGACGGCGAGCTCACCGCCATCGTGCTGGCCGCTGCGGGCCTCGCGCGTCTGCGCCCGGACAGCCCGCTCGTCTACGAGAACCGCGACCTCGACGGCTGGCCCACGGCCGCCGGCCAGGGGGCGCTCGCGGTCGAGACCCTCGAGGACGGCGATCCGGATCTCCTCGCGGCGATCGCGATGCTGGACGACGCTCCCACGAGATTCGCAGTGACCGTGGAGCGAGCGGTGCTCGCGGGCATCGAAGCGGGCTGCCACGCCCCGGTCGGCGTGCATGCCCGTCTGGACGGCGGCAGGGTGCATGTGCGCGCCTCCGTGTACGGACTTGCCGGTGAGCGGGCCATCGAGGAGGTGCTGTCGGAGGACGTGTCCATCGACACGCCCGGTGAGGGGTATATTCGTCCGCAGGGCAGCGGCAACGGAGCGGATGCTGCCGACGGCGTGGATCAAATCGACCATGCTCGCGATATCGGCAACGGTATCGCTCGTCGGCTGCTCGAACGTGGGGCGGCCGACCTCGTATCGCGAGAGTCCCCCCTATGAATTTCGAAACATCTTCTCGACCGGGTAAGCCTCTGACCGGATGGCGTGTGCTTGTGCCGCGCGGCGGTCCCTGGGGCGACCAGGTCGCCGCGAACCTGCGTGCCAAGGGAGCGATCCCCGTCATCGCGCCGATGATCAACTTCGCGCCGACCGACGACACCGCCTCGCTCGAGTCGGCCCTCGCCGACCTCGCGGCGGGGAAGTTCGACTGGCTCACGCTGACCAGCGCCACCACCGTCGACGTGCTCTCCGCCTACCAGGCGAAGATCCCCGAGACGACGAAGGTCGCCGCCGTGGGCGAGACCACGGCCGCCGCCCTCACCGCGGTCGGCTACAAGGTCGACCTCGTGCCGGAGGACGACAACTCGGCCGCCGGCGTCGCCCAGCAGCTGAACGCGCTCGAGACCTCGCCCAAGCGCATCCTGGCGCTGCGCAGCGAGATCGCGAAGCCGGTGCTGTCGGTCATGCTCGCCGAGGCGGGTCACGACGTCGCCAGCGTCGTCGCGTACCGCACGATCGGCGTGCCCGCCCGAGAGAGCGTGGTGCGCGATGTGACCTCGGGTCGCATCAACGCGATCCTCGTCACCTCGGGTTCGGTCGCCCAGCAGGTGCGCGAGCAGTTCCAGAGCATCGCCGACACGACGATCATCGCCGCCATCGGCCCGCGCACCGCGCATGACGCCGACCTGATCCACCTGCCGATCCAGGTCATCGCGCCCGAGCAGACGGTCGAGTCGCTCGTCGAGGTGCTCGAGACGATCCCGGTGCCGGAGCCGTCGCCCGAGGCGCTGGCCGTGCCGACCACCGGTCCCACTGGCATCATCCCGGTCCAGGGCGCCTGACGTGAGCTTCCCGACTCACCGCCCGCGCCGCCTCCGGCAGTCGCCGGCGGTGCGCCGCCTCGTGCGCGAGACGCACCTCGTGCCGTCGCAGCTCGTGCTGCCGATGTTCGTGCGGGAGGGCATCTCCGCCCCCGCCGACATCGGGTCGATGCCCGGCGTGCAGCAGCACACTCTCGACTCGCTGCGCCGTGCCGCCGTGTCGGCGGCCGAAGCGGGTGTCGGCGGCGTGATGCTGTTCGGCGTGCCCGCCGTGCGCGATGCGAACGGATCGGGCGCGACGGATCCGGATGGCATCCTCAATGTCGCCACCGCCGCGGTCGTCGAGGAGGTCGGCGACGCGCTCGTTGTGCAGACCGACCTGTGCCTCGACGAGTTCACCGACCACGGCCACTGCGGTGTTCTCGCAGCCGACGGCACCGTCGACAACGACGCCACGCTCGAGCGCTACACCGACATGGCGCTGGCTCAGGCGCGAGCGGGATCCCACCTGCTCGGGCTGTCGGGGATGATGGACGGCCAGGTGGCCGCGGTCCGCGACGCGCTCGAGGCCGAGGGCTTCGTCGACACCCTGATCCTCGCCTACTCGGCGAAGTACGCGGGGGCCTTCTACGGCCCGTTCCGCGAGGCCGTCGACTCGCAGCTCAAGGGCGACCGGCGCCAGTACCAGCTCGACCCCGGCAACGGCCGCGAGGGCGTCAAGGAGGCGCTGCTCGACGTCGAAGAGGGCGCCGACATCGTGATGGTCAAGCCCGCGCTGCCCTACCTCGACGTGCTCGCCGACGTGCGCGCGTCCGTCGACATCCCGGTGTGGGCCTATCAGGTCTCGGGCGAGTACTCGATGGTCGAGGCGGCGGCCGCGAACGGCTGGATCGATCGCCGCGGCGCGATCCTGGAGTCGCTGCTGTCGATCCGACGGGCCGGGGCCGACGCGATCCTGACCTACTGGGCCACCGAGGCCGCGGGCTGGCTGCGCGAGCAGCTCTGAGGTTCAGGCCGCGTCGCGCACGCGGCGGGCGACGGCGAGGAACGCCGCCACGGGCGCGGTGACGGGCCCCGCACGCCAGGACAGGTCGATCCGCGCGGGTGGGATGTCGTCGATCGGCACGAACGCGAGGTCCTCGCGCCGGTAGTGCGTCTCGGCGGATGCCGCTGCGATGTTGACGCCGATGCCCGCCGCGCACAGTTCCATCAGGCCCTCGACGCCATCCGCCCGCGCCACGACGCGCGGACGGATCCCACTGGGGCGCGGATCCACGAGCCACCAGTCGCGCACCGGTGGCGGGACGTCGCCGATCGTGACGAAGCCGAGCTCGTCGGTGTCGGCGATCGCGACCGACGAGCGCGAGGCGAGCGGGTGATCCGCCGACACCACGAGCACCCGCGTCTCGTCGGCCAGGCGCTCGGTGACGATCCCCTCTCCGGAGGCCTCCTCGGCGGGCCCGATCACCAGATCCACGTCGCCGTGCCGCAGGGCCCGCGCGCCCTCGAAGAACGCCAGTCGCACGAGCTCGACGCGCACCCGCGGCTCGCCCTCGACCACCTGACGCAGGATGCGGGTGGTCACGCCGCCCGCGCCCGCGGCGACCACGCCCACCCGCAGCACGGCCAGCGCCTCGCCACCCGGTCGCCATCTGTCCACGGCGCGATGGGTGCGCTCGGCCTCGCGGGCCAGGGGCAGCAGCTCGCGACCGGCCGCGGTGAGGGTCACCCCGCGGGGGTCGCGCTCGAACAGCCGGGCGCCCAGCGCGCGCTCCAGCCGGGCGATCTGCTGGCTGAGCGAGGGGGCGGCGATCCGCAGCCGGTCGGCCGCTCTGCCGAAGTGCAGCTCGTCGGCAACCGCCACGAAGTACCGCACCTGCGCCGCCGTGACGTTCACAGAGCCATCTTAGGCTCCGCCTCATGCTCGTTCGGGGAGCGGTCCTGGAAGGCGGCGGCCGGCGCGAGGAGGCTGGAGACGGCCCGCGACCGCGGTGCCGCCGTCACTCGCAATAAGGAGGTTGCCGTGACCGAGATCGTGTCCGCGCTGCCCGCGACCCCCGCCCCCTACTTCCTCGACCAGGTCGAGGGCGACAAGCTCGTGATGTTCGACCAGCTCTTCACCCTGGTGACGACGAGGCCGCAGACCGAGGGTCAGTTCGACGCCTTCTTCACCGACGGCGCCCCCGGCCGACCCGTCCCGCCGCACTTCCACGCGCACACGCACGAGACCTTCTTCGTGGTGGAGGGCGCCATCCAGCTCTGGCTCGATGACCGCAACGGGTTCCGCGAGACCCGCATCCTCGAAGCGGGAGGCTTCGGCTATGTGCCGAAGGACACCATCCACTCGTACCGGATCGTGAAGACCGGCCGCATCTTCGGGGTGACGAGCGCCGGGTTCTCCGACTTCTTCCGCGCGGTCGGGAAGCCGACCGACACGGCCGGCATCCCCGAGCCCGCCGACTTCCACATCCCGTCGCCCGAGTTCATGGCGCAGCAGGGCGCCCTCCACGACGTCAACTTCGTGCCCGGCTACGAGCTGTGGGACTGACCGCGTGACGGAGCTGCGCGACATCCGGTTCTCCGCCGTGCCCGGCTTCCGGCCGCTCGCGCTCGACGTGCTGCGGCCGGAGGGCGACGGACCGCATCCGGTCGTCGTGTTCGTGCACGGAGGCGGCTGGCGCGTCGGCGACCGTCGCACCTTCGTGCCCACGTTCCCGGAGGCGCAGGGCTTCGACCGGATCCGCGCCGCAGGCTTCGCCGTGTCGTCGATCGACTACCGGCTCACGGGCGAGGCGATCTTCCCGGCGCAGCTCGACGACGTGCGCGCGGCGCTCGCCTGGGTGCGCGCACACGGACCGGAGCACGGCCTCGACGAGACGCGGATCGTGCTGTGGGGTGAGTCGGCCGGCGCACACCTCGCTGCGCTCGCCGGGCTCGATCGCGCATCCGGTGTGCGCGGGGTGGTGGCCTGGTACGGGCCCGCCGATCTGCTCGCCTTCCCGCCGCCCGGGCCGGAGCATGACCGCCCGACGCGCGAGGAGTCGCTCGTGGGAGGACCCATCCCGGAGCGGACCGCCCTGGCCCGCGCGGCGAGCCCGGCCCGGCAGGCCCATGCCGAGGCACCGCCGTTCCACATCGCGCACGGCGCCGCCGACGACCTCGTGCCCCCGGCCCAGAGTGTCGCCCTGCATGAGGCGCTGCGGTCCAGCGGGGCGGAGAGCACGCTGACGCTCGTGCCCGGAGCGGGCCACCTGTGGCGCGGGGTCGCCGATCCGGCCGCCGTGATGGATCCGGCGATCGCATTCGCGAGGCGCGTCACCGCGTGACGCCGAGCGGCCGAGGCCGCATACAGAGAGGGGGGGGGGGGGGGGGGGGCCCCCCCCCCCCCCCCCGCCCCCCCCCCCGCCCCCCCCCCCGCCCCGCCCCCCCCCCCCCCGCC
>NZ_JAGFOA010000008.1:92100-113682 GCF_017592545.1 Microbacterium stercoris
CCCGCGGCGCGCCCGCGCCCCCCCCGGGGGGGCGGCGGCCGCCCGCGCCCCCCCCCCCTCTCTTCCGCGCTCAGCGGACCGCGCCGGCCCGGGCCTCGCGCACGACCGCGGCGTAGGCGTCGAAGCTGGGCTTGGGCGTGCGCGCGAACGTCTCGCGGTCCACCGCCACCAGGCCGAGCTTCGGGCCGTACCCGAAGATCCACTCGAAGTTGTCCATGAGCGTCCAGTGGCAGTAGCCGAGCACGGGTGTGCCGGCCGCGATCTCACGCTCCAGAGCCGCGAGCGCCGCCGGAATGAATGCGGCGCGCTGGGCGTCGTCGTCGGTCTGGATGCCGTGCTCGGTCACGAGCACGGGCACCCCCGAGCGCTCGTGGGCGTAGCGAACCGCCCCTGCCAGGGCGTCGGGTTCGATTACCGAGCCCATCCCGTTGCGCGGCCCCTCCAACGCGACCTCACCGGCGGCGTCGAAGACGTAGCGCTCGTAGTTCTGCACGCCGATGAAGTCGTCGTCACGCGCCACATCGAGCCAGTGGTCGTAGACGGCGGCGCGGCGGGCATCGCGGTGCCCCTCGCCTCCGGGGAGGGCGACGTCGTCGGCGATCGCGATCGAGACGCCCACGGGCAGATCGCCTCGATGCGCCTTCACCGCGGCGACGGCCGCGCGGTGGGCGCGCGTGAACGCCTCCTGGAAGTCGGCCTGCGCGTGGGCCGGGATGACGTTCGATGCGAAGTATCGGGTGCCCCCCGACGCGCGCGCGGCCGCGGCGAGCATGTCCTGCTTGATCTGCTCGGCTATCGGGGGGAGCTTGCCGCCCGCCTGCAGCAGCTGCTCGAGGTTCGGCTCGTTGATCGTCACGAGGGAGGAGATCCGGTCGCCGAGGCGGCCCATCACACGGTCGGCCTGCGTGGCGAACAGCTCCGCCGCATCCGGCGCGAGCCATGATCCGGCCGCCGAGAACCAGTGCGGAGCCGCGAAGTGGTTGAGGGTGACGACAGGGGCGAGCCCGCGCTCGAGCGCCGCATCGACGACGCGCTCGTAGTGGTCGAGCTCCCGCTGCTCGACGATGCCGCGCTCGGGCTCGATGCGCGACCACTCGACCGAGAAGCGCAGGGCGTTCAGGCCGCGGCTCGCCACCAGATCCTGGTCGCTCTCGAACAGGTCGTAGCCGCGGCACGCGTCACCGGAGCGCTCGCGGAACAGGGTGGGCTCCATCTGCTCGAGGAACCACATGTCGGAGTGGACGTTGCCGCCCTCGTTCTGATGGCCGGCGGTGGCGACGCCCCAGAGGAAGCCGGCGGGGAAGGAGGTCATGGTGCTGCTTTCGATGGAGGCGACGAGGTCGCGCGGAAGGGATGGCCGCCCCGGCGTGGGGCGGCCATCCCCGAGGATCAGCGGGCGGCGCGGACGAAGAGGATCACGAGGCCGCCGGCCGTGGCGGCCAGCGCGCCGGCGATGAACAGCGCCGAGAAGTTGGGGCCGGCGGCGCCCGCGCCGATCGCGAGCAGCGCGGGCGCGATGGCCGCGACGATGGTGACGGGCAGGTTGTCGGCGATCTTCAGGATCCCGAGGTCCTTGGCGGGGTTGTCGGGATCCGGCAGCACCTGAGTGGCCAGCACCAGCTCGACCGAGAAGTACACGCCCTGTCCGAGGCCCACCACGGCGCAGGCGACGAGGTAGAAGCCGAAGTCGGGCGCGACCGATGCGAGCACGAGGCCGACGGCGAGGATCAGGGCCGCGACGAGGATGAAGGGCTTGCGCACCCCGAGCTTGTCGCTCAGCTTGGCCATGGCGGGGGCCGCCAGCAGCGTGGCGCCGAGGTTGACCACGACCGTCAGCAGGATGGAGCCGCCGAGGCCCGCGGGGTCGAGGTGCAGCTTCTGCAGCAGGTAGATCGCCTGGTAGCCGTTGAGGGCGGCGACACCCGAGAACACGAGCATGCGGCTGGTGAAGATCCAGGCGAAGCTCGGGTGCTTGAGCGGGTTGACCCAGAACATCTTCAGTGCGGCCTGCAGGTCGAAGGCGGGCTTGGGGAAGTCGAACTTCGGGTCGTGGATGATCAGCGCCAGCAGCAGCATGCCGACGACCGCGAGAGCGGTCGGGATGCCCACGAGCGGCACCAGCTGCGCGTCGAAGGGAACCGAGACGGCCATGCCGAACAGCGCGCCGATCGGCGTCGCCATGCTGGTCAGCGCCGTCGCGACACCGCGTCGATCGGCGGGCAGCTGGTCGGTGAGCAGCGCGATCACGGTGACGCTCGCGATCACGAAGCCGGTGGTGATGAGCAGGTGCGCGAGAACGAAGATCGGCACGTTGGGTGCCGCGACGAGCAGGGTGGCGCCGACGACGAACGCGATCGCGCCGAGCACCAGGAACGGACGGCGACGGCCGAAGCGGGACCGCGAGCGGTCGCTCAGGGTGCCGAACACGGGCAGCGCCACGAGGGTGAGCACTCCGGCGATCGCGCTCGAGATCGAGATCGTCGTGGTCGCGGTGGCGGCGTCGATCTCGGTGGCCTTGAGGGTGAGCGTCAGGAGCGCCGCGGACATCTGCGCGGCGGCGGCGCCGACCATCGCGAGGACCAGGAAGAACACGAAGCCGCGGCGCGGCTGCAGGTTCTGGCGGAACAGCTCGGTGGGGGTGGGTTCGACGGTGGGCCCGGTGATGAGCGGCACGGCCGGGACGGTCGATTCGGGGGTGTTCATGGCTGGCTTCCTTGCCGGCGGCCGTGGGTGCGACCGCGCCTCAGATGGTTCGGGTTCCGCGAGAGCGGGTTGCGGGGACGCTAACACGAAAACATGAAGGCAGCAATGTTTTCGTTCCGGGTTGATACGGTGCTGTTATGGCAGGGCCCCGAGGCGAGTACCGCAAGACCGCCGAGCGGCGCACCCAGATCCTCGACGCCGCGCTCGAGGTGTTCTCCAAGAACGGCTACACCGCGAGCTCGGTCAACGAGATCGCGCGGGTGGTCGGGATCAGCCAGACGGGCGTGCTGCATCACTTCACCGGGGGCAAGATGGCGCTTCTGCGCGCCGTGCTCGAACGGCGCGACGCGGCTGCGCGCGAGCTGCTGGGCGACAAGCAGGGCCGCGACTTCCTGCGGGCGATGGTCGAGGTCTCCCGCACCCAGCGCGCGCAGCGCGGCGTGGTGCAGCTCTACACGATCCTGGCCGCCGAGGCGACGGATCCGGATCACCCGGCCCACGCCTACTTCACCGAGCGCTTCCAGGTCATCGCGGATGCGGTCACCCGCGCCTACGAGCAGGTGCGCTCCGACGGCGGCCTGCGCGAGGGCGTCGATCCGCGGCGCGCGGCACTCAGCTCGCTGGCCTCGATCGAGGGGCTCCAGCTGCTCTGGCTCGACGGTCTCGACGTCGACATCGCCGAGGACAGCGCGCGCCTGATCAGCAGCTTCCTCATCGAGCCGATCTGAGCCCCCGTCAGCCCGCGAACGCGACGGGCGGTGCGGGCGGCTCCGGCGCTGCGAAGCGGCAGGCGAAGGCGTGGCTGCCCGATCCGACCGTCACCGCAGCGGATCCGTCCGGCAGCAGCACCTCGGCCTCGGTCGAGGGCGGCACCACGACCTCGAGCGCGAACTCCTCGCCCTCGAGGGTCCACGACACCGACGCGGGGCCGTAGGGCGTCTCGTGCGCCGTGCGCGCCCACGTGAGGTGCGGCGACGGCAGGGGAGCGACCCGGATCCGGCGGTAGCCGGGGGCCGCGGGCGCGAGCCCCGCCACCCGGCGCTGCAGGAAGTCGGCGACCGCTCCCAGCGCGTAATGGTTGAACGAGGTCATATGGCCGGGGTTGATGCTGCCGTCGGGGAGCATCGAGTTCCAGCGCTCCCAGATGGTGGTGGCGCCCATCGTGACCGCGTACAGCCAGGAGGGGCACTCGCGCTGCATCAGCAGCTCCCACGCCGTTGCGCCGTTGCCGGTGTCGGCGAGAGCGTCGCATACGTGCGGCGTGCCGAGGAAGCCGGAGCCGATCCGGAATCCGTCGGCGAGCACCTGCTGCGCGAGCAGGTCGCCGGCGTGCGCCCGCTGCGCGTCGTCGAGCAGGTCGAAGCGGATCGCGAGGGCGTACGCGGTCTGCGAGGCGAACGCCGCGCGCCCGCTGGGGGTGACGTACTCGTCGCGGAACCGCGCGCGGGCGCGTTCGAACAGCGCGCCGTAGCGCGCCTCGTCGGCCGGCTCGCCCAGCACCGCCGCGGCATCCCGCATGATGCGCGCCGACTGCGCGAGGTAGGCGACGGCGACGGGCTGCCACGGCAGCCGGGCCGCCCAGGGCTGGTCGTCGGGGGCGGCCGCATCGAGCCAGTCGCCGAACGAGAAGCCCTCCGAGAAGGCGAGCTCGGGCCCGCCGCGTGCCGCGAGGCTGTCGGTCCAGGCGCGCATCGACGCCCACTGGCGGCGCAGCACCCCGGCGTCGCCGTACCGCTCATACAGCGTCCACGGCACCACGGTGGCGGCATCGCCCCAGCCGGCCTCCGCGCCGAGCGGCGGCATCTGGTCGTCGGCGACGAACCACGGCACGTAGACGGGCACGTTGCCGTCGTCGAACTGGTCGGCGGCCAGATCCTTGAGCCAGCCCGAGAGCATCCCGCCCGTGTCGTAGAGGTACGCCGCTGTGGGCGCGAACACCTGCAGGTCGCCGGTCCAGCCCAGCCGCTCGTCGCGCTGGGGGCAGTCGGTCGGCACATCGAGGAAGTTGCCGCGCATCCCCCACACGACGTTCTCGTGCAGGCGGCTCAGGAGCGGGTCGGATGCCGCGAACGTGCCGGTCCGGCGCATGTCGGTGTGGGTCACGATCGCGGTGAACGCCGACGGGTCGACCTCGCCCGGCCAGCCCGTCACCTCGGCGTAGCGGAACCCGTGGAAGGTGAAGGACGGCTCGTAGGCGAACGCCGTGCCGTCCGAGATGATCTCGTCCGTCGCCAGGGCCGCGCGCAGCGGGCGGGTGCCGAGCTCGCCGTCCTCCCGCACTTCCGCGTGGCGCAGGGTGATCGTCGTGCCGGATTCGGCCGCCGGAACCTGCACGCGCACGCGCCCCACGAGGTTCTGGCCGAAGTCGAGGATCGTGCGGCCGGAGGGCGTGGTGATCACCTCGGCCACGGGAAGGGTCTCGGTACGGCGCACGGGCGGGCCGTCGGGCGCGACGAGGATGGCGGGATCGAGCGGCGCGACGGCCACCGGGTCCCAGCTCGCGGCGTCGAACCCGGGCGCATCCCACCCCGCGAGCGCCCGCCGGGCGTCGTAGGTCTCGCCCATGTAGAGGTCGGCGCGCGTGAGGGGGCCGAGGGTCGACCGCCAGCTCTCGTCCGTTCCGTACGTCCGCTCCGAGCCGTCGGCCAGGGTCACCTCGAGCTGCACGAGCGCGGCGGTGCGGTCGCCGTAGACCTCCCGTCGTCCGCCGAACCCGAGGTAGCCGCGATACCAGCCGTCCGCGAGGTGGACGCCGATCGCGTTCGCCCCCGCGCGCAGCGCGTCGGTCACGTCCCAGGTGCGGTATCGCAGGCGGCGGGCGTAGGTGGTCCAGCCGGGGTGGAGCACGTCGTCGCCGACCGCCGCGCCGTTGAGGCTCAGCGTCATCACCCCGTGCGCGGTCGCGCGCAGCCGCGCGCGCACGACCCCGGCGGGGAGATCGATCTCCCCGCGCAGCAGCGCGGCCGGCTCGCCCCCGTCGCCGGCATCCGGCAGCACGGGCGAGACCAGCTTCGCCGTCCAGAGGGCCGGATCGAGCAGGCCGGCCTCGACGTGCGCGGGCTCGCTCCAGGCGGAGGCCGGTCCGTCCTCTCCCCACACCCGCACGCGCACGTGGCGCCGCTGCCGGCTGGTCAGGGGGGCGAAGGGCCAGTCGACGAGCACCTGGTCGGTCGAGTCGATCCGGCCGGTCGTCTCCGTCTCGGCTTCGATCTCGTACGCCGCCTGGCGCCACCCGGGCGTCGTCGCACTCGTCACCCACGACAGGCGCGGGGCGGCCTCGCCGATGCCGAGCGGGTCGGTGTGGTGCTCGATCGTGATCCGGTCGACGGTGATCATCGGTGCTCCCTTGCTGCCTGGACGCCCAGGCTACCCGAAAACATAAAACGTTCCATATTTTGGCGCGGCGGGGAGTCCAGACGCTCCACACCGGGGCCTGGGACAATGGATCCATGGCCGATCGCAACGACACCCTGTTCGCCCACGCCCGCGAGGTCATCCCGGGTGGGGTGAACTCGCCCGTGCGGGCGTACGGCTCCGTCGGCGGCACGCCGCGCTTCGTGCAGTCGGCGCGCGGGCCCTACATCACGGATGCGGCGGGGCGCGAGTACGTCGACCTGGTCGCGTCGTGGGGCCCCGCGCTGCTCGGCCACGCGCACCCGGAGGTCGTCGAGGCGGTGCGCGAGGCTGCTCTGCGCGGCCTGTCGTTCGGCGCGCCCACCGAGGGCGAGGTCGAGCTCGCCGACCTGGTGGCCGGTCGCGTCACCGCGGGCGGCCTGAAGCCGATCGAGCAGGTGCGTCTGGTGTCGACCGGCACCGAGGCGACGATGACCGCGATCCGACTGGCCCGCGGCGTCACCGGCCGCGACCTCCTGGTGAAGTTCGACGGCAACTACCACGGCCACTCCGACGGCCTGCTGGCCGCGGCCGGATCGGGACTGGCGACGCTCGCGCTGCCGGGCACGGCGGGCGTGCCCGCCCCCATCGCCGCGCAGACTCTCGTCGCCCCCTACGGCGACCTCGACGCGGTGCGCGAGGTCTTCGCCGAGCTCGGCGACCGCATCGCCGCGATCATCGTCGAGGCCGCGCCCGCGAACATGGGCGTGGTGCGCCCCGCCGCGGGGTACAACCAGGGGCTCGCCGCGATCGCGCACGAGCACGGCGCCCTGCTGATCCTGGACGAGGTGCTCACCGGGTTCCGCGTCGGGCCCGCCGGCTACTGGGGTCTCGAGGTCGAGGCCGGATCGCTCTACGAGCCCGACATCATCACCTTCGGCAAGGTCGTGGGCGGCGGCATGCCGCTGGCCGCGCTCGGCGGCAAGGCCGCGGTCATGAGCCAGCTCGCCCCCGTCGGCCCCGTGTACCAGGCGGGCACCCTCTCGGGGAACCCGCTCTCGGTCGCCGCGGGCCTTGCCACGCTGCGCCTGGCGACGGCCGAGGTCTACGCCGCGGTCGACGCCAAGGCCGTGCAGGTGGCAGAGGCCGTCTCCGCAGCCCTCGCGGCCGAGGGCGTCGAGCACGCCATCGCGAGCGCGGGCAGCCTGTTCAACCCCGTGTTCGCCGCGGAGGCGCCGCGCGACTACCCGGCCGCGAAGGCGCAGGCGGCCTTCCGCTACGGCCCGTTCTTCCACGCGATGCTCGACGCGGGCGTCTCCCTGCCGCCGAGCGTGTTCGAGGCGTGGTTCCTCACGGCCGCCCACGACGACGCGGCGCTCGCCCGCATCGTCGAGGCGCTCCCCGCCGCCGCCCGGGCCGCGGCGGCCGCGCAGGGCTGACCTGCTGGTCACGACACGCCGCGCGCTCCCGGATGCGTGCGGCATGTCGTGACCACGATCGCACCCGTCCTGGGGCCGGATGTGGACAGACCGGACCCGGGGGCAGAACTGCCCGCGTAGACTGGCATCACTGACCCGCGCCCAGCCCGCCGCCGCCCGACGAGCCCGAGGAGACGCCCATGCTCGCTCTCCTCGTCGCGTTCGCCGCCGGATCCCTGATCCTGACCATGCTGGCGAAGCCGCTCGGAGCGCGGGTGTTCTATGTCGGGGCGCTGTTCCCGCTCGCCGCATTCGTTCATGCCGCGCTCAGCGGCGGCCCGGTGCTGGCGGGAGACATCCCGTTTGAGGCATACGAGTGGATCCGTCCGCTCGGCATCGAGATCTCGATGCGGATGGACACGCTCGGTTGGATCATGGCGCTCATCGTCAGCGGTGTGGGCGCGCTGGTCATGCTCTACTGCCGGTGGTACTTCCGGGGCAAGACCGCGGGGCTCGGGCGCTTCTCGAGCGTGCTGCTCGCCTTCGCCGGTGCGATGTACGGGCTGGTCCTGACCGACGACATCATCGTGCTCACGATGTTCTGGGAGATCACGAGCGTGCTCTCCTACCTCCTCATCGGGCACTACCACCTGCGCGCGGCGAGCCGCCGTGCGGCGCTGCAGGCGCTGCTGGTGACCACGCTCGGCGGCCTCGTGATGCTGATCGGCGTGGTGATCCTGGCCGTCGAGACCCGCACGACGAGCCTCAGCACGATCCTGTCCGACGCCCCCACCGGACCGCTCATCGACGTGGCCCTCGTGCTGCTGCTCGTCGGCGCGCTCAGCAAGTCGGCGATCTTCCCCTTCCACTTCTGGCTGCCCGGAGCCATGGCGGCGCCCACCCCGGTGAGCGCGTACCTGCACGCGGCGGCGATGGTGAAGGCGGGAATCTATCTGCTCGCGCGCCTCGCTCCGACGTTCGCGGAGGCGGATCCGTGGCGACCCGTGCTGGTCACGCTGGGGGTCTTCACGATGCTGCTCGGCGGCATGCAGGCCCTGCGCGAGAGCGATCTCAAGCGCATCCTCGCGTTCGGAACCGTGAGCCAGCTCGGCTTCATCTCGGTGGTCATCGGCTACGGCACGCGCGACGCGGCGCTGGCCGGCGTCGCGCTGATGCTCGGTCACGCCTTCTTCAAGTCGGCGCTGTTCCTCGTGGTGGGTGTCATCGACCGCCAGCTGAACACCCGTGACATCGACGAGCTCTCGGGGGTCGGCCGACAGGCGCCGGTCATGGCCGTGATCTCGTTCGTGGCGATCGCATCGATGGGCGGTCTGCCGCCGCTGCTCGGCTTCGTGGCCAAAGAGGGCGCGTTCACGGCCTTCCTCGAGTCGTGGGCCGCAGGCGAGGGCTGGGGCATCGCGGCTCTGATCGGCATCACGCTCGGGTCCATGCTCACCGTGGCATATGGTGCACGGTTCCTGTGGGGAGCGTTCTGGACCAAGCGCGTTCCCGGATCCCGCGAGCTCGCCCCCCGCACCGAGTGGCCCGATCCGCCCATCGGCTTCCTGGGCGTGCCGCTCATCCTCTCGGCCCTGGGGCTTCTCGGCGGCCTCGCCGCCCCGGTGCTCGACCTCTCCATCGCGCCCTATGCCGACACCGCGGCCGAGGTCGCCCCGGTCGCGGAGCACACCGCCCACCTCGCGCTCTGGCACGGGATCGGCCCGGCGCTCGGGCTGTCGGCGCTCACCCTCCTGGGCGGCGGGCTGATCCTGTGGCTGGCGATGGGCACGGGCTTCGATCGCACCGGCCGCGTGCTGCGGTTCACCGCGAGCGACCTCTATTACGCCGCCATGCGCGGCATCGACCGCCTCTCGGTCGCCGTCACGACGGTCACGCAGCGCGGATCGCTGCCGATCTACGTCGCCACGGTCTTCGTGGTGCTCGTGGTCGGCGAGGGCATCGTGCTGTTCGCCGACCCGGGCTGGAAGGTCGAGCTCGACGGCTGGCAGCACCCGGTGCAGCTCGCCGTCGCACCGCTCATGATCGCCGGCGGCTTCATGGCCGTGCGTGCGCGCAAGCGCTACACGGGCGTGGTGCTGGTGGCGGTCACCGGCCTCGGCATGGTGACGCTGTTCGCGGTGATCGGCGCCCCCGACCTCGCTCTCACCCAGGTGCTCGTCGAGACCGTCACCCTCGTGGTGTTCGCCCTGGTGCTGCGCCGTCTGCCCTCGCGCATGGGCGAGCACAACGGCACCGCGGCCCCGCTGCTGCGCGCACTGCTCGCCGTCGCGGTGGGCGTGACCATGGCCGTCATCGTGGTGATCGCGAGCGGCGCGCGCACGCATGATCCGGTCTCCGACGGATGGGGCGAGCTCGCCTACCAGATCGGGCACGGCAAGAACGTCGTGAACGTCGCGCTGGTCGACCTGCGCGGCTGGGACACCATGGGCGAGCTGTCGGTGCTGATCCTCGCGGCCACGGGCGTGGCCTCGCTCGTGTTCGTCACGCACCGCAGCGACACACTGCAGCGGCTCACGCACGGGCTTCCCGGAGCCACGCGTCCGACCCGCGACGACGCCGGCCGCAACGGCGAGCACCCGCGCGCGTGGCTCGTCGGCGGGCAGAAGATGAGCGCCGAATCGCGCTCGATCATGCTCGAGGTGATCGTACGGATCCTGTTCCACACGATCATCGTCGTGTCGATCTACCTGCTCTTCGCCGGCCACAACCTGCCGGGCGGCGGCTTCGCGGGCGGTCTCGTCGCGGGCATGGCCCTGGTCATGCGGTACATCGCGGGCGGCCGGTACGAGCTCGGTGTGGCCGCCCCCACGGATGCCGGATGGCTGCTGGGCACCGGCATGGTGCTGGCCGTCTCGACCACCCTCGTCCCGATGCTGTTCGGCGCGGATCCGCTCACGCGCGCCGTGTGGGAGGCCGACCTCCCGGTCATCGGCCACCTCGAGTTCGTGACCTCGACGATCTTCGATGTGGGCGTGTACCTCGTGGTGATCGGGCTCGTGCTCGACGTGCTGCGCAGCCTCGGTGCCGAGGTCGACCGCCAGATGAAGGATGCGAAGGACTCGTTCCGTGCCTCCCTCGCCCCGGCGAAGGGAGAGCGCCCATGAGCGTCTCGCTCACCCTCGTCGTGATCATGGCCGTGCTCTACGCCGCCGGTGTGTACGCGATGCTCGAACGCAGCCTCACGCGCGTGCTGATCGGGTTCCTGCTGCTCGGCAACGCGACCAACCTGCTGCTGCTGATCGTCATGGGCTTCCCCGGCACGGCGCCCTTCGCGGGCGAGGCCGAGTATCCGGGTGACCAAGGGGCGCAGAGCGATCCGCTTCCCCAGGCCCTGATGCTCACGGCCATCGTCATCACCTTCGCCGTGAGCGCCTTCCTGCTCGCCCTCATCTACCGCTCCTGGCAGCTCGGCCAGGCCGACACGGTCGAGGACGACGCCGAGGATCTGGCGCTGCGCGAGCGCACGGCCCAGGCCGAGGCCGCGCTGGACGAGGTCGAGACCGTCGACGACGACGCGGCCACCGACTTCGTCGACGCGGTCGCCTCCCCGCTGCTGGCGCTCGACGGCGCCGATGCCCTGGGCCTGCTGCCCGATGCCCCCGTGGACACGCCCACCGAGACACACGACAAGGGGGACGGCAAGTGACCCCCAGCCTGCTCGTGCCGCTCGTGGTCGGACTGCCGCTGCTCGGCGCCGCCACCACCCTCATCGCCGGACGCCGGCGTCGCCTGCAGATCAGCATCTCGGTGACCACGCTGATCCTGACGCTCGCGCTCGCGATCGCGATGTTCGTGATCGTCGATGCCGGCACGCCCCTCGCCGTCTCGGTGGCCGGATGGCCGCTGCCGTTCGGCATCGTGCTGTACGTCGACCGCCTGGCGGCCCTGCTCGTGGCGGTCTCGAGTCTTGTGCTGCTCGCGGTGCTGCTCTTCTCGGTCGGCCAGGGCGCGGCAGACGGCGACGACGAGACACCGGTGTCGATCTTCCACCCGTCGTACCTGATCCTCGCCGCCGGCATCTTCGACGCGTTCATCGCGGGCGACCTGTTCAATCTCTACGTCGGCTTCGAGATGCTGCTGGTCGCGTCGTACGTGCTGATCACGCTCGGCAGCACCGAATCCCGGATCCGCACGGGCGTCGTCTACATCGTCGTCTCGCTGGTGTCCTCGGTGCTGTTCCTCTCGGCCGTCGCCGTGATCTACGGCGCGCTCGGCACCGTGAACATGGCGCAGATCGCCGAGCGGATGGGCGATCTGCCCGAGAACGTGCAGCTGCTGCTGCACATCCTGCTGCTGGTGGCGTTCGGCGTGAAGGCCGCGGTGTTCCCGCTCTCGTTCTGGCTGCCCGACTCGTACCCGACCGCGCCCGCGCCCGTGACGGCGGTGTTCGCCGGCTTGCTGACCAAGGTCGGCGTCTACGCGATGATCCGCACCGAGACGCAGCTCTTCGCCGAGAGCGACGTGAACACCCTGCTGCTGTGTGTCGCTCTGGCCACGATGATCGTCGGGGTGCTGGGCGCGGTGGCGCAAGCCGAGCTGAAACGCATCCTGTCGTTCACTCTCGTGAGCCACGTCGGCTACATGGTGTTCGGCCTCGCCATCGCGACTCCCGCCGCCATCGGCGCGACCGTCTATTACACGGTGCACCACATCATCGTGCAGACCACGCTGTTCCTCGCGGTGGGCCTCATCGAGCGTCGCGCCGGCAGCACGTCGATCCTCAAGGTGAAGGGCCTGTTCACGGCGGCCCCGGTTCTCGCGGCGCTCTACCTGATCCCCGCGCTGAACCTCGGCGGGCTTCCTCCGTTCTCGGGCTTCATCGGCAAGTTCGCCCTGTTCGGGGCGGCGGCCGAGGTCGGCACACCGCTGATGTTCACCCTCATCGCCGGTGGCATCGTCACGTCGCTCCTCACGCTCTACGCCCTGATGCGCGCCTGGAACCTGTCGTTCTGGCGCGAGGAGGACGACTCGGTCGAGACCGAGGCGCGCATTCAGCACCTCGAGAACGCCCCCGCTGCCGACGAGGTGAGCGAGCGCCGTCACATCCCGCGCATCATGACCGCCGCGACCGCAGGCATGGTCGCCGTCTCGGTCGGCCTCACCGTCTTCGCGGGCCCGCTCTACGAGATCTGCGAGCGGATCGGATCCGGGCTGCTCGAGCCGGTCTCCCTCGTCCAGCTGATCCAGGTGGAGGAGGAGTCCTGATGCCCACGCTGAAGGCCCAGGCCGCCCGCCTCTGGCGTCAGCTGCCGTTCTTCGTCTGGCTGGTGCTGCTCTGGATGATGCTGTGGGGGCAGGTCACGGTGCTGTCCGTGCTCACCGGGGTGATCGTCGCAATTCTCGTGACGCGCATCTTCCACCTGCCCACCGCGGCGCTGTCGGGTCGCCTGAACCTCTGGTACGGCCTGGTGTTCATCGTGCTGTTCCTCGGCGAACTCGTGCGCGGAGCGGTCACGGTGGCCTGGCAGGCTCTGTCACCCGGCACCACGCCGTCGGGCATCGTGCGGGTGCCGCTGCGCACCGATGACGACCTGATCATGACCCACGTCGCCGTCACCGCCTCGCTGATCCCCGGATCCCTCGTCGTCGAGACCGACCGCGAGCGCCGCGTGCTCTACCTGCACGTGCTCGGCATCGGCTCGGCGGCCGACGCCGACGCCCAGCGCCGCAGCGTGCTGCTGTGGGAGGACCGGATCGTTCGAGCCGTGGGCTCGCGTGCCGACCTCGAGGCGATCCGTCGCGAGCGCAAGGAGGGGGTCCGCCCGTGAACGTCGATGACGTGCGCACCGTGCTGCTGGTCGCGATCCTGGTCGCGTTCGCCGTCGCCGCGGCACTGACGATCGTGCGGATCGCGCGGGGTCCGTCGATCCTGGATCGCGCGGTCGCGAGCGACGTGCTGCTGACCGAGGTGCTGTGCGTGCTCGGCGCCGAGGCCGCGATCAACCAGCACGTGCGCACGATCCCGATCATGCTGATCATCGCCGCCATCGGGGTGTTCGGATCCGTCGCGGTCGCCCGCTTCGTCGCCCGCCGCGATCAGGAGGGGCAGCGCTGATGGAGCCGATCCTCGACATCGCCTCGCTGGTGCTCGTGCTGCTGGGGGCGCTGCTGTGCGTGACCGCGGCGATCGGCCTGCTGCGCTTCCGCGACGTGCCGCAGCGTCTGCACGCGGCGACCAAGCCGCAGGTGCTCGGTCTGCTGCTCATCGCGATCGCGGTCGCCCTGTCGCTGCGCGAGTGGGTCGTGGTGTTCTCGCTCTTGCCGGTCGTGCTCATCCAGATGGCCACCGCACCCCTGTCGGCGCACATGATCGGCCGGCAGGCGTACCGCAACGGCGACGTGCGCGACCTCGTGGTGGACGAGCTGGCCGACTCCCCGGATGACGACCCCGCGCGCCACTGACGCCGCACGTCGTACCCCGCAAGAACGCCGCCCGGGCACGGGTATTCGCAGAACTCCCTGACCGGCGCCGTCGCGTTGCCCTACCGTCTGACCGTTGCTCTCGGTACGGGAGCGGAATCCACGTCAAGGGGGACATTTTGGCTGAAACGGACCGCCTGTGAGAGGCGTCGCCGCGCTGGTTACGCTCGCTCTGGTCGGCGCGACCAGCACCGCATGCACATCGGAGCCCGTGGATGCAGAGGAGTACGTCGACCATGACGAATACGTGCTGCTCTATCGGGAGGCTGTCGCTGACTTCCCGGAGAGACTCCCGGAGGGCGTGACGTTCCCGGCGGATCCACCGCCCTTCGAGGACGGTCTGATCGGCGCGGGTAACGGTGCAGGGATGGCGTACTTCCATTGGAGCTGTGCGTGGATGGACGTCTACCTGTCGGCGTCGCCCGGGGATCCGCTGAGGGCTGAGGCACTTGCCGAACTCCGCCGGTGGCCCGGCACGGAGTGGGCGGTGGAGTTCTACGACGACCCGGGCGGCGTCTGGGACGCGACTCTCGACAAGGCCGAGCTCGGCGATCTCACCACCCTGCGCGGGTTCTATGAGGCTGACTGCGCCTACTACCGTTCGGTGGAAGGCCGATGAGCCGACCGCTCACCGTGCCGGCCACGACCGATCCGCTGGTTTCGCCGCGCTCCGCGCGTGATGGCGCATCGAAAGTTTCGCCGTGTGTCATCGGATCTGACTTCCCAGGGGGCGCTCCGTACCGTGGGAGAGCTGCACTTCGCAGAATCTCTCACCGCACACCTCACAAGGGAGCATCATGACAACTCGTACTCAGCACATTGCCCGCGTCCTCGCGCCGGTGGCGGTGCTGGGCATGATGGCTCTCGCAGGCTGCTCTGCGGCCGCCGACGCCGGCTCCGAGGCCGAGCTCGGCAGCGAGCAGCGCCCGGTGAAGCTCGGCGTCGTCGGCGCGAGCGACCCCTACTGGGACGTCTACGAGAAGGCCGTCGAGGCCGAGGGCATCCACCTCGAGATCGAGGACTTCACCGAGTACACCCAGCCCAATCCCGCGCTCAGCGAGGGCGAGCTGGACATCAACCAGTTCCAGCACATCCAGTACCTCGCCGACTACAACGTCAGCTCGGGCGATGACCTGCAGCCCATCGGCGCGACCGCGATCTACCCGCTCTCGCTGTTCTCCGACAAATACGAGTCGGCCGAGGAGATCCCCGACGGCGAGACCGTGATCGTGCCGAACGACACGACCAACCAGGCCCGCGGCCTGCTCGTGCTGCAGTCGGCCGGCCTGATCGAGCTGAAGGACGGCGGCTCGTCGTTCTCGACCACCGCCGACGTGCTCGACAGCTCGCGGGTGAAGGTCGAGGCCGTCGACGCGGCGATCACCGCGACGTCGCTGCCCGATGTGGCCGCCGCGATCATCAACAACGACTTCGTCACCAAGGCGAGCATCGACCCCGAGTCGGCCATCGCATCGGACGACCCCGCCGACCCCACCGCGGCGCCGTACATCAACATCTTCGCGGTGAAGAAGGCCGACCTCGGCAACGAGGTGCTGCAGAAGCTCGTCGAGATCTACCAGACGAACCAGGACGTGCTCGACGGCGTGCAGGAGGTCTCGGGCGGCACTGCGGTGTTCGCCACGAACCCCGCCGCCGAGCTGCAGGATGCGCTCGCCGAGGTCGAGGCGAACATCCAGAAGTAACCCACCGCGCCGATCCGCCCGCCCTGTCCAGGCCGGGCGGATCGGCGTTCCACGGAGACACCATGACCCACATCCGGATCACCGACGTCACCAGGACGTATCCGCCCCAGCGCCGCGGAGGCGCATCCGTCACGGCGGTCGACTCCGTGAGCCTGGAGATCGAGAAGGGCGACGTCTTCGGCGTCATCGGCTACTCCGGCGCGGGGAAGTCGACGCTCGTGCGGCTGATCAACGGCCTCGAGCCGGTGTCGAGCGGATCGATCGAGATCGACGGCGTCGACATCACCGCCCTGCCCGAGTCGAAGCTGCGGGCGGTGCGCCAGGGGATCGGCATGATCTTCCAGCGCTTCAACCTGCTGCGCTCGCGCACCATCCGCGGCAACGTCGCCTACCCGCTCGAGGTCGCGGGCGTGCCCCGCGCGCAGCGCGCGGCCCGTGTGACCGAGCTGCTCGAGTTCGTGGGGCTGTCCGACAAGGCGGATGCCTACCCCGAGCAGCTCTCGGGCGGGCAGCAGCAGCGGGTGGGCATCGCCCGCGCGCTCGCGGCGAGCCCCGCGATCCTGCTCGCCGACGAGGCGACCAGCGCGCTCGATCCCGAGACGACCGACGAGGTGCTCGAGCTGCTCGCGCGCGTCAATCGCGAGCTCGGCGTGACCATCGTGGTGATCACACACGAGATGGACGTCATCGCCCGCATCGCGAACAAGGTGGCGGTGATGGAGAGCGGACGCGTCGTCGAACAGGGTGCCACCTACGACGTCTTCACGAACCCGCAGACCGACACCGCCCGGCGCTTCGTGCGCACGGTCGTGCGCGCCCTCCCCGACGGCGACGGCCTCGCTGCGCTCCGGGCCCAGCACGACGGGCGCTTCTTCACGATCGCGTTCACCGACGCGGGCGCCGGCGAGGCGCGCGTCTTCGGCGCGCTCGCGCGGGCCGGAGTCGACTTCCAGCTCGTGCACGGCGGTGTCGACGACATCCAGGGACGTGTCTACGGCCTGCTCACCATCGCGGTGCGCGGGGATGACGACGCCATCGACGACGCCCTGAGCAGGATCGGATCCGGCGTCACGGTCACGGAGGTGGCGGCATGAGCGACCTCCTCGATCAGCTGACCACCCTGGCCCCGGATCTGCTCGAGCAGACCGGCATCACCCTCTGGCTGGTCGTGGCCTCGCTGCTGTTCGGCGGCGTGGGCGGGCTCGTCGTCGGCACCACGCTGACGGTCACGCGGCGCGGCGCGATCCTGGCGCAGCCGATCGTGTACGGCGTGCTCAATGCGCTCGTGAACACGATCCGGCCGATCCCGTTCATCATCTTCCTCGTCGCGCTCCAGCCGCTCGCCCGCGCCGTGATCGGCAAGGGCATCGGCAACGAGGCGATCATCTTCGTGATGTCGCTCGCAGCGACCTTCGGCATCGCGCGCATCGTCGAGCAGAACCTCGTCACCGTCGACCCCGGCGTGATCGAGGCGGCCCGCTCGGCGGGTGCGAGCCCGTGGCGCATCATCCGCACGGTGATCCTGCCCGAGGGAGCAGGCCCGCTGATCCTGGGCTACACCTTCGCGATCATCGCCCTCATCGACATGTCGGCGGTGGCGGGCATGGCCGGGGGCCAGGGCCTCGGCAACTACGCGGTCGCGTACGGCCTGCGTCAGTTCGACGAGGTCGTGACGTGGGCGGCGCTGGTCATCATCATCGTGGTGACGCAGGTGGTGCAGGGCCTCGGCAACTGGCTCGCGCGCCGCATCCTGCGCCGCTGAACGCCCGCGCCGATACGGTGGCTCTCGTGGGAGAGCGCCTCGGTCGGTGGTACTTCGCCGTGCAGGCGCTCGCCGGCGCGGGATGGTGGGCCGCGGTGTTCACCCTGCCGCCGGTGCGCGAGGCGACCCTCGGCGGGCTCGATCCCGTGCTGGTGGCGGCCTTCGATGTGCCCCTCTTCGTCGTCGGATCGGCGCTGGTCGCCGCCCGCGTGCGCGTCGCGCTGTGGGCTGTCGTGCCGTGGACGCTGCTCGTCGCCGCGGTGATGACGGTCTACGCGACGCTCACCGAGCGCGCGGGCTGGGGCGCGGTGCTGATGCTCGCATCCGCCGCCGCGACCGCGTTCGCCGCGGCTCTCGTGACGTTCGGCCGCCTGCCCGGCGAGAAGCTGCTGATCGGCCCCTTCGGGTTCGCCATCGCGAAGAGCACGGGCAGGATCCCCCTGCTCGCCCAGACGGCTGCGCAGATCGTCTGCTTCTGGGGCCTGTTCCTCGTGGTGCTGCCGGCCGTCATCGTGTGGTTCGAGCAGCGCTGGCGCGTGCACCTCGCGCTGCCGCCGTGGTTCGGCGCGGCAGGGGTGATCCTGTTCGTCGCGATGACGGTGATCGGCCTCTGGTCGGCGTACACGATGTCGACGATCGGCCGCGGCACTCCTCTGCCATCGGCAATGCCGCGGCAACTGGTGATCGCGGGGCCCTATCGCGTGGTGCGCAACCCCATGGCAGTCGTCGGCATCGCGCAGGGCGTGGCCGTGGGCATGGTGCTGGGCTCATGGCTCGTCATCGTCTACGCGCTCTGCGGGTCGGTGATCTGGAACGTGCTCATCCAGCCCCACGAGGAGGCCGACCTCGAGGCGCGCTTCGGCGACGACTACCGCGCCTATCGCGACCGCGTCGGCGTCTGGCTGCCGCGGATCCCCTCCGTCCGTCGCGCGGAAGCATCCCCTTCGGCGACACGGGGCGATCCTGCCCACGCGCGCGCTCGCCGCAGACGCTAGTGTGCCCACTGTCCCGCTCCCATCTCGGGCGCGGATTCGACGCAAGGGGGTATCGACGTGACGTGTCCTCGCTGCGCCGCCGGAAATCCGGCGGCCGCGCATTTCTGTCAGGCGTGCGGGCTCGACCTGCACTCGGGCGACGCCTCGCGCAGGTGCTCCTACGCGGTCAAGCCGGATGAGCCGGTCGCCTCGTTCGCGCTGGTGTCGACGATCATGCCGCGCGGCGCCGCGCAGCATCCGCAGACCTACCGCATCGCCCTCGGCATCGGCCTGTTCGTCGCGTTGATCGCGGCCGTCTTCGGCGCGCTGCCGATCGCGCTGCTGGTCGCAGCGTTCACCGTGCCGCTCGTCTACATCGTGTACCTGTACGACGTGAACCTCTGGGATGACCAGCCCGTTCAGGTCACGCTCGCCGCCTTCGGGCTCACCGCGGTGCTCGGCGCGGCGTTCACGTGGGGCTGGACGCAGTTCGTGCCGGCGACCTCGCTGGTGCGCGGACCGGATCTCGCCACGCTGCTGATCGTGGGCGTGGCGGTGCCGATCGTCGCCCACCTCCTCATCCAGCTCGGCCCGGTGTACCTCGCCAGCCGGCCGCGCTTCGACGACCTGATGGACGGCCTCACCTTCGGCATCGTCTCGGGCGTCGCCTACTCGGCGGGCGACACGCTCGTGCGCCACGGCGATGCGCTGCTCGGCGGCTTCGACCCCGGCGCCGATCCGGCCACCTGGGTCGCGCTCGTGTTCCTCGAGGGCCTGGTCAAGCCGCTGATCTTCGGAACGGCCGCCGGTATCGCCGCGGCCGAGTTCTCGGGTCTCGGCAGGGGCTACGACGGCTTCACCGGTCGCTATGCGCGAGGTCTCGCCGAGGCCATCGTCGCCACGATCGTGTACCAGACAGGCGCCTATCTGCTCTCGTTCCTGCCCGTGTTCCAGGGCGTCGCGCTCACCGTGGTGCTCGGCCTCGCGGTGCTGGCCGTGCTGATCCTGCGCGTGCGCACGGTGCTGCACAAGGCGCTGCTCGAGGGCGCCCTCGAGGCCGCCGCCCGCGACGACCAGCGAGTCGGCGCCACCGGCGAACTCGCCTACTGCACGAGCTGCGAGATGCCGCTTCTCGCCGGTGCCTCGTTCTGCAGCGTGTGCGGTACGGCCCAGCGCACACGGCCCCGCGTCGCCGGCGCTTTCGCCGCGGCACAGCCGGCACCGGCGCCCCGTGCCGACGAGCCGGTGCCGATCCACCCCGGGCCGGACGGGCCGCCGTCTCCTGCGGCGAACAACCCTGCCGCGGGCAATCCCGCCCCGAACGACAACGAGGGGGTGCAGTCGTGAGCGAACCGCAGAACCCGCCCCACGTGCCCGACCCGCAGCGACCGCCCGTGCCGCCTCTGCCGCCCCTTCCGCCGCTGCCGCCGCAGGCGCAGGCGCAGGGCCAGCCCCCGGCGCAGCCGCAGGCCCCGGGTCAGCAGCCGGCGCAGGCCCCGGGTCAATACCCGGCGTATAACCCCTACGCCCCGCAGGCGCCCGCGCCCGGTCAGCCGCCGGCGTACGGCGCCCAGCCTGCCGGTCAGCCGCCGGCGTACGGCGCGCAGCCCGCCGGCTACGGCGCGTACCCGTCGTACGGTCAGCCGCCGGTGCCGCCGCCCTACCCCGGCTACGCGGGGGCGGGCTACGTCCCCGCACCCCCGCAGGTGAAGAAGAGGAGCCCGTGGCTCATCATCGGGCTCGTCGGGGCGGGTGTGGTGGTGCTCGCGATCATCGGCATGCTCATCGCGATCTTCTCGTCGCCCGCGGCGGCTCCGGCCGATCCGGAGATTCCCGACCCGCCGGTCTCGCAGCCGTCCGATCCGGATGCGCCGGTCGCCGACGCCGTGGCCTTCGGAGACTGCGCGATCCAGCCGGCTGACGGATGGGCGCTCGGGTCGACCGGCGAGGGCAGCGTGATGCTCCAGAACGCCTCGGGCGAGCTGCTCGAGGGCACCTGCGCGCAGCTCGAGGCGGGCGTCGAGCCGGGCGTTGTGGTGCAGTCGTGGTTCGACTTCCTCGCCGAGCGCGACTGCACGGCCAGTGAGATGGTCAACCCGCCGGCCGCGCAGGACGCGGGCGTGCGCGACCTCGACGTCGGCATGGGCATGATGCTCTGCACGGTGTCCACCGCGCAGGGCACGATCGACCTCGGCGTGCTGACGATCAGCGCCACGCGGGATGACGGCCTCACCGGTCTCACCACGCTGTACTTCGCCGAGGGCAGCGACTTCGACACCCTCAACGCGCAGTTCGCGACGATGACGCAGTCGGTCTGGATGAGCGTGCTCGAAGACTGACGCGGCTCACCGGAGGCGGCCCCGATCCTGAGCCGGGTCGGGGCCGCCTCGCGTGCGGTCAGCCCTGCTCGCCGCCGGAGGCGTTGAGCATCCAGAACACGCCGTATCGGTCGATCAGCATGCCGAACGAGTCGCCCCACGGTGCGGTCGTGTACGGCTCGACGACGGATCCGCCCTCCGCGAGCTTCTCGAAGACGCTGCCGAGCTCGGGACCGTCGTCTCCGAAGAGGGTGACGCTGACGCGCTGGCCCTCGTCGTGCTCCATGCCCGTCGGGGAGTCGGACGCCATCAGCGCGAACCCGTTGTCGAGGTCGAGCTGTCCGTGCATGACCTTGTCGGCGTCGGCCGGATCGAGGTCGGGATTCGGCAGGTCGCCGAACCTCATGATGCTCACGGTACCGCCGAGCACCGACCGGTAGAACTCCAGCGCCTCGGCGGCGCCATCGGCGAAGGAGATGTACGGAGCGACTTTGTAGCCCATCGAACTGTCCTCTCGACGCCCGGACGATTCGGTGTCAGCGGTCGCTGCGCCCGGTGCACTGCCGAGGATGCCACCGGGCACCGACATCCGAAAGGGTTCTCCCGCGACGGCTGATCGCTCCTAAGCTGTGCCCATGGCTGATGAATCGAAGAACACCCCGAGCGACGACGCGAAGGCCAAGTTCCGCGAGGCCCTCGAGCGCAAGAACGCCGCGAACTCCGCGGGTCACACCGGCCCGGGCTCGTCGCCCCACGGCAGCGGTGCGATCCACGGCACGCATGGTGCCGCGGGCGGCAAGCGCGAGTTCCGCCGCAAGTCGGGCTGAGTCCGCGCGCTCTCAGCGCGCCAGAAATGCAAAAGAAGTGCGGGATCCGTCCACCGGATCCCCCCCATCGGGGCAGTTGGTGGGCTGGCGGGGGCGGGGGCGA
>NZ_JAGFOA010000008.1:113692-196866 GCF_017592545.1 Microbacterium stercoris
GCCCGCCCGGCGCGCGCGCCCCCCCCCCCCCCCCCCCCCCCCCCCCCCCCCCCCCCCCCCCCCCCCCCCCCCCCCCCCCCCCCCCCCCACTTCTGTGCTTTTGAGGGTCAGTCGGTGCCGGTGTCGAACGCGGCCGACTCGCTGGCGGCCTCGACGGCCGAAGCGGCCTCCTCCTCGCCGAGGCCCGCGGGCTCGGCGGCGAGGGTAATGTCCGAGGCGTGGCCCTGCTCGAGCGCGCCGACAAGCTCGGCGGTCGGGCCGCCGATGAGGCCCATGCCCGCGTACTGCTCGAGGCGGGTGCGCGAGTCGGCGATGTCGAGGTTGCGCATGGTCAGCTGGCCGATGCGGTCGGTCGGGCCGAAGGCGGCGTCGCCGACGCGCTCCATCGAGAGCTTCTCGGCGGCGTAGGAGAGCGCGGGGCCCGAGGTCTCGAGGATCGTGTAGTCCTCGCCGCGGCGCAGACGCAGCGTCACCGAGCCGGTGATCGCCGATCCGACCCACTTCTGGATCGACTCGCGCAGCATGAACGACTGCGGCTCGAGCCAGCGGCCCTCGTACATCAGGCGGCCGAGGCGGCGACCCTGCTCGTGGTAGGTGGCGAGGGTGTCCTCGTTCAGGATGCCGTTGACGAGGCGCTCGTAGGCGATGAACAGCAGGGCCATGCCGGGGGCCTCGTAGATGCCGCGCGACTTCGCCTCGATGATGCGGTTCTCGATCTGGTCGCTCATGCCCAGGCCGTGGCGCCCGCCGATGCGGTTGGCCTCGAAGACCAGCGCCACCGGGTCGGTGTACTCGACGCCGTTGAGGGCCACCGGGCGGCCGGCCTCGAACGTGACGGTGACGTCCTCGGTCTCGATCTGCACCTCCGGATCCCAGAAGCGCACGCCCATGATCGGCTCGACGGTCTCGAGCGAGACGTTGAGCTCCTCGAGGGTCTTGGCCTCGTGCGTCGCGCCCCAGATGTTCGCGTCGGTCGAATAGGCCTTCTCGGCCGAGTCCCGGTACGGGAAGTCGTGGGCGACGAGCCACTCGCTCATCTCCTTGCGGCCGCCGAGCTCGCTCACGAACGTGGCGTCGAGCCACGGCTTGTAGATGCGCAGGCGGGGGTTGGCCAGCAGGCCGTAGCGGTAGAACCGCTCGATGTCGTTGCCCTTGTAGGTGGAGCCGTCGCCCCAGATCTCGACGCCGTCCTCCTTCATCGCGCGCACGAGCAGCGTGCCGGTGACGGCGCGCCCCAGGGGCGTGGTGTTGAAGTAGGTGCGGCCGCCGGAGCGGATGTGGAACGCACCGCACGCGAGGGCGCCGAAGCCCTCTTCGACGAGCATCGGCTTGCAGTCGATGAGGCGCGACGCCTCGGCGCCGTACTGCAGGGCGCGACCGGGGATCGCCTCGATGTCGTCCTCGTCGGGCTGGCCCAGGTCGCCCGTGTAGGTGAAGGGGATCGCGCCCTTGTCGCGCATCCACGCGACGGCGACGGAGGTGTCGAGACCCCCGGAGAAGGCGATGCCGACGCGCTCGCCGACGGGAAGGGACTCGAGGACCTTGGACATGGATCCGAGTTTACCGGGGCCCGACACGCCGCCCTGACGGCCCCGCGCCTGTTGCGGCCCCGCCCCGCCCGGCCCCGTCGCTGAGAACACGTGCTCTCAGCGACGGGGTGCCAGATCCGGCCGGATCCGGCATGTGCTCGCTGAGAGCACGTGTTCTCAGACAGACAGACAGGGAGGCTGGCCGCTCAGAGCACCTTCGAGAGGAAGTCCTGGAGGCGCTCGTTCTTCGGGGCGCCGAACAGCTCGGCCGGCGGGGCCTCCTCGACGACAACGCCGCCGTCCATGAACACCACCCGGCTCGAGACCTCGCGCGCGAAGCCCATCTCGTGGGTGACGAGCACCATGGTCATGCCGCCCTCGGCCAGGTCGCGGATGACCTGCAGCACCTCGCCCACCATCTCCGGGTCGAGCGCGCTGGTGGCCTCGTCGAACAGCATCACCTCGGGCTCCATCGCCAGGGCGCGGGCGATGGCCACGCGCTGCTTCTGGCCGCCCGAGAGCGAGGCCGGCTTGGCGTCGGCCTTCTCACGCAGCCCGACGCGATCGAGCAGTCCCAGGGCCCGCTCGCGGGCATCCGCCTTCGACAGCTTGCCGAGCTCGACCGGCGCGAGGGTGATGTTCTCGAGCACGGTCATGTGCGGGAAGAGGTTGAAGTGCTGGAACACCATGCCGATGCGCTGGCGCACGTCGTCGAGCTTCACCGACTTGTCGGTGAGGTCGACGCCGTCGATGATCACGTGGCCCGCCGTGGGCTCCTCGAGCTTGTTGAGGCACCGCAGCAGCGTGGACTTGCCCGATCCGGAGGGACCGATCACGGCGACGACCTCGCCCTGGGCGACGGTGAGGTCGATGCCCTTGAGCACCTTGTTGTCGCCGAACGACTTGTGCAGATCCTGCACGACGATCTTGCTCACGAGTTGAACTTCCTCTCCAGGCGGTCGGCGAGCAGGGTCAGCAGGGTGATGACCACGAAGTAGATCACCGCGACCACCGTCAGGATCTGGGCCGACATGTAGGTCGAGGCGATGATCTGCTTCGACTGGAACGTGAGCTCCGCGAGGCCGATCACGCTCAGCAGCGACGTGTCCTTGAGCGTGATGATGCTCTGGTTCACGAACGACGGGATCATGATGCGGAAGGCCTGCGGCAGCACGACCTTGCGCATCGTCTTCCAGTGGCCGAGGCCGAGCGAGCGCGACGCCTCGTTCTGACCCGGGTCGACGGCCAGGATGCCGCCTCGGATGATCTCGGTCATGTAGGCGCCCGTGTTCAGGGCGAGCGTGATCGCACCGGCGACGAACGGGCTGAACTTGATGTCCGACCCCTCCAGCAGCTGCGGCACGGCGAAGAACACGAAGAACGCCTGGATCAGGATCGGGGTGCCGCGGAACACGTACACGTACGC
Organism: Microbacterium stercoris; assembly: GCF_017592545.1. Classification (GTDB taxonomy): domain Bacteria; phylum Actinomycetota; class Actinomycetes; order Actinomycetales; family Microbacteriaceae; genus Microbacterium; species Microbacterium stercoris. The sequence continues at coordinate 116,648 of NZ_JAGFOA010000008.1, forward strand.
GGTCGAGATCCAGCGGAACGGCAGGATCTTCGACAGGCGGCCGAACCCGAAGATGATGCCGAGGACGAAGGCCGCCACCAGCGCCACGATCGTGGACAGGAGGGTCCAGCCGAGACCCTGCATCAGGGTCGGCCAGTACTTCGCCGTGATCGAGAAGATGTCGCTCGGGGCCTGCTCGGCAGACGCCCCGGATCCGCCCTCGGATCCGTCCGTGCCGACGTAGGTCGCGATGATCTCGTCGTACTCGCCGCTGGCCTTGAGGTTCGCGAGACCCGCGTTGAACATCTCGATCAGCTCGGGGTTCTGCCCCTTGTTCACGGCGAAGCCGTACTCGCCGCCGAGCGCGGGCTCGTCGATGAGGCGGAAGCCGGATCCCTGCGTGATGCCGTAGGCGAGCACCGGGTAGTCCTCGGCGTAGGCCACGGCCTGGCCCGCCTTGACGGCGTCGACCATGTCGGTGGTCTCCGCGTAGGGCGTCACCTTGAGGTCGTACTTCTCCTTCAGCGACTCCGCATAGGTCTGGCCCTGCGTGCCCGTCTTGACCGCGACGGTCTGGCCCTGCAGGTCGTCGAGCGTCTCGATGTCGCTGCTGTCGAGCACGCCGAACTGGATGCCGCCGGTGAAGTAGCCGTCGCCGAAGTCGAAGGTCTGGCGGCGCTCATCCGTGATCGACATGCCGGCCATGACGCCGTCGACCTGGTTCGACTGCAGCGCCTGGAGGGCGGCGTCGAAGCCCAGCTGCTGCCACTCGACCGTGAAGTTCTGGTTCTTCGCGATCGCGTTCAGCAGGTCGATGTCGATGCCCTTGAGGGCGGATCCGTCGTTGAACTCGAACGGCGCGTACGTGGTGTCCGTGCCGATGAGGAAGTTCTCGCCGTTGCCGAGCGGCGGGGTCTGCTCTGCGTCGCCCGATCCGTTGTCGGATCCGGATCCGATGTAGGTCGCGATGATCTCGTCGTACTCGCCGCTGGCCTTGAGGTTCGCCAGGCCCGCGTTGAACTTCTCGATCAGCTCGGGGTTCTCGCCCTTGTTGACCGCGAAGCCGTACTCGCCGCCGAGGGCCGGCTCGCCGATGAGGCGGAAGCCGGATCCCTGCGTGATGCCGTAGCCGATGACCGGGTAGTCCTCCGCGTAGGCGACCGCCTGGCCCGCCTTGACCGCGTCGACCATGTCGGTGGTCTCGGCGTAGGGCGTGATCGTGAGGCCGAGCTCCTCCTCGAGCGACTCGGCATACGTCTGCCCCTGGGTGCCCGTCTTCACGGCGACGGTCTGGCCCTCGAGGTCGTCGAGGCTCTGGATGTCGCTGCTGTCGAGCACGCCGAACTGGATGCCGCCAGTGAAGTAGCCGTCGCCGAAGTCGAACGTCTGCTCGCGCTCGTCGGTGATCGACATGCCGGCCATCACGCCGTCGACCTGGTTCGACTGCAGCGCCTGCACGGCGGCGTCGAAGCCCAGCTGCTGCCATTCGACCGTGAAGCCCTGATCCTCGGCGATCGCGTTCATCAGGTCGATGTCGATGCCCTTGAGCGTCGACCCGTCGTTGAACTCGAACGGCGCATAGGTGGTGTCGGTGCCGATGACGTAGGTGTCTTCGGTCGCGGCGGCGGCCGGCGACGCGACGGCGAGGCCGCCCACGAGAGAGCCGGCGGCGATGCCGGCCGCGGTGAGCAGGGCACCGAGCCGGGGCAGGAGAGTTCGTCTCCGCTGCGGCTCGGGAGTCGGGGTGATCTTCGCCATCTTCGGCAGATTCCTCCACATCGGGTGAATGGGCCGGTTGGCCCCTCACACTTTAGCTGGGCGTTCCCGGGCGTCCGCGGGCGCTCCTTCGCCGCGAGGCGGCTCGCGGCGTGAGATCGTGGCGCTGTGATCGAGAGCCTGCTGTGGGGTGTGGTCGGGGCGGCGCCCCTCGTGCTGGGCGCTGTGCTCGCGGGCCTGCGGCGCTGGCCGGATCGCCTGATCGGCATCGTGCTCGGCTTCGGCGCGGGCGCGCTGGTTGCGAGCATCGCCTTCGAGCTGTGGGAGGAGGGCCTCCAGCAGGGAGGCCCTCTGCCCCTCGTGCTCGGTGTGGTGCTGGGCGCGGCGGTGTACTTCGTCGCCGACCGGCTCGTCGAGCGCCGCGCCGCCAAGGCCGGCGGCGCTGCGGCCGCCGGCGTGCCGCTCGCCCTGGGCGCGCTGCTCGACGGCGTGCCCGAACAGCTCGTGCTCGGCTTCGGCCTCGCCGATGGCCAGGGCGTGAGCATCGCTCTCGTCGTGGCGATCTTCGTGTCGAACCTGCCCGAATCGGTCGGATCGTCCGCGGATCTCCTCGACGGCGGTGTGAAGAAGCCGGCCGTGCTCGGGATCTGGTCGGCGGTGGCCGTGGTCTGCGCGCTGTCGACCGTGCTCGGCTGGGCGCTCGCCGACGTCGCGACGGTGGGCGTGCGCACCGGCCTCAACGGCTTCGCCGCGGGAGCGCTGCTCGTGATGCTCGTCGACTCGATGGTGCCCGAGGCGCAGCGACGTGCGAAGGACGTCGCCGGGGTGGCCACCGTCTTCGGCTTCGCGCTCGCCGCGGGACTGGCGACCGTGCCCTTCTGAGGCGCCGCCCGGCGGATCAGGCGCGCCGGATCAGGCCCGCACGATGCGCGTGCCCGCCGCGTCGAGCGCGCGGAGCGTCGGATCGGATGCGGGGGCGTCGGTCACGATGCCGGCCACCCCGTCGAGGCCCAGCACCGCGTAGCGCGAGGCCGATCCGATCTTCTCCTCGCTGGCGAGAACGAACGTCTCGGCCGCGCGCGACGCGAGCGTGCGCTTCATGGCGGCCTCGTCGGCATCGCCGGTGGTGAGCCCGGCGGTCGGATGCACTCCCGTGACGCCCAGGAAGAACAGGTCGGCGCTCACGCGCATCGCCGCCTCGACCGCCGCGGCGCCGCAGGCCACGGCGGAGTGCTTGAACAGCTGCCCGCCGATGAGCAGCACGTCGGCGCGATGGTCGAGCAGGGCCGCGGCGATCGTCGGGCTGTGCGTGATCACCGTGCCGTCCCAGGTGCGGGGAAGAGCCTCGATCATGGCGAGCGTGGTGGTGCCGCCGTCGAGGATGACCGCGGCGCCGGGCTCTATCAGGGCGACGGCGGCCGCCGCGACCCGGCGCTTGCTGTCGGGGGCGACGCTGGCGCGCGACGCGTAGTCGACGACCGCCGGGGAGGCCGGGAGCGCGCCGCCGTACACGCGCTGCGCGAGCCCCGCCGCGTCGAGCTCTCTCAGATCGCGCCGGATCGAGTCCTCCGAGAGCCCCAGCTCGGCCGCGATCTCCTTGGCGACGATGCGCCCGTCGCGGCGTAGCCGATCCAGCAGCAGGTCTTTGCGAGCCGCAGCGAGCATCCGTATTCCTTCCCGTTCTTTCACGTTCTTGCACTATCGTACCGGACATGACGAAAAAACCCCTGCTGATTCTGATCGCCGGTCCCTACGCCTCCGGAACCGACGGCGACCCCGAGCTGATGGCCCGCAACCTGAAGCGTCTCGAGGAGGCCGCGTGGCCGATCTTCCGCGCCGGGCACGTGCCGATGATCGGCGAGTGGGTGGCCCTGCCGGTGCTCTCGAGCGCGGGGGCGTCGGGCCCGACCGACCCGCTGGCGGCCGAGGTGATGTACCCCACGGCCGACAGGCTGCTGCAGCACTGCGACGCCGTGCTGCGCCTGCCGGGCGCATCCCGCGGGGCGGATCAGGATGTCGCCATCGCCCGCGAGCGCGGCATTCCGGTCTGGTACAGCCTGGAGGAGATCCCGGCGGCATAGCCTGGGGGACATGACGAACTACGCGCCGCGCGCCAAGAACGGAATCGCCTGGGCCGCCTTCTGGTTCGGCCTCGCCGGGCTCGTGCTGATGCCGATCCCGCTCTTCATCGGCTTCATCCTGGGCGGCGGTCTGTCGCTCGTCGCGGCGGTCCTCGCGGTGATCGCGCTGCTCAAGGGCCTCTCGCGCGAGGGCAAGGGCATCGCCCCTACCGTGTTCGCGGGCATCTTCATCGCGCTCACCTGGACCGGCATCGCCAACGGCGGCGGCATCCTCTGGTGACGCCCGGGCGTCGGATGCCCGAGGGCGGGTCTCAGTACTCGGCCATCCGACGCTCGAACTCCTCGCGGTCGGAGTCCTTGAGCAGGCGCTCCGCGTAGAACGAGATCCGCAGCCCCTCGATCGGCTCGCCGGTCTTGTCGTGCTGCACCTGGCGATCCGCGGTCCACTCGCCGTCGGGGTCGTTCGAGAGGTCGACGATCGACGCGTAGAACGCGATCGCGCCGCTCGGATCCTCGGTGTACCACTCCCACGCCACCTGTGTTCGCGGGTCGTCGCTGCCGTAGAACTTCTCGAGCAGATCCGGATCCATGCCGGAGGCCGGGTCGTTGAACGCGTACAGCTCCCACCAGTCGTGCCGGGCGAGCACGTCGTCGATCGTGTCGAGCACGGCGAGCTTGGTGTCGTAGTCGTCGAGGGCCTCGTTGGTCGACCACGTGGTCGACGTGTAGCGCACGAGCATCGACTCGCCGCCGTAGCCGTTGCGCTCGGGGCGGATGTCCTCGGCGGGTGCGGGCGTCCAGGTGTATCCGAATCGGTCGGTGAGCTCGGTGCGGATCTCCGACGAGATCTGATCCCAGAGCGTGCGCACCTCCTCGAGAGACGGACGCGCGAGGGTCGTGGAGGCGTCCTCGCCGGCCACCCCGGGGAAGGCCTCCTGATGGCGCTCCTGCTCGGTCTTCTGCTGAGCCTCGAGGCCGTGGGCGGTGGTGCGCATCGCCGCGAGGGCGCCGACCGTGCCGACGTTCAGCAGCAGGGCGATCGCCAGCCCCCACGCGCCGAGCGTGCGGCCCCGCGGCGAGAACAGCGCGGCCACGAGCGCCCCGACGACCAGCAGCTGCAGCGCGATGACCGCCGCGGAGTAGAGAGCGTGGACGGCGCCGAACACGAGCATCACCACCAGCGTCAGGGCGAAGGCGGCCGCCGCGCTGAACGCGATCCACGCGAAGAGCGAGGGCCTCACACGGGCGGGCGCGAGAGCAATGGGCGCGCCTGCCACCGGCGGGCCGCCGACCAGGGCGGCGCCGCGGGGGCGGGCCGCGCCGCGGTATCCGCCCGGCGGCGGCAGGGGAGGAGCGCCGTCGGAGTGCGTCACGTACCGCTGGCCGGTGTGCGCGTCGAGGCGACCCTGCGGCCTCGGGAAGGGCTGCTGGTCTACCACGGCTTCTCCGCCCCTCCCGCGTCGTCGCCGTCGCCGTCGTCCCGGTATTGCTGGCGCTCGCCGTCGCCCTCGTTGAGCTGATCCTCGAGCCGGTCGAGCTGCTCGTCCGATGGCTGGTTCTCGTCGGACTGGTCCGGATCCTCCGACGGCTGGGGGCTCGGCTCGGTCTCCGGATCCGGCTGCTGCTTGTCCTTCAAGCGGTCCTCGAGGTCGCCCAGGCTCTGACCCGCGCTGCGCTGGTCGTCGGGCGACTGCTCGTCGGCCTCCTCCGAGCGGCAGTCCTCGGGGGTGTCGGCCACGATCCCCAGGGCGTCTGCGAAGTGCTGCTCGGCGGCGGCCTCGTCGCCCGCGGCGCGGGCGGCGTCGCCCTGGCGCTCGATGGTGATGCCGAGGTTGATGTACACGGCGCACGACTCGAGAGGCGGCGGGTTCAGCGCGAGCGCCGACTCGAACTGCGCGCGGGCACCCGGCAGGTCGCCCGACATCGCCAGGCCGACGCCCACGTTGTACGGCGCCTTGTACGGCTCGAAGACGTTCAGGGGCTCCTGGCCGTGGGCCGCGGTCGTCGATCCGGCGTGGTCGCCCGCGACGTGCGCGGTGATCGCGTGGTGCGCGAAGGCGTACATCGAGACGATCTTCACCGGCAGGATCAGCGCGGCGACGGCGATCGGGATGGCGATCGCCAGCAGCAGGCGCCGCCGCCGCGCGCGCCGGCGGTTCGCCTCGAGGAGGGCGGCGCCGTCCAGGGGAGTGCTCATCGGACACCTCCCTCGCGCTCGACGTCCCCGCCCGGGCGCGCGCCGGCCGCGGGGCGCACGAGGCGCAGCACGGCGGGCGCACCGGCGGAGACGAGGAGCAGGTCGGCCGCGAGCAGCGCGACGAGCAGCAGCGCCAGGATCCATCCGAGCTCGGTGACGTCGCCGGTCGTTCCGTCGGACCGCGTCGTCGTGGACGTCGGCGCCTCGGGAAGGTCGGGCTCCGTATCGGCCGTGCGCAGCTGGAAGCCGACGCCCAGGTCGGAGGCGATGGTCTCCAGCGCGGCCTGGTCGACCTTCGACAGGGCGGGCTGCCCCGAGCCGTCCGGGATGAACTCGCCGCCCCCCGTCGCGACATCGCCCGTCTGCACGCGCATCCGGCCGCCCTCGGTCGTGCCGTAGCCGAGCACCGCGCCGCCGTCGAGAAGCCCCGCGGCCTCGCGGAACGACTCGGGAGGCGTCTGCGCGGTCTGCTCGCCGTCGCCGAGGTAGAACACCATGCGGGATCGGTCGGGCGCGCTCTTCGCGGCCTTCTCGAGCTCGTCGACGAGCACACGGTGCGCGATGCCGATCGACGACCCCTTCGACCGCGCGGTGACCTCGGGCGTCAGCACGTCGAGGGCCGACGCGAGCGCCGCCGTGTCGGTGGTCAGCGGCAGGCGCAGCTCGACGGCCGCGTCGAAGGTGATGAGCGCGAAGCGGGCGCCCGGGTACTCCCGGATGATCGCCGCGACGTCCTCGCGCACGCCCGTCAGGCGCGGCTCGCCGTCGCCCCAGTCCTCGGCGACGATGCTGGCGGTGCTGTCGATCAGCAGCACGATGTCGGTGTCCGTCGTGAGCGTCTCGGTCTCGCCGCCCGCGATCCCGGGGCGCAGGGCCAGCAGCCCGACCGCGAGCAGGGCGCACAGGCGCAGGATCCACGGGGCGCGGCGCACGCCGCGGGCGCGCCAGAGCGCGCGCACAGCCAGGAAGCCGGCGCCCAGCAGCAGGGGCGCGAGCAGCAGGGGGTGCAGCACCGGTTGGAAGATCACAGCCTGACCCTCCACAGCAGCGCGACGGCCGACAGGACGAGGGCCAGCAGCACCGCGATCCACACGTCGGGCACGTCGCGGTGCACGATGCGCGGCTCCGCGAGCGCGGTGGCCTGCTCCTCCTGCACCTCGTCGATGATGTCCGCGACGGTGGTGGCGCCGCGCAGCGCGTAGGCGTAGCCGCCCGTCGTCTCGGCGGCCGCGGTCAGCTCGGCGCTGATCTCGTCGTCCTTGCCCTCGACGGGGTTCAGGGCGAACACCCGGATGCCCCGCTCGGCCGCGTACTGGGCGGCCTCGTCGATCGACACGATGCCGGCGCCGAACGCCTCGTTGTCGGTCGCCAGCACGATCGAGCGCGAGCGCTCCTCGTCGAGGTGGTCGAATCGCAGCGCGCAGGAGGCGAGGCCGTCGCCGATGAGCGACGATCCGGTGCCGTTCAGCGTGCCCACCCAGTGCTCGGGCACCTCGGCGACGTAGTCGTCGAAGGCCGCGCGGATGGACTGGATGTTCTCGCGCACGAACGTGTAGTCGTCGGTGAGGGGGAAGATCTGCACCGCCGAGCTGTTGAAGATCGTCAGGCCGATGCGCTCGCCCTCGAAGCCCTCGAGCAGCTCGAGGAAGACGCTCAGCACCTCCTTGTCGACCTCGCTCATGGATCCGGAGACGTCCAGGCACAGCATGATGTCGCGGCTGGTGTCGACCGGCTGGATGGTCTGCGCCGCCATCGGGCGGGCCGCGACGACGCCGGCGATCACCGTCGATCCGGCCAGCAGGGCGACGGCGCCCGCGATCGCTGCGGCGCGACGGCGCACGGCCCGGCGGACCGAGGGCAGCTCGCGCAGGCGCTCGGCACGCGACACGGGAGCACCGGCGCCCGATCTGCGCAGAGCACGTCGCCCGAGCAGGATGCCGCCCGCGATCGCCGCGGCCGCGAGCAGCGCCGCCGCAAGGAGGGCCCAGGGGTTCGCGAGGTCGATCAGTGCCATTCGCTCACCACCTTGCGCGCCGCCGCGGCGCCGGCGGCCGGATCGACCGCCGGCCCACGCCCGAAGATGCTCGGGTAGTAGTGGCGGCGCAGCGCGTCGATGAGCGCCGGATGCACGTCGAGCCGCACGAGGTCGTCGAGGGCGAGCACGGGCGCCTCGATGCCGCTGTACTCGTTCACGAACGCGCGCGTCAGGCGGCTCAGCTCGAGGTTGGCCTGGCGTGCGCCGATCTGCCGCGCCTGCCAGCGCTGCGCGACGCCGTCGATCGCACCGAGGTACTCCTGGCGCAGCAGCGCGAGGGCGTCTGCCGACACGCCGCCGACGAACTGCGTCGCGCGGCGCGCACGCGTGACGTGCACGATGACCCAGATCGCGGCGATCACCAGCACGATGATCCCGAAGGCCAGCAGCATCCAGCCGGGCGCGTACTGCACCGGCGGGTAGAACTCGTCAGGTTCGGACACGAGCCGCCCTCCGCCCCAGCAGCCGCAGCAGCGCGGGCACCGCGTCATCCTGCGTCGCGAGCTCGGCGTGGTCGACCTCGAGCGCCGTCAGCAGCGCGTCGCGGCGCGCGGTATCGGCGGCGTGGCGCTCGTCGATCTCGCCGAGCACCTCCTGGTCGCCGTGCAGGAATCCGGGCACGACCCATCCGGTGTCGACATCGCGGCGGGCGGATCCGTCGCTCACGCGCAGCACGGGGTCGGCGTCGCGCAGCGTCAGCCACAGCACGTCGTGCTGCGTGCGCAGGCGGCGCAGCAGCCGCTCGGTGTCGCCGGCGATCGGAGCCTCGTCGGTGACGATCACGACGATCATGCGGCGCGCGATCGTGCGCGCGACGAAGTCGAGCAGCCTCTCGCGGTCGCTCGCGGCGCCCTCGGGCAGGGAGGCGGCGTCGATCGTGCGCAGCGCGTGCTCCAGCGCGCCCTCGGAGCGGCGCGGCGGGAGGCGCTTCACCCCGCCCGCGTCGCCCCACACCATCGAGAAGTCATCGTCGTGGCGCAGCGCGAGCACCCCCAGCGCGCCCACCGCCAGCACGGCGAGCTCCCGCTTGGGGCGGTCATCGGCCGCGAGCGCCGACAGGCCGCGGCCCGCGTCGACCACGAACAGGATCGTGTGCATGCGGTCGGCGCGCATGCGCTTGATCATCGGCACGTTCTTGCGCGCGGTGGCCCGCCAGTCGATGTCGCGCACCTCGTCGCCCTGCTGGTACTCGCGCAGATCCTCGAAGTCGTGGCTGCGCCCGCGCATCAGCGACGCATAGGCGCCGTCGAGCGCGTGGGTCGACTTCTTCGACGAGTGGATGAAGAGCTTGCTCTTCACCCGCGTGATCAGCGAGGGCATGGTGATCCTGTATCGGCGGCCCGGATCAGGGCGTGGGCACGGAGGCGAAGATCGCGTCGATGATCTCCTCGCTTCGGATGCCGTCGGCCTCCGCCTCGAAGTTCAGCAGCACGCGGTGGCGCAGCACGAGGTGGCGGAGCGCGCGGATGTCCTCGGGGATCACATGGTTGCGGCCGTTCAGCAGCGCGAGGGCGCGTGATGCCTGCAGGAAGGCGATCGAGGCGCGGGGGCTGGCGCCGTACTTGAGGTAGCGCGCCTTTTCCTCGCCGATGTACGGCTCCGGATTGCGGGTGACGTACGCGAGCCCGACGATGTAGTTGCGGATCGCCGCCGAGACATGGATCCGGCTCGCCACGTCCTGCAGGTGGAGCACGTCGGCCAGCGACACTGTGCTGTGCACGTGGTGCTCCGGATCCAGGGCGCCGGAGTCGATGCGCGCGAGGATCTCGAACTCCTCCTGCGGGGAGGGGTACTCGACGATCTCCTTGAGCAGGAAGCGATCCATCTGCGCCTCGGGCAGCTCGTAGGTGCCCTCCTGCTCGATCGGGTTCTGCGTCGCGATCACGAGGAACGGCTTGGGCAGGCGGTGCACCTCGCCGCCGATGGTCGTCTGGCGCTCCTGCATCGCCTCGAGCATCGCGCTCTGCGTCTTGGCCGAGGAGCGGTTGATCTCGTCGAGCAGCACGAAGTTGGCGTGCACGGGACCGAGCACGGTGCGGAAGGATCCGGTGCTCGCGTCGTAGATCTGGTTGCCGGTGATGTCGGAGGGCAGCAGGTCGGGGGTGCACTGGATGCGCTTGAAGAGCGCATCCACCGTGTCGGCGAGCGTCGAGGCGGCCGTGGTCTTGGCGAGTCCCGGAACCGACTCGAGCAGGATGTGCCCGTTCGCGAGGAGGCCGATGAGCAGGCTCGTGCGCAGGCGCTCCTGGCCGACCATCTTCGACGAGTACGCGTGCGAGACGGTCCTGATCACCTCGACGGCCCTGGCCATCTCCTCGGGCGTGGGACCGGCGACGGTCTCGCTCATGTTCGCTCTCCTCGTGTCGGGATCGCGCGGCGCTTCGCGCAGACGCTCCAGCCTATCCGGCCCATTTCATACCGGAATGATGGCCGCCCCAGGCGGGGGCAGCGGGCCCCGGTAGACTGGCACCGGCCCAGAACGCAGCCCGAAAAGCGGGAGAGAGGTCTTGGGCGAATCGAGCCTCGAGCTCGTGCACAGACAAGGGGAAACCCATGCCGGGAATCGTGATCGTCGGCGTCCAGTGGGGCGACGAAGGCAAGGGCAAGGCGACGGACCTCCTCGGTGAGCGCACCGACTGGGTGGTCAAGTTCAACGGCGGCAACAACGCCGGTCACACGGTCGTGATCGGGGGCGAGAAGTACGCGCTGCACCTGCTGCCGTCGGGCATCCTGTCGCCCGGCGTCAACGCCGTCATCGGCAACGGCGTCGTCATCGACCTCGAGGTGCTGTTCCAGGAGCTCGACGCGCTGGGTGCGCGCGGCATCGACACGTCGAAGCTGCGGGTGAGCGCCAACGCGCACGTCATCACGCACTACCACCGCACGCTCGACAAGGTCACCGAGCGCTTCCTCGGCAAGCGCCAGATCGGCACCACCGGTCGCGGCATCGGCCCGGCCTACGCCGACAAGATCAACCGCGTCGGCATCCGGGTGCAGGATCTGTTCGACGAGTCGATCCTGCGTCAGAAGGTCGAGGCCGCACTCGACCAGAAGAACCACCTGCTGGTGAAGATCTTCAACCGCCGCGCCATCTCCGCCGACGAGATCGTCGAGGACCTGCTGTCGTACGCCGACCGCGTGCGCCCCATGGTGTGCGACACGGGCCTGCTGCTCAACGACGCGCTCGACCGCGGCGAGGTGGTCGTGTTCGAGGGCGGCCAGGCCACCATGCTCGATGTGGACCACGGCACGTACCCGTTCGTGACGTCGTCGTCGGCGACCGCGGGCGGCGCCGCCACCGGATCGGGTGTGGGCCCGAACCGGCTCGACCGCATCGTCGGCATCGTCAAGGCGTACACCACCCGCGTCGGCGCCGGGCCGTTCCCGACCGAGCTGTTCGACGAGAAGGGCGAGTGGCTGCGCAAGACGGGCTTCGAGTACGGCACCACGACCGGTCGCCTTCGCCGCACCGGCTGGTACGACGCCCCCATCACGCGCTACGCCACGCGCGTGAACGGCATCACCGACCTCGTGATGACCAAGCTCGACGTGCTCACGGGCCTCGACGAGATCCCCGTCTGCGTGGCCTACGACGTCGACGGCACGCGCTTCGAGGAGGTGCCGGTCAACCAGACCGACTTCCACCACGCGAAGCCGATCTACGAGACCTTCCCGGGCTGGTCCGAGGACATCACGGGCGTGCGCCGCTTCGAGGACCTGCCGCAGACCGCGCAGGACTACGTGCTCGCCCTCGAGGAGATGTCGAACACCCGCATCTCCGTGATCGGCGTCGGCCCCGCCCGAGACGCCGTCATCGTGCGGCACGACCTGGTCGACTGACCCGCGCAGTCCCGAAGCCCCGCCGCTCCGCGGCGGGGCTTCTTCGCGTCCGGGGCGCTGGCCCGGCCGCGGCGGGGGCACATCCTGTGCGCCGGGGGCACGTGCGCGTCGCGAGGGCGCATCCGGCGGGGAGCGTCCTCGCGCGCGCGATGTGGTTTGGGTGCGGACCGGGCCGGGGTCCGGGCGTTCTCCCGGTGATCTAAGCGGGTCTACCGGTCTGCTGCGCATCCCGATATGCTGGCCGTCCGCGCCGTCGCGGATGGCGCCCGATGCCCTATGGGAGGGGCCATGAACAAGAGCACAAAGGGCGCACTCGCCATCACCGCGGCAGCGGTCTTGCTGCTGGGCGGGGGAGGCACGCTCGCCTACTGGACCGCGACGGCAGAGGTCGAGGGCGGTGCGATCACCCACGGCACCCTGGGGCTGACGGCCGGGGCCTGCGATGCGACGTGGTTCCATGCCGACGGCGGCACGGTGTCGACGGATGCGGCCGCCCTCGTCGTCCCGGGTGACCAGGTCGGGAAGACCTGCACCTTCACGATCGACGCGACCGGCGACCACCTCGCCGCGACGCTGTCGGTCCCGAGCACCCTCGTCTGGACGGGCACCGACGGCACGTCGTTCACCTCGACCGTGGCGGCCACGTACGCCGTGGGAGGCACCGCCATCGCCGACGGCGGTGTCATCACCGACGCCGACGACGGCCAGACCCTCACCGCGACCGTGCTCGTCGACATCCCCTTCGGTGATGCCGATGTGCCGGCCGGAAGCACCGGCACCGCGACGACGAACGGAAACGACACTCAGAGCCTCGTCGCGACCCTCGACACGCTGCTGGTCACGCTGACGCAGACCAACCACTGAGGCAGGCGCGCGTGGCCACCCAGGCACGCGCCGTCGGAGGCTGGATCGGCCAGGTCCTCGCCTGGACCGTCATCCTCGCCATCGGCGCGGTGCTCGTGATCGCCGTGGTGCTGCCGCGCGTGAGCGGCGCGGTCGCGTACACCGTGCTGTCCGGATCGATGCGGCCGGGGATGCCGGAGGGCTCGCTCGTGGTGGTGCGTCCGACGGATCCGGATCGGATCGCCATCGGCGACGTGCTGACCTACCAGCTCGAATCGGGCAGGCCGACCGTGGTGACGCACCGCGTGACCGCGGTCAGCAGCGCGCTCGACGGCGATCGCTTCTTCACCACGCAGGGCGATGCGAACAGCACGCCCGACGCGGCGGTCGTGCTGCCGGAGCAGGTGATCGGCGTCCGCTGGTATCACGTGCCCCTGCTCGGATACGTGAACACCCTCGTGTCGGGTGATCAGCGGCAGGTCGTGCTGGGCCTGGTCGTGACGGGGCTCCTCGGCTACGCCGCATTTATGTTCATCGGCAGCTGGCGCGACCGGGCGGCGGAGCGGCGGGTGCGCCCCGGCCCGGACGTCGTCGCCCGCTGAATCGAACTCCGAGTCGCACGAGAAGGGAGACACGAGATGCGTGCAGGATGCTGGGCGGCATGCGCCGCGATCGTGTCGGCCCTGCTCGGCGCGGCCTCACCGGCGTTCGCCGCGACCGACGACGGTCAGATCGGCGTGAGCCGCGACGGCGTGACGTGGGGCGACTCGCTCACCGAGCCGCTCTTCGATCCGTCGATGCTCTGGGTGCCCGGCGATGTGGAGATCCGGTCCTTCTCCGTGCGCAACCAGGCCGATGAAGAGGCCACGCTCTCGATCGGGGTGCGGGCCGCGCCGTCGTGGCTGCTCGACGCCGAGGCCGTGGAAGTCGAGGCGCGCGTCGACGGAGGCGACTGGGTCGATGTCGACGGCGACGACGTGCGGCAGCTGACCGAGGGCGGCGTGGTCGCCGGCGAGGTGGCGCGCGTCGACGTGCGCGTCAGCGCCGTCTGGGGCGCGTCGTCCAATCCCACCCAGGCGGAGATCGTGCCGTTCGACCTGCTCGTGACGCTCACCCAGGCCGAGGCTGTCGGAAAGGGCGATCCGGGCGAGCCCGCGGCACCGGCCGCTCGCGAGCCGCTGGCCGACACCGGATCCGTCTTCGGATACGGAGCCCTGTGGGCCGGGGCGATCCTCGTCGGAGGAGGCGCCGCGATGATCGCGACCCGTCGCCGCACTGCCGGGGAGGCGGATCCTCGTGGCTGATCACCGGATCGGCACCCGCCGCCAGACCCGCCGCGCCCGCCGCGAGAGCGAGCGCGAGCGGCATCCGTGGCGGGTGCCGACGGGCATCGGCGCGGTGCTCGTCGCGGGCACCCTGCTGCTGTGGGGCGGGCAGACCACCGCCGCCACGTGGTCGGGGGCGGCGTCGGCCGAGGCCGGTGGGCTCACGCACGGCACCCTCGACCTGCGGTGGAACGACGATGCCGACGACGCGGTCGCGCTCGCCGACTGGGGCCTGTCCGGGATGCTGCCCGGGGACAGCCGGGCCGTCACCATCACGGTCTCTAACCCGAGCCTCGCGTCGTCCCTCGCCTACGACGTGCACGCGCGCGCCACAAATCCCGCTCTCGCGCCGCAGCTCACCCTCGAGCTGTTCCTGGAGGGCACCGCGACCAACACCGGCTCCGCGGCGACCGGATTCAGCGGATCCTGTTCCGGAACCTCTCTCGGATCCGCCCAGCCGCTGACGACCGGAGACGCGCCGTACGGCGCGGTGGCCGGCCCCGTCGCGCCGGGTGCCTCGCACACGCTGTGCGCCCGCATCGTCTTCGTGTCCACGGCGCCTGCTTCGGTGCAGGGGCAGACCGCCCAGGTCGTGTTGACGGCCCTCGTCCGGCAGCTGGACTCCTGATGCGGCACCGCCTGTCCGTCTCCCGCCGCCTCGATCGCGCGCGCGCCTGGTCGCGCCCCCGGGTGGTCGTGGCCGCGCTGTGGGCGCTGATCCTCACGATCGTCACGGGAGCGCCGGTCGCCGCGTACTGGACCGACCAGGTCACCGCCACCTCGGGCGGCTGGACGAGCGGCACGGTGCCCGCGTTCGGACCGATGGCCTGTGCGAACGACGGCACCACCCAGATCGCGGTGTCGTGGCCCAACCCCGGCTCGCGGTTCGACTACCAGGCGACGCTCGTGCGCGCCGACACGCAGGCGCAGGTGGGCAGCGCGGTGACTCTCGCCGCCGGTGGATCCGAGGCCACGGTCGTGCGCGCGCTCGCGCCTACGACCTTCGCGTCCGCGGCGACCCTGCAGGCCACCGGCCAGCAGAACTTCGTTGTGCGGGTGCAGGCGCGTCTGACAAGCAACACGGCCTGGACCTCGAACACGGCCACCGCCGCCGTGCACGTCGAATCGGCCGCCACGGTGCTGCGATGCGGCTTCGTGGCGGACACGTCGACCTTCGTGACGATCACCGCGATGTCGACCGACAGCGGCCAGTCGGCGAGCGACTGGATCACCAACCAGCCGACGCAGATCATCTCGGGCACCGGGGAGCCCGGAGCCACGGTCGCTCTGACGCGCGGAGGCACGACCCTCGGCACGGCCGCCGTGGCGCAGAACGGCACCTGGTCGGTCCCGAACGTGACGCTGGCTGAGGGGCTGTTCACCTACACGGCCACCGCCACCGACGCCGCGAACAACACCGCGACCGACACCGAGGCGA
The DNA here is from genome assembly GCF_017592545.1 of Microbacterium stercoris. Classification (GTDB taxonomy): domain Bacteria; phylum Actinomycetota; class Actinomycetes; order Actinomycetales; family Microbacteriaceae; genus Microbacterium; species Microbacterium stercoris. Next base: position 132,102 of record NZ_JAGFOA010000008.1, read on the forward strand.
TCCGCCTCGACACGATCGCGCCGGCCGTCACCCAGGCCGCGAGCACCTGCACCCTGAACGGCAACCAGGTCACGGGCCAGACCGCCGGCACGCTGTGGTGTCGCATGACCTCGCGCGGGTGGACGATGACAGCCACCGACACGGGCGGCAGCGGCGTCGCCGCACGCGAGTACACCAACGCCGGATCCGCCTGGACCGCCTACTCGACGACCGTCTCCATGGCCGAGAGGAGCGCACGCGTGATGCAGGCCCGCGCCACCGACGTCGCCGGCAACGTGTCGCCGATCGCGACGGGCACCTATTGGATCGACGGCACGGCGCCGACCCTCGCCTACACCTATCCGACGCCCGGGCTGTCGGTCGCGGGATCGCTGCTGGTGCAGCTGATCGGCACGAACTGCGGCACCGGATCCGTCGGCTGCGGCACGATCACGGACGTGGTCAGCGGCCCGGCCGCCGCCGGCACGTACGTGCTGACGCGCTCCGCGCTGCTGTCGGCGCCCTGCTTCACCGGCACCGGGTACAGCAACAGCTCGCCGTGCCCCGCGCAGCAGGTCGCGATCTCGGGCGGCACCTGGCGTGCGCTCGGCACCACCTCGGCCGCCTACCCGCTGGGCCTGCTCCAGACCTTCACCTTCGTGCTGAACATCTCCGACCAGGCCGGCAACCCGGCGTCGTCGACGATCAGCTGGACCGCGCTGGCGTAGCGTCGCCGTGCCATCCATGGGGGAGGATCAACCCATGAGGTTCTGGATCGGGGCGCGTGGGTCGGACATGAAGGGCGAGGCCCGCGGCATCGCCGCCGCCACGGCGGGAGACGCCGACTCGCCGCTGGCGAGCGGATCGCTCGCGCTCGTCGGCGACGCGGTCACGGCCCCCTCGCCGACGTGGCTGGCCGCTCATCCGCGTCACGAGGTGGTGTACGCGGCCCTCGAGAAGCAGGGGCGCGTGGGCGCCTTCCGCCGCACGGGCGAGGCGACGCTGACTCCGCTCGGCGAGACCGTCGCCACCGGCGACGCGACCTGCCACGTCAGCGTCGCGCCCGACGGATCCCACCTCATCGCCACCTCGTGGGGCGAGGGCATCGTCACGCACATCGCGCTCGCCGCCGACGGGCGCCTGGGCACGGGCGTGCAGGGCGACCCCAGCGAGGATCCGTATGCGTCCGGAGCGAAGCCCGCCCCGGATGCCGCCGCGCTCGTCGCCGAGGACGGCGGCATCGCCGACCTGCGGAGCCTGATCGACCGAGGCGCCGACGCATCTCAGCTGGCCGCGATGCTCGCCGGATCGACGCCGAGCCCGGCCATCGGCGCCGACGCCGGGTTGGACGAGATCATGGCGATCCTCGGCCAGTCGCAGAACCCGTATGACGATCCGGCGGTGCGGGACATCCTGCGCGGCTCCGCGCCGCGCGAGGGCCAGAACCCGCTCGCGGGCGCGATCGATCTCAGCGGCAAGGCGCCCGAGGTGCCGGCCGAACGCGTGCCGCGCGCGCACTGCTCGGTGTTCCTGCCCGGCGGGCTCGTCGCCACCACCGACCTCGGCTACGACCTCGTGCGCTTCTGGCGCACCGGCCCGCGGGGCATCCGCCTCGACCACGAGGTCGCCCTGCCGATCGGCACCGGACCGCGCCACCTCAGCCTGCACCCCTCGGGCCACCTCCACGCCGTGACCGAGTTCTCGTGCGAGGTCTACGTGCTGAGGGCAGGACCGGATGGACGCTGGGTGCTCCGCTCGGGCATCGCCGCGTCGCGCGGGGCGCTGCCGGGCGACACCGCCGCAGAGCTCACCCGCTCCCGCGACGGCGAGTTCCTCTACGCGGGCCTGCGGGGCAGCGACACGATCGCCGTGCTGCGCGTGCGCGGCGAGGGAGACCGGCTCGAGCCGGTCGCGCTCGCGGAGTCGGGCATCCGCACCCCGCGCCACCACGTGGTGATCCGGGACGCCCTGCTCGTGGCCGGGCAGGGCTCGCATGAGATCGCGTCGCTGGCGCTGGACCAGCGCACGGGCATCCCGGGGCGTGTGCGCCACCGGCTGTCGACCCCGTCGCCGCAGCACATCCTGCCCGTGCGCTGAGCGCCGGTAATCTCGAAGCATGAGCGACCTCACGCCCGCCGAGACCCCCCAGGAGACGCTGCTGCGTCTGCGCGCCAGCATCGACAACATCGACGCCGCGCTGGTCTATCTGCTGGCCGAGCGGTTCCGCGCCACGCAGCAGGTCGGGCTGCTGAAGGCGACGCACGAGATGCCCGCCTCCGACCCGAAGCGCGAGGAGCAGCAGGTCGCGCGCCTGCGGGCGCTCGCCGAGGCCGCCCATCTCGATCCGGAGTTCGCCGAGAAATGGTTCAACTTCGTGGTGGCGGAGGTCATCCGCCACCACGAAGCCTTCAAGAGCACCGCGGCCGACGCGTAGCGGCCGCTCGCGCGGCGCCGGCGGCTCAGGCCACCGTGCGTCGCAGGGTGAGGTAGCTGCCGAGCGCCATGAGCGCGATGAACGGCACGGCCCAGAAGGCGAGGCCCAGCGGGCCGGTCTCGACGAGCCAGGTCCATGTGGCGGGCCAGGCCTCGAGCCGCGTGATCAGGAACACCACGCCGACCAGCAGAAGGCCGATGCCCGAGAGCACGAGGGTGACGGCGATCGTGCCCCAGCGCTTGAAGATGGTCGCTGCCCAGAACCCGATGACGAAGAGGAACATCGTCACGACGAGGTACGTGAACCAGGCGCCGAGCCATCCCGACTCCCACATGGCCGGCAGGTAGGCGAAGTAGCCGTTCACGCCCATGCCGTTCGTCGCGCGCTCGAGCAGGCCGATCAGCACGAACGCGGTGGACAGCATCACGCCGGTGACGGATGCGGCTGCCAGTGTGCCGAGGTAGAACTCGCGGCGCGTGAGACTCATGGCCTGCGAGAACGGGAACGACAGCGTCATCGCCTGGATGCCGACCGCCATCAGCGCCCACAGCGGCGCCTGCGCCCCGCCGCCGAACTTCGGCTCGTCGATCGGGATCATCGCGAAGATCAGGATCGAGATCACCCAGGAGGCGCCGAGCACCAGCAGCGGCATCCAGATGTAGGTGACCTTGTTGATGAACTGCAGCCGGACGACGTTCAGGATCCGGTTGCGCCCCAGGGGGCTGCTGACGACGGCGCTCACGACGCCACCTCCTTCAGATCGGCGGACGGCGCGCCCTGCTCGGAGGCGCCGGCGTGCTGAGTGCTGCGCACGATGAGCTGCTGCAGCGAGACGGGGGCGAGCTCGAGGCCGGCGGCCGAGACCTCGCTTCGCTCGGCGGCGGTGAGCGTGCCGAGGAACGTGACGGACGAGACGCGGCCGAGCGACTCGCGATGGATCACCTCGCGACCACGCGTGAACTCCTCCACGGCGTCGGCGGGGCCGACGAGGTTGGTGGCCTTCTGGAGGGCGTCCTCGGTGGTCTCGTCCATGATGATCCGGCCGTGGTCGATCACCAGGACGCGCTCGACCAGGTTCGCCACCTCGTCGATCAGGTGGCTGGAGAGCAGGATCGTGCGCGGATGCTCCGCATAGTCGGCGAGCAGGCGGTCGTAGAAGATCTGGCGGGCCACGGCGTCGAGGCCGAGGTAGGGCTCATCGAAGAAGGTGATCTCGGCGCGCGACGCCAGGCCGATGATCACGCCCACCGCCGACAGCTGTCCCCGCGAGAGCTTCTTGATGCGCGTGCGCAGCGGCAGCTGGAACTCCTCGATCAGCTGGTCGGCGAGCTGCTGGTCCCAGTGGGGGAAGAACAGCCGCGCGGCGGCCAGGGCGTGCTTCGCCGTCGCGTCATCCGGGTACTTCTGGCTCTCTCGCACGAAGCACACCCGGCTGAGCACGCGGGCGTTCTCGTACGGGTCGTCGCCGAAGACGCGGACGGATCCGCTGGTGGCGAAGTTCTGCGCGGTCAGGATCGACATCGCGGTCGTCTTGCCGGCGCCGTTGCGGCCGAGGAAGCCGTAGATGGTGTCCTTCTCGATCGCGAAGCTGACGGCGTCGAGTGCGAGCGTGTCCTTGTACCGCTTGGTGAGGCCCTGCACCTCGATGACGGCGGTCATGACGTTGTCCTTCCGGTTTCGGTGATTCGGGCGCCGTGCTCGCGGACGAGCGCGGCGAGGTCGTCGGGGGAGAGGCCGATGCGGCGGGCCTCGTCGATGAGAGGGGAGACGTAGCGGTCGGCGAAGGCGTCGCGGCGTTCGCGCAGCAGCAGTTCGCGCGCCCCCTCGGGCACGAACATGCCGATGCCGCGGCGCTTCTCGAGCACGGACTTGTCGACGAGCATCGCGACTCCCTTCGCGGCGGTGGCCGGATTGATGCGGTAGAAGGCGGCCAGTTCGTTCGTGGACGGCGCCTGTGATCGCTCGGGGAGGCTGCCATCCACGATGGAGTCCTCGATGCGCTCGGCGATCTGCACGAACAGCGGCTTGCCTTCTTCGATCAACGCGACCCCTGGGTGGTGGTTGGGTTAGTTACTTGAGTAATGAACCACCGAACGCGGCCGGTGTCAAGAGCCGCCGATCCGCTTCTCGTGTTACGAGCCGGAGAACAGGTGCTCACCGCGGCCCCCACGCGGTGGTGAGGTTTGCCGGATTGCGCCCGTAAGCTGGAGGGCGACATGCCCGGGGAGAATCAGAGCCCCGCCGGCAGTCGCAATCGCGGTGTCACCGCTAAGGCCCATCCGGCCGGATCCTTTCACGAGCGCTGCTCACCCCACCGAGCCTGCGCTCCTTGCTGATGGAGAGTTCCATGCCGCAGCTGCATGCCCACCTGGTGCCGATCTTCGACGAGATCGTGACCCGAAACGCCGGCGAGCCCGAGTTCCACCAGGCTGCTCACGAGGTGCTCGAAAGCCTCGGCCCGGTCGTCGAGAAGCACTCCGAGTACGTCGACGCCCAGGTCATCCGCCGCCTCTGCGAGCCGGAGCGCCAGATCATCTTCCGTGTGCCGTGGGTCGACGACGCCGGTCGCGCCCAGGTCAACCGCGGCTTCCGCGTCGAGTTCAACTCGGCCCTCGGCCCCTACAAGGGCGGCCTGCGCTTCCACCCCTCGGTGAACCTCGGGATCGTGAAGTTCCTCGGCTTCGAGCAGATCTTCAAGAACTCCCTCACCGGTCTGCCCATCGGCGGCGGCAAGGGTGGCTCCGACTTCGACCCCAAGGGCAAGTCGGACGCCGAGATCATGCGCTTCTGCCAGTCGTTCATGACCGAGCTGTACCGCCACATCGGCGAGTACACCGACGTCCCCGCGGGTGACATCGGCGTCGGCGGCCGCGAGATCGGCTACATGTTCGGCCAGTACAAGCGCATCACCAACCGCTACGAGTCGGGTGTGCTCACCGGCAAGGGCATCAGCTGGGGCGGATCCCTCGTGCGCACCGAGTCCACGGGCTACGGCGCCGTGTTCTTCGCGCAGGAGATCCTCGGCACCTCGGGCGACTCGCTCGAGGGCAAGCGCGTCATCGTCTCGGGCTCGGGCAACGTCGCGACCTACGCCACCCAGAAGGTGCACCAGCTCGGCGGCACCGTCGTGGCGATCTCGGACTCGAGCGGCTACGTCGTCGACGAGAAGGGCATCGACCTCGACCTGCTCAAGGACGTCAAGGAGGTGCGCCGCGCCCGCATCAGCGAGTACGCCGATGCCCGCCAGGGTGCGAGCTTCGTCGCCGGCGGCTCGATCTGGGACGTGCCGGCGGATGTCGCCATCCCGTCCGCCACGCAGAACGAGCTCGACGAGGCCGCGGCCATCCAGCTCGTCAAGAACGGGGTGAAGGTCATCTCCGAGGGCGCGAACATGCCCGACACCCCGGAGGCGATCCGCGTGTTCCGCGAGGCGGGCGTGAAGTTCGCCCCCGGCAAGGCGGCCAACGCCGGTGGCGTCGCGACCTCGGCGCTCGAGATGCAGCAGAACGCCTCCCGCGACTCCTGGTCGTTCGAGTACACCGAGGAGCGCCTGCACCGCATCATGAAGTCGATCCACGACCGCTCGCTCGAGACCGCCGACCAGTACGGCGCCCCCGGCGACTACGTGGTCGGCGCCAACATCGCGGGCTTCACGAAGGTCGCCGACGCGATGCTCGCCCAGGGCGTCATCTGATCCGCTGATCCTCTGCGAAGGGGCGGGGCGCTGCGGCGTCCCGCCCCTTCGGCGTTCCCGGGGACCGGGCGTCACGTGGGGCATCTGGAACTTCTTCCCGATTCGTGTTGACGCTCGCGTGCTCGGTCTGTACCGTTAGGTACACACTGAACCGATCGGTACAGAACACAACACCCAGAGGAGTCCTCATGTCCCGTCCGCCCCTTCCCCCGTTCACCGAAGAGACCGCCATCCAGAAGGTGCGCGCGGCCGAAGACGGCTGGAACACCCGCGATCCGGAGCGCATCGCGCTCGCCTACAGCGAGGACAGCTGGTGGAGGAACCGGTCCACCTTCGTGCAGGGCCGCGAAGCCATCATCGAGTTCCTCGCCGGCAAGTGGGACCGCGAGCTGGACTATCGGCTCATCAAGGAGCTGTGGGCCTACACTGGCGACGTCATCGCGGTGCGCTTCGCGTACGAGTACCGCACGGCCGAGGGTCAGTGGTTCCGCGCGTACGGCAACGAGAACTGGCACTTCGACAAGGAGGGACTCATGACGCACCGTCACGCGAGCATCAACGACGTCGAGATCGACGAGTCCGACCGCAAGTTCTTCTGGGACAACTCCGGTCCGCGCCCCGCCGACCACCCCGGCCTGAGCGAGCTCGGTCTCTGATGGCCAGAACCGTCCTCGACCGGTCCGACGTGGTTCTCGCCCTCGCCGGCGTATTCCGCAAGCGAGGCTTCGAGGGTGGTTCCCTGTCGGTCATCCAGCAGGAAACGGGCGTCGGCCGCGGCAGTCTCTACCACTTCTTCCCCGAGGGGAAGACGGACATGGCCCGCGCCGTCCTCGAGGAGGTCAGCAACTGGTTCGAAGAGAAGGTCTTCGAGCCCCTTCGCACCGCGACCGATCCCCGCGAGGCGATCGCGGACATGACCCGCGAGGTCTCCGAGTACTTCCTCTCCCGTGAACGCGTGTGCCTCTTCGCCGCGATGACGCTAGGGGAAGAGCAGGAGACCTTCGCCCCGTCGGTGAAGGCCTACTTCACCGACTGGGTCGAAGCGCTCGCGAGCGTGCTCCGCAGCGCGGGGCTCTCTTCCGAGGAGGCGGCGGACCGTGCGCTGGACGCGGTCGCCGTCATCCAGGGCGGGCTGATCCTCGCCCGCGCTTACGGCGACGACGCGACCTTCCTCGGGGTCGTCGACCGCACCGAGAAGCACCTCCTCGCCTCCATCAGCTGAGCGGATCCCCGCTCGGCGAGGCTTCCGCCGCCCGAATCGTCGGTGTGCCCCGGGCCGGATCAGCGGGCCGCGACCGCACTGACCTCGATGAGCGCCCCGGGAACGGCGAGGGACGCGACGACCGCCGCGGTGACGAGCGGCGGCTCGGGAGAGGCGATGCGTGCGGCGATCGCGCCGTAGGCAGCGCCCAGGTCGGCGCCCTTGGCGATCAGCACGGTCCACTGCACCACGTCGGCGGGCGTGGCGTCGGCGGCCGCGAGCGCGGTGATCGCGTTCTCGACCGCGCGGGTCGCCTGGGCCGCGACGTCGCCGGCACCCACGAGCTTTCCATCGGCGTCGACGGCGTTCTGACCGCCGACGTAGATCGTCGTCGCTCCCGGCGGCACGATGGCGACATGGCTGAAGGCGGGGCTGTGGACGAGCCCCTCGGGGCGGAGCTTCTCGATGCGGATCATGCGCCCACGGTCCCACCAGCCTCCGACATCCACCAGAGGAGACCGGATCCGTGCGCCCCCGGCGCGGATCAGCCGCGCAGGTCGCGCCCGCGGAGGGCGAGCATCGCGATCACGGGGAACGCCACGACGAACAGCCACAGCGGCCACTGGTCGGCGAGGGTGACACCGCCCTGAAGCGGCGAGTCGGCGAAGGCCCACGAATAGGGCGACGCGTTCGCGATCCAGTCGGCATCGGGGGTCTGGGCCGCCACCGCGTTGAGCGCGTAGCTGACGACGGCCACCAGCGCTCCCACACCCGCCGACAGCGCGCGTCCGCCGATCGCCGCGCCCGCCAGAAGCGTCCACACCCCGCAGAAGAGGGCGAGCCCCGCGAGCGCACAGGACGCCACAAGAACCGGGCCGAGCTCGAGGCCGAGGTCGGCAGGCCCGTTGAAGGCCAGGACCGACACCGTGCCCACCAGCACGAGGAACAGCACGCGGATGATCAGCGCCTCGGTCTGCGCGAGCACGTAGCCGCCGCGGCCGATCCCGTGCGCCAGGTCGAGCTCCAGCCGGCCCGACTGCTCGTGGCCGCCGATCGCGGTGGCCGCCCAAGACACGGACGCCGCGGTGATGAGGAAAAAGCCCATCAGCCCGTAGAACGTCGCCTGCACGTAACCCGCGCCGGAGGTGAGGTCGTCATAGCCCAGCGTCTGCACGAGCTGCGGCGGCAGCGAGTCGAGCAGCGACTGCATGTCGCCCGTGACGAGGTCGTCGTAGAGCGGCAGGTAGAGCGCCAGGATGCCGACGATCGCGAGCGACCACAGCAGCGTCGCGCGCCACGATCCGCGCAGCTCCCTCCGCAGCACGGCGGTCACTTCGCGGCCCCTTTCTGCGCGAGGGCGACGAGGTCGACCGGCTTCGTCTTCCGATCCGGATCGCGCTGCGTGCGGTAGAGCTGCAGGATCGCGTCCTCGAGGTCCGGCTCTTCGATCGACAGCTCGGTGGTCGTGAGGTGCGAGAGGGTCTTGACGAGGGCGTCGAGGTCGCCGTCGTAGAGCGCGTCGAGATGCACGCCGTCGGGCTCGTCGGCGAGCACCACCTCGCGCAGCGGTAGCTGCCGGATCTGATCCCACACCGTGTCGGAGTCGGTGCCCGCGAACACCGCGCTGATGCGTCGAGCGGCCCCCCGACGCAGCGAGGGCACGTCGCCCTGCGCGATGATGCGACCGTCGGCCAGCACCGACACCTCGTCGGCCACGTGCTGGATCTCGCTCATCACGTGCGAGCTGAGCAGGATGGCCGCGCCGTCGTGGCGAGCCTCGCGCACGAGCTCGAGAAAGGTGCGCTGCACCAGCGGGTCGAGGCCGCTCGTCGGCTCGTCGAGCACCAGCAGGTCGGGTTCGTGCTGGAAGGCCTGGATGAGGCCGAGCTTCTGGCGGTTGCCCTTGGACAGCGTCCCCACCGGGCGGGAGAGGTCGAGGCCGAGGCGGTCGGCGAGCTGCTCTGCGCGATGGGGCGCGACGTCGCCCGAGACCCGGGCGTAGAACGCGAGCACGGCGCGGCCGGTGGGATCACCCTCCAGGCGCAGGTCGCCGGGCAGGTAGCCGATGCGCCTGCGCAGGGCCGGGCCGCCCGTGCGCGGATCTTCTCCGAGGACCCGCACGGTGCCGCCCGAGGGGCGCAGGAGGTCGAGCAGGATGCGCAGCGTTGTGGTCTTGCCGGCGCCGTTCGGCCCGACGAGTCCGAGCACCGACCCCGGCGCGACGTGCAGGTCGATGCCGCGCAAGGCCACGTGACGTCCGTAGCTCTTGCGCAGATCCTGGACCTCGATGGCGGCCGTCGTCACGAGCTCACCCTATCGACGCGCGCCGGCCCGCCGTCAGTGCGCTCGTGGTCACAAACCGCCGCAGCAGCGTCGATGGCCGCGGCGTTTCGTGACCAGGGGCGGACGGATCCGGCTCCGCGCAGGACCGGCGCAGGCGCGTCAGTACATCTGCGGTCCGTCACGATCGGGCTCCGCTCCGCGAGCGAAGGCGCGGCCGGACACCGATGTGGGCACGATGCGCACGAACACACGCTTGAGAGTCGGGATCCAGGGTCGCAGCTCCGCCGTCTCTGCTCGCTCCACGTCGGCACTGGTCTCCAGGGGCGTGGCGTGTCCGCGCACGACGACACTCCACGCCTCGGTATCGGTATGGCTGTCGACCTCGAACAGCACGTCCGCGTTCACGGTGAGCTCGAACAGCTTGGTGCCGGGCGCGGTGCGGAACAGGATGCCGTCGGCGTAGACGGCGTAGTTGACGGGGAAGATGTCGATCGTGTCGCCGACGTGTGTGACCAGTCGTCCTAGCTCCTGCTCTCGCAGGCGGTCCCAGCTCTCGGCTTCGGTCAACATCCTGATGGGGTCGCTGTACGGGGTCATGCGGCCATCATCGGCAGGGGGACGACGCCGTGCCTCTCAACGGTCGGATTTGCGCGCGGGATGGGCGGAGATTAGGTGGTGGATGACGGAGTTTCACCGCGGCCATCGCAGCTGACCGGGGTCACTCCTCCCAGGGGAGTCGGACGGTGGGCAGGATCAGGATGCGACCGAGCACGGCAGAGGGGTGCGTGGCCATGTAGGCGGCGGCCTCGTCGATCGTCTCCGCTTCGAGCAGGTCGTAGCCGGCGAACCACTCCTTGAACTCGGGGAACGGGCCGTCGGTCACGATCGTCCGGCCGTCGCGCACGACGACCGACTTCGCGCTGTCCCGGCCGGCGACCGGCGCACCGGGGCCGAGCGCGCCGGTCTTCTCACCCTCCTCGGCCCAGCGCTCGAGCATGCGCTTGTCCTCCTCGCGCGGCAGGTCGGATCCGGTCGGGTCGGTCAGGTGCAGGACCAGGAACTTCTGAGTCACGATGCGTTCTCCCTTGCAGGTGTGTGCGGTTGTGGCGTCGGCGCCGCGAGCTGAGCTCGCCGGCGGATGAGGTGGGCGGTCTCGGCGGTGTTGCCCGCGAGCTCGATCGCCCGGTCGTAGGCGGCGTGGGCGTCGGCCGAGCGGCCGACCAGCCGCAGCAGCTCGGCTCGCGTCGTGTGGAACGCGTGGTACTCGCTCAGCCTGTCGGCGAGCCGCTCGACCTGCGCGAGGCCCACCTCCGGAGAGTCGAACTCGCTGATCGCGATGGCCTTGTTGAGGCTCACGATGGGGCTCGGATCGATCCGCTCCAGCTGACCGTAGAGGGCGACGATACGGCCCCAGTCGGTGTCGCGCGCGTGCGGCGCGGTGACGTGCACCGCGTTGATCGCGGCGAGTAGCTGGTAGCGCCCGGCGCGCTCGCCGCCCCGGGCTGCCTCGATCCGCTCCTGCACAAGGGCGATGCCCTCGGCGAGCAGCCGTCGATCCCAGGCGCCGCGATCCTGTTCGTCGAGGCGCACGAGCTCGCCGTCGGACGAGAGCCGCGCGCCGGCCCGCGCCTCCGTGAGCAGCATCAGGGCGAGAAGCCCCGTCGCCTCCCCGTGATCCGCGGGCGGGAGCAGATCGCACACAAGCCGCGTGAGCCGGATCGCCTCGCCCGTGAGATCGCGGCGGATCGGATCCGTGCCCTCCCCGGAGGCGAGGTAGCCCTCGTTGAAGATCAGATAGAGCACCGCGAGCACTCCATCCAGACGCTCGGGCAGATCAGCGGTCTCGGGCACCCGGAACGGGATGCGAGCGGCCTTGATCTTGGCCTTCGCGCGGCTGATGCGCTGACCCATCGTGGTCTCCTGCACGAGGAACGCGTGCGCGATCTCGGGCACCGTGAGACCGCCGACGATGCGCAGAGTGAGGGCCACGCGCGCCTCCGGCGCGAGTGCGGGGTGGCAGCAGGTGAAGACCAGGCGCAGGCGATCGTCGTCGACCGCGCCCACCGGATCCGGCGGGCTGTCGTCGTGCAGCATCATCGCCTCCTGGTGCTTCTGGTCTCGATGGCTCTCGCGCCGGATCCGGTCGATCGCCTTGCGCTGGGCCGTGGTGGTGATCCACGCGCCGGGGTTGGGCGGCACGCCCTCGGCCGGCCACCGCTCCACGGCGGTGGCGAACGCCTCGGCGGCCGTCTCCTCGGCGAGGTCGAGGTCGCCGAAGCGCCGCGCCAGCCCGGCGACCACGCGCGCCCACTCGTCGCGGTGGGTGCGGGCGATCGCCTCGGCCGCGGTAGTCATGCGGTCTGCGCGAACGCGGTCGCGAACGGCCGCACCTCGACGAGCTCGCGGCACACGTGCGAGGCCTCGGCCGCGACCTTGAGCGCGGCGTCGAGATCGGGCACGTCGATGATCCACAGGCCGTTCAGGCCCTCTTTCGACTCGATGAACGGGCCGTCTGTCAGGATCGCCTCCGCCCCGCGACCGTCGACCACCGTCGCCGTGTCGGGCGCCTCGAGCCCGTCGACGAACACGAGCACGCCCTCGGCCGCAAGCCGGTGGTTGAATGCGCCCGTGGCGGCCATCGCCGCGTGCATCTCCTCGACGGATCCGTAGCCGCCGAACTCCGGGTTGTCCTGCCGGCCCATCACCGACAGCAGATAGCGCGCCATGTCAGTCCTCCTCGACCGATGCCCGGGCGGGCACAACGTACATACGCCCGATGCGGGCGGTGGGGTGGTTCTCGAGCAGCCGGGTGGCGTGCGCCATCGACTCGGCCTCGATCCACTCGACACCGAGGAACCACTCCTTGAACTCGGGGAACGGCCCGTCCGTGGCGACGAACTCGCCGTTATGCGCGGTGAGGCGCCGGGCGTGATCGGGGCCCGCGACCGTCTCGCCGTTGGGCTGCCAGCCGTCGGGTCCCTCGCGGTGGGCGAGCCAGGCGTCCATCCGGGGCTGATCGATCGCCGGATCCCACTCCGCCGCTTTCGGATCGGACATGTGGATGACGAGGAACTTCTGTCGTGCACTCATCGGGTGCCTCCTTCGAGAGGTCTACGAACGGACCCGGGTCGATTCGACAGCCTCCGGAGAAGAAATCCAAGGGGTGCCCCGGCTCCGGGACCGCTCCCGATCGGATTGCATGCGCGGATTCGCCCTCTGACCTGCGGATCCAGGGCTGGCGGGATGAGGCGAATCGGGAGCGCTTCCGAACATCCGCGCCCTAGAGCCGGTCGAAGGGGAGCGCTCTCGGCCGTTGTCTCCGCAGCGGGGTCACCGCCCGCTCGTCTACGAAAGGCACGGACATGAACGACATCATGAGCCCCTCCGAGCAGCGCGAGTTCGCCGACCGGATCACCGACCTGCGCTGGGAGCGCCGCCAGCAGCGCCGGGCGCGCCGCCGCGCGTTCGCCGACTTCCTGCTCTCGATTCCCGGGACCGCCCTGCTGCGCCTGGGCGCGTGATCCGGCGACCGCCCTGCTGCGCCTGGGCGCGTGATCCGGCGGGGCAGCAGGGCGGCGGTGCCGGTGAGCGTCAGCCGGCGAGGTGACCCCACCGCGACGAGAGCTCGTGCCAGGGCCCGACGGCCACGACTTCTCCGTCGGAGAGCACCACGACCCGGTCGGCCCGGGCGAGCGCGGCGCGCTTGGAGGTCGCACCGATCACGGTGGTGCCGCGATCGCGCAGGGCCTGCCAGAGCTCGATCTCGGTGCGAGCGTCGAGTGCGGATGACACGTCGTCGGCGAGCAGCAGTTCGGTGTCGGCAGCGAGCGCCCGGGCCAGGGCGAGGCGCTGCACCTGCCCGCCCGACAGGCGCACGCCGCGGTGCCCGACGAGGGCATGCGCACCGCCGGCCTCGCTGACGTCCTCGGCGAGACGCGCGCCGTCGATCGGGCCATCGATGTCGCGGTGGTGGTCGAGGCGCACGTTGTCGGCGAAGGTGCCGCTCAGCACTCGCGGCACCTGGGCGACGTGAGCCACCTGGCCCGGGCGCAGGAACGCCTGCGCGTCGCCGATCTCGGTGCCGTTCCACCGGATCGATCCGGTGTGCTCCATCAGCCCCGCGAGCGAGGCGAGCAGGCTCGACTTGCCGGATCCGACCTGCCCGAGCAGCAGCACGAGTTCGCCCCGCCGCACCTCGAGGTCGACGCCCGAGACGCCGAGCGTGCCGTCGTCGTGCACGGCGGTGAGACCGGTCAGCTGCAGGGTCTCGAGTGGCTCGCGGCCGGTGGCGGGCGGCTCGGGAGCCGTGCCGGCCACCAGATCGACCCCGGGCACCGGGTCGACGAGGTCGACGCCCCCGGCGAAGCGCGAGGTCGCCTGCTGCCAGGCGCGGGTGCCGGGCGCCTCGGTGACGACCGCGCCCGCGACGACGCCGAACCATCCGAAGCCGGTGACGGCGTTGGCGACGAGCAGGGTGGTCGCGAGGTTCCACTCGCCCAGAAGGAATGCCGCCCATGCCGCGACCGCGCCCAGGTGCAGGGCGACGATCGGCACGCCGTCAAGCACCGCCTGTACGCGGTGCTCGAAGATGGCGGCGCGGACGCGCCCGCTGTCGACGTGCTGCAGGTGGCGGTGCACCTCGGGCGTGCGCGCGGCGAGCTTGACGGTGCGCGCGGCCTCGAGCGCCGACACCAGGGAGCGGCCGAAGCGCGCGCGTGCCGCCGACGACCGCGTCGCCGAGCGGCCCGCGATGGGCCGCCCCACGGCGGCGGCCAGCGCCGACACCACCATCACCGCGAGCAGCACGCCGCCCGCCAGCCACGACCGCGAGACGATCGCGGTGACGGCGGCGATGATCAGGCCGTTGACGAAGTCGACCCAGCGATCGGCGTACATGACGTACCGGTCGGCGTCCATCGCGCGTGCGACGATCTCGCCCGGCGGGGTCGACGGCAGGCGGTGCTGACGGGTCTGCCCGTACATGACCCGCATGCGCACGCGCAGCAGGTTCTCGATCCACCAGCTGGGGTAGAGGTGAATGGCCTTGCCCAGCGCGATGGGGCTGAGCAGCACGAGCACCACCAGACCGCCGAGCAGGGCCCACGGCAGATCTCCCGCCTGCAGGGCCTCCACGATGCGGCCCCACAGGAAGCCCGTCAGCGCTCCCTGTGCGGAGGCGAGGGCGGACACCAGGAACAGCGCGGCCCCGACAACGCCCCATCGAGGGCGGACGAACAGCACGTGCAGGATGCCGCGCGCCAGCGATGGTCCGTCGCCGGGCTCGGGCACCTCGGGTGGTGTGCCGATGCGGCGGGGCGTGCCGACGGCCGCCACGGCGTCGTTGACGGCTGCTCCGGCGTCGCCCTCCGCTGCAGGAGGCGTGGAAGGCACCTCCGCCTCCGCCGACTCCTCGGCCGTCTCGGCGATCACGCCGTCCGCGGCGGCGGCCTCTCGCAGGCGTCGGAACGGGCCGTCGGCCTGCGCGAGCACCGAACGCGGGCCCGCCTGCACAACACGCCCGTGGTCGAGCACGGCCACGAGATCGGCGCGCTCGATGGTGGTGAGGCGATGCGCGACCAGCACACCCGTGCGGCCGCTCAGCAGCCGCTCGGCGGCCGCGACGACGCGAGCCTCGGTGAGCGGATCCATCCGGGCCGTGGCCTCGTCGAGCACCACCACCTGCACGTCGCGCACAAGCAGCCGCGCGAAGGCGACGAGCTGCTCCTCGCCGGCGGACAACGCCACCCCTCCCGGGCCGAGCGCGGTGTCGAGCCCCTCGGGCAGGCCCGCGACCCAGTCGGTGAGCCCGAGCTCGACGACGGCGCCCTCGACCTGGGCGCGGGGCACGTCGGCGAACAGCGCGATGTTCTCGGCGAGCGTTCCCGCGAGGATCTCGGTGCGCTGTGTGACGACGCCCACGGCGGCGCGCAGCTTCTGCAGGTCGAGGTCGCAGACATCGATGCCGCCCAGGAAGACGGTGCCGGGAGCGGGCTCCTGCGCCCGAGAGAACAGCGCGGCGAGCGTCGACTTGCCCGATCCCGTGCGTCCGACGAGGGCGATGGTGTGTCCCGCCGGCACATCGAGCGTGACGCCGTCGAGTGCGAACTGGCCTTCTTCGTACGCGAAGGTCAGATCGCGCACTTCGAGCCCCACCGAGCCGGCCGGCACGTCGAGGCCGCCCGTGGGCTCGGGATCGACCTCGAGCATCTGCCGGATGCGCACGAGCGCGCCCAGGCCCTCCTGGATGTCGGGCAGGTGGTGCACGAGGTTGGACACGGATCCCACGAGCAGCGCGGTCGCGAGGAACAGGGTGACGAGCTGCGGCACCGGCAGGCTGCCGTCGAACGCCAGCATCGCGCCGACGACCGCGATGCCGCCGAGCAGCGCGTGCAGCAGCACCTCGGAGCGATTGATGAGGCGCATCTCGAGGCGGGTGAGCCCGCTCAGGCGCTTGTGCACAACCGCGGAGATCTGCGCGAGGCGGCGGACCGCGAAGGCCTGCCCGAGGCTCGTGCGCAGGTCGTTGCGGGCCGCGACGGCCTCCTCGAACGCGGCTGCGTGATCGGTCCAGGCGATCTCCTCGGCGATCTTCTGCCGGGCGATCTCGGCCAGCAGCGGCCGGGCGACGAGGGCCACCACCACGCCCAGCACGGGGAACAGAATCCAGGCGGGCCACCACGTGGCGCCCGCCACGATCCACAGCGGCAGGACGCCCGCGACCGTGCGGCCGGCGCCCCACAACTGGCGGCGCACGAGGGATCCGACCGCGCGGGTGTCGTCGTCGACGCGGTCCATGACCTCGCCGACCGCCTGTTCGGAGAGCACCGCGAGCGGCTGGCTCATCGCGGCGGTGAGCAGGTCGGCGCGCAGCCGCCCCTCTGCGCGGTCGACGACCCCCGCCCACAGCACCTGGCCGATGCTGTCGACGACGGCGCCGCCCACGACGCACGCCGCGAACAGCAGCAGCAGGGTGGAGGTGGGGTCGCCCGAGAGGCGACCCGCGATCACCGTTCCGACGGCCTGCGCGGTGGTGCCCGCGAGCAGCAGGAGCAGCGCGACGACCGACGCGGCCCCGGCGAGGCGCCGCCAGTCGAGGCGGCGCCACGCGGGGCGCGCCGATGCGCCCGCGCGGTCGTCGGGGACGGGAGGAGTGGGGTGAAGCGTGGACATCACCTCTCACGCTAGAGCGAGCCACCGACAAATGTGCGTCGCACCGGTCGCGGCGCGATCACGATCCGAGGAGATATCCCCTCGCGAGGACGCTTGCGGAGGATCCGGCCCGTGATCCGGGATTTCTCCTCGCCTCCGGATCAGCCCGGTCGCCGCGCACGCGGCCGGTCTCCTCGCCCCCGGATCAGCCCCGATCGCCGCGCAGGCGGCGCGCGTTCTCCTCCGCGGCGTCGAACGCATCCTCGAGCCCGTGCACCGCGTCGCGATACGCGCCGAGCTCGGCGACGCCGAGGTCGGCATCCGGGGCCGGGCGCAGCGCATCGGCCTTCTGCCGCGCGCGCAGGAAGACGGCCGTGAACGGATCGCCGCCGTCGCTCATGGCCGGGAACGCGATGCGCTTCGCCTCATCGAGCTCGTAGTCGAGCCACCGGCGCGACACGTCGTCGTGCGACTCGAGCAGGCGAGCCAGGCGATCGCGCCGCACCTGCTGATCCGACGCCTCCAGGGCCGCGGGCGTCGCGCCGGTGAGCGCCTCGACCTCGGCCTTGGCGCGCATCAGCTCGATCCGCTGCTCGTGACGCAGCCTCGCGCGCCGGTCGGACCAGGCAGCGATGCCCTTCACGCCGCCGACGATCGAGCCGCCGAAGATGAAGGCAAGCCACCAGTAGGAGCCGATGAAGTCGAAGAGCGGGTCGAGCACGCCTCGACTCTAGGGCGGGAACGACGAAGCCGCACGATCGGAGGGATCGTGCGGCTTCGCGGAAGAGGTCAGCCGAACAGCAGCGTCAGCACGGTCGCGCCGCCGCCGGTGATCAGCAGGGCGCCGATCACCACCCAGGCCGTCGCGCGCACGCGGCGGTTGCGCTTCTCGAGCCCGTAGTCGGCGGCCTCGCCGTCGGCCTCCAACTCGGAGTGGTTGATGCGCACGCCCCCGTCGCCGGACATCAGGCCTCGACAGGCTCCGAGACGGTGGCGCCGAAGGCGGCCGGCAGCGTGCCGGTCGACAGGGCGCGCAGCTCGGCGACGGGCACCTGGAACAGGTCCTGCACCTCGAGGGTGGGCTCGACGTCGGTGACGCCGATGCGCAGCACGGGGTAACCGCGGCCCTCGCACAGGCCGCGGAACTTCACGTCCTCCTCGCGCGGCACCGTCACGATGACGCGTCCGGTCGACTCCGAGAACAGGGCCGTGGCGGCGTCCACGCCGTCGCGCTCCATGATCTCGGTGAGCCACACGCGGGCGCCGACGCCGAAGCGCAGCACCGCGTCGGTGAGCGCCTGGGCGAGGCCGCCCTCCGACAGGTCGTGCGCGCTCGAGACGAGCATCTCGTCCTTCGCCGCGCCGATGATGCCGGCCAGCGTGCGCTCGCCCGCGAGGTCGACCTTCGGCGGGCGACCGCCGAGGTGGTCGTGGATGGTGCCGGCCCAGGCCGAGCCGTCGAGCTCGAGGGCGGTCGTGCCCAGCAGATAGATGTTCTCGCCGGCGTCCTGCCATCCCGAGGGGATGCGGCGCGCGACGTCGTCGATGATGCCGAGCACACCCACGACCGGAGTCGGGTGGATCGGCACGTCGCCGGTCTGGTTGTAGAACGACACGTTGCCGCCGGTGACCGGCACACCCAGCTCGAGGCAGGCGTCCGACAGGCCGTCGACGGCCTGCGAGAACTGCCACATGACCTCGGGGTTCTCGGGCGATCCGAAGTTGAGGCAGTCGGTGACGGCGGTGGGCTGGGCACCCGTGACAGCGACGTTGCGGTACGCCTCGGCGAGCGCGAGCTGCGCACCCGCGTACGGGTCGAGCTGGCAGTAGCGGCCGTTCGCGTCGGTGGCGATCGAGACGCCGAGACCCGACTCCTCGTCGACGCGGATCATGCCGGCGTCGTCGGGGAAGGCGAGGGCCGTGTTGCCCAGCACGTAGTAGTCGTACTGATTGGTGATCCAGCTGGCATCGGCGAGGTTCGGCGACGCGACCAGCTTCTTCACCTGATCCAGGATCTCCGCACCCTCGGTCGGACGCGCGAGAGACGCGGCCGAGTCGGCCTGCAGCGCGTCGATCCAGGAGGGGTAGGCGACCGGGCGCTCGTAGACCGGGCCGTCGACCGCGACCGTGGAGGGGTCGACATCGACGATGACCTCGCCGTTCCAGGTGATGACGAGGCGGCCGTCGCCGGTCACCTCGCCGAGCACCGAGGTCTCGACATCCCACTTCTTGACGACCTCGAGGAACGCGTCGAGCTTCTCGGGCGCGACGATCGCCATCATGCGCTCCTGCGACTCACTCATGAGGATCTCCTCGGCGGTCAGCGAGGGGTCGCGCAGCAGCACGTTCGTCAGCTCGACGTTCATGCCCGATCCGCCGTTCGCGGCGAGCTCGCTCGTGGCGCACGAGATGCCGGCGGCACCGAGGTCCTGGATGGCCTCGACGAGGTCGCCCTTGTAGAGCTCGAGGCAGCACTCGATGAGCACCTTCTCGGCGAACGGGTCGCCCACCTGCACGGCGGGCCGCTTGGTGGGGCCGCCGTCGGCGAACGTGTCGGAGGCCAGGATCGAGGCGCCGCCGATGCCGTCGCCGCCGGTGCGGGCGCCGAACAGCACGACCTTGTTGCCCGCGCCGGTGGCGTTGGCGAGGCGGATGTCCTCGTGGCGCATCACTCCGACCGCGAGGGCGTTGACGAGGGGGTTGGCCTGGTAGACGCCGTCGAAGACGGTCTCGCCGCCGATGTTCGGAAGGCCCAGGCAGTTGCCGTACGAGGAGATGCCCGACACAACACCGTGGACCACGCGCGCGGTGTCGGGGTGGTCGATGGCGCCGAAGCGCAGCTGGTCCATCACGGCGACCGGACGGGCGCCCATCGAGATGATGTCGCGCACGATGCCGCCGACACCGGTCGCGGCGCCCTGGAACGGCTCGATGTAGGAGGGGTGGTTGTGCGACTCGACCTTGAAGGTCACCGCCCACCCCTCGCCCACGTCGACGACGCCGGCGTTCTGGCCCATGCCGACCATCAGGCGCTTCTTCATCTCCTCGGAGACCTTGTCTCCGAAACGACGCAGGTAGATCTTGCTCGACTTGTAGGAGCAGTGCTCCGACCACATGACCGAGTACATCGCCAGCTCGCCCGAGGTGGGGCGGCGGCCGAGGATCTCGCGGATCTTCGCGTACTCGTCGGGCTTCAGACCGAGCGCGTCGAACGGCTGCTCGCGCTCAGGCGTGGCGGCGGCGTTCTCGACGGTGTCGGCGACGTGTGCGGTGGGGACGTTGGTCACGCGGGGAGCTCCTCGGCGGGCGGCGGGCCGGACCTCCCCAGTCTACGGGCGCGAAGCGGGTACGATCCGCCGCCCGGGACGGGCCCGCCTACGCTGGTCACATGGTGCGCCGCGACCTCGATCTCATCCGCAATGTCGACGAGTCGCTGCGCGGCGACGCGTACGACCTGCTCACCTACGCGAGCCGGGTGCTCGAGATGCTGACGCGGCCGCTCGATCCGAACGGCAACCCGGTGCAGGGCATGCCCGAGGTGTCGGAGATGGTCGACCGCACCCTCGGCGACGCCGTGCGCCAGAGCGACGCGCTGCTGCTCGCGATGGCCCCGCTGCTCGAGACCCAGGGCGCGTCGGACACCGCACTCGCGGCGCGCATCCGCGAAGAGGCCCGCGGACGCTGGAAGACGCTGCCCGCGTGGCTCGACGAGCTCGAGCCCTCGACGCCGCTCGAGATCACCGGCGTCACCGCCATCGAGCACGTGCTCGGCGCCGCCTCGACCATCGTGATCGGCGCGACGCTGCCCGACGGCACTCCCGCCACCGCCACCGTCTTCATCGATCGCGACGGCGGCCACACCATCGAGGACGCCTTCGTGGCCCCCGAGGAATTCCGCGCCGCGCTCGCCGCGGGCACCAAGGGCGCCGACTTCGACCGATTCCAGATCGTCGACATCGACCCCGCCGACGCGCGTGAGCGCGTGTTCGCGGCGCTGGCCGCCGACCTCGCTCTCGAGCCGCCCCTGGTCACCGAGACCTGGCCCGGCCACCGCTCGCTGCTCGCCTGGATCCTGCGGTCTCTTCCCGAGGGCGGATCCCTCGCCGCGCGTCCCGCGGAGGACGCCGCGCTCGACGAGCAGCTCGTCGCCGCCGCGGAGGCCGCCGCCCCCGGCACCGCCGAGGTCGCGCGCCTGCTCGTCTCGCTCAACCGGGAGCGCAGCGGATCCGGCGATCCTCGCCTTTGGAGCGACACGTTCGTCACCGATCTGCTGCTCGACCACCTGCCCTTCGAGGACGTCGATGCCGAGGAGGTGCTTGCCGCGCTTCCCGCGCTCGTCGAGGCGGGGCACGCGCTCGCAGAGATCGCGCCCCGCGTCACCGCGGACACGCTCGAGGCCATCGAGGAGCTCGGCGGGGAGTTCCTCGACCTGTCGGCGATGGAGGCCGACGGCGATCTGCCCGACGACGATCCCGCCGCGCACGAACTGGCCGTGCTGTCGCTGCGCGTCGGCGGCCGCCGCCACCTCGATGCGCTGCAGGCGGCGCCGATCACGCGCGTGGTGCCCGACCTCCGCCACCTCGACGAGCGCGCCGCGGCGGGGCTCGCCCGGGTGCAGGCGCTGGTCGAGACCGCCGGCGCCGTGTTCGAGGACGACCCGGAGATCCGGATCGCCGCGGCGGGGGTCGCAGACCTGCTCGCCGAGACCGACCCGAGGCTGTTCGCGAAGGGCAAGCCCGAGCTCGCCGCCGCCGCGATCGCCTGGATCGCCGGCGTCGCCAACGACGCGTTCGCGCCGGTCGGCCCGGTGGATCCGTCCCGTCTGATGGCGGCGCTCGGCCTGCGCGGTCAGACGCCCGCGGCCCGCGCGGCGCAGTACCTCGCGGCCCTCGGCCAAGACGCCCCCGAGACCTGGGCGGCCGTGCCGTCGCTCGGCGACCCCTCGCTGCTCACCGCCCGCACCCGTCGCGCGCTCATCGCGCGCCGTGACGAGGCCCGCGCCGCCCTCGGCGCGGAGCCCGCGGAGGCGTAGGCGCAGGGCGCTCGGGCCTCTCGCGGGGTGGTGCCGACTCCGTTCGTTGAGCGAGCGCAGCGAGTCGAAACGGGGCGACCCGGCGCGGCGTGGGGCGCGGGGGTGGTGCCGACTCCGTTCGTTGAGCGAGCGCAGCGAGTCGAAACGGGGTGACCTGGCGCGGGCGGTGGGGCCGGTTCCGTTCGTTGAGCGAGCACGGCGAGTCGAAACGGGGTGACCTGGCTCGGGGGTTTGGGCGTTTCGACTCGCTCGTTCCTCGCTCGCTCAACGAGCGGGGGTGCGGGGCGCGGGGTGGTGCCGGTCTCGTTCGTTGAGCGAGCGCAGCGAGTCGAAACGGGGTGGCCCGGCGCGGGTGGTGGTGCCGACTCCGTTCGTTGAGCGAGCGCAGCGAGTCGAAACGGGGCGACCTGGCTCGGCGTGGGGCGCGGGGGTGGTGCCGACTCCGTTCGTTGAGCGAGCGCAGCGAGTCGAAACGGGGTGACCTGGCGCGGGGGTTTGGGCGTTTCGACTCGCTCGTTCCTCGCTCGCTCAACGAGCGGGCGGCGGGGGTCAGCGGAGGAGGCGCAGCTCGCGGATGACCGGTGCGCCCTGCATCGGGGCGAGACGCACCGTGGGGGAGGCGACGGGGGAGAGGTCGATCGTGGCGTGCTCCTCACCCGCGGCGATCAGCACCGCACGGGGCTCGCCGCCGCCCCAGGTGACCGCGATGACGACGGTCTCCGACGACGGGCGCACGCGGATGCGCAGCCCTCGCCCGGCGCCGTCTGGATCCCTCAGGGTCGCCGTGAGCGGGGCGCGCAGCTCGCGTCCGTGGTCGTCGCCGTCGTTCCACACCGGGCAGCCGTCGGCCGACAGCGCGTGGTCCGACTCCGGCTGCTGCTCGCCGAGGGCGATGCGGTCGATCGTGGCGCCGTCCAGGGCCAGCCGGGAGTCCTGCGCGCGCAGGGCCTCGCGGCGCCCGGGCTCCTCGATCGGCCAGTACAGCGTGTAGCGGCTGTCGTGCAGCCCGGCGAACGGCTCGAGGTCGATGACGCCGGCCGGATCCGTCGACGGCACCCGCCACGAGGCGGGGCCCGTGCGCACGACCTCCTCGGCACCGGCGGTCACCAGCGGCAGGTCGCCGAACGGGCGGAGCGGGCCCGCGGCCACGTGGCCCATCCGGCTGTCGTCGGCGCGCAGGCCCGCGAGGTCGCCCGAGTCATCCCGGGCGGCGAGGACGAACGGGCCGGCGAGGTAGGCCTGCCAGGCGGATCCGTCGGGCATCCGCTCGGCGCGCACCGTCAGCGGCACGCGGAACGAGACCACATCGCCGTCCCGCCACTCGCGTTCGATCGTCACGGCACCGGGCGTCGTCACCGCATCGGCCGGGGCGCCGCCCACGCGCAGGTCGTCGAGGCGCCCGGCCCATCCGGGAACCCGCACGCGCAGCGGGAAGCGCGTCGGCGCATCCGCGTGCACGGTGATCCGGATCTCGTCGGAGGCCGGCAGGTCGGCCTCCACGCGCAGCCGCGCGCCGAAGCCCGCCGCGTCGAGGGTGGCGGGCACAAACAGGTTCACGCAGAGGGCGTCGCCCTCGGTGCCGAACACCCACTCGCCCATACGCGCCTGCATCTCCATGCCCGTGCCGACGCAGCACCAGAAGCACTCGCCCGCGGTGGAGTACACGCGGTAGTGCCGCGGCCGCATCGACGTGAAGTAGACGTAGCCGCCGCCCGGGTGCTGGGCCGAGAGCACGTGGTTGAACAGCGCGCGCTCGGCGTAGTCGAGCATCTCGGGGCGCATCCGGGTCTCCGCGAGCAGTCGCGTGAGCTTGAGCATGTTGTAGGTGTTGCAGGTCTCGGGGCCCTCGCGGTCCTCGATCATCGGAGTGAAGTCGGCGGGGTCGTGGAAGTGCTCGCGCACGCTGTTGCCGCCGATCGCGACGGTGCGGTGCTCGACGACGGTGCGCCAGAACGCATCGGCGGCGTCGAGCTGCTCGCCGCCCACGGCGGCGTAGCCCACGGCCTTGGGGATCTGCGTGTTCGCGTGGCGGCCGGTGAGCGCGTCGCGCCCCTCGAGCAGCGGATCCAGGATCGCGCGGTGCGAGAAGCGCCGCGCCATCGCCGCGTAGGCGTCGTCTCCGGTGAGGCTCGCCAGCAGCGCGAACGCCTCGTTCATGCCACCGAACTCGGTGTCGAGCATGGCCTCGAAGGCCTCGTCGTTGATGTCGGCCGCGATGCCGAGCCACCAGTCGGCCAGTCGCGTCGCCACGCCCAGTGCGCGGGGATCACCCGCCACGACGTGCGCGTCGATCAGCCCCTGGAACGTCTTGTGCAGGTTGTACCAGGGCACCCAGTGCGTGTGCGATCCGAACTCGCGGGCGGCCGCGATGCCGCCATCGCGGAGGTCTTCGAACAGCGCCGCGCCTCCGGGCACGCCGCCGATCCACCCCGTGCCGAGCGCGCTCTGTGCCCGCTCGAGCTCGCCCACCGCGTAGCCGAGGCGCTCGAGCGTGCGCGGGTCGCCGGTCGCGGCGTGCAGGTGCGCCAGGGCCGAGAGCCAGTGTCCGAGCGTGTGGCCGTCGAGGCCGGAGTCCTCCCAGTTGCCGTACGACGGGGCCTTCGGTTCGAGCCCGGCCTCCCGCAGGAACGGCGCGAGCAGGCGGTCGGCGTCGTGGCTCAGCACGGTGTCGAGATCGGCCTGCAGGGCGACGGCGAACGGACCGCCCGTCAGGCGCACCGCGTCGGCGGGGAAGGACTTCATCGTGGCTCCCGGAAAGGCATGAACGGCGCCGAGGCCGGAGAGCTTCAGCGTTGTCAAAGTCAAGATACATCGCGGTGAGGCCGCCGGGGGCGCAAACCTCCCCGGCAGTACTCTGATCGGATGGCGGTGACGATGGCGGATGTGGCGCGCGAAGCCGGCGTGTCGCTCAAGACCGTCTCCCGCGTCGTCAACCGCGAACCGCACACGAGGCCCGAGGTGGTCGAGCGCGTGACACGCGCGATCGCGGAGCTCGGCTGGGTCGCCCACGGCGGCGCACGGGCCATGCGCACCGGCCGCACCGGCCGCATCGCGATCGCGGTGTCCTCGCTCGCCAACCCGACCACGACCATGCTGGTCGAGGCGCTCGTGGCCGAGGCGGGCCGTCGTGGTCTCACCGTCGGCCTCGAGCCCACGCACGACGACCCCGAGCGCGCCGAGCGCGTGCTGGCGGCGTGCGGGCGTCTCTACGACGGCGTGCTCGTGCTGGGCGGCGCGGCCGCCGGGGTGTCTCTCGCGGGCGTCGGCGGCACGGTCGTCACCGTGCAGGGCGCGCGGCGCGGGCCGGATCACCTCGGATCCGACCTCGACGCGGCCGCTGGCGTGCTCGTGCGCCACGTCGCCACCATGCGCCGTCGCCGGGTTGTGCTGCTCGGCGTCGAGCGCGCGAGCGACGCCGAGGCGGACGCCACCGCCGTCACGCTCGTCGACGCCGTGGCCCGTGCGCTCGCGGAGCCGCCCGTCGCCGTGCTCACGGTGGCGGAGGGCACGCGCGAGGCCGGCGCGGCGGCGGCCGAGACGCTGCTCGGCGACCATCCCGACGCCGACGCGGTGCTGTGCGAGACCGACGAGATCGCCCTCGGGCTCTTGTCTGCCCTCGCGCGGCGCGGGGTGCCGCTGCCGGGTCGCATCGCGATCACGGGCTTCGGTGCGACCGAGGACGGGCGGTACACCACCCCGAGCCTGACCACCGTGGATCCGGGCTATCCGCTGCTCGCTCGCGAGGCCTTCGACGTGCTCGATGCCCGCCTGGCAGGGCGCCCGGCCGAAGCGCGCCGCCCGACTCCCATCGAGCTGATCCGGCGCGAGTCCACCCTGGGAACGGTGCTCGGATGACGCGCCCCACGCTCGACGACGTCGCCCGCGAGGCGGGCTGCTCGGCGAAGACCGTGTCCAACGTCGTGCTCGGCCGACCGGGCGCATCGGCCGCGACGCGCGCCCGCGTCGAGCAGGCGATCGCGCGCCTCGGCTACGTCGCCGACCCCTCCGGCCGTCAGCTCGCCTCCGGGCGCACGGGCCGCATCGCGGTGGTCGTGCCGGATCTGCACCAGCCGTACTTCGCCGAGACCGCCGAACGGCTCATCCTCGAGATCGAGCGGGCGGGGATGAGCTCGACGCTCGTCATCGCGGGCGACCAGGAGAGCGAGCTGCGGGCGGTGGCATCGGCGCAGGATGTCGACGGGGTCATCGTCTGCCCCCACTGGCTGCGCGACGACCTGTTCGACCGATCCCCGCCGAGCCGCCCGACCGTGCAGCTCGGATCGGGCCCGACGCGGGTGTTCGACAGGGTGGTGATGGGCGAGTACGAGGGCTTCCGCCGGCTCACGTCGCACCTGCTCGGGCAGGGGCGCCGCCGGATCGCCCTGATCTGGACGGGTGCCGAGGGGGTCGCCCCCGAGGGTGCGCGCTACGAGGGCTACCGCGACGCCCTCGAGGAGGCGGGCGTCGCGCTCGATCCGGGTCTGATCGCCTTCGGCTCCGACTGGGATCGCCGCGCCTCCGGGTTCGAGGCGATGATCGCGCTGCTGGCCTCGGGACGGCGCTTCGATGCGGTGCTGTGTGTCAATGACGCGATGGCCATCGGCGCGATGCGCGCACTGCGCATGCGGGGCGTGCGTGTTCCCGGCGATGTCGCCGTCACGGGCTTCGACGACACCGTCGAGGGCGCGCATCTTGTGCCCTCGCTGACCTCGGTCAGCCCGCGCACGGGCGAGATGGCGGCCACCGCGGTGCGGCTGCTGCGCGAGCGCGTCGAGGGCGAGAGCGGCCCGCCGCGCGAGGTGCTGGTCGGCGTCGACCTCATCGTGCGCGACTCCGGCTGACCCGAGCCGGTTCCCGGGCAGGTGCCCATGCGTGCTCGCATGCCAATTTCTGTCTTGTCGTTGCCAACGCTGAATCAACCTCCCTATGCTGACCCGCGGGACGACCGGGGCTGGTCGGCTCTGCACCAGATCGAGGAGGATTCAGTGCTCTCATTCACGTTCCGTGAACCGACGGCCCGGCGCCGCGGCATCGCGGTGGCGGCCACGGTCGCCCTCTCATCGCTCGCCCTCACGGCCTGCACCGGCGGCGGATCCGGCGAGGGCGGTGGCGGGGAGGCGGGAGCGCTGCAGGTGCTCGTCATCAAGCACCCGCTGACGCAGGACATGGCCAAGATGCAGTGGGCCAAGGATCTCGAGGAGGAGATCGGCGTGCCCATCGAGTGGCAGGAGGTGTCGGCCGACTGGGACCAGAAGAAGTCGACGATCCTCGCCTCCGGCGACATCCCCGACCTCATCGTCGGCACCAACGCGATCACCGACTCCGACCTCGCCACCTACGGGTCGCTGTTCGAGGACCTCGCCCCCCACCTCGACGACGACGCCCTCCCCAACGTGGCGGGCATGTTCGAGGCCCAGCCTCTGCTGAAGCAGATGGCGACGCAGGCCGACGGCCAGATCTACAGCGTGCCCGGCTACAAGCGGTTCTGGCCCGAGACGGTGACGCACCAGTACATCAACCAGCAGTGGCTCGACAATCTCGGCCTCGCGGTGCCCACCACCTGGGACGAGCTGTTCGACGTGCTCGTCGCCTTCAAGGAGGAGGACGCGAACGGCGACGGAGACCCGAACGACGAGATCCCGTGGGACTGGAGCCCCGTCGGCACGGGCGGCTTCGGCTACTTCCAGCCCACGGTCATGCTCGGCAGCCTCGGCCTGCCGATCGCCAGCGGCGGAGGCGCGGGCTACTTCCTGGAGGACGGCACGGTCGGCAACTTCCTCGTCGACGACCGCTACCGCGAGCTCATGGAGTTCCTGCACAAGGCCTACGCCGCGGGGCTGATCTCCGAGGAGGTCATGACCCACGACTACTCCGCCTACCAGTCCACCGCCCGCGGTGAGGGCGACACCGCCAAGGTCGGCTTCAGCTGGGGATGGACCGCATCCGACCGCTTCGGCGCACAGCTCGCGCCGCAGTACACCGCCACCGCGCCGCTGCAGGCGGAGGCCGGCCAGAGCGAGCCCGTCGCCTGGAGCTACGACGGCTACGGCGAGAACTTCCCCGCCAACCAGATCGCGATGTCGGCTCGCTCCGACAACAAGGAGGCCGCGCTCGCCGCGATCGACGCGTTCTACGACCAGGACATGTCGATCCAGGTGCTGTTCGGCGACATCGGCCCGAACATCGAGAAGGTCGATGACTCGACCTACACGGTGCTGCCGCCGGCCGACGGCACCAGCGACCCGTCGACGTGGAAGTGGACCTCGTCGCTCGCGGACAACGGACCCATGTGGATCCGGGACGACATCGAGGTCGAGCTGCCGACCGACCTGCAGGAGGCGCGCGATCAGGCCGTCCCGCTCGCGGACGCGATCGCGAACATCGACCTGGAGGAGGACGTCTATCCGTTCCAGTTCATCAAGATGAGCGCCGAGGACCTCAACACGATCTCGCTGAACAACACGACGATCCTCAACCTCACGCAGACGAAGTTCGCCGAGTGGCTGACCCAGGGCGGCATCGAGGAGCAGTGGGACGACTACGTCGCCCAGGTCGAGGGCGCGGGTCTCACGCAGAACGTCGAGATCCACCAGAAGTACTACGACGAGTTCGCCGCCGGATGACGACGACGCGCCTCGTGACGACCCTGCCGCCGGAAGGCGGCAGGGTCCGTCCCCCGTCCTGGATCCCGCGGCGCGGCGGCCGCCGGCTCAAGTCCGCTCACGGGTGGCAGCTGTGGGTGATGCTCGCGCCGGCCGTGGCCTTCACGGTGCTGTTCGCCTACGTGCCGATGTACGGCATCCAGCTCGCCTTCCGCGAGTTCGACTTCGCCAAGGGCATCACCGGCGGCGACTGGGTGGGCCTGAAGTACTTCATCCAGTTCTTCGAGTCGCCGATGTTCTGGACGCTGATGCGCAACACGGTCGTCATCAGCCTCACGACCCTGGTGGTCGGCTTCATCGCCCCGATCCTGCTCGCCCTGATCGTCAACCAGGTCGCCCACGCGCGGGCCAAGCGGCTGGTGCAGACGGTCACGTACATGCCGCACTTCATCTCGATCGTTGTGATCGTCGGCATGCTGCAGGTCTTCCTGTCGCCGTCCACGGGCATCCTGACGCGCCTGTTCGAGCTGTTCGGCGCGACCGACGTCAACGTGCTGGGTGACCCCGGGGCGTTTGTGCCGCTCTACGTGATCTCCGACGTCTGGCAGCACTGCGGATGGAACAGCATCATCTACCTCGCCGCCCTCTCGAGCGTCGACCCGCAGCTGTACGAGGCCGCGAAGATCGACGGCGCGCACCGGTTCCAGGTGATCCGCCACGTCGACATCCCGGCGCTCGTGCCGACGATGGTCGTGCTGCTGATCCTCAACATGGGCGGGGTGCTGGCGACGGGCTTCGAGAAGATCTACCTGATGCAGAACCCGCTGAATCTGCCGGTCTCCGAGGTCATCGCGACCTACGTCTACAAGATCGGAATCCTCAGCAGTCAGTTCAGCTACTCGACCGCGATCGGCCTGTTCAACACCGTCATCAACTTCCTGTTCCTGGTCGGCGCGAATCAGATCGCCAAACGCGTCTCGAACACAAGCCTGTGGTGAGCCTCATGTCCCGTCTGTCCCGCCTTCGCCGCCAGCGTCCGATGGACGTCTTCTTCACCGCGATCGTCGTCACCCTGTGCACGCTCGTGGTGGTCGTCACGGTGTACCCGCTGTTCTTCGTCGTGATCGCATCCATCTCGGATCCGGCCCGCGTCGCCACGGGAGACGTCGTCTTCTTCCCGCGCGACATCAGCTGGTTCGGCTACGAGCAGATCTTCGCCGACGAGCGCATCTGGGTCGGCTACCGCAACACGCTGCTCTACAGCTTCGTCGGCACCGCGCTGAACCTCGTGGTCACGATGCCCGCGGCGTACGCGCTCTCGCGCGCGGAGTTCGTCTGGCGTCGCCCGATCATGCTGTTCTTCGCGTTCACGATGTTCTTCTCGGGCGGTCTCATCCCGACCTACCTGCTCTACAAGGACATCGGGCTGCTCGACAACTGGCTGGTGTTCATCCTCCCGTCGGCGCTGAACGTCTATAACCTGATCATCGCGAGGGCGTTCTTCGAGACGTCGCTGCCGAACGAGCTGTTCGAGGCCGCGATGATCGACGGCGCTTCGTACTTCCAGTTCTTCCTGCGGATCGCGCTGCCGCTGTCGAAGGCGATCATCGCGGTCATCGCGCTGTACTACCTCGTGCAGCACTGGAACGACTTCTTCACCGGCCTGATCTTCGTGCGCGACGCCGACAAGCAGCCACTGCAGATCGTGCTGCGCGACATCCTGCTGTCGAACCAGGCGTTCGCCGGCGGAGCGGGCGGGTCGGGCGGATCCGGGGGCGGCGAGTACGGGCAGAAGTTCGCGGATCAGATCAAGTACGGCGTGATCGTCGTCTCGACGCTGCCGCTGATCATCCTGTATCCGTTCCTTCAGCGCTACTTCGACAAGGGCGTCATGATCGGATCGGTCAAGGGATGACCGCGCCGACCGTCAGCCGGCAGGAGGATCGATCCGGATCCGGATCCGGATCCGGTTCCGGTTCCGGAGTGGGGCGTCTGCTCGCGATGCACCTGCGGGTCGCCGAGGTGCTGCTGCGGCTGGTGCAGCTGCACGTGCTGTGGCTGGGGTGGGCGCTGCGCGGCGGCGTGGTGCTCGGGGTGTTCCCGGCCACGGCGGCCGTGGCCGCGATCGCGCGAGCCGACGCGCGGGGACGCTCGGGGGAGGGGTGGCGCGAGCTGCGGCGGGAGTTCGCCGGGCACTGGCGGGCGCAGTTCCGTCACGCGAACGCGCTCGGGTGGATCCTCGCGGCGGCGGGCGCGGTGGTGCTGGTCGAGGAGCGCGTGATGCGCGCGGCCGGTGACGGCGGGCTGGGGGTGTTCGTGGCGGGGGTGCTCTGGATGCTCGGCGCGGCGGTGATCGCGATCGGGGTGCTCGTGTGGCCGCTCGCCGCGCACTTCGAGGCCCGCCCGCTCGCCGTGATCCGGGGCGCGGTCGTGCTGATGCTCGGGCGTCCGCTCGCGGCGCTCGCGCCCCTCGGCACGGCCGCCGCGCTCGCCGCGGCCTACTACCTCGTGCCCGGGCTGATCCCCGCGTTCGGCCTCGCCGCACCCGTCTGGCTGGTCACCACGATGCTCCTGCGCACGGGCGCCCTGCCGGCGCCGTCCGATCCGGACTGAGGCGCCGTCATCCGGGCGCAACTCCCAGCAGGTGACGGAATCCCGGATGGCGCGGAAGAAACATGGCGTCATGCGGGTTCGACGTAGAGGGCGTCCGGTGGTGAGCTTTCTTGTCACGGGTTCACACGCCCGCACCACAGCACCCTCACGAAGGATCCTCATGCGCCTCACCCGAATCGCCGTCGCCACCTCCGCGGTCGCCCTCCTCGCCCTCGCCGGCTGCTCGTCGCAGCCCGCCGCGAACGACTCGGAGAAGCCCGCGGGCGAGAGCACCGCCGCCGCGGCCGCGCTCGAGGACGGCAAGCTCGTCGTCGCCACCGAGGGCACCTACGCCCCCTTCAGCTACCACGAGGACGGCGCCGGCGAGCTGACCGGATACGACGTCGAGGTCGCCAAGGCCGTCGCCGAGAAGCTCGGTGTCGAGATCGAGTTCCAGGAGACCCAGTGGGACGCGATCTTCGCGGGTCTCGACGCGGGCCGCTTCGAGACCATCGCCAACCAGGTGACGATCAACGACGAGCGCTCGGCGAAGTACGCGTTCTCCGCCCCCTACACCGTCTCGCCCGGCGTGCTCGTTGTGCCCGAGGACAACAAGGACATCGCCTCGTTCGACGACCTCGAGGGCAAGAAGACCGCGCAGTCGCTGTCGAGCAACTGGGGCGCGCTGGCCGAGGAGTCGGGCGCCACGGTCGAGCCCGTCGAGGGCTGGGCGCAGGCCGTCGCCCTCCTCGAGGACGGCCGCATCGACGCCACCATCAACGACAAGCTGACGTTCCTCGAGTACGCGAAGCAGAACCCCGACTCGGGCCTGAAGATCGCCGCCGAGACCCCCGACGCCGGCGAGCAGGCCTTTGTGTTCACCAAGGACAACGCCGACCTCGCGGAGGCGATCGACGCCGCGCTCGCCGAGCTGGCCGAGGACGGCACGCTCGCCGAGCTGGGCGACAAGTTCTTCGGCGCCGACGTCTCGAAGTAATCGCCACCGGGCCCCGCGGTCGGTTCGCCGCCGCGGGGCCTCCGCCTGTGCGTCGACTAGTCCTCCGCGGGATTACTAGTCCAGGCTGGACTAGTAATCCCGCGCGGGACCAGTCAACGCCCGCACGGCAACCACGGAGGGAGCCAGATGGACTGGCAGCTCGTCCTCGACTCACTCGGGCCGCTGCTGTGGGGGGCGCTGGTGGGCACCATCCCGCTGACGCTGATCTCGTTCGCGGTCGGGCTGATCATCGCGCTCGGCATCGCGCTGCTGCGGATGTCGGCCAACCCCGTGCTGTCGTGGATCGGGCGCGCGTACGTCTCGGTGATCCGCGGCACGCCGCTGCTGGTGCAGCTGTTCCTCATCTTCTACGGCCTGCCGTCGATGGGCGTGGTGCTCGACCCCTGGCCGAGCGCGGTCATCGCCTTCTCGCTGAACGTCGGCGGATACGCGGCCGAGATCATCCGCGCCGCGATCCTCTCCGTCCCCAAGGGGCAGTGGGAGGCCGGCTACACGATCGGCATGTCCAACGCCACCACGCTGCGCCGGATCATCCTGCCGCAGGCCGCGCGCGTGAGCGTGCCGCCGCTGTCGAACACCTTCATCTCGCTCGTCAAGGACACCTCGCTCGCCTCCGTGATCCTCGTCACCGAGATGTTCAAGCAGGCGCAGAAGATCGCCGCCGTCACGCTCGAGTTCATGACGCTGTACCTCGAGGCCGCGCTGATCTACTGGGCCATCTGCACCGTGCTCGCCGCCGTGCAGGACCGCCTCGAGAAGAGACTGGATCGCTATGTCGCGCATTGACGGACCCGTGCTCCTGCAGACGAAGGGGCTGTGCAAGTCGTTCGGCGACCACGAGGTGCTCAAGGGCATCGACCTCGAGGTGCGCCGCGGCGAGGTGGTGGCGCTCATCGGGCCCTCCGGCTCGGGCAAGACCACCGTGCTGCGCTCGCTCAACGGGCTCGAGACGCCGGATCAGGGCACGCTCGCGTTCGACGGCGGACCTTCCGTCGACTTCGGGCAGGGTCTGCCGAAGCAGCAGCGCTTCGCGATCCGCGATCGGTCGGCCATGGTGTTCCAGCACCACAACCTCTTCCCGCACCGCACGGTGCTGCAGAACGTCATCGAGGGCCCCGTCACGGTGCAGGGCGTGTCGAAGCCCGAGGCCGTCGCGCACGCCGAGCAGCTGCTCGACCGCGTGGGCCTCGCCGACAAGCGCGATGCCTACCCGCACGAGCTCTCGGGCGGTCAGCAGCAGCGCGTCGGCATCGTGCGCGCCCTCGCTCTGGCCCCCGACCTGCTGCTCTTCGACGAGCCGACCTCGGCCCTCGATCCCGAGCTGGTCGGCGAGGTGCTCGTTGTGATGAAGGAGCTCGCCGACGAGGGCTGGACCATGGTCGTCGTCACCCACGAGCTGCAGTTCGCCCGCGAGGTCGCCGACGAGGTGCTCTTCCTCGACGGGGGAGTGGTGGCCGAGCGCGGCGCTCCCGCACAGCTCTTCACGGCGCCCCAGAACGAGCGCACGCGCCGCTTCCTCGATCGCATCCTGCGTCCGTTCGACTGATCCGGCCGACGATCCCGCGCCCGCGCGCCCCCGCCGGCGCCCCCGCGTGCCGCGTGCGACACGCCCGGGATGCGCGTTTCAAGGAGTTTGGCGAAACCGCGTAACCGATCCGGCCGATCCGCGTCTCTTCCGGTGAAGACGTCGCCAGACGTGTGAAGCCGGGGGGCTCCCACGTCAGGCTGTGCGGCTCGGAGGCCCGTTCCCGACCGCGCGGGGTCCGGATGCCTCGGGGGAGGACGTCCGGACCCTGACTCTTCCAACCCGGGCCGGCCCCTGCGTCGTCCTCGTGTCGGTTGTCGCATTCCCCGACACGCCCGGGAGGCGCGCCGCCGCGGCCGCATCCGGGGTTGACAACCCGGGGGTGATTCACGCGATGTTCACGCGGCATTCCGTAACGAGTACGGCGTTCTCGTAATTGCCGGACACCCTCGCGCAGTGAACTCTCGGACGACCCCTCCGAAAGGAACACCATGCGCCGCCGTGCACTCCTCCCCGCCGCAGGCCTGCTGGGCCTGTCCGCCGTCCTCGCCCTTGCCGGCTGCTCCGGCTCCTCCGTCGACGGCGCCGCCGCCGCGGATCAGGACGCGCCGATCACCTTCGCCACCACGCCGCTGGGCGACGACCCCGCCGCCAACCCCGTGGTCGCCTTCGCCGACCTCATCGAGGCCGAGACCGGTCGCGAGGTCGAGGTCGTCGACGTGCCCGACTACACCGCGGTGCTCGAGGCGCTGCGCAACCACCACGTCGATATCGGGTTCATGAGCGGGTTCCCGTCGGCCCTCGCCGTGAACACCGGCGAGATCGATCCGCTGGTCGCCTGGGCCGGCAAGGACGAGCCGGTCTCGACCTGCATCGTGAAGCAGGACTCCCCGCTGCAGACGCTCGAGGACATCACCCCTGAGACGGTGGTCGCCTTCGCCGACCCCGCGTCGAGCTCGGGATACTTCATGCCCGTCAAGATGCTCCACGACGCAGGTCTCGAGAAGGACGCCGACTACACCGCCCTGTTCGCGGGCGACCACGTGATGGGCTTCCAGGCGCTGAAGCAGGATCAGGCGGATGTCTCGTGCACGTCGACGATGTTCCCGACGATGACCGGCACCGACATGTTCCCCTTCGCGGAGGGCGAGACGCGATCGATCGGGCTCAGCGACTCGATGCCGATCTCGGTCACCGTGCTCGCCGATCAGCAGATCGCCGAGGACAAGGCCGAGCTGCTCAAGGACGTGCTGCCGAAGGTGTTCGTCGAGGAGAACGCCGAGAAGCTCGGCGCGATGTTCGAGGCGATGCAGGGCGGCGAGGCCATCGTCGACCCGAGCCCCGAGCTGTTCACGCCCTTCGTCGAGATCGCCGCGGTCGCCGACGTGGACATCTCGGACCTCGGCTGATGCCCTCCGTCAACCCGCTGACGGAGCCCGCGCCCACCACGGCCGAGCTGCGTCAGAACCTGCCCCTGGTCACCGTGCGCGACCTCCGTGTCGCGTACGGCGACGGTCCCCTCGTGCTGGACGGTGTGGATCTCGATCTGCATCCGGGCGAGGTCGTCGCGCTGCTCGGATCCAGCGGATCCGGCAAGTCCACCCTCATGCGCGCGCTCACGGGCTTCGCCCCGGTGACGAGCGGATCCGTGCGCGTGGCCGGCCACGACGTCGCCAACCTGCAGCGCGGCGAGCTGAGGGACCTGCGCGCGGATGTCGGCCAGGTCTTCCAGCAGTTCAACCTGATCGGGCGGATGAGCGTGCTCACCAACGTGCTCACGGGGGCGCTGCACGACGCCGGGCCCCTCAACCTCGTGGGCGGCTTCTCCTCGGCGCACCGTCGCCGCGCGCTCGACCTGCTCGACCGGGTCGGCATCGCGCACAAGGCGAAGGATCCGGCCCGCTCGCTGTCGGGCGGCCAGCAGCAGCGCGTCGCGATCGCCCGGGCGCTGATGCAGCAGCCGAAGCTGATCCTCGCCGACGAGCCGGTCGCCTCCCTCGACCCGAGGCTCTCGCACACCGTGCTCGAGCTGCTGCAGGGCATCGCCCGCGAGGACGGCATCCCCGTGCTCGTCAGCCTGCACGTGCTGCCGCTGGCGCTCGCCCACTCGGATCGCATCGTGGGCCTGCGCCACGGCGAGGTCGTGGTGTCGGGCCGCACGGCCGCCCTCGATGCCACGGCGCTCGCCCCGATCTACGCCCACGACGAGGAGCCCCGCGATGTCGACGACCGCGCCTGACCGTCCCCGCGCCGCCGCATCGCTGTCGCCGACGCTCGATCCGCGAGATCGGGCCCGCCTCGAGCGCTCGATCGTGATGCCCCGCGCTCGCACGCTCATCACGATCCCCCTGGTGGTCGTCGCCCTGTTCTGGTCGTTCGCGGGAGCCGAGTTCGACTTCCTCAAGCTCGGCGAGGGCACGGTCAACATGGGCGACTTCCTGGCCCGCCTGTTCCCGCCCACGTGGGACAAGTTCGGCACGATCGCCGCCCTTCTCATCGAGACGCTGCAGATGGCGATCGTCGGAACCGTGCTCGGCACGGTGCTGTCGCTCGTGATGGCGTTCGGAGCGGCGTCGAACATCGCACCGCGCTGGCTCTACTACCCCTGCCGGTGGCTGATGAACGTCATCCGCTCGCTTCCCGAGCTCGTCTTCGCGCTGATGTTCGTCTCGGCGGTGGGGCTCGGTCCGTTCGCGGGCATCCTGGCCATGACCGTCGGATCCGTCGGATCCATCGGAAAGGTCTTCGCCGAGGCGATGGAGTCGGTCGATGAGAGCCCGATCGTCGCGATGCGCGCGGTCGGCGCCTCCCGGCGCCAGGTGGTGCAGTACGGCGTGCTCCCGCAGGCCGCGCCCCTGCTCGTCTCGTACACGCTGCTGCTGTTCGAGGGCAACGTGCGCGGCGCGACGATCCTCGGCATGGTCGGCGCCGGCGGCATCGGACTCGAGCTCACCACCGCCATGCGCATGTACGACTACGGCCACCTCAGCGCCATCGTCATCTGCATCATCGTGCTGGTCACGGTCATCGACCAGGTCAGCGCTCTCATCAGAAGGAAGATCACATGACCCTCATCGACACGCTGCCCGTCGCATCCGGCACGCTCGAGCGCAGCGCTCCCGTCAACCTGCGCGACCTGGCGGGCACGCCCGTCGCGGGCGGGGAGATCCGCCCCGGCTTCGCCCTCCGCGCCGACGACCTGTCGTACGTGAGCGACGAGGTCGCCGCCGCCCTCGTCGCCGACGGACTGGCGCACGTCATCGACCTGCGCTCGAACATCGAGATCCGGATCACCGGGCGCGGTCCGCTCGCCGACCACGCCGTCTCGTATCACCACGTCTCGCTGCTGACCGACCTGCAGGGATCGATGTCGCGGGACGACCTCGTCGGCGGCGACTACCGCGACGTGTATGTGCCGATGTACGTGTCGATGTTCGAGCGCTCCGCGCCGCTCATCGTCAACGCGCTGGCCGTGATGGCGACGGCGCGCGGCGCGGTCGCGTTCCACTGCGCCGCGGGCAAGGATCGCACGGGCGTGCTGGCCGCATCGCTCCTGCTCGCGCTCGGCGCCGACGACGACGCCATCGTCGAGGACTACGGTCGCACCGGCCCCAACGTCGCCGCGATCATGAGCCGCACGCGTGCCGTGGTGGGCCCCATGATGAAGGCGATGGGCATCGAGATCGACCCGGCCGTGCTCGCCGCGAGCGAGCAGGCCTTCCACGCCGACGCGATGCGCGACACCCTGTCGGCGCTTCGCGCGCGCCATAACGGCGACGCCCTCGCCCCCGTGCGCGAGGCGGGGCTGAACGGCGCGCTCATCGAGATGCTGCGTGAGCGCGCCCTCGCCTGAGACGCCGCGCGCGGATGCCGGGGCGCCCGAGACGTCATCACGTCGCGGGCGCCCCGGCCGCCCGCGCGAGGAGGGCCTCGACGCGCGGCTCGTGGAGGCCGCCCTCGCTCTGATCGACTCGGGGGAGCCCGTCACGGCGGCGAAGCTCGTGCAGCTGAGCGGGGTCAGCCGCGCGGCCGTCTATCGCCGGTGGCCGTCGCTCACCGACCTCGTCGCGACCGCGCTCGATCGCGGGCGCGACGCGCACGTCATCCCGATCGACGGCGACCTGCGCGCCGCGCTCCATGACGCCTTCCTCGGCGGCTACGAGCAGCGGATGGCGGGGTATCCGGAGGCGCGGATGCGCCGGCGTCTCGCGCTCGGCCTGGCCGATCCGGTTCTCCAGCGGGCGTACTGGGACGCCCACGTCGCGCGTCGGCGCGTGTCGACGATCGCCGTGCTGCGCGCGGGGGTAGAGCAGGGCCTCCTGCGGGCCGACACCGACTTAGAGGCATGCGCCGACCTGCTCAGCGGCGTCTTCTACTACCAGCTGGTCGTGCGCGGGGTCTCGCTGACCGACGCCGAGGCGCTCGCGCGCTGCCGAGCGGCGTTCGAGGTCATCTGGCGCGGCATGTCCGCCGAAGCGGGAGAGTGAGACCCGGGATCAGGGCACGACGGCGGTCGTCGCGACCAGGCCGAGCACGCCGATCGCCACGGGCGCGAGCACGAGAAGCAGCCCCACGCCCACCAGCACGATCGCCCAGAGCGGGAAGCCGTTCTTCAGGCGTCGGCCGGGCGGGGCGACGCCCTTCGGGCCGAGCCAGCTGTCGGGGGCCGGGGGCGCGAACGTCGCCGTCGTCTGGAAGGGGAGCGGAGCGGATCCGGCCACCGCCCAGGTGGGCGCCCCACCGGAACCGCTCGCGGAGGCGGCGGCGAGGCGCTCGTCGCGCCAGCGCTCCCACTGCGCGAGCTTGTCCATCAGGGCGGAGACCGCCGAGAACAGCCAGGCCCAGTTCCACGGCTCGAGCGTGGAGACGGGCCGGCGGGTGTAGAGGAACATCCAGTCGTCGACGATCTCGACGTCGAGCTGGCCGACGCGGTCGATGAAGCGCGCCATCACGTCGGGCGTGAACAGGAACAGCGCATCGCGCTCGTAGCCCTGCGGGCAGTACAGGGCGAAGTGCTGGTCGAAGTCGCCCTCGAGCGAGAGGCGCTGTTGCTTGTCGAACGAGGCGGGGAGGCTCGATCCGAACAGGCCGTTGTTGCCGAGCGCGTCCAGCACGATGTGCGGCAGGGGAGTGCCGAGATGGATCGCGACGTACCCCCAGTTGTGGGTGGTCCGGTCCTCGCCGGATCCGGTCGTGTACTGGTGGTTGCCGAACTCGACGAAGCGCGGCTGCTCGCCGCGCACGATGTCGGTGGCCCTGCGCGAGCTGCCGCGCGTGAAGACCATGCCGGGCAATCGCGGCGCGTCGATGTAGGGCACGTACTGCATCGCGTTCGCGCGTGCGAAGGCGTCGAGCCGGTAGCGCCGCTCGCGGGGGCCGCCGCCGGCGAACTGCCGCGCCACGAGCCACACCATCAGGGCGAGCACACCCGCCGCCATCACCCCGAACACCACGATCACGATGCCGAGCCCCGCCTGCGTGAAGGCGACCGCGATGGTCGTGAAGATCGTGCCGAAGATCAGCAGGAACGGCACGGCGATGATGCAGATCACGACCAGCGTGACGATGCCGCCGCCGACGCCCGGGTAGCGCTGGCGCAGCTGCGCGTCGAACTGCTTCACGGCGTTCGGATCGACCGGATCCGTCAGCGGACGCGCCTCGAACGGGAACACGGGCGCCGGGGGCGGGATGCTCATGGGGCTCTCCGGATCATGCTCACGCGGTCACGCTATCGGCAGGCGCCGACAAGACCGCGGGGCGGCTCGCGCCGAGTCGTGCGACCGGCTCAGTCGGTGTCGAGCCAGAGCGTCATGCGCAGGCCGTCCTCGGGGAGGTGCAGCACCTCGAAACGGCGCGCGACGACCTCGCCCTCGGGCGTGCGCACGTGTGTGGCCGCCGCGCGGCGGCGGGCCACGATGTGCTCGCCCCACCACTCGGCGAACCGCGGGCTCGCGGACGTGAGCTCGTCGACCAGCGCGCGCAGCGACGGATCCTGCAGGTCTGCGGCGTTCGCCGCGCGCAGGTGCGCGACGGCGCCGCGCGCCAGGTCCTCCCACTCCACGAACACCCGCGGGGCGCGGGGGTCGGTGAGGAGGTAGCGGCAGGTGTTGCGCTGTTCGGGCGGGAGCTCGGCGAAGCCCTCGTACAGCGCGAGCCCGGCGGCGTTCGCGGCGACGACGCCGCTGAGGCGGTCGAGCACGTACGCAGGCCGCGGCGACACCGCATCGACCAGCGCGGTCATCCGCGCCGCGAGATCCGGATCGGCTTCGCGCGGGGCCGGGGCGGGCGGGGCGTCGCGCAGGCGCCGCAGGTGCTCGCGCGCGTCCGGACCCAGGCGCAGCGTGCGCACGAGCGCGTCGATCACCGCATCGCTCGGATGGGTCTCGCGCCCCTGCTCGAGGCGCGTGTAGTAGTCGGCGCTGATGCCCGCCGCGGTCGCGACCTCCTCGCGGCGGAGTCCGGAGATCCGGCGCCGCCCCGCCGCGCCGGGGGTGGGCGGTTCGAGGCGGGCGTCGGTGCGACGCGCGCGCAGGAAGTCGCCCAGTTCGTTCGCCACCTGCGCCCCTCTCGCCGAGCCGTCCGGCGCACGCGGGTGGGTGCGGGACTCCTATGAACAGTACGGTCTTCCTCGGCGCCCGCCCGAGGACGATCGTGGAGGCATGTCCCGCACCTACACCCATGGTCATCACGAGTCCGTTCTGCGCTCGCACCGCTCCCGCACCGCCGAGAACTCGGCCGCCTACCTGCTGCCGCACCTCACGCCGGCCGACCGGCTGCTCGACGTCGGCGCGGGCCCCGGCACCATCACGGCGGATCTCGCGGGCCGGGTCGCCGAGGTCACGGCCACCGAGATCGGCACGGACGAGCTCGGGCTGACCCGCGCGACGGCGGCCGAGCGCGGGGTCGTGAACATCCGGTTCGAGGTGGCGGATGTGCACTCTCTGCCCTTCGAGGACAACACGTTCGACGTCGCGCACGCGCACCAGGTGCTGCAGCACGTGCCCGATCCGGTGCAGGCGCTGCGCGAGATGGCGCGCGTCACCAAGTCGGGCGGCATCGTCGCGGTGCGCGACAGCGACTACGCGGGCTTCATCTGGTGGCCGCAGCCCCCGGCGCTCGACCGCTGGCTCGACCTCTACCGCACCGCCGCGCGCGCGAACGGAGGAGAGCCGGATGCCGGACGCCGCCTGCTGAGCTGGGCGCACGAGGCGGGCCTGACCGACGTCACCGCCACGTCGGCCACCTGGTGCCACGCCGACCCCGAGTCGCGCGCCTGGTGGGGAGGCATGTGGGCCGACCGCATCCTGAACTCGGGCATCGCGGGTCAGTTGGTGGAGTCGGGCCTTGCCACCCGAGCCGACCTCGAGGAGATCTCGGACGGCTGGCGCGAGTGGGCGGCGTCGCCCGACGGCTGGATCTCGATCCCGCACGGCGAGCTGATCATCCGCGTTCCCTGACGCGCCTGGTTCCCCGCGCGGTTCGGACCCCGTCTCCCAGGGTGGCGGGATGCCCCGTCTGCTAGGCTGACGAGGTTGTGTGGACCGCTCGCGCTCTGCGTGCGCCCTCACGACGATGCAACACACCCTCCTGCTGTCGGGAAATGCCCGGCGGCCGAACAAGTCCGAAGGAGGTGGGTAAGTGACGCACCAGTACGAGCTCATGGCCATCCTGCAGCCCGAGATCGACGAGCGCCAGGTTCCCGCGATCGTCGACAAGTTCCTGACGGTGATCACCGAGTCCGGTGGTTCCATCGAGAACATCGACATCTGGGGCAAGCGCCGTTTCGCGTACGAGATCCAGAAGAAGAACGAGGGCATCTACGTCGTCGTCAACTTCACCGCGACGAGCGAGGCCACCCAGGAGCTGGACCGCCAGCTCGGTCTCAACGAGCAGATCATCCGCACCAAGGTGCTGCGCGCTGAGGAGGCCATCGCAATGATCGCCTCCGAGGCGAAGCGTGCCGAGGAGCGCGCTGCTCGCAAGACGGCGGCGAAGGCCTAAGTCCCATGGCCGGCGAAACCGTCATCACCGTCGTGGGCAACCTCACGGCAGACCCCGAGCTGCGTTACACGCAGAACGGCCTGCCCGTGGCGAACTTCACGATCGCCTCGACGCCGCGCAACTTCGACCGCGCGAGCAACGAGTGGAAGGACGGCGAGGCCCTCTTCCTGCGCGCGAGCGTCTGGCGCGAGTTCGCCGAGCACGTGGCGGGTTCGCTGACGAAGGGCATGCGCGTCATCGCGCAGGGCCGTCTGCGTCAGCGCTCCTACCAGGACCGTGACGGCAACAACCGCACCGCCATCGAGCTGGAGGTCGACGAGATCGGCCCCTCGCTGCGATACGCGACCGCCCAGGTCACTCGTGCCGCCGGTGGCGGCGCGGGCGGCGGAAACCAGTTCGGCGGCGCAGCCTCTGCTCCCCGCCAGCAGGTCTCCGAGGAGCCCTGGGCCACGCCCGGATCGACGGGCGCCGACGCATGGAGCACCCCGGGGTCGTTCGGAGACGACACCCCGTTCTGAATTCTCGCCGGATCAGGGACTGATCTCCCCGATCCGCATCTCATAAGGACAAGCAAATGGCTGGAAAGTCGAGCGGCGACCGCCGCAAGCCGCGGAAGGGCGCGAAGAACGCCGCTCCCGCGAAGGCGATCCGCGTTGGCCTCATCGATTACAAGGATGTGGCGACGCTTCGCAAGTTCATCTCGGAGCGTGGAAAGATCCGCGCCCGCCGTATCACCGGTGTGTCGGTGCAGGAGCAGCGACTCATCGCGAAGGCCGTGAAGAACGCCCGCGAGATGGCGCTCCTCCCCTACGCCGGCGCTGGCCGCTAAGGAGAGACATCATGGCAAAGCTGATTCTCATTCATGAGGTCGAGGGCCTGGGCTCCGCCGGCGACATCGTCGAGGTCAAGGACGGGTACGCCCGCAACTACCTCGTTCCGCAGGGCTTCGCCACGGCGTGGACCCGTGGCGGCGAGAAGCAGGTCGCTTCGATCCGTGCCGCTCGCGAGGCTCGCGCCATCGCGACGCACGACGACGCGGTCGCGCTGAAGAACACCCTCGAGGCCTCCAAGGTCAAGCTGGCTGTCAAGGCCGGCG
This sequence comes from Microbacterium stercoris, assembly GCF_017592545.1. Taxonomy (GTDB): domain Bacteria; phylum Actinomycetota; class Actinomycetes; order Actinomycetales; family Microbacteriaceae; genus Microbacterium; species Microbacterium stercoris. Next base: position 174,708 of record NZ_JAGFOA010000008.1, read on the forward strand.
CCGAGGGTCGCCTGTTCGGCTCGGTCAAGACCGGTGACATCGCTGACGCGGTGTCGGCTGCCGGCCTCGGCTCGATCGACAAGCGCAAGGTCACCATCGCCAACCCGATCAAGTCGGTCGGCGAGCACGAGGTCGCCGTGCGTCTGCACGACGACGTCGTCGCGACGATCAACCTGCAGGTTGTGGCGCTCAAGAAGTAATCACTTCTTCGCACTGACGAGGCCCGGGATGCTCACGCATCCCGGGCCTCGTCGTCGTTCTGAGGCGCGCTGAGGAGGCGTCGGCGGGCGCCCGGGCGGACCGGGCCTCGAGGGCCCTCCGCGGCCCGAGGGGAGCCTCTGCGGGGCGCAGGAGGGGTGCCCGGGAGGTCGCAGCCAGCGCGGGCGATCGGGGTGCCCGCGGCGGCGCGAGCAGCTCCCCGGGTGCGGCGTGGGCACCCCGGATTCTCGCCGCATCTCGAGGACACCTGATGTTCACCTGCTCTTGACATACCGGCCCGGAAGGGGTGCGTTTGCGCGGTGCGCTGTCCACAGTCACGGGCGACACGCCGAACCTTCAAGGGAATCTTTAACCACAGCTGTCTCCACAGCCTGTGAGAACAGAAAAGCCCCGGTCAGCATCGACATATCCCCAGAAACTCGTCGGGCGCGTCGCGAGTTTCCACAGGGTGTTTCCACATTCGAACACCGAGTTACCCCCAACGTGTCCACAGAGTTATCCACAGGGGCATTTGATTGTGGAGAACACCGCCCCTAACGTGAACGGGCCGGATGTCGGTGGCCCCTGCTCCAATGGGGGAGCAGCCTGTTCCCGAGGCCCCTGAGCATCCCGTCCCCCCGGAAGGAAACACGTGTCGATCGCCGATATCTCCGACGAGCGCATGGGCGGCCCCCGTGAGCACCGCGAGCACGAGCGCACGCCTCCTCACGACCTCCTCGCCGAGCAGTCCACGCTCGGCGGCATGCTGCTGTCGAAGGACGCGGTCGCCGACGTCATCGAGTCGCTGCGCGGTGCCGACTTCTACATCCCGAAGCACGAGCTGATCTTCGAGGCGATCCTCTCGCTGTACTCGCACGGCGAGCCCACCGACGTCGTCGCGGTCACCGACGAGCTCATCAAGACCGGCGATCTGCAGCGCGCAGGCGGCGCCGACTACCTGCACACCCTCACCTCGATCGTGCCCACGGCGGCCAACGCGGGCTACTACGCCAACATCGTCGCCGAGCGTGCGCTGCTGCGCCGCCTGGTCGAGGCCGGCACCCGCATCGTGCAGTGGGGCTACTCGGGTGAGGGCGAGGCCGTCGACCTCGTCAACAACGCCCAGGCCGAGATCTACTCCGTCACCGGCACCGAGAAGACCGAGGACTACGTGCCCCTCTCCATCGCGGTCGACGCCGCGATGGAGGAGATCGAGGCCGCGGGTGGCCGCGACGGCGGCATGACCGGCGTGCCCACCGGCTTCGCCGAGCTCGACGAGCTCACCAGCGGCCTGCACGGCGGCCAGATGATCGTCGTCGCCGCCCGTCCCGCCATGGGAAAGTCGACGCTCGCGCTCGACTTCGCCCGCGCGGCCGCCATCAAGCACAACATGCCCGCAGTGTTCTTCTCGCTCGAGATGGGCAAGGCCGAGATCGCCATGCGCCTGCTCTCGGCCGAGGGCGCCATCCCGCTGCAGAACATCCGCAAGGGAACGCTCGACTCGCGCGACTGGACGAACGTCGCCCAGACCCGTGGACGCATCCACGATGCGCCCCTGTACATCGACGACAGCCCCAACATGACGCTCGTCGAGATCCGCGCCAAGTGCCGCCGCCTGAAGCAGCGTGTGGGCCTGAAGATGGTCATCATCGACTACCTCCAGCTGATGACCTCCGGCAAGAAGGTCGAGTCGCGTCAGCAGGAGGTCTCGGAGTTCTCTCGTGCCCTCAAGCTGCTCGCGAAGGAGCTGCAGGTGCCGGTCATCGCGCTCTCGCAGCTGAACCGCGGATCCGAGCAGCGCACCGACAAGCGCCCCCAGGTCAGCGACCTGCGCGAGTCGGGATCGATCGAGCAGGACGCCGACATGGTGATCCTGCTGCACCGCGACTCGGTGTATGACAAGGACACCCGCCCTGGCGAGGCCGACCTCATCGTCGCCAAGCACCGCAACGGCCCCACGGCCACCATCGAGGTCGCGTTCCAGGGCCACTTCAGCCGCTTCGCGGACATGGCCCCGGCGAACGACTTCCAGTGATCCCCGGCTTCACCTGGCCCGCACCCGAAGCGGGCCAGGTGACGGGGCTGCGGCGTACTGCCACTTCGGCGTGACCGGCCCTCGCCTAGGCGTCGGCCACGCGGGTGTCAGCCGGCGAGCTGCGCGGGTGCCGACCGGGGGTGGGTGCTCTTGGGGCCGACGGGTCGGCCGCACTCGGCGCAGATGACCTCGGGCGTGAGTTCGGCGCCGCAGTCGTGTTCGATCACGAGCGACGGGCCGCCCGGCACCGGGAGGTGGGTGTCCCCCCAGGAGCGGAGCACGGTGAGCACGGGCGAGAGGCTCCATCCGAGTTCGGTGAGCTGGTACTCGAACCGCGACGGACGCTGCTGATACTCGGAGCGCGTCACGATGCCGTCTGCTTCGAGTTTGCGCAGGCGTGCCGTCAGGATGTCGCGCGGAGCGCCGGTGTACCGCCGGATCTCTTCGAACCGCCGATTGCCGAGGATGATCTCGCGGATCGCCAGCAGACTCCACTTCTCGCCGACGACCTGCAGGGTGCGCGCGATGGGACATTCCCGGACGTCGGTCTGATCAGCCATACCGCCGATTCTACCTAGTCCGTTGGATTTTCCCACCAGTGAGTTGGATTTTCCTACTTACTGGTCTACGGTGATCGTGACGGGTCAGGTGGACCCGCGCGAGAAGGGATCAACTGATGTCCGCACTGCAGGGAGCCGTCGTACTCGTCACCGGCGCGAACGGGGGCCTCGGCACCCATTTCGTGCACCAGGCGCTCGACCGCGGCGCTGCGAAGGTCTACGCCGCCGCCCGCACCCCGCGGGACTGGGCCGACGACCGTATCGTGCCACTGAGGCTGGATGTGACGGATGCCGCATCCGTGCAGGCGGCAGCCGTCGCGGCATCCGACGTGACGCTCGTCATCAACAACGCCGGAGCGAGCAACGGCGCCAGCCTCCTCGCTGACGACCTCACGCCCGCCCGCGAGCTGTTCGAGACGAACTTCTGGGGCGCGCTCGCTGTGACGAACGCCTTCCTCCCCGCGCTGCGCGAGCGCCGCGGAACGGTGCTCAACGTGCTCTCCGTGCTCAGCTGGCTCGCCGTCGGCAACGCGTACAGCGCCACCAAGGCGGCGCTGTGGTCGGCCACCAACATGCAGCGGATCGCACTGGCGGATGACGGCATCCACGTCGCAGCCTTGCACCTCGGGTATGCCGACACCCCGATGACCAGCCACATCAGCGCGCCCAAGCTCGACCCCGCCGATGTCGTCGCGGCAGCCTACGACGGCATCGACGCGGGCGACTACGAGATCCTCGCCGACGACCTGAGCCGCCAGGTGCGCGCCGGCATCGGCGGACCCCTCGATGCCCTTTACCCCGCGCTCGCCCGCACCTCGTCCTGAGCCGCATCGCGCGATCCGTCCTGATTGACCCCATCCCACACATCCGTCGGCGCCGTCGCGCGCCGGGAGAGGACTCACTGATGCCTCAGCTCACGTATGACGTCTTCGTCTGCGACCCGATCCCCCAGGCCATCACGTCGCTCGTACCCAATGGCGAGCGGCGGATGTTCTCGCCGCTGTCGGTGACACTCATCTCGGGCGACGAGGATGCCGTGCTCGTCGATCCGCCGCTCACGGTCGCGCAGGCGGCAGACGTCGCGCGCTGGATCGAGGCGAGCGGCAAGCGGCTCACCCACATCTTCGCGACGCACGGGCACGGCGACCACTGGTTCACGGCGGGCCTGCTCGCCGAGCAGTTCGGTGCTCGCGTCGTGGCGTCGGAGCCGACGATCGAGCAGATGCAGCGCAACGTCGCGATCCGTCCGCAGTTCTGGGACGCCCTCTTTCCGGGCCAGCTGCCCGAAACCGACGTGACGGCGGTGACCGTTCCGGGCGGTGTCATCGAGCTCGAGGGACATGAGCTGCGGATCATCGACGTCGGCCACACCGACACCGACGGCACGAGCATCCTGCACGTGCCGTCGATCGGGCTCGTCGTCGCCGGCGACGTGCTCTACAACAACGTGCACCAGTACCTGCGCGAGGCGCAGGGCGACGGCATCGAGCAGTGGCTGGCCGCGATCGATACGGTCGGGGCGCTCGCGCCCACGCACGTCGTCGCGGGCCACAAGGACAAGACCCGCGATGACGATGCGACGCGGATCAACGCCGAGACCCGGGCGTATCTGCTGACCGCGCGCGAGCAGTTGGAGGTGCAGACGTCGGCGATCGACTACTTCCACGCCATGCTCGCCGCCTACCCCGACCGGCTCAACGCCGGCGCCTTGTGGAGCAGCGCCACGGCCCTCTATCCCGAGTCGTAGGGCGGCACGGCGCAGGCGGGCAAGGTGACGGGGCGCTCGCGATGCCCCGGCCCTGATTCGTCGGGCCGGCGGCGCCCGCGGCGCACTACGACTATGGCGTGATCGGGGCGCGCAGCCGGCCGAGGATGTCCTGGAGTCGCAGGTACTGCTGCCACGATGAGGGCAGGAGTGCGGCGAGCAGCGAGAACTCGACGACGTACATCACAAGTGACAGCATCGACCCGACCTCCATGTCCCGGCCTGATGCGGCGATGACGGCATAGACCTGCAGCGCGGTGGCGAGGATGCCCGATACCAGGAAGGTGACGACGTCCACGTCGGAGATCTTGACCATCCAGCTGTTGAGCAGGGAGACGTGCCGGCGCACGTCCGCCGCATCCGCCCGCTCGATGACCTCGACCTGGTGTTCTGCTTCGTCGTTGTACGCGCGGTTCAACCGGAGTGTGCGGGCAGTGGTGATGGCGTGGACCACGGCGATGGCTGCGGCGACGGCGAGTGCGGCGAAGAACACGCCGAGGTCGAGCGTCGCCAGGAAGGCGAGCACACCCACAAAGGCCAGCACGCTCGCGACCACATCGGGAAGCGAGTACTCGAGGAAATCGACGACCTCTCCGAGCATGGGCACCCGGGCGGCCTTCACCGACAGCGCCGTGTCCTGCTCGGTCACTGCGATCGTCGCGTCGAGCCTCACGGCGGCATAGAAGCGCGCGTCGTGCAGGCGACGGACGACCGCGGCCGCCGCCCCGACGATCCCGGTCGCCGCGAGGAAGATCACGCCTCGTGACGAGCCCTCCACCGAGTCCTGCACGGCAACGCCGATGGCGAACGGCAGCACAACGCCGACGGCCGCCTCGATCGCCACGAGGATGATCGACACCGCCACGCGCCACCCGCGCCCACGAAGCATCGCCCGCATGCTCGAACGCTAGCGGGAGGCGGCCGCCGCCGCTCTACTCCGACGCGGCACCCAGTCGCGCCGCGACCTCGCTGGCCGCCCGCTGCCCCGACAGGATCGCCCCGTTCATCGTCCCCGAGTACTCGTCGGCTGTCTCCGATCCGGCCCAGTGGAGGCGGCCGACGGGTTCGCGGAGGAAGGGGCCGAAAGTTGTCCACGCCTTCGGCGCGACGGCGGGGTTGGGGCCGCCGGGCGCGAAGGTGTCGTTGCCCCAGGAGAAGTCGGTGTAGTCGATGATGCGGCGGGCATCGTCCCCATAGAGGTGCATGAGATGGCGGATGACGCGGCGGGAGCGCTCGTCGCGGTCGAATCCGTCGAATCCCCGGGCGTCGCAGAAGACCATGAGGATGCCCGGGCCGTCGGCGCTGGGGCTGACATCGAAGGTGAGGAAGACGGTCTCGTCATCGGAGACCCCCTCACCGGAGAGGCCGGCATCGCGCCAGAAGGGGCGGTCGTAGGCGACGAACGCCTTGCTGAGCGCGCCCAGGCGCCAGCTTCGGGCCAGGCCGTAGTGCGGCTCCGGGAGCGCGGGGGTGAACTGGATCGAGGACCGGTGCGCGGGCGAAGCCGTCGTGATGACGTACCGTGCCTCGATCGTGCTGTCACTCGTCTCGACACGGACGCGATCTTCGGTGGTCGTCATGCGTTCGACGGGGGCGCCGAGGCGGATCCGGTGACCGAGGGATTCGGCGAGACCCGTGACGAGGGTGAGGGTGGTGCCGAGGACGCGGTCCTGCTGGTCGCCGCCCTCGACGGCGAGCATGTGCTCGAGTCCGCCGAGAGTGCGGATGTAGCGGATGACGTTGAAGAGCGAGACGTCGCCGACGGGAGCGCCCCAGTGCACCATGCACACCATGCCCAGGAACGAGCGTGTTCCCTTGAGTGCTCGCTTCGAGGTGAGCCACTCGCCCAGCGACATGGCGTCGTAATCCCGCGCGCGGGGGTGCTCCCACGCTGCGGACATCGGCAGGCTGTCGGCGAGCTTCTGCAGGGCGTTCGTCACGCGCGTCAGGTCGAGCAGCGTCCACGGCGCCATCGCGGTGAGGCTCTCGACCCTGCGCTTGCCGCCGAACGAGATGACGCCCTTGCCGGTGTGGAACTGCGGGATGAACTCGCGGCCGAGCCGGGCGGCGAGCTCGCGGACGGCGGTGTGCCCGGGCGCGATCCAGGTGGCGCCGGCTTCGACCGAGACGCCGGCGATCTCGGTCGTGTGGATGCGGCCGCCGACGCGATCTCGGCCTTCGAGCACAACGACGTCGTATCCCGCCTGGTGAAGCTGGTCGGCGGCGGTGAGGCCGGCGAGTCCTGCGCCGACGACGGCGACGTCCACGGTCTGGTGAGAGGGGTCGGTCATGATGTCTCCGTTTCCGCAGGGGGAAGGTGAGGAGGGGTCATCCGGCGTGGTAGCTGCGGGTCGGAACATCTGCGGGGCGGGCGGCGAGGGCGGCGCCGATCAGCGACCGATCCGCTGCCACCCGCTGCGCGATCCCGCGGGCGGTGGCGCGCTCGAGGATCCCTGCCGTGAGCAGCTGTGTCGATCGCACGAACGGCCGTGCCCGACGGGCGTAGCGCGCGGCGGCGCCGGCGGGATCGCTCGGAGTTCGTCGCAGCTCGTCGGCGAACAGCGCGGCACCGAGCAGCCCGCCGTGCGCCCCCGCGCCGGAGAGCGGATCGATGCAGTGCGCGGCGTCGCCCAGCAGCACAACGCGGCGTGCGTGCCATCGAGGCGCCCGGACTTGCGCGAACCGTGTCACCTTCATGTCGTCCGACGTTGCCGTGCGCACCGGGTCGACGAACGCGGCGAACTTCGGGCCGGCCGACACGAGCAGATCCGCGGCGATGCGGCGCAGCTGCTGCGGGTCGGTGCGACCGCGGCCCACGTTGATCGAGGTGAGGACGAGCGTCTCGTTGTGGTCGGTGTAGGGGAACACCTGTGCTGCCGCCCCCTTCCCGAGGAGGATGGCTGCCTCTGTCGTGCCCGCGACGCGGCCGGGCACGTTCACCCACAGATTGCGCCGGCCGTTGTCGTAGATGTACGAGCGGTCGATCTCGAGGGTGAGCCGGCGCACGGTGGAGTTCAGCCCGTCCGCGCCGATGATCAGGTCGTAGTCGCCGCGGGTCCCGTCGGCGAAGTGGGCGGTGACGCCATCGAGGGTCTGCTCGATCCCGGACAGTTCCACCCCGAACCGCATCGGCACCCGTGCTGCGGCGAAGCGTGACATCGCGCCGACGACGTCGCCGCGGCGGGCAGAACGGTACCCGTGGGTGGCGATCGTGGTCAGCACCTTCTCCCCGCGGGCGACGGTGATCCTGGCAGTCGGGGTGCTGAGCTCGTTGACCATCTCGGCCGCCCCGATCTGGCGGAACAAGCGCATCGCGGTGCGGTTGAAGAGGATCTGGTACCCACCGGCGTGAGGCTCGGGTGCGCTGTCGATGACGTCGATGTCGTGTCCGTCGTGGGCCAGCATGTGGGCGGCGGCGCTTCCGGCGATGCCGGCGCCGACGACGAGGATTCTCATGATCGTGGGTCTCCGAGGTGGGGTCAGTGCTCGACGGCAGGGGCGCGCTCCCCCTGGGAGGGGATGGCGATCCAGGCGATCACGGCGGCGATGGCGAGCAGGAGCGCGGCGATCACCGAGGTCCACTGCATGCCGACCGTGAACGCGTGCTGCGCCTGTTCGATCGCGGCGAGCACGGCGGGGTCCGCGGTGTCCAGCTGGGTCATCCCGGTCGCGAGGGATTCGTGGAGGTTCGCTGCGGATGTGGCGTCGTCGATGGCGGGCAGGTTCCATCGGTAGAGCGCGAGCTGGACGGATCCGAGCACGGCGATGCCGAGCGCGGCGCCGAGTTCATAGGCGGTTTCTGCGATCGATGACGCGGCACCTGCGCGCTCACGTGGCGCGGCACTGACCACGGCGTCGGTGGTGAGCGTCATCGCGAGGCCGGCCCCGAAGCCGACGATCGCGAAGCCGATGATGATGCCCGCCAGGCCCGTCATGCCCTCTGCCAGGGCCAGGACACCGAGTCCGATGGCGCCGAGGGCGAGCCCGGCGCTGATGGCGCGCCCACGGCCCAGCCGGCCGAGCATGAACCCGGCCAGCGCGATGACCACCATCGACGCGATCGTCGCGGACAGCTCCACCAGCCCCGCCTGCAACGGTCCGAGGCCACGCACGAGCTGCAGGTACTGCGAGAAGAAGAACAGCAGGCCGACGAACGCGAAGATCGACACGGTGTTCGCCAGGACGGCGCCGCTGAACGCGGGGGAGCGGAAGAGCGAGACATCGATGAGCGGCTGCGTGAGTCGTCTCTGGCGGCGCAGGAACCCCCAGCCGGCGAGCAGACCGAGCAGCACGGCAACCGGGACGATCCCGTCCAGCCCGTTCGCGAAGACGTGCTTGATCGCGTAGACGATCGAGACGATCGCGACGAAGGAGAGCAGCGCCGAGAGGAGATCGATGGGCCCGCCCGTGGGGTTCTTCGACTCGGGGAGCAGGAGGATCCCGCCGACCAGCACCAGCAGCATGATCGGCACGTTGATGAGGAAGACGCTTCCCCAGGGGAAGTGCTCGAGCAGAGCGCCGCCCACGATCGGCCCGACGGCCGCACCCGCGGTGGCACCGGCAGCCCATACCGCGATCGCTCGAGTGCGCATGGCCGGATCGGTGAAGAGGTTGCGAACAATCGCGAGCGTCGACGGCATGATCGTCGCGCCACTGATTCCGAGGATCGCACGGGCGAGGATCAGCAGATCCGGCGTGGTCGCGAACGCCGCCAGGAGCGACGACAGCCCGAACCCCGCAGAGCCGATCAGGAGCAGTCGCTTGCGTCCGATCCGATCGGCGAGGTTGCCCATCGTCACCAGCAGCCCCGCCAGCGCGAACGAGTAGATGTCTCCGATCCACAGCAGCTGCGTCGCGGTCGGATTGAGGTCAGCGGTCAGCGCCGGAACCGCGAGGGCGAGCACCGTGCCGTCGATGGCGAGCAGAAGCACGGCGAGGGTGAGGATGCCCAGGGCGGCCCAGCTGCGCGCGGTCACGGGTGGGGGAGTCGGCGAAGTCACACCGCCACCGTAGCCGACTATTTGGTCGGTTAAAGAATGTGAGTAGACTGTTCTCATGGGATGCGCAGGAATGCTGCGCGAACACCTGCCCCTGCGGCCGAGATGTGAGGGCTGCACCGACGAGAGCGAGCGCGGATGGCAAGCCGAGACGAGTCGTCGGAACGCCAGACCCGGAACTCGGAGCGCACCCGTGCGGCGGTGCTCTCCGCCGCCGCCGAGGCGATGGCCGAGCGGGGAACGGGCGTATCGCTCGACCACATCGCCAAGCGCGCCGGCGTCTCCAAAGGGGGATTGCTGCATCACTTCGCCAGCCGTGAAGCCCTCATCGTGGCGCTCGTCGACGATGCGCAGCAGCGTCTGCGCGAGAACGTGCTCAAGCACCTGGATCTGTCGGAGAACACTCCCGGCAAGCTGCTGCGCGCATACGTTCGCGCGCTGACATCCGGATCCGAGGCGACCGTGCAGTACTTCACCGCGGCACCGACTTGGGCAGGGATCTACCAGATCCCGGAGGTCGCGGCCATCGCCGCTGCCGACAGCCGGTGGTGGAATGAGAACCTCGCGGCCGACGGGCTCTCTCCCGCCCAGATCCTCGTTGTGCGCCGCGCCGCCGAGGGACTCGCGGCGGCCGTCGCCTACGGCGACGAGACGCAAGCCGCGGTCACCGAGGCGAGAGCGCTCTTGCTTCACCTCACGAACAACGACTCCTTCCCGGCCGTCGGGCCGGCTGCCGATTCGACGGCGGGCCCGGCGTCGACGGCGGCGGGTGACGGGGATCGCGCCGCCGAGAGGAAGCCCACGCCATGACCTCCGCCGCCACCGCCCTGGAGCGCTTCGTGCGCGGCATCGAGGCCGAGGGGCTGGGTGCCCACGGCGTGCACGTGCTGATCGCCGACGACGAGGCCTCGCACCGCTGGGCGCCGGATGAGCGTGCCGACATCCACTCGGCGGCGAAGGGTGTGTGCGTCATCGCCGCCGGGATCGCCGCGGACGAGGGGCTGTTCGATCTCGACGCCCCTGTCGTGTCGTACCTGCCCGACTTCGCGGTCGGCGAGGGCGTCGACGCCGTGACCGCGCGCCACCTGCTCACGATGACGAGCGGCATCGACCTGACCTGGACGCCGACGCTGTTCGACGACTGGCCCGATCTGGCGCGCGAGTTCCTGAGCCGGCCCGCGCACGGCCGGGTCTCGCAGTACGCCAACGCCAGCACCTACACGGCAATGCGTGCGCTCGGGGCCGTGGTCGGCGACGTGCGCGACTGGCTGGTGCCGCGGCTGTTCGAGCCCCTCGGCATCGACGACCCGCAGTGGGATCGCTGCCCGAACGGGTGGATCAAGGCCGGCGAGGGGCTGCACCTGCGCACCTCCGAGCTGGCCCGCATCGGACGCCTCATCCGGGATCGTGGCGAGTGGCGAGGCACACGACTCGTCGGGGCGCAGTGGATCGACGCCATGCACTCCGACTGGATCGACACGGGCGGGTCGCCGGGCTACGACCGCTACGCCCTCTCGGGCTGGGCCGGACCGGGCGACGCGTGGCGGCTGCACGGCGCGTACGGCCAGCTGCTCGTGTTCAGCGGCAACGCGGTTGTGACCGTCACCGCCGACGAGCACGACGGCGGCTACCGCATGGCCGAACTCGCCGTCGACGCCGTTCGCGCCTGATCCGGCGCCTCGCCGGCGGGGCCTGACCGGCGCTTGTGCCGCCGGACCCATCGGATCCCGCGCGCACCCCGTTGCCGGGCCCGGCCGCCCGGAGCACACTCGGGGCATGGCACAGCTGCTGGTCGACTACATCACGTCGCTCGACGGGTATGGATCCGCGGAGGGATGGCCCGGGCTCTGGGGGATGGGCGGGCCCGACTACTTCTCGTTCCTGGACGAGGACGGCCGGGAGGACTACGCGCTGCTCCTGGGCGCGACCACCTATCGCCTGTTCGCCCGGTTCGCGGAGACGGGCGAGGAGTTCACCGATGAGCTCGCCGCCCGCACCAAGTACGTGTTCTCCCACGGGCTCGACGAACCGCTGGGCCTCGGCGACTCCACGCTCGTGCGCAACGATCCGGTCGCGTTCGTGCGCGAGCTGAAGCAGCGCGACCGGCCGCTCCGCACGATCGGCAGCCCCACTCTCGTGCGCTCGCTGCTCGCCGCCGGGCTCGTCGATCGCTACCGCGTGGTCGTCTTCCCCGTCGTGAACGGCGCCACCGGAGCGGATCGGATCTACGACGGCTGGCCCGACGTCACCTTCGCGGACATCATCACCCGCACCTTCGACGGGCGCCTCCAGCTCTTCGAGGGCACACCGACCCGCTCACCGAGCCCCCCGGATCCAGCGGCTGACGCAAAGGTGTGAGAGATGGCGGCTTCAGGCCCCCTTGGCCGCCATCTCTCATACCTTCTCCGGCCGACGCGACCCGGCCGGCGCGACGCGGGGCCTACCCCAGCACCTGGCGCAGGTAGGGGTTGTCGAAGACGCGATCCGGATCCGTGGCCTCGCGAATCGCACGGAAGTCGTCGAACCGCGCGTAGCGCTCGCGCAGGCGGTCGGCGGTGAGGGTGTGCAGCTTGCCCCAGTGCGGGCGGCCCTCGTGGGCGTCGAAGATCGCCTGCGCGGCCGCGAAGTACCGCTCGTGCGGCCGCCGGAACCACTGATGCACCGCCACGTAGGCGTTCTCGCGCGCGTATCCGGTCGACAGCCAGATGTCGTCGGCCGCCGCGAAGCGCACCTCGATCGGAAAGGCGACGCGCTCGCCGCTGGCGGCGAACCAGCGCTGCAGCTCGGCGATGACATCGGGCAGCGCGTCGCGGGGCACCGCCCACTCCGACTCGACGAACCGCACCCGACGCGGCGACACGAACACGTCGTGCGAGTGATCGACGTACTCGCGGGGGGAGAGGGCGGATCCGCTGATCCGGTTGATCCGGGGAATCCAGGCGGGCACCGCGGCGCCCACGGCGTTGACCGCCCCGAACACGCCGTTGCTCAGGATCTCGTCGTCCCAGAGGTGCCGGATCCGTGCGACGGGACGCAGCGGGGTGCCCTGCGCGACCCGGTTGTTGCGCTTGACCAGCGCCGACTCCGTGTGGGGGAACCAGTAGAACTCGAAGTGATCGTCGCCGAGGAAGCCTGCGAGACCCTCCAGCACCTCGGGCAGGCGCATCGGCTGCTCCACGGCGTGCAGCGCGAAGGCCGGCACGCACTGCAGCGTCACCTCGGTGATCACCCCGAGCGCCCCGAGCGACACCCGCGCCGCATCGAACCACGGGTGGGCCTCGTCGATCTCGACCACCTCGCCCGCGCCGGTCACGAGCTGCAACCCGACCACTGCGTGCGCGATGCCGCGCGCCCGAGCGCCCGTGCCGTGCGTGCCGGTCGAGATCGCGCCCGCCACCGACTGCGGATCGACGTCGCCCATGTTGGGCAGCGCGAGCCCGAGCGCGCGCAGCTGCGGCCCCAGCGCGTGCAGCGAGATGCCCGCCTGCACACGCACGCGGCCCGACTCGGGGTCGTGCCACCGCACCGTCGACATCCCGTCGAGCCGCAGCTGCGCGCCGTCGGTGGCCGCGATGCCGGTGAACGAGTGCCCGGCGCCGAGCGGCTTCACCGTGGTGCCGGCCGCCCGTGCCTCGGCCACGATCTCTGCGACCTCGGCGGTCGACGAGGGGCGAATCATCCGGCTCGGCTGCGCGTACTGGTTGCGGGCCCAGTTGCGCCACGGGGCGGGGGAGGCTGCGCTCATCCGAAGTTCCATCCCTCGCCGCGGTACGTGGGCACGGAGGTCACGCCGTCGCCCTCGACCAGCGCCACGGCGTCGAACCGCTCGCATAGCTCGCCCGCCTTCGCGTGACGCCACAGCACGCGGTCGCCGACCCGCAGCGCCCGCGCGGCGGCTCCGCGCAGCGGTGTCTGCACCTCGCCCGTGCCCTCCGACCCGATCAGCTCGAGGCGCTCGGGCCACACCGGCGTCGGCACGCGCGTGCCGCCGGCGGGCCCCGAGGCGATGTATCCGCCGCCGAAGCACGTGGCGATGTCGGGCGCCGGGCGCCGCACCACGTCGAGCGCGAAGAACGCGGCCGGATGCGCCTGGAACGCGTCGTACCGGTCGAACAGGGTCGGGGCGAACAGGCCGGATCCGGCGGTCAGCTCGGTGACGGAGGGATCGGATCCGGTGCGCTCGAGACTGCCGGTGCCGCCCGCGTTCACGAACCGGAGGGGCGCGACATCGCGCACCGCGGCGACGACCGCCGCCCGGCGCTCAAGGAGCTCGGCGTGCGAGCGCCGCTTCACCAGGCGCACGGCGGGGGAGGTGTCGGGGAGCCCCGCGATCTGCGCGTCGTAGAACATCAGGCCGTCGAGCTCGACGCCGGGCGTCACGACCACCGCCCGCGCGAGCGCGACGGCGTCGGCGACCTCGTGCACCGGCGAGCGCCGCACGCCCAAATGCGCCGGCCCGATCCGCAGCGAGGCGTCGATGTCGAGGCACACGCGCACGGGGTTCGCGGTGCTCGCGCCGGCGGCGGCGATCAGCGAGAGGTGCTCGGGGCTGTCGACCATCACCGTGATCCGGGCGCGGTGCTCGTCGCTCGCCGCGAGCTGCGCGAGCGCCTCGCGATCGACGCTGGGGTAGGCGAGCAGGATGTCGGCGACACCGCGGGCGCTCAGCCAGAGCGACTCGCGCAGCGAGTAGGTCATGGCGCCCGCCCATCCGGGCCGCCGCAGCACCTCCTCGATGAGCGAGCGCACCCGCACCGACTTCGTCGCCACCCGCACGGGCAGCCCGCCCGCGCGGCCGACGAGCTGATCCGCGTTCGCCCGCAGCCGCTCGGCGTCGACGATCGCGAGCGGCGCGGGCAGGTGCGCGGTGGCGTGCAGGAGCGCCTCGGGTGTCATCCCCTCACCCTCGTGCCCACCCGCGCGCGAACGCAAGCACCCGGCTCCGCCCAGACGCGCCGCCGCCCGCCCGCCCCTGCCCGAACCCGACGCCCGTGTCAATGCCCTCCCGCTCGCGCCCGCCGCGTCGTTGACTCGACGCACCGAGGGATCCACGGGGCGAAGGAGACGGCGTGGCCAGACGAGGCGGGGCGCGTGCGGTGGCCGGTGGGGCGGCGCTTGTGCTGACGGCGGCGATGCTGGCGGGCTGCAGCGCGGACGGGCGCGAGACGATCCGGTTCGCCTTCAGCAAGCGCGAGGCGCTGGACTTCATGCAGGGGCTCATCGACGAGTACCACGCGTCGCAGAACGAGGTGCGCGTCGAGATGGACACCTCCGGCATCGACGTGGTGTCGGCGAGCTTCGTGCGCGGCAACCCGCCCGACCTGATGCTGTCGAACTACAACTACGAGACCGCCCGGTACGTGCAGCGGTGCGCGCTGACCGATCTGTCCGATACGGATGCCGCCGCGACGGTGCGCGAAGATCTGGAGCCCCTCATGGCGCAGTACGGCTCGTGCGAGGGCCGCACGAGCGCGCTGCCCTATTCGGTGATGGCCGCATCCGTCATCTACAACCGCGATCTGTTCGAGCAGAACGGCGTCGAGGTGCCGCAGACCTGGGACGAGCTGATCGCCGCGTGCCAGACGTTCGAGGCGGCGGGCATCACCCCCATCTACGGCACGTTCAAGGACGACTGGTCGGTCGGGCAGGGCTGGTTCGACTACTCGGCGGGCGGATCGCTGGATGTGATCGACTTCTTCAACCGGCTCGCCGAGCAGGGCGCCGACGTCGGTGCCGACTCGGAGGTCTCGTTCCAGAAGGACTTCGCCGATCCGATGGCCCGGATGATCGAGCTCACCGAGTACGTGAACGACGACGCGGCGACGCGCGCGTACGGAGACGGCAACCTCGCCATGGCCAAGGGCGAAGCCGCCATGTACCTGCAGGGCCCGTGGGCGTTCGGCGAGATCGCCAAGACCAGCCAGGACGTGGCCCTCGGCACCTTCCCGCTGCCGATGACGGACGATCCGGACGACCTGGCGGTGCGCGTCAACATGGACCTCGCCGCGATGATCCCGGTCGAGGCGGCGCATCCGGATGCCGCGCGAGACTTCCTCGAGTTCCTCTACGAGCCGGAGCACATCCAGGAGTACAACGCCTCGCAGCTCGGCTTCGCGCCCACGCAGGACGCTCCGCCGCCGGACGATCCGCGCATCGAGGGCATGATCGCGTACTACGACGAGGGCCGGGTCTACCAGGGGCCGTCGGTGCTCGTGCCGCGCACGATCCCGATGAACAGCTACGCGCAGGCGATGGTGCTCGGTGAGGACACGGATCGGATGCTGCGCACGATCGACGCGGATTGGGCGCGGCTCGCCTTCCGCGCGCCTGCACCGCGCACTGACGAGACGAAGGAGGCCGGCGAATGAGCGCGACCACTCCCGCGATGGCTCCCGCCCCGCCTCGGGCAACCGCGCCGCCGCCCCGGAACCGGCGCCGTGTGGAGCCGATCTACTATCTCTTCCTGCTGCCCACGGTGATCCTGTTCACGCTCGCGATCACCCTGCCGGGAGTGATCGGCATCTTCTTCAGCTTCACCGACTCGATCGGCATCGGCGAGTGGAGCTTCAACGGGTTCACCAACTACATCGCCCTGTTCAGCGATCCCGCGGTCGTGCAGAGCTACCTGTTCACGTTCGGGTTCTCGGTCGCCACGGTGCTCGTCGTGAACGTCGTGGCGTTCCTGCTGGCGGTCGGCCTGACATCGAAGATCCGGCTGAAGACGGCCCTGCGCACGATCTTCGTGATCCCGATGGTGATCTCGGGCATCATCATCGCCTACGTCTTCAACTTCCTCTTCTCGAACTCGCTTCCCGCGGCGGGCTCGTCGCTGGGCATCCCGTGGCTGTCGTCGAGCCTGCTCGCGAACCCGGATCTCGCGTGGATCGCGATCGTGATCGTGACGGCCTGGCAGGCCATCCCGGGCACGCTGCTCATCTACATCGCCGGCCTGCTGTCGGTGCCGGGCGAGGTCTACGAGGCGGCCGACATCGACGGCGCGTCCAAGACTCAGCAGCTCACGCGCATCACCATCCCGCTCGTCGCCGGCTACGTCGTGATCAACGTCATCCTGGGGTTCAAGGGCTTCCTCAACGCCTACGACATCATCGTCGGCCTCACCAACGGCGGCCCGGGCACGGCCACCCGCAGCGTCGCGATGACGATCGTGCAGGGCTTCTTCGGCGGCGACTACGCCTACCAGATGGCCAACGCCACGATCTTCTTCATCGTGGCCGTGCTCATCTCACTGCTGCAGCTCTCGCTCACTCGCGGAAGGAGCGCGTTCTGATGTCCGAGGTCCCCACCACCACCCGCACAGTGGTCGCCGGCGGGCGCGGCCGCGTCGGCGCCGAGCGCGTCAACTGGTCCGGAACGATCCTGCTGATCCTGGCGTCGGTGACGGTGTTGCTGCCGCTGTACGCCACCATCACGATGGCCATGAAGACGACCGAGCAGTCGGTCGACGGCAACGCGTTCTCGCTGCCCGCACCGTTCAGCTTCGATGGGTTCGTCGAGGCGTGGAACCTCACGCGGTTCCCCGTCGGCGCGGCGGTCTCACTGTTCGTCACCGCGGGCACCGTGATCGCGACGATCCTGCTCGCCGCCTTCGCCTCGTACGCGATCGTGCGCAACTGGGACCACCGGCTGTTCCGCTACTCGTTCTTCTACCTGCTGGCGGCGATGTTCATCCCGTTCCCCGTGGTCGCGCTGCCGCAGATCCAGCTGACCGGACGCGTCGGGCTCGACAACCCCTTCGGCGTGGTCATCCTCGCCACGATGTTCCAGCTCAGCTTCAGCGTGCTGCTGTTCACCGCGTTCCTGCGCTCGATCCCGATCGAGCTGGAGGAGAGCGCCCGCATCGACGGCGCCACCACGTGGCAGACCTTCTGGCGGCTGATCTTCCCGTTGCTCGCGCCGATGAGCGCCACGGTCGGCATCTTCGCGTTCCTGTACGCGTGGAACGACTTCATGATGCCGTCGCTGATCATCTCGGATCCGGGGATGCAGACCCTTCCGGTGCGCCAGAACCTCTTCCAGAATCAGTTCAGCAGCAACTACAACGTCGCTTTCGCGTCGTACCTCATGGCGATGGCGCCCGCGATCGTGGCCTACCTGTTCACGCAGCGCTGGGTCATGGAGGGCGTCACGCAGGGCGCCGTGAAGGGCTGAGCCCCGCACGGCGGCGACGCCCGCGCGATGCCGCACCACCCGAGCCACCCGAAAACCCGAAGCAGGACCGAACGATCGAGAAGGAGCCCACCGCTCTCATGACAGACGCGCTTCCCGCCGAGACCCCCGAGACCCTCGCGAGCGATCCGGCCACGTGGTGGCGGCAGGCCGTGGTCTATCAGATCTACCCGCGCAGCTTCGCCGACGCGAACGGCGACGGGCTCGGCGACATCCCCGGCATCGTGGCGCATGTCGACCATCTCGCCTCGCTCGGCGTCGACGCCGTCTGGCTGAGCCCCTTCTATCCGTCGGAGCTCGCCGACGGCGGCTACGACGTCGCCGACTACCGCGACGTGGATCCGCGCCTGGGCACCCTCGACGACTTCGACGAGATGGTCGCGGCTCTGCACGCGCGCGACATCAAGGTCGTCGTCGACATCGTGCCCAACCACACCTCGGATCAGCACGCCTGGTTCCAGGAGGCGCTCGCCGCGGGGCGCGGCTCCGCCGCCCGCGACCGCTACCTGTTCCGCGAGGGAACAGGCCCCGACGGATCCGAGCCCCCCACCGACTGGGTCGCGATGTTCGGCGGGCCCGCGTGGCACCGTGTCGAGGACGGCCAGTGGTACCTGCACAACTTCGCGCCCGAGCAGCCCGACCTCAACTGGGACAACCCCGAGGTGCGCGAGGACTTCCTCACGACGCTGCGGTTCTGGTCGGATCGCGGGGTCGACGGCTTCCGCATCGACGTGGCGCACATGCTCACCAAGGACCTCACCGAGCCGCTGCCCTCGCGCGACGAGCTCGCGCTGATCCCGATCGACGGCAATCACCCGCTGATCGACCGCGACGACGTGCACGAGATCTACGCCGACTGGCGCGCGCTGTTCAACGAGTACGACCCGCCCCGCACCGCCGTCGCCGAGGCGTGGGTGGCCTCGCATCGGGTGCCGAAGTACGCCAGCCCCGAGAGCCTCGGGCAGTCGTTCAACTTCGACCTGCTCGAAGCCGACTACGACGCGCCGACCTTCCGGCGCATCATCGCCGACAACCTGGCGCTGGCCGCGGAGTCGGGCTCGTCGAGCACCTGGGTGCTGTCGAACCACGACGTGGTGCGCCACGCCACGCGCTACGGTCTGCCGGCCGAGCTCGCCACGGCGAGCGCTCCCGGCCGCCGCGGCCAGGCGTGGCTGACCGCGGGTGGCGACGAGGCGCTGCTCGACCGCGCCCGGGGCCTGCGTCGCGCGCGGGCGGCGACCCTGCTGCTGCTCGGGCTGCCGGGATCCACCTACATCTATCAGGGCGAGGAGCTCGGCCTGCACGAGGTGGCCGACATCCCCGCCGACCAGCGCCAGGATCCGACGTTCTTCCGCAGCGAGGGCGCCGAGGTCGGGCGCGATGGATGCCGCGTGCCGCTGCCGTGGACCGCCGAGGGGCCCTCGTTCGGGTTCGGATCGGGCCCCGCGCACCTGCCGCAGCCGGCCTGGTTCGCCGAGTGCGCCGTCGACGTGGAGGCGGACGATCCGGCCTCGACGCTGTCGCTCTACCGCCGGGCCCTCGCGCTGCGCCACGAGCTGCAGACCGAGGAGCAGCTCGCATGGCGGCACACCGGCCGCGACGACGTGCTCTGGTTCCAGCGGCCGAACGGCTGGCAGGTGGTCATGAACTTCGGCGACGAGGAGTTCGTGCTGCCGGAGGAGCTCGACATCCTCCTCTCATCGGATGGTGCCACCGCCTCGGTTGTGCCGGCCGACACCACGGTGTGGGCCCGCGCCCCCCTGAGCTGAGGCCGGCGTCCCGGTGCCTCCTCCCACCCCGCCGATGTGAGGCGGTGCGTGGGGCGGAGGCGCCGGATCACGCGGGCTATACGAAGCGGACGGTCGCCTGCAGGCGGGTGCGCACGTCGAACAGCTCGTTGCCCCCGATCGGGCGCGCCCCGGGCACGCCCTGACGCAGCAGGTGCCCCAGCACGCTGCGGCGCACGACGACCACGGGCACACCGCGCACGGCGCCGAGCGGGGTGACCGGCTGCGCGAGCGCGTCATCCGGCAGTACGACGATCGCGCCGCCGAAGCGCACCCTCGCCGCCTTCGCCGCCGCGCGCATGCCGGCCAGCAGCACCGCGACGGGCGTCTCGCCGCGCACGGCCTCGCCGATGAGCTCGCCGCGGCGGAAGCGCACCTCGCCGCCGAAGTCGGCCGACGCGATGCCGTACAGACCCGACGGACTCAGCACGATGTGATCCAGGATGCGGTCGCCCGCCGCGACGCCGTGCCACACCGTGAACCCGATGCCGAGGTGAGCGATCGTGCGGGCGGTGGCCTCCTCTGCCAGCGCGCCGGCGAGAAGGTGGCGCAGGTCATCCGGAGCCGAGCGCACGACGTCCGCGGCATACGGATCGGGAAGCTCCACGCCCGCACCCGCCCATTCGCGCACGAGCTCCACGTACCGCTCGCGGCGCCATCCGCCCGGATGCCCGTGCGACCGCGCGCGCGGACGGGTGTCGGTCTTCGGCGCCTCCGTCGGAGTCACGCGCCACGCCGACTCCTGCCCCGCGCCGCGGTCGTAGGCCGCGCGGGCCTCGATCGTGCCGATCAGCTCCCACGCCCGGCGCACGCGGATGAACGCCGCGTCGTCGCCGCCGGTGTCGGGATGCGTCTCGCGCAGCCGCGCCCGGTAGGCGCGGCGCAGCTCGTCGTCGGACGCGCTCGGCGCGACGCCGAGGATCTCATACGCCGACGCGGACAGCGGACTTGCGGACACCGCCTCAGTATCTCGCGCGCCGCATCGGATCCGGCTGGGTGCGGAGCGCGGGTGCGGGGCGTGGGTGCGTGGGTGCGTGGGCGGGGCGCGGGTTGGGCGTGGGGCGCGGGCGGGGTGGGGCGGCGTGGCGCGCGGGGCGCGGGGGGCGGGGGGCCGGCGCGAGTTGGGAGGGGATCTCGCGTCGGGAGGGTCGTGGGGGCGGATCCGGTCCTCCGGTCGCGGGATGTCCTCCGGTCCCGCGGCGGCGGGGCGCGGGTTGGGAGGGGATCTCGCGTCGGGAGGTTCTTCGGGGCGGATCCGATCCTCCGGTTGCGGGATGTCCTCCGCTTCCGCGGCGGGTGCGGGCGGGTGGGGCGGCGCGGGTTGGGAGGGGATCTCGCGTCGGGAGGGTCGTGGGGGCGGATCCGGTCCTTCGGCCGCGGGATGTCCTCCGGTTCCGGGGGATCCGGGCCCCGCGGAGGCGGGATCGGGGCGCGGGCTGGGAGGGGATCTCGCGTCGGGAGGTTCTTCGGGGCGGATCCGGTCCTCCGGTCGCGGGATGTCCTCCGCTTCCGCGGCGCGGCGCGCGGCGCGTGTGGGGCGGCGCCGGTTGGGAGGGCATCTCTTGTCGGGAGGGGCGCGGGGCGCGGGGCGGGTTGGGAGGGCATCTCTTGTCGGGAGGGGCGCGGGGCGCGGGGCGGGTTGGGAGGGGATCTCGCGTGGGGAGAGTCGTGGGGGTGGATCCGGACCTTCGGTCGCGGGATGTCCTCCGGTTCCGGGGGATCCGGGCCCCGCGGAGGCGGGATCGGGGCGCGGGCTGGGAGGGGATCTCGCGTCGGGAGGTTCTTCGGGGCGGATCCGGTCCTCCGGTTGCGGGATGTCCTCCGCTTCCGCGGCGGGTGCGGGGTGGGGTACGGCAGGATGCGGGCTGGGTGCGGGTTGGGCGGATCGCGCTTGCGGCTTGGGAGGGGATCTCGCGTTCCGAGGGCGCGGGCGCCCGATCCGGCCCTCCGGTTGCTGAGTCTCCTCCGGTTCCGGGGACGGAGGGATCCGGGATACGGGGCGGGGGGCGTGCGGGCGCGGGTTGGGAGGGGATCTCGCGTCGGGAGGGTTGTGGGGGGGCGGATCCGGTCCTCCGGTCGCGGGATGTCCTCCGGTCCCGCGGCGGCGAGCTGCGGGTTGGGAGGGGATCTCGCGTCGGGAGGGTCTCGGAGGCGGATCCGGCCCTCCGGTCGCGGGATGTCCTCCGGTTCCGGGGTGGCGCGGGGCCCGGCGTAGCCTGGCGGCATGACGGCGCTCACCCTCTCGACGACCCTCGAGCCGCACGGGCCGGCCGCGGCGATCCTGCTCACCGAAGAGCAGGTCGCGCAGCTCGGCGGCGGCAAGACGCCGCCCGTGCTCGTGACGATCGGGGATCACACCGGCCGCCTGCGCGTGGGACGCAGGGCAGGCGAGATCATGATCGGCTTCAGCAAGGCCGCCCGCGCCGAGTTCGGCGTCGAGCCGGGCCAGGCCATCGAGGCCCGGATCGAGCTCGACGCCGCCGAACGCACAGTCGACGTACCTGCGGAGCTGGCTGAGGCCCTCGACGGCGCGGGCCTGAGGGCAGCCTTCGACGCGCTGTCCTTCACGCTCCGCAAGGAGGCCGCCCGCTCGGTCGCCGACGCGAAGCAGGAGGCCACACGCCACCGCC
>NZ_JAGFOA010000009.1:0-3441 GCF_017592545.1 Microbacterium stercoris
TAAAAGAAGTCCGGCGGTGTCCTACTCTCCCACAGGGTCCCCCCTGCAGTACCATCGGCGCTGAGAGGCTTAGCTTCCGGGTTCGGAATGTGACCGGGCGTTTCCCTCTCGCTATGACCGCCGAAACACTATGGATGTGTTCCGAAATCAATAGCACACTATGAAAATATGTGTGTTGCTGATTCTCGACCGTACATCGAGAACCACTCAGTGGACGCGTAGCATCGCCAGAAGGCGAGGTGTTATCAAGTCATCGGCTTATTAGTACCAGTCAGCTGCATGCATTGCTGCACTTCCACATCTGGCCTATCAACCCAGTAGTCTGGCTGGGAGCCTCTCACCCGAAGGTATGGAAGTCTCATCTTGAGGCCGGCTTCCCGCTTAGATGCTTTCAGCGGTTATCCATCCCGAACGTAGCTAATCAGCGGTGCCCTTGGCAGGACAACTGACACACCAGAGGTTCGTCCAACCCGGTCCTCTCGTACTAGGGTCAGATCCTCTCAAACTTCCTACGCGCGCAGCGGATAGGGACCGAACTGTCTCACGACGTTCTAAACCCAGCTCGCGTACCGCTTTAATGGGCGAACAGCCCAACCCTTGGGACCTACTCCAGCCCCAGGATGCGACGAGCCGACATCGAGGTGCCAAACCATGCCGTCGATATGGACTCTTGGGCAAGATCAGCCTGTTATCCCCGAGGTACCTTTTATCCGTTGAGCGACAGCGCTTCCACAAGCCACTGCCGGATCACTAGTCCCGACTTTCGTCCCTGCTCGACCTGTCAGTCTCACAGTCAAGCTCCCTTGTGCACTTACACTCGCCACCTGATTGCCAACCAGGTTGAGGGAACCTTTGGGCGCCTCCGTTACATTTTGGGAGGCAACCGCCCCAGTTAAACTACCCACCAGGCACTGTCCCTGAACCGGATCACGGTTCGAAGTTAGATATCCAGAGTGACCAGAGTGGTATTTCAACAACGACTCCACGGTAACTGGCGTCACCGCTTCAAAGTCTCCCACCTATCCTACACAAGCCACACCGAACACCAATACCAAGCTGTAGTAAAGGTCACGGGGTCTTTCCGTCCTGCTGCGCGTAACGAGCATCTTTACTCGTAATGCAATTTCGCCGAGTTCGCGGTTGAGACAGTTGGGAAGTCGTTACGCCATTCGTGCAGGTCGGAACTTACCCGACAAGGAATTTCGCTACCTTAGGATGGTTATAGTTACCACCGCCGTTTACCGGGGCTTAAATTCTCAGCTTCGCCTTGCGGCTAACCGGTCCTCTTAACCTTCCGGCACCGGGCAGGCGTCAGTCCGTATACATCGTCTTGCGACTTGGCACGGACCTGTGTTTTTAATAAACAGTCGCTACCCACTGGTCTCTGCGGCCCACACACGCTTTCGGAGCAAGTCCTAATACGCGCTGGGCCCCCCTTCTCCCGAAGTTACGGGGGCATTTTGCCGAGTTCCTTAACCACGATTCTCTCGATCTCCTTGGTATTCTCTACCTGACCACCTGAGTCGGTTTGGGGTACGGGCGGCTGGAACCTCGCGTCGATGCTTTTCTCGGCAGCATAGGATCACCCACTTTTCATCCGCATCGTGTCTCAGCCACATGAGAGACGGATTTGCCTATCTCTCGGCCTACGCACTTGCACCAGGACAACCATCGCCTGGCATGGGCTACCTTCCTGCGTCACACCTGTTAATACGCTAACCGCACCAGCATGGGGTCGCGCGCTCCACCACTCGGTGCCACCCGAAGGTGACGATGAATGGTTTCGGGCGCTTAGCACCACTGGATTAGCTTGGGCGGTTCTTCGCCGGTACGGGAATATCAACCCGTTGTCCATCGACTACGCCTGTCGGCCTCGCCTTAGGTCCCGACTTACCCAGGGAAGATTAGCTTGACCCTGGAACCCTTGGTCTTTCGGAGGACGTGTTTCTCACACGTCATTCGCTACTCATGCCTGCATTCTCACTCGTGTGGCGTCCACGGCTGGTTTCCACCGCCGCTTCACTCGCCACACGACGCTCTCCTACCCATCAACACGGCTGGACCACGAAGGCCTACCTATAAATGTCAATGCCACAACTTCGGTGGCGTGCTTGAGCCCCGTTACATTGTCGGCGCGGAATCACTTGACCAGTGAGCTATTACGCACTCTTTCAAGGGTGGCTGCTTCTAAGCCAACCTCCTGGTTGTCAGAGCAACTCCACATCCTTTCCCACTTAGCACGCGCTTTGGGACCTTAGTTGGTGGTCTGGGTTGTTTCCCTCTCGACTATGAAGCTTATCCCCCACAGTCTCACTGCTGCGCTCTCACTTACCGGCATTCGGAGTTTGGCTGACGTCAGTAACCTTGTAGGGCCCATCGGCCATCCAGTAGCTCTACCTCCGGCAAGAAACACGCAACGCTGCACCTAAATGCATTTCGGAGAGAACCAGCTATCACGAAGTTTGATTGGCCTTTCACCCCTATCCACAGCTCATCCCCTCAGTTTTCAACCTAAGTGGGTTCGGCCCTCCACGACGTCTTACCGTCGCTTCAGCCTGGCCATGGATAGATCACTTCGCTTCGGGTCTAGGACACGCGACTGAATCGCCCTATTCAGACTCGCTTTCGCTACGGCTACCCCACACGGGTTAACCTCGCCACGTATCGCTAACTCGCAGGCTCATTCTTCAAAAGGCACGCTGTCACACCTACCAGGGGTGCTCCAACGGTTTGTAAGCAGACGGTTTCAGGTACTATTTCACTCCCCTCCCGGGGTACTTTTCACCTTTCCCTCACGGTACTTGTCCGCTATCGGTCATCTGGGAGTATTTAGGCTTATCAGGTGGTCCTGACAGATTCACACGGGATTTCTCGGGCCCCGTGCTACTTGGGATACTCTCCACGCCAGCACACGCATTTCGACTACGGGGCTTACACCCACTCTGGCCGGCCATTCAAGACCGTTCGTCTATACGCTGCTGTCACGTCGACTCTTCGGCAGAAAAGTCAGGTGAGTCCCACAACCCCGAACGTGCAACGCCTGCCGGCTATCACACACGCCCGGTTTAGCCTCATCCGGTTTCGCTCGCCACTACTCACGGAATCACTGTTGTTTTCTCTTCCTGTGGGTACTGAGATGTTTCACTTCCCCACGTTCCCTCTACCCGCCCTATATATTCAGGCGGGAGTCACCAGGTGTTGATCCTGGCGGGGTTTCCCCATTCGGACATCCTCGGATCACAGCTCGCTTATCAGCTCCCCGAGGCTTATCGCAGATTGCTACGTCCTTCTTCGGCTCCAGATGCCAAGGCATCCACCGTCTGCTCTTAAAGACTTGAAATCACATGAGCCGTAAATCAAAAATGATCTACGTTCGCTATCTTTAAAGATGCTCGCGTCCACTGTGTAGTTCTCAAAGTACGGGCGGGTACCCTGCCTCCA
>NZ_JAGFOA010000009.1:3451-3960 GCF_017592545.1 Microbacterium stercoris
AAAGCTCGCTTATCAGCTCCCCGAGGCTTATCGCAGATTGCTACGTCCTTCTTCGGCTCCAGATGCCAAGGCATCCACCGTCTGCTCTTAAAGACTTGAAATCACATGAGCCGTAAATCAAAAATGATCTACGTTCGCTATCTTTAAAGATGCTCGCGTCCACTGTGTAGTTCTCAAAGTACGGGCGGAACCCTGCCTCCATCCCCGCAACCGCGGAAACTTCAACAGGGCCCAGAAGGAGGATCACGGATGACCCGGTCCTTCAGGACCCAACAGCGTGCAGCCACCCCGCTTCGCCAACCGGCTCGTTCCAGACCTGCAAGCAGGTCGTACTAGATCCGGTCAGCAGCGCTGACGGCATGTCAAATGTTCCACCCATGAGCTAACCAGCGAGACACATTCGGTCCCGAACTGGCGCCTGGACACCCGAAGGTGCCAGATGCTCCTTAGAAAGGAGGTGATCCAGCCGCACCTTCCGGTACGGCTACCTTGTTACGACTTAGTCCTAA
>NZ_JAGFOA010000009.1:3970-5861 GCF_017592545.1 Microbacterium stercoris
TCGTTCCAGACCTGCGAGCAGGTCGTACTAGATCCGGTCAGCAGCGCTGACGGCATGTCAAATGTTCCACCCATGAGCTAACCGGCAGAACGCGTTCGGTTCTGATCCGGCGCCTGGACACCCGAAGGTGCCAGATGCTCCTTAGAAAGGAGGTGATCCAGCCGCACCTTCCGGTACGGCTACCTTGTTACGACTTAGTCCTAATTACCGATCCCACCTTCGACGGCTCCCTCCACAAGGGTTAGGCCACCGGCTTCAGGTGTTACCGACTTTCATGACTTGACGGGCGGTGTGTACAAGACCCGGGAACGTATTCACCGCAGCGTTGCTGATCTGCGATTACTAGCGACTCCGACTTCATGAGGTCGAGTTGCAGACCTCAATCCGAACTGGGACCGGCTTTTTGGGATTCGCTCCACCTCACGGTATTGCAGCCCTTTGTACCGGCCATTGTAGCATGCGTGAAGCCCAAGACATAAGGGGCATGATGATTTGACGTCATCCCCACCTTCCTCCGAGTTGACCCCGGCAGTATCCCATGAGTTCCCACCATTACGTGCTGGCAACATAGAACGAGGGTTGCGCTCGTTGCGGGACTTAACCCAACATCTCACGACACGAGCTGACGACAACCATGCACCACCTGTATAGAGACCTTGCGGGGCGACTGTTTCCAGCCGTTTCCTCTATATGTCAAGCCTTGGTAAGGTTCTTCGCGTTGCATCGAATTAATCCGCATGCTCCGCCGCTTGTGCGGGTCCCCGTCAATTCCTTTGAGTTTTAGCCTTGCGGCCGTACTCCCCAGGCGGGGAACTTAATGCGTTAGCTGCGTCACGGAGACCGTGGAAAGGCCCCCACAACTAGTTCCCAACGTTTACGGGGTGGACTACCAGGGTATCTAAGCCTGTTTGCTCCCCACCCTTTCGCTCCTCAGCGTCAGTTACGGCCCAGAGATCTGCCTTCGCCATCGGTGTTCCTCCTGATATCTGCGCATTCCACCGCTACACCAGGAATTCCAATCTCCCCTACCGCACTCTAGTCTGCCCGTACCCACTGCAGGCCCGAGGTTGAGCCTCGGGATTTCACAGCAGACGCGACAGACCGCCTACGAGCTCTTTACGCCCAATAATTCCGGATAACGCTTGCGCCCTACGTATTACCGCGGCTGCTGGCACGTAGTTAGCCGGCGCTTTTTCTGCAGGTACCGTCACTTTCGCTTCTTCCCTGCTAAAAGAGGTTTACAACCCGAAGGCCGTCGTCCCTCACGCGGCGTTGCTGCATCAGGCTTCCGCCCATTGTGCAATATTCCCCACTGCTGCCTCCCGTAGGAGTCTGGGCCGTGTCTCAGTCCCAGTGTGGCCGGTCACCCTCTCAGGCCGGCTACCCGTCGACGCCTTGGTGAGCCATTACCTCACCAACAAGCTGATAGGCCGCGAGCCCATCCCGAACCAAAAAATCTTTCCCACCAGTGAAGATGCCTTCCTGGTGCATATCCAGTATTAGACGCCGTTTCCAGCGCTTATCCCAGAGTTCGGGGCAGGTTGCTCACGTGTTACTCACCCGTTCGCCACTGATCCACAAGAGCAAGCTCCTGCTTCACCGTTCGACTTGCATGTGTTAAGCACGCCGCCAGCGTTCATCCTGAGCCAGGATCAAACTCTCCGTAAAGAAACAATGCTGCGATCACCGGGAAAACGATGAAGCAGCGAGTTTGATGCTGACCAAAACGGATGTCATTACTGACTTCCAAAATTGATCCAAAGGAATCTTGCCGAACCGATCAAAAATCGGCCGACGAGGTTATTTGGCATTTGACAAGTGCACGCTGTTGAGTTCTCAAGGATCGGATGCTCCCAGCCCTGCGACTCCCGCCGCAGCCCTCCGGGGCAAC